>JADKBS010000012.1 GCA_016714985.1 Saprospiraceae bacterium | reverse complement strand
GGCTCGAAGGCCACGACCTCCGCACTGGCGCAGCAATTTTCCAAGGAAGTCAAAATCCTCTCCTGCCAGCCCGACGAGTTCTCGCTCGAAGGCGAACAGTGGGGCGGCGGGCGCGGCTGTTTTTCCTTCCATTTGCTAAATGCCCTCGTCGGGGCGGCGGATGCGAACGCCGACGGTGCGGTCAGCCTCCTCGAAACGGGACGATACCTCGAAGAAAAAGTGCCCGCCGATGCTGCCCCGCAAAGCCAAATCCCGATGGCCGTCGGCAGCCGGGGCACGGTGCTGGCCAATGTTGATGCGCCCACGCTCACTGCTTTTCGGGAGGCCAAACTGCCGCCGCCCGCCCTTTCGCCCGGTTCGATGAGGGGCATGGAGGATGCCCTGCTTGCCAATGCGGACAGTACCCTGCGGGAACTTTATCGCCGTTTTGAGGCGGCGCTGGAAAGCGGGAACCTGCTCGATTCATCCGGCAATTCGGCCAACGACCTTTACCTGTGCCTCATCCAAGCGCCGGAAATGTCCAAATTGCACGGGGCAATGACCCGCAACCTCGCCGCCGCCCTGCAAAACCAAGCACAGGTCGTTATCAACCAATTGCTGGCCACTGACCCACAGATTGTGGACGATGCTTTTTCGCCCGTTTCGAGGTACGACCACCTGCCCGCCTACCTCGCACGGGCGGCGGAACTGCTTGGCGAAAAGCATTACATGTACCGCTTCCTGAAAGCGCGGGAGTATTTTTTTCGCAGCAAAACCCTGCGGGCCGAGAACCATCCCGGCATCCCGGCGGACACCCTGCTGCGCCGCCAGCTCGCCTGCCTCGACACCGCGCTTAGCTTCGATGCAGATGCGGCGTATCTGTATTTTGAAAAAGGGTATTTGCAGTTTTGGGGGATGATGCAAATGCCCGAATTGTGTGGTCCCAACTTTGAAAAGGCCGTGGCTTTGTCGCCAGAGTGGGTCATGCCGATTTACTTCCTTGGCAGGTGGACAGCTTCTAGTATGAGCGATACAGTCAAGGGGATTCCAATTCTAAATAAAGCCACAGAATTGGACTCCACTTTTTTGCCCATTTACCGGGAACTGAGCATGAGAACAAGTGGCAAAGAAAGCAAGTTTTGGTTGGAAGAGTACCTCCGAAGGATGCGAGATTATGAGCGGGTCAACCCAGGGCGGGTGCCAGTTACTTACATACTTTACCTCGGAAATATACTTTGGCGGCATGGTCGAAACGAAGAAGCAAAGGCCGCCTTGATGAGGGGCTTGGAACTGTCCGAAGGTAAATTTCCAATGTTATACCGCGCACTAAGTCCGGTTTATTGCGACCTCGGAGAATTTGAACTGGCAGAGCAAACCGCTATGAAACTTATCGAGTCAAGCCCCTTGATATCGGAAGGATATGCGCAACTTGCCGTGTACAGGCTTTACTTCTTGAAAAAAAACATAGCGACTGTACCGGGACTTTGTCGCAGTGGGATAGCTCTTGGAGACAAGGCGTTGTACAATGAACTTATAATTTCTTATCAACGGCAAGGGCAACTTGACTCTGCTTTTTTAGCCGCCAATGAATGGCTCAAAGAAGATTCGACCAATCCTCAAGCCCTGCTTCTGCTGGGCCAAACCCTTTCGATGCAGGGAAACGAAAGGACAGCACAGGAGGCATTTCAAAAACTGTTGGAAAACAAAGCCGGTTGGTGGTACAATCCTGCATTTTATTATCAACTCATCGCCCGGCTGCGAACCGAGCCAGGGGACACCTTCCAGGCCTTCATCGAAACGGAGCGGTTGAAATCCGATGACCTGCCGGATTTCTGTTTTTGGACATCCTGCGCCCTGGCCGCCTGCAAGCGCAGTGATGCCGCCCTCGACTGGTTGGAAAAAGCCTTGCAAGCGGGCTGGAAACCCGGCCCTGCGATGTGGATTTACCCGACCCTTTTCAATCCCAACCTCGACGCCATCCGAGACACACGCATGTTCAAAAAAATGGTAAAAAAGCACCTGCCGGAACAGGCTCGAATTATGAATATCAAATGAAACAAAGCGAAATCAATATGAAAAATCTGCTTGCGATTGTCCTTCTTTTTATGAACATTTTTGCCACCGCCCAAGTCATCGACCTCGGCAGCACCTCCACCCGTGCCGTCGTCGTCGGCATCTCCGACTACCAGGACAAGGACATCCCCGACCTGCGCTTTGCCGACCGGGACGCCGAGGCCTTCGCCAACTACCTGCGCTCCCCGGCGGGCGGCTCGCTGGATGGCGACCACCTCAAGCTGCTAACGAACAAGGACGCCACCACCGCCCAGTTCGACGCAGCGCTCGGCTGGCTAATGGACGAAAGCAAGGAGGGTGACCAAGCCATTATCTACTTCTCCGGCCACGGCGACGTGGAAACCAAAACCCGCAGCCAGCAAGGGTTCCTGCTCTGCTGGGACTCGCCGCCGCAGGCTTATGTGTCGGGCGCTTATCCGATATTTTTCCTGAAAGAAGTCGTCTCGACCCTGAGCATGGAGAACAAGTCGAGGGTCATCGTCATCACCGACGCCTGCCGCAGTGGCAAGCTGGCGGGCAATACCATCGGTGGCTCGCAGCTTACCAGCCAGAATCTCGCTCAGCAATTCGCCAACGAAATCAAGATACTCTCCTGCCAGCCCAACGAATACAGCATCGAGGGCGAACAGTGGGGCGGCGGCAGGGGAGCTTTCAGCTTCCACCTCGTGGACGGGCTGTACGGCATGGCCGACGGCAACGCCGATGCTTCGGTGAACCTGATGGAAATAGGGCGCTACCTCGACGACCACGTGACCAGTGAAGTCGCCCCGCAGAGCCAAGTACCGATGACCGTGGGCAACCGTACGGAAAAGCTGGCGACGGTCTTCCCGGACATGCTGGCGCAAGTGAAGAAAAACAAGGCGGGGCAACTGCCCATTTTCAGTCCGACCGATTCGAGGGGCATCGAAGAAGACGTGCTGGCGACGGTGGACACGACCATTCGAGAACTGTACCGATTGTTCAAAAAAGCCTTGAAGGACAAAGTGTTTTTAGAGCCGTCGGGAGCTTGCGCCGATGCCTACTACGAGCGCCTTATTGCGGAGCCAAAAATGGAGCGGCTGCACAATGCCATGCGGCGGAACTATGCGGCGGCGTTGCAGGATGATGCACAGCAAGTGATGAACGGCTGGTTAAAATCGGATGGAACCAAAAAATCAGTTTCAAAAAAAGTGTTGGCTGACCAATTCCGACCATATCCCCACTATCTAAACCGGGCAGCAAGTCTTCTTGGCGAACAGCACTATATGTTCCCCATATTGCAAGCGAGGAAACTGTTTTTCGAGGGCTATCTGCTCATTCAATACGACAACAAAAGGGACATTGAACGCGGCAAAAAGGCGTTGGGGCTTTTCCGGGAAGCCCTCCGATTTCAGCCTGACCTTCCACAAGCATGGTGGCAGATGAGCAAGGCCTTTGCTTACAACCTCGAGCAAGTTGATTCAGCGGAATACTGCGCCCGCAGGGCAATGGAGATGCTCCCAAACTGGGCAATTCCCGCCAGCGATATTGCCTATTTTTTGAACAGTAGGTTTCGCATGATTGAAGAATCCTTGCCATATATCGAGTATGTTGTAAGGCTGGACTCAACATCGTTTTATGCATTCAGTTCAAGGGCTGCCTATCATTTTGCTAAACGGGAATGGAACAATGCTGCCGAAGTTTACAAAAAAGGCATTGAATACCATTCTGACGACATTTTGCTCTACAGCAATTTGGGACTTGCACTTTTTTATGCCGACCGGAATGAGGAAGCACTACAGGTCATGCTGAAAGCAATCGAAATTGACCCAACCTATGACTTTTTGTATATAAACCTCGGTGCCTGCTATGCCTATCTCGGCCAAGCCGGCAAAGCGGAATCCTATGGCAAAAAGGCCATCGAACTCGACCCCGCCTCCGGGGTGAACCACTACGGGTTTGCCTGTATCCTCGCCATTATTGGCCAGCCGAAGCACGCTTTTGAGGTCTTGGAAAAATCGCTCACGATGGGCGACGAGACCTATGATTACGATTGGCTCCAGTTTGACCCTGACCTCGCCAACATCCGCGCCCTTCCAGAGTGGAAAGAACTTATGAAAAAATACTTCCCTGACCAAGCCAAAGACTAAAAACCCAATGAAAATGAAATACCACCTCCCCATCCTCTTCATTGCTATCAACTTCGCCCTTTTCGCCCAAACCGACAAAGGCGCAACCCCGCTTCCCCAATCGTCAATCGTCCATCCAAAATCGTCAGTCACCCGTGCCGTCGTCATCGGCATCTCCGACTACCAGGACAAGGACATCCCCGACCTGCGCTTCGCCGACCGGGACGCAGAAACATTTCTCCTGAAAAGTTCACGCAGTTCAGGTCAACCCTTTTTTTTCAAAGGTGAAAAAACTAAAAAAATACTCCCGGATAACCCATAGTCCACCACAAGATTAATCCAATGTAGTTTAAACTTTTGCCAATTGAAATCAACAACCACTCAGATATGCCTACTGCTTTGGTGCTTTTTAACAGGCAGCACCCTCCCGCTTAATGCGCAATCCAACACGCATGGGGCCATCAAAACAAAAGCAGTAATCGTAGGTATTTCACACTACCAAGATGCAGACATTCCAGACCTGAAACTCGCCCATCACGATGCCGAGGCTTTTGCCGCATTTTTGAGGTCGGAAGCGGGCGGTGGGCTGAGCGAATCTGATTATATTTTGTTGACCAACGAAGAAGCGACCAATGCCCGTTTCGCTGCTGCACTGGATTGGTTGTTCGAACACGTGGCCGGTGGCCAAGCCATTATCTATTTTGCTGGATATGGGGATGTGAAGCCGGGGTCGGCACAAGTCCAATGAAATAGCCCGCTCCAAAATCAGCCTGAACAATATGCTGCTCGATGGGCTGTTGGGAATGGCAGACCGCAACGGCAACGAGGTGGTGACCATGAGGGAGCTTGTGCATTTCATCAACAAGCAAAAAGCAGCACCAGAGACCTGGCCGACCCAGCTTTCCATCAACTACGATGGCAAAGACAAGGTAATATCCAAGGTTGACAAGGCTGCCCTTGCCAAGCTTAGACTGCTCAGGGATGGCATGTTCCCTTCCATTGTTCACCTTGAAACCTCTGAAATAGAAGACGATTTGTTCAAGAAATTGGGCGACCATGAAAGGCAGCTTTACCAAGATTTTGTGATTGCCATAAAATTGGGCCGCTTGCTCGAACCTGCCAGCCATTGCGCCGCAAGCCTTTATGATAGCTTGACCCAAATTCCAGGGTTATCCCCTATTTTTGGCAATATGCGCCGCAATTTGGCGGCAGCCTTGCAGGATGAGGTGCAGCAAGCCCTCAATGCCTACCTTCGCTCCGACATTCGGGAAATTGAGCGGCGCAAGAATGACAAGCGCTACCGCCTCTATCCCCGCTACCTCGAACTTGCTGGTGCCTTGCTCGGTGAGAAGCATTACCTACATCCTTTGTTGATGTTGAAGAAGCTCTATTTCCAAGGCCTATTGCATCGCTTCGAGGGTGAACAACAAAAGGACACCAGCTTACTGATGCTGGCACTTGAAAATCAACAACTATCCCTTGCCATTGAGCCGGAAGCAGCTTTCGTTGTCAATGAAATGGGAGTCATTTACTCCCGACTAGGCCAGCTTGAACAGTCGCTGGAGCAGTTCCAACTTGCAGCTGCGCAGGCGCCTAACTGGAGCATGCCACAAAGCAACCTTTGCCATTCATTCAGGTTGGCCGGGGATTACGATAATGCCTTGATTCATGGGGATTTGGCCATCCAATTCAGTCCAGGAAATGTCATGGCCATCAACAACCTGGGATTGGTGAGGTTGGAAATGGGGCAAACCCTTGAAGCAGAGGGTTTGTTTGTTCATGCTATCTCCATGGATTCCAATTATCCAGAAAGCTATTTCAACCTCGCACTCTTAAAAGCGAGCCAAGGCCAGCATGAAATTTCATTGGAATGGCTTAGGCAATCACTCCAAAAAGGCTTTGACGATTGGGAATCAATTACCTTTGAAAAAAAACTGGTTGAAGTCCGCCAAATGCCAACCTTCGCCGACCTGATACGCAGCTATTTCCCGGATAAATGAACAGCATCACTATGGGGCCCAACGTGAAAACGCCCATCGAAAGACAAGGCCCCGACCTGGTAACCACAAGCGTTTTTTGGGATAAACAACTATCATTGCAGTCCAAAACACTTCTAAGGCCCACCGATAAAGACTTCAACTGCTACCTTGTTTCACTTAAAACTTTTTAAAAATGAAAACGGCGATTTCAAAACTGGTGGCCTTTGTACTGTTATTTGCCATCACCAACATCCACTCCTTTTCCCAAAGCATCAACTTGGACGAGGCATCAGGCTGCATCGTCTCGGATGTGAGCGGGAAAGTGACCTTTACTGAACCGGGCAACCCAACCCCCAAATCCGTGACCGCCGGCATGGTGCTATCGGACGATGCCACAGTGGTGGTTGGCAAAAAGGCCAATTTCACCCTTGTCTGCGACGACCGCTCGCTAGCTGTCAACAAAAAAGGCACCCACCAGATGGCCATGCTGTCGAAAGACGTGCAGGCGAACGGGGTGACCTCTAGGTTTGCGAAGATGGCGTTTGCGGCGAAGGGGTTTGTCAGAACAGATTCAACCAAGAAAAAAGCTTGGGGTGACAAAGATTCCATTTTGATTAATTTTCCATTAAAGGGGAAAATCCTGCTTAATCACGTAACTTTTAATTGGACTGCATTAAAAGCAGGTTCAACCTATAAGTTGATTGTCTATCAAAATTCCAAGGAAGCGCCAATTATTTCAGCCACGACTTCTGTTGCTTCCTTTAGTTTTGACCCCACTCAATTGGCAATTAAAGCTGGGCAAGTTTGCCATGCTCAAGTGATGCTAGACAAAGACAGCAAAACCACATCGAAGGTAGTTAGTTTTACTTTTGTAACATCGAATGAGCCTGAAAGCATATTGGCAACTTTAAATAAAGACAATGAATATGCTAAGGCAAGCCCAACTCAAAAATTATTGATGGAAGCCATCGAATTTGAATCAAAAGAACTTAATGCAACAGCCACCGAAAGGTATCAAAAAGCCATGAAATTAGGCGGTAATAATGAACTAACGAACCAAATGTACGCTGCATTTTTGGAAAGAATGGGCAAATAATCGATACAACATTAGGATACAAAAATGGGCGGCTGGTAAACCAGTCGCCCATTTTTGCAAACATCTTTTTGTGAAAATTGAAGTTATTGGAAGGAAATTCAAAAGTTATTGCAAACTCTTTTGAACGCCAAGTACCCGTATTGTATTTGACCCCACCCCAATGCAGTTTGTACCATTTTCGTGACTAATTACTTTATCGTTTGCATCTTTAAACTTCAAGGTGTAGGATGAATTGACTTCATCTCCCGGCACTAATACCTCCCAAGTAATTGTGCCATTGTTAGCTGGAACCGCAAAGCCTTTGACTTTTTCTGTTGTATCCCCACGTACGTATTCGTAATTGGGTGTTATCAATGTGCTATTAGCAATTAAGTTGCTCCCTGCACAGCCTGAAATTAAAACCCTGGTGGTGATTTCAGAAGATTCTGGAGATAATTTGTTGAGCCTAATCAGGTCAGTTTTACCCCCCCCCCCGTTGTGGTAGTAAAAGAAAGTATCACTAACGCAGATGCTGCCAAAAAGCTGAAAACGAATGTCTTTTTCATGATAGAAGTATTTGATAAAAGATGTTTTATTCCAAAGCAGAACTAAAATCCGAGCATTTGCAAATGTAACCAATAATCATACAAGCCAAAAGTTATGTTCATTTTTTCTCGTTCGGAAAATATTTATTCATCAAAAATTTAAACTCTGAGATTTTTTGCAAGTTTTCAAGGTCTGCATCCTGCATGATTGTGGAATATTCAAATCCGTTTTTTATCGATTCTTCTAACCAGAAAATTGATTCTTTTGGGCGGTTAAGCAAAGAATTTAAGCAAGCAATGTTGTACTGCCATATGCTAATTTCAACAGGCTTAAATCTTAATAATTTCAAATACATTTCAATACTCTTTTCATATTGATTTGTAATATAAAATAAATGCCCTAATAAGTCATAAACATCAACCAAATTGGAATCTAAAGCTATGGTTTTAAGCCCCATATCTTTTGTTTCTTGAAATTGACCAAGTTCTTTGTATGTCTTGGTCGAATTATAAACCGGCACCACCCACTTCGGCGCCAACCCGATCGCCACCTCATAAGCCCCCAATTGCAAACTTGAATAATACTGATTCCTGTCTTCATCATTCTTCCCTTTGTAAACCAACCTAATTTCATCATAAATCAACCCAATCTCATTGTAAACATACGCTGCCCCGCTGTCCATTTCCAATGCTTTGAACTCCAAGGCCAGCGCTTCGTTCAGCATCACCGTATCGCCCTTTTGCCCGCCTTCCAGCCGCTTTATCAATCCCTCGAAATAATACTGCTTTGCCTTCAATTGGTGGTACAGCACATGGCCTTCGCCCAACAAGGATGCGGCTTTTGAGAGGTAAACAGGGTTGGTTTTGTACCTGTCTATTTCATTGTTCCATCGCTTGGCCAACTCCGCCTGGTCGGCCCGCAGGTAGGCATTGATGGCCCGCTGCGACTCATCCTGCAAGGCGGCAGCAAAGTTCCGCTTCATCAGCGAATGAACAGGGCGCAGCGCCTCTTCTTTTGCCAACCGGTCATACAACTGACTGGCCGAGCGGCCGGGCTTGCGCCCTTCCCGAAGGTCGGAGGGCAGGAAATATTGGTCGCCAACAGCTGTTAGGAACTCCTCATAAAGCTCCTGAACACTGGTGTCCGCCTGGGCCAATAGGTCTTCTATCATCCCTTTTGGCGCAATGGGGGCGAACTGGGCGGGCATATCTCGTTTAGCCATCAAGGCCAGTAGTTCTTGTACATCCACCTGTGCCATCTTGGTGGTTTTCACGCCAACCGTGAACGGGAACTGCTGCTGATCGGTCTCGGTGGGCACGGTATTGCCGAGGTAGCGTTCGAGTTCCATCAGCGTCACGGTGCTGTCCTTGTTAGCATCGGCAAGGCCGGTGAGGCCGTCAATCAGGTGGTAGGAGAAAACACCCCTACCCCCACCCCACTGCTCGCCTTCCACGGAAAGTTCGTTGGGCTGGCAGGACATGATTTTCACTTGGTTCTGGAACTGGCTGCTGAGTGCTGCCGCCGTTGCCGATGCCCCCTCACGACCACCTGCGAGGTTGCCGGAGCGGCAGGCATCGGTGATGACGATGACCCTCGCCTTGCGCTCCTGCACGATGGATTCGAGGTAGCCATTGAGGTCGCTCAAGCGCACGGCACCGATCATGTAGTTCGTCTTGGGCGTATCGTAGGCCAACAAAAACCCTTGCTGCCGAATGGTTTTCGTTTCCACGTCGCCGTGGCCGGAGAAGTAGATGAGGGCTTGGTCGTCGGGGCCACAGGACTCTATGAGCCAATCAAGTGCGCTGTAAATCTGGGCGGTTGTGGCCTGTGCATCGGTCAGGAGTTTGATTTGTTCCTCCTTTAGGCCGCCGCCCGATTTTGTTTTCAGGTAGGCTGCAAACTCCGAGGCATCCCGGTTGGCGAACCTCAAATCGGTGATGCCCTCGTCTTGGTAATTGGAAATGCCGACGACCAATGCCTTGCTAATGGTACCGAATGGCGTAGCGCCGGACAGTGGGGCACCGCCCTTCGTGGCTGGTTGGGCAAGTGCAAAAAAGGCAGAAAATGGAGATGGAAACTGTTTTCATATCGGCAAATTTGCGTCAGTTAAAAAGGGTCAAGATTTTAGGTAAAATTAGAAAAATACGGCTTCCACTGATTCCCTTTTCGCATTGCGAAGTATTTATCCTAAAATTACACGCCCAAATGAAGCGTGCATAGAATCAATTCCATAATTTGAATTCCGATGAAAACAATCATCATTGCCTTCGCAGCCTCATTATTTGGCCTTGTTTATCCACCAAATCAAGTGGATGTTATCAGGATAGCCCCTGATATTTTTGTGGAACCTGACCTACCTTCCTATAAGGTGAAAACGGTTCGGGAAGTATTCAGCCAACTGAAGAACGCAAAAGGCGACTTCCGCTCCCGGCGACCAATCCTTCGTTTTGTGAAGGACTCTGGCGGTGGCCCCGCTGTTGCCTATCCGAAGCAGGGACTCATTGTTTTTGAAGAAAAAGCCTACGATATCTGCGCTGGGTTTGGAAAGGATTCCCTCAATGCGCTCGCCAATATCCTTGCCCACGAGTTGGTTCATTGCTACGAAAAGCACGATTGGGAGGATTATTTTGCCCATGAATCAAAGGGTTTTGGGATGGATGTCGGTGTAAAAGACGAAGAATTGGAAGATGAGGTACAGGCCGATTACCTTGGAGGCTTCCTTAGTTACCAAGCGGGTTTCACGACCTTCGGCATCGCTCCGAAATTCATGGAAAAGGTCTATGAGACCTATAACCTCACCGATGAAAAACTATCCCGTTACCCTAAATTGAAAGAGCGCCAGGCGATGGCCGCCCAATCGGAGCAAAAGCTGAAAAACCTGCTCGACCTGTTTGAAATGGGCAATTTCCTGGCCGCACTGGAGCTATACGACGATGCCTTGGAATACTACCTCAAAGTGCTGGAAGACTTCCAAAGCCGGGAGATCTATAACAACGTCGGGGTATTGTCCACTTTATCGGCCATTAAGTTGTTTGCGCCTACGGAAAACAAGTTTGCATTCCCCGTGGAGTTGGATGTGAAGTCCAGAATGAACGGCACCCGTGGCGACAACAACAAGGAACTGCGGGAAGAGAAGCTGATGGAGGCTTTGGATTATTTTGAAAAAGCAAGGCAGTACGACGCTTTTTACCCCATCGCCCACCTCAACGAGGGCTGCGCCCTTGCCCTGCTCGGGCTTTCGCAGAAGGAAAATGCTGAACTAGAATGGGAAGATGCAACAGTGGCGGCCAACCGTGCCATCCGCCTGGCCACGGGCAGCCCTGAATGGGCCAACACCCATGCCGATGCCGTATTGCTGCTTGGTATCTTGCGGGCCTTGGCCCGTGACTCAGTAGGTGCGGAGGCCCATTTTGCGGAAGCACTTCAATTAAACGCCAACCATTTTCTGACGAAGGCTAACCAAAACACCTTGCGTGGAAAACCAAATACCAGCCAACCCCCACAAGGCATTGACCTTAGTAAAGAGATAATTGACGACCTGCCTTTTTCCAGCATCAAGTTGAACAAGACGGATATCAGGGGGCAGATTGCCGATGGGGAGGAGCATAAAATCACATTGGTCGCTAAATCGTATGCCGCTTCCGTGGTCTTTGCCAATGCTTCCATTACTGGTAGCGGCGGCAATAAGGTAAAAAAGGATACTTTCCTGCAAATGACGGGGCCGGGCTATAGCAAGCAAACAAACAAGGGCATCAAATTAGGTGACAAACAGGCCAAAGTGCTGGAAAAATATGGCGAACCGCAAGCAAGGGTCAACCTCGGCAGCGGAACCATGCTGCGGTACAAGAACGCCACTGATTTCAGTGGGCTGATTTTTCAGTTCGATGGGGCGGGGAAATTGATGCGGTGGGTGATTTATAAATGATGAATGATGAATCCGAAAAAGCAGTTATTTATGAGAAATTATAGCTTGGTCATATTGCTTTTTGCCTTTGGTTCGGCCATTGCGCAGCAAAACCCATCCGAACGTGGCGGTGCGCCAATGCTTGATTTGAACAGCGATGAAACGGGCGTCACCCGTGCGCTGGTCATCGGCATCTCCAATTTCAAATTTTTCAGGCCCCAGTTGCAGTTTGCGCACCGTGACGCTGAGGTGTTCAACGAGTACCTTCGGTCAAAATCGGGGGGTGAATTGCCGAAGGAAAACATCCGGCTGCTGACCAACGAGAATGCCACGCTGGCAGCCATTGACGCTGGGCTGAACTGGCTGAAAAAGGAGACCCAGAAGGGCGACCGGGCCATCATCTATTACGCTGGGCATGGCGACGTGGACAAGGAAACGCCCAAGGAGCGGGGCTACCTGATTGCCTTCGACACCCCGTCGGATATTTACAGGAACACCGCCGTGCGGGTGAAGACCTCGACGATCGTGGTTCAACTTGTCGGTGAAAAGCGAGTCGAAGGCCATCATCATCTTGGACGCCTGCCGGTCGGGCAAGCTCGAGAAGGACAAAACGAACCTGACAGGCAAGGAGCTCGAAAAACAGGCAGAGAACGAGGTGCGCATCATGGCCTGCAAGCACGACCAAAAATCGCTGGAAGACGCAAGCTGGGGCGGTGGCCGGGGCTGTTTTCCTATCACTTCGTAAATGGCTTGAAGGGCCTGGCCGATGAGGGAAAAGACCAGTTGGTTGATTTTGACGAGGTGGAAAAATACGTGGAGGACAATATTAAGAAGTCGCTGAACGCAGCAGGCCGGGGGGAACGGCAGAACCCTGTCTTCGTGGGCGACGAGCTATTCAAACTGGCCAATGTGGATGAGCAGGAACTGGCTGCGTTGGCCCATGAGATGGCCAGCAGCCAAACGATGGCAATGGCCGCTCCGCCAGTGGCCATGGGTGCATCGCCGGGCCGTGGCGCTGACGATGCAGCAGATGCTGCCGGGTTAGCAGCCGCCGAAGTCCATGTATCGAGCGCTGTCATGGAGCAACCCATTTTTTTGGAACCAAGCAAGCCCACCCGGCTGGAGGATGCGACGATTGACTACCTCCTAAAATCAGCGGATATCAAGGATATGGTGCTCTCCGCCGAGTTCGAAGAAGCCATGAAGTCGAGCGAAGCCCTGCTCGATTACTTTTCGGGCTGCCTTCGCAAAATTGGGGGAACAGAAAACGGCATTGAAACACCTCTTGGACTATGCCCAAAAAGACCCGAAAAAGCGGGAAGAATTGGCCATGTACCTCGTAGTGGAGCTGCACAACCGCTCGCAGGAGGCCATCAACGCCTACCTCGAAGCAGATGCCAACGAGCTGGCCCAGCGGCAGTTCAAGGACTTGGCGGTGGAATACGTCCATTATCCGAGGATGCTGCAAGCTGCCATCCTGCTGGCAGGGCCGGACTACTCACTGCTGAAGCGGATGCAGGTAAAGCAGTATTATTTCGATGGGGTTTGCGACCGCCTGCTGCTCCAGATGGGCACTGCGGGCATTGACAAAGACTCCCCGATGCAGAAGCAAAGAGCTGCGTTGAAGCTGGACGACCGGGCACCCTACGTCCACAATGAAATCGGGGTTTTGTTCCTTCAAGTTGGCCAATTGGACAGTGCCAGGTTTTATTTCCAAACGGCGGTGGAACTGGCCCCGAACTGGGCGATTCCGTACTCGAACCTCGCTATTATATATGTGAGGCAAAATCAATTGGAAAAGGCAAAATCATCGGCAATTAAAGCCTTGGAATTAAAGCCGGATTATGCAAAGGCACGGGTAAACCTCGGCGACGTTTGGATGGACGAGCACAATATCCTTAAAGCCGAAAAGGCTTATGAAAAAGCCATTTTGGCTGATAAAAACCTCTATGCCGCACAGGAGCGAATGGGCCACCTCATGGTACAGCGCACACAATACATGGATGCCAACAATTACTTTTTCGAAGCGGAAAAGCTAAAGGAAGTTATCATTTTTACTCCAACGGAATTAAACACTGCCGCAGGTCAACCCGTGAAAATGCCGCTAAGCGAAAGAGTGTATATGGATGCAGATGGCGTCATAGACAGATTAGATTTTGAAGCCAAACCAACCCCGGAGAAAGAATTCCTGAAACGAGGCATATATTATTTCAAAGGCGGCGAATATGAGGCAGCCGAACCATACTTGCGCAGGGTGCTCGATTTCAACAAAGAAAACACGGTGGCTTATGATTACTTAGGCCGTACGCTGTACCACCTCAAGCGGTACGAAGAGGCCGAACTGGCACTGCTCAAACTCCTAAAGCTCAGGCCTGATGAGCCCCAATTACAGCTGCACCTTGCCGATGTGTATAAAAAGCAGGAGCGCCGCTTGGAGGAAGAGGAAATGTACATGGCATTGCTGAAGGAAAACCCTGAAGACGATGAAATGGTGAGGGATATTTATGAGCGCATGGACAATTTGCTGAGCGCCCAAAGGCGCTACCCAGAACAGGAAAAATGGCTCGTGGAATATGCTGCTTTATTCAATCACCACCCCAAACTGAGCATGTTTTATGAAACAATGGCCAACCAGTTCCCCCAAAACCCGGAATGGCTCTACCGTTGGGCAGCCAATGAAAACCAATATGGTAGCCACTGGGATGGCGCCCGGCTATTTGAGCGAATCATGGCGTTCGACACCACCTATCCGGCCATGGCCCACATGCACGAGCGTGTCGGGCATCTGTATAAAAACACAGCCGAGGCCATCCAGCATTTCAAGGAAGCCATTCGTTTGGACTCGTCGCAAGTGGCTGCCAAGTACGAGCTGGTGGACATTTTCCACGAAACCCGCCAGTTCGAAGAGGCCATACCTGTGCTGGAGGATTTGCTCCGCAACAACCAAATCAAGCTGCTGCAACGGATTCAATTGGGCGATTTGTACGCCCTTTCTGGCAAATTTGCCGAGGCCGACTCGCTGCTCTCCAAGGCCGACCGCTTCCGGTTCGAGCCGGTGCCGGGGCTGAGTGCCCTGCGGGGCAAACTGGCCACCTACCAAGCTCGATATAACGATGCCATCCGTTTTTACGAAGCCGAAATTGCGCAGCAACCTGAAAACATGCGCCAGCTCAACCACTACACCCTGGCCCGCCTCGCTGCCCTCGCTGGCAACCAATCGTCCGCACTGACCTGGCTCGAAAAGGCGCTCTCCGACGGGTTTAGCTACCAATATGTCATCCAATACAGCAGCGAGTGGGACGGCCTTCGGCAGCAGGAGCGCTTCGTGAACCTACTGGCTGCGCATGGGATGCAGCCGTGATAAGGTGACTCTTGTTTCTATTTCCACGTTGAAAATGAGATTGCGTTTTGCAATTCGTTTGCCCTTTGGGGTGATTCTCTTGAATGTCCAATAGTCTTCGTGAATATTTCTCAAAAAAACTTCGCATATCCTGATAACCCCTTTCCGTTTCGAGTATAGATGTGCATGAAACAACAATTTCAATCACAGCTAAATCTCGAAACAATGAAATCCACAACCATCATCATCGCCATCATCTTCATCGCAAGCATAACCAACTTTAGCCAAGCGCAATCGCAAAACACCAATTTCTGGAAGGGGGGGACGCCGGGTCAAGCTGACAACTGGAATTGCCCAAAAAACTGGAGCAAAGGCAGCGTGCCCGACGATTTCCAGAACGTCATCATCCCTGATGTTTCAACAGGATCAGGCATTTACCCAATCATCGGTGACGTTGGAGCAACAGTTAACAGCATCGTATTAGAATCGGGCGCCAAGCTGGGAATTGAAAAAGGCGCATCCTTGATTGTTCAAATGGCATTGGAAGGATACGGCAACTTCGAACTGGAAACAGAAGGAGCACTGATTTACCCAACGGAGTCTTATGCCGAAGTTGGGGGGCCGCAAGTATTGGTAGGGAGATGATACCGCGCCCCGCCTGTATCCTTTGATGGGTAAGCCATTGGTCATTGAATGTTATCGGTCATCGGACATTGCCTCCAACCACGAATCACGATTCACGAATCACGAACCCCAAAAAACCACCCCTTGATTTTAGTGGGTTTTTCCTTCTCATAGCTAACATGTCGAAGTCCCCGGTGAAATATAGGCCGGGGCTTTTTACCTTTGAGCCTAAAGGACAACGACCTAAAATCAAAATATGCAGGAAATACCCATTGATAGCGATTACCTGATTGCCTTGCGCCAAGGTGCGCCGGAAGCCTTCGAGGAACTGTACCGCAAGTATTACCGCATGGTAGAGGATATGGTGCTCAAGTACCGGGGCAATACCGAAGATGCCCGTGATGTATTTCAAGAGGCACTTTTCGTTTTCGTGAAAAAGCTTCGGGAACCCGATTTTGTGCTAACCAGTAAGGCAAGCACTTTTATCTATGCCATTGCACGCAATATTTATTTGAAAAAAGCGGGTAGGCCAAGCCCCGAAATCAGCGTTGACCAACAGCAGTTCGTCTTTGCGGAGCAAACAGACCCTGTAACAGAGGGACTTTCTCATGAGGAAAAGGATTTGCTGTTAAACTTGATGAACGAGCAGTTGGACAATCTGGAAGCGGATTGTCGTTCAGTGATAACTTACTCTTTTTATCAAAATCTCAGCCATGCACAAATCGCAGTGCTGACCGGCTACACGGAAGCCTTCGTGAAGGTGAAAAAATTCCGTTGCCTCGAATACTTGCGAAAATTGGTGAAAAACAATCCTAAGTTCATTAATCGCTAACTGACGTATATTAGATGGAAAACAACGATTATATAGAACGCCTTCACAAGTACCTGAACCGTGAAATGGAAGGGGAAGAGCGGGCAAGATTCGAATCAGACATGGCCAACAACGAGCAGTTGGCCAACGACCTTGCCGAGGAAAAAAAGCTGTTGGCTGGGATCCGGCTCGCTGGTGATGATGCGCTGCGCAAAGCCATCACCGCCGCCGACAAAAACTTGGCGTCCCAGCGGTTTTTCCACCAAGCCAAGGTCGTATCCATTGACTCGGCTAAAACAACAAAATCATTTGCCATGAGAAAAATAATGTCAATCGCCGCCGCAGCCGTCGTGCTCATCGGCTTAGTCTATTGGGGTTTCTTTCGGGAAAAAGCCACCGTGGACACCGAACAAATCTTCGCCGCCAACTTCAAGCCAGAGACGACCCTCGTGAAGGACATCCTCGGTGGTGCTGGCCTCTTGCCAGCCGATTCACTAGCACAGGACAGCCTAAAAGCCGCCCTTACCCTCTATGATGCAGGCAAGTACCATGAGGCTACCATCGCCCTGGACAGCATCCTCGTTCACCACCCTACCAACGATACTGCCCAGTTCTACCTTGGCATGGGCCACTTGAACACTGAGCGCTATGCCCGTGCCATTGAAATCTTGGAACCCCTCACGCAAAACGAGGCGTCCTCTTTCCAACTCACGGCCACGTGGTATCTCGGCCTTTGTTACTTCAAAGTGGACGACGGCTTCGCCAAAGCAGAAGAAATATTTTCTGCATTAGCCAACAACCCAGAAAGCAAGGACCGCCAATCGGCGCAAGGGATTTTGAAGATGATTGGGCATTGAGGTGTGCTGGATGCTGGATACTTGATGCTGGGATATTATCCAAAGCCCTTGACTCCAATAACTCAATGGCCAAATATCATAATATCCAAATATCCACCCGCCAGCTGCAGCAATCTTCATTTATCATAACAGCTTAGGAGGGTGTGGGAGGAGAGAGAAAAAATTCCATTTTTTCTCTCTCCTCCTACATTTTGGGGTGTTTTTTTTGGGGAAAAATTTTCAATTTTTCCCCAAAAAACACCCCCTGCTAAATAGTTACCATTTATCATTAATGCAACGAATCATGACAAAATGGAAACAACTATTATTGACCTTGCTGGCCTTTGCCGTGGCTTTTTCTGCCTTCGGCAATGCGGCCCCAAAAGCTGCACCAGCCATTGCAGCGAAGATATTTGATGAATTGTACCAAGCTGCTGGCCAATACAATGTGAAGAAGCCAAAATTTGAATACAGCTTTGAAAACAAGCGAGGTGCCGCCTATTTTCATTCAAAAAACACCGTGGTTTTGGATGACAAGACCTACCAGATTTGCCAAGGCATGGGCAAGGATTCAAGCGCCTCGTTGGCTTTTGTGTTGGCCCACGAGCTGTCCCATGCATTTCATACTGAAGCAAAAAAGAACCGAAAAGGCACCGATTTCCTCGCCTACGACCAGCATTTTGAGTCGAATATCCAATCAGAAAAAGTGGCAGACATCAATGGCGTGTTCACGGCTTACCTAGCTGGTTATCGGCTTTCGACCGTGATTCCAAAATTCCTCCCAAAACTATACGAAGCCTATGGCCTGACTGGTAAGGTGCTAAAAGGATATCCCCCCCTAGAGGAGCGCACCCGCTCGGCCAAGGAGGTGCTCGAAATCACCGACAATTTGATTGACCTGTATGAAACGGCCAACTACCTGCTGGTGGCAGGCCGCAGGGACATGGCCACCACCAACTATGAGCACATCCTGCAATACTACCAAGGTCGGGAGGTATTCAACAACCTCGGCGTGTTGTACCTTTTCCAGGCCATGGAGTTTTACCTGCCGGAAACAGACAAATATGTCTATCCAATCGAACTGGACGCTGCTACTCTTTTGAAGAAAATTGACAGGGCAGGAGCCCCAAAAGAATTGACGCTGACGCAAAAACTGGAGCGGATGAACCTGCTGAACAAAGCGCTCAATAATTTCATGCTGGCCATCGCCCTCGACCCCAGTTTTACCACGGCAAAAATCAACTACGCCTGCACGCTGAATTTGCTGCAAAAGCCAACGGAGGCCAAGGCGTATTTGTCCAAAAGAAAGTTCTTGAAAAAGACTGCCACCGATAAGTCGCAAGGGGAGAAAGTTGCGCTCGTCATGGCTATTTCCGATGCCTTGCTCGGCAAAAAAGCGGCGGCAGCAACGGCGTTCAAGTCGGCTACGTCCTCCAAAACACAGGTCGTAGCTGCCAGTGCCGACTTCAACCTCGAAGTACTGGACGGCAAGGAGCCAAAAGCCAAAACCGGAGCGGATTACCCGTTCCCCAGCAAGTTCACCACTTTAGCAAAGGCCATCACCATGCCCAAGGTGAGCCACATTGCCTGCCTCGACCTGGACGACAAGGGCAACTGCCTTCGGCACCTGGAGGAGGGCGAGACGGAGACTTTTGCCTTCGGCAACAAGCAGGGCAAAAACGTGCTCAGCATCATCCGTTTCAGGAACAAAATGGCCCCTGAGCTTGACCTTTTGGAGCTTTCGGAACCGCTAAGCCGCTCGTTTTTCTACAATTTGGTGAGCACACCGGGCGGGTTTTACCTCAAATCGGCGGACGGGGCCATCATCTTGAAGGTCAATGACATGGGCAAAGTGGAGGAAATTGCGAAGTTCGTAAAGCACTAAGTGAATGATGAATGATAAACAGCCTGTCCCGGCTTGTCGGGAACGAATCTGCAAGGCATTGATTTACAAGTATTTGCAAACCCTATCGGTCTAACTTATTTATTCAAATTCACTAAGCCGAATTTAAGCTGTTTGTTTTGTCAATAAACATCTTGTCGTACTTTGGTAGCCTCAAATGAGCCTGCTATCCAATGAAAAACGGTCTTTTTTTCCTGCTGCTTTTTGCCTTTGGCAATGCATGGTCGCAAGCCGGGCGGGGCAATGCGGGTACCACCGGTGCCAATCCTTTGCCCACCAACGACAAGGGCACCACCCGTGCCCTTGTTGTTGGCATTTCGGAGTACGCCGACAGCGGCATCGTTGACCTGCGGTTCGCCCACCGTGACGCCGAGATATTCGCCGAATACCTTCACTCGGCTGCCGGGGCGGGCCTCTCTTCGGAAAATATCCGGCTGCTCACCAACGCCCAGGCCACCCTTGCCGCCATTGACGACGGGCTGAACTGGCTCCTCACTACTTCCAAAAAAGGCGACCGGGTCATTGTCTATTTCAGTGGCCACGGCGACGTGGAGAAGCAGACCCTCTGGCAACGGGGCTACCTATTGGCCCACGACACGCCGGGCCACAACTACCGCAACAACGCCGTCAAGGTCGAAGACCTCGACGAAATCGTGAAGACCCTCTCCATCAGCAACGAGGCAAGGGTCACGGTCATCCTTGATGCTTGCCGCTCCGGCAAATTGGCCAATATTGGCCCCTCGCTCACTGCCGAACAATTGGAGAAGCAGGTCGAAAACGAGGTGCGGATACTCTCCTGCAAGCCCGACCAAAAATCGCTCGAAGGGGAGAACTGGGGGCAAGGCCGGGGGCTTTTTTCCTTCTTCCTCGTCAATGGCCTGATGGGCCTTGCCGACGCTGGCAGCTTCCCCGATGGCATCATCACCCTGGATGAGTTGACTGCTTTCGTAAAAACGGGGATCCAGCAGGTACTGAGCGACCCCAGCTTCAGCAGCCGCCAGAACCCCGTCTTCGTGGGCGACGAGAACTACGAAGTGGGCGAGGTGAACGATAAACTGCAGGCGGCGGCCAGCAGCATGGACGTTGTAGCAATGGCCGCACCGGGCATGAAAGGCGTTGTGGAAAAAGGGGGAGACACAGCCACTATCATTGTAACTACTGAGGTCTTTGAAGCACCAAGTTTGCCGGATTTGCTCCATCAATTTTTAGATGGCCTTGAGCTGAACGAATTTGTGATTGACACAGCGTTCCCTGCGTTGCTCGGTTCGCAATCAACAGAGGATATTGACCATTTTTTCATCGAAAAAATTGCGAAGCAACTACAAACCGAACAAGCGAATGCCGCTATAAAAAAGGAACTGTTGAATGCTGCCGATTTGGAGGGAATTGTGAAGGATGTGGATTTTCAGGAGTATTTCAGGATACAGTTAAATAGGGAGCGTTTTTCTTTTTTGATGAAAAGGATTGCTCCGGAAACAAATCCGAATTCAGCGCTGCTGAGGGAAAGCAAATATCAGGAATTCACCAAAGACCCGACTTTTATAAAGTTATTTGAAGAAGGCAAAAAAGAGGATGCGATTCGTTTTTTGATAGAAAAGACAATTACTGCCGTTGAGGTGGAAATAGGGCAAGTTGACAGGAAAGTAGCCCTCTACGAAATTGCAGCCTCCGCCATCAAAGACCCCGTTCAGCGACAGCAATTCCAACTGCAATTGGCCATCCGGCTGCACGACCAGGCACAGGAAGCCATCAACAACTACCTCCGAGGCGATCCCGGCAGTCTCGACAAGCTGTACTACAAAGTCCAGGCTGAGCAATATTTGATGTATCCCCGGATGCTGGAAACGGCACTGCTGCTGTTGCCCGAAGGGCACCTCCTGCACCACAGTTGCGAGGTCAAGCTGCACTATTTCGATGGGGTATGCACACGCTTGGCTGGGCAGATGTCCGACGCCCCCAAGCCTCGGATTGTTGAGGCATTTGCGAAGCAAAAAAAAGCGCTGTCGTTGGACGACAAGGCGGCCTACATCCACAACGAACTTGGGCTGCTTTACCTCGCCACCGACCAACTGGACAGTGCCCTGCTGCACTTCCGAACTGCTGCCAGCCTCGCTCCCAAATGGGCGCTGCCTGAGGCTAACCTTTGTGCCGTTTTCATCGCAAAAAAGCAGCTTGACTCTGCGATGGTGCATGGCGAAAACGCCGTTGCAATGCAACCCGACTATTTTGGCGCCCACCTCAACCTCGGTGTGGTGGCCGAAAAAAAGCACGACCTGCTGACCGCCGAAAACCACTACCGCAAGGCACGGGAACTGAATGACCCGCATTATTTACCGTTTGAGCGCCGTGCGTACCTGCAACTTGAAAGCTCCCGCTACGAAGAGGCAGAATGGCAGTTTTATGAAATGGAACTGCGCAAGCAAGGCATGGTGCCACCTTTGGTACCCAATATCGTGGTGGCCACTCCGCTTTTGATGTTTCCACTCGAATTTAAGTACCCAAGCCTAAGCGGCCCCGGGGTTGTACACAGCAACCCCAAATCGGCGAAGGAGTTTTTCATGACGGGAAAAGCCTATTTTGAACAAAATGATTTTGCCACAGCCGAGCCTTTTTTCAAAAAGGCCATGAAGCTCGAACCCAACCATTTGGAAGTATTCTATTACCTCGGTACCATCTGTAAGGAGCAGGGCAGGTTTGATGAGGCAGAGGTCTATTTCCGTCGGCTTAATGACCTCCGGCCAGAAGTGGAATTCATGCCCGTTTACTTGGGCGAAGTTTACAAAAAATGGGGAAGGCTGGAAGCTGCGGAGCGCATCTACAGGGACTTTTTGAATAAAGCTAAAATGCGTGACCTACGTGTTGAATCATACCTTTCGCTGAATTGGATCCTACGTGAGCAAGGCCGACACACCGAGCGGGAGTTGCTGCTATGGGAGTTTATCAATACGGATTACAGTTTTGGGAAGCAGGAGTTGGTCAGTTTCTACAACGACATGGTCACGAAATATCCTGATAATCCAGATTGGCAGTACCGCTATGCTGATTTTGAGTACAAAATCATCAACCATTATTCTGGGATAATTGGATTTCAAAAACTGTACAAGCTTGACAGCAATTATTCCGCCATTGGCCATGCCCTTGCGCTCATCGGGCAGTACTACCTGAACGAAGCAGAACGGCCCATCTTCAACGAAAGCCTCCCTGATTGGCAAATGGACAACCCCATTGCCATCCACTATTTGGAGCTATCAGTACAAAAAGCTCCCAAAGCCCATGCGGTAAAGTACGACTTGGTCACTGCTTATCTTAGGGTTTTCAAATACAAGGAAGCCATCGCTTTATTGGATTCGCTGCGCAAAAACGGCGGCCTCGACTTCCCCAACCGATTGGTGCTGGCCGACCTGTTGTTGCGCTCCGGGCACTTTGACGAGGCCAAGGCGCAATTGGACAAGGCATGGGACATACAGCCCGAAGCTGTACCACGATTACCTGAAATCACGGGCAAATGGCAACAGCTACATGGTGATCTCGTAAGTGCCATTCAATTTTACGAACAGGAATTGCCCTTTGCCAAAGGCAAAGCAAAGGCTAATATTTGCTATACCCTAGCCCGACTTAACGGCCAAAAAGGCAATAAAGAGGCCTCATTGGAATGGCTCAGGCAAGCCGCCGATAATGGATTCAATTATCCATTGGTGATGAAATACGACCTTGCCACGGATTCTATCAAGCATACGGTGGCATTTGGAGATTATTACAAGCAGGTATTGGAGGCCAAAAAATCCTCCGAATAAAATTAATCACCCGCTTTTGGGTCAAATAAGTTACAATTGCTCCTCCATTTTCGATTTTCATTTCCTGCTTTGTAAACCTACCTTTGCCCTTCGTGTTATTACCCAGCGCCCAGACTGCATGATGAAAGGATTGAAGGCATGAAGGATTGGAGGAATTGTCCCGACACCTCGGGATTGAAGGCCGCCAAACTACCCTTGCCTCGTCTTAACTCATCATTTTTCAAACTTCGTAAAAAATGGCCAACACCATCGAAACAGCCACGCCCCCAAATCCGCATTTTGTCATTCCCGAAGGGAACCTAATCGAAAATCCGTCAACCGTCAACCGTCAACCGTCAACCGTTAGAAACACCATCTTCATCAAGGGCGCCCGTGCCAACAACCTGAAGAACATTGACCTCGACATCCCGAAGAACCAGCTTGTGGTGGTGACGGGCGTATCGGGCAGCGGCAAGTCCAGCATCACGATGGACACGCTGTTTGCCGAAGGACAACGCCGCTACGTGGAGAGCCTGAGCAGCTACGCCCGGCAGTTCCTTGGGCGCATGAAAAAGCCGGACGTGGATTACATCAAGGGCATCTGTCCGGCCATTGCCATCGAGCAAAAGACCAGCACCAGCAACGCCCGCTCGACCGTAGGCACCCTCACCGAAATTTACGACTACCTGCGCCTGCTGTTCGCACGGGTCGGGCGCACCTACTCGCCCATCAGCGGGCAGGAGGTGAAGCGCCACAGCGTGACGGACATCGTTGATTTCATCGAAAAACAGCCGGAAGGCGCACGGGTGCAGCTTTTCATACCGCTGCCCGTAAAGTACCAAGACCGCACCCTTTCGCAGGAGCTTAATTTGCTGATGCAAAAAGGCTACAACCGCATCTTCTGGGAGGGTGAGCTTCGCAATATCCAGGACGTGCTCGAATCGGGCGAGTTCGACCTCAAAAAGACGTTGAACGAATACAACGATGAAGACATCCGCATCTTGATTGACCGCTTCGTGGTGACGCCCAATGACGAGGAAAACCGCAAGCGCATCGCCGACTCCGTTCAGACTGCCCTTTATGAATCCGAAGGCGAAGCCCTTATATCGGTGGACGGTGGACGGCCTACGGTGGACGGCGAGGCACCGTCAACCGTCCACCGTCAACCGTCAACCGTTCAACATTTCTCAACGAGGTTCGAGCTGGACGGCATGGAGTTCCTCGACCCAACGCCGCAGCTTTTCAACTTCAACAACCCCTTCGGCGCTTGTCCGACCTGCGAGGGTTTCAGCCGAATCATGGGCATTTCGGAGGAGAAGGTGATTCCAGTGCCGAGCAAAAGCGTTTACGAAGGGGCCATCGCCTGCTGGTCGGGCGAGAAGTATGGCGAGATGCTGAACGACTTCCTGAAGGTGGCGCATAAATTCGATTTCCCCGTTCACAAGCCTTGGCAGGACTTGACCAAGGAGCAGCAGCGCCTGATGTGGACAGGCAACCAATATTTCTATGGCATTGATGCTTTCTTCAAGGAACTGGAAGCCAACCTCTACAAAATCCAAAACCGGGTGATGCTCGCCCGCTACCGGGGCCGCACCATCTGCACGACCTGCCACGGCGCAAGGCTTCGGCCAGAAGCCAGCTATGTGAAAGTGGCGGGGATGGCCATTGGGGATTTGATTGAAATGCCGGTGGATGAGTTGCTTCATTTTTTTGAAAATATTGACCTCAATGAGCATGAAAAGAAGATAGCAGCGAGGCTTTTGCTCGAAATCAAAAACCGCCTGCGCTTCATGTGCGATGTGGGTCTTAAATATTTGACCATCAATCGTTTATCCAACACCCTCAGCGGTGGTGAAACGCAGCGCATCAACCTTACCCGCACCCTTGGCAGCAACCTCACGGCCTCCATGTACATCCTCGACGAGCCGAGCGTGGGCCTGCACCCACGGGACACAGGCCGACTGGTGGAAGTGCTGAAAGAACTGCGTGACCTCGGCAACACCGTCGTGGTGGTGGAACACGAGGAGGACGTCATCAAAGCCGCCGACTACCTCGTGGACATCGGTCCAGCGGCGGGCATTCACGGTGGGGAACTAGTTTTCGCCGGGCCTTACGAGCGCATTTACGAGGACGCTTCCGAGAGCCTTACGACCAAGTACATGAGCGGCCGCATGAGCATCCCCGTTCCGAAGGTCAGGCGCAAATCGGTGAAATGGATTGAAGTGAAGGGCTGCCGTCAGCACAACCTCAAGAACATTGACATCAAAATACCGCTGAACACCATGACCGTGGTGAGCGGCGTCAGTGGCAGCGGCAAGACGACGCTCATCAAAGACATACTCTACCCTGCCCTTAAAGCACATTTTGGGGAGCCTACGGCAAAATCGCCCGGCCAGTTTGGCGCCCTCACAGGCGACCTCAAGGCCATCACACAGGTGGAAATGGTAAACCAAAGCCCCATCGGGAAGTCGAGCCGCTCGAACCCCGTGACCTACGTGAAGGCTTACGACGCCATCCGAAACCTGATGGCAGCGCAACAATTGAGCAAAATCAGGGGCTACAAACCGGGGCATTTCAGCTTCAACGTGGAGGGTGGTCGTTGCGAGACCTGTCAGGGCGAAGGCGAGCAGGTCATCGAGATGCAGTTCCTCGCCGACGTGCGCTTGGAATGCGAGGAGTGCAAGGGCAAGCGCTTCAAGGCCGAGGTGCTCGACGTTCAGCACAAGGGCAAGAACATCTTCGAGATACTGAATATGGACGTGGAAGAGGCGCTCGAATTCTTCGCTGGCAACAAGGAAATCATCACTAAAATCAAGCCTTTGAACGATGTCGGACTCGGCTACGTGAAGCTCGGACAGAGCAGCAGCACCCTCTCCGGTGGCGAGGCGCAGCGGGTGAAATTGGCGAGTTTTCTCGTGAGCGGCGAGGCCAAGAACCCGCTACTGTTCATCTTCGACGAACCGACCACGGGCCTGCATTTCCACGACATCCGTACCCTGCTGGGTGCACTGAACGCCCTCGTGGAGAACGGCCATTCCGTGCTGGTGGTGGAGCACAACATGGAGGTCATCAAATCCGCCGACTGGGTGATAGACCTTGGGCCGGATGGCGGGAAGGATGGCGGCCACCTCGTTTTCCAGGGGACGCCGGAGGAGTTGGTGAAGGTGAAGGGGAGTTGGACGGGGCGGTTTTTGAAAGAAAAACTTAGCTAATTTTAATGCTGAAAAGGCAGTCGCAAGTTACGCTGAGCTAAACTTGAGACAACTGGGTACTTTCTTTGCATAAGGCAGTTTTGTCAATTTTAGGGCAAATCCGTAGCGTTTACGGCAACTCCGTAGCGGTTACGGCAGCGCCGTAGAAGATGCGACAACTTCGTAGCGGTTACGGTGGCTCCGTAATAGATGCGGTGGTCTTTTATACTTCGTTGGTGCAAAACTTTCAAAATGACTCCACACCATTTCCCTGAAAAACACTAACTTCTTGAGTAATCCCAAATAAAAAGGGCAATACAGTAAGAAATGTATTGCGACACTGCAGTAGCGTAAAGCGCATATTTGAGATTTAGTCGCCTGATCAAAAAGGCTCAACATCTATTGACAGGAAGCCGTTTTTCCCTCAGGCACCAAATTCTAAATATGCGCTTAACCCCTGTAATAATCTATAATCTTTTATGCAGAATAAAACCACTCGCTATTTAATACGGTGGATTGGTCGGTCCCCCTGGGATATTGAGTTTTTCATCAGGCAAGGGATTAGTTGGGTCAATTTCTCCACCATCATCGGCCACATCCTCGTCCGTGAATTCAGGCTCAGTGCTTGTCCGGCGACGGTATGGGTCGGTATCGGGCAAGGGGTCAAGTGAATCGGGGTTCTTTTCGCCCTTTGTGTAGCCTGGGTCTATGCCCGATTGCTGGTCGCCGGGCAGTCGGCGATAGGGGTCGGTATCCGGCAATGGGTTCACTGACGAAGTTGATTGGCCCTTTTTTTCTTCGTCGGTAAAATTAGGCTTGGTGCCTTCTGATGGATTCAGCGGATTGTTGCGGTTTTTATCCTCGTCTGGCAATGGATTGGTCGGCGTTGTGCGATTTCTGTTGTCTGACATGGTGTTTTATTTTTTCGGTTAAGGAATACGGTTCAAATCAATTGGGAAACGTGCCTCACCGCTTGGATGTTCAAACTTAGATGGTTGTATTTTACCCCGAAATCTGAAAGTTTTTTTTTAGGAATGTTCAATGTTTAGTAAGCAGTACCCACCTAAAAAATGGTTTCTGGCTGTTGACTTGCGCCCATTCCCTACCTTCGCCCTCACAAATTCATCCAATGCCTTATCAGCCGCCCGACATTCGCAAAGTAAACATCATCCGCTACGTGACGCCCCTGCGGGAAGGTGGTTCGCTGCCTGCAATCGTCGAGGCGGACGATGATTTCCTGTACGTGGCAAAGTTTAGGGGGGCGGGGCAAGGAACGAAGGCGCTTATCGCCGATTTGATTGGGGCAGAACTGGCCCGTGCGGCTGGCCTGAAAGTGCCGGAACTGGTGCTGGCTGACCTCGACGAATCGTTTGGCCGCACCGAGCCGGACGAGGAAATCCAAGACCTGCTCAAGTTCAGCACGGGCACGAACCTTGGCGTCCATTACCTCTCCGGCGCCATCAGCTACGATCCTGTGGTGAACCAAGTAGCGCCGCTGACGGCCTCCAAAATCGTCTGGTTGGATGCGCTGCTCACCAATGTTGACCGCACGGTCAAGAACACCAACATGCTCACCTGGAACCGGGAGCTTTGGATGATAGACTACGGGGCTTGCCTTTATTTCCACCATTCTTGGGACAATTGGGAGCAACAATCGCAGTCGGCCTTCGCCAATATAAAGACGCATGTGCTGCTGTCGCAAGCCAGTAAATTGGACGAAGCCAATGCCGTTTTGACCAAAATAATTACGCCTGAATTAATCGCTACCATACTCGCCAGCATCCCCGATGATTGGCTCAATGGGCATGGCACGCCCGACGAAATGCGCAGGGTTTATCAAGCGTTTTTAACCCAACGCACCGCCGCATCTTCCACCTTTTTAAACACAGCCAAAGATGCAAGAAAGGGAACTGTTTGAATACGCCGTCATCCGGCTGGTGCCACGGGTGGAGCGGGAGGAGTTCCTGAACGTGGGGGTGATTTTGCTCTGCAAAAAGCGGAACTTCCTGCATGTGCTTTACGAAGTGAAGGAAGAGCGGCTGCGGGCCATTTTCCCGGAATGCGAATTGGAAGAAGTCAAGTCCCACCTCAACGCCCTGGCCCGCATCGCCGCCGCCGACCCAACCGCTGGGCCTATCGCCCTATTGGATGCCGCTGGCCGCTTCCGTTGGCTGACGGCACAGCGCAGTACCGTCATTCAAGCCTCGAAAGTGCATCCGGGGCTGTGTGCCGACCCGATGGGGACGCTGGAACGGTTGTTCGAGCAAATGGTGCAATAAGTTTTTTAAATCTTCCCTATTTTCTCCATTCGTTTTTAAGCGATTATTTTCAACTTTGCCCAAAATCCGGCTGCTTGGTTTGAACCGGTGACTTATTGCCATTCAAAGCAATCAGCCATTAAAATCAAATGAAAACAATGTCGAACACCCAGCAATTTACGCCGGCTCCGCCTGCCATGCCTTTGCCTACGGGCATCACCCTCGGTACAGTTTGGACCTCCCCTCCCCCACCACCTTTGGATGCGATGTTGAACCAGCGTTGCATCGGCATGGCCGATGATGGTAGCATTTTCGTGGGGGGAAGTACAGGTTTGTATGCTTACTCGCAAGCGAACAAAGCTTGGTCGCATTTCATAGCAGCCTACGAAGTCTGGCAGATAGCTGCTGTCAGCGCCAATTTAGTTTACATCCTTGACCAAAGCCAGGGTCTAGTTGTTGCCGTGGATGGGAACGGTAACGACACTGTGTTGCCTGACATCGGAAAAGAAATCACAGCCGTTTGTATTTCCGCCACCAAGGATGGATTGCTTTGGGCCACCGACACCAATGGCAATTTAAACAGCTATGATGTTGCCTCTAATAGTTGGGCCCAAATCAACAATGGTGGGTACAATATTACACAATTAAGTGTGGGCAATGCCAGTTTTGCCTATGCCTTGGCCGATGGCCAAAATGGAAACGAAGTCATCTATTTCGATGGAAATAGTTGGCAGCAGGACAATAATTTTGGCCATACCCCGCCCAACTGGATTGGCGCAGCATCGGATGGCACGGCTTGGGCCACCATTGGCTCAATGATTTTCAGGAAACTGCCGGGACTGGCATGGAAAGAAATGAAATCTGTTTCACCTGCCACCTTTTCTTCCAGGGCTATTGGCAACCCGACCCAGTTTTTGGGTATGTTGTACTATTCCGGCAATAGCATGACCTCGCCCAATTTCCCCTACAATTCTTATGTGCTGCAATGCCTCCAAACGGGCTTGGTGGACAACGCTCCTACTCCTTGGCCCCCCATGAACAGCGATGAAGAGATTGGTTACAATGCCATTTCCGCCAAAGTCAATCAAACAGGAAAAGGTGGTATTCGCAGCGCCTACACCAACCTGGACAACAGTTTTTCTGATTGGCGGCAGGACATTCATGACATGAAAATGCCCGCAGGGATTCAAAACGCTGACAATTGGAAGAGCATCCGACAACAGATAATGACAGAGCTGGAATACGTGACGAGCATCAATAAGCTTTTCGTCAACATCAATACCCTGACGCAAGACGTTGCCATCAACAACTCCAATTTGTTGAACAGTGTTGGGGATAACGTCGGGCTTTCCGTTAGTGACAATAAGGATACAACGGTAAGCCTAATCCTGAGCGGTATGTTTTTTGGCGTATTGGGTGCCATAGACAACGTGCTGCCACCACCTGCTAACTGGATTGTCACGTTAATTTCTTCGGGACTGTCCACGGGTCTGTCCGTTCTGGAAAATTCAGGACAGCACAACCCACCTGGTTATGCCCTCCAGGTTGCATTGGGCAAGATTTCCGATACCTTGACCAGTTTGTTCGACAATGCCAATACTGCCAACGGAAATTACCAAACCGCCATCCTGCAAGATTGGGGTATGTTGGAATTCGCTGGAAATGCTTCCCAGCACCAATGGTCGTGGGAGCCAAATACGACACCTGACCTCACTTCCCAAGCTGCTCCGGTGTTTAAAACTTTCTTTTACCAAGCCCTCATACCTGCCCGCTGGAAGACAGTGTACACCTATTGGGCCTACGAATCGCTCGGCCCCTTTCAAACTCACCGCCAACTTATGAGACCTTGGTTGAAGATGCAGGCACGGTGGATGGCTTCAAGGCGGATAAAATCTGGTTCCTGAATGCCTTGGAAGCGGGCGTGGACTTGAGCAAAAACCTCAGCCCCTTCCCCGGCCAAGAGATGTTCGGCGACCTGATGCTCATCCCCGTATCCCTGACCGATATTTACAATGGCTACAATGGCTGGAAAAATATCAAGCAGGTGCAGGCGACGGTGTGAGGTGATTGAAAATGGGCAATTCCCCTATCTTTACCCTATCAATCAACATTTCCACCGTTTTCCATGTTGCACTTGAAGCTCAAAACAATACTATTTGTTGTGGCTACGCTGCATATCGTGTCCTGCAAAAAAGACCCGGATGTAAAGCCTGGTCCGCCCACAATAACGCAGGAAAATGCAGTGGACACCATCGTGCCAACTGGAAACGAACAATACTTGACTAAAGGTGCTGAGTTTATTTTCGACCAAAACCAGCTCCATACTTTTGAAATAAACCTACCCGCCTTCCATTTTAAAAAGTTGAACGACGACCCTGCCGCAGAGGAATATGTGGCAGGCTCGTTGACTTTTGATGGGGAAACAATCAGCCCCATCGGCATCCGCTACAAAGGATCCATCGGGGCATTCGTGGGCTGCCTTTCTGGCACCGACTGGGGAAACCCATCCGGCCACAAGGTCTGCACCAAGCTGTCCATGCAGCTAAAGATGAACTGGTTGGATGCCGATGCCAAGTTTTACGGCCTGAAAAAAATCCAGTTGCACTCCATGAACCAGGACGACAGCCAGATGCGGGAGCGACTGGCATTTTGGCTCTTCCGGGCAATGGGCGTACCAGCCCCCCGGTCAGTTCATGCACGGGTGGTCATCAATGGCCAATACGTCGGCCTGTTTGCTCTTACGGAAGAGGTGGACGGTCGTTTCGCAAGGCAAAATTTCGAGGACGGCACGGGCAATGTGTACAAGGAAATCTGGCCCGTGGACATGAACGGCCTGCCCTTTTCCGAGCAATCCTACCTGAGCCATTTGGAAACCAACGAGGACGAAAACCCGACGGCCAGCAGGATTCGTGGCTTTGCACAGGCGGTTGCGAATGCACCCCAAAATAACCTGAAACAGGTCATAGCTGATTGGATGAAAATAGACGAAATCATCGCTTATGCCGTGGTTGACCGTACCATTCGGGTTGACGACGGCCCATTTCATTGGTATTGCTGGGGAGGGAACTGCTCCAGCCACAATTTTTACTGGTACGAAGAACCTACGGAAGGCACCCTGCACCTGATTCCCTGGGATATGGACAACGCCTTTGAGAACATCATCTCAAATGAAAACCCGGTCATCCCCATTGCCGATGCTTGGGGAGAAACCCGGAACAACTGCCAGCCTTTCCCCTTTGGCAGCTTGCAGTTCATGCAGCGCTCAGCCGCCTGCGATAAGTTGACGGCGGGTTGGGCCAGCTTCGAGGAGGAGTACGCCGAAAAATTGCTTCATTTCAAAACTACCGTGTTGGCACCAGAGAACATTGACCCGCTGTTGGATGCGTGGGAAAGACAAATCATGGATGCGACTTCAGAAGCAGATGCCGCTTACAACGATGCTGTTACGGTTTATGGTTGGCAAAGCGCATTGGACAAATTGAAGGCGCAGGTTGAACATGCACGTACGCATTGATAAACCCAAGTTTTCAGAGTTTCCACCCTACTTAACCGCCTTCCCCTTAAATTGAAACTGCTGCCGCTGTACCACCTCCACCTTCGGATTCGCTTCCGAAATCTTAACGAAGGAATTGAGCGGTACATCGGTATAGACCACCTTCTCCGGCCCCGGCTTGGCCCAATGCACTTCCACAGATTCTATTTTTTCGGCTTTGCCGAGGCCAAATTCTTGGCGAAGGCTGGCGGAGCCAAAGCTGCCGCCCGTGTTCACGGTCATCCAGATGGTGCGCTTGGTGCCGCCTTTTTGGAGGGTATGCACGGCTATTTTGGAACCAAAAGCATCCCGGTTGCAGGTCTTGCCTTCCAGTTCGATGTTCACCCAGTTGTTGCCGGGCGTGCCCGGATTTTCAAAGAGGATATTGTTGGCTACGTCGCCCTCGTAGGCACCGCCCATCACCTCGTAGATGTCCGTGTCGCCGTCGTTGTCGAGGTCGCCGAAGGCGATGCCGTGGCCTTTTTGCAGGTGGGCGAAGCCATTCATGGTGATGTCCTCCAGTCGTTTGCCCTCCACATTGCGGAACATGCGATTGGGGACGAGCGCACGGTAGTCGGGCTTGCCTGTGCCGAGATAAACATCGAGCCAGCCGTCGTTGTCCAAGTCGCCGAAATTGTTGCCCATACCGAAGGTCAGCTTGTTCATGTCGCTGTTGCGGGCAATATCGGTGAAGGACTCGTTGCCTTTGTTGATGTAAAGCCGGAGCCAGTCGCCGTCGGGCAGCTTGCCCATCAGTTCTTTTAAATAATCTCCCCCAACATCTTGGGTTGGGTCGAAGCTGTAGCCGACCACAAAGATGTCGTCGAGGCCGTCGTTGTTGAAGTCGAAAATCTCGCAAGGGAAGCTCGATTGTGGATTGTTCACACCAGCTTTCACGCCGATTTCCTCGAATTTGCCGCCACGGTTCACGAGCAGCTTGTTGTCGCCTTGAAGGCAACTGAGGTAGAGGTCGGGCAAGCGGTCGTTGTTCAAATCGCCCCAGACGCAGCCTTTGTAGAAGCCAACGAAGTCAACACCCAAATTCTTGGCCACATTGGTGAAGGTGACCTTGCCATCCTTCATGCCATTGTTATGATAGAGTTCGTTGGGGTGGTTGGGATAGTTTGGCCTCGTTTCATTGGCGATGTAGAGGTCGAGCCAGCCGTCGCCGTCGTAATCGGCCCAAGCGGCGGCCTGTGTGGGGTGGAACGAGAGCAAGCCGGACTCGATGGTCACGTCGGTGAAGGTTCCGTCCCCGTTGTTGCGGAGCAACGAATTGGGGTGCGTACCGCCAGCCAGCCAACCGCCCCGCAGGATGACCACATCCCGGTCGCCGTCGTTGTCGTAGTCGGCGTGGAGGGTGTTGAGGCCGCTCACGATGCCGTCGAGGTTGGCCTCGTGGGTGCGCTCTAGGAAAGTGCCGTCGCCGTTGTTCTTGAAGAAGCGCACAGGGTCTTTCAGCATATAAGCCGTCATCAGCAAATCGAGGTTGCCGTCGCCGTCGAAATCTTCCATGCAAACACCGCCGGACACGCCCTTGATATCCATGCCTATTGATGGGGCAATGTTTTCAAACCGGAGGCTGCCTTTTGACTTGAAAAGGTTTTCAGGGATGAGGTATTCCTTTGGAACGCCAGTAGGATACCTGCCCATGTTCATATAGGCAATGTTCATCAGCCAACGGGTTTGAAGGTCGTCAGGGAATGCCTTCAGGATGCGTTCATAAATTTTCACGGCAGTCTCAGGCCCTTGTTTCAAGCTGTAAACACCATTGCCCTGAATGGGCACGATGCAGGATTGCGAAGCGCTTTGCTCCACGCAATTCTGCACCTCGCCAAGGCGGATATAGCTCACGGCCAAGAAGTCATAAACAATCTTGGAGTCCTTGTCCAATACATCACCGATGAGCTGCACCAGTTCTTCCAATAGGACAATGGCCGCCTCCGTTTTGCCCGCATAAAGCAATTGCTCGGCATACTTGAACTTCGCAAGCGGCTGCTGCTCAGGCGGCAAGCCCTTTATCTGTTGGAGAATCAACTCCGCCTTCTTTGCGTTCAGGTTGTAGCAATGCTCCGGGCTTGCGGCCTGCGCAATGCTGTCCAAGATGGCGATCATTCGCTGGTGGCCCGTCATGCCTGCCGGAATATAGTAATTGGTGGTTGAGCCATCGTTTTTCGGCTCATTTTCTGGCTTGCAGGCTTGGAAAAAGAGGAATATGCACAGGGGAAAATACCAAGTTTTAAAAACCATTTGTCTGAAATTTAGGCCGTTGGAACGGACAAGCCTCGAACTATAAGCTTTGATCTCTAATCAGGTAAGAACATGTTTTTAGCTAATTCCTGCTTACGGCGATTTTCGGGGATTGTTTCTTGTTTGCATCGAACAGGCTTTCTTTTCTGGGTGAATTGCGCAGCAAGGTAATACCGAAAAAGACAAAAATTGAGGTCGGTTGAAACGGTGAGTATTCTCAGCATTTTCTAACTTTGGTAAATTGGTTCATTTCTAAAATTTAGAAAACTAATTAAATCAAGTAGAATTTTTAAAACATAAGTTGTATGGTCTTGAAAGTAGAAATTGGAAATCAATTAAAATTGAAAAATTGAGATAACATATTGAAAATCAATGCGATGAACCTGAATTTCTAATTTCGTAATATAAGCTTATTTTGTAACTGCTTCGGAGGGTGTGTGAGGAGAAAGAAAAATAAATTTTTTCTTTCTCCTCACACATTTTGGGTTTTTTTTGGGAAAAATTTTCAATTTTTTCCAAAACAACCCTAAGTAGTTACGATAAGATATTATTTGCCCGTTGAACTACTAAGCTACGCTACAACAAAAAATAGTAATCCATAAATTTCTAATTACGAGCTAACAACATCTATCATTCCCGAAAAATCGGGACAGGCTTTGTAACCCCCGGTTTCAACCGGGGGAAACAACGTTGTGACCACATCTATCTTCTTTACAAAACATAAGCATCACCGTAGATGTGGATGTTTTGTAAAGAAGATAGATGTGTGTAATGGTTTTGCCAAACCCCTCGTTAAAACGAGGGGTTACAATATGATAGAGATCAACAAGGTTTAGCCCTTAAATTGACCATATCAAACATGAAGTTACCTCCTAACTTCTGCCAAGCGCCCCCTTTCAAAGACCTTCCACGAAATGTTCAATCCACCTTCAGCCGCTCCCATTTTTTGAACAAAGGCGACTGCGCTGCTTCCACCTTCTCCCGGTACTTGGCAAAATCCCCTTCGGTAAACTTGTTTATCCGCTCAATTGCCTGGGCCAGCAACCGCTTGGATTTTTCGAGGTAAACACGTGCCGCTGCATTGGGTGCGCCGTCCGATGCACCGATATGGCCGCTGGCCGTGTAAAGGGCATTCTGAATATCGTCCGCCTCGTCGGTAATTCCCTTTTGCCCTTCTGGCTGCATGAACAGTTTTTCGAGCAAGGCGATGCTGTCCGTCATGGCCTGGCCCTGCTTCGCAATGTCCTTCTTCAAGCTGTCGGGGGCGTTCACGAGGGCTTCGTTCACCAATTTGATGGACTGCTTGGCCTCTTGCAATCGGTCGAAGGCGTCCGTGGCAGCTTTGATGGTCTTCTCAAAATCCTTTTGGGCAGCCATTTGCGACTTGCGGGCCTCCATCGTAATGTTCATGCGAGGGTCGGCATGTACGGTGACAAAGGTGCTGTCAACATGGCCTTTCCACTTGAACAGCAGTTTGTATTTACCGGGCAAAACGGCATTTCCATAAGGCTTATCCTCTTCTGGTTTTGGCTTGTTGCGGCTGGGATAGCGCACCCCGTCCATTTCCAAATTCCAATTGATGCGGTTCATGCAGGAATCGGGTTTCACGCTGAAGGCCCGTACCGTATCGCCTTGACTGTCAACAACTTGGATGCGGAGCTTGCCGTCGTCCTTTTTCTCCTCTTTCTTGTCTTCTTTCTTCTCGTCTTTAGCAGTTTCCTTTTTTTCCTCCTTAAAAGGCTTGGCTTCGCCCAAAACGTGAGCATGGCCGATGGGCTGCGGTTGGTGCCATTGAAGACGGCATCGCCATCGAAACGGACGCCTTCGTAGCTGCGGAATTCGGCCAGGTAGGCATCTGGGGCAGGGAATACTTTGAAGGGTTGCTCCAGCACCTTGCCTTGGCTGCGGGCCATTTCCCGAAGGGGCCGAATATCGTCCAGCACCCAAAATGCCCGGCCAAACGTGCCGATGATAAGGTCGTGCTCCCGTGGGTGAATCTTCAAATCCATGGTGGAAACAGAGGGGAAGTCATTCGACCATTTGTTCCAATTTTTGCCAAAATCGAGGCTGAACCAAAGGCCATAGTCCGTGCCGAGGAAGAGCAGGTTGTCCGCTTCGGGGTCTTGCACGATGCAAAGGGCATGGCCTTGCACCTGCTTTTCGTCCACGAGGCGAGTCCAGGTGGCGCCATAGTCCTTGGTGAAAAAAGCCATGGGCCGCCAGTCGTTCCTGCGGTAATCGTTGACGATGACGAATGCCTCGCCTGCCCGTTTGCCCGCTTCGATATAGGGCACCCACGAGCCGGGTTTCACCGCCGGCAATTTTGCGGAGCAATTCGTCCAGGTCTTGCCCCCGTCACGGGTGAGTTGCACATTGCCATCATCGGTGCCAATCCAAATGACCTTTTCGTCCACCGTGCTGGGCGCAATCGCAAGGATGGTGCAATGGTTCTCCGCCCCGGTCGCATCAGGGGTTAGGCCACCCGTCTTGTCCTGGTGCAGCTTGGAGGTGTCGTTGGTGGTCAGGTCGGGGCTGATGATTTCCCAGGTCTGGCCGCTGTCCATGCTCTTGTGCAGGAACTGGCTGCCGTAGTAAATCCCCCGGTTTTGGAAGGGGTTTTGGGCGAAGCCCGAATTCCAATGGAAGCGCAGTTTTGTCTTGCCATCAGGGTGTACAGGCTTGATGCCTTGCGTATGGCCCGTTAGCATGTCCACATAGCCAAGGTAGCCGCCTTGCGCCATGGCATAGCAATAGCGCCCATTGTCGGGTTGGATGCCCACGTCGAAGCCGTCGCCAAAATAGACCTCCTGCCAGTCCGTGTTGCGGATGCCGCCAGACCGCCAGACCGCCGATGGGCCAACCCAAGAACCGTTGTCCTGCATGCCTCCTGCGATTCGGTAAGGCACGCTCATGTCGTAGCTCACATGGTAAAACTGGCCGACGGGCAGGTTGTCGGCAAAGCGCCAGGTTTTGCCGTAGTCGTGGCTGATGTTCAGGCCGCCATCGTTGCCATCGAGGAGGTGGGACGGGTCGTTGGGGTTTATCCAAAATGCGTGGTGGTCGAGGTGGATTTTCCAGCCGGCCAGTTCCCGGAACGACTTGCCGCCGTCCTCGCTGATGCTGAGGAAAGTCCAGAGACTGTAGATTCTGTTCTCGTTCTTGGGGTCCACATAGATTTCGAAGAAATAAAACGGGCGGTTGCTGACGTTGCCACTCTCGGTGTCGGCACTCACCATTTTTTGCCATTTCCCGCCGCCGTCATTGCTTTTGTAGAGGGCGTTTTCTTTTGCCTCAATGAGGGCATAAACGATGTTCGGGCTGCTGGGCGCAATGGCGAGGCCCATGCGGCCAAGGTTGCCCTCTGGCAGGCCGTCCTTGCTGGAGCGGCGCTCCCAGGTCTCGCCGCCATCGTGGCTAACGTAGAGGCCACTGCCCGTGCCACCGGAGTTGAAGAACCAAGGCTTGCGCTCGTATTCCCACATAGCAGCGATGAGCTTGTTCGGGTTGGTGGGGTCGGTGACGAGTTCGGCGCAGCCTGTCAAGTTGTTGACGAACAGCACTTTGCGCCAAGTTTTGCCGCCATCGGTGGTCTTGTAAACGCCCCTGTCGTCGGTGGGGCCATAGCTGGAGCCGTGCGCTGCCACGAAGACGGTATTGGGGTCGTCCCGGTGGATGATGATACGGTGGATGGTTTTGGTCTTCTCCAGGCCCATGCACTTCCAGGTCACCCCGCCGTCGAGGGATTTATAAATTCCCTCGCCGCTGTTCTGCGAGTTGCGGGGATTGCCCTCGCCGGTGCCCACCCATATTTCAGAAGGGTTGCGCTGGTTGATTTTCACTGCACCGATGGCCTGCACGGGCATTTTATCGAAGATGGGCTGCCAGTTGGTGCCTCCGCTCACGCTCTTCCACACACCGCCGCTCGCCGTGCCTGCGTAGATGATGTCAGGGTCGGACACCACGGCGTCAATGGCCGTCACCCGCCCGCTCATGCCCGCCGGGCCGATGTTGCGGGTCTTGATGGCCTTTAGTTGTTCGACATTAACTTTTTGGGAGAAAGCGGTGGTGAGGATGGCCAACAGGGCCAAGGCAAGGATGGTCGTTTTCTTCAACATAGTACATAGTTTTGTTTGGGGCGAAGGTAGTTTTACTATCTTGGATTCTAACTATTTAGCTTATTTTTCCGGTGAAATTCAAGATGGACAGCTCACACCTAAAACCCAAGTTATAATTTTTAAGCATGAGAAGTATTCCTTTTATGACCGTTCTTATCTTTTGCTTTTTTGTTCAAAATAGCTATTCGCAACTTGGATTGAGTTTTGGCAGAAAGACGTTTAACGCTAAAGGTTGGGAAGAGCGATTTGGCAGAAATTCAATATATTTAAACCCTTACCCCATGATTGGCTGGCAGGTTGGTGCAGACTATCATTTATTTGGTGCCAGAAGAAAAAGAATCGAATTTTTGCCTTCCATATCTCTGAGTAGATTTAAGTTTGAAGAGAGCGATATCGCAACAATTAAGCATGAAGTTATAAAATTAGAGCATTTACAATCAAAGCTTCAAATAAATATTCGGTTTTACATTTTCGACATGAATTGCGATTATTATTGCGACAGCTTAAATACAAAAGAAAGTTTTTTAAGGAAAAGTTTTTTCCTTGAGACAAGTCCTATGCTGGCACTTAATTTTAACTACCAATTTTATAATTCGAATGCCAGAGCATTTGGTTGGCATAATAGCAAATCAACAACAGTAGGAGCCATGATTGGCGTTGGCATAGATTTACACGTCAATGAAAAATGGGCAATTACCCCTATTTACCAATTCCACTATTTCCCATGGAACAGCCGATGGTCTGATGGAAAATGGATTCCCTACAATATTAAATCCGATTTAAAACAGCATTATATTGGATGCAGAATCCAAGTTGAGCTTTAATGGCTTGTACACTATTGGCAAAACAGCCGGAGTCGCTCAGCATCCAATATTCAGTATCTGCCATCCAGTATCCGGTGCATCACCTCACCCCATGCATCTTCTTCCGAATAAAGGGCATGAAAACAACCGCTACGAACGCTACTACCAACGATATAGCCGTAAGCATCCAGAAATAGTAGCTGATGCCCTTTTCGTCGGCGATTTTGTCCACGTTCTCGCCGAACTTGGCGGCGCCCTTCATGCCGATGGCCACGGCCAGGTACCAGATGCCGAACATGATGCCAATCATACGTGCGGGTACGAGTTTGCTCACATAGGAAAGGCCAACTGGGGAAATACAAAGCTCGCCCATCGTATGAAAAAGGTACACCAGTATCAACCAAACCATGCTCACCGAGGCCGTTTTAGCGCCCGGCTCGATGCCGCTGGCCCCAAAAGCGACGAAGGCCATACCGATGGCGAGGAAGGTCATGCCGATGGCATATTTTACGTTGGCAGGTGGGTTGTACTTGCTTTCCCACCATTTCGAAAACAGCGGGGCGAGGCTGATGATGAACAGCGAATTGAGGGTGGAAAACCAAGAGGCCTTGACTTCCAAAGTCACTTCGGCCATTTGGTTTTTCAGCATCCAGAAGGCAATGCCCCAGATGATGACGAAGCTGGTGCCAAGGATGATGTTTGCGACAGCGTATTTTTTGAAGGTCTGTTGGAACAGCTTGAAAAGCACCCATGTGATGATGCCCAATGGTACGACCGTCATCAGGGCGTTCACGATTTTGAAGGTGGTGCCAGCGCCGCCTTCCAACACTCGGTTGGTGTAGTCACGGGCGAAGATGGTCAGGGTACCGGGTGACTGCTCGAAAATGGCCCAGAAAAAGATGACCAAGAACGCAAAAAACGTGACGGCAATCATGCGGTCACGGGTCACGGGGGAATACTTCGCCACCCGGTAAACCAGCAAGCCGATGAACAATGAAAGTGCCAACAGGATGGTGAAATTATTGCCGGAAAGGCCAAGCAGGTTGAAGTCGAACAGGTTTACGCTGCCGTCGGAGATGATTTTCGCAGGTTCAAAAATAATCCATAGCAAACCTAGGATAATCATGGTGCCAATCAGTACCAGTTGCCAATTTGTGAATGGGTTCGGCTTATCGCCGTCCAATGCGAGTTCGGTAGCGGCTGCGTCCTTTTTCACGGGTTTCAGGCCAATGTTGCCAAAGATGTTTTGCGCTAGCCAAAACTGTAAAAGGCCAAAAAACATGAAGATGCCAGCAAGTCCAAAGCCCCAGCTCCAGCCTACTTCCTCACCCAAATACCCGCAGAGCAGGATGCCAAAGAACGCCCCTGAATTGACGCCCATGTAGAAAATGGTGTAGGCGCCGTCCTTTTTTTCTGGGTGGTTTTTGTACATCTCCGAGATGATGGAGACCATGTTTGGCTTAAAAAAACCGTTGCCGAACACCAAAAGCACCAAGCCGAGGTAAATGGTGAACTTTGTCTCCAACGCCATACAACCATGCCCCATCGTCATCAGCAGTGCGCCGACAACCACGGCCCACCGGTAGCCGATTTTCTTGTCGGCAAAATAGCCGCCCATCATAGTGGAGAGATAAACCAGCCCTACATAAGAGCCAAAAATCGCCATTGCCTTCTCCCGTGACCACTCCCAGCCGCCATCGGCCAACGTGGAGGTGAAGAACATCACGAGCAAGGCCCGCATGCCGTAGAAGGAGAACCGCTCCCACATTTCCGTGAAGAAGAGGACGAACAAGCCGGCCGGGTGGCCGATTACCATGTTTTTGAAGAAATCCGAGTTGTCGCCTTGTGGCGTTTGTTGAGTCTGGTCAGTCATGCGAATGAAGTTTTGAGCTTTTACGTTGCTCCGCAATTTTGGTTAGCGCAGGTGGGCAAATGTAGTTTGGGGTTTTGGCAATTGGGGAAGTTTTTTTCGACCTGTGCATTTGAAAATACCTATTACCATTTTCTGGAACAAGGCTTTCATTCAAGTTCCAGCCGATTTAGATTTGCAAAGATTGAAATTTAAAGCAATCAACCAAAAAACGGAGTGGGCCGAAAATCCGATCCAAGAGTAGGCAGACAAATCAAGCTAAAATGAATGAAAATGTTTTCACCGTTGACCTGGGCGCCATGAAGCTCACCGATGCGCAGCGCAAAGAAATAAATGCTGCCATTCAAAATGCCACGACTGGGGTGTTGGCAAAAACAGGTGCAAGCAATGGGTTTGCCCTATTCCCAATTTACAAACTGCCAAAAGGCCCTATTATTAATGGCATTGTTGCCCGTAATTTAAAAGAGCTTGGGTTAGACCAAAAGAAGATCTTCACCCAGCAACTTTAAAGAAAGGCCATGAAAAAAAATGGTAAAATTATGTGCCCCAGCAGCAAAGCACAAATTGGTGCCCAACTGCTGGGGGTACGTCAAGAAGACGGTACCGTTGCGATTTTACCGCAACCGCTCCGCATTGACGAATCGTTCATAGAAAAAGCCAATGAACATGCGCATGCGGAACAGCGATTCCGCTTTACCAATAAGTGCATAGCGTCGGGATGCGCCCAATGGACAGGCGAAAGGTGTGGTGTAGCAGACCGAGTAATCTCTTTGCTAGAATACCTACCAATTAATGAAGATATCATCGCTTGTGCCATTCGCCCACAATGCCGATGGTTCCTACAAAGCGGAAAACAAGCTTGTCAGGCGTGTCCGTTTGTCATTACTGAAACAACAGAGGATGAATGGTTGCTGTCTGAACAAACCCACCCAACGCTTCAAGAAATGATAGTCTTTAGGAAATAGAATCGGAGGAACTGACTACCGCTTGTTATCAACAAGGAATTTGATTCATTGAGCAGCCATCTCCCGCCCAAACGCCTTCCAAACCTTCTCCATCGAAATGCCATGCTTCTCCATTTCAGGGAACAACAAAACGGCAAGTTCCTCCAACAGCGCATCAATATCGTGCAGCAAGTGGTGGTTGTTCACCAAAATTCGGATACCGGAATTGGTAGTCGGTACGCTAGGATAGCTGGCAATGCCCGTATAGCCAAGCCCTTTTTGCATAAGGGCCGCAATAACCTCGCAGCCAACTTGCTTTGTCCCTGTTGCAATATAAAACAAGGGGGTCTTGCCTATAGACACCATTGGCAGGTTCAGTGACGCTGCTTTTTCTTGGAAATAGGCAATTCTTGTACGCAGTTTCTCTTGGTGCACGTAAATTTCCGGCGAAAGGTGAATATCGGCTGAGGCAACGACAGCAGCTAAATTGGCGGGCTGCAAAGGGCCTGAGAAAATCAAAGTGCCGCCACAGTTCCTGATAAAAGTCTTTTGTTCTTCATTGTGACAGATGATGGCCCCGCCCGACGTGCCGAAGCCTTTGCCCAAGGAGGTTGTAAGCATGATGCGTGGGTGGTGCGGTATGTGCTGGCGCACATAGCCTGCTCCGTTTTCGCCCGCCCAACTCATGCCGTGGGCATCGTCGAGGTAGAGATGGAAATGCTCGTATCTGTCGAGCAGTACCACAAGTTCTTTCAAGGGCGCAATATCGCCATACATGCTATATACACTGTCGGCAAAGTACCAAACCTTGTCGTGTTGGCCCGACAACTTGCGAAGCCGGTTCTCCAAGTAATCCAACCTATTATGCCGGATGCGCTCGATATTGCCCGGATTGACGGCCACCTGCTGCACTGAGAAGGCAACGCTTGAATGCACCTGCTGGTCGAGTATCAAGCGGTCGCCTGTTCCTATGATCAATGGCAGCAGCGCCATGTGCCCAAGTGTCGTGGACGGCGTAACGATGACCGGCTTCCCAAATACCTGGGCGAGTTTGGCCTCCGCTTCTTCATAGAGGCTTAACCCAAGGTAGGAACGGGAACTGGAAAAATGAACGCCGAAGCGGTCCAAGGCCTCATGTGCTGCTGCAACCAACCGTGGGTCGGACTCAAGACCGAGATAACTGCAAGAGCCAAAGTTGACGACTTCGTTGTCCCCAATGATTAAGGTTCTTCCCCGGTCGTTGATGTCATCGACATCCACTTGAAGAATGCCGTAGCTCTTGGCCAATTCAATATTGTAGTTAATCAGGGAAACATCAGAAACTGGCTTTTGCATAGTAAATTTGGATTTATAGTTTTTGTGAGCTATGCAATTGTTTTCATGTTCTTAGCCTACTTTCTGTTGCCTCTTGTGCAGTAGCTTTGTGAAAGTAAACAGGGATGCTGAGCCACATTGGGCTAACATTAGTAGTTTATGGAAAATATTTTGACTTGGTTCTGTGTGATACGGCAAATGTAAACTATCAATTCAGAAACACAAATCGTTAAGTAGTTTTTGGTAGGAAAATTTATGTGCAGGCAATAACGAAAACAAGCCTAAAAGGTTGGTAAATTGAACCAACTTTTAGGCTTGTATAAATAAAAATCATTTCTGAAAAACACCTGAAAAAGGTAGGTCAATCAGCTTTTTTCATTTCTCCATTTTCCATCGTGGCCAAGTGAGCAGTGGTAAAGCCTTGTTGCTTTGCTTTTTCCAGTGCTTTTGCTGCACTAGCCTTGGAGTCGAACCCAGAAAGCACGACAATGGTGAACTCGCCCTTCTTTACGAAGCTGACCAACCCGAAATCCTCCACCTTTTCACGCTTGAAGTTTTTCAAGTCCTTGTAGGCGGCCAATTTTACCAGATAGCCATCAAGTTCGGCTTCTTTGACTGGTGCAGCCTTAGGCTGGGTCGTTTTAGGTTTCGTCTCCGTGGTAGCGGGCTTTGACTCGTTCTTCTTGTCAATAGTCTCAGCAGGCTTTGGCTTTGGTTCCTCTTTTTTGGGAGTAGCGGAAGGTTTGCCTTTTTCTGCAACGATGAATGCACCTGAGTAGCCATTGGATTTGGCCTTGGCTTGAGCGGACACCGCAGCTTCCCTAGTTTCAAATACACCAAGCCTGATCTTGGTCTTGCCACCTTCGCTTACCGCATAGATATTGCCGAGTTCGCCTAGTTTGGCTTGGTAAGGCTTCAAATCTGGCTTGACGGTGTTTGCAGCCGCCAATTGCACTGCAAAACCGTCAATAGTAGCGGAATTACTGCCTGACTCAATATCTTTTGCCTTTGTACTGGCTGAAGTAGCACCTTCTTCAAACTCCGTGGGTTTGTCCTTGTCTTTGGCTTGGCCGGAATTACCACCACCGCTCGCCGAGGTTTCACTTCCAACGGGGTACAAGCTCAATTTGCCGAGGCTAACCTCTTTAGAGGAGACAGCCTTGAAATCAATGACTATATCCTTAAACCCTATCTTGGAATAACGGACATCGTACCTGGCGTTTGGCTTCAACGAAATGGAAAAATTGCCGTTGGCATCCGAGTATGCCGATACTTCATGACTGGATGCTTGGTCGGTGGCTATGATTTTCGCACTTTCCACTGGCTTGGAGTTTAGGCCATTAACCACTTGTCCTGAATAGGCATTTGCGTTGTTGCCCAATCCCACTTCAACCGTCGGGTTCTGCCGCAAGTCAAGCGAAGTCAAGCGTACGGTTTTGCTCGCAAATCCTTCTTTGCTGATAGTGGCATTGCAATCAATAGCATCAGGGAGACTAAAGTTGAAAAGGCCATTGACATTGGTAAATTGGTTGGCAGAGCCACAATCGGAAAAGTCAATCGTTGCACCAGAAATGGCTGCACCAGTGAGTGCATCCGTGACCTTGATGACAGCCGATTCGACCTCTTTGACGATGCGGTAAATGTCCTCTGAGCCTTTGCCGCCTGCCCTGTTAGACACGATGTAGCCAATATTGCGTTCGCCATTGAAAACGAAACCGTAGTCGTCATTGGAGGAGTTCAAGCCAGCACCGCCATGGTAAACAGTTGCCCAACGCCCACCACTCTCCTCTGCCCTGAAAATATCGAAGCCGCCGAAGCCCTTATGGTAGTCGCTAGCGAAATGGAGTGCATTTCCATCGTAGAATGGCGTGATTTCGTTGCCAAGGGTGTTCACCGTTGCGCCAAGGTTTTCCGGGGCCGACCAATTACCTCCTATTTTAAAGGAAACATAAATATCGAAGCCACCGTAGCCACCGGGCCTGTTGCTCGAAAAATACAGCGCCTTTCCATCAGGCGAAAAACTGGGGTAGCCCGTGGAATAATCAACGCCATTGTGAGGGAATGCAAGCGGGTTCTCCCAGTCGCCATTGGGTTTTGCTTGCGCAATGAACATGTTCAGTTCCATGCCGCCACTGGGCATCAGGCGGGTGCCATCTACGAAATTGTTGCGGGTAAAGGCAACCCAAGCGCCATCGGCAGTGTAGGAAACCGGGCCTTCGTTCAGGCCCACGCCAAAACCGGCGTGCAAGGTGACGGGCACTTCGAGGAATCCGTTCTTGTCCCGTTGGGAGATAAGGAGGCGGTTGGTACCTTCGCCCAAGCCCGATGAAGGGGCATTTCGGCTGTCCCGGCCCTTGATGTCGGTGCGGCCAGAGGAATACACCACTTGGTCGCCAAAAAGTGGGGCCAAAATCGAAGGAAGCCGAATTGGCGAACTCGTTCGAGACTTTATAAGTGGCAGGGGCACTGGATTTCAAGGCAAAGTCGCAGGCTTCAGCAAACTGTTTGCAGCGAATCTTGAATTCTTCCGATTTTTCGCCAAGCCTGTTGAACACCCCCCTGGCCAATTCGTACCTGCCAAGTTCCTGCAAGGTGAGACCATATTGAAACACGTATATATCCTGCACGTCACCGGCTGCGACCGCAGCTTGGTAGTAAGGCACAGCCTTCTCCTGCTGGTTGAGGTGGCGGTAGCAGTCAGCCAGCTTGCTGTTGGCCTCCGTGTGGTCTTGGTTTTTGGCCAAGAAATCCTTGTAAGACTGTGCAGCAAGGTTGAAGGTGCCCAGTTCATATTGTTTGTTGGCACGCTTCAGGGCGGCCTGGGCATTCACTTGCGTTGCAGCGAAAACAAGGATGAGTGCAAAGCCTAAGGTTTTCAAAATGTTCATTTTAATAAATGTTTGCATCAAAAACAGTTTGGAATTGGTGAAAACATGGTTTGTCGGACGCATTAACGAAGGTACTCCAAAAAACGTACTATTCGATTACGGATTTTGGAATGCGGAATTCGGATTAAGGCCCAGAAATGCGACACATAAGAGTGTGAAGCTGTCTTTTTCCCACAATTCCTTGTTATTCCCGATTATCAATTTGGGATTGGAACCTCCATCAAAACTCCACCTTGTACGACTTGAACCGTTCCCGCCAAGCCTCAACATCGGGATGCAGCCTCTCTTTGGAGGCGGCATCGTTGGTAAAATTGTGCAGATGTGGCGCTTCACTTCCCTCCTTGAAATCCAAGGTAGTGGCCCAAATCTTTCCCTGTTGGTCAAAAATGATGATGGCCTCGTTGGTGGTAAAAAGTCCCGGTACTGCTCCTGTTATGACCGTTTGACCAAGTTTATTGGTCGCACGCTCCCTTATTTGCATATTGAAAGCAAAAGTCTCGTACATGGAATCACCAACGAGACGACGGAACTCGTCATGCAGGGCTTGGTTCGTGAACACATCTTGCGCATCACTGCCCACAGTCAACAATGCTTTGCGGATGAGTTTTTTCTTTTCGAAGCGCCCAGCGGCATGTGCCCTTGCACCAAAGCCGCAGGCAAGATTGTCGCTTACTTGGTCAATTAGTACGTGGTCGCCCATATTGGTGAAATGCAGTTCACAAGGCTTCTCCTCATAAGTTTTTTGCTTGAAAATGGCCTTGTCACCCGTGCGCTGGGCCTTCCCTTCCAAGGTGCCAATGTGACTGCCTCGCACCACGCTCAAGGCAAAATCGAAGGCATCGGCGGTCACGTTGCCGATCATTAGCCAGCCACCGTCCCAGACTTGGTTCAGGTGCCAGTTGCCCGTCCAGTTGCCTTCGTCTTTTGCCGAAGGCGCAAAAACTAAGGTAAAGGGCAGGTTCCGTTTACCATCGGCACTTGCCCAGCTTCCCGCCAGCGAGTCAATATTGGCAAAGTCACCTACGAACTTGGCCCCACTTTCCCATCCATGAACTCGGCAATTTCGTAGGTGTTGTCTTCTTTTAACTCTCCGCTTAGTTCAATGGGCTTGTTTTTATTGGTGTACCAATAACGACCAGATAGGAACCCATCGCCCCAGTTGACGAGCACCATTTCTATGTCGTACTTGCCATCAATATTGCCTTTGTAATTTTTGAGGAAATAGGGGTCAGGGGTTTCTACCACCTCCACCGAATCAAGTGGGGGAAGCGGAGCTGGTTCGGCTGGGAGTGGTGGGTCGGTTTTGCAGCCAGCTAGCCAAAGGGAAGCAAGGACAAGCAGGCCAATGATGCGTTTCATAATTGCTTTGGTATGAGAACAGGATAAAATCTGGGTGCAAAGTTTCTTTAAATAATACACTTCACAAAACATTGTTCTACATTTGAGACAATTTTTATAGAAATACCTTCAATAATTTGGATTATCCGGCATGGAAAAGCTCACTTACCCCCTACTCTGCTTTCAACTGAACGAAGAAGCTGTGCTCGGCATCCTCGTAGGCACGGAATACCAGCTGGTGGAGACCAGCCCCCAGCGTTTGCGCAGCACACTGACCGACCACCTTGCCAAAATTTATAAAAAAGAAGGCGACTACCCCCTGCTCGAATTGGAAGAACCCACTTTGAAAATAGTGGAGACTAATTTCCGGCCTACCTACCGCATTGGAAATGGCGCATTTCCATTGACCAACAAGGTGAAATTAGAGCAACCCTTGGTCTATGGTGAAGCCGAACCAGGGGTCTATGAATGCTTTTTGCCGCTCCTTGACGAGAGCTTTTATTGCTACGACCTCGGCCAGTTGGACAGCCTGGCCCGCCATTTCATCAGCAATGCCCTGGACGAAAAAAAGCCCCGAGGAAATTTACCGCCTGACCTCCTACCCTACCCCATCACTCGAAATAGTGACACTGAAAGTAAAGGAAGACAGCTTTTTCAGCTATACCTGGAACATTGAGCAAAAACCGAAGATATTGGAGCGGCTCGCCGATAGATACCCCTACCCCAAGGCCGTACAGCGCAACCTTGCCGCTGCCCCCGACGCCGCTTGGGAGTTGGACGATTACGTGGCTCAGGTCGTTGACAAGCTCATGCAACAACGGGCAAGCGTGCTCATCGTTGGGGCAAGCGGTGTTGGCAAAAGTGCGGTACTCAGGCAGGCTTTCCGCAAATTGGCCAGTTTTTCAAAAAAAACGGAAAAAGAACAGAGCTTCTGGCGCATTCAAGCCCAGCGTTTCACGGCCACCAGTAAATACCTCGGCGAATGGCAGGAGACTGCTGAGGAATTGGTCTTTGAACTACAGACCATGAACGGCATTCTTTGGATAGAGAACATTGTTCGGCTGCTGCGAGAAGGTGGCAAAGGTGCAGAGGATAGCGTGGCCGCCTACCTGCTACCGTTCATTCAACAAGGGAAACTCCAACTGGCAGGTGAAGTGACCCCCCAAGAACTGGAAAGTATGCGGCGGTTGCTGCCCGGTTTTGTGGAATCCATGCAAATTGTGGAACTACCCGAACTGCCAGAGCGAAGCCTAACTGTGGTGCTCGAAAAATTCAGTTCACACGTTTTACAAGCCCATAAAATCAGCATTACGCAAGATGCGCTGAACACCTCAACCAGGCTGCTGCGACGGTTTTACCCTTACGAAAGCTTTCCAGGCAAGAGCATCCGATTTCTGGGAGAGTGCGTGAGCGAGGCCATTTTTAACAAAACAAATGAAGTACACCGCCAGGATGTGCTGTCACAGTTCATTCGCCGAACGGGGCTGCCAGAGCTGTTCCTACGGGACGACCTGCTGCTCGACCAAGTGGCACTGCGCAGTTATTTCAACGAAAAAATCATCGGCCAAACAGCCGCCACGGACAAGCTGACGGATATCATCAAGGTCTATAAGGCAGGGCTGAACAATCCGCAAAAACCCATCACCACGCTGCTCTTTGCTGGGCCGACTGGTGTGGGCAAAACCGCTGCTGCCCAGGCCTTGGCGCAGTATTTTTTTGGCCTGGGCCAAAAAACCTCGCCACTCATCCGCATTGACATGAGCGAGTACCAGCACCCCTCGCAGATAACCCGCTTCCTGGGCACTGGCACCGACCCAGGCAAGTTGGTGCAGCAGGTGCGGGAGCGCCCCTTCGCCGTGCTACTGCTCGATGAGGCCGAAAAAGCCACCCCCGAAATCTTCGACTCCTTCCTGACCGTCTTGGATGAAGGGATGCTCGTGGATGCCTTCGGACGGGTGACGAACTTCCGTAATTGCATCATCATCCTCACGAGCAACCTTGGAGCGAGCAACCGCCCTTCCATCGGCTATGGCAACCGAATGCCCGACGACGAGACCTACCGGTCGGCCATCAGTGGATTCTTCCGGCCAGAATTCGTGAACCGAATTGACCAGGTGGTTATCTTCCAACCGCTGGGGCAAGAAAGCATCCGCCTTATCGCCCGAAAGGAACTGGAAGAGGTAAAGGCAAGGGAAGGCTTTGCGAAGCTAAACCTGAAAATCGTGTTCTCTGAGCGCACAGAGGAATACATCGCCAAAGTGGGTTTCCATGAAAAATACGGGGCCAGACCCTTGCAAAGGGCAGTGGAAGATGTGGTTGTAAAAGTGTTGGCGAAATGGCTATTGGCCAATCCTACTATTGAGAACAAGACAATCAAGCTGGATATCGATGAAAATGGCGTGACCAATATCCAAGTAAATTAATTTTGGGTTGAAGATTTATTGGAATTAAGAAATCAATTAATTTCAACGAAATACTTAAAGTCTAACCGTTCACCTGTAACCCCCCCCCCCCACACCCCGTGTTTTTCGAAAAATTTGTCCCCGGGGGAAGCGCCGGGGCCCTTCCCCGCCCAAACAACAACGGGGGGGGGGGCCGGGGGGGGGGGCGGGCCCCCAAAAAATTTGGGGTGGGGAAAAAAAAAAGAAAAAAACCAGCCCCCACAAAATAGGGGGGCCACCACCCCCCTTGGGATTTGTGACAAAGCGCGAAGGCGCAATTTGAATTTTGGGAAAGAAATAGACGACCACTTCATTGAACCTTGATTGGTGGTGTTTAGGTACTCCAACCTCCTTTAGTTTGCCTAATATTGCCCTTCAAAACAGTTAGCAATGGGCAAGTTCAGTGACTATATCCAATCCCACCACCGGGAGTTCATCGAAAAACAGCAAATGTTCTTCGTGGCATCGTCGCCACTTGGTGAAGAGGGCCGCATCAACCTTTCGCCAAAAGGGATTGATGGCTTCAAAGTACTTTCCGACAATCGGGTGGGGTACATGGACTTCGTGGGCAGCGGCAATGAGACTTCGGCGCACCTGCTCGAAAATGGACGCATCACCTTCATGTTCTGCTCCTTCGATGGGCCGCCAAATATCCTGCGGCTATATGGAAAAGGCTATACGGTGTTGCCCGGCTCGGAGCACTGGGAAACTTATGCGCCTCATTTCCAGCTTTACCCTTCCACCCGCCAGCTAATCGTTGCCAATATTGACCTTGTACAGACCTCGTGTGGCTATGGCGTCCCCCTCATGGAGTACAAAGGAATGCGTCCCCACCTTTTCGATTGGGCGGAGAAAAAGGGCAGTGATGGCCTGAAGCAATATATTCAAGACAAAAACAAGGTCAGTATTGACGGTCTGCCTACTGCACATAATCTTGATTGGTGCGTCCAAAATCACCAATCCGAAATCGTAAATCCGAAATCGTAAATCGTAAATGCAACTATCCCTCCTCCCCACCGGCACTTTCAAGCTCGACGGCGGCGCCATGTTCGGCATTGTGCCAAAGCGCCTGTGGAACAAGGCCAACCCCGCCGATGAGAACAACCTTTGTACATGGGCCTTGCGTTGCTTGCTCATCGAGACAGGCGACCGAAAAATCCTCGTGGACTGCAGCATCGGCGACAAACAGGATGCAAAATGGCGCAGTTTCTTTGAACCGGACGGAGCGGTATCCACGCTACCTGCTTTGGCTGAGCGACATGTTTCGCCAGACGAAATCACGGATGGGTTCCTGACGCACCTACACTTCGACCACTGTGGCGGCGGCGTGAGCCTGGATGCCAACGGCAAATTGGTGCCCACTTTCCCCAATGCCACCTACTGGTCGAACGAGGTACAATGGCGCACGGCGATGGAGCCAAACGAGAAGGAAAAAGCCTCGTTCTTGAAGGAAAACTTCGTACCACTGAAGGAGGCAGGGCGGTTGCAGTTCATTGACGTTCAACGGGATATGGTGGATTGGTTGCCGGGACTTAAGGTGCAGTTCACCCACGGCCACACCGATGCCATGATGGTACTTCATATTGATGCGCCGAAAGGTAGGTACGTCTATTGCGCAGACACGATGCCCGCCACCTACCACCTCAACATGCCGTGGGTTATGGCTTATGACATTCGGCCCCTGACGACCTTGGAGGAAAAAACTTGGCTCCTTGAAAACGCCGTGGACAACGATTGGCGGCTGATTTTCGAGCACGACCCACAGACGGCTTGTGCCAGCCTGATGCGCAGTGAAAGCGGAAGGGTGGTTGTCAACGAGCGGTTCAACGAGTTATAACCTGCTTATTTCGTAACTGCTTCCCAGTGGGTGTTTTTTTGGGAAAAATTGATTTTCAATGAAATTTTTTCTCTCCTCCCACACCCTCCTCGGTAGTTACCTTATTTCAACTTCGCAATGACCGTCTCCCCATCCACCACGATTTGGCCGAGTTGGACATTGGGAATGGTATTTTCTGGCAGCACCAATCCGACTTGGCTGCCCAGTTTTATCAAGCCAATGACATCGCCAGCCTTGACCGCTTGTTGAGGCTCCACGAAGTCTTCGATGCGGCGGGCTACCAGCCCAGCCACTTGCACTACCTTGTATTTCATGCCACTTTCCGTTTCAAAAAGCATATCGTTCCGCTCGTTTTCGAGGCGCAGGCCGAAACGATTGGTCTGAACCAGGGCATTGTTGAAACGGCCTTTCACATATTCGTTCTTGAGGAACCGACCCGCAAGTGGCACCCGCTGGTAGTGGACATTGGTCACGTCCATTTCAATGGCTATCAACCAGCCGCTGCTGTCCACATCGGAGGTCATGACCTGCACCACGCCAGCGTCCTTTTCCCAGGCCAGTGAGTCCTTTGTCCAGTGCAAGATGGCCACTACCTCGCCGTTGGCCGGGCTGAGGATGGCCTTGGGTTCAGTGGGCAAAGCCCTATCGGGCAACCGCAGGAACCAAAAATGGTAATAGGCAAGCAGCGCCATTACCAAGACGAGGAATCCGATGGACAGGCGCTTGAGCAAACTCAGGGAAGGATTTTTTTTCATGACCGCTATGGAACATTTTGTCCGCAAAGAAAGTTGGTGGGCAGGGAACTAAACCCTCCAGAGAAGTTTTTTTGAAAAAAGTTTTTTAGGGTTTGAAAATTTAAAAAAGCCTATATCTTTGCGCTCGCTTTTGGCAAAAGGTCAAATGCAAATCAAGGTGAAGTAGCTCAGTTGGTAGAGCAAAGGACTGAAAATCCTTGTGTCGGGGGTTCGATTCCCTCTTTCACCACAAACCAAAATCATAAGCCCTTGTAATTCAACGAATTGCAAGGGCTTTTCTTTTGCGGTTGACACTGTGGTTGACACTACGGGAAAAATGAAGGGGAAAGGAGGCTGTTTGCACAAAAGCCGTGAAGCTCAGGAAAGGTGCGAAACAATCGAGGTGCAAACAGCTTGGCAAATTTACGGAAAAACGGCCATTGATACCCCCCCCTCCCTATTTTCGAGAATTACCCGGCCATTTATACCCCCCCCCTCCCAAAATTTTACCCGCCGTGTGCGTAGGGTTGGGGCTGCGATGTTGTGACCGACCTCTTTTAAGATTGACCTACCCCCCCACCTATGGCGGCCTTGCGTAGGGCTTGCCAGTGTTGCCAAGGACATGAATATGCCAATAACAGGCGCTTTATCATTGTTTTTGTGCGCAATTACGATGTAAATAAACATGGCTATGCTTGCCCGGTGGCGTCGGTGGTTGCTCCATGCGGGTCGGTGTAGTTGCTCCATGTGAAGGGCGAAGGGCTGGCCAGTATGACCTCACCACGGCGGCTATGCTTGCCCGGTGGCCTATAGTTTCTCCATGCGGGTCGGTGTAGTTGCTCCATGTGCAGGGCGAAGGGCTTGCCCGTATGACATCACCACGGCGGCTATGCTTGCCCGGTGGCGTCGGTGGTTGCTCCATGCGGGTCGGTGTAGTTGCTCCATGTGCAGGGCGAAGGGCTTGCCCGTATGACCTCACCACGGCGGCTATGCTTGCCCGGTGGCGTCGGTGGTTGCTCCATGCGGGTCGGTGTAGTTGCTCCATGTGCAGGGCGAAGGGCTTGCCCGTATGACCTCACCACGTCGGCTATGCTTGCCCGTCTGCCTATGGTTGCTTCATGTGGGTCGGTGTAGTTGCTCCATGTGCAGGGCGAAGGGCTTGCCCGTATGACCGCACCACGTCAGCTATGCTTGCCCGTCTGCCTATGGTTGCTTCATGTGGGTCGGTGTAGTTGCTCCATGTGCGGGGCGAAGGGCTTGCCCGTATGACCTCACCACGTCGGCTATGCTTGCCCGTCTGCCTATGGTTGCTTCATGTGGGTCGGTGTAGTTGCTCCATGTGCAGGGCGAAGGGCTTGCCCGTATGACCTCACCACGTCGGCTATGCTTGCCCGTCTGCCTATGGTTGCTTCATGTGCAGGGCGAAGGGCTTGCCCGTATGACCTCACCACGTCGGCTATGCTTGCCCGTTGGCCTATGGTTGCTCCATGCAGGTCGGTGGTGCTGGCCATGCGAAGGGCGAAGGGCTTGCCCGTATGACCTCACCACGTCGGCTATGCTTGCCCGGTGGCGTCGGTGGCTCCATGCGGGTCGGTGGTGTCCAGCTTGGCACGTTGGAAGTGGTGGCCATGTGCAGGGCGAAGGGCTTGCCCGTATGACCTCACCACGTCGGCCATGCCTCAAACATTGCGCTTTATCAACAATGCAAATGCACTGCAAATAAGAATGACCGTTGCCCGTTGGCGTCGGTGTCTCCTATGTGGGTCGGTGCTGGCCATGTGCAGGGCGAAGGGCTGGCCCGTATGACCTCACCACGTCGGCTATGCTTGCCCGTTGGCCTATGGTTGCTCCATGCGGGTCGGTGGTGCTGGCCATGCGAAGGGCGAAGGGCTTGCCCGTCCAGCCTCATAACGGCGGCCATGCCTCACACTTTGCCAGTGCCGCCGACATTTACCCTACTTTCATTTTTTGCGCCAATGCTCCTATTTCGGCCCCCACATTTCCCCCATTTTGGGCCTTGCCCCTTTTTTCGGGTCGGTTCCAATAGGGTTGCCCCTGTTCGGTTGTTTTGAACCAACCCAACCCCATGAGATGCTCATAGTATTTGATGGCTTGGTCGGGTGTCAGTTTCAGTTCGGCCTCAATGCCAGGTTTCCAATTGTTCGGGAAAGGTGGTGAGGTTTGGCCGCTTTTGTTTCCCTTGCTTTGAGATAACCAGGCGGGAATAGTCGCCGCCGATGCTTTCGGTTACGCTGTTCGCCAAAGTTTCGAGGTCGTTTTCTTGGAATTGCTGGACAATTGCAAACAATACTTGCGTTGTAGTGACTGGCTGGCCTTTGGTGAACTTATGTTCCAACCATCTCAACAACTGGGGCCGTTTGGCGTCTCCAACTATTTGCCCGACATTTCCTTCGATGCAAATTTTGGCGGTAATTGGCCCAACACGTTTGGAGAGTTTTTCAAAAATTTCGCCCGCTGCTTGTTGGTTCTTTTCATTCTTACTTTCTATTTCTTTCTTACTTTCTTGTATTTGTTTCCCGACTGTTTCCCGACTGTTTCCCGACTGTTTCCCGGCTGTTTCTTTGGTGTTTCCCGACTGTTTCCCGACTGTTTCCCCTTCGTTGTTTTGAGATTCATAACCCCAACGTTTCCAGATAGTTATGATTGTGATACCTGTTTCCGTTTCGTGACTAATTCGCCCCTCTTTTTGGAGGTTATTTAGAAAGGTGGAAACCTTTTTTGTGCTTTTCCAATTCCATCGGGTTAGCAGAAAGCGCAATGAGGCAACAATTTGACCTACTTCCAATGAAAATAGTTGGCCATTTATGACACGTTCACCCGGTTGCCATCTTGCCATATAATAAAGGTCTATTTGTGCCTCGAAATGTGTCATTTCCCGCTGCTTGGCTTCTAAGTAGTACGGGCTATCGAAAACCTCCCTTGGAATTGGTACAAAACCTTCTTTCATAAGACTTTGAATTTTAGGCAGTTTCCCGCCTGCTTTAATTGCATTGCTGCCAATGTTTCGGCCCGGTTTATTCCATCTCCCAACGGCTGAAAAAGGCACGAAATAGCAAGGCTTCGCCAATGCCCGGTTTGGGTCGCTGGCTTCATGGCTTGAAATTCCGGCCTTAGTCAGTCGTTGCAGTAGTGGCGGGCCTATGGCATGGCCGTTGCCCCGTTGCTCAATGCGGGCTGTTGAGGTGCTACTAGGTTTGTTAGTGATTCATTCCAAGGCGATTGGCAAAGCGCAAACCAGCTTACCAGCTTCTTTGATTCTGGACATTTGGCCTCAAAGCTACTCTCACCAAACCTTTCTTTTCGAGGTTTGACATTGCGGCACAAATCCCGCTTGGTTCGCTTTTCCGGCGTCCTTTGCGAGCTGTCGGCGGGTCATTGCCTTGCCCGCTCCCAATGATTGTAGTACGCTCTTTTCTATGCCCGTAAACGTTCCCTTTGCCCTTTCTTGGTAAAAGGCAAGTATCGAGGTAGCGGCCACTTTTTGCGGGGCGCTGCGTTGGTGCTTCGCCTTCGTGGTGGTGGCAATGTAGTTGCCCGCTCCATCGGCGGGCGTTTCGGTGGCAGTGTAGTTGCCCGTTTCATCGGCGGGCATTTCGGTTGCGGTGGTTGTGTAGTCTGTCATTGTTGAAGTCGAGTTAATGGACGTGAATGTTTGCTATCTGTCAGGCTCTTAAAAGCTGCCAGTAGCTCAGATTTTTTAAAGCGGACAATTCCGCCGTTTCGCACCTTGGTAATGCGACCTTCACGGCTCCATGTGTCCAGCGTTCCGAGGGAAATACTAAGGGCTTTTGCAGCCTGTTTGCGGGTCATCAATTCCGGCAGGTCTGAAAACTCATCCTTTGGCAGTGGTGAGTTATGCTTTAGGCAGGTGGCTACGCAGTCAATGATTAAGATTTGCAATTCATCAACTGGCATAGGAAATAAAACTACTCCGTTTTTCATATCATTATTTTTGACACAAAAAACGGCTGGAATGGGATAACATACAAGCCGTTTCCACATTTGGCGGATTCGGCGGAAAATTAGCTTATACGTGAGCACAATTCAAGAAATAAGGCTTCATAATACTGTGGGCGCTCCCTTGTGGTACGTGCTCCAATGGTAGTACCTATTCGCTTTGCCAATGATTCTGCCAATTGAGAAACAAGTAGTTTTTGAAGTGCATCCCGTTTATTCAAAACATCAATAACAGCAACTATTGCCCCTTTCTTTTTATCTGAATAAATCCATTGGTCGGCATCATTGATAATGCCCATTTTCCGCATAGCTGAAAAGGTCTTTGGCAGAAAAGCGGGGTCGGTAAACAGTTCATCGAATGTAGGCAGGTCGGCGGGCGCTATGGCCTTGCGCTCAGGTTCCGGCAGGCTGTCAAGTGTTTCAGTAGGCGGTGGGGTGACACGTCGGCAATGAAATTCCCCATTTTCAAAAACGGTCTCGAATTGGGTGCTTTGGTCAAATGTTTCAAGTGTTCGGAAATGAAATTGTCCTGCATAGGTGTAATGGTTTGACCATTCCCAAACTTCAACCTCTCTCCTTTCAATGGCCTTGCCGAAATCGCTCAAAATGCCTTTCACCTTTTCGAGCATACGGGCAAATTTGAAGGTTTGGAAGTCGTTTTTGTCGTTGCCCAGGGCTTCATGCTCTAATTTCAATAAAACAGTTTCCAGCTTTTCGAGGCGTTTGAGGGCTGTTTTTTCCAGTCCAGCATGGAGAAACTCAGTGCTGGCAATCTTGCGCCCATCAACGTACATCGGGGCTGCCAATACTTTCAAAGCAGTATTTCTAAGCTGCAATGTTTCAAGTTGGTCGTTTGGAAAGTCAGGGCTACCCCTTAGCTCCATTTCAAAGCGTTCATAGTCCTTGAATAGCCACTTATCCCTTTCCTCAAAGGTTTTCCGGCTCTCCTTTGTGTCTGGGCATGGGTCAAATGCGAAATAGATGCTAATTTTGTCCATCTTAAACGAATTTTCGATTTTTGGTAAGCCCTGCCAGTCGCTCAGATTGGCAGGGCCTTTTTTTTTGTTACGCTGTCAGTTCCAAGGCCGGTATTTCCTCAAACTCAATGATTTGAAAGCTATCGAGGGAACGGCACAAAACCCGATGGAAAATAGTACAGTCGGCTTTCCAGTTGTCGGTGGCCTCGCTCCATTCCTTCGATGCTGCGTAGTGGGTGAAAAGGTGGGTGAGGTATTCCCGTAGTTCGGCGGCCCCGGCTTCGCCCAATTGCCTCAAAACGTTCTCAGGTGCTTTGCCTTGCATCTGCCAGGCTTGCAAGGCATCAAGGGCACGGCACAAAACCCGGTGGGCGGTTATGGCCTCTCCTTTCCAGTTGTCGGTGGCTTCGCTCCATTCCTTCGATGCTGCGTAGTGGGTGAAAAGGTGGGTGAGGTAATCCCGTAGTTCGGCGGCGCTGTCTTCGCCCAATTCGGTCAATACCTTTTTTGAAATCGTTGCTGTGATGCTGTTTTGCATGGAGATAATTTTAAAGTGATGAAATGGGTTTGATGCTTAGGGGGAAAGCTACCCGGCAACCACTTTCAAGGGCGATACCCTGAAAAAGTCGCTTTGTGAAATGAGAATAGCGTTTTCCTCCTTTGAAATCTTGATATACTTCATAAATGCGGCCTCTGTGCGGTGGCCTGTAATCTTCATTATGGAAATGGAAGGAATGCCCGCTTTAAATGCGTTGGTGGCGAAGGAACGGCGGGCGGTGTGGGTCGTTACCAGTTCCCATTTTTCAAATCTCCTATCAAACCGTTTTCCGGCCCTGTTCTTTGTCAATACGACGGCATCGGTAATGCCTGCCAGTTTTGCCAGTTCCTTTAAATAATCGTTCATCTTTTGATTGCTCAGGGGTTTGGGCGGTTGGCCTTTATGCTTTTCGAGTATGGCTCTAACGATCGGGTGAACGGGAACGGCCACGGCTTCGCCTGTCTTTTGGGTAGTCATCTGGATTTGTTGCCCGCCGTCCACGGTACGGACGTTTTCGGGCCTTATGTTCGTGAAATCGGAAAAGCGAAGCCCAGTAAAGGCTCCCACCAAAAACAAGTCCCTCACTTTGTCCAGACTTTTTTTCCCTTCGAGGTGTAGGCGGTAAAGCCTTGTCAGTTCATCAATGCTCAGGTAAATGTTTTGCACTTCGACACGTCCAATACTGAAACGGCGGCTTTTGTAGGCGGTGTTCTTATTGATACCCCGTTCCGTTGCTTCGTTGAGCATGGCTTTCAATACCCCTATCGTTTTGCTGGCTGAATTTTGATTGAGTATTGCTTTTTTGCCCTTTTCGTCGGTTCGCTCAGTGAATAGAAATTCTTGGAAGTCGAAAAAGAAATCGAGGTCAATGTCGGCGAAGTCAAGCGGGCGGCGCTTTTTGGCTGCAAAGGCTTTCAGGTGGTTGAAGGTGGTACGGTAGGTTTTGATTGTATTGGGTGAAAATTTCGGCTGGCTTTCCCGCTCCTTTATGAATTGCTCAATGAAGCCGAAAAGGGACGTTTCCCCCGCCGTTGCACCCCGCAAGGTGTAGGCGTCCAGCTCGCTTTTCATTTGAGCAACGGACGGCAATTTCCCATCATTGAGGAAACGGCGGTATATGTTCAGCGTTTCGTGGGCGAGATTGTCCAGCCTTGCGTTCAGTTCGGGAAACTGTGGAAACTTGCGGCTCTCCTTTGCCCGCTGCTTTTCGGTGTTCCAAAAGTCGGGCGGCACTTTCAAGCCCGTCGAGTAAACGAGGCGCTTGTCGTTGAAGCTGAAGTATAAACTTATGAGACTTTCCCCGGCGCTATCCGAGGCTTTCAGGTAGTAACGAATTTTCGACATTTTGCACGGCTTTTTATGATTGTTTCGCAGTACAAATGTAGCCGTTTTATTTCATTGGTTGACACTGTGGTTGACACTTTTTTTGCCTCAATTCAAATAAAAGTGGGCTTAATCAAACGTTCAACTTTTTACAATGTATTGAAAAGCAATGGTTTAGAAACGAAATAAAGTACCATACTGCATAGGGTTCGATTCCCTCTTTCACCACCACCTAAGACCCCTTTCAGGCGAAAGCTTGGAAGGGGTTTCTTTTTGGTCAAGATTTCATTCCGTTCAGGAAATCCACTGTTGAAAGCCGTTTCCGGCCCTGCAATTGCAGCTCCAACAGATGCACGAAACCATCAGCAACGGTCATTTTCAGCGTTTTTTTCCCATCAGTGATAAACTGCCCTATAGGCAAATCATGTGTGGCAAGTTCTTTTTGGGTCTTGAAAACCTTCAACTCAATTCCTTGTACCGCTTCCCAATTCGCCGATTGCCAAGGCGTTCCATCTGCCAAGGTCAAAGATGTGGCTACTACCTTCCAGGCCCCGGGGTACGGGCTGAGGCCCCGCACGAAATTGTGAACCTCGGCAACCGTTTTGGTGAAATCAATCTCACAGGTTTCATGGAAAATCTTCGGGGCGTGGCAAGCGAGCGAGTCGTCTTGTTTTTGCTTCGCAACACCGCCCTGCTCGATGGCCTGCACGGTTTTCAGCACGAGGTCTGCACCGAGCAGCATCATGCGGTCGTGTACCTCCCCAGCCGTGTCTTCTTCGCCAATGGGCAAGCGGGCCTGAAATAGCAGGTCGCCCGTGTCAATTTCGTGCTGGAGGAAAAAAGTCGTGACGCCCGTTTCCCGCTCGCCGTTGATGATGGCCCAATTGATGGGGGCAGCACCCCGGTACTTGGGGAGCAGCGAGCCGTGCAGGTTGAAAGTACCAATTTTGGGCATCGCCCAAACTGCCTCCGGCAACATGCGGAATGCCACAACCACCTGTAAATCAGCGTTGCAGTTCCGCAATGCGTCTAGAAAGGCGGGGTCACGCAGCTTCTCAGGTTGCAGCACGGGAAGCCCTCGGCTCACGGCGAATTTCTTCACCGCCGATTCGAGCAATTGCTTGCCTCCCCTACCCCCCAGTTTGTCGGTGGCAGTGACGACGGCGGCCACTTCGTAGCCATTGTCCAACAAAATTTGTAACGAGGGCACGGCGAAATCGGGCGTGCCCATGAAGATGATGCGCATGGTGTGAATCACATTTTTTTCAAAGTCAAAACCTCCTGCACCCCACCCCGGTTCATTTCAAAGACCAAGGAATCAGTGGTCAATTGGCTAATTTTTACCATGATTTCCTGTTGGCCTTCGGCCTTGGTGTAGAGTTTGTCGCCTTGGAGCCGGAAGCTGCCCGCTTCGTCCCGGGCACCCAGTTTTGCAGCGTAGGCTTCGCCATTGAAATCAAAGGAAACATTCTCTACGGAGCGGGGTTCGCCATTGTCGGTTGTCCAATTGACGGCTTGCCACTTGCCTTGGATGGCTTGCTGGTAGCCCAAATCGGCGGTGCAATTTGCGAAGCAAAAAATGAAGAATGCGAAAACGGAAAGGTATTTCATGCTAAAATGTTTTGCAACTATTCAAAAGGGTGTGGGAGGAGTGAGAAAAAATTATATTTTTTCTCACTCCTCCCACATTTTGGGGTGTTTTTTTGGGAAAATTTAAGTTTTTACTTTTTCCATTCAACTTTTTCCCTAAGTCTGCCTTTCTTTGTTCCGATGAAATACGTCTTGATTTTCAGCCTGTTAACCCTTTCAGCTTGGATGGCCGTTGGCCAATGCGACCCCCGCTTCAACCCGCCCAAGAGCAGCCGGCCCACCAGCTATGTGATGGATGTGCAATATGACCTCGCCAAGAAATCCGTTACCTCTACGGGACAGGTCATCTTCAAAAACAACTCGCCCGTGCCTGTGACCGAACTGCGGTTCTACATGTACCTCAACTCGTTCAAGAACATGGGCAGCACCTTTCTCAAGGGCAGTGGCGGCAATATCTTCGACCAGAACATCGGGAGCCGTGGCGAGGACACCTGGGGCTGGATTCAGGTGGACGATATTGCGGAGCAAAACGGCGCAAACCTAACGCAATCAATGCGTTACGTACAGCCCGATGATGGCAACACGGGTGACCAAAGCGTGCTGCTCGTACCACTTAAAGCACCTATTCCACCTGGTCAGACCGCCGTATTTGACCTAAAATTCTCCGCAAAGCTGCCCAAGACCATCGCCCGTGCAGGTTATTCCAAGGATGATTTTGCGCTTTGGGTGCATTGGTTCCCGCAGTTGGGTGTCTGGCAATTGGAGCCTGATGGCCAGTGGGCCTGGAACTGCCACCAATTTTTCCGCACCACCGAGTTTTATGGCGATTTCGGCACCTACGACGTGACCATCACTGCCCCCAGCCAACTCGTCATGGGCGCTTCCGGCTGCCTGATGAGCGAGGAAAAACTGCCCAACAACCTCACCCGCCGCCGCTTCGTGGTGGAGGACGTGATTGACTTCGCATGGACGGCCTACCCCGGCTACCAAGTTTTTGAGGACAAATGGCAGCATGTCAACATCCGGCTGCTCATCCCACCTGAGCATTCAATGCATGCCACAAGGGTCATCACGGCCATCAAACAGGGCCTGGAATACCTAACCGAGCACGTTGGCCCCTACCCTTTTGCCAGCATCACCATCGCCGACCCGCCTTTTCACGGCCTGCGCAGCGGCATGATGGAGTACCCTACTTTCATCACCTTGGGGTCGTTCTGGAACTCGCCGTCGGGAATCCGCAACGTGGAATCGCTGGCCCTGCACGAATTCGTACACCAGTATTTTATGATGATGCTGTCCAGCAATGAGAAGGAACAAGCATGGTTGGACGAAGGCATAACCACCTACTACGAAGACCGCATCATTGACCATTATTATGGGGAGAAGACGGGCTACGTGGACTTTCTCGGCTACCAGATGGGCAATTGGGAACTCAGCCGCAACGAGTACACGGGCATGCCCAACCCCAAGGAAGACTACGCCGACAAGCCCGGCTGGACCTATGACGCCCGCCACAAGGGCATCATTTATAGCAAAACGGCCACCATGCTGCGCACCATGCAGGCCGTGCTCGGCGATGAGCAGATGGACGAAATGATGCGCACTTATTTCGAGCGCTGGCAGTTCAAGCACCCCCGTGGCACCGATTTTTTTGCGGTAGCGAACGAGTTTGCTGCGCAACACCCAAACAACGCTTTCGGGAGCAATTTCGACTGGCTGTTCAAGGGCGTGATTCAGGGCACGGACGTCTGCGACTACGCCGTCTCGGAAATCAGCAACCTTGAGAACTACAGCCTCCACGGGCTTTTTGACGATGGGAAAGGCGGTTTTGTTTTCAAAAAAGGCGAGCCTACGGGCGATTTCACGGCCTCGGTGACGCTGCACCGTTTGGGCGAGTTGGTTTTCCCAGTGGAAGTGGAAATTCGTTTCGAGGATGGTATGGTGAAAACGGAAAACTGGGACGGCCAGCTTCGGACAAAAATTTTCACCTACCAAAGCAAGTCAAAAATCGTGTCGGTGCAAATTGACCCCAAGCAGAAAATCACCCTCGACCTTGACCTGAACAACAACAGCATGACCCTGAAACCGGAAACGACCGTGCTTTGGAAGTACACGGTGAAGGCGGTGTTTTGGATGCAGAATTTGATGCAGTCCGTAGCATTTTTGATTTGACAACCATGATTTCAACCATAAAAACAGCTTTCACAACCGGCCTGCGCCATTGGAACATCGTGCTGCTGGTCTATGCCCTGCAACTGCTACTGGCCGTGCCGCTGGCCATGCAGGTCTGGCACGTGCTGGAAGCCAGTATCGGCAACTCACTGGAAATCAACAAGTTGCTGTCGGGTTACGACCATACGGTGTTCTCCGACTTCCTGAACACGCATGGCGGTAGTATCACGCCGCTCATTGGCCAACTGCGGTGGGTGCTGTTGGTTTGGGCCTTGGGCAGTGTGTTCATCAACGGAGGGGTACTGTCAACATTGGTCAACAAGACGCCTAATTGGCTTTCCTTTTGGGCGGGCGGGGCCATCTATTTTTTCCGCTTCGCAATGGTCGGGGTAGCGTTCCTGCTGCTGTTCCTGCTTTGGACTGGCTTCACGCTCCTACCCTACCTCGGCAACCTGATGCACAATTTCGAGACCATGGCATCGGAGAAAGTCGTTCTTGGCTACCTATTATTGATTGCTTTTGGCTGGTTCATTGGGGTCGTCTTCTTCAACAATGCCTCCATCATTGCCCGCACGGCAATTATCAAACAAGGGCTTACGGTTTGGCAAGCGTGTAAAAAAGGCTTAGGCTTTACTTTACGGCACTTCTTTCAGACGACTGCTATCTACTTGGTTTTCATGGCTTTGCAAATGCTTGCCGTGGTGGCCTACTGGTGGCTGGAAGGTAAATCTGGCATGGTGACGGCAGGTTTGGTCGTGGTGTTCTTTCTCGTCCAACAAGTTTTGGTGCTATTCAGGATAACCACCCGGATCATGACCATGAGCGGTGTTTCCAATTATTTCTCCTCACATTGACGTTCCACATATTCTAGCCACTCCTTGAACACCAAGCTGCAAGGGTGGCCTGTAAAGCACCAACTTGCCGCTCCAAGGTGCGTTCCATTTTTCAAGATTTCGAGCCGGGCATCGGCAGTGCCCAACGACCTCAGTTTTTGGTAAAACGAGATGCTGCTCGCTGTTTCCACGAAACCGTCCTTTTCTCCATGGACAAGCAGGATGGGGATTTCCGGGGCTTTATCAAGGTAAGCTATCGGATTGGAAAGCTGGTACAATTTCTCATCCTTCATGTGGGTAAGCATCAGCAGTGGTGGCGAGTCCCACATCTTCGACAAGTCGAGCGGGGACGAGAAGCAGGCCAAGGCCGAGAACAGGCTGGGCGACAACCCTACCGATGCCAACAACCGTCCGTCAAGCAAGGCAAGTGCAGCCAGGTGGCCGCCTGCAGAATTGCCGCAAATCAGTATTTTTTTGCTGGAAAGGCCAAGTCTGGCCATTTCGACCGTCACTGCCTTAATGGCCAAGGCGGCATCCTCCCGTAAATGCTCGATATGGTACTGCGGTAAGCGGCGGTGCGTGAGGAAGAAGGCATGGAACCCTTGCCCGGCCAACCACTGCGCATTGGCTTTGAACATTTCTGGCTGGCCAAACAACCAGCCGCTGCCGTGGGTATAGATGATAACGTGCTGTTTTTCAGGCACTTGTTGCGAAGCAGGGCAATACAGCAAGTACTGTCGGAAATGTTTGCCGTACTTGATTTTTAGTGGTTTCGGATTTGGCGACGCCAGCTTGCGCAATTGCAACAACCAAATCGGAAGGTGCAGCGCCTCTGCCACGAAATTGCCCTTGGGAACCAGCCACCAAAGCAGGAAATAGCCCAACAGCAAAAACGCCAGTATTTTTACGACTAAGAGCATCTTGCAAGTTATTAAGGTTTGGCAAACAACAACGCCAACAGGTCGAGGTCTTCGTTATAGCTCACACCGCCAAGTTTTGGGCATGAATTAAGGAGGGCGGAATTTATTCCGCCATTATTGACAGTGGCGGAATAAATTCCGCCTTCCATTCGCCCCATGCCAAAAACTTGGCGGCTCGAAGTATATTTGGCCAATAGCTTATCTTCGGGCGTTCAAACCAGGTTTTTCATGTCAAACACGATTAAAAGACAAAATTACGCAAGTCCGCTTTTCTTTTGGGTAATGGCAGTCGGTATCATCCTGTTGCAACAAGGCTGCATGATTCGGGGCAACGGCTACTCCTTGGCGGGCATCAGCATTCCGCCCGATGTAAACACCTACTATGTGGAGACCTTTGAAAACCAGTCGCCGGGGGCAGTGCCCACCCTGCCCCGTGACTTCACGGAGCGGCTGAAGGACAAAATCCGAACGGAAACCCGGCTGAAATACAACGACGAGGAGCCGGACATCGAGTTCGCTGGATCCATCACCGACTTTCGAGTAACGGCGGAGGCACCCAAGGCGGGCGAGCAAATCGGCTTCAACAAGCTCACCATCGCCGTCAGCGTCAGCTTTACCAACAGCAAGGACGAAAAGGCCAGTTGGAAGCAGCAGTTCTCCTTTGAGGACTTCTTTGGGGCCGACCAGAACCTGCTCGACGTACAGGAGTCGCTCATCGAAACCATCAGCAGGGAACTAGTGGACAGGATCTACAACCGGGCGTTCACGAATTGGTGAGTTTTAGTTTGAGGGGTTTGTGGTACATTTGGCCGATTTTGACTTTCATTTTCAAAAACAAAAAACAAAACGATGGACTTAGTAGTCAGCATATTGCGTGGCACCCTGGGCTACGGCCTGTTTCTTGGCCTAATGTACCTGTTGAGCGCCAACCGCAAGGCCATCAATTGGCGAATCGTGGCCGGGGGCACCTTGCTCCAATTGGTACTTGGCCTGCTGGTGCTCAAGGTTGAGTTCGTCTCCATTGCATTCGATTGGGTGGCCAGTTTCTTCGTCAGCGTGTTGGGCTATACGGGTGCAGGCATCGAGTTCTTGCTCACGCCTTTTAGCGCCTCGGAAGTTGACCCCGCCTTGAACAATTTCGTGTTCAAAGTACTGCCGACCATCGTTTTCTTCTCGGCGCTTTCTTCCCTGTTCTATTACCTCGGCATCCTCCAAATCATCACCAAGGGCATCGCTTGGGTGATGAGCCAGACCATGAAACTGACGGGTGCTGAGAGCCTCGCCGCTGCCGCCAACGTGTTCATCGGGCAGACGGAAGCGCCCTTGGTCATCCGGCCCTACTTGGAAGGTATGTCCCGCTCCGAAATCATGTGCCTGATGGTAGGCGGCTTTGCCACCATTGCGGGTAGCGTATTTGCTGCCTACGTCGGCTTCCTCGGTGGCGACGACCCGGCCACGCAGCAACTCTTTGCAAGGCACCTGCTCACGGCTTCCATCATGTCGGCACCAGCCGCCATCGTCTGCGCCAAGATGCTGCTGCCAGCGGACCGGGAAGTCACCCTTGCAGAACAAAAACTGGACGTGCCCCGTGAGAAATCCGGCTCCAATATGCTGGACGCCATCACGCACGGTGCCACGGACGGCTTCAAACTGGCAGTGAACGTGGGCATCATGCTCCTCGTGTTCACGGCCATGATCGCCATGCTGAACTCGATTTTGAGCGGCATCGGCAATATCGGCGACCTGAACGGTACCATCGCCGCCAATACCAATGGCCGCTTCTCCGGCCTTACCTTGGAATACATCCTCGGCCTGCTGTTTGCCCCCGTGGCATGGATAATGGGTGTTTCCTCACAAGACTCCATGATGGTGGGCCAGCTACTGGGCATGAAAACCGCCATCAACGAGTTCTACGCCTACGCCAAGCTGCCCGAATTGAAGACCTTGATGGAGCAGAAATCGGTCATCATCACGACTTATGCCCTTTGTGGCTTCGCCAATTTCGCCTCCATCGGCATCCAAATCGGCGGCATCAGCGCCTTGGCCCCCACCCAGCGGAAGAACCTGACCGAGCTTGGCATCAAGGCCATGATTGGCGGCACGATTGCCAGCTTTCTGACGGCTTGCATTGCGGGGATGTTTTCGTAGGGTGCTGGGATGATTTTTTCCTTTCGATTATGAAAGCCTTGACCGATGGGGCGTGTGGGCGAGTGAAGGGTGCGTGTGGGTTGAGCAATGTTGCTATATACAACTGTACAAAATGCCGTCTTCCACTTTTCCTATTCTGGAAAAATGCAATACCTTCACGGCGGTACTCAACAACCAACGCAACCTGTCAGGCCATGCCATTTGGCAGGAATTTCTAAAATTCTTTAAACCTTCAGCGGTAGCCAACTTGGTGCCAACTGACTGCAATCCTAGGCTGGTATTTTCAAGCCCAAAAATTGTTTATGGCGGAAAATCCTATACAATCTGACCAACAACTCATCACCGACATCCGCCGGATGATTGAGGATACACGGCAGGCAGTGAGCCAGACCGTGAACGCCGGGTTAACCCTGCTCTATTGGAATATTGGGAAGCGCATCAATGAGGAGGTGCTTCAAAATGAGCGGGCAGCTTATGGCAAGCAAATCATTGCATCGCTGTCACGGCAATTGGAAGGCGAATATGGGAAGGGATATTCCATTCCTGCATTGAGTCGGATGTGTGCTTTCAACGAGCAATTCTCCGATTTTGGAATTGTTGCGACACTGTCGCAACAATTAAGCTGGTCACATTTCATTGAAATCATCCCCCTCAAATCGGATTTGGAGCGGGAGTTTTACGCCCAGCTTTGCCGCATCGAAAACTGGACGGTGCGCACCCTTCGGGAAAAAATCCGTTCCATGCTCTTTGAGCGTACTGTCATATCCGGCAAGCCGGAAGAATTGGCAAAACTGGAACTCCAAGCCCTGCGAGAAAGCGACAAACTCAGCCCGGACTTGGTCTTCAAAGACCCATATATACTTGACTTTCTCGGACTAAAAGACACGTATGAAGAAAAAGACCTCGAGCGTGCCATTCTCGAAAAAATAGAACATTTCTTGCTCGAACTCGGTCGTGGCTTCGCTTTCTTGGAGCGACAAAAGCGCATGGTAATTGACGGTAAAGACTACAAGCTCGACCTGCTGTTTTACCACCGACGACTCAAGCGGTTGGTGGCCATTGACCTCAAAATTGGGAAATTTGAAGCTGCCTACAAAGGACAAATGGAACTTTACCTTCGCTGGCTAGAAAAGCACGAAACGGAACCAGACGAGGAACAACCCATTGGCCTCATTCTTTGCGCCGAAGGGAATGACGAGCAAATTGAACTGCTCCAACTGGATAAAACCAATGTAAAGGTCGGGCGCTATATCACCGAAGACCTCCCAAAAGACCTGCTGAAACGGAAACTGCACCAGTTCTTCATCACTTCCAAAAAACAAATCGAAAACAAGCATCCCTGACCAACGCCGACAATTATTTGGAATTCGTCAATCCCACGCCCTACCCACGCCCTGGAAATCGTCAAAAAACGCAGTGGCACTTACCTATTTTAGAAAAATGCAATACCTTCACGCCTGAACTAAACAACCAAAGATGCGACCCGCAAACCTCCCATTCAGACAGACAACAACAGGACTTAAAGGTGATGCCTTTTTGAAAGGTGTCACCTTTGGGGTACATCTATATTTAGACCTTCCAAGTCTCGAAGACTTGGAAGGTCTTTCCGTTTCTCGCCACCCCCAACCCCACTCATCCCCCAAATGAGCAGACGCAAAAAAATAACCCTTCGGAAATTCATCCTTTCCATCTGCTCCGTGATAATCGGTGGATTGGTCTTTGGCTTTTTACCGGAGATATTAGGCGGAGAAGTCAAAACTTACCTTGAGCTGCATTTACAAGGAAACTTCAAACCCATCCTTTTTGGAGTACTTGGCTTTGTCGTTTTGGTCATGCTCATTACTTATTTATACGGGGACGATGAGACCACTGACGAAAAACCCACCCCCACCCAAGACACCCGCACCGAATTCCTAAAAAACCTCCGCCAACTCTACACCGACCGCCTAAAAGGCAAAATGATGAACGACCTGCATTTTGAGCTAAAACTCAAACTGCGCTACACCACCGAAGGCACCGACCCGCAGACCGTCGAAGACCTGTTCATCATCAAGGACGATGCCCCCATAGGCGACTTCGACCGACTCTTCAAGGACTACACAAAAAAACTCTGGCGGCTGCTCATCCTCGGCGAACCTGGCGCTGGCAAATCCATCCTGCTGCTGCGCTTTGCGCTGCGCCTGCTGGACATGGCAGAAAAAGACAAGAACTTCCCCATCCCCGTGCTGCTCGACCTCGCCTCCTGGAAAGACCCCAACCAGTCCTTCGCTGACTGGCTGGAGAAAAACCTGCCCTATATGGGCGGCTCTTTTGCCGTAGGCAAAGAGGAAGCAAAACGGCTGGTGGCCAGCAATGCCCTGCTGCCCCTGCTCGATGGCTTTGATGAAATCAGGGAAGAATACCGGGATTCTTGTTTTCAACAACTGATGCCCTATTTAGACAAGCTAAAAGCGGCACGGCTGGAAACCCTGCCAGAGGTCATTGTCTGTTCCCGGATATTAGAATACACAGTAGCCAAAGACGCCCCCGTATTTGCTGCGCTGAAAATACAACCCCTTACTCCCGCCGACATCAACGAGGCGCTACGCCCATTAATCAAAGACAACTTTATACAAGCCAAGCGGCTGCAAAAAGCCTTGCAGGAGAACCCAGCGCTATACCCAGCTATCTCCTCCGCCTTTTTTGTGCATATACTGCTCGAACTTTATAAACAAGAGCAGGCAGATTTTGGGACTTTGGATACCGCAGCCCTACAAAAGGCCATAACCCAGCGCTACCTTCAAAAGGAACTGGATAATATCACGGATTTTCCAAAAGACAAAACCAAGCGGTGGTTGGGGTGGTTGGCTTGGATGATGAAGTATATATCTGGCAGAATTACATTTGAATTGATTGATTTGCAGCCTTGGTGGGCGAGGAAAAAGTATTCATTTGGTTTTATCACAGGTTCGGTTATTGGTTTGATTCTATTTTTAGCTTTTTGTACTCTTTTTGGGTTAATTGGCAGTGTGGGAATTGCTTTACTAGGTTGCTTATTTATGGTTTGGTCAAATGACCGCATAAAAACAGAAGAAATCATACTACTCAATATAAAGCAGGTTTCTTGGAAAATAATTTGGCCATATTTAATCTTTGGTTTGGTTTTGGGTTTAATTTTTGGTTTAATCTTCGTCTTTATAGACATGTTCGTCTTTGGTTTTTTTTCCGGTTTCTCATTTGGATTCATCTTTGGACTACTGGATAGCCTATCCAAGTCTGCTGCTTTTCCCAAAACTTCCCAGCCCTATAAAAGACTGCAAACTCAATTTTGGAGAGATATTATACAATGGGCATTGATTTTTTGTGCTGCATCAGGTGTGGGTATATATTCCCAGTATAAATCTAACGTTGGATTTTTAATAGGCATATTAATAGGGCCATTTCTTGCCATGCTTCATAGCCCATTATACAATCATTTTTGCCTCCGACTAGCCCTAACTTTCGAAAAATCTCTCCCCCTCCGCCTCGTCACCTTCCTAGACCACACCGCCGCCCGCACAGGCCTCCTCCTAAAAGATGGCGGCCAATGGCGCTTCCGCCACCAACTGATACTCGACGAACTGGCCGAATGGTTCGAAACAACACACCCCGAACTGCTTCGGCCTGCGTATTTGGAGGCAGTGAAGAAATGGCGATTGGAACAAGCAACTAAAAGAGTCGAACAAGCCCAAACAGCAAACGATACCCAAAGCCATGAAGAAATTAACGACTAACAACCCTACATTTACCGCCTAATTCAATCAATCAATGAACCAAAAAGTACACAATCAAATAGTATCTTTCATCTGGAGCATCGCCGACGATGTGCTGCGGGATGTCTTTGTGCGGGGCAAGTACCGGGACATCATCCTGCCCTTTACCGTGCTGCGGCGGCTGGACGTGCTGCTGGTGCCCACCAAGGCGAAGGTGCTGGAGGCCAATGCCTTCCTCGAAGCGCAGGGCATTGACGACAAAAGCGCCCTCGAATCGCAGTCGGGCTGCTCGTTTTGGAACAATTCCAAGTTTACCTTCGATACCCTGCTGAACGACGCCGACAATATTGACAGCAACCTCGAAGCCTACCTCGACGGCTTTAGCCCGAACGTGCGGGAAATCATCAGCAAGTTCAAGTTGGCGAACCAGTTGCAGACGCTGAAAGAGGCAGGGCTGACTTACTTGCTCATCGAAAAATTCTGCAACAAGGACATCAACCTCGGCACCAACGAGGCGAAGAACGGCAAGGGCGAAACCCTGCCGCCGCTCACCAACCTCGGCATGGGCTATGTGTTCGAAGAACTGATACGGAAGTTCAACGAAGAGAACAACGAGGAGGCGGGCGAGCACTTCACGCCACGGGAAATCATCAAGCTGATGACCCATATCCTCTTCCTTCCCGTGAAGGACAAAATCAAGAGCGGCACCTACCTCGTCTATGACCCCGCCTGTGGCAGCGGCGGCATGTTGACCGAGGCCGAGGAGTTTGCCCTCGACATCACGGGCGACAAGGCCAAGTTCGAACTCTATGGCCAAGAGGTGAACCCGGAAACCTACGCCATCTGCACCTCCGATATGCTCATCAAGGGCAAAAAGACCGAGAACATCTCCTACGGCTCCACCCTCAGCCGGGACGGCTTCCCGCACCTGCATTTCGACTTCATGCTTTCCAATCCGCCGTATGGCAAGACCTGGAAGATTGACGAGGACGCCATCGTGGAGGAGCGGGGCAAAAAGGGCAAGGAGCGCATCAAGGACAACCGCTTCCAAGTGGGCCTGCCCTCCATCTCCGACGGCCAATTGCTCTTCCTCGTGAACATGGTGAGCAAGATGAAGCACAATACTGAACTCGGCAGCCGGGTGGCCACGGTCCACAATGGCTCGGCGCTCTTCACGGGCGATGCGGGCGGCGGCGAGAGCGAAATCCGCAAATACCTAATCGAAAACGACTGGCTGGAATGTATCATCGCCCTGCCGAAGAACATCTTCTACACCACAGGCATACCGACTTATATCTGGATAGTGTCGAACAAACAGCCGACGGAGCGCAAGGGCAAGGTGCAGCTCATCAACGCCCTCGACCTTTACCAGAAGTTGCGCAAAAACCTCGGCCAAAAGAACTGCGAACTCACGGCGGCGCATATTGACGAACTTACGCAGTTGTACATGGACTGCAAGGACGAGGGCATTTCCAAAGTGTATCCCAACGAGCATTTCGGCTACCACAAGATAACCGTGGAGCGCCCCCTGCGCCTCTCCTGCTGCTTCACCGACGACGCCATCGAAGGGCTGCGCTACGACCGTGGCATCCGGGACGAAATGGAATGGGCCTATTCCCATTTTGGCGACGAACTCTATACCGACCTGAAAAAGCACCGGGACAAAATAGAGAAGCACCTGAACGCCAACGACCTCAAGCTCAGTCCCGCCAACCGAAACAAATTGCTCTCACAAGAGCATTGGCTGGCGCAATTGGCCATCAAAACGGCGGCGGACAAATTGGAAAAAGTCTTTGGTGGCCAGCAGTTCGACGACTACAACCTGTTCGTGCCGCAACTGCAAAAGCCGTGAAGCAGCTAAAGCTCGACCTCGACGCAAAGTCCGTGAAGTCCATCCTCGATGCCATCAGCTTCCGCAACGAGGACGCCGAACGGGTGGTGGACAAAACCGACAAGGACGGCACGGTGCATTACCTGCCCGACCCCGAACTGCGGGACACCGAAAACGTGCCCCTCAGCGAGGACATCCACGCCTATTTCCAACGGGAAGTGCTGCAACATATCCCCGATGCTTGGATTGACGAGAGCAAGACGGTGAAGGGCTACGAAATCTCCTTTACCCGCTATTTCTACAACTACGTGCCGCCACGCAGCATTGAGGAGATAACGGCGGAGATATTCGAACTGGAAAAGGAAACCGAAGGGATTTTGAACGAAATCGTGAACGACTGATGCCAAGCCTACAACCATATCCTTCTTATTTCCCCGTCGCATACGACTATGCCGAGCGGCTGCCCGTGGGCTGGAAGCTACTGCCCAATATTGCCATTTTTGAGGAACGGATTGAACGGGGACACGATGCCGAAGAACTTCTGTCGGTGACAATAGGCAGGGGCGTGATTAAGCAAACAGATGTTGACATCAAAAAAGACAACAGTAACGAGGATAAAAGCAAATACAAACTGGTAAAGCAAGGCGACATTGCCTACAACAAAATGCGGATGTGGCAAGGGGCACTTGGTTATAGCCAATACAAGGGCATTGCCAGTCCTGCTTACGTGATATTGAAACCCAAGCAAAAAATCAATGCAAGGTTCTTCCATTATATGTTCCGAAGCGGCTTTTATACCAATTACAGTAGGCGTCATTCCTATGGCATTGTGGATGACCAATTGAATTTGCGCTACACCGACTTTAAAAGAATGTACAGTATCTTACCACCGTTGAACGTGCAAAACGCCATTGTGGAATATTTGGATAGGAAGAATGAGGCGATTGAACAGTTCATTCGGAATAAGGAAAGGTTGATAGAGTTGTTGGAAATGCAGAGGCAAAACAAGATACGAGAAGCCGTTACTAAAGGGATTTCAAATATTGTTCAATTCAAAGACTCTCATGTTGATTGGATAGGTAAAGTACCATTTACGTGGGACGTAAAAAAAATAAAATATTGTGCTGACATCATCTATGGAATTTCTCCTCATGAATCAACATACAATGATAAAGGCGAAGGTTCTATTTTGGTGAATGGGCCAGTTGAATACTCAGAGTCTGATTTTGGTTACACAAGAGAATTGAAATGGACAACAGACCCAAAGAAATTTGCGCCTCAAGGAGCTTTATTATTCTGCTTGAGGGGTTCAACTACAGGACGTTTAAATATTTGCCATGCAGATGTAAGTATAGGAAGAGGTGTAGCTGCGATTATTTCAAAAAAGAACCAAGATTTTATGATTTATGCAATCAAAGCCTTGGTTGATTTTATATCAGATAGTTTCAAGGGTTCAACATTCCCAAGCGTAACAAGTAATGATTTGAACAATTATTTAGTGCCAATTCCTCCTACATTTGACGAGCAACAAGCTATAGTTAATTTTCTCAAGGAGGAGGATAGAACTTTTGATTTAGCAATTCAAAAAATAGAAAAAGAAATCGCCTCCATCAAAGAATACCGGGAATCCATCATCACCGCTGCCGTAACGGGGCAGCACGATATTACCATTCAAATACCTGATAAATAAGCAACCCATGACCCTAAGCTTCACCGACACCTCCGAAAAGGGATTTCAAAAACTCATCGCCAACTACTTGGTCGGGCAGCACGGCTACGAAGAGACCACTGCCGGGGATTTTGACCGGGAGTTCTGCGTGAACACCAAGCAGGTGCTGGCCTTCATCGAGGCCACCCAAAAAGAGGCGTATGAGTTCATCATCAGGAAGGGGGAACGCAGCTTTTTTGTCCGCTTGGACGAAAAGCTAAAGGCCGAGGGCGTGATAGCGGTGCTGCGCAAGGGTGTGAAGCATTTGGACAAGACCATCCAGTTGTTCTACCGGAAACCTGCCAGCGGCTACAACCCACGGGACTTGGCGAACTACAACGCCAACCGCTTTACGGTGACGCAGGAACTCAAGTACAGCCTCGACAACGAGAACCGCCTCGACCTGACGGTGTTCGTGAACGGCATCCCCGTCATCACAATGGAACTGAAGAACCCGCTGAGCGGCCAGACGGTGCAGCACGGCATCCGGCAATACCAAAACGACCGCAACCCCAAGGAGAAGCTGTTCACGCTGGGCCGCTGCATGGTGCATTTCGCCGCCGACACCGAGCTGGTGTATATGTGCGCCGAGCTAAAAGGCAAGGCGTCGGGCTTCCTGCCCTTCAACAAGGGGCTGAACGACGGCGGGCCATATCCGCCCCTTCGGCAAAGGCAACCTCTGAACCCGCAGGGCCTCAAGACACTACCTCTGGGAAACAGTGCTGGGCAAGGACAGCCTCAGCAATATCATGAACAAGTACGCCCAACTCATCGAAGAGACCGACGAGGACACGGGGAAGAAAAAGACCAAGATGATATTCCCCGCTGCCACCAACTGACGGCGGTGCGCCAAATCATCGCCCATGCCAAGGCCAAAGGGCGTCGGGCAGCGGTACTTGGTGCAGCACTCGGCGGGCCGGCAAGACGAAGAGCATCGCCTGGCTGGCGCACCAGTTGCACGGCCTGCACGATACCACGGGCGAGGTTCACCTGTTCGACTCCGTCATCGTCATCACCGACCGCACCGTGCTGGACAAACAGTTGCGGGACGAAATCATCCAGTTCTCCCCCAAGCCGGGCATCGTGGCGGCCATCACCGCCGACGGCGGCAGCAAGACCAGCCAATTGCGGGAGGCCATAGCCAACCGCAAAAAGGTCATCATCTGCACCGTGCAGACCTTCCCGCACCTGCTGGACGAGATGCAGGACATGGGCAACCTCCGGTTTGCCATCATCATTGACGAGGCGCACAGCAGCCAGAGCGGCGAGACCAGCGCCAAGATGAACGCCGTGCTGGCCAACAAGCAGCCGGAAGACACCGAAGACCCAGACGAACCAACGATGGAGGACAAAATCAACGAACTGATTGAGAGCCGCCGGATGATACAGAACGGGAGCTATTTCGCCTTCACCGCCACGCCCAAGAACAAGACGCTGGAGACTTTCGGCATCCCCGAAACCTATTTCAAGGACGGCGAAGAGAAGACCCGCTTCCTGCCCTTCCACCTTTACAGCATGAAGCAGGCCATTGAAGAGGAGTTCATCCTCGACGTGCTGGCGCATTATACCACTTACAACAGCTATTACAAGTTGGTGAAGTCCACCGAGGGCAACCCGGAATTCGACACCAAAAAGGCGCAGCAAAAACTGCGGGCAATGGTGGAAGGCGACGAGTTCGCCATCGGCGAGAAGGCCAAAATCATGGTGGACCATTTTCACCGGGAGGTGCGGCACCTCATCAACGGCGAAGCCAAGTGCATGGTGGTGACGAAGAGCATCGTGTCGGCCATCAAATACAAGCAGGCGGTGGATGCGTATTTGAAGGAAATCAAATCGCCGTACAAGGCCATCGTCGCCTTTTCCGGCAAAGAAGGAATACAAGGGCGTGGAGTACAACGAAACGGACGCCAACGACTTCAAGACCCACCGCAACGACATCCCGAAGAACTTCAAGCGGAGCGAGTACCGTTTCCTCATCGTGGCGAACAAGTACCAAACGGGCTTCGACCAGCCGCTGCTGCATACCATGTACGTGGACAAGCGCCTCAGCGATGTGATGGCCGTGCAGACGCTTTCGAGACTGAACCGTGCCTACAAGCCTTGGAAGCAGGACACTTTCGTGCTGGATTTCTACAATACCACCGAAGACATCAAGGCGGCATTCGACCCGTACTACACCTCCACCATCCTCAGCGAAGAAACCGACCCGAACAAGCTGAACGAACTGGTGGATGCGATGGAGCGCCACGGGGTCTTCGACGAGGCATCGGTCACCGCTTTTTTCGAGCTATATGCCAATAATATCGAGCGAAACCTGCTCGACCCAATGCTCAATTCAGCGGCTTTTGTCTTCAAGCACGACCTCAACCTCGAAAAGCAGATAGATTTCAAATCGAGGGCGAAGTCGTTCCTGCGGGTGTACAGCTACCTGACCAAGATTATTGACTTCAAAGTACCGTACTACGAGCGGCTTTGGTGGTTCCTAAAGCTGTTGGTGCCGCTCCTCCCCATCGAGGACGACGAAGACGACGCCGAAAACATCCTCGACGCCGTGAACATGGACAGTTACCGCCCCTCCATGCAGTCCACCACCAAAGTGGATTTGCTGGGAGAGCCGGGCCTTTTGGAGCCAATCCCCGTGGAAACTGGCGGCGGCAAAAAGGAACCGGAACTGGATTCCCTGGAGCATATCCTCCAAGTCTTCAACCAGCGCTTCGGCGATATTGACTGGACGGACAAGGACAAGGTGAACAAAATCCTGACCGAGCAAATCCCCGCCGATATGCGTGCCGATGCGAAGATGATGGACGCCATCACGACCAGCCCGGATAGGCAAAATGCGAAGATTTCGAGCGATAAACGACTGGAGGAGATGATGCAGCAGTATCTTTTTACGCAAACGGAGATTTTTAAGAAATTTTCTCAGGACAAAGACTTTCAGAGACGGTATAAGGAGTTTATCTTTGAGACGTTGTGGGGGAGGGGGCAGAGTGGGGTTGGGATGTAGACGCATTTAACAATACAATATTTTAGAATGTCAAACTCTAGTAATCAACTTGCTACTAATTCTCCAAATAATCAATCCCTTCCTACGAGAATCGCTATCGGAGTTATGACTGAATTCCGACAAAGTTGGAAGGGTTTGATTTTAGGTAGTTTTTTAGGATGGATAATACCTAAATCATGTGATTCGACAGTTTCACTTGCACAAAATACTAAGTACCTGTATGGCACAGTTTATGATTCAAAAAATACCCCTTTGGATAGTGTACTTGTTTTTGTTGGACAGGAACAAAAAGATGTTTCTGCTGAAAATGGAACCTTCAACTGCTTGATAGATAAAAACGAGACTATTAACGGTTTGATTATTGTTCAATTTCAAAAGTATGGGTACGAAATTAAAATTGACACATTAACTCAAAAGTACAAATTCAAAAAACCTAGAAAAATCTTTTTGAATTCTAAAAATTAACATACATGAAGACACATATATTGATTCAATTTTCAATTGCTATGTTTACTACTTTCCCAGTTTTGGGGTCTGCTCAATTGTCATTAAAATTCAAAGTGTTTAACAAAAATGATACGCCATTGAACGGATTTCAAGTTCATGTGTGTAATCCTTCAGATGCTTCATAGAATTGACAAGAAGAATGACGACATAAGCCCAAAGATGAAATCAGAGATAGAAAGCTTGGCAGGCTATAAGATAGAGGTATTCCCAAACGGTAGTAAAAATATTTATGTCGTTGGCAGAGACCCCGACATTAAGCGAATAAACGCCTTGAAAGAAAAATAGCGAAGAGCAAAAAGGGCATGATGGCATTCCAAGAATTGAAAGTAATGCAGCTAGAGAAAGAACCCAAAACGGGTAATACCCAGGTGGTTCCAATAACTTACAAAGTTCAGATTGCTTCAAAGAAGACCAAAATGGAAGATAGTGAGTTTTACAATCACCGTAATAAATGCAAATGTGAATTGTTGTGTGAGGAAGAGGAAGGTAATTGGCGGTATTATTTGGAAACAGTTTTTGAAGATTATAAGGAAGCTGTAAATGCGAGGGACGAGATTTCTTTGTATTTTCAAAAACCATTCGTGGTGGTTTGTGACTCAAAGGGTAGAAGGATTTGACAAGCAAAATGTCGTAAAATATTTGATTCGACTCCTTCAACCTGCATGTTTACCGTTTTATTTAATCATTTAAAACAACCATCATGAATGGAGATAGCCTTTTTACTAATGAATTTATCCAATTGCTAAATGAGGCAAATTTAGATTTTGAACTTATCAAAAACTATGTTATTCGAGCTTACAATCAAGAAAAGTCATTAAACATATCCTTAGATGAGGAACTTAGCGAATCGGACGAGCAAAAAATAGCAGCATGGATTAACACTTTAGATGAACATCCGCTTTCCTTATTGACATCACCAGCTCCAGTTTTATTTGGGCTAGCCCTAAGGGAAAAAAAGGTCAAAATTCCTGTTTTTTCTGGAACACTTTCAAATAAGGTGAATTTTCTTTCACAATTCCATTGTCCAATCTGCAAGTTGTCTGACAATTCCAATATAAAACTGATACCTTTAAAAATAAACCCTCAATCAAAGCAAGCCTTATCAAAAATCAAGGGCCTTAGAAGTGCTTACGAAGAGGCTATTGCCCAAGCTTTCGTTGATAAAGAAATAACATTTAATCGTGGCGATAAATTATGTGTGCTGGTAGTATTTGTTTTGAGCAACCTTAGCAATGATAGAGACTTAGACAACATGTCAAAAGCATTAATGGATGCACTTCAAGGTAATTTATTTCACAATGACGCAGATATTGACCATCTAAATTTATTTAAAATCAGGCATAAAGGTAAGGACAGCTTTGCAATGATTAACATTAGAAATTCCAGTTTAAATAATCACGATGATGTTTTATTCAAGAATTTTAAACATAAAATGTTAGTGTATGATGCAGAAGATTATTTTCAAAAAAAAAGGTCTTTAATAAGTAACTTATTCGGACGGAAAAGTAGGAGTTGAATATGAAAACATCAAAACAACCTGAACATACACAATCAAAAAGTTCTCAAAATAGTTTATTTTAATGATTTATGGAAAAGCAATCAGATGTTCGGGAATACGGCACATACATAGCGAAGGTAAACGAAGAGTCGCATAGGATATTCCACGATAAAATAAGACTAAGTCGTGAAATCACTCATGTTTTGCCTGTGGTTTGGAAATTGCCCAAAAACAGTATTGCGCTGTTTTCACTAGATGGCAAAAGGCTACACTATGCATGTATAATGAAGAAAGGCTATAAGGTTGCGACAGGAGGTATCCGTGTAAAAATGAATGAGTTCGTCAGCCTTACCCCGCCAATAGCAATAGAAGAAATTTCTTCTGCTTGGAAAAGTGATTTAGAACTGCCTTTCAGTGATAGATTTGAAGAGCGAGAAATTCCTTGGCGACTTTGGCAAGAATTGTATGAGCAAATCAAAAAAATGCGAGAGCAGCAACGCCTTAAGCTGGATAGATTGGAAAGGATTGTGAATGGCAAAAACACCCGTTGGCGTAAGTCTTCTGCATTCTCCAGTTGTTTCAAGAAAAAGACGACCCCTGGCATCGTTCTGCGAGAAACCACGAAATGCATAAATGATTGAAAATTATCTGTTTACGATTTACGTTGTTAGAAGTAGTTCAGCCCCTACCAAAATCAGCCTTAAACCAACATTTGTCACTAAGCGGCACCTTACAGTCGGCTAATTTTGCGCCCAAAAAATAATATGAGCTATCATTTCAGCAAAATCGTTGAAAAAGACTTTGATGCGGCCATTGTCGCCGTGACTGCTGCGCTACAAGCGGAGGGTTTTGGCGTATTGACAGAAATAGACCTAAAGGCAACCCTCCACAAAAAACTGGGCGTTGACTTGCGGCCCTACCGGATATTGGGTGCTTGCCATCCGAGCTTTGCCTACCAAGCCGTGCAGGCCGAAGAGCGGATTGGCCTGATGCTGCCGTGCAACGTCATCGTGCGGGAAACGGCCTTGGGCGCTGTCGAGGTGTCGGCTGTTGACCCCATAGCATCCATGCAAGCCATTCATAATCAATCACTTGGGGAAGTGGCGGCCACCGTTCAGGAGAAAATGCGGCGGGTAATCGAAACGCTTTAAGCAGCCTTGAAATGAGCAAGAACACCATTTATATCATCGTCACCATTTCGCTATTACACTTCGTAGTGGCCATTGTGTTCTTGCTACGGAAGTTAAGTGGTCCTTCCAGGGAGGATCCAGTTGTCGCCAGTGTTCTGCCTTTCCAAACAAGCAGTGCCTTTGTACCTAAAATTATGGCACAGTTCGAGCCAGTGTTGAGCGAAGCGGCACTGGCGGTTTTGTAGCAGTGGCCCGCCAGTGCCGCTCCGCTCAACACTGGCTTAAACTGTGGCTTATTTCACTAATGGGTGTGTAGCTTTACGGGAGATGAATGGAAGACTTGACATAACAGGGAATCCCTTGCTGGCACAGGGTCTTTCCCATGAAAGCTAGTTCAATACCAGTTGCCGCAAGTATGCACCTTCATCCCTTAGTCCTTGCAAGTTTGCAACCTTATCCTGTCCCATAACTCTGAAACCCCTTGTATTTACTGGCTTTTTAGAGTTATGGGGCACGATAAGGTTACAACTTGCAAGAACAAAAGTATGTCTAATTGGCGACCGACACGTCCTTCCGCCACTGCATATACAAACGTTTAAAGTTCCACCAATTTCTTCTGGAATTAGTCTTGAGGGCATCAAAGACATGCTTCTGGTATTCAAGGGCTTTCGCCACATTTAATTCAAACTTCCGCTTGGGTTTGCCGTGTAAACCGGGGATTACTATCCACTCCCGGTTAAGGTAAATAAGCGTATGTGATACAGACTCCGTTTTGGTCGGATTAAAAAGGGTGACGTGTATATTGTTCTCTATGCTGCTAAAAAATCGGGGAATATGATTGGTCATCAACGGATTTTTCAGCGATATGGAAGTCATTGGCGTAAATAAAACGGCCAAAATCCGGTAAGCTTCCTGTTCGTCAATTTTGTTGTCTGCTGCATGGGCTATCAAATTCAAAACGTTTTGGGTGCTGATGGGAAGCACGTAGTCAACCTCTTTTCATTGATGCCCTGCACAATTTCGAAATGGTCGCCTTTGTGCAGCACGGTTATCTTTTCGCCCGTTTCAACCACTTCAACGCCGAGGTTCACAAAAAAATCTTTGAAAAAATCGGCCAGGAACTTTTGCTTGGTCAGTTTTTCCCATTTTTCACCTGCCAGTATTTTCTCCTGCGAAAAGCCAAGGTTGGAGGAAGAGAGGTGTGTCAGGATTGATGCGGAAAGAATATTTGAAGTTTTCATTCGTCCAAGTTTTGATTTACGGATATGGTGCAATGCCAAACGCAAAGCTAAGAATGGTTGCTGAAAACAGAGCCGGGATTGAAAGGCTACGACCGGCGCAGTTTGTACCGAATGCGAGTTTTTTTTGACACCTGACAATCTATGGATTGGTCAATTCTGCCTGCAAACTTTCAGGATAGCAGAATTTTTGAACCGAAAATCCCAAGTGTTCCAGAACAAAAGATTGTGGTTACAGTGTCACCACAATCTCCCGACATACCTCCCATCCTGCTTCGGCTCAGTTGGAGCCACCACATAGACCTGCTTTCCGGCTGCACAAGCAACGAAGAAAGGCTGTTTTGCCTGCTACGTGCCATAAAGGACAGGTACGATGTCCGGGATTTGCGTCGCCAAATCAAATCTGCCCTTTTCGAGCGGCAAATGCTCGCCAAACAAACGCTGCTCCGTACCGCTCGCTGGCATGACCTCCATGACCAAAAATTACGAAACATCATCACATCGGAAGATTTCGACATTGGAAGGTCACGGGTCACTGACGACTTGCTCAACCTGCTGCGGGATTTGCGGAATGCCTGATGTAAACCAGCCGCACCAATTCCGTTATCAGCAGACATTGAAAAATGAAGGGCCACTCACCAACTCACCCCTGCCCCACCCCCGCCAGACCTGCCGCCGCCCCAAGAACCGCCGCCACCACCACTACTGCTGCCGCTGCTGGAACTTGACTGGGTCATCATCGGGATAATTTCCCTTTTGGAGTGGGTGTAGTTGCAGTTTTTGCAGGTATAGGTCAGTTCCCGGGTGCCAGTCGAGTGATAGGTGGCCGCTTGGATGGTTTCCGAATGGGACTGGTAATAGGCTTTGAAGCCGCACTCTGGACAGGGGCTGTATTTGGAAAACCGTTTTTCATAGCGGAGTATCAAGATGTCGTCGGCTTCGTTAGTAATCCATACATCGTAATCCACCGACTGTATATCCTCTTCCGTGATTTGGCCCTTTTGGAGGTATTCATCCTCTTCGCCTTCGTTCAGCTTCCGCATGGGCTTCCCGTTCACCTTGCTGAAGCGGGGATGGTTGCGCAGTTTTTTCAACAACCCACTGGCCCAAAGGAATATGGGCAGGCAGGGGATGGGGAAGAAAATGGCCGGAAAAATGGAGTGGAACCGCTGGATTTTTTGGTACTTGTCGTACAACTCGTCCTTGCCCCAGTTGGTCAACAGGATATGGCGCAGCAATAATATGCCTGCCAGCAGCGAAACGGCAGCATAGACCAGCAGCACAATGAGCAATGGATTGCCCTTGCTGGTACCGTCCTGGCCATACGGGCGCTCTTCGGCCCGCAGCTCTTCCAGCGCAGCGGGGTCCTGCATGATTTCCTGAAAGCGGCGCACCGTGGCGGTCAGCCCTTCGCCGTATTTTTCCTGCTTGAACAAGGGCACGAGCACCTGCATGCCCACCCGGTAGCAGATGATGTCGGGTAGTATCCCTTCCAAGCCATAGCCTGTCTCGAACTCCGTGCGGTGCTGGTCCATGACCGTCAGTATCAGCAGGCCGTTGTCCTTCCCCGCTTTGCCGATGCCCCAGTGCTTGAACAGCGCCGTGGCAAAATCCTTAGGGTTCTGTTCGCCAATGCTAGGCAGCACCACGACGGCCATTTCTGCCGTAGCCGAATCTTCGACGGACGCCGCAATGGCATTGATGCTGGCCACGGCTTCCGGGCCGATAATCCCGGTCGGGTCGCTCACATAGCCATTCCCCCCGTCTTTCGGGTTGGGGACGTTTAAGACCGTGTAAATGGTGGGGGCTTGCGCAAACAGGAAAAACGGCAAGGCCACGACGACAAGAAGATGTAGGTATTTCATTGGAAAATTGGTCGGTATTGTTGCGGCAACAAAATAGGCTTTGGTTGGGTGGTGTGCAATGATTTTAGATGAAGGTATAGATGCCCTTGCTTTTTAAAGGTAAGTTTGGCTGAAAAGTTGCCACGGATGTGCATTCCTGCGAATTGCATGTTATCAACCCATGATTTGCATAAACCATGATTCAGGCAATAGCGTCTGCTATTTCAACTGCTCCACCAAAGCCTGAAACCGCTTATCGGCCATAAGCTGTGCCAAGCGGGGGTCGTTTTCCAATTGCTTTTTTTGGCCATAGCCATAACCGATGGCTTTTTCAAGGGCGCCAATGGCCTTGTCGGCTTGGTTGTTGAGGGCATAGGCGCAGGCGAGATGGTAATAATCAAAGCCATCGGGCTGCGAGGCGAGGGCTATTTCATAATATTTCGCAGCATCGGCGGCTTTTTCGAGCTGCAGCAGGTAGAAGCCAAGGTTGGAATAGGTGCTGGCATCAAGTTGGTCGGATTGCAGCAATTGGGCGATTTGGTTTTCCGCTGTAGCTACTTTGCCTTGTTTACAGAGCGTCACGATGAGGCTTATCCTTGCATTGTGGCTTTTCGGTGCCTTTTCCAACAAGGTACAATAGATTTTTTCCGCTTCCGCAAACTGCTGGGCCTGCACCAGCGCTTCGGCATAGGTGGACTGTACCGATTCATCATTGGGATATTGGTCAGCCAACGCCTTTAGTTTTGGTAGCAGCTGCTCGTGGTCATTGGTATAACGGAGCGCAATCACCTCCCGTCCTGTTGATGGGGCCCAAGTGGGCTGTGGGACGGGGTCGAGCTGGGTCTTCCAGAAGGCCAGGGCTTCCAGAATGACACGTCGGGCAGCGTCATTGTCGCAAAAAGCGTCGAAGGCATGGGTAAGGCCGGAAGCCATTTTCAGGGTCCAAGGTGCCTTGTTGGTGAGCACTTCCTTCCAAAGTTCGTCATAAGAGCCAGGACGGGCGTCCGTTTCGGCTATAATGGCCATGACTGGGAGGTCCTTGCGGTAGGGGCCACTAGGCGGCCATCCATAAAACAACACAGCGGCCTTTATGCCGGGGGAGGCGGTCTGTCCCATGAGGTAGGCCATTGCGCCCCGCACATTGGCAGAGGAGGCATATACCCCCAAGCGGTCGGCGTCAATTTGGTATTGGTGGGCGTTTTTTGCGATGAAATCGAATAAGCCTTCTATGCTTTGCTGGATATGTTCGGGGTCGGCTTCCATACTAATGCCAATGTATCCGTTAGCAGCGATGAGCCTCGGCCAGCTTGCATAAATGCCCCATTCCTTCACCTTGGCCTTCCCTGCTTCGTCTCCAATGGCATTCAGGAAAATGATGGCGGGGCGCTTTTCTGTTTTTTTGAGTTGTGGTGGCCTGTAGAGGTCAAGGTAAAGGCTGCCTTTGTCATTGGTTTGGTAAGGGATGTCCTTTTGCACCTCCACTGTTTTCATGCCGGGGATTTCCAGCACAACGCCATACTGGTAGAAATCCAGGGGTGCCACGTTTGACGGGACTTGTGCCTTTGCATGAATTGACAATAAAATAAGGGTGTACAGAATGTTTTTCATCAGTCCGGAGTTTTGGGTAAGGACAAGGCAGTTTTGAGACTGTTGCCTTTCGGCTGACAAAGTCTTCCTTACGCAGCTAGAATCTCAGTTTTGACAAGTATTATTCTCGCAGCCAATCAAAAAAGAAGTGCTGCAAAGTTTGCAACTTCGCAAGCTGTGCATGAAAGGTTTTCAAGGTCATTCTTACAATTGCCCGACTGATATATAGTCTGCTCCAAATGCGCTGGTTCACAATCTCCGACTTGAACCCAATCCACACCAGTGCTGGCAGCTACCAGCCACTGATACTCAGGAAAAAAATTACCGTAGGCACCATGCCCCCGACGAATATCGTGCTGTTGGCTGTGCCAGTAGAAGCACCCACCATTGTACCATAACGAGCAACAACGCCTCCATGCTGCCATGACGGAGATAAAGGAGGAAGAGAAGGTGGAGGAAGTTGGAGAACTGGGGGAATTGGGAAATTGGGAAATTTACGGTAGTAATCTGGTGTATTGACTGTTCCCTACCGCAGTAATAAAGGGGAAATACATTTCCCACCCACAAAAAAAGCCGCAACCATCACTGGCTGCGGCTTCCATTTTTCATATTATGTCGGAAATTCTCCTATGCTTTAAATCGAGTGGCAATTGCAATCATTTTAAGTTACAGCAGACCCTGACTGCAAACTGCCAACTCACTTCTTCTTGTCCTTCCTGTCCGATTCAATCTTCATCTCGCTGACGGGGCGGGTCTTGAAGTCAATGGCTGGCTCTTGGTGGCGCTCGGCCATCACGTCCACCCGGCGGTTGAGCTGGTGGTCGGTTTCAGGGCAAAAGACCTCGTCCGTACAGTTGTTGATGGGCTTGGTCTCGCCGTACTGGTCTGTGTAAATCCGCTCCTTGGCGATGCCTTTCTTGATGAGGTATGCCTTGGCGGAATTGGCCCGGTTGGTGGACAGCCGGTCGTTGTAGCGGTTGGTGCCACGGGCGTCGGTATTGCCACCGAGGCGCACTTGCAGCGTCGGATAGCGGTTCATGATTTCGACCAAGTTGTCCAGCGTTGGCTGTGCATCTTTTTTGCGGATGTAATATTTGTCGAAATCGAAGAAGATTGGCTCCAACATGACGATGTTCGGCCCTTTGAGCGGCACACGGATGCGCACTTCTCCGTCCTTGCAATCAAGGAAGAAATTGATGGGGGCAGTTACGGTGTTGGAGTAATAGGGCGACTTGGTGACGGTTATTTCATATTGGCCTGAGCAGTCAACCTGCGTAAATGCTTCGCCGTTGCCGTCGCCCGTCAGGTTGACGACCTTGCCCGTTTTCTTGTCCACGATTTTGATGTCGGCCAATGGGATGCGGGCACCTGTTTGCTCGTCATATACTTCGACAATCAGCTTGCCGTAGAACTTGTCCTTTTCGAGCGGAATGATATAAGGCTGCTTGGCGGCGATTTCATCAGCAGTGACTTCCCGCTTGTCCGATTTGTAGTCCGTCTTGTTTGTAACTATGCTGTACTTGGTGCCCTTTCTGACCTTCACCGTCACCTCACCGTTCTTGTCCGTCGTGAGGTTGCTTTTCGAGGCAGTGGCAACCCCGCCACCATAAATCTTGTCCAACATACTGGTATAGGAAACCGGTGTCAGTTCCACCGTAGCGCCCGGTAGCCGGGCATTGGTCTCCTTGTCCACCACGGCGATGATGGCATCCACATCTTCTGGTGCATATTTCCAAACATAAATATCGTCGGCACCTTGGGCATCGGAATGCGCCCGGTCGCTGGCGAAATAGCCTTCGGTACCGCCGTTCAAGGAAACAAAGTTCACGTCGTCGCCCGGCTGGCTGAACGGAGCACCGAGGTTGCCAATGAGTTCCCACTGGCCGCTTGCGTTCATGGCTGCCGCCCAAATGTCGAGGCCGCCACTGCCCCCAGCCCTGTTGGAAGAAAAGAACAGGTTGTTGTTCTCGTCGAGGAAAGGGAAAAGTTCGTTCCCAGTAGAGTTTACACTGGAACCCAAATTGGTCGGAATGCTCCAGATGCCGCCTTCCAACCTGGCGTACCAAAGGTCCATCGTGTTTTCAGTGGAGCCGGGGCGGTTGGAGGAGAAGACGAGCAGATTGCCGTCCCTTGAAAGTGCAGGGTGGCAAGTTGACCAGTCGTCGCTGTTGAACGGCAGTTCCGTCACGTTCACCCACTTGTCGCCAACGAGGTCGGCAGTGTAGAGCTTCAGGTCAATGATTTCCTGACTGTTGCGGCCGTTCAGGTTGTTTCGGGTGAAAATCATCTTGTTGCTGCCCGGGAAAATGGCAGCGCAGCCGTCGTTGTACTTGCCATTGATATCACCGGAGAGCGGCACAGGCTTGTCGAAACTGCCGTCGGCTTTTTTCTCGGCATACTTGATGTCGGTATAGTCCCCTGCATTGTCGGAGGGGCATTTCAAAAAGCGGTTGCTTTTTGAAGAGGTGTAAATGATGCCGTTCCCAAATGGAATCGGACTGAAGTCAAGTTCCTTGACGTTGACTTCCTTGATGTTTTTCAACTCAATACCCTGCTGCCCCGATGAGCTGGAAACTCACAGCGAGGGCAATAAGCAAAAACAAGGGTTTTATATTTTTCATCGTTTTTCTATTTTAAGATTGATGTTGGATACTGGACACTGGATGCTGGTTACAGGATGCTGGGTGCGATATCGAGTATCCAGAATCCAATATCAAGCAACAAGTATCAAGTATCAAAAATATCGCAGGCTCTTGATTTTGCAGTCCTCGCAAGGGAAGGTGTAGCCGAGCATCAGCTCGAAACTGCCATTCGTTGCTTTCCTAAGTTCAGACACGGTAAAATCATAAGCTACCCCAAGGCGCAGGCCATTGTTGAATTGATAAGCCAAGAGCGCATTTAGCGCATCTTGATAGCGGTACATGGCTCCAACCATGATACGGTCGCTGAACATTACGTTCAGGTTGGCGTCGAAGTCGAAGGGGGCACTTGGGTTGTAGCGCACCTGCACGTTTGGCAAGAGTTCCACGTTGCGGCCAAGCGGCAGGGCAAGGCCACCTTGGAAGAACCAAGTGTTCACCTGACCACCAAACTGGCTTTTGTCATTGTAGAGCGAGTTGGCCAACATCCTCGGCAAGGAGGCCCCAATGTAGAACTTGCTGTTCTTGAAGAAGACGCCTGGGCCTACGTTGAAAGTGGTCGTTGAAGCCACGCCGTTACCAATTTCACTATCGCCACCTTCAACGGCTTCGTTGGCTTCGTCCCAGTCGGAGCGGGCATTTTCCACCCTAGCGTTCAAGCCGATGGCAAGTACGTTACCGCGGTTGAACTTGATCTTGTAGGCATAATTTCCGGCCACCGTCAGGATTTTGTCCAAGCCGATTTTGTCGTTCAAAATATTGAGGCCGATGCCGCTGCGGTTCTTGGCAATTGGCATGTGGCCATAGAGGTTGATGTTCTTTGGTGTACCGTCAATCCCAGAGTACCACTGGTTGCGGTAGATCAGGCCAGCGTCCAGTACATCCTTCGAGCCTGCATAAGCAGGGTTGAAGTTCAACTGGTTGAACAGGTTGAACGTATAGATGGCTTCGCTTTGCGACCACGCCGATACGCTGATGAAGGTAATGAAGAAGGTATATATTAGCTTTTTCATGTTCAAAATTTAAATGGTTGTTGTTGGAAACGAGCGGCTTGTGGAAGCAGGATTTACTGTTTCCACAAGCCAACCAATCAGTTTAGCGGACTACTTTAATGTAGCCAGAAAGTACATTGTCATCGCCGTCACCCTTCGTCTTGTCCAAGATGAACAAGTAGTAATAAGTGCCAGCAGGTACTGGTTTCTCATCGTCTCCGAAAGTCCCCTTCCATTCATTCGTGTAGGGTTCGGCCACATAAATCTCGTCGCCCCAGCGGTTGAAGATGCGCAGGCGATTATTGATAAGCGAAGAAGGAGGCTCATCGCCCGGTGTTTCGCCAAGGCAATCAATATGGAAATTATCGTTGACCTCAGGGCTGTCATCTGGTGTGATGATGTTTGGCGGTATGCACTCCAACACGAAATTGATAGTGACCGTGGCATCATCGCAATCATCGCAGTCCACCAAGCAGATAGTATAAGTGAAAGTCACCGGTGATTCGGCTGGGACGCCGGGCGTATAGGTGAACGTTCCATCTTGGTTCACGACTACCGAACCATTCGGATTCCCATTTTCATCCACAGGTTGGGTATATTCTGTGATTTCTACGCCTGTAGAGGTATCGTCGTTGTCTAATACATTTCCTTCGACTGTTCCGGGTGTGCCTTCGTTGTATTCGTCGTCATTGGCAACTGGCGATTCTGGGTCGGTCACGATGACGGGTTGGGAAGTGGCCGTACAGCCATCAACCTTCACAGTTACTGTATAGCTGCCGGGCACTGGCGGTACTGGGAAAGTAGGTACTTCCGTCGAGTCAATCAATACCCCATCCAAGAACCAACAGTAGGTGACGTTCGTACCCGTTTGGGTCGTGGTCGCCAATACCAGGTCATCGCCTTCGCAAAGCACCGTCGAACCTGGGTCACCATTGGCAGTGATAACAGGGTCTTGCAATTGCTGCTCGGTCATCTGAATCTCCCTTGGGTCGGCCTCACAGCCTTTCTCCGACCTTGCGGTGATGGTGCAGGTCTCGTTGCCCATTGGCATTAACTCTATATTAATAGTGGTCAAAGTCGTCACGACCCCACTATCGTCAAAACTGCCACAATTCAGTTCCCAGAACACGCTATCTGCCCCGTTCGGGTCTATTGTGAATGAGACGGTTACTTTTTCACCAGCGCAAAAAGCGCCACCACCACTTAGCACAGTAATGATTGGCTTTGGATTTACCACCACAATAACGATGGCTGTATCGGCGCATGCACCGCTCCTTACGATGAGCGTGTACTCGCCGTCACCTGCTTGTGGGATGTCATTCACCGTTGCGGGGAATGGGCCTTGGCTTGGCACTGGGCCGCCATTGAACACGAAGTTGTTCGGCCCCGTCCAAGTATAGGTCACGTTGCCGAGACCGGGCGTGCCCGTGCCGGATAGCAATACATCTACGCCCTCGCAGTAGGTACCGCCACCACTCGTGACCACGATCTCAGGTGTTGGGTTCACGGTGACTTGCGTACAGGTCGGTGGGTCGTTTTCACAACCGTTGATGGAGGTCAGTTTCAAGCAATAGTTGCCGCTTTCACCTGTAACCAGAATGCCAAGGTCAAGGGTAACGACCGAGCCACTCGGTACAGTGCCCGTTTGGCCTGGGATGGGCACGTCGTTGCGGCACCACTGGTAAGTGATCGGCGTATTGTCTGAAATGGAAACAGTAGCCGTCAGCGTGGTTTGCTCGCCAGCGCAGAATTCGCCACCGCCATTGATGGTGTTGTTCACAACAAATGGAACGGGATTGACAATCACCGTTACGCAAGCGGTGTCAAAGCACGTGTTGTTGGCTGGTGCAATCAGGCAATATTGGCCTGGGATTGGAGGATTAACAGTGGCTGTAAATGGGCCACCACAAGGGGCGCTGTTGCTAAATGTAAATCCACCCGGCCCATTCCATGTGAAGGTAACTTGACCACTGCAAGGCAAGCTATTTGTACCTGTTAGCAATAAAGGTTCATTTGCACATACTTCAATGGTGGTAGGCACTTCAAGGACTGCTCCTTCTTGGTAATCCACCGTGGCACAAACAAGGCTGGAAGGGCAGCCCTCAAAAGCGCAATCAAACGCTTCAATAGAGCAGCAATATTCGCCCTCTTGGATGGCATCAAAGCAAATCTCTTCGTTGGTGCTGGTTTGGCCGAAAATCTGAGTGCCATCCGGCAATGTACAGGTATAGTTGAAGCTCGTTACCAGCGGGTTGGTATTGGAAAAACAAAGTCGGGCAGTATCGCCTTCGCAATAAGTTCCACCACCACTAAGCGCAGATATGGTTGGGTTCGGACATAGGTTGACATTGAAAGTATCCGGTTCGGAAGTACATCCATTGACCGTGACAACCAAGCTGTAAGTTCCCGCACCATAGGTCTGCATTGGCGAAATCATTCTACAGAATGTATCTGAACCGGTGGCCGTTCCTGGTATTTGCGTTCCATTGGGAGTTGTCCATGTATAAGTAAACGTGCCTGGATTGGCAGGAGACGTGACTCGACCGCAGATTTGCAAAGTGTCAAGGTTGCAAAGCGTGTTGTCATCGTTCACAATTTCCACAATAGGCTGCGGGTCAATATTGATGGTAGCCGTTTCAGTGTCGCTGCATGAATTGCCGTCAACCGTCACTTCCAGCACATAGGGGCCAGCAACGGCAACGCTGCTGCCGGCTGGGAACGGCCCGGTTGGGGGCAGGCCAGGCCCACCGCTATTGATAATATTGCCGCTAGGACCAGTCCATGTAAAAGAAACGGAAGCAGCAGACCCTTCGCCTATGCCATTTAGGTTCAACTGTTCATTGGCGCAGTAGGTGCTATCGCCTGTAATGTCAACAATTCTTACGCCAGGCTGAACGGTGACATTCACCGTGTCAGCCGCATTACAACCTGTTGCTGATGTAACCGTTAGAATCCACTGACCAGAATGGGCAGGAGTCGCCTCCGAAATGATTGAACTTAAATTGCCGTTGCTATCGGCGCTCAGCACACCAAGGCTTGTATTGTTCGGCCCGACCCACTCGTAGGTAAGCGTACCGGCGCTAACTGTGTTGGTGGCAGTCAAGAGAAGACTTGAAAACTCGCAGATGGTGGTATCTGGCGTCAGGTCAACAAGGTTCAAACCCGGCAATATGTTCAATGTGGTCGAAGCCGTGGCAGAACAGCCAGTTGCATCAATGGTCTTTGTGATGGTATAAGTACTCGAATTGGCCTGAGTCACATCGTTCAGTTCAAGGATGCAATTCGAGCCAGCACCTGCGCTGCCGCTTCCAACGACAACACCTGAGCCATTCGTCCAAGTATAGGAAACCGGGCCAGTACCTGCGGTGCTGTTGGAGGCAGTCAAGGTCACGTCTTGACCTATGCAAGCATCACCTCCTCCTGTTACTGTGATATTGGGTGCTGGATTCACTGCTATGTTCACAGTTTGTGTCGTTGACCTGCAACCGCCCAGTGTCTCAAGGTAAACACTATAGGTGCCAGCATCTGAAAGCGAAAGGCTTGGAATTGTGACTTGGTATTGAGCATTTTCTGGTAGCGGTCCGTTTGGCAATAATGGGCCGTTTGGTCCAGTCCAGAAATAGCGGATATCACCTGTGCCAGCAGTGCCATTGCTTGCTGACAAAGTAAGCGATGCCCCTTCACAGAATGCTCCATTTGGAGTAAGCCCTACAATGCTTGGTGTTTCATTTACCTGAACGTTGAAACTGACTGAGTTCGAGGAACAGTTCTCTGGCGAAGTGACACAAATTAATGTGTAGGTTCCAGAAAATGAACTGTTCATATTGGTAAGCGAAACGGAAATCGGGTCGCTTCCATTGACGTTCTGTATGGTGGTGAAACCATTTGGGCCAGACCAAGTACAGGTCATGCTGCCTATGCCCGGCGTAGAGTTGTTGGCAACCAAGGTGGTACTGTCGTTTTGGCAGAAGCTGCCCCCGCCTGTTCCTGCCGTCAAAACAGGGGTGAGGCCAATATTTAAGTTGATAGAAACGGGCGTGGAGGTACAACCATCCACATTGGTCACTACCAAAGTATATTGCCCTGAGGCACTCGCCTGGACGTTGGGTAGGTTCAGGCTGATAGTGCTTGATCCTGTAACCGGACCTCCCGAAACTTGACCTCCCGGGATGCCGGGGCCTGTCCAAACATAGGTCATGGTATCAACACCTGCAGCAGTGTTGGTGGCAGTAAGGATTAGGTCTTGGCCAACACATTGTGTTCCTCCGACAATTATTGAACTGATGGTAGGCACCACACAGCATTCCAACAGTATGTCAATGGTATCCACCTGGTTCAAGGTATCCCCTTGGCGGAAAGTCCATTCGTCCAGGTATTTGTCGTTGCCAAAATTGTTTTGGTAAGTAAACGGGATATTCGTTAGCAACGGTGTAGTGTTGGTACAAGGCGGTGTCGGGCAACTGATCGGACCATTGACCAAGGTGTGGTCAAAATTGAAAAGATCTGTAGGACCGGTATCGCCTGCAGGTGGATTGAGCAAGTTGATTTCCACACCACCATAGTTGTTCTCTACGTCTGCATTGGCGATGTGAATCTCACCATATTGTATAGTGGTCTGCCATACCAATGGGAAATTGTTCTGAACAGGGATTTGGTTGCCCAATCCATCATGGCCATCCCAATAAACAGAATCCAATGGGGCGTTTAGACCGCTCAGCAGGGTCACGTCAACAGGGTCGTTGTAAGAACCGTTGTTATTGATGTCCAATTGGAGCGTAACGTTGCCACCAATATTTGAATCAAAGATGAAGTAACCACCCTTTCCGAAGAGAAATCCCCCTGATGCACATGGCAACCCGCCAGGGTTTGCCGCTGTGACAAATGCACTATAGGAAAGAATCTGAGGAGCGGCCGTATAAAGCCAAGTGGTGTAAACCGTTGGTGAAGGATCAGCCGGGATGAATTCATGTGGCAATACCTCCTCGAAGGGTTCGCTTCTTGTTCCCTCATAAATGTCCACAACCATTGCGGTTGCCGGCAAGTTTGGGTCTGGTCGGTTCAAGAAAATCTTGTTGTTGATCAAGCCGATGTCGCTGTTGTCGGCTGCTTGTGGCTCATAATAATAAATGTTGCCATTCACCCAAGTTGTAGGGTCAGCACTTCTGGTAAAAGCAGTTTCGAGGAGCGATTTATATACTGGCGTAAAGTTTTGTCCATCTTTACGTACCAAACCCAAGGAGTTGGAAGAAATAGGGAAGCGGAAAGGATCGGCATCCACAATGTCCACTTCATATTGATAGCCATCCCTTGTTATCACATAAAGAGTGGGGGAAGTTGTATTGTCAGGAGCATTCCCATTGATCAACCCATTGAACTGGTTGGTATATACCCTACCAGATTGCCTTGTGGAATTTGGCTGGTTGCCAGCGCCACCTGTTGTTATCGTGATATCCCACGCCAAAATCGCCCGCCTGTGGGCTTGGTCTTGGTTTACTGCCCTTGTCCAAGGGAAGTTGTTGGCAATATTGGTGAAATCAGCCGTTGACCTGTAATTGACGTTATAGTCAAAAACCACGGTCCAAACACCTGCCATGTCAGCGGAGAAAACGCCTGGCGTATAGCCAAGTCCGTTGGTCGTCCCGCCGCCATTTGGCCCAGCCAACTCCTCGGAGAGGTTGTCAATGACGCCAAGGCCGCTGGTGCTGCCAAGGTCATTGAAAGTAATGGCAAGGGTGCCGTTGGGCCGGTAAACGCTGATGAACCCTGTACCGTCAAAGCCCAAGTGACTGGAACCCACGTTGATGAATTCGCCAGCATTGGCATACACCTTGAACTGTTGAGGGTCACGAGTGTCCAGCCAGAGCCTTTTGGAGGAGGGAGGGTTTAAGAGATCCACTGAGCCTTCTGCCCAGGCGAGATGTGTCGCTGCAAACACCAACAACAAGGCCATAATTGCTTGAATGGGTGCTTTTCGCAACAAACCAAAAACTCGATTTGGTGAATGGTTAAGTAACGAAACTTTCATGTTTCAGAAGTTTGATGAGTAAAACTGAGTATTTGACGAAGCCGGCACCAACCCGTTCAAAGGATTGTTCCCTGCTGAGAATTCAAATTACGAAATCTCATCTTGGAATTTACCTCCAAGACAATCTTGTTTCACCGTTTTCCTCCCTAAAACTGGTATGTCGAAGTGTGTAGTTACCCCTTTATCAGTAAGTATGCGGGCTGGATTCCATTGGAAAGTACATCTGCATTGGCAAAGAGCAGGCAGGTTGAATAGAATTTTGTCTTTAGATCAATAAGTCCAAATCGTTCTGGCATTCAGAAAAAGGGAATCGGTGTTTAGCGGCCAAAAGTATTTATTTTGGCCAACATGCAAGAGAATTTCCTTTTTTTTTTGTCAATTCGCTATGGTTTTCAATGGATTACATAAGAATGTAGCTCATCTCATGTTCACTTCCCGCTTGACCGCCTCTAAAATAGAGAGGGAAAGCACCAATTCCTCCTCCTCTTTTTCCATTTTAGTCAAGTGCTGAAAAACCCGTGTGTTGCCCTTTTGCCCTTTTTCAGGGTTGGCAAGCCCTCCAACCAATTTATCGTTTACCTTTAATGGCAAGACCTGGTTCTCGTAATTTTGGCTCAACTGAGCGATCTGCTTGTCACCTTTTTGGTTCACGACCTTTCCTTGATCATTTAGGAACCCAATCAATTTTTCGCCTATCACCATTTCTGTTTCCCCTTTTTTTAGCCTATAGATGAATTCTTGATTGTGGGTCCTGGCATAGAGCAGTCCGTTCTCGTCCTTGCTCACATAACGTTTGTAGGCCCATGCCACCACAGGTTCATGGTAGATGGTCGTGATAACCCCTTTTGAGGATTTTATCATTCCGCTTTTAGTGTTCCGCTTGATTTGGTTGAATGAAAGCTGCTCCATCTCTTCCGAGGTCAATGGCACCAACTCTGCAACGTAGGGTGCCAACTCTGCCCTAATCTGCTGCAAATCTTTCTGAATCTTGTTTCGCCCCGGCTTGTAGTTCTGCATCAACTTCATGCCCACGGTCATTACTACCAAGGCAAGCAGCACCATAAACAATAGCGACAAAGCAATTCCTATCATCTTTAAAATATTTTAATCGGCAATTTTAGGTCATAGTCACATTACAACCAATCAATTTTTCGACATAAATGAAAAAAGCCTTGCCGAATTTGGCAAGGCTTCTTTTCTTTTTTCATTTGTCACCCAAGATAGGATTTGAGTGCATTGCGATTGTAAGACTTTCGAAGTCGCCTGATTGCTCGCTCCTTTATCTGGCGCACTCGCTCACGTGTCAAGCAATAAAGTTCGCCAATTTCCTCTAAGGTCAGTGCCTTGTGCCCATTCAAGCCATAATAAGCGGATAGTACCTCAACTTCTCTTGGCGCCAGAATGGAAAGCCCGGCCTGCACCTCATCTTTCAAGGATTGATCCATCAGCGCATCGTCGGGGCGCTGGCCATCGGCATCGGCGATGAGGTCGAGCATGGTCGAGTCACTGTCTTCGCCGCCAATTGGGGCATCAACAGACACGTGCCGGATGCTGCCTTTCAACAAGTTGGAGACTTCCTTGGCGGACAGTTCCAGAATCTCGCCAAGCTCTTCGTCGGTCGGTTCACGCTCGAACTCCTGTACAAAAGAGATGAACGCTTCGTTTACTTTATTGTAGGATCCGACCTTGTTGAGCGGAAGCCGGACAATGCGGGAATACTCTACGATGGCCTGTAGGATGGACTGGCGAATCCACCAAACTGCATAAGAGATGAACTTGAATCCTTTGGTTTCGTCAAAACGGCGGGCGGCTTTCATCAAGCCGACGTTTCCTTCATTGATAAGGTCGCTGAGCGAAAGCCCTTGGTTTTGGTATTGCTTCGCAACAGATACCACAAATCGCAAATTGGCCTCTGTCAATCTTTCGAGCGCATCTTGGTCACCAGTCCGAATACGACGGGCAAGGTCAGCCTCATCCTCGGCAGTGAGCATGTCAATCTTGCCAATATCATTTAGGTACTTGTCTAATGCAAGACTTTCACGGGTGGTAATCTTGTTGGTAATCTTTAATTGGCGCATAACCTAATCATTTGTTGGTTTGAGGTTGTGGATTGTGTAGTCAACTTTATTGTTCACGAAAAATGATTTTTTTCAAAAACGAATTTTCTTGGATTCTAATATTAAGAATTACGCCAAACTAAACAAAAAAGTTGCCACATATTTCAATAGCGATAGTACATCGAGAAAAAAGCCTTACTATCCTTCATTATGGACAACAATCAAGCGTAAAAGCTAGTTCTGGCAGTCTTGGCCCTTTTTGGTTTTTGCAAAAATTGGCGAAAAATTTCAAACTCGTGTAACAATCCAAAAAATTATTTCGAATTAATGGATTCGATCGCCACGAAGTTCCAAGCGCTGCATTATTTCAGTTTCTTTTTCAAGGTACTCCCGCCACCTTGCTTTTACTTGTTCCTCTGGGAAATAAGTCTTTGCAAGGTCAATGAAAAGCCGGTAATGCCCTGCTTCGACACCATGAATTTATGATAAAATTCTTTCAGGTCATCTTCCTTCAAGTTTACCGAGAGCAACCGGAAACGCTCGCAGCTCCTGGCTTCTATCAGCGCACAAATGAGCAGCCGTTCGAGCAATCTTTCCTCACGACCGCCACCTTTTTTTTCAAACTTCAAAAGTTCGTTCACGTACTCGTCCTTGCGTTGGTACCCGAGTTTTAGGTTGCGGCGTTCCAACTCCAGCAACACCAAGCGGAAATGCCCCCACTCTTCCGTTACGATGGGCGCCAATTCCTTGACCATTTTCGTCTTGTCAGGATAGCCTTGAATGAGCGAGATGCAGGAAGTCGCCGCCTTTTGTTCACAATAGGCGTGGTCGGTCAGAATCTCCGCCAAGTCCATTTCAGCAAGGTCAACCCATCGAGGGTCTGTTGGCAATTTTAAACCTAACATAAAGCATAAAGGCAATCCGCTTATTGATTGCCTTGTTCGGCAGCAAATGTAGGATGCTCTAACCAAATCCGTTAGCGCCTATTTTTTTGAAAGCTCAAGTTCTTGCCAAAATCACATGATTTCGCAGATAAACCCAAAAATGGCCATATTTACCGCTAAAATTAACTGTTCCCATTTTGATGACCTTCCTTTTTGAAATCGGCTTCCTGCCTGTGAGCCTTTGGGATGTGCTGGATGTGGCCATTGTTGGCTACCTTATCTACCGGGTTTACCTGTTGTTGAAAGGGAGCATCGCTTTCAATATTTTCATCGGCATCGTCATCATTTACCTGTTGTGGTGGCTGGTGGGCATCTTGAAAATGGACATGCTCACGATGATCCTGAGCCAGTTCGTCAACGTCGGCTTCATCATCATCATCATTATTTTTCAGCCAGAGGTGCGCCGCTTCCTGCTGATGCTCGGCAATACCACCCTTGGCCGCCGCACGGATGTTATGCTGCGTTGGCTTACCCGCAACCTTGACAAGCGGCCCATCAACGAAGCCTCAAACATCGAAGTAAAGCACGCTTTGCTGCGCATGTCCAAAGAGAAAATCGGGGCGCTTGTCGTTTTTTCGCACAGTTTTGAAATGGAGTCTGTGCTTCAATCCGGTATCCGGCTGGACGCCAACATCAGCCAATCCTTGCTCCTCAGCATTTTCCAAAAAGAAAGTCCCCTGCACGATGGGGCAGTGGTCATTGGTAAAGGAAAAATCCTTGCAGCCAGTTGTATCCTTCCTATTACCGATAGTGTTCAATTGCCATCAAAAGCAGGGCTTCGGCACAGGGCAGGGCTTGGTGTAACCGAGCGCAGTGGCGCCTCTGCCTTTATCGTCTCAGAAGAGTCTGGTGCCATCAGCTTTGCAGAAGGCGGCAAAATCGAGTTTGGAATCACGGAAGTACGCCTTTCTGAGTTACTCATGTCCCAGCAATCGTAAAAGGCAACCAAATATGCCATGAGCAATCTCGTTTTGTTTGATTTCGTGATTTTTTCCAATGCGAAAAAGCCCGCTTGTCTATCTTTGGCCGAAAATCGTGATTGCTGAAATGTTTCCCTAACCACTCCACAATTCAACAATCCTTATAATCTTTTCAATATGAAACCAGCACAAGATTTCATTGCTCAAAATAAGCAGCGGTTCCTCGACGAACTGCTTGAACTGCTCCGCATCCCTTCCATCAGCGCTGACCCCAAGTACAAGGATGATGTGCTACGAACCGCTCAGGTCGTCGCCCAAAGCCTGAGGGACGCCGGTGCGGACAATGTGGAAGTCTGCCCCACCTCGCACAAAAAGGATGGCAAGGCGAAGGACGGCTACCCAGTCATTTACGGGGAAAAAATCATAGACAAAAAGCTGCCGACCGTGCTGGTCTATGGCCATTACGATGTGCAGCCGCCTGACCCGCTCGACCTGTGGACTTCACCGCCATTTGAGCCAGTCATCAAAAAGACGAAGGTACATCCACAAGGAGCCATCTTTGCACGAGGCTCCTGCGATGACAAGGGGCAAGCCTACATGCACATCAAGGCTTTCGAGGCTATGGTGAAAACCAACACCTTGCCCTGCAACGTTAAGTTTTGCATCGAAGGAGAGGAAGAGGTCGGCTCGCCCAGTTTCCGTCCTTTCGTTGAAAAAAACAAGAAAAAACTGGCCTGTGACGTGGTACTGTGCGCTGACACGAGCATCATCGCCAACGATGTCCCCAGCATTACAACGGGCGTCAGGGGCCTTGCCTACTTACAGGTGGAAGTAACTGGCCCGAACCGTGACCTTCATTCCGGCGTCTATGGCGGTGGCGTGGCCAACCCCATCAACGTGCTGGCGGGTATGATTGACAAATTGATTGACAAAAATGGTAAAATCACCATCCCCGGTTTCTATGACGACGTGCTGAACGAAAGCAAGAAAGACAGGAAGCCATGAACAAGGCTCCCTTTAGCCTTGCCGACTATATGGAAGACCTTGCCATCGGCGATGTTCAGGGTGAGAAAGGATATACGACCTCGGAGCGAACCAGTATTCGACCCTCACTGGACTGCAACGGCATTTGGGGAGGCTATACAGGCGAAGGTTCCAAGACCGTCCTGCCATCAAAAGCTTTCGCCAAAATCTCAATGCGCCTAGTGCCACACCAACGTTGCGAAAAAATCTACGACCTGTTCGAAGCGCATTTCAAGTCGCTGGCCCCACCCTCCGTACAGGTGAAGGTGATTCGGATGCACGGAGGCGAACCTGGTGTAACACCTACCAACACACCAGAATACCAAGCTGCGCACAAGGCCATGGCAAAGGCTTTTGGAAAAGACCCCATCCCCAAGCGGGAAGGCGGCTATATCCCCATCGTTTCCTTGTTCAAGGATGTGTTGAATGTAGATAGCGTGCTCATGGGTTTCGGCCTCAACAGCGATGCCATCCACTCGCCAAATGAACACTACGGCCTGTTCAACTACTACAAAGGCATTGAGACGATACCTTATTATTATGCGTACTATCGGGAGTTGAAGAACGGTTAACGGCGGACGATAGACGGTGGACGGACAGTAACTTTATATACCGTCAGGCGTCCACCGTCCACCGTTATCCGTTAACCCTTGGTTAACCTGGCATTAACAGCATCAGCCAGCTTTGTTGAAGAATTTTGCAGCGCAATAAAATCAGCTTGTGGATAAAACATTGGTACAATACGACGCCGTGGTGAAGCGGTGTAAAGACCTTTTCTTGAAAAAGACGCACGATTATGGTACCGCTTGGCGAATCTTGCGGCCTTCTTCTTTGACCGACCAGCTTTTCATTAAAGCCAAGCGCATCCGTAGTATTGATGAGAAATCGAAACAAATGGTCGAGGATTCCATCGAGGGCGATTTCATCGGCCTCGTCAACTATGCCTACATGGCTCTCATCCAGTTGGAGCTTAAAGACGAAGAAGAATTGGAACTTGCACAAGCCGTTGCCCGTAAACTTTACGAAGAGCAGGTAGAAGCCGTGCGGAACCTGATGGTTGCCAAAAACCACGATTACGGCGAGGCATGGCGAGACATGCGCATCAGCTCCATCACCGATTTGATTTTGATGAAACTACTGCGCATCCGGCAAATCGAGGAAAACAAGGGCAAGACGCTTGCCTCTGAGGGACTTGATGCCAACTATGCAGACATAGCCAACTATGCTATTTTTGCGTTGATTCTTTTGGGAGAGATTGATAAAAGTTGATGAGGTTGATAAGGGTTGATTCGCCCATTTGCCGCCACGCCAATAAGTAATCCATTCATTCCAACAAAAAGTAAATCCAGAAAGACATGACGATTTATACTTTAATCCTTTACGTGGCCATCGCAGCGGCCATATTGACTGCCATCACAGGCGTTGCATTTAAAGACCGGGTGAAAAGCTGGGTGATGACCTATCTCCAGCATTTTTGCGGTTCGCTTTTCATCTTCTCCGGCTATGTCAAAGCTGTTGACCCGTTAGGCACTGCCTTTAAGTTAGAGCAGTATTTTGCCGAGTTTTACTATACTTTTGGTGAAACAGCAATCAAAGGCATTGCGCCCATGTTCCCATGGTTGGCAGGGCACTCCGTGCTGCTGTCGGCGGCTACCATCATTTTTGAAATCATGCTTGGCGTCATGTTGATTTTGGCCTATCGGCCAAAACTGACGGCTTGGCTCTTCCTGCTTTTGGTCCTGTTTTTTACGGCACTTACGGGCTATACCTACCTCACAGGTTATGTGCCAAGTGGCGTGAACTTCTTTGAGTTCGGCAAATGGGGCGAATACGTCAAGACCAATATGCGGGTAACAGACTGCGGCTGCTTCGGGGATTTTTTAAAGCTAAAACCTAAAGTAAGCTTCCTCAAGGATGTATTCCTGCTCATTCCAGCTTTCTATTTTGTTTTCCGCCACTCGAAGATGCACGAGTTGTTATCGACTGGCGTACGCCGTTGGGTGTCCATCCTCGTCACCCTTGGCTTTACGGCCTTTAGCTACTACAATATCTTTATGAACGAGCCGCTCGTGGATTTCCGCCCGTTCCGTGAAGGGGTGGACGTACGGGCACAACGTGCGAAAGAAGCCGAGGAAGAAGCTGCTGCCTACAAAGTATTGGCTTACAAAATGAAAAGCAAATCGAACGGTGAGGTCATCACAGTACCTTATGAGCAATACATGAAGGAGTACGAGAAATACCCAGAAGCAGAATGGGAAATGGAGCAGGTAAAAGCCAATCCAGACTACGAGCACTCAAAAATCAGTGAGTTTGAAATCACCTCCCCCGACGGATCCAACATGACTGATGCGTTGCTCCAAGACACTGGCTATTTCCTGATGGTGGTGGCCTATAAACTTGTGGAGGCCGGCAAGGAAATCATCAAGACCACCGTCAACGACACCACTTATGTTACGGACAGCACTTTGGTGACCGGCGACGGATTCCTTTACTTATACCCAACGGGTCGCCTCCGTTACACCGAAAGAAGTAAAAGAGGAAATCATTCTCTTTGATCCTGAGTACATGGACAGGTTCAAAACGGTCATCAACCCGGTCATCATGGCTGCAAAAGGCACAGGTGTGAAGTTCTTTGCCGCAACAGCTCCCAACGACCCTGCCACCATCAACCGTTTCAAGGAACAGACTGGCAGCGAGTACCCCTTCTTCACCGCCGACGACCTGCTATTGAAGACCATCATGCGCTCCAACCCCGGCATCGTGCTTTGGAAGGATGGCAAAATCTTGCAGAAATGGCACTACAAGGACATGATGAGCTTCGAGGAGATGAAGCAACAATTTATCAAGTTGCCCCCAAAGCAGTAATCTTTTGTAGCTGTTCCTGTTTAGAAGGGTTTGGCGGTTTATACTTCATTAAACCTTCTAAACTGGAACAGCTACAATTCTCTTTGTTGAGGTTTTGAAGGTAAGCCCCCCAAAGCCTCAAAACAAGCAAATCAAAAATCCAAGTTAAGTTGAACAAATAGGTTAGACCGATTGGATTTGCAAATACTTGTCAATCAATGCCTTGCAAATCCATCGTCCATCATTTACCATTCATCATTCACCAAGGATAATCCCAATTAACAATATTGACAAAAAACCCCTTTCTTTGCAGTTCTTAATCGCAAAACCGGAAATTGCCTCACTTGCTCAGGTTTGTTGAATTGAATGGATTAATAGGGCAAAAGATGTCCTGAAAAGCTGTGGTGAGTGAGGTTTGAAATTGAACTATGCTGAGCAGAAGAAACATCCGCATCAAAGTAATGCAGGTGCTATATGCCATGAGCCGTGACAAGGAACTTAGCCTTCGCCACGCCATGCTCCTCTATCAAAACAGTATTCGCCAATCTTTTGACATGTACCTTTTCAATGTACTCCAACTTATCAGGGTTGCAGAGTACTCAAAGGTTGACTACACCAGTAAGCAAGCTAAGTTGCGCCCCACCGATGAGGACAAAGCCTTCAAAGCGAAACTTGGCGAGAATGAAATGGTGCGCTCCATCGAAGAAAACAGGGGCTTCAAAACGCTCATAACCACCCATAAGATTGCGGAAAAACTCTCAGACGACGACACTCGTTACCTATACAACGAGTACGCCAAAACCGAGGATTACGTTGAGTTCTTGGCGCAAAAAACGGAAACTCCCGATGATTACCGCAATGCCTTGCTGAACCTCTACAAGCACTTCAACGGCAGTGAGCACTTCAACGAGATGGTGGATGACCGTTACTTCTCTTGGTACGACGACAAATCGCTCATCGTGGGTGCGATGAAAAAAACCCTTAAGGCATTGCCTGTGACAGGGGACTTCTACCATGAGTTCGAGCCGACTGATGAAACAGTGAAGGAGTTTGGTGAAATCCTCTTGAAAAAAGTCACCGAAGAGGACGAGCAAATCCTGCAAATTATAGAACCTGCACTTAAAAATTGGGATGCCGAGCGGGTCGCCGTCATGGATATGATTCTACTCAAAATGGCGCTATGTGAGTTGATGACCTTCGAGACTATACCAACGAAGGTTACCTTGAACGAATACGTCGAAATCTCCAAGCAATACAGTACCGACAAGAGCAAGGACTTCATCAATGGTATTTTGGACCGATTGATGAAGAAGCTGGAAAAAGAGGGCAAAATCGTGAAAGAAGGCAGGGGATTGATTGATGAGTGATGTCCTGTTATCCTAGGTTTTAGAAGCTGTTAAAAAAAAACACGTTCTCCAGTATGTGACCATACCATCAAATATCGTCATATCGTAACTGCTTAAAAGGGTGTGGAGGAGAGAGAAAAAATTTCATTTTTCTCTCTCCTCCCACATTTTGGGGTGTTTTTTTGGGGAAAAATTGAAAATTTTTCCCCAAAAAACACCCCCTGCTAAGTAGTTACGTCATATCAAACAACTGCACAGTGGGTCTTGTCATTTTACCATAAAGCCCCATCGAATGACGACAAGCACACACCATAACTGAGGCTTATCCTACCTTTTAACTATAAACCTATTGAGATGAAAAAGGCTGTCATTACTACCACCTTCCTTTTCATGCTATTGCTGGGTCAGCTGTCTGCGCAGCACGAGGGCGCACCCAATGCATTGGCTTTCCGCTGGACTTGGAACAATTTCCAGTTCCCTATTTCGCAAAAATTCGACAAGTACGACTACACGAGCGGCGCAGAATTAACCTATATCCGCCACCTTGGCAAAGCGTTTAACCTCGCCCTTCCGCTCAAGGTAGGCAAGGCATACCTGCCAATCAACGCTGATGGCGATGCTGGCAATGCTGACCTCATCGGCAGTTTGGATGCCTTGCTCCAATTGAAGTTCACTAAGCCTGAAGCAAAGATTTACCCTTACCTCTTGGGAGGGGCGGGCCTGATGACCGAGACGACCAACGATTGGGAAATGAACCCAGAGTTCCCAGTTGGCCTTGGCCTAAACGTCTTGGTTTCTCCCAACCTTTACATCAGCGCAGAATCACAATACCGCTTCGACCTAAATGAAAACCGCAACCAACTCCAACATGCTCTTGGCATCTGGATTACGATTGGCGGTGGTAAAATTGAGAAAAAGCCTACCGACCGTGACAAAGACGGCATCACCGACGATGAAGACCAATGCCCCGACGAACCTGGCACCCCAGCGACCTTCGGCTGCCCTGATGCCGATGGCGATGGCGTGGCCGACAAAGTTGACGAGTGCCCGAACGAAGCTGGTAAACCTGCCTTGGGCGGTTGCCCTGACCGTGATGGCGATGGCATTGCCGACCAAAAAGACCGCTGCCCCGATGAACCCGGTAAACCTGAATTGAACGGCTGCCCCGTCACCGACCGTGATGGCGATGGCATTGCAGATGCAGATGATAAGTGCCCAGACACCCCCGGTTCGAAATACACCAAAGGCTGCCCCGACCAAGATGGCGATGGCGTGGCCGATGCTGACGACAAATGCCCCACCATAGCTGGCACCGCTGCTGACAAGGGCTGCCCCGATACCGACGGCGATGGCCTCATTGACCCGGAAGACCGCTGTCCAGAAACGGCTGGCCCTGCCTCCAACAAAGGCTGCCCTGAATTGAAGCAGGAGGAAAAAGAGGTGCTCCAGTTCGCCATGAAGGCTGTTCAGTTTGAGACTGGTAGTGCCAAATTGCTGCAGAGCAGCTACAAAACCCTTGATGAAATAGCCGGCATCATGCTGAAGTACCCTGGCCAAAAGCTGCGCATCAGTGGCCATACCGATAGCATTGGCGAAGCAGAAGAAAACCTGAAACTATCTGAAAAGCGGGCCAAAACCTGCTTTGATTACCTCGTTTCAAAGCGTATTCCTGCTGGCCGCATCAGCCATACAGGATATGGAGAAACCAAGCCCATTGGCGACAACCGCTTTGCGCCAGGCAGGGAGCAAAACAGGCGGGTGGAGTTTGAGATGTATGTGGATTAAAGACTGATACGGACGGAATGAAAAATGGGCCGCCAATTGGTGGCCCATTTTTCATTCCGTCCGTATCAGTCTTTCAACCTGTTCCTCCGTCTGTCGTAATCGTTCCTTACAAAAATTCAACAATTCCGTGGCCCAGTTTACTTTCTCCGAAAGGTCGTCCATACTCACGGCCTCCTCTTGTAATTGGGCAACGATGCTTTGCAGTTCCTGCAAAGCGGTTTCATACGTCAGTTTTGTTTTTTGCTTTGTCATGGTGTTGTTTTGTAACTACTTAGCAGGGGGTGTTTTTTGGGAAAAATTTTCAATTTTTCCCAAAAAAACACCCCAAAATGTGGGAGGAGAGAGAAAAAATGAAATTTTTTCTCTCTCCTCCCACACCCACCTAAACAGTTACGTTGTTTTTTTGAAAATGGAAATAAAGCCCCCGTTTTTCAATTGCACTCGTACTTCGTCCCCAACTTTCAGGTTGGCAGCATCCGTCAACTGTCTCTCTTCATGAAAAACCATGGCGAAGCCTCGCTTTAGGGCCGTTTCTGGTCCGAGCAACCGGACGAGTTTATCCATTTGTCCCAGCGTTTTTTGTTGGTTGCCAATCAGCCGTTTGGTCAGCAAAGGCAGCTCTTTTTGGAGATAGTCAAGCATCTGTGCATATCGGCGAAAATTAGTTTTCAATTGAAAATCAAGCAGTTGTGATAAGTTATATAGTTTCGTCTGTTGCTCGTTGATTTTAGCAGAAGCCAAATTTTTGACAGCCAGACCGAGGTTCGCCATTTTGGACTCAAATTCGAGGTTGCGATGCAAAATAAAATCAGCTACGGCTGTCGGCGTCTTGAGCGATGAGTGTGCCACAAGGTCAAGAACGGTCTCATCCACATCATGCCCAATACCAATCAGCACAGGAAGTGGCATATTTGCCACTGAAATGGCCAATGGCAGGCTGTCAAAAGCTGCCAAATCGAGCCTCGCTCCCCCACCCCGGATGATGGCCACGCAATCATAATCTGTACTGCACTTTGCAACAACGTCCAACTGGGACATCACCTCCTTTTCCACCGATGTGCCTTGCACGGCCACTTGGTAGAAATCCAGCTTGATCCGATAGCCGAACGAATTGTGGTTGAGGTGCTTCAGAAAATCCTGAAACCCTGCCGCCTTGTCAGAAGAAAGCACTGCGATTCGTTGGAGCACAACAGGCATCGGCAAACGTCCATTTTTCTCCAGCAAGCCCAATTTTTGCAGTTTCGCAAGGGTTTCCCGGCGCTGTATTTCCAATTTGCCAAGTGTGTGTGCCGGGTCAATATCCTCCACCATCAGCTTCATCCCGTAACGCTCGTGGAACTCCGGCTTTGCGAAGCACAAGACCTCCATGCCCGGTTGCAGCAGGTTTTCGAGCAGCGCCCCAATTTTTTTTTGCAGTTTGCGGTATTCCTTGTTCCAAATAACCCCTTGGCCTTGAGCTATCACCTCATTGCTGCCTTCCGCTTTCTGTACAAGGTCGAGGTAATAATGCCCCCTCGAAACCTTCACATCAGCCAGTTCTGCCCGCACCCAAAGCGGTTCCGGCAGGTTCAATGTGATGACCCGGCGGATGAACTCGTTGATTTCGAAAAGGGTATGAGACATTCGATTTCGGATTTCGGATTTGGCCCCCAGGGATTGTGCCTGCCTGTTCGGCAGACAGGGATTGCGGATTGGGCGAAAATAAAACGGCCTGTCGGTTTCACACCAACAGGCCGTTTATTTTATTTGAAAACAGGTCATTTTTTCGGAAGGGGCTTATAATTCTTCTCATAAGTTTCCCAGGGCGTTTTCAGGTACTCATTACGTCCAAAATAGGTAGCAATCGTCTCAAATTCCTTTGCATCACGGTAGCCGGGTATGGACTGGATAACCTCAATTTTTTCATCTAAGAACACCACGGTCGGAAAGCTCAACTGGCCATGCGTAATCTCAGCAGCCAGTTCGTGGTAGCCCCGCATCCCATTTTTAACGAACTTATAGGACTTGTCTTTGAATACGATTTCCTGTTTTTGTTCTGCATCGAACTTCACGGCGTAGTAGTTCTCGTTGATGTACTTTGCGAGGCAAGGCTCGCTGAATGTAGTGGCGTCCATGCGCTTGCACCAACCACACCAGTCCGTGTAAACATCAACGACCACTTTACGTTTCTGCTTTTTTGATTTCTCCATCATCTGCTCCCAAGTAATCCAATTGATGGCGTCTTTGTTTTCGGATTTAACAGGAGCCTCTAGCCTACGGAAGGCAAAGGCCGTCAACAACAATACCAAGGCTCCAATTGCAAAAAATACTTGCTTCATACTTCTTTCTCTTTTCCAGATTGTGACTGCAAAATTACGATTAGAGAACAGTTGTGGATGCGTTGTAATGGTGTAGTATGGACACTTTAAACAAAGTTTAACGCCTTCGGCTGCTGATTCCTAATGACCGTTAAAGTATCGCCCCCTAACGCTAACCTTTCCAGTTCAACACCTACGGGCGTGGGAGCGGAGATGCCGCCACCAAGGCGAAGCTTTGTGCTGAAAATAGCGGCCTCGTCCCACAGTTCTTTTTCCATAAAATGGCGGATTGTGGTTGCTCCTCCCTCCACAATGAGCGAGGTTATGCGGTGTTGGAACAATTCGGCTAGGAGGTTTTCGAGTAACTCCTTATCAAATGCAAGCGCTAGGAAGTGTAGGAAATCGGTGGGGTTGTCTTTTGCCAGTCGTTTTTCACAAACCACCCAAGTCGGTTGGGTGCTTTGCAACAGGTTGGCGTCGCTGGGAACCTTCCTTTGCTTGTCCAGCACAATTCGGAGCGGCGATTTGCCAGGCCAATATCGGTTGCTCAAAGAAGGGTTGTCGGTCAACGCTGTGTTGGTTCCCACCAAAATGGCATCGAACGCTGCCCTACCCTTGTGTGCCAGCACCTGCGAGAAATGGTTGCTGAACCAAACCTGCTTGCCATTCATCCCCATGTAGCCATCTGCCGATTGCGCAAATTTCAGTTGTATAAAAGGGCGTTGCTTGGCAACAAACGTGTTCCTAAAATCGCTCGGTTTAAAAGGAGACCCCTCCAAAATTCCTACCTCCACTTCAATGCCTGCACTGCGCAAAATCTCGACGCCCTTGCCCCGCACCTCTGGCGTTTCGTCTAGACAGGAGATGACCACTTTCTTGATATTGCTCCGCAAAATCAAATTGGTGCATGGCGGCGTTTTCCCTTGGAAACAGCAGGGTTCGAGCGAAACGTACAGGGTTGATTTTTCAATTAAATGGCGGTCCTCATCCCTTACCGCAGCGATACAGTTCACCTCGGCATGTGCCTTGCCATATTGCCTATGCCAACCCTCCCCGATGATGCGGCCCTCGTACACAAGCACTGCCCCCACCATTGGGTTTGGGCTGACATGGCCCGCACCGAGACGGGCCAAATCGAAACAGCGATGCATGAAAATTTCGTGGGTCATTTTGCGTTAAATGCACTGTATGTGCTCCAAATGTAGGAGGCAAATCTGGGTTGCTTACCTACTTTGAGCCTCAAAAGTAGGAACGCACTGGCAGTAGGTGCTACTGGTAAACAACCTTTCGAAGTTTGCGTTTGTCTATGAGGCAATCAAATTGCTCGAAAGCATGGACGGTTCTGGATTTTCCAGCCCATATTTGCACTGTTTTTTGCAGCTTTTGACAAAGGCGAATCAGTTCACGACAGCGACATTTCGCCTTCATTACCAAATTATTTTCATTGAAAAAATCATCTAACGCATCAACAATGACGAAGAAAGTTGTTTCCATGAGCTTGTTCATCCTGGGCGCATACTGCCTGTTTGCGCAAGCCAACAAAATCAATTTCACGGAATATGACCTGCCCAATGGGCTGCACGTCATCCTCCACGAAGACCATTCGACGCCTATAGTTGCAGTTTCCGTGCTGTACCATGTCGGCTCTAAAAACGAGAAGCCAGACCGCACGGGCTTTGCACACTTCTTTGAGCACTTGTTGTTTGAAGGCTCTGAGAACATCGCCCGTGGTGAGTTCGATGACTATATCCAAGAAGCGGGCGGCACGAACAATGCCAACACAAGCTGGGACCGTACTTTTTACTATGAGGTGCTCCCTTCCAACCAATTAGGTCTTGGACTTTGGCTCGAATCGGAGCGGATGCTCCATGCCAAAGTGGAGCAAGTGGGCATCGAAACACAACGCCAAGTGGTGAAGGAAGAGCGCCGCCAGCGGGTGGACAACCAGCCCTACGGCAGTGTACTGGAGGAGTCCATGAAACGGGCCTTCCGCAATCACCCCTATAAATGGCCCATCATCGGTTACATGGACCATTTGGATGCTGCACAAGAGCAGGATTATAAGCAGTTCTATGCCGACTATTATGTGCCGAACAACGCCACGCTTTCCATCGCTGGCGACATCAATATTGAAGAGGCCAAATCATTGGTTAACAAGTACTTTTCCGGCATCCCCAAGCGGCAAGAACCCTACCGCCCTAAGATTGTTGAACCGGAACTTGGCGGCGAGGTACGTGACACCATCTTCGATAATGTGCAACTGCCGGCAGTCATCCAGACCTATCGCATACCTGCCCAGGGCACACCTGATTATTATGCAGTGACGATGCTTTCGCAATTGTTGTCCCAAGGTGAAAGCTCCCGCCTCCACAAGGCACTGGTTGACCAACAGCAGAAAGCCCTTTTCGTGGGCAATTTCCCACTCTCGATGGAAGACCCCGGTGTGAGTATTGCATTTGGCATCTGCAACGCAGGCGTTGACCCTAAAGACATGGAAGCCAGCATGGACGCTGAGGTGCAACGGGTACAGAACGAGTTGATTGGCGAGACGGAGTTCCAAAAACTGCGCAACCAAGTTGAGAATGATTTCATCACAACGAACAGCACCGTGCAGGGCATTGCTGAGAGCCTTGCCAATTACCACACCTATTTTGGCGAAGCCAACCTCATCAACACGGAAATAGAGCGCTACATGAAGGTGACCCGTGAGGACATCCAGCGGGTGGCCAAGAAGTACCTTACCAAGGATAACCGGGTGGTGCTTTACTATTTGCCAAAACCGAAAACACCGTGATTCGAATGTGGATTAGGTTCCATTCGGGAATGACAAATGCGGATTGCGCAGCTTTGACCCCATTGACTAAAAAATACCACAAATCAAAGATTTTCAACATTTTATGAAAAAAATATTCTTTCTTAAAACAATGGCTCTGTTGCTTTTCGCTCAATGGGCGGTGGCACAGAATGATTTTCGAAAAGCAGCACCTAAGCCTGGGCCTGCTCCTAAAATAGAATTGGGGAAGGCCGAGCAGTTCACCTTGAAAAATGGACTGAAGGTCATCGTGGTTGAAAACCATAAATTGCCAAGGGTGTCCTTTCAATTGTTCGTGGATGTTCCGCCAAGTGTTGAGGGTGATTTGACAGGTACAGCCGAATTGGCTGGCCAACTGCTCAACAAAGGCACCACGACCCGCACAAAGGCCCAAATTGATGAAACGGTTGACTTCATGGGCGCTTCCCTGAGCACCAGCGAAACTGGCGTAAGGGGCAGTTGCTTGAGCCGCTATCAGGATAAACTGCTGGAAGTGATGGCCGATGTGCTGCTCAACCCAACCTTTCCTGTGGAAGAATTCGATAAGTCTAAAAAGCAGGCCGTTTCTGCCTTGGCACAAGCCAAGGACGACCCCAATGCTATTGCTGAAAACGTGGCAAGCGCTATAAATTTTGGCAAAAACCACCCATACGGTGAGGTTGTGACGGAAAAAACGTTGGAGAAAATTACGGTGGAGAAATGCAAGGAATTCTACCAGACCAATTTCAAACCAAATATCTCCTATCTCATTATTACGGGCGATATCAGTATAGTGGATGCCAAGAAAATTGCACCAAAATACTTTGGCGAATGGAAGCAGGGTGAAGTGAAAAAGGGCAAGTTTGACACGCCGCAGAAGCCAGCCGCCACACAAATCGACTTTGTGGACAAAGCAGGTGCGGTGCAATCGGTCATCAACGTCACCTATCCAATTGAACTGAAAAACGGTGCCGAGGATGCCATCAAGGCCAGTGTGATGAACACCATCCTGGGCAGCTATTTCGGAAGTCGCCTGAATCAAAACCTTCGGGAGAAACATGCCTACACTTATGGCTCCCGGTCAGTGCTTTCGCCAGACCCTGTCATCGGCTTTTTTAATGCCAATGCAAGTGTGCGCAATGAAGTGACCGACAGCGCCATCGTACAGTTCCTGGCAGAGCTGAACCGCATACGCTCAGCGGAAGTGCCTGCCGATGAACTGAATATGGTGAAAAACGTAATGACCGAAGCAATTTCGCCCGCTCGCTGGAAGACCCTTCCACGGTGGCCCGTTTTGCACTCAACACCGCCCGCTTCAACCTGCCTGCTGACTATTACGCTAACTACCTGAAGAACCTAAGCATGGTATCCGCTGCCGACATCAAGGCAATGGCTGCCAAGTATATTTCGCCTGAAAATGCACATATTTTGGTCGTTGGCAACAAGGACGACGTTTCCGACAAGCTGACCCTATTCTCTGCCGACAAAAAGCTGCGTTTTTATGACGTCTATGGCAATCCAATAGAACAGGCAGGCATGGACATACCTGCTGGCGCAACTGCACAAACTGTTCTTACCGATTATTTGAATGCTGTCGGCGGAAAGAAATTGGATGAAATCAAGTCCGTTTATATGAACACCTCTGCCAGCATACAAGGCATGGAACTGACGACCGAACTCAATCACATGGCTCCCAACAAGTTGGAGATGGCCCAATCCATGATGGGAAATATCATCATGCAGTCGATCTTTGATGGCGAAAAAGGCATCAATATTCAACAGGGGAAAAAATCGGCCATGGAAGGAACTGATTTGGAAGACATGAAGATTGACGGCCATCTCTTCCCTGAGCGTTTCTACCAGCAATTGGGTGTCAAAACAGAACTAAAGGGTATCGAGATGATTGAAGGCAAGAAGGCGTATAAAATTCAGGTCGAATACCCATCTGGTGCCAAGAAGACCCACTATTTCGACATGGAAACCAGCCTTAAAGTCCGTGAAATAGAGGACAAGCGTGGGACACTCATTACCAACGACATCAAGGATTACAAGGATGTCAACGGCATCAAATTCCCCGCATCCATTAGCATTACCGGAGTATTGCCAATTCCACTCATCATGACAACTAAAGAAGTGGAGATTAACGGTGAAATGGATGTGAGCCTGTTCATTGTCAAGTAACTGACCTACGTAGCGCTAAAGAAAACGGCGGTGACATCTTCCATGTTACCGCCGTTTTTATTTTGTGAGTTTCTTTTGTTTTGCAGAGCAAAATCATTGGAAACCCTTTTTATCGAATTCGCAGTTGCACGAAATTCAAAACAGCACCTGTTTTGCTAAAAAAAGCAGCGGCCACGGTTTCCCGAGGCCGCTTTTGTTTGAAGTGCGTTTTCGTTCTGACTGATGTAAAATAGCTATCAAGGTGCGGCACTGCCGTCACTTAAAATTGTATCCTGTTGTCGTAGTTGATGGAATTTGCCGTTGTCAATCAACCCTTCCTTTTCCATCATCATCAAGTAATTGTCACGAAGTTGGAAGAACTCGTCCAATTTTTCCTTGGACATCTTCCTGGAGACTGGAAGCCGCTCTTTCAGGTGATTGACCTGTTTGCCATTCTTCCAGAAACGGAAGCAAACATGAGGCCCTGTGGCCAGACCCGTGCTACCAACATAACCAATCACTTGGCCTTGTGCCACCTTGGTTCCCCTACGTATGCCTTTAGCAAAGCGAGACATGTGCAGGTACTGGGTTTGATAGGTCTTGTCGTGCTTGATTTTAACATAGTTCCCGTTCCCTTTGCCATAGGCAGCTTCCTCCACTACCCCATCGCCGATGGAATAGATGGGCGTACCATGTGGTGCCGCATAGTCAGTGCCAAGGTGTGGTCGAACCTGCTTGAGGATGGGGTGGAAACGTTTGTAATTGAAATTGGAAGAAATGCGGGTAAATTTCAGGGGTGACTTCAGGAAGCCCTTCTTTGCCGAAGCACCTTCGTAATCGTAGAAGCCCTTTGTTTGGCCATCGTCAAAATAGAAGGCATAGTGGTCTTTTCCGTCACGCTGGTATTGCGCAGCATAAACTTGGCCAGCACCAACCGATTTGTTGTTCACATATTTTTCTTCGTAAAGCAACTTGAACTTGTCGCCTTCTTGTGTGTGGCTGAAATCAACGTAGCACTCAAGGGCATCCTCCATTTTGGCGGCGGCCTCGGGGTCAACCTCGTTTTCGGTCAGGGCAGCCCATAGCGAGCTGTTTATTTCGCCGGTGACAGACCTTAACTCTACGTCCACCTCATGCTCAACCCGTTGCACGGTCAATTCGTTGTCCAAGTTGAAAACGACGTATTCAAGTGCGCTGGGTTCAAAAACAAGGTGTTTGGGCTTGCCTGTTTTCCGGTCTTTGAGCAACAGGAAATCTTGCCCAAGCCGCAGCCTGTTCAAATTGAAAACCCCTTTTGAATGCTGTACCAAGGTTTCAATGGAAAGCATGTCCAACCCTTGTTCTGCCAGCATGGTGCCGAAGGTCTGGTTCTTTTGTACTTTTCCTTCTTCTACCTGAAAAGTATCCAAAGTGAAACCGTACTTCAGGGTTGGAACAACGATTGGGAATGCCCCTATTTGCTCTTCCATCAACACATCCATTGGCACAAGCGAAGCACCTATCGAATTGTTGTCGCTGTTCTTGACTGAAGGGTAAAATATGGCAGCAGCTAGGCCGATCGCAGTTCCGAGTTTTACTAAGCTTTTCTTTTTATTTCGCAAACCCAAAATACCATGCTTCAACTTACTACCAGAATTCTTGTAATCCACTGTTCAATTTTTAAGTTAAAAAATAGGATGCCACGATTATTTGACAAAAAAACTTTCTTAGCTTTTCATTCACCATGAAAAACTTTGTTTTTCGTAGCTTCCAGTAAGTAGGGAATTGAAATGTCATCCACCCGTCCCTTGGCTGGGTCAATTTTGTTTTATGGATACGGTGGGTAGGTAGCTTTCCGTTTTGGTTGTATCAGTATTCTTAAGCCGGGGCAAAGATAGAACTACATCCTAAACCACAAAAAAACAACGCATGAAATCTTTCCACTAACAGAATATTCGATAGAAAAATAAAGTCAAGACAAAAATTACTTCTTAATTAGTTCGAAAAATAGTTCATTATTCATTCTGGGCAGAATAGAATTTTTTGCTATTTTTATGCAACAAATCTCAAACCCGTCCTTGAACAAGGTGATGTATTCTGCTTCAGTCCCCCCGAAAGGCGGTCCGCCCTTTGCAAAATGGCTTGCAAACAACAGCCCTGCCAAGGTTCCACCGCCGGGCAATAAACTTGCCATTTTTGTAACATAAGCCTTGCGAAGGCTTGGTTCAAGGGAACAAAAAAAAGTCTGCTCCAGAATCAAATCGAACTGTCCATGAAGTTCAAAGAAGTCTGCGCAAAGCAGGTGGTCTTTTGGGAAATCCGGCACTTCTGCCAACAAATGATCAAATGCACTCATGGCCCAATCAAGCACATAAATTTCTTTGAAGCCTTGTTGATGGAGGTAAATGGCTTCAAATGCCTTGCCTGCCCCTGGAATCAATATCCGGATGGCCCTGTCCTCCAGCTTGTCAATGTACGCTTTCATTGGGGGTGAAATATGGCCTATGTCCCAAGGGGTGTCACCTTCTGAATACCTGCTTTGCCAATAGTTTTGGTCAAGTGCTGCCATCGTTTTCGGTATGAAATTGTAAACTGAAGGCAGGGGGTGTTTTTAGGGAAACTTCATTTTTCCGCTTTCCTGCCATAACGAACAATGTAGTAACTAAAATTGAAACGAAGCGAGGTTGAAGCATCATTTTTAACCTAACGCAATCAGGGATGCCGCAGCTCTAAAAAGTAAAGGCGGCGGCATCTTCGATACCGCCGCCTTTACTACTCGTGGTTTTTCGGTGGATTTACTTCGTAAAGCAGTCGAAAAACCATGTTCTTTGGTCGGCTATTGCCCAAAATATAAGCGCTAATCACTGTACATATATACGCTGATCAGCGACGAGTTTGTCGTCCTTGGTCATGCCGTTCAATTCAAGGATGCGTTCCATGGTGGTGTTGTACTGCTTCGCAATACTGAACCAAGTATCGGAGGACTTGACGAGGTGAACCGTGATGGGACGGTAGTAAACGTCCTTGCTGTCAATGGGTTTGGCTGGCTGGGCAGCCGTGCCGTCCTTGGTCGTCAAGGTGCCAGACTGCTCTTCGTAGGGCAGCGGTGTGTCCTTGGTGGAAGTCTCCAGGGTTGGGCAATTGCAGTCGCTAGTGCGCAGGCGCTGGCCGGGTCGTATGGTTTCAGTGGCAGAAAGGCCGTTCATCTTGCGGAAGCGATCTTCGGTATAGCCATACATTTTGGCAAGGCTTGCCACTGTCTCGCCAGAACGGACTTGGTGCTCTGGGGTGGTATTGGTCCAATAACCAGCATCGGCGTTGATGACCTCACCCGACTTGCCGGTGTTGGTGCTGGTTGGGGTCGTGGTAGTCGAGCCAGTGCTTGTACCCTTGGCAGGCTGCTTCACCCAAAGCTTCTGGCAAAGGCTAATCACATTCCCATCGGCGAGGTTGTTCCAGCCTTGCAATTGGGCCACGGGCACACCGTATCTCCTTGAAATAGCATAAAGTGTTTCCCCTTTTTGAACCACATGGAGGTTTGGGTCGCTGGATGGGGAGCATGGGTCAGCGTTGTCATAAGACTTAGGCACCTGTTGTCCTGCTTTAGAAGTAAGGTTGCCAGTAGTGGATGGTTTGCTGGTAGTGGTAGTAACAGCTCCGTCGTAATAACTGGACTGGGTGCGATCGCAGATTTCCGAAACGATGGTCTTGAATTGCACTCCATCCACCAAGGAAAGGCGGTACTGGTTGTCCCGAACAATATCGTCCACAAACCCGGACTTTGAAACGGAGGAACGCTCAACGATGCCCAATTCAGGCACGATCACGTATTCCTTGAAGGATTTGCTATCGCTTCTCTCTTTCTTCTGGATAATGTACCCCCGAAGGCACTGGTAAGTAATGGTTCCATCCAAGTAAAATTCGGAATTGGAGCCGGGTAAGGCCAGATTTACACCAGAAAGCAGGTTATTGAGATAAATGGAAAAGCCTTCACCTTCGCCTTTGTACTCCATTGAACCGCCTTTGGTATCCAAAAGACTGGCTTTTTCAATGGATGAAACATGGTAATTGGTTTCGGTTTCACGAACTACGTAGAGCTTAACCGAACCACTGTTTACTTTTTTGACAAACTCTTCGTCAACCCGCAACGAACTGCACTGGGTCAGCTTTCCAGGAAGGTTGGTTTCCCACCGCTTTGCCTCCATCCCAACGTCGAAGCTCGCGAAACGGTTGTCTCCAAGCTTAAAAGCGTAGGAGACATAGGGATTGTCGGAGTCACCGGAGCTATACTCCAAACGGTCCATGCAATTTTCGTCCATTTTCAGGTAAATGGTCTGGGCTTTGGCAGTCAGTGCCAAGGCAAGGAAAATGGAAGTTGGAAAAATACTTTTGAACATCTTTATCTTGTTTAGTAAAGCATTGATTTAGAAAGGATTAGCAAAGGAAAGGATTTGCACTGTTATTTTCAAGTAAGTCGGCAAATGAATGAATTGTTCACTGTACACTGCAAAAATTCATCCATATTGTTTTTCTGCCATAGAACTGAACAAACAGGCCATTCTCAACCTTAACATTTTATTAATCTCATTTCTACAACACCTCCCAACGCTTTCAGGTTTTGTTCTCGTCTATGGACGAAAGAAACATTTGTCATCTCTCTAAAAACTAACGACCATGAATCTCCGTGAAATTAAAATCGCACTAACTGTTGACTTGATGAATCAAATCGGGTCGCAGCACTCCATCGCCTCTGTTCAGAACGCCATGAGCCGTTACCAAACAGAACTTGGTTCCTTTATGGGCAGCACAGAAAGAAACGGCACTAGCCTTGGTGATGGCATTTTTGGCAAGACCATTGCGCTTCATTTTGAAAATATGACCCTCAATCTCGACCTCGTAACCAATACTCACTCCAGTGAGCAAATGATTCAAGGTTTTGACCTCAAGGAAAATTTCGCCTGAAAAGGCAGCGACTATTTACGCTGAATTCCCGTAGCCGGACCTATTCCCTCCAGGTTCGGCTTTTTTTTGAAATATGGCACCTTTCTACCAAAAAACTACCCTATCTAATTCCTTGCCTTGTTGAATAGAAATAGCCCAAGTCATGCTACATGACTTGGGCTATTCCATTTACGTAAATCGCTTTCGATTATTTCAATATCGTCACATCCCCACGCAGAATTACACCATCGGCGATGTTCAGTCGGAGAATGTAATAGTAGGTTGCCTGCGGCAAATCCTTACCGTTCTTATTGGTTCCCTGCCAATCGTTGTTGTAAGGTTTGGCGTGATAAACTTGATCACCCCAGCGATTGAAAATGATGATTTCGTTGTCGGGGAAACTCTCGCCGCTCAGCAGTACATCGAAGAACAGGGCATCGTTCACGCCATCGCCATTGGGCGTGATGCCGTTGGGTGCATCTTTGGGGTCACAATCCTCAGTTGGGTCGGCTTGTACTTCAATGGTCAAAGTGGCCTCGTCGCATAGATCGGGGCAAGTCAAGTCACAGATTTCGTACTGGACCTGCAATTGGCCAGCCAAGCATTTTTCCTTGATGAAAGTGACTTCTCCATTATCAGCGGCCAGCACTTCCCCAAAACCGACATAAGGCAAGAGGTTGAAGGTTCCGTTGGCTGGGTCAAACTCATCGTTTTCAAGCACATTGACCGTTATTTCGCCACCATCAGTTGGTGTCAAAATTGCGTTGTCGCTCACTGCATTTGGAACAGTTAGGTTAACAGCAATTGTAACCGTGTCGGAATCATAGTTTGGGCAATCGCCAATGGACAGTGACCAAACGAAGGCATTTTCCTGCCCAGCAAGGTTGAGGACTTCTGTGGTGGCAGCAGTTGGGCTATCAACAATTGCACCGTCAAGGCTCGTCCAAACGCCCGTAGTATTGGGTGGCAAATTGCCCATAAGTGTGGCAGTAGTGGTGCAATCGGCATAGTCAAATTCTGCTTGAGCAGGCGTCAGGTTCGGGTTGTACTGTTGGACCACGACCGATGCAGAACCAACACAGCCCGTATTGCTGTCACTAACGGTTAGCGTGTATTCGCCCGGCGAAGAAACAGTGGCATTAAGCCCATTATCAACGATCTGGCCGCTCGCATCCGTCCATAACAAAATTAGTCCAGGGCTGTTGATGGAAACCGTACCTTGAATCTCGGCTGTTGGTGTTTCACAAGAGATGTGGCCAAGGGTGTCGGCAGTGACGACAATATTAATTGCGTTATCAACCACTGTTACGCTGGCGGTATCTTTGCAATTTCCAGCACCCGTTACAGTCAGCATATACACACCTTCACCAACCTCCGTTGTAGCGGTAGTAGCCACTGGCGTTCCGTCCAGTTCAGTCCATTCATACATCACGCTGGGCGAAGAACCGCTCCCATCCAGCGTTACGGTAGGTGTGTCACAATCAACTACGCCGTTGTTGCTGGCAGTTGCCACGGCTTGGATGGGATTTGAAGTGTCAATTGTCACAACTACATTGTCAAATGCCGTGCAACCATTCACGGTTGATTTAATGGTCAGGGTATAACTGCCTGGCTGGGTTACCGTTGGCTCCAAGGTGGTGCCACCTGTGATTGGTAGGCCATCAGGAAAACTTGCCCAAGCAGCCGTAAATGCTGTGGCATCCGTTGAGCCTTGAAGTACCACACTACTGCCAAGGCAAGGCAAGACCAAAGCATCACCAGCATCAACCGAAGGATCATCCATGTCGTCCGCTACAACTACTTCATCCGTACCGAGGCAACCAGTCAAGTTATTGTAAACTTGGAAAACATAAGTACCGGGGCAGGTCGCAGTTGCGGTAGCGGTGTTCGCATTTTGGATGCATTGTTGAGAGGGGGAAACCCATTGGGGCTGTAAATTAGGGTTGCTGGTATCGTAAGTACCCTCCAATACGACCTCATCTTCGTCACAAGTAATTGACATATCTGCTCCTGCATTTACAACAGGGGCAATATTGAGCGGGTCAACCGTAACAGATGCTGTACCAGTGCAAGTAGTCGCTGCATCGGTTACAACTAACGTATAGGTACCTGGTGCACTTACCGTAACTTCTATAGCGGTACCGATTTCGGCACCTGTTGCGTTCCTCCAGGAATAAGAAAAATTGCTGCCAATGATTGCACCGCCACCCTCAAGCGTGGCTTCGGTTACCATGCAATCTATATCGTTGCTTGCCGTAGCAGTGGGGGTTGGTCCTTGCGAATCATCATCCACTACCACTTGGTCAATGGCCGAGCAGTTGTTCGAGGGGTTCATTACTTCCAGTTGGTAAATACCAGCAGTGGTAATCTGTGGATTCAATGTTCCCTGTGCAACCTCCAGACCAGTGGCCGTATTAGTCCACGTATAGCTAAGGCCTGGCGTTGAGCCACTGCCATCCAGTGTCACCATGTCCACTGTGCAGTTTAGGGCTGCATCTTCACCTGCATCGGCCAAGGGAACCGACACGTCAGCATCAATTACTACCTCGTCCATTGCGGTGCAACCATTCAACGTATCGGTCACCGTCAATTGGAACGTACCTGCTGAACAAGCGGACAAGGTAGCAGCTTGCGGGTTGCCACAAAGCTGGCCTCCACCCACGGGCACCCAGTCGTACATAAAATTGGCACCTGAACTGGTATTTGCCCCACCGATTGGCACCGATGAAGTGTTGCAACCGAGTGTGTTATCCGCTCCTGCATCTGCGATGGGCAAATCATCATTGGCTACAACTAAAACCGTATCAGTATCTGAGCAACCTGTAATCGGGTGGATCAATGTGAGAATGTACAGGCCGGGTTCTGTTACCCTTGACCTAAGAAAAGTCTCGGTGCCGGGCACCACTGCTGGGCCTGTCCAGATAGGGTCGAAACCTACGGGCGAAAGCGAGCCGTCCAATTCAATGGTATCCGACAAACAGCTCAGTTTACCTGGTAGGCTGTCAATATAGGCAACAGGGATTTGCGCAGCGGCGATTTGAACCGTGTCCCTATCCACGCAGCCAGGGCCAATTACGGTGAGCCTGTAACGGCTACCTCCAATGACTTCAGGCGTCAAACTCGTCGAATTGCCGGGAGGATTGGGCAATACCAGTCCACTACCAAGGTTTTCCCATAAATAGCTGATGTTTGGCCCTAATGTCGAACCAGTACCATTCAATATCATTGAGAAGGTACCACAGGAGAAGGTTGTATCACGCCCCGCATTGGCAAATATGGCATCCGTTGAGTAAACAACATTGAAGGGCTTGATAATTTTGAGGGTGGGGTTAAGCACGTCCGTCACTGTCACCACGTAGTTCCCAACGCAAAGGTTGGTTTGGTCGGCGGCAGTGGGATTGGCACAAGGGCCTGACCATTGGTAAGCGTATTGGCCAGAGCCACCAATTATATCAATGTCAATCGTTCCATTGGGTGTGCCGCCGCAGGTTACCTCTGTGACAGTAAAGCTGCTGAGGCTCATTGCGCCGCTGACGCAAATTCGGCCCTCATCGGAGGACATATTCAGTAGGGTTTGGCCAGTGGTGGCACTGGTAATTTTTGTTGGCTTTGGGTAACCGCTCACAGAAATAGGGCTGCACTCTCCCGACTGCCCCCGCACCCTAAAGCATAATTCCAAAATGCTCGTTCCATTTGGGACGGAAAAACCCAACACTTGGTTGGCCGCCGCCCAGTCAATGGATAAATTTCCATCGGCAGCATCGGTGTCATCATAATTGCTAGCAGTGAAATTGGGTATCGCCCCGGTTGGGTTCACCGATTCCAAATTGAGTATATCAACATCCCAGTTGATGGAGAACTCCATGTTGGTCAACTGGTTGAAGTTCTCTACTGTCAGGTCAACACAAATCGTTGAGTTTTGGCCGCTATATTCCTCTGGCAAACTTACATTGAACACAAAAGGATTGGTGACGCAAACTTGCCCCGACTGGCCATTCAGCCCCACATCCGTTTGGTTGGAACTCAAAGTCTGCACATCAATCGGGAATGGGTTTGACCCAAAAGCAATCAGCCCACAGGAATCAATATCACCTATAACGTTGAAACAAGCTTGAAACAGCGAGATGCCGTCCGGCACGGTTTCGCCAGCAGGGTTCGACCAGTTCACACCGATGACGCCCAAATTATTGGCTTGGGTTGTGTTGAAATTGGAAAGGCCCAGCCCAGGGAGGTTGAAACCTATCAACTCCGTAAATTCCAGAATGGCCGTTTCATAGGCCAAAGTGAATTCCAAATTGGTAATATCGCCGAAATCCTGTACCGGAAAATCAATACAGATATTCTCGCCGGGATTGGCGTTGACGGACTCCGCCGAGATGGTCGGGCTGTTCAAGGTGCAAACTTGCACAAAGCTGTTATTGGTATTGATGCCAATGTTCTCCGGCATGACCCCACCGAATTTGTCCACGAAAATGGGGTCAACCACAGATATATTCGTGCTGGAGCCACTCGGTCCTTTCACCCTAAATGTCAATCGGAAAAGGATATACCCATCCGGCTTGTTACAGCCACCTGGGCCTAGGGATGACCAGTCCATGTGGATTAAACCTTGCGTGAGCGCATCCCCATCATCAAATCCACTTGACCACGGGAGGCAGTTTCCGCCAGGTTGAGTTGGATAAACAGGAGGGTCTACATACTCAATCACATCCTTGTTCCACTTCAAATCGAACATCAACTTCGCTATCTGGTTGAAATCCTCCACTTTCACATCCACGGTGAAGGTCTGGCCTGGGCAAACGTTTTTGTCCGCCATGTTGATGGTAATGCCATCAGGATCAACACAATTGACCGCTACCTCACCTGGTGTGCTCAACAGGCCGATATTGATGGCAGTAGCCGTATTTTGACCTGTTATCTCGTCAATTACTTCGATCGGTTCAATGGGTTGCGAATTGGGATTGGGGCCAATATAAATAGGCGCTACTTGACCACAAGTTCCAATAATCTTAAAACAAGCTTGCAGTATCTGTGTGCCATCTGGTATGCTCTTCCCATCGTTGAGATCGTCGTTGAACCAACTGGTGGAAATCATTTTATAAATGGAGTTGTGAAACACCTCGTACTGGTCGCCCGTGTTGCCGAGGTTCATTTTCATTAAATTCTGGAACTCCAAAATATTGGCGTCGTAAAATATATAATACTGTGCGGAAATCAGGTCCTTGAAGTCCCTTACCTTGAAGTCAATGCAAACGGTCTCGCCTGTATTGCCACTTGCAGAGCTGATGTCAATCTTGAGTGGCCGGGTACCAATGGAGACAAAGCCATTGCCCAAGTATAGTTCGCCTATATCAAAACAAAGGGCTGTGGCACGTCTTGAGATGATGTCAATAGGGTCGTTTGAAAATTCTATTCCTGTATGCTCACCATATTGCCCTATCGCCTTGAAGCAAATGGAGAAAAGCACATCTTGGTCAGGGAGGGTGGTGCCACCCACCGCACTCTGACAAGGCTGCCCATCCGTCCATACGAAAGTGATGTAGCCTAAGCCCGCAGTTCCAGTGCCAAAAACATTGGGACCATTCAAGCCTGGAACGCCGGCATTCAAGCTGGTGATACTCTCAAACTGTACTACGTTCGGGTTGAACCTGATGGTGAAAGATACACCAATCATATCCGTAAATTCATCCACCCTAAGGTCGAGGCAAAAACTCTCGTTTGGGTCAACTTGCAATTCGGATGGCGAAAAATAATAGCCAGGCTGCGCATAAGTCTGTTGTGAGAGCAGTACCGAAAGGAATGAAAGCAGGAAAATTATTTTTTTCATGTGTAACAAGAAATTGGGACGTTCGTGGGTTGAGGGTTCCAAGGTTTTCGGGTTTGAAAGGCAGGCGGTGACTTCAAGTCACCGCCTGACTTGGCTTACCGCTCCAAGGCATAAGTCACATTGATTTCATGCGCACCACCCGTATAGGGGCCGAAGCTGTTGAAAGAATAATCGTAGCCATAGCCAATACGTAGGGAATTGTCAAATCCGAGGTTTTCGCCCAAGAGGAAGCCCGCCTCTACATGGAACATCTTCGAAGTGGCGCCGCCGATGCCGATCCAGAAACTTTGGGCCGTTTGGTAGCGGAGGTTGAAATCCACATTCACGGGCACGTTGGGCGCTGATTTTACCCAAACGGATGGCTCCAAAAATGCATTGTTCCGAAGAAACTTGTAGTAGCCCAACATACCGTAAAAATGCTGGACACGGGCAGTGCGAATATCGCCCGTCTCGTCCTCGAAGCTGAGGTCGAGGCCCATGACCTGGGGAACCGAGAAGCCGCCATAGACATAGTCGCCATCGAATATACCTCCGTCGAGCATTTTGTAACCGAACACGCCCACACCCACGTCAGGGTAGAGCTTGTTCAGTTGTGCCCCGGAAAGGACGTCGCCATCGTCACGCAAGCGGACCTCCTCGCCGTTCACCCGGTACTGCACCATGCCGAAGGAAAGCCCCACGGAAAAGCCACCGTAGTATGGGTCATCGGACAAGAGGCCACCGATGCGGCCATAAGCCCCGGTCAAGCCGGTCGGGCCAGTCTGGTCGTTGAGGACGTAACCTCCGGCCATTAGGCTCACGGGGCTGCCCTCCGTGAAGAGGTAGTCGCCACGCAATACACCGGTAGTGGGTGCATTCTCGAAGCCCTGCCACTGCGAGCGATAGGTCAAGCCCAAGCTCAGGTTTTGACCGTAGCCAAGGTAGCTACTGCCCACTGCCGCCGGATTGATGATGGTCTGGTTCTCCCGGTATTGGGAAAAAAGGGAAAGTTGTTGGGAAAAGGATGTGTTGGCTATGCACAATAACAGGCAAGCCAGATACTGTTGTAATCTGCTCATGGGATAATGTAGAATTTAGACGGCTCAAAGGTACGCAAAAAACCTTTCGCCCGCCATCTCACAGCATTTTTTTATCATTTATGCAAAAAAATGTCAAACTGCCAGTACGCTTTGACTGGGCGGTTGAACTTGCTAACGGGTGAGTAGGCTGTTCGTGATTGATTAGCTTTTTTTGTAATGCCATGATTGTGCCAAAATTCACGTTCCAAACTGAATAGGTCTTGAACTACCCTAATTTGTATCCCAGCTTCCCCAATACTTGCAGTGCAACAACAACATACCTACTTTTGCAAAAAAAATCTTATCACATGAAAAATACTGTACTCGCGCTTTGCCTGATTTCCACCTTGTTTGCTTGCAAAAAAGACAAGCAGGACGATATTATCCCACCAATCGTAAAAGAGCCCAGCCATGAGATGATGATTATCACTACGCCCCAATTAAACGACCTCGGCTGGGGCACTCAACAAGTCTATGCTTTTATCTCCGATTTTAAGGGCAAAGTGCTGACTTCAAGGAACTGACCTCTGGCACTACGAACATCCTCTCTACGGGAGACCCCGAAATGAAGTATTTCGATTTCCACCTGTTCAACAAGGCTACTGGGCAGTTCTCTTATACTGTTTGGCGGCTCTTACCACAATGTTACCGGGGACACCCTATACTACGGCCCGGTGTTCAACACGGCATCCAATTCGACACATTCCACACTTACCGTAAAAGGGTTGCCGTACAATATGAACGAAACAGTGTTTGAAAGCAGCACGGGTGGCGTTGATATTACTAGCGGAAATGGCAACCCCAATGAGATTCAATGCGAGATAAAAGATGACACCAACGACCCCATGACCATGTACCTCTCACTTGGCAGACACGGCGATGACACCTACCGCTACTACTGGAACAAAAGCGTCTCGAAATTTTCTGCGCTCACCGTCCAGTATGCAGACTTGACCGAAGTACCTCCGTTGGTGACCATGCACTTTCCACAGGGGCTTGATTTTGAGTATCTTTATGTATTGGGAAGCCAAAAGAAGGTTCAGAAAGCCATGTGCTGGCAAGGTCAAGCATTGAAGAACCAACGACGTCCCCATTTTCATCCCAAAAAATTTCGCCACGGATTTCTATACCAATGTAACAGTTAGGTCAACCACACATCAGTACCAAACCACTTTTCAGTCTGATGAAATCCCGAATAAATATGTTGCCCCATTGACGGATTTGGTAGTTGAATCAGACCCAGGGAAAAGCATAAGCCTAACTGGCTCAGGCTTCGACACCTACAATATTAGTTTTGGCACCCCTGACCCTTCCAGCTTTTGGAATGTGACAGGGCCATTTGAGCAAATCATGAGCTTCAAATATCCTCTTTTATCCGATAGCCAAAAATCACTTATAGGGATTGACCCCACCCAATTAGCTGCCACTCCGGGCTATCAATCTGTCATGAAATATGAGCCAAGTATCCCTTATTTCTATTCATTGCCCGGCAACAATTATGAAAAATTGCCTTTCGAGCGGAGGGATGTTATTACGAAGCTTTGAGAGAGGATTGACTTAATTTTAGGGTTTAATTTCTAACAAAATTGAAATGCCATATTTCCAAAGAATTTACCTCAATCGGTTCACAGCAACTTTTATATTTGCTTTGGCCATCTTCCTATCATCTTGTGACAGGAAAGACTCGAATGATGGCATGGAACCCAGCTTCGACCAAACCCTGCTTTCTCAAAAGAAATGGTATTTACATAGTGGCATCATCGATGAGGGCGGACAAATTAGGCCTATGACCATAGACAGTTGCAGGCAAGACGACACCATCGAATTTCAGCCAGAAAATGTTTTGGTGTGTTATTACGGCTTAAATAAATGCAGCAATTTAGAACCTGACACTTTTCCTAAACGCTGGCAATTCATTAATAACCAACTTGAATTGGACAATATTGTTTATGACATTTTGACGCTTAACAGTGATTCATTGAACCTTAAGAGAAAAGTAATATTTGGATTGGATGTTCAAGGTAGTTTTGAATATTTATACAAAAATTGATGTTCAAATCAGCGATTACCATGAAAAAATCATTGATTTTAGTTCTTCTTCAATTCAGCTTAATTTCACTGTGCTCGGCCCAACATATCAATTCCTTATTCACACAAGTATCACTCAGTGCTCAAGATAGCCTAAGCATCAAACCTACACAACTAAAGTCACCCAAAAACAAAATAGCAATTAGTTATACCACACAATGGTCAAGGACTTTTTTTAGTAAAAATATATTAAAGGAAAGCGATTACCAATTTAGAGAATTAGCATTAAAGGAACCACCCAGTCAGCTTCACCTTAACCATGGCTATGGTGTTAATTATTTAAGGCTCATCAATAGCGTTCTAGGTATTGGGGTGGATTTGAATTACAGAAAATACGGACAACAATCAGTCACCAGTCTTGGATTCACTGAAGTAAATGTTGAGAAATTAAAAATCTTAACCACATCTTATGAAGCCGCCTTGAATTTTAGGTACAAACTGCACGAAAACAATAAATTCAAATTGGCAATTTCAGCAGCTCCAATATTCAGCATTTACCATAGGGCTTGGGCTAAGACATTTAAATATGAATCTGCATTCAAGCGAGTTGAAGGATGTTGCACAATAAAATATTTACATGCAACAGGAGGATTGGTTAAGGAGTTAAAAAGACATGTAGAAATAGGCCTCTGGAGAATTGGAATATCAAGTGGTGTGGAAATTGAGTATCCTATTTTGTCCAATTTTTACTTTTCAGGTGCTGCTTCACTCAATGTTTACAGTGGATTTTTCCTAAAGGAAATATCATCTCATATCGCAGACAACTGGATTTTTTCCCTCAATTTTGACATTGGGTTGGGGTATAATTTCTAAACAAAAAAAATTAAAAATGAAGGCTATATGCTTTTTTTTCTTATCCTCCATTTTTTGTATATCAATCATTAATGCACAAATATTCAACTCATTTGAAATACAGACAGGCGTGGCATTAAGTAGTCCTATGCTTGAGAGGGGTAGGATAAAAACTTTCCCCAACAACTTCGACGGTCATGGAGGCTTAATACTTGAAGCGAATGTCTTTTCGAAAATCGGGCAAAATACCTTTATTGGCACGGGCATCCATTATACCAAGGTTGCTTATTCACACACCTTGGGTGGAATACTCACCGGTGAAGACCTTATAAATGGGACAGTCACTTCTTTGAAAAACGAAGTAAACATATCAAATATTGGAGTACCCATTTTAATGAAGCTCGATGTTGGAAAAACTAAGAAATGGGGACACACAGTTGGAGGCTTAACATTTTACAAGGCTTTCAATGAAATATCCAACACCACAACTACTGGGGGTGGCTTGAAAGACCCGGTTATCAGGGCCTGGCAAATTGAAAACATTTCCAATGGCTTCAATATTTCAGCACAGGCAGGCTTCAGGATTATGATGCCAATCGGAAAAAAAAGTCATATTACCCTTGGTGGCAAGGTTGAGTACTTTTTGATACCTGATGAATATTATTTCGATGGCGGAAAAGGGAATATCCTGAGCCTTGGGACTTCGCTTGGGTACATGATAAGCCCTTAAACCATGAAAAGACAATCCCTGCCTCATAAACCATGAAGCAGGGATTGTCTTTCATTAGGATAAAACACCAAAGCGCAGCAATTGTGGTCAAAACCACCTCGACTTCCTCGTCGAAGACCGCCTCGTTGAAGTCTTGAAGCCAAGCGCCCCCAGCAGTCCCCTCGTCAGCTCCCGTGCGATGGTGCTGCCGATTTGGCGGGTGGTCGGGTTGCTCACCACCTTTTCTAACATGCTCTTTTCCTGGCGCTTGGGCACGGCACGTTCGGCTTTCTCCCGTTGCTGGGTCAGTTCGGATTGGCGCTCCTCGGATTGGGCCTGTTCTATTTTCCCATTCAAAATTTCGTAGGCGCTCTCCCTGTCCACCACTTCATTGTACTTCCTGACGATGTTGGAGCGGCCGATGATGCCGTCAATCTCGCTGGGCGTGAGCACGTCCATGCGGCTTTGCGGCGCACGGAGCAGGGTATGTGCCAAGGGCGTAGGGATGCCTTTTTCGTTCAGTGAAGTCACCAGTGCCTCGCCGATACCAAGCTCGGTGAGCAGGGTTTCCACGTCATAGTAATCGGTGAGCGGGTAGTTCTGGGCAGCCAGTTTGATGGCTTGGCGGTCTTTAGCTGTGAAGGCACGGAGGGCATGCTGCACCTTGAGTCCGAGTTGTCCGAGCACGGCATCGGGGATGTCCGCCGGGTTTTGCGTTACGAAGTAAATGCCCACGCCCTTTGAGCGGATGAGCTTGATGATGGCCTCTATCTGGTCGAGCAGCGCCTCGCTGGCCTCCTCGAAAACAAGGTGCGCCTCGTCAATGAAGATAACGAGCTTGGGGGCATCCACATCGCCCTCCTCCGGGAAGCTGGCGTAAATCTCGGCCAGCATTTGCAGCATGAAAGTCGAGAACAACTTCGGCTTGTCCTGTATATCGGTCAATCGTACGATGCTGATGATGCCCCGGCCATCCTCGTCGAGGCGGCAGAGGTCGTCCACGTCGAAGCTGCGCTCGCCGAAGAAGATGTCGGCGCCCTGCTGTTCCAACTCCACGATTTTGCGCATGATGCTTCCCACTGTTGAGGTCGAAATCATGCCGTACTGCTTTTGGAAATCCTCCTTGCCCTCGTCCATGGCCCATTGCATCACCTTTTTCAGGTCTTTCAGGTCGAGCAGCGGCAGGTTGTTGTCGTCGCAGTACTTGAACACGACGGCCACTACCCCACCCTGCGTGTCGTTCAGGCCGAGGATTTTGGAGAACAGCACCGGCCCGAACTCCGTGACGGTGGCCCGCAGCCTTGCGCCTTTTTCCTTTGAAAGGGTGAGGAACTCCACCGGGCTGCCCAATGCTTGGAAGGGTACGCCGATTTTCTGGTGGCGCTCCTCAATCTTGGGGTTGCTTTGGCCGGGCATGGCCACGCCAGAGAGGTCGCCCTTGATGTCCATCATCAGTACGGGCACGCTGTTGGCACTGAGTTGCTCCGCAATGATTTGCAGCGTCTTCGTTTTACCAGAACCCGTTGCCCCAGCAATGAGGCCATGGCGGTTCATCATGCGCAACGGCAGTTTCACCTGTGCGCCAGGGATGCTTTCCTTTTCGAGCATGGCGCCACCGAGTACGATGGACTCACCTTTGAACGTGTAACCTGCCGTAATGTCGGCGATGAATTTTTCTTTGTTTGCCATTGAATTTGAAATTGTAACCGCCAAATTTATTTGGCTGGAATATAAATGAACACAATTAATGTTGCTAGCAGTCACCTCCGAGGGGCGGGGTTGGATAACCCCGCCCCTCGGAGGTGACTGCCAATTCGCTCGGTCCGAGCATTATTCTCAAATGCGCTTATCTCTAAAGTTCTGCCAAATAAATTTGACCGACTTGAAATTATAGTTCTTTGAACAACAAACTGAGTTGATGCAGCGAACAAGGGGGCAAGCCCCCTTGGAAATGCCTCCTCCTTCAAGGGGCTTGCCCTCTTGCATGGAACTCATTCAGTTGTTCAAAGAACTATAATTCCTGACCAAGCGAGTCAGCCAAATAAATTTGGCGACTACTGAAAATTCCACTCCTGCACCCTGCGCTGGAACTTCTTCTCGTTGGTTTTCCAAAGGCTTACGTCGAAGTTGGCTTCCAGTTCCTTTTCCAGGCCTGGTTCCATCAGGTTTTGGAAAAAATTGATGCCTGTTAGCTGCTCCACCTCGTCCACGGAGACGGCGAAGGTCTCGATTCGCTCGTTGCTTGTAGCGTTTGGCACAATGAAACCGATGGCCTTTACCTCTGGTTCGCTCAGGTCGAGCATTACCTTGTAAAAGGAGGGTGCCACGGCCACTTGGTTCTCGCCAATCCAGAACTTGATAGGCTGCGATAGCACCGGCCCTGTTACGACGTACAAATGCTTGAAACGTTTCGCCCAGTCACGGGTGAGTTCTTCTAATTCCCGCCAAACACCCTTGTTGAAGCCGGGTTCTTGCGGGGCGATATTGCTCATGAAAAAGGTCTCGGAACTGGCTTCCGTCGAAAAGGCCATGTCCGCTGCTGGGACGATATGCCCCCGGTCGTATTTGCTGCGCCGGTAGTCTTCGAGGCCACTGCTTTCAGTCGGCACTTTGGGGTCGGGGCGAAAATCGTCGGCCCGCTCCACCCAAGGCTGATTAAGTCGTTCGGCAGTGAGTTCGTAAGCGCACCATTCGGGCAGCTCGTATTTTTCGACATAGGAAAGTGCGTAGTACTTATGCTGGATAATCTCTCCATTAGGGTTGGTGGGCAGGTAGAAAATGCTGTCAGTGCCCGTCAGTTCCACGTTCTCGACATCTTCTTTCACGACTGTTTCGGCAGGCGCATCTACGGGTGTTTTGCCGGAGAACTTCTGGAACCCCCAATAGACTATGCCCATCAGCACCGCAAATAGCCCCACTTTGGTTGCCATCCCGGTTGCCTCCCCCCTGCTCGATTTTTTATGGTTCTGACGGAAATTTGCCATGAAGCATTTTTGAGTTTTGATTGGCGCAAAGGTAGTCATTGGCGGCATTGTACATAGGGTTTGCAGGCGAAGCCAACGAAACGGGAAGCAAGTTTCTACATTATTTGCCCTTGTTATAACCAAAATAGCACAGTCTTTGCAAAAGGATGTTTCACTCCCGCCAGACTCATTTTCATACCCATACTTTTCAGGCATAAAAACGGCCCCCCTGCTTGTTAGCGTATTCACAGAAACACAACATTCAAAAACTACTGCAAAATGAACTATTGGAACAAAATCCTAGCGGCCTTGTCGCTTCTGTCTCTTCCTTTCATGGCATTCTCACAAAAATATTGGGAAATTGGGCTAACACCAGGCGCAATGGTTTACTATGGTGACCTCACCGTGCCACATGTGACTTTCAAGGAAACTCATTTGGGTGGTCAATTGAATATCAAGCGATATTTCGACAGGGAACACGCACTGAGAATGAACGTGTTGCATGGAACCATTGCTGGCAGCGACTACAACTATGACCGCAACAGCGACAGGGGCAACGAGTTCGTCGGCAGGCTGACCGAGTTTTCCCTCATGGGCGAATTGGACTTGAAGGGCCGCAAGCGCTACAGCAAAAAAATGGATTTCCAACGTACGCTTTCCCCTTATATCATGGCTGGTATTGCCGGGGCTTATTGTAAACCAGAAGTAACCTACGGCCAACCTGAAAACAAGGACCTCGCCGTTGAATATCCTGCATGGCATTTTGCCCTGCCCGTTGGTGGTGGCGTCAAAATGGACTTGAGCGAGCATATCTTTTTGGGTGCGGAGTTAGGCCTTCGGGTTACCCTTTCCGATTACCTCGATGGTACACAAGCCTCTGGCAACGCCTACAAAAACGATTCTTATGCTTTTGGAGGGCTGACCATGGGCTACCGTTTCTTGAAATTCAAGAAAACCGTTTCCTCTTTCTGATTAAGCGCAAACCAGTTAGCGTTTTTGAAAGCAAGGCCAAAGCCCATTTGAAGGGACTTTGGCCTTACTTTTTTATAGCCCAACTACATGATTTAGTAATTGGCCTCAAATATTCAAAAAATGGCATTTGTATTGCATCTGTACTTTAATTGTTTGTCGTTTTGACTTCCTTTCCTATTTTTGAAACCGCTTTAATTGGCAACAGGCCCAAGTGACCAAGTTCGGTTTGGCATTTTGTGAAATGCCCCTTGACTGTTGCTCTTAGCTGGATATTTCACACAATACGCTTAACAGGGTAACCCGCAAAAGCTTGATCCGCTTTCCGCTGTACCCCATTTTTCACCAAAATCACTTTAAGATGAACCGCTTTTTCATTACCGCTTTTTGCTTGCTTTGCAGCATTGTCCTCACATTTGCGCAGAAAAAAGAACTGAAAGTCAAGTTTGGGAAGATTTCAGACAAGGAAATTGCCATGACCACTTACGAGCAAGACCCTGGTGCTCCGGGCGTGGTGTTGTTCGACAAAGCCGATGTCAGCAATAGCTACAACTCAAACCAAGGTTTCGTAATGATCTTTGAACGGCATTTTCGCTTCAAAGTGTTCAAAAAAGAAGCTTTCAAACTCGCCGACCTTGCAATTCAGCACCACAATAACACCAAGGTCTCCGATATTAAAGCTTCCAGTTTTAACATGGAAAACGGCGTGTTGATAGAATCTAAGCTGGAAAAGGCAAATATCTTCGTGGAGGAAATCTCGAAGAACTACCGAGTCACCAAGTTCATCGTCCCTGTCGTAAAAGAAGGCTCTATCGTTGACATATCATACAGTTGGAGCTCAGGGGGAGGGGCTGGAATGCCAGGCGAATGGGTTTTTCAGCGTGAGAACGTTCCCACAATTTGGAGCGAGTTTAAGGCCTCGGTACCTTCCTTTATTGAATTTCAAAAAATGTCCCATGGATGGGTTCCATTCGCCCTTACAGAGGAAAGCAGCGGCACAGACCGTATTAATGGCAATATTGAATATACTGTGAGCAAAATGCATTTTGTGCAAGAGAACGTACCTGCCTTAAAGCCGGAGGAGTATGTCTATTCTTCAAAAGACTACCTCTCTAGTATAAATTTCAACATAGGTACAGTTTATGAAATTGATGTGATTCCAGCAGGGCAAGGCTACCGGGTTGTTAATGGCATACCGACCCCATATCCAAATTCGTGGGAAGTACTCGGCAAAGAGCTTTTGGAGGATGTTTATGAGAAAATAATCAAATCCTCTCGTTCAAAAGATGAGGCAGCAAATCAAAGCGCTGCTGGCAAAACTTCAGTAAAAGAGAAATTGGCAGCGGTGTATGAGTATATCGGCACCAACTACCAGTTGGAGTCCGGTCGAGAAAGCATTTTCATGTCACAATCCATGAATGACTTAGTAAAACAACGAAAGGGAAGCCCGACAGACCTCAACCTTCTTTTCCTGAACATAGCCAAAAATACGGGTATGCAGGCACATCCGGTACTCATCAGCACTACAGACCATGGCAAGGTCTATGAATTCAGGGTTAATTTGGACTACATGAATAGGGTTATTTCCGCTGTGATGTTGGAAGATAGCACTTACATTTTGGTGGATGCAGCAGCCTTCCCAAACCCTGTTGGGCTATTGACAGCGGAAGACCTTGGCAACCAAGGCTTGATGATGAGGGCAAAAGACGACATCGAATGGATACCGCTGCAAAACAAAATCGCCGACAAATCGGTCGTTATCGCCAATTTCACTTTGGATGCAGAAGGCAATTCAAAGGGTTCCGTGGTGGCTTACGAGGCTGGTTATGGTGGCGTCGAAATGCGCAGGGCCATCAAATCACAGGGCAACGAACAAGCCATCAAATCACAGTTCAAATCATGGTTGGCCGACGGCGAGCTTTCGGATCTGAAGCTGACCAACCACGATAAATGGAACGAAAGCTCCGTTAAAATGGAGTTCAAAATGTCCACCACTGCCTTGTGCAATGTAGCAGGCGATAAAATTTACCTTTCTCCAATGCTGGGCCTGGGGCTGCATGAGAACCCGTTCAAAAATCCAGCGCGCAAGTTCAACATTGACCTTGGCCCTGTAGGGGAAGCACAATACAACCTCAGCTTTACCATTCCTGCAGGTTACAAGGTGGAGGAAATGCCAAAGCCTGTAAAATCGTTTTTGGGGGAAAACGCCCTTGCGTACGAGTACCTGACCGAAAACAATGGCACCACAATTAAAATCAACGTGAAATTCAAACAAAAGACAGATTCCGTGGCGGTCGCTGAATACACCGAACTCCAGCAGTTCTTTATAGATATGACTACCAAGTTAGAACAGCAAATTGTTTTGACAAAAATCTGATAACCAAATAGTTGGGACGCAAAACCATCGGCATCCCAACTATTTTTCCAACAACCCATCCCGATATGCGAACCTTTTTTCTCACCCTTCTTCTAACCTTTGTATTGCTTGATGCAGTGGCACAGCCCATGTACCCTGCATCTGCTATCCCACCCGATTTGCTCAGACATGCCAACGCTGTGATCAGGGCACATGAGCTTGTTTTTGAAGTTAAAAACAAGGGGGAAGCCATAGAGCGGGAACACAAGGTGGTGACGATTCTGAACGAAGAAGCTGCACATTTTGGTGAACCAGCTTTTTACTATTATGAGTTCATCGAAATCGAAGACATAGAAGCATCGGTTTATGACTCGGCAGGCAAACTCGTTCGAAATTTGAAGAAAAAAGACATAAAGGATATAAAGCCCTTGGATTATTTCATCAACGACATACGCTACAAGGTCTTGGATTTGCCAAGCAGAATCTATCCCTATACCGTTGAGTACACTGTGGTGAAAAAATATGATGGACTAATGTTCTATCCTGATTTCACACCTCAGCAATCTCCTACCCACGCTATTGAATCTTCAAGTTACTCGATAATCGTACCTTCTGGGTTAAACTTGCGTTTTTGGGAATCCAATATGCCTGAAGGAAGCAAAATTGGTGCAAGCACATGGAGGGTCAACAACATTGAAGCGTTCAAGCCGCCGCCTTATGCTTCCAAAAAAGCCGTGAAATTGCCAAAAGTGGTCGCAGCACCAGAGGCCTTCACCTTTGGGGGCGTAGAAGGGGAAATGTCCACATGGGAATCATTCGGGAAGTTCATCTCCAAACTCAATGAAACCCAGCAGGGACTTCCTTCGGAAGTGGAGCAGAAATTGGTGGAAATGGTCAAGGATTGCCCAGATGATTTTTGCAAAATTGACCGCATTTACGATTACCTGCAATCCAATACTCGGTACTTTTATATTGGTCTCGGTATTGGTGGCTGGCAGCCTGCCGCTGCCTCTAAAGTGGACAAACATAAGTATGGCGACTGCAAGGGCCTTAGCAATTATATGGTAGCCATGTTGAAAGCCGTGGGTGTTCCGGCCAATTACGTACTGATACGTGCAGGTGAAAAGGAGTTCGATGCACAAAACCCCGAATTTCCAAACCCGTATTTCAACCATGCCATTGCTTGTGTACCATTAAAAGACGAAACCCTCTGGCTCGAATGCACTAGCCAGACCGAAAGCTGCGGCTTCCTTAGCGACTTCACCGACAACCGCATGGCCCTTGTCATCACTTCAGAAGGCGGAAAAGTGATGCATACGCCCATTTACGATGAAACAAAGAACGTGGTCAAACGGGTGACAGAAATCAAACTCAGCCCAGACGGCAATGCCAACCTTGCAAGCAGGGACAATTATGCCTGTATCATGCAGGATTACATGGCCCACTTGGAGGGCCTTTCGGATGAAGAGCGGAAAAAAAGCCTTTACGAACTGCTCAATATCAAGAACTTCGAAGTAAAATCCATTTCACTCAAACGAAATAAAGGCCGTTTCCCAAGTGTGGAGCGGCAACTTGAACTGGCACTGCCAAATTTTGCCGCCGTTAATGGCAAGCGGTTTTTTGTGCCAATTAGCGTGCTGTCCCAAAAATTGGAAGTCCCAGTTTCCGAGGCCGAGGCCCCATCCTTTTCCGGCCCAACAGCCGTGGCTATACCGAGATGGACAGCATCACCATCAACATGCCCATTGGCTTCAAATTAGAGGCCCAGCCTGCTCCTCAAAAATTGGAGACTAAATTCGGCAGTTATGAACAACAAGTGGTGGCTGGTGAAGGGAAACTTTTCGTTCATCGCAAATTGGTGATGAACGGCATCCAACAGCCCAAGGAGGAGTTCCCCGCCTTCGTCACCTTCTTGAAGGCAGTGAACAAATCGGACAACGCAAAACTAGTATTGGTGAAGGAAAGCGTGGGGCCTTAATCCCATCTGCCATTTTGTCACTTTTTCCGCTCAAGTTTGCTATCTTTGTCCCCTCAAAATCAAAAGCGACCGCATGTACGACAACAACCCAACACTTGTTGGCATCAAAAAAGAGATAGACGAGGCGAAGCAGGGACAGGTTTTTTACGATGAGAAAGCCCTGGCCAATGTGGAGAAACCCAGCAACGGGAAGCATTTCTACATCGAAAGCTATGGCTGTCAGATGAACTTCAGCGACTCCGAAATCGTGGCGAGCATCCTCAGCGAAGTGGGCTACCGCCCAACAAGGGCGATGGAGGAAGCCGACCTGATTTTGGTCAACACCTGCTCGATTCGGGAGAAGGCCGAGGAGACCGTGAGGCAGCGGTTGCGCATTTTCGATAAAATGAAGCGCCAGCGGCCCGGCACCATGGTCGGTGTGCTCGGCTGCATGGCCGAGCGCCTCAAGGCCAAATTCCTAGAAGAAGAAAAGCTCGTTGACATGGTCATCGGCCCCGATGCCTACCGTGACTTACCCAATCTGGTAGCAGGTGCCGAGGAGGGCGAGCGTGGCGTCAACGTGCTCCTTTCCAGGGAAGAGACGTATGCCGACATCAGCCCCATGCGCCTGGACTCGAACGGCGTCTCGGCCTTCATCTCCATCATGCGGGGCTGCAACAATATGTGCTCCTTCTGTGTCGTGCCCTTCACCCGTGGACGGGAGCGCAGCCGGGACTGTTTCAGCATCGTGAGCGAGGCGCAGGACCTCTACGAGCGGGGCTACCGGGAAGTGACCCTGCTCGGCCAGAACGTGGACAGTTACCGTTGGGAAAACCCTGAAACACAGGAGGTTGTGAACTTCGCCAACTTGCTGGAAATGGTCGCCCTGGTTCACCCCGACATGCGGGTTCGTTTCTCCACGTCGCATCCCAAGGACATCACCGACGAGGTGCTGCATACCATCGCCCGCTACGAGAACATCTGCAAGTACATCCACCTGCCCGTACAGAGCGGCAATTCGGTGGTATTGGAGCGGATGAACCGCACCTATGACCGAGAATGGTACATGGAAAGGGTACAGGCCATCTACCGCATCATTCCTGAGTGCGCCATCAGCTCCGACATCATCGCTGGCTTCTGCGGTGAGCTAGAACACGAGCACAAAGAGACCGTGAGCATGGTGGAATGGGCGAACTACAGCATGAGCTATATGTTCTTCTATTCAGAGCGCCCAGGCACCTTGGCGGCCCGCAAGTACCCCGACGATGTGCCGATGGAGGTAAAAAAGCGCCGCCTACAGGAAATCGTGGACAAGCAAAACGAGGTGTCCCTGCGCCATAACAAGGCTGACATTGGCAAGACATTCAAAGTGTTGATTGAGGGCGATTCCAAAAAGTCAGACAGACAGTTCAAAGGCCGCAACTCGCAGAACAAGATGATTGTTTTCCCGAAGGTAAACGGCTTGAAACCAGGCGATTACGCTTGGGTAAAGGTGACAGGGGCGACGAGTGCGACGCTGATGGGGGAGGTTAGTTTTCCGTAAACAAACATGAGTACAACACAATCCATAAAACAGCGCTTCGGCATCATCGGCACCTCGCCGCTGCTCGACCGGGCACTGGATACGGCGGCACGGGTCGCCAACTCCGAACTCACCGTACTGATAACGGGCGAAAGCGGCGTCGGCAAAGAGAATATCGCCAAAATCATCCACCACCTGAGCGCCCGAAAACACAACCAGTTTATCGCTGTAAACTGTGGGGCTATACCTGCCGGCACCATCAACTCCGAGTTGTTTGGCCATGAAAAAGGGGCTTTCACAGGGGCCGTCAACGACCGAAAGGGATACTTCGAGACCGCCGATAAAGGCACTATTTTTTTGGATGAAATAGCAGAGCTTCCCACCGATACACAGGCATTCCTGCTTCGGGTATTAGAGCAGGGAGAGTTCATAAGGGTAGGTTCCTCCAAAGTGGAAAAAACTGATGTACGGGTGGTAGCTGCCACCAATGTTGACCTCGAAGACCGGGTGCGCAAGGGTAAGTTTAGGGAAGACCTTTTTTACCGCCTCAATACCGTGCCCATCCGAATCCCAGCCTTAAAAGACCGCAGAGAGGACATCAACCTGCTGTTCCGCAAGTTCGCCATGGACATGGCAGAGCGGTACCATACCGACCCCGTCCGCCTCGATGAACAGGCTCGGCAACTACTCGAAAACTACCGCTGGCCCGGCAACGTGCGGGAACTCAAAAACGTTGCGGAGCAAATCAGCGTACTCTCCGAAAACAGGTTGCTCACCGCAGAGGAACTGGTGCAGTTCGTCCCCAATATTGCGAAGCGCCACCTGCCCATTGTCGCACCGGACACCGAAGGTCGAAATGGGAGCGGCGAAGGGTTCCATGAAAGAGAAATCCTCTACAAGTTCCTGTTTGAAATGAAGGCCGACCTGAACGATCTAAAAAACCTCGTTTTTGAACTGGTGCGCCGAAACGACCTTACCATGCCCGACGCCAGTAGCTACCGGGGATTACAAGCTCCAGTTTTCCCAAATACAGGCAATTTCACACGTCACGAATACGATGGAAGTGAGCCTGTTTACCCATCCATCCGGCCAGATGAAATGCCCGATTCCTATCGCCCAATCATTATTGATAAACAAGAAAAAGAATACCAAAAAGCAGAGGTCGTGGAGGCAAGCCTCAACCTGTTTGACATGGAAAAAGAGTTGATATTAAAAGCCTTGAAAAAGCACGGCAATAGAAGGAAAGAAGCAGCTGCAGACCTTGGCATTTCCGAGCGAACTTTGTACCGAAAAATCAAGGAATATGAATTGGATTGACCATATTTGCGCTGTTTGATGAATGATACGGGTTCACCTAATGATTCCCAACGACTTACTATGAACAAATATTTACTGCCTTCCCTGTTTATTGTTTTGTCTTCTATTTACTTAGTCGCACAAATATCACCAACACTTGCGACTGAACGCCTTGCCAGCTTCGAAAAAAGAAGGGCACTTCAGGCGAACTCCCTTGTAACCAACGTCCCTTTCAAATCTATTGGCCCTGCCGTGCAAAGTGGGCGGGTAGCCGATTTGGATGTTTGGGAAAAAGACCCTACCCATTTCTACGTTGCATACGCATCGGGTGGCCTTTGGAAAACGGAGAACAACGGTCAGTCCTTCACCCCCATCTTCGACAATGAGGCCGTGGTGACCATTGGCGACATCGCCGTGGATTGGCCACGAAACGTTATTTGGGTTGGCACAGGCGAAGTGAACTCCAGCCGCAGTAGCTACGCTGGGGTGGGTATGTACCGCAGCGAGGACGGTGGCAAAACCTGGCAACACAAAGGGCTACCGGAAAGCCACCATATCGGAAGGATTGTGCTGCACCCAACCGACCCGAACACCCTTTGGGTGGCCGTGCTAGGCCATTTGTACTCTACCAACGAAGAGCGGGGCGTCTATAAAACCACCGATGGCGGCAATACTTGGCGCAGGGTGCTTTTCATCAATGAAAACAGCGGGGCAGTTGACCTCGCCCTTGACCCCAACGACCCGAACACGCTCTATGCAGCCACTTGGCACCGGGAACGCAGGGCTTGGAATTTCGTGGAAAGTGGAACTGGTTCCGGCATCCATAAGAGCACAGATGGAGGCGAGACTTGGGCCAAGGTCACGGCGTCAGGCAGTGGCTTTGTGGATGGCGAAGGAGCAGGCAGAATTGGCCTTGCATTAGGGCAAAAAGACGGAAACTCCATTCTCTTTGCCATTATTGACAATCAAAACCGAAGACCTAAAGAAGTTGCCAAAGAAGCAGCAGGCTTAGCCAAGGATGAGTTGCGAACCATGACGAAAGAGGCCTTCTTGAAATTGGACAAATATAAGGTCAAAACCTACTTAAAAGACAATGATTTTTCAGAGAAATACAGTGTTGACAAGGTTTTTGAAATGGTAAAATCGGGGAAATCACCCCCCTCGCCTTGGTCGAATACACCGAAGATGCCAACACCAACCTCTTCGATACGCCAGTGGTTGGGGCAGAAGTCTATGCAAGCACAGACGGAGGGAAAACTTGGAAGAAGACCCATGATGGTTATCTCGACGACCTATTCTACAGCTACGGCTATTATTTTGGGCAAATTAGGGTTGCTCCGCATGATGCCAACCAGCTCTATATTTTCGGGGTGCCCATTTTGCGCAGCAGCGATGGCGGTAAAACGTGGGAGTCCATCAACGGCGATAATGTTCATGGCGACCACCATGCCCTTTGGATGAATCCTGCAAGGCTAGGCCACCTTGTGCTCGGTAACGATGGCGGCATCAATATAAGCTTTGATAACGGCGACAATTGGGTCAAGTGCAACACCCCGCCAGTCGGGCAGTTTTACGCCGTGGCAGTGGACATGGCCGACGATTACAATGTGTATGGCGGCTTGCAGGACAACGGCGTCTGGACAGGGCCGCACAATTACAAGGCAAGCGTCAATTGGCACGACAGCGGCCAATACCCTTACAAAACACTGCTGGGCGGGGATGGCATGCAGGTCGCCGTTGACAGCCGGGACAATGAGACGGTCTATACGGGCTACCAATTTGGCAATTACTACCGCATCAAGCGCAGTTCGGGGGAATCGGAGCGGATAACGCCGCAGCATCAACTTGGCGAACGCCCCTTGCGATGGAACTGGCAGACGCCTATCCACCTTTCTATTCACCAACAAGATATACTCTACATCGGAGCCAATAAACTCTTCCGATCGTTCAACCAAGGCAAGGACTGGGAAGCAATTTCGGAAGACCTCACCAAGGGTGGGCAAAAAGGCGACGTGCCCTTTGGCACCTTGACCACCATCCACGAAAGCCCAAAACGGTTCGGCCTAATTTACTGTGGCACCGATGACGGGCTTCTCCACGTTACACTAGACGGCGGAATTACTTGGAAAAACATCTCGGAAGGACTACCTACAGGCTATTGGGTAAGCAGGGTTCAAGCCTCTTCGCATGAAATAGGGAGGGTCTATGTAACGCTCAACGGCTATCGGGACGACAATTTTGAGGCATTTGTTTTTTTGTCCGAGAATTTCGGCGTTACTTGGCAGCGTTTAGGAACCAACGAACTCCCCCTCGAACCAGTCAATGTGCTGAAAGAAGACCCCAGAAATCCCGATTTGCTTTATATAGGAACAGATCATGCACTTTATATTTCACTTGACAGGGGCCAACGTTTTATGTTGATGAACAAGCTCCTCCCAGCTGTTCCAGTACATGATTTGGTCGTTCATCCCCTAAAAAATGAGCTGATTGTTGGAACTCATGGCAGGTCACTTTTCCTGGCTGATGTGAAGCACGTTCAGCAATTGAGGGACAGCATTTTGCAGCAGCAACTTTATGCCTTCGAAATTCCGAAAATAAAGCATCGTGAGAATTGGGGTAATGCTTGGAGCACTTGGAGCAAAGAAGTCCCTCAACCAGAATTTGCCCTAAGCGTTTTTTCAAAAACGGCTGGCAAACTCAGAATTTCGGTAATGGCTGGGGATCTAAAGCTAAACAGTTGGGAGCAAACGATTGCCGCAGGCCTACATTTCCCTGAATATCATGGGGAAATCTTGGACAACATGGTTCCTGTATTTGCGAAGCAACTAAACGAAAAAAAGAAAAAGGAGGAAAAAATGTTGGAAGTCAAAAAATCCAAGAACGGAAAACATTACTTGCTGAAAGGCACTTACAGCGTTGTGTACGAAATTAATGGCCAGAAAGTCACTGCTTATTTCACCATCGAATGACTTCATGGTGGTTGGAGAATAGGTTGACAAAAGAAGTCCGACGTTATTGAGATTTTGAACAATAACAGTGCTTCAACAGTTTCGACCCTGTATTGCTAAAATATTGAACAAAAGATTTACGACAGTTACCTGTCAATTTTGAGTATAAAATTGTTGATTACCAAAGGCTGGCATCGCAAGATAAAACATTGATTTTCAGATTTTTATATAGAATCCAGCCTTAAAAACAAACAAGTATGGCAAAAGTAATGGTGTTTATTGACGGCACGTGGCTTTATAGCAATCTACGTGCCCTTGGGGAGGATTTCCAAGTTGATTATGGCAAACTCCCACACATTGTTGGAAACCAGATTGCAAAGAAATTGGGCGACAAGAACGTTGACATCGTCCGTATTTTCCTTTTCGGATCCAACGCTACCAACTACCTCGACGCCGACAAGGACATGGTCAAGCGCCGAAGGATTTTCTACGACGTGCTCCGAGAGGAGTACAACTACGAGGTGGAGGTTTACCTCGTTGACTACAGAGGCAGGCGCCTCAAGCGGAAAGACCGACATCCCGACGACGATTTTGCACCGGAAGAGAAATGCGTTGACATTGCACTTGCGTCATCCATGCTCTATTTTGCGGCATTGCCCCTGGCCTACGACATCGCCATCGTCATCGGTGGCGACCGTGACTATGTGCCCGTGCTGCAAAAAGTGAGGCTGCTCGGCAAACGCACTGCCATTGCCAGCATTCATGGTGCATGCTCCTTCGAGCTTTCAGAAGGAAAAAACCTGAAGGGGGTGCGTGATTTTGACGTGATCTGGCTCAACGACCTCATGGAAGAAATCCGTATGAACCCAGAGGTACGAGAAGTGATGTGCAAGGCGCCTTTCCACACAGGGCCGAACCCAATCCAGACGGATGAGTTCGTGCGCAAAAATCGGGCATTTTACTGCAAGGACTGCCGGGAGAAAATGTGGGTGCAAAAAGGAACTGATTACGAAGACTTGGAAGAAGACGATCGTTTCAATGCGGAGGAAGGTTCCACCTATACCAATGAATACAGCCGTACAAAAGATCAAGAGCATTCCATCCCAACGGAGCAGAATGGGCTTCGGACAGGCGATGCCTACACCGGCACTGTCAAGCGGTTGATGGAATTCTGCGGTTTCATTGGCACCCCCATCGGCGATTTCTATTTTGGTATGGACGATGTGACCGGTGGTACCGAGTTCAACAAGCTACGTGCCGGCGACCGGGTGGACTTTGTCGTTTCAAGGATGCCAAGGCGGGAGTTCCGAGGTAGGGACGGCAATGGCAATGCCGAGGATGTGATACTCGTACCGGAATAGCCACCAAACAATTTCTCGTAAAATTGTTTTATAGGATAAGAAAAGTGTCGGTGCATCAGCTGTTTGTGCCGACACTTTCAATTTCCCCAAAACTGCTATTCATGAAAAAAAGCCTTTCCTGCTTCACAATCGTTTTAGGTCTAAGCTTCGCAAACGCCTTTGCGCAGCATACAGGAAGGTGCATGGTGCAAAAGCAAAATGCCAGTGCAAATACCTATCAGCCCAAAGGCATCATCACAGACCGGGCGATGGTCGTCATCCCGGTGGTGGTACATGTGGTTTGGAACAGTAGCGAGGAGAATATTTCTGATGAGCAAATCAGGACGCAAATCGAGGTGCTGAACCTAGACTTCAACGCTGAAAATGAACAGATTGGCAACGTCCCACTCATTTTTCAGGGAGCCATTGCAGACGTGGATTTTGAATTCTGTCTTGCCAGCAAGGACCCCGAAGGCAACACCACCAACGGCATAACCCGGACCCAAACAAGCAACAGCCTCGGCATGGGTGGCACCACAGCCCTACACTACACCGAACAAGGCGGCCATGATGCCTGGAACCCCGACAAGTACTTGAACATCTGGGTCACCAAATTCTCAGGGAATATTGGCGGCACGGCCTCCTTCCCTGGTGAAGGCCCCACCGACGAGCAGGGCGTAGAAGTCAACTACAAACAGTTTGGCACCACCGGTACTGCCACTGCCCCACCCTACCACTTGGGCCGCACCTGCACCCATGAAATCGGACATTATTTCAACTTGGAGCACCTTTGGGGCCCAAACATCAACAGTTGCTGCAACGAAGACGACGGCGTCTCTGACACCCCGAATTCCTGCGAGACCTATATCAACCAATGCCCAACGGGAAATGCCTTCTCCTGCACCCAGCCCGATATGTGGATGAATTTCATGAACTACACGGACGACGCCTGCATGGCCATGTTTAGCAAAGGGCAAAAGGAGCGGATGTTGGCGGCCATGAACAGTTTCCGGCCCGGCCTGCTCAATTCTGATGGCTGCGAGACGGTGCCTACACATGAAATTGCGGAGCAAAACAGCTTGGAGGTTTTTGGCAATCCAGTTGGCAATGAACTGAGATTCAAGGTCAATGCTTCCCGTACTGCGCAATGGGAGTTGGTGCTCATAAATGCAATTGGCCAAGTCGAGCAACTTGGCCAATTCCCTGCTAATCAATTATTTACGCTCAGCTTCCAGGCAAAAACAAGCGGCATTTATACATTGGTTGCTTCGCAAAATGGCAGGTTGCTCAGCACTCGAATCGTCAAGTAACCCGGTAGGAATGGCCTAAAGGCCATTCCTACCATATTCCCTCCATCAGCTTATCCACCCGCCGGCTCACGGCCTCGTCCGTCACCAGTTCAGGCGCATGGTGCGGCTTCTTCCTTGCATCAAAAACGAGGCCGCCACGGCAGCCCCAATGTTTGTTTTCGATGAAAGACTGGATGCCGTGTATGTCGTGCGAAGGGTTCACCCTCGTGAAGCTAACCCACAGGAAATTGTTCAGTGTAGCAGCGGTGAAAGCTGAATCGTCCACCAAAACCACGAGCGGGACGTGCTGCTCGAAATAGGCCGCATATCGCTCCATTTCCATCGTAAAGCGTTGACAATCAGCCGCTCCTGTTTCAGCCTCAAACTTGGGGGCTTTTACGGCCAAAACGCCAGGCAGGGCAAAAACCGGGTTTGAAAATCCATTTGGTAAAGTGAAATCTAGTGGTAATTCTGTTTTCAGTTCCCTTCTTTTTGCACCGCAACTGGCGATGACCACCTTGCTACCTTCGTTCCATCCAGAGCCTGAATAATCGAGCGTGTCAATCGTGGTGCGGGTCTGGAAGTGGAGGTCACGGGTCAGGTCAATGCGCTCCAGCACATGCCTGAAAAACTGCGGAATGTCGTGGGAGTCGAGCTTGGGGTCATCGTCGCCGTTGGCGATGATGAGGAATTTGGCGAGGGTCGTCTGCCCTTTGCCGAGCAGGTGGTTGGCTTGCGTCAGAATCTCCTCCGGCTTTGGCTCCCTGAAAGGCATGTAACGCTCGCTGCCGATGGCCAGCAGCAATGGGTGAACGCCCGACGCATCCACCGCATGTACCTGCCGGATACCGGGAAACTCGCCCGTGGTCAGCGGCTCTACTATTTCATGGATGAGCCAACCAAAGGACGAGTCCTCTTGCGGCGGCCTGCCCACCACGGTGAAATGCCAGATGGCGTCCTTGCGGTGATAGACGTTTTCGACATCCATGACAGGGAAATCGTGGGTGAGCGAGTAGTAGCCGAGGTGGTCACCAAATGGTCCCTCTGGCTTTTTGAAGTTCTTGCGGATGGTGCCCGTTATGACAAAATCGGAATCGGCAGAAAGGAAATGTCCACCTTCCCATTTATACCTGAACCGCCGCCCACCGAGCAGGCCGGCAAAGGTCAGTTCGCTAAGCCCCTCTGGCATGGGCATGATGGCCGAAAAGGCATGGCTCGGCGGCCCACCTATGAAAATGGCGCAACGGAACGGCTCATCGCTTTGGTTATATTGCGTGTGGTGAATGCCGATTCCCCGGTGCAATTGGTAGTGCAAGCCGATTTCCTTGTTCGTAACATACTCATTCCCAGAGAGTTGTATGCGGTACATGCCCAAGTTGGTGTGCATCGCATTTTTGTCGTTGGGTGGCAAAGTGAGCACTTGCGGCAGGGTGACGAACGCCCCACCGTCCATCGGCCACGACTTGATTTGTGGCAATTGGTCAATGGTCGTCTTGCCGTACATGACTGGGGCCGACCACGATTTTTTTGGCAGTGCGGTCAAAGCCGTGAACGGGGCACCAAGGTAGCGCATCGGGTTTTTCAGCGCCCGCATGGGGTCGGCTTTCAGTTCCATGACCCGCCGCACCTTTTCGAGGGTATCCCTGAAAATAAAGGCTGTGCGCTCCGTCGTGCCGTATAAATTGGAAACAGCCTGGAAAGGGCTGCCCTTCACTTTTTCGAACAGGATGGCCGGGCCTTTGGCATCATAGACCCTACGGTGGATTTCGGCCATTTCGAGGTTGGGGTCGGTTTCGAACTTGATGCGCAGCAATTGGCCGTGCTTTTCAAGGTCGTTGACGCAGTCACGTAAACTTCGGTAGGACATGGTGTGGTTGATAAGGGTTGATATGGGTTGATGAAGGTTGATGGGGGCAGTGGAATATCAACCCTTATCAACCTTATCAACCCTTATCAACCTTGTCTTTGTAAAACTAGCACTCAAAACAACAGCCGACAAAATCGGTTCAGCCGAACTAAAATTCGGGGCAGTTGGTTTGGTCGCACATTATCCGCATTTTGTGCGGCAAGATTTCATTTTATGGCAAAAATCAAAATTTCAGGAAAAGAACTCATCAAGCTCGGCTACCCAGAAGGGCGGGCCATCGGCATGGCCATCAACGTGGTACACCAGCATTTCAAAAAGGAGAAAAAGCAGAAAGTGCTCGACATGCTGCTACACGTCCTCGAAAACCCGGAAAACTATACCGACGATGAAATCCTCGGCAGAATCGTGGGAGAACTGGTGCCAGCCATTGCGGAGCAACCAAAAGAAATACCACTCAACGCCGCTGGCAAAACCTACAAAGCGTATGGTTTGGAAGCCATCGAAAAAGGGGCTATCGAGCAAATGGACGTGGCCGTGCGCCTCCCAATTGCCGTGGAAGCTGCCCTCATGCCTGATGCGCACCAAGGCTATGGCCTGCCCATCGGCGGGGTACTGGCGACGGACAATGCCGTGATTCCCTACGGCGTCGGGGTGGATATCGGCTGCCGAATGTGCCTTACGTTTTACGACCTTCGGCCCGATTTTTTGGAAAAAAACCGCTCGAAACTGAACCTGATTTTGCAGGAAAACACGGCCTTCGGTTACCAAGAACTGAAAAAACCGATGGACGACGCCATTTTCGAGCGGCCTGAGTTCAAAGAGCTGCCCATCCTTAAACCCTTGAAAGACAAGGCTTTCCGGCAAATCGGGTCGTCGGGGTCAGGCAACCATTTCGTGGAGTTCGGCATCGTGGAGCTAAGGGATGAAAACAACGGCCTGGCCGCACCGGGCAGCTACCTCGCCGTGCTGTCGCACTCCGGTTCGAGGGGGCTTGGGGCGACCATTGCGAAGCACTACACCGACCTTGCCATGCAGACCACGCCGCTGCCAAAGGAAGCCAAGCACCTTTCTTGGCTGGGATTGGACACCGAGGCCGGACAAGAATACTGGCTGGCAATGACGCTTGCGGGCGACTACGCCTCTGCCTGCCACCACCACATCCACGCCCGCATGGCCAAGGCGCTAGGCGAGCAACCGCTGGCCATGGTCGAAAACCACCACAACTTCGCGTGGAAAGAATCGCTGGCGGATGGCCGGGAGGTCATCGTTCACAGAAAGGGGGCGACCCCGGCTGGCAAGGGCGTGCTCGGCATCATTCCCGGCTCGATGGTTCACCCTGGCTTCATCGTACGGGGCAAGGGCAATGCGACCTCCATCAACTCGGCCTCGCACGGGGCAGGGCGGCTCCTTTCCCGCACCAAGGCCATCAACTCCATTACCCAGCACGAACTGAAAAAAGTGCTCAAGGCGCATGGAGTAGAACTGATTGGCGGTGGCTTGGACGAAGCACCCATGGCCTACAAGGATATCCACAAAGTGATGGATTACCAAAAGGATTTGGTGGAGGTGCTGGGGACGTTTTTGCCAAAGCTAGTGAGGATGGATAGTTGACGGTGGACGATAGACGATAGACGGTGGACGATAGACGATAGACGGTGGACGATAGACGATAGACGGTGGACGGTGGACGATAGACGATAGACGGTGGACGAGGGACGGTGGACGATAGACGATAGACGATAGACGGTGGACGGTGGACGGTGGACGGTAGACGATAGACGGTGGACGGTGGACGATAGACGGTGGACGAGGGACGGTGGGCCGTAAGCCGTCAACCGTCCACCGTTTATAGCACTCCCAAATCCTTGGCTTTTTGGATGGCTTGGGTGCGACGTTTTACGTCGAGTTTTAGGAAGAGGTTGGAGGAGTGGGTCTTGACGGTGTTGAGGGAGAGAAATAGGCGGTCGGCGATTTCTTGGTTGGAGAGGCCCTCGGAAATGAGTTGAAGTACCTCCAGTTCCCGCTTGCTGATGCCGATTTTTGCAGCAGCGTCCATGTTTGAAAGGATGGGCGAAGGGGTTTGGCTTGTGGGGGCGACATTGGCGGCAACAAGTCGCCTTTTGGGTTGTGTCAATTTCAGGCCCATCCAGACGCCAAGGCCCGTGAAGAACACTGCTACCACACCGACATAGAATTCCAGTTTGAAATCCTTGACGATGAATTGGTATTCGACGTACTTCAGCAGCATGGTGAGTGCCGCAAGCGATATTCCGTAGATAAGAATGGTACGTTTCAAGGTTGGTTGCCTGTTTTTGGGCAAATATAGGGCAAAAAAAAGGCGGCCACCCTACATGGATGGCCGCTGGCGTCATTTACTCTCACTAATTGTATGAAACTATGTCTTAGGTTTTTATGGATAACGCAAACTTAGTGCGCAATGTTTGAATTTTCACCGCTCTTTTCAAAAAACTATGCCAAAAAAGCACAGTTTATCAATTAGTTAGGTGTTTTTCTAAAGGAGTCTTTGTAAGTTGAAATGGTTGGTTGATGAGGTGGATATTTTAACCGTTTTTTGGGAATGGCTAAAATTCATATGTTTTATGAATAGGGCTTTCCTATAAAAATTGAAGTCGGCTTGTTTGGATAGGTTGCCCCCCTTTTGATAGGGCGGGTTATCAAACCCGCCCTATCAAAGTGTCTGCTTCACTTGAAAATAATGCCCATTTATTTTTTGGCTCAATTATGATTTCAAGTTGATGGCTACCTTTGGAGGATGACATCATTACTTAAGCAAGCCACAATCCCACGGCACCACAACAGCCGCACAACACCCCACGCACAGGCAGGCAAAAACGACGACCTGACGAACACCACCGGGGCAACAGCCCTGAGATCGGGCCAACCCAACCCGAGCCAGGGCGCCGGACGACGCCACGCCACCCGGCGTGAAACGCCCCAGGGCGGGCGAGCGACGAGCGCCGGGCACGGGCACCCGAAGCGAAAAAGGCCGCACGCCGCCGCCCGGGCGGCCGCCAGAGACAAAGGCCAGACGGGCATGATTCAGCGCGCAGCGAACACCGGCGCGGACAAGCGCCCCGAGCCCACCCGCAAAAGCCGGGGCCGGCACGACAACATACGGCGGGCGCAGCACAAAACGGCAACCACGGCCAGGGACGCCGGGCGCGCGGCAGGCGAAGCCACGTCAACACCAGGAAGGCTCACCGCCGCCCCCCCCCCGGGCCCCGCAGAGCCGCCCTTTACGGACGAATCCTGCAAAACAGACAAAGAGGCAGCAACGCCCGCTTGAGCAACGAACAATTGAGCCTATTTTTATAGGAAAGCCCTGGCTTCATGAAGCCATTTTACAAACCACCAACAAGATAAGCCCCAGTAGCATCACGATTTTGGCCATTCGGCTCGCCTTGGAATAATCGATTTTCTTGTTTGCTTTTTGGATGGAATAAAGCAGGTATGCCAAGGGCACCCCTACCCCAAAAACCGTGAACCCCGCACTGATGAACTGCTGCCTTTGCACCAGCCAACGCACAAACCATAGAAGCGAAAACAACAGGGCCACCCCTACGCCAATCGCCCATTTTTTTGCGGTGTTTTTCCCAAAACGGATGGGCAGGGTCTGAAGGCCAAGTTGGGCGTCGCCTTCCATGTCTTCCATATCCTTTACAATTTCCCTCAGTAAGGTAGATGCGAAGGCGAACCAGCCGTAGCCACCAAATAGCACGGCTACTTCCCTACCCTGCTGCCCCATTTTTGAAACTTGTGCCCAATCAGCGAACAGCACAATGCCAGCCACCCATGCGCAAAAGGCAGCAACTGCTAGATTGCCAATGAGCGGCATTTTCTTGAACCATTTTGAATAAAGATAAAGCAAGGAAACAATGCCAACTTGGATGGCCACCATCGGCAACTTGTGCAAATAAAAATCCAAGTACCAAGCCATTGCGAAGCTGATCAAAATGGAAGCCCAATAAAAAACCCATACTGTTTGCTTAGCAAAAACCCGGTTGACAAAGACCGAGTCGGGCTTGTTGATCAAGTCGGCTTCATAGTCCAACAAGTCGTTGATTAGGTACCCACCAGCAGCGATGAACACGGTTGTGAGCACCAGCAACGTAAATTCAACCGGGAAAAGATTGGGCGAAAGCCCAGCAGCCTTCAAAGCTGGCACTAGTACCAGGTACTGCATCAGGTATTGCGTGAGCGCAACAATGGCGAGGTTGGGGAAGCGAACCAGCTTGAGGAAAGAAGCAAGGTTCATCATCCAAAGCTAGGCCAAGTACCATTCAATTTCATCACTTTCTCAATCACATCACGGGCGCAGCCATCGCCGCCTTTCAGTGGGGAAATATAATGGCTGATTTCCCGGATTTCGGGCACGGCATCGGCGGGACAGGCAGGCAGCCCAACCCGGCGCATGACCTCGAAATCGGGCAGGTCGTCGCCCATGTAGAGGATGCCGTCCTCGTCAAGGGCGTACGCATCGAGGAACTCCTCGTAAGCTTTGAGCTTGTTCTGAACGTTGTTCAGCACATCAAGGATGCCGAGGTCTTTCAATCGGATGGACACTCCCTCCGACTTGCCACGGGTGATGATTAGGATACGATAGCCTTCCTCTACCGCCATGCGCAGGGCCTGGCCATCACGCACACTCATGGTGCGGAGCAGCTCGCCCCGCTCGGTAACCTGCACCTGCCCGTTGGTCAGCACACCGTCCACATCAAAAATAAAGGTGTGGATATCCTTGAAACGGCTCAGGATATTGCCCGCATGGTGGAATCGTTCGTCGTTGTTCGGTGGATACATTTGAAAGTTCGACAGTTCGTCAGTTGGCAGTTTGCAGTCAGTCGGCAGTCGGTTTGGTTCGACAGTCGGTTTGAAAGTTCGACAGTTGCCAGTTGGCAGTGGGCAGTCAGTTTGCAGTCTGATTAGTTCGGCAGTCTAGGCCAAGGTTGCAGCCCCCCCTCAAAACTGACGCACAACTGTTAACTGCCAACTAGTGGTTGTCCCGCCACTCGTACACCCATTTTGCCTGGATTTGTTCGAGGTGGGCTTCGGTACAATCTTCCCTTGCCCCGGCGAAGGTAGGGATTTCGAGCACCCATTCGATGAGTTCGGTGAAGCGGATGCGGTAGATTTTGCCCTCGTTGAACTCGCCGCCGAAACGCTCATAGAGCTTCATGGCGATGTCCTCGTGGTCTTTCCAATGGATGGGGAGGTCTTCTATGTCTTTGAATGCCATTCGTTGAATGATAAAGGATGAATGATAAATGATGAATGCCCGTCAACCGTTGTCCGTCAACCGTCAACCGCTTTAATGTTCATGTCCAATGATGCGGCGCTGGTCGGGGATTTCGACTTCGATGACGGCGTCTGCCTCAAGGATGACGCACTGGCAGCCAAGCCTCGACTCCAAACGGGGGTTGATGGCCCGGTCCACAAAGTCTTCTTCCTTGTCGGAGATTTCCTCCAGGTAATCGTCGCCTTTAAGCACGTAAACATGGCAGGTGCTGCATGCGCAGACCCCGCCACAGTTGTGGTTGAGGTGGATGTCGTTTTCTTCGGTGACCTCCAGTATGGACGTGTCCACTGGCACGTCGTTGACGGTGACCGGGGCAATGGACTTATCCTCGAAAGTGAATTTTATCGTGGCCATAGTTTTAAAAATTGCGCAAATGTAGAATTTGTCTAAACAACAATGGTATGGCCAGAAAGATTTTGATTGGCAATTTCCAATTTCCCAAATTCCCAATTTCCTAATTTCTCCTTATTGCCTTGAAACTCCATTGCTCCTCACTCCACTTTCACCAACTTCCCCGTGCCCAGCACCCTATCATTGTCCCTTACCTCCCAAAAATACATCCCCTTCGCCAGTCCCTCCAAACCCACCACGCTCCAGCCGGCCAGCAGGCGCTGCGAGCGCACGGGCTGGCCCGTGGCCGAGTAGAGCCTGAGCATGGCCGCCCGTGGCAGGTAGTCCCCGCCGAGGCGGAAGTTGGTGGCCGTGCTGGCGGGGTTGGGGAAAACGCTGACGAGATCCAAGGGCTGGGCCTCGGTGGTGGCGCTGATGCCCGTTCCGATGATGAGCGTGCGGCAGAAGCTGCTCGTGTCGTATTGGTTGCTCACCGTCAGGCACACCTCGTAGGTGCCATCGCTGGGGAACTCATGGATGGGGTTGGGGTTGTTGCTGGTGGTGTGGTCGCCGAAGTCCCAAAACCACTCGGTTGGTTCGTAGTAGCTCAGGTCGGTGAAGCGGACGCTGAGGTAGTCGGTAGTATCTTGGTCGTAGCGGTAAAAGGCCACGGGGTGGTTGTCGAGGCCGAGGGTATCGCAGGGGCTGCCGTCGAGGGGCCCGAGGCGGTAGTTTGGGAAGTTGGGGATACTATAAAAATTAATAGTAGGTAGAAAAACTCCACGCTGCCTTAAGTTACAAGCGGCACCTTTCTCATTCGGGTTCTCAACAATATGGAGATAATGGGTGCCAACCGTGGTATTGATATAAATCTTGCCATCCGGTGCAGCTTGTGCCATGTAAAAGCTGGTGGCATTCCAACCTTGGTCAAGGAACCCATCATAAACGGCGACTGTATCTTTGCTCCCAATAACATCTGAAGCCCAAAGGTCATACTGGTAAACATGGTTTCTATGGGCAGCATACATAAACCTGTTGTTTGGCGATATGGCAGCGCCCCCTCCCAACAATACACCGCTGCCATAGGGAAACCTGACATGGTTGCTCAAAAGCCCTGTGCACCTATCGAAATCATAGATGTCAATATAATCATCATCGGCTGTCCCTCCGAGCATCATGTTCCTGACGTACCGTGAACCGTCAGGGGAAAAACAAGCTTGACCTAAACCTATCGAACTGACCGTTTCTCCAACTGCTTGGCTTGGTAATACATGGAACCCGGTTGGGTCTAAAAGCACCCTTAGGCATCGGTTGCTGTTGAGTTCTTGTGAGAGAATCCACCAGTCCCTGCCGTTGGCGTGGCGGGTGGCAGTCAACATGCCATAGTTTAGTGTATCTTCAACAATCGTGACATCTTTTTCCACAACCATTCCCAACCCTCCATCTCCTTCCATGTCGATTTTAGTATAGTATATACCTATCAGAATCCCATAATATTCGCCATTGAATTCTTTGTAGTCTATTCTTGAATGGACAAGGTAATATTGGTCTGGGTTTGAAACAGATTGAAACCCTAAAATGCCCTGCAAGGTCGGCAGCCCATCATAGCCCAGATGAAAAGGATAGTCGTTGAAACCTTCACTGTTTTCCATGGTTTCATGGTTGGCATTGAAGATTTCCTCGCAGTTGGAATAGAAAATCAATTTGCCGTCACTATCGCAAACGCTCAAATTACATTCTGCAAATTCCATTTTAATGGTGGCTTCCCGATAGACCTCCAACTCGTTTTGGTTGAAGTTGAGATGGGTGATGCCATGCGTTGTATCGCTGGGGTCTGCAAATGGCTTTCCTCCCATCAACCAATCAAAATCAGTTTTCTGAGCGATTGAAAAGACTGAAAATAACAGTAGTAATGAAGTAATCAGTTTCTTCATAAAGCCTTGTTTATTTTAAAAATGCCTAGGGCAACCATCTCAAATTGAATTGGTTGCCCTAGGAAAGAAAATGCTTTTTTTGTTAACGAACAACTACAAACTTAGTTTTAAATGCGATGATTTGGTTATTGCCAACTTTGGCTAAGTAAACTCCGTTCGGAATATTTTCAATCCCGACTTTGTTCTGGCCAGTTGTCAATTTTACAAGTTTTACCAACTTCCCATTCATGTCCACAATGGACAAAGCGTAATCTCCTTTCGCTTGAGTATCCAAAGATATAAATAGCTCGTTCTGGGCTGGGTTTGGGAAAAGTGAGACATTTGGAGATTCACCCGCTGGTTCAACGTCTCCGACTTGAACCCCGTATCGGCCTGTCTCCGACAGGCGTGACGCCGCAGTGCGCAGGCAATAATAGGTAGGTTTGTGGTCCATGCCTCACTCCACCTTCACCAACTTCCCCGTGCCCAGCACCCTATCATTGTCCCGCACCTCCCAAAAATACATCCCCTTCGCCAGCCCCTCCAAGCCCACCACGCTCCAGCCAGCCATCAGGCGTTGGGTGTGTACGGGCTGGCCCATAGCTGTGTAAATCCGCAACACTCCCTCCCCTAGCAAGACATCTTCACTAATCAAAATATTACATGCTAAATGAGCAGGGTTAGGAAAAAACCTGATTGCTTCCTTCAGACCGTTTTCGCCCTCCGTAGCGGATACGCCGACCGTCACCTCCCTGCAAACCGTGTCACTGCTATATTGGTTGCTCACGGTCATGCACACCGTGTAAGTCCCCGAAGCAGGAAAAACATGCACTGGGTTCACCTCGCTGGAGGTGCTGCCATCCCCAAAATCCCAGTGCCATACCTCCGGCTCGTACCACGACACATCAGTAAAGGCCACTTTGAGCAGTTCCAAAGTGTCCACATCATGTGGAAGCCCGCCAGCGGGTGTTTGTCGATGCCGAGCGTGTCGCAGGGCGAGCCATCGAGCGGCCGAGGCGGTAGTTGGGGAAGTTGGGCGTGCCCGTGCCGTGTACAATGGGCAGCTTGATGGCGTGCTGCTCGAAGTCGCAGGCCAAACCCAGCAGGTTGGGCTGGTTGATGCGGTGCATGTAACGGAGGCCATGTCCAGTTGTGACATAAATTTTACCGTCAGGCGCCGATTGGCTCATATGGAAGTTCGTAGGCAACCCAAAATCAGTGAAGCCGTCCAATACTGCAACAATTACTTTTGAAGCCTCAATTTCGTCCGCCTCTAAATCGTATTGATAAACTTCAGTTGCATGGGTAGCATAAAGGAACCTACTGTTTGGGGATATAGAGGCACCACTCCCTGCTGCTACATTATTACCGTAGGGAAACCTCAAATGGTCGCTCAATAGTCCACTGCATCGGTCGAACCGATATATGTCAATATAGTCGTCAATATTTGGGCTGAAAATGATGGAATTGCGGGAATACCAATTTCCGTCAGGCGAGAAGACCGCTTGTTGAAAACCACTAATTGTTGTGTCGCCCACTATTTGGCTTCCCACGACTTGCGGTCCGTCTGGTGTAACCAATACCCTGTAATAACTATTGCTGTTGAACTCAGGCACAAGTACCCACCAGTCCCTTCCATTGGCGTGGCGGGTGGCGGTAATAACCCCCCTCTTGCAAGCGTGTCCACAATGACAGGTATCCCCTTTGCTGTCATCTGGCCGAGGCCGCCATCGCCGTTCATGTCAATCTTTGAGAAATAAAGGCCTACGCCAAAAGAAAGCAACTCATTCTGCAAAGGTTCAATATCCATTTTCATGTGTAAGACGAAGAACTCGCTGGGGTTGCCCGGCGATTCGAACGCTATCATTCCTTGTGCCATTGGCAGCCCTTCCAAATAGCCATCATGGAAAGGGTAATTGTTGAATCCATTGCTGTTGCTCATTTTTTCGTTTGCAGCATTGAATATGTCCACACAATTGGAATAGAATAGCAGGTTGCCCGCTGCATCACTGGCAGAAACATTGCATTGGAAAATACTGAAATCAATGTTCTCTCTGTACGCGGAAGCTGGTTTTTCATTAAAGTCAAAATGGCACATTCCATTGATGGAATCTGTTGGCTGGCAGCCAAGGCAGAACCCAAACAGCCAGTCGTAATCTGTCTTTTGAGCCTTAAGGCTCGATGAAATGGATAAGGCAAGAAATAAGGCAATGGTTGTTTTCATGTTGAAAAAAAATTGCATAGATGCCATAAAAACATCCATGCCACCAAAGATAGGTTTTTAGCGCAATATCACCACCTTGGTTCGACTAAGTATGCCTTCCTTACCGGACACAGTGACGAAATAGATTCCATCCTGCAATGGTAGCTGTAGTTTATTGTTGCCAGCTTCGATTTTGCCCTTAAAAGCAGTTTTGCCGCTCATGTCATATATAATTACCTGGCCCATGAAGCCTTCGGCGGTGCTGACTTCGATGGTAAGTTCACCAGTAGTGGGATTGGGGTAATACCTAATGCCTTTCTCTTGGTTCAAACCGTACTCATTTGCCGATACGCCGACCGTCACCTCCCTGCACACCGTGTCGCTGTCGTATTGATTGCTGACCGTCATGCACACGTTGTAAGTGCCTGATGCAGGGAATACATGCACTGGGTTCACCTCGCTGGAGGTGCTGCCATCTCCAAAATCCCAGTGCCATACCTCCGGCTCGTACCACGACACATCAGTAAAGGCCACTTTGAGCAGTTCCAAAGTGTCCACATCGAAGCGGAAGCCCGCCAGCGGGTGGTTGTCAATGCTGAGCGTGTCGCAGGGCGAGCCGTCCAAGGGGCCAAGGCGGTAGTTGGGGAAGTTGGGGAGGGTGAAGGCATTGACGGTCGGTAGGTGCTGCCCCCTTTGCTGGAAGTTGCAAGCTGCTCCTTGATTATTTGGGTGGTGTACAACATGTAGCCATTGTGTCCCTGTAGTTGTGTTCAGGTATATTTTTCCGTCTGGTGTAACTGAGCCAAAAAAAAAGCTGGTCGGGTTAAAGCCATTATCGAGATAACCATCATAGATAGCCAACGTATCCTTTGTAGATGGTATATCTGATGACAACAAGTCATATTGATAAACATGGTTCCGATGGCTTACATACAAGAATCTGTTGTTCGGCGAAATGGCCACCCCACCTCCTGCGTTCACACCATTGCCATAAGGGAACCGGATATGGTCGCTTAATAGCCCCGAACACCTGTCAAAATGGTAGATATCCAAATAATCGTCCACATCAGCGCTTCCCAAAATCGTATTCCTGACATACCAGTTACCATCTGGTGAAAAAACAGCCTGTTGTAGGTCGCTGATGGTCGTGTCTCCAACTATTTGGTTACCAATGAGTTGCGGCCCCTCTGGAGTGACCAAAATCCTATAGTACCGGTTCGAATTGAACTCTGGGAGAACGACCCACCAGTCACGCCCGTTGGCATGACGGGTAGCTGTTATGGCACCCCATCCCAATGTGTCCTGAACAATTGGAACTCCTTTTATATTCATCTGCCCAAGGCCGTTGTCGCCGTTCATGTCAATCTTTGAAAAGTAAAGCCCTACGCCAAATATGAGCAGTTCTTCAGGAAGTGGTTCAACATCAAACTTCATGTGCAGGAGAAAGTATTCATTTGGATTACTTGACGACTCGAAACCAATCATTCCTTGCACCATAGGTAAGCCAGTATCGTAACCGTTATGGAAAGGATAACTGTTGAATCCATTGCTATTGCTTAATTTTTCATTCCCTGCATTAAAAATATCGAAACAGTTAGAATAAAATTGGAGAATTCCCTCCGCATTACTGATGGAAATATTGCAAACATTAAAGCTGAACTCAATAAATTCATGGAAGGCATCAGGTGGTTCCGAATTAAAATCAAGATGGCTTACACCATGTATGGAGTCATTGATGTTGCAACCAATGCAAAAGCCCAACAACCAATCATGGTCGGTCTTTTGAGCATTGAGGTTTGTTAGAAGGACAAATCCAAAGAAGAAAACTATTGGTCTTTTCATTTTCATAAATATAAATGGCGTGGCCGCCACAAGACGGCCACGCCATCAAAATTAGTTCTTTTATCGCATAATCACCACCTTGCTCCTGGATATTATACCCTCTTTGCCAGCAATGCTGACTATGTAAATCCCGTCTTTTAGGTTGAGCCGTAATTTGTTCACGCCAGTAGTAATCTGCGTTGTGAGTACAACCCTGCCACTAAGGTCGTGGATGGTTGCTGTACCTGTGAACTCCCCTAGAGCGATAACATCCACGGTTAGTTCACCAGCAGTCGGGTTTGGGAAAACTTTTGCTTGCGAACCATTCCCTACACTGGTTGGCTGAATAGACTCTCCAGGTTTTTCCCGTCCAGTAGTAGGCGGCAGTTCGCAATCTTCCAATTTCTCCCAATACACCTCTGTATTGGCAGCCAGTTCGTAAAGGTCCCTGGCCTCGAACACGGCGTTGCCACCAATCAACGGGCATTCTTGGCCGATTTTGTATAGCTCGGTCAAGCTGGCCTGTGGCAGGGTATTGCCCGATAGCCAATACGCCATTAAATAATTGTTGAAGGCTTTTTTGTTGACTGCTGGATGGAATTCAACACTCAGGCCCTCATTGCTCAATTTCAGGCTTTGCAGTTGCGATTTTGCACCCTGCTCGAAACTGTTTTCTGCCTGCTGGTAGGCGTTTGTAGTATTGTTCAAGTTGGCCAACAAGGCCGTTTTCTGGTTAAGGATTTGGAGGCTGTCTTGTGGCGTGGCACTAATCATCTGGGTGTTTAGACCATCCAATTGGGCCATCAGGTTGTTGATGGTTTGGTAATGGCTGTCCATGGTTGCGCCTAAGGTGCTGGAATACTCCCAAGCCGCTTTTATGCCCGATTCAATGGCGTACAATTGTCCAATATCGGTGTTGGCCCTCGCCGTCTTGAAGCCCTGAAACAAGGTATTGCCAGTATAGAGCGACGGGGTTTCCATCATTTTTGCATAGAGCCGCTGCTCGCCCAGCCATTGCATTACCTCCCCGTGCTTGAGCAGTTCCAGCCCACCGTCGGTTACGAGGGAGTCGTCATCGGAGGTCTCAGCGGGTATCCAATCCAGTTCCCGCAGTTTGACCAACTGCCGCAGGTGGGGCTGGTTTTTTGAAGCACTGTGAACCAGTCGCCACTTGCTATAGATGGGTCAGCATCATTTGGTACTTGGTCAGGTGAAACAAAATATGGTGACAAAAGAGCATCACCTGCATGCGAAGCATCATAGTCCAAGCAGTTAGCATTCCAGGAATTGCCCATCCATTCCTGTTTTCCAGTGACACCGGAGCCATCGTAGCGCAGGCCATGGAAATGGTTGCCGAACTGGGTGGTGCCGAGCCTGGTCTCGTCGCAACCGCCTTGGAACCGAACGCCATTCCTGGTAAAGCCAACATTGTTGCAACAATAAAGCATATCGGGGGTATTGTAGGCATAAATGCCATTGTAGCCGAGCACGTTAGGCCCTACCACCTTGTTGTTCCTGACCTGGCAGTGCTTGCTGTTCCAGAAATGCAGGCCAGCAAAGTCAACACCGCTGCCTAATGATTTGATACTGTTGTCGTTCACCTTGAAGGTCCAGGAACTGGTAAGGGATATGCCATGCGAGCCGCCATTGGCCTTGATGATATTGTTGGAAATGCTGGCATTACCTTCAGTATTGACATAGCTGCTGGCCACGCCGATGGCAGGGGCATAGTTGACATTATTGGTAATGGTATCGTACAGCACCATCAGTTTGTTGGCGGGGGAGCAACGGGTAATTTGCACACCAGTCCAACTGGCGTTGATACCATTATAGTTGGCCTCCAGGTTTTTGTTTGGTGCATCCCTGAACAGGATGCCCGTGATGGTGGAGCCGATTTTGTTCTGGTTGACTTTGGCATTGGAGTTCCAACAGGCCACGCCACGGTCATTGGTGATTATCCTATTGCGGGTAACGGTCCCTTGTGGGCAATTGAGCATAAGTACGCCTTTGCCATAATTGGCCCAAATATTAGTCCCACTATCGCCCGTACCTATCATATTGGATATATTGCAGTTGTGGGCATTGAAGGTGGAGTTGATGGCAACAATGCCGTTGTGGATGCCAGTGAACGTGTTCACCGTGCCAGCATTGCCTTCGACCCCAACACTGAAGCCGTTGACGGAATTCAATGCGATGCCCGCATAGGTCTTTCCGGCTGGGGCCGGGGTTTGGCCCGAATAAGGAGGCAGCAAGGATCCGTTGCAGATGAACTGGTTTCCGCTAAGGTTGTTCAGCAATGTAATGCCTCCGCCCTCGCCATAGATGCCTACATAGTCCTTATCGAAATAGGTGTTTTGAACCCACAGCTTGGAACCGCCAAGTGCGTGAACGCCAAATTGTGCGTCCCGGATGGCATTGTACCCGCTGAGCAGGGTGCCACCCGATTCAACTTTAATGCCTTTCCACATTTGCTCGCAGCCGTTGAAGGCTGAAATGCCTACATTGAGGATATTCCCACTGGTTATGATGATTTGGGAACCTGGTTGCATCTTGAACTCTGACCAAAGCACATAAAGGCCCTGGTCTATAACAAGAGTGCCATCCACTGCTACACATCCTGAAGGCAACCAGCCATTGAATCCCAGGCTTGACAACAACGTCGTTTGGCCTGGTGCCCCGATATTTAAGCCACCGGGGCCGCAAGGGCAGGCAAAGAAGGTTGGGCAACTAATGACTAATTGCAAGGTTTCGACGTCCGTGTTGCCACAGTCGTCCGTCACGGTATGGGTCACGGTATAGGTGCCGTTCTGCTGGTAGGTGTGGGTTGGGTTTGCTGCCGTGCTAGTGGATTGGTCGCCGAAGTTCCAGAGGTGGGTTTGGACCATTCCAAGATTGCAAGGTATAAAGGTGACGTCTGGGCAGTCGGTAGAAGTAGTGAAGCAGGCGTCGGCACAATTATTTGTGATGACTATGTCGTCAACAAAAACAAAAATAACTATAGCAGTACCCGGATTTACTGGTGTCAGAATAATACTGTTGATAGGATAACCTTCAGTGTTTTCCCAAGTTAATGAGACTGTTGAAAAATTTGGATTGTTGGGACAAGATTGTGAGGGATGCAATATTAGTGATAGGTACTGTTGCAATGCACTTTGGGTCATATATTTCACCACCACAATCAGTAGGTATGCACCCTATATTGATTAAGGACTCAGATGGGTGACAAGGATGATTTTCACTGCCAAAAATATCTAATGCTGATACAGCAGAAGCTGATGCTTTGAAGCTAATGACTGCCTTACAACCAGGCTCGATAGGCTCTTGAAGACGTATGGCAACTCCTTCAGGTTCCCATTGTAATATCCCAATTTGGATGAATTTATTTCCTCCAGTTTCTTGACAAACATCAGGAGTATTTTGATGGTTTGGGCCATCATATACCCAAAGCCCCCCAAGAGCGTTGTTTAAAGTCATAGAACTTGTACCTCCAAGCCCTGTTGCATCAAAATCTTCAAATCCATTTGCGCAAGATAAATTATCACAAGGGTCTATTCCAATGCAATCGAGGCAAGGCCCAACAAACAAATCAAATACATAATTATTCATTATGCAATCACAACCTTTCACCGTATAGGCTATTGAATATCGCCCCTGTGCTGTGGCAGAAAACACAATCGTATTTCCTACAATGTTTACTGTGCTAAGATTTGCATTGGGTCCATGGTCAAAGGCTGCTGAAATTGTCATTCCTGTAGAATTTGAGAAGTGTCTGCACAATAGTTCTTCAAACGGAATGATTAATGGCTTATTTACACATGTGTAATAATCCTTTGTGCAGCAATATTCAAATAAATCCCAACCTTGGGCAAGTGGTGGCTCATAAATAAATTGCGAAGCAACATAGCACCCGTCACAGTTTCCCACTGAAAATCCCATTTCACATAATATATCCAATTCAGCTTGGGTAATATTTCGCCGAGATATCCCAACGCTAATGGACGGTTGCATTACATAATCAATGTTCTGACCATTGCAATTTGAGTTAAGGTGGCTGAGCATTTGTAACATTGCACCATTATCATTGGGAATTGTTCCTCCCCCTCCTGCAAGTGGGGCGATTGGTGGGTTTCCTATGGCAAAGTCCAAATTGCTGTTTGCAGAGCAATTGTTACCAACAGCATTTTGGAAGCTGGATGCATTTGGAAAAGTCCCATTGTTCAAGTCCCAACAATTGTTGGTACAATTGCTTTCAAGTAACGGCTCTATATTTGGACTTGAACCATTTGGGTTGTAGGCAGTGGTTGTGGTAAGAAGCTGATCCCAAATTGAAAATCCAGCTGCACTTGCTTGATTGCCATTCACTCCAATTAAAGAAGCGAAACCTAAAATGTGCAAGGCTTCATGCAATACAACTGAATAAAGGTCAAACTCATTGGAGAGAGGAGGAGTTGTCCAATCTACATGCCAAGGATTTGGAGGACTTATTCTGATTTTTAACAAACCATCAAACCCGATTTGATTATTGAAATACCCACCATTTAATTTTTGATAGACCCTACTTAGGGTCACAGGCCCAACACATTCCTGTGGAGTTTGTATGTAGAGGGGCGACGCTTGCCCTAAAACATTGCCTCCTGCAGTTGATGGTTCTACCAATATTTTAACTGGTGTTGGAGTTATTATATCTCCACAAGTAGTAGTATTGACCCTCTGTGGAATCAACGCAGCCAGGTCTTCAAAAACTTGACAGATGGTCGGTTCAAGGTTGGCTGGTACACCATTGAACTCTAATTGATAGTAGCCAGCCGTGCAGTTTTGGTTTGATACGTTTGGAGCGTTAAGTGTCGCTGCATCGTAGGAGTTTCCAAACCTGTCGTAAAGAAAAGATGATGGATCGGGACCAGCAGCAGAATTTGGCGGTAAAACACCACAAAAATCAATAGCCTGTCCATTCGCCAATTGGAAGAGCCAAACAACACAAGCGAACGTAAGGGTATAACGAAGTGCATGGAAGCGAAATGCACTTCCCAAATCTGAAACTCGAAATCGGTTCATAATGGAAAATTTTGAAGGTGAATAAAAATGATTTTACACACGACCCTCCCACCCCAAGGCGTCAGCGCCGTGCAGGAAATCCAAATAATCGGTATGCAATGAGCCATCCCCTGAACCCGTGTAGCCACGTTTTCAGCGAAATCGTCATCGGTTATCAGTAGCCATACTTTGTTGCTATCTCATGCAGGACGGGGCACTAAGAATGATAAATGATAAATGATAAATGATGAATGATGAATAGCCTGTCCCGGCTTGTAGGGAACGAATTCAACAAACATCATGGCAAGTAGGAAGGAAGAAGCATGAAAATACCAATCGTGAAATGGAAGTAGCGATATGTTCATCCTAACCAACTTGTAGCTGTATGGGTATGGAGTGCGGGCCTAGTAATAGGGCCTATTAAAATACCAATAAGGCAACAGGATTTTCTTTGCGTTCAATTAGGGCAAATATAAATTGGAGGGGGGCAATCATCCAAGCATTTTGTTGAATATTTTCACAAAAACCAAAATTTTAACATTTGACGCAAAACCATACTTCAAAGTAGGCGCCTAAAACCGCCTCCCCAATCCCCCCGTATCCTGTATCCTTTTCCCATAAGGGATATTGATAAAATCCAGCTTGCCGGGTTTCACCCGGATGAAGAAACTATAGGAGCCGAACTGCGGCTGCCACGACACGCCCATTTCCCAGCAGTGGAGGTCACGGGCGAAGGCGAAGTCGGGATAAGTGATTTTCTTGTTCTGGAAGTCGTAGCCGAAGTTGCCGACGATGATGTTCCAGTTTTGCGTCAGCTTGATGCTGCCCCGGCTGGAGATAGTATGGGCGGTGACAGCGATGGTGTCCTTTCCCGATTTGGAGTTGTACCGCTGTCCCAGGGCGAAGTTGTGCTGGATGCTGAAATCCTCGAACAGGCTGAGGAAGTCCTCTTGGTTGGTCAGCACGTCGGCGACGGTGGTCTCGGTGCTGCCGCCCCTGCCGCCGTCGCCGGGGCGAGCGGCAGGAGGCTGGTTGGCCACTTTCTTGTCGGTGTCCTCGCCCTTGATGAGGTCACGCAGGCGCTGCACGGTGAGGTTGGTGCCGAGGTTCACGCTCCAGGTGCTGAGGCGGAGGTAATTGCCGCTGGTCTCCTTCACAAGCTGGTTGATGCGGGCGCCCGTCTTGCGGTTGAAGTCGTAGGGGTCGAGCACGACGTTGAAGCGGAAGGAGGTGAGGCTGTTGAAGAAATTGGTGTTGCCACCGATGCTCACGGTGCTCCATTGCATCGAGTCGGCAGCAAAATTGTAGCTGCCATTGACGCCGATGGAGTTGAACAGCTTGATGTTCTTTAGGGTAGAGTCCCGCTTCTGAAAGATTTTGGCCTCGAACAAGTTGCTGAAGCCGTAGTTCAGCGCCATCTGCTTTCCGCCCGTGCTGGGCTGGTCGAAGCCGCCGAGGCGGTTGTTGTCAAAGATGCTGTACCGCAGCTTTTCGTCTTCCCGCAGGTCACGCTGCACCTCCTTGAAATAGCCCCAGTCGGGGTTCGTATAGTCGGGGGTGTAGTTGAAGCCGAAGGTAGGGGTGATGACGTGGCGCAAGCCACGCACTTTGCCCCGTTTGAACAACAGCGTGCCGAATACCTTGGTGCTCATGCTGATGCCCGTGTTGAACTGGCGCAGCGGCTTGAAGCCAGCGATTTCCTCCGTGTTGATGGTTCCGAAGCGGGACGTATCGTTTTCGATGATGAATTCCGTGGAGTCATCGTTGTAAATCGTATCGTAAACGATGGTCAGTGTGGGGTCGAAGGTCTTTTCCTGCGTTTTGAAGTACCAGACTTCCTTGTAGGTGGCGCTGGGCGAAAAAGTGAAATACTTGAGCAGGTTGAAGCTGGTGCTGGTCGTCACGTTGTGCCGCACGCCGTATTTGAGGCTGTCGAGGATGCCGGGGCGGAACAAGGTGGTGTCCTTGGCCGTAAGCTGGTTCTTGGCCTCCGAAGAGTAGCGCATCTGTATCCGTTCGAACCATTTCTCGCCGCCCGTTTTCACCTTCCTTTTGAATGGATAAAGGGTCTGGGTCTGGAAGTTCACCGTCGGGAAGCTGATGGTAACGTTGCGGGTCTGGGTATTTTGCGAGTGGTTGAAGGCGGCACTGAGGTCGAAAGGCTTGTCGAAGCGCTGCCGATAGCTCATGTTGGAGCTGAGCGAACTGGTGAACCTTGCCTCGGCATCGGTTCGGTTGTTGCGTTGGTAATTCCCCGTTTGCAGGTTGATATTGCCGCCGAAGCTGCGGTATGGGTGCGCCTTGCTGTCTTGCGTATGGTTCCATTGTATGCCAAAGGCCGGGGTATAGCTGATTCTGGCAGAGTCATCCTCTACCCGCTGGTAGGAGAAATCGAGCTTGGCCTGACCGTTGTGCTTGTAGCGCTTGCGGTAATTACTGAGGGCATGGATGCGGAAAGTGCCCTTCACGTAAATATCGCTGGTGAGTTGGAGGTCCATGTTTTCGTTGATGGGCAGGTAGTACCCAACATTCTCCAAGCCAAAGCCCCAAGCCTCCGAGTATTCGTAGTTGCGGGGGAAAATGAGGCCCGTTTTTCGCCCGATTTTCATCGGAAAAAACCCGAAGGGCAGCCAAAGCGGCGTGGGTATGTCACCGATGACGAGGTTGCTGGGGCCTACGACGGCCACCTTGTCCTGCACCACTTTCATTTTGCTGGCATTGATGCCAAAATGCGGGCGCTCATGGTCGCAGGTCGTTATGATGCCGTTTTTGTTGTAGATGACGTTGTGCTTCGTGGTATCGTTGCCCGCTCCGAAGAACTTGCCTTTTTCGCTCACGATGTTCATTCCCTCTTGGCTGGTCTGCGAGTCGTAAATGATGCCTTTGTAGGACTTGAAATTGTACCGAACCTTGCCAGCAAAGAAATTCTGGTCACCTTGCGTGAACTGTGGGCGACCGAGCCAACCGCCGCCGGGCAGCCGCTGGCCTTCTGCCGTCATGGTGTTTTCCTTCCAGTCAATGAGGATGTAATTGGCCTTCACGGACATCTCCTGCATCTTGACCTCGGCCTCGCCGTAGAGGTGTATTTGCTTGTTTTTGATGTCAAAATACATGGAGTCCACCGCCGAGTATTCGACCTGGTCTTCGAGGGCATCGGGGGAGATGGTGATGCTGTCGAGGTTGGCAGAACGGGCACTTGGCCCTGCTGGGCCACTGGGCGGCAGCGAGTCGAAAGCAGGCCTTCCGCCATTGCGGCCGGGGCCGATGCGCACGGAGTCCGTTCGGATGCCTTCCACGGTTGGACGGGTGCTGGGGCTGACGCCAGGAGGCAATGGCCGCTCCTGTGCCCTGACCGTCAAAGCGGCAAGCATTATAAAAGAAAGAATTATGATTAGCTTTGCGGGCAAATCTTTGGATTGAAGTTTGTTTGAATGCTGGAAATATGGAATAAATCCTGAGATACGCTCCAATTGCGGAGCAAAGCGTTCAGAAATTAGGAAATTAGGAAATTTTGAAATTCAATTCAGCCACCAATTTTTCAATATCCCAATTTCATAGTTTCCACATTTCCACCTAGAACCTTATTTCAAGGTAACTGTTGAGGGGGAATGGGGAAATTGAAAATTTTCACCCCAAAACACAGAACAATTTTCTCTCCTCCTCCACCCCTGTAGTTCGTTTCGTTAAAATGAAGGCTCATTATTTCCTTCCAACGCTGTTGATTTTCGCCACCGCTTGGTGTTTGCCAAAACTTAACAGCGCCAATCCTGCAAAGGAGTGCAAAATTATCAAAGCTGCCTCAATCAGCACGGACTTTCTGACTTCCCTCCTCCCGAGGGACACCACAGGGCAGCCGGAGCTACTGGTTTCACGAAGAAAAGGCAGCTACGAAGTGCGCACGGTGGTCATTGACCCCGGCCACGGCGGGCACGACCCCGGCTGCAGCGGCGCCCATTCCAAGGAAAAGCATGTTTGCCTTTCCGTTGGAAAATTCTTGGCAGAGGCCATCGAGGCCAACTTCCCGGATGTGAAGGTTATCATGACCCGCAATACCGACAAGTTCATTCCTTTGAACGAACGGGCCGCCATCGCCACTCGCAACAAGGCAGACCTGTTCATCTCCATCCATTGCAACGCCATCTCGAACGCCAGCAAGACGATGGGTACGGAGACTTATGTGCTCGGGTTACATGCCACGGAGGCCAACCTCGCCGTTGCGAAGCGGGAAAACGAGGCCATCCTGTTGGAAGTGGACTATGAGAAGAACTACGACGGCTACGACCCCAATTCTCCGGAGGCGCACATCATGTTTTCGATGTTCCAAAATGCGTTCCTGGAACAGAGCCTCAGCTTCGCCGACAAGGTGCAGCACTACTCCACCCAAGAGGCCAAGCGCAAGCACCGGGGCGTGAAGCAGGCTGGGTTCATCGTCCTGAAGTACGCTACCATGCCGAGCGTGCTCGTCGAAACGGGCTTCCTGACCAATGCCACCGACGAGGAATTCCTGCGAACCAAGTCTGGGCAGCGAATCATGGCCAATTCCTTGCTGTTGGCGTTCCGTGACTATAAAGAGGAGATGGAGGGGACTGGGCCTTTGGCCGTGAAAAAACTCTCTGTGGACAATATCGAGGAGGCACTGGACCCCGTTCCCGCCGAAGCCGACAGGGCGCTATCCACAGCTTCTATTGCAGAAATGCCAGCTGAAGAAGTAGCATGGGCAAAGCCTGTGAAACAGGACGACCCTGCCCCGGTCAACACCAAGCCAGAGAAGCGGGAAAAGCCTGTGGAGAACAAGCCTGCACCCAAGCCGGAACCCTTGGCGGAAAAACCTGCGCCAAAAAAAGAAAATAAACCTGCGCCCAAGCAAGAACCTGTGGCGGAAAAGGTGGAACCCAAAAAGGAAAGCATGCCTGCGTACAAGCAGGAAGTTGTGGTGGAAAAGCTGGAACCCCAAAAGGAAAGCAAGCCCTCCCCTGCCCCAACAAGGGAAACAGCCCCAAGCACCAAGCCAGCCAAGCAAGAGCAGCCAACGCTTTCCGGCAAAATACAGCCCATACAGCCCGTGGCCGAAACCGCTGCCACCAATGGCAAAGTTGCTTCGCAAACTGTTGAGATTCAGTACCGTGTGCAGTTGGCCGCCTCCCCCAAACCGCTCGACACCAAGTCGGGCAAATGGAACAATGTGGCGTATTTGATTGAAGTCGTCCAAGAAAAAGGGCTGCATAAGTACCAAGTCGTTAATTTCGCCACCGAATCCGAGGCGGTCGAAGTCAAGGCAAAGATGCGCTCCATCGGTTTCAGTGACGCCTTTGTGGTGGTTTACCAGAATGGCGAAAGGATTAAATGATTTCGGATTTTAGGACTGCGGATTACGGATTGGGGGCATAGCAGACTCGACTTGTATCGCCATTGCTTCAAATATGGAAGGTAGCAGCCACTGAAATCCGAAATCCTGAAATCCGAAATCCGAAATTCCGCAACTCCGCAATTTCATGAGAAAAGAAACTAAGATTGCCATATTCTCCCTCATCACCTTGGCCTTGGCCATTTGGGGATACAAGTTCCTAAAGGGCTTCAACATGCTCGCCAAAAGCCTCACGGTCTATGCCACTTACGAGAAGGTGGACGGGCTGCGCATCTCCTCTACGGTCATGGTACACGGCCTGCAGGTGGGGCTGGTTTCCGATGTTTTCCAAAGCATTGACGACCCCAATTTGATTACCGCTGAAATGCACTTGGACAGCGACACCAGGGTGCCCAAGGATGCCATTGCCACCATTGCATCCGATGGCCCTATGGGCGGTGTGCATATTGATTTGGTTTTTGAAGGCACCTGTTCCGGCAACGACTGCGTGCAGGACGGCGGCAAATTGAAGGGAATCACCAAGGGCCTGCTCGCCTCCATGGTCACACCAGCAGAGCTGCGCCTCTACGTTGACCAACTCAACGACGGCATGAAGGAAGTGCTCGACACCCTCACTTATCGCCTCAAGCACAGCGACGAACTCAACAAAAGCGTGGAAGACGTGCAGGTGACGCTCGCCAACCTGCGCCGTACCACCGACCGCCTCGACAAGATGATGGCCACCTCGGCTGGCGGCATCGAACGGAGCATCGCCAATGTGGAGTCCATCACCAAGAACCTCAAGGACAACAACCAGCAGATCAAGAACATACTCGCCAATGCCGAAGACCTCACCAACGACCTCAAACAGGCCAACGTGCAGGAACTCGTGGGAGAGAGCAAGGTGACGATGCAGAAACTTCAGTCCACCCTCGCCAGCAGCGACAAGGCCATCGCCGACTTGAGCGACCTGCTCCAAAGCCTTAAATCGGGCGACGGCGCCATCCCCATGCTGCTCAACGACAAGGAGTTCGCCAGCAACCTGGAGGCCACCCTCAAGAACATGGACTTCCTGCTGCGTGACCTTCGCCTGCACCCGGAACGCTACCGCCGCATTCTGTCGAAGAAGAAAATGGAGTATGAGCATGTGCCGGAGGAGAAGGACCCGGCGTTGCAGAAGGCGGGGAATTAATTCCGCTATTCAAAATCGGCTCTTGTTGGCAGTGAGCCATTGCTTCTCATTGTCCAACAATAATCCCCATTTTATGGTGAGGATTGTTTGGTACAGTCCATATATGCTTTCATATTCTTTAGAATAGTCAGCTAAAAAATTCATTGCCAGCGTCAATTCTGTTTGGCCGTTTGGAAGATGCAATACTTGTTTCCTTTTTTTGGCAACAATTTCTTTAACCCGTTTCTCGACTAATGGAACCACATCTTTATCACCATATTTTATCACTCCTTGAAGCCCAAGATATTTCAATTTCCCCTTCTCAAGGCGTTCAATAAAAAATGGCAGATAGGACTTGTCAGATAATTCCAAGATTGCATTGAGAGCGGTAAATGCGACATCCTGTTTTTTATGGTCAATCAATTTTAGAAGGCAGGGTATGCTTTTCGATGTACCAATAATTCTAATGGTAACGTTTGCATATGTCAATTGATGATGGTCGGTGCTGGTTGAAATTATTCTGATTAGCTTATCTTCTGCCTTTGGATTATTTGCGTTCTTTAAGCACATTATCGCACTATCCCGTAAAGTATGCTTTTTACAAGTAGTGAGGTCAAGTATATTGTCAATATTTAGGCCACTCGGCATTCCTTTTTTTAAATATTCAATATTCCTTAAAATCTTTTCTAAGGTCGCATCCTTTTTTTCAGTGGCAAGTTTGTCAATTGAATAAGTTAATATGCTCGATTCGCCTGTGTTTGAGTAAATGTTAAATAAAACACTGTAAGCATTCTGCTTTAAATCTTCATGTTTAGATTTTTCAATAAATACCTTTAATTGCTCGATGTATTCGAGGTTGATGATTTGCTTTGCCTCCTCCTCTGCCTTCCTGAATATTGCATCGGGATTTGACCGTCGTCCACCACCAGGCATATCAATCATAGCATCAGAGCGGTCTGCCATTCTTTCGAGTAAATTCAACAGGTAATTATCCATCGTTGTTGCTTTAATTAAAGTTGATTATGAAGTTTTTTCGACGTTTTTCGCAATCGGCACCAGCGGCCTATCCAGCCAAGCCTTCTCGGAGCGGCTCAGCAAAACATACCATACCATCGCCAGCCCAACGCCGACGATACCGCCCACATACACATCCGGCCAGAAATGCTGCACCAGGTATATCCGGGAAATGGCAACCAGCAGCGCCAGTAGGAAAAGGGGGAAGGCATAGCGTTTTGCCGAAGGCAGCATAAAAGCCAAGATGCTGTACAAGGCAAATGCTGACATGGCATGGCCGGAAGGGAAGCTGGTGGCCCCAGTGTGCAGTTCTACGCCCGGCACAAAATTGAGTTGGTCGGTCAGGTTCAGCTTGGCGAAATAAGCGGCAGGTCGGTCTATGGCGAACAAGCTTTTCAGCCCGTGACTAAAGGCCATGACCGTGAGGCCCGTGAAAGCTACAAGCAAGGTATAGCGCAACCGGACTGCCAAGGCCGCAATGCCGAAGAGGAAGTACATAGGCCCCTCGCCCAGCTTGGTGATGAAACGGAAGGCCGAATCCAGCAGCGGCGACCTGTTTTCACTGAAAAAAAAGATGGCGTCCGTCTTGTCTGACTGCAACAAATAGAGGCCACCGAGCAGTAAAAAAGCCCCAACAAGGTAAAAGTAAATGCTGTTCTCACGGATTGTCTTGGTCATGCAACGCTAGTATTTTATGCAAAATTGGGCCTTTTTAAGTTGCAATTGAAATGGAATAGCCTTGCACCTTTTTTCCTTTGCATTTTTCGCTTTTTGTCCCCTGACTATTGCTGTGTAAACCCCAGCATTCAATAATTTCGGTGGAGGAAAAATTTTTTCAAAATTTTTCCTCCACCGAAATTATTGAATGCGCTTTCTCATAAAAAATGAAGGCTGTGCATTTTCACCATTTTGGGCTTCTTTGTCATGGCCTTCAGGCCATCTCTGCGTCACGCTTTGATGCACTTCATGACGCAGAGATGGCCTAAAGGCCATGACAAAAGGGATGCGAAAACCTTCAAAATTTTTAAAGGAAAGCCCTTATCAGTTTGATAATGCCCATCTTTGCGCCAATATGGAAATCATTTCAGCTGAATACAGTGGCAGTTTCGTAAAATTGGCGGACTGTCCACCGCCCAAGCTCCCGGAATACGCCTTTATTGGCCGCTCCAACGTGGGCAAGTCCTCGCTCATCAACATGCTGACAGGGCGAAAAGGGCTGGCGCATGTGTCCAACACCCCCGGCAAGACGCAGACCATCAACTTCTTCCTCATCAACGGGGACTGGCACCTGATTGACCTGCCCGGCTACGGCTTTGCCAAAACCAACAAAAAAATCAGGGCAGGCTTCGTGCCCATGATCAACGAGTACCTGCTGGACCGGGAAACCATGCGCTGCTGCTTTGTGCTAATTGACGTTAACGTGGAGCCAAAGAAGAACGACATCGAGTTCCTCAACTTCCTGGGCGAGAACCAGGTGCCGTTCGTCATCGCCTACACCAAGGCCGACCGTCTCTCCAATGCCCAACTGCACCGCAGCTTAGCCGTCATCCGGGCCAAACTGCTCGAATCGTGGGAGACGCTGCCCCAAGAATTCATCACCTCCGCCGAGTACCGCACGGGACGGGAGGAGGTGCTCGATTTCATCCATCAAGTGAATAAGAATCGTTGAATTGATTTAATTGTTGATATTGTTTTAATTGTTTAATTGTTCAATGGCATAGATGGTAGGTATAACAATCCAACAATTTAACAATCCAACAATCTAACAATGATTTGAATGACCAGACAACAACTATACGAACAAATCCTGGCCAAGCAGTCCTTCCTGTGCATTGGGTTGGACAGCGAACTAGCCAAGTTGCCGCCGCACCTGCTTCGGTACGAAGACCCCATTTACGAGTTCAACCGCCAAATCATCGAGGCGACACACGACCTCTGCGTGGCCTATAAGCCGAACCTAGCCTTTTACGAATCGCAGGGCTGGCGGGGCTGGCAGACCTTTGAGAAGACGCTTGCACTCATTCCCGACAACTGCTTTACCATCGCTGACGCAAAGCGGGGGGATATTGGCAACACGTCTACGCAGTATGCCAAGGCTTTTTTCGAGGAAATGAACTTCGATTCCGTGACTGTGGCCCCATACATGGGCGAGGACAGCGTGAAACCGTTCCTGGCATTTGAAGGGAAATGGGTTATCCTGCTGGCGTTGACCTCGAACAAGGGAAGCCACGATTTCCAGTTTGCGGCGCAAGAAAACGGCGAACCGCTCTATGAAAAAGTGATGCGCCGAGCGCAAACATGGGGCAGTGCCGACAACCTGATGTTCGTGACCGGGGCCACGCATCCCGAAAAGTTCAAGGACATCCGACGCATCGCACCCGACCATTTCCTGCTCGTGCCGGGCATCGGCGCACAGGGTGGGGAATTGGAAAAAGTCTGCGAGTACGGCCTAAACGACCAAGTTGGGTTGTTGGTCAATTCCTCAAGGGGCATCATCTTTGCAGGCAACGGCGAGGACTTCGCCGAACAGGCCCGTGCCGCCGCCCTCGAAATTCAGGGGCAGATGGCGCAAGTTTTGGCACAGCGATTTCGTTAAATAACGGATAACGGTGGACGGTGGACGGACAACGGTGGACGGCAGTAAATCCAAAACCTGTAAGCCGATGACTGTAATCTGTAAGCAGTAAACATTTTGAAATGAAAAAAATAGTTCAAATCCTCATCCTTGCAATCACTCCATACTGTTTGAACGCACAGCACCTAGAGGTTGGCGCACTCATTGGCGGAGCCAACTATGTGGGCGATGTTTCCAACAACTCCAGCAACCTTTACCTTGGTGAAACGAAACTGGCGGCTGGCCTATTCGTGAAGCAGAACCTGAACGACCTGTTTGCGGTGCGCCTCGGCTTCAACTGGGCGAGGATCGCCGGGCAGGATGCCAACGTGCGCAACGACGATTTCCTGCGTGACCGCAACCTTAGCTTCCGCACCACCCTACTGGAGTTTGGCCTCACGGGCGAATGGAACATCCTCGGCTACCAGCCTTATGGCTTGTCGAGGCCGTTTTCGCCTTACCTGTTCTTGGGCATCGCTGGCACGAAGTTCACCCCAAAGGCCCGCTACCAAGGCAACTGGGAGGAACTGCAGCCCCTCGGCACCGAAGGCCAGGGCATGGCTGGTTTTGATGCGCCTTACAAGACCTTTGCCTTTGCAATTCCCTTCGGCCTCGGCGTGAAATACGCCCTTTCCGACCGTATCAACCTCGGCCTCGAACTCGGTGCCCGCCCTACCTTCACCGACTACCTAGATGACGTGAGCGGCGATTATGTCACCTACAACGACCTCCTCGCTGGCAATGGCCAGTTGGCCGCCGCCCTCGGCAACCGCACCGGCGAGCTGACCGGCAGCGAACCGGTCGTCGTGCCATAAACGCCAGCGAGGCGATGCCGCAAAAAGGACTGGTATTTCATCCTTGGCGCTACGGTTTCCTATAATTTCTTGGACAATGGGCTGATGGGCAGCAGGCGCAGGGGGGGCAGGAGAGCGGGGTGTTATGATTGATGGGTTGGAAGTACCCCGCTTTACCAAGTGTTTCACGATACTTACTCAAAACCACCTTGTAAAACAAACATGGTTATATCCAGTTTTGAGCATGGCCGCACTTGCGGTTCAGTAGTATGGTGTCCGCTTGGGCCGCTACGCTCAATACTTGCTTAAAGTACTGCTTTTTTTGGCAGTTGTTAAGGTGTCGCTTGGGCGGCAAGGTGGAATACTTGCCATAACCAGGCACACCTATTTTTTCTGATAGAGCGGTACCTGCAATTTTAGGGTTTCCTCCCGATAGCAGTACGCCTCCAAATCAATGCCATGCGACCGCCCTACCTCATGCACATCCACTGCGCCCGTGGTGGTCTTTGGCACTTGGCCTTCTACTATATGGTGTACCTCGCTGTGCATGTACCTGAAAACGACCTTGCCAGCCTCCGCACCGTGGGCCGCATAGAAACTGCTCGTCTCGTTGTGCATGTGGAACTGTGCCTTGCCACCTGCCTTGGTCAATGTTTCCAGGAAATGCACGATTGACTTGTCGGGATGCGCTTCGTCGTCTAAATGGCCAAAGCACTCGTGGATAAGGCTCGGCAAGCTGAACCCTTGCAGCACCGTCCAGCCGTTCAGCGGGGGGGCTGCCATTACCTGCTTGCCACAGGTAAGCTGGATGGCCTCCTCCCAACCCGCTTGCCCGCTAAGTTTTAGGCCCAGTAGCTCAACCACCGATTGCAAAGGCAGGCCCTGGATGGCCAACCATGCGGTCTCGATGCCGAGTTGGGCTTCTGTGTAGCGTTTTTTTTCTACTGGCGTTATCGTAGTTTGCAGCTTCCTGAATTCCTCGATTTTCTCCTTGGGGTACGGCTTGGAATACGTAACCATTAAATGTGCATTCAAAGATGCCGCAAAGTCAGCGATGATGGGCACAAGCTCCGCTTCCAACTTATTTGGAAATTCAACCTTGATCACAAACCAAAAGCCATTATAAAACAATCTTGCCCCTGTATTGGAATTCGACTTCGACAGAATGACTGCTTCAAGGTGTTTTACCTTATACGAATTCTTTGCCCACTCGTACAATTCTGCTGTAAAATGGAATTCTGGATTAGCTATTACAGCCTGTTCCCATTCTTTAAAGGAGATATTTAGCATTTCACTTTTCTCAATATCTCCTTTCTTCGAAATAAGTTTTGAAATAATTAAGTCCATACTCATAAATTTCTTTCGACATAGTCCAATAATACTTTCACGTTTCCTTGACCTGCCACTTGGTCTATGGCAGCCTGCCATACTGCTGGATCAGCATAATCCCACTTGTCTTTGGGCAAGAAAATATGAAGTTCGACTTCTTTCACGTCTCTAATTACTCTTGTATCCGTTGGAAGGGGTTCAAATGGAGGCGCAAACGGTGGAAAGGTTTCAAGTGCCTTCCGTTCGCTTAGCTTTTCAACGTGTTTCTTGTTATCCCCTGTCAACCACTTGCTTACATCGTCAACTGTTGTAGTTTTCATGCTTGCCACTTTCCTCCCTCCAGGTATGTCAATGTAAAAGTCAACCAACCAAAAATTTGAGATGTCATCCCCTGTTGAATTGGGTGGGTTTGGTTTGCCAGTAAAGTTCCAGTCTTTGAACTTCTTTTCCCTCATCAGAAACTCAAAAAAACTGCCCCTTTTGAAAAAATCAGGGTACTTGTTGTTGTCCCACAAATCCTTGACGTATAGCTTCAAATCGTCTGTCCCCTTAGCCAGCCAAGCATTCACCTCATTCCAGCAAACATTGTGCACCACAATCCCCTCGCTCCCCACCAAGTAGTTGTGGAAGCCCTTGACCTCCAAGTTGTAAACCAGGGTGGGGCCGTCGCCCAGCTTTTCTTTGGCGGCCAAGGTGAGCTTCCCGTGCAGGGTCAGCACCTCCTCACCGATTTCCAACTGCCCGGCAGTCCGCCATTCCTGGTGGGTGGCCGAGTAGAAGGGGTGGTTGTAGGTAGCACCCAATTGTTCCCCATTGTCAAACTGCAAGGCCCAAACGTTTTTGGACTGGTGCGCAAAGATGCCTGTTACGGGGGAGATGACAAAATCATCGGAGGGGGCGTAGGATACACCTTATATATGGTGAAAAACCGGAAGCTTGGAAATGAGTTGGGTAGTGCGCTTTTTTAACTGATGGAAGCGAATGGGTTTTCAAAATTGCCCGCCTCCCGCATCGCTATCGGGACGAAAGGAACTGCGCCAGTTAAAATATCCCACTACCGTAAGTTGGAAATAATGCTTGTGATACCTGCCTTACCCATCGCAAGTGCCACTTAGCTTACTTGCCCCTTTGGGGACAATTATCCTTTTAGGGCTTGCTCAAATTTCTTTTTTTGCCGAAGTTGTCTTTGCTTCGATTGGACGAATGGGAAACATTTGTACCAATAGCTTTGGCCTGATGTCAATGAACGTTTCTGGATGAGTCCTGATGTATTATTCTTACCCCAGGGTTGTAGAAGACTTGGCACAACTGGTTGTATTCTGATGTATCATTCTTGCAACATCTGTGTCAATCGTTTCAATTGTCACAGCACACCTTGGCCTACTCTTTTTACACTACAACTTATAATCAGCATTATCCAAATAACCATACATGTCATAAGGAATGACCCTATTCTTTTGCGTTGAGAACTCAGTTATCATCCCTGTTTCTTCTGAGGTCTTTTTTGCAAAATCACGCATCATCTTTCGATTCAAAATTGCGGCAGGTTCAAAATAGGTTAATTCAGGTGTGGTTGTGCCCCAAGTGCCCACACTACAGATGTGATTCGAAAACAAATTAAACTCGTAGTACAAATTAATGCTTACATTGGCAGAGGTGCCATCATAAACCCACTTGATACAATCAATTATACAACCACCTGGCAACAATATCTGCCCAATAGACTCATTATTGCTGTCAAACCAGTAAAAAGAAGCGTCCAAACACAAACTCAATGCATAATATTTACCATCTTCGGGTAAGAAAAGACTTAATAAATCAGCCTCATTATTCAAATCAGGCTCATCATGAAACCGACCCTTTACTTGTTTTCTCCATTTTAGCCTCAATTCTGTTTTAGCAGATTGATAAACTTTTTTTATCAAATCAACAAAATCTTGATTGCTTATTTTGTTGCCATCTATAGAGTAAAAAGCTTGTTTGATAGTGATAAAGGAGCTACAAACACCATCTTTCATCCTAACAAAATTGCTAATTTCAGACTCATTCATGACAAATTTTTTTTAAGAAGTTGGAATTTATGGTATTCAAACGATTCCAAACACAGGAATTTAAGAACAAAGCTATTAACTTTTACAAATTAGAACCCGTTGCGGCAAGTCTTCCAACTCTCCCACAAACCTACGCCCCCGTTTGTAAGTATAACCACAGTTCCAGCAAGAGTTGAGCGAAGCGGCTCTTGCGGGCCAATGCTATGAAACCGCAAGAGCCGCTCCGATCAACTCTTGCTCTAACTATTGCCTTTTTCGTAGCTATATAGGTACTGCTATGCATGGAAGGTGGAACACTTGCCACGACGGGTTCATAAGCGATTTTGAAAAACAATGCCTGCAAACCTGCACCTTACAGCCTGCGAAGTTGCAAACTTCGCAGAACTCCTTTTTTAAGGGGCTGCTGTTTGCATACTTGAAGCGACTGGTTAAACTTGTACCAACAAATATCAACTTGGAAAGACTTGAAAAAACTGGTTATCTTCAAACTCTCCAATGCGTAATCTTATTTTCTCTTAGTTTTTCAAGTTTCTGGGCACAAAGAAAGCCTAGATGAAAAATTGATTTAACGCTTGATTTGCCAATTTCAACGATTGCAAATTCTACACCATCAACCTCTACCTCATCCACCAGTTTAAACTCGGCTCCGTATAGATTATTAATCGCATCAATGCTTTCCAAAATCGGCCTTGTTTCGCCAGCAAATGCTAAATACAAAAAATTCTGATTTTCGAAATCTAACTCCATTGCTTAGTGGTATATTTAATGATACTAACAAAGTCAGGTTAAGGGTTGTTCACAAAGGTAATAAAATCCAATTACATCATAATTGGACTTCAATTGAATGCTAAATTATTACAATCCCCTACGCTACTGGACACTTAAGAAGGCCGAAAAGGGTGAGGGGATAAAACCTGGATAGCAGTTTCCCAGGTTGGCGGGCTGCTGAAAATCTGCTGATAGTCCCTGTGCCGCACTGCCTTACAAGGCCGAGAGAGCCGGGTTCGGGAACCCGCCCAAAAAACCCCCACCCATTTTTCGGCCTGATCCCATGAATAAGAATAAGGTCAACTTCAGGAAACATCACGCCGTTGCGGCAAGTCTTCCAACACTCCCACAAACCTACGCCCCCGTTTGTAAGTATAACTACAGTTCCAGCAAGGTACTGCTATGCATGGAAGGTGGAACACTTGCCACAACGGGTACCTGCCTTACCCATCGCAGGTGCCGCTACGTTTACTTGCCCCTTTGGGGACAATTATCCCTCTAGGACTTGCTCAAATTTCTTTTTTACCGAAGTTGGCTATGGCTTCGATTGGACGAATGGAAAACATTTGTACCAATAGCTTTGGCCTGATGTCAATGAACGTTTCTGGATGATTCCTGATGTATCATTCTTGCAACAACTGAAGTCAGAATTCCATATCAGGTTTTAGTCGAATTAACAAATCTCCTATCGAATTCGCAACAAAAGTAAGCGTTGAATTATAATTTTCACCATCATACATTTGGTAATCTATCATATAGACTTTGTTCAAAAAATCGCCCTGTTTCCCAACACAGAGCAACCTAGTTCCCCCAGAATCACCTATTGGAAGTAACACATCAGAAAAGTAATAATGATATTCGGACTCTATGGTTTTGACATGATCTATCGCATATTCGATACTAGAAATTGATAGGAAACCAACAAAATACTCAGATGTATTACCTTTACCCATATCAACAAATCTATTGTATACCTCACAACCGTTGGAGTAAGTAGAACTAGTTTCAATTCCATTGGAATAGAAACTTCATCTTTTTTCTCGAATGCATCAATTTCAGCAACAGTTGCCGGTTCATTTCTCTTTTCTAAAAAATCCGATAGATTCATTTTATTAACATTTTCCTGTGAAAAATTGTTTTATGTGCCAAGGGGTCTGGCATAGTGCCCTTTAAAACCAGTTCTGACCCTAACAACCCCTAATTCAAATTCAAAGGTAGAAAATTACACTATTCAGGTAACAAGTTAGCACACAATTATTGATGTCCCTGCATTGACCTCGAACTATTGCCTTTTTCGCAGTTATTTAGGTACTGCTATGCATGGAAGGTGGAAGACTTGCCACGACGGGGTTGGAAGACTTGAAAAAACAGGTAAAAAGCGACTTCCAAACGCATCATCTAATGCTTTTGAATGGTTAAGGGCATCTTGAAGTGTATAACCAGATTTTATAACGAATGCTAACCCTCATTAACCCTCCAATATCCCTCATCCCAATTCTTGTAGAATTTAGAATATTCTGTTTTAAACAAGGATTCATTTAATGGGTTCATTTCCAAGCACCTAATAAATTCGAAAATATTTGTCGCAATTTGCTGAGGTGGCGAATCACTGAAGAAACTATAGAAAAATATCTTATCCAAATTTGCATTTGTTAGTCCAACCATAAAATAAGAGCCCGCTGTATCTATTGCGACAGGACACATTCCAAGCTTCTTAATTGTTTCATTCTGCTCGAATTCAGGAAGAACCCTTTCCATTTGCTCAAGAGTCAATAAGTTTTGAATTCCAATTTCGTTAGGATTTGGTGAATAGGAAAATGTCTTGAAATTTCTTAACTCATGAAGTTCAGGTACCATAAACTCATTTTCCAACTTTTCTGATGAGGCCCAATTACCAGTAAAGTTCTCGATAAACAATCGATAACAAATTGGAAATGTTACATTATGAGAGTTTTCAAAGGATTTAATATCAAAATCCAATTGATTTCTTTCTCTTATCTCCAACAATTCAAATGCTTTTTTTTTCATACCTCCTATGATTTAATATGTCAAAGGTGGAAAAAAATCTTGAATTCCATTTTGAACCCGTTGTCTCAAGTCTTCCATCCATCCCCGCAAAGCTACAAACCCTCCCGTAAAAAAAGACATAGTTCGAGCAAATCCTAAAGGAGTAAACGTCTTATGTCGTCAACTTAGCGCCAGTATCTTGTTTTGATTGACGATTGTTGATTACATGATTGACGATTGTTGATGTGATGGCGGATGGTTCATTGACGATTGGCCGCCATCTTCAATATCATATCTTACATTCCATCAACAATCATGTAATCATGTAATCGTCAATCAACAATCAATTTACCTTAAGTTGACGACATTAGAGTAAACGTCCCGTGAACCAAACAGCACCCAAACTCAGCCCCCCAACTTATCCCCCAATGTCCCCAAAATCCCTACCTTGCCCCTCAAACAAAACGACCTTCACCATGTCAAAACAAACCCTCCTCCTTGCCCTTTTCGGCCTTTTCCTTTGCACCGCAACCGCCCAAAAAAAGCCGCAGGCAAAAGCGGCACCTTCGCCCAAACCGGCACCTGCTGCTGTCCTAGACCTCAATGCCACTTTCAAGCCCATGAAATGGCGCAGCATCGGCCCGTTCAGGGGAGGGCGCTCGGTGGCCGTCAGCGGCGTGGTCGGCGACCCGAACACCTACTACATGGGCGTGACCGGGGGCGGCATTTGGAAGACGGACGACATGGGCAATACCTGGAACAATATCTCGGATGGCTTTTTCACGACGGGTTCCGTGGGGGCGATTGCCGTATCGGAGAGCCACCCGCACGTGGTCTATGTGGGCATGGGCGAACATGCCGTGCGGGGCGTGATGACGCACCACGGCGACGGGGTTTACAAATCCGCCGACGCCGGGAAGACCTGGCAGAAAATGGGGTTGGCCGGCACGCAGCATATCTCCCGCATCCGCATCCACCCACAAAACCCGGATGTGGTCTATGTGGCGGCGCAAGGGGCGCTCTATGGGCCGACCGCTGAACGAGGTATCTATAAAAGCGTGGATGGCGGCAAGACTTGGGATAGGGTGCTGTTCGTGGATGAAAAAACAGGCTGCTCCGAGCTTTCCATGGACATGAACAACCCCGATGTGCTCTACGCTGCCATGTGGGAGCATGGCCGCCAGCCTTGGAAAATCAACAGTGGCGGCCCCGGTAGCGGGCTTTACAAAACCACGGACGGCGGCAAGGCTTGGAACAAAATCCACGAGGGCTTGCCGGAGGAAAAGGGCAAGATGGCCATCGAGGTTTGCCGCTCGAACCCCGACCGGGTCTATGCCGTGATTGAAAGCGATTCGGAAAAAGAGAAAGGCGGCCTTTTCGTGAGCAACAACGCTGGTAAATCCTGGACGAAGGTCTCCAACGACCAGCGCCTCGACCAGCGGGCCTGGTACTATATCGAAGTGTTCGCCGACCCGCTGAACGACAACACGGTTTATGTCCTCAGTGCGCCTGCGCTTCGCTCGCAAGACGGCGGCAAGACTTGGGAAACCATCGAAGGAGCGCATGGCGATTACCACGACCTTTGGATTAACCCTAAAAACAACCGGAACATGGTCATGGGCGACGATGGCGGGGCGTCCATCAGCCTTAATTTTGGCAATACCTGGAGCACGCAGGCCAATATGCCCACCGCCCAGTTTTATCGAATCAATGTGGACAACCAGTTCCCGTACCGAATTTATGCGGGGCAACAGGACAACAGCTCCGTGGTCATTTCCAGCCGGGAACTCAACAGCAGCGGCATCACCCAGGAAAGCTGGACTTACTCGGCGGGCGGTGAGAGCGCATTCCTCGCCTTCAATCCCGACGACCCACGCTACGTGCTCGGCGGCAGTTATTTGGGCACTATCGAAGTGCTGGACACCAAGGCGAAGGCTGGCACGAACATCATGGCGGCTCCCATCCAGTACCTCGCCCGTGAGACCAAGGACATGAAATACCGTTTCAATTGGAACGCCCCCATCATTTGGTCGAAGCACGAGCCGAACACCTATTACCACGGTGCGCAATTGCTGCTGCGCACCCGTGACATGGGCCTGACCTGGGAGGAGGCATCGCCCGACCTCACCCGCAACGAAAAGGAAAAACAGGGCAAAGGCGGCGGGCCCTACACCAACGAAGCCGTGGGTGCGGAGAACTACGGCACCCTTGCCTACGTGATGGAGTCGCCGCACGAGCGGGGCGTCATCTACACGGGCAGCGACGATGGCCTTGTGCAACTTACCCGTGACGGTGGTAAAACGTGGCAAAACGTGACCCCGTCGGGCTTAAAGGAATGCCTCATCAACGCCATCGAGGTGTCGCCGCACGACCCGGCCACGGTCTATATCGCCACCAGCCGCTACAAGTTCAACGACCACACGCCCGGCCTCTACAAAAGCACGGACTATGGCAAAACCTGGTCGAACATCAGCACGGGCATTCCGCAAGGGGCCTTTACAAGGGTGGTTCGGGAAGACGAAGTGCGACCTGACCTGCTCTTCGCCGGTACGGAAACGGGCGTTTACCTCTCCTGGGACGGCGGCAAGTCGTGGTCGCCCTTCCAACTCAATTTGCCCTTAGCCCCCATCACCGACCTGCGGGTATACAAAGGCAACCTCATCGCCGCCACCTCCGGGCGCTCGTTCTGGATTTTGGATGACCTGAGCTTGCTACGGCAATGGAAGCCGGGTTCAGTCGGCAGTTCGGCAGGGGGCAGTTCGCAGTCGGCAGGCGGCGGCATCTTCATCTATTCGCCTGCGGCAACGATCTTGGCCAATGGCAGCAGCCCGTTGAACAAAACCGACCTCGACTTCAAGGGGAGCCACCCCACGCATGGCGTCAACCCGGCGAATGGGGCGGTCATCTATTACCACCTGCCGGAGGTACACGACTCCGTCCATATCACCTTGGAAATCAAGGACTCACAAGGAAATTGGTGCGCAGCTTCACCTCCAAGCCCGACCCTTCGTTCACGCCTTGGGATGGCGGCCCGTCCGCAGAACCCACATTGCCCAAGGCAAAAGGACTGAACCGCTTTGTCTGGGACTTGCGCCATGCGACCATGCCCGGCATAAAAGATGCTTACCTGGAAGCGAGCTTCCGGGGGCACAAAGCCTCGCCGGGTAAGTACGCCCTTAGCTTGAAAATGGGCAATCAAACCGCCGCCTCCGAAGCGGAAATACTGCCCAACCCGAACTACCTTACCGATGCCAAAACCTACGCCGAGTACCATGCCCTGATGGGTGAAATGGAAGGCAAGCTGACACAGATGCACAACCTCATCAACTCGTTGAATACCAAGCGTTTGCAATTGGAAAACTTGCTCGGAAAGCTGCCCGCCGAGGACAAATACAAGCCCCTCCAAGCTGAAGGGAAAGCCCTCACCGCCCGCCTGAAAGCCTGGGACGAAGAGATGATTCAGCGGAAGTCCAAAGCTTATGACGACGTGGAGAATTTCCCGAACAAGTTCACGGCGGAGTACCTGTTCCTCATCAACCAAACGGAAAGCGATATTCCGAGGCCGAACCAGGCATCACGGGATCGAAAGAAGGAGTTGGAGGCGCAATGGATAGGGTTGGAGGCAACGGGTAAGGCTTTGTTGGAGAAAGAGATTCCTGCGTTCAACAAAAAGGCTTGGGAGTTGGGCGTGGGGGCGGTTTGGGAATAAGGCATTTCATGGAATTCAATTTCACCGACAAAATCCCCAAGTTCACAGATTCGATTTTCTATAGAAGCGTCAGCCCAGTAGTTTTGAAGCATAAATCAACCAATTATGCACATCATCGAAACGAAAGGGCTGTCGCACCATTTCACCAAAGGCCGGCCCATTCTTGACCAAATCAACCTTCGGGTGAAGGAAGGCAGCATCTATGGCTTCCTTGGCCCGAACGGAGCGGGGAAGACCACCACGCTTCGGCTTATTTTAGGGTTGCTCCGCAAACAACAAGGCGAGGTGCTTATTTTCGGGAAAAACTTCGGGAAGCACCGCACGCAAGTGCTACGCCGCATTGGCTCCCTCATCGAAAGCCCCTCCATTTATGGCCAATTGACGGCTGCCGAGAACCTGGCCGTCTGGCAAAAAATCTACCGATGCCCCAAGAGCCGCATACCAGAAGCACTGCACCTAGTGGGCCTACAAGACACCGGCACCAAACGGGCGCACCAATTTTCCTTGGGCATGAAACAGCGGTTGTCCATTGCCGTCGCACTCCTGCACGAGCCTGCCCTGCTGGTACTCGACGAACCCACCAATGGTCTCGACCCCGGCGGCATCGTCGAAATTCGGGAAATGCTCAAACGTCTCAACCGGGAGATGGGCGTTACCGTCCTGATTTCCAGCCATTTATTGCCTGAGATTGAAAAACTGGCGACCGATGTGGGCATCATCCATCGGGGGCAGTTGTTGTTCGAAGGCACGCTGGAGGCACTGCTCGAACGCCAACGCCAAGTTTCCCGTATCGCCTTTGAAACGGATGATTCCCCACGCACCCTGCAACTGCTTTCGGATATTGGCCAAGCTGCCCGCCACGATGGCAGTTCAATCACCATCCCTTCCGTTGACAAACAGGCCATCGCCGTCCTCAATCGAAAATTGGTGGAGCATGGCATCGGCGTTCACCGGATTGCGACCGTGGAAGATGATTTGGAAACGATTTTTATGAACCTGACGGGGGAGGGAGGATTGAAGGATTGAAGGATTGAAGGATTGAAGGATTGAAGGATTGAAGGATTGAAGGATTGAAGGATTGAAGGATTGAAGGATTGAGGGATTGAGGGATTGAGGGATTGAGGGATTGGGGGGCTAGGTTCCCTACGGGAATGACAAAAAAGGATTGAAGAGGAAGTAACAATTATCAAAAACCAAGTATTTCCATGAAATTAGTCTAGGTTATTTCACTGGAAGATAGCTATATAATCAACTGATTTTCAGCCCCTTTCAACAATCCCAACAATTTTCAACAATTAATTAAATCAACATGAATTTCATTTATAGTTTTCAAAGTGAATGGTTAAAAACAAGGCGCAGCTTGGCGGCTTGGCTGGTGCTCATTGGCGGTTTTTTTATACCAGCCATCATACTGGTTGGGCGGGTCGTTTACCATGATAAATCTGGCCCAGAGATGCAGTCGCCTGTTATGTGGGAAAACGTAGCCGGGCAATGCTGGCAGTTCATGTCGCTGTTCCTGCTGCCCATGGGCGTCATTTTGGCGACCAGCCTGATTACGCAAATCGAATACAAAAACAACGCATGGAAGCAGGTACACGTGACGCCTCAGCGCTTGACCATTATTTTTTTGAGCAAATTAGCGGTCATACTTGTCATGCTGCTGCAGTTTTTCTTGTTGTTTAATATTGGGATTTATTTGGCAGGCATTGCCCCGGCCTTTTTTTATGAGAATATTGATTATCCCGGACAGGCATTCCCATTCGATTATTTCCTGAAAACGAGCGGGCGATTCCTGCTCGACTGCCTCCCAATCGTTGCTTTGCAATATTTGATTAGCCTCCATTTCAAGAATTTCCTGGTGCCGCTGGGCATTGGCATAGGATTAATGGTTGCGGCGCTTATTGCTGTAGAATGGCAATATGGCTATTTTGTGCCTTATACTTATTGCCCTTATAATTTCTTCGAAATGCGGGGCGCAGCCATGAAAGCTTCGCAAGCCGTCAATATCCATTGGTGGGCGTTTGGTTATTTTGCTATTTTCACCGTTGCGAGTTACCTGATATATATTTTAAAAAAAGAAAAAGGATAAAGCATGAAAAAATCGGTCATAGCAATGCTTCATGTCGGGTACTGGTTTTTGTACGCCTGCTTGCTGATATTGATTTTGATGTGCCTGACGATTGGCACAGACCTTTCCAACGAACCCATATTCAGGGGCTACCGCTTTTGGCTCGTCTTTTCCGGTTTTGCGTTGGTGCCGGCGGTGGCAGGCTTCTATATGTATTATGGTTTCCTTTTCAACCGTTTTTTAACCCCCAAAAAAATCCCCGCATTGTTCTTAGCGGGCTTTGTATCAGCGCTGCTATGCGGGCTATTGGGCGCCATGAACCTTAGCCTGCTCAGCATTTTCGATATTGGCAACAGCATATTAATGGATGGTTGGAAATCCGCCACCCTCATCACTTTTTTCATTTCGATGATTGCTATGCTCAATGGCGGCATGGGCTTGCTGCTGCGGGGCTTTATCCGATGGTACGACGAACTGAAGCTAAAAGAAGACCTGACCCGTAAAAACTTCGAGACCGAGCTTGCATTGGTCAAATTACAGCTCGACCCTCATTTCCTGTTCAACACCATCAACAATATTGACGTGCTGATAACAAAGGATGCTGAGAAAGCCTCGGCCTGCCTGAAAAAGCTTTCGGACATCATGCGCTTCATGCTGTACGAGAGCCATTCCGCACAAATCAGCTTGCAAGAGGAATGGGCCTACGTCGAAAAACTGATTGATTTGCAGAAGATCAGGACGTCCATTGCGAATTATGCCAACTATACCACCGACGGCGACCTTGCGGCGGCACATATCGCTCCCATGACCCTCATCCCGTTCGTTGAAAATGCCTTCAAGCACGCCAACCGGGTCAAAGCCGAAAACGCCATCCGGCTCCATTTGAAAGCTGTTGATGGCACCATCGTTTTTGAATGCGAAAACAAGTTCAACCCCAATGCACCAGCTACGAATGAGCCGGGCGGCCTGGGCAACGATTTGATTGCCAAACGCCTTTCGTTGCTCTACCCCGACCGCCACCGCTTGACAATGGAAAAAAATGGCGACCTTTATGGGGTTCGGCTGACCATCGGCCAAAAAGCCTTCAAAAACTGAAAATACGTGAAACACCCAGCTTATCCATTTGCAAAACTGAGCTGCATCATCGTGGAAGATGAGCCGTTGGCGCTCGACCGTGCCAAGGATTATGTGGGGAAAATGCCATTTCTGCAATTATTGGCCACGTTCGACCATGCACTGGGAGCAATGGCCTTTCTCAAGGCCAACCAAGTGGACTTGATTTTCCTCGACATCCACCTTGGCGACCTTTCCGGTATCCAATTGCTCGAAAGCGTGGCCATCCAAAGCCAAGTAATTTTCACTACCGCCTACCAACAATACGCCATCAAAGGCTTCGACCTCCAAGTGACCGACTACCTGCTGAAACCTTATACACTCGAACGTTTTGTACAAGCGGTTGACAGGGCAATTGATAATGCCAACAAAAAATCAAAGCTCCCCGAACGGCGGTATTTCTTTGTGAAAACCGAACACCGCCTCGAAAAAATATTGATGGAAGAGGTGCTATACATCGAAGGTATGGGCGATTACCGCTGCATCCATTTGCCCCAGAAGCGCATCCTAACGTTGCAGACTTTTAGCGAACTGGAACAAGCAATCCCCGCTGGCTATATGTGCCGGGTGCATAAATCCTATATGGTGGCATTGGACAAAATCGAAGCCATCGAACGGGAGCGCATCAAGATTGGGGACAAAATCATTCCCATCTCAGAGACGTTTAAAGGACGGTTTTTTGAGATGGTGAACAATGCCTAAACCGTATTTAATGAACATTAAGACCAAACTCTATATCCTATTTTCCTTGCTGGCACTGCTCGGCACGGTGATACTGTATGTGCTTGAATTCCAATGGTTTCAGAATTATTTGGGTGCAAAAAAACTGGTACTCGGCGCAATCTTGGCAGGATTGGCAGTGGGCATTTTGCTCGGTTATTTGCTCCGCAAAAAAGCAAAGGAGCAAGTGGAAAAAATGCAGCTATGGGCTGTATGCATCATCCTGCCCGTGCTGCTGATGCCGCTATTTGCCAGCCTGGCCAACCGCCTTTTTGCGGAGCAACCAAAGCCTACCAAGTTCGAATTCTGGGAGGAAAAAGCCTACTTGATGAGCCGCTTTGGGCAAATTAAAGGCGAGCGCCCCGAGCCTTCGGGCTTTTATGTTTTTGTGATAAAAAACGGTGAAATGGTTCGGCTGGAAAGCGAAAAGCCCGTTTTCCCCAACGCACAAAAAGGGGATTCAGTTGAGTTGCTTGTGCGGAATGGGTTGTTTGGGGTGGAGTTTGTAGATTGGTAACTAGGGGTGTTAAGAAAAATTATGACGCAGTTCTTTTTGACGCTGATGGACGCAGATTTTTTATGATTTTTTATGTTTTTCCCACCTTCGATGGAAAGACCTTGTCGCATAAACGGGAAGAAATTTAAGTCGGAGCATTTTTCTTAACCCCCATAAATGGGAATGCTTGATAGGCGCAATTAGGATGCAGATTTTTTGACGCTGATGGACACAGATTTTTTATGTTTTTTTATGTTTTTCCCACCTTCGGTGGAAGTGGGAGCATGGTATTATATTTCATACTCGTTGGTTACCCGATGCCCCCAATCGGGACAAGTTCCGCAATCCCGAGGTATCGGGACAAGTTCCGCAATCCCGAGGTATCGGGACAAGTTCCGCAATCCGCAATCCCTAATCGATTCATTCCACCAGCATAGCCGCCACGCCCGCCGTCTGCTTCACCTGCAAGTTGCCCTTTTCATCGCTATAAATGAACATTGCTTCGATGCCCTTCATCTGGGAGGCGAGTTCGTAGGCAGCATCGAGGCCGAGCACCATGAAACCCGTGGCGAGGGCGTCGGGTTCGAGACAGTTTTCGGCGAAAACGGAGACGCTGAGCAGGTTGCTCTGCTTGGGGTAGCCCGTGCGAGGGTCAATGATATGGCTGTATTTGCCACCGTTCACCTCGTGGAAGTTGCGGTAGTTGCCACTGGTAGAGACGGACTTGTTTTCCAATTTGATGACCCTGGTGAAATCGGTCAACTCAGCTTCCGATCTCGGCGTGTTGATGCCGATGGTCCACCAATCGCCTTTAGGGTTCTTGCCACGGGCACGGCTTTCGCCGCCGATGTCCACGAGGTAGTTTTTGATGCCATGCAATTCAAGAAAAACGGCGACTGCGTCAATGGCATAGCCCTGGCCCGTGCCACCAAAATCGAGCTGGACGCCGGGCAGCGATTTTTTCAAAACGACCAAGCCCCCGCTGTCGGTCTGCACGACTTTTTCAAAACCAACGAACCGAACGAGTGAGTCCACTTTGAGGCTGTCCACCTTGTTCACGGCCTCGTGTGGCGTGTAGCCAAAGCCCCAATAATTGACCAAGGGCATGATGGTCGGGTCGAATGCCTGCTGGGTCTGTTGGTTCGCAACCCTTGCGGCCATTAGGTTCTTGAAGAAATGGTAGTTCTTGACCTTGCCGCACTCGCCGGGATTTGCAACACAAAGCGAGTAGCCCTTAAAGTCCAAACCAAGATCGTAGCCGCCCGTGGCCTTGTTGAACAAGGAGATGGTGGAATTAGGCTCATAGGTCGAAATCTCGTGGTTTATCTGCACGAGCATCGAGTCAATGGCCTTGAAGAAGTCCCTGCCGAGGCTGTCCTGGTAGGTCACTTTGTAGTAGGTGCCCATCGTTTTGCCTTCGACGGTGAGGTAGGCAGTGGGTTTGTTTTCGGGTTTGCAGGCAAAGAGAAAAGAGATCAATAAACCTGCAAAAAGCAAAATCTTATTCATAATGTTAGAAACTTTGTTCAACCCAAAAATCCTTAAATTCCTCATAGGTAAAAACATTAATGGGTGGGAAATCCAGGTTCTTTAGTTGCTGGAAATGGCGGTCATTGGAGACAATAAAATCGGCGTTGGCCATTAAGGCACACTCGACAAACTTGTTATCACTAGGGTCTGCATGAATGAGAGGGTACTTGAAAAATGGCGTTATGAAAACAATGTTGGGCAAGAAAAGCAGAAAGTCCAGTGTTGCATCGGTGCTTTGAAGTCCGTACCGTAGCGCTACAATTTCTTGGTATTCTATTAAGATTTCGGTCGAAACACAAAGCTCAAATTTACCCGACAATATAGCTTGGAAAATCCAATGATATTCATGCTTTGAAGGCAATGAAACTAAAAAGACGTTGGTGTCTATAACAACCTTAAGCCTTTTCATTCAGCCATGATTTTAATTTTTCATCGGTGATGTCATTTTCTTCGACAGCCTTATCTACTTGCTTAACAAGCTTGTTGGCAAAATAATTTGCCAAATATTGTCGGATTGCCAAAAGGTCTTCTTCAGAAGGATGGAAGGAATATACCTTCAGCAATTCTAATTGTAAAGGACTTAACTTGGTTGACAACGATTGCATGACATAAGTTTTTGCCAAAGTTAATGCTAAAATTAGACAATCACCTGCCTGTTTGACCGTCCTACATGATTTCTCCACCAAAAATCTTGTCCCCTTCGTCCATGATGCCGTCCTTTTTGGCCTGCTCACTTGGGCCGTGGAGTTGCACTGGCTTGTGCTTTTTGCGCATCCGCATGTTCAGCGCCTCCACTAAGAGCGAAAAGGCAATGGCAAAATAGAGGTAGCCTTTGGGCACCGTACCCACTTCTGCACCCATTACCGTCAAATGTCCGAGATGCGCCCCTTCCACGATGAGCATGAAGCCAATCATAATCAAGAAGGCCAAGCCGAGCATTTGGATGGTCGGGTGCTGGTCCACGAAACGACCCACTGGCACGGCAAAGAGCATCATTATCAGCACCGAAAGAACCACGGCTATGATCATGATGATGAGCGCACCGTGAACGCCGTTGGTCATGCCCACTGCGGTCAGGATGGAGTCGAAGGAAAATACGATGTTGATGACGGTAATTTGGATGATAACGCTTTGCATCGTGGCCATTCCCTTCTTATTGGGGTCGTCCTTGTGGGCTGGTTCGCCTTCCAGTTTATGGTGGATTTCGGAGGTACTTTTATACAAAAGGAACAATCCGCCCAATATTAAGATGATGCTTTGGCCACTCAGCCCGCCATGTAGCATCGCATTGTCGAAAGTTATCCAAGGCTCGCTCATCGCCACCAATATGGAGATGCCGAACAAGAGGATGATACGCAGCAACATTGCCAGTAAAAGCCCAATATTTGCAGCCCTTTTCTGTTGGTCACGGGGCAGTTTGTTGGCGGCAATGGAGATGAAAATGATATTGTCAATACCGAGCACGATTTCAAGGAAAGTGAGCGTCAGGAGGCTCATCCAAGTGTCAAAGCTGGCGAAGTTGGGCAGTACTAATTCCATACGGTGTTGGTAGTTGCCAAATTTATTTGGCAATATGATTTTGTGAGCAAAGGTTTGAGAATCATGTTGCCAAATGAATTTGGCAATTACTTTTCTGCCGCAATTTTACGAAGAAAATCAAACCTCCACGCCTTCCAAGAAATTAATAACCCGGCGCACCACTTCTGGGTGTTTCATCAACTGGAAATGACCGTGCCCATGGGTCACCAAAAGGCTGGCATGGTCGTATTTTTCAAAAATGCCCTCCGCCGACTCGAACGGCACCGAAGGATCGAACTTGTCGTGTACGACCAGCACATCGCTCACCTTTACCCGACCCAACGACACCTCCAAATCGGTTTCGTGGAAATGCAGCCCATTCAGCCGTTGGTGGATCATGGCCTTTACTTCGTCATAGACCCGATTGGGCAGGTTGACGAGCTTCGCAAAATCGGCGACCACCTTGCGGGTATTGGCAGGCACGGCTATCAGCACCAGCTTTTCGATGGAAATGGAATTGTCCAAGTGCGCCAGCGCAAACGAAGTGGTAGAACCGCCAAACGAGTGGGTGATGATGCCATGCACGGGGCCGATTTGGTTCAGCACCGCCCGTACCGCCCCTGCGAAATGTGGTAGGTTCGTTTGCTTTCCACCTGAGTTGCCATGTGCTGGCCCGTCGAAGGCCACCACCCGGAAGCCCGCTGCCAACAAGCCTGGCACAAAGCTGCGCAAGGCCGTACCCCGGCTCTCCCAACCATGCACCAATAACACCGTCCGCTCTCCCCTACCCCATTCGTAGCCCTTTAAAATGATTTTGCCATAAAGCAGCTCGAACAGCCGGGCGCTTTCGATGACCTCGTCCGTGCGCTTATGGACGGCACGCATCCTCGGCGTAGTGAACAGTTTGAAGGCAAGCCTTGCTGCTGGCTTTGGGAAAATGCGGCCCAAAATGGCAAAGCCCCATTTCACGAAAAGGAGATAAAATGGGTACTCGCTTTTTTGCTTTTGCGGCAGGGTCTCCAATTGGAAATTGGGGATTTCGAAGCGGGATTTGGTCATTAGCATAGATGATGAGGGGGTTGATGAGGGTTGATGAGGGTTGATGAGGGTTGATGAGGGTTGATGAGGGTTGATGAGGGTTGATGAGGGTTGATGAGGGTTGATAAGGGTTGATAAGGTTGATAAGGGTTGATAAGGGTTGATAAGGGTTGATAAGGGTTGATAAGGGTTGATGAGGGCTGATTAAACCAATTGGTATATTTTATGGCCGAAGCCCATCAATGAGCAGCACCAATTGCCGAGCCATCACGTCAAAGGGCTTGGGGCTGTATTGCGCCCTTGCCAGCAAAATGCCGCCTTCCAAGGTGCCGATGAACAGCGTAGCGAATTCCGCCTTGTCAACATCCGCCCTTACTTCGCCCCGTTCTATGCCTTTTTCAAGGGTTCGGACGATGCGGCGCTCCCATTCCATCAGAGCCAGTTGCACCTTGTTGCGAAGGTCGGGCAGCAAGTCGTCGGCCTCCACGGCGGTGTTCTGAATGGGACAACCGCCCGCCACTGGTGGATTCAGGATGCGCTCCCGGTAGAAATAGACGACGGCTTTCAGTTTGTCCAAGGTGTTTTCAATAATCCCGGTTCGCTCTTTGAGGGCGTTGTAAACCTGCCCAACAGCATGGTCGAAAGCGGCAAGTGCGATTTCGTCTTTCACCCCTTTTTTGTCCATGCCTTCCCGCTTGAAATTGCCGTAGATGCCGCCCTTGCTCAGTCCCGTGGCTTCCATGATGTCGTCCAGCGTCGTACCGTTGTAGCCTTTTTGGTTGAAAAGGGCCGCCGATTTTTCAATGATGAACTGCCTTGTTTTTTCTGACTTTGTCATACTCAAATGTAAAGATGGGGCAAAAATAGACCATTTGGTTTATTTTTCAAAATTTTGATAAAAAAAACTGCTTGAGGAATTGCCCCAAGCAGTTTCGGCTTCTCAACGATGAGTCAGATTAGCCAGCTTTCACCAAATCGTCAAGTTTGAAACTGACGCCCTCCACTACTTCGATTTCGCCGCTCCAATCATAGGTGAGCCAAGGCAGTTGCGGCGTTGCGACATAGACAATGCGTTCCTTTGTGAAAATCCAAATGACCTTTTTGACACCAAAGGCGATATAGTCCTTGATTTTGGAGGTGACGTACTCAACTTCAGTTATTCCTTCAAGTTCTGCTTATTCCAAAAGCATCAAAAAAGGCCTGCCACTTTCAATGCTCGACTACCGCAATCCTAGCCACGTAAGATGCATGATTGGACTTCCCCCTCAGAAAATAAAGTCCTGAAACGTTCTCAGACAGCAAAACTTGCTTGGCTTGATTGGTACTGGTTGTTGATTGCAGCATGCGCTTTCCTTGATAATCGAACACCTCAAATTCAACGATTTCTGCTTGCTCGCCTACAAAGAGCACTTCAAAGTTACCTAAGTTCGGATTCGGGTACACTTCAACCCTTGCATTGGTCATTGGGGAACCATTGGTAGCGCCTGAGATTCCAAAATCGCTAAGGCTGCGGCAGCGCCTCCATGGTCAGACAAGCCGACATAAAGATATATCCGTGACTATTTCTCGGCCTCAGCCCGAAAAGGCCCATCGTTGAAGGGTTGCCAAGTTATTGCATTATCATATGAAACAAAAAGGCCATCAACATGGCTGATAGTTGAAGCGACCAAAACTCCACCTACACTGATAATATTACCAACGCCTCCCAAAAAATTATTCAGACTGATGCCGGAATCTGCCAACTGCCATTGGTCACTACTGTTCGGCGAAATATAGAGGCGATTATATGCACCATCATGCAATATCACAAATAAGAGATTGTTTGCTACAGTTAAATCATATATTCTAGCAGGGAACGCCAGCGCCATACTTTGGTTGATGATTTCCCAAGTTTGGCCGCTGTCGCTTGAGCGAAAGACGTTATAAACATCAGCCATGAACAGGTAATCCTCATTTCTGGCAAAAAATATTGGCCAATAATCCACCCCATTAACTTGAATTTCAATTAGCTCCCAACTTTGACCAAAGTCTTTGGATTTGTGAAGTGGTACATTTGACCCAGCTACCCAGTTCCCTGTGGCATACAAGGTGTCAGTGTCAACAGTTAAATTTTCGAAATTAAAGGAAAAAGCACTCTCATCTGGTGTTATGTCCTCCCAATTTAATCCACCATCATCCGAACGAACTATTTTACCAAAATCATTTGTGACAAAAATCTTGTCCTGTATGGCTGCGATGTCGCCAAAATCAAACTTAATTGGATAATAAATTGTGGTATCCCAAACCGCTTGTCCAATATCATATTGAAAAAAGCCGATATAGTCGCATCCTGCTAATAATTTGCCATTACCAATAGCTAAATGCCTTGGATTTGACGCATCCAACCCTTTGTTAGAAGGATGAAAAGAATGACCAAAATCAGTAGAACGAAGTATGCCTTGGTCAAATGAACCCACCATCAGTTCTTCTCCATAATTTATCATTCTATAAGTTGAGATATTGTCATTATTCAGAACGTTTGACCAAGTGTTGCCAACATCAATTGATTTCCTAACAATGTAGATTTCATTTTCATAGTAGGTATCCCCAATTTTCACAAAATTGGGCCACCCATTCGACCAATTAGTGGTTTGTGATTTTTGCCATGTTTGCCCGCTATCCGAGGAAACAAAAAGGGCATTCGTTCCCCCCCTGGCGAAAATTACCTCATCCAATACCTGTAGAATATCAACACCTGTGGTCATCCCTGGAATTGGAAGTGCTGTCCAGGTATCTCCGTCAACTGCTGAACGGTAGATTTTGGCGCCACCTCCAATATAAACTGATTGGTTAAAGCTGGTAATAGTCCAAGGATACGCCTCAGATGAATTGACCGCACTGTTCTGCCAATTTTGCCCTCCATCCGTTGTAAATATCAAATTGTGGTTGCCAAGTACATAAATTGCAAAGTCAGTCACTGCAATATCCACAAACTCTAATGTGTCAGGCAAGTTGAGTTGATACCAATTATTTCCATTGTCGTCGCTTTTGAACAATAGTGGTAAGTAAATTCCCCATTCCTCATACCCAACAACTACCAAACTATTCCCATTGATACCTAAACCATAAGTAGAAATACCATTTGGGGTAATGCTCAACTTAGACCAGTTATGCCCTCCATCTGCTGAGCGGAAAAGTCCGTTATAGGTGGACGCAAACAAATAACTGTCGTTTTTCTTTAAGTCTAAGATGTCACCGCCAAAAGGCCCGATGGTCGGTTCCCATTGTGCAAGTAACACTTGATAGCAAAACAATGAAATAATTAAAGAATAGATTGATTTCATCAATTAGGCATTTTAATTAGGTCAACGAAATTAGTTTAGATTTGAATTTTGATGCAAGCAATTGAAATTCAAGCAGTTCCCAATCGTAAGTCGTAAATCTAAAATCATAAATCTACTTATGGTGAACTAAGCGAACGCAATTTAGAAATTTCTTTGAAACTGCTTGTGAAGACGCCCATCCGTATATTTACGCAATGAAAAGCTACGACTTCCTCCTCATCGGCTGCGGCATCATGGGCGTCACCACGGCTATCGAGCTGCGCAAGCGGGGCCACTCGGTGGGCTTGCTGAACCCCGACTCGCTCCCCCACCCCTTGGCCGCCAGTACCGACATCAGCAAAATCGTGCGGATGGAGTACGGCTCCGACACCGAGTACATGGACATGGCCGACCACTGCATCAGCGGTTGGAAGGCATGGAACGAACTGTTCAACGACACCCTGTACCATGAAACTGGCTTTCTGCTCTTGGTGAAAAACCCCCTCGAACCCAGCTCCAACAGCTTCGAAAACGCCAGCTACGAGAACCTGCTGCGCAAAGGCCACCAGCCCGAACGGCTTGACAGTCAGGCGATCAGGGAACGTTACCCCGCTTTCAATCCCGGCGTTTATGTGGATGGGTTCATCCATCGAAGGGCGGGCTATGTGGAGTCCTCCAAGGTCGTCACCACCTTGGCAGGGTACGCTACGCAACTTGGTGTGGAGATCCACGAAGGGCAGACGGCTGCTTTTTTCGAAGAAAAAAATGGGCAGGTGGTCAGCGTGAAAACAAGGGAAGGCAGCGAGTTCCAGGCAGGGCATTTCATTGTCTGTGCGGGACATTTCACCCACACGCTGCTGCCCGAATTGCAGGGCGTGATGAAAGCCACTGGCCACCCCGTCTTTCATTTGAAACCAAACCGACCGGAACTTTTCACATTCCCTAATTTTACGGTTTTCGGGGCGGCCATCGCCGCCACGGGCTGGTACGGCTTCCCCTTGCACCCCATGGCTGGCGTAGTGAAAATCGCCAACCATGGCCCTGGCCTAGAACTGCACCCGGAGCAGGATGAACGGGTGGTTTACGAGGCGGATATTGCCCATTTACGGGCATTCCTGCGGGAGAGCATACCTGCCCTTGCGGACGCACCCATCGTACACACCCGACGCTGCCTGTATTGTGACACTTTAGACGGCCACTTCTGGATTGACCGACATCCCCGCCTCAGCAACCTGACCGTAGGTGCGGGCGGCAGCGGCCATGCCATGAAAATGGGGCCAGTGCTGGGGGAGATGATTGCGGCGGCAGCCTTGGGCGAGGGGCACCGATGGGCAGCAAGGTACCGTTGGCGGGACTTGTCGAAGGATACGAAGTCGGCGGAGGAGGCGAGGAACAAGACTTAAACCTCACTCGGCGTCACCCCAAAATAATCCTTGAAGCATTTGGCAAAATAGGCCGGCGAGTTAAATCCTGTCATATACGCCACCTCGGAGGCGTTGCCCACCCGTTTTTCCAGCAGTTGCTTTGCCTTTTCGAGGCGCATATTGCGGATGACCTCGTTGGGCGAGAAGCCTGTCAGCGCAGACAGCTTGCGGTGCAATTGGCTGCGGCTCATGCCCACCTGAGCGCCAAGTTCCACGACGCTGAAGCTCTCTTCCTCCATATTTGCCTCCACCGCTTCTCTGACCTTTTTCAAAAAAACGGCGTCCACGCTTTCTGCCTTCAACTCGGCAATAGGGGCGAAGCTGTTCAGCGACCTTCGGTAATGCTCCTGCAATTTTTGCCTTCCGGCAATGAGGTTGGCCACCCGCACGGTCAGTTCCTTGGCATCGAATGGCTTGATGAGGTAATCGTCGGCACCGAGTTCGAGGCCCTTGATGCGGTCACCCTGCTCGGCGAGGGCGGTGAGCATCACGACGGGGATATGGCTTGTTTTCTCGTTGATTTTCAATTGTTTACAAAATTCCGTGCCATCCATTTCCGGCATCATGATGTCGCTAATGACGAGGTCGGGGGTGGTTTCGAGCGCTTTTTCCAGGCCGAGCCGACCGTTCTCCGCCTCTATGATTTGGTACTGCTCCCGGAACTGGTCTGCAATGTAATTGCGAACGTCGGGGTTGTCTTCGACGACCAATAAGATTGGGGACTGCGGCTGGAGAATGGCGGATTGGAAGTCTGTTGAAATTGGTATGGTAGCTTTTACCCCCGATGTTGTTTCCGAAGTTGAAATTGCTGGTTGTTCAAGGACATTTGGTGTACTTAAATTGATTTCATGCTCATCGAAAGCATCCCTATCAACTGGCAGTATTACTGTAAAAATCGTCCCCTCCCCTTCCCTGCTTTCTACCTCGATTTTACCTTTGTGCAGTTCCACCAGTTCCTTCGTCAAAGCCAGTCCGATACCACTGCCGGGTTGCAGTTCCGAGGTAACCGTTTTTGCGAAGCGCTCAAAAATATGTGGCAACTGGTCGGCGGGGATGCCCATGCCGTTGTCTTTGATTTGGATTGACGATTGGCGATTGACGATTGTGCCTAAGTCGGGCGGCGACTTGAAGTCGCCGCCCGACTTGTCGCCTGACCTTTGTGAATAGTCCATTGTCATTCGTACTTCAATCCTACCACCATCATTCGTGAACTTGAAGGCATTTGAAATAAGGTTGCTCAAAATCTTCTCCACCTTGTCCTTGTCGAAATAGGAGGCAGCAGGACGCTCCTCTACAATGATTTGATAATCAATTTGTTTCCGCATAGCTAGGCTCTCGAAAGAATAGGCTACAGCCTTTACAAATCCCACCAAATCGCCTTCTGCCACCTGCAATTTCAGCTTGCCACCTTCGAGGCGGCTGAGGTCGAGGAGTTGGTTCACGAGGTCGAGCAGCCGCTTGCCGTTGCGGTGCATGATGCGATAGTATTTCTGGAAATCGCCTTGGAAACTGCCATTTATCATCTGCTCCAATGGGCTGACGATGAGTGTGAGCGGCGTGCGGAACTCGTGGCTGATATTGGCGAAGAAGGTGGATTTTAGGGTGTCCATTTCCCGCAGTTTGTCGGCCTCGGCATGTTCGAGTTGGGCGGCGAGCTCGGCTTCTTTTTGTTTAATGCGCTGTTTGCTCCGCAAATACTGAAAACCGCCCCCAAGCGCCAGCATAGCTGCAATTGCGCTGATGAGTATGGTCCGCTTTTGGCTCGACTGGCGCTCCAAATCCAATTTTTGCCTCGCTAATTGCGCCTCCTTTTTCTCCGTTTCAAACTTTGCCTCTACCTCGGCGATGGCTTCCAGTTTCTCCTTGTTGAACAGCGAATCGTCCAGCACCATGAATTTTTTGAACCAAACAAGCGCCTGCTTGTGGTCGCCCATGCTCTCATAGACGTTCGCAAAATTCTCATAGTAAACTTCCAGCGGTTCGATAAGCTTTAGCTCCTCCATGATGGCATAGCCCAACTGGTTGGTTTCCAATGCTTTCTGATAATTTCCTTTGCGCCACCATGCTTCGGAGAGGTTGGTATAGGGAAACACAAGGTTCGAGCGTCGGTTCGTCTCCGTCAACAGTTGCACGGCAAGGTTGCTCATCTCGATGGACTTGTCGAGGTTTCGTTTTTCAAGCCAAAGATGCCCAAGGCTGCCCGCCAGTACGCCTGCATGGAATTTATTGCCAGTTTGCATGGCGAGGTCAAAGCCCCGTTGTGCGTATTCAATGGCCTTGTCGTAGTCCTCTTTGCCATTGTAGGCGACCGAGAGGTTGTTGTAGCAAACAATGGCACCCTTTTCCCCGTCAGGAAGGCTGAGGCGGATGGCCAATGATTTTTGCAGCCACTCAATGGCTTTGTCGGGCGATTTTTCGTCGCTGAAAACATTGCCAATATTGGAGTACACCGCCGCAACGTCCTTCATGTTGCCCAATTCTTCCTTGATTTTTGCCGACTGCGTCAGGTAAACAATGGCGCTGTCGTTCCGCCCGATGTTGTGAAAAACATTCCCTACGGAATTGAGTGCCTTGCCTTGCAGTTCGAGGTCGGTAGTTTGCATGGCAATCGCCAAAGCCCGCTTGTAAGGGGGCATGGCATCTGCATATTTACCTTGTTCGTACAGTGAATAGCCCCGGAGGATTTCGACCCTGGCTCGGCTCTTTGGGTCTCGTGCGGCCTTCGCCAATTGTTCGAGCGTATCGGCGAATGCAAGGCCCGCTTCCGGTTTTTCCTTCATCAAAAAATCGGCGAGGTCGTAGTAAAAATACGCTTTTTTGAGCGGGTCTTTTTCCTTCACAAATAGACTTCGCAGGCTGTCAGCAGTGGATTGCTGGGCAATAAGTGGCATGGTCGCAAGGGATAGGACGGCAAGTTGAAATAGTTTGCGAAACATGGGCAGATTGTTTTCATCAAAATCTGCGCTGAAATTAAAAACAAATGCGGCATTCCAAAATGAATTCTGAAATGCCGCTGGTTTTAGGTGTTTTGCCTTATTTGACTTTGCCAAAAATCCAACCGATGACGCCGCCTGCAATTGCTCCCACCACGGTGTTCACACTTACGTCAATCGGCATCCAGTCCCAAGTGTAGGCTTTGTACGTGGAAGCGCTGAAGATGCCGAACCAGAGCATGATTAGAAAGGTAGTCCACGCCCCTGCAATTGCACCGCCCTTGAAGTTGTTGACGCCAAACTTGTGCAACAGAATGGTGATGAATAGCGAATAGGCAAGGCTACCAACTATCCACCAGGTCATGTTTGGTTCGAGGACGCAGGCTGCATTGTCTGCCATCCATTTTTCCATCATGCCGCTGAACAGGGTCATAAAGATGAGCATGGAAAGTACGATGCCTGTGACTGCGCCGCCGAGCGTTCCGAGAATGATTTTCTTTTCCATTTTTTAAAAATTTAGTTGTTGAAAAAAGTTGGTTGATGATTTAAGATTTAAAAAAGGAAGGATTTAGCCACGGGATGCCATACACCCGTTGCTCCATCCTTAATCCCAAAATGCCTCTTCAAACTGACTGTAGTTTTGGGTTCATTTCCTTTTGCACATATTGGCGTACCAGTTTGTTCCAGCCAAATAGCGGGGCCACCAGTTTCAAATAGCCCACCATCAGGCCCATAATCACCTTCATGCTGCCCTGCATGGTGCTAAACTCCCGATAGCCCAGCTGGTCACTGATGTACATGGCTTTCAATAAGGCAGACATGCCCTCCATTTTTTCGCCCTTCAGGAACAACAGAATTTGGAAAAACTTCGCTTGTTCGGCGGCGGGCGTGAACCAAACCCGGCAACGGAGGTCGCCCTTGCCTTTGTTGGCGGGGCTGTGCAGCGTCATGCGAGGAACGGTGAAGGTTTCGCCAGCTTTCGCCACAACAGTTTTACCAGCAATGGTAGAGGTGATTTCCCCTTCGAGTACCTCGAAATGTTCGTCGCAGTCTTTGTGCAGGTGTTCCGGCACTGAGCCACCGGGTTGCATGATCCAGACGAACTCACAGGCAGTTTCGGAGAGTTGGAGCGGCAGAAAGCACTCCTTACCCCAGCCGACGGTTGGATAGGTTGCTGTTTTCATTATAAAAAATTTTGAATTGTGGATGGTTGTAAATCGTCAAGCCAGCGGCGGCGGCGCCCCCTCGAACTTCCGGTGCTTCCCCTGCAATTTCCCAAAGAACAGCGCCACCGGGAAAATCACCTTTTTCACGAAGCCCGGAATGTTCAGCATGTCGAACTCCGAGCGGTAACGGTTGAGCAGCCATGCCCCTTCGAAAGCGCCTGGCTGCTTGCCGCCGTTGGCTTTCATGGAGTCGTAAATGCCTGTCAAGAAATACTCGAAGTTGTGTGCCGGGTTGATAGCGCCCTTGCAAACGAGGCGTTCATTGCCGACGCACCAAAACTTGTGCGCCTCGCCCGCCTTGTACGTGATGCTGTCGCCGACATTGAAATATTTCGGTTCCTCGCCGAGCACTTGCGAACCCATTTTGCCCTGCACCACGGTCAGGCGCTCGTCCTGACGGTGGTGGACGTGCATGGGAGGCCCTGCGCCGGGTTCTACGATGGCTTCGATGTCCAGCCAATCACCGGCCGGGTCTTTCACGAGGCGCTTGAAAATGATAGTATCGCCGCCCCCGTTTTCAATGGTGTGAGGATATTGGTATTGCATGATTGTTGGATTGTTTTATTGTTGGATTGTTTTATTGTTGGATTGTTTTATTGTTGTTTCGCCGCTGGAGGCAATGATTGTATGTAGTTGTAAACACTCTCAATCTCCACGTCGGGCAGAGCGCCAAGCCCCTCCCAAGGCATGAACTGCGGATTGGGCAGCCTCCCGTCCGGTGTTTTTCCGGTTTTGAAAAAACTGACGAACTGCTCCTTCGTCCACTTACCAGCATTGCCGCTTGCGCTGATGTTTGGTACGGGCGGCGACACTGGGTCGGGCGATTTTCCACCGCCAAAATTGGCAGCATGGCATCCTTTGCAGCCGTGCGAGCGCACGATGTACTCGCCATATTCTGGACTGTTGCCAATTGGCGGAGCATTTAGGTTTTTCCGCTTGTCATGTTCAATGATGTCGTAGGGGAACAAGTTGCCGAACATACCAGCCCCAGCCAAGACTTGCGACATAAAAGTGAAATGCCGCTTTTCGAACTTGCGGTCAATGGGTGGGAGCGACTTCATATAGGCAATGAGGCATCCCAAATCTTGGTCGCTCAGTTCGCCGATGGACTCGCTGGGCATGACCATGAGCGGGTTGCCCTTTTTGTTCAGCCCGTGGCGCATGGCCCGCACGAAATCCTCGTCGGTATAGCCCTCGGTCTCGCTGCCCACCGCACGGGTGAGGTTGGAGGAAGGCAACACGCCGATGTTCGGGTCGTCGAAAAAGACCTTGCCGCCGAGGTCGGGCCCGTGGCAGCCTGCGCAGCCGACCGACAGCACCTTGCCCCTTGCAATGGAAGCCGAGTCGGTAGGGATGCTGACAGGAGCAGGCTTCAGGCTGTACACTTTTTCAAATTTGTTATTGAAACTGCTGGAAAAATACCAAGCGGTAAGGAGGACGATAAGCACCAGACTCAAGAGGACGATGCCCGTCCATTTCAAGAATTTTTTCATTGTTGATTGTTTTTAGATGGTGAAAGAAAAATGGCTTTTGAGTTCAAAATCAAATCTGGGACAAAGTTGTGCTGGGAAGGAAATGAGGGGTTATCAAGCATGTCGCAAAGGCTTTCAAATTTGTCGCAAGACGTTAGAATACCTGTATTTACTGGGGTTTTGGATTTATAAAGAATTTGTATTTCCCAGTTTTGAGCAAAAACCTTATTTTTGTGAACCAAGCATGGAATCAAAAAAATCATAAAAATGACAGTAGCCGCAGCAGCAGTGCCGAAGGCATCAAAGCCAAAGGAAATTAAGCCGAAGGACAAGCGCCTCACCTACCGAGACTATGCCCGCCTGACCCCACCCGATAGTGGCAATTACGAACTTCACGACGGACAAATCATACACATGCCATCACCTACTCCCCGACATCAAAGAATTGCACTTTGGCTCACCCGAAAAATGGCCGATTTTGCAGAAACGAATAACATCGGCGAGGTTTTTATCGCCCCACTCGACACGCTTTTAGACCGTTTCAATACCTTCCAACCCGACGTGCTTTTCATCTCTAAGGAGCGACTGGGCATCATCGGTAAAAAGAAAATCGAAGCTGCGCCCGACCTTGTGGTGGAGGTGCTTTCTGGCGGAAACAGCCGAAAGGAGATGCTCCACAAGCGGCATACTTACGAGGTTTTTGGCGTCAAGGAATATTGGCTCATCAACCCCGAAAAGGAAACGGTCACGCTGTACGTACTTGAAGATGGGGAGTTTGAACAGCACAAGTTCAGTTTCGACCATGAAATTGCCTCTGCCGTGATGCCTGGTTTTAAAGCATGTTTGCGGAGCGTCGTTTCTTAATCTTCACTTTTCCAAAACCTTTCAATTTTTGACAAACCGCAGTGTTTGCATGGTCGTAGCCCCGTTTAATTGCAAGTGGTAAATACCCGGCTCCAAATGCCCAATCTCCAAGCTGGAAGCCAAGTCGTGGGTCATTAATACCCGCCTACCATGACGGTCAGTAACTAGTAAATAATCGAAGTCATCAATTTCCAAATTCATAAGGTGAAGCTGCGAGGTAGCGGGGTTGGGGTATATCTTCAGATTTCGGAAATCTTCGAGATTTCGGAAATCTACGCTGACCACTTCCGAGTATTCCTCTTCACCCTCGAAGTCCTTTTGCCGAAGACGGTAATAACTCAAGCCTAGAAGCGGATTTTCATCCACAAAATGATAGCCATGCTTTTCTGAAGTTGTTCCATATCCTTGAACAAAGCCCAATTCTTCCCATACGTGGCCGTTGGTTGTCCGTTCAACTATGAAGCCATCATTGTCCAGTTCAGAAGCCGTTTGCCATGACAGCTTTATTTTATTGCCTTCGGCAAAAGCTTGAAAATCAACTAATTCCACAGGTAGTGGGGCAAGTGGTTCAAGGCTAATAGCGTCATGGTAGCCATCGCTGTTGGTTCCAGAATTGCGCTTTGAAAACAGGCGGATGCGGATGGTTCGGGTAGTGGCAGGCGCAATTCTGGTATCCGTGACGAGCAACCAAGCACTGGTATTGGAACCGTAACCAGAATTGAAGCTCGACAATACTAAACCTGCTGCCGACCTGTATTCAACGATGACTTTAGTTTGGTCAACCGGGCTTTGTGAAAACGACCTCACATAATCTTCAAACTTGAAAGGCTGGGTCTCATTGTCTATGGTTGTTGCATAGGCACTCACGTCTATGTCTTGGTAAAGTTCTACTTCACCACCAACCGGGCCAGCAAAAAACATATAAGTGCCTTCGTAGGAAGGTGGGTTGCCCGTCGCCCGGCGAGTCCATTGGAAGCCGCTGGCTTCCGTCCAACCATTGCTGGATGGGTCAGACTCTGCGCTTGGGTTTAGTACCATGTTTTGAGTTACCGCCGAAAACGGTGCAAATGCAACTATTAAAAGCATGAATACATTGGTTTTCATAGTAGTTGTTTTAAAAAAGTGAGAGAAGCAGTGGGCCTTTTCGAATTGCCGTTAAGCCCACTGCTAACGAAGGGATATTTTAGTTACCCGCCATCGTCGGCACTGGCTGCACCGGTGTCAGGCTCATGGAAGCCACCAGCCACTTGCCGTTCACCCGCTGGCAAGCGTTCACACAAGTGGTTTCTTGCACGACGGGCTTACCGTTCATCTCGCCCGTTTCCTTGTGCGACCATTGACAAATGGCCACGTCCGGTGTAATGAAACGGACGCTCATATCGGCCACTTCGACCTTGCTTGGCGGCATGTTTGCCCAGGCTTTAAACAGTTCGGCATGAACCTGCTCGACGACTTTTCGACCCTTTATTAGCATACCGAATGGATTTATCAAGTCAGTATCCTCGGTATAGCAAGCGGCGAAGCGGGCGGCATCATGGGCGGCGAAGGCGGCGTAAGCCTCGTTGCCAAGGGCTTTGATGGCGAGTTCATCGGCTTTTGGGTCAGGGAAAGGCACTTTCGGCGTCATGTGGTCGTACTCGATGAGCCACTGGCCTTTCTCTTTGCGGAGCAATGCAGCGCCCGTATTGTCGCTCTCCATCGTTTGGCCGAACAAGAAAAACTTGTCGTGGGAATCCCAAGTGATAAGCGCCACATCGGGTTTGATGAGTCTCCAGGAAGTCAGTTGAAACGTGAACTGGGGTTTTGCGTCCATCATCCCTTCCAATTGACCATAATATTCTCCAATCGCCTTTTGGCCATTGATTAGTCCGCCATCAGGCCCTATTTCTATGGCGTTTTCGGTGTAATAGGGTTTCATCGCCTGGAACCCATCCGTGGAAAATGTGGTGTACACCTTTTTTAGAAAGGATTCAAAGCTGGCTTGGTTGTCGTTTTGCGCAGCGGTATTTGAGGCAAACAAGCTGGCGATGATGAAAAGGATGGTGCTGAAAAATGAAGTTTTCATTGATTTGAAAATTTTGATTTGGTGAAAGAAATTTTGTTGAAAAATGATGACGCAAAGGTGTGGGCGGGATAAAGGGAAGGGTTATCAAAAGCGTCGCAAAGGCTTTCAAATTTGTCGCAGGGCGTGGGAACATCAGTATTTACAAGAGTTTTCAGAAAACATCAGGTAGGAAATCTCACTAAACCTTCTCCCCTTTTTCGTGGATTTTTTGGCTTGCATAATCCAATTTGAAGACGCTCCTCGTAAGTCGGCCAAAAACAATCTACAATGAAACAATTATTGACCCTTTTCACTTCGATGGCATTCCTCCTTTTGGCAACGGACGCAAATGCCGACATTTTTACCACCGTCAACAACGGGGACTACGGCAATGTCAACCATTGGGACTTAGGCTACGCCCCAGGCCCAAGTGACACGGCCATCATCAACCAGCCGAACCCGCTTGCAATTTCGTTTACGGTCGTAAACGTTGGCTGCAACGGCTCCAGCACAGGGAAAATAACTGCCCAAGTGACGGGCGGCACTAAGCCCCCCCCCTCCGCCCAATGCAATGGCGAAAGCTACAGCTTTACCTGGAGCAACAGCGCCACCTCACGTATCAATGACAACGTCGTTGCGGATACCTATTTCGTCATGGTGACGGACAAAAACGGTTGCGTGATTTTCGGAACGGCTACCGTGACTGAGCCAACCGCCCTTGACATCACAGACGTGCAGATAGACCCCGCCAACAATGGCAACTCTAAACTGACCGTCTTTGCTACTGGCGGAACCACTCCTTACAAATACAAGCGGATACCAGTCAATGCCAATTTCCAAGGCTACAATATTTTCAACAACGTGCCAGAGGGTACCTATCAAATCGTTGTACGGGACAATAAACTATGTACAGACACGGTAGAAGTCCAGTTGTCTGGCGGAGGCGGCGGAGGAAGCAATTTGGTACAAACAGATGAGACAGACCACCTAAAGGCAGATGAGGATTACGAGGTTTTGGAAGAAGAAATAATGGCAATTCCGACGAATTCATTCAACCCTGAATCAGTTTCTGCTTCGCAAAAATCATTGAAGCTATTCCCAAACCCAACCGTAAAGGAGGTCCATATGAAGGTAACTGGGGATTTCTAGGAAGGTGAAATTCAAGTATTCGACCTGCAAGGCAGATTGATGCTGCGTCAGGATTTGGCGTCAAATAATGCTATCAAATTCGATGTTTCCACCTTTTCAGATGGGCTTTACTTTGTCAAAGTTCAATTGGACGGCGAGCATTTCACGGAGCGGTTATTTGTAGCGGAAAAAAATTAGGATAAGTACAGCTTCTTCAAAAAAGCTTCTTGGGCTGCGCTATAATTGGTCTGGCGCAGCCCATTTTGTTTGGGAATCAAAAAGGCAGTTCAACGATGCGACAACTATTTTTACTTTTGCCCCCATGTCAAAGCACAAGACCCATCTCCTCCTCGGCGGCAACCTCGGCGACCGCCACGACAACCTTGCCAAGGCAAAGCGGCTCATCGGCCAGCGCATCGGCACGGTGGTGAAGGCCAGCAGCCTTTATGAAACGCAGCCCTGGGGCAAGCCTGACCAGCCCGACTTCCTCAACCAGGCGGTTGAAGTGGCAACCGACCTGACTGCGGATGCCGTTTTGCGAAGTGTTCTTGCCATCGAGCAGGAGCTTGGACGCCAACGGGAGGACAAATGGAATGCCCGCACGATTGATATTGACATCCTGTTTTATGATGCCAAAATCTTGAAAACCAAGGACTTGACGCTACCCCACCCGCACCTGCACGAGCGCAATTTCGCCCTCGTGCCCATGCTGGAAATTGCCCCGAACAAGCAGCACCCCATTTTCAAAAAGACCATTGAGGAACTCTACGAAGCCAGCGAGGACGACCTCGACGTGGTTATGCTGGACGACGAAACTGATGCAAACAGACCTTAAACCTGACGCTGTTATGAAGGAAGCACCAATTTCCGCTTTATACCGACAAGCTGAAGATATGAACCCATTCCCGCATGGCTTTATCGCCATTGAAGGAAATATTGGCGCTGGCAAGACCACTCTTTGTAAGATGATGGAAGATGAATTCAACTGTCGCCTTATCCTTGAGCAATTCACGGACAACCCGTTCCTGCCGGAGTTTTACAACAATCCGGAGCGGTACGCCTTTCCCGTTGAGCTGTTTTTCATGACGGAGCGGCACAAGCAGTTGCAAGAGTCGCTGTCGCAAAGGGAGCTTTTTCCACAACTCTTGGTTTCCGATTATTTCTTCATGAAAACCCTGCTGTTTGCCAAGAACAACCTGAACGACGAGGAGTACCGCCTGTTCCAACGGCTCTTCCATACGCTGAATGCTACCTTCCCCAAGCCCGATTTGCTGGTTTACCTGCACCGTACCGTCACTGACCTTTCGGCCAACATCCAAAAACGGGGCCGTGAGTTCGAGCAGAATATCAAGGTGGAATACCTGCAGTCGTTGCAAGACGCCTATTTCAATTATTTCAAATCGGAAACGGACGTGCCCATCCTCATCATTGACGTGACGGGGGTTGATTTTTGGAGCAATAGAACTGCTTATGAAAACTTGGTGGGACTGATGAGGAGGTCTTACTCGAAGGGGGTGTTCAGGGCGGCGGTGGGGTGAGTTTAATAATCAAACTTCATTTTGGCGATGTTCCTGCTTGAATGAAAAATGGAGATGAACAGAAGGCGGTCTGGTTCTACTTTGTAAACGACGTTCCACTTTTTTTTGAAAAGGGCTCTTCGAAATACTTTTGCAGTGGTTCGCATCTTGGAGAATTCAGGATAAAGAAACGGCTGAGGAGGGATTTTCTTTGAAATCAAAATCATCAAATCATCTAAAAACTTCTCCCTAGCATAAAGGCTATGTTCACTGATATAGGTCAGTGTACCGTTTAGTTCTGTTACAAATCTTGGTTTAAAAATGATTTGCATGGTAGGTCGCATTGAAAGTTAATACCCAGCAGCAATCGGTTTGGGCGCTTTAAGGTATTTGAAAATAACTTTCATTTCTTCCATGCTAATATCTGGTCCCGCTTCTGCGGTTTTGATATACTCCACCCACTGCTCATCCGTCAAGGGGGGGCCTGGCAATCCTAAGCAATTTTCATCAGTTTCCATGCGGATGATTTTATTGTCAGCAAACGCCTTCAATACAGCCATCACCATTTCGTAATCCTTCTCATTAATGACTTGAACTGAAATATTTCCCATGGCTATTTGATTTAGTTTTTACAAAAATAGTGGTTTTCACGACACTTTATTATTCAAAATCAGCTCCGCCAAATCATACACCATCACCCGCTCCTGCTGCTCCTTGGCCTTCACGCCGTCGCTCATCATCGTCATGCAGAAGGGGCAATTCACGGCCACGATTTCGGCACCAGTGGCCAGGGCCTCCTCGGTGCGCTCGATGTTGATGCGCTTGTCGCCAGGCTCGTCCTCCTTCCACATTTGGGCACCGCCAGCGCCGCAGCAGAGGCCGTTGGTGCGGCAGCGCTTCATCTCCACGAGGTCGGCATCGAGGGCTTGGAGCACGGAGCGGGGGGCTTCGTAAATCCCATTTGCACGGCCCAGGTAGCAGGAGTCGTGGTAGGTGATTTTCTTTCCTTTGAACTGCCCGCCCTCAATTTTCAATCGACCTTCGGCCAATAGTTGCTGCAAAAACTGGGTGTGGTGCATCACCTCATAATTACCGCCCAACGCAGGATATTCGTTTTTCAAGGTATTGAAACAATGCGGGCAAGCCGTCACGATGCGCTTTACCTCGTACATGTTCAGCACGGCCACGTTTTGCTGCGCCAACATCTGGAACAGGAACTCATTGCCCGCCCGCCGTGCCGGGTCGCCCGTGCAGGCTTCCTCTTGGCCCAAAATGGCGAAGTCAACCCCGGCTTGTTGCAACAGTTTGGCGAACGCCACCGTCACCCGCTGCGCACGGTCGTCGAAGCTGCCTGCGCAGCCTACCCAAAAAAGCACCTCAGGGGTGCGCCCTTCTGCGGCCATTTCGGCCATTGTTTTGATGCTGGACATACTAGTTGCTGGATACTGGATGCTGGATACTAGGAAGTACGGCAGTCTCAGTTCGTTATCATGATTTTTTGCGGAGCAAAAAGGCCGTTATTGCCATTGATTTTTACGATGTAAAAACCCGTGGGCAATGCTGCATCTAGCTCCACAACTTCTTGTTTTTCAATATTTTGCGAATGCAACAACCTACCTGAAAGGTCATAGACGGCAAGTTGTTTTGCATTGTCTGCGGCTAAATTTGGGCACTGCACGGGCATCCCCAAGCGGTAGGGATTTGGCCAGTTGCAGGGCTGTTCGAGCGGCTCGTTTGCCGTCAATATGATTTGTATCAAATGGGGGTAGAAATCGCAGGTTGTCAGCAGTTTCCATTGCATCACGTCCCATTGCGACACCTCGAACCTCGTCAAGTTGGCCACTGTGTCATAGACGTTGTTCACTTGAAAAAAATTGACCCATTGGCTGCCATTCCAGATGAACTCCGTTCGCAGTGTGACATCGCCCTCCGCATTGAAGTTCTGGAAATTGCGGCTGGAATTCGTCCAACTGGAATCTACGGGGCTCCAAAGCTGGGTTGCCTGTTCCGTCATATTGCCTTGGCTATCGTATGCTTTCAGCAACTGGCTACTGCTGTCCCACCGCATCTCAAACTGGTTGTAAACCTCCGTTATCTGTTTCACTTCCAGTTCAGGTTGCACCGCATCGTAAAAATAGGTTTGCCGGTTCACGTCGTAGAACGAGTCCGTTGCGGTGCTCCACAATTGGAACTTCGTCAAGACGAACTTACCGAGCATATTGGAGGCATAAATGATGCGGAGGTTGTTGCGCCAAGCCCCGTTTTCCCAAACCTGTTGTGTCAGCGATTCGATGACCCCGTTCATGCCAAAAGCCGATTTCACCTTGTCCACATTCAGCCAAGTTTGGCCATTCCAGGTTTCGTTCAGCACCTCGGTATAGTCGCCGTTGGCATTGGGTGTATTACTTACCCGGGCAAAGTTGACCCAAGCGTTCACAAGGGTATCCCAACGTTGCTCGGTCTGTTTCACCAAATCGCCTTGGTTGTTGTACTCGTAGTTCAAATGCGACAGGTTGCGCCATTGGCCAAGCCAAGTCAGGTACTGTTCCTTGCGGCTTTCCAGCACCTCGCCCCGCTGCGAAAAGCTAAGGTTGTACTGGCGTTCTGTCGGTGTGGCCGCCCCACCGTTGTGGGAATGGCAATAGAGCGAGTCAACGATGTAAAAATCCTGCTGCGCAGACAGGTCTGACAAAGCAGTGATGCACAAAATGAAAAGGAGCAATTTTTTCATGGTTTATAATTTTTGTAGGGGGCATTCGATTTACGATTTTGGATTTACGATTTACGATTGGGGGCATCGTTCTCGTTGAAAATCAGTGAGTTGCTCTAGTTTTCAAAGTTGGCAGTTCGACAGGGGGCAATGGGCAGTCAGGGTGCAGTCGGTTAGTTTAAGAGCCATAAAATCGCCAAATTGGCTCGGCCCTGCTAAACAACTCGCTTACTGACTGCCCACTACCAACTGTCGACCTGCCAACTTTCAAACTGCCAACTCCTTCTTCCACCCATCCCTTTCCGTGCTCACCGCCCAAGCCGCTTGGCTGTTTTCGAGGCTGTTGAACAACGGGAGCCAATCGCTCGGCCCTGCGCTTTCCATCAGGATTTCGTGGCGGCGCAGTTGTAGGATGATGTCAAGGGGGTTTATCAAAACGGGGCAGGCTTCCACGCAGGCGTTGCAAGTGGTACAGGCGTGGATTTCTTCCCGGCTGATATAGTCAAAAAGCGATTTTCCATCGTCAATGGGCGTGCTGGACTTTTGGGCGTCCATGTTGCGTCCTACTTCCTCGCATCGGTCACGCACATCCATCATGATTTTGCGGGGGCTGAGCTTCTTACCCGTCAAGTTTGCGGGGCAGACGCTGGTGCAGCGGCCACACTCCGTGCAGGTGTAGGCAGCCATCAGGTCTTGCCAGCGGAGCTTCGTCACATCGTTGGCGCCGAATGAAAGCTCACCTTCCGCCTCCCCTTCAGGGGTTGGGGGTGGGGCGGCTTCGGGGTTCATCATCGAAGCCACTTCTTTTTGGATGGCAGGCATATTGGCCACCTCGCCACGGGCGTTGATGCGGGCAAAATAAGTGTTCGGAAAGGCCAAAAATATATGCAAATGCTTGCTGTAGGCCAGGTAAACCATGAAGCCGAAAACGGTAAGCGCATGAAGCCACCAGCCAAATCGCTCAATGGCCACGAGCGCTCCTTCGCTCATGCCGCCAAACAAGGCTGGCCCCAAACTACTGCTCACCAAAAACGGCCCGGCCTGTGGGTAATGTTCGGCACCCATGCTTTGCAATACAGTGTCCGCACCGTTCATGCTGAAAATCCCCGTCAATAAAAGGACTTCACCCAAGAGGATGAGGTTGGCGTCCTTTGTCGGCCAGCCTTTCATCTCAGGCTTTTGGAAGCGGCTGATTTTCAGCAGATTGCGACGAGCGAGGAAGATGACCGTTGCTACAAAGGCCAAAACGCTCAACAATTCAATCAAACTGATAATGAAGGTATAAAACCCGCCCAAGGCCACACTGAACACTCGGTGGCTGCCCGTGAAGCCATCCACGAAGATTTCAATCAACTCGATTTGCGTCAGCAAAAAAGCCGCATAGATAAAGAAGTGGAAAATGGCCGGGATGGGCCGGGAAAACATCTTTTTTTGGCCGAAGGCCACCAACAGCACGTTGCGCCACCTTTCGCCAGCAGCAACTGGCTGGGAGCCATCAGGCTCGTCCTTACCCAAGAGGATGTTCCTCCTGATTTTCAAAAAATTGCGTCCAGCAAGGTATAACGCTGTTGCGGTAACGATGGCGAAAAGTATGGATTGAATCATATTGATTGCGGATTTCGGATTGCGGATTGCGGATTGGGGATTGCGGATTTCGGATTGGGGTGCCTGCCGACTGCCGAACTGCCAACTGTCGAACCGCCAACTCTTATTTCCTCACCCTGAGTGCAATGGCATCCAGTTTATCCTTGATGCCACTGAGTTGGCTGTGGATTTCGGCGATGTCGTCTTCCAAGAGGTCAATGCCATCCTCCTTGCGCTTGCTGCGCTCCTCGGCGGCTTGTTCGCTGCGTACCTCGTCCATGCTGTTCATAATCACGCCGATGAAAAGGTTCAGCACGATCATGGTTCCAACGAGCACGAACGAAATGAAGTACAGTACCCCACCAATCATGTGCGCCTCAGGGGCATTACAGTTTTCGGTGCCCCATTGCGGGTGGTCGCAGCCGAAGATGTTCACATACATGATGTCGGCCCATCCTTCGAGGGTCACGATTTGGAACAACGTGAGCAGGGAGATGTGCAAATTGCCAAAATGGACGGGGTCGTTGCCGCCAAAGAGGAACACGCCCATTGCCCCGTAAATATAGAACAAAATGAACAACAAGATGCCGACGTAGCCCATGGAGGGAATGCTTTTCAGAAGGGCATCCACCAACATGCGGAGTTGCGGCAGCGCCGAAACAAGTCGCAGCACCCTCAGAATCCGGGCCAAACGGAACACGGCAACAAAGGTGGTATCCATCTGTGGCAGGAAAACCGGCAACCAGCAAGCAATTACGATAACGAAGTCGAAGATGTTCCAAGGGTCTTTGAAGTAGTTGCCAGGACGATTGCCCATGGCTATTATTTTGATGGCTGCTTCGAGCGTGAAGACCAGCAATATCAAGTAGTCAACGATGTTAAGCAAGGGCATCCAAGCCTGCATTTCGGCATGGTAGGTCTCCAAGCCCACCACGATGCCAGCCAACAAAATCGTACCGATGACGAACTGCTGGAACCACTTTGCGTCGGCGATGCTTTTGAAAAATTCTGCGTTCATTGCTAAGAGACTGGGTTTTTCGCCCCGCAAAGAACCGACCTTGGCGGGGATTTCCAAGCATGTCGGGCCATTTTTCTATCGTTTAACTATTTTTTGTACCCGAATTTCTGCCCCATTCTTCAGCAAGAGCAGGTAGTTGCCCGCCGATAGCCCCGCCGTTTCGACCCGGTTTTCGCCGCTCCGCAATGGGCTGCTCAGCAATGGCCGTCCATCTGACGAAAGTAGTTCGAGACTTGCATTTTGCTCCGCAACACCTTGAAAATCAACATCAAAGAATCCTGAAAAGGGGTTTGGTGAAACCAAAATTTCGGGACCTTGATTTGGCCCCTCAACGGCACTTGGCCCCGATAGCCACTGCCCAATTTCAAACCGCAACAGCCTTGCTGGCAAAATGGACAACTGCTCTGTGCAAATGAATCCAGTGCTGTTTGAACTAAAAGCGATACCCTCCGCTTGGCTCATGTTGAGGGCATTGCCCAGCCTGATTTGCCGCTTGTTGCCAGCGAAAAACCGAGTACCTGGATAGTCCCACAGCATCCAAAGCGAGGTGGCAGAATTGGGTTCGTAACCAAGCAGCACCAGGGTGCCATCCTCCGCAATATCGGCAGCCGAGGTGAGGAAGCCCACCTCCAAGCTGTCTCTCAAATGCGCCAAGTATGTCCCAGCCGTTTTTGGCAAAACATAGTGATGCGTTTTCATGTCCAACCATCGCTTTGAAAAAAGGTGCAAGGAATCCCCAAGTGCAATGAAAGCCTCGCAATCGAAATTATGGGCTTGGTTGGCCGGGGTAAAATCGGTCTGGTCGCTGAAAGCGAACTCGATGACCTCGGCAGTTGCCGTGTCCGCCAGCAGGTCGTTTTTGCTGATTTTGTAAATGCGAAGGTCGGTGCGGGTGCCGAGGTTGTTGCCGAAATCGCCGATGTAAAGATGGGTCTCGTCCTCGGCGAGGTCTTCCCAATCGGTGTTTTGGATGCTGGGCAATGGAAGGGTCTGCAGCACCGTCCCCGTCAAGGTGTCCACTGTATGCAGCGTTGGGCTGACGCCGCCATCTTGGTGTAGCCATAATTGGCCGTTGAAAAACGCTGCCCCTGAGGCTTCTGTGATATTGGAAGGCAAAGTGGTTGTTTGGGTTGGAAAATAAGTCGTTTCTGGGTACTCGCAACTGCCGTCATTTTGCGAAGCAATTGGGTCAAAATTCAGCGCCAGCATATCAGTACAACCAGATTGGCCTTCCATTTTCATCGAAATGAAAAGGCAAACAAGCGGCAATAGGCTAATAAACTTCGGAAAGGTCGGCATATCGGTAGTTCAAATTGTGGCCTTGAAGGTACGCCCAATTTGCAATTTTCACGCTCAAACCGGTAAGGTGTGCTTGGATCCGGGTTTCAGGGTTCGGGTTTCAGGGTTCGAGTTTCGGGACAGGTCACCATGAAACCTGAAACCTGAAACCTCAGGCGTGCTGGAATTGCAACTTTGACAAACTGTTGTAAAGCCCATCAGCTAAGGTCGAGAGTTCTTCATGGGTACCTGACTCCACAATTTGACCCCCATCGAGCACGCAAATCTTGTCCACATTGCGAACGGTGGCAAGCCGGTGGGCGATGATGATGCTCGTGCGTCCTTCCATCAGCTTATCAAGGGCTTCCTGCACCACTTTTTCCGATTCGGCATCGAGGCTGGAGGTGGCTTCGTCGAGCAGCAAAATGGCCGGGTCTTTAAGGATGGCCCTTGCTATCGCAATGCGCTGCCGCTGCCCACCTGACAGCTTGACGCCCCGCTCACCCACCACGGTGTCCAACCCATCGGGGAAACGCTCGATAAATTCCAATGCATTGGCCTGCCTTGCTGCTTCGAGGATTTCAGACTCGTCTGCATCAGGTTTGCCATAAAGGATGTTTTCCCGGATGGTGCCACCAAACAGCAGTACCTCTTGTGGCACAAGGGCGATATTTTGACGATAATCCGTTGTGTTCATCGCATAAATGCTCTGGCCATCCACGGTGACATCACCCTCTTTGATGCCGTAAAACTTGAGCAATAGCTGAATGACGGTGGACTTGCCAGCGCCGCTTGGCCCCACCAAGGCGACTTTTTCACCAGCACCAACAATTAGGTTGATCCCTTTCAAAACCTTCACATCCTCACGGGTCGGGTAGTTGAAATGAACGTCCTTGAATTCGATACGACCTTCCAGTCTTTTTCCTGAATAAATGGCGTGGCTCAACATCAGGCCGTCGCTTGACACAGGCATGCTAACCTCGCTTTTTTCTTCCAAAATCTCCCGTATGCGCTCCGTGGCGCCAATGGCACCAACCAGTTCCGTATAGAAATTGCCAAGACCAGCAATTGCCCCACCAATGACTGCTGTATAAACTACAAAGGAAACCAATTGCCCCGCATCCATATCGCCCTTGCTCAACAACCATGCACCCATCCAAATCACAAAGAACAGGCCACCGAACAGCACCGAAACGATGAACACTGTGAAGAGCGCACGCCCGCGGGCAAAGCTTAGTGAAACGGCAACGGTACTATCCACTGCCTTGCCGTATCGAAGGGCTTCAAAAAGTTCATTGGTAAAGGCTTTCACTACTTGAATAGTCGTCATGGTCTCGCTCAGCACAATATTGGATTGGGCAAGCTCCTCCTGCCGCTGCTGTGAGAGTCTCTTGATTTTTTTGCCAAAAACATGGCTCCTACAACGATGACCGGGAACGTGGCCAGCATGATCAGTGACAGCTTGGGTGCCATCACCGCCAAGATGATGATGCCTGAAATCAGGACGATGATTTGTCGAATGAACTCAGCAATGGTGATGGAAAAAGCACTATAGAGCTTCTCAACATCGGCAGTGAGGCGACTAACGAGGTCCCCAGTTCGGTTTTTCTCGAAGAAAACAATGGGCAGCGTGATGATCTTACTGTACAATGCCTTCCGCACATCGGCGATTCCCCGCTCACTGACCGTGGCAAAAAGCTGCACCCGATAGTAGGACACAAAGCCCTGACCTACCAGCACAGCGAAGAGTAAATATCCGACTTGCTGCAAGTTGAACGGGTATTTAGACTTGCCTTGGGCAATGTTGATCAGCTCACCTGAAAGGAAGGGGAAAACCATGAACACCATGCTCGAAACAAACAGCAGCACAAGGCCAACGATGATGCGCCAACGGTAAGGCTGCACGAACTCAAAGATTTTCAATGCCTTCCGCAATTGGGCGAAATTCAGTTTCTTGCTTTCTGGGGTACTGGGATTGCTGGTGGTGTTGTCTTTTGACATGAAATAAACGGTGGACGGTGTACGATTGACGGTGGGCACTTGGTTGATTGCCAATGAATTGATTACGCTCAACCGACAAAAGCATCCGATTGCAAATTAAGTTGGTCTGACGATTTCGCATCGCAAAGAAAGGGAAACACCAGACGAGGGTTGTGGTTTTATCGAAACCCAGATTCTCGAAACAAGGCCTAATTTTGCCGATGTTACCTAATTTCCAAATTTCTTAATTTCAAATTTCATTTGTCCCTTCCCTCCTCCTTCCTCGACCGCATGGAATCCGACCTTGGCAGCGGGTTCCCAGCGTTTCTCGATGCGCTGAACCAGCCGCCGCCAGTGAGCATCCGGCGCAACCCTGCCAAGCCCAGTATTGAGTTCGTACAATCGGAGCCGATTCCTTGGCACCCCGATGGCCGCTATTTGCCAGCGCGTCCCAGCTTCACCCTTGACCCCAGTTTCCATGCGGGGGCCTATTATGTGCAGGAGGCGTCGTCTATGCTGTTGTTTGAAGCCTTGCGGCAAACGGTGGGCATCGGGCAGCCGCTGAGGGTACTCGACCTTTGCGCAGCACCGGGCGGCAAATCAACCCTTTTGTGTTCTGCCATTGGTGAGGGTGGATTTTTGCTGAGCAATGAGGTAATTCAAAGTCGCATTGCACCATTGAAAATGAACCTTGAGAAATGGGGCCATGCCAATATTTCCGTCAGCAACCACGACCCCCAAGACTTTGGCCAACTGGCTGGCTTCTTCGATGTTGTGTTGGTAGATGCGCCTTGCTCCGGCGAAGGGCTTTTCCGAAAAGACGAGGATGCCGCCTCGCATTGGTCGGAGGCTAACGTGGCGATGTGCGCTGCCCGGCAGCAGCGGATTTTGGCGGCAGCCAAGGACTTGGTTCGGCAGGATGGCGTTTTGCTATACTCGACCTGCACTTTCAATGAACTGGAAAACGAGCAGAACGTGCAGTGGTTAGTTGACAATGGCGGCTTTGCGCACGAGCCATTGACCTTCCCCGAAGAATGGGGTATTGCGGAGCAAAAATTGGGCTACCAATGCTTTCCGCACAGGGTTCGAGGTGAAGGTTTTTTCCTGGCTTGCTTGCGCAAAACAGGCGAACAGCCCATTGCGAAAGGAACGACAAACCCACCTAAAGACTGGCAGCGATTAACAGCCAAACAACTGCCTTCCGTTCAGGAATTTTTCACCCAATCCTCTGATTACGATTTTTTCATGAAACCACAAGGCGAGGTTGTGGCATTGCCAAAAGCAACGCAGGAAGCATTGCTCATGGTGGCTTCGGCTTTGCGCAAGCGCTCCATAGGCATTGAAATCGGGGAGTTGAAAAAACAAGATCTCGTGCCTTCGCATGGGTTGGCGCTATTCAATGGCCTACACGCCGATTTGCCGAAGGCAGACCTGACCAAGGAGGAAGCGCTACTGTTTTTGAAAAAGGAAAACCTGTGGAAACCTGACTGGCTACGCGGCTGGACTTTGGCCACTTACGAGGGCCTGCCGCTTGGTTGGATGAAGGTGCTATACAACCGCTCGAACAACTACCTGCCCATGGATTGGCGGATAAGGATGGCGTTGAACGGATAACGGCCAACGGCAGACGTCCACCGTTGGCCGTTGGCCGTTTACCGCACTATTTCAAACCGCTCAAACCCGATCAGCCTTCCCTGCTTATCCTTTAAAACAAGTACATAACTGCCTGTTGAAAGGCGCTGAACATCCAATTGTTCCTGCGAAGCAACAACCGCTACTGCCTGCACTTGCTTCCCGTTCATGTCATGTACTGCCAGACTGCCTTGGAGGCCTTCCGGCAATTCAACATTTAGAAAATTGGAAGTAGGATTGGGTGAAAGGCCAAGCCTCAACAATTGAGCAGGGTTCTTGGTGCCGCTCACAAAGCTGTTGAGCCAACCCGCATCTTTGACGACATTGTTTTTGGTCGTCAACTGTACGACAGGGAATCCAAGCCCGCTTTGTTTGGACCAAAAGCTATAAAGCGTAAGGGTATCTGGTGGCCCCCCTTGTGCCGGGAACCAAAAGCCGTTGGTAAGGACATATATGGTATCCGTTGTAACCTCGATTTCTTTTGATCGAAGGGCATCGAAAGTACCAAGCGGCGTGGTCAATTGGCCATAAGCATCTACATGGACGAACCTACGGTTGGTAGTGACAGCCCTTACGCTGTCGCTAGTAATACCTATGGCAGTGCCTGGTACCTGTATCGTGCTGACTGCGGTCTCAGTGAACGCATCTTCGAACTGCATGGGAAAGCGGATAGAGGTCAGCGGGGGGGTATATTTAAAGGTGGTGGTTAGATTGAAAGGGCCATACTCAAAATTGCCAAAGGTGCCGAAAGTAACGATGTGCTCGCTGTTTTGCTGGAAAAAGATATAGATACCTGTGTCAATCTCAGCCCCAACGTTTGCGTCGGGGAATACATTGGCATAGGGCAATTCGGCAGCTTCAAAGAATTTCAGGGTGCTCTGTTCATCGTTACTGAGTCCAGAATAATCCCATATCTGTTGGCCAGCACCTCCAATTACGATGGTGGAGTCTGGTGTGGTATCCCTGCTATTGATGGCGGTAAAACCCACCATCTCGATTTCGTCGGCTTGGATGGTGATTTGTGATTGCGCTGCAATTGGAAATAATGCAGCAATGAAAAACAATTGGTGAATTCTTTTCATCAGATTGGTTTTAAATTATGAAACTATCCACAACTACGCTAACATCCAGCTAAGGGTTGGGTCGCCACGGTCATTTCACCGACAAACATAGCGCATTTTAGGTCAATTGCTGTACAATCGAAGCGCTGCTTGGGGGGCCATTGCAATGAAGATTGCAAAATCTCCTATTGGTTTTAGATAAAGTAAGAAGAATATGTACTGCGCTACCCAGGCCTAATTTGTCAAAAACCAGCACATTGCCCTAAAATTGGAGGCAAACATCATCGGTTTATTCCAAAAAACTACCTTTGCTCAAAATCGTGTTTTGCGGCAAGGAGCTATTCCTATATCACCGCCGTTTTTAGTTCGGAAAGCTTTTAGGTTGACCATTGAAAACACAAACCTTGTTTACTTCATGAAGAATTTCTACCTGCTTTTTGTCATCTTTTTGGCAACAACAAACACTTTATTGGCGCAACAAGACTGCTGCGATGCCCAACCTGTGGCTGGTGGTACCATCTCCATTGGTGGCAACAGCGGCAATGGCAATTTTGACGCGGTTTCAAGTTGTTCCTGTCTTGCCTCGGGTGAGCACGATTCCTATTGGTTCAGCTTTACCTGCACGACCAGCGGCACTTTCGAAATGATGATTACGCCGGGCGGCCTCGCAGGGGATTTCGACTTTGCGCTCTATGGCACGGAATGTCCTTGTGGCGGTGGGACGCAGGTCATATCTTGCGATTATACTGGCCCTATTACTCCACCTGGCCCGTTTGTACCAACGGGCATCTCCTCCAACCCGATGGGGAGTTTTGGCGTACCGGGTGCAACAGAGTTCCAGCCAACTGTATCACTAACAGCTGGCACAACTTACTACCTCATTGCCGACAATATCACGACCAATGGTATTGGCTTTGACATTGTGTTCGCCGGCACAGCTGGGCTTGGTTTGCCACAAAGTGGCAATATCCCTGGCCCTACTCCCATCACGGGCGCCCAAACTGCCTGCAATGGTGCCACCATTGACTACATGGTGCCGGGCAACCCCAATATGACAAATTATGAGTGGACGGTGGACCCACCCACCGCCAGCATAAACCAAAATGGCCAAACCAATACAGATATTACCTACAATGCGACTGGCACCTACAATGTTTGTGTCACAGCCAAGGTCGGCTGCGTCACTACCCAGCCAAGCTGCATTACCGTTACGGTGAATGACATCGTTACACAGCCCGTTGATGATGTAATATGCACAGGTGGCAGCTATTTAGGCGCTGATGGTCTATTTTATACCATGCCCGGCACCTACCTGATGCTGTTCCAATCCTACCAAGGTTGCGACAGCAACATCGTGCTGAACCTCGACCCAGTACCTTTTAATAATGTCATACTCAACGCCGAAGTCTGCGATGGGGATTGCTATACCTTCGGCAACCAAACGGTTTGCTTAACGGGCATCTACCAAGAAGTGCTGGTAAATCAATTTGGTTGTGACAGTACGGTGCTGCTCAACCTCATCGTCACCCCAAACGAAGCCATCATCACGGGCGACGACTTCATTCCCTGTGCTGCGGGTTTCACCCTATTGAGCGGCGGTTCGTCCTTGGGAGGCTCGAACTTGACCTATATCTGGCGGAATCAAAACGGGGTGGTCATAGGCACAAACCCGGACATCGCCATCACCACAGCGGGCACCTATACGCTCACGACCAGTAGTTTTGTTGGGAACAATAGTTGCAGCGATGAAGCTCAAATCACCATTACTGCCGCTACGCCCCCCACGGCCACGGCCACAGGTGGCACCTTGTCATGCGCCGCCTCCTCCATTGCCATCAATGGAAACTCCAATGCCGCTGGTTCCACCTATGCGTGGACTGGGCCGGGTGGGTTTACTTCCCCACTCCAAAACCCAAGCGTTTCGGCAGTAGGCACTTACACCCTAACGGTAACCGCACCCAACGGCTGTACGGCTACTGCCTCAGCCGTCGTTTCCGGCAACTCCAGTTTGCCAAATGCTACCGCAACAGGTGGCACCGTGGACTGTGACACTCCTACCCTCAATTTGCAGGGCAACAGCACCACCGCTGGCGTTAGTTATAGCTGGACAGGGCCGGGCGGCTTTACCTCCAATTTGCAAAACCCAACTGGCGTTAGCACGCCCGGCACTTATACCCTGACGGTCACGGCGGCGAACGGCTGTTCGACCCAAGCCCCTGCGCTGGTCTCGCTGGACAATGCGCCGCCAACGGCTACCGCTGCAGGCGGAGGCGTACTCACCTGCACCAACAACTCGCTCACACTTCAAGGAAGTTCTACAGCAACTGGCGTCATTTACGCATGGACAGGCCCAGGAGGTTATACTTCTGCCGCTCAAAACCCGACCGTAGGCAATGCCGGAACCTACGTGCTCACGGTCATAGGTGCCAATGGTTGCAGCGCATCCGATAGCGAGGTGGTGACTTCCGACCAAGCACTCCCGAACGTATCCGCCATAGGTGGCACCGTGAACTGCACCAACCCATCTATTGAATTGGATGGCAATTCCACCACCACAGGTGTTACCTATTCATGGACGGGGCCGGGCGGCTTCGCTTCCCCGTTGGAAGACCCAACCATCTCAGCGTCAGGCACTTATACACTTACCGTTGCCGCTACAAATGGCTGTACATCCAGCACTTCTGCGGTGGTCGGCCAAGATGTGGCGCAACCCAATGCCGCTGCAACTGGGGGCATACTCACCTGTACCAGCGGTAGTGTTGCCCTATCGGGCAATTCGACGAGCAACGGAATCACCTATGGCTGGAGCGGCCCAGGTGGCTACGCCTCTACCACCCAAAACCCTACCGTCACCGTGGCGGGCAACTATGTGCTCACTGTGACAGCAGCCAATGGCTGCACGGCAAGCGCTTCGGCGCAGGTGCAACAAGATGCTGGCCTGCCAGATGTATCAGCAAGCGTGAGCGGGGAAATGACCTGCAATGTTTTTTCTGTCATGCTTTCCGGCAACTCGACCACGGGTGGGGTTGTGCTGCAATGGACGGGGCCAAGTGGCTTCACATCCACTGATTTGAACCCCGTTGTCAATGTACCAGGGGCTTATATCCTGACTGCCACGGCTACCAATAATTGTACCTCGCAAGCACTTGCCACGGTAGTGTTGAACGATGAAGCACCCGACATCGAGGCAACTGGTGGCCAATTGACTTGCGCTGCGCCCAGCCTTGTGCTGGATGGCAGCAGTACCACCCCTGGCGTCACCTATGCGTGGGCGACCCTACCCGGCGGCATGCCTGTCGGCAATACGGAGGATGTCACCGTCACTTCAGCCGGCCTTTACCAACTGACCCTCACTGGCACCAACGGCTGTACTTCTGCCATAACCGTACAAGTGGACGCAGATGCCAACACACCCGATATCGCTGCCACAGCGGGCAACCTTGATTGCAACCAAACGGAAGTGCAATTGAATGGCGGCTCCAATACCGCTGGGGTGACTTACGAATGGACGGGGCCCAGTGGCTTCATTGCGCAGCAAGCCGACACAACCACCACTGAATCAGGCATTTATGTGCTCACGGTGGCTTCTCCAAATGGTTGCTCTGCAACCCAGCAGTTGGTTGTCAATGCAGATACCCAAGCCCCAACGGCACAGGCCGATGGCGGCCTACTTAGCTGCGGCACCACGGCCTTGACGCTGATGGGCAACTCGCAGACTACTGGCGTGACTTGGGTCTGGACAGGGCCAGGCGGCTTCAATTCCAACCTACAAAACCCAAGTGTCTCCATGTCTGGAACTTATGTCCTGACCGTCACAGCAGCGAACGGTTGCACTGCTTCCGACAATGCCATTGTGGCACAGGATGCCAATGCACCAACGGCCTCGGCCACAGGTGGCATATTGAGCTGCGCTCAAACCACCTTGCAAATTATGGGAAGCTCGACCGCAACTGGTGTAACTTGGGCATGGACGGGGCCGGGTGGCTTTATCTCCTCGCTGCAGAACCCGCTCGTGAATGCTCCGGGCACCTACAATTTGACCATTACTGCTGGAAATGGCTGCCAAGGTTTTGCGACAGCACAGGTCATACCAGACAGCAACCTACCCAACGCAACTGCATCGGGAGGTACGCTGAACTGCACCAGCCCAGGCATAGCCCTTTCAGGCAATTCGACCACACAAAACGTGACTTATGACTGGTCGGGGCCTGGAGGATTCGTCTCGGATGAACAAAACCCAACCGTTTCCTCGGCGGGCACATACACGTTGACCGTCACGGCATCCAATGGTTGCTCCGCAACGGCAACCGCCACCGTCAACCCGACTCGAACCTGCCCAATATCTCGGCCACAGCCCCCATCATTGACTGCAACAATCCAACCATCGTGTTGGACGGCGGCTCGACAACGGCAAACGTGATGTATGCTTGGACGGGGCCGGGCGGTTTTTCCTCTACCCTTTCCGACCCAAATGCAACGGCCTCCGGCAATTATACCCTCACCGTAACTGCTCCCAATGGCTGCTCCTCAACGATGAACTTGAACGTGGTGCAGAACACAACACCTCCCGATGCAGGAGCAAACGGGGGTAATATCACCTGCACAGTGCCAACGCTGAACTTGCAGGGCAGTTCCACCACAACGGGCGTTAGCTGGACATGGGCTGGGCCAAATGGGTATAGCTCCACGCTGCAAAACCCGACAGTCAACCAAGCTGGTGCTTATACGCTTACGGTGACTGGCGTCAATGGCTGTACTGCATCTGCCACAGCCAACGTCACTGCCGATGCTGGGATTCCAGTCGTAACCGCCACCAGTGGCTTGATTACTTGCCTGATAACTTCCCTTCAGTTGGAAGGCACGTCCAGCATTCCAATGGGCATCACTTGGGAATGGGGAGGGCCGAGCGGTTTTGCGTCCAATGAACAGAACCCAACCATTTCTACATCGGGCACTTATACACTTACTGTTACGACCACGGCTGGTTGTTCTTCCACCGCACAGGCCATTGTCATTGAAGATACCGCAACACCAACGGCCAATATTGCGCCAGCAGACCAATTGGACTGCGTCACACCGAACACCATTCTGGACGGAACGGGCAGCACTACAGGTGTCGGCATCAGCTTTGTCTGGTCAACGACCAATGGCAGCTTTGCCAACGGTCAAAACAGTTTGACCCCTACCGTGGATGAGGCTGGCACTTATACCCTGACGCTCACAGCGTCCAATGGCTGCACGGACGAGGCCAGCGTAGTGGTCAACCTCAGCGACGCCACTCCCAATGGTGCCGAAATCTCAGCAAACCCGCCTGCTTGCTTTGGCGATGTGAATGGCTCGATCATTGTTGGCCAGGTCAGCGGGGGCACTTCGCCATTCACATATTCGCTAGATGGTGGGCCGTTCGGCAACCAAAACACTTTTACGAACCTCCCGCCCGACACTTATGAGTTGACGATTTCAGATGCTACGGGCTGCACTTGGCAAACCGAGGTGACGCTGGATGCCCCGACCGAATTGACGATCAACCTCGCTACGGACCTGCAAGCCGAGGTGCTCAGCCTAGGAGAAACCGTTGAATTGCAGGGCAACGTGAGCGTTCCTGCCAGCGGTTTATCAACTGTAATTTGGTCACCAATCGGGTTGGATGCTGATTGCCCATCATGCCTTACGCTGACCGTGTCACCAACTGTAACGACCAATTATTCGCTGACGGTCACCGACGAGCAGGGCTGCACGGCGAGCGACCAAGTGACGGTAATTGTCAAGGTGGATAGGCCCGTTTATGTGCCCAATGCCTTCTCGCCAAATGACGATGGCCTCAATGATAAGCTCAATATATTCGGCGGCACCACCGTGACGAAGGTCAATTCCTTCCTGTTGTTCGACCGATGGGGAGAGACCCTGTATGAATTTTACAATTTCCCGCCAAACGACGTCACTATTGGTTGGGATGGAAAATACAGGGGCGATAAACTGAATCCGGGCGTCTATGTATGGTTTGCCGAAGTGGAGTTTGTGGATGGCAAAGTTGAGTTGTACAAGGGGGATGTGGTATTGATGAAATAATTCAAAATACCTGAGAATCAAAGGCTTACCGTAACCTGTGAGGGATGGTTGCGTTGGAGGATGCTGTATTTTACCGCAATTTTTTTTCCAACGCAACCAAATCCCATGCGCATCAACAAACGAAAGTCAGGCAACGGCACTGCCGCTAGGCAATGGCTTTATCTCTACATCAACGTTCCGTTTATTTTCCTTTTCAAAATTGGCATTTCGGGCAACTACAAGCGCCGGGCCAAGCAGGTTTCCCAAAAAGGCTTTGGTAGGACTATACCCGTTTTTGCAGTAAGGGTACCGTTTGCATTTCAGTGTGAGCAGGCCATGCACCGGTTTTTTGGTTTGTTCAATATCCGTTATGGTGGCAGCAAGGAGTGGTACCTGTTCCCTGTCGTGCCCTTGGCAATCTTGGTCATGGTATTTGTTTGGGCATTGGATTGGATGGTAGTTGTGCTTGGTGTTATGATTGCATGGTGGTGGTTACAGCATTGACCCCGCCCCTATTTTGATAGTTCTCGTCGTCAGGTTTTCCCGAAAAATCGAAACGGGTCGTGCATTAAAGTTAGCTTTTTGTCTTTGGCCATTTGCCAAAAGCCAAAGGCAAAAAGCTAACGGCGTGAAGTAGAAAACATTATTTTTTTTGCCTATTCCATAAAAATGTGATAACCACATAATTAGAATTGGATTTACATTTGGAGCAGGGTATTGAGTACCCAAAAACAACTAATTCATTAATCATCTGAAACAATTTTATGGCAATCCACTTCACTTTCAGCAACACAGGCAAAAACCAATTCGGCAAAACCTTCGACAATCCTGCGCCATTTCCCATCGGGTTCTCAACTTCTTATTTAGGCAATTTGGGCTTGATGCACAGCAAACTGATTGACGGCTGTGTCTATAAACCCGAAGAATACACGGAGGAGCATGGTTTCTGGGCGCATTTCATCTACCCAACGTCCATTTGTGAAAGCCAAGGCTCTTTTCTCTGCCTGAACACCTACGACCGGGCGAAATTCACCTTCACCTTCATGCAGTACGCCGCCCATGTGCCAAACGGTGATTTTGTCAAATACTTCCGTGAGCTATTGAAATTGCCTTTGGCCAGCGAATACTTCCTGAATTGGCACTTGAAAATAGGCAGATTGTGTTGAAAAATTGGAAGGCACGACTGTGCCTTTGGAAAACAACCAATCTACTCAAGCCCTCATGGACTACCTGAATCCCACGCTCGATGCTGTGGATGGCCAGGAGTTGTTGAGCGCCGCCCGGTTCATCCATTGGACGATGAACGACCCGGAGCATCGCAAGCTGCAAGTCCGCATAGCCGTGGAGCATATAAAAGAGTCGCTTGCCAATTATTCCAAAAGATATGGACTTAACGGTGTTCCGGATGCCGTTTGCCTACTCATCTGCGACATCAGACACCAAGGAAGGGCAAAGAGCAGCCAAATCATTGATGCCCTGAACACTGGCGGCGATTACCGCAAGGCTAGTTTCAATCTGCTCGATTTGGGCAAAGAACACTATCCAGAACGCATAAAAACCCTCAAACGGGTGATGCAGCTGTACGTGGACAATGGGATTTTAGCCAAGAAGAAGTACGACGAGGCTTCTGGCGATTTTGTGGATTTGTAGTGCTCAAGTTACGTTTTTTCATAGTTGGCGAATCGCAAACCTGATTAACCTGTATATCTCCCACTCTATCAGCAACAACAACAGCGATAATCCACCGAACAGCAAAGTTGGATGGCTCAACACTTTGGTGGCCCGAATAAGGTTCTTTTGGAACAATTTTACCGCCGCCCATTTGCCGTTCTCCGGCCTTGCTATGGCCTCCTTGAAACCGGAACCAAAACCCTGTTCCACTTCCTTCATGGCGGCCACCTCGCCCCAACACTGCCGCCAGCCGCTGCCGTATATGCCGAAGCCCCTCAAGTAGTTGGACTGCACATCGCTCCCAATATGCTTATCCCACTACCTATCACTATAGCGTCATAGTCCTTGGCAATGGGCTGGTTGTTGGTTTGTTTGGTTGAGTCTGGCATTGTTCTAGGCTTGTTTTAAAACGGTAAATCCTCGTTCACGAAGGCTGGTTCATCAGCCGCAGTTGGGAAATCAAAGTCGCTTTTGGCAGCAGGTGGCGGTGCAGCGGCAGCTCCAGCCTTTTCTACACGCCAAGCGTTCAGGTTGGTGAAATACTTGCCTTGCCATTCACGGCCCCGTAGGTCAAAATGTACCTTGATGGTTTCGCCTTCCTTGTGGGCGTCAATGGCACCGCATCGGTCTTGGGTCAGTTGGAATTTCACGAATTGTGGGTAATTGCCGTCTGGCACTTCGATGACAAACTCACGGGTTTGGAAAGATTGGGACTTGTTCTCTGCATCGAACTTGCGGATGAGCTTCCCTTCGATTTCAAAGCTGGGCATAATTGTTCAGTAATTGATGAGTGGTTGAATTGATCAATTGCGGTGGCATTTCCGCAAAAAACAAAAGACGGAATTGCTCCGTCTTTCATTCCGCCATAAAATTAGAGAATCTCTAGCGATTCAAAACAAGGCTGATGGCGTTTTTCTAAAAAATCGTGGCAAGCTCATCGGTTGTCAGCTTATAAATATCCGTGGCGCTGTTGCAAAGAACGGCTTTGTTGCCCCTCATGGCAATGGGCGCCTTGAGGAGCGCAGGATTGTGCATGATGACGTTGACCCAATCTTGCTCATTGAACGACTTTCCACGAATGTGCTGTTGGTAGTAAGGATGTGCTTTGTTCATAAGTTCTTTTGGATGCAGATCCAGGGCGCCCAAGATTTGTTGCCAACTTGTGCCCGTGGATGGTGCCTGCCCAAAGGCAAAGGTACGAATATGCGGTGAAAGACCCTGAGCATGGGCAACGGTTTTGCGGTCGTTGCTCGATTCTGGGTTATAGTAAATCAAGATTTCACGACGGTGTGTCTTCATAAAGCAATCGTTTTGAGATGTGAAGGAATGTGAACGGCGTAAATATATAAATTAAATTCTTCAAAAACAAGCATTTAGTAAATTATTTTTCTATTTTATAAAAATTTACAAAATCAATGTACATAAAATATAAAATTATCAACATAATATTCCAAGCAAACAATCTTCTACTCTCAGTTTTTTCCCCATCTTTGCCACCAAAACCTGCTTTTTGCATGATAAACCTGACAAAACATTCCCTTCAAAAGCTCGAAGTATTGTTCCAGGAACTGGGCTACGTGATCCGCTATGAAAAAGGTAGCTTCAACTCTGGCTACTGTGTGGTGGAGGCACGCAACATCGTGATTATCAACAAGTTTTTCGAGACGGAGGCACGAATCAACACCCTTTTGGACATCCTCAACAACGCCAAATTCGACCCAGGTGTGTTGAGCGAGAAATCGGCCAAGTTCTACGAAAGGATTCAAAAAGAAACACAGGATAGCGAGGAAGAACAACCTGAGGGACAGGCATGACATTCCTCAATGTTTTTTGAATTTGCCTACCTATTTTTGCGCCATGCACTTACTCATCAAAAATGCAACGTTGGTCTGGCCAGGCTCCAAGCACGATGGCTCGGTGGCAGATATTCTTATCAAAAACGGCAAAATAGATGCCATTGGCAGTGGCCTTACGGACAATGGGGCCACGGTCTTTGAAGCCAAAGGCACCTGCGTTTCTCCCGGCTGGCTTGACCTCGGCACTTGGGTTGGCGACCCTGGAATGGAACATCGGGAGGATTTCACCTCCGTTGAAAAAGCAGCCTTGGCTGGTGGCTACGCTGCCATTGCGGTGCTCCCAAATACTCACCCGGCCCTGCACTCCAAGTCTGAAATACAATACGTTCGCAGCCGTTCGGCAGCAAGTATGGTGGACTTTCTGCCTATTGGGGCAGTCTCCCAGGATTGCTCCGGCAAGGACATCACCGAGATGTATGACATGCAAGCGGCTGGCGCCTTGGCTTTTTCCGATGGCAAAAAGGCAGTGTATGATAGCGGACTCATGTTGCGTGCGCTGCAATACGTGCGGCCATTCGGCGGCGTCATCCTTAACCGACCGCACGACCGCACGCTCGCTCCCAGTGGCCAGATGCACGAAGGCGTCATGAGCACCTCGTTGGGCATGAAGGGTGTACCAGCCTTAGCTGAGGAACTAATGCTGAGGCGGGATATTTACTTAGTTGAATATACAGGCTCACGCTTGCACGTGCTCAATATTTCCACAGCTGGCTCGGTTGAGTTGGTAAGGGAAGCCAAAGCACGAGGGCTTCAGGTCACCGCTTCTGTAGCTGCCATGAACCTCGCTTGCGACGACCATTTGTTGAGCGAATTCGATCCCAACTTCAAAGTAATGCCGCCCATCAGGGAGTTATCCGACATGGAAGCACTACGAGCTGGCCTTGCCGACGGCACCATTGACTGCATCACTTCCAACCATACCCCGCTCGACCCCGAGGCAAAAAATTTGGAGTTCCCCTTTGCCGACTTCGGGGCAATAGGCTTGGAAACAGCCTTCGGCTTGAGCTGGATGCACTTGTACAATTCACTGACCATCAGTCAAATGGTAGAAAAACTGGCCGTGGCACCCAGAAAACTCTTAGGGCTAGCTGAGCCAAAGCTCGGCCCCGGAGAGCCAGCCTGCTTGACCATTTTCAACCCAAACAGCGAATGGACTTTTACGCAAAAAGATATTCAATCCCGGTCCAAGAACACGCCGTTTGTGGGCTGGCGGTTGAAAGGCAAGGTGTTGGGCGTTGTGAACAAAGGAAAGTTGGGAGGCTTGGAGGCATGAGGTTTAGAAGTATGTTAGGGCAATCATTTTGTCGAAAAAAATCCTAGCGTATCAGATGCATGGTTATCTTTCGGCCATTCATTCACCATTAAAAATCAAAACGTTATGACAACTTTAGACGACCCTCGCAGAATTGTTGACCCTTCGGGTATTTCAGTTTGGCCTACGGCCATACGGTACGGCGGAATCCTTGCAGGCATTGGAATCGTACTTGGCCTTGTGATGTACCTCTCCGGAATGCTGGACCCCGAAACCGCAAACCAAGCAGTTAGTGGCGGCTTGGGATGCCTTTCCTCCATCCTTACGATTGTTTTTTTCGTATTGGCCATCAAAAAGCACCGGGACGTTGACCTCGGCGGTTCTATCAGCTTTGGCAGGGCATTCGGCGTTGGCATGGCCACTGCACTTATATATGGTGCAATCAGTGCAGTGTGGGGGATTATATTCAATAACCTCATTGCACCAGACATCATGGAGCGAACCCGTGAAATGATGATGACACAGGCTCAACCTGGGCAGGAGGAGATGATGGAAATGATTGCCAATATTATGACGAACCCAATTATTGGCCCACTTGCCACATTGGCTGGCTCCCTTTTGATGGGCGCAATATTTTCGCTTATAATTGCAGCCATCATGAAAAAAGACCCCGCACCCAACGTTTAACAGAAACAGCTTCTATGAAACAAACCGCAATCAAATACGGTATTATAACAGGTATAGCAATCGTGCTATACCTGTTTGTTTTTCACCAAATCAATCGGGTGCTTGTATTGAACCCGCTGGTGTATTGGAGCCCCATCGTGGTATCATTATTGGCCATGACGATGGTGGTGAATAAGGAACGGGCGGTAAATGGTGGCAAGATTGAACAGCGCACGGCCTTGCGCCATGCATTTTTAACCTTTGTGGTGGCCTACCTCTTTTTCACCGTCTTCCTATACTTGTTGTTCAACTTCATTGACCCCAGCTTGGTTGATTTGCAAAAAAAGGCCATGCTCGAAGCTGGCCGGAAAATTGAAGGATTGGACTTCACCATGACGATTGGCAAGGTTTTGTTCCAGTATGCCTACATGTTGATACCTGGCTTCTTCTTGTCTTACATGGTGGCCAGTTTCATGAAAAAATAGACCAGTCCCCAGTTTTCAGTTGGCAGTCAGGAACTCCACCCCGGGCCTTGACTGCCAACCGCCAACTGCCTAACTGCCAACTTAAATGGATATTACCGTCGTAGTTCCGCTTTTCAACGAAGAAGAAAGCCTGCCAGAACTGGAGGCTTGGATTCGCAGGGTGATGGAGCAGCACCGCTTCAGCTATGAAATTATCATGGTGGACGATGGTAGCAACGACCGTTCATGGCAAGTGATTGAGTCGTTGAGCAAGTCCAACGCCTGCGTTAGGGGCATCAAGTTCCGCCGCAATTATGGCAAGTCTGCCGCCCTGTTCGTCGGCTTTGAAGCTGCAAAAGGCAATGTGGTCATCACCATGGATGCCGACTTGCAGGACAGCCCCGACGAAATCCCCGAGTTGCGACGAATGATCGTGGAAGATGGCTACGACCTCGTGAGCGGCTGGAAGCAGAAACGCTACGACCCCATCATGAAGACCATCCCCAGCAAGTTCTTCAATGGCGTCACCCGATCAATTAGCCATATCCCGCTCCACGACTTCAACTGCGGCCTGAAAGCCTACCGCATTGATGTGGTGAAGAGCATAGAAATTTATGGTGAAATGCACCGCTACACGCCCTTGTTGGCGAAGTGGTCTGGATTCAAGAAAATCGGAGAAAAAGTGGTGGAGCACCGTGCCCGCAAGTTCGGTATATCAAAGTTCGGCCTTGACCGCTTCGTGAACGGCTTCCTCGACCTTCTCAGCATCACCTTTATCGGAAAGTTCGGAAAGCGCCCCATGCACTTCTTTGGCACTTGGGGCGTGCTATTCTTCATGATAGGCTTCGTCATCCTTGTTTGGTTGAGCTTCGAAAAGCTGTTTTACCAAGAATTCGGCATTGCGGAGCGCCCCATGTTCTTCTTCGGCATTTTGACGCTCATCGTGGGCACCCAATTGTTCGTGACTGGGTTCCTTGCCGAGTTGTTGGTGCGCAATTCGACGACCCGAAACCAGTATGTGGTTGAAAAACGGACATAAGGTATGCTTTAAATCGAATGCTCATGAAGAAAACATCGCTGCTCACCTTCCTATTGTTCGGTTTATTCCAAACGGCAAGGCTGCAAAACGACAGCCTGGAGCAAGCCATTCTTTCCTACGAGAATAAGAAATTGACCTTGGTAAGAAATGGCAGGGATATGTTACAAGCGCATATACTAGCGGGTGATATTGAAAAATCATCCAGCCTGCTGCATTACCTCGAAACCCAAGTGGAGAACGAGGATTATATGGCATTTTATGATTTTGAAAAATGGCTTCTTCATGTTTGGACAGGCCAATACCACAAAGTACTCCCTGTCTTTCGCAACTTATCGGACAGTGCCCTGTGGTTTGCCCCAAGACGCTCCATTCCCCCGCCTGAGGACTTATTATTGGACAAACTCGTGGAAAGCGTTGAGCGTGATAGCGGCAGCATTTTCGAGAAATTGGACAATTCGAACCTGCCCAACGTGGAACGTGAATTCTTGAAACTGTTCACGAGCTGGCTACTTTGCACCAGCAAAACACCCCGATTCGAAAAAGAAGAAGCACTAAACAAAGCCTCCAACCAATACTTAACTGATTTTCCAAAATCTGATTTCAGGTATTTTGTTGGCAGGTACATCAACCAAGAGGAAGTTTTGGCCAAGCGGGGGATGGATTTTGAGTTCTTTTCAGGCTATGGCGGTTATACTGGGTCATTGCATTCTTATTTGGGACATCATGTGCCTTTAGGCGTAGCCTTCGATTTTTATTATAAAAGATGGATTTTCGGATTTCGTGACCATATTGGTATTGGCAAACTGGATAAACCAATAGTGGCAAAAAACACATTATGGGACGAACCCTCAAATTTCAACCATATCATCGTTGAACTAAGTGCCGCCTATGAAATCCATGACTCCGAACGGTTGAAAATCTTCCCGTTTGTTGGCGTTACATTCGGGGATATCTCACCCCCCACAGGAAAAGTCGAGAAGTTCCCCGAATTGGAAAATGTAGGTACGGGGTTCGTCACCGCCCCAATAGGAGGTCTGAATGTTGATTGGAAGTTCGGCAATCCATATAGTAAGAATCCAATGTTTGGTGATGGCTACGGGATATTGCGATTTCGCTTGGGTTTTATGCCGACCAATTTCGATAAAAAACAGCCTGACCTTGGCGGCAATTCGCTGTATTTTACCTTTGGATTTGGTGGCGTGGTACGTAAAGTAGTCAAACGCTATTAGTATCAGTTCTGAGCGTTGGAAGAATTCCAAAAAACTAGCCGTTCTCGACAAAATCGGACGGGGGCAAGGCCCTTTTCTGATGAAGGAAATCAGTCAACCCGCCCGTTTCAAACTCGTCTGAACTTGAACATGAAAAAAATCATATTGCTTAGCCCTGCCCACCCGCTTCGAGGCGGCATAGCGGCCTTCACAGAGCGGCTGGCATTGGAACTACAGAACCAAGGCCACGAGGTGACCATCTATTCATTTTCTTTGCAATACCCCAGCTTTCTTTTTCCAGGCACTACGCAATTCAGCAATGACCCCGCCCCGGCCGGCCTTAAAATCCGAACCTGCGTCAATTCCGTCAACCCATTTAATTGGATAAAAATCGGCTTGGAACTGCGCCGCCTTCGCCCCGACCTGATTGTGCCAAGGTACTGGCTGCCTTTCATGGGGCCTTGCCTCGGAAGCATCCTGCGCTTGGCAAAGGGCAACGGGCATACCAAGGTGGTGGCCATCGCCGACAATGTGCTGCCGCACGAGAAGCGGCCAGGCGACCACTTGTTCACCCGGTGGTTCGTGAACGCTTGCAATGCTTTTGTTGTAATGAGCCAATCGGTGCTGGATGACCTCCGCATTTTCACACCTAAGCCCCCAACTGGGAAACCAGCCGCCATCATCCCCCACCCTATTTATGACAACTATGGTGAGCAGTCGCCCCGTGAGCAAGCAATTCAGCATTTAGGCTTGCCCTCTGCATTGCATTACCTGCTTTTCTTCGGGTTCATTCGAGATTACAAAGGCTTGGATTTGCTGCTGGAGGCCATGGCTGATGAACGAATCAAAGCGATGGATTTGAAGCTCATCGTGGCGGGTGAGTACTATGGCAATCGGGAGAAATATGAGGCGCAAATCAAGCAATTGGGCATTGAAAAGCAGTTGGTGATGAAAACGGACTATATCCCGAATGGTGAAGTACGACATTATTTTGGGGCTGCTGATCTCGTGGTACAGCCCTATCGCACTGCTACGCAAAGCGGCATCTCACAGATGGCCTACCATTTTGAAAAACCGATGGTGGTAACCGATGTTGGTGGCTTGGCAGAGATTGTGCCACATGGGAAAGCTGGATACGTGGTACCTGTAGATGCAAAAGCGATTGCGGATGCCATTGTGGATTTTTTTGAAAACGAAAGAGCCACAGTGTTTTCGGCAGGAGTTGCCGAAGGCAAAAAGAAGTTTACCTGGGAAAAAATGGCGGAGGGCCTTTTACAACTTGCCGGTTAGGGAATCGAAATAAGCAGCCAATCGAAATTAGTTTAGATTTTGATTTCGGTGCAATTAATTGAATTGCAAGCAGTTGCCCAATCCCTGCCTGTCGGCAGACAGGGTAATTCGTAAATCCGCAATCGTAAATCTACTTGTCAATCCCTTGGCAGCACGATTTTCGTGATATTGATCAGCCTTTTCACCAAGGTCACATCTGGAAGCAATACTTTTTTGTCCGCTTGCTCCTCCATTTCGATGGCAGGCCCTTGCTTTGCAAAACGGGAATCAACTGGGCTGGCAGCAGCTGTGCTAAGGAAAATATAGCTGGCCAAACTAAGTACAGCAAGGCTGGGCAGCAAGAAGGTCGAGAATGATGATTTCTTCATTTGGAGCGAATTTACATGGCAAATAACGCCATTTTGTTCAGCAAATACATCAATGCAAGACTTTTTTTGGATAAAAACCCATATTCAAGTCGAGCAAACAGTGTTTTTCAAAGACAAGACAACAAGAAGACGCTCAAATCCTGGAAAAGGTTGGAAAAGAAGGCCCTGTTTTTTCACAAGATGCTTAAACTCATGTTCAACCCCTATTCTACCATAATCGGCGAGAGCACAAAATTCCGCAAACTACGGCGGTACTCGGAGGGCGTCTGCCCAGTCACCAACTTGAATTGTTTGTTGAAGTTGGATAGGTTGTTGAACCCGCTCTCGAAGCAGACATTGCTAATACTGTAAGCATCTCCGGCAAGCAGGTTGCAAGCCCTTGCAACCCGGTACTCGTTCAAAAAATCGGTGAACACCTTGTGGTTCAGCTTTTTGAAGAATCGACAAAAAGCGGGAGTCGTCATGTTCACATGGTTGGCTACTTCGTCTTGCGAAAACTGGCGGTTAAAATTGGCCTCCACGAACTCAAAAACCTGTTTCATGCGGTAATGATCCTGCGGTTTCACTTCCGCACTTAGGTGGTTGATGTTCAAGGAGTGGAACTCTTGGGAGGTAGCCATGATTTGGAGCACCTTCAACAGGTCAACAAGCCGGAAAAAATTATCCATTTCCACCATCTGCTGGAGGATCTGCCCGACCTCCCAACGGGTGTGGCCATGAAACGTAACGCCAGACTTCGCCCGCTCGAAAAGTTGCTGCACGGCTGCCATTTCGGGGCGCTCCATGAAGTCCTTTCCCAAAAAGTCGCCCCGCATCTGAACGACGACCTCCACATGCTTTTCGTAAAGCTCCTGGGCAAAACCGAGGTGCGGGATATTAGGCCCGAGGAAAATCAGGTCGCCATCACTGTAATAGCTGATATGGTCGGCAATCTGCCTGTGGCCCTTCCCATTCGAGATGAAAACGATTTCGTACTCTGGGTGGCAATGCCAATAAGGCAGGCTGGAGCAATTCTCCTCTGTGAACTTCCTGACCGTGAAGGAACTCCCAAAAGAAGGTTGGATGTTTTCAAAAATGGGCTTGTCGCGGCGCAATTTGACTTCCATTGATTTAGAATTAACTGGTTGTTTCGCAAAACTAACCCTTTTGGTTAAAATTGAACCAGTATTAGTTAAAATCTGCGTAGTAAGCCCGCTATCAGGGGCACTACCTTTGCCTTGTATTTAAGTTTCATGTATTACCATTTAGTTTTAAGCACCGTGGCACCAAAAGGGTGCCACGTTATTTTTCCCTTCAAACTGAAAGACTAACTTAACCCTTCAACCCAGCCGACCCCCATTCCTTCAACCCCTCGATCCTTTTTTGTCATCCCCGTAGGAACCCTAATCCCTCAATCCTTCAATCCTTGGTTCTAGAAGAACAACAATTCTATTTTTTTATCCTGTCCAGATTCTGAGCCGCTGCCAACCGCAGCGGCTTTTTTGTTTCAAGCAGCAAAGCCATTTTGTCGTACAGGCTGCAATTACGCAGTTCAACCTACCCGAAAAGCTACGATAATTATCAGTTTTACAGATGTATTTAAACTACAAAAAGCTGATTATACAACTTGATTTTTACAAAAATACCAAGCCAATAGCCTTTAAAACAAACAAGTAATGCAGGAATTTGCATCCATTACCACCAACCTGAAACCTGACTTTAAGCATAAAATGGTATGTGCAACTTAACCCAGCCAACTACTTTTGTATCACATGAGGGTGTATTCTTAAAGCGAAAGAAGTTAGCTGTCAAAATTGCCCATGAATTGCGCTTGGCACAAGTCTGCGAGGGTTGATTTTGTAGCGTAAGTTTCTTTCACTAAGTTTGCGCACTTTCTTGAAAAAAGGATTTTTGTTTTTCATTTCATTATAAATAAAACTCATGTTTATGGCACGTTATTTACTACTCACCATCACTTTCCTGCTTGCTGGGTTTGTGGCATTTGCCCAGACTTCCACCAAGTTAGAGGGAACGGTGAAAGATGCGGATACCGGCGAGCCTATCGCGATTGCCACCGTGGCCCTTTACCAAAATGGGGTTTTGGTGACAGGAACCGAGACGGACTTCGACGGCTATTACAGCATTACAGAAATTGACCCGGGCACCTACGACGTGGAATTCTCCACAACGGGGTACAACCCAGAGCGGGTTTCCGGGATGGTCATTTCAAGTGGCCGGGCGAACAGACTTGACAAAAATCTCTCCCCTGGGATTGAACTTGTCACAGTGGAAGTCAAGTATGAGCGCCCTGTCATTGAACAAGACAACACACAGCAAGGAAGCAACCTGACTTCCGAACAGATCAAGCAGTTGCCAACCCGTGACGTGAAAGGCTTGGCCTCGTTCACGGCAGGTGTAGCATCTGCAGACGAGGGCGCCGACATCAACGTGCGCGGTTCCCGCTCCGATGCCACTGCCTATTTCATAGATGGTGTGCGGGTAAGTGGCAACCTTCCTCCGAAACAGGCCATCGAAGAGCTTTCCGTTATCACCGGTGGTGTGGAGGCTCGATATGGCGACGTAACGGGCGGTATCATCTCCATCACGACCAAAGGCCCTTCCGAGGCGTTCAGTGGCGGCATCGAGTTGGAGTCATCCCGCCTCACCGACCCGTACTTCCAAGACCTCGCAAGCCTTCAGCTAAGCGGCCCCATCCTCAAAAAAGGCGGCAGGACGATACTTGGCTACCGCATCAACGGCCAGTACCAGTTCAACAAGGACGACGACCCTCCTGCAATCCCGGTTTATGCCATCAAGGATGATGTACGCCAGCAATTGGAAGCCAACCCCATCAGGATTTTCAACAACACCGTGTTCCCAGAGGCACAGTATGTTGACAACACTGGCGTTGACAAGCTGAAGTACAGGCCGAACGAAGAGCGCACCACGATTGACCTCAATGGTAAAATAGACGCCAACCTCGGCAAGAACATTGACGTGACGCTGTCTGGTACTTATTACAATATTGACGACAAGTTCACACCGGGCGATAACCGGGAAGGCCGGGTATTCAACTCCCACAACAACCCGACCCGCAACGACGAGCGCATCCGTGGCAACTTCCGTTTCCGCCACAGGCTAGGTGGCGCCAATTCTGCTGCCGGAAAGGAAGAAGGAAAAGGCTCCGTTATCCAGAATGCCGTTTACGTGCTGCAGTTCGGCTATGAAAAATCGAAGATTACGCAAGCCGACCCTCGCCACGGCGACAACCTCTTCAACTACGGCTACATCGGCAACTATAACTTGGAATGGCAGCCAACGATTGCTCCAATCGTTGACCTTAGCCGCCCCGACACGGTTATCGTTTACGATGGCCAGGTGGACTATTCAAGAACACTGGTTGATTATACTTCCAACAAAGAAATCAACCCGGTACTGGCAGCTTATATCCCCTTCGATGGTCAGGACTATAATGATTTTGCTGACTTCAACGTGAGGAATGGCTTTGTCCCTGATGTACTTACCAGTGTTTGGTCCAACCACCACAACAATATCGGACGGGTATATAACCTGAACCGCAAGCGCGACAACGACCTTTATACTTTCAACGCCAATACCTCCTTCGAGTTGGTACCTGGTGGCTCTGGCAGCAACCGCCACAATATCCAGTTTGGTATCATGTACGAGCAGACTCGCCAGCGTGGCTATGACATTAACCCATTTGCACTATGGACAACAGCAAGGCTGCACGCCAATGAGCATATCGAGGGTCAAGGGTTAGACTCCACGCAGGTTCTTGAATACGTTGATGGAATTCGATCTACTTCGACGATTATAGGTACCATCGTGGATACTATTCAAATTCCAATCTACGCCCCCGCCACCACTTCTGGCAGCAACGACAACCTGTTCTTTAGGCGGGTACGTGAGAGCTTGGGCATTCCGCTCAACCAGTACGTGAACGTTGACGGTCTTGACCCTAGCCAACTCAGCCTCGACATGTTCTCGGCCCGTGAGTTGAACGACGACAACCTCCTCAACTATTGGGGCTACGACTACCTTGGCAACGAGCTTGACGGGGTGACTTTTGAAGACTTCTTCACAGCTACCGAAAATGTGAACGGACGGGAAATCCGGACATTCCCTATTGCGGCGTTCGAGCCGAACTACCAAGCTGCCTTCATTCAGGATAAGTTTAAGTTCAGGGAAGTGTTCTTCCGGGTAGGTCTTCGGGTAGAAAGGTATGATGCCAATACCAAGGTGCTCAAAGACCCTTATTCACTTTATGATGTAATGACCGCCAGCGATTTCCATGCTGCCAACCCTGCAGCAGAACGCCCAGGTAATATTGGCGACGATTACAAGGTATATGTGACCAGCGATGGTGGCAATTCACTCAAGGCATACCGCAACAACGATACATGGTATTTTGCCAACGGCGCTCCTGCCAACGACGGAACCGAAATCTTTGGTGGAACGATTGTCTATCCCAAGTATGCTGAAGCAGACAAAGGTAAGCGTGACATCACCAGCCGTGACTTTGATCCAGACATCTCTTTTGAGGATTACAAGCCGCAAATCAACTGGATGCCCCGCTTGGCGTTCTCGTTCCCGATTTCTGACGAGGCCAACTTCTTCGCCAACTACGACGTGTTGGTTCAGCGCCCTCCGGGCAACACCTTGGTCAGCCCCCGCACCTATTTCTATTGGGAGCAGAATGGAAGCAGGCTGAGGAACAACTCCAACCTGAGGCCAGAGCGCACCGTTACTTATGAAGTCGGCTTCCAACAAAGGGTAGGTGCCAACTCTGCACTGAAACTTTCGGCTTACTACAAAGAGCTTCGTGACATGATCCAGAGCCGTTTCTACCTGAACGTGCCTGCCCCGGTCAACAGCTATGAAACTTTTGCAAACCTTGACTTTGCAACGGTAAAGGCCTTCTCCATTACTTACGACCTGCGCCGCACCGGCAATATCCAGATGAACTTGTCCTATACCATGCAATTTGCAGATGGCACAGGTTCCGACTCTGAATCTTCAAGGGGTTTGGGTTCGAGGGGTATCCAACGCAGCTTGTTCCCCATGAACTACGATGAGCGCCACCGTATCAGTGCCATCATGGACTATCGTTACAGCTCAGGTACTGCCTACAATGGCCCAACCATTGGCAACATCGACATTTTTGCCAATACGGGTGTGAACATCGCAGCCATTGCGGTGTCAGGCCGCCCCTACACTGCGGCACTGCAGCCCGAAGCATTCGGCGATTCTGGCATCAGGGGAGCCATCAACGGTGCAAGGTTGCCTTGGAACACCTTGGTCAATTTGCAAGTTGACAAGCAGTTCAACTTCCAGAAAGAAGGCGCTAAGCAAGGCATTGGCATGAACGTATATATTCGTGTATCCAACTTATTGGACAAGCGCAATATTCAGAGTGTTTACAAATTCTCTGGCGAAGCAGACGATGACGGCTTCTTGAACTCTGACCGTGGCAGGTTATTCCTTGCCAACGCAACCGGCCCGGGCCAAAGCGCTGAAGCTTTTCTTGCTTCTTACCAGTGGAGAATGTTGAACCCAGATAACTTCAGCCTCCCTCGCAGGACGTACCTTGGGGTTATCTTCAATTTTTAATGATTGACAGCCGGTCAGGTAACCGGCTTCGCTCCGAGGTTTATTACCTGAGTAAGAACATGATTCGTAATTGTTGTTAATGCTGCTTGGTGTTGGATTTGATAAATTCAAGTTTGGATGCCTAGCAACTTTAAACAACTAAACCAAAATTTTGAACCATGCGTAGTTTAAAAACAATTTTAGCAACTGCTGTGGCTTTTTTGGTCTTTGCATCGTCGGCAAGTGCCTATTACGACCCAAGTCGGCAAAGCAAGAAGCCCAGCAAGAATACGGTCAGCTTTAGGGAGGCCTGCGTAACGGCCAAAGCCCAGGTTGACCAGGACGTGAACAACGTCCGTGCCCGTCTGACTACAGGCGGCGACGTTTGGTGGGACCGCTCTGACGGTAAATACGTAGTGCCCAAGGTTCCCATCGGGCAGGTAGAAGTATCCTCCATCTTTGCCGGTGCAGTTTGGCTCGGCGGCTTCGATGCAGGCGGCAACCTGAAAGCAGCTTGCCAGTTGTATGGCAACAGCGGCGGCAACAGCGACTTTTGGCCAGGCCCGCTCAGCCCTGAAGATGGCACCACTGACAAAGCCATTTGCGACAATTGGGACAGGTTTTTTGAAGTATCGGGTGCCGAAATCAAGCAACACCTCAGCTTGTGGACAGAGGCGCAATCAGGTGGCACACCTTACACCGAGGATATGATTCCGGCTGGCGTAAAAGGCTGGCCAGGGAAGGGCAACGAGTTCTTCTTCGGCGAGAACAACTTCCAGCTCCCAAACACGACACAGGGTCTCGCTGGTTTTTTTGACCAAAATGATGACCTTGTCTATAACCCATTGGACGGGGACTTCCCATACATCGAGATACGTGGTTGTGAGGAAAAAAAACCACAGTACCCCGATGAAATGATTTTCTGGATTTACAACGATGAAGGTGGTGGAGCTGTACACGGCGAGACGCAGGCTACCGCTATCCGCATGGAAGTGCAGGTTCAGGCGTTTAGTTATGCAACCAACGACCAAATCAATGACATGACTTTCCAGCGGTACAAGCTCATCAACCGTGCAAAGGAGGAGATCGATAGCACCTTTTTTGCAGTCTGGGTGGACGCCGACCTCGGCTGCTACCTTGACGACTACGTCGGTTGCGATATTGACCGTAGTTTGGCCTACACCTACAATATTGACGCAGAAGATGGCCAGCCTGGCATCACTTGCGCAGGTGTGCCTACTTATGGTACGGAAATTCCCATCATTGGCATTGACTATTTCCGTGGCCCACTCGATGAGGACGGTAATCAAATTGGCATGTCGTCCTTCACCTATTTCAACAATGCTGGGTTTAACGGTCCACCTGCTGGCACGACAGACCCAAATACGGACACAGAATTCTATCGTTACTTGTCAGGCAGCTGGCGCGATGGCACCCCATTCTCTTTTGGTGGCGATGGTTACGACGCTGTCAGCACCAATTTGATTGATTATGCCTTTACCAATGACCCTGATGACGCAAACGGTTGGTCCATGTGCAACCCAGGTCCTGAGTTCCCACAAGGTCTGCCCAATTACGACCGTCGTACGGTACAGGCTTCAGGCCCTTTTGTGCTCCAGCCTGGTGCAAGGAACGAACTTATCATTGGTGCAGTATGGGTGCCAAACCTCGACTATCCTTGCCCAGATATCACCAAACTCCAGTTTGCTGACGACCTCGCACAGGACCTGTTCGATAGCTGCTTCGATATCATTGATGGCCCAGATGCACCAGACGTTGACTGGATTGCCTTGGACAGGGAGGTGATCGCCGTTTTGACCAACCAACCCGAGCCTGCAAGCAACAACTTCCAGGAAGGTTACTCAGAGCCAACCCTTGGCGCTGCCCCAGGTACTGACTCTACCTACAACTTCGAGGGCTACCTGCTCTACCAAGTAGCCAGCCCAAATATTGGGTCTGTTGATTTCGACGATCCGACCAAAGCAAAGCTCATCTATTGGGTGGACGTTAAGAATGGCATCAGGACACTTTACAACTGGGTTGCCATCGCAAACCCTTCCAGGGAGTTTGACCAGACCCAACCTGAGTTCGTCTATTACCCAGAGGTGAAAATCGAGGCACTGGACAATGGTATCCGCCATACATTCAGTATCCAAGAAGACCAGTTCGCCACTGGCGACCGTCGCTTGCTCAACCACCGCAAGTATTATTTCACCGCATTGGCTTATGCCACCAACAACTGGGCACAATACGACCCAACCACCAATGTTGGTCAACCAAGAACCTTCTTGACCGGTCGAAATAATATCGGCCCCAACGCTGATGGTCTCCCATACACGGTCATCCCACGCCCCATCCTTGACAGGAAGCTGAATGCCAACTATGGCGATGGCTCTGTCATCACAAGGATTGATGGCGAAGGTGCAGGCAGCAACTTCTTGGACATGAGCGACGAGACCAAGGCCAAGATTTTGGATGGCAGCTTTGACGGAACCATCGTTTACAAAGAAGGACGTGGCCCGATTGGCGTCAGCATCTTCAACCCCTTGGATGTTGTGGATGGCGAATACGAAGTGACTTTCTTCGACGAGAACCTTTCCAATGACAAATTGGACAATGAAGTTTTCTGGAAACTGACGAACACCACCACTGGTGAGGAAGTGATTTCCGAAAAATCGTTGGACATCCTGAACGAGCAGATTTTTGGCCAATACGGGTTTACCGTAACCATTGGTCAAACAACCGATGCAGGCACCTGCTTCGACGAACGTGATGGTGCTTTGGGTGCAGCAATTGAATACGCTGACCTAAATCTTCCACAATGGTTTGGATTTCTGCCCGATGATTTCGTGGTTCCTGTTGACAATTTCCCAACCGTCTTCAACTCTGCATTTGATTATATCAGAAATGAGACAAGCTGGACATGCAACCACGAAGTAACCTTGGGGTCAATGGGCGATGGCAGTTTTGCACCCTATCAGTTGTTACAGTACAGGCCAAGGTTAGACGGTCAAGACCCCTATCCGTTCTACCTTACGCCAGCCTGGAGGAGCGCACAGAACTCATTGGTTTTGAAGGAGGACGCACTTCAGCAACTGAACAATGTGGACATCGTTTTCACCAGCGACAAGAGCAAATGGAGCCGTTGTATCATCGTTGAAATGTTCAACCCTGACTATGCCAGCTTTGGCCAGCGGGAAGATGGCTCACCGCTCCTCGCAGCTGGTGCAACCACAGCCGACCCAATCCTCAGCTTCGACCTTCGGAAATCACCTTCCGTTGGGAAGGATGATGCCAACGGCGATGGCCTGCCCGACCCAGATGGCAACGACATCGGCTTTGGTTGGTTCCCGGGCTATGCCGTTGACGTAGAGACGGGCAAGCGCCTCAACATCTTCTTTGGCGAAAACTCGGCCTACTCTGCTGAAACGGGCTTCTTGAACTACTACGACAACGGTGCAGGCCCCAATGGCGCCGATATGATGTTCAACCCATCTTCACAGTTGTTCTTCCCGGGTAACCCCGGCTCTAACTTCGACCTGTTCAACTCCCCAATGGTTTTCTATGCGGGTGGTCAGCACACGGTCTATGTCACCAACGAAGACTACAACGACCCAGAGGATGGCCAGTGCAAGTACTTGGCCTCCAGGCTACACCCAGACGAGAGCGACCTCAAAAAGGTGAACGCCCTCAAGCGCATCACTTGGGCTGGCATGCCGATGCTTGCTCCGGGCCAGACCTTGAAATCTTATGCTGATGGTCTGATTCCCAATGAAGTCACCATCAAGCTGCGGGTGGACAATCCTTATGAGGTATCAGTTGGCACCAATGAATTCAATGGTTACCCGACCTATCGTTTCAACGTTACTGGCAAGCAGGCTTCCCAGTTGGACAAAGTGGGTATCAATGAGGCACTTGACATGATCAACATGGTGCCAAACCCGTACTATGCCTTCTCTGACTACGAAGACAACCGCCTGGCCAATACTGTCAAAATTACGAACCTGCCCGCTAAGTGCAAGGTCACGATTTATACCTTGGATGGGAAGTTCATCCGTCAGTATGACCGTGACGAATTGCCAGGACAGCCCAACGGCAGTGGTTTGGAGAGCACCCAAATCATACCGGATATCGAATGGGACTTGAAGAACAGCAAGGGCATCCCTATTTCGGCAGGTGTTTACCTCGTGCATGTTGACGCTGGCACGCTTGGCGAACGTACTTTGAAATGGTTTGGCGTAACCCGCCAATTTGACCCAACAGGTCTGTAAACCGGTTTGAGGCTTGAAGCCCAAGTCCGGCAGTTCGCCGAACCTGGGCTTCAAGCCACATTCCTTCAACAACTCAAAGAAAATTTATGAATAAGTCATTATACCTTCTAATTGTCTTTGCCATGGTTGCCTTTTCTGCTGGAACAGTGCAGGCAGGCAATCCAGACCGCCAAGGTGAGGCAGGTGCTCCTGAACTGCTCATGAACCCATGGGCACGTAGCGCAGGCCTTCACACCATGTCCACCTCCATGGTTACAGGCGTAGAATCCATGATGCTCAATGTAGCTGGCCTTGGCAGGATACAAAAGACTGAGGTGATGTTTGGCCATTCCATCTATCTGAAAGGGACGGGCATTTCCACCAATGCGGTTGGTATTTCCCAAAAAGTTGGGAAGAACAGCGCCCTTGGCCTTACCATCATGACCGTAGATTTTGGAGACATTGATCGTACCACCACCCTCCAACCCGAAGGCACCGGTGGCACTTTTTCGCCAAGGTACTCCAATTTCGGCCTCGCCTTCTCGCATATCTTCGAGAACAAGGTATCGGTTGGCGTACTCGGCAGGGCTGTCGCTGAAGGCGTGGAAGACGTTACTGCGACTGGCATCTGTATGGACGCAGGGGTACAGTACGTCACAGGCGAGCGTGACAACTTCAAGTTCGGTATTTCGCTGCGCAATATCGGTGGCCGCATGCAGTTCCGGGGAGAAGGCTTGTCACAAGCCATTGAAATCCCCTCTTTCGACAACCGGCATGGCCTTACGGTGAACCAGCGGGCAAAGGCATTCGAGATGCAGTCGGTGCTCAACATCGGCCTCTCCTATGACTACTACGTTGGAAAGGATTCCCGTTTGACGGGTGTTGCGAACTATACTTCCAATGCCTTCTCGGAGGACCAGATTGGCGCCGGACTGGAATTCTCGTTCAAAGAATCGGTGATGCTCCGTGCAGCTTACAAATACGACTTTGGTCAGGTTGCAACCGATGCCACCGTCAACTCGCAGCCGCTGTACACTGGTCTTTCTTTTGGCGCAACGCTGAACGTGCCGACTAGCAAAAAGCGTCCAAATTCGCCGCATATCGCATTGGACTATGCATACCGTACCACGAAGATTTACCAGGGTACGCACAACCTGTCTATCCGCATCAATCTTCAGAATCCGAACTGATCGGAAAATCTTGAAAAAATGGGAGCCGCCGATTGGGTTGGCTCCCATTTTCTTTTTCCGCCCATTGCTCCTCTTCCAAGTTTTCTTTCCTGTATCGAAATAAGCCGGTAGCACCTCCAAAATCCTTGTAGTCAATCCATTGATTTCCAATGGGTTTTCCCTATTTTTACGATATTTCCAAATCCGTAAAACCACTGACGCATGGCATACCGATACTTCTTTTTATTCCTTGTTTCGCTGCTTTGCAATGGGCTGATAATGGCGAAGCCACCCAAAAAAAGCGGTCGGGCAGCCACCAACTTCAAAGCGGCCTGCACCACGGCCCAAGCACAGACCGACCTCAACATCAACAACGTGCGGGCAAGGCTGCTCACGGGCGGCGACCTCTGGTGGAACCGCTCCAACAATGACGGCAAATATGTGGTGCCCAAACCCGCCCCCGGCCAGCCAGAAGTATCCGCCATCTTCGCAGCAGGCATCTGGCTCGGCGGCTTCGATGCTGGCGGCAACATGAAAATGGCCTGCCAGCAGTACGGCAATAGCCAAGGAAACAGCGACTTCTGGCCTGGCCCCCTCTCCGTGGACGAGGGCACCACCGACGCCGCTACCTGCAACAATTGGGACAGGCATTTTGAAGTGAAGGGCACCGACATAAAGGAACACCTTACCAAATGGACTCAAGCCCAAGGAGGGCTAGGAACTTATACCACTGCGGACATACCTGCCAGTATCAAGGGCTGGCCGGGCCGAGGGAATCCGTTTTTTGAAGGGGTGCATGGGTTTGCTTTACCAAACAACACCTATAATTTAGCCGAGTATTTTGACCAAAACTGGGACAATGTTTACAATCCATTGGATGGGGATTTCCCTTATTTGGATTTACAAAATTGCGAAGAGCCAAGCTACCCCGACCAAATGATTTTCTGGGTTTACAACGACGAAGGTGGGGGAGCTATTCACGGCGAAACCAACGGCACTCCCATCAGAATGGAAGTGCATGCTACGGCCTTTGCCTATTCCACCACTGATGCCATGAATGACATGACTTTTTACCAGCACAAGTTCATCAATCGGGCGAAAGAGGATTTAGACTCGTTTTATTTTGGGTTGTGGGTTGACCCTTCGCTAGGCTGTTTTGTAGATGACTATATTGGTTTTGACAAGACTAGGAGTTTTGCATTTTACTATAATGAAGATGCATTTGATGGTCAACAAGGATTTGATTGCAATGGAATTCCTACTTATGGGGAATATATACCAGCATTGGGAATTGATATTTTCAGAGGGCCACGAGATGAAGACGGGAATGAATTAGCAACCAGTTCCTTTATCTATTACAATCATGGATGGATTGATAACCCTCCATATACTTCTACTCCTAACGCTGAAATTGAGTATTATCGCTACTTATCTGGAAGTTTTAGGGATGGGACACCTTTAAGCTACGGTGGGGATGGGTATGACCCCACAAGCACTAACTTAACAAAATTTGCTTTTCCTAGTCCTCCAAATGACCCTGATGGATGGTCAATGTGTTACCCTGGGCCAGATTATCCAAATGGGTTATCAGATTATTTGAGAGCAACCATTCAATCTTTCGGCCCCATGATCCTCCAACCCGGTGCTCGCAACCTACTCACCTTCGGCGTCATCTTTGCCCCCAATATTGACTACCCCTGCCCCGACCTCACCCGACTTTTTGCAGCAGACGACCTTGCTCAAGCATTCTTTGAATGCCAACCAGATTTTTTTGGGTACGGCCCCGATGCCCCTGATGTGGACTGGATAGCTGGTGATGAAGAGATTACGCTTATCCTTACCAATGGTGAATATTCAAACAACAAGGAAGAAGATTTTAGGAGAAGCGTTCCAGAAGCATTGATGGAAAGTCAAGATCAGAACTACAATTTCGAGGGCTATATGGTCTATCAAATGGCCGGGCCAGATGTTGGCTTCAAGGACTTGGCCGACACTACCAAAGCCCGTTTGGTGTTACAATGCGACAAGGAAAACGGGTTCGCCACCGTCACCAATTGGCGGGCAGAGAAAAACCCTGCCTACCAGTCCGCACCCGGCATCGAGCAGTTTATTCATTTTCCAGATGAAGTAATTTATGGTGAAAACAAAGGCATCCAGCGCACCATTTCAATCAAGGAAAACCTGTTCGGAAAGGGGAGCGACCGCCGCCTTTACAACCATTGCACTTATTACTATCTCGCCGTGGCCTACGCCGCCAACAACTACCTAACCTTCGACCCCGTGACCGGGGTAGGCCAGCGGAAGATGTTCATCGTTGGCAGCGGCAATGTAGGGCGAATTGGAGTTGGCCCCTCCTACCCCATCATGCCCCGCCCCACCCAAACTGGCCTACTCGACAAGGTACAGGTCGTGCCAAACCCCTATTACTACCACAGCGGCTATGGCGATGAAAAAGGCAACGGCTACCTGAAAATCACCAACCTACCTCCCCAATGCGAGGTGAACATCTACAGCCTGAGCGGCAACCTCGTGCGGCATTTCAACCGCAATGAACAACCATTGCCGCCATTCGGCAGCGGCGTGGAGGCGCTTCAATCTTACCCTGACTTGGATTGGGACTTGAATAATGCAGATGGGGTGCCCATTGCTTCGGGCGTTTACATCATCCACATCCGGGCAAAGGGAGCGGGAGAGAAGACGCTGAAGGCGGTGGTTATTTGAACGACGGACGGTGGACGATGGACGGTGGACGGCCAGGAACAAAACCGTCAACCGTCCACCGTTGTCCGTCAACCGTCTATCGTCCACCGTAGGCCGTCACTTCGTTTCAGTTTGCACCAGTTTCCCCGTCGCCTTCACTTTCAGCAGGAGCTTGCGGTTGCCATCTGGCAGAATCTCCTCTTTGAGCAGCCAGTGGTCGGCGTCGTACTCGACTTCTTTTTGCACCTGAACGGCCTCGTCGGGCAGGCCACGCCATTCGTTCAGCAATATTGGCTCCCATTGCTTGGTCTTTGCGGAGCGATAAGCGGCATCCATGATGGCATTCACCACATAGCCATCGTAGAAGTTTTCGTGGGGCTGCTTGCCCTGTTCCATGCTGTCGAGCATGTCTTTGAACATGTGGTTGTAACCCAGTTCGTTCGTTTCATCGCCCACGGGGAAGAGCCAGCCGCTGGCCGATTCGGCTTTCTCGGCCACATAGCCCGACTGCCCCGGTGCGGTGAACATCTCGAAGCCTGTGCGCAGGAAGTTGTTCAGCCAGATGGTGCCTTCGGTGCCCATGACCTCGTCCCGGAGGTCCATGCCGCCCCGGAAGGCCCAACTCACCTCGAACTGGCCGATGGCACCGTTGGCGTACTTGACCAACCCAATGGCGTGGTCTTCGGCATCAATCGGCTTCACCTGCGTGTCGGCCCAGCACATGACCTCCACTGGGCGCACGTTCTTGCCAATGAAATTGCGGGCAATCTCGATGCAGTGGCAACCGAGGTCAACCAGTGCGCCACCGCCAGCGAGTTCCTTGTCCCAGAACCAAGGGCTATGCGGGCCAGGGTGCGTCTCCCGGCTTTTGGCCCACAGCACCCGACCAATGGCACCGTCTCGCACGCTTTGGGCTGCTTTCAGGTTCTTGGGCGTGTAAACGAGGTCTTCGAGATAGCCGCCGAAGATGCCGGCCTTTTCGATGGCTTGCACCATCTTCCAAGCCTCGTCGGCAGTACGGGCGAGGGGCTTGGTACACATCACGGCCTTGCCCGCAGCGGCAGCGGCTTCCGCAGCTTCGAGGTGCTGGTTGTTGCGCAGCGCAATACAGACGATGTCAACATCGGGATGGCTGACAGCCTCAGCGAGGTCGTTTGTCCAGTGCGGGATGTTGTGCTTAGCAGCAAAGGGTTCGGCCCGCTCCTTGGTGGTGGAATAGGCCATGATGACCCGGTCACGGCTGCGCTGGCCGTGAAGGGCGGAGATGTAGAAATCGGCGATGAAACCGGTGCCGAGCATTGCAATGTTTGCCATATCTTTTTTTTTGATTGTTGAATTCCTGCCTGTTCGGCAGACAGGGATTGATTGTTGAATTGTTGGGGGGCAGTGAATGAACAACCAGCCCAAACTTTGGAGCGCTGAAATTACAAATACCCGCAAATCCCCCGCATTTTTGCCGCTAAATTTCATCAATGCCCAACCAGCATCCAGCATCCAGTATCCAGTATCCAGTATCCGCAATCGTAATAGCCCACAACGCCGCCGACACTATTGGCCCGTGCGTGGAGGCGCTGCGCAAGGTCTGCGAGGAAGTGCTCGTGCTGGACACCAACAGCACGGACGGCACGATTGAAATCTGCGAAAAACTGGGGGCAAAGGTGGTACAGGTCGAGTGGTTTGGCTTTTCCAAGACCAAGAACATCGGCAACCAGATGGCCACCAACGACTGGATCCTGAGCATTGATTCGGACGAGGTTTTGTCCGATGAACTCGTTGCAACACTGTCCAATCTGCAACCAACACCCGGAAAGGTCTATGCCCTCGACCGCCTCACGAGCTATTGCGGCCAATGGATTCGGCACTGCGGCTGGTACCCCGACTGGAAGGTCCGACTGTTCCATCGAAAACAGGTGGCGTGGCAAGGCGATTTTGTGCATGAAACCCTGCACATACCCGCTGATTTTCAAGAAGTTAAGTTGCAAGGCAAGCTCTACCATTATTCCTATAAAAACAGCGAAGACCACCTACGCCGCATTGAAAAATACGCCCGCTTGGCGGCGGAGGAACAATTTGCCAAAGGCAAAAAAGCCAATTTCGTGAAGCGCTGGCTCTCCCCGCCCGCCCGTTTTTTCAAGACCTATTTCCTTAAAATGGGCTGGCTGGATGGCAAGGCTGGCTGGGTCATCAGTTGGCGGAACGCCAAAATGATACGGCTTCGGTACAGGCTTTTGGATGAAAAATGGAAGCAAGTGACCCGTTAAAAACGCTGCACCAAAAAGCTGAAAAAAATCAGCTTTTTTCGATTGGATTATCATTTCTGGTAAGCAGATTTATCAAGAAGTTGTGGTTGAAGTTGCTGCCTGACTATGGTCGCTCGAGTTCTTCATTGGAAGGCTGGTAAACGAAACGCCCAATGCGTTGTTCATCAATAGGTTATACTAAAACTGATGTTTCATGATGAACACAATATTACTGCCGATTTTGATGCTGTTTTCGTTGAATTGGACGAAACCAGCCGACGAAACGAGGGCATTTAAAATCCTGCACAAGGGGGAGGTGATTGGTGAATTGCGCTCCGTCAAGTCCAAGGACGGCGATAAAACCACCTATCAGAATACCACCAACATCCAAACGAGAATCGTGACGGAAGTGAGGGTCAAGTTTGACATCCAAGCGGTTTACATCGGGAAATTGCTGGAATCCTCCAAGGTGGACATAACGCTGAACGGAAAACCCTATGCAAGCACTGCTACTAAGCGCTTGGGCAATGGCTACCAGTTTTTCAAGGATGGCAAACTCAAATCTTCCGTAAAAGGCGACATCATCTATTCCTCCGCCCGCATGATGTTCGATGAGCCAAAGGGCATCCTGAACGCCTATTCCGAAGAAAAAGGAGCGTTCCACAACATCGAAACCGCCGTGGCCAATACCTATGAAAAGCTCAATTCGAGGGGCCGAAAGACCATTTACCGCTACCAAGACAAAGCCTTGGAACAGGTGGAAATGGACCTCGGCCTTACGGAAATCGAAATGGTGGCAAAGGAATGAACGGAGTTTGAAAGACCGATTTCCCAAGTTCATCCTTTAAATCATGCTTTATGAAAACCTTGATAACAGGAGCAAATGGGTACATCGGCAACCACTTGGTTGAAAAAGTACTGCATCAAGGCGTTCAAGTGAATGCTTTCTTATTGGAAGGCACCGATTTGCATGCCTTGGAAAACCTGCCCGTTCAAGTCTTCAAAGGCGACATCCGCCGTGAGCAGGATTTGGAAGCAGCAGTGGAAGGCTGCGACACGGTTTATCATCTCGCCTCTTTGGTCGGACTATGGGCTAAAGATCCACATTCGTTTTACGATATAAATGTAACAGGCACGGATACACTGCTGCGGGTTTGCTTGCGCAAAGGCGTACGACGGGTGGTGGTGGTTTCCTCCTGCGGTGTTTTTGGCTTTTCAAAAAACGGGCAGTTGCTGGACGAAACAGTTGACAATGGCCATAACCTGAACGACCCTTATGAAAAGTCCAAGTTCAAACAAGTGGAGGTCAGCAAAAAATACCTCCGCACAGGAATGGAGGTCGTGTTCGTCTATCTGACCAAGGTGTTCGGCCCCGGCATCAAAAGCAATGGCAACAGCATCACTGGCATCTTCGAGGGAATGCTGGACGGCACGTGGCGCATCATACCCGGCAACGGCAACACGACCGCCAATTTCGCATTTGTGGACGATGTGGTGGCAGGACTGGTGCTGGCTATGCAAAATGGAACAAGTGGCGAGCACTATATGCTGGGTGGTGAAAACCTGAGCTACCACCAACTGTTCGACATCGTGAAGGCCAAGAGTGGCCGGGATTTCCAGCTCCGGCATGTGCCCTACCCCGTACTATGGCTGGTGGGAGGAGTGCAGGAATTGCTGGCAAAATGGACGGGAAAGCCCCCTTTCATCACGAAATTCGGTGCAAGGAAGTTCACCTCCGATGCACTTGTTTCCTGTGAAAAGGCAAAAAGGGAACTTAGCTACAAAATCACACCAGCCAGCTTGGCCATCGGCCAAACCCTAAGCCATCTTCAAAACAAAAAAACGGCTGACTCACTGCCTGAACTGACGGTCGTCATAGGAGCAATGGCAGAATAGTAGCGGTTATGTTGCATCGAAACTTATCTTTGCACCATAGACTATATCCAATGGTTCGTTAGGTTTCAGGTTTCACGGAGGTTTCTGGCTCAATTGGAATTGAATATCATTTTTGAATGGGTTCTTTTCAAATCAACCTATTCAAAATTGATTTTAGCAGGTAGCTCCTTGAAACCTTAAACTTGAAACCTTCACGAACCATTGATATCACCACCTATGGCGCAGATACTCAACAGCTTAACGGAAGCAAAGGCCGACGGCCAAAAAAAGTTCGTCGTGCTCATTGACCCGGACAAGGTGCGCCTCGGCAACATGGACCAAGTGCTCGACCTCGCTGTGGAGGTTGGTGTGGATTATTTCTTCATCGGGGGCAGCCTCATCGTCAACAACGCTCTTGACCAATGTCTACTGGCCATCAAGGAGCGTTGCCACATCCCCATGATCCTCTTTCCCGGCAGCTCGCTCCAGCTCAGTTGGAAGGCCGATGCCATGCTCTTCCTCTCCCTCATTAGTGGCCGCAACCCCGACCTGCTCATCGGCAACCACGTCATCGCAGCGCCCTACCTGAAGCTAAGTCCGCTCGAAATCATGCCCACGGGCTATATGCTCATGGACGGCGGCTCACCCACCTCCGTGCTCTACATGAGCAACACACGCCCCATCCCTACGCACAAGGACGATATCGCCGTCTGCACGGCAATGGCGGGGGAAATGCTCGGCCTCCGCCTAATGTTCATGGATGCCGGGAGCGGTGCCCAAGTTCCAGTGCCAGAGCACGTAATAGAGTCGGTAAGCGGGGCCATCAGCATACCGCTCATCGTCGGGGGGGGCATCCGGACGCCGGAGTTGGTCGCCGCCAATGTAAAGGCAGGTGCCGACGTGGTCGTGGTTGGCAATGCCATCGAGAAAGACCCTGGACTGGTGAGGGAAATGGCGGCGGCAGTGCATGGGTAAGTGCACCTGCGCTTCGCAACGACCGTTGCTGGCTATGGCCTACTGCTCCGTGATAGTGAATACAAAGGCAACTTGGATTGGGACAAGCCCCTCGAATGGGCCAACGACGCCACCGGCAGCGACGAGCTTGGCTGGCGGAAGGAGTTCGTGCAATGGGTAGAAAAAGCGAAGGATTTGCAATAATGCCTGCTGATGCTTTTGTCTTTGGCAGCTTGGGATTGCCCCCCTGTTTTTATGCAAAAAATTTAAAAAAATTCATTTTTTTATACTGCCTTCCAAAACCAAATCCAAACGGCAGTGTTTTCACATTATGGTTTTTTGGGGTTAAAAGTCCTCGGCAGCGGTTCATACCGTTGTCGGGGATTTTTTGTTTGTGGGCTTTTGTGATGGCGAGGCAAGCCGCCTGCATTATAAAGGCAAGGTACTTTTTTAGAGCGGTCGCCGGAACCAAGCTTGTGATAACAAGGCATTCAATGAGTAGGAAACTAGGTACTTCTCAGTATAAACCCAGCATCAATATCCAGCTTTTCGTGCAACCGTTTGGCGAGGTCGAGGTTTATTTTGCGTTTGCCTTTGAGCACTTCGGATAGGCGGGAAGCTGGTATGCCCAGCAATTCGGACAAGTCCTTTTGCTTTAGCTTTAGTTGGTACATCTTCAATTCTATCATTTCGGGAAGGCTCTCCGGCTGCTTGATGGGCATGAGCGGGATGCTGTCTTCCCAAGTTTCCGCCAGTATCGAAAGCCGTTGCAGTTCTTCCGATTCGGCAGGCGATAGGTTGTGAAAGCCACCGCCCTGGGTGGCTTTTTGCAAATAGCCTTCTATGATTTGCATCACTTGCCCATATTCCGCTGTTGTCCTGATCTTGGTAATCATTGTTGTAGGTTCAAATGGTTGAACATTCTATTTTGTCATACTCGGCGTGTGTCCCTATGAACCGGACGAATAGTGTCCGAATGTCAAAGAAAATCATGGCCACGAGCCGATAGCGGTTGCCTTTTATGTTAAAGACATACCTATCGTTGCCAACGTAATCCACCGAATTGAAGGATTGCCTCAACTCAGCAAGACTCCCCCAATCTGCTTGTTTGACCGTTTTGTACCACTCATCGAGGGCATCGGCTGCATCGGCATGTTGTTGCCCAAACTGATTGAGCTGGGTTTTGCTGATAACGACCATCATCTCATAGTTTGCTTCACAAATTTAAAATAAAATTACCGAAATCAGAATTTTTTTTCACAATAACTTCTTTCCTGCAAAGCTGGTTAAATTGTACGAACAACCTAAGCGGGCCAGCTTGGTCAAAATATAAACGCAACGACCCTGACTACAACAGGCTTTGCTCATGACCAGCGTAGCTGCTTTTATATTTATAAACCCTTCGACAGCAGGGCTTTGTCATGGCGTAGCCAACCTTCCACATATAGCGTACATACAAAGCAAGGACGAGTTCCCTACGGGAATGACAAAGGGGAAGCAACGTTCATTGTACAACTGTTTGGTGGGCGCCACGTTTGTCATGGCCCAACCATCCGTCCATGTGGTGCTGGGCGACGGCAAAGCCCCGAAGGGGCGAAATACCCCAGCATTGGGCAACGCCCGATGCTGATGGTGGGCATAGCTCGTGACTAGCGGGGCGGTTTTCAATTGAAGTGATGGCTCGCCAGCGGGAAAATTCATCACTAAATTGACAATTGCAGCATTCATCGTGGCAATTTGCATCAAGTGATTTATTTTTAGCCATTATTCCATTTTAAATCCACATTGCATGAAAACGAAAACATACCTTTTTCTAATTTTAATCGGCTGTTGCTCAGGTTTGGCCAATGCTCAATCATGGTTACAAGACGACAAAGCTTGGGTGTACAACTGGGGTTGGTGGGGAAAGGGAGGCTACAAGGAATTGACAACCTTGCCAGGCGAGACAACCATCAACGGCATGACCTGCAAGCAGCTTAACGTTCGCCTACAATATGTTTATTACAACTCCGAAAATGACACCTACCATATCATTGATGAGCAAGGATGGAATAGAACGATTTGCCAATCAGGGGATAGCATTTTTTCATTAAATATTTCGGGCGAATTTGAGCTGGAATATGATTTCAGCTTGGAGCCCGGCGATTCCTTCCTGTTTTATAACGACAATATACCACTGTACAAATTGACCTTGGAAAGCGTGGGCATGGAAGTGATACAGAACCAGACCCTGCGAACCCAACAATTCAAGGCCCATTTATTGTCCAGCCCCGGTACGGAGAACCTTGATGGAATGAGCTTCAAATTCATCGAAACAATTGGAATGGTTGAAAGCTCAGGCGGTTGGAATCAAATATCCTATCTTTTTCCCACGGAGGTTTTCCATGCTGGAGCTGACTATCCCCATCATTCCCTGCGGTGCGCATTAGGCCCTGATTACGAATACAAATTGGTGGACGATTGCTATGGTTTGGTACTCGGCACCGATGAACTGGACCCAAATAATTCCGGCATCGAAATTTCCCCCAACCCTGCCGATGTGGCCATCCGCATCCAGCATAAATCGGGCACCATTGAGGGCACTGCCAAGATTTATTCCATGAACGGGCAATTAAAATTTGCCACCAACCAACTTAATGAGCCAATCCGAGTGGACTATCTACCAAAAGGCGTTTATCTGGTGGTCGTCGAAAACGGTCAGGGGATTTTTAGGCAAAATTCATAAAAAGGTAAAGGACGGGAATAGGAAGGGGATAACGTTGTCGTTTTTTTAGGGGCCGGAGTGCCGCTGCGTGTACTAAATTTTTGAAAGTTAGGTAAACGTGGTTGCCGAGCACAGCTTGTAACGAGCAGGGGCGTCCTTTAAATGAAGGACATAGGTGGTGTGCCAGCAGGGCTGTCGCTAGTTGCCAAATAGTCTTACAATACAGCAGGCTTAGGGCAGTGCAATACGCTACTATATGCGGTTAATATGCGAGCAGCGACAAAGCCCCGAAGGGGTGAAATTCACCAGTATTGGGCAACGCCCTATGCTAATGGCGGGGCTAACTCGTGATTAGAGGTTTCTTTCAATGATAAGTGTTGCTCAAAAAGCGGGGTTTCACGTCTTTTTGTCGTCCCATAGAATTTTCTCAAAAATCTTCTGCCTTTTATTTTCTATCTGAGCCAGCCTATTCACATCAATCCAGTCGTACAGATTATATTCATTTTTATACATGACGACCTTATTACTTTTAACCTCGATAATCAATTTTGTCAACGTAGTTAAACAATCGTCAATGTCCTCCTCATAACAACTCACATGAGTATGAATATCAGTCGCACCGTTAGGAGATTTCAGTCCAAACGTAATTTCCTCATTGTATGTTGCTATCCACATTGAGAATTGCCCTGAGGGATTGTCTAGTTCACAGTCGAACGAGTCGTCATTTTGATATGTCACCTTTTGAACAAACTCAGGAAATTCAATTGTCAAGAATTGCATGACCTTGTCCGAAAATATTTTTTGATTCATTTCAGTTCCGTTTTGACAAATCTTCCACACTTTCCCACAATGATACGACCTAGCCTTTGGAAAAAGCACATTATCCGTTTTGCAAAGTCTTCCTACCTTCCCACAAAGCCAAACGCCCGTCCATGGGAAAACCCACATTTCAAGCAAGAGTTTAGCGAAGCGGCTCTTGAGGGTGCTTGGGAGTTGCAAGAACTTCATTTTTAGAATTCTGCTGAAATTATACTTGCGACTACGCTACTGGACGCTTTAATGTAAGTGCTTGAAAGAGAGGGAATTAGAAAAGATAAAGTATCTTTGGATTGACTAAAAAACAAGGAAGTATGACCACCCAACTCCTTCAAGTTGACGAAATTAAGCAGTTTTCCCAGGTTGGCGCAACCACGTGCTGAAAAATTTCCTGCTGATAGTCCACTGCATCATCCGCTGCCGCACGGTCTGCCTTTACAAGTGCCGAGCAGAGGCCGGGGCTATCCTCCAGCGCCGGAACCTCAAGCTGGAAAGCATTTACAAGCAGTTCATTCGCTTCTTCAAGATGAAGTGGATTGACGGTTTCTGCATGGGCATCGCTTGGCTGATTATCAGCATGAGCGGCCTGCGGACGGAGGCCTTCCTCGTGATGGACAGGACGAACTGGAAGCTCGGCGGCATTGACATCAACGTGCTGTTCATCGGCCTGTTGCTCCCAAACGGCTGCTTCGTGCCCATCGTTTGGAAGCCACTGGCCAAGAAAGGCAACAACAGCAGCACGGAAGAGCGCAAGGCGCTGATGGGGCGGTTCCAGAAGGCGTGGCGACCGTTCAACTCGGCAAATCAGCGTGTTGGCGGACAGGGAGTTCATCGGGGCGGAGTGGTTCCACTTCTTGAGGGCATGTGGGTTCTCCTTCGTCATCCGGCTCCGCCACCAGGACTACCTGGGCCTCGTGGCGGCCTCCATCAAGAAAACGGTGGCCAAGACGGACGGGCACATCCGCAGGAGGCTCAGGCGTGACGGCTTCTTCAAGGCCAGCATCGAGATACTGGGGTACACCTACACCTATGTAGTGTTCCCCAATACTGGTAGTCGAAAGGGCACGGACGAGTTCGTCGTACTGCTGTCGGACATGGCCGATGCCGCCAAAATCAGCGAGGCCTACCGAAAGCGGTGGGGCATCGAGGTATTCTTCCTCCATTGCAAGACCAACGGGTTCAACATGGAGGACCTGAACTTCAAGAACTTGGAAAAGGTGCAGCTCCTCATGGCGCTGGCAGCGGTTGCCTACGTATTCTCGCTGCTGAACGGCCTGATAAAAGAGGGAGTGAAGCCTATTGCCCTGAAAATTACCGGGACAAAAAGGCGAGGTCCATCTCTTTGTTCCGGCTTGGGTTTGACAACTTAAAGAATATGCTGCACGTTTTGACCGACTTGATGGGGTTTTTGCTGGAAATCTTGGCAAAAAGCCACTATAATCCGAGGGAACTGGTGTTTTCTCATAAAAGTGTACAGTAGCGTAACTTGCGACAACTGAAAGTAGACCTTTGTTATGTACAATTTCAATTAATTTTACTCATTTTTTGTAATTCATAAGTTGTTTTCTCCTTCTCTGTTACTTTTTCTTCTTCAACTATCTCTTCACAAATAAATTTATAAATTTCTTTATCTACAACAATTCCCTCTAATAACCTTTTATTCTTTGTCATACCACTGTATTCCTTATTATCTTCCTGATTTAACATTCTCCAAGTTCCTCTATCAATGTCAACTTGTTTTACAATCCCAATTAATTCTTTGGTTTCTACACCTAACTCTTCTTTGCTATTTAAGACTTCAATTACTCTTTTAGCAAAATCTTTACCTATTTTTTTAAAATGTACTTTTTCCTCTCCAGGTGAAAACCATTGATACTTTAATTCGACATCATCTTGGATTATTTTCTCAACTAATTTCCTGTACGAACCAATTGAGTGGCCTTTGATTTTTTGAAGTGTATTTATATATTCATCTTCTGATTTAAAATCTTCAATGATGGTGTCGAGCATATTTAGTGCTAACTCTATTTTTGTATTTCCAAATATATCTTTCTGTGCAGTTGAGGAAAGGTGGATTTTAAAAGAGCCAGGAGAACTATCAAAAGCCCAAAGAGCATAATTATATGATTGGTCAAGTTCTTTCTTCATTGAGTATTTATATTGTGAAATTACCTTCTTAAAAGTGTACTTAACTAAAGATTGAAAAATTTTAAGAAAATCCCCTAATATTTCTGCCGGAATTTTATTTCTATTATGACTGTCAGATAAGCTTAAATGAACAATCGTATTTTCAGTCTCAGTAACTTCTTTTATAATTAATTCTTCTTCAAGGGACTCATTTGATTCATAATACAATCCTTGTTCAGGTAGAAATTCCTCAGGAAGTCTATCAGAATTAAAATTCGACACTTGAAATCTATCAGATTTAATATTTAATATGCTATAGAACTCTCTAATTTCAGGTTGAGTAAAAATATCTCTCAAATCAATTTTTCCATTCAAGTACATCGATAATCTATTGACAGAAATCGGAGTGAGTATATAATGTGGCTCATTTTCAATTTCCTCCACCAATAAAGCCATATATCTACTGCCGATTTCATCCTTGGCAACAAATAGTTCTGGCAAATCAAAATAAACCAGTATCTGAGATATTTCTAGTTCCCTATTCATTAGCTTTCATCAAGTATTTTTACACTTTCAATTGAAAAATCATCACTTCTCCACCAAGAGTAATGATTATTCTTAAACGTTTGTTTAATCAAGCCATCCTTTTTGTACAAAGTTAGTTCAGCAATTACCTTATTTCTATGCCTCGGGTATTTTTTTTGCTCCCGACATTTATCTGTAGTCTTCCAAGTTGATACGGCTCTAGCTAAACATTCTGGAATGCTGTCAAATATAGTGAAAGGAAATTCCTTTCTTTGAGAAAAGAAGTCTTCATTTTTAGGCGGATTGTTTTTTGCTAACCTGTAAAAGTTTTCACCATTGGGAACGATTGCATCCTTTGGTGGACAATTTTCTGGTAAGTCTTCAAACCAATTCATATGTTTCTATCGTATTTTTTATTTTTTTGATTGTATGGCACTGCAAAATCTTACATTGCGTGTTCTATTTGGTCGATTATTCAAAACACACAATGTTTCAATTCGCATCTGCTAAGCTAACATTCAAAATTTATCATTTTACGTGTTCCCCTTAGTGCGTTTTGTCCCGCCAAAGCTAAAAACAATCCCTATCCCCTCCAAACATTTCAAAAAAAAAGTATTCCAAAACCCCAGAAATCACCAAACCCTGCCAAAACAGCCGCTCTCTCGCCTTTGCCCCACCAATCCTTTCCAGACGCCCACAAATGGCGTCTTGAGACCCACAGATGCTAAAAAGACGCCCACAGATGGCGTCTTGAGACCCACAGATGTTAAAAAGACGCCCACAGATAGCGCCTTTAGACCCACAGATATTAAAAAGACGCCCATCTGACCTAAAAAGAGACATTAGAAGATAGGCATTAGACGATAGATGGGTGCCCGGTCTATCGTCTAATGTCTAATAGCTATCATCTCAAAAAATCAGTTCAGCCTCGCAGCCCGCTCCCGCTGCATTTCCTTCCGCTCCCCAATCTGCTGCCGCCACATCGCATAGTATAGCCCCTTTTCCGCCAGCAACTGCTCGTGCGTCCCCGTCTCGGCCATCGTGCCTTTTTCGAGGACATAGATTCGGTCGGCGTGCATGATGGTGCTGAGGCGGTGGGCGATGAGGATGGTCACTTGCGAGCGGCTGCTGGAGACGGCCTTGATGGTGTCGGTGATTTCCTCCTCGGTGATGGAGTCGAGGGCAGAGGTGGCCTCATCGAAGATGAGGAGGCGGGGCTTGCGCAGCAGGGCACGGGCAATGGAGATGCGCTGCTTTTCGCCGCCGGAGAGCTTGAGGCCGCCTTCGCCTATCATGGTGTCCACGCCGTTTTCGGCACGGGCGAGCAGGCCGTTGCAGCTGGCCCGTTGCAGCGCCAATTGCAGGTCGGCCTCGGTGGCCGTTGGGTTCACGAAGAGCAGGTTCTCCCGGATGGTGCCGCTGAAGAGGTTGGTGTCCTGCGTGACGAAGCCGATTTGGTTGCGGAGGTCGTCGTAGAGGATTTCGTTTTCGTCGAGGTGGTTGTACAGTATCTTGCCTTCCTGCGGGCGGTAGAGGCCCACCATGAGCTTCATCAGCGTGGATTTGCCGCTTCCGCTTGGGCCTACAAAGGCGATGGTCTCCCCACGTTTCACCTCAAAGCTGATGCCGTCAATGGCCCGGTGTTGGGCGGTCTTGTGCTGGAACACCACACTGCGAAACGCCAACTGCTCCACCTCGCCGAGGTGCTTGGGCTGGGCGGGCGAGGCTTCGGGCGGCTTGCTCATCAGGGCGTTGAAGTTGTTGAGCGATGCCTCTGCCTCCCGGTACGAGAGCAGGATGTTGCCAATCTCCTGCAACGGGCCGAAGATGAAGAAG
>JADKBS010000011.1 GCA_016714985.1 Saprospiraceae bacterium | reverse complement strand
GATTGGTTTGCGCCTGCAGGAAGTTCAGTCTCCGATTGGAGTTTTCGGCGACCAATTGTTTTCCGCTCGGCGCTGGCCAGTCCGGGAGTCGGAAGAACTTGATGGCCGATGCCACACTTAGCAGGGAAGGATGTCGAGCGAGTTCCGTGCCAGCGGAGCAAGTTGCGGGCGAGGTTATTGCACAGACTGATACTTGTATATATGGATAAATCATGTTGAACCAAACCACTCTTATGAGCAAAGTACCAACGTGCCACCCCAATAATTGACACGACCAACAATGGGGAGGTTCTTTTCCTAAAATATTGAAGCAAATACAAGACAAAATAGGTGATGGGAATCTTGCAGAGCAACACCACCATTTCCGCCAAATAGGCAAGCATCATTTTTCCCCATAACTCAAATGCTCGTAGGAACTACTCTGAAATAGGGGCGATCAAATAGCCGTCGTCAAGGCCATAAGTCAGCCAAAAAGCAAGGTGAAGCAGGATTCGGCGGTGGTTCATGGCGCAAATTTCGGAAAGAAATCATGGTTTCGCTCCTATGTGCGCTCAATTGCACCGAATAGCGCACCAACGACCGTTTCCTTCGACGATTTGGCTTTTTTCCATAGAAACCGTTGTTTGGCGATAATAGCAGGTTTTTTTTGGGTGATCGAATCTTTGGATGTACTTATTTTCATTAAGTTTGTCTTGCAAAAAAAGCAAGGGTATGAAAAAACGGGAATACGGAATTGGAAAAGTATGGTTGTTTCTGCTTTTAGCTGGCTATATCTTGTCAATGCTCGGCTGTAGCACTACTTCCTTCCTTGGGAAGCAGGACAAGCTCAAACCTGTTCATGATTGCCATGTACATATCATGAGCCCCACGTTAATTGCTGATTGGAAAGCAATAAGCATCCCATTTCAGACCCGACCATTATTATGCTGATATTGACTCGATTATAAAAAACGTAGGTACGAGTACGATTGATTTAATTGCACAAGGCGCATGTATATACCAGCGGGGAGTTCTACCAAGGCTCGGATGGGCCCGAAAAGTGGCAAAGGAAAATGATTATGTTTTGTCAATAGCTGCCCATATACCCCGCAAAGTTCGCCCATTTATTTCGTTTTGACCCATTGAGGTTTGATGCAATTGAAGGAAAGAAAAAGTGCGATACTGTTAATAATAATATCGCACCTGAAAATGCACAACAAGTGCTTCCCAAATTTACCTTACTGTACCTGCGCATGTGAGCGGGTAAAGTCAGTTTTATGGCAGCGGCGGAAATGAATTCCTGTTTTATGCATTTTCGATAACTGGCATCCAAAATTCGAGGCGAGGGATTTTGAACATCTTGGTGGACTCATACTTACATGCAAAGCCGATGGTTCTGACCATTCCCGGCCTTACATCAGGGGGGATTTAGGCCAAAAGACCAGATTTTTTGGATGGTTTTATGCCTTAGGCAACAAGGGGAAAATATCCAGAAGCATAAATTTACCTCGATATTTCAGCAGTTGCACTTGACAAGGACAGTGAAGGCGTGACTAAACTCAACGATGCGGAATTTGCGGAATTAAAAGGCTATATAACAAAAATTGGTGCCCAGCACATCGTTTTTGGAACGGACTATCCGCTTTATACGCCATTTGTTTATGCTGAAATATTAAGGGGTAGGGTAGGTTTGAAGCCTCGAACGGTCAAGCAGTTGATGAAGCCTAAAGGATAATTAATTCTTAATTACATTTCATGAAAAAGCAAGATTACCTCTTTTCGCAGCCATTCTTTGTCCTGTTCGGAGAAAGGAAAGAAAGAATAGCGGAAATGGATGTGCAAAAAGAAAAACACACACTTCAACATTTAGAAAACAAGTGCTTTGGCCTAAAGCCTACAGCACGAATGACAATGTTGCTCATAGTATTCTACATGAAAAATTTCAGATGATTTTATGCTGAAGGCACATTATACTGACAAGCAATTTGAATTAAACTGGATTAAAAGCAATGTAGTCAAACATGATTCATTTTATTATGAAATAAAAAGGCTTGAAATCTTTGGAAATGGAACGGCAGTCGTGGCTGGTACAGGGCACATTTTCAACAACGATGCTTATTCGGTTTATCAATCCAGCAATATATTAGTCAAGGAAAATGACCTGTGGAAGGCCATTTCTTCTCATGTTTCTGGTGTTAAACAAATATCGGCTGATTAAACCCAAAGTACTCGATTTTCTGAAATCATTCATTCTATGTAACTAATAAGGAGATGTGTGAGGAAGCGAAAGAATTGGTTTTTTCCCTTCTAACACCCTGCTTTATTGTCACAATTCTAAATCTGTTAAAATGGAAACTATAACTTCATGTTTTATGCTAGTTTTTTGGAGCGGATTAATTTTTGCCCAGCCCCTTTTCCAAAAAATCACCGAAGGCCCACATGTCACCACGCCGTCTGACAGCCGCAGCGTGAATTTCGTGGATGAACAACGACGGATGGGAAGACCTGTTCATCAGCAATGGGCCAGAGAACGGGGCGGTGAACTTGCTATACCTGAACGACGGAACAGGAAAGTTCACATCCGTGGCCAACGACCCCGTCGTCAGCGACAGCAAGCCCTTTGACGGGGCCAGTTTCGCCGACTTCGACAACGATGGCGACCTTGATGCTTTTGTCGTCACTTGGTATGGCGCAAAAAACTTCCTCTATGCAGGCAATGGCGACGGCGGTTTTACTACCTCGGCGGTGCGGCACCTTCTCAATTGGGTACTTACCGAAACTACAGCTAGGGATTACGATACGGATGGCGCATCTCGACTTGTATGTGACCAATTCTGGCGGCAGCAAGAAGAACCTGCTCTAGGAACGACGATGGCCAAAATTTCACTTTGATAACCGATATGGGGGCCGTGGTGACCGATGCCAACGCTTCGCGCTCAGTGAACTGGGTTGACTCTGACCTGGACGGCGACCTCGACCTCTATGTTTCCAACGAGTCCAATCAAAAAGATGATTTGTATGAAAATCAAAATGGGTCACTTGTAAAGGTTGAGACGGGTGCCCCCGGCCAGACCAACCACAGCACCATGAGTAGCAGTTGGGCGGACGTGGACAATGATGGCGACTTCGACCTATTTTTGGCAAACTCCCTTTATTTCGGAGTGCAAAACAACCAATTGTTCCTACAAGAGGACGGTGTCTTTACAGCAGTGACGACGGGCGATTTGGTAACTGATGGCGGCTGTTCTTACAGTTCCAATTTTGCAGACTATGACAATGATGGCGACCTCGACCTTGCCGTTTCCAATGGCTTTTGCAATGGTAGCATTAAAAATTTTCTCTATCAAAATGACGGACTTGGCAACTTCACCCGTGACCTCAACAGCATCGAAGACATGTCCACTCCATTGCCATGGCCTCTGCTTGGGGCGATGTGAACAATGACGGGTTCTTGACCTCGCCATCGCTACTTGTAAAAGCGCTGCCGCTTCCCCGCTTCCAACTAACCTGTTTTACCAGAACAGCGGAAATGCTAACAACTGGTTGAAAATCAAGCTGGTAGGTGAAACTAGCAACCGTTCCGCCATCGGTGCAAAGCTTTGGGTTACGGCGACGATTGGTGGTCAAGTTGTGACGCAGTTGCGTGAAATCAGCGCCCAATCGGGCCACTGTGGTCAAAACAGCTTGACCGCCCATTTTGGACTCGGCGATGCAATAAAAGTGGAAGAGGTAAGGATAAAGTTCTTGGGCGGACAGGACACCACCTATACCAATATTTATGCGGGGCAATGCTTGACTATTACGGAGAACCAAGTTGCCACTGGAGTCGAAGTGTTTGAAAACCAACCGATTGGTGTTGCCGTTGTACCCAATCCCGCTTCCGACTCCTTTTTTATTATCGTAAAAAGCCCACAGCCTATGCAGTCTCTCCGAATCAGCTTTGCAGATGCCAGTGGCAGGGAAATCAAAATCGAGGAACTTAAAATTAGCGGAACGAATGGCAGGCATCCTATTCCAAGCAAGCCTTGGGCTTGCACACGGGCATGAGCATCGTGACGGTGGAAGTGGATGGCAATAGAAAATCAGTTTTGATAAAATAATGTATTCCATTGTCAGATGAGTTCGATGTTTTGTGTTGGAGCGAATTAAACCTTATGGTATATCCTTGGTCATACCCCTCGTTTTTCAACTAATTTCAAAACTCATCTTAGTGCAAATGAAAATTCAATCCATCATTCTTAGTATTTTCATGGTGGCCTTGTCCACAAATCTTACCTTGGCACAAGAAGCTGAAAGCACAGGTTTACCCGGAGAAAACTTCCAGTTTGGAAGGCGCTAGAACTTTCAAAAAAGCAGCCTCCCCCGAAGACTTCGAGAAACTGCTCAACTTTGAGTCCAATAACGTGAACAACCTCGACCTGAACGACGACGGCGAAATTGATTTTGTAAAGGTCATTGACAATATGGAAGAGGAGGTTCATGCACTTGTACTTCAAGTAGCCATTAATGAAAACGGAGTCACAGGATGTGGCGGTCATCGAAATCGAAAAAGGAAGCGAAGAGGCCCTGCTGCAAATCATTGGCGATGAAGACGTTTATGGCGACCAGACAATCGTGGACTCATTTGAAGGCGAGGCCAATGAGAATGGCAAGCACGGGCCAAATATCACCGTTGCTAGGGTCGTCGTCAATGTTTGGGGCTGGCCAAGTGTTCGGTTCGTCTATGCGCCCGGCTACAGGGTTTGGGTATCGCCGTGGCGTTGGAGGCATTACCCAGTATGGTGGAGTCCTTGGCGGCCAAGGGCATTCCACGTATGGCATCCACTGGTTGTGGTGCATCGCCCCCATTACCGGGTAGTTGCGACGCACCGAGTAACCCGGGCACATGCCGTTTATGCGCCACGTCGGGTTGGTTCCCAAACGGTTCATACCAGGACCACGGTCGTCAAGACTCGAAAGGGAACCGTGAAGAAGTCCACCACTACCACTACTACAAGGGGCAAACGTGGCAATGTTAAATCCAAAACAAAGCAGACGACGGTGCAAGGGAAGCGGCGCAGGGGATGATACGCTAGAAGCTAGGCAAAAAAAGCGGCTGATGAATCTGAATCATCAGCCGCTTTTTTTTTATAAAAAAGGGCGTCACATGGACGCCCCCAGAAAATTGAATTAGTATGAAAAAACTGCTTTTTGGTTTAGTTGGAAATTGGTGGGGTTGACACCACATTCTGAAAAACTGTGCCAGTTTGTTTGTTCTGGTTCTTGAACAAATATTCCTGGGCAGTTTTTTGTGTTTTAATTTCCTCAAAGAAATCGTTTAGATAATTGACGATGCTTTCCCTTGTGTTTGGTGCAAGCAAATCAAATTGCGCCACTATTTCAATCAAGTCATCCTGCTTGGTCCTAAAATAATTGAGCGTGGAGTAGAGGTCTTGGGCATTGTTGGCATTGCCCATGAAAACCCGCTCACCCACTCTTTTTTGGCCAACATCCACGTTTGGACGGGCATAAGGGGCAGCAACAAGGCCCGAAAAATCGAAATCATAAGGAACCGGGAGCAATTTGCCATCTGCTTTTTTCACCAACTCAACGTTGCGCAGCATCGGAATACTCCAGTCCGTGTTGCCTATCATGTATTGGAACACCGAGGACAATTTTTCGTGTGAGGCGCTGAGTTGGTCGGCTGTATGGCCCATTTTTTCAACAAGCTCAGTTCCAGTCCGCCAAGTGATTTCTTCTTCGTCCTCAATCAAGAACCCATAGCGGGTCATACGATAGTCAGGGTTTGCCTTGTCCTGGTACGTGATTTTGGCCAGTTGAACCTGTAAACTATTGGGGGTCAGTTCGTTGTACAGTTTATAGGCCAAATATTCACGCAACACCATTTCCCTTGAAACCGCCTTGTCGTCAAGGCAGTGGGTCACTAATTTCATTTCGTTCATTTCCGTCATGCCAGCGGACTCAAGTTCTTCTTTTGAAAACTTGAGCTTTAAGGGAGGGAAATCGCAAGTCATCCTGCGGAACTTGCCCCTTGGCTTGACCTTCGCTTGGAAACTATGTTGGCCTCCGTTCTGGTCTTCGTATTTGAACTCGGCATTTTGATATTCATCCGCTTTCCGCTTTTGGAGTAGCGAATCAATTTCCGTAATAAGCGTCAACTCGACCACTTCCTGCTGGCTCAAAATGCTAAACAAGCTTTGGTCGGAATGTGGGACTGCTGTTTCGCTGCCATCTTCCAGCAAGGATGTCGTTGTACAAGATTGAAAGAACATCAAAGTGAGAATGGCAAAGAACAATCTGTGGGATTCAAAAAATCGGGTTTTCATAAAACTTAAAGGTTTGTACCATTCAGCTTCAAGCACAAATTTTGTCGGTCACTAAAGGTTTACTTGAATTCATTAGACAAGTGGCGCTTTTTCATCGTCAGAAGGTTTGTTTTCACCTTCGCCACTATCTTCTACCAAATACCACTCCATTAGGGCGGCTTTAGTGTTATTTTAACACAAACTTAGGCGAAATAGTTTTTCAATGCAATAGGAAATATTGTTTTGAATTAAAAAAGATGGTTCCCGTTTTCAGAACTAAAAATTGGAAATACGAATATTGGCCAAATTGAGGCAACAGCTTCACAATGACCACAAAAATCAACTATGGCGGTAAGTAAGGCGAGAAGAGGACGTTAAGAAATGGTTAATTCCTTCAATTTTTACTTCGGATAGCCCTCAACAAATAAAAAACACCAACACCGATGAGCAACAAGACGATGCCCGGAATTGCTTGTTCAGGTTTCTCCAAAAAGGTGTTCACGGCGAATGCGGTAGAGATTAGCACAAAAATGATGGGTACGAAGGGGTAGCCCCATGCCTTCACTGGTCGTTGCTCGTTGGGCATTTTCTTCCTGAACACAAAAATGGCTGCTCCCGCCAAACCCATGAAGGCGATGTCCATAAAGGTGACGAAGGTGATTATCTTGTCAAACAGCCCTTGGAAGAAGAGCAAAACGGCCAATGCCCAAACCACCTGCACGCCCATTGCCACGATGGGCGTCCGCCACCGGGGATGTACCCAGGCCAATTGCTTGAAGAAAATGCCATCCTCCGCCATTGCATAGTAAATCCTCGGTGCCGACATGGTGTAGATGCTGATGGTTCCAAAAATGGACAAGGCTATGGCGATGGCGACGGCCTTGCCGCCCCAGGGAGCCAAGGTGGCAATCGCATCACCCGCCACCGTCCTGGTTTGGGCTATGGCATCAAGCGGCAAAAGGAGCATATACGCCACGTTCACCAATAGGTACATCGTTGTGACGATCAAAACGCCGAAGAACATGGCTTTTGGCACAGTTCGGGGGGCGTCAATGGCCTCACCAGCCACATAAGATGCATGGTGCCAACCGCCCACGGAGAACAAGACACCTATCAGTCCAGTCAGCATGGCCGAGGTGAGGTTGGTGGGCAGGTTTTGCCCAAGGGCGAAATCAATGGGCACCTTGCTGCTGTCGAAAAACAGGAAGCCAGCCACGATGATTGCCCCGATGGCCACTAGTTTTAACCCCGTGAAAAAATTGGAAATCCCTTGGCTGACGTTGACGCCAAGGGCATTGATAGCAGTAAGCGCAATCATGGTCACAGCGGCAATGGCGGTCTTGGTTCCATCGCTCATTTGCGGAGCAAAAATCTTCATATAATCGGCGAAAGCGGCACATAGCCCAGCCAAGGCCCCCGTATTTATGACCAATAAGATGACCCAACCATAGAGGAACCCGGCCATTTCGCCATAGGCTTCTTTTAAATAGACATAGACACCGCCTGATTTTGGGAACAACCCACCCAACTCACTGAAGGTCAATGCACCAGTCAGTGCTACTAACCCGCCCAAGGCCCATACCAGCAGCACCAAAGTCGCATTTGGTACTGCGCCAACGATTTGGGAGGGTGTCGCAAATATGCCGGAACCGATGCAGGAGCCAACGGCTATCATGGTAAGGCCATAAAGGGTGAGTCGCTTTTGAAGCATTGTTGTTTTAGCAGTTAGAAATAAGACTTTAGGTATTAGATATGGGGCTGAAAATCAACTTCATATCTATCGTCTATTGTCTAAGTTCTATTGTCTCAGAATATTTGTTGCCGAAATACCGAATTGTTGTGACCTTCGGGGATTCGGAACAAAGAACTCGTTTTTTATGAAAAAACTGTTGCCAATCTTATTGCTGCTGACCCTGCTCGTGCTTGTCTTCCTTTTTTTGCGGAGCAACAGGTCATACAAAACATCTAACCCCACCATGGTCTGGGAGCAAGACACTGAAGTGAAAATCAGTGCAACCGACCTGTTCAATGCTTTTATCAACGATGAAGCAGGGGCAAATGAACAGTATTTGAACAAAGTGGTGGAGGTGGAAGGAGTGGTGTCAACGGTGAGAAAAGGGCAAGGCAGTACCTCGGTTTTGTTGCGCAGCAACGATCCAGCTTATGGCGTGCGTTGCCGATTGGACCGGCAGCCAAACGGGGAATCCCCTGATTTTAAAGTCGGTCAAAACATCCGTTTCAAGTGTATTTGCAACGGCTATGTCCAAGATGTGGAAATGGTGCAGTGCAAGGAGAAATAAGTAGCCTATGCAAACAACAACCTGTACAGTTCCTCAATCTTCCCTATCGTCTTGATTTCAATCTTATACCGCTTGGTGTCAAGGCCCTTGGTGTTGTATTTTGAGATGAACATCTGCTTGAAGCCCAGCCTGTCAGCTTCCTGAATGCGTTGGTCAATGCGGCTGACCGCCCTGATTTCGCCGCTAAGTCCTACCTCACCTGCGAAACAGGTGTCTTTCGTTACAGCCACATCTTGCAAGGAAGAAATTAATGCTGCCACAATGGCCAGGTCAATGCCGGGGTCTTCCACCCGGATGCCGCCTGCCAGGTTCAAGAACACGTCGTTTTGAGAAAAAGGAAAGCCGCCCCGCTTTTCCAGCACGGCCAGCAACATGCTGAGCCTGCGAAGGTCGAAGCCCGTTGCGGTACGCTGCGGAGTGCCAAAAACAGCGGTACTGACGAGCGCCTGGGTCTCAATGAGCATGGGCCTCATGCCCTCCATCGTTGCAGCCACGCTGCTGCCACTGAGTTCTTCGTCCGTTTGCGAAAGCAACAATTCCGAAGGGTTGGAAACCTCACGCAGTCCGCTTTCCTGCATCTCATAGATGCCAAGTTCGTCGGTGGAACCAAAGCGGTTCTTCAAGGTTCTGAGGATGCGGTAGGTGTAGTTGCGGTCGCCCTCGAATTGCAGCACCACGTCCACGATATGCTCCAACAACTTGGGGCCAGCGATGGAGCCGTCCTTGGTGATATGCCCGATCAGAAAAACCGGGATATTTGTCTCCTTGGCGAACCGCTGCAAATCCCCCGCACACTCCCGCACCTGTGACACGCTGCCCGGTGTCGAATCTATATGCGGTGACGACAAGGTCTGGATGGAATCAATGATGACAAGGTCTGGTGCAAGTGCCTGCGCATGGCTGAGGATTTTGGAGGTATTGGTTTCGGTCAGCAGGTAGCAGTCGGAGACTTGGCCACCAAGTCGGTCGGCCCGCATCTTGATTTGCTCTTCGCTTTCCTCGCCGCTCACATAAAGGATTTTGGCCTTGATTCGCAGTGCCAATTGCAACATTAAAGTGGACTTTCCGATACCCGGCTGTCCTCCGATAAGTATCAACGAGCCACTGACAATGCCGCCGCCAAGTACCCTATTCAGCTCAGCATCGGTGGTCACCATGCGGTGGGTATCGCCCGTTTTCACGTTGGGCAATGCCACAGGCTGCGGGTCACGACCTCCACTGCCGGGGCTTTTCCAGGCACGGCTGCGTTCCTCTGGAGCAGTTTCTTTCATGACCACTTCTTCCAAAATGGTGTTCCACTCGCCGCAACTCGTGCAGCGGCCCATCCATTTCGGGGAGGTGGCCCCACAGCTTGAGCAGACGAATATTTTTTTTACTTTGTTCAATTTTTCGATGGATTTAGGATGGGAAAGCAAAATTTCTTAGGTGTACGAATTGGCGTCGTTTGTCACCAAAATTGTTCATTTTGATGGATTTACATGTTGCGTTTTAAGTCATTCCATTCAAAACAATACATTTTTTGATTTTACCTTTTGAAGTAAACTAAAGTGGTTCAAAGGCCCCGTGTAAGTCGCTCTTGTTCCCACATGTGGGAACAAGAGCGACTTACACGAGCCACAAAATCGTGGTGTTACAATGCCAAATTTTCAAAACATAAAAAGCGTATGGTTTTGAGTTCATTCCAACTATTCTTGTTGGTTAAAAAGGAAAAGGTGTCAAATTTTCGAAAAAAATGCCTCAGAAAAGTGACTTATGTAAAAGCGACCGTCATAATCCCGAAATCTTCAACGAAGAAGTTTTTTTGGATGAAGTTTTAAGGGCTTGCCCCTTTCAAGATATATGTAGATTGTTTTCATTTGGTTTTTTGGGGTTAATACAGGGTGCAGCTTTACAGCTGTGCCCTGTTCTCTTTTTGGCCTTTTCACTCAGGTTGGGCGTTCTTTTCGAACTCCTTTATCAACTCCTCAGGCGACTTGCCCAAATTCTTCAACAAAAACTGGGCATCATCGGCAAATTCATCGTTGGGGTACTGCTTCAGGAAAGCCTCATAGGCAGGCTTCGCCTCGTCAAATTTTTTCAGGTCATTGTCCAAAGTAAAAGCCTTCATGAACATGGCGGCGGCGGCGGACTTCGTATTCGGGTAGGTCTTGCTGATTTTATCAAAAATCTCCAAAGCCTTGTCGTGTTGTTGGAGCAACCTTGCTGTCTCCCCAGCCTTTGCAAGGTAACTCACCGAAGTGCTGTCCGCTGGAAAGGCATCGGCGTAAAGCAGCAATGAGTTTTGCAGGCTCACCAATTTTTCTGGAGAGGGTTGTGCGTCCTTGGCGATTTCCGACTGGATGGCCTTGATGTTTTGAGCCATCGCTGCTTTGTCAGGACCAGACTGGCAGGAGGCGAGAAAAACTACTGTGAAGAGCATAAAGAAGGGTCTTGTCATAACTTTTGATTTAAAAGATTAACTATTTAGGAGGGTGTGGGAGGAGAGAGAAAAAATGAAATTTTTTCTCTCTCCTCCCACATTTTGTTTTTGGGGAAAATTGAAAATTTTCCCCAAAAAACACCCCTGCTAAGTAGTTACTAAAAGATTAACTTCATTTATGCGGCGAAGATAATTGATAACACATCAAGCCCTTTATTTTTTGAATAATGTTTATTTTGCCGACATGTTTATCGAAATACATCCAATAACGCCAGAACAGCGCAAAATCAAGCAAGTGGCCGACCTGTTGAAGGCGGGAAAGACCGTCATTTACCCGACCGATACGGTGTACGGCTTGGGCTGCGACATCTTCAACCACGATGCCGTGGATAAAATTTGCAGGATTAAACGGCTTGATCCAGACAAGGCCATGCTCACGCTGGTATGCAAGGACATCAGCCAGGTGGCGGAGTATGCCTGGCAAATTGACAACGAAGTGTTCAGGGTGATGAAAAAAAACCTACCTGGCCCTTTCACTTTCATCCTGCGCTCTGGCAACTCAGTGCCCAAATTGTTCAAGAACCGCAAGCGGACTATCGGTATCCGCATCCCGAACAACAGGATTGCCTTGGCCCTAGTGGAGGAAATGGGGCGACCCTTGCTGTCAACTTCCCTCAAATTGGATACGGAGGATGATTATGACCAATACCTAACCGACCCGCTCGACCTCAGGGATTATTATGAAAACTTGGCAGATATTATCATTGATGGAGGCATGGGGGGCAATGAACCATCAGCCTTGGTGGACTGCACCAACGACGGCATTGAAATAATCAGGGAAGGAGCCGAAGAACTAAAATTTTGAAGGCAAGACTAACTCAATGGTTCGTGAGGTTTCTGGTTTTAGGGGAAAGCCTGCTAAACCCATTTTTCAAAAGTTTGGGGGCAATTCAAGCCATTTAGAAAATGCAAATGCTACCATTCCACGAGGAACTCCGTGAAATCCCGAAAATCGGGACAGGCTTTGAAAGCTGAAAACTTCACGAACCATAATAACTGTACTCCTCCGTGTTTTGGAAATTGCTCAGGAAAAACCTGACAAGGCCAGCCGTGTTTTTCACTTTCAGCTTGTGGATGAGGTTGCGCCGATGGGTCTCCACGGTTCGAGGGCTTATGTAAAGCATGGAAGCGATTTCCTTGTTGGTGCGTTCTGAGGCTATATGTTGCAGGATTTCCATTTCACGCTCCGTCAACGAGGACTTGAAGCTAGGCTCCTTGGAAGCTGATGGGCGGGAAATATTTTCGAGCATCGCTAGGATTTTCGAGGTTATTTCCTTTGAAAAATAGCTACTCCCGTTGGCGATGGTCTTGATGGCTAAAATTAGCTCTTCGATGGGAGTGTCTTTCAAAATGTACCCCTTTGCTCCTGCCTTGAGCATGTTCACGACATATTCTTCCGTTTCATCGGAGGAAAGGGCCAAGATTTTAGCATCGGGGCAGACCGCCAAAATCTGTTTCGCAGCAGCAATACCGTCAATGCCTGGAAGGTGAACATCCAAGACCAAAACATCTGGCATCAGCTCGCAAGCCATTTGTACAGCTTGGCTGCCATCCTTGGCCTCGCCAATGATTTCAAATCCTTCTTCTTTTTGCAGTAGGTTTGCTACACCCATCCTGAACAATTGATGGTCATCTGCCAGCAAAATACGTGTTGCGCTCATAGCGATTGCTATTAGTGTTTGATTGAAACAATAAAAAAAATCGCAAATCATTGATTGCCAATGAATTGGGAAGGACGGTGTGATGTGAGACAAGTACAAATACAACTTAGCAAGGCAAAATGCACTGTTCCAAGTTGGGTAAGCAGGGGAGATTCAAATAGAAAGTGAAAAGGGGGGAATTCACAGAAAACAAAATTGGAATGGGTAGGTAAATTTGCTGTGAATTGATTCCTTTGCAAAAATACGGAACAAAAACTATTGTTGCAAATTGTGCCCAAAAATAATCGCTGTCTTGAGGATTTGGCTATAAGGTATGATTGACAAAAGTTTCGCAAAATAGTTTGCATGTTTGGCTTCAAAACCATGCATATCTTGATTTAGCATTTTGAAGCAGGCTACAGTGGTTCAGAGTATCCGGGTAAGTCGCTTTTGTCCCGCAAAGCGGGAACAAAAGGGACAGCGTGCAGCGCAAAACGGGGCCTTCATTTTTATAATAAAAGCCCATGTAGGAGACATAAAACGTCAAAGATGTTCACTAAAATCCGCCTTTTCGGTATCATCGGCTATCCACTCAGCCACAGTTTTTCGCCAGGTTTTTTCGCCAAAAAATTCAGCAAAGAAGGCTTGGACAACTGCCGATACGATGCTTTTCCGCTGCCTTCCATTGATTTGCTGCCACAACTTTTGACGAACAATCCCAACCTTGAAGGGCTAAACGTCACAATCCCATACAAATCTGCGGTTATTCCCTACCTTGATTCAATGAGCGATGAAGCCCAGGCAATCGGTGCGGTGAATGTCCTAAAAATCAAAGACGGGAAGCTGATAGGCCATAACTCAGACGTGTTTGGGTTTGAGCATTCGCTGCGCAATTTCTTGCCCGACCCTGTTCAAGAAAAACTCCATGCACTAGTGTTGGGTACGGGTGGAGCCTCCAAAGCCGTGCAGTTTGTCCTTCGGAAAATGGACCTGCCTTTTTTGCTGGTTTCACGCAATTTTTCGGCAGAAAGCATTGATTATGAGTCTGTTACAGAAGAAGTTATGCAGTCCCACCAATTGGTCATCAATACCACCCCACTTGGCATGTCACCCATAGTGGACACTTGCCCACTACTGCCATACCAGCAACTGACGCCAAGCCACCACTTGTATGACTTGGTTTACAACCCGGAAAAAACAAAGTTTCTTGCCTTGGGAGAATCCAATGGAAGCAAGATTCTGAATGGATTGCCCATGCTATATTTGCAGGCAGAAAAGGCATGGGAAATTTGGAATGCCTAAGCACACCCAGCAACTCCAATTTCCCAATTTCCAATTTCCTAATTTCCTATCTATGACCATCTCCATCGGTTGCGATCACGCAGGATTCCCATACAAGGACAGTGTTGTCCGGTCCTTGAAAAAACGGGGCATCGAAGTCTTGGACTTTGGCACCAACTCCTCAGCATCAGTTGATTACCCTGATTTTGTACACCCAGCGGCTAGCGCAGTAGAGTCGGGTAGGGCACAGTTGGGCATTCTGCTTTGCGGCAGCGGCAACGGCGTGGCCATAACGGCCAACAAGCACCAAGCCATTCGGGCGGCCCTTTGCTGGAAAGTGGAACTGGCGACACTCGCCCGACAGCACAACAATGCCAATATGCTGGCGCTACCAGTCCGGTTCATCAGTAAGCGCTTGGCATTGGCCATTGTGAATGCCTTTCTGGACAGCAGTTTTGAAGGTGGGCGGCACCAAGGCAGGGTCAATAAAATTGCTTGCTCCTAAGCGCCTGTCCGAAAGCCTCGTTTGAGTCAGAAAATGATGCATTTCAAGGTTCTGGCGAAGTTTTTTTTTGAAGGCATAGCAGCGCTACGGTTTCAAAAAAATACAAAGTCAGCGCCTACCCCGATAATTCGGGGTTCTTGAAAGGCGCATTTTATGGCCAGCGGAGGTTTTCGGATAGGCGCTAAGCAGGTGTTTCCAGGCGATGCTTGCTGTTGGAGGCGATATTGGCCACCGCCCAATCCAGTTTCTTGACGAAGGCTGCCTTGCGCTCGGGGCAGTTGGCCTTTGAGCAGATCTGGCAAGAAAAATCAAGGCAGCCGTCCGTGTGGACGAACATCTCCACGCTTTCCCCGAATTCTTCTTTCACCAATTTGTCAATTTTGTCAATTTCCGAATGTGCTTCATGCACATTGAGGAACCAAGGCACGGTCAGGTGAAAGTCGAGGTGTAGCACGCTGCCGTATTTGATGATCCGGAGGTTGTGGATGTCCACCCAGTTTTCCTGTCGGTGGTCGTTCAGGCTGGCAACTACCTTGTCGAGCAGTTCATTGTCCACCTCGTCCATGATTCCGGCGATGGAACTGCGCACAATCTTTATGCCCGTGTAGATAATGATAAAAGCAAAAATGAGCGCCACCATACTGTCCACCCAGGCCCAGCCAGTGAGCTTCAGCAATAGCAAGCCTGCTATGATGCCCAAGGTGGAATAAGTATCTGATTGTAAATGCTTTCCGCTGGCAATCAATACCAAGGAGTTGTTCTTTTTACCTCGCCTAATGGCCAAATATCCCACTATGAAATTGACCGCCGCAGCACCAGCCACCAGCAGTATGCCATAGTCCAAACTGCCGATTTCGTGGGGGTGCTGTAGGTTGTTGATGGCTTCGTAGATAATGACCAACCCCGCAACAGCGATGAGCGCCCCCTCTATTCCCGCCGAAATGAATTCCACCTTGCCATGTCCATAAGGATGCTCCACATCACGGGGCTTTGCAGATAAAATCAGGCTATAGAGTCCGATGAAACTGGCAACTACATTGACGGTGCTTTCCAATGCGTCGGTCAGGATGGCCACGGAGTTGGTGATGTACCAAGCAGCCAATTTCATGGCAAATAGCACCAAGCCGACCAACACGACCAGCTTTTGGATTTTCAAGTTTTCTTTTGATGATGTGGAGGTCATGGTTTCTTGTTTTTGGTCAACCGCAGGGCTTCTCTTTTGGTGAGGGCGGCAAGTTGGGGGTTTTCTTTTACAAAATTGATGACTTCCGTCGGATTGGTTCGTGAATATTGCCGCAAGGCCCAGCCAGCCCCTTTTTGCAGAAAAAATTCTTTGCTGCCCGCAATTTGGAGGATGTGCCGCTTCATCAAGCCAAAATCTGTTTTGTCACGATAGGACAATTGGAAAATGAGGCAGACCCGTTGCAGCCAAAAATTGCCCGAGGCCATCCAACGCTCCGAGATGGGCAGGATGAGGGTTGGGTGTTTTTTGAAATGGATGCCCACGAGTTTTGCCAGCCAGTCCACGGTGTCCCACCAGCTTTTGGTGATGATGAGTTCTTCCAAAAAATCAATGAAATAGGCGGGTTGCTTTTTGAGGGTCTTTTGTACCATTTCGAGGGCGAAATATTGGAGTTCCCGGTGCTCATCTTCAAAACAAAGGCGGACAAGTTCCTTGAATTCTTCTCCAACTGGTACACCTTTTTCCTCCATGATTTCCTTAGACACGGCCATCCATTTCGCTGCTTTTAGGCCGTAGAAATCGAACTGGTTGCGCAAATAGGCAATCTGGCCTTGGGCGGTTTTAGGGTCGCCGGATTGGAGGAAGACGGAATGGATAGCACTGAAATACGATTTCATTGTCATCAAGCGGCCATTTTGTGAAAAAGAACATTCAGCGGACCCTGACTGCCATACAGAGAATTCTGGACAATACCTGCCAACTGTAGCCTGCTCACTAAATCTTCGCCCCCCCCATCATCTCCAAATAAACATCGTTGACGAAGTTGAAGAACTGCTGCAAGGCGTTCATGTCCTTGTTCGTCATGTTGAGGAACATTTCGCTTTCAACGGCGTCGCCCACTTTTTTGGAGGTCGTCATCTCTACGCTGTAAAACTCCTTGCCGAGGTTGTTCATCCAACCGGTGAGGCCGATATTGCTATCGGCTTGGCTGCCAGCAGCGGCCTTGATGGTGTTTGGGATGTTCCAATAAACGACGCTCCCGTTCTTGCATAAACGCTTTTTGTGGTTCTTGGGCAAGCGCAGCTTTTTCTCGAAACCGGTTGCCAGGTTTTGCTGCATCAGGTATTGGTTGTTGGTGAAAATGAGCAGCCCGTCGTGCTTTGCCAGGAAAAAGTTTTGGCCTTCCATGCCAGGGACGGCTACCTTGTAAAAATTGCGCTCCTTCACCAATACATTGGAATGAATGCCAAGGTCTATGAATTTTTGGATGTCGGCGCCATTGCCATAAGACGCTAGTGCTGTGAAAATTGGCATGTTCTGCATTATCGTCGTGTCCCGTTCCGTGAAGTTGAAGTCGGCATCGTAATCAAAGGTCTTGGTCTTTACCTCAACGGTTTGCATGCCAGATACGGACACCATCAGGTCGCCTTTCAGTAGGTTTCCGATGGCCTCTTCGTCAATGAAGATACCGAGGATTTTCATGGCGTCGCTGGCCAATTGGCCATATTGCGGTGTGGCCGCAAAGGTTTTGTAGAGTAGGGTTTTCGTTTCTTCAATCGTGTTTTTCACATTGTAATTGACGTAGAAATAGCCGAACATCTCATCGCCTCCCTTCACATAGCGCAGGAACTTCTTGTTGAACTTAGCATCCAAGGCCTTGGAATAGAACCGCTTCATGTCCTCGTTGGAGAAAAGTTGGCTGCGGATGGCCATTCTCCCATTCTCGAAATTGAGGCCCATCGAAACGTAGGTGTCTTTGTAAAACACATTCATGAACCCTCCCATGGCGGCCATTGCTTGGGCATAGCTGTTGGTGGCGGCCATTCCGCCCCCAAGTCCGCCGGTTTGCATCTTGGTGATGCTTTCGGTGAAAAGGCTATAGTCCATCCAAAAATGAACATCGTTGGTGCGGCCCTTGGCAAGGTTGAATCGCTGGTTTTGGGTGATTGGATGTAAAAAATCCTTGTTCAACAGCTTCAAGGCCCAGGTATAAGCCGCTGTGTCGGGGCCTTGTTCTATCCAATCAAAATTACCATCGTTTTCAAAAAAATTGAGGGTATCCCCATCGGAAAAAATGAAACTGGCGCTGTCCAACGCTATGTTTTCGTCCATACTTGGGAGGGTTTCAATCTCTTCGATATTTTCCTCAATAACTACATCTTCATAGGTGCTGTCCGTGTATTCGTAATCGCTCCAGTCAATTGAGTCGTAGCCAATGTTTTCATCGTAACCATAGTCGAATTGACTGGGATCATAGCCTTTTTCGTGTACGATGTTCAGCACCACCTCGTTGTTCCATGCAAAAAGGTCGTTTCCATGCTGCCAAATCTTCTTTTCACCGACTTCTGTAAGGTAGGGGACAAAGTCATTCCCTTTGAGCTGTTGCACCGCTTTCTCATATCGGGCACGATCGCTCATTTTCTGAATAAAAGTGGTATAACTGTCAAAACCGACCTTCTCCACCACGATATAGAACGGCTCATTGGCATCATAGCCAAGGCTAGCAGGGTCGGCTATCATTTTCTCAAAATATTGCTGCAGCAAGGTGTCTTCGTCCAGCCCCGGCGATTTATACATCTCCTTGATGGTAGCTTCGAAGAAGTCGTACTGCTTCATTTGGTCTAGGTTCACCTTCTTGTCGAGGTTTGGCAGGTTGACCGTTACCACCACTTGGGCCGTGGATGGAATGTATTTCAGCCCAGTTTGGCCAATGGCCAAAAAATTAGCGGCACATAGCGTAAGCAACACCAGACAGCCAAGAAGCGTACGTTTAGCGTTTAAAGGGGAGGTTTTGAATAGATTTATCATTGATTTTCGGATTTTTCGTAAAAGGAAAGGATGCCCACCAAGGGCAGCCGCTAAGTTAATCGGAAACGGTGGCATTCTAAACAGGTTGCAACCCAATACTTCCAAAACCAAAGCAACCCATGAACCCGTGAAACCATTAAACCATGAAACCATGAAACCATGAATCAAAAATTCACCGTATTCGCCACCGTGCCCGTGCCCTTCATCAGCTCTGAGAGCGGCAGGGAGAGCATGACAGCCTTGCCGCTGGGCGAAAGCTGTGCCTTTGGGTTGCCCAATTTCTTGATGTTGCGGTCGAAACGATAGATACTGGTCATCTTGGCGGTTTCGAGCACATAGCGTTGCATGGAGGGCAGTTCGGCAAACTCCTTAGACTTGGAAGGGTAGGTCGAGAAGCGTTTGAACTGCCCGTTATTGTACCCAAAGCCCGACTTGCCGGAGGAGGCGTGCTTGCCTTCCTTGTCGTACTCCTTCGCCACGATTTCCATGGCCTTGTTCAAAGCCTCCACATGGGCAAACCGCCCGCTGACCGTGAAGATATAGCTCGACCAGTCGGATTTGACCATCACCGCAGACATCCCCGGCACGTTGCTGACGGAGGCCTTTATTTTGACCAAATTCGATTCGACCTCCTGTTTGGTCGGCACTTTGTAGCCCTCCACCGAGCCCATCGCCATGTACTTGGCCATGTTGTCCTTGCTTTGGCTGAGGTTCACCACAAAAGAAACCTCCCCACTCCCATCGGACTTCATGTTGACCTCCTCCCGGATTTCAAAACAGCCAGAGAAGACAAAGGCAACCAATAGAACTTGAAAAAATAGCTTCATCAAAATTGTATTCCAAGAAGAATCAGAATTTGTGTATCATCATTCATCATTCATCCCTCCCTAAAGTACATCAAAATCGCTCCTACCAGGGTAATCAGCGCAATCAGCACGGACGCCATTTTGATAGAGTACTGCATGTGGTTGGAAAAGTCGAGGATGTCCTGCCGCATGTTGGGGTACTTTGGTAGCACTTCTTCCTCCATTTTTTTTCGGTTAAAAACATGGGCCGGTTTGAACTCTACCCGGTTGCGTACCAGGCGTCCATAGGTCTTCAGCACCTTGGCCCTGAAATAGACATTCAGGAACAACATGGCCACAAACAAGCCTATGATGAAGAACATAAGGATTTTCAACATGAAGTTTTAAGTTTTTTGCAAAGCTATGAAGCCAAGATTTGATACAGCGGCATTATTTTTTCAAATAAAAACGACCTACGTGCAGCATTGTAGCCCGATATTGCATTTTCAATGAGGTAAACAAAAAGAAACCTTTGATTCCAAGCGACGACGATATCATCAGGGGCTGCCGAAAGGGAGACCGAAAAGCACAACAGGCACTGTACGAACGGTACAAGCCCATGCTTTTTAGCATCTGCCTGAGATATGCCGGAGGCTGGCATGAGGCCGAGGACTGGTTGCAGGATGGGTTGGTGCGGATTTTCACGAACTTGTACCAATATCAACCGACTGGCCCATTTGGTGCTTGGCTGCGTCGGGTGATGGTCAATTCAGCCCTGGAACAGTTGCGCAAACGTAAGCGCAGTTTCCAAACGGTAGAGATCGGCGAGGTGGCCGATGAGTTTGAAGCAGACGAGCAGCTTTTCACCAAATACAGAGAAGAAGCCCTCGTACGGATGCTCCAGCACCTCCCCGAAGGCTATCGCACCGTATTCAACCTCTATGTGATGGAAGAATACTCGCACCAGGAAATAGGGAACTTGCTCGGAATCGCTGAAAGTGCCTCTCGTTCGCAGCTTTCGAGGGCAAAGTCCATGCTCCGCAAAATGTTGGAAAAAAGTGTAGGAGTAGAGGTTTGAAAATGGTTTTTAACAAAATTTTTGTCTTCAAAGTCAATCGCTGTTGAATGGAAGAAAAATTACATAACGATAACCTGGAACGGTTCTTCAAAGAGAACCTTGAACGGCACTCGCCTTCGCCTTCTGGCGATTTTTGGGCGAGGATGGAAATGGCCATTCCACCAAAGCCCACAGCGTGGCAAGTGTTTTCGGAAAAATACCTGAAATGGGTTGGCCTAGGCCTGCTGTTGCTGACCTTGGCCACCTTGTTTATGTTCTGGCGCAAGGACAGGTTGAGAATTGAACAGCTTTCGAAGCAGATTGCCATTGCACAGCAACAGGTGAAAGACTTGGCCGAAAGGCAGGCTTCGGTGTTTGAAACAAATAGAGAGAGCCAAAATGTGGCAACCAATAAACTATCACAAGGAAACACAACGGAAGCGCTTACCGCTGCGAAGGCGAAAAACGAAAAACTGCTGAGCAAGGTTCATAAACATAACCAACCCACATCAGCTACGCAAGGCAATGAAGGAATAAGGAGGTCTAAAGTGAACAACACTGTGGCCAATCTGACAGCCAAAGCGGCAACTAATGCTGAGGTAATACCTTCTAGTACTCAGTTGATTGAAAAAAGCAAGGAAGCCGAACAAGTAGTTGTTCGAACAGCAGCAACTCAAGTTGAAATGCCCAAGATTCAATCCTTGGAAGGTGCTCAAATAACTGGCCAGTCAATCGAGGAACGCAAACTTCCGATGTTATTGCCAACTGCATACGCACTTGTGTCCTCCATGAAAAATCAGGCTCCCGCTGTTAAACACTTTGGCCATAGGCCGAACAGAAAACCCTATCCAAGGATTTCCGTTGAAGTTGGTTCAGCGGCATTTGCAATGCCGCTGGCCCGCCTTTTTAACAGGGACACCAACTACGCTGGTGCAATCAAACCCTCGTGGGGCGCAAATTTTGCACTTCACTACGAGCTAAGCCCTTCATTGGCATTGCATGGTGGATACGAGTTCAAAAATATCCGCACCTCGAAAATGGCACTTCGCTACCACAGTATGCCCATGCTGGTATCCAAAAATCTAAGGCTTGGCCATCGGCTGAACTTGGAGGCAAAGGCTGGCCTAACCGTCAATAAGTTCTTCAATCATCGGACTTATTCAGATGGAATTTCTGTCCGGGGCCGCAAGGACTTATGGCTGGGTTGGCAGGCAAGTGCTCAGTTCGTATTTCCAATGAGTAAAGATGTTTTGCTGTTAATCGGTCCTTATGGTGGCTCAAGCATTACCACTTTTGCCAACAGCAAACGTACCTGGGAAACAGGACTTGCCACCAATATCCGTTACCAGTTCTGAAAAATGGTCATTTTTGCCGCAAATTCGGCGAAAATGACCATTTCCATTCTGATTCCCACCTTCAACACCGCCCCTTATTTGGCGGAGTGCCTCGAAAGCATCTTGGCGCAAACCGAGCAGGAATGGGAACTCATCGCCGTCAATAATTTCTCCACCGACGCCAGTCCCGACATCCTGCAAGCCTACGCCAAGCGGGACCCCCGCATCCGCTTTTTCCACAACGACGATGAATTGGGCAAAACAGGCGTCTCGCCCGCCAACCGCTTCGCTTACCGACAGGCCACTGGCCAACTCATCACCCGCATGGACAGCGACGACATCATGCCGCCCAACCGCTTGGCTTTGATGAAAAAAATGCTGTTGGAGCATGGGGAAGGCCATGTCGCAACGGGTTCCATCCAATATTTCGGGGAAAACGGGGTGGGGGAGGGCTTCCGCCGCTACGAGGCTTGGCTCAACGGCTTGGCTGCTTCGGGCTGCCATTTTGAAGCGATTTACCGGGAAAACGTGCTGCCCTCGCCCGTCTGGATGGCTTGGCGCAGTGACTTGGAACGAGCAGCGGCCTTTCAGGAAGATGTTTACCCCGAAGATTACGACCTCACCTTCCGGCTTCGCCATGTAGGTTGCAAAATCGTGGCCACGACCGAACTGCTCCACCACTGGCGGGAGCGTCCCGACCGTGCCAGTCGGGTAGAAGAAAAATACCTCGACCATAGTTTTTTGGAATTAAAAACACATTGGTTTTTAAAAACAGATTACGATGAAACACGCCCGCTCGTGCTTTGGGGCGCAGGGCGCAAGGGCAAGCGTTTGGCGGCGTTGCTGCGCAATGAAAATGCCCCATTTCGTTGGGTTTGCGACCAGCCGAGTAAATGGGGCCATATTATAGACAACGTGAAAATGGAAAGCTATGTGGTGCTGGCGCAACTGCCTGGTGCGCAGGTGATTGTGGCGGTGGCTGCAACCGAGGAACAGGCGGTGATTACTGCTTATTTAAATGAATTGGGGATGAAAACGGGTATTGATTTTTGGTTTTTTTGTTGAGCTTCAACTAGTTAATTTTGCTAGGCATTATATTTTACCATGAAAAACGCTTTACTAATATTCGTCTTGGCAATTGCCGTGAGTGCATCATTAATGGCCCAATCTGATACCATTCGCTTTGAATCATTAATGAATGAAAACGTTAAGGCGGTGGTGTTTACATCGGGAGGGGATACCATGTCTGGTTATCTTATCAAAATTGACAGTTCAACCCTAACAGTAGCGTTCAGGGATGGTGGTCAGGAGACTTATTTTGAGGACGAAATAACCATCATCCATTATTATTTGGGTCGCCCGAAAATCAAGTTTGACACCATCGCAGGAAAATATGTCGAGCGCATATTCCTAAACTCCACAGCATTTAGTTTGCCAAAAGGCGATACCGAATACAGGAATGTAATGCTATTGTACAACGGATTTCATGCCGGGGTGACGGATAATATTACCATTGGCGGTGCAGTGATTCCGGCGGGACTGCTTAACCTCGCCATTTTGGATGCAAAGACAACCATAAGGATTGGTAAACATGCCCACGGTGGTGTCGGATTGGCAATGGGCGTAGGATTTGTGAAAGAAGGTAGCTTCAAGTCCGGCCCAGAATTATTCGCTGGTGGCTTCGGTGTGCTTACATTGGGCGATAAAAAGAGGTTTATTAACCTACTTCTTGGCCGAGTTGCGGGCAGTGGATTTAGTGAATATTATCTGGGCGAATGGATATTTAGTCTAGGCGGTAAGTTGAGCAAGAAAAAAGTCATGTACTATACTGAATTTGCAAGGCACCCCGCCTTCTTCATGGAATTGGCCAATATCACGGGCCTAACCTTTAAAGTCAAATCCCTTATCTACGATATTGGCCTACTCATGCCCGTGTTGGACTTTTTACCAATACCCGTCGTAAGCATTTCAAGGCGATTCTGAATTAATTTGATGGTTTTTTTGCATTTTTACAAAAAAAGCCTTTGGCGCAGCAAAAGCCATATTCCCAACCAAAGATAAAAGTCCCCCGCTTCAACGAAGAAGCCGGCTTCTACACCACCCCGCAACGGTCGGAGCTGATGGGGCGCATTCGTTCGACGAACTCTAAGCCGGAGGTGGCGCTGCGCAAGGCCCTCTGGCACTTTGGCTACCGCTACCGCTGTCACGACAAAAAACTGCCCGGCAAGCCCGACCTCGTTTTTGCGAAGCAGAAAATCGCACTCTTCGTGGATGGCGACTTCTGGCATGGCTACGACTGGCGGCACAAAAAGGAAAAAATCAAGAGCAACGCCGCCTTCTGGATTCCGAAAATCGAGCGGAACATGCAGCGTGACCGGGAGGTGAACGCCCAACTAGAAAGCTTAGGCTGGCGGGTGGTGCGGGTATGGGAGCATGAGCTGAAGAAAGCAGAGTTCGGGGCGACGGTGTATCGGGTGGTGCGATTGCTGGGGGAGGAGGATAGGATTTATTTGAGTGACGATTGATAATGTGTGCAATTTGATAGCTAGAAATTTCACTTAAATTAGTCATTCCCATGACATCTGATAAGGCGTCACACCTGGATTTGAAACTTTACTTTAACTTGAAGCGGTTATGAAACTAAAACAGTTCAGTTATGAAACGTACCACGCTGCTTTACCTGGTCCTTATTTTTGGCTTGTTAGAAACTACTGCCCAACGCCTCGAATTCGTCTTGATTCCTTTTGAAGAAAACGGAAAATGGGGTTACATGGACTGCAATCACACGGTGATTGTTGAGCCAAAATACGAAGCGGCCTTTCCAACTTATGGCCACAGAGGATTAATCAAACTCAAAGGCAAATATGGCTATATTGACCACACTGGCAAGCTTGTGATCAAGGCCAAGTACAAGGAGGCCACTGAGTTTATGTTCGGCAGGGCCAAAGTAAAAAAAGGGAAGCAAGCGTTTGGGATTGATGACAAGGGCAAAAGGCCAAAATATGGTGTTGATTTATGTGGCGGAATTTTCAGGAACTGCTTAGAGCCGCTGGATGCTCCACGCTTTGTTTTTAAAAAAGACGGTAAATATGGATTTGCTTTTAAGCCCTATAAAAGGGTGGAAGGCACGAATATCCAAATTTCAGACACTATTCAAGCTGTTTTCGACTCCATCATTTCCATTGATTATCAATTGACCGCTATTTATAAGCAAGGAAAAATTGCCATTTTTCATGATGGCGATCTATATATCTTTACAGACCAGAAAGATACCTTGTTTAAGTTTGAGTATGATGCAATAAAAATGTTCAAGACCTACGATGATTACCCAAAATGCTTTGACGCTGAAATAGGCGTGAAAAAAAGTAATAAATGGGGATACATTGATTTTCGTGGGTATTCATTTCACCAGTATGTAATTGAGCCGAAGTACTTATCCATTGGCCAGTTCAGAGGCGATTTAGCCAAAGTGGAATATGCGCCCAATAAGTTTGGATATATAGACAGTGCTGGGCATGAGTATTTTAAACGGGAATGATGACTAATTGGAATCAGGCGCTACTTGGCGTTTTCGGCACCGCATTTTGCAGGAATTTTTTGCGCAGCAATGGATAGATTCCGAAAGATAGCCATACCTCATACCTCCAATCCTTCCACCCTTTGCTTCTCAAACTGCTCCCAATAATACCCCTTGTTCCCCAGCAGTTCCGAGTGCGTCCCTTCCTCCACGATACAGCCATCGTCCAGCACGATGATTTTATCGAACTCAATGAGAGAATAAATGCGGTGGGTGATGATGATAGCGGTCTTGTCGGCAATGTCGTTGGCGAGGTAGCCGAGGATGCGCTTTTCGGTGTTCACGTCCACGGCGCTAAGGCAGTCATCGAGCAGCACGATGTCGGGGCGCTTGATGAGGGCACGGGCGATGCTCACCCGCTGTTTTTGGCCGCCGCTGAGGGTGACGCCCCGCTCGCCCACCACGGTCTCGAAGCCCTCTGGTAGGCCAGCGATTTCCTCGTAAATGGCGGCGTGCTTGGTGAACAGTTCCACCTCCTCCTGCGAGGCATCGGGTCGGCCAAAGCGCACATTGTTGCTCACCGTGTCGGAGAAGAGGAACACGTCCTGCGGCACATAGCCGATGCGCTGGCGCAAGGCAGCGAGGTTTTGCTGCCGGATGTCCAAACCATCTACCAGTATCTGCCCCTCGGTCACGTCGTAGAGCCGCACCAGCAGTTCGGCGATGGTGCTCTTACCGCAGCCGGTCCGCCCGATAATGGCCATTTTTTGCCCGGCCTTTAGTTCGAAGCTGATATTGCGCAGCGCCACGATGCCCGTGTCGGGGTAGGTGAAGGAGACGGATTGAAACTGGATGCTAGGGATTGCGGATTGCGGATTGCGGATTGCGGATTGGGGGGGCTGCGGACTGTGGACTGTGGACTGTGGACTCACAATCTCTGAAGCAGTGCCCAGGAACTCATTAATGCGTTTTTGCGAAGCGGCGGCTTGTTGGATGAGGGAGCTAATCCAGCCGAGGCTGGTGACAGGCCAGGTGAGCATGTTCACGTAGATGATGAACTCGGCGATATTGCCCGTGGTGACGTTGCCCTTGGCCACTTCCAGCCCGCCGACATAAACCGTGATGATGGTGCTGAGGCCAATCAAAACGAGCATGGTGGGGTGAAAGAGGGAGTCCACACGAGCCAGCCGCAGCGATTTGTCCATGTAGGCTTGGCTTTCTTCCTTGAAATATTGGCCCATTGGAGCCTCCTGTACATAGCTTTTAACGACTCGGATGCCACTAAAAACCTCTTGGGAAACACTGGTCAGTTTGGATAGCTGCTGCTGGATTTTGGTGCTGTTGCGGTTGATCAAACTGCTCACGTAATAGATGGAAACCGACAAAATAGGCAACGGCAGCAGCGACCAAAGGGTAAGCGTCACGTTTACCCGAAGCATGGAAATGATGACGAGGGTGAACAACGAGGCGAGGTTGATGCCATAGAGGATGGCTGGTCCGATGTACATGCGCACCTTCGAAACATCCTCCATCACACGGGCCATCAGGTCGCCCGTTGCGTTTTTCTTGTAAAAAGCAAGGTGGAGGTTTTCGTAATGCTGGAATATTTCTTTACGCAAATCGTATTCAATCAGCCTAGACATTACGATGATGGTCTGCCGGACGAGGAACAGGAAAAAGCCCATTAGCAGTGCCAACACCAGCACCACCACGCCGAAGTAGAGCAAAACCTTACCAAAATGCGAGAACACCTGTTTTTGAACCTCAAAGCCATCGTAAATGCGGTAGAGGGCGATGTTCTCCACCACGAGGTCGAGCGCTTGACGGATCATCTGGGGCTGCAGGGCTTGGAAGTAGTTGGAAATGAAAATAAAAAGGATACCCAACAGGAAACGCCTGCGGTATTGGTAGAAGAATTTATTTAGAAAAAATAGATGCTGCATTTTGAAGTTCGACAATTGGTCAGTTGGCAGTTGGCAGTTTGCAGTCAGTCATAAAGTCTTACGGTCTTGAAGTCAAATGCCTTGCACTGACTAAAAGACTAAACAACTGCCAACTTACATTAAACTGCCAACTGACGAACTGCAAACTAAATTTTGGCGGACAAACTTAGGTAAATATCTTTGTGCCGAGCGGTTTGGCAGTGCCCAACTCGCAACTCGTAACTCACAACTCGAAACTTAACGAAATGCACAGAGAAATCCATCAATGGTACAGTCCTTCCCTCAACAAGAACATGGAAATCGGAATGTGGGGAAACTACGGCTTTGCGCTGCTCATGCTGCCCACTGCTGCTGCGGATTTTTTAGAGTATGAGCGCTTCCTGATGATGGATGTGCTGGAAAACCAAATCAACAGTGGTAAATGCAAAGTGTTTTCCATCAACAGCATTAATTCCGAATCTTGGCTGAACAACAAGATGCACCCCCGCCACAAGGCCATTCGCCACACGCAGTTCAACAGCTATGTTTACAACGAGGTAGTGCCGTTCATCAAGAGCAAGACAAGCCCTGACACGCCCATCTACGTGACAGGTGCCTCGTTGGGCGCCCTGCATTCTGCCAATTTGTATTTCAAGCGCCCCGACCTGATTGATGGCGTGATTGCCATGAGCGGTATGTACGAACTGCAGGAATACACCGACGGTTACTACGACGAGGACGTTTATTTCAACAGCCCAGTGTCGTACTTGCCAAATTTGAACGACGACTATTTTTTGCCCATTTTGCGCAGCAAACAACATTGCCATATCGTAACTGGAAGCGGTGCCTACGAAAGCCCCGACGCCAGCAAGAGACTATCTGCGATTCTGGGATCCAAGGGCATCGCCCACGAACTCGACATCTGGGGCCCTGACATGCGCCACGACTGGCCTACTTGGCGGGCGATGTTGCCGTATTACCTGGACTCTCGTTTTTAGTGTGTGAGAGATGTGAGAGGGTGAGAAAGTGAGAGGGTGAGGCACACCCTCTCACTTTCTCACCCTCTCACATCTCTCACCCTCTAACTATCTAACCATTATGCAAAACCGAATCATTACCCTCGACGAGTTCATCATTCGTCGGCAGCAGGAGCATAGCTTCGCCACGGGCGAACTCACCGGACTGCTCCGTGACATTGGCGTAGCCGCCAAAATCGTGAACCGGGAAGTCAACAAGGCGGGACTTTTGAACATCCTAGGTGCCGTTGGCAACGAGAACCTGCATGGTGATACTGTGCAGAAACTCGACATTTACGCCAATGATAAATTGATTGAATGCTTGCGTAACAGTGGGGAATGTGCTGGCATCGCTTCAGAAGAAAATGAAGAATTTATCCCTTTGCCAGCCTTGCACGGTAAGGAGAGCAAGTATGTTGTGGTGATGGATCCGCTCGATGGGTCTTCCAATATTGACGTGAACGTGAGCGTCGGTACCATTTTCGGCATCTACCGCAGGGTGAGCGATACTAAGGGGCCAATAACAGAGGCTGATTTTCTTCAAAAAGGAGTGAACCTCGTAGCGGCTGGTTATGTGCTGTACGGTACTTCCACCATTTTGGTTTATACCACGGGCAACGGCGTGAATGGCTTTACGCTCGACCCGACCATTGGGGAGTTTTGCCTTTCGCACCAGAACATCCAGATTCCCAAGCGCAGCAATTATTACTCGCTGAACCAAGGTTACTACCTCAAGTTCGACATCGAAATGCGCCGCTATATTGACCATTGCTCAGACAGCAACATGCAGCTCCGTTACATTGGCTCTATGGTCAGCGATATCCATCGCATACTGTTCCAAGGCGGTATTTTCCTGTATCCTAATACCCGCAAGTACCCAAAGGGCAAATTGCGCTTGCTTTATGAGTGCAACCCAATTGGCTTTGTCGTGGAGCAAGCTGGTGGAAAGGCCATCACCTGCCAATTGGAGCGGGTGCTCGACCTTCAACCAAGCGACCTGCACCAGCGGGTGACGGTAGCGATGGGCAGTCCGGAAATGGTGGATGAGATGAAGGCCTTTGTGGAGAAGTACAGTGCCTGAAAACAGAAAAGCCCCGGAGCGAACTCCGGGGCTTTTTTATTCAAAGTATCTTGTATTAGCGTTGAATTACCAACGGCTTCCACCGCGGTCGCCGCCGCCGTAGCCACCGCCGCCACGACGATCTCCGCCGCCGCCGCCGTAACCGCCACCGCCGCCACGGCTTCCGCCGCCGCCGCCGTAACCTCCGCCGCCACGGCCACCGCCGCCGCCGTAACCGCCGCCGCCGCCACGGCTTCCGCCGCCGCCGCCGTAACCGCCGCCGCCACGGCTTCCGCCGCCGCCGCCGCCACGAGCTTCACGAGGCTCAGCTTTCTTCACTACGATGGTGCGTCCGTCAATTTCGCTGTCATTCAACTCCGCAATTGCTTTCTCTCCTTCCTCATCATTGGGCATTTCAACAAAAGCATAGCCTTTTGATTTGCCGGTAAACTTGTCTGTGATGACTGAAGCCGAAGTGACTTCGCCATACTCTTCAAAAACTTCACGCAGGTAATCTTCTTGCGTGTCGAAATTCAGTTTTGCTACGAAAATGTTCATTGCAAAAAATGATTAAAATGAATGAAAAACAGAGAACTTCTGAAGCAGTAAAAATTTAGGGACGAACAAAATTGGGAAAGAAAGGCAGATAGCGGACGGAAGGCAGGTTGCGGAGTTAGACGAACGAACTTGCGAAAACTTACTTGCCGGACTACTGACAGAGACCCTTGCCGGATAAATGTCTCTTGCTTGCAGAGAATTTCTCAAAGAACGGGACAAAGATATGGATAAAAATCAATCAACAGCAATTTCTTACGAATTTAATTTTTATCTATAAGTAATGGGATAAAATCACTCACAATGATGTTAGGGTAGCTTTAACGCAAAATGGTTACAGAACCGGCTATGGTGTGTTGGCGTCCATCCGTAAGTAAAAGCGTCACCAGCCAGGTATAAACGCCATTTGAACCTGGTTTGCCCCGGTAATTTCCATCCCATCCTTTGTCGAAATCATTTGGGGGTAGGTTGTACCTGCTGAAAACTTTATCGCCCCATCTGTCAAAGATTTCCATGCTTTTTATTTCCTTCACATCGGTACCTGTATAAACAGTGAATACGTCGTTGATGCCGTCACCGTTGGGCGACAATGCGTTGGGAATGAATACCTTATAAAAATCTAGGAAGAGGTGCACCAAGCTGTCGCAGCCATTTTGGGCCGTAAATACGGCGTCGTACTCGCCGGGCTTGTCGTAGGTCGCATTGCCGAACTTGTATTTTTCTTCTTCAAAAATCTTGACGAACACGGTGTCCTTTGAGTCCGACGGCTTCTGGAGCCTTAGAAAAACGATGCTGTCACATCCATTATAAGATTGTAAGGTGTCCACGTAATCCCCAGACTCGGCCAAGGTCGTGTTGTTAAAGAAAACGGTTTCATCCTCACAAACAAAACTGTCCAAACTTGTCACAAAAAAAGGAATCTTATGCTTGTAAGCCGGTGTGACCCGACAACTGTTTGGTCCGATAACCCTAACTTGGTAATCTGCATTGGTTTCCTCCACTTGGGCAAGTGTAGCCCCAGTTTCTCCGACCAGGGCAATCCCATTTTTGTACCATTGGTAGCTCAGCGTATCAGCGTAGGGTAGGCTGAGTGAAAAATCGTTGCTGCATGGATTGCCTGCCGCACTGATCTTGAAGTCGAACTGCTTTGCGTCAGCAAGTACCAGATTGTCAAAAAAATAATACGTATTAGTGAAAAGTTGGCCTTCCGTGCAGTTTGGGCCAATGGCAATGGCGTAGATGTCCTCCACTGGTGTCACAGTGATTTCCTTTAATTTCCATTGAAATGCCCCTTCAATATGGACAGAACCGAGTTCAACCCAACCTGGTCCATTCGTAGGGCATCCAAATGAGTTGTTGCCTACACCAAAAGGGAGATTTGCGCAATCTGTTGTTCCAAAAAAAGCGATGTTGGTTGCCGGAGAATTAAATGCTTGTGTGAAACCGATCCAAAATTCAAACCGATACGTAGTTCCTGCCCTCAAAGGTGAGATGAGGCAAGCCCCTGCGTATTCCTTCCAATTGAGGTTGTCCTCTTGCGGGCCAGGGCCTCCTGCGTTGCCGACCCGCCCATTGCGGAAGCCGATACAGCCGTTACCATCGGGGAATGGCGTAGGAGGTGGGAGGTCGGGCCAACCCATCCAGCCGCAAGTATGCAAATAGTCGGTAGTTGGCTCCGAGGCTTGAATCCACGTTTCGGCGCAGTATAGTTGGGAGCGGTCTTGTGGGCAACAGATGTATTCTTCAAACGAAGGGTTGGGGATGAGTGATGCCGGAATGGCCAACTCGCATTTGCAATCGTCCAGGTCGTTCAGGTCAATCAACCCATCGTTGTCGTCGTCTATGCCATTGTCACAAATCTCTATAGGCAGGCTGAAGGGCAAGGAAGATTCATCGGATAAGAGGAACATTTTACCCAACAAGAACGGCAATATGTAGGAAATGAGCTTCATTAGCGAGTGTTATCAACATGAATTGACGGAAATGGTTGACTTATGTCAAAGGTAATCATTCCAGTTGTCGGAGCGCATACTTAAATGTTTTTTTATGCTGCACGCTATTGGGTCTTGCGCCGTAGGCTATTGGCCGTCAACCGTCAGCCGTCAGCCGTTCTGGCAATTTGCGAATGGTTAACAAAGCAGTTTGTACCACCTATTGCGAAGCGGCATAATTTTGTGGCGAAATGTGCAACTCCCATTACCGTACAAATCTTCCAATGAAATTCATCCTTACCCTGTTTTTTTTGCTGTCGTTAGCTATTGGCACAAACGCCCAAGCGGGTTGTGAAATCTTGGTTCGTTTGGAACAATATACCTACGATACCCTCTGGTTTGGCACCACTTACGGCAAGCGGGTCGTCCCCGATTTTTTTGCCTTGAAACAGGCAGACGGCTCCTTCCTGCTCAAAACCGAGAAGCCCTTGGCTCAGGGCATGTACGCCATCCTTTACAAAAGGGCGGCCAATGCAGCGCTGCAATCCTTTCAAGTTTGGCTGGTGGACGGCGAGCGGAAGTTCAGCCTTACGACCAATTACACCGCTCCTTATGAAAGCCCCATGCTGATTGGCTCCCCAGAGAACGACCAACTATACCGTTATCTGCGCCAATTCAACTTGGCCGATGCAGCGCTCGACGAAGCCATTGCCCGGTGGCGCTATATTCAAGATGAAGCGACCTGGTGGCAGCGGGTAAAGGCGGAAGAAGATTTTAGGAAGTTTCAGGATGATTTTATTGCTGGCGCAAAGCTGGGCCTGACCACTCATTTGGTTGGCCAAATCTTGTTGCCACTGCCCCCGGCCAGTGCAAAGCCTTTTACTGATTGGAAACAAGAAGCGGAGGCTCGGTGGGCCTATCAGCAAGCGCATTATTTCGATAAAATGAGCCTTGCCACGCCCGATTTCCTTAGCCACCCGCAGTGGCTCGACCGTGCCGACTTCTTCTGGCTGGGCCTGCCACCACCAGTCCCTGATTCCACCCGGGCCGCCATCGAACTGGTGTTCAAAAAACTGGAACCCTTTGCCGATGGCTACAACTATTACCAAAAATACGTCATCAATTCGCTGGCCAAGATGAGCCAATTCCAGCTCGATGAGGTCTATGTGTATTTTGTAAGGAATTACCTGAGCACTGGCAAAGCAACATGGGCGGAGCCAAATGAGGTAAAAACGGCAGTGAGCAATGCCAATACCTTGGAGCGCCTGTTCGAAGGCAAGCAAGCTCCTCCAGCTACGGTGATGGATAGGAACAACAACCCAATCAGCCTGAAGGGCATCAAGTCAAAACTTACGATGCTCATTTTTTACATGCCCGATTGCGGACATTGCAAACTGGAACTGCCCATCGTGGCCAAGCTCTACGAAAAGTACAAAGACAAAGGATTACAGGTGGTCCCTATCTGCCTGAAACATGGCGAGGACACCCAACAGTGCTGGGACTATCTCGACACCCAGACCTTCCCGAAGGAATGGCTGTTCTTGGCAGACCCCGAGCGAAAGGCCAACCTCGTGCCCGTTTACGGTGTAAAGGGTTACCCAAGGCTTATCATGCTGGATGAGAACTGGAACATCCGCTGGAAAAGGAACGGCGAGTCGGCGGAGTGGCAGTTGGATGCGATGCTGGAGAGGTTTTTGAAATAAGCGCTTATTCCAATTTCTGTCGAATCTTACTCCCCCGGCGCAACGACCTGAAAAGCAATATCAAGAATAAACCTGCCAACCCAAACCCCCATTTCACCCCCACAACCTCGCCCTTTTCATAAAACAGCCAGCCAAAATAGGCAGCGGCGATGGTGAGGATGGTCAGCACAAACTGTTGGCCGGACTGGTAGAGCAGCTTGGCCCCTTCTCGGATGTCGGGCGTCCTTGTTTCAAGTTTCCCTTTTTCGATTTTGAGCAGCACCCGGTGCAGTTCATCTGGCAAGCCCAAGGTTGTAGTCACGGTGCGTTTCAGGATGCCCTTCACCACGGTGGCGAGGCTTTCTTTTTCTCCCAAGACAAAATCACGGGCGTAGGGGCGGACCACATCAAGGGGGTTCAGCGAGGAGTCAAGTGTGGTACAAATACCCAGCAACAGCGTGATGGTTCGGTTCAACAGCACCCATTCCTTGGGTACTTGCACCGTGCCTGCTATACCACTCAAGCCCACTTCGTCGATGAGGTCGGTGAGGCTGTTGTTCAAGGGGTTCACCTTGATTTCCTTGAGGTTGAGGCCGTCCATCTGCACTTCGTTTTGCAGGAAGTTGCGGAGCGCATCAATCATCTTTTCGGCCATTTCGCCAGCCTCTTGCCCCTTGGCGATAAAGCCCAGCTGTCGGGCGGCTTCAATCATGGCATCGGCATCGTTCTTCACCGCTGCCTCAATGAGCTTGGGGATTCCCTTCCTGAAATTTTCGGACAGTCCCGCCACAGCCCCAAAATCGAGCAGGACGATGGTGCCATCTTTTTTCACCAAAATATTCCCGGGATGCGGGTCTGCGTGGTAGTAGCCATTTTTGAAGAGCATGTGGCAGTATGCCCGCAGCAGCCGGCTGGCGAGTTCCCGACGGTCGAGGCCCCAAGCATCGAGTTGCTTCAAATCGGCGATTTTTACGCCATCGTGCCAGGTGGTTGTCAGCACCCTGCCCGTGGAGTATTCGGGGTGGGTCTTGGGTATTTCGATTTGCTTTTCGCTGCGCAAATTCTCCCCGATACGCTGCATGGAGATGGCTTCCTGTGCAAAATCAAGTTCTTCCTCAATCATCTGCCGCACCTGCGAATAGACGTAATCGAATCCCTTGATGTCGTAGAACCAATTGTGGATTTTGACCAATTGCCGCATGATTTCGAGGTCAACCCTTGCTGTCTCCTCGATATTGGCGTGTTGGACTTTCACCACTACAATTGTTCCATCGTGCAGCTGGGCCTTGTGCGCTTGGCCGATGCTGGCGGATGCCAGTGGCAGTTCCTCGAAACTGGCAAAAAGCTGCTCCGGGCCTTTTCCCAACTCCTTCAATAGCCGCTCCCTCACTTCGGCCATTGGCCTGGCAGGTATCTGGTCCTGCAAGCTTTCCAGTGGCTTTTGGAATTGCTCAGGCAGGTAATTGCCCAGCACCGATAGCAGTTGGCCGATTTTGATGAATAGGCCCTTTAGCTCCAAAATGGCCGTTTTCACCCGTTCCGCATTGCGCACATGCAGGGCCATGAGGCGGGACTCATATTTTTTCTTCGATAAAAAACGCTTGAGGAAGGACAGCCACAGGTAGCTGAAAATAACGGTGAAGGCGGTCCGGTAGGCTCGCCTAAATCGCTGGCTGGGTTTCAGGAGTGGGGCTGCGGTGGTATTCGATTGTTGCATTGAGTAGAGGTTTTTGGGGGGCTGAAACCTCAAACTTTAGCTGCAATCCCCACCCTGCACTTCACCCACTCATTGGCTTTAAGTTCATGCATGATGAAATGGGCAAGGTCGCCTGCATTTACCCACATGGGACCATCAGGTGCGTAGTCTTTTTCGAGGTTGTATTCACCCGTTGGAGGTGTGTCCTTGATTTCGGGTGGACAAAGGAACGTCCAATCCAGGGGGGAGTTTTCGAGGTACTGCCAAGCTTCGAAGTGCTCGATGGCCACTGCCTTGTAGGCAGAAGGATAGCCTGGTTTTTCGTATTTGAGTGTGGTTTCGTCGGCTTGCAGTACGCCTGTGCTCCCGATGGCAAGAATGCGCTTCGGCCCCTTTTTGATCATGGCTTCCACGATGTTCTTCATGCCCAATGAGCGGGTGCGGTCGGTGCCGTCAATGCCGCCACCAAGGCAGGAGATGACGGCATCGGCACCTTTCAAGGCATCTTCCACGTCACCTTTGCTGAGCACACCACCCTTAAACAGTTCGAGCCGCTCCCGCTCGGTGCTGAGCGCTTCAAATACATTGCGGCCAAAAGCCCTGACGTGATGGCCATGCGCCAATGCTTCGTCAATGCAGCGCTTCCCGGTCATGCCAGTTGCGCCGAAAATAGTGATTTTCATGGTGAGGTATAGATGTTAGAAGGCTTAGGGGTTTAGCGGGTTAAGGGTTAACATCCTTGCTAACTAAACCCTCTAAACCTAACTAAACCTCAATAATTAAGTTTGAAACCGCACAATTTCCACCGGCGTACCCCACATGAAAACGGACATTTCGTCCACCTCATGGGCGGTGATGGTCACTTGTTTACCTTCTTTTTTGAGTTGTTCCGGCATATTGATGGGGCGCCATTCATTGCCTTTTTCATCAACGATGCCCCAGAAGCCTGTGCCGAGGTTTAGGTATTTGACTGTGCCTAAGATTCGCTTGTTTTTCATAATTTACAGATTTATGATTCGTGAACAACAGTAATTGGTGAATAGCTACTCGAAACGCACAGCTCGCACACGCAACCCACAGCCTGATCCATACTAAACAATACTTTGGAACGCCGGGTTTTGTCCATTTGAAATTGCTGTTTGCCAGTGGCGAACGGCTAACCGCCATAAGTATAACCACGAAACTCCATTCACGGCTCACTTCTTGGCCAATTTTTCGATAGTATCGTACAAATTCTCTATCAACTTACTTTGTTGTTGAATCAGGTTCGTGAGTTCGTGCACCTCAACGCGCAACTTGTTCTGGATATTGGCGGGGGCTGGAAGAAATGGGCTGATTTTCGCCCGCACGTACCAGATCTCCCGTACGTCGCCGATGGGCACATTGAAGGGTTGGTAGAAGTCATTGTCGGAATGAAGTTCCAGGCAACGCCCTGTTCGGATTCGGTTGTACAGCCGCTTCACTATCACATCGCCGCGGGTGACGATGACATAAACGTAGTTGTCTTTCAGGCTCGTTTCCCAATAGCTTGGCTCCAAAAAGCTGCAAATCACTTTGTCTCCCTCAAAAAGTGTGGGTTCCATGCTGTCGCCGCTGACATCGAAAGAGCGGTGGGTACCTGTTTTGTATTTGTAGTCGGGTAAGGTATAGGTAGGCAACTCTTCCATGAAAATTGGGTCGAGTTGTTCACCTGCATAACCTGCCTGGGCAGGCACGGGCACATGCACGATACGCTCCTCATTGTCCCGGTCAGTGACAACCGTGAGGGTGCGGAAACTCTTGTTTTCCTCGCCTGTCATGAACATCGTACCCTCACCTGTGAAAAGGTAAACAGGGTTGATATTGTATTCTTCAACTGCTTTGCGAAGCAACTCAATGGTCACGTCACGGCGGCCTTTAAGTATCTCACTTAGGCTTTGGGGCAGGTATTCGAGCGTGAGGGCAAACATGCGGCTGGAGCGCACCTTGCCATCTTCCCGCAGTTTGTTGTGGCAATTGATGAAACGGTCGGTAATAATACTGTTCATTGAAATTGGCTGTTAAGCAGTTTACAGGTCTTGTCTCGATTCTCCGGGACTGGCATATAAGGACCGGCGGTTGGCTTCTGAACGGGCGAATTTAAGGCCATTGGTGATAAACTTGCCTCGAATATTTGCAAAATGGTGAAAAATCATTTTTTCATACGCTATGAACTTGCCCAATTCCCAATGCAATTTCATTTCTTTGCCCGTCCTTTTGAGGATTTGACGATTTGACTTCGACCCTCAATTTCTCGCATGCTCGTAACTGCTTAGCAGGAGGTGATTTTTAGGAAAAAATTTTCAATTTTCCTCCAAAAAACAACCCAAAATGGAGGAGAGAGAAAAAATGAAATTTTTTCTCTCTCCTCCCACACCCTTCTAATTAGTTGCGTATTCTCCATGATATGGCCAATACTGTCCTTAACGTTCCCGTACTCGTCCAACCAACCAAGCTGGACGGGCAGGCTGCATACCAGGTGCAACCCTTGTTCTTTGGGGCGCCGGCAGGGGTACATCGGCGGTACAGTGAAGCGGTCAGCTTGTTCAAACGCCAATTGAAGCGGCGATATACGCTTTATACTTTCAACCGTGGCACGGCCGAACAATTGCTTTGGTTCAAATTCGGGCCTGAATTGCGGCTGTTCCAATTCCAGTTAGAGTTCAGCATTGGAAGCCATTTCATCAAAGGACGGTTTGGGGTCGCCAGCTTCGAGTGGCAAGGGTTGACGTATGCTTGCCTTCCTTCCTTCGAGTCGTTCATGTTCATCGTAAAGCACAACGACCGGGGCAAACCCGACCTCAAAGGAGAAACAGAGCGGGTAATCAAAGAGCTTTTGCGGAAATCGAAACAAGAAGAAGGAAATGATTTTGAGGCGGAGAAGTACTATTCCGACAAAAAAGCGTTTTTGACCACCGTCCAGTTGGAGGTAAGTTACAAGGAGGCCGCTTTCAATTTTGAGAAGCTCGACCTGGAAGGCATGATGGCCGCCTTTCGCCAGCAAGAGCAGTTTGATGGTGGGGAAGAAATCGAAAAAGTAGCCACAGACCTCTGTTCCCGTTTCCCCGACGAACTAAACAGGGCGTGGCACCAAGAGCCGCTTGTCGAGCAATTGCATCAGCTCGTTTTCAAAAAAATGGACAATAGCCCGCTGGTCTTGGTGGGGCCGGAAGGCGTTGGCAAGCACACGCTCATCCACGAGGTGGCCTACCGCTATATGCAGGGCCATTCCCAGCATACGGATGAGTTTTACCGTCGCCATTGCCTCTGGCACCTTAATCCGAACAGGGTCATTGCTGGCATGAGCATCGTTGGCCATTGGGAGAAGCGGCTTGAAGCTATTTTGCAGTACGTCCAAAAACCGGGCGGCAGGGAGAACTATCCCGACAAACTGCTCGTGGACAATGCCGTGGCGCTGCTCCGAATCGGAAAATCGGCGGGAAGCGACCTTTGCCTCGCTTCCGTTCTCAAACCTTTTTTGGAGAAACGCAGGGTGCAGCTCCTACTGATTGCAACCCCTGAGGAATGGAAAATCGTGCAGGAAGCTGACCGGGGCTTCGCCGATCTTTTTCAAGTATTCAGGATGCAAGAGCCGGACACCACGACGGCCATTAAAATAGTACTGCAAAATCGCAGCATGATGGAACTGCAAACCGGCTGCTCCATCACCGTGCCTGCCATTACCCAACTGTTCGCTATCCAGCGCAACTACCTGAAAAACAAGGCTTTGCCTGGCTCGGTGATGCGTTTGCTGACGGAACTTGCCACCAAATACAGTCGCACCACCATTGATGCGGCACAGGTCAGGGAGGAATTCAAGTCATTCAGTGGGATGCAAGAGCAGATTTTCGAGGAGCAGACGCCCATCGAAAAAGATGAACTTCGGCAGATCTTGGCGCAAGAACTGGTTGGCCAGCCGCAGGCCGTGGAGGCGCTCTCTGGGGCCATCCACCTCGTAAAAGCCCGACTAACCGACCGCAACCGACCACTGGCCTCCTTCCTTTTCATCGGCCCAACAGGGGTCGGCAAAACGCATGCTGCCAAATTGCTCAGCAAGACCATACTCGGCTCTGATACGAAGCTCATGCGCTTCGACATGAACGAGTATATTGATGCAGGGGCGCTCTACCGGCTCATTGGCGACTTCCAAAACCCAGAGGGACAGTTGACGGGAAAAGTGCGCTACCAGCCCTTTGGCGTGGTGCTGCTGGATGAAATCGAGAAGGCACACCCCAGCATCCACGACCTACTGCTGCAGGTACTGGACGATGCCCGACTTACCGACAGCCTTGGCCGCACGGTGGATTTCTCGAACACGATCATCGTGATGACCTCCAACCTTGGTGCGAGGGAGGCTGCTTCGCAAATCGGGTTTGCCGCCGAAAACCGGGATGAAGCGGCTGTTTACCGAAAGGCCGTGGAGCAGGCTTTCCGGCCGGAGCTGGTGAACCGCATTGAGCGAATGGTGGTATTCAACCCGCTGACGTTCAACGAAATACAAAAAATTGCGCAGCTACAAATCAGGGAACTGTTGCAACGGGACGGCTTCGTCCGCCGCACGACCATCGTCAACGTATCCGAGCAGGCGCTCGATTGGGTGGCCCGCCGGGGCTTCGATGCCCGCATGGGCGGCAGGGCGCTCAAACGGCAAATCGAACGGGACTTGACGCTACTTTCTGCCGAGCAGTTGATTAAAACCACATCAGATACGCCCGTTATTCTCGATATTTTATTGGAAAATGAACGGTTGACACCATTTATTACCCCCATTAAGTTTGTATCGCCGCTGGATAAGGACTGGCTACCAGAGATACCAGACGAACAGCACGCCCTCCGTTTTTTCAACAAACTATTGCAGCGCCTCGAAAAAATGGAACGGGAGGTAGCCCAATTCGAGCGGCGGCACGAAAGGCAAGACCGCCTCTATAACGTAGCCGGACAGGATGCCGATTGGAAGCATTATGATTTCAAAAATAAAGTGGCGACCCTCAAGGAAAGCCTTCAGTTCAAGGCGCTGCGACTGAGGGAACGCCGTGCAATCCTCACGCCCGTGTTGCCTTACCGTTTGAAGCGGGTTTACCTCAACTATTTCGAGGTTGGGCAAGACAAGGCCCGGCGAGAGGCGCTGCGTGACAAGCATTTCCAAGAGGAGGGCATCAAAACGTTGCGGGAAGAATACCGCCACCTCAGCCCCCAATTCAACAGTTTTCAGACAGATTACCTTGTAAGTTATTTTGACCTTACCTTTTTGGAGGCCATGCTCGAAGGTTTTTTGGTACAAAAAACAGACAAGTTGACCATAAAATTGGAGTCATGTGTTACCCATGCGGGAGCATCGGAAATAGAGTTTTTGGTGAATCAATATAGCCATTTGCTGCATTCAATGGATGTATCCCATTCAATAGCGCCGAATTTACGGAGTTTAGATGCCGAGGAACACAGCCTTGCAAAGCTCATGCAAGGCGAAGCAGGGCTGCACCTATTTTATACTGCGGGTGGTACGCCTGTGCCCATCCGGGTTTCCTTGTTCAAAAACGGCGAACCGGTGGCTGCACCCCCTTTGGTCATCCGCATTTATGATGGGAAAGATACCCAAGCCGATCTGCGCACTGGCTATACCAATGCCTTTACCATGACAGCTGACGAAATGAAACTCCTGATTTTTGGTGGGATAAAGGTTTAAATTTCCACCCACCTCGTAAATAGTTACCTCCTTCCTATCTTTGCCGCCATGACAGAAAAGATACTCATCCTCGATTTTGGCTCGCAATACACCCAACTCATTGCCCGTAGGGTTCGGGAACTTAACACCTACTGCGAAATTATCCCATACAACAAGCTGCCTGAACTGGACGATACCGTGAAGGGCATTATCCTTAGCGGGAGTCCGTTTTCAGTGCGACAAGAGGATGCGCTACGCCTTGATTTGAAAACGGTGATTGGCAAGCGGCCTGTGCTGGGTGTCTGCTATGGCGCACAGCTAATCGCTGATAGCTTAGGTGGCTTGGTTCAACGCTCCGAAAAGCGGGAATACGGCAAGGCTGCGCTAACCAAAATTCCCTCAAACGGGGCATTGCTGCAAGGTGTGCCCGCCGACTCCCAGGTTTGGATGTCGCATGGCGACACCATCACCCAATTGCCGCCACAATTCGAGTTGTTGGCCAGTACAGAGAGCGTGGAAGTGGCCGCCTATAAGGCAAAGGATGGCGCATTTGAGCATCCTGTCTATTGCATCCAATTCCACCCAGAGGTGACGCACAGCTTGGACGGCATGACGATCCTTCGCAACTTCGTTTACAATATCGCTGGCTGCAAGGGCGACTGGACGCCCGCCCATTTCATCGAAGAGAAAATTGCGGAACTGCGCAAAACCATCGGCAATGAACGGGTGCTGATGGGCCTCAGTGGCGGCGTGGACAGTACCGTGGCCGCCGAACTGCTGCACAAGGCCATCGGCGACCGCCTGGTTTGCTTTTTTGTGGACAATGGCCTGCTACGGAAAAATGAGTTTGCCGAGGTACTGGAAAGTTATAAAACGATGGGCCTGAACGTGGTCGGTATTGATGCCCGCCAACGTTTTTATGATGAACTTGCAGGTGCAACCGAGCCTGAGAAAAAGCGCAAAATAATAGGACGGGTTTTCATCGAAGTATTTGAAGATGAAGCCAAAAGGATTTCGGATTTGGGATTAGGGATTGCGGATTCGGCAGCCCCAATCCGCAATCCCCAATCCGCAATCCGCAATCAAATGGCTTGGCCAAGGCACCATTTACCCCGATGTAATCGAGTCTGTATCAGTACACGGCCCCAGTGTCACCATCAAATCGCACCACAATGTGGGCGGCTTGCCCGACATCTTAAAACTGAAAATTGTGGAGCCATTGCGCTCGCTGTTCAAGGACGAAGTGCGTAGGGTAGGCAAGGAACTTGGCATCCCTACGGACATCCTAAACCGCCACCCGTTCCCCGGCCCAGGGCTTGGGGTGCGCATCTTGGGCGACATCACACCGGCGAAAGTTGCGCTTTTGCAGGAGGCAGATGCCATTTTTATTAAAAATTTGAAGAAATTCGGGCTTTATGACGAAGTTTGGCAGGCCGGAACGGTGTTGCTACCCATTCAGTCCGTTGGCGTGATGGGCGATGAGCGCACTTACGAGCAGCCCGTTGTGCTGCGTGCGGTCAACTCATCGGATGGCATGACAGCAGAATGGAGCCGCCTACCGCACGAGTTTCTGGCGGCGGTTTCCAGCGAAATCGTCAACAACGTGAAAGGCATCAACCGGGTGGTTTACGACATCAGCACAAAGCCGCCGGCGACGATAGAGTGGGAGTGAGGTAACAGCTTATCAGGGGGTGTTTTTTGGGAAAAATTTTCAATTTTTCCCAAAAAACACCCCAAAATGTGGAGGAGAGAAAAAATGAAATTTTTTCTCTCCTCCCACACCCTCCTAAGCAGTTACGGTGTAAGAAGGTGTGAAGGTATGAGGGAGCGGTGCGGTGCAATTTGAAAAATCAATCAAAAATGACCTATTTAGTTGGGAATGAACGATTTAGGTTCCACTCTAAGGGTCTGGGTAAACAATATGAGAAATAAGATGGCACGATTCGGAATCCTGAACAGCTTGTTGGCAGTGGTGCTATTCACAGCCCTTCTCTCATCATGCAATTTGCTGAAACCAGCCACCGACCCGAACAAGGATAAGGTCTATAAAGATGAGGAAGTTGGGGACATTCAAGGAGGCAAGGTTTATGACCCCAACACCGGCACTTGGCGCACGGTGAATGAGGTGGAGGCCAAGGTGGACACCGTCCGCTGGGCCGACCTTTCCGAGGAGAAATACCCGCCCATCAAGACCGATAGCCCAGTTTCGGGTGGCGGTGGCGGGACCAAGCCCAATACTGGCGGCAATAATTCTGGCGGAACCGCAACAGGTACTGGCAAGGGCAATGTGACCATTTTGTTGCCTTTTATGGCCAATGCAGCTACTTCAGGGGTGCCCGAAAGCTCGCAATGGGCGGTCAGTTTTTATGCAGGGGCAAGGTTGGCCTACGATGATTTGGAAGAAGAAGGCGTTAAGTTCACGGTAAACGTGGTGGATTCTGACGAGTCGTCAACGGCCAAGGTGAGTTCGCTCCTTAAGGGCAACGATTTGTCGAACGCTGACCTGATAATCGGCCCATACAAGCGAGACAACGTGAACATGTTGGCGGATTTTGCGAAGAAAAACAAGATACCGCTCGTGGTACCCTACACGGCCCAAACGGGAGTGACAGAAGACAATCCCTATTACATACAAGTGAACCCATCGCTGAAGGCACATTGCGAAGTGATGACCAAGCATATCCGCCAGTCGCACCAGCCAGAAAACGTGGTGCTGGTAGCCTTGGACAAAGCCGAGGAAAAGGCTAGGTTCAAGTTCTTCCAAGATGCCAATTCCGTGATTGAAAAAGGCAAAACGAACCGCAAATTCAAGGAACTGCTCGTGCCGGAAGGTGCCGCCAATTTCCACAGTATCAATATCAGCCAGTTCTTGAATTCCAGTAGCACGACCGTTTTTGTAGTGCCCTCATGGTCGAACCAGACCTTTATCTACTCGCTGCTCCGCCAGCTCATGGCCAAACAAGGGGAGGGGGAGGATATCGTCGTTTACGGGATGAACATGTGGCTGGATTTCGAACAATTGGATTTTGAGTATTTTGAAAAACTGAAGCTACACGTAAGCAGTGCATCTTTTGTGGACCCCAACGACGAGCGGGTGAAGCAGTTCAAAAAGAAGTACTTTCAAAGCTATGGCACGGTGCCGAATGATGAGGCATACCTCGGCTATGATGTGATGCTGTACTTCGGCAAGCAGTTAGCCCAATACGGTAAAGATTTTCCTAAGCAACTGGACAGTCGCCCCTCCGATGTGCTGCATGGTCGGTTCGACATTCAAAGATCAGTGGCTGACCCTTCCAAGCACAAGGAAGACCTCGATTACTATGACCAGTTGGAAAACCAATTCGTGCATATCCTTAAATTTCAGGAGTTTAAATTACAACCTGCTGACTGACAAGGAATTATCTAAATTAAAAACGTCGGCGGGTATTTTCCCACCGACGTTTTTTTATTGTTTCTTCGCCCAAAGTTTGGGGTTGTTGTTTTGGGAAATTCGTATCTGTTAACCTTGGGGATTTTCAATTTTTTCCCAAGAAACACCTCCGGCAACCTCTTGAACAGTTGTGGAAATTCAAAATTTTTCAAAAAGACAACCCCTGGTAGGTAGTTATTTTTAGTTGTGGATGAATCATAAACGGCTCGAAAAATTCCATTTTGTCGTGAACCGCCGACAACCTGACTTGACGGTGGTGCTGGAGAATGTGACAGACATGCACAATATCGGTGCGGTCATACGCACGGCAGATTCCGTGGGGATAGGGGAGGTTTATATCCTTAACACAGATGTTCACTTGCAAACCAAATTTGTGAAAATAGGCAAACGCACCTCAATGGGGTCTGGCAAATGGGTGGATGCCCGATATTTCACCGATGCGGAGGCATGTTTTCAGGCATTGCGAAGCAAGTACAGCAAGGTGCTTGGTGCCATGCTCGGCGAGGGTGTGAGCGATTTTCACCACCTCGACATGACCGAACCCGTGGCGTTGTTTTTTGGGAATGAACATCGGGGCATCTCATCGTCAGCGAAGCCGCTGTTGGATGGGAATTTCCTGATTCCGCAGTTTGGAATGGCAGAAAGCCTCAACGTGTCAGTGGCCTGCGCAGTGACCCTGTATGAGGCTTTCAGGCAACGGAATGAAAAAGGCTATTACGATGCTCCTTATAGAATGGATGAGGCGGAGCGCTCCGCCTTGTTTGAAGTATATTATGAGCGGCATAAGGCGAGGGACAGGAGGTCGGTTAAAGCCTATAAAAGCGACTAGTGCCTTGCTCTCAGGGTTGATTGGGTCTAATTTTTTTGATTTCAGAACCTGTCCCGAAAGTTCGGGATATAAGATATACGATATAAGATTTTGGGGGACGTGCCAATCTCTAAATGCTCAGATTTAGCTGCAAATCTTTAATCGAAAAATCGTCAATTCAATCTTACATCTTAAATCAAACCACGCTCAAAACCTAGAACCAATCAACCCTGCTTTGCTTTGTTCATGGATGTTCAATACTTCCTCACAAGCGATACCCAACGGTAACCCCTGCCAACATAATCATTCCTTCGCCCGTTGGTTGACCTTTGGTGTAAACGTTTTTTCAAAACCAGCGGCAATGGCGGGGACGAGTAGGAGGTTGTCGGAAAATGAGAATGTCCAACCCAACTCGACGGTGGGTTGCAGGACGAGAATATTGGTAGTCCCCTTTAATTTCCCTGTGTCTAAATAGTCTTCCCATTCAATGGTGTTGTACCAAGCATCGGTGCGCAGGGCAAGGTGTAGTCCGGTGAAGTATTTTTGGAAATAATACTTGTAGCCCACCGTAAGGCCGAATCCAGTGCCTTTTTCGTCGTCATGAACGCCAGCGTCTTTGTGATCAATGATTTGATAGCCCAGCCTGACTGAGCCAACGCCATGCTTGTTGAGGCTTTTTTCGGCCCTTATGCCTGGAATAATGCCTGTCGGATAAACCTGTACTTCCAGTCCGATGTCTGTCACCTTGTTTTGACTGAAAGCAAAAATGCCTAGCAAAAGGCCGACGAATGTGAAGCGAATCTTATTTTTCATCCTTTCGTAATTGTTTTTGGGGCGAATTTAAACCTTATTCTCATCCTTAAAAATACCTTTGATGTTAAGGCGGAAATTCGCCAGACCTCCTTCTTTTCATTTCTGACCAATCCCGACTCAATGCCCGATAATTTCGTCCCAATCCCAAGGTTGCAGGAATTGCTTCATAAAAAAAACGTGCAGATTGAAACCGATGTACACGGCCTTAAAAACCTTGCAGCCAAGCAGCCGACGCTTTTCATCGCCAACCAAGCCCTGGACGACGTGGACGAACTTGTGATGATTTCCTTGTTGGAAAACGGTAAGGTGCCCTGCAAAATCATCGCTCGGCGAACTATTCCCGACGAATCACTTGCCGACCATTTCATCCGGCTTGATTTCAACATCTTGCAATGGGAGGACTACGTGCGAGCCGTTTTCAAGGAAATCATCAGGGCAAAAAACGGGGGCTACTCGCTTTGCATCATCCTGCAATTCACTGACAAAAGCTTGGACACGCCCGTGCGGGACCAGTTCTTGAACCGCCTGATGCGCTCGGTCATCAAGGCGGAGATTCCAGTCGTGCCAGTACGCCTGAAGACCCCGTTCCCCGGGTTTGTAGGGCCGGGATTGGGGGGGCGCATCGTTTCATGGATAAAGGGTGAACCGCACAAAGTGACGGTTAGGGTTGGCAGCCAAATAACCGTGGAAGACCAAGCCAAATTTCCCAAGCCCAAGGATTTCAAGCGGTTCATTCAATCGAAAATCTTCTCGCTTGGCACCGGGCTGGAGGTCAAGCCGTTTTTCTTTCGCAATATCTTTCGCTTGCCAACGGAGCAGGAAGAGCCTATCGCAGAACCCGTTGATAGTCAATTGATTGAAAAAGAAATAGGCCAGCTTCGTTTTGAGACGTTGGTTGCTTCCCAAGGCGAATACGACATATTTGTGGTAGAGGCAAAGGACATTCCAAAAACCATCCAGGAAATTGGCCGCTTGCGGGAACTGACCTTCCGAGCCGTGGGCGAAGGCACAGGCAAGGCTCGTGACCTCGACGAATACGACCTTTACTACCGGCAGCTCATCCTCTGGGACAGGGAGGCAAAGCAAATTGCAGGGGGCTATCGAATGGGCGTCGGCGATGAGATTTATGAGCGGTACGGTGCTGAAGGCTTTTATATCAGTAGCCTCTTCAAAATCAAGGAGGGTTTTATCCATTTATGAAAAAAGCGGTGGAACTGGGCCGTTCCTATATCGTGCCAGCGCACCAGCGCAAGCGGCTTCCGCTTTTCTTGCTTTGGAAGGGCATCCTGTTTTTTTTATTAAAAACCCCAAGGTTCACTTACCTGTACGGCCCAGTGAGCATCAGTAAATACTATTCGAACCTGTCGAGGGGCGTCATCGTGGCCTATATCAAGAAATATTTTTACAACAACCAATTGGCTGCCTTCCTAAAGCCCCGAAAGCCCTTCAAGGTCAAGGTGGACAGGGTGGACATCGAGATGCTCACTGACAGTCTTGGCTCCGAACTCCAAGCCCTCGACAACCTGATTGAGGACATCGAGCCGGAACATTTCAAACTACCAGGTGCTCGTGCGCCAGTACCTGAAGCTCAACGCCCGCTTCATCAGCTTCAACGTTGACCCCAATTTCTCTGACGTGTTGGACGGCTTCATCATCCTTGACTTGAAGGACGTGCCCATTGCGATGATAGAGTCGCTGCGGAAAGAAAGCAACGGATAGGATTTCGGATTTCGGATTTGGGTGGGTTGAGTAAGTTAATACTTAGGCCACATTCAAAAAGAATTGTGTCTGCGTTCCGAAATCCCGAGGTGTCGGGACAAGTTCCAAAATCGCCTTATTTTTGCCGGATTTGAAGAAAATAAGTGCTTTGTGAATTTTTGTGGAAATTCAAAATTCTGTGTTTGAGGTTGAGGGGAGATTATTTTAAATGTTCTTTCTCCACCGCTCTATTCGGATTTTTTGGTCCACAATCCTTGTAGTTATGGGAAAAATGAGAGCGATGTGGCGGGGCCTTGCGATGCTGGCAATAATTGTAAGCCATATTTCATGGGTGGTCATTCTAGCCATATTCCGTGGCAAGGACCTCAAGCATGCCCTGAGAATAAGGCAGTTATGCTTAACGAGAACCTTGGCGGCCTTAGGGGTAGAGGTTGACATGAAAGGGGATGTACCGAGCGGCCACCACATCTTCGTGGGCAACCACCGCTCCTATATAGACCCTATTGTGGCGCTGCGAGATGTACGTGCCCTGCCTGTGGCCAAGGCCGAAGTGTCGAATTGGCCTGTTATTGGCTTTGGGGCAAGGGTGACGGGCATCATGTTTGTGAAACGGGACAGCAAGAAGAGCCGTGCCGACGTGCTGGCCGCCATGCGGGAGACCCTGAAAATGGGCTATTCTGTCATCATCTTCCCAGAAGGGACGACGCATATTGAGCCGAAGACCATGGATTTTAGGACTGGAGCTTTCAACATGGCCTCAAAAGAAGGATTCAGCATGGTGCCAATGGCCATTGATTACGCTGACTTGGGCGATGCATGGGTAGGCAACGATACCTTCATCCCCCATATCCTTCGGTGTTTCAGCAAGCCTAAAACCTATGTGAAAATTCGCTACGGCCAGCCGATTCAGTCTGACGATATCAACCGACTTGTCAGCGAATCCAGAAATTGGATTGACGAGAATATGTTGCTCATCCGACAAGAATTCGAGTTGGAAAAAACAAGCAGTACAGTTCCAGCGTTTGCCAATTGATTTTTTGTAGGAAAAGTCCCCTGTAAAATTAGTTAACATGAAAAAACTCTGTATCTCAACTACACTCGCCCTGTTGCTTTGCCTGCTTTTCCATGAAACGGCTGTTGCGCAGCAACGCTTCAAGGCAGGCCTTATCTTTGGTCTTAATGCTTCCCAACTCAATGGCGATGATTCGGCAGGTTACAACAAATTGGGGCTGAACGGCGGGCTTAGGGGAACTGCCATGCTGAAGGACAAAATGGACCTCGTCTTCGAGATGCTGTACTCCCAGCGGGGGAGCTATGAACGATTCATCAATGGAGACATGAAAATCAGCTTGAGCTACATCGAAGTGCCCATTATGCTAGCTTACAAGGACTGGTACCAAGAAGAAGGCAATTACTACAAGGTGCAGGCCGTGGGTGGATTCTCCTATAGCCGTCTGCTGGAAGCGTCCGCATACGGTAGCTTGCACGATGCAGAGGTGGTCAACTTCAACGACAACGACTTTGCTTTAACGCTTGGCTTCGACCTGCTGTTTACCAAACACTTTGGACTTGGTGCCCGTTGGACCCGCTCCCTCAACCGCCTCTACGACAATAGAAAGCACGTGGACGAGCTGAATTCGATGTTGGGCTATTTCCTTACGTTCCGGGGAATGTACATGTTTTAGAGGGTGAGAGAAGTGAGAGGGTGAGAGGGTGAGAGAGGGTGAGAGAAGTGAGAGGGTGAGAGAGAAGTGAGAGGGTGAGAGAGGCTCTTCGATAACTGTCTAAGCCTTTTTCCCTGCCAACAATTTAAGCCCTTCCCACGGCGTCTGTGGCACGAAGCCCAATTCCTTGATCTTTGTCAAGTCCATGGTCAGGTCGGCAGGACGGAAGGTGCTTAATGCTACTTCCTGCTGCGATTTTCTGATGATTTTTGCTTGTGGCAACCCGAAGGCCACACTGGCCATTTCCGCAAACTCATACCGGCTGATGGCGCTGCCCCCACCAAGGTTGAAGATGCCCTCAGCCCCTTTTTCCAATACCTTAAAAATCCCATCGGATGCGGCAGTGCCACTCAAGAACGAGCGGATTTCATCGTAAAAAGCTGTGACCTCCCGCTCCTGTCGCCATATATCCAGCCATTGTTGCAGAAAATTATTGGTGCCAGTGCCAGCCATACCGTACATCACTGCCACCCTGATGATGGCAGCTTCGGGCAATAGATCAGCCACTAATTTTTCAGCTTCCAACTTTTGCTGGCCATAGTCATTCTTAGGATTGGGGTCGGGTACTTCCTTGCAAGGTGGGCTTGTCCCGTCATAGACCTGCGAGCTGGAGGTGAAAACCAATTTGCTGCGCAATTCTGCACAGAACTCGGCCAACTGCACTGTAGCCTCCACATTCAGTTTTCGGGTTTCCTCCTTATTTGCTTCGCAATGGGCAGGGTTACTTGCTGCGGCCGTATGCAGCACAGCATCGGGCTTGGTGGCTTTCAAGGCCCGCCAAACCGCATCCCGGTCGGTGAGGTCGAGTTGGAAGGCTTCTGCCATGGGGAACAGCCCAGCGGCATTGCCGTGCCAGCAGCCAATGAGCTGCCAATCGGCTGGGGCATCCCGGAACACATGCCAGCCCAAGAACCCAGATGCACCCGTAACAAACAGTTTTTTAGCCATAGTATATAAAAGCGATGGATTCTGCCTACAAGATTCAAATCATGCTTTGCTTCGCAAGCATAATTCATAACTTCGCCCGGCTTTGCCGCACACGCAAGAATTGGCCGCAAGGCTACAAAAATTGCGCAGCGAAACAAAACGAGTTTTTTTGCGATTAAATGCTTTTGATTCTCAAATCATTTAAACCCAAGCCAAACAGTTCAAAAATATTCGAGCTTAGGTCAGTTGTAACAGCTCAAAATCAACCGCAATTGACACGGTGACCAATAACAATGAGCAATTAACACACCTCACAACCCATTGATTATGCCAGATACTGGAGTCAAATATAAATTGATAGAAACTGCCGAAGGGCTTGCCGATTTCGCACAGGAAAACAAAGGTATCGAGTGGATGTGCTTCGACACGGAGTTCATCGGCGAGAAGCGGTTTATCACCCTGATATGCCTCATCCAAATAGGCACCGAGCACGGCTACTACCTGCTCGACCCGCTGAAAGTCAAGGATATACAGCCCATCATTGACTTGCTCGTGGACGAAAAAGTGCTCAAAATCGTTCATGCCGGCGACAACGACTACCGGCTTTTCCATACCTACTATGGCATCCTGCCAAAGAACAGTTTTGACACGCAGATGGCGGCGTCATTCATCGGCTACAAGCACCCCGTCGGTTTCAGCAAGCTGGTGGAGAGCGAACTGGGCATCGAAGTGAGCAAGGGCTACACGGTGACCGACTGGGAAAAGCGCCCCTTCCAGACCAAGCAACTCAACTACGCCCTGCACGATGTAGTTCATCTTTACGCCCTTTGGCAAAACATCACCAATGAATTGAAAAAAACAGGCCGCCTCGAATGGGCTTACGACGAGTTCAAGCTCCTCGAAGACCCCGCTACCTACGAGCAAGACCCCTACAGGGAAGTGCTCGAAAGCAATATCATCAAGAGCCTTCGCCGCCGGGAACAGGTTTTCCTGCTGCGCCTTATGCTCTGGCGCACCGAGGAGGCCCAGCGCCGCAACCACTCCCGTGAGATGGTGCTGCCCAGCAAATTCATCAGTGCCATTGTGCGGGCCGTGCATTCTGGCCTGGAGGCGCTGCAAGGTGACCGCCGCCTGCCGGACAATATCATTGGCAAGTTCGGCAAGCAGTTCGTGGACATGTACGAGCGCCCCGCCACCCAAGAAGAAAAGGACGTGCTGAACCGCATTCCCCGTGACAACAGCGACAACCCAAAGCAGGACATCCTCATGGAGATGCTCGACCTGCTCGTGCGCTACAAATGCCTACAAGAGGGCATCAGCCACCACATCGTCATGCCCCGCAACGTGCTGAAAAAGATGAAGAACGACAAGGACTTCTTCGACGACGAGACCTTCAGCGGCTGGCGCCGGGAGTTTCTCGGCGAGGAAATCGTGTCTTGGTTCAAGTATAGGCGGAACCTCGAAATCAAGTTCTTGGATGGGAAATTTGAGTTGAAGATGCAGGAGGCGGAGGTGTAGGGGTTGGCAATTCGGCAGTTGGCAGTCGGTGGCTTCAAGGGGTGACGGATATTTTTTGAAAAATTGGTGTTATCAGCCATTCCAAATAAATTAATCATGCCACTAAACATAGTGAATGTAAAAAACATGGTTTGTCACCGTTGTGTTCTTTCTGTCGAGGGTATTTTGGAAAAGGCAAACATTCTTTATCTAAAGGTGCTATTGGGAGAGATTCGCTTGAACCTTGAGCTGAGCAGTGAGCAAAAAGAAATCCTTTCCGAAGAGCTGGAAAAAGTAGGGTTTGAAATGATTGATAACCATAAGAGTGGACTGATTGAAAAAATAAAGCTGCTTGCCATTCAGAAGGCACGAAACGAGGTAGATAAAAAAGAAATGAGACTCAACCTTTCAGTTTACCTTTCCGAAAAACTGAACTACGAGTACACCCACCTCAGCAGCTTGTTCTCTTCAGTAGAGGGGCGAACAATAGAGAATTTTTTTATTGAACAGAGGATAGAAAAAGCAAAGGAACTACTTGTTTACAGGCAAATGACCCTTTCCGAAATTGCTTTTGAGCTTGACTATAGTAGCACGGCACACCTTTCTGCGCAGTTTAAAAGAACAACGGGCCTCACACCTTCCTACTTCAAGGAAGTCGGCATGTCCAAGCGCAAGGCGCTGGACAAAGTGTAGTCCCAAAATTATATAAGGCTTCCCCAAAGTAGTATAACATCTGTCCTAGGTGCCAGGCATACCTTTGTCCTATCAAACTAATTTATTAAATCATTTAAAATGAAAAAGACGACAGCACTGAGCTATAGCGCTCAAAGCGACAACATTTCCAAATGTGGAAATTCAACTTGCAACTGCGAAATCTGTACCTGCGAAACTTGTGGTTGTGTCTCTTCAAAGACAGACGATTGCACGTGTGGCGATACCTGCAATTGCAATAGTTGTGGCTAATCATCAAGAACAGCCGCTCTTTTGGGAGCGGCTGTTGTTTTTTTACCCCTTGTTTTGTGGTCAAATTTAACATTCCAACTGTTTCATTTTTGTTTTGTCCGTATTTGACCTATTCTTGTCCTATTCTGAGCGCTTCATTACCCCACTTTTGCATCATCAATCAGGCTTTAACACAATTTTCAAAATTAATTTAGCATGAAAAAAATAGCATTTATCATCCCACCAACAGTTGAATTGCTTGACTTGGCAGGACCAGTACAGGTATTCACGGAAGCCAAATTTTACGGATTAGAAGCAGACTTAGAGTTCTATCAATACCGGGAAACTCCGATAAGCACTTCAGGTCTTGGATTTGGGAAAATGGAACATTTCAAAAACGCAAAATTGAAGGAGGGAGATTTTGTTTTTGTGCCAGGAATGGATTGCGAATACGTTAGGAGCATCGCGTTTATGGCAGAACGTGAGTTCTTTAATTGGTTGAAAGAATGCTCAGAAAATAAAATAACAGTTTGTTCCATTTGCAACGGGGCATTTGCTTTGGGGCATGCACGCTTGCTAAAAAACACGGAATGTACAACCCACTGGCGCAGGGTCGATGAACTGCAAACACAATTTCCACAAGCAAAAGTTGTTGCAGATATTCTTTATGTAAAAAGTAATGATATTTATACAAGCGCAGGGATTAGTGCCGGAATAGATTTAGCATTGGCAATTCTGGAGGAACTTAAAGGGGCGCTTTTTACACATAAAGTTGCACGAGGGCTTGTCGTTTATCACAGAAGAAGTGGAAGGCATAAACAACAAAGTATATACCTGGATTACCGCAATCATATCAACCCACAAATCCACGAAGTACAGGATTACCTTATTGATAATCTTGCCCAAGATAACAGTATTGAGTCGCTTGCCGCTAAGGTGGGAATGAGCCCAAGAAACCTTGCCAGGGTCTTCAAAGAAAAAACTGGTTCTACTGTATTGGAATACTTAACCCTATTGCGAAAAGAATATGCAAATACAATGCTTAATAATCCTGAATACACGATTGAATACATTGCTTCAAAATGTGGATTTAAGACAGCAAGGCAATTGCAAAGAATTTTAAAAAAGTAGTACAGTGATGTTACGCAAAGGAACCCCGAAGTGCTTTAATTTAAATAGCCCTGATTTTCAATCGGGGCTATTTGCATTCATACCCTTCTGGTTTTTAGAATAGTTGCTATTGGTTACTTGGTGACGGTTGTTTATAGCTCGTTTTTGCGAAGGAATTTACCATACCGACAGCACCGTTTTATTTTGTCCGTTTCTGACATGTCCTTGTCCTTTTTTGCGCTCTTGTATGCCTCACCTTTGTACCGTCAATTAAGACAAAATAATAAATTTCTTCAAAAAAGATGATTATGAAAAAGATGACAGCATTGAGCCAAAGTGCTCAAAACGAAAGTAAGTCCAACTGCGGAATTGCTACCTGCACTTGTGAAGTTTGTATATGCGAAACATGTACCTGCGGTACTGCTTCACTTTCTACAAGGTGTAATTGCAGTGGTGTTTGCAATTGCCAAAACTATTGCAACTTATAATTAACTAAGAGCTGCTCTTTCGGGAGTGGCTCTTCTTCAAAACAACAATTATCAATAATAAAAAAATGAAAAATTTAATTCCACTACTGCTTGTATTCGTGATTGCTTCTTGCCAAAAAGAAGATTTCAGTGCTGATTTAACGGAATCGTTTTCGATTGAATCTACTTCAAGTGCCGCAACCTATCCAATTAAAGTGGCCTTGCCCGAGAACTATAGCCCTGAAACACAAACGTATGCTACCATCTACGTTCTCGACGGTGAACAAGACTTCGATTTTGTCGCTGAAAATTGCAAAAAAATCAGCCATAACTTATCCATTTCCAATGTGCTGGTAGTAAGTATTGGTTATGGAAATGACAGGGTAGATGATTATACGCCAACAATAGCCAACGAAGGCGGCGGCGGCGCAGAAAAATTCATGCAGTTTATTGAAAATGAATTAATTCCCATGATTGAAAGCGAATATGCTGTGGATACCCTCAGAAGCAGCAGGACCATATTGGGACATTCGTTTGGTGGGCTGCTGGCTGCCCATGCCTTTACAAACCACAACAAGTTATTTGGCAATTATATCATGCTAAGCCCCTCCATTTGGTACGACAATGAAATCATGCTCAGGCTGGAGCAGGAAAACCGGGCCATCAATTCAAACAACCAGCAGTTGGTGTTTTTGGGCTTGGGCGAGTTGGAAAATCAAGGAAGAATGCTTGCCCCTTTTGAGGCGTTTTACCAGCGGCTACAGAACTATTATGACTATATAGCCATGCAGCGCCACATTGAACAGCACCTTGACCACATGGGTTCTAAAAATCCCAATATTCTGAAAGGCTTGAATTTCTATTTCAAATTCAGATAATCAAACCTTCGACTAAGTTAGGAGGTAACTTCAAGACCTCCTAACTGGACTTTCTTGAATCAATTAAAAAAATAGCAACATGAAAATGGCAAAATTCTTATTCATCCCCTTCTTCCTGCTGAAACTCTCGGCTTTGGTCGCACAACATGATATTCCTGCGAACATATACAAGGATTTTTCTGCGCAAAAATTGAAAATAGCACCGGCAATTGGCCTAAATCCTTATCCAACGGCTGATTTAGTCATTAGCAACCTGGTGCAGTGGGATATTAAAAGGCGGTTGAGTCTGACGTCCTATACCGCTTATACTTATAACAGCGTATTTCTTCGGGATTTTAACTATATAAAGACCAATTATAACTATTCGCTCAGTCAAAAAATTGGCGTGGGAACCACGCTTTACTCGAAACGTGCTTCCCACACATTTTCGCTACTTGGAGGCATAAAATACAATAGTTTCAAGGAGACATTGGAGAACCCTGAATTTGAAAAAGTATCCGCATCGGCCAGTTCCATTAGTCCCGACTTTGGAATGTTGTACCATTCGCAGGTAGGCATGAAAAAGTTCTTTTTTAGCTATCGCATGTATCTGCCGCTATACCCATATCCAGTGCAGCGTTTGGATATTACGGCCATTGATGGCAATATAGCAAATCTCTCTTTGGAATTTGGCTTAGGGGTTCGTTTGAAATAAACGATAATTTACCAATCTTCATCATTAAACTGATTTAAACATAAATAAGATGAAAAAACAATCCAAAGAAGTCGTGTACAACCTGGTAGCGAGTGGGTTCAACTGGGACATAGCGCCCGGCAAAACTATAAGGGCATGGGGCTTCAACAACCAGGTTCCTGGCCCCGAACTTAGGGCCCAAGTCGGCGACACGCTAGTAGTCCGCCTGACCAACCACCTTGAAGAACCTACCATGATACATTGGCATGGGGTGCGCCTGCCAGCGCCGATGGATGGCACGGATGCGGTGCAAAAACCGGTTGCGCCAGGTGAGGTGTTTGAGTACCGCTTCCTGCTGCCCGATGCTGGTACGTTTTGGTACCATTCCCATGCCAATGAAACCGTGCAAATGGAAAGGGGAATGTACGGTTCGCTCATCGTGGAAGAACCAGCAGACCCTGTTTTCGACGGTGAAAAAGTGCTAATGATTGATGACATGAAACTTGATGCGGTGAACGAATTTACTCAGCCCAGATGGTTTGTTCCCCAGCTCGTCGAAAAGCATGACGGACGCCAAGGTGACACTTTGTTAATCAATGGAATGGAAAATTCAGTGATAGAAATTGCTGCTGGGCAGATGGAAAGGTGGCGCTTCATCAATTCATCCAGTGCAAGGTATTTTATGCTGTACCTGGGTGGCAAGGAATTCAAAATTATCGGAACCGATGGGGGGCTGTTGGAGTATCCACGCACCGTTACCGAGGTTTTAATAACACCCGGCGAGCGGGTAGATATTGCGGCAGGCCCTTTTGAGGAAGGTGAAACAATTATGATGGAAGCATTGAAATATGACAGAAGCACCTTCTTCAAGGCAAAACGCCAGCAGTTTGCAACTATACAGGTAAGAAAACAAAAAGCATCCATTGCTTTTCTACCTGAAACATTGAGGGTGATTGAGCCATTGGCAAAGCAAGATGCCGAAATAACCAGAAAAGTGCGGCTTTCTGTTGGTGCGAGTTTGACGGAAGGTTTGACCTTTCTGGTAAACGGCGATGTACATGTCAATGACAAACCTTAGGTGCGGGTGGGCGAGCTGCAAATATGGGAAGTGTTTAATGCGAGTTTAATGGATCACCCCTTTCACCTGCATGGGTTTTTCTTTCAGGTTATTGAAGCGAATGGCAAGGCGCCCGAATACATGGCCTGGAAAGATACCATCAATTTGCCGCCCAGAAGTAAGGTGAAAATCGCCTGGATACCGGATAACCGGCCCGGCATGTGGATGTACCATTGCCATATCATCGAGCACCACGCAGCAGGAATGATGGCTCACTTTGAAGTAATTGACGGCGATAAACCTTACGATGAAGCAATTCCTAGTCAGGCTCACCACCATCATCACTAAATAATAAAACCGTGGTTCATGTCGCTTTAGCGTGAAATCAATGGCATTCTGTCTAGTTTGAATCCACTGGACAGGATAAATTTCACGCTAACCCCTCACAAAATTTAAAAAGACAGACATTATGAATGCTACAATTGTCGGAATATCGTCAGGGTTATTTACCATCTTGGTTTTTGCTTTCTTTAAGCGATTGGACAAGGACGTTATCTATGGTTTAATTTTAGCAGCCATTGGGTTTTTGTATGTTGGATATACATGGTCAGACATTTCAACACTAATCATGAATCTCGTACAGGCATTATTCTTTTTAATGTTAGCCTACTATGGCATCAAAAAGAATTCTTATTACATGATAGCAGGTTATTTCCTGCATGGGCTTTGGGATTTTATGTATGGGCATGTTGGAGACCCCAGTTTAATCCCACCCGATTACGATTGGTTTTGCTCGACTTATGATTTCATCATTGGCTTCTATTTGCTAGTGCTTAAATCCAAATTGAACCGCAATGGAAGAAATGATCAAGCATAGAACAATTGAGGTTGAATTTTAGGTTACAACTTGAAGTCACTGCCTATGTCGGCTTACCCAATCAACCAATTTGACTCACTATCTTATTTCTTAACCAAAGTCAACGAAAGTAGAAAATGCAACATCTACTTTTGTCCTTTGAAATCATCAATAAAAATTGTAAAAATGAAAGCAGCAGTTTATGCCCAATATGGCCCACCAGAGGTTCTTCAAGTCAAAGAGGTTGAAAAACCAATGCCCAAAGGCAATGAGATTCTGTTAAGAATTAAAGCCACGGCTGTAAATTCGGGTGATTGGCGATTACGCAAAGCTGACCCATTTGCAGTCAGGTTTATTTTCGGTTTTATGAAACCAAAAATCAATATTCTCGGAAGTGTTTTTTCTGGTGAAGTAGAAAGTGTAGGCAGTCAGGTCAAACTTTTCAAAGCTGGCGACCAAGTCTTTGGTCACGCAGACATGAGTTTTGGTGCTTATGCTGAATACAAATGTCTGCCTGAGAACGCATCAATAGCGTTAAAACCTGCTAGTATTTCTCACAAGGAGGCAGCAGTCATTCCTTTTGGTGGCGTTACAGCATTGCACTTTATAAAAAAGGCAGTAATAAAACCAGGGCAAAAAGTGCTTGTAGTAGGTGCTTCTGGTGCGGTGGGAAGTGCTGCCGTTCAATTGGCAAAGTCATTTGGCGCAGCGGTTACGGGTGTTTGCAGCACAGCAAATATTGCTTTGGTAAAATCTATCGGAGCAAACAAAGTAATTGATTATACGAAAGAGGATTTTACCCAAAATGGCGAAACTTATGATGTGATTTTTGATACTGTGAAAGCAATATCTGTTTCACGAAGTATTAAGTCGCTAAATGAAAATGGGATAATGATTCTGAGTGCTGCAGGAATGTCGGAAATGCTTCAGGGCGCATGGATTTCTATGACAAGCAGCAAAAAGGTTTTGACTGGTGTAATTAGTCATACAGCATCAGATATTGTTTTCCTGAAAGGACTTGTTGAAGCCGGAAAATTGAAACCAGTAATTGACAGAACTTATCCATTAGCGCAAATTGCCGATGCACATGCTTATGTTGAAAAGGGACATAAAAAAGGAAATGTTGCGATAGAAGTGTAAGCGCTTGTTTGGGATTTGGTCACATGGTCAAAACGGCGCTTAGCGATAAATTGGCATCGAGATTTCCGCCATTTTCCACCTTTTTTCAGTTGCGTAACCCCACTCCCGGCTTAGGCCGGGGCAGGTTATGCGCCTTCAAAAGGGCGAAAAACTGACAAAAAGTAGTTCGTTTTTGCTTCAAGCACCAAATCCCAAACATGCGCCTAGGAAATATTGCAAATCATAGTATTTTTGTATTTACATTGCCACCAACATTGGGCTGTAACTCATAAAGTAAACGCATTTGCCGCCATATCGTCCAAATGGAAAAATGAAAAATATACCAACAAGAAAAATCAATGCAGTAAAAAATGCATCGCCAGCTATTGGTGGTTTTAGCATAAGGGCAGTTGAAGATTTATTGATTGGTGGGGACATGTTTCATGCGTTCCACAGGCATGATTATTACCTCATTTTGGCAGTTAGAAAAGGGGCTGGATGCCATGAAATAGACTTTGTCTCGTATGAAGTCTGTGATAACACTGTATTCTTTCTTCGGCCAGGCCAAGTTCACCAGCTTATACTCAAAGCAGGAAGTACTGGCTACCTGATGCAGTTCAACGCTGATTTCTACTATCCGACTGATTATGCTGCAAGACAACTGTTGCGAAAAACGACCCATAAAAACTTCTGCCAACTTGAATCCCATAAGGTTGAAAAACTGTTTTCCAATTTAGCTTACATTTTTCAAGAATTCGCAGAAAAACAAGAAGGTTACCTGGAAGTCATAAAAGCCAGCCTTGGGATTTTCTTAATCGAGCTTGTTAGGCAGCGACAACTTGCTGAACAGCCTACAGGGAGACAAAGGTTGTATGAACAAGAGCGCTTGGATGAATTGTTGGAGCTTATCGAAACCAATATTTTCAAGCACAAGCAAGTGTCAGATTATGCTGGGCTGCTGAACTTGTCACCCTACCAACTCAATGCAATCACCAAAGCAATCACCGGCAAAACGTGCTCTGAGCTAATCAATGAGCATGTCATCTTAGAAACTAAGCGATACTTGTTGTCAACCTCCAACCAAATAGCTCAAATCGCCGACATGTTGGGCTATGAAGACATCTCTTACTTCATCAGGTTTTTTAAAAAGCATACAGGCTATACGCCAGTATCATTTCGGCAACTTTTCAAATAAGTCCTATTCAACTTCATTTTTGTCCTATCCAGCAGGTTGCGCATGAGGGTAATTTTGTGCCTAAATTAAACAACAAATTAAAAGCAACTTGCATGAAAGTTAAAATGAAATTAATCGCATCCCTGAAGATTTGGGTGGTAATTTACCCATCCATTACGCTGTTTCTTTATTTTCTGGGCGAACCATTGGCCGTTCTGCCTTTATACCTGCGAACCTTCATTCTGACACTAACTTTGGTGCCGTGGATAGTTTTTGTTGGTGTACCTTTTGTTGATTCAATCATCCGATTGTTCTCACAAACAACAGAAAAACGTTAACACTCAGCGCATTTGAGGGAGATTTTTTTGCAGATTAAAACGGCAAGAAACGGGCAAAAAAGCAGGGGTTGTTAAGGCAATCCCTGCCTTAATGCACTTTTGCTAAAAATTCATAAATAACAACTAGATGAAAAGCAGCAACAATTTCGACGTGATTATTATTGGTGGGAGTTACTCAGGGCTTGCGGCAGGCATGGCTTTAGGAAGGTCGTTGAAGCAAGTTTTGATTATTGATGGTGGAATGCCATGCAATATACAAACTCCATACTCGCACAATTTCCTTACCCAAGACGGAAGAACACCCTTGGAGATAGCCATTCTTGCAAAGTGTCAAGTAGGAAAATATAACACCATTAAGTTCTACCACGGCCTTGCATCCAAAGGCGTAAAAACGGAAACCGGTTTTGAAATACAAACTGAATCTGGAGAAATATTCAAAGCTACAAAACTGATTTTTGCCACGGGGATAAAAGACATAATGCCGGAGATAGCAGGATATGCCGAATGCTGGGGCATTTCAGTCTTGCATTGCCCCTATTGTCATGGCTATGAAGTAAGAAATGAAGCTACTGGCATTTTGGGCAATGGAGAATATGGCCTTGAGTTTTCTATGCTTATTTCAAATTGGACAAAAGACCTTACGCTCTACTCCAACGGCAAATCCACTTTGACGCAAGAACAAACGCTAATGCTCGAAAAGCACAACATCAAAACCATCGAAACGCCAATCGAAAAATTGGAACATACCAACGGTCGTCTCCAAAAAATCGTTTTCAAGGATGGCACGTCAGCTTCTTGTTCTGCATTGTACGTTCGCAATCAATTTGAACAAAACTGCAGTATTCCCACTGAATTGGGGTGTGAGTTGACCCAGGATGGATACATCATGGTTGATGCTTTTCAAAAGACCAGTGCAAAGGGAATCTTTGCCTGTGGCGACAACACCACCCGGATGCGGACGGTAGCAAATGCAGTAGCCATGGGAACGACAGCAGGAATCTCGGTCAGCAAAGAGCTAGTGATGGAAAGCTTTCAATCAATACCGATTGACAATCCTAGGAGCTGACACTTACAAAACAAGGCAAATGTCTTGACAACCCGTCCGATGTAAGGCAATCTGAATTCTCAAATAAAAATCGCACCCAAAAGCATCTGCTCGCTTCGCTTTTTGGAATTATACTTTATATTTGGCGCAACCAAATGGAAGCTTTGGCAAATGAGACAACGCAATTTTCTGGCTTTCAATTGGCTGATACCAAATGTTCAAAGTCAAATGGCAAAGCAAAACGATGTCGAAGAAATCTTTTTCAAATACCTCATGCGCTATAAGTTCGAAGAGGCGAACCTGGACTTTGCCAAATTGGAAAGACACAAGGCCGCACTTCAAACCTTGGCTGACATCGGCAACTCAGGGGTAAGCCTGTTCGATGTGAGCAAACGGCAAATCGTTTTCTATTCATCCAATTTCGGCCAGCAACTAGGCTATGTTAAGTCTGATTATGAAAAGCTTGGACAAGCCTTCTTTGTTGACAAAATCCATCCCGAAGATGCATTAAAACTGAGCCTTAATAGTGTTTCGGTTTTTAAGATATTTGAGAATTTTTCGAGCGAGGAGAAATTAAGTCATAAATTGATAAGTGAATATAGGATGCACAATGCACAACATAAATACGTGCGATTAATCGAACAACACCAGTTTATTGAATTGGATAAAACAGGGCAAATTTGGCTCCTGCTTGGCATCGTGGATATTTCCCCAAACCAGGAAGAATTCAACGGCATCAAATGCCAGTTCCTGAATTTCAAGACAGGGAACTCCGTCCCTTATGAAGCATCCACAAAAGTTGGTTATGAACTGACCAACCGGGAACTGGAAATATTGAAACTTGTGAAGAATGGACTTCTCAGCAAGGAAATCTCCAATAGGTTGTCCATCAGCCTGCATACCGTTAACACGCACCGCCAAAGGTTTTTGGAAAAACTGGGGGCGAACAATTCATTCGAAGCGGTCATGTTCGCCTCTAAATATGGCTTGTTAGATTAGGCTAGCATAAGATTTCCGAAATCTTCGAGACTTTGGAAATCATCCTACAACACCTCTTACACCTGCCAGGCATTCCCAAAGCAACTAATTAGGGGTCTCAACTATTCTATCACTCACATTATCAACTAGTTATGCACTTCGCTGCGTAGGCATACTGATAAATCAGTATTGTACAAAATCGAGACTCAGGGGACATTTGTGCATTCTTAATTTTCAAACTAAATCAAATGCGACCAATTTTAATCTTAATCACGGTGTTTTTTACGGCACAATTAAATGTGCAGGCTACTCCGAACATTTGCTGGGCAGTCGTGGACAAAGCCCTTGGCCCGTCCATCACTGGCGTCGAAGCTGGTTTATTCTTCTTAGACCATTTGGTTGACGCCGCAGCTTGCACACTCGTAGGTTTTATGTTCCAAAAAGTGCATAAAAACTTCATGGCCCTTACAACAACCAATAAACAACTTTCTTAACTGCTCAACAGGAGGGTGCTTATTGGGGAAAAAAACTCATTTGCCTTCCCACACTCTCCTAATTAGTCATTTTCTTTCATCAATCTACAATCATTATCAATCATGAAAAAACTCAGTTTAATCACATTATTTGCAATGCTTTTCTCCGCATTGGCCGTGGGCCAAAAATGGTGCAGACCATAAGGGCACCGTACAGGATGCCGACAGTAAATCACCTATATATGGTGTACAGGTGGTGGTATTAGGTTCCGACCCATTGCTGGGCACAGTGACCGAATTGGACGGTGGTTTCCGATTGGAAAAAGTGCCACTTGGCAAGGTTAACCTCCAATTAACTTATCTTGGCTATGAAGACCAAACCATTCCGAATATAGAGGTTATCACCGCAAAAGAAGTGGTGCTCGACCTCTATATACAGGAGTCTGTGATGCAGATGAACGAGGTGGTGGTCACTGCAACGCAACACACTGGGGAAGCTTTGAACGAGATGTCGCTCATCAGTAGCCGTTCCGTCTCTTTGGAGCAATCCAAGCGGTATGCAGGCGGGTTCAACGACCCTTCCAAGATATTGACCTCCTTCGCAGGTGTCACTAATACGCCGGATGGTAACAACGACATCATCGTGCGGGGAAATTCACCGAAATATGTGCAGTGGCGATTAGAGGGCATGGAAATCACCACCCCCAACCATTTCGCAGACCAAAACGCCGTATCAGGCGGCATCAGCGCCCTTAACAACAACCTCTTGTCCACTTCCGATTTTCATACTGGCGCATTTTCGGCGGAATATGGCGATGTTTTATCGGGCGTATATGATGTAAACCTACGCAATGGCAACAACGAAAAAAGGGAATCCTCCTTTGGTATAGGCATCCTCGGAACGGACGTAATGCTGGAAGGGCCTTTTAAGAAAGGCTATGGCGGCTCTTATCTCTTGAATTACCGATATTCCACTGTCACATTGCTGGATAAAATTGGTTTTCTGAAAGTAGGTGGTGTCCCAAAATTCCAGGATGCAGCCTTCAAGGTTATGTTGCCGACAAAAAAAGCGGGTATTTTCTCTTTCTTTGGGTTGGGCGGGAGCAGTAGCGCCTTTTTTAAGGATATTCAGCCGGAAATCCGGGAAACACCTGGCGACAACAGCATGTTGGATAACGTGCAAGAAGACTATGACAAGTCGGCATATCTGCTGAATATCGGCCTCAACCATACGTTTAGCATCAATGAAAAAAGCTATATAAAGTCTTCGTTTTCCGTAGCTGGAAATGGTTCATCGGATAAAAACTATGAAGTGTTCACCCTTCCAATCAGGGACGAGGATGGGGAAATCGAACGTGATTCGATTCTCAATACAAGGCTCAATTTTAAAAGCGACCTGAAAAAGACAACCTATCGAGCAGGCATCACCTACAATAATAAAATCAACGCCAAGAATAAGTTGCAGGTCGGCGTGAAATATGCGCTCTTTGATTATGACTACGGACAAAGCCATCTCAAAGGCATCACTGACGAACGCATCAGCTTGGTTGATTTTAAGGAACAAATCGGCACCATTCGAAGCTTCGCAAGTTGGAAATACCGCATCAACGACGATATTACCCTCGTTTCTGGCATCCATAATATGAACGTGCTCTACAATAAAAAGTCCACCATTGAGCCAAGGATTGCCATGAACTGGAAACTGAACAATATCAGTTCCGTACATGCGGGCTACGGTCTGCACAGCACCATGGAAAGTGTCCACAACTATTTTGCGCAGGTAGAAAACACCGACGGCAACCTTATAGAGCCAAATAAGGACCTGGGATTGCTAAAAGCGCACCATTTTGTGGCAGGTTATAAAATGCAGTTTACCAAAAACCTGATGGCTCAGGTAGAACTATATTACCAGCACCTCTTCAACCTGCCCATCGAAAATTTGGACACCAGCCACTATGCGACCATCAACGAAGGCTTGGAGTTCCGCTATGTTGATTTGGTGAATAAGGGTACGGGTAAAAACTATGGCGTTGAGTTCACCTTGGAGCGTTTCCTGAACCGCAATTTTTATTGTATCTTAAATGGCTCAGTATTTAATTCCACCTATAAGGCATTGGATGGCAAGGAACGGAACACGGCGTTCAACGGTCAATACTTGGTCAATTTCTTGATTGGCAAGGAGTTCGTCAACCTTGGTCGCCATAAAAACAAAAGCCTGTCCTTGAATGCCAAAGTGTTTTACGGAGGTGGCAAGAAATACATCCCCCTGCTGCGGGATGCCGATGGAAATGTAGCTGTTGACCCCGCACAAGGTAAGTTTTGGGACTATGAAAATGCCTACGAAGACAAGCTGGACGACCTGTTCCAATTCACGGTTTCCGCAAGTTATAAAATCAACAAGCAACGGGTTACCCATGAGTTTTACCTCAATATTGACAATGCCACCAATAACGCAAGCAGATTGAGTGAATATTATGACGAACGGGAACCTAACAAGGTGGGTTATGTGAAACAATTCGGGATGTTCCCCAATTTAATCTATAGGATTTATTTTTAGTGGTATCTTCTTGTATTGAATATTTGGATGTAATTGAAAATTAATACAATTCAATTGCATCCAAATACCATTATTTAGTTGATTGATTAACTGTCTGAGGCAGTGCCCAAGCTTGATGTGAAGACTCATCGAAAAGACAGGCTATGGTTCCCTTATACGTTTGCAGAAACGCTATTGACCTATAAAGCCACCATGGGGAGGATTGTAATGTTTCTTTTCACAATGAGATTAGTGCTTAATAGTCGCAATAATAGAATTGTTTTCAGTTTTTTTCAAAACTCCCCCCTCAACTGCACCTTCACCTCGCTGCGCCTGTTTCCGATGGTGGCTTCGTTCCCTGTACCCACTTCTTCCACACCCGGATAATATGTCGTTGCGTACCGCAATTCCAACCTAAGTTCGCTGCTGAGGCGATAGCCAAGGTTGGCATAAAAGCGGCTGCCCCGGTCGTAGTAGGCGGGGATGGAAAAGTCGTTCAGTACATCCCGCTCGAAGGAGTAGAAGCGCACGTCGTAGCCGCCCGTGGAGAAGATGGCGAAGCGGGTACTGGCCGTAAAGGGTGAACTCAACGGCTTTATAATGAACTCCTGAAAAATGGACATGCCTTCGATGGTCGTACCAGAAGCGGCCGATGAGCCAAGGTCAAGGCGGCTGCGCCACTCCACGGCGGGGCCCAATTTCAGGGCGAGGTGCAGGCGGCCTTGCAGGTTGTGGCGAACGGTCAATCGGTCAACCTGGGTGGGTTCGCCGCTGTAGTTTTCTTCTTTTTTTTCGCTGCGCAACTGGGCGTAGGCTTCCAATTTCCGCTTTTGGGTGAAGGTCACCCGCCCCAACCACTCGTTGCCGTTGGAGGGGGCGTCCACCCCGAAGCGGAGCCAGTCGTGGCGCCACTGGTCGAAGTAGGCGTTGATGCGCCATCGCTTCGTGGGTTGGGCTTGCAGGCCGAAATAAGCGCCTTTTTCGTTCAAGCCACCGCTGGTTTCTGCAAAGGGTTTTGCGTTCAGCGATTGATAGTCACGGTCAAAATTGCGCAGCACAATGGCCACATCCACCCGGCGGTCGAGGGCGGCGACGAGACCGTTCACAGCGGAAATGGCCCCGTTTCGGCTACGGGCGGTCTCACCAAAGAAATAGACGTTGCGCAGCGTAAAACCATAGTCCAAGCTGAGGTTCAGCAGGGTCTGTCCATTGAAATAGAACTGGTTGTAGAGGTCTTGGCGGCGTTGTAGTGGTTTGTCCAAGTGCTCGTAAAGTGCATTCGCCCCGACTTGCAGGCGGCGGCCCCGGTACTTGAGGGTAGCCCCCGCCGAGTTTTGCCGGATGGCGCCCCTATCGGCTAGTTCGCTGGCGGTGCGGTGAAGGCCACTGGTCTGGAGCGAGGTGGCGAAGAAGGCATCGGGGTCTTCGGTGTCGTCCTCGGTGTCGAGGTTGGCGTCACGCTGACGGGTGGAGGCGAAGGCGAGCAGTTCCAGTTTTTTACCCAAGTCAATGATTGCAGCAGCACCCCGAAAAAAATCGAACTCGCTGACAGAGGTGAAGGGCCGCAACTGCTTCCCACTCCGGCTTACCAAGGTGGATAGTGCGCTCTTCCTCGGCGCAAAGCCCTGGTATATCAGCAAACCTTGCCCCATGGTGACGGAATAGTCGCCCAAGGCCAATGACTTCACCCTGCGGATGGGGTTTTTGATAAAAACATGGGCACTGTAAAAATCGAATCCCTTTTTGTTGCTGCCCTTGAAAAACGCCTCGCCCGCATCCTTCTCCGCTGTGATGCCCGCCGAGATTCGGTCGCCTTTTGTGAAACGATAACGGAAATATAGTTGGTCGGGGCTGCCAGCATAGCGGCTAGGTATCGAGTCGTTTGGCATCTTATAACCCGCTTTTTCCTCCAATTGGCGTGACCAACGCAGCAGTACTTGATGGCGGCTATTGGAAATGGTTTGGGGAGCTTGGTCGAGCAGGCCTGGCTCCTTGACCGATACGAAAGGCAGCAGTTGCTTGATAGTGGCCACATCGTAACCGGGCACAGCTTGCAGCTCGAAGATGGAGACGAGGTTGCCGTATTTGCTTCGGTATTCGGGCAGGGCGATGCGCTGCAAATCAGTCAAAAAGGGGAATTCTGCAAGGTCGTTGGCGGTGGCTTGGTTGAGGTCGAGGGGTCGGCGGCGCAAGTGGCTGAGGCGGTCGAGGAGGTCGTTGTAGTCAAAGCTGCCATCTTCGTCCTGACCCTGGGAGTAGCCTTCGAGCAGGTCTTCGGTGGGGCTGGGCAGGCCAAGGGTATCCGTTTGGGCCGAGAGTTGGGCCGTTGCGAAGCAGAATAAAAGTATAAATGGCAGTTTATTCATGGTCAGAAACGGATTTTAAGGCCGGTGTAAAAATTGCGCAACGGGGCGGGTTCGAAGGGTTTGCTGTTGTTTATTCTGACGTTTGCGTTATAGCGCTCGTTGAACAGGTTGTTGATGCCGCTGTATAATTCTAGTACATTCTCCTTGAACTTGAAATCATAGGCTGCCCTGAAGTAGCCGAAAAAGTAATCATCAACGCTTTCTCTGTTGTCGAAGTCGGCGTAGATGCTGCCGACCCAGTTGCCGCCAGCCGTGAGCATAAGATGTTTTATCCTTGAATTGCTAAACATGAAGCCAGCCATGTAGCGGGGCTGTCCTGGCATTTTGTTGCGGTCATAAGTGTCGTAGTCCTCAAATTCGAAGTCGTAGAAATTGGCATTCATGGAAAAAGCCAAGTGTTTTGCCATTTTTCCATTCATGGACAATTCTACCCCCATCCTCGTCGAACTGCCCACATTGCGGAAGAGATTGTTCCCAAAATTTTCCGTCACCCTAATTATTTCATCCTTTAAGTTCATCCTGAACAGGGCTATCTCCACCTTTATTTTTTGCTCCTCCGACAAAACCCTGATACCAAGTTCAGCAGATTTGGTTGTTTGCGGCTTTAGCCCTTCGTCGCCTGCTTGGCTGAGTTCCAACAAGGTTGGGGTCTCGAAATTGCTGCCATAGTTGAAAAAAATGGTGGCATACTCACTGGGTGTTACGGAAAATCCCAAGGTTGGGTTTAACGCAGCGAAATCGTCCTTGTAGTCGTCCGCATTGATGTTGTCGGGGAACTTGTCGTCCACATTGATAAAGATGCGGTCGTAGCGCAGGCTTGCCAACAAGTAAACCTGTTCGTTGAACTCCAATTTTTGGATGGCGTAAAACCCAGCGGAGGCATAGGACTCGGTCAGGTAGGCATATTGGTCTTCAAAGCCATTTCCGTCGTTGTCGAACCGCTTGCGGTCGTCCGCCTGGTTTTCGAGGTCGGCACCGAGGTTAAGGCTCCAGTTCAGGTGGCCGGGCTTCGTGCGGTACTCGTAATTGAAGGTGCCACCAGTGAACGACCGTTGCAGCTTGACCGCATCGTTAACGAGAAAACTTTCAAAGCTGCGGTTGGTTTGAAAAAAACTGGCCTTCAGCCGATGGCTTTTGTTCAAGTCCTTGGAAACAGCGATGCCCGCCCGCAATTGCCAAAGTTTTTCACCCACATCATCAAATTCAAATGCGTTATTTGCCATTCGTCGGTCCTCTTTCAGGTCTTCTTCGTCCAAACCTCCGGGGTCTTGTGCTAAAGGACTGTTCACATAGGTGAGCACGCCCCGAATGGTCATTGTGCTATCAATCGGAATCAAAAAACCGCCATTCACGAGGTAGTTCTTCATAGCGTTATGCTCCCGGTAGCCGTCCAAACTAGTGAATGCGCCGTTTAGTGAATACAGGAACTTGTTTGCTTTGCCGCCCCCCATCTTGATTTGGCTTTTTTGGTAGCCATAGCTCCCAACGGTAACTCCTGCCTCCCCCCATTCCTCGTCGTTGAACTTCATGGTGTTGAAATTGATGGAGCCGCCGCTGGCATTGCCGTAGAGGCCGCCTGTGCCGCTGCGAATTACGGTCAGGCCGGTCAGCGAGCTGGGGTCAATTGCATCCACCTGGGCCGTGCCGTCGGGAGTGCTCTCAGGGAAGCCGTCCACAAGGATTTTCACCCCCCGGATGCCAAAGGCCGACCTCGCCCCAAAGCCCCGGATGCTTACCCGGATGTCTTGGGCGAAGTTGGTGCCGTTCTGCACGAAAAGGCCGGGCACGTTCATCAACGCTTCGTCGAGGCCAAGCTGTTGAGCGCCCGTTTGCAACTGCTTTTCACCAATTCGGGTCATGGAGAGCGGTGTGGCCATGTCGCTCATCTCCACCCGGTAGGCGGTGACGGTCACGGGCGCCAGTTCGTTGGTTTTCAGCGTGTCCCCTTCCGTTTGCTGCGCAAAGAGCGGGTAGGCTGTTGCGAAGCAGCAAGTCAAAATCATTAAAATGGGGGGGTTCTTCATGGCAGTAAATTTCTGCGAAGAAACGAATTTTGTGCAATACTGCCATCTTGAACCTGCTTTGCTTTTCGGAGAGTAATGCAGCCGTGCATACTCGTTAAAAAAAAGAAACCGCTCCCTTGAGGGAAGCGGCCCAAATTTTACTCCAAATCTATCTATCTTAGGTTTAATGGGAAGATACTGGATACTGGATACTGGATGCTGCTGGATGCTGCTTGATACTGGATATTTGATACGGAATGCTGGATACTTGATATTTTATGCTTGATGTGTTCGCATGCATCCAGCATCCAGTATCCAGTATCCAGCTTACCTAACCACCGTCATCGAGCGGGTGGCGGTAAAGCTGCCAGCTTCGAGTCGGTAGTAGAGCAGGCCCTCGCTAGGGAGGTTGTTGCGGTCAAGTTCGATTTCGTTGTAGCCAGCAGCATATTGGCCAGCGATGGTGGTCACTACTTTGCCAAGGGCATCATACACTGTCAGCACGGCCTCGCTGTTGGTCGGCAACTGGAAGGCGATGGAGGTGCGCTTGTTGAACGGGTTAGGCATGTTCTGGTAAAGCATGTAACCCTGTTGGATACCATCGTTGGAAGCGGAGGCATTGCCGTTGTTGAATTGCAAAGCAACTTCATAGACCTCAATTGGGTCACCGATGTACGCCTCCGCTGGGGTGAAGCTGGAACTGATGCCAATTGCTTCCGACAAACTGCCCGCTGCTTTGGCCGTGAATTTTAGTTGGATGACTTCCGTGCCGCTTGCCAAGGTCAGTAAGGGGTTGGTTTCCCAGCTCGTTGTCACAAAGCCATTTTCCACCATCGTTGTGCCGAAATTGCCCATTCCGGTATAGGTTGTCTGTACCACCTGCTTGAACGCCAGCAAGTCTTTGTTGAAATCAATGGTGAACTGGAAGCCATAGACATCATCGAACGTGGTGGCCTTGAAGATGGCAGTCACTTCTTCGCCAGCTTGATAGGTCAGGTTGTCCATTTCAAAGGTCAGGGTGCCGCTGCTTCGCTCGCCCGTGTCGCTGCCGCCCGCAAATCCGCTGGCACTTTCGTTCACGTCGCCGATTTTCACCGCCACAAAGTCCACGTCGTTCATGGCCCCTGGCATATCGTTGATGTTGACGATTTCCGGAAAAACCTCAGCCCAAGGGTTGTTCGGGTTTGGGAACTGGTAGTTCGCATCCACGAAGCGCCAGGAGGTGTTGTTCGGGAACTCGTCGTTCATGTGCAATATCAGCTTGCGGATTTCAACTAGGTCGAATGTCGTAACCGTTTTGGAGTTGTTGGCATCTGCAGCGATTAGCTTGTAGGGCGAACCCAGCGGCGTTGATCCAAGAATGTGCTTTGAAATCAGCACGAGGTCGAAAGTGCTGACGCCGTTCGCTGGGTCGTCGTCCTTTTTCGGGGTCACCGTGTAGTCATCACCGATGTTTAGGCCGCCAAAAATGTATTGGCCATCGGCATTGGTCGCTGTGTTCTGAAAGTTGCTGTTGCTGTTCAACCTTACTTCCACGCTTTCCAACGGGTCATTATCTGAAGTTGAAATAAAACCGATTATTGGTTGGCCATTGCCACAGGAGAACATATTGTCCTGCACCACAACGAAGGTCTCGCAAAAATCCTGATTGCCAGCGGCATCTGTCACCCATACTTTCACAGGGTTCACGCCAAGGTCTAGGCAGTTGAAACGCATGCAGGTGTCGAGGACGTTGCTGCTGAACGAAAACTTGAGCGGGCCTGGGCAATTGTCGTAGCTGTAGTCATTGAGCGAGCTGGCGCAGACATCGAGCATACCCGTCTGCATCAGTTCTACGATGAGGCCATTTTTGCAAACTGCCGTAGGTTTTTTGCAGTCCTTGACCTTGAAGTTCACATGAATTTGACTTTGGTTGTTACAGCCATCTTCTACCAAGTAAAGGATTCGGTGATTGCCGATAGGCAAGACGCCTTCAAAGAACCCTGTGCCTTGTAGGTCGTAGTCAAGGTCATTGTCCAAGTCAATGTGGAAAACGATATTGTAGTTGTCGGAGCAAACCCCTTCTATTTGGATTGGCAAAAACACAGGGCCAGTGGCACAGTTATTATCCTCTGTACAGAACTCATTGGCAAAAGGGGTAGCTCAGTACAGGTGGCGTGTCATCATAAATCTTGATGATTTGCTGGTAAGTATAGGCACTAAAATTATTGTAATCCTCTTCGTCAACCCATACGCCCGCCGAGTCATGGGTAATGACTTTGTGGGTAGTAGAAGGGGAAAAATTGCACCAATTAATGACCTTCCAAGTGCGCACGATTTTATAACAGGCACTATCGCCAAAGGTCAAGGCAAAATATTGGTCCTCGTAGGTGGTAGCGAACAAGTCGCAGCCGAAATTGACGATTTCAATAGAGTCTGCATCCACGATTTCGTCACATGAACCGAAGAAGTCCGCAGGGAACTTGATAATCCAGTCCGAGGCTGGTGTGGTGTAAAGGTATTGGACACAAGTGCCGGAGATATTGCCAGCGTTGTCCACTGCCCGCCAGCTGCGTAGGATGAAACCTTCGCCGCAGGCATTGATGTTTTCTTGGAAAGGCAATTCTACCAAGGTGGCATCGCAGTTGTCGTAGTAGGCCGCACCGCCAAAGCCATCCAGCCAATCTTGCGTGACATCGGCAGGCAAGTCTGTGCAGGGAAGTACCTTCATTTGCGGAGCAATACAAATTGGTGACACTTTATCGTTCACATAGGCTGTCACCATGCACTCGTTGTAGTTGTCGAAGCAATCGTAAACACGCAGCACGACCATCACCTCCGGTACGTCGTCGCAGGAGAACTCGATGGAAGGAGCAAAATAGGAATCTGGCTCTCCCATCCTTTTGATGACCATCCGGTCAATGCAGCAGTTGTCGTGGCTGGCGAGGTCAAATGCATCCGCATAAACCTCGGTATAGCCGTCGGCCTCCAAGTTCACGTCCACAAATTCCACGCAAATATTCACGGGAGCCGTTAAGTCGGTCACCCTTGCCACCACGTCTATTTTCGTCGTATTGCCGCAGGCATCCCTCACCTCGTAGGTAATCGGCTGTAACCCAATCTTCAAGCCGGGATGTGGTACATAGCCGCCCTGTTTGCCGTCCACGCCGTTTACATAGATGGCTTCCCCCACGGTCGTGAAAATCTTCACCGTGTAATCATTGCAGGAGTCAAATACCGTAGGAGCAGGCAAAAAATCGGTGGAAGTACAAGGGAATGGATGTATCCCTTTGAGGTTGGCGTTCAGGATGATGGCTGGTACGGTAACAATTGGCTTGTTGTTGTCCATCACGGCGATGATTTGCTCGTTGTCATCACCCTCAAAGTCGGTCGTGATGACCGCACCCGTACACCAATTCACGACGACCCAAGTGCGGATAATCTTGAAGGAGTTGCCGCAAACCTGAAGCGTATCGTCGTTGCGAAGCACATTGTACTGGCAATAAGGACCGCTAACCCCAGTGGCCACGCCAGAACCCGTGGTGTGAAGGCTGTCCGTCATGGGCTTGGGGTCAGTGATGGATGGGTATTGGTTGTACTGGGTGCAACTCCAATTTTTGTCCTTCGGGAAATCAATTGGCCCGTTCGGTTTGATATGAAGGGTCTGCACACAGGTTGATTTATTGTTATGGTCGTCCACAGCCTGCCAGGTGCGGTTAATCCACACGCCATTGCAAAGGTTGCTGTTGTTGACGCTGTAGGCAAGCATCGTCACTGAGAGCGAATCGTCGCAGTTGTCGTAAACAAGCGGGCCTGGAATCGAATCAATGATGGCGTCGCAGGGGATTTCGACTGGTGCAACTGGGCAGCTAAACACGGGCACAAGTTTGTCCTCCACCATGATAATGGACCAACAGGCGTTGCCAGAACATTCGTCTATTACCTTTCCCGTCAAGGTTTTCCCGACTTCGTTGCAAGTAATGGAATCGCCGTGAGGGAAGCCTTGGGCGTCGGTGATTTCTACCCTAAATCCATCGTAGGTATTGTAGGTTCCTTCCAGCAAGTTGTCGGGAAAAATATGAGAAACCCCGTCCTGGTCAATGGAAACCTGCACCACGTTGTCGCAGGTTAGCACAGATTTGATGATGCTGACCGGGTGTGAATCGGAACCCGATCCACCTGCGCCAGTTTCGACAACGGATACGGTCTGGTTGCTGTTTTGTGGGCCGTTCCAACGCACCTCGATGTAGTTTCCGAAATTATTGAGGATGGTACCGCCGGGAGTGACCGTCCAGGCCCAAGAATTGCCGGCTGTGTAAGTCGTGGCGTAGAAATAAGCATCGCCCTGACACACCGCCTGGTCTCCGGTAATAATCGGAGTGGGTTGTGCATAAGCGAAAATACTGAATGTACAGGAAGCTAACAACCAAGCAAAGTCGCCTCCTGAATGCCGGGGTAACTGCCGGATTCACCATGGGATTGGATTTAAGTTAAAGAATTGGAGTGTGGTAGATTTACGATTTGGGATTCACGATTTACGGTTGGCAACGCATTGAAAATCAAGCAATTGTCACAACACAACAAACCAAATCTTCCTTCGATTTACTACTGAAAAATCAATACAAGCGGCAAGCGTTTGCAGCACGACATTTGACAAAATGTCAAATTGGTCGAGCTGTTTTCAACTCGTCGGAAAGCCTTTTTTTCGAATTCAATGGAAGTGTAGGAAACTAGGATTGGAAATTAATAGGTTGCAGTCTTCTTTGTATTGAGCCTTTTCTCGATGAAGCCTTTTCTGATTTTTTCTTGATTGAACACATTATGCAAAAACATTGCCTGTAAATCGCAAGCGGAGGGTAGGGTTGGGGGTAAATTTTGAATATAAAAAAACGTGAATATTTAAGCGATTTGAATCGTGTTAGTTGTAATTTGTAACCAATGACATTTTTTTTGAATTTTTATTTTTCCTTACGTATCGGTAGCAGTGAAGGAGGTTTCAGGTTTCAATGGTTAAAGGTTTCAGGGGGGCCTGCTTCCACCGTTTTTTTCAGGGGGCAAATTATAAATAAAGCAACTTCAAAATTGGCAGTCTTCTTCAAATAACCACGAAGCTCCTTGAAATCCCGTAAATTCGGGACAGGCTCTGAAACCTGAAACCCCCTGAAACCTGCCCCCTTCCGTACCACTGAATTTAATTCCCCTCCTTATCTTCGCCGCACGAATCCCAAAGGCCCATACCGCCTTTGCCTCAGCGAAGGCCAACCTGCAAATCAAATTCCATCATGAAAAAATTAGTTCTATCCCTGTCCTTTCTGTTCGTGGTACGCTTGGCCTTTGCCGTTGAGGGCATGTGGCTACCACTGTTGCTCGGCCTGCTCAATGAGACCGAGATGAAAAGCCTTGGCATGAAAATGACTGCTGAGGACATCTATTCCGTCAACAAAGGCTCGCTGAAGGATGCCATCGTGCATTTTGGTGGTGGCTGTACGGCAGAGGTGATTTCCGACAAGGGGCTGCTGCTCACCAACCACCACTGCGGCTTCGGCGAGATTCAGTCGCATTCGACCTTGGAGCACAACTACCTGGAGGATGGCTTTTGGGCCAAGACCATGAAGGAAGAATTGCCCAATCCCGGCCTGACCGCCAGTTTTATATCAAGGATTGAGGACGTGACGATGGCGGCACTCGCTGGCGTGACTGAGGACATGGACAAAAAGACCCGCCAAAGCACGGTGGACAAGAACATCGAAACCATCAAGGCTGCTGCCAAGAAAGAGGCCTGGGAGGAAGTGATGATTCGCCCGTTTTTTGCTGGCAATCAATACTTTATGTTCATCACTGTCACGTACAAGGACGTGCGACTCGTGGGTGCTCCCCCATCGAGTATCGGCAAGTTCGGGGCAGATACCGACAACTGGGTATGGCCCCGTCACACAGGCGACTTCTCCATTTTCCGCATCTATGCCGACAAGGACAACCGCCCGGCCGAATACGCCGAAAGCAACGTGCCACTGAAGCCGAAGCACTTCCTGCCCATCAGCCTCGACGGCGTCGCCGAAGGCGATTTCACGCTGGTTTTTGGCTTTCCGGGCCGCACCAACGAGTACCTGCCAAGCTATGCCATTTCGCAATTGGCCGACGTGCTCGACCCTGCCCGCATCTCGGTGCGTGACAAGACTTTGGCCATTTGGGACGGTGCCATGCGCTCCGATGCCCAGGTGAAAATCCAGTATGCCGACAAGCAAGCTGGCCTTGCAAACGCTTGGAAAAAATGGAAGGGCGAGGTACTTGGCCTTCGGAAAACAGGTGCCGTGAAGAAGAAACAGGCTTATGAAGCCGATTTCAAAAAAGTGGTTGTCTTGGATGCCAAGTTTGCAAAGTACCAAAAACTGCTGCCGGAGTTCGAGCAGCTCTACCGTGACATCACGCCATATTCGGAAGCAAAAGCCTACTACGATGAAATCATGGGCGGCAATATCGAAATACTGCGTGCCGCCAACCGCTTTGCTGGCTTGGTGAAGGCCAAGGACAAGAACGGGGAGGCTGGCTATCAGGAAGAAAAAAAGAAATTGCAGGAAGGACTTACCGATTTTTACAAGGACTATCGCCCAGAAATTGACCAGCGGGTCGTTGCGGCGCTAATGGAGTTGCTAGTGAGGAAATTGGGCAAGGAGTACCAATCCGACTTTTTGGCCAACCTGCTTGCTGCCGCTGGCGGCAATTATGAAAAAATGGCAGAAAACCTGTTTAAGAACTCCTTCCTGACCAGCCAAGCTGCTGCGGTCGCCATTCTGGACAAACCGATGGAGGATGCACTGAAAGCCATTGCAAACGACCCGGCTTGCCAGTTGCTGAACAGCCTGCGGGACGTTTACAGCGCCAAAATAACCCCCAAGTTCAACGAGTACAACGACCGCATAGAAACGCTGCAAAACACCTATATGCGAGCGCAAATGGAAGTATTTTCGAACAAGAAGTTCTACCCAGATGCCAACTCAACCATGCGGTGCAGCTACGGCCAAGTGCAAGGCTACAAGCCACAGGACGCTGTTTCATTTTCTTCACAGACCTATTTGGATGGCGTCATGGAGAAGTATGTGCCCGGTGACTACGAATTCGACGTGCCTGCCCGCCTTCGGGAGCTTTACGAGAAAAAAGACTATGGCCAATACGGCGAGAACGGCAAGCTGCCCGTTGCCTTCATCGGTTCGAACCATACCACTGGTGGCAACTCCGGCAGCCCGGCCATTGATGCCCAAGGCAACCTCATCGGCCTCAACTTCGACCGGGTGTGGGAAGGCACCATGAGCGATTACAACTACGACCCAAGCATCTGCCGCAATATCATGGTGGATGCCCGCTACGTGCTTTTCATCGTGGATAAATATGCCGGTGCCACCAACCTTATCAAGGAGATGAAATTGGTGCATCCGAAAAAAGGAGGCTCAACGCCCAAAGCAAAGCAAGAGAGCAAAGCCGATAAAATGAACAAAAAGTCATCGGATCCAGCGAAATCACTGAAGGCGGCACCGAAGGCGGAAGAGTATTGAAGGGAGTAGCAAACTTGCTTAACCCGGTTTCAAGTGGATGGGTAAACATCTCATTCTGAAAAACGCAACAGGCTTTTTAACCCCCGTTGGGCAAGAAACCGGCGCCCCGGGTGTAACCCCGAGGCCTAAATTGCTTAACCCGAACATCAATTTTAAATGCGACTATCTATATCAATGTTGATTCGTGGATTGACACGATAATTGAATCAGAATGCAGCATCGAGAGAGCGGGTTATCAAACCCGCTGGTTCCGGAATAAAAATTATAGCTCCAAACCAGCGGGTTTGATAACCCGCTCTTTCAAAAAGCGCCATGCATCTTTTGAAAATTTAGCTAAAATTGAAAGTTACGTGCGAATCTTTTATGAACATCAATAAATCAGAGGGAGCAAAAAGATAGATGTCAACAAGGATTAGCCCTTAAATTGACACCATTATGTGTTTCAAAAAAAAGGATGTTTTTATCTAAACACATAAGGCAAATAAGGGCGCATAGTCTGACTAATTAAATTTGTTATAGGGGTTTAAAACAGTTTCTTGGCGTTTAAAAATAAAACAAGACTATGCAAAAGATATGGAAGTCGGTTAAATACCTGTCAATTATAGCTTTGTTGACCTTGTTCACTCAAACAGGTGGGTTAATATTCCTTGCCTGTTTGCCTATTTTTATTAGCATCAATAAAAAAATAGGACGAAGCTGGAAAGGTTTTTTTCTTAAAATTATGGCATTTTCAGCTTTATACTTTCTAATAAATATAGGCTTGGTGCCACCATTGGCAAAATGGGAGTCGGGCCGGGTGCCGCTTCCTATTTTTGGAAATGACTTTCCTCAAGCCGCATCAGGTGTTTTATTTCGCTGTACTCAACCACCATTACGTACGCCCGGAGGTCAAGGCAAGCTGTGAGCGGGTTGCTGCGCAAATGGCAGCGCAATTCCCCAACTCAAAGCTGTATTACCTCGATGCCAATTTCCCCTTCTTCAATGGCTATCCGCTCCATCCGCATTACACCCATCGAAATGGCATTACGGTGGACGTTGCCCTTTATTGGGAAGAAACCAACACAGGCAAGCCAATGGATGGTGCGCCATTTCCATTGGCCTATGGCGTCAGCGAAGAACCACATCCCGGCGAAGTGGACATGGAAAAGAAATGTGGCAACCCATTCCGAAGCATCGAATTGCGGTGGACAAAAAAACTGGTGGACTTGGACAAATACCGCCTCGACGAGGAAAGGACTGCCGCAATGGTTCGTTTTTTCTCAAATGAAAAATCCGTGTGTAAAATCCTGCTTGAGCCGCATCTAAAGAATAGACTTGGTTTTTCAAAGGAAAACAAGGTTCGGTTTCAGGGATGTAAAGCGGCCCGGCACGACGACCATATTCATGTTGTTTGGTGTTCAAGCCGATGAACCAAGGCATTTCTGATGTAGCTCACGCCGCCAAGTTGTGGGGATGGTTCCCAATATATGCCGGAACCCCAGTTCCGGCGAAATCACACCGAAACTGGGGTTTCGGTGTACGTTTGGCCATGCCCAAAACTTGGCGGGGCTAGGTATAGCTACAAAAAAAAACATTCCATCGAACCCAACCATTTTTCATTGCGCTTAGGTCTTCTATGTTATTCTATTGAACCTAAGTTGCGTAGAATAAAAAATCACGAGTTGCGAGTTTCAGGAGGGAAACCTCTGGATTTCACGGAGATAACTTCCTTGCACGCAACGCTAAGCTTTTAACTCCGCAACTTGAGTTATTTAATCACCTTTAAAATCAGTGGTTCACCAGGTTTATAGTTTCAGAGCCCGTCCCGATTTTTCGGGATTTCAGGGAAGTACCTGCTAAAATCAATTTTGCCTAGGTTGATTTGCGACAGTGCCTATTCTAAAAATGATAGACATTTCCAATTGAGCACGAAACTTCCTTGAAACCTTTAACCTTAAACCTTCACGAACCATTGAAAATTATCCATCATGAAAATTTCAAAATCATTGCTTCAAGCTATCGTGGTGGGCGTCACGCTCGGCACTGCTGCTACTTCTTGCGACCTTATTGAAACCATTACCGAAGACGATGTGAAAAAAGAACAACCGACCGACAGCCGTGAAAACGAAAACGGTGAAAATGGCACCTGCAACCCAGATCCATCCGGGCACAACTGCCCTGGCTGCGGCATGGGCTAAGCAAGGCCAGGATTATTGTGACGCCTCAGAGTGGCCAACAAAAACTGATATTAACCTAGGGTAAGTACTTCGTTGAAATTGGTTTATTTTAAGGAATTTGGAATTTATGACCCATCGCATTGATTTTCAATGCATTAACTTAAGTTTCGGTTTTCAATTAATTCCCGATTCCTACGTGTGTCAAGCCCATTTGAGGTATTGCCTAAGTCCTTCACAAGCGCCGGGTTCAATAGGATTCCCGGCGCTTCTGTTTTCACCTAAACTGACGCCATGCTGCTTCCTTCCATCGCCTGCAACCTCGACAAAAACCTCCTGCAAACAGCCCTGCCATTGTTCGAATCGGGGAAGGTGGAAGGCTTGGAATGGTCGTTCGATGCACTGTTCAAAAGGCCGAACATCCCCGATTGGTTTCAAGAATTGCTGTTGGCCTATGCAAATGAGGGCCGCCTGATAGGGCATGGCGTGTATTTTTCCTTGTTTTCTGGAAAATGGATGCCCGAACAGGCCGAATGGCTAACGCAACTCCGCCAGTTCGCCAAAGCCTACCGCTTCGACCATGTTACTGAGCATTTCGGCTTCATGACGGGCGAGGACTTCCACAAAGGCGCACCCCTCAGCATCCCTTTCACAAATAGTACGGTAGCCATCGGCATAGACCGACTGAAACGCATCCAAGATGCCTGCAACTGCCCAGTTGGTTTGGAAAATTTGGCCTTTGCTTACGGCTTGGAGGAGGTGAAAAAACATGGTGAATTCTTAGAAAAACTCATAGAACCCGTTAATGGCTTCATCATACTCGACTTGCACAACCTTTTCTGCCAACTCCACAATTTCGAGGTTGGTTTTGATGAAATACTCGCCTTGTACCCTTTGCAACGGGTGCGGGAAATCCACATATCCGGCGGCAGTTGGGAAGATTCCATGGTGGCGCCTAACCGTAAAGTCCGGCGTGACACACATGACGAACCCGTGCCGGAAACTGTTTTTGATTTATTGGAAAAAACGATTGGCCGCTGCCCAAATCTCAAATTTGTCGTTTTGGAACAGCTTTCCAATGCCTTGAATACCGAGGAAGAACAATTGGCCTTTCGACAGGATTTCTGGAAAATGAACCATATAATCGTGCAACATAATGCCCCAATAATTGCTCCGACCAATGATTTCATGCCGATGGAAAGGCTTATGCTTGCCAGCCAACCCGCAGAAGACTTGCTACTTGCCGAACAGCAGGCTGAACTTTCGAACATTTTGGAAACTGCCGCCAATTATGAAGACGGCCACCAAAGGCTATTGAATTCCACACTCGAAAACTCAGCTTGGCAAGTGGAAAACTGGAATCCTGCCATGCTCGAAACCGCCATTGCAATCGCACGGAAATGGAAACAAGGGTTTTAAAACCTAAACTCATACCTCCCCGAACCAACGCCGTTCAACGGCAAATATCCACCGCTTGCATTTCCTATGTTGAACCCCATCGCCGTAACTGGCTGCCCACCCTCGGTGATAGCCTCTTTTTTATCCGTCGGCAAATAAATGGTCGCCGTTGTGTTGGCGGGCACCTCAACGATGAGCGTTGTTTGGCCGCCCTCCGTTTTCCAATGCGAGACAAGGTTGCCATAAGGCGTTAGGTATTCTGCCTTTGCCTCGGTCAGTCCTTTTTGGATATGCGGCTTCACGGTGATGCGCTTGTAGCCAGGCGCACTGTTCTCAGTGTCAATACCCGCCACGGCCCGGTACATCCAGTCGCCGATGGCGCCGTAGGCATAGTGGTTGAAGGAATTCATGCTGGCCTCCTCGAAGGTGCTGTCGGGCTTGATGCCATCCCATCGCTCCCAAATCGTGGTGGCACCCATTGTGACAGGATAGAGCCACGAAGGGTATTTTTCCCGAAGGAAAAGCTCGTATGCAACATCGGCGTAGCCGAACCGGGTGAGCACATGGCAGATATAAGGTGTGCCCAAAAAGCCCGTGGTATGGTGCGTGCCATAGCGGCGGATGTTCTCGACCAAGCGCTTGGCTGCCTGTGCCCGAAGGCCCTGCGGCATCATGTCGAAATTGAGTGCCAGTACGTATGCTGTTTGCGTAGCGGACATCAAGCCGCCATTGGGTGTCATGTACTCCCGTCCGAAAGCCGACTTGATTCGGTCTAGCAGTTTGCTGTATTTCAGCACATCGTCTTGCTTGCCCAGCACATTGGCAGTGTTGATGAGCAACTGGGTGCTGTGTGCCCAAAAACACTGTTGAAGGAGTGGCTTGTAGGTGACCGCCGAGTTGCCAATATTGTCGTTGTTTTCGGAGTAAAACAGCCAATCGCCAAAATGGAAGCCTGTGTTCCAAAGGTCGTCTATGCTCTGGGCGGTCATATAGTCCACCCATGCCTTCATGCTGGGGTATTGCGACTCCAAGATTCGGCGGTCGCCATAGGCCGTGTAAACATCCCAAGGGATGATGGTCGCTGCATCGGCCCAGCCAGTGGAGCCACAAGAGTTTTCGCCTAGTACATTCGGTATAACGAACGGCACGCTGCCATCGGGCCGCTGGTCGAGGGCTACGTCCTTCATCCATTTGGTGTAAAAACCGTGAACGTTGTGGTTGAAAGTGGCCGTGCGGGCAAAAGCCTGTGCATCGCCCGTCCAGCCGAGGCGCTCGTCCCGCTGGGGGCAGTCGGTCGGCACGTCGAGGAAGTTGCCCCGCTGGCCCCATTGTATATTGCTTTGCAATTGGTTGACGAGCGGGTTCGAGCAGGTGAAATTGCCCGTTTTGGGCATGTCGGAATAAAGCGCCACCGCCGTGAAATTGGAGTCGGCAAATTCACCAGGGAAATCCACTACCCTTATGTATTGGAAACCTTGGAAGGTAAAATTTGGCTCGAAGAACTCCTCCTTCCCCGTTCCCGCAAGGGTATAGCTGCATTGCTGCTTGGCGGCACGCAGGTTTTCGATGTAAAAATTGCCCTCCTTGTCAAGCACCTCGGCATGGAGCAGCGTCACCTTGCTGCCTGCTGGCCCGGTCGCTTTCACTTCCACCCAGCCCACTAGGTTTTGGCCAAAATCAATCACCCGCTCGCCCTTGGGCGTGGTGAAGATGCGCTTTGGCGCAAAGCGCTCCTGCTTGCGGATGGGTTCGTTGTAGGTGGCCACGATTTGCGTCTTGCCTGCTTCCTTAATGGCCACGGGCATCCAGTTCGAGGCGTTGTAGCCGACCGTGCTCCAGCCTTTTTTGTTCAGGCGGGCATCAATCGTTTCGCCGTGGTAAATCTCCGAATCCAAAATCGGCCCTGTGCTGGCCTGCCAGTTTTCATCGGAAATTACGAGTTCGTGGCTGCCGTCCATGTACTCGATGTCCAATTGGAAAAGCAGTGCCAGTTCCTTGCCATAGGCTTCCCGGTTGTTGTTCCAAGCGATATAGCTTCGGAACCAACCACTGCCAAGGGTGACGCCCACGGCATTGTCGCCGGGCAAGAGGAGGTTGGTTACATCGAATGCCTGGTATTGTATGCGGTGCTGGTAGGCAGTCCAACCGGGCGTCAAGTAGGCATCGCCAACCCGCTGGCCGTTGATTTCCGCCTCGTAAAGCCCTTTGGAAGTGATATAGGCCGTGGCCATTTTCACCCGCCGCTTTGCCGTGAACTCCCGGCGGAACATTGGACTGGGCCATTTCAACGAATCTTCTTTGTAGTTCAAGCCAATCCACTGCGCCTTCCAATTGGCGGTTTCAAGGAGGCCCGTTTGCCAATAGCATTGTTCGCTCCAAAGTGTCACCTGCCCGGCATTGTCCCAAACCCTTACCTGCCAAAAATAGCGGGTACTCGGTTGCAGCTTTGGCCCACCGTAGGCCACTAGCACCGACGATTCGGACTTGGTGCGCCCGCTCGTCCATAGGATTTGCTTGCCTTTTTTCAGGGCATCCCCATCGGTGCCCACCCGTATTTCATAGTAAGATTGCATGACGTTGCGCCGCCCTCCGGCATCAACCATCCAACTGAAACGGGGCAGTTGCTCGTCCAGCCCGATGGGGTTTTTCCGAAACTCAACGGTCGGGTTTTTGATGGAAAGTTGGCCAAAAGCAAATGCGGCCAAACAAAGGAGCAGTATGGTGGTGAGTGTTTGTTTTTTCATTTTGTCGAATTTGAAGGCAAGATACGAGGGGATGGGAAAAAAACAAGGTGAACAAAAAGGATTGCTAAACCTTGTGAGGTTTAGCAATCCTTTTAACCGCTAAAACCCTTAGCTTTGCGGCAGTAAAACCAATAGGCATGGCGCTACCAGTTCAAAATCCATTTCAAATACTGTTGAAGAAGCTCCCAAAGCCGCTTCGCAACAAGTATTTCCTTTCCATTACCATCTTTGCGGTACTGCTGATTTTCATTGACAAGCACGACCTGCTCACGCAATGGAAACTGCGAGGCTCCGTCAAGCGGCTGGAACACGACAAAGCCTATTACGAGCAAAAAATCGAACAGGCCAAACTGGACCAAGAGAACATCAACAACAACAAGGAACAGTTTGCCCGTGAGAAATACCACATGCACAAGTCCAACGAGGACGTGTTCATCATCGAAGAAGAAAAATAAAATCGGTTGACGGCTGACGGCTGACGGCTGACGGTGCTAACACCCATCGCCAACCGTCAACCGTAAGCCGTCCACCGTCCACCTTTAATTTATGTCCGTTTTAGTCAACAAAAATTCCCGCATCATCGTCCAGGGTTTCACTGGCAAAGAAGGCACCTTCCACGCAACACAAATGATTGAATACGGCACCAACCTCATTGGTGGCGTGACCCCCGGCAAGGGCGGCACCATGCACCTTGACAAGCCGGTTTACAACACTGTTTACGATGCAGTACACAAAGGTGGGGCAGATGTTTCCGTCATCTTTGTGCCGCCACCGTTCGCAGCCGATGCCATCATGGAGGCTGCCGAGGCGGGCATCAAGGTCATCATCTGCATCACTGAGGGCATCCCCGTGCAGGACATGGTGAAGGTGAAAGCCTACCTCGAAGACAAACCCGAATGCCGCCTCGTGGGGCCGAACTGCCCCGGCGTCATCACGCCCGGCGAGGCCAAGTGCGGCATCATGCCGGGCTTCATCCACAATCCTGGGCGCATCGGCATCGTTAGCCGCTCCGGCACGCTCACCTATGAAGCCGTTGACCAAGTGACCAAAGCGGGCATGGGCCAAAGCACCTGCATCGGCATCGGCGGTGACCCCATCGTGGGCACCACCACCAAGGACGCCGTTCAATTGCTGATGAACGACCCCGACACCGAAGGCATCATCATGATTGGTGAAATCGGCGGCGGCATGGAGGCCGAAGCAGCACAATATATCAAAAGGTATGGCACAAAGCCCGTTGTTGGCTTCATCGCCGGACAGACGGCTCCCAAGGGCCGCAAAATGGGCCACGCTGGTGCCATCATCGGCGGTGCCGACGACACTGCCGAGGCCAAGATGAAAATCATGGCCGAGTGTGGCATCCATGTCGTGAATTCTCCGGCCATGATTGGCGAGACGATGCGGAAGGCGATTGCAGGGGAGCTGTAAAACCTCCTATCTTTATGGATGAAAAGCCCTGTTCAATTGGTTTGAGCAGGGCTTTTTTTGTGGACTGTCGGGTGCGAAGTTTTTCACTTGGAGCACAGGTTGTGTGCCAGCGAGTCGCTTGGCTCAAACCCCATCAAATGCCGCCAACGCCTCCCTCACCCAGCCCGGTATCTCGATGGTCTTGCGGGCCTTCATGTCGAACATGATTTGCGTGGTGTGCCCCGTGGCGTGTACGACGGGTTCCCCGCCTTTTTGGGAGGAGATGGCATAGTCCAGCACAAAGCTCTTGTTGCCGATTTTGGAGGTTCGGACGTGGACGGTGGCCGCCTCAGGCGTCAGCTTCAGTTCCTTGAGGAAATTGACGGTCACGTTGCCGATCAGGAACATGTCCTTCTGCCAGTCCCAGCCCGGGCAGGCGTGCAGCATATAATGCCCCCGCACGATTTCGAAATAGGTGACGTAAACGGCGTTGTTCACGTGCCCAAGCGGGTCGAGGTCGCTCCATCGGATTTGGAGGGGGAGGCTGAAATTGAATTTTGACAAGTCCATATCGTGCAAATTTGAGGGGCAATGATAGCACCGAAAAGAATAGCTGACAAGAAGAATCAATTGAGGTGCCATTTATACTGCGGGCCGCCATGTTTTGAGCATGGTTGATATGGGTTGATGTGGTTGATAAGGGTTGATAATCAACCTCATCAACCTTTATCAACCTTTATCAACCTTTATAAACCGAGGTTACTGATGCCCAAAATTTGGCGGCGTGAGCTATACCCACTTTCAAGGGCCTTTCCTGCTTGTTTTCAACTTGGGTTAATTTATCCACACTACCTCAACAATTAGATTGACCTTTGCAGTGCTGTATTAGGGACAACTGGCAGTGACCTCCGCTGTGGAGGCTTGGTATCCAACTTGACCTACAGCACCGATGCGCCGACGAAAGGCGTGTCCACTGAATGCAACCACTTGACGAAGTGCTGGAAGGCGGGCTGGACTCGCCCGCTAAAACCATCAAAATATTGGCTACCTACTTGCTCGATGACCATATCGAATTGGAGCATGAGGAAAGCATCATTGACCGCATCCACGAAATTTTTTCGGAACTGGTAGTCGTCTCCGGCTTCTATGGGGAGGACGAATGGCAACAAGACGTGAAGACTGCTGCCGGTTGGGCCATCTCGGTCAACGAGGCCGCCCGCTGCCTGCTCGACTACCGGAGGACAGGGCAGTTTTTCCGAGGATTTCACAAGGCGATACTGGAGGCCAAGCGCAGATTCCCCGACGACACCATCGAAGTGCTGTATGTGGGCTGTGGCCCCTATGCGCCGTTCTTTACGCTGATTGCCCCCATGTTTTCACCGAACGAAGTGCAGTTTTCGCTGATTGAAATCAACAAGGACTCCCTCAAGATTGCCAAGTCGCTCACCAAGCAGATGCGGCTCAACAACTATCTGAGGGATTCTTTTCAGGCAGATGCCACGCATTACCAGGTTCCGTACCCCCAACCGGTTTCACGTTTTTTTCACTGAGACGATGGACACGGCGCTGGAACGGGAGCCAATGGTGGCCATTCTCTTGAACTTCCTCCCGCAGTTGCGCAAGGACGTGGTGGTCGTGCCCCGCAACGTGACCATCGAGGGGGTTTTCTTCCGGGAAGAAGACCTGACGAACGGCGTGGCCGGCCTTGAGGAACCCGGCAACAAAGACGAGGGCCTCTCGCTCGGCATCGTCATGGACTTGGACGAGGCACTTACCACCTACCTCGCCATGCCGCCACCGCCGGGCGACAATATTTTCCACGAACTCCAATTTGAACTGCCCGACCCCAGTTGGCGGGGCTATTTTGCCCTGTTCACCACGGTGGAGGTATGGGAGGGATACTGCCTCTATAAAAACGAGTCGGACATCACCCACCAGCGGGTGCGCAAACTGGACGACCTGCCCACCGACTGCGAGTTCATCAATTTCGAATACGCCCTCGTGGACGAGCCGATGCTGTGGTTTGGGGTGAGTTGAGGGTGACTTAGCACAGTTTGCAACAAGCAGGGCCGTTTATTAATTGGAGGTAGGTGCGGTAGGTAACAGTCTTACGGGCTTGGTTAGGTTACGTTTGGCCGCTTTCCAACCCGTGAGAATAGCTATAGGATTGGATGTAATTTGAGTTAACGTGAGCATGGACGCTGTGCTGCCCTGCATTGGCTTCGAGCGTTGGGCTTTGGGCAGCATAGGCGACCATGCAATGTTCTTCGATTTTATAATTCTTCAATTTCATCATCGGTAAGTCCAGTTGATATTTTGATTACTTCTTTATCAACTCCTCTCTTTTTAAGTTCTCTCGCAATTTCTCGCTCTCTTTTTTTCTCGCCCTTTTTCTCTGCTGCTGTAATTTTTCCCCGTTCATCTTGTTCCGCTATCGAAGCATTATCATAAGCAATCAGGTCATCCTTTGACCAATTGTGCTTATCCGCTTCTATAAACGCTACTTTTAATCCTTCATCATCATTCGCATAATCTGGAATAAAAGTTAATTCCTCTGCATGTTTGATGAAGTAGGTCCATTTATCAATCGGCGTCACTAATCCGTCAATTTCTAATAGGAACTTCGGCAACTCCACAAATGAAAATTCAATGTCTTTTAACAAGTGTTCATTGGTTGCCTTTTCTAAAATCAAGTGGCGGGTATGGTAATTCTTGCTCTTGCTAAACTCGAAATCAAGTATTCCGATAAAGTATGCAGGGTTTAGCAAGGGATAATCCTCCCCCCGGTTTATTTGCATGGAATAATCCCTTGACAGGTAGTATTGAACCCGCTTATCAAAACCATCCTTTTCGGCAACCTGCATTTCCACCACGAATTTCCGTCCGGCTTGGTCGGTGGCTCGGACATCAAGAATGGAAGCCTTTTCTCCGGCGATGCGGGGAAAAAGGTTTGGGTTGGTGAGCGTAACGCTGACCACCCGTTTGTCCCCTTTCAGTTCCAAAGCGGCATTCAGAAAGGAGATGAGCGGGGCGGACTTCTTCTCGTTGCCGAAAATCTTCCGAAAAGCGATGTCGTTTTTTATATCTACGAACTGCATGGCCTGAATTTTAGGCACAAAAATACGGCATTTCCCGACAATCGTTCAATGTTTCAAATCTGCATGGCGGGTTGGACAGCGGTCAATGTCACGGTGAACAAAGCTCGAAATGAAAGGATTGGCTATGGTTTGTCTCGCTTGTACCCCGGTGTGCGTGGAAGGCTGGCTGGGTTTGACCGCTGACCAACCCGTGAGAATTTGTATAGTTTAATTTATAAAATAACGGTTGCACTCACGCATACCGCCGCCTGCGCTGGCTTTGTGCGTTGGGCTTTGGCGGCGGTTGGCGTTGAGTGCGTTGTTGACACAATTATTTTTTATTCCCTTTTTAGTATTTTCTTTATAGTTGATTGGAGTCCATATTTTACCTCGATAAAGTACAAACCATTTGGTATGTTAGAAATATCAACAGATATTTTAGTATTGAACTGTCCCGACTTTATCAATTCCCCCATTGTGTTTAGAATACGATATTTCAATTCCAAATATTCACCACATTCGATGTGTATTAGACCAGAAGTAAGAGTTGGAAAAACCAAAACTTCAAGTTGTTTATTCAGTTGTTCCTTTGTTGGTAACGCTTGGCAGGCTGTTTCAATTTCAGACACGCTATTGCAACCAGTTGCGTTGCCAGACACAAAGGAGTTGCCGCCGCCGTTTTGGAGATAATCACAAACGCTTTTGACATCACAGGTATTAAGTTGTAGATTATTATGGATGGATAGTACTGTTATAGCAGAAGATTCAATGCTGTCCAATCCGGTCAGACTTGTCAGTTCTGCGTTGTCAGAAATCGATACCTCGCTAGCGTGAGTAAGTTTATTCAAACTATTTACGTTTGTTAGTGCTGTTTCATGTACAACCAGTTGTTTTCCTACGAAAGTAAGATTATTCAAACTGTTGATATTTGTAAGTGCAGGAGTCTCCCAAATATAAAAATGCCCAGCGACCAAAGTCAAATTAGCCAAACCAGTTAGCGTTGTCAATGCACTATCCCTTTGAATTAAAAAGTCTCCCCCTCCTACCGAACTTAAACCGACAGTAGTGAGGTTATCTAAGCCGCTGAGGCTCGTCATGGCTGAATTGTTAATTATAGTTAAGCTCCAACCTATTGAATCCACGTTCTGCAACCCTTGGAGGTTATTCAAGGAGTCGTTACCACCAATGCGTAAGTTTTTACCGAAGTAATTTATTGTTGATAACCCGTCAAGATTGGTAATGTCCCCAGAGATGCTTTCATGAATATTCACAAATCCCAATATTTGAGTGCAACCAGGATAATTTATGGGAAAACTATCAATTTGACTTTGCGAAGTGAACGTAATGTCCGTTGGACATTGCCCTGCTAACCAGTGAGGTGAAGAAAGGAATAGCAGAAAAACAACAATTGATTTTTTCATGTTTGAATTATTTATTTTTTTAGTTGGTGTCAACTTGCGTGTACACGCAATTCCGTACATGTCCGCAATTGCGTGTATTTCCGCTTTGTCGCCCTTTTCCCGAAAAATATCACGCACAAAATGTTAAAGTTCTAAATTGTCGGGGTCTAGCAGCGACATTGCTCCTGCAAACATACTGAAAAATTACAAATCCAAATCATCTAGGGGACTTTTTATCTTTTGCAATCCTTTTTGGGTAATTTGGGTATAAATCTCCGTAGTTTTGCTGCTTTCATGGCCTAAAAAGTCTTGAATGTATCGCAGGTCAACACCTTTTTCTAGCAAGTGGGTTGCAAAACTGTGCCGCAAAGTGTGAACAGTTGCGTAAGGGTTTATACGAGAATCGTTTCTTGCTTGCTCAAAAATAGCCTGTATGCTTCTAACTGAATACTGCCCGCCGTTCTGTCCCTCAAAAAGCCAATCCACGGGCGCATACACTTCAATATAATCCTTCAACAGCGTCCACATTTTATCCGACAGCAGGGTACATCGGTCTTTTTTCCCTTTGGCTGCCCGCACGAACAACCTGTTTTCTTTGTGTTGCACATCCGTAAGACGAACGTTTACGGTCTCGCCGAGCCGCAGTCCAGCCGAATATATCAACATCAGGATACACTTATGCTTGGGATTGGTCACAGCTTTTAACAGCCTTATCACTTCATCTTCTGTCAGCACTTGGGGGAGTTTCTGCTGCTTTTTTGGCCTAAGCAAGTCAATGACCTTTTCTTCCTGTTTGGCCACGTTCGTGTAGAAAAACTTGATGGCGCTCAATATTTGATTTTGGTACGATTCCGAGATGTTTTCCTTTTTTATGAGGTGTACAATGTACTGTTCTATTTGTGGCCTACTGATAGCCGTAGGTCTTATTGAGTCGTAGTACCTTATGAATTCCCTGAAACAGTTTTTGTAAGCCTTTATCGTGCGCCAACTGTACCTAACCAACAAGAGACTTTGCTCCAACGCTACCACCGCTGCCTCCCATTTTGCCTTTGGCGGCTCTTTGCTTAAGAATGGCGTGGCTGGAACAGCCTCCAATTTTTCCGGCAGCTTTTCGAGGTCGGGCTGATACGTCCAGTGCAGGCAGTCCTTCAAGTATTTTTCCAGGAACCGCATGGTCATCTTCGTGTTGGGAAGTTCCCAAAGCATGGCCTCCGGGTTCCAACGGCGGCCATGTATGTTTTTAACGGTGGCCAGGTGGTCGGGGGCCATTTGCTTGGGCAGGCGCAGGCCGAGAATGTCGGTGCGCTTTGGGTGCGCCAATATGGTTATCCTGTCAGTAATTTCCGCTGTTTTTGGTGTTTCAACGCTTGGCTGCGTTTCAGTTTTTGGTTGTGTGTTTTTGGCGGGTTCAGCAACATTGGACGCTTTTTCTTCTAGTGCTACGGAAAATAACGTGTTCAACGCTGCCCATGCCTCCTTGGTACGGGGCAGGTGCCAGCAGTGGTGAGTGCGGCTCCATCGGGCATCTTCGATGCTGCGAACCAATTTGATTTGCGCCTGCTCGTAGGGCATCGCAACTTTTATCCGGTGCTCGCCCCGGTGTACCAGTGCGCTGGCCGTTACGATTGGCTTTTCGGGCACTGCGCTTGTGGTTATTGCCTCAACGGATTTGGGTGTAGAGTCTTGCTGATGGCCCTTTACCACTATGTAGGCAATATTGGCCAGGCTTGCACGGACTTTTTCAATCATTCCGTCATGGGCGGGCAGTGCAGCGGTGCGCAGCAATGGTTCGTAATAGAGGCCCAGTTGTTCCAACGGCATTTTAATGGTTTGGTCGGCGTATGGGTAATATACCTTCCATACGTCTTTGCCATCTGCCAGACCTATTTCGAGCGTAACGGAGGGGAGTGTTCTCATGTCGTGTGTTTTTGTACAACAAAAGAACAAATAGATTCGGAAAATATTCTGAGGTAGGTGACAATTTTTACGCAGCCTGTTATTCCCTTTGCTCCCTACTACCTCCATCAACTGAGCATTGAATACCCAAACCCAACCCCTTCCCCAATGCTCATTTCCCCATCTTCGAGGATAAAACCACCCGTCACGAGGTCTTCCGCCAAGTCAAAACTGCCGTCGAGGTCAATATAGTGGGTATTTGGGCAGGCAAAGGCTGCATGAAGGGCAGCGGTGATGCTGATGATGCTCTCGTCGTTACAGCCCCAGAAGAGCTTTATATCGGCTTGCTGCGCAATATTGGCGATTTCAAAAGCGCCCAGCAGCCCACCGCATTTCATCATCTTTATATTGAAAATGCCGAAGGGTTTGGGGTCGCAAGCCAAGGCGAGGGCGGCTTTGGCATCGTGAAGGCATTCGTCGGCGGCCAAGCTGGTTCGTTGTTCGGGAGTTAGTGACAATAATTCGTTTTCTTGTCCAACCGGCAGTGGCTGCTCGATGAGTTCCACTTTGGCCGATGCAGTTTTGGCAATAAACGTTTTTAACTGGTTTAAATCATAGCCTTGATTGGCATCCACTCGTATGGTCATTTTATGGCGGTATATTTCATCCAATTTCATTAACCGCTCAATATCTTCTTCGAGGTTTAATCCCGTCTTTACTTTAATGACTTTAAATCCCAAACCATAATAACCTTTTGCCTCCTCCAATGTCGCTTGAACGCCTTTAATGCCAATCGTCACAGAGGTCGGCAATGACTTGATTTTTCGTCCATAAAAATCCACGACGGGAATGCCCACGTATTTTCCAAAAGCATCGTGCAGCGCAATGTCCACCGCCGCCAAAGTGCCCGGCAGGTGCGGGTACTGCTGCGCAACCTCATGGATGATTTGGCGGAAATGCCGCACATCCCTTCCTGTAAGTACTTGAAAATAAGGCGATTGTAAGTTGGTCAGCGTCTGTTGCGGCGTTTCGCCCACCACATCCTCCGCAGGGCTTGCCGAGCCGAGGCCGACGATGCCATTGGCCAATTCGATTTCCAGAAACACCAGTTCCACATCGGAAAAAGTACCGTAGGCAATGGTGTAGGGCTTGGTCAGTGGCAGCTTTTTGAGATAGGGGCGTATGGCAGTGATTTTCATGTTGATGTAAATTGAGATTTTAAATCAAGGGCCAATTTATGCTTTGAAATGCTGGAATTATTTAATCGTCGGAATGGCGATGATTGTCCATTAAAGCATTGGTTTTTCGAGAGGCGGGGTTATCAAACCCCGCAGTTCCGAAACTGTGGGGTTTGATAACCCCGCCTCTCGAAAAACCTGCATGCAATATATAAATCCAGCTCCTAATTATTTATTAGGCGAATTATCTCAGATAATAATTTCCCAGCCCCTTCCTGTATGGGCAATAAAACAGGAATATTTAACTCCTCCTCATATTGCCGCTGAAATGCAAAATATTCAGCTTCCGTACAGCCCTCCGTATTTAATGCCAAAGCTATCACTTTAGCTCCCAGTCTGTTGATTAAATCAATCTCGGAAGCCACGCTCGGAATTTCGCCCCAATGCGGCTCATCGTCGAAATATTGGCGCTTGGGCGCATGGACGAGCACCACATGCTTAGCATTGCCGGAAATCAAAAACTCCAACCCACATGGCCCGCTTGGGTTTCGCAATGAGGACTGACCTTCCAGCAAAATGATCGCTGCTTCGGTCTCCTTCCAGCACTGGACAATGGCATGTTCCAACTCGCCCGATACGAAATCGTTCAGCGTGGAATCGAAAACAAAGCCGTACTCGCCACCTTGGAGCCAGCCCGTTTGCCCCGTGTAAACCATCTGGGCATTGATGCCCTCGTCCTGACAAGTCTGTTTTATAAGCCTTGCAGTAGTTCGCTTTCCGAGGGCGCAGTCTGTGCCCATGACGGCGATGATGGGGGCTTTAACCTTATATATCTCACCCGTCCAGAAGTGCAGGTCTTTACGCTGCTTGGGCCGCCGGATATCCAGCAGTTCCACGTTATTGCCAGCGGCGAGGGCCATCATTTCGGGCTTATCCGACAGGTATTCGTGAAGGCCGTTTACGATGGACAAGCCTTTTTGCATCGCATACCTGATGGTTTCCAACATGTCCGGCGGAAGGACGCCACCCGCCGTTGCCACACCGATAATCAGGTATTTCACCTTGGCCGTTGCGGCCAAAGCAAAAGTCAAGTCCTCAAAAACGGGGATGCTGCGGTGCTTGCCGTCCAGCACCTCGCCAGCGTCCCTGCCAGCCGTCTTTTCATCGTCCACTATTCCGACGATGGTGAAGCGCTCCGTGCCCCGGATGAGTCCGTGCGCCGTTTTAGCATTATTGGTTTGTAAAAGGCCATTGGTGAGTACCAAGGCGTTGCCGAGATAGGCCATATTTGGATTTACGATTTAGGATTTACGATTTACGATTTACGGGGCTTAGGACATAATCCCTAATACACTTAATTAGTGCTGTTAGAAAAGTGCATTTTTAAAACTCAAACAGCGTCCCAGCCCTTCCTTTGGGTACCACGCCGATATGCTTATACGCCTTTTCCGTCGCCTCCCGTCCACGAGGGGTGCGCTGTAAATAGCCCTCCATGATAAGGAACGGTTCATGCACCTCTTCAATAGTGCCCGGTTCTTCGCCGACAGCAGTGGCAATGGTCGTCAGCCCCACGGGGCCACCTTTGAACTTATTGATGATGGCGTCAAGGATTTTGTTGTCCATCTCGTTCAGGCCGCCTTCGTCCACGTTGAGGGCGTTCAGGCCGATTTTGGCGATTTCGAGGTCAATGGTGCCTGTGCCCTTCACTTGTGCAAAGTCCCGGATGCGACGCAACAGCAGGTTGGCAATACGGGGGGTGCCCCGGCTGCGGCGGGCGATTTCATAAGCGCCCTCGTCGGTGATGGGAACTTTCAGCAGGTTTGAGGAGCGGAAAATGATTTTCTTGAGTGTTTCAACATCGTAATAATCCAAATGGCAGGTGATGCCAAACCGGGAGCGCATCGGGGCAGTGAGCAGGCCCATGCGGGTAGTGGCGCCCACGAGCGTGAAATTGTTCAAACCGATTTGTATACTGCGGGCATTAGGGCCGGAGTCAATCATGATGTCAATGCGGAAGTCCTCCATAGCGGAGTACAGGTACTCCTCCACGACCGTGTTCAAACGGTGGATTTCATCAATAAACAGCACATCGCCGTTCTCCAGGTTGGTCAGCAGGCCAGCAAGGTCGCCCGGTTTTTCGAGCACGGGGCCGGAAGTCATTTTGAGCGAAGCGCCCAATTCCGTCGAGATGATATGGGAAAGGGTAGTCTTGCCAAGGCCGGGCGGGCCGTGCAGCAGCACATGGTCGAGCGCCTCCCCCCGTTGGTTGGCAGCGGTGATGAAGATGCGCAGGTTGTCCACGATTTGCGGCTGGCCACTGAAGTCGTCCAACTCCTTGGGTCGGAGCGCCTTTTCAATCTGCTTCTCGTCGCTGCTAAGGGCTTCGCCGGTTGCGTCTAAATTCGGGTTTTGCATGAAAATAGGAATGAAGGATGAGGGATGAGAGATGTAAGGGCGTCGTCCATCCCTCATCCCTCATCCCTCATCCCTAAATATCAATCCCACACCCCTTCTCCTTGCCAAATTGTCACGCCCTTGTTGACAAAGTTGAGGTGTTGGCGGTGACATTCGTCGTTTTGGTCGCCTTTTGATTCACAGATGAGTTTGCCATCGCAATCATATAGGTAAGTACTGCTGGGTTCGGCCTTGAAGGCGAAGGCCCATTTACCACCTACCTGGTACTTGATAATGCGGACGGGGTTGTGGCGGTCAATGGCTTTGTTCATCCATTCCACGGCGAAAGGATTGGTTATTTTGCCACATTCCACAGGCTCGTTGGTGGCTTTTGTGTCCAGGATACAAGTGATTTCCACCATTTCACTTTCAGCCATGCAGATGCTGGCCATGTCATGAAGTACCTGATAATCGAAGCGAACGGTTTGGTCTTTTTTGAAACGGAAGCCTTCTGGTGTGACCACGGGGTTGAGCAGTTTTCCACCCTTTAGCTCAATGAGATACCCGCAGCCGTCGAGGCCATCAAAGTCACGCACGGTGCCAATGGTTTTACAGGTGCCTGCATGGACTGTGGGTTGCTTGGTTTTACAACCGAAAACCACTGTAAAAACTGCTAAAAAAAACAGTAAACGCATATTGAAAATCACGAAAATAGAATTGAAATTAGATGCCTCAATGATTACCTTTGCGCCTCTTTTTTGAAAGGGTTGGAGGATTGAAGGATGGAAGGATTGAATTTATGGCACTGCCCGATTTTCAATTATTCCATCCTCCAACCCTTCAATCCTTAAAAACTTCACAAGATGACTGGATCAAAAGTAAAGATTGTCAAAGGTAATTTAAAAGTACCGAATGACCCGATTATCCCCTTCATTGAGGGCGATGGCACGGGTGCCGATATTTGGGCAGCCTCTGTACGGGTGCTCGACGCCGCCGTTGAAAAGGCATACAAAGGCAAGAAAAAAATCGTTTGGAAAGAAGTTTTGGCTGGAGAAAAAGCTTTCAACCAGACTGGAAACTGGCTCCCGACCGAAACTTTGGATGTTATCCGAGAGCATTTGATTGCCATCAAAGGCCCACTGACCACCCCCGTAGGCGGTGGTATCCGCTCGCTGAACGTGGCATTGCGCCAAGAACTGGACCTCTACGCCTGCGTTCGCCCGGTGCAGTATTTCAAGGGCGTGCCTTCGCCCGTGAAAGAGCCGCACCTCGTTGACATGGTGATTTTCCGTGAAAACACCGAGGACATCTACGCAGGTATCGAGTACCAAGCAGGTTCTGCCGATTGCGACAAGATGATCAACTTCCTGCAAACGGAAATGGGCGTGAAGAAAATCCGCTTCCCAAAAACTTCTTCCATCGGTATCAAGCCGGTTTCGATAGAGGGCACGGAGCGCCTCGTTCGCAGCGCTTTGGAATACACCATTGCAGAGAAGAAGCCTTCGCTGACCATTGTCCACAAGGGCAATATCATGAAGTTTACCGAGGGCAAGTTCAAGGAGTGGGGCTACGCACTTGCCGAGCGTGAATTCGGCGACAAGGTGTTCACTTGGGCACAGTACGACCGTATCAAGGATGAAAAAGGCGAGGCTGCTGCCAATGCTGCCCAAAGCGAGGCCGTGGCTGCTGGCAAAATCATCGTGAAGGACGTGATTGCCGATGCGTTCCTCCAGCAAATCCTACTCCGCCCAGCCGAGTACAGCGTCATTGCAACGTTGAACCTCAACGGCGACTATATCTCCGACGCACTTGCTGCACAGGTGGGTGGTATCGGCATTGCGCCCGGTGCAAATATCAATTACCTCACTGGCCACGCCATCTTTGAGGCCACGCACGGCACAGCGCCCAAGTACGCCGGCCTCGACAAGGTGAATCCGTCTTCGGTCATCCTTTCAGGGGAAATGATGTTCCGCTTCCTCGGCTGGACAAAGGCCGCCGACCTCATCCTCAAAAGCATGAAGCGGGCCATTGGCAAAAAGCGGGTGACCTACGATTTCCACCGCCTTATGAAAGGTGCCACGCTGCTGAAATGCTCCGAGTTTGGCGATGAGATGATTGCTAATATGTGAAAAACGGTTGACGGCTAACGGAGGACGGTTAACGGTTAACGGTTGTCGGTCAACATTATGGTATATAAAGAAGGCGACCTGTTTCAGGTCGCCTTTTTTTGATGAAATGAGTATTTTTGATAAACTAGATTTTCTTCCCGTCCGCCGTCATCCGTTTACCGTTTACCGAACCAACACCACATCCCCATACAACACCTCCACCCGGCCGTCAATGAACTCGATTTCGGCTTTCCAGACGAAGACACCGGGGTTCATGGCTTGGCCTTCGAAGGTGCCGTTCCAGCCCATGGGCTCGTCGTTGGGGTTGAAAGCCACCTGCTCGAATACTTTTTCCCCAAATCGGTCAAAAAGTTGCATCCGCTTGATGGTGCGCACCGAGGATTTTCGGGCGAAAATGGTAAAGCGGTCGTTGTTGCCATCCCCGTTGGGGGAGAAGGCAGTCGGGGCATAAATGTCTAATTCCTTGTTGACCACAATGGTCAGCTTGTCTTCCAAAGGGCAGCCGTTTTCATCCCAGATAGTGAGGGTGAAAAAAGAGGTGCCAACGGGCTGCACCCAAGGCTCCAGTTTGGTAATGGCACCAGGGTCGTTTGTCCGCCATTGGAAAGAGTCCACTGGTGCGAAGCTGATTTGTGGCACCAATTGGATGCTGTCTCCAAGCTCCAAGGTCAGGTCGTCGCCAAGCTCCATGAAGTGCTGCTGGGGTGCTTCGATAATTAGGGTGGAATTTACGGAACAGCCATTGGCATCGCTGATATTGATGTCATACTCACCCGGCGGCAGAAAATCAATCGTCACTGGGGCGAACTGGGGCATAGAACCATCCAGGCTGACTTTTACGCCACCTGCCCCCCCGGTCCATGAAAGGACTTCGATGATGGCATCGTCAGTGCCGAAGCATTTTGGGTCGGTATAGTCCAGTGAAGGAACGAACAAGTCAGGCTCCGTAAGGATGATGCTTGCCGAGTCCAAACAGCCAATAGCGTCGGTCATGGTGATGCTGAAATTCCCGGTTTTCAAGTCGGTAATGGTTTGTGTTGTTTCCATGGTTGACCATAGAAAAGAGAAAGGCCCTATACCGACGGTTGGATTTGCCGTGATGATGCCGTTGCTGTCCTGAAAGCAATTCAGGCCAAAACCGCTGCCCCCGCTCAAGATTTGGAGGTCAATTTCTGGGATGTCCAGGATTAGGTCAAAATCGGTCGTTGCGGAGCACCCAAGACCATTGGTCACGGTGGCGAGATAGTTGCCGGCCAGGCTGGTGGTGATGGATTGGCTTGAAACGCCGTTGCTCCATGAAAAAATATTGGCGTTGGTGACGAGGTTGAGCACTACGCTGTCGCCTTCACAGAAATGTTGTGGACCTTCGATTTGGACAATGGGAATGATTTCAGTGGCTGGCACGGTGATGCTCCTTTCGATGATGCATTCTCCAATATCAACCTTCACCGTAAAACTGGCTTCGGAATAGGGATTTGGGATGTTGAGCTTCTGGGAGTTTCCGAGGACATTGCCATCAACATCCACCCATTCGTAGGTCGCATTAAGGCTGTCAACGCTGAACGTCAAGGTATTGTCGCAATTAAATGCAAGTTCAATATCGTCTTGGAAATACTGCACCGAAAACTGCCGGTCGAGGCTGGTGATGCAACTGTCCACTAAACGGAAGCAATAATCACCAATGCCAAAACCAGGTAATGATAGATAAGTATCGTTGATGCTGAAGGTTGCCAGCACTTGGTTCGGGTTGCTGCAGTTGACCTGCTCAATCACGTAAGGGGGCTTTCCGCTCAGCACCTCGAATTCGAGCGAAGTAGTGCCGGCACCGTCACAAAGCACACCAGTTGAGGTGATCATGGCCAACACGTCGGCCTCCGGCACGATGATGGTCATCGTGTCCACGGGGCATTGGGAGTTCAGGGTGTAAAGGTAAAGGGTATGCTCCCCAGGCTCAATATTCACGAAGGTATAGGGCGAACCAGTTTGCTGCGTCAAGGCACCCTTTGTATCGGTGTCAAGACCATAATTGTCAATCAGGGTGCTTGGCCATTCGATGGCAGCATTGTTGGAACCAGCCCAGTCTTTCCATTGGTCGAGGGTTTGAGTGCCAGAAACGGTGATGGTCCCGCTGCCGGGGCAGTTGCCGAAGGGGATAGCTTGAAGGTTGTAATCAGGGGCGGGCAAGTGCAAGTGCTTGAAGCCGCAATGGTCATTCTCTATGAGTTGGTAATCGCCGGGCAACAATTGTGAGACGCTAAGTTGCAAACAAGTGTTGGTAAGGCTTTCTTCGCCAATCTGCATCGAAATATTTTCAGGGCCGCCAATGAGGGTGAACGGGCCTGTTTTAGGATCTATGACCAATTGGTAGGCAGTCCTGCATACTCCGTCAATTACTGAATTGTAAATATAGGTGGACATGACGGGGTCAACGGGTGCCTAATATCCGATGTTCCCTGCTGCTTCATAAGTGCCACAATCAGGCATTAACAAGATAACCTTATAGTACCCCGAATCAGCTACTTGAAAAATGCCTGTGCTGTTGGTACTGAGAACATTGTCATTTCCGTCCAGCAAAGTGAAAAAGCCGTTTTCCATACTTAAATACCTATCGGAGACGGAGCCATTGTCGCAAATGAACCGATCAATCAGTTTGGCTTCCACCGAATTGCAAAGCGTTTTCAAGTGCAATAACACGGAATCCCGGCAAAGCATCTTATCCTCGCAACCGTCTTCAATGCCAAAGATCCAATTGCCGGGCTGGCTCCCGTTGAAAACAATCGAGACATCGGCACTATCAATACTTGTGGTGGTGGCGGGTGAACAACTGAGGCACGTAACCTCAAAGGGCCAACTATCAGGGTCGAAACCGCCATTGCATTCCCGGCTTGGGGTAAAGATGGATATGCTGGTACCATCACATTGAGCCAAAGGCTCTTGTTGGAACACGGGTATTTTTTCTGTTTGAAAATACTAAGCACTAACGTTGCCGCAGGCATCCACTGCTTGAAAAGGTAGTAGCCTGCATTGATGGGAAGGCCAGTCAATGTGTTGCTGGTCGTTGAGGTGACCACACCATCTGGCGAAACATAGTTTAGTGCATAAGGTGCTACGCCGCCAATTACTTCTTGAATTGTAGCTGTCCCTTCGGCAAAATTGGTGCAGATGTTTTTAATGACGGGCTTGAGCTTAATATTTTTGGTAAACATGGCACAACCATCCAAGACCGTCAAGGACATATTGCAGCCCCACTGGCTCGGAGGAAAGACCCCGGCACTGTTGGAGAACATCCCGGCATCGGAGTTCAATTCATAAATTAAAGCGCCATTGCCTCCCGTAACCGACAATACGTGAATGCTGCCGTCCTGGCCAACCTCCCAAGTGAAGTCTGTGATACTGCCTTCCCCACTTTGACAAGTCTCCACAGAAACGTTGCCGCAGGCATCCGTCACTTTTATCCAATAGTTTGTCCCACTGGAGATATTTGTGAAAATCGGATTGCTGGATGGGGCATTGTTGGTAAAAGGACCACCAAGCCCCGCCGTTGACATGGAATAAGTGAAAGGCGCCAAACCTCCATTTGTGGACGCTTCTAATTGGCAGCTGCCACAGAATAGTGAAATATCAGGACTTTGGTAATTGCCTCCTACAGTCACCGACTGGGAGGCAGATGCCCCAGTTCCACCGTCCGTCACGACTATTGTGTATTGGCACGGCGGTAGATTGTTGAAACTGGAAAGCTGCTGGAAGATAGGACTGGGAAGGCAAGGGCCAGCAAGCTCATAATTTATGGTTCCTGTGCCACCGGAGGTTGTAATTTGAATGCTGCCATTGGAGGAGCAAGTGGAGGGCTGGGACTGAACCGAAATGCTGATTTGCGAAAAGGTACTGGCAACTGCTCCAATACAAAATGCAATCACAAATGTGAGTCTTAATTTCATGAGTGTGATGTGTCAAAAGTTCCTGTTGTGAATGGGAGGTGTCAATACTAGATACTGAAAGCCTTTTTTAGGCTGGCATGCCTACTGATAAGGGTGTTTAATGCTGAAATGCTGACTAATCTCTAAGGCTCAATGCCAAAAAATGAAACTGTGCCATACAGGGTAAGGTAGTCATTACCAAATTTGTTGCCATTCAACCTTTTTGAGGAAAGAAAAGCCCAGCCCGACCGAAACAGTGGACAAAACCCAGTGGATGGAATAGTCTAATTATTATTGTCAGAACTGCACAGCCTCCATTTCATCCAAATAGAAAATGCGCTTGGGGAAGGCAGTCTTCATGGCATCCAGCAACTGCTCCGAAATGGAAGCAGCACCTTGCTTGTCTAAATGCTCGAAAATTGATCGTATTTTTTTGGATGCCTTCAGGCCAAGGTGGTCGGCGAGGTAATTTTTGAGCAACAATTCATAAAGTTTGGCAACTTCCTGTGGCTTGGTCTTTAGCAAGTATCGGTCGAATTGCACCAGCAAATCCAAGGATTGCTGTTCGCTCAGTAGCTTCAACAAGTCTTTGTGGCGAGACTCAAGGCCGAGAATGTTTGCAATCGTCCCGATATTTTGACGAAAATCATAGCGCAGCACCAAGTCGGCCAGCAACCGTTTTACGAACGTTCTCCAATTGCCCTCGTGATGTGCCTTGCATTGCTCATAAAAAGCAAAGTCTCGTGTATCGAGGAACCTTTGACGGGCAATCGAGGCGATTACGTCTTTTTTACCCTCCATTTGGGCAATGTGGAGCAATACAGGCTCCAATTGAGCTTTTATATTTTCATCTGGAACAAGGCGGAATCCTTTTTCAACCAAGTCTTTTATGGGGCGGAAGTCGCCAGTCGGGGAGATGGCGGCAACTAATTGCAGTAATTTGGCGGGTTCTGCAAGGCATTCAATTGTAAACGCTTTCAATGCTGCTTCCAACCCTGGGCGGCTTATCAATTCAAATTTCAAATGAAGCAGGGTCGCTTGGTAGGCAGTGTCGGTTCGTGGCTTCGCCAATTCCGCATCCAATGAGGCCAATACTTCCTGAAAGGATTCCATGTCCTTTGACAATATAATCCAAGTACGGAGCAAATAGCCAGATAGGCCATTGAGCCGATAGGCTGGTCGGTTGAATTCGGCAGCGCAAAAATCACGGATTTCCGATTGAAGTGATGGTGGAAGTCCCTGGGCAGCAAGTTGGCCAATTTTAAGGAAGGTCTGTTGGATGTGCTTTTTCAATGGTTCTTCATCACCGTCCAGTTTTTTGAGGATTGGCGAAAACCTCCCAACAATGGCTGATAGCATCGCCCAACACTCAGCAAAATGTTCCAATGCAAGGGCATCGTCAGCTTGGCCTTGCAGTTCTTCGAGCAGATTTTGTAGTTGGATGACCCCTGATGCACTGATGCGGTCATTGGCTTTTCGGTAAGATTGTATGGCGGCATCGAGCAATTGATTGAATTTTCCGTGGTTGTCGAACAACGGCACTTTTATAGCGAATTTGGCCCGAAGCGCCAATGAGAACTGCTTGTTCGTGCGTGCAAAACTTCTAACGAAAGCAGCCAATTCGTCCTGCGTCACGTTGTCGAGTATGGCATTGATGGTCAGTTTTTGATAGGTAAGTGGTTTGGTCTTGGCGGGTTGCTTTGGTTCGGCGGCAAGTTCGAAACGCTTTCGTCGCAATCCTATCAAGCCTGCAGCTACATGGCCACACATCTTCTCCCGTCCGAACTGATCGCATTCGCAAGAATAAGCCCTGACCCTTGATGGTGAAATTTGTATTTCGACCTCGTAGCCATCTACTTGTGCGATCCAAAGGTGAGGCTCATTTTCAAACAAGCGTGTCAGTTTGCTTTCATCCAATAGCTTTTCCCCGACCAAGAGGTAGCGGTCGTCGAGTTCCAGTTCCAGATTTTTTAGCAGAAAATTCAAATGGAGCAGTTTGGATGAAGCAAAACAACAAAGATATGTGTTTATGCCTTCGCACTCAAACGAAAAAAATTACCTTTGGGTTTTCAAAAACCTGCCAATTTTCCAACAACAAGAATTTATGATATTTTCATTAAGTCTTTGAATATCAAAAAGATAACTCCATCGCCCATTTTTTTCCAAACCGTTTTATGTTATGAAGACCCTGTATCTAGTGCGTCATGCAAAGTCGAATTGGGATAATCACCTACTGCGCGATATTGAACGCCCACTGAACGAAAGGGGGCTCGCTGATGCCCCTAACATGGCAAAATTGATGAAAATCAAAGGCGTTCAGCCCGACCTAATTTTAACCAGTCCTGCCGTGCGGGCAATGTCCACGGCTGCGTATTTCAAAATAGCGCTCGGTGTGGAGGGTGAGGATTTTTGGGTTCGTGACGGAATTTATGAGGCTATTTCAGCCACTATCCAACAAATCATTGAAACTTTGCCGGAGTCGGCCAATTCGGTCATGCTTTTTGGCCACAACCCAACCTTTACCAGCGTGGCCAACCTTTTTACCGACAATTATATTGACAACATCCCAACTTGCGGGGTCGTATGCATAGTATCGGATGCTGATTCTTGGCCAGCGGTTTCTAGGTTGAATTCGAAGGTGACGGCCAAATACTTCCCGAAAGAAACGCTGTGAAAGCTATATTTTGGAGCGTCAGGTTTTGTCCATTTGAATTTGCTGTTGTCCATTGGCCATTGGCTGTTGGCCAATAGCTAACGGCCAACAGCATAACTGTGCAGCTTTGCTTTTAAGTTACAGAAAAGTTGAGCCTCATGTTTTTGCCCATGCAAGCTGCCTCCCTCCCCATCGATCGAAAATCAGGACTTTGCTTTCACATAGCTCTTAATCCCGTCGCCACTCAGTTTCTTGACAAGGCGCTCGGCTTCAGCCATGTTGCCGAAACGGTCAACCATTACGACGGCAAACTTGCCACGGTCGAACAACTCAACATTTGCATTTTCATAGCCCAATTTCTTGAGCTTTGCAACCGTTTTGTCTGCCGACTCCTTGATCTTGAACGAACCCGCAATTACCATGTATTTGCCGTCAGCATAAGTGGCAGCGGCTGTTTCATCGGTGCTGCTTTTTGATGGTTTGGTCGTTTTAGTTCCTGTGGCTTCCTCCACGGCTTCTTGGATTTCATCCTCACCTTTGGTATCGGCAACCGAAGTTTCAGCCTTGTCGGCAGGAACGGAAGTGGTGGCAGGTTTGGTGGCCGTGGATTGGTCGGAAACGGCATTACCTTTGGTGCCCTTTGCACCTGTAGAATCCACCGTTTCGTCTATTTCGTAGTCGTAGGTATCTTCCGCTTCGACACTATCGGCAGCAATTTCTGTCTTATCGGGTTGTTTTCCATCTTTGAAAACATTGGTCATTTTATAGACCAAGAAAAGGATGGCCATGATGCAGATGCCAACAATGGCAATGGTAACGTAGTCAAGTTTGGACATGGTATCAGAAGTTGTTTGTTGATAATCAAGTGGTTGTGTACGGCCTTGCTTTTCGCAATAAGTTCGAAAAAAGGAAGGCTACTTGGGCGGTAAAAATAGTTTTAATTGTTGGAAACCACAAAACTATGATGTGGCTTACCTTCGCTGCTTTGTATTTTCACTTCAAAATTACCGAAAGCATGGATCTCAAGATAATTTCGGCAGGGGCAGGTTCCGGCAAAACCTACCGCTTGACACAAGAACTAGTTGGGCTGTTGGCCTCGGGCAAAGTGCGTGCCAGCGGCGTTATTGCAACCACATTCACGAACAAGGCTGCCGCCGAGTTGCAGGAAAGGGTCAGGGTACGCTTACTGGAGGAAGGGCTTACCCAATCCGCCAACGACCTCGCCAATGCCCTTATCGGTACGGTGCATGGGCTTGGCGTGAAACTCCTCAAACGCTTTGCTTATGAGGCCGGCGTTTCGCCACAAGTGGACATCATCGCCGATGAAGACCAGCAAATGCTGTTCAACCAGTCACTTTCGATGGTGCTGACCAATGAGCGGGTGGAGTTGATGGAACAACTATCTGACAGGCTCGGCCTTGCGAAATCTGAATTTGGCAAAACGGACTGGCGAAAACTTTTGAAGGACCTTGCTGAGGTGGTCAGGGCCAACGATTTTGGCGATGAAGTGCTCGAAGTGAGCAAACAAAGGTCGTATGAGCAGTTCGTGCGGTTCCTTGACCCCCTCATTGAACGATCGGAAAAGGAATGGAACGAGTTGTTCAATGAACAATTGGATGCTGCCATATCAAGGCTCGAGAACAATGGGGATGCTACCAAAGTGACCGCCGATGGGGTTAAATCCTTGAAGGAAACGAAAGGGGAACTTAGGCTGCGTGGCAACCTGAACTGGTACCATTGGGCCAAGGCCGCCAAGACGAAAGTTGGGGCAAAGAGCAAGGATGGTATTCAAGAATTGGTGGACTTCGCCAATTCGCATTTAGGTCATTCATCGCTTCGCAATGACCTTAAATCATTCATATTCAACATCTTCGAACTGGCACAAGCTGCCATGGACGAGTTCGAGCGTTTTAAGAAAAGCCGTGGCCTCATTGATTACAATGACATGGAAAGCTATGTGAAGCGCCTCCTCGACAACCCATCTGTGCAGGAGGTCTTGGCCGAAGAGCTTGACCTGCTCCTGGTGGACGAGTTTCAGGACACCAACCCCTTGCAGTTGGAAATCTTCGTAAAACTCTCCCAGTTTGCGAAGCATTCCATTTGGGTAGGAGACCCCAAGCAGAGCATCTACGGGTTCAGGGGCGCCGACCCTGTACTTATGCAGGCCATCATCCAAAGCCAAGGCGGGTTAAAGGCGGAGAACATCCTTTCGCATTCGTGGCGCTCCCGTGAAGACGTGGTTTATGCGACCAATGCCATTTTCACCAAGGCATTTTCCGACCTGCCACCAGAACAAGTGGCGCTCGAACCCAAGCGGCTGAAAAAGGCAAACACCAATGCTGCCAATAAGTCGGACGAGCCATCAGAAATGGATAAGGCGCTGGTGCATTGGCATTTCTGCTATGATGGAGAGGGCCGAAAACCTGGCAAGGAATGGCTGATGGGCTGCATCGCAGAAACACTTCGACGCCAACTGGAAGGAGGCTTGACTATTTTGCCGAAAGGCGAAAAGGACTACCGCTTGGCAAAACCCGGCGACGTGGCCATCCTTTGCCGTTCCAACCACGAATGCCGTGACATGGCGGCTGCATTGCATCGGGCAGGACTGAGGGCGGCTATTTCTAGGGCTGGGTTGATGGATACCGCAGAAGCTAAACTGATAATGGCCTGTTTGAAATTTATCCTCAATAAATACGATTTGCTTTCAATCGCTGAAATCCTTTTGCTGGCAGCCCGGTTGGAATTGGGTGAAATTGTGGAAGACCGATTGGCATACCTTGAGGCTGCAGAAACGGAAAAGCCGGAACTAAAATGGGGAGAGCAATATCCCTTCATACAGCAACTCAACCAGTTGCGGAGCCAAGTTGCGGAACTATCCGGCTCCGAAATCCTGACTTTGTTATTGGAAGAACTTGACCTGCGTCGCATCATTCTTTCATGGGGCAATGTAGAGCAGCGCCTATCCAATGTTGATATGCTGGTCAAATATGCCTTGCAATACGAACAAGCATGCAACCGACTCAACAGTGCCGCATCGCTGGGCGGGTTCCTGCTTTGGGCCAACGATCTGGCGCAGAATGAGACTGACCTTCAGGGTTCGGGCGAAAACCCTATGGCGGTAAACGTGATTACCTACCACAAAAGCAAAGGCTTGGAATACCCCGTCGTGGTTTGCAGCAGCTTGGAGCAGCCACTCAAGGAAGATGTCTGGGGCATTTCCTTAGTGTCAGAAACGGAAACTGTTGACTTAACCAATTTGTTGGGAAACAGGTGGGTCAGGCTTTGGGCCAATCCTTATGCCGACCAATTCAAGGGGACAGTGCTGGATGGAAGAATTGACGAATCCAACGAGAAATTGGAAAAAAGGAGATTGGCACTGGCCGAAGAAATCCGTTTGATGTACGTTGGACTGACCAGGGCGAGGGATTACCTGGTTTTCCCTACCCGTGAAAAACCGCCAATCTGGCTGAACAGGATCTGCAACAATGGCCAAGAACAACAGCCAGCCTTGGACGCAAACTCGGAGGAAAGTTATTGGGAATGGCTCGACCAACCACTGTTGATGCAAAAATTGGTCAGTTATTTCCCCAATGATTTTGCCCATACCAGTATTGAAGAGACTTCTGGTGTACAGCTTGCTGCAAGAAAAGGTAGGGTGGCTTACCCGATGTTTGCAGCTGACCTCGGGAACGATTTGCAGGAAGAAACGCATCAAGGCTTGTCCATTCGATCTCAATCGAGTTGTTATGCGCCTTTTGTGCTGCCTGAACTGCCTGAGCGACGGTTCGTTGCTATAGCTTTCAAGGAGTTTGTTCAATCACGAATGTCAACTAATACAAAGGCCAGTTCATCCGTTGGTGCAGAAGGGTTCCTTGGTCGCCACGAGGCTTCTGGTCTGGTCGATGTGGAAACTTTCCTTGAAAAAACGACAATATTTACTGATTGGCTGAAGGCCGAGTTGGGAGCAACTATTGTTTCAAGCAATTATCCGGTTAGGGTGATAAAGGCAGGAAGGTTGTTCGAACAGCAAATAGACCTTTTGCTAAAATCAGAGAACGGGGAAATGCTGCTTTTTGTCAGCCCTTTCATCGGAGATTCCAAGAACAGGCAACGCAAATTCCGTAGCATGGCTTCGGAGCTATTTCGTGCAAAGTTGGCCTATGAAACGGCAGTCGGTAAGAAAGGTGCTAGACTTGCCGTGTTGTTTGCCCTTTACGGTGAATGGTTGGAATTGGGTTAAAAAAAAACAGGGCGATACTTCAAGTACCGCCCATTTTAGAGAATGGTTAAGATTGACAAAATCTATTGATGTTTGATTAATTACTTGGGGTTGCAACCTTCTCAGATGCGAAAACTGCTTTGAATTCTGTGGTTTCATTGCCGTTGGAAATAGCTTTCTGATTTACAAAAATGGGCTTTGAAGAAGAATTGGCATTCATTTCCATTTTTCCACCATAAGCATAGGCAATCACAGCGCCATCGCTGTCGAAATCAATCACGCCGAGGTCGTTGCCTGGGTTAGAGCCATAAGTATTTGGCGTAGCGAATGGATCATCTTCGTTGTTGAACAGGCTGATTTCGATATTGGTATCTTCTGGAATTAAAGTGAAAAGCAGTGTTTCCTTACCGGACTGGTACTTAATGCGGGGTTCGTCGGTAACAAAGCCGAATGAGATATAGGCAGATTCGGGAGATTCCATCGGGCCATCAACCCTTGCATTTTCAATCCATGTTCCACCGTAATTTTCCAAGCCGGCATAAACGAAGCCGACTGGTGCAACGATGGTCACCTGGCCAGTACCTGTATTCGAACGCTTGGAGGGTTGGATTGACGAACCAGGAACGACATAGACACCCCATGTTGTGTTGTCGTCGAGCTGCTTAAGTACAAACTTCATGTCTGCAACAGCACCTTCCGTTTGAGCGATAAGTTGAAAGCTAAGGAGGAGGATTAGGCTGGCGAAAGTGTACTTAACTGTGTTCATAATTTGACTCTTTTTTTTGTGAGACCAATTCTTTTCGTTCGATGCTACAAAAATGGCCTTCCAAGCTGCCGATTTTTCGACTGATTTCTAAAAACTGTGACGACAATAGGAGCTATAAATAAGGAACCTATATAATGAGTGCCAATAGAACTTATTGATTTTCCTACTGTTCGGCTTAATTTGGTATTTGGTATTTGTGATGCATTTGTAGCTGAAAAAACTCAATATTTATTTTCAGAGGGGTAGGTACTATACAATGGTTCGTGAAGGTTTCAGGTTTCAGGTTTCAGGGGAGGGCTTGCTTCAACCATTTTTTCAGGAGCAAATTTTAAATCAAGTTGCTTCAAAATCGGCAGTCTTCTGCAAATGAACACGAAACTCCATGAAACCTAAAACCTGAAAACTGAAACCTGAAACCTCAAGAAGCATTGTATTATCTTTGCCGAGAACAAAATTGCAGTTACCAATTAGGAATCCTTGGGTGTACTTTGGGAAAAATTTTCATTTCTGCCAAAACGCCTTATTCTTGGTGGCTACACAAAATTTACAAAGCAAATGATTCAAAGAATCCAGACCGTCTATCTGGTATTGGCTGGGGCCGCAGCCTTTGGTGCAATCGCAGCACCTTTTGCTAATATTAGTTCAAGCAATGTCCAAACCTCGGCCTTGTTTGCCGATGATGCTGCTTTCACAGCTGGCGATAACACGGTGTTAATGGTAATTTTTACGGTTGCGGGTGCATTGGCCATAGCCAGCATTTTTCTTTACAATAATCGGCCCTTACAGGTTAAGACCGGTTGGGCAGCCCTCGTCGCTAATTTTGCTGCATTGGCTTTTGGTGGTTTTCTGTTTGGCCAAGATATGGGAAGGGTAGGGGATGCCTCAGTCGGTGCAGGATTTGGCGTGGCGCTGCCTTTTGTTTTCATCGTTTTTTGCATTTTGGCTATAAAGGGAATTCGGAAGGACGAGGCATTGGTAAGGTCGGCAGATCGGCTTAGGTAGCCAGATTCGGCTCATCCCCGCTTTAAGGTGAAATGGGGTTTGCACCAAGACTAAGTTTTTGAAACTTGGAAAGTCTAACCCAAAATTCAGGCGTTTCACCTTAAAGCGGGGAGATGAGCGCCAGATTCATTCAAAATCCGAATTTGGGAGGTGTTGGAGGAGAGCGAAAAAATTTCATTCTTTATCGCTGCCCCCAAGTTTTGATGGTTTTTTTGGGAAATCAAGGATTCTCCCCAGAAAAACTGCTTATTGGGTCGTTGCCAAAATCCAATAAAAAAAGGTCGTTACAGGACACAATGCCGTAACGACCTTTTGCTTTTGCAAAAAATGTTACTCTTTAGCTTTTTCAGCCCTGCGGCGAGCTGCATAGTTCAGCTTCAATTGGCCAATCTTTCGCAGCTTTACCTTCACGTCTTGAACAATACCCATCGTGATGTCACCGTCCACCCTGAGTGAAGTGGCAATCCGAGGGCGGAGGTTAGGTTGTACGCCTTGCTTGTGGTTTTCCACAAACAAGGGTATGTCTTCCACCGTCTTGAAGGAATCGTCCAACTGGATTCGGGGTGCTGTGCCATAAATATTTTGGTAGCGTTCCATCGGCCTACCAATATAAATGAAGTGTACCAAGGATTTCTGTTCCAGTTTTTCAAGCTCGGTGGCTTGAGGCACTTGTACTTTCACCTTGAGGTCTGTTTCCCGCATCTTGGTGATAACCATGAAGAAGAACAACAAGATGAACACGATATCAGGGAGCGACGCTGTAGAAATGGCTGGCGTAGAGTCCCCACGTTTTTTCTTGAAATGACCCATAACTGTTAAGTTTAAAAGGCTTTGAATTAGTGGTTACTGGTATTATTTGGCTTCGTCTCCATAGGTAGTTGCCTCGGCTTCGGACAGTACAAAGGGAATTTTTGCCTTTATCTTGTCCTTTTTTGCCTTAGGCAAGTCTTCAGAGTAGTGTTCGCCAAACTGTGCCATTGCTTCTTCGTCCCAAAGTTCATTGTAAGCAGCCTTCAATTCGTTGTAAACCTCAAGGTATATACCGTACTTAGTGCCCCGGTCATTTTTCAATGAAACGATTGCAGCTCCTGGTACTTCGGCAAGGTCTTCTTTTTTGGCTGGGTTCAAAATGAACTCCTTTGCCCTCTCGCGTAGCTCTTCCACCCTGGCTGGCTCACCCCGTACCAACAACTGGTTGTTAGCGTTAACCAACACGGTAAAGATATTCCGGCTGTTAATCTTGATGTTCTCAGGCGGCTCTTCTGACCACTCTGGCAAGCGCACAGTGATTCCACGCTCAACGTCAATAGTGGTCGTCACGAGGAAAAATACAAGCAGCAGGAACGCAATATCTGCCATCGAGCTGGCATTGATTTCGGTTCTGGTCTTTTTGTTTGCCATGGCGGTTATTGATTTTTAAAATAATTCCAGATTTCCATGATGATGGCAACTGCGAAAAGAACCAACCAGCATGAAAACAGAAAGCTGGATACCACCACCAATTAATTTGCTAATCCCCTTCACTTATGTTGAAAGTCTGGATAGTATTGGCCAAAGTGACCTGTACCCTTGGCATCAGCCATAAAGTAGAAGGCGAGAAATGCAACAGCTACTAACCCGAAGCTGATAAGTGCTTTAGTAGAGGCTTTTGGATTAGAAAAAACTTGAAAAATCGACAATAAAATTGCAACGATTATTGCGATTACCAATAATGCCACAGAGATGTAAATTCCTGCAAGGAATATTCCACCCTCCGGTGAGTAAGACTGTCTTTCAACTGGTACGTTTGAAAAATCAGATACTCCTCCGATAATTGGAATTAGTGACATAACGACGCATACTACGAACAGCGCAAAAGCCAACGTAGGGCCGTTTTTTGCTAAAAATTTATAGGACATAGTTGCTTCGTTTTATCTTTTGAAAATGTTGTTGGCGAACAGCATGTCAACCACAGTTACAGATGCTTCTTCCATCTTGTTGGTGATGCCATCAATTTTGGAAACAATATAGTTGTAGAAAACCTGCATGATCATGGCCACAATGAGACCGAATACCGTGGTCAAAAGGGCCACCTTGATACCACCTGCAACGATAGTTGGAGAGATGTCACCTACTTGCTCGATGCGGTCGAAGGCTTCCACCATCCCGATTACCGTTCCGAAGAAGCCAAGCATGGGGGCGAGTGCAATCACCAATGAAATCCAAATAAGACCTTTTTCCAACAAACCCATCTGAACACTACCGTAAGAAACAATAGCCTTTTCAACAGCGTCAGGGCCATGTGGTGCATTGCGCAAGCCTTCGTAAAGTACACTTGCTGCAGGACCTTGGGTGGAACGACAAACTTCCATAGCTCCTTTCACGTCGCCATTCTTCAAGTTGGTGTCAATTTTGGCGAGCAGTTTCTCCGTGTTAATGGAAGCAAGGTTGAGAGTGATAACACGTTCAATACAAAGCCCCAACCCAAGTATCATACAAAATAGAATGGGAAGCATGAACTCCCAACCACCTTGGATGAACTTTTCCTTAAACATTTGAACGCCAGATGCCGCCTCTACTGGTGCTGCCGGAGCAGCTTCTTCGGTTGGCGGAGCCTCGGTCGTGGTGGCTGGTGCTGTGGTATCGGTCGGCGTTGGCTGGGTGCCGGTTGAGTCCTGTGCGCTGACCATGTTGGTGGCGAAGGACATCATGCCAAAGACAAGCAAAAGAGCTAATAATTTGCGCATAGTCGTAAGATTTTACGTTTAAAATTAGTTAATCGTTACCTGAAAATGATTGTGGGAATGCTCCCGGTTTATTGATTCTAAACGCTGTTGTCTTTGTCCCTCCAGAATCTAAAATCAGCGGAGAGACAGGGATTCGAACCCTGGATACCCTTTTGGAGTATACACACTTTCCAGGCGTGCGCCTTCGACCACTCGGCCATCTCTCCGTGTGTTAATATGACAACAGGTAATCCTGCTTTCTAAAACCGCCGCAAAAATTGTGAAAAGAAATTACAATTCATAAAATTTTAAAAACGGCTTTAGCTTTTAAAAAAAAATTTGGGACCGGATAGAGCTATGCAAGTTTTAACTCATAGTAGAAAAGATGGGGCAAGTTTAAGAAAGAGTTGTGTAAGCCAATGTTTTTTTTTCAAAAATATTTTTTGCGTTTAGGGTGGTTATCTCCGCAACTTGTTGAATATCAATGCTTTTGACCTGTGAGACCTTTTCTGCAACCAACCTGACAAATGCGCTTTCGTTCCTTTTTCCCCGGTGTGGCACGGGTGCGAGGTAGGGCGAGTCGGTTTCCAAGACCATCCAATCCAAGGGCAGCGCTTCCACAATTTTGTCAAGCCCGGCGTTCTTGAAGGTTACCACGCCACCGATTCCCAAATAAAAACCAAGTGACCAAGCCGTTTCGGCCTGGGAAATTGTGCCGGTATAGCAGTGCAAAATGCCACGTAAGCGCTCGTCTTTTTCATCTTTCAGTACATCGAGAATCAATCCGGTGGATTCACGGGAGTGAATGATGATGGGCAAGCCCAACTCCTTTGCCCAGCCTATTTGCCGTTTGAAGGCGTCCACTTGTATGGCCAAGGTGCTTTTGTCCCAAAAAAGGTCAATGCCTATCTCACCGATGGCGCAAAATGGCCGCTTTGCCAGCCATTCCTTTACAAGGTCCAACTCCTCCTCATAATTGGCTTGCACCGAACAAGGGTGCAGCCCCATCATAGCATGGCACCTATCGGGATAGGCCGCTTCCAATTCTAGCATGTCCTGGATAGAGGTACTGTCAATATTGGGCAGGTAAAACGAATCCACCCCTGCAGCCATCGCATTCCCAATGACCTCGGCTCGGTCTTCGCTAAATTCCTTCAAATAAAGGTGAGCATGGGTGTCGGTCAATGACAATTTTAAATTCTCGGTCATACTATTGCTTAAATTGTTGACAATGAATGAATTTTGGTTGCTGTTTTTTTGATATTTTTGCAGCAGATTCAAAAACCGATGATTGGGTAGTGCAGTTTTTCGGCACAAATCTGGCGCAAATTGAAAAAATAACGCCAAAGACAATATATTTGCGACGCATATCCCCCTTCTGCACACGTTTTGACGTAAGTACGTCTGTCTTGCTCATCCAATTTCGGCCTTGAATTTTAAGGCTTTTCGTAATCAATCACCACTATAGATGGCTTTCAACCATTGCCTACGCTAATTTTTCAGGCCTGGTTCGAAATTCCAACGAGATAACACCTACTTGATTCACTGGTCTTGAGAAAACTCACCAACTACACCGCTGGTTGATTGAAGCAATTGGAGAATCTACACAACATTTTACCGGAGGCTTGCTATGAACATGAGCTACGAGTTTCGAGCTACGAGTTTCGAGCTACGCGTTGCGAGTTGCGAACTTCAAGCAATTAGTTACGAGTTTAAGATGCCCTACTTGCAACTCGAAACTGGCAACTCGAAACTTTTTCCAAAATACTTTGAGCAAACACGTAAAATCGCATGATGCCTACAATTTCCATTTCAAATTTCATGGCCAAGTTGCTTGTCCTTGGATGTCTTTTTGGGCAAATTCCCTTATCAGGTAGCAATTTCGATCATGCCCCGACCAACTGGATAGCCCCTTGGGCGGTTAGCGCTGGGATGGATGTTTCCATTTGCACGGGCGGTAGCACCCAATTGCAAGCAACCGGGGCTAACAGCTATACCTGGTCGCCAGCGACCGGTCTTAGCTGCACCAATTGTCCAAACCCATTGGCAAGCCCCTCCGTGACCACTACCTATATTGTAACTGGCAGCGACGGCACCTTCGACGATGTACAAGTTCGGGTAATCACCCCCCCAACCATCCTCGACATTGCCGTCAGCCAACCTACCAACTGCAACCTGCCTAACGGCGCTATCGTCGTCACCACTTTAGGTATTGCCCCGTATGAGTACAGCATTGACGGTGGCAATATTTGGCAGAACAACGGGGTGTTCACCGCTTTGCCTCCCGGCAATTACATGGTGAAGGTCAGGACGACCAATGGTCTTTGCGAAGTAAATGGTGGAAGCTATTTGCTTGTCGCCCCACCTGCACCCCAGATTTTGAACGTGCTGGATTTCGACCCCACCTTCTGTGATGTGCCGAACGGCTCGATCACCATTTCGGCGAACGGCGGCATAGCGCCATTGCAGTACAGCATTGACGCTGGCCAGACATGGCAGGTACAGAACACTTTCCAGTTGCTGGGTTCTGGTAATTACCAAATCAGGGTTCGAAATGCGAACGGTACTTGTATGATAAATGGGCAAACAGTCAGCCTTTCTGCCTCACCGGATGAACCGATTATTGCCGATGTGTTTTTTGCGAACCCAACCAATTGCTCCCAGGCGGACGGCTTGATTACGGTCATCGTCCCTAACAATGGCGGTCAGTTTGAATTTAGCATTGATGGTGGGCAGTCGTATCAGGCCAGCAACTCGTTTCCCAACCTGAGCGAAGCTGTTTATGAGGTGGTCGTAAGAAGGCAGGATGGCACCTGTTCTGTGAATGGTGGCATTTTCCCACTCCGCAGTTCCAACCGACCTATCATTTTAGGTGTGTCATCGGTGAACCCACAAGGCTGCGGTGTCCAATCTGGCAATATCACCATCCTGGCCTTTGGCCCAAGTACCTTGCAATTTAGCATTAACAATGGAGGCACTTGGTTTAACTCCAATATTTTCCCCAATTTGCCTGCCGCCAATTACCAGATTGCAGTACGCAACGCCGACGGCTCCTGCGTTACGCTTGGGAGCGCTGTCACCTTGGTTGACCCAGCTCCACCTGTGATTAGCGGCGTTACGCCCACGAATCCAACGGCTTGTGGATTGAACAATGGTACGATAGCCATTGCTGCATCAGGTTTTGGGCAGTTGCAGTACAGCATTGATGGCGGCAACAGCTGGCAAAACTCCGCCACTTTCAACGCACTTGCTCCGGGCAGCTATACGGTTTCTGTGCGCTATGCGGGCGGCGGATGTCCAGTTGCCTATGGTTCAAATCCGGTAGTCTTGACTTCTCCTGGTGTTGTGCCAAGTATCAATTCCGTAAGCATTACCCAGCCATCTATATGTGGTGAGGCGAATGGTTCCATTCTCATCTTGGCGAGCGGAAGCGGTACACTGGCCTACAGTATCAATGGGGGGGCGAGCTTCCAACAGAACAACGTTTTCAACAACCTTGTGGCGGGCGCATTCCCGATTGTGGTCGCCATAACGGGAGGCAACTGCACGGCCACTGCTTCGGCAAACTTGGTTTATCCAAACTGTACGGACACCTTGGAGGTGAGCATCCCCTCGAATGGCAACACCAATTACTGTATTGACCCTGCTGTTTTCAACAACCTTGGAACCGTCACAAGTGCTGGGTTCTGTGGCCAAGGCAGTGTTCTGACGGTCGCAGCTACGAACATCAATCAGAACTGCGTGGCCCTTGTGCCAGCGCCGGGCTTCACCGGTGTTTCGCCAGATTTGATTTGCACGGTCCATTGCTTCAATAACAGCACCGTGTTGTGCGATACGACCTATCTTCGGGTCACTGTGAGCGGTACGGTTCCGTGCAACCCTATTTTCGCTACTGATACGGTCACCCTGCCTTACACGACCAATCCAACCAACTACTGCGTGCCCGTGCCTTTGGCCGAGTTGATGGGGTTCAACTTTTACTTGAATGGCAACCAATTCAGCAACCCGTTCAACTGCGATTTTGAGCCGACCACGGCTTATTCATACACCCTTTTGCCGGGTGCGGGTTTTTCTGGGCCTTATTTCTTGAATTCGTGGGTGGTGAACGGCAACAGCTACTCCGGCTTTTTCACGGATGCAAATGGCCTGCTGGCGCTCATACGTGCCTTCGACCCAAACAGCGATTGGAACATCAACAGCACATTGGGGCTTATCTTTGGCGGGAACAGCATCCTTAACTACGGTAATATGGAAATCATCCATACGCCGACCAATGCACAAACCATACTCAACACCAATACCGCCAACTTGCCCACCGGCTTCACGGTCGGCCTCACCAGCCCTGGCTTATCGGTGCTGGTGGTGGAAAACCCGGCCACCAACTGTTCGGACACCTTATATTTCAATGCCGTTTTCGACGCAACCACCACGGATACGATTTATTTGACCACCACCGCAAATACCCCCACACCTGCCAACTGCCTCGATGCGACCGAATTGCCCGGTGGCAATATTGTAAATGTGGGTTATTGCAACAATCCAGCTAATGGGGTGGCTCCATTGAGTTCACCCAATTGTGTGTTCTACATCCCCAATCTTAATTACGCTGGGCCGGACGAGTTCTGCATGGTGGCCTGCGACGGCGGCTTCCCGCAAGTATGCGACACCACCTATTTTATCGTCAATGTGCTGCCGCAACACGATACTGTTTACCTAACCATACCTGCCGGGGATACGGCTATAGACACTTGCTTTTCCAATTTTGTGATTGAACTTCCTGGCCCCGTCACCACGGCCAATTTCTGCGCCTTGAACACCAATGAAATTCTCGGCTCGGTCAGTGGCAACTGCTTGGTTTTCAATACCAATGGCTTTTTCTATGGAACGACCACGGCCTGTGTGAATTTTTGCAGTGGCGGTGTCTGCGATGAAACAACGGTGATCGTAACCATCGTGCCGCCCATCATCTGCGACGAGGTGTTCGATCAAGTGTCACTAACTTTCAACACCCCAACGGCTGCCAATACCTACTGTATTCCTATTCCTACGGGCGAAATCGTGAACTTCGATGTGACGGTAGATGGCCAACCTTATACCCAATCGTTTACCCCTTGCGGCTTTGCCAATGTGGCCGTTTACAGCTACAGTGGCTTGCCCGCCGGGCCTTATGCCATTGATAGTTGGAATGCCAATGGGACGACCTTCAGCGGGGTGGTAGCCAATGTTTCGGCCTTGGTTGACCAGTTGAATATTTGGGATGCCAATGGCGATTGGGTGCTCAATACGGCCACCCAAACCATTCAAGGTGGGGTTGGCGGCACCTACGGGAACATCAGCATTACGCCGATTGGTGGTGCTCCGCAATCGTTGGTGCTCAGTCTCGTACAGTTCCCGCTTGGCTCACAGGTGAACATCCAAGGTTTTGGTAGCCATCTGGTGGAGGTAACGGCTAACAATGGCTGTGAGGATGCCATCACGCTGAACTTTGTCCAACACACCGTGACGACCGATGTGATGGTGTTCAATACGACGCCGAATACCAGTGTGGGCCAGATTTGTGCGAACACCAACGACCTGCTTGGCAATCTTGCAAGTACGACGCTTTGTGGCCTTCCTGCCAATGGGGCTTTCGTTCCCACTTCGGCTACTTGTTTCATTTACGCCCCGAACCTCGGTTTCGTAGGGGCCGACACGGCTTGTGTGGTCGTTTGCGACGACAACCAACCTCCCATTTGCGATACGTTTTTGTTTGTCATCAACGTTCATCCAATAACGGATACCCTCTTCATCACCGCCCCAAGCACTTCCCCATTCGATACCTGTTTGATGAGCGATGTCCTGAACCTGTCGGGTGTCATTGTGAGCAGCGCCGTTTGCGGAGCAAATGCCAATGAGGTAACCCTTTCGTTGTCGAGCAACTGCGTGACGATTGACCTCGCCAACAGTTTCATTGGAACTACGATTGCTTGTGTCGTCCATTGCGACGATTCAACGCCAGCTGTCTGCGATACGACCATCCTGGTCATCAATCTGCCTGTTGGCCCGCCTGCTTGTCCTGAGTTATTCAACCCGGATTTTGGACTGATACCCTTGCAAAATGGGGTAGGGGAGGTTTGCCTACCAATTGCGCCCATTGATTTTTCTAACTATGAAATTCTGCTGGATGGCCAAACCTATTCCGGCTCCGTTGTGCCCTGCGATATTGACCAGGTATTTATTTATTCCTCTGGGCAAGTGTTCGGCCAAGGTGCCGCCGGGCCTTATACTATCAGTTGGACTTTAAATGGTCAAAATTTTTCAAGTGTGGCACAGAATGTGCAAGCCTTGGTCAACCAGATGAACGTCTGGGACAATGCTGGGAACTGGGTACTCCAGCCAGCTACATTCAGCATCACAAGCACCAATGAAACCGGCGTGTACGGAAACCTCATCATCACACATATCGCTACTGGCATACTTAGCACATTGACGCCCGACCCGAACAGCATTCCTGCTGGCATGGCCATTCAAATTAATGGAGCAGGGCCTCATACCATCATTGCGGAGAACCTGGCGGATGGCTGTCTGGATACCTTGACCATCAATGCCCTTAACGGCGTCCAAGAACTCGACATCCATACTTTTGAGGATACGCCAACGGGCGTCATTTGCATTGACACGACAGGACTGCCTGGCAATTTCGTTCAAATGACCATTTGCCAGCAACCAACCAATGGTACGCTCAATATCAGTGGCAATTGTTTCAGCTACTCGCCTGACCCCGGCTATGTGGGCATGGACATTGGTTGCCTGACGGTCTGCGACAATCTCGGCAACTGTGACACTACCTTGCTCAATATCACGGTTGGCCCACTTTGCAGCCTTTTCGATATTTTCCCAGATACAACTGTCCTGTTCCAAGTACAAAGCTGTGCGGATATTGCTGGGCACTGCACGGCAATTCAATTGGATTCCATCGGAAATTACACCGTCACCGATAACGGCTTCCCTTACACGGCTGGTTTTGTGCCTTGCAATGGCCAGTTTGCCCAGGTGGCACTTGATACTGGGTTTCACCTGATTGTCTTCACCAATGCTGGAACTGGTTGCCAGGATACCCTGCTGGCACAGGTTAGCTGTGTTGATGACAACGGCTGCGGCATCTCCGCACTCTCTTCCCTTGACCTGACCGTGGACAATTGTGGGGATGATGTACAGTTCTGCGTGACCCTTTCGCTGACCAATTTGGTAAATACCGCCGTGACCGACAACGGGGCGGCATTTTCGGGCAATATTGGCCTCTGCGACATTAATTCAAGCTATATCGGTTTGGAAATAGACACAGGCCTCCATGTGCTTATCCTTACTGACACCGTCAAGTCATGTGCCGATACCTTCGAGGTCAACGTAACCTGCGATCTTGTGGAGGATGTAGCAATTGACACCACCGTGGAGCAAGGCGATTCCATCCTACTCTGCTTGGAGGATTTTGGTTTTGATGTGTCAACGATTGACAGCGTTGCCATCGCCTGCATCGGCAATGGCAACACCAGTTACAGCATTGATGATCAGACTTGGTGCATCACCGTTTATGGCGAACAAATAGGCTTGGACACGCTTTGCTTTGAGGTGTTCGCTACGGGAGGGAGCGGTACTTTTACCGTGAAGGTGACCGTTAAAGCGCCATGCGTAGAACTCATTCCCGGAGGTCAGTTGTTCGCAAATGCCAACTGTGCCTTGGATACGGGACTGCTTTGCCTACCATTCAATTTTGCGGATTTGCAAGGAAAGACAATAGAACTGGATGGCGTTCCCTACCCGTTCAGCCAATTGCAGAGCTGCGGATTGGACAGCCTGCTCCGGTTGAATTACGATGCTTTGCCCAGCCAGGGCCTAATCGGGCCATATTCGGTGAACGCTTGGACGGTAAACGGCAGTGCCTTCAGTGGCGTATTCAATACACCTGCCGAGTTGTTGGATTCGATGAATACATGGGACCCCACAGGCAGCTGGCAATTGGTCGTTGACCCGGCCACGGGGGCCACCTCCATCATCGGGGGCAATTTTGCCAATAGCTATGGCGATTTTACCATTGTACAGCAGGTCAGCGGTTTGCAGGTAGTCATTGGATTAGGGCAAATTACCATCCCAACGGGTGTGGCCATTGAGCTAAGCGTTGGCACCCCGCATGTGCTTACCATCAATGATGTTGCTTCGCAATGTACGGAAAATGCACTACTGGAACTCATTTGTGTAACCTCCGACGTGGTGGATGAAACTATTTTGATTGGAACGGTGGACACTTTATGTTTGGATTTGTCCGAACTCGTCGGCAACGTGGTGAGCGTGACCAACGCCTGCCCGGGCAGTGGCCAAATCGTCGGGTTCACCATTGACGGTACTTGTGTCATTTATGAGGGCATTGACTTGGGACAAGATACCGCATGCATAGTAGTCTGCGATGATGCAGGCATTTGCGACACCACTTACTTCTACATCACCGTGGATGTCATTGTGGACTCCCTGCCCATTGCCGTGGACGACTATTTCACCACCGAGCAGGACGACGTGCTGACCATACCCGTTTTGACGAATGACACCGTGCAGTTCTTGCTTGGTGTCACCATTGTCACGCCACCATCAAACGGTTCTGCACAGCCTTTCCCGGATGGCACCATCAACTACGTGCCGGATGCTGGCTATTGCAACGAAGCTGTGCCTGACAGCTTCACCTATTCCATCTGCAATCCGGTTGGCTGCGACACGGCCACGGTCTTTGTCACCGTGCTTTGCGAGGGCCTGAGCATCGTACAGGGTTTTTCGCCGAACGGCGACGGTAGCAATGAGACCTTTAAGATAACTGGCTTGAACGACTATCCCGACCATCACTTGTATGTTTACAACCGCTGGGGCAATTTGGTGTACGAGGCCACCAATTACCTGAGCGATTGGGGAGGCACCTACAAGGATAAGCTGCTGCCGGATGGTACCTACTTCTATGTACTCGACAAAGGCAATGGTGAAAAGCCAGTTTCGGGCTATGTGCTCATTTTGCGGTAGGTATTATTAGATTGGAGTGGTCGGTACATGGGGGTAAAAGTGAAAAATTTTCCCTCAAAAACACACCCCTTCCGCACGCATCCGAATAATTATAGAATGTTAAAAACAAGAGAGGCAACCGCCACCGGCGGTTGCCTCTCTTGTTTTATCTGGCTTAATCTTTGCTTAGGGTCTTGAAATTCCCCCATTTTTATTGCTACTCCCCGCCCATTTTGCTGATTTCCTAAGCAATGACCCTATTTCTTCATCGGTCTTGGTTTTGATTATCCCCCTTTGAAACTGGCCTTTTTTGATGAGTATGTCTAAAATGAACACTACACTCAAGATATCGTTGCTTTTTGTGATGGCCACAGTCATCGCATCTATTTGCTATTCTGCTTTTTCGGTTTTCACTCCTAATAATGCTGAGGCATCAATTTTTTTTGCCCCAGAAATCTGCAACAACGGCATTGATGACGACCTCGATGGCTTGATTGACTGCGCCGATAGCGATTGCAGACCGGTAATTACACACAGCATTATTGACTGTCAGCCCGCCAATGCCGACATCAACCTTACGGTTACAAATCCTAATATACCTACGAGCTACCGTTGGAGCGATATGCCCACAGAAGCCCTGTGGAGGTTCAACAACAACACGACCGATGGTTCAGGAAACGGGCACAATCAAACTTCACTTACCGGAACAGCCAGCTACGATGCCAGCGACAAGATAGAAGGTAGTCATTCCTTTGTTTTCAATGGTTCCACCTTCATCCGCTATGGTCTTGATGGTGGTTTTTTGGAAACTGCCTATTCTGCACGAACTTATTCGCTTTGGATAAAGCCAGCCAACCTAACTGGTACTAAGATTCTTTTTGAACAAGGTGGTTCTTCCAACGGCATGGCTGCAAGACTTAATGGTAACATCTTGACAGCCGCTTTTAGAACGGGCAATGCAGGTTCGCAAAGAACCACTGGCAACCTTACCTTTCCAAATGACGGCGCATGGCATCATGTGGCTGTTGTTTACAACAGTGGAACTATTACGTGTTACCTCGATGGAGTTGCAAGCACTTCCGCAACTGGAGCCACCACCATACCCGCCGATGGGAACAATGACGCCATTGGTGTGAGGAATGGTACAGACGCATTTGGCTCCACAACAGCAAGTAACTATTCGGGTAAAATGGATGATGTGCGGTTGTACTACAGTGCGCTCTCGGCACAAAGGGTAGCCGACCTCGCCCGCAACGATGGCGACCGGCTAAACCTGACAGCAGGCACCTATACGGTGACTGTCACAAGCAGCACTGGCTGCACTGCTACTCGGGCCATTACGATGACGATACCTTGCACAGAAATCTGCAACAATTCATCAGATGACGACGGCGATGGAACGATAGATTGCAATGATGCTGACTGTAACAAGATTACCCTTAGCGCACTTTCGGTTAGCGCTTGCATCAACCACCCACTACAAGACGTGGCCACTGTAAGCCTGAACGTGGCATGGACAACCCCGCCAGCCAACGATTCCATTGTGGTAAGCATTTACGGCAAAAAGCGGTACATCGCAACTGGTGCGGCAGCAGGGAACCGAACTATTAGTTTGAACGTGCCCGCCAACGGCACAACGAACAACACCATCACCGCCTATTGGATAAACAGCCCCTCGCTTTGCCAAAGGACGACCACCTACAATGCCCCTGCAGCCTGCTCCAATGACCAAATCAACTGCAATATCCTTTACCTCTGTGGTAATGAAAAGCCCTACGACGGCGATGCTTGGGACCACGGGTTCATCGAGTACCTTGATGCAGTAAACGGCTCCAATTCGGTCACTCCCATCTTGACCAAGGCCGATGCTTCAGGCTATGGAACTTACGACCCCATGAACCCTTCCACGTTCGTAAACGTCAATTTTAGCAATTACAACCTGGTTGTCATTTCGGCTACAACGGAAGGGCATGTTGCAACTGGATTAGTGAATTATTTAAAGAATAGCACGGCATCCAACATTAATTGCAACTACCTTATAATCAACGACTTGGGTATGGCTGCCGCCGAAGGTAGCTACCAGTTCCAGAGCAACGCCTATACCAACAACACGACTTTAAGGCAGATCTACGATTACCACACCATCAGCCCTTACTATGGCATGGTGTTAACAAAGGCAGATGTTATTGCTGGCGGCACAGGCAGCCTTTGGGCAAATACCAACAACATGACCCCCAATACCAACAGCATCATTTTTGCTTATGATAAAACGGACGTGCTGCCGGGCGTAAACGCTGGGCATGGCGTTAGGGTCTATCTTGGGTATCACATGAACGGGATTTATGTAGGGCCAGAAACAGGGTACGTGCTGCCAGCTCCTGTTGAAACTTACCTTAACCCAGCCAAGCACCTAACGTTGGATGGCAAGTATTACTTCGACCAAGCCATTTTGGCCGCAGCGGCTGGTTGCTTTTGGCCAGAAAACTGCTCCAACGGCATTGACGATGACTTCGACGGCCTCGTTGACACCACAGACCCTGATTGCCCAATCATTCAAGCTTGCACTTGCTCAAGTTCCAACCTTTTCGCCAACCCCGGTTTTGAAAACGGCGTTTTTTCAGGAGCTGGGTCTTTCTTGCCGGGTGTGCCCGGCGACAACTTGACCAAATGGGGAACCCCCAGGCGACTTACTCAGGGGGCCCCGCCCGCGGGTGGGTGCAATCGAACAAGGCTAGTGAAGGTAGCAAAATGATATACCTCAACAACCCAAGTGGTGGTGCGGTATGCCAAGGCCAATATTACGACCTCGGCACCCCCCCCCCCCCCGACCGGCTCCTTCAACCGAGCTTTTCCAAATGGGCGGAACGTACTTTCTCAGCCTTCGGTGGATTTCCGGATGCTGTGGTAACGAAATGGGGGCGCCACGCTGTGCGAAAGTGGCCCCGGAGCAGCCTTACTGGTCGAGCATTTCCTATACCTTCAGCCTCACTGGCGCCAATGCGCCGCCTTCGGGGGCTACAAGGGTCAGGGTAAATATCTCTGAACACGAAGGCGACAACAACGGTATCTTATTTGACAAATCGAATCTTTGCCTCGTTACCTCCTGTCCGCCCGAAATCTGCACCAACGGCCTCGACGATGATGGCGACGGCCTAATAGACAGCGCCGACCCTGACTGTTGCACCTCGGTCGGTAGTGCCACTGTAGTGGTATTCGAAACGGGTGTTGGAAATCCTCAAAATGCGATTGGAGCGCCAAATGGCAGTGCTGCACAGTTAGATGAAGCCAGCGACAGGCTCATGCTTGACTTGGGAACCACCATTCCGGCAGGTGGCAAATACAAACTTGTCTGGAGGCGGAAAAGCAGTTACACCAATACAGCTACAGCGGATATCATCTTGGAAGAAGGGCACAACCTGCTTCATTTTACCCAAAACCCGGTGATGGCCTCCACAAGTGAAAAAACGGTATTTGTTGAGACCACCATTACAGCGAATGTTCCGACCCGGTACCTGCGGCTGAGGATTCAAAGCGACCCAGATGACGATGCCCAGGTAGATGCAATTCAAGTTCTTAACTGTGCTTCAGAAAATTGCAGCAATGGCATTGACGATGACGGAGATGTGCTTGTTGATTGCGCTGATAGCGGCAATTGTGGCACAGTAACGGTGACGAACCAGACTGTATCAAGCTGCAATCCGGCAACCAATGCCTATACCTTGAGCTTACAGGTATCATGGGCTTCGGCACCAAGCGGCAGTTTGATAGAAGTTATTGCTGACGGCGTACAAAAGACCATTAACCCGGCAACTGCATCCTCTCCGCAGACGGTTCGTTTTTATTTTCCGTCAGATGGCAGCGTCAACAATGCCATCAACGTAAGATTCATCAACGCACCGAACTGTGGGTATGCCAGTACTTTCAATGCACCTGCAAGCTGCTTCAGTGGTTGTGTTCAGAATATACTTTACCTCTGCGGATTCAATAAACAGCAGGATGCAGAAGTGTATGACCATGGCATGGTGCATTATTTGATGAGCTTGGGTCATAATGTCACGCCAGCGCTCCCTTCTACCAGTGGTTTATTGAACCCGATGACCAATGTGGTATTGGCAACCAACGTTAGTCAGCATGATATAACTGTCGTTTCACACAGTGCTTACCACGATATTTTATACAATAACAATGGCATTCGGGACAGTCTATACGCAACGAAAAAATCGGTGCTGATGCTGTCGGAAACAAGCATTGATTTGCTTGGAATGGCGACAAGTTCAAACAACATCTACCCAATAGGTGCTATTTGGATTGAGGACAATACTTCGCCCATTTTGCCAACAGGTTTGCCGAACAATGCTTCAGTGAATGTCTTCAATGACCCTGCTGTTGTTGGCTTCGATAATTACCCAAAAGTGATTTCTTGGGGAATTGGCCTTGGTTCGGGCGCCCAGGTTGGGGCCAATGTGGTGGACCAGCCAAATGCCAATACGGGGTCACCTTATTTCTATTACCCAAAAAATTCGACCCTAGCAAATGGACAACCTGCTGCTGGCGAACGGGCATTCTTGGGCCTATTGATTGAAGGTGCATCCGTTTACGAGCCTGAGATCAATGTATATGACCCCACCAATTTTTTCACGGCACAAGGCAAGGCTATTTTGGACAAAAGCCTTCAGATTCTTTCGGGCTGCCCTGAAAATTGTACCAACGGCACTGACGACGACGGCGACGGCTTGATAGACTGTGCCGACCCCGACTGCGGCACTGTTAGCGCAGGACCTGATGTCAGCATTTGCAAAGGTTTATCCACAACCTTAACCGCCAGCGGCGGCGCTGCCTACAACTGGTCAAATGGACTTGGATTGGGCGCCACCAAAACCGTCAGCCCTACCAGTACGACGACTTACACAGTAACCGTAACTGCCATCGGAGGCTGCACCGCCACCGACCAAGTGACCGTTACTGTAAACAACTGCGGGGAAAACTGCATTGACGGAATTGACAACGATGCCGACGGGCTGGTGGACTGCGACGACCCCGAATGCAACCCGCTCCCTGCTGCGGCACTGACCGCCACCTACCGCTCCATTGCAAATGGCAGTTGGACCAGCCCAGCCACATGGCAGGGTGGGAGTGTGCCGCCAACTGGGAATATCAACAATACCACCATCAGTATCCAGCATAATATTACCGTTGCAGCTGGTGACATCAATCTTGTCAGCGGCACCAGACTTTGGGTAACGAACGGCAGCCTGACGCTTAGTAGTGGCAATTTCACAGTAAACCTTTCTGGTGCCTATTTTACAAATGCTGCTTTGAGTACAGCAGCAGGCTTTGGAGTCAACCTTACTGGGCTAAAGACACAGCTCTACCTGACCAACTGTACTGTAAACATCGGCAAAGACTTCAATAATACCAGTGGCATTTGCCGCATGGAGAAAGTCTGCCTAAACGTCGGGGAGAGGTTCCTGAACTCATTCGCAGATAGCCTAATAAATGTTTGCGCCACCATAGGACTTGGTCTTGAAAACAACAGTTTGGCGCAGCTTTACAGCAAGGATTCTGAAATCAACATCGTAAGCGGCAATTTTGCCAATAAGCTATTGGGGCTTGTTACTGGCTCCAACCTAAAACTATGGGTACAAAATGGCAATGTCACCAACCTTGGCTTTTGGACAACGGGGTTGACGCATTACTGTATCTCTGGCACGGTCGGCATCCCGGCTGGCTTGTTGCCTGCCACAGAACAATGCGGCACTATTCCCTGGTATTTCAGCAATTGCAGTTGCGGTTGTACCCCCGTTAACGAAGTTTGCACAGGCGGCATTGACGAGGACGGCGATGGGCTTTTTGACTGCGCTGACCCCAACTGCGGAGGCACGGTGAACGCTGGCCCGGACGTTTCCTCTTGCAGCGCCGAAACTGTGACCCTGACGGCTGTTGCGAACGGCTCCAGCGGACCTTATGCCTTCACCTGGTCGCACAGCCTCGGAACCGGTGCTACCAAAACCGTTGTGCCAACTACCACCACAACTTACAGCGTTACCATTTCAAATGTGGGCGGCTGCACTTCCACCGACCAAGTCACTGTTACGATTGGAGCCTGCGCCGAAATCTGCACCGACGGCATTGACAACGACGGCGACGGGCTGGTGGACTGCAACGACCCCGACTGCCGGGTTTACATCACGGGCACACCAACTTCCCCCATTTGCAAGGGCGGCAATGGCGGCGCTATCAACACGACTGCAACTGGTGGTTTGCCGCCATACACTTATGGCTGGTCGAACAGCAGCACCGCAGCTGACCCGAACGGGCTGATAGCTGGCACTTACCTCGTGACCGTGACCGATGCCCGTACTTGCACTGCGACTGGCTCGTATGTGGTGGCCGATGGCTATACCCTGAACATGAGCGCAGAAGTTTCACACTCCAACTGCTATGGCGATGCCAATGGCGCCATCAACCTAAGCGTGAACGGCGGCACACAACCTTACACCTATAATTGGACGACCGGGGCGGGGACACAGGATATTAGTGGCTTGGTTTCCGGCACTTACGGCGTGACGGTGACGGATGCCAACGGTTGCTCGAAGTCAGGTTTTTATACGGTCTTCCATGCCCTGAGCACGACTTTCGACAAATACTACATCCCCTTGCCGGAAGCAAACATCCATGTTTTCAATAAAAAATTCACGGACCATGTCGGCCAATCTATCAGCCCCAGCGTCCGCAGCGTCATTTCCATTTCTGCGACGGAAAACGGCACTTTGCTGTATTACGACCATTGGGAGGACGGCTACGAAGCCAATATTTTCAACCCGACTCAAAGCACGACTCAGATTTGGGGCGACGGCAATATTGCCAATGGCAAGCCGCCTGGCTTTGCCACCGACCAATTGAATGCGGGCAACGTGATGGCCTTGGACAATACCATCCCGATTCCCCGAAACGCCAGCCAAATTTTCTTCGATGGCAGGGATAAGTTGGTGTCGAGCCACCAATTGGCCCTATCGAAGGCGGCTTGGTCGGCGACGCCGGGTCCTGTTCAATCTGAGGCGGTGGATATTGTTGACGTCAATGCCTTCGGCAAAATCTTTGAAGTACCGCTGGGGCAGAATACCACAGCCGACCAGATGTTTGAATATACCTCCCTGTCAGTTATGGCGGTGGAAAACAATACGGTCGTTCATATTGACACGGACGGCAACGGCTCGCCAAACATCACCCAGAATCTTAACGAAGGGGAAACCTATCAAATGAATGGCGGTGTCAATTCAGGAACCAAGATTACCGCCACCAAAGCCGTACAGGCGCATTTGCTCACTGGCGATTTGGGTGCCACGTACGAAACCCGCTGGTTCACGCTTTTCCCATTGGAGAAATGGGACAACAGCTACTTCGCTCCTGTCGGCACGACGGATGCCGCCGACCCTGTGAACGTATTTATTTACAACCCAAATACCTACGCCATTACAGTGAACTACGCCACCAAAGCGGGTTCCGGCACATTTAGCGTAGCGTCTAAAAGCACTTACCGCTATGCGATACCAATGCTATCTGGCGCACATTTTTACACCAATTCCGACAACGACGAGTTTTCCGCCGTCAGTACGATTGACAGCGACGCCAGCGACAACAGCGCCCACGACTGGGGCTACAACCTCGTGCCGGAAAGCTACCTGTCCGTCTCCGCTGTCCTCGGCTGGGGGCCGGGTACGCCTGACCTAACCGCCAACGGGCAACCTGCATGGGTCATCGCCAGCCAGCCGACTACCCTCTACGTGGACTACGATGGCAACCCGGCTACAGGACCACTGACCGACCCCGCTGGGAACAAGTACAACGTGGCATACGCATTGACTTCTTACGAATCCAAGCGGGTATTCGACCCTGACAAAGACCAGACGGGTATGTACCTCTACACCCTTGATGGCACCCTGATTTCGGTGGCTTGGGGTCAAGACCCGGCAACCGCCCTGCCCGGCAACCCCTTCCTCGACCTCGGCACCACTGTGCCGCCTATCCGCAAGATTTTCGGCTGGAAGGACTACACCCTTTCCACCGACGTGAACAGCAACGGGTTAGTTGACCCGGGGGATATCGTCACCTTTAAGCTGAATCTTAGAAACTCCGGCAATGCTCCCGTGCTTGGCCTGACCATTCTTGACCAGTTGCCATCGGAAGTGACCTATGTACCGAACACGACCTATTTCAACAGCAGCCTGCTGCCCGACAACACGACCGGCAGCCCGTTCCCAATTGACGAGTTGGGGCATGTTGTCTCCTCCATCCCCATCAATTCGACCTACACCGTCAGTTTTCAAACACGAGTGAACTCACAACCGCCATTTTTCGACGAAATCCTGAACGAGTTCTCTACCATTGTCACCGTGCCTTGCAAAACGGTGGTGAGCGATGTGGTCATCCCGGTGATTCAATCAGGTTCAACATCTGACAACTGTTCGCTTTCGTTCACCAATGCAGGTGGCTCGCCCGTTGGCAACTATGCCGAGGGCAGCCAGGTCTGCGTGCAGGTGGAAGACAGCGACCTGAATGAAAGCGCCACGCTAGTGGATTTTTTCGCCATCACCATTTTTAACAGCAGCAACGACGACCGCCAGACCATCAACCTGATAGAAACGGGTGTGAACACAGGTATCTTCAGAGGCTGCGCCAATTCGTCACCCTCGGCAGGCACACAAGTGGAGGACGGCATCATATTCGTTCAGGGCACGCAGGCACTCAGCGCCTCGTTCACCGACCCGAAATTCGGGGAGACCTGCTCGGACAATATTTCCTTTATCCTGACGACAGAGACGAAACCGCTGTACTTGAGTGCTCCGGGAACAGGCCTTGACCGGGTGGACCCCGTTGCCACCAACGATGTAAACTTGGTCTCAGTGACCTTAGGAGGTGCTTCAAGTACTGTTTGCGAATTGGTGGCGGATGCCTCCAGTTACGTGAAAGGAAAGGACGTATCATCCCAAACTGTATCCCACACTACCGGCGGCAGCAGCAATCGCCTGATGCTGGTAGGGGTTTCAATAAAAAGAGGGGCAACAACCGTTTCGTCAGTTCCGCCACCTACGGCGGGCAATCTTTGACCTTTGTGGGAGCGCAAAACGACCCCACTGGGGAGGTGCGGGTAGAGATTTGGAGACTGCTCGCCCCAGCGACTGGCACTGCCAATGTCACGGTCAATTTGAACACATCCACAACGGGTATAGTGGTGGGGGTGACGACCTTCTCGGGGGTTGACCAAACCACACCGTTGGGCACTTTCACTTCATCGAGCGGCAGCACTGGGCATCCTTCAAAGACCATTGCTTCCGCACCGGGCGAACTGGTTTTCAACGTGATAGCTATTAAGGACGGAATAGGGGCAACCGCAGGTGGGGGGCAAACCCAGCTTTGGAGCCAAAGCCAAACAGGTGAATTGACGGGGGGGGGCGCTTATGACGAGGGCACTGCCAGCAACAGCCTCCCGTGGATTTCCAACGACTTGGGCAAGGAGTGGGGACTTGGAGGGATAACGATAAAACCCTGCGGGCCATCTGTGCATATATTGTCGTCCACAGAAGACGCTCAGCTTTACCAGGCAAGTCCCACCAGCAATTATGGTGACTTCCAGAATTTTCAGGTTGGCGATTACTCGGCAGGTGGCACCCAGGAACTTCGGACGGCCATCAAATTCGATGCTACCTCTTTCAGCGGTCAAACCATCAGTTCGGCGGTGCTGAAGATTGCCGTTAGGAGCAGTTCGAATCCGCCAATCACCCTACAAGTGCACCGATTGACGACAAACTGGTCGGAAGCCAACATGACGTGGAACAGCCCATGGGCTACTGCAGGTGGTAATTACGATGCCGTGATAGCAGGCTCTGCGGTCATGACGTCCACAATTTCATTGGGCGACCCGCTTCAAATCATGTCCTTTGACATCACCAACTTGGTGCAACAGTGGGCGAACAGTACCCATCCAAATTATGGGATTATACTAATAGACCCCAGTGGTGCAGCCCGTTCCCTCAGTGCATATACCTCGGAAAGCATTGATGCGCCGAAATTGGAAGTGACGTATTAGCAGCTAAGGGGACTTTAATGGGGCTTTTTAAAATGGGTTATTTAAAGCCAAGACCAAGCGTTTTTTAGTCAAAAAATGATTGACAACACCAAAAGGAACAAACATGAGCAAGCAATTATACACCATGCAAGCAGTAAAAAAAATGTTTAATGAAGCGATGATATGGCCAAGCCATTGCAGTAATCACTATGTATATTTTTCCAGACTTTTTATTGCCAAACTATCCAGCGGTATGACTGATGGACACAGGTTTTGCCAGTTTTTTGGGCTATGCTTATTTATAATGTTTGGGCTTGCTGGTACTTTAACTGCGCAAATTACGCCAGGCACTGCCACTTACGGAACTTTCAACAACTCAAGCTCCGCAACCATTTCTTACAATAATACCAGTGGGGCGAACAAAATACTGATGGTAGGCGTAGCGGCCCAACAGCCCAATGCCTCGGTCACCTCAATTACCTTCAATGGCTCGGCATTGACCAAATTGGGCAATATATCCAACCCAAGCCAATCGCGCATAGAGATTTGGTACTTGAAATCGCCTCCGGTCGGTACGTTCAATGTGCTCGTAAACAATAGCAATAGTGACAATGGGGTAATTGGAGTTATGGCTTTTTCCGGGGTCAACCAAACGACACCATTTGGTACGCTGGCGACTGCCCAGGGCAGCGGCACATCTGCCAGTGTTGCGGCTTCGTCGGCATCGGGAGAGTTGGTTTATGGCGTGGCATGTTTCAACAATTGGGACGCTGACCTGACTCCCGGCAGCGGGCAAACGGAATACTGGGACCAGACAGTTAACTCAAGTGCTACAGGAGCTGGAGGTACTAAAGCAGGTGCGGCGTCGGTGACCATGTCGTGGACTTCGACCAGTGCCAGTTATACCATCGGGGCTGTTTCGCTCAAACCCGCAGCGACGGTTTCCCCCGGAGGGGTTACTGGCGCAGCCATTTGGCTGAAAGCCAACCAAGGCGTCACCACAGGTGCAACCATGACTTGGGCTGACCAATCAGGCAACAACCGCAATGGGGTTCAAGCCACCGCTGCCAACCAACCAGTACTTGCAACCAGCAGCATCAACTTTAACCCGGCACTTAGTTTCGATGGCACAAACGATTTCCTATCCCTGCAAAACTTGACGGGGTTGCCAACGGGAGCCGCACAAGTCGAGGTGTTTGCTACAGCCAACAACCTCAATTTATCAAGTCCATGGTCGAACATTGTTTCCTATGGTACTGGCTCTCTAAGCCAGATGTTTGGCTTGGCTAAACAAGCATCCACCATTAATGCCGCCACCGTGACCTGGGGCAACGACGCCGTTAGTGCAAATGGGGAATTTGCAGGTAACAGGCCCACACTGCTTGATGGTAAATACACAGGTACTCAAGTGGTGATTTCCAGCTTAGGCGTACAAAGGGCAACCCAAACTTCTACGAACAATAAAACAACTGCTGCTGGTAGCATAGGAGCCTACCCTGTTCCATCAAGTGGGGCTTACTGGAATGGGCATATTCCCGAAATCATTTTGTTCCCCACCAATCTTTCTGCTGCGAATGCCCTCCGGGTCAATTCCTACCTGGCACTCAAGTATGGAATAACCCTCGACCAAACCTCGGCTCAAAACTATGTTGGCTCTGATGGCACCACAATATTTTGGAATGGCACGACAAACAGCGCCCATAAAAACAATATATCAGGCATCGTTAGGGATGACGTGTCGGGGTTGAACCAAAAACAATCCAAATCGGTCAATACTGGCTTGCAGGTTGCCATGGGCAATGGCAACACCATTGCCTCAAACAACACCTCGAATTCCAACAACTTTTCCGCCGACAAATCCGCCCTCGTTTGGGGCGACAATGCCAGTTCAGTAGCTGCGTGGTCAGCAACAGGTGCGCCTGTTTCCCGCCAAATACTTGCCCGCACCTGGAAGGTACAGGAAACGGGCACGGTCGGTTCGGTAAAAGTGCAAATCGCAGATAATGGTAGTGCCAACGGCCTGCCTGCCGAAGTCACGGCGGTTTATTTGCTCGTGGACGCCGACGGCAACTTTGCCGCTGGGGCCACGGAAATTGCCATGACCCTGAATGGCACGAACTGGGAAGCCAATGCCGATTTTGCAAATGGTCAATTCTTCACCTTTGCAACAAACACGAGTGGCACCGTATTGAACAATGTTACTTTTACGCAAGGCACCCCCATGTGCACCAACCTGGAAATGCCAGCGGGTGGTGTTTTGCAAGTGAAAACCTTTGTTGCTGGCACGGGGATTCCGGCCAACCCGAATATAACGGCGAAATTGAAACACGGTTCCACGACCTTCGCCACCATGACCAATCCCGTTTACAATGGCGGGGCGGGTACACTGACCTGGAGCCAGGTGCTCGGAAGTAGTTACACGCTGCCAGCCGGGGAACAAGTCAGCCTGGATATCACCAAGAACGATGCAGGTTATTCCATTGACATCTTATACGACAGCCAGACCAAGCCCTCCAAGATTGACCTGCCCACGAAGACCATCATCGTGGTGGAGGAATTGGCTGTTTATGACAGTACCTACGCCAACGGGAGCGTACTCGCAGGCACCGAAAACGGAAAGACCGTTTTCGTCCTTACCACCGTCAGCGACCCCTTCGGCCCAGAAGACGTGACGAGCCTTGACTTGACCATTAAAGCGCCCAGCGGGCTGGTGCTTGTGGACACGACGCTAAACGATGCAAGCGTGGTAGCCACAGTTGGTTGCAATAAAATTTACGAATTTGCCTGGCTGACGGGTGTTGAGCAAGGGACTTACCATATTGACGTAGTCGCCCACGAAGGCTACGAAGGCATCACCGACGAAGCCAGCACCACCATCGAAATCCAGTACGACGACTACGGTACGCCTTGTGCGGTTCAGTTCAACAGCGGCAGCACAGGCGGCAGCACCACCAATTACGACCCCAACCAGCAGGTCTGCGTGCAGGTGGTTGACATGGATGAAAACGAAAACCCGGCAGTGGCCGAAACGGTTTCTGTCATTATTACTTCCGCCGCTGGCGATGACGAACTGCGCACCCTGACGGAAACGGGCGTGAACACGGGCATTTTCAAAGGCTGCATCAATGCGAGCAGTTCGGTCATCGGCACGGACAACAACGGTACGCTGTACGCCCCGATGGGCGGCTTGCTCACCCTGCGTTATACCGACGTGGATTTGTCGGCTGACGAGTGCAATGCTTCGGCTATCGTCAATTCTACCGTGCCGGATATAGATATTGCCATACAATTGATGGATCCGACCGATGGGGTAGCCGTTGTTGGTGAACCCATCCGTTTCGACATCACAGTGAGCAATCCCGGCACTACCACGCTGACCAGCATCACGTTGACCAATACGTTCAACACTGGTCAACTGACTTATGTAGGAGCATCGCTGCCACCGAACACATTGGCCGGGGGCAGCCTGACGTGGACCATCAACGTGCCCATCCCCACAGGGGCAAGTTTCACTATTGAAACCTATTTCACGGGCGCAGCGCCAGCAAATACAGCGGTTTCGACAGCTTCCGTTTCAGGAGTGGACATCAATTCCATCGCCGTATCGGCAGGCCCTGTCAACGACGATGTGCTGATAACCAACCCAATGGTTTCCATCAATAAGTACAAGTCAGCTCCTGCCACCGGTCCCCACCTTGTCGGCAGCACGCTTACTTTCAAAATTGATGTGACCAATACGGGGAATACCAATATTACGACCCTTCCCCTTTCCGACGTTTTCAGCCCAGTTTGCCTGCAGTTCGTCAGTGCATCACCAGCGCCAAGTGGAACTGGAGCTGGCAGCCTGCTTTGGAACAATATCGGTCCACTGAACGTCGGTGCCTCGACGACCATTACCACTAGCTTCAAGGTGGTAGGTGATTGCAGCCCTGTTGTAAACCAGGCGTTGATAAGCAATGCAGTTGACATCAACGGCGATGGGTTGCCCAATGTCAGCGATACGGCAAACGTGGTGGTCATAGCCCCTCCAATAGCAGTGGACGACGTGGACACCACGGGAATTGCTACGCCCATCACTGTCAGCGTTTTGGCAAATGACAGCGACCCTAACAACAATATTCTAACCAACAGCCTAACTACATCAGGCACCCAGCAGCCTTCAAATGGCTCGATAACCGTGAACACCACGAATGGCACGATTACCTATACGCCGCAGGCAGGATTTACGGGCATCGACAGTTTCGAGTACATCATCTGCGATGCTACCAGCCTTTGCGATACGGCAATGGTGACCATCTATGTTTTCAACGAAGATTGCTCCAACGGAATAGACGACGACGGCGACGGATTGATTGACTGCAACGACCCGGATTGCTCCAATTTCACCAATGGCGGAAGCATCATTGGCAATGAGTCACTGTGCGGCGCTTATGATCCTACGGAGATAACTTCCTTCAGTTTGCCTTCGGGTGGTATAGGCGGCGGGATTGAATATAGGTGGGAACTCAGTACAAATGGCGGCGCAACATGGACATTAATTCCTGGGGCAAATGGTGCCAGTTATGACCCGCCCCTCATCACACAATCCACTTATTTCCGTAGGTCAGCCCGCCGCTTTGCTTGTGGCAATTGGATCATAGCCATCGAGGTGCTAAAGGCAACAACAAATTGTCCTGAAATCTGCGATAATGGCATGGACGACGACGGAGACGGACTAACCGATTGCCTCGACTCGGATTGCCAGGTATCAGCTTTTGCAGGCACGGATGTGACCATTTGCAATAATACCAGTACGGTGCTGACCGCTTCTGCCACAGGAGGAACACCTCCCTATACCTTTATCTGGGACAACAACCTGGGCGAGGGAGAAAGTCATACGGTAAGCCCACTGGTCACAACGACCTACCGGGTGATGGCGCTTTCGGCCATAGGCTGTATCGGCGTTGACTCGTTGGTGGTTACGGTTATTCCTTGTACAGAGATTTGTGCAGATGGCTTGGACAACGATAGCGATGGGCTGGTGGACTGCGCAGACCCCGATTGTGCAGCGGTAGGGCAGCCGAACCTTGCCGATGACACTTACCCAACCTGCCCCGGTTTGGTTTTTCAAGAACAGCCTATCTTTAACGACGTCAATATTCAATATCCCGTTTACAGCATTTTCACCCCTGCCACGAAGGGGGCTGTCACCATCAATGCATTGGGCGTGTTCACTTACACGCCCTACAATTCGGCATGTGGGGTGGACAGTTTTAAGTACCAGGTTTGCAATGCGCTAACTGGATGCTGTGACAAAGCAACCGTGAAGCTGCAGGTGGGGGACAACCTTCCGCCAACCCTTCAGAACCTGCCTGCCGATGTGACCATCGCTTGTGGCGACCCAATTCCCGTTGCACCCACGGTGATAGGATTGGATGCCTGCCCCGGCATTTATGTCACATTTGATGAGACGACCAACCAAGGCAGTTCGGGTTCTTGCCAGAACTACCAAATCGTGCGCACATGGTCGGCTTATGACAAGTGTGGCAATTATGCGGTTGGGAAACAAACCATTACCGTAGCAGATGTGGTTGAGCCGGAGATATTCAGGGGTTATACCCTGAGCAATGGGAAAAAGCTGTTGGCGGGTATCCATGAGAAAGTAAGAACCAGTTGGACGAGGGTCAAATTCCTGTTGCTTTCGATGCACCGCCATTGGTGTTTGCCCAAGCAGTGACGGCCAATGGGGTGGAGCCGATTACGGTTCGGGTAAAGGACGTGGATGAGGAAGGCTTTTTTGCCAAGGTGCAGGAACAGGAACAAGCAGATGGGGTTCATGCCATTGAGCAGGTAGCCTGGATGGCAATGGAAGCAGGTGCAAACACCGATGCTGCCAAGCTGCAGGCTGGTATGGCTTCGGGCATAGCCAGCACCCAATCCACTGTCAATCATACGAGTCCATACAGCGTTGCCCCCGTATTGCTGGCATTTGCCACTACCCATAACGAGGCCGACCCGTTCACTATTCGGTTCCCCGCTCAGGCAACCAATAATTTCAGGATGTTATTGGACGAAGAGCAATCCAAAGACGTAGAGAAAATCCACGCTGCCGAGAGCGTGGCTTGGTTGGCCATGAACGCTGGCAGCCTGAACGACATTGGTGGTGATTTCATAGGCCATGCAGGCAAAGTAACGGTAGGGAACACCTGGACGACCGTTTCGCTTCCAAAAAGGTTCTCGAAACCTGTGGTGCTGTTTGGAGGACAACCAGCTGCCAACGACCCTGCCACCATTCGGGTTCGCAACGTCACAGCCAACAGTTTCCAAGTCAGGATAGAAGAATGGCAATACCTCGACAATGCATTCCCAGCAAGGCCCATTTCTTACTTGGTAATCGAAGGGAGCCTGCCATCCTCAGTGGGCAGTCCATGCTCGCAAGCCCAGGTCAGCTTGCTGCCCGGCATCAATATTTTCGCCGTGGATGATTGCGACAACCAGGTAACCATTGACTACTCAGCATCAACCACCTTGACCCCTGCTGGGTTGGTTTATGAACATATTTGGGTAGCAGCCGATGATTGCGGCAATGCCAACACCCTTATCCGGAACGACACCTGTGACATGGCAGCGGTAAAGGTCAAAGCCCTGTTGGGTGGCGGACTAATCAGTATCTATAACAGTCCGCTGATGCGGGATAAACTGAGGGAGAAGCGATATCTGCCATCCATAAGCCCCTATTGGAAGCCAGTGGTGAATGGAAGTACAGCGAATACTGGTTTTGAACCGATACCTGAAAGCTACTACGATGTGACTGGCCCCACAGCCATGGTGGACTGGGTGCTCGTCGAATTGAGGGATCCTGTAGAACCCTCCAAAGTAGTTGGGGCAAAATCGGCCCTATTGCTCAGAAATGGCTCCATAATAAACTCAGATGGGACAGAAGCCATCGTATTTGACACCACTTCGGCTGGGGATTACTATGTTTCGCTCAAACACCGAAACCATTTGGGCATTATGACCGCAAACGCTATGTTCCTGGATGCGCAGAATATACCCTTGGTGGATTTCACATCCCCAACGGTACCGCTTTATGGCAGCGAGCATGCCCAAAGGTTGCTCGAAGGAACGAGGAGACTTTGGTCAGGCGACTTGAATAGCGATGGCAAGGTCATTTACCAAGGGCCTACCAATGATGCCTTCAAGCTGTTCTATGATATCATGACGCATCCCGACAACACCTCTAACCTCGCCAATTTCATTCCGAAGCGGCTACGAACCGGCGGATGTGAACTTGGATGGGAATGCCATCTACCAAGGGCCGGGCAACGATAGGTCATTGTTGCTGCAACATACCATTTTGGCCATTCCGACCAACCCGCTTTACCTGAGCAATTACATTGCATATTCTTTACTCCCTTGACAGATAAACACTTACGAAAAAACAAAAGTGGCTGTATCATAAGTCAATCCAAAGAAATTGTCTCCGATAATTATTTGGCCGCCCGCAGATTTCGCAGATTCACACAGATTTTCCTTTGGACAATCTTGCATCTTCATCTGCGAAAATCTGTGCTATCTGCGGGAGAAAGACTTTTGATACAGCCTCTTTTTTGAACGCTGGTATTTGATGAACCCGTAATTGCTTACAGTTTACCAACAATTAGCTTCTTGGCAATTGGCCTTTTACCTGGCACATTTAACCATACAATGTAATGGCCTTCCCGCAAGTCCCGGATGTCCATCTGGTAGTATTTGCTCCAGACTTCGTCCAGTTGATAACCTTTTACTTTGACGCCAAGGTTGTTGAACAATTGGATGTTAGCCGACTTGCCGATGACCGACGCTAGGTTTACGCTCACGAAATCATTAGCTGGGTTCGGAAAGAGCTGGTAATCAACCAGGTCAGCGAATTCAACTTTTTTCACATTTGAGTAGGCAATGTTGCCGTCCAAGCGATGGATGGCAATACGGTAGTAATTGTCGCCAACCATCGGCTCAATGTCGAAGTCCTCGTAGAACTCATTGGCTGCGCCACCACGGGAATTGAACTCGGAAAGGGCCTCGAAATTGATGCCATCCGCCGAACGCTCAACTATGTAAATGTTCACCAAGCTGCCACCATCATGTGACCAGAACAGGCTGGAATGCTCCATTTCCTTCTTCACATCGAATTTGAAGCCTTGGCTCTGGCCAATGAGGTATTGGCCCGTTTTGTAGCCAGCGTCGCAGTTGTCAACATATTGGCCTGAAACAAGTGAAATCAAATCAGTGAGGCCAGACCAGTAATCGATATCGCTGTCGTTGTTGACATCCGAACCAGCATGTTTCAAGGTTGGGATGAAACCGCCCGGTGTCGAATAGGAGAGTTTGTAGCCACCTGGCTGCAGGTTATCGAAATTGAAATAGCCTTGGCTATCAGACACTTTCCAACCAAGCGAGTTGCCAAGATGGTCACGCAGGTTCACCCAGCAGCCACTGATGCCGCTATCGTTGCCGTTGAAGATACCGTCGTTGTTCTTGTCGTGCCATACCCGCTTGCCGATTTTGCACCAGTTGCCACCAGAACCGCCACCGCTGGATGGGGTACCCGCACAGGTACAACCATCAGCCTGAACCACGTCATTGGTGGTACTGGCGTTGCCATCGTTGCAGGTCGTGCCCGGCGTTGCAGGGTAAGCTGCATTGTTCGGTTGGCAGTCCGTGGCATCGCAAGTGCCATCGTTGTCAGCGTCAGGGCCTGTGATATTGCTAGAAGCGCCAAGCTTGAAGTTCAGGTCACCGTTCGAACTGCCTCCAAATGAGAACCAACCAGAAGCACCGAAGGTATTGTCCTGAAGGTTAGCGCCGTTGCCAACTTGAAAGGCCGGGCCGTACTTGGTGATATTGTACGAGCCGATCGTTCCACTGAAGTTGGTGTAGTAGTACCAGCTTGAACCGCCACTGCTGACGCAAAGGTCATAGTGCGGACTATTGGCAGGGGCTGCGGAGGTCTTGCCCGTGAAATTCAGGTTGACATTCATCGTTGAAGTGCCCTTCTTCACCGTTCCTGTAAGGGTTGCAGTGCCATTGGGGAACTCCTTGAAAACAAGGTCAGTGCCAGCTGTCCAGCAGTTGTTTGGGCCGAAAGTTAGGGCGTACGCCCCGCCGCACCAAGTACCGCAGTTGTCATTGGTACTGGTCACAGTGCGCTGTGTACCCACCACACAATTGTTATTGTTCACGTGCGTACCTGCACAACCACAACCATTTGCGGTCACTACGTCGTTGGTGGTGTTGGCGTTGCCGTCGTTGCAAGATGTGCCCGGCGTTGCCGGGAATGCTGGGTTGTTCGGTTGGCAGTCGTTGTTGTTGCAAATGCCGTCGCCGTCGGTATCGCCACCAGCGTTGGCGCATGGATTGCCGCCTGTGACGGTGATGGTGGCTTGTTTTTCACAAATTAAGGCATAGCCAGCCGTGTAGTACTTGGCGTAAATATAGTAGGTGCCAGCCGGCACGTTGATGGTTTGCGAAGCGCCACAGTTTGCGAAGCAAGAATACTGAGGCTGCCAAGTGCTGGTGAGCACCTGCACGGAAGAAATTGGAGCAGCACCAAGGCCCGTAACCGTGATTGTGCCAATTCCTGTCGTGATAGTAATGCCCGTATTGCAGTCTGGGCCGTTGTTGACGGGTGTACCAGCGCAGCCGCAGCCGTTAGCTGTCACCACGTCGTTGGTGGTGTTGGCGTTGCCGTCGTTGCAGGCAGTGCCGGGTGTGGCCGGGAAGGCCGGGTTGTTCGGCTGGCAGTCGTTGTTGTTGCAAACGCCGTCGCCGTCCGTGTCGCCACCGAGGTTGGCGCATGGGTTGACAACTGGCGTGCCAGCGCAACCGCAGCCGTCACCCGTCACCACGTCGTTGGTGGTGTTTGCATTTCCGTCGTTGCAGGCAGAGCCCGGTGTAGCTGGAAAGGCGGGGTTGTTCGGCTGGCAATCGTTGTTGTTGCAAGTGCCGTCGCCATCGGTATCACCACCTGCGTTGGCGCATGGGTTGCCACCGCCCACGGTCACGGTCATTTGTTTTTCGCAAATGAGCTGGTAGCCAGCAGTGTAGTATTTGGCGTAAACGTAGTAGGTGCCAGCAGGAACGTTGATGGTTTGCGAAGCGCCACAGTTTGCGAAGCAAGAATACTGCGGCTGCCAAGTGCTGGTGAGCACCTGTACGGAGCTGATAGGTGCGCCACCGAGGCCGGTCACTATGATGGTGCCAGTGCCTGAAGTGATGGTAATCCCAGTTGTGCAGTTGGGTGTGCCACCGCCGCCGCAATCAGTAGTAAGGCTGATGATATTGGACTCCAAGTAGTTGTCGCATCCAGCCCTGCGGGTGCAGCGCAGGTAGCAAGTGTTGGCGCTTACAGTCCCTGGTGTAAGTGTGAGGCCATTTTGACCTGGAATCAATACCCAGTGAGGGTCAAGGCCAGCAATGATTTGAGCAGCAGTGGTGGTTGGCATGCTGCAAGTAGTGGTGCTCTTGAGCCAAATGGTTTCCAATGCGCCAGTGCCGCCAGTTGGGCTTGCACAGTTGGTGATGTTTGGCGCAGCTGTGTTGCAGGCGATGGACGCCGTGGACTGGCAATTGGCACCAAAGCCGATGGTGCCGCCATTCGTGATATTGTCACAAACAGGCGGCACTGTTGTACCAGCGCATCCACAGCCGTTGGCCGTCACCACATCGTTGGTGGTGTTGGCATTGCCGTCGTTGCAAGGCGAGCCGGGCGTAGCCGGGAAAGCCGGGTTGTTCGGTTGGCAGTCATTGTTGTTGCAAACGCCGTCGCCGTCGGTGTCGCCGCCGAGGTTGGCGCATGGATTGGGCACTGTACCAGCGCATCCACAGCCGTTGGCCGTCACCACATCGTTGGTGGTGTTGGCGTTGCCATCATTGCAAGGCGAGCCTGGCGTAGCCGGGAAAGCTGGGTTGTTCGGTTGGCAGTCATTGTTGTTGCAAACGCCGTCGCCATCTGTGTCGCCGCCGAGGTTGGCGCATGGATTGGGCACGGTGCCAGCGCATCCGCAGCCGTTGGCGGTTACTACATCATTGGTGGTGTTGGCGTTGCCATCATTGCAAGGCGAGCCTGGCGTAGCTGGGAATGCAGGGTTGTTCGGTTGGCAGTCGTTTTCGTTGCAAACACCGTCGCCGTCGGTGTCCCTAACTTGCAGGGTTATCGTCTTCGTTTTGATGCATCCGTTCACGTTCACGGTGGCTGTATATGCACCTGCCTTAGCCAGCGTAACACTGTTAGCAACGAGGATGTCGTTGGTGCTGGCGGTGAAACCGTTCGGGCCAGTCCAAGAGGTTGGGTAGCCGTTGGGGTTCACGCTCAAAAGCACTTTTTCACCAGGGCAAACAGACACGTTGCAGTCGGCAACTGTGCTCCAGCCTGCGTCGTTGATGTTCTTTTCGCACTCAATAGTGTAGTTGTTGATGGCGCAAGGGTCTGCGTTTTGGGTGCAGCCATAAGCCTTTACTTCGTCAATGTCCCAAACGGCGTAGCCGTTGGCACCTTGGCGACAATAGCCAAGCAATTCAACATTGAAGGTAGTCTGGCTGGTAACGGTGAAATCAGCATCTCCGGCGAAATCAATGGTTTCAAGCGACCAAGCCGCCGTTGTGGCGATGTCCACTTGTTTGAAAATCTCGGTTCCGTTTTTTGTTACCCTTACACCGTATTTTGAGGGTGGGTCGTTGTCGCCACTACCACCGCCAACCCATGCGTAATTGGCTGGTGCCGACTCATAAAAGGTCAGCTTGCCTAAAGTTGCGGATTTGCCACTGGCAGGATTGATGGTCACAGAGAATTTGTAAGCGTTATTGTCATTGTTGACAAACGAGCAGCCATCGGTGATGGCGTGGCAAATTCCTTCGCCGCTCTGACCGTAATTGCAGGAGTGGTCACCAACGCTTGACAAGATTGATGCGCTAACAGCGCTAAACCCAGTGGGAGTCGAAGTGGCAGCCGTGAACTCAGCGTAGCTGGAGCCAGCACTACATGCATTGAGGTTCCAGTGGGCCAAGAGATTGCCGCAAGCACCACCAGTGTTGCAGCCACCAGAATCACAGTTGTGGTTTTGGGTGCTTGAAGAGCCGCAATTGTAGTTGCTCATGTAGCTGCCGTTCATTTTACGGAACACGAATTCTTGGTTGAACCATGTCCAGCAGCTCCAACTGCTGCCTGCAACGATGGTAGTTTGGTAGGTTTCCCAACCCCAGTCCTTTTTGTAAACCTTCATGTCTTCACACCCCGTGTTGTGGATGGTGAGGTTAACTGTTGCATTTGCCTCGGTAGCGCCGAAGAAGATAAACAAGCTGAACAGAAGGGGCAATATGCCAAACTGTCGTAGCTTAATAATGTCAAAGCCAAATTTTCTTTGACAACCTGAATGTGTTTTAATTGAGTTCATAGATGAAAAATTATGTGAAAAAAAAGAATGAAAAACGATAACTCCTTAGGAGGGCGTGGGAGGAGAGAGAAAAAATGAAATTTTTTCTCTCTCCTCCCACATTTTGGGGTGTTTTTGGGGAAAATTTGAAAAATTTTCCCCAAAAACACCCCTGCTAAGTAGTTAAGAAATACGAATAATTTGGGCTAATGACCAAGGAATGACATTGGATTTTGCAATACTAAAGTATCCTTGGTTTGGTTAACCTTGTGTCTGTAAAGCCCTTTTATGTGATGTTTTCAGATTAGATTGGAGTTGCTTTGAACAGCAAGAGGATGTATATGTAGCGTCTTTAATTGCATTGGCAATTACGGCTATCTTTTAATCTCATTACAAACGAACCCGGATTCGAACAGGTAGGATTAATAAATCGAATGCGACGTTCTGGTTAAGCTTATCACTGATTTCGAGACGAAAAATTTCTAAACGAAGCGTAAATATGCAACCAACTAATTGACATAAAAAATGGTAAAAATTATAGTAATAGACAATTAATACATGATTTGCTTTATGTGGCGGTTATGTTTTATAGGTAATTAATAGCTACTGTAGGAATATCGCTGAAATAATTGACGCATAGACTTCATTGGCATGATAGTTGCCTACAAGAACGTTTGTATTCTTCCTCTCAAAAGCATTTCCCTCTTTAGAAAACATTTTATTGGAAAATTTGATAAAAAGGAACTCACATTGTTGATGTTCCTATCAAATCTGTCATGCAATTCTTACTTTTTTGTGTGATCGCTTAAATGCATGGCACTGGTCATCGTTCATTATCAACACTTAAGGGTGCATGAGGCAAGGTTTTCCTCATGTAGAACAATATTGAAGCGTCCGAGCAATAAATGGGAAGTACTTGAAATACTGTGCCCAGTAGCAAATTGAACAAACAACAACACTAAGATGAGGTCAAAACAAACACAAAAGCAAAACCATGCCCATACATTTCCAGCTTTGGAGGATGGGCTGCTTGGTCGAGAGATTTACGGCGGGTGGAGCACCAATCTTTTCTGGGTGGTGTTCTCCGTACTCCTGCCACTACTTTCCTCCGCACAGAATCCTACTGCTGGCAATCAAGGGTTCCAGATAATGGCCGAACAGAATTTCACCTTCACGGGCTATACGCACGTGCATGGTGCCTTAGGTGTTGGCGGCAACCTCACGCTTAATTGCAACGGGGTTTTAGCCGAAATATGCATGGATGGCGTTTCGTCTTATGTTTTCCCCGGTGATGGTACAACGACCACTGGCCTTCTGGTAAAAGGTGGCGTTACTTGGACGAATGGCGGCGCCAAAGTGATGGGCGGAAAATACCTGCACATCGGCAATAGTGCTGGCTGTATCCAAAGTGATAATGGTGTGAACATGGCCACCCAGGTGCTGCCTACGGGAGGTACATACAACCAGGCAAGACGGATAGAAGGAGCGCTCGACCAAACGCCAAGCCCTTCGCCTTTTCAGTCAGTTGCCTTTGATTTTACCTCATTGTTCAATACCTATCGTGCTAATTCGGAGGGTCTTGCAGCCTGTTCAAACAACGTTCAATTATACAATGCCAGTAACGTTGCTATTTCGGGCAATAACGTTTCAATCGCCCAAAACGTACAAATAAATACACTCGCTAACGGTGTCAACCATCTCGACCTGACCCAAGCGTCGCTCAATAATATTACGGAGTTAAAATTCAATGCTGGAGCCTTGCCAAGTTCGACGAAGCTACTAGTAATCAATGTCCCACTTTCTGCAAATTTTACATGGAACAACTTCAACATGCCGGGCCTCAGTGGCTTTAACAATGGCGCTTATATCTTGTGGAACTTTTCAGGAGCTACTAGCTATACCCTTACCATCAACACCTCGGCTTTGATAATAGGGACCATTTTCGCTCCGAACCATTCCATAAACAAAATTGGTACGGGTGACATTGATGGCGATATTTATGGCAAAAACATCACACTCGGGTTGGGCGAGGTTCACCTTTATCCGTTCAATGGCAACATTCCGCTGTGCAGTACCTGCTCAAACCTTAGCAGTGCGGGTACTATTGGCGCAACCCAGTCAGGTTGCAGTGCGTCATTTAATCCAGTCTTATTAACGGAAACTGCTGCTCCAACAGGTGGTTCTGGCTCTTTTGAATACCAATGGCAAAGCAGCCCTAATAACTCAACATGGACAGATATTAGCGGTGCAACAAGTCAAACCTACGACCCGCCTGCTATTTCTACCACCACGTATTACCGCAGGGGAGCTAGAAGGAGCGGTTGTACAACCTACCTATATTCAAGTAGCGTGACTATGACGGTCAATACCACACCTACTGCCACAATCCCGGGGACACCAACTATTTGTGCCGGTAACAGTGTGTCAATCTCAGCTACTGGGGGAGGCACCTATCTGTGGAGCACAGGGGGAACCTCAGCGACTATCAACGTATCTCCAGTTACGACAACAACATATACTGTTACTGTAACAGCAGCCACTGGTGGTTGTACAGCCACAGCCAATGGTACAGTCACAGTAAATGCACTGCCCACCGCACCTACTGCCAGTACCACTGTGCAGCCTACCTGTGCTGTTCAAACTGGCACTATCGTGATTACAGCACCAATTGGTGCCAACCTTGAATACACCGTCAATGGCACGACCTACCAATCCAGCACCAGTTTTTCTGGGGTGTCTCCCGGAACCTATAGTGTCAAGGTTAGGAATACAACAACAGGTTGCATTTCAAACGGCACCAATGTCGTTGTAAATGCTGTTCCCGGAGGTTGTGCGACCTGCACTACCACCACCTTCTTCACCGAAACATTCGGCACTGGAGGAAGGGCATCTCACCCTTATACGAATTACTGTTACGAAGATGGTACTGGAGACGATTGTTTGACATTTGCGCCATCCACCCAGATAAACGATGGCGAATACGCACTTGCACAAGCTCCCAGGCCAGCGAGCATCAACTCGGATTGGACAACGGACGGTGACCATACAGGTGATGTCGGTGGCCGATTGATGGTCGTAAATGCCGCATTGCCGCCCGGTGAATTCTATAGAAGGACTATCACAGGTGTTTACCCAAATGCCGATGTCACGGTTGACCTTTGGCTGAGGAACACCATCCTGCCCGGCTACAACCTCCTTAAACCTAATGTGACATTTAAGCTGGAAACAACAACTGGCACTGTGCTGGGCACAGTACATTCTGGCGACCTGCCCGAAGACAATACTTGGCACAACTATGTCCTGAACATCAATCCAGGCAACAATATCTCAGTGGTAGTGGTTTTGGTGAACAATGGCCCAGGTGGGACAGGCAACGACCTCGGCTTGGACGACATTGTGGCCAAACAAATCTTGGTGCCGCCCACACCAACCGTCAACGCCACTTGTGCCAATCCTACGGCGACCATAACGGTAAGTTCGCCAACTGGAGCCAATTATCAGTATAGCATCAATGGTTCGACTTACCAATCAAGTACAACGTTCGCTAGTGTTGCCACTGGCACCTATAATGTTACCGTGAAAAGTATGGTGACTGGATGCGTGTCAGCAGCAACAAGTGTCACAGTTGTAAATGCTCCCACAATTTCGGCACATCCAACTGGTGGAACGATTTGCGCTGGGTTCACGCATAGCTTGAGTGTGACTGCCAGCGGCGCTACTGCTTACCAATGGCAAATAAGTACTGACAATGTTACTTTTACGGACATTTCAGGGGCAACTTCAAGTACTTATGCAACGGCAACCTTAACTACTACTCGGTATTTCAAAGTTAAGGTTTATAACGGTGCATCCTGCAATATCACTTCTTCCGCTGCAACAGTCACTGTGCAAAACTGTATTGAAGTCTGCAACAATGGCATTGACGACGACGGTGATGGCCTAATAGATATGGCTGATTTCGATTGCAATTCATGTCCAAGTGGCAGTGTTTTCTATGAAAGGTGGACTTCCATCTCCGGTGGTGCAATTGCAAACTTAACCTCCTATGCCAATTACCCCAATTCGCCCAACGCTACTGGAACTTTTTCATCGCTGGATGGGCCAGACAACGTAGCCGACAATTACGGTACAAGGGTGCGGGGTTATTTGTTGCCCAATGTTACGGGGACATATTCTTTTAACTTGACCAGCGATGATGACAGTCAGTTGTTCCTCAGTACCAATGAACTTGCAAGCAACAAAGTGATGATTGCAAGTGTCACTGGCTACACAGGAACGGCAGAATACACGAAATATCCTTCTCAGACCAGTGCAAACATTACCCTAACTGCTGGGAATAAATACTATATCGAGATATTGCAAAAGGACAATACAGGTGGCGACCACTTCCAAGTGTACTGGAAAACTCCGTCAAGCAGCACTTGGACAATCGTTCCTGGCGCTAGATTGTCGCCCTATACTTCACTGGCCATTACCTCCCATCCTGCTGCTGCTACATTGTGCAACGGTGGTACCAACACCTTGAGTGTCACTGCTTCGGGAGGGAGCGGAACAAAGTCCTACCAGTGGCAATCCAGCTCCGACAATATTACTTTCAGCAATATTTCAGGTGCTACTTCTGCTTCCTATACAACTCCGGCGCTGACCACTACCACTTATTACCGGGTAATAGTTAGCCAGAGCGGATATACCTGTCCCATTTATTCCAATCCAGCCAAAATAACCGTGGTGGCAGACCCCGCCATTTCCACCCAACCAGTAGGCTTCACGGAATGCGTGGGCGGCACACAGGCATTGAACGTGACCGCTACTGGCGGTACGCCGTCTTTGACTTATCAATGGCAGAGCAGCGCCAATAACGTTTCTTTCGCAAACATCTCTGGTGCAACTTCAGCCAGCTACACGCCTGCTTCGGCAACGGCTGGTACGACCTATTACCGGGTAAATATTTCTGCCAGCGGCACTGGCTGTAGCACCGTGACTTCCGGCGTTGCAACGGTAATTATCGTAGCTGACCCAACCATTTCCGCCCAACCCACTGGGTTTACTGAATGTGTTGGCGGCAATCTGGCACTTAGCGTTTCAGCAAGTGGAGGTTCTCCTTCCCTCACCTATCAATGGCAATCTTCTTCAGACAACTCAAATTTCTCAAGTATCAGTGGCGCTACATCAGCAACCTTTACACCTGCCTCTTCGGTTGCAGGTACCACTTACTACAGGGTGTTGGTGAGCGCCTCCGGCAATGGCTGTACCACGGCCACCTCCAATGCGGTGGCTGCTGTAATTAGCGCAGACCCAGCCATCACCACTCAACCTGCCAGTACATCGGTTTGCACGGGCGGTTCAACGACCCTGAGCGTAGTCGCAACGGGTGGTGCTCCCTCCTTGACCTACCAATGGCAAAGCAGCCCTAATGGCAGCGGGGGGTGGTCAAGCATTACCGGCGCAACTTCAAGCAGTTTTACGACACCTGCGCTGAACTCAACTAGCTATTACAGGGTTGTGGTGAGCGCAGCAGGAAATGGCTGCGGTGGGAGTATAAACTCAAATGCTGCAACTGTTACGGTAAATGCTTCGATTACTGTAGGCATTGTTGGCACGAATGCCATTTGTCCTGGAGCTTCAACAGCACTAACAGCCAGTGGCGGCACAAGCTATGCTTGGAATACAGGAGCAACTACGGCTGTCATCAATGTAAGCCCAGTTGCCGCCACCACCTATATCGTTACTGTTACCGGCATTGGTGGTTGCACTGGCACTGCTTCACGTACCGTAACAGTGAACCCAGCTACGGCGGCCTTTGCAGGTGCGGATGCCACCATTTGTGGCGGTTCAAGTACATCACTTACGGCCACAGGCTCGGCTGGCACTGCGCCTTACACTTATGCTTGGAGCGGCGGCCTCGGCAACGTTGCAACAGTGACGGCAAGCCCAACCACGACGACGACCTATACTGTTACCGTTACTTCCAGCACGGGTTGCACCGCAACCGACCAAGTGGTGGTGAACGTAAATGCAAGCCCCGTATCAAGTGCAGGTTCCAATGTAACGGTTTGCAGTGGCACGACCGTCAACCTTGCTGCTTCTGCAAGCGGTGGCGTTTCCCCCTACACCTACAACTGGAACAACGGCCTTGGCGTTGGCGCAACGCAAACCGTAACCCCAACTGCTGCGACTATCTATACCGTCACGGTAACTGGTTCGAACAGTTGCACCTCCATAGCGCAAGTGAGCGTGAACATCAACGCCATTCCAACGGCAAATGCAGGAGCGGATGCAACGATTTGCCAAGGGCAATCAACGACCCTCACGGCAACGGGAAGCAGTGCCCCTGCTCCATTCACCTTTGCATGGAGCAACGGGTTCATTGGCAGCACTCAAACGTTGACGCCAGCTAATACCACTACCTACACCGTCACGGTTACCAGTAGCAACGGCTGCGTGGGCACCGACCAAAAGGTGGTGGCCGTGCAGGTTTGCAACGAAATCTGCAACAATACCCTTGACGATGATGGCGATGGCTTCGCCGACTGCGCAGACTCAGACTGTGGACCTTCGGCCAATGCAGGCTCCGACATTAACATCTGTCCCGGTGGCACCGCCTTCCTGAGTGTTGGCGTGACGGTGGCAGCTCGCCTTATACCTATGCTTGGAGCAATGGACTTGGCAGGGGTGCCACCCAAAACGGTTTCGCCTGTTGCAACAACGACTTATACGGTGACGGTTACTTCAGCTTCTGGATGTACAAGTACCGACCAATTGACGGTCACGGTCATGCCTTGCAGCGAGAACTGCACCAACGGCATTGACGACGATGGCGATGGCCTTGTTGATTGCGCCGACCCAGACTGTGGGGGCGTGACGGCCCCGGTCTTGCTGCCCGACAGCTATACGACCTGCCCGGGCATGACCTTCTCAGAGCGGGTCACCTACAACGACAACAACCTGAACAACCCACTTTTCACCATAGCCACCAACCCGGCGCACGGAACAGTGACCATTGACTGGACGGGCAAGTTCATCTACGTGCCCAATGGTTTTGACTGCGTCACCGACCAGTTCACCTACCAGGTTTGCAACCAAAGCTCTGGCTGCTGTGCAACGGCCAATGTGACCATTGTGCTCGGTGACAATACGACCCCGCAATTGCTCAACGTACCTGCGGACCTCACCATCAACTGCGACGATGCAATACCTGTGGCACCAACCGTCACCGGATTCGACCAGTGCCCCGGCATCTACATGGACTTCGATGAAACGACGAACCAGAGTTACGTAGGGGCTTGCGGGTCATATACCATCACCCGTACCTGGACGGCCACCGATTTCTGTGGGAATACCACCTCCGACAACCAGCTTATCACGGTGGTGGACTTGACCAAGCCAGAACTTTTCAAGGTGCACACCATGTCGGATGGTTCGAAGATGGTGGCCGGCGTTGCCCAACGGGTAACCAATGGTTGGAAATACGTCAGATTCCCCATCACTTTCAAGGTGATGCCTGTGGTACTGGCAAACCCGACAACCAACAGCGATATTGCGCCAATAGTGGTACAGGTGCGCAACGTTTCAAGACAAGGCTTCGAAGTGCGCCTCCGGGAAGAGGAGGCAGCGGATGGTGCCCACGGCAACGAGAACGTATCATGGGTGGCCGTGGAGCCTGGCCTTTCGGCCACTGGCGTGAAATGGGAGGCAGGCACATTGGCCAATGTTGACCATTTGGGCGATACCATCACCTTTAAGCAATCCTATGGCTCGGCACCGATTTTCTTGCCATCCATCATCACGAATGCGCAGACCGACCCTGCCACCATACGGTTGACACAGTTGGACAATCAAACGGCCCATTTTTTTGAGCAAGAAGAAACATCTGCTGATGCCGAGGTCATCAGGCTAAACGAAACGGTAGGCTACATGGCCATAGAGCCGGGCCAATTGATGGTGGACCAGGATGGCACCGTCATAGGCGAGGCTGGTAAGGTGAGTGTATCGCCAGCTTGGGCGACCATCAACCTAAGCAAAACCTATACAAAGCCTGTCGTCATCATCGGAGGCGTGACCAACACGGAAGGGCAACCCATCACTTTGCGGGTACGCAACGTGACCAGCAAGAAATTTGAGGTCAGGCTGCAAGAATGGAGCTATTTGGACGGCGTCCACACCCCAGAGGCTATCAGTTGGATGGTCGTGGAAGGTAGTGTGCCCGGTGAGCAAAGCTATTACTGCGAGGGAAGGGCCAGCAAGCTGATACCCAACGTGAACATCATGGCGCTCGACAACTGCGACGACCTGGTGGAGTTCGCCTACGACCAAAGTTCTGCCGTGAACGGGGCCGGCCTGCTGAGCAACTATTCCTGGACGTCGATGGATGATTGCGGCAATACTTCCCTGTTGGTAAGAGCGGATACCTGCATCGTGGCAGCTTTGAGGTTGAAAACGAACCTTGCCGGGGCCTACCTCAGCAACGGTGGCACCAACCTCATGCGTGACGATTTGAGGAAAGAAGAATACATCCCCATCGTGGAGCCATTTTCGACCATGCCAAGCTATCCGCACGTGACCAACGTACACCCTAAAGTGACGATTTGCCACAAGCCGGGGCAAGCCGACCAGGTGCAAATGGAAGTGGAGGCGACGGAACTGCAGGCTTATTTGGCGGATGGGGATGAGGTTGGCAGTTGCGGCTTGGCACCTGCTACCTTGCCGACCGGAGCGGCCAATGCAAACTATCGCACCAAAGCCGATGGCAACTGGACCGACCCTGCCACCTGGGTAGGGGGCAATATTCCCGGACCTTTTAATAACCTGAACAACATGACCATCAGCATTGAGCACAAGGTAACTGTGCCAAATGACGATATTGTGTTGAAAAGCGACGCCAAGCTGTACATCACCAATGGTGGACTGAGCGTGCCCAATGGGTTCCTAAAGCTGCAGAACGCACAATTCCATGCCAGGAACTCGACGATTGAAGTCAAGGAGGATTTTTCCCCTTGGACGGGTACGTGCCGAATCGACATAAGGGACAGCAAAATAAAAGTGGGTGGTGACTTCACCAATGAGAGCGGTACAAGGAGGTTGGAAAACGTCTGCTTGGAAGTGGGGGGTGATTACACTTGCGGCTATTCCGTAAGCAGGGATACTTTGATTAATTTGATTGCAACGGTAACGGGAAAGGTGCGTGTTTACAACAGCGCCAAAATGCTCGTTGACAATGCCAAGTTTCGGGTCATCAACGGTAATTTCTTGGTGGAATCTGGCTGTGCCATCAGCGGTAGCCACATGACAATGCTGATTGAAAATGGAATCGTTTTGAACCTCGGCACTTGGACAGCCAGTATTGACCAATACTGCATAGCGGGCTTGTTTACGCTGAACTTTTTAGGAACAGTGCCCGCCGTGGAGGACTGTGCCAATTTGACCGACTACTTCCTGTCCTGCGACCCTGACAATATCCTTCAGGACACGAACAATGGAGGAGGGAACGGCAATACGGGAGGCAACAACGGTAGCGGGAACAACGGTAGCAACCCGAACGGCCCCGTAGCTGGCAGCGAAGGGGTATTGGAACCCACCGTGTTGGAAGAAGAAGGAGTGGGTGCGGTTGTGGATTGGCTCTGCTCGAAATCAGGGAGAAGGACAATGCGGCCAAGATCAAAGGCTATGCGACGGTGTTGCTGAAGCGGGACGGCTCTATTGTTTCGGAAAAAGGAGAGCCAGTCATTACCTTCAAGAACCTGTTGCAAGGAGACTACCTCGTCTCCATCCGCCACCGCAACCACCTTGGGCAGATGACCCTCAACCCGGTTTTCCTCTCCATCCTCAGCCCGCCGATGGTGGACTTTACGGACCCGAACCTGGCCTTGGCCGGTGGGGCTGCAGCCGGTCGAGTATTGGGTGGGAAGCGATACATGTATGGCGGCGACCTCCACGGCGATGGCAAGGTGATTTACCAAGGCCCCAACAACGATGTGTTCAGGCTCTTCTCCCGCATTCTGGGTGAAGATGACAACTTGGACAACTTGGCCAATTTCATCGTGCCAGGCTATGAGCATGCCGACTTCAACTTGGATGGTAAGGTGATTTTCCAAGGTCCCAACAACGACCGCTCCCCGTTGCTCTACAACTCGATACTCGTGCATTCCAGCAACACCTCGTTGCTGTCAAACTATATTGTGCTGGATTTTATTCCATGAGTTTTTTGGAGGATGCTGAAGGTTTTTATTGGCATCCTCCAAGTTTTTTTTGTTCGGTCTCACACATAAATAACTGAAAAAGGGTATGGCGAAGTAAACCTGAAACAGCTTCTGTACATGCAGATAAAACACAAGCAATTACTGAAGCTGGGGTCAACCTGAAAAATATATCCTTCTCTTCTTGACCAATTCTTTCAAAACAAACACTTACAATATGTGCGCAGATGAGACCAAAACAAACATTAAGCAAAACAAGAACACTATGCTCAAGAATTTTGATGTTGATGCTACTTTGGGCCAATGTCCTGGTAGCGGAAACCCCGATACTTCAGCAGAAATGCCAGGCGAACCATTTTGCAGCACAGGCACTGAACCTGTTGCATCAAAGGTTCTACGTCCAATTGAGCGAGAAATCTCACTCATCCTTATCTACCAAGATTGATCCAGCATGCTTGTTGGAGGCTTTCTGGGCACCCGAAAATTGCAACAACGGCATAGATGACGACGGCGATGGCTTCACGGATAGCGCCGACCCCGATTGTGGCTGTTCTCAAACCATTATGTTGGCCGCAAGGGACAATGGCAACATCCTGCGGATCAATCTTTCTACAGGGGGAACCACCAGCGTAGCTACATCGTCACCTTATGTTTCGGGCAACCTGAACGCAGCTGCTGCGAACGCCGACAACAACCTTGTCTATTATTGTTCGGACAAACAGGTCTATTATTGGGAGCCTTCCACCAACCAACATGGCTTGGTGGTTGACCTGACTGGGAAAATAGGGAATCCAGAATCATTGAGCAGTGGTGGAGGCGAGTACTATAACGGCCATATCTACCTCGGCACCGAAAACGGCAACCCCGGCGTGAACCCCAAAATCTGGCGGCAGCAGCTTTCTGCTGACGGCAAATCCTTTGTGGGTAACCCGGTGAACCTCAATGCAGCTATTCCATCCAATACTTCTTGGGGCGATATGATTGCAACCGCCGAAGGCAGCCAAGTGGTGATTTACGGCATGACCGCCAATGCATACAGCCATTTCTGGAAGTTCAACACGGTGACGAATGCCTTTACGACCATTCGGAACGACCTGCCAACCGAGATGCAGATTGGCGTTGACATAGACGGCAACACCTGGGCAGGCAGCCTTTCGAGCGGCATGATCCAGAAAATAGACCGAAGCACAGGCTATTTTTATGGATCCACCTTGAGTTTCGGTGGTAAAATTTGGGACCTCACTGGCCCTATCAATTGCCCGCAATCCGTGGAAATTTGCGGCAACGGTATTGACGACGACGGCGACGGACTCGTTGACAACCAAGACCAGGACTGCCTTTGCCCCACCTTGACCGCCAACGATGCCACTACCCGCACCATTTGTGAAGGTACGACCGTGACCTTCAATGTTTCGGACAATGCGCCCAACCCGCCGTATGACTATATTGAATATTATCGTTTTGACACGCCACAAGCAAACCCATACTTGTCGGCTGACCCGAAAGTGTGGCTTGGAGAATACACCAACAATGGAGGGGCAGGTACGCTCAGTACAAGCGATTTCCCAAATAATGGGTTGACGGACAAGACCTACTATGTGTATGGTTGCGTCAAGCCAGCCCCGCAATATCCCGCTACTTGCGCCCCGTTGGTGGCTTACACAGTTACCGTCCAGCCTGCTGCATCACTCAATGCCGGGGCGGACGTAACTATTTGTGCTGGCTCAAGTGCCGCATTGAATGCACTTGGTTCCAATGGTACCGCTCCACTCACCTACGCATGGAGCAATGGCCTTGGAACGGGGACGTCAAAGACCGTAAGCCCTACCATGACCACTACCTATATGGTAACGGTGACTGCTGGCAACGGCTGCACTACTACTGATGATGTCAAGGTAACGGTCAACCCAACGCCGGTAGCCGAGGCTGGGGCAAATACGAGCATCTGTATCGGTACGAGCAGGCAATTAACTGCTTCGGGCACTGGCGGCTCATTGCCGTACAGCTTCAATTGGTCGCATGGCCTGGGTACAAGCCCAACGGCCACCGTGACTCCCAACAGCACGACTACCTATACCGTCACGGTGACGGGTGCTAACGGTTGCGCCAGCACCGACCAAGTGACGGTGACCACCACCAACTGCGTTGAAAACTGTGTGAACGGTATTGACGATGACGGCGATGGCCTCGTGGATTGTGCGGACAATACTTGTGGGGTGACACTGGAGGGGGAAACTTATTTCTGCATTTGCTCCGGTGACCAAGTCCTGCTTGCTGTCAGCGCAACAGGCGGCAGTGGTGTTTACACCTACAACTGGAGCCACGGGCTTGGTTCGGGGTCGTCCAAACTGATTACCCCTTCTGCCAGCACCGATTATGTGGTGACCGTGACGCCAACCGCAGGATGCACCTCGACCAGGCTCTACCATGTGGTGATAGTACCCTGTACAGAAAACTGTACCAATGGCATTGACGATGACCAAGATGGCCTTGTTGATTGCGCCGACCCTGAATGCTCACTCGCTGGGGCACCGGTCTTGGCTGATGACAATTATACCATCTGCCCGACAGTGGCTTTGACAGAAAGGGTTACTTACAATGACCAGAACCTGCAAAACCCTGCCTACAGCATCACAGCACTTCCCACAAAAGGCACGGTCACGATGGATGGCTCGGGCAAGTTTACCTATACACCTACAGGGCAATACTGTGGCAATGACGTGTTCACCTACCAAGTTTGCAACTCGGTAACTGGCTGTTGTGACCAAGCAGTGGTTACCATCCATCTTGGCGATGTAACCCCTCCCGTCATGCAGAACCTGCCTGCCGATATCACCATTGGCTGCGACGACCAGGTGCCTGCACCAACACAGGTGTTTGCTTTCGACGCATGCCCTGGCATCTACATGGATTTTGATGAGGACCATAGCCAGGCCAACACCAATGCCTGCCAATCTTTTGTGATAACCCGAACATGGACGGCCACCGACCTTTGTGGGAACCAAACAACAGGTATTCAGAAAATTACTGTTCAGGATTTGGCTGCACCGGAGATTCAGCGGCTCTTTACTTTGGCCAACGGCAAAAAGCTCGTAGGCGGCACGGCCCAGTTTACAACCGATAATTGGAAGTATGTGAAGTTCCCCAACACGTTTGCAACGAAGCCGGTCGTTTTCGCACAACTCGTCTCTGAGGTCGAAGCACAGGCGGTGGTTACCCAAATCAAGAATATTACTACCCAAGGTTTTGAGATAAAACTAAAGGAAGAGGAGACTTCGAACGGGCTTCATGCAGCGGAGAAAGTTGCTTGGATGGCCTTGGAACCAGGCCAAACGGCGAACGTTGGGTTTGGTCTGGAGGCTGGGTTGACGACCGTGAGCAGCAGTGTGAAAACCCAGAATTTCAGCCTGGGCTTTTCTTCGGTTCCTGCGGTTGTTGCTACCATTCAAACGACCAACGACAGCGACCCGGCCAACCCAAGGTTCCAGAACATCTCCAGTGCAGGTATTGAGGTTTTCTTGGATGAAGAATCTTCCAAGGATGCTGAAACCCTACATGCCAATGAAGAAGTGGGCTACTTGGCTGTTACGCCAGGAATTGATATCACCGATGGAAATGGAGATTTTGTGGCAGAAACAGGGGTGCTTAGCCTGACCAATGCATGGGTGAACGTGCCGCTTCGCAACAGTTTCAACAAACCTGTTGTCATACTCGGTGGGGTCACGACCGCTGATGGCGACCCCGCAACCGTTAGGGTGAAGAATGTGACGGCGACAGGTTTTCAGGTACGCTTGCAAGAATGGCAGTACCAAAACGGAACACATGGTATCGAACAAGTGGGCTTTATAGTGTTGGAAGGAAGCGTGACGCCCAATTTTGACTACTACTGTGCTGGCAACTCCTTCAGGTTGCAACCTGGGGTGAACGTCTTCGCCAATGACAACTGCGACGACCAAGCTGGCCTGGGCTACACAGAAACGGAGAACATCTTGTCCAATGGCGTTGAAACAGTCCGTACATGGGTGTCAATAGACGACTGCGGAAGGACTACGCTAATGAGTCGAGCGGATACCTGCATCATGGCATCGGTTCGCATCAAAGCCATCCTGAATGGCGCTTACCTGCTCAACGAGAACGGCCTAATGCGGGACAACCTCCGCACCAAAGGCTTGTTGCCATTGACCGAGCCATTCAGTCAGCTTTCAGGTTATGCACACAAGGGAAAGGGTGGGGGAGAGACCGTTCATACGGCCATGTTTGAAGTTGCCGGAAGCAATGCCGTGGTGGATTGGGTGTTTGTTGAGCTTAGAAGCCCCACGGCTCCCTCAACCGTGCTCGCCACAAAAGCTGCCCTGCTGCAAAGGGATGGAGATGTTGTTACAGTGGAAGGCCATGAAGCCTTGATGTTTCCGACAATCAGTGAAGGGGATTATTTCGTGACCCTTCGTCACAGGAACCATATTGGCATGATGACGGACGCACCTGCCTATTTGAGTTCGGTAGCTCCGCCACTGCTCAACTTTACTGACCCTGCATTTGGCTTAAAAGGGTGGAACGAAGCAGGCAAGGTAGTAGGTGGGAATGTTCGAACGCTTTGGGCAGGGGACTACAATGGCGATAGAAAAGCCATTTACCAAGGCCCCAACAACGATGCGTTCACCTTGTTTTCAAGGGTCTTGTCCGACCAAGACAATACGGACATCTTGGCAAACTTCATCAGCCAAGGCTACGACCGTACTGATCTCAACCTTGATGGGAGAAGCATCTACCAAGGGCCAGGCAATGAACGGGCAATCTTGCTGACGAACACCATTTTGGCCCATTCAGGGAACAGCAAGCTACTTGCGAACTATATCGTCCGGGAATATTTGCCTTGATGCCCCTTATTCACACAATGGTTCCTAAGGTTTCAGGTTTCAGGTTTCAGGGAAGTACCTGCTAAAATCATTTTTGTTTTTGTTGATTTACGATAGCACCTGTTCAAAAAATGATAGTCATTTCCAATTGAGCACGAAACCTCCGTGAAATCCTGAAAAATCGGGACAGGCGCTGAAACCTGAAACCTGAAACCTTCACAAACCGTTGTCACGAAGAATCCTCATCAACCAAAGAAGTTTTCTTTTTTGTGTAATTGTCTCAATGATTGCAAATGATGGCGAGGTGGGCGAGAGGCTCATCTCGCCTTTTTTATGCAGGCTGGGCTATTATCCCTGTATTGCAAAAACAATGTTTATTTTTATTGGAATGGTTTTTGGCGTTTGATTGACACCTTTCCCCCTTTTTGATTGAATCCCTTTGTCGGCAGGTCCGACTACCCAGTTGCTTTTTTTTGCGAGCACTATCCAACCACTTGTTTCCACCACCAAATACCCTTCCTCACCCTATCCAGAAGTCTGCATCCCCCCTTCTTGCTTGAATTGGCTTCAGGTCATACTTCATCTATTTTCCATAACCATGAGTCGCTTGGTTGTTGGGTGAGATACTTATGGGTTCACCTTACTGCGAGTAAACAAGTTCGGTAGCATGAAAAATGAATTAACCCAAAATTGGCGCAATAAGACGTTGCGCTTTTTAAGCACGGTAGTTTTCCTTGGTTGTGCCCAACTGGCTTTGGCCGACTTTGCCATGAATACATGGCTATTGCTTTCCTCCATTAATGGCCTATATTGCGCACCCACCAACCCGCTCCAATATTCACACCATTGCGATGTGGAATTGAATATCGAGGTGTTTGATGCAACCTGCACCGGTGCTGCTGATGGCAGCATCGTTATGAGCATACTGACGGGAACCCCACCTTATACCATTGATTGGGACAACGACGGCGCTGGGGACAACGATGACCCAATCTCCCTTTTTCAATTAGCACCTGGCACCTATTCCGTTACTGTGGTGGACGATGATGGCTGCACTGGGTTTGGTTCTTTTGATGTTTACGAGCCTGACGCTTTCAACCTTGACGGCACCATACAACCATTGGCAAGCCCCAACGCAAACAACGCTGGAATAGACTTGACGGTAACCGGGGGCACCTTGCCTTATAGTTTTGACTGGGACAACGATGGTGTCGGCGACAACGACGACCCAGAAGACCTGACCACCTTGGGTGCTGGAACCTATACCGTTATGGTTACAGATGTCAATGGCTGCACTGCAACGGCCGCTTATCCTATAGAGGTGCCTGGTTGCAATATCCTGTTGGGAGCTGCCTTGGCCAGCACTACTTGTGCGGGGTCAAGTGATGGGAAAATCAACCTGTCCGTTCAGGGTGGCACGGCGCCCTTTACTTATGATTGGAACAACGACGGCATTGGGGATAACGACGACCAAGAAGACCTCCATGACCTAGCTCCCGGAACCTATACCGTGACAGTAACCGATGAGTTTGGCTGCACTGCCTCCAAAAGCTTCCAAATCAACCAACCTTCCGAGATTTTTATCAATGCCAGTATCGGCAATGCAACTTCTATTGGTGGCAACGACGGGTGGATAGACCTGACAGTTACGGGCAGCACCCCACCTTATGTCTATGATTGGAACAATGACGGCATCGGCGACAACGACGACCCCCAAGACCTCGCAGGATTGACCGCCGGAAATTATTCGGTAAAAGTCACGGACAGTCGCAGCTGCACCAAGTCAGCTGATTTCACCGTTGCGCAGCCAGCAGTTTTTGATTTGGCGCTGCGCAAAACGCTGGCGACTGGTCAGTCATCCACCGTTGCACCGGGTGGCTTCGTCACGTTTACCATAACCGTTTTCAACCAAGGTGGCATCAGTGCTTCCAATATCCTGGTGATTGACTACTTGCCCAATCATTTGTCCTTCATGTCTGCCAACAATACTGGTTGGACAAATTTTGGTGCTGGGCCTACTTGGTTTATTCAAAGCTTACCAGCAGGTGCGTCCATTTCCAAGAACATCAAACTGAAGGTCAACGCCAATGCACCGCTGATCAATATAAAGAATTTTGCGGAAATCACCGCTGCCGACGACAACGATTCCAATACGGCAGACCCGCCAGTGGATATTGATTCAAGGCCTAATGCCTTTCAGTTCGATGACCCCGGCGGGCAACCCAACGGGCCTGCCGATGATGTCATTACCGGAAATGGCACCGGTGCCCCTGGTACAAACAATCCCTTAACAGATGAAGATGATCACGACGGCGCTATTTTTGAAGTCAACGTGCCCAGCGTGACCCTTGGAAACCTGGTGTTCAGGGATTTGAACAATGATGGCATTTTCAACAACCAGGACTACGGCCAGCAAGGCGTAGCGGTCGAATTGTACGATGTTGGTCCCGACTTCGCAGCTGGCACCATGGACGATGTCCTTAAGGATACCAAAACAACCAATGCGCAGGGTGAGTACCTTTTCAAAGGATTGCTTGATGGATATTACTTCTTGAAACTGACGGGTGTTGGAATTCCTCCTGGGCTAATTTCCAGTACAGGGGATGGCGTCTTCGACATGGATGGGGCCGGTGCATTTGAACCGGCTATCGGTGCCGACTTCAACCTTGATAACCAAGACGATGGCACACAAACTGGTGTTGAGATTATTTCTGGGGTCATTCACTTGACCCTCGGGGGGGAACCTGCTGGCAATGGCGATGCAAATTATACGCTCGACTTCGGGCTATACGAACCCCAAAATCTTGCCAGCATTGGAGATTTCGTATGGCAAGACCTTGATTTTGATGGGCAACAAGGACCCCAAGAAATCGGGGTACAAGGCGTTGCCGTTCGGTTGTACGACCTTGGAACCAATGGCTCCATTGGCGGTGGCGACGACTCCCACCTTGATACGGAATTCACCAATGCCAGTGGCTATTATAGTTTTACCAATGTCCTGCCCGGTGATTATTACCTCGTGTTTGAAGCCAATACATTTCCGCTTAATTTCATGCCAACCCAGTCCAACACGGGCAATGACACCAGCGACAGCGATGCCAATGGCCAAGGGCAAACTGGCGTCATATCGCTCATTGCTGGAGAGGTAGAGACATCCATTGATTTTGGTTTAGTGCCCCTGTTTGCCAGTATCGGCAATTTTGTATGGCAGGATACGCTCTACAATGGCATTCAAGACCCAGGTGAGCCGGGGGCAATGGGAGTTTCCGTTTCCTTGTACGATGTAGGCAACAATGGTCAGATTGGTGGTGGTGATGATGTTTTTGTGGGCAATGAATTGACCGACATCAATGGGTTTTACCAGTTTGATGGGTTGGCACCTGGTAGTTATTTTTTGGTTTTCGATACGAATACCCTGCCCAACGGTTATTTGCCAACAACCCAAAACATTGGTGGCGACCTAACGGACAGCGATGCCGATGCTATGGGCAAAACCGGCCTCATTGTACTTGGCGCAGGACAGACCAACACGTCGGTTGACTTCGGCATGTATGTCCCAGCTTACGACCTTTCACTGGACAAATCGCTTGCCGCTGGTCAGCCAATTACGGTGGACATCAATGACCTAATCACCTATGATATTGCGGTTACAAACCAAGGCACTGCCCCTGTTTTTAACATTGAAGTTGTGGACAATATCCCCAATGGGCTGAGGTTCGTGCAAGCCAATAACAGCGGTTGGGTCTTGGCAGCTCCCAATGCAGCGAACTATATCATACCCGGCCCCATCAACCCAGGTGAGACGGCCATCATCCAAATCAAGTTGGCGGTACAATATGGGGCCTCAGGGCAATCCATGCAAAATATCGCCGAAATCATTGGGGCCAAGGACTCCCAAGGAGTGGAAATAGCTGACCTCGACTCCACGCCTGAAAATGGCAACCCCGACGAGGACGACCTCAGCGGCACGGCCATCGAACTCATCCCGCACGACCCCACGGGCTGGATTTATTGCGATAAAACAGGGCGAATCATCACGGGTGGAACCATCAGTGTCACCGGGCCAAACGGCATTCCGAACAGCCAGGTGAACATCATTCACAATGGCTCCAATGGCTATTATGAGTTCTATACAGACGGTACGCCAGGTGTTTATACCATGAGCTACACGCATCCCGATGGCTATCCGCTGAGCGTTGATTGTGCTGCGCAACCTAGCCCCGTTGACATTACTGGTATGCCCGACCCCTATATCTTGGGCGTGGACACCGCCAGCGCTGGCCAGCTTTCCGACTTCAATTGCGCCAGCAACCCTTTTTACCTCACTTTTAGCATCGAGCCGGGCGACCCCGTGGTCTATCACAACAACCTGCCCCTGGCTTGCACGGTCATTAGCGGTACGGTAACGATGGACGGCAATTTTAACGACCAAATCGACCCCGCCGACACAACGCTTGGGGGAATCACGGTTTATCTTTTCGATTGTGCGGATTTGATGATGCCCATCTCAAGCACAACCACCAATTCAAGCGGGCAATACATTTTCAGTGCCCTTTCACCAGGTGATTATATGGTGAGGGTGGCCCCCTTCCCTGGCTTCCGTTTTGTGTCAACCGGGGTGATTGACCAATTTGGCTATTCAGCTTGCATGGTATTGAATTGGGGCGATAGCAACACTTTGCAGCATTTCGGACTTTACCCCTGCCCTACCATGAATGCTGGTGCCGACATCAGCCATTGCTACAGCGCTTCGTCCAGCCAATTGGACGCCAACCTATCACATGGCACGGGCAATTTCACATGGACGCCCGCAGATGGGCTGAGCAATCCGAACATTGAAAACCCCATTGCTTCGCCCGACGCCTCCACCATGTACATCATCAATTTCGATGATGGCTTTGGCTGCACAGCCACCGATGAAATCGAAATTCAGGTAGGCTCCTCAGTGCCTTACATGACCAACGCCCCATACACCAACCTTGCCGTTCAGTGCCCACCGCTCCCCTCCGAAACGCCGATTTTTGCCGACTTCTGCGACATCTCCCTAACGGTTGACTCGGATACTATTATAACCCCGTTGGCCTGCGGCTATATCCGACAAATCACTTGGACGGCTACCAATGACGAAGGCAATTCCATTTCATTTGTGCAAATACTGACCCTGGAGGACACCCAAGCCCCAACTATGGCGGCCAGTCATCCCTTTTTCGGCCCTATCTTGCACGGCGATACCTTGGTGGCCGATTGCTCGCTCATTCCCAGTCTGGATTCCTTGAGTTTCTCCACTTTCGACAACTGTTCCGTGCCGCCTACGGTGACGTTTTCTGAGGTCAAAGTATTTGGTAATTGCCCCGTGGACGGCTACTTGGAGCTTAGGAACTGTGGCTGGACTTCAACGGATGCCTGCGGCAACACGGCCAGCCTCAATTTTGTGGTCATCGTCACCGATAATTTTGACCCCGTGCTTTCACCTGCCCCCGCCGATTTGACCGTCAGTTGCGGAGCGATACCAGCCCCTGCCACGCTCACCGCAACCGATAACTGCGATACCAGCTTGGTGGTCGTTTTTGATGAAGTGGAAACCTTTGACGTGAACGGCTGCATTAGTCAAATCGTACGCACTTGGGAGGTTGAAGACGACTGCGGCAACCATGATTTTGCTACCCAAACGATCAACGTCAACGACAATACGCCGCCTACTTTGGTCGGTGTGCCTGATAATGCCACGCTCGCCTGTGGTGCACCTATCCCTGCTGCGCCCATCGTCACGGCAACGGATGCCTGTGACTCGAACGTGCCTGTCACCATGTCTCAAACGGTCAATGGCAACCCTGCCATAGGCTGCTTCAGCCTGACCCGAACTTGGACGGCCACCGATGATTGCGGTAATACGGCCACTACCTCCCAGACCATCAACCTCTTGGACAACACGCCACCTACGCTTGTAGGCGTGCCTGCTGACCAGAATTACGATTGCTCGACCCCAGTGCCTGCGGCCCCTGCTGTTACGGCCACCGATTTTTGTGATGCCAACGTGTCGGTCAGCTTCAATGAATCATTTGGCGGAAATACTGGTACGGGCTGCTACACCATCACCCGCACTTGGTCGGCCAGCGATGACTGCGGCAATGGCGTTTCTGCCACACAACTCATCACCATCTTCGACAATACGCCTCCTGCATTGGTCGGTGTGCCCGCTAACCTGACGCTCGATTGCAGTGCAGCCGTGCCTGCTGCCACTGTCGTCACAGCTACCGATTTTTGCGATGCCACCGTGCCAGTCAGCTTTGTTGAATCAACAACTGGCGTGCCAGGTGCAGCCTGTCGGGTCATCACAAGGAGGTGGACAGCAACTGACGATTGTGGCAATACCGCCACGGCCTCGCAGACCATTACTGTACAGGACAACCAATCGCCCGTGCTTTCGCAAACCCCTGCTAATATCGCCTACACCTGTGTTTCGGAAGTGCCAACTGCACCTACCATCACCGCAACTGACTACTGCGATAACGTAGTGCCCGTGCTCTATTTCCAGGCGCCATTGGGCAACCCCGCTGGCTGCAATTTCCAACTCAGGCGCATCTGGGCTGCCTCCGATGATTGTGGCAATTCCGTCGTCTGGACGCAGACCATCACCGTCAACGACGATGAGCCGCCCGTTTTCACCTCGGCTATTCCAGCTAATACGGTCGTGAACTGCGACATGCCATTGCCAGCGGCACCGAGCATCACCGCTTCCGACAATTGCGATACCGATGTTTCCGTGACCCTTGCAGAATCCTATTTCGGCGACCCAGCTTCTGGCTGCTACATCCTTACCCGCACCTGGACGGCCACCGACAATTGTGGCAACAATGCTATTGCCTCGCAGGACATCGTAGTGAGGGATCTCACCCCACCCAATTTCGTGGGGCTGCCGAACAATTCTGTGGCGGACTGTGACAATATCCCCGGCAACATAGTAACCGCCACCGATAATTGCGATGCTACACCAACCGTCACTTTCTCCGACCAAGTACTCTCAAGCACATTGGGCTGCGTAACGCAAGTTGTGCGCACATGGGTGGCCAGCGATGACTGCGGTAATACCCGCATCGCCTCCCGCACTTTTACTGTACAAAACACGGATGTACCGATCATCACCATCGTCGAGCCTTTGTTGCTCGGTGTGCAGGATGGGGATGTGCTCTACTTGGAATGCGACGACCTGCCAAGCCTCACCTCGGCCAGTGCTGTGGCCTCCGCCGATTGTTGCGGAGCTGCCACCGTCACTTTCCATGAAACAGTGAATGCTGGCAATTGCGCCAGCGATGGCTATTATGCCGTAATGCAATGTGGCTGGATAGCTTCTGATTGCTGCGGAAATAGGGACAGCCTGTTTTTCACGGTTTATGTGATTGACAACACGCCGCCATCACTCGTAGGGGTTCCAGCCGACTTGGTGCTGCCGGTCGGCAGCGTTTTGCCACCACCAGCCAGTGTCTCTGCCAATGACAATTGCGACCACTCACTTGCCATCAACTACACCAGTTCGACGAGCGGTCCTGCCAGCAACCAAACGACCGTCCGCACCTGGTCAGTCACCGATGACTGTGGCAACTCGATTTTCGAACAGCAAACGATATTGATAACCAATGATAACCTGGCGCCCATCATCTCCAACGTGCCTTCCGACGTGACCATCGAAGGCCCGATTGGCGGCAACACAGGCGGCGTGAACGATGTAATTGTAAACGACAACGTGGATAATGACCCAACCCTCACCTACAGCGAGATTAGGACGGGCGGCACTTGCTGCTACGTCCTCACTCGCAGTTGGACGGCAACAGACGATTTTGGGAACACCAGCGTTGCGGAGCAGCAAATCAACGTCGTGGATACGCAAGCACCCGTTATCAGTGGGTTTGTCCAGAATGTGATGGGTGCTTGCAGCCTTGGCAATGTGCCGATGCCGCAGCTTTCTGTCACGGACAATTGCACGGACAACCTTGCCTTGCAATTCCGGGCAGATACCATTTACCTGAACTGTGGTCAGCAGGTGACAAGGACTTGGACGGCCACCGACGAATGTGGCAATACGGCCAGCGTCGAACAGGTGATTCTGAAAGAAGATGCCGAAGCGCCTGTATTTACTGGTGATTCAGAATTGCTGATGGAATTTTTTGCATCGCAAAACGCTTTGCCGACAGGCGGTACCAACCTGCAAATCGGCCAGACCTTCAAGTCTTACGAGCAATGGAGCATCGGCAATCAAACGATGCCAAGCCTTGCCAATATTGCCGTTGACAACTGCACGGCTTCCGATGAGGTTCGGTTCAAGGTGACAAACATCCTCAGCGTGAACAATGGCTGCGAAGCGCTTTGGACGTTCAGTTTCGCCGTGTTGGATGCCTGCGGCAATGTAGCGGATGAACCCTTCACGGTCACTGCCATTTTTGCCGATGACAAGGCACCCGTATTTGACATACGGCCAGACGATTTCACAGCGAATTGTGGCAGCATACCAACTCCTATCGCCATGACCGCCAACGATGAAACGAGCGGGGTGCAGTTATCCTTCCTGGAAACCTTGGGTATCGGAAACGGCTCGAACTGCCCATCAGCCATCGTTCGTACATGGACGGCAACCGATGCCTGCGGCAACCAGGCCGTTGCGCAGCAAATCATCAACGTAAAGGACAACCAACCACCTGTTTTGGCTAATATTCCTGCCAGCATTTTTGCTGCTTGTGGCAATGTACCGCTTGTGCCGACCAATATTACGGCCACTGACGCTTGTGCTGGACAGGTGCCCGTCATTTTCAGCGAAGTGACCAATGGAGGGCCGGACGATTGCACCTATTTCATAATCCGAACTTGGCGGGCAACTGACAACTGTGGCAATTCGACCATCAAGCAGCAGCATATCTGGGTAGCTGATAATACACCGCCGGCCATTGCCGCCAGCCTGCCACTGGAACTGACCGTTTCTTGCGACTTGCCCGTGCCGCCCGCTCAAGCCTTGACCGTCAGCGACAATTGCGACGACTCGCCGACTGTTGAACTGGTAGAGACCATCCTGCCCGGTGACAACAATTGCCAATATTCCTTGCTCCGCAAATGGACCGTGACTGACCAATGTGGCAACCGGTCCTTTGTGCAGCAAACGGTTCGGATCGTTGACTCGACCTTGCCCAGCTTGGCCAATATGCCGGCCAACCTGACAGTGACCTGTGGCAATGTCCCGGCTGCTGCCCTTGTCACGGCCAACGACAACTGTGATGCGGATGTAGCGGTGGTGTTCAATGAAGTCACCTTGCCGGGTTGTCCTTCCCAAATCCTGCGCACCTGGACAGCCATTGACGATTGTGGCAATGAAAAAGCGGCCACTCAAACGATAACGGTCGTTGACAATCAAGGCCCGATTCTCTACCCCGTGCCTACCGATGCCGTGGTGAACTGTGGCGACCGTTTGCCAAGCCCGGTCAACATGACGGCCTTCGATTTGTGCAACAACAACAACAGCTTGGTGATGGCCGAAACGATTACCCCCACGCCCTGTGGAGAAGACATCGTACGCACATGGACCGCTACCGATGGCTGCGGCAATACGAGCAGCCTGAGCCAGTTGATTTCGGTGGTGGACACCAAGGCTCCAGCCGTGAATGAACCAATTGACTTGGTAGTGGGCTGTGGGCAACTGCCAACGGCCACAACACCTTTGTTCACGGATGATTGCGACAACAACCTGAGCATCGCCTTCAGTGAAACCAAGACACCAACTGCCTGTGGCGAGGAAGTGCTTCGCACTTGGACAGCCACCGACGATTGCGGCAACAGCAAGACCATTGACCAAGTGATTCGGGTGATAGATGCTGTGGCACCCGCCCTGGTATTCGCCAACCCGGCATTGGCTGGCCTGACGGACGGCGATACACTGGTGCTGACCTGTGCCAATGAACTCATTTTCGATAAATCGGACGTAGTGGCTACAGACAATTGCAGCACTGCCCCGGTCGAGTTGGAAATGAACAGCTTTAGCTACGGCAATTGCGCAACCAACGGTTATTTGGCGGCTGCCAAGTTCCAATGGACGGGGACTGATGCCTGCGGCAATATTGGCCTCCTTACCCTGAACGTGAAACTGGTGGACGATGACGCCCCCTTATTGGGCCAATTGCCCACCCTGACCGCTGATTGCGGAGAAGCCGCTCCCGACTTCACAGCGCCAGAAGTGCTGGGCGATTGCAGCGAGGTGACCATGTCCTTTGCTTCGCAAACCCTGCCTACGGCATACGGCCAAGACCTCGTTGGCACTTGGACGGCTACCGATGCCTGCGGCAATGCGGCCACTGCGATGCAGACCATCCAAGTTTATAATATCGGTGCTGCGCAACTTGTAGGCGTACCTGCCGACCAGACCGTCAACCTTTCGGCTGGCGAAACAGTGCCCGTCGCAGCGCCCGTGGCCGCCGTTGACAATTGCAGCGGGGAGCCTTTGCCCATCAACTTCGATGAAAGAAGCATCGCTATTGATGGTTGCCACTCGGTCATTGAGCGGGTGTGGTCGGTGGTTGGCTTGAACGGCGTCACGGTCAACGCTACACAGCTAATTACTGTAACCGACCAAGTGCAGTTCAGCACAACCATGACTGCTGATTCGTGCGATACGGGGAACGGAGGCGTTGCGCTTTCGCCTATTGCGCATTCCTATTCATGGAGCAATGCCTTGGGGACTTCCATCGGCTCTGGTGCCGTGCAAAACAACCTTAACGCTGGGGTTTACAACGTCGTCGCAACCAACGCCAACGGCTGCTCCGTGCAAGCCGATGTGGTGGTAGCGGCGGTATGCAACTGCCAAGCGGCCACCATCAAGAAGGTAGGCTCCAAACTCGTAGATTGTGGCGAGGAGAATGGCAAAGTAGTCATCACCCTGGAGCAAGTAATAGGCGAATATGAATTCACATGGAGCCCTGATCTTGGTGTGCCAAGTATTTCGGGACATGCCCGAACGAAATTGCCTGCTGGGCATTACGAGGTGAAGATTGCCTATCGGGAGGTACCCGATTGCATTACCACTGTCTCCTTAGACGTGGTGGACGATTGCAACGACTGCCCACCTATTTTTGGCCCGCTTGAGACCATGCTCGAAGCCCCGCCAGGGCCAAGGGATGTTTGCTTGCCTGTGCCTTACCCTCAATCGGCGGCCTACCAAATAAAAGTGGACGGCAGCCCCTACACGGGTACATTGGCTGCATGTCACCCACAATCTGTAAAGGCATACTACTACGGCGGTATTGTGCCAGCACCCAGTTACAGCGTGGTATGGCAGCAGAATGGCCAAACGTTTTACACCTGGGTGAAAACGATGGGGGAACTTGCTGCTGCCATGGCCCAAGAAAACCCGCAAGGTCGTTGGTTTGTGGACAACACTGCCCAACAACTGGTTTCGTTGAGCCCGAATGGTAACTATGGCCTCTTGACCATCCGCAGTAACCATACGGGCAGCAACCAACAGCTCTTGCCCATTTCGACGAATTCCAACGCAGGGACATTGCTTCATTTGCAGAGCGGGAAGCATGCCGTTACTTATACGAACCCTGTCACGGGCTGCTCGGAGGAAATCAACCTGCTGCTGCCGGAAGGCGATGAAACAAACAAGGTGGTAGTCAACATGCCGAAAGCAAGCTGGCCAATAGCTGTCAACGGACTGATGACCCCGAACGGGGATGGCCAAAATGATTACCTGTTGGTACAAGGTATAGAGGATATTGGAAACTATGAGTTGAGGGTGTTCAATGCCCTTGGCCAATTGGTGTTCCGAACGAAGCATTACGACAATAATTGGGGCGGCTCATGGAGCCAAAATAATATCCCTGGTGGTACTTATTTCTACTTGTTGGAAGATGGAAAAGGCGGGCGTTATTCAGGACATATCCAAATTTTAAGATAAAAGAACGCCAAGTAAGCAAGTACCAACTATGGAGTTTGAAGGGTGGGGCAGGGTGCTCCGCCCTTTTTTTAAATTGAAAATTGGGAAATTAGGAAATTGATGGGAAGTAGGCCACTAAAATCATACATCCTATAAATCATTTATCAAGCAAATCATACATCCGTTTGCAAGGATTTATGATGTATGATTTGCTTCCCAAGGTCAACAATATTCACTACCGCCCAGGACATTTCTTGCAGCGCTTCCCCTTCTTGTGCTTCTTGCAGCACTTCTTCTTCTCCTTGGCTTGAAGTACAGGTAACCAAAACGGCAAGTGCCGCAGCGGATTAGTGGGTGTTCCGCCTTCTTCTTCGATATGGTGCTGCTGTTTGCTCATGTGCTAGATGCTAATTTAAGGCAAAATTAAGTCGGAGATTTGAGATGATTGTTGATTCTGCGCCATTATTTGGAAAAATTCTTGATAAGGGTTGGCGAGGTGCGTAATATAGTACATGCTGACAAAGCAATTAACTTCACTCAGCTGAACAATAGTGTGATTAATGGGACTATCATTAAGTTGAACATTCCCCAATCGTTCCGGTTTCTCTTGCACAGGGCCATCTTCGAATGGTGCTTTTTTCAACCTTCTATTGAGGCTCAAGCTGACAGGTTCTACACATTGGCATGGAGCTACTAGCCAATTACCCGAAGCCAAGGCAAACATTACAAACACTATTGCACATGATTCACGTGAATTTTTTCCCATCCCAATTGCGTTTACTTTACTTGTTTTGCGGCCTTGGCATGCTGATGAATATAGCTTGCTCCAAGACAGATGGTCACCCAAAATCTAATCCGACATTACCTTTAAAGGAAGCAGCAAAAGCTCCAGCAGACACTAGCCCAAAACTGGATACTGCCGACTACCAAAAAAGGTTTACAGCCTTGGTAGCTGATGATAAAAGTGGAAATTGGCTGTCTTTGAAAACACCCATGCCCAATGCAGGTGCTATTCTTCCGTTCAATCGGGTGATTGCCTACTACGGTAATTTTTACTCAAAGCGCATGGGCATTCTTGGCGAGCTTCCCGAAGATGAGATGTTGGAAAAACTACAATCAGAAGTTGAAAAATGGGAGAAAGCGGACTCAATGACCCCGGTAGTACCCGCAATACATTACATCGCCGTTACAGCGCAGCGCAGCCCTGGGAAAGGTAAAAAATACCGCCAGAGAATGCCGAGGGCACATATCGAAAGGGCGTTGGCAATCGCCAAAAAAATAGATGGGATTGTCATTCTCGATATCCAAATTGGTTTGAGCAGCTTACAGGAAGAATTGCCGGAATTGGACAGCTTTTTATCCTTGCCAAACGTCCACTTGGGCATTGACCCTGAATTTTCAATGCAAAAGGGTGTGCGCCCTGGCAAGAAGATTGGAAGCTTCGACGCAGAAGCGGTAAATTATGCAGCAAACTATCTGGCAGGCTTGGTCAAATCGCACAACTTGCCCCCGAAAATCTTAATCATACACCGCTTCACAAAACCAATGCTGACCAATTACCAAGACATCACTCCATTGCCAGAAGTGCAGATCGTCGTGCAGATGGATGGTTGGGGCGGCAAGGCAAAAAAGAAGGGAACCTATCGGCAAGTGATATACCCGCAACCTGTGCAGTTCGCTGGTTTCAAGATTTTTTACAAGCATGATACAAAAAAGGAAAAGAGGAAATGCAGCCAGAAGAGGTGTTGCAATTGGTTCCCAAACCAATTTATATTCAATACCAATAACTACCAAGCAGGGCTGTTTTTTGGGAAAAATTGAAAATTTTCCCCAAAAAACCCAAAATGTAGGAGGAGAGAGAAAAAATGAAATTTTTTCTCTCTCCTCCTACACCCGTCTAAATAGTTACCAATACCAATAGAAAGGTAGAGGCATGCGTTAGTTGCTGTTAAGGCGAACAGGAAGGCAAAGCAAGATTTGCTCATGCAATTGTTAGAAACGAACGTGCTTGGTTAAATGGAGGTCGAAGCCTTAAATGTAAAAGTGGCTAAGGGCAATGGTCATGCTCCGTCGAATGCAGCTATTCTATCAGCATTGAAGAATGCAAAAGAGAAGTTTTAAGCTGGTATTTTTCGGGTAGGCCTCAAAGATCCCTTCATTGTTTCCCCATCTACCGTTGTAATTTGGCGCTCCAATTATCCGACTTTCCCGCTTACCTTTGCCTTAAATAAAATCAAATCCATCATGGTACAGGAAGCAACCCAACTCGGCGCAGCCGAACTCATCGCACTCGAAGACAAGTATGGTGCGCACAACTATCACCCATTGCCCGTGGTGCTGAGCAGGGGAGAGGGTGTTTTTGTCTGGGACGTGGACGGCAAACGCTACTACGACTTCCTGTCGGCTTACTCTGCTGTGAACCAAGGCCATTGCCATCCCCGTATCGTTGATGCACTGAAAACGCAGGCGGAAAAGCTGACGCTGACTTCCCGAGCTTTTTACAACGACCAGTTGGGCATTTATGAGAAATTCGTGACGGAATACTTTGGCTACGACAAGGTGCTGCCCATGAACACGGGCGTGGAAGCAGTAGAGACGGCCATGAAGCTCTGTAAAAAATGGGGCTACAAGGTAAAGGGCATTGACTCGCACGATGCCAAAATCGTTTTCGTTTCCGGCAACTTCCACGGTCGCACACAGGCCATCATCTCGGCCAGCGTTGACCCCGGTGCCACCACGCACTATGGCCCTTACCTGCCCGGCATCGAGATTATACCTTACAATGATTTAAACGCCCTTGCCCATGCGCTCGAAGACCCGGATGTGGCTGGCTTTCTCGTAGAGCCAATCCAGGGCGAAGCAGGGGTTTTTGTTCCTGACGACAACTATCTTGCGGAGGCCCGTCGTCTTTGCAAGGAGCATAACGTCCTTTTCATCGCCGACGAGGTGCAGACTGGAATAGCCCGTACCGGAAGGCTCTTGGCCACTTGCGGCAATTGCGGCTGCGTAAAAAGCTGCGAGAACAAGTACGAGGCCCGGCCTGACATCCTCATCTTGGGAAAGGCGATTAGTGGTGGGGTGTTCCCTGTGAGCGCCGTTTTGGCGGACGATGAAATCATGATGACCATCAAGCCGGGCGAGCATGGCAGCACTTTTGGCGGCAATCCGCTGGCCTGTGCAGTGGCGATGGAAGCCCTCAAAGTGGTGGAGGACGAAGGCTTGGCGGAGAATGCGATGTACCTCGGCAAGTTGTTTAGGGAGCGGATGCAGCACATGATTGAGAAGACAGACCTTGTTATACTGGTGAGGGGGAAGGGCCTGCTAAATGCTATCGTCATCAACGACGACGAGAACAGCAAAACAGCTTGGAACATTTGCCTGGAACTCGCAGCGAACGGTCTATTGGCAAAACCGACCCACGGCAATATCATCCGCTTTGCGCCGCCGCTCGTGATGACGGAGGAGCAGTTGCATGAGTGCTGCGATATTATCGAAAGGGTGGTGCTGGCTTTTGGGCAGTGAGCAATCGAAAATGCAAGCAAGTGAAATCGGAATTAAAGAAATTATAAACGGAGGGCTTGCATGGTGCGGCCCTTTCGTTTTTGTAAAAAACAGCAGCACATGACCATCCAGTTCGCCTCCGACCTTCACCTCGAATTCACAAAGAATAAGCAACGCTTGAACGCCAGCCCCTTGAAGCCTGAGGGCAACCTGCTCTTGCTGGCAGGCGACATCGTACCATTTGTTGAAATGGAAAAGCACAAGGACTTCTTCAAGTTCGTCTCCGACCATTGGGTGAAAACCTATTGGGTGCCCGGCAACCACGAATATTACGGGTTTGATGTGGCGAAACGCATGGGCAGTTTCCTATACGACATCAAGCCCAATGTGCATTTGGTCAATAACCATGCGGTGGTGCATGGCGATACCCGTTTCATCTTTTCAACACTGTGGTCGAAAATAAGCCCTGCCAACGAATGGAACTTGGCCCAGAACGTGAGCGATTTCTGGCTAATAAACGACGGGCGTTACAAGTTCACACCGAGTCGTTTCACCCAATTGCACGAGGAAAGCGTGGATTTTGTTTTCGGTGAGCTGGCGAAGCCGCACGAGGGCAAGACCGTCGTCGTAACGCACCACGTGCCAACGCTGATGCACTATCCACCGCAATACCTAGGCAGCACCATCAACGAGGCTTTTGCGACAGAGCTGCACGACCGCATCTTCGACCAAGGACCTGCTATTTGGATTTATGGGCACCACCATGCCCATGTGCCTGCTTTCAACATCGGCAATACGAGGATGCTGACCAACCAATTGGGGTATGTGGAATATGGGGAACATGGTTTTTTCGAAACTGGAATGACAATTAATTGGTGAATGCGGTAGGAGACAATAAAAACCGCTATATTTGTCCATCTTCCACCAAATTAGTTTGAGAATGAAAAAAAATCTATTCTTACTACTCATCGCCACAGTGGCTGTGCTTGCCGCTTGCACCAAAGAAAATGCCGACGATCAAGTAAGGCCGACCTCCACTGGCTATCCAACCACCACCTACAACGACCCAACAGGCGACGGCCATGGCTGCAATGGCGGCGACCATCAGGGCGGGAACACTGCCAGTGCGATGGTCGTGGACTTCACCATTGACAATGTGAACGGCAAGGTTGACGAGCAGATTAACCTGATTCTCAACAACAAGACGGTGAATGCCATGTCGTATTCATGGGATTTTGGGAACGGTGACACATCCACGGAAGTGAACCCTAAATATTCCTATAAAATACATGGAAACTATACAGTAACGCTAACAGCCACCGACCAACGCGGCAATGTGAGCAAGGTCAGCAAGGACATTATCGTGCTCTGCATTTTTGGCGGGGGTGACCATGAGTCATAGTTTTCAATTGCTTCCACAAAAAGGGGTTCCAACCAGCGTTGGAACCCCTTTTTGTTTTTGGATGAAATAAAACTGGGGTGCAATATTTTCATAAAAATACCATCTTCGCCGCCAAAGTCAGTTTACAAAGTTGAAACTCAGTCACCTATTCATTTACCTGTACATCGCTTTTCTGCCGCAGCTTGCTGCGGCGCAATCGAACGTTGATGCCAATGCCTTCCGGGCCATGTCAACCGCTGAGCGGTTGAACTACGTTTACGACCCAAACAGGATCTGGAAGGACACGACCGAGTTTCTGGCTTGGTATCGCCCCATGCTGGCCGCTGCTAAATCGGAGGGGGACGAAAAGGCGATTTTTGCCTTGCTTTATGAGCATTTCCAGCAGCGCCATGCTTTCTATTCATTAAAAGGCAATGTGGGAGAACTGGAGTCGGAGCTTTTGGAAGCAGCAAAAGCGTATGACGTAAAGGAGGGGGAAATCGTTGCGGAGCACTATGTTCAGTTTGGTAAAAACCACCATCAACATTTGTCCAACGAACAGTTGTATGCCTATATTCTGGTAGAATATGAAAGGATGGAGGACATTGGTTTTGACAATTTCAAGCCATTTGATATTGCAAGGTTGCTGTACCACTCCGGGCGGTTCATGTTCCAACTGGAAGACTATGAAAAAGCCCTGAAAATTCTCTTGACTGCTGAGAAATACACGGTGCCAAAGGGCAATGGCCTACAGGTTTGGATTTTTATCAAGAACCATATCCAAAGTATATACCAGCGGCAAAAGCAATACGATTTAAGCATCCCGTACGCCAAGAAAATCATCGAGGTGACTAGCAAATGCGCTAGTGACAAGCCGAGTGAAGAGTTGTTTTGTAAAACTTGGCTGGGCATCGCCTCTGTTGACATTGCCTCCATGCTCATCGGGCAGGGCAAATACGAGGAAGGCGAACGATATGCCAATGAGGGCTATGCGCTGCTCAAATCGCCATTGGACGCCGAGGCATACTGGCTCAGGGCGGAGTACGATATGTTGCAGGTCTTGATTTCGACCAAACTGGAGCTGAAAAAACTGGACGAAGCTGGGCCCTTGCTCAAACGGGCCGCCGAAATAGCCTCGATATTGGACCAAAAAGAGGAACCGGAGTATTTCAAGCACGTCAAGTTTTACCAATCCTACGCTCGTTACTATGAGCTGCGGGGCGATTTTGCCGAAGCCGTGCGCTACGCTAATTTTGCCAAACCCTTGCAGGACAGCCTCGAACGCCGCAACGATGCCCGCACGCTCGAAAAAATTCAGCAGCGGATGGCCGCTGAGAAATACACCGAGCAGCTGAAACTGGTGGAAAGCGAGAAGCAATTGCAGACCATGCTCCGCAATGCGGCCATTGTCATCATGCTCTTGATGGGCGGTTTGGCCTACGGCAACTACAAACGATTGCAACATAAGCGCAAGCAAGCAGCCGCTGAATTGGAAGCTGCCAGGAGCGAACTTGCCACCTTCACCCAGTCCCTTCGTGAAAAATCGGAACTGGCCGAAAACCTCCGCCTCGAACTCGACAAGCTTTCCCGCTCCGGCGAGCGCAGCGAATACCTGGAAAAGCTCACCCAAAGCACCATCCTCACCGACGAGGATTGGACGCAGTTTCGAAGCATCTTTGAAAAGGTACATCCGAATTTCATCGAAGTACAAAAGACACAGTATCCCGACCTCACCCAAGCCGAGCTTCGTTACCTCGTGCTCGAAAAGCTGCAACTCACCACCCACGAGATGGCCAATATGCTTGGCGTCTCCGACGGCACCATTCGGCAGACGAAGATGCGCATGAAAAAGAAGGTAGTGAGAGAGTGAGAGAGTGAGAGGGTGAGAGCGTAAGAGACGCATGCCCCCTCTCACCCTCTCACCCTCTCACTTTCTCTCACTCTTTTTCCATTGTAACGTTTTTGTAACGCGCCTGTGACGCCGTTGTAACGCCATTTTTTTGGCGTTTGCCTGCCGCTGCCCGCTTCTTTGCAGCATCAAATTTTTTAGCACGATGGTCAATCAAATTCACGGCACGGCAATGAAACATCCATTTCAAAATAGGACTAAAGCTCCCAACTCGGCGGTGCGCTATTGGTTGGTTTGGGCATTGCTGCTTGCTGCGATTGCTTATGGGTTCCATCGGTATTTTGAGTACCGAAACCAAGAGCTAGACAAGCGGATAGAAAAGCTGAACAGTTGAGCTTGTCCAAGCAGCAAGATTCTTTTCGCCATTTTTTCACCAATTAAAATACTATAAACCATGTTCAATTTCAAGTTAAATCACTTCATGTCCTTCCTCGTAGGCGGCGTACTGACAATGGCCGTCATCGGCGCCAGCTCAAAACCACAACCCGTGGAGCGCCCAGTTTCCAGTGAAGCATACATCGGTGAGGTGTTCGCATTTGCGGGCAGTTTTTGCCCACGCAACTTCGTGTCCTGCGACGGGAAACTGCTCGACATTGCCAACAACCAGGTCTTGTTTGCTGTCATCGGGAATAGCTATGGTGGTGACGGAAAGACCAATTTCGCCGTGCCGAACCTGAAGGGCCGCACACCCGTCGGCATGACGAGCAGGCTGGGCGAGCGCCTCGGCGATGAGTTCCATGCTGCCGACGATGCCAAAGGCGCCGGTGTCGGCATGAACTACTGCATGTGCACGGCGGGCATCTTCCCGCAGCAATAAACAACCCTCAATTTCAATCACCCCCCGGCATTCCCCCCCCAAGCAAATCCAATTCTTTACTAAACCTATGCTTATTATGAAAAACCTGTTTTGCCTTTCCTTATTCTTGGCACTTTTCACCAGCTGCACCTATTACAGTGGCCCGCAGCCCACGGGTGCGCCCGACATGGATGCTTTCCCACGGGAAATGCAGGGCACCTACCTCGCCGACCAGAGCAAGCTCGTCATCACCAGCAACAAGATTGAGTACTGGGTGGACAAGACGAAGGGATCCATGAATTCCTATATCAGCGACAGCCTCCACGTCCGCAGCATGTCACCATGGGTCATCGGCACCACGAGGGGCAGGTTTGCTTCGGGCGGTGATAATTATTCGGTGTTTGCCATCAAGTTGGATGAACGCAACCCGAATATCATATACGGCATCCAAACGGACGAGGACGATATAAAGAAGGATTTCCCAAACGTCCGCCATTCGGTTGAACAACATTCTGTCACCACCTCGAACGGCGTTCCTGAGCCGCCAAAGGACGTGATTATCTTCGACCCGACGCCGGAGGAGTTCCGCCAAATCATCGAGGCGGCATTTGCCAAAAAGCGGGTAGATCCTGACTACAAGGGCTTTGAGCGGCAATAGGGAATGGCCAAAGAACCATCACCAATAATTTTCACCAACAAATTTTTTTCAACAACCAATCAACAATGAAATCGAACAATTCAATCCAATTCGCAGGCATCCTCTTTTGCCTCAGTTTTTTTAGTCTGCAAGAAGCAGTTGCACAAGATTGCAGCAAGTTGCCATATCCCCAAAAAACACATTGCTATGCGTCCATGCTAAAGAATGGACTAATAGAAATACCCAATGCTGATTTGCGGGGAGAGCAGCTAAGAGGATTAGACCTTGGCGGTGCTATTTTAAGGCAGGCAAACCTGAGCAAAGGCGTTTTCCGGGGTACGGATTTCCCTCATGCGGATTTTTCAGGTGCCGATTTGAGCGGGGCCGATTTCCGTGGTACGGACCTGAAATTCGCCAACTTGATTGGGGCCAACCTCACGGGCACACTGTTCGATGGCGCTGATTTGATGAACGCAAAAGTCAGCCGCAAGACTACCAAGGGCATCGCTGATTTCGATGCTTTCGCAGAAAAGTACTTTGTCCGAATCGAAGACTAATCCATTGCCATTTATTTCAAAATCCATTTCAACATGAAAATCTTAAAATCCCTCATCCTCGCCAGCTTACTGCTGGCCACCCTCAGCCTGCAAGCGCAGGACGAAACCTCCGATTGGCAACCACCACAGCCCGCCAAATGGCTCACCATGAGCAGCGCCGGGCTGACGATGGGCTTTGCCGAAGGCTGGCCTGCCGCTGGAGACGCAAATAGTATTGCTGGCGAGTCGCCCGACGGAAAAGTGCGCATCATGGCGTACATATCTCAAGCCCACACGGTAGCAGAAACCGTCGCCAACATCCAGCGGGAGTTCAGCTCATGGTGCGACGGGCTGACCCTGACCGACCCACAGGGAAACCGGGAAGTCAACGGCCTGACCCTGCTTTCCACCGGAGGAACCGCCAAACTGCAAGGCGAAGAAACGCCAATTGACGTGGCCATTGACATCCTCGAAACGCCCGTGAGCGGCGACCATGCCATTGTGGTCATTGCCACCTACGGCTTCCACGAGGGCATGATGGAGCATTTCAGCGATATTTTGATGGCGCTCGAAAGTTTCAAAAGGTCGGAATAAAACACCATTTTTTTCACCACTAAATTTTTTAAAACAATGAAATCGAAAAATATCATCACCGGGGTTGGCATGCTGTTTTGCCTTGTGTTTTTTAACCTGTCGGATGCGGCGGGGCAAGGAGATTGAGCGGGAGGGGCCGATAAAGGTGACTGTAGGGAGTTAGACACCCCTTTTATGTTGGGATTGCTGGGAACGAAAAGTCAGGAAGGAGGAGAGGATTTTTACGGAGCGAAGTTGAGCCGGATGAGTTTGTACAGGGCGAATTTGACCGGGGCGCAATTGGACAATGCGGATTTGACCGGGGCCGATTTGACCGGGGCGATTTTGACCAATGCGAGGTTGAAGGGCGGATTTGACAGGAGCGAGGTTGCAAAGGGCGAATTTGACTGAAGCGTGGTTGTACGAGGCGAAATTGACCAAGGCTGATTTGTCCAAAGGGGGAAGCTGGAATTCGGCCGGGGCGAATTTGACCGGGGCGCAATTGGACAATGCGGATTTGACCGGGGCCGATTTGACCGGGGCGATTTTGACCAATGCGAGGTTGGACGGGATATTGACCGGAGCAATCGTAAGTCGCTCCAAAACCAAAGGCATTGACTTCGAAGACTGGAAAAAACGGGGAGCGATTGTAAAAGACTAAATTTTCAACCTTAATTTAAAATACATCATCAAAATGAAAAAACTAACCGCAGCCCTCGTGCTGCCAGCCATTCTCATGCTATCGCTGAACCTTTCGGCGCAAACTTATTGGCTCGCCCGTAAGGACGGCAACAGCCTCCGCTATGATGTAAAAGTGCCAGCCGACCTGGCTGCCATCATCAAAACTGCCAGCAAAGACGGGTGGGCAACGGTCTATTCCACCGAGCAGCGCACCATCAACGGCAAGGCTTGGACATTCCACGCCAACACCCTTGGCTGGGATGGCAAAGTGGACGGCGGCATCACTTGGGAAGGCAAAACTGGCGGCGTCGGTGACCAATGGGCCGACCTCAACAGCAGCAGCCCCGACTGGCAGAATTGCTGGTCGAAAGTCATCGAACCCAGCTCCAAAGTTTACAACGGCAACTGGAAAACCGCCAAGGTGGACATGCTCGAAAACCCGGGCACGACAGCTCCTGGCGTGGTCATTGACCTCAGCAATCCTGAAAATGCGGCTGCCGCCAATGTACCAATGACCAAGGAGCAGGCCATCAAGGCTTTTGTGGACAAAATGAACCTGCTCCGCACCGACCCCGCCAATGGCAACGCCATCATTGATGCCCTGCTGAAACGCCGTGGCGCAGCCTGGATGACCAGCAAGGAATACACCCAGGACGACATCCGGGGCAAGACCCGCCAGCAGCACCACAACGATTTCAAGGCTTGGCTGAAAACGCAGCCCAAGCTCGGTGCGCTCACTTGGGACGATGACCTCGCCAAAGTGGCCGCCGCTGGCAAAACTTCCAACAAATTCACCAAGCTCGACTTCCGCATGGACGCCTGGGGCGACCCGGTCGAAGAGGCCCTCGGGTCTTGGGCCGTGGACGGTGAAAACGGCATCCAGCGCCTGCGTGACCCAAGGCTCAAGTTCATCGGCATCGCCTCCAAGCCGGGCGGTTCCAAACAGGAGTTCATCATCGTGGCCAGCGAGGTGAGGGGCAGTGTTTACACGGCCAAAGATGCCGATTTCGGCAACCGCCCTTTCCAGCTCGACGTGACGGGTTTGCCAGTCAGTGAAAAATCCAGCTTGGCCTACGAGCGTTGCCCGCAAATCATCGGGTACCCCAATGCCGATGGTACGCTGGACATCGCTTGGCTGACTGCCGATGGCAGCAAAATCTTCGTCCATCGGGCGGGGAAGACATTGCAGGCTGGGAAAGCCAATACACTCGAACAGCGCCGCACCTTCAACTCGCTCGGCCTGTTCGCTGGCTACACCCGCATCGGCGACGACGACTTCGTGCTGAGCGCCGAGCGCCACACCATGCCCGACCAACCGCAGGCTTTGAAGCTGTTCAAAAACAGCAACAGCAGCATGGTTTGGAGCGGAAAGAACGAAGGCAAATCGGGTGTGCTTTCGCCGCTTTATGCGGGTTCGAGCAAATTGGCAGCGGGCGAAGGCAAGCTCTTCGTGGCGGTCAACGGTGGCTATTCGCACCCCTACGTGGCGATGCTGGATGCCAGCAAATTGAACCAAACTGACGCCGTTTCTACCGGCCCCGGTACGCACAATTTTGACAACCGCTTGATTTGGGACGGGAAAAAATTCTTGGTGATGGAGAACCGTGACCACAGCTATGGCACCGTGCTGATGCGGTTCAGCCCTTCGGAAAAATACCCGTTTGAAAAGCGGGACGAGCGGGTGCGCACCATTCATAGCGCCATGCACTATGCCAACGACACGCACACGGAACTCGGTGCCGTGCAGCCCGGCGTGAACGGCGGCTACCTTGCCATCATCGCCACGGAGCAGGATTGGGACGACAAATTCGGCGGCAAGCCACGCAGCGAAACGGACCCTATCGTAAACACCGATGGCATGACCAATCCATTTGACATTGCGCTGGTACACGTAAAGGCCAATTTCGACGATGAGGCCAATATCACCCGCTTCGACCCCAAGCGGGCCGAGGATGGCATGGTGGCCCTCAACGATGGCGGTGCGGTGGACTTCGGCGATGAAAACCCGGAGTCGGTGCTGGCGCAATATGGCAACAATATGACTTGGGGCGGCGAGGGCTTCGAGCCTTGGTACGTGAACTGTACGCCCGTCATCAACAGCCAGGGCGAGCGCAAAACGGTTTCCCGCCACTCCACCGACGACGGCTTCAACTACAACCTCTATACCGGCAAGGACAACGCCTACCAAATGGCCGCTGCCCGTCGCCACATCACCACGGCTGGTGTGGTCTGGGGAACGAACTACAGCAAGGGCTTCGTGGGCCGCATCCCGAAAGGCGAGAAATTCACCACGGCGCAGCGTCCCCGTTTGGTGAAAATCAGCGAGAACAATTACATCGCCCTTTGGGAAGAACACAGCGCCGAAGTGAGCGGCTGCATCGCCCTCGACAACCCTCGCTATACCACGAACTACGTGACCACGAAAGCGGCAAAAGTTACCCTCAGCGGCAGCGGCGACCAAGTGAAAATCAGCGTCGGCGCTCCGAAAGTGGTTGCCCCCGTGCGCATGCACTGGCAAGACGATGCCTTCAATTACCAGGGCAAGGCCGCTTGGCTCACGGGCGATGCTGCTGGCCGGAAAATCATCCTGCACACGGTGGATGGCAACCTGAACTATACGAGCTATGAGTTGGGGCTTTCTGCTCCTGCTGCGGGCGGTGGCCCTGCGGCTGAGGACAAGTAGTTTCCGCTGGGAGGATTGTACACGGATTGGACAGATTGGACGGATTAAAACAGATTTAATCCGTGTATATCTGTCCAATCCGTTTAATCCGTGTTCCCATCCTCCTCGCGAGTTGTGCCATGTCGCAGCGGCTATAATCAACCAAAAATTCCGCTTAATTCCATTTAAATCCATTAAAACTTAACAACGCTGCCATGCAGCATTAAATCTAAATAAAAATGAAGAACATATTTCCAGCATTTTCAATCATCGCAATCTTGTTCCTGTTTGCCAGCAATACGGCCACTGCCCAGTACATCAACGGCCACTGGGAAGGCGTGCAGGTATCACAGAAAAAGCCCTTCCCGAAGGACATGACCTTCAATTGGGAAACCCGCAAGTACAACTATAACCTACCACAAGGCTTCTCGACCTTTGTGATGGAACTTCACTTGGAAGGCACGAATGACGAAGTAAAAGGCACTTGGCATGCCATTGAAAAATATGGCAAATTAAAGCCGGGCTTATATGAGGTAGAAGGCAGTTTCAATCCCGCCACAGGGCTGTTGGTTTGGCAACCAACGAAGGTACTACAAGGCGCTCCCTTCGCCAACACCATCAACCGCACCATGACGCTGCTGGGGGATGGCGCTTTTGAATATTTTGAAGGGCGTTGGACTTCGCAAGATGGCTTCAATGGCATCATGTTCTTCCGCCGGGTGCCACCTGCAAACAATGACAAAATGCTCACCGTCGCCTCTTTCGCCGGCACCCATGCCGATGGCGGTGAAGTCAATTTTAGTGTGCAAATGGAGCAGTTCCTTGGCGGCGATGAACAACCCGTAGGCACTTATACCTACACGGCTTCCGATCGTAGCAGAAGCGAACAGCAATTCAAGTATGTCATGCGGGAAGACAACGTCTATACCTTCACAACGGAGGGCGTCGGCGGCAATACCGACACTTGGAAAGTGACCGTGAACGGCCCCTACGAAATCGTGCTGGAGTTCCAGTCGGTGGATTCTGCTGGGCCGATAACCATGACAAGGATGTTTGGGATTTTTAGAACGGAAAATTGCCTTTTCCCCTCATGAATATCCAAAACATAGGTTTCAAAATCCATTTCAACATGAAAATCATAAAATCCTTTTTCCTTGCCAGCCTGCTGCTGGCAAGCTTTGGCCTCCAAGCACAGGATGCGCCAGTAATCGAGCGCTGGGGCACCCTTGGCGTGGCTGGACTTTCCATGGGCTTTGCCCCCGAATGGGAGGTCGTGCAATCCCCCGACTTGCTGATCGGTACTTCCCCCGATGGGCAGGTGACGATACTCAGCCTTTTGGCCGCCGGAGATGAGTTAGAGGCGGTGATAAACAACCTCGAAAAAGAGTTGGACAAGACCTTCGAAGGGCTGGTGCTTGCACCCATAGAAACCTACGAGCTGAACGGTATGCAGTTGTATAAAACAACGGGCATCGGCAAGATGAGGGACGAAAACCATTTCACCAATGAAGTGCATGTGGATGTCCTGGAAACCCCCGTGGATGGCGACAAAGCCTTTGCGCTGGTGGTGACCTATGGCGCCGAGGAGGCCATTACCCAGTACTTCGACGAAATACTGCTCACACTGAACAGTTTCATAAAAGAATGAACGGCTATAGGTTGGATTGTTGAATTGTTTGATTGTTTGATTGCTAAATTGTTTCGTGAGGAATAAATACATTGACTAACCAGTGTTTATGCCCTCTAAAACAATCCAGCAATCCAACAATTCAACAATCCAACAATCCATCAATCCAACAATCCAACAATCCATCAAAATCTAAAAATCATGCGAAACAAAAATCGTTTCCTCGCCATCGGCATCTTGACTTGCCTCATGGCTTTCCACCTTCCCTGCCGGTCACAATCAGAGACAAAGATTTACGTCGGCAATTTAAGCTATGATGCAACCCAAATTCAAATCAAAGAATTTTTCAGTAAATACGGTGTTGTACAGGATGTTCAAATACTTTCTGATAGAGAAACCGGAAGACAACGAGGTTTTGCTTTTGTGTGGATGGGACATGGGGCACGAGAGGCAGTAGAAGGTGCAGATGGCGCTATGTTTAATGGTAGGCGGTTGAATGTAAATAGAGCAAAACCGTGGAGGCTTGATTCTGATACTGGTAATTATAGGTCGTATATATCTAGGTGGTAGAGGAGGTTTTGGTGGTGGTGGAGGTGGTGGTTTTGGTAAAGCACCTGGCCGCAGGAGCCAATGGAGCGAACCAGACGACCGATATTAAAAACGAAACTGTCTTCAGTTTGGCAATGCCGCCTTGGTTTTAAAACTAAATCTAAGACTGTGTTCGGATTTTGGCTTCCGGTGAAAAACCGCCCCTTTTCCGATGCTATTTCGTTGAAAAATTGGTCACGTGGCCGCCCGCCCCCTCGGCCGGGTATCGGGACGAGTTATGCTCAATTGTCCGCACGGGGGGGGGGGGGGGGGGGGGGGGGGGGGGGGGGGGGGGGGGGGGGGGGGGCGCTCTTCATGGGGGCGGACAGCCACACCGGGGTGGCAGCCCTTCCTCGAGGGCCGCGAAATCCCGCACCCCCGGCGGGCGCGGCCCCGGGGCCGGGGGGCCCGCCGCGGGGCGGGCCGGGGCGGGCGCGGGGCGCGGGTTGGGGGCGGGGGGCGGGGGGGGGCTGGGCGCGCCCCTGCCGTCTGCGTGTGCGCCGCCGGCTGCGGGCGTCCGGCCTTTGGGTCGGGCGGTCGCGCCCGGGCTGGGCCGCGGCCCGCCGGGAGGGCCGGGGGGACGGGGCGGGCCCGGCCCGGGGGGGGGGACCCCCCCCCCCCCCCCCCAACCCTTCCCCCCCCCCCCCCCCCCCAGACAGAAAATGATCCCCGGCCGGGGGGCCCCCAAACCCCAAAGAGGGTGGTTTCCCCGCCCCCCCCCCCCCCCCCCGGGGGGGGGGGGGGCCCCCCCCCCCCGCGCCCCGGGGGGGGCCCGGCCCCGGGGGGGGGCCCCGGGGCCCGGGAACCCAAGGCGGGGGGGGGGACGTCCTTTTCTCCCCCGGGGACGGGCTCCCGGCCCCCGGGGGACATCCTGAAATCTTTACAACCCTCCCCCACCCCCCCTCCCCCCACAGGGGCCCCAGCGGCCCGGGGTCCCCCCCCGAGAAGAACACCAAGGCCCTGCCCCCAAACCCCCCCCCCCCCCCCCCCGGGCGGGCGCCGAACAGGCGCGCCCCCGGGCGGCCCCCGGGGGAGGGGGAACAAAAAATCCCCGGGGGGGCCCAGGGCGGGGGGGGGGGCCGGGGGAACTGACCCCCTCCCCCAACCCCGGCGAACCCCCGCCCCAAAAAAAACACAAACGCCGGGGGGGCTCCCTTTGAACAACCCCCCAGGGAAACAAACAGAGGGGCCCGCGGAAAAACAACAAAGGCCCTCCCCAAACAGCTTATACCTGATACTGAAACACGGCGGGGCGGCCGGGAAAAAAAAAATTATTCAACTGAAACCCCACCGCCCAAACTGGCCGAGCGCTTTGGCGACCCGACCCACAAAACACCTCCCCAAAAGATTCCCATCGAAACAAACCATTTACCAACAATTTCAACAACCTTCGCCACTAAAAAACTGCCTTCGGCTTTTCCCGGCCCAATAAAAAATAAAAAACAAAACAGGAAGTATCTTTGGGGATAGATAATTATTCTTAACCAAATTAACTTCACACACCTCCTCTCCCCCCCCCCCCCCCACCCTATTTCCTTAAAAAAATTGGTCCCGTAGCCCCCCTATCCTCCCGCCCCCCCCCCCCCCTGATCTATTACTTCAAACAATGAGAAAATCATTTTCAACCATTATACTTTTTGCCTGCATGGCATTATTCCTTGCAAACACCGCCACTGCCCAGTACATCAACGGGGATTGGGAGGGCGTGCAGGTCGTGCAGAAAAAGCCTTTTCCGAAGGATATGACCTTCAACTGGGACACCCGCAAGTACAACTATAACCTGCCTCAGGGCTTCTCCACTTTTGTGATGGAATTGCATATTGATGGAACAAACGATAATCTTTCAGGTACCTGGGGTACGGTGGAGAAGTACGGAAAAGTAAAGCCGAGCTTGTATGAGTTCAAAGGCAGTTTTGATGAAGCTTCAAACATCATGGTTTGGCAACCAACGAAGGTATTAAAAGGCGCTCCATTCGCCAATACCATCAACCGCACCATGAAACTGATGAACGATGGCACTTACGAGTACTTTGAAGGCCGCTGGACTTCGCAGGATGGCAACAATGGCATCATGTTCTTCCGCCGATTGCCACCTGCCGACAACGATAAGAAGCTGACCGCTGCTTCCTTTGCTGGCGCTCATCCAGATGGCAACTCCGTTTATTTCGACCGGTAGAAATGGAGCAGACTTTAGGAGGCGACGAGCAACCGAAAGGCACTTATACCTATGTGACGCCCGATAATTCCAAGACCAATCAATACTTCAAGTTCGTGAAACGGGAAGACAATGTCTATACCTTCTCAACGGAAGGCATCCATGGCAATACCGATACCTGGAAAGTGACCGTGGAATAACAGCCCCTGACGCAAATCGTGCTGGAGTTTCCAATCGGTTGTGGATTCTGCTGGGCCGATGACTGGTAAGGACCCCTTTAACAATTCTACAACACAATTCTAACAATTCTAACAATCTAACAATTCTAACAATTCTAACAATCTAACAATTCTAAAACCATTTAAATCCTTTTCATCAATGAAAAAATCAATTGCATTCGTTTTTGCACAAGTTTTTATCCTTGTTTTTGCTGCGCAAATCATGGCGCAAGACGTGACCGGTAGCTGGCAGGGTATGCTCAATTTCGGCACAGGCTCTATCAACCCTGACAAAATCCAGTACAACTGGGATACAGATAAATGGACGCCTGCTTATTCTCGCTATATCCTTGAAATTGAGGTCAATGCCCTCAACAACAACGCCGATGACGGTTTTTACAATATCATGAGCGGCGGCAGCCGTGGCAAGATGAGCATCGCCATCACTTGGGACGAGAACCGCAAAGTGTTGAAATACAGCACCAAGAAAAACCTCGCCTCCGGCTACTGTATGAACGATGCCACGCTGAACTACCGGGTGGATGGCGACTATGAATATCTCGAAGGCACCTGGAAAGGCTGTGGCATGGGCAAGATTGCGCTGCGCCGCAAAGTTGGGGCGCCAGCACCCGTGCATGCGGCTGCCGAAACAACAGAATATGCCCAGTTAAATGGCATTGGGTTCGATTTTCCTAAAAATTGGAAATGGGAAAAAGAACCGGAGATGGTAACGGTCACTTCTCCCGATGAAAACATCGTGTTGATGGTCATCCAGACCAGCACTTCCGACATCAACGAGGCGGCTTCCATTGCCCGCAAAGGCTTTGAAGCAGCCCTGAAGGACATTGTTTTGCCAGAAGCTTTTTCGGAGTCGCAGCGCAATGGGCTTACCATCCAAACCATTGACGGTACGGCTGTCGTGAAGGACAATGATGCCTATGTGTTTATCAGCTCCTTGTTGATTCAAAGCGAGAACAACCAAAACTTCACGATTTACCTCGGGATTGGGGAGAAGAGTTCCATCTTGAAAAATGGTTCGACGATACAGGCTGCATTGGATTCTTTTAAGCCTGCCAATTAATTAAAATATAGGGTTTTAAATAGATGGATTGGTTTATTCGGCACTTTGCTTTGTGGCCCTATGTGTCTTTGTGTCTCCGTGTTTATTCTTTAACAAGAAGGCACAAAGACTCATAGTATTACCAAGAAGTCACGATTGAAATGGTCTATCCGTTTAATTCTCCATATCCCTCCTTTCATCATTTATCAAAAGAACACATTTTAATGAAAAACTCAATCCTAACTTCACGTATAGCTGCCGGTTCAGCTATCCTGTTTATCGCAGCATTCATCCTAACCGCATTTAGCTGGAACGCCCGGCCAAGTGCCGCCGATGCCAAGGACGAGGTTATTCGCCTCATCAACGAATACCGCAGTTCCGGCAAATACAACACGAACATTGCCAATTGGTCGCCGGGCAATTGCCTTATCGCAGCGCCCAACACGACGAAGGGCAACGTCCAACTGGAAGTCAACCCCGACTTGATGAACGCCGCACAGGCCACCGCCGAGAAGTTTGCTTCTGGCGAATACAACTACGACAAGGCCCACCACCAGAAAGACCCCAATGGTATCAACGGCCCAATGGTGCGTGCCATCAAGGACGGTTTCTGGCCCCGCTGGAACCTGTTGCATACCGCTGCCACTACGCCACCATTCACGGGCATCATGGAAAACCTGTTCAAAGGGCCGGAGAACCTCTCGCCTGCTTCGGTGGTGGAAGGCTGGAAGAAAAGCCCTGGCCACAATTACACCCTCCTGCGGGCATCTGCCTACAGCATGGGCGTTGGCATGGCAGAGGGCAATGGCCACAGCTACTGGGTCTTCCTAATCGAAAGCGAATGGAGCATGGACGAGACGCCGGAGAACCTCGGCAAGTATTTCGGCATGGGCACTGGCTTCAACTTCCGGGAAGGCACCGTGCCCGACCCGAACGGCAAAGCTGGCGATGTCTTCGATTGGGTAGAGGGCATTTCGGATAAAATCAGGAATGAGCGGTAGGGTGATGGGTGATTCGTGATTGGTGATTGGTGACTGGTGACTGGTGACTGGTGATTAGCGGCCCTCCCAATCACTAATCACCAATCACGAATCACATAGGGCTAATACATTGACTTACAGTGGCTTACCTCACGATTAATTCATTGTAACGCTTTTGTAACGCCATAAATAATGGTGTTTTCAACTTTAGCCTGCTCCTTTGTGACATCGTAAATAAACAACTGGAAAGGCTTCGGTGAAGTCCAAGCCTTTTCAGCATCACATCATTTTTCAACAACTAAATTATCATTCAATGAAACAGCTTTTTTTCATTTTTAGCTTCCTTGCCTTTGGCACGATGGCTGCCATGGCCCAAACAGCAGGCCCAGTCACGACATTTGAGAAAACCACGCATGACTTTGGCATGATAGACAAGAATGCTGATGCGGTGTACAATTTCAAGTTCACCAATATGGGCAACGAGCCACTGATTATCAAGTCGGGCAAAGCTTCTTGTAGTGGTGTTAAAGTCGCTTACCCTAAAGAGCCCATCATGCCGGGCGAGACCGCCTATATTGACGCAACCTACGACACCAAGCGGGTTGGCCCATTCAATAAGTGGATATCATTAACTACCAATGAGATACCGGACACGCATAGCCTTATCATCAAAGGCGAAGTGAAAGCACCGCCTACACAGGAGTCGGGGCCTAGCAATGGTGGGTTGAATATCGGAAACTGATATCAAGTTTGATTCAGCTTTAAATCCTACGAAAATGCAAACAGGAACCGTCAAATCCTACAATGAAGGCAAAGCCTTCGGCCATCTCGTGGACGATGCAAGGAAGGAGGAAATCTTTTTCCATGCCAGTGGACTAGAGGAAGAAACTATCAGGGAAGGCGAGAGGGTCAGTTTCGAAGTGGTAATGGGCAGGAAAGGAAAGAACGCCGTGAGTGTTAGGCGGATATGATAAGCTGAAAATGCCGATTTCATCTGAGATAAATGGTGGTATAAAGCCATGCTTTACCCTGAATAATCATTTAAAATTTAAGACAACAACAATCGAATACCTGGGGGGATTGGTTGACAATTCCCCCGGGAAGCAACACCAAGGCACTGGACATGAATGCTTCTGAATAAACATGCCCTTCAATAGTATGCAACCGCGCTTGGGCATGAACTACATCATCTGTATCTACGGGATTTTTCCGTCAAGGAGCTGAAGTAAGGGGGCTTTGGACCGACCATTTCAATAAAAAAAACTACTGCCGGGGCGGACTTCATTCAAAAGTGAAAGCCCGCTCCGGCGTATTTTCTTACTTTCTTAATATTGAATGCAATAAAAAAAATGGTACACCTTTTCACGAAAAATGCAATCGCCACCTGCTGGATTGCGGTTTTTATGCTGCTTGCAGCTGACCTGTTTTCGCAAACCACCTACACCTTCACCGGCTCCGGTGCATGGACCGATATCAATAGGTGGACGCCCAGCTACCCTGGAACGACCATTGTTTTCGGCGACCAAGCTATCATTGCGGCTGGCGCAACTTGCACGAACATGGATGAACTTGATTTGGTCATCGCTGGGACTTTGACGGTGGAGACAGGTGCGATGGTGACTTTTCCGAGTTCTGGCGGAAACTCCTTGGATTGTACCGGCAGCTTGAGCGTGCAAGGCACTATTGAAGGTCCGGGGATAGCCTGCACCATCCAGGCGGGTGCATCCGTCAGCATCGGTGCTGGTGGCAATTTGAACTTGTTAGATTATAGCAGCCTGACCAATGAGGGGGACTTTCAAATCGCATCGGGCGGCGGCTTGATTTTGGGCTTCGGTTCATGGCTGACCAATTCCGGCGCTGGAGCATCCATCACGAATGGCGGCGTAGTTGACTTGATGTTTCTTTTAACTAATCAAACCAACGCCACGATTACCAACAACGGCACGTTCACGACGGACGTTGTTGAGAATTCGGCAAATTTTACGAACAGTTCCGGCGCTACGCTGAACATTCGTCCTTATGTGAGTTGGAACAATAATTCGGGGGGGATGATGACCAATTCGGGCACGATGATTATCGATGTTTTTTGCACCCTGACCAACTATGGCACCCTGACCAACGATGGCATCCTGACCAATTATAGCACCCTGACCAACAGCGGCACGCTGACCAATTCTAGCACCCTGACCAACAATGGCACCCTGACCAACAGCGGCACGGTGAACAACAATGGCACCTACGATGGGAGCGGCGGCACGTTTAGCGGCAGCTTGTTTTCCAATCCGTCGGGCGGCACGGTTGCCCTAGGCGCCTCGCCAGGCTGCCTTGCCTTTTCCGATGGCTTTACCAATGCGGGGACTTTGACGATTGAAATCAACGGAGCGGACCCTTGTACCGATTACGACCAAGTCAATGTGACGGGAGCTGTAGTGCTCGGTGGCACGCTCAACGTTACTTGGGGCTTCACGCCCACGGCTGGACAATCATTTACCATCATGACCTTTGGGGGCCGAACAGGAATCTTTGCGACTGCCAATGTACCGTCGGTCAATGGCATCAACTTTTTGTAAGCTATACTGGTACTGCCGTTACCGTTTCTTCTCCATTGCTTCCTGTCGAGTTGGTAGATTTTACGGCAAATAATAACCACGACAAAGTGGAGTTGCGCTGGCAAACCGCCTCCGAGCAAAACAACAAAGGTTTCCATATCGAAAGAAATTCAAGTGGCAGCAACCGTTGGGTTGAGCTTGGCTTCGTGGCGGGCCACGGCACTACCAACAAAGAGCAAGGCTATTCATTTCTTGATGAAAACCCGCTGCCTGGTACGAGCTACTACCGCCTTCGCCAAATGGACTTCGACGGCGGGGAGGAGTACTCGAAAATGGTGAGCGTAGATTTCCGAAACCTTCAAGGTTTCGGGAACCTGAGCATCTTCCCCAACCCCGTCCATGATGGTGAACTGAACCTGTATTTTGGGGAAATGCTGGACGAAGGCACGGCTGCGGAAATACACCTGTTCGATGCCTTGGGGAGGCGAGTGAAAACTGCTTTTGTTGAAAACACCAAAGCAACAAGCCTGTCAATTGATGGGCTTGCCCCTGGCAGCTACCTGCTTGAAGTAGCTGTTGGCCAACAGCGTTTTCATCAAAAAATCATTGTGCAATAGCGATTTAGTCAGTTAAGATAGAGGCGGTAACTTCAAGTTTGGATAGCCCGCCCTGATGAATAATCACCTAAAACTTAAAACAGCAACAATCGAGTAAGCCGGGGCGGACTTGAAAACATTGAATAGAACCGCTCCGGACTTTTTTTTACCAAATGAGAAAAAGAATGGTGGGTGGGGCATTGCCCTACCATGCTATTCCTTGCAGATAGCAATTCCATTGGAAGACTAAGTAATTGTTTAAAATTGTTGGAATTGTTATGATTGTTGCAAAAGGCTGAAAATCAGTTCATTATTCGGCTATCTTCCTGCGAAGTAATTTAAACTAATTTTATATCAACCATTTTATAACGATTCTGATTGCATCGCTTTTAAGAATAGCGGAGGGTGCGAACGATTGTTAAGAAAAGCGTTGTTTTTGCAGAATGGAGCAAAAAAAAACAGCCCTGGGAATTACCCCAAGGCTGTTTATTCAAAATATCTATTGTACCCGGCAATGCCGGAGTGCTTTCAAATCTTGAATTAATAGCGTCCGCCGCCGCCGCCACGGTTGTATCCGCCGCCGCCGCCGCCGCCACGGTTGAACCCACCGCCGCCGCCACGGTTTCCACCGCCGCCGCTACCGCCACGGTCTTCCCTTGGCTCGGCTTTCTTAACAACGATGGTGCGTCCATCAAGATCGCTTTCGTTGAGCTCAGCGATGGCTTTGCGAGCTTCCTCGTCGTTGGCCATTTCCACAAAGCCGAAGCCTTTGGATTTGCCGGTGAACTTATCAGTGATAACGCTGGCGGAAGTGACTTCGCCAAATTCTTCGAAGGCCGAACGTAGGTCTTCGGACTGAGTGTCGAAACTCAGTTTTGCTGCAAAGATGTTCATTGAACAAAAAAATTAAGAATGAAATAAACTTGAGGAAATCAAATTGAAGCAGTGGTAGGTCGTTGGAAAATGAAGCCGGACAAATGGAGCAAGCATCGGGACTGAAGGCAGGAAAACTGTCGAAAGAAAACTTTGCTTGCAGGATTGTGCTGGTAAAACGAATTTCCAATTAATTAGCTCTGTTTGAACAGAATGTCTCTCAATTGTGGCACAAAGGTAAGGTAATAGTTTTACAATGTCAATTTTTTACACATCTTTATTTTTGTAATGAATTTTCTGCGGTGAGAAAGCGGCTGAGATGGCGGTTTTGAACGAGGTCATGCCGACATTTTCAACCCTTTTTGCTTCACTACCCTGCATCCTCTCAAAACGCATGTTCTGTGTGCGGCAGGAAGGAATGAATGCACCAAGAATATAAGTACGGAAAAGGAACCAAAGAAAGCTGCGCTCGTTGAGGCGGGGGTCTATTTTTCCAGCGATTGCTTCGTGCTTTTCCTTCAATTGGCTCCAATGTATGCCCGGGGAAATATGATGTGCCGTATGGTATCCATTGTTGAGCAAGATGAAGTTAAGCACAGGCCCTGTGATGTTGCGGGAATGGTTGAACTCCGATTCCTCGTCTGCATGGATGTGCTGCACGTAGTTAAAGATGAGCACGCTAAAAGTAGAGACCTGCTGTGGGATAATGACGTACCAGATGGCCTTTCGCCAGTCAATTGCCAAAGCGATGATGATGAAGGCGAGTAGGCTGATGACTTGGAGGAAGTGAAACCAAAACTTTCGTCGGTTCTGTCCCCAAAGTGATTTCATGTATTGAAAGACAGGCCCTTGCTGCTTCATGCCACTGAGTGAGGGATAGCTAAGCAGGGTGATCAAATTGTTCTTCTCCGTACGCTGGTAGGTGCGGGTATAGTCCGGCTCCTTGTTGACGTGGACGTGGTGGTTGGAGTTATGGGTGGGTATCCATGCGAAAATTGGAAAGCCATAAAAAGCGGTTAGCCAATTGTCGGTTGCGACGTTCAGCCATTTATGCTTCCACATGGCCAAATGCTGGTGGTTGTGTACCATGACGGATACGACAACAGCCATGAGCAGTTGAAGTCCGTAGAGCAAAATGAAGACTGGCGTACTTAGTTCGCTGCCATTTTTCCAGAGGAAAAACAGGAGGAAGGTGGTGAGAAGCATGAATGCAAATGAGCGGGCATCGGCGCTGTAACGAAGCATAACGGAGGTTTAAAATCCGCTTTTGCAAACAACAAAGGTTGAATATCCCAGCGGGCGCTGCAAATAGAATGCTTTTTTTTTGTTTGCCCCCTATTAATAGCGGAAAAAGCAGCCAAAATCAGGCATTTAGGCCAGTGGATTCCATTAGATCCCCAAAATTAGAGCTTGATTTTCTGGACGTTGATGGCGATTGGCCCTTTAGGACCCCTACCTTTTTCGAAAGTAACCTTGTCGTTGACCTGAACCATTTCTTCCAGTTCGCTGGCATGTACGAAAATACGCTCATCGTTGTCACGGTCAGTGATGAAACCATAGCCTTTGGCATCGTCAAAGTAGGTAACTCGCCCCTTGCGTTGTGGGTCGAACTGTGGGCGGTTGGGTACGCCAAGTACAATGTCTTCCTTGTTTATCTTGATTCGCTTGCTGGGGTCGGGCTTTTCGGGCGTGAGGTTCCCGTTTTCGTCCACGTACATGATCATTTCCTCGAAGGATTTCACATTACCAGTGTCCGATTTGCGCTGTTCTTTGCGTTCTGCTTTGTCTTGGCGCTTTTTCTGCTTCTTTTTTTCATTTTCCTTTTTGCCGTAGGTTTCTTTTGATTTTGCCATATATACGTTTTGGATCTGGTGGAAAATCAATGAATGTGGAACAAATAAAGGCTACGCATTGAAGTGGTTTTCCAAATTTTGCGCAAAGGTAGGTTTAAATTGCTTTACGAGCGATGTGAGGGCCAATTATTACTATCAAATACAGTAGAATGTTTTGGAACTCTTTATGAGGGAATAGCCCCTTCTCCAACACCCCTCAAAATTGTCGCATCCAGTTCACCTTCGCAATCGCACCTGTCGTGCGGAACCTGTCCATGCCCAAGTCACTCCTCGTGTCGTTGACAACGAGGTAAAGGAAAGACAGCGGGCGGTATTCCCAACTCAATCGGGCGTTCCATCGGCCTGTTTTATCCAAGGTGTTGTACTGGTAAAACACGGTGCCTTGCAACTGTGGGTTCAGGGCGAGGCGCAAGCCACCGGAATAGAGGTGCACATCCTTGTCCTCGTCATTTTCACCCAGCGACCTCGCTCGGTTCAGTTCGTAATCCAGCGTAAGTGCAGCGTGGGGCATTGGAGCGATGCGGAAGCCAGTTGTGATGGTGGCTAAATTGCCGTCATAGAATTTCCCGAAATTGGCGCTGATGTCCCCCGAAATTTTACGGCTGCGGTCGGTGTTGTACTGCACGAATTTTCGGGTATAAAAATACCTGCCTTGCGGCACGGTGATGCCCAATGGGGCGAACTCGAAATCAATGTTCTGCCAGGTCGGGAACAGTGAAAACTCCAAAAACGAGTTGTCACGGAAAAACAGGTAAACCGGAAACAGGTACAATTCCGCCTGTTGGAACTTTCCGTCCGAAGCATTGTGGTAATAATTGACAAAAAAACCGGGGTCGGCCCTTCTGATATAGGCTTTTTCCTTTTTAGGCCGCCAGATATAGTAGCCACCAGGATTGTGGTGGATGACGTTCTGCCCGAAGGTAAAGCCCATGCCGGGCAGGTAGTCCTGCGATACCCATTTGGTCACCCAGCCTGCGTACCAGTCGTTCAGGTTCAGCCCAGCGTAGAGGTTTCCGGCATGGCCCAGTTTGTCGGTGCCCTCGTCCCGGCTACCGCTCCAGAAGCCGTTCACCGTCCAAGAGTCGTTGGGGCGGAGGAAGAAATCGGCGGTCAGCGTCGTGTTGTGGTTGCTACGAAAGCCCTCGCCTGCCTCGTCGAAGCGGTGGGTGAGCATAGCCCCGAAATTGTTCTGCTTCCCAAAATTTTGCTGGAAACGGGCCAGCCCGAAACTCGCCCCGCCCTGCTGACTCGTGCCACGTTGGTGGACGTAAAGCCCTGATAATGTGCGCTTTTCGTTGCGGTCGTTGAAGCGCACGCCCGCATCAATCGGCACGGCAGCGGCATTGAACTGGCTGTTGGCCAGGCCAATCGTCCGGCTGAAAAAGGGGTAAATGCTGCCCCCATCCGATGGATAAATCCCGCTGTTTTCGAGGAAAAACTGCCGACGTTCGGGAAAGAACAAGTTGAAACGGGTGAGGTTGTTCACCGCCCGGTCAACGTCCGCTTGGGCGAAGTCGGTGTTAACGGTAAGGTCCAGAACGACGTGGGAATTGATGGCCCATTTGGCATCGCCGCCGATTTTTGCCTTGCCTTCGGCAACTGCCTCCGAGCCGTTGTTGGCTGTTTCCTCAAAATCATAAAGGGCATAAGGGTTCAGTCGAAGGTTTAGTGCGGGCTTGGGCAGTTCAAGCCCTTCCAGCCGTGCGGCGTAGGTCATTCGGTACGGCGAAAACGCCTGTGGAATGGGCGGGAAAACCGTTTGCTCGTAAGTCCGACGGGCAAGCCTTGATGCCGTGAACCCCCAAGACTGTGCCTCGCCTGTCTTCGGCAGTTCGTAGCGCAGGCTCTTGAACGGAACGGCAAACTCCGCAGACCAGCCGTTTTCAAGCATTTTGGTCTTTACCTGCCAAAGCGCATCCCAGTCGTTGTCCTTGAAATCGTCGTCGAACACCTGCACGTCCCGTTGTGTGCCAAGTGGCGTGGCTTGGAACGAAACGCAGTAGCGGCGCAGGTTTTGCGGGTCTAGCTGGAAGTAAAAAATATCGTTTTCACCATAGATGAAGTCCCGCCGGAAGTCTTGCACCCGTACGCCTTTTTTGCCCAAACTGTCCTCGCAAAATACCCCAACGTACAGGTTTTTTTCATCAAAAAGCAGTCGGACGCTGGTTTTGAACTCAAAATCACCACCCTGTTTTGGCTCCATCCTGAAAAAATCGCTGCCGGAAACGGGGCTTGTCTGTTGCCAGTCGGCTTCATCCAATGAACCGTCGAGGGTGATTTTTTGGCTTGCTTTAAATGCCTTTACCACGGGCGGATTTTCGGGCGGGGGGAAATTGAGGTCGGAGGTTTGGGCGATGCTTTTTTGAACAAAATAAGTGTTCAAAAACAGGGTTGTCAAATAGAATAAGTATTTGTTGCTCATTGCTTCAATGTTTTAACCGTTTTGCCTTGCGAATGAAAACCAGTTCCAATACCTGATTTTTTTCAAAATCCAAAAACCGGAGACAGTCAGGTTTTCGTAAATGGTTTCGACAACGGCCTTCGGCATTTCAGGCTAATTGCCGGGGTATTTCCGAACCAACCAACCTTTCTGCCACGATGAAAAACCTTCACCAACCAGCCCGTTTGGCCTGCCTGATGGCAGCATTTTTTTGCTTTGTCCCAAGCCTGCTGATGGCGCACGGCGTCTCGAAAACCGACCAGGAATTGCTGCTTGGGGGCAACCTTTTCTCCTATATTTATGTCGGAGCCAAGCACATGCTCACCGGCTACGACCACCTGCTTTTCCTTGTGGGTGTGGTGTTTTTTCTTAAAAATGTCAAGGACATCCTGCTTTTCATCACGGCCTTCACGCTGGGGCACAGTATCACGCTCATCGGCGCAACGCTGCTCGGCATCACCGCCAACGACCACCTGATTGATGCCGTCAT
>JADKBS010000010.1 GCA_016714985.1 Saprospiraceae bacterium | reverse complement strand
CAACACAGGTGTCGCAACAACCATTGGGTATGGCATTTCAGTGGGCGGGTCAACGCCAGGTACTTCTGGTGCAGACAACGATAACACAACCATTCAAAACAATACCATTACTTTGGCTCCAATCGGTATTTATGCCAATGGGACCGCTGCTGTTTCTGCTGGAGGTGATGATAACGTGTCAATTACGGGCAACTCAATTACCTACAATGGTACTTTGGCCAGTTTGGGCATCCAAGTAGGCAATGCGCTGACCAGTAGCATCAGCCAAAATACCATCAGTGAAGAGACGACCACAACCCAGGCACCAACCGCCATTTCCCTGGAGACGGGATTTGTCTCTTCCACGGTGACCCGGAACAGTGTCACCAAAGCATTAACTACCAATACTGGTGGGTACGGTGGCCGAGGAATTACCGTGGGCACGGGCACGGCGAGCAGCAGCCTAACCATATCCAACAACTGTATTGCTGGTGTGAACGGTACAAACTGGAGTGGATTCAGCAACTCTTCCAGCATGGGGATTGGCATAGGTATGATAGGCAGCAGTTCTACCATTACCACGACAGCTGGTGGCCTCAATATTTACAACAATACGGTCAATATGACCGGCAGCATGGGTGCGGGTAGCACTTCTGCAATTACTGCAGCCATCTATGTAGGAACAGGTGCGAGTGCCTTGGACATTCGGAACAACCTGTTCGTTAATACGCAGGTTGGTACTGCTGCCACACAGAAAAATTACGCTATCTATTCTGATGTTGCAAATACGGCGTTCACGAATATCAATAGGAATGACTATTTTGTCTCCAACAGTTTCAATGCGCCATCCGCTTTTGTAGGCCGCATTGGTGGCACAGACCGTGCTGATATAGTTGCATGGAGGACTGGTAGCGGTCAAGATCTCCAATCGTTTACGGAGGCTCCGACCTTTGTGTCCAGCACAGACTTGCACCTGAACATGGGATTGACAAGCACTCGGTTGGAGTCAGGTGGCGCATCCGTCGGCGTAACCGTTGATATCGACGGTCAAACCAGGCCTGGCCCTGCAGGTTCCGTAAATGGCGGTGCCACGTCCCCCGATGTTGGATGTGACGAGTTCGACGGTGTACCAGCAATTCCAATGACTTATGTATCCTCTACGGTTGCGCAGGTAACGGGTGGTGCTTTCCCGGGCGTCATCAACCAGGAAATTATCAGGATACAAGTGGTGACGGCTGGAAATCTTAGCCCGCTATCGGTAACAAGCCTTGATTTGAATGCGACTGGCACGTCCGTTATCACGGACATTAACGCCAGTACGGCCAAGGTCTATTATACTGGAGCTTCCACCACATTCAGCACAGGAACCTTGTTTGGAGCCACTACTCCTACGCTTGCGACCTTCACGGTGGCAGGTACTCAGACCTTGTTAACTGGCAACAACTATTTCTGGTTGGCTTATGATGTGATTGCATCACCTACCGGCCCAAATATAGATGGCGAGTGTACCAGCATCACCGTAGGTACGCCACAAACACCCACCGTTACCGCACCTGCTGGCAACAAGGTCATCCTTGGCCCAATGAGCGGCAACTACAACGTTGGTGCAGGACAGTTATTCCCCAATTTTGTTACCATAACCGAGGCTGTAAGCAACCTGAACGGAAGGGGCGTTTCTGCAGCTGTGACGATTACCTTGATGGATGCTACCTACAACGCAGGTTCTGGGGAGTCTTTCCCACTCAACATCAATGCCATCACGGGTGCCAGTGCAACGAATACCATCACCATCAAACCTGGGACCGGCGTAACGGCAACCATAACTGGTGCCGCTGCCAGTGGTGCAGTGATAAGTGCGCTCAATACCAGCTACTTGACCATTGATGGCTCCAACAACGGAACTACCACACGCAACTTGACGATTTCCAATACCTCCACTACCGCACCACAAGTGATAGCGCTGAGGTCATCGTCCATGACGCCGTTCACCAATGTCACCGTAAAAAACTGTGAGATTAATAACTGTGCAAATACTTCGTCTGCGATTGTGGTGGTTGACAATGCAGTAACGCCTATTGGTGGTTATTTCAATAACGTTACTATCCAAAACAATGTCATCAAGAAGGCATACATAGGTACATATCTGTTTGCCGCCACGGCTGCTGGGAATGGTTCTGGAACGGTTGTTGCGAAAAACGATCTAACGGCCACAGGTGTGGATGCTATTCGTTTGACGGGCATTTACTTGCAGGGCATTGATGGTGCCACCGTCTCGGAGAACACCATTGCAAATTTCAATGGCGCTGATAATGAAGACGACAGAGGAATTTGGCTTGCGACCAATACCAAAAATGCCACTGTTGAGAAGAACATTATCCAAAGTCTCACCCATTCAGGTACGGGTGGTTATGGAGGCCAAGGTGTAGTGGTTACCGCTGGCTTAACTGCTGCCAATATCAATATTGTCAACAACATGATTGCTGGGCTAAGCGGTGATGGGTGGAGTTATACTTCAATTCCAACTGACAATCCGATTGGCATATCCTTGTCCACAACTGGAACTCAGGATGGAATAAATATTTACAACAATTCCATCAACTTGGCTGGCAATACTTTGAACCAAACAAGTGCAATGTCAATGGGCGTGTACCTGTCAGCGGGATCAACTGCCAACATCCGCAACAACATCATCGTCAACAATTTGGGCTTGTCAGGAGCGATTGGCTATGGTTCCAGTGGTATTTATGCTGTAACATCCAATGCACAATTTGCAGCGATAGACTACAATGACTATGTAGTGGCACCAACTGGCTCTGGCACCAAGTTTATTGGTCAGATAGCAGCGACAGGTTCAGCAACTTTGGCAGCGTGGCAGACAGCCACCGCACAAGACGCCAACTCCGTTGACATCGTCCCCGTGTTCACCTCCGCCACCGACCTGCACCTGCCCGACGGCAGCAACCCCACGCTGTTCGACCTGGGCACCCCGATAGCGGCGTCACGACGGACATAGACAATGAGGGCCGCTCAGCTACCGACCCCGACATGGGCGCCGACGAGTTCAGCCCGATCACGCTGGACCTGACAGTGTTCATCGAGGGTTATTACATCGGAGGAAGCACGATGAACTCCGTGCTGCTGAACAGCGGCGTGGCGGGCGCTACTGCCCTCCAGTGCGACACCATCACCGTCCAATTGCGGAACAGCGTATTTCCTCATGGATTGGAAGCCAGCTTCAAAGGGGTGCTCGGCACGGATGGCACCTTGTCCTGTAAGTTCCCTTCTGATAAGATAGGGAGCAGTTACTTCATCGCCCTGCGCCACCGCAGTGCCGTGCAAACTTGGAGCGGCTTAGGGGGACGTGCCAACGTCCTTTTCGGCCGCCACCACGAGCTACGACTTCAGCACCGCTATCGACCGCCTATGGGAGCAACATGGTTAGCATGGGCGGGGGCGTTTGGCTCTGTACTCGGGCGACATTGACGGCGCGAACGCCAACGGTTTTGGCGATGGAAATAGAATTCCAAGACTTCGACGCTTGGGTTGCGGAAAACGGCAATACCGGCTATCTTCGCGGCGACTTGAACGGTGATGGAGAGGTCGAATTCCAAGACTTTGACATTTGGGCATTAAATAATGGAATTGCTGCAATAATTCCTTAAATTTGCAGTGCTGAAAATAAAACAACCCGTGCAGTGGGGCAAGGCTTACAAACCTTGCCCCACCTAACAGTAACAAATCTTAAATTGATTTTAAATTATGAAAATCCAATACCAATTGAACTTGAAAGCATTGATTGCATCAATGTTGGTAGTTGTGTGCTTTAACCTTGTTGGTGCACAAACGGCAACAGTCACACTTTCGTTTTCAAACCCCGCTATAATCAGCCCCACTGAGATAGAATTTGATGTGGACATAAAATGGACCGGCGGAACTGCCACCTCGGTGGAGTTAAACGCCGCCAACGTCCATGCCAAATATAGCCCGGCTGCGAATGTACCTACGGTGCCTGCGGTTCCTGTTTATTCGCTGGTTGAGCAAGGGCCCCATTTTACAGGGATGACCTTCCCCCCTGCATTGGTCTGGAACTCTGCCAATGGGGTTCACCTTCGTTCAACGCAGACGCCCACAGGTTCTAGGGCAACAGCACCTGATTTGGTGCTGGGCGTTACCTACAAACTTTTTAGGGCCAAATTGACCACTTCTGCTCCAATGACCGATATTAACGTCCTCTTCAATGCACCCCCAACCACTCCCTCTATCAGTATGAGCCTTTACATTAATCCACCACCACCACCCATTCCTCCAACTCCCGACGCAGCTAGGACCATCAACGTGACCGGCACCGCTTTTGGCCAAGTTACCCTTGGGCCACAGATTCCCTTCACTTTTCTGCCGGTGGAGTTGAGCGAGGTAGAAGCCCACGAGGCAGGTACCAACAACCTCATCCAGTGGAAAACGGAATCGGAGTTGAACAGCCAGTACCATATCGTAGAGCGTTCTGCCGATGGTATGGATAACTGGACAGAGATAGGCAGGAAGCTGGCCGCTGGCACCACACAAGTGAAACAGGCGTACAGCCTTCAGGACGAGCGCCCATTGCCCATGAGCTACTACCGCTTGAAATTGTTGGATTTCGATGGCAAGTTCGAGTACTCGAAAGTGGTGAGCGTGCAACGGAGGTCAGGCGATTTCGGCGTTGTGAACGTGTTCCCCATGCCCACGAGCGACAAGGTTACGCTACAGGTGAGCCTTCCGGAGTTTTCGAACCTGACGGTATCGGTGACGGACGTCAACGGACGGCTGTTGCAGTTCTCCGACATGGAGGTGGAAAAGGGCCTGAGCGATGTTCAGGTTGACCTGACCAGCTTTGCGGCTGGCACTTATTTCGTCAAGATAGACAACGGCGTTACTCAGTTGACGCAACAAATCGTCAAGCAGTAAAGAGTTTGTGATGTTCAAATTTGGGCCATCCTGATTTTTTGGGATCGTTCAATACAAGGATTTGCAACTGGGTAATTTCTTAGGGAACCACTCAGCGCACTTCATAGATAACGACAACGGCGACGGCATCTTAGATGCCGCCGCCGTTGTCGTTTTTAAGGCCGCCCTCATTCTTGCGCTAAGAAAATATCGAAACTGCTTATTACAGCATTTCCTCCTCCTTTTATAGCAAATCACCAATCAGAAATATCCGTTTGTCCAGTTCCGTGGATGAAAAGACAGTTCCAATTGACAGAAACGGATAAAAATTATTTTTTACGCAGTTGTATGTTATGAGATGTAGGCTTGGGATGTATATTTGGGCAGATAAAATTATCCCCATTTCAAGTACAAGGAAAACGCTAACCCAAATTGTTTTTTCACCCAATATCTAATTGACATGATGAGTCCCTTAACTCGATTGCTTTTTTTGAAAAGCTCCAAAAATTACGGTAGCCATGTGGTACCCTTACATGCAGGCACCAAATGCAAGCTTGATGGTACGGCCTCTGCAGCGCCAGCTGTTGGAACGTCATTTTCTTCACCTTATCACTTCTTTCAAATGAAAAAAATTTTCAGTTTTAGCCTATTGTTGAGCATGTTTTGCCTTGCCAGTCTGACTGCAACTGGGCAAAATATTGCCGTTACGGGCGCAGACCCAGCCACCAACGCTGCAAGTCCATTCGCCACCTTGGCAGCTGCTTTCACATCCATCAATGCCACCAGCCAGACAGGCAACAACATTGCCATCACCGTCATCAACAATACGACGGAGCCGGGTGCAGGTGCCGTACTGAACGCAGGTACTTGGACCAGCATGAGCATACAGCCAAGCGGCGGTGCTTCACGTACCATTGATGGAAACGTTGCTGGGCCACTAATTGACTTGAACGGGGCTGACAATGTTGTAATTGATGGATTGAACACAGGGGGCAACTCCCTCACAATTTCCAATACCAATACTAGTAATGTTACAACCTCTACCATCAGGTTCATCAATGACGCAACAGTCAATACCGTGACGAATTGCTCCGTACTGGGTTCTTCAACCTCACTTACGCTGGGTACCATCGTTTTTTCTACAGCTGCGGTTACGGGTAACGACGACAACACCGTCTCCAACTGTACCATTGATGCTGCTGGGGTCAATTTGCCCGGAACCGGTATTTATTCTTCAGGTACTTTAAGCTTTGAAAACAGTGGCAATATCATCAACAATAATAATATCGCCAACTTCTTCAGTGCTGCCCTGATTAGCTATGGTGTATTTGTTAACAACAACTCCACAGCTTGGACGATTTCCAACAACAGGTTTTACCAAAGCGCACTAAGGACTTATACGACTGCAAACACGCACAGGGCAATCAGCATTATAACCGGAAATGGCTACACGGTCACGGGCAACACGATTGGGTATGCAAACTCAGGCGGTACAGGGGTTTATGCCATGACTGGCACTATCGCAACAAGGTTCATTGGAATTGAACTTGCGGTTGGTACTACCACAGCCACTTCCGTGCAGAACAACACAATAACAGCGATCACCTTGGGCACATCAAGTGGTGCTACTACTTTAAATGGTATTCTTTGTGGGATAAACATTACAGCTGGTAACGTAAACGTGGGCACGGTCACCGGCAACACCATTGGCGCCACGACTGGAACAGGCTCCATTGTTGCAACAGCTACGACCAGCGGTGGTCTGGTGGTTGGGATAAACTGTTCATCAACGGGGACAATCGCCATCCAGAACAACAGTTTTGGTGCCTTGACTTCAAGCGGTACGACTGCTGCTATTGCAGGAAGTATCGCTGGTATCAATATTTCTGGTGCAGCAACTGCTGTGACCATTACCAATAACACCATTGGCAATACGACCGCCAATAATATGCGTGGCGGTACGAGTGGGCTTACTACTGGAAGTTCTTTGGTCTCAGGGGTCAGCATGCCATCCACCCCGACGACAGCAACTATCAATAACAACACCATCCAGAACCTTTCCTCTTTTGGGACTGGTACAGCTGGTTATGTGCGAGGAATTCATACTGCGTTATCGGCATTAGCAACAGCGACTGGTTGGTCAATTTCCAATAACACCATCAATAGCCTCACCACCAACTCAGCATTAGCAGGGTTGGGTTCCGGCGTATGTTCGGCTTTGGGGATTCATCATCTTGCTTCTCAGGGATGTACCATTTCCAACAACACGATTAGCAATATTGCCAATACGAATACGACCGCAACCACAAACATCATTGTAGTCGGCATTTCCTCGGCTAATGCAGCTGTTGCAACAGCCTTGGGAACGACGATAACCAGGAATAGAATCTGTGATTTGCGCAATTCCACCATAGGCACAACGGCACTTACCCCACCGATAGTGGCTGGCATCGCTGTTAGGTCTGGCAATAATGTTGTTTCCATCAACAACAATATGGTTGCCCTGGGCACAGCACAGACCACAAACACTTCGTTTATCGGTATTTGGTGCCAAAATGGTTCCACGCCAAATCCTACTGCAATGAATGTACAACACAACAGTGTTGTCATAGAAGGTACAGCAAGTGCCGGGGCGTTGCCGAGCTTTACCTTCATGAGGTCATTATATATATCAGCAACAGCCAATACGGTTACGGTAAACGTAAATAACAATATTTTCCAGAACGACAGAACCGGTGGCACAGGTTCACATTATGCCATATCAAATGGATTTAACGCAACTACGGTAAGTGCTACAGGCTGGGCTGCCAACGCCAGCAACAATAATGTACTCAACGCCAACGCCAGTACAATTGGTCACTGGACAACGGCACAGAATATGGGTGGATGGCAAACCATTTCAGCCGGAGATGGGGCTTCCCTGACGGCCACTACTATCCCTTTTGTCAATGTTGCTACATGCGATTTGCATGTTAATTTTGGCGTCACGCCTACAGCTTTGGAATCGGGTGGCCTGACCATTGCTGGCCTGACCACGGATTTTGACAACGACGTCAGGCCGGGCCCTACAGGTTCGGTCAATGGGGCTGGATTTTTACCGGACCTGGGAGCGGATGAGTTTGATGGCGTTTTCTTGGATGTGGTTAAACCCGCAATTACCTATACGCCGTTCTTGTTTACTTGCGCCACTGGGGACAGGATATTGACAGCTACCATAGCGGATTATTCTGGTGTCCCAACTACGGGAGCACTTCAACCCCGCGTCTATTTCCGTAAGAACTTGGGCACTTGGTTTTCCTCCCAAGGGTCTTTAAGCTCAGGTACAGGCACGAATGGCACTTGGACGTTCACCATTGAGGCAGCAACCATGGGTGGCCTTGTCGTTACCGACCAGGTTCAATATTATGTGATAGCACAGGACATCGCTGGTACACCCAATATTGGATCGAACCCATCTGCTGGCCTGGTGGCCACGGATGTGAACACGGTGACAACCCATCCGACCTCTCCCAATAGCTACATTATTGGGGGTACTTTGGCAGCTGGCACTTATACGGTAGGCGCTGCTGGCACTTATCCTACATTAACGGCAGCCGTGAACGCTTATAATTCCAATTGCCTGGGTGGTGCTATTGTTTTTGAACTGTTGGACGCAACCTATTCGGGAAGTGAAACATTTCCAATCACTATCAACCGGAATCCAGATGCAAGTTCTACCAACAAACTGACCATCAGGCCTGCAACCGGCGTGACTGCTGCCATCAATGGTTCATTGGCCAGCAATGCGCTGATTCGGATTCTAGGCAATTACATCGTTGTTGATGGCTCAAACAACGGGACAAACACCCGGGACCTGACCATTGAGAACGCCAACACGACCGCCCCTAACGTGATATTGATTGGCTCTACAGGTACAACGGCCATTACAAACGACACTATAAAAAACTGTATCCTTACGAATGGCGCCACTACATCCTCAGCTTTGGTTGTCAGCGATGCTACTACCTTAGGGAACGACGGTTATTTTAACAATATCGGCTTGGTCAACAACCGGGTGCAGAGAGCCTTTATAGGAATGTACATAAGAACCGCTGTCTTAGCAGGTAACGGAAGTGGCACCTATGTAAATGGCAATCAACTCAACTCAACCGGTACAAATGCCATACGATTAGTAGGGATTTACCTTCAGGGGCTTGATGGAGCCACGGTGTCCAACAACACAATAGGTAGTTTTGATAACACCATTGCCGAAAATGACTGCGGTGTTTGGTTTGCCACGGGTACCGTCAACTCCACGATTTCAGGAAACACAATTTCCACTTTGGGGCAAGTAACAACAACTGGGAACAATCCTTTGGGCATCAACATAACCAGTAGTGCGGCTGCATCCAATATTAATGTAACCCAGAATACTATTTCAGGGCTTTCCTCAAATGGTGCCTCCTCTTCCATGGCTGGGATTGCTATAACAGGCACTACCGGCGGCGTAATCGTTCAACGCAATAATATCTCTGGGGTGATACATCAAAGCACGGGAACTTGGGGCGCTTACGGCATCAACGTATCAGGTGGTAATAACAACATCATCAGAAACAATTTCATCAGCAACATCAATTTTGATATGACTGGCGGGATTGCATTCAACATCACGGATGGTGTGTGTGGTATCCGGATCGGTGCAGGCACAGGCCATCAGATTCATTACAATTCAGTGAATATGTATGGGACGCCAACTGGAGTCGCTAACGCTAGTTTGCTAACTGCGGCATTTGGCATCCTTAATACAACGTCAACAGGCTTGGATGTGCGCAATAATATTTTTGCAAACAATATAACAGGTGGAACCACCTCTATTGCACACATTCCTGTTTACCTGCCTTCCGGTGGCACTTCGGCCATGAACCTTACCTGGAACAACAATTTCTATTTCCATGGAACGGATGTGGCTACCCAAGGAGTAGGGCAAGCTGGAACAACCGCAGGCGTCAATTTCTACACCACGCTTGCTGCACAGGCTGCTTATACAAGCACGCTGTCTGGCGCAGGTACAAATGACAATGCTTCTTTTGCTTTTACAACCGCTGTTCCGTTTACGAGCGCAACAGACCTGCACGTGCCATCCAGCAGCGATCCTGCTTTGTTCGACAAAGGTACTCCCATCGCTGGCATCACGACCGACATAGACAACGAAACCCGTGCCGCCACCACCCCAGACGTAGCCGCCGACGAGTTCAGCCTCATCACATTGAACCTGACGGCGTTCATTGAGGGCTATTACACAGGAGGAAGCGCTATGAACTCCGTGCTACTGAACAGCGGTGTGATGGGCGCTATCGCCAGTCAGTGCGACACCATCACCGTCCAATTGAGGGACGGAACACCACCTTATGATGTGGCCGATGAATTTGTCGGTATCTTGGCAACGGATGGTACCTTGACGTGTAAGTTCTCTTCTGATAAGGTTGGTGGCAGCTACTACATTGCCCTTAAGCACCGCAATTCGCTGCGTACCTGGAGCGGCGCCGGTGCGGACGTGCCTACGTCCTTTTCGACTGCAACCACGGCCTACGACTTCAGTACAGCGGCCAGCCAGGCCTATGGCAACAACATGGTTGACATGGGCGGCGGCGTTTTTGCCATCTACTCAGGCGACATTGACGACGTGAACGCAAACGGCTTTGGCGACGGAGAGGTCGAGTTCCAGGACTTTGATGCTTGGGTTGCTGATAACGGGAACACGGGCTACCTGCGAGCAGACCTGAACGGCGACGGGGAGGTCGAGTTCCTCGACTTCGATATCTGGGCCAACAACAACGGTTTCACGGCAATTGTGCTTGCATTGCCATAGTCAGTTCAAGCAATCAAAATGACCCTGGAGGGGAATCAAGATTAATGCTTGGCTCGCCTCCAGGTCACTAACCTTAAAATAGTTTCAAACATGAAAGCCCAATATCTAATCAAATTAAGAACTTGGATGGCAACGATGTTGGCCATTCTTTGCTGCCAGCTTGCTGGCGCCCAAACGGGTCAAGTCACCCTGTCGTTTTCCAACGCAGTCATGGTCAGCCCCACGGAGGCACAGTTTGACGTGGCAATGCGCAACACGGGCACTTCTCCGCTTCAGTTGAACGCTGCGAACATCCACGTTGCCCCGAACGGTGGCATGCCCAATGCCCTGACGGACGCCGTTTACGAGCTGGTGGAGGTCGGCAGCCATTTCGCCGGGATGAACTTCCTGCCCGCACTCAGCTGGAACCCGCAAAACGAGGTGCGCCTGCGCGGCACCCAAACGCCCCACGGCGAGGTGGGGGAGCGCACCGACGATCCCCGCAGCTGCGACCAAGTTCTACCGTTGCAAGGTGACCACTCCGTTCCCGCAGGACAACCTTGCGCTCATTTTCCATGATGGCACCCACCCCTCGATCAGCCTTAGCGTCTTCATGGATGGAGATCCCACGCCAAGGACCATCAACGTGGCCGGCACCCAGTTCGGGAATGTCGTGCTGGGGGGAGCGGCCAGCTTCGGCTTATCGCCAGTGGAATCGACCAGGGCGGGCCGTTTTGGCGTGTTGAGCGTCTTCCCGACGCCCACCGACGGCAAGGTGACGCTACAAGTGAACCTGCCCCAGTTCGCCAGCCTGACGGTATCGGTCACGGATGTCAACGGGCGGCTCCTGCAGGTTTCAGACATGGAGCTTGGACAAGGCCTAAACGAGGTTCAGGTTGACCTGACCCGCTTTGCTGCGGGGACGTACTTTGTCAAGCTGGACAACGGCGAAACGCAGTTGACGGAACAAATCGTCAAGCAGTAAAGGGGTTTGTTGATGTTCAAATTTGGGATATCCTGATTTTTTAGGACAGTACAGGCCAAGGGATGTGCAACCGGGTGAATTCTTAGGGAACCCCAGTGCATCAATAAAAACTGAGTCATCCTGATTGAGGACAAGGGCGCGGCATCAAAGATGCCGCCGCCGTTGTCATTTTGTGGTCAAGCAGTTGATTTTTTGAGGAAAATCAGCTACGGTTAGCCCAAAAGGGGGTAGCCCTGGCCCGTTGGATGAGCCACCAGCCAAATCGTGCTGGGGTGCCGCCCGTACCCCCGCTCGGCCTAATCCATGATAGCTGCCCCACTTGTGCGCAATGGCTAGCGTGAAATATCATTGTGTTTATTCTGTCGTGCAATTTAATTGGCCGAATTGCTAGCTTTATTGAATTCGATTGTTAAATTTGCCCCGAAAAACCAACCATTCAAATCTTAAGCATAGCATAGCTTAATTCCAATTTTTGTGCTTGCTTTCAACGGCCTCATCATCGGGTTTAATTACCTTTAGATACCAGATTGCTTTTCAATAGCGATTTTTTCCCCGAATGAGCCTAAGTGTTTCAATTCTAGAAGGCTTATTAATTTCCCAAAGAAAAATATAGCAATCTACCATTCGGATCATCCGAAATCGTCGGAACAAAGAATGATGAAAGGTGCTTCCTTTCAGAAAGTCCAAATTATTTCTTTTACTCAAATTCCTAACTGGCATGTCAAAATCCTCGACTCGATTGCAGTTTTCTCCCAGCCCAGTTGCCACTTCATTAGCATGGCCAGTAAAGGCTAAGCTAAGGCTTGATGGCGCAATCCGGGCTGAATCAACCGTCAAATCTTCATTTTCTTCACACCTTTACTTTCTACGCATGAAAAGCAATTTACGCACTGGTTTGGTATTGGGTATGTTCTTGTTGCTCGTTGGCAAGGCATCCGCTCAAATTCCAGTTACGGTTTCCGGTACCGCAGTGACTTCGCCAGCCTTGTCGGCTAGCTACACTGACCTGGCCACAGCACTCGGTGACCTGAACGGTGTGACTTCAGTCCCCACATCAGGAACCATCATTTTCACCTTAAATGCAGGCGCATCAGAAACCGCACCGCCTACTGGCCTGACTATAGGTAGTGCTTCCTTGAACCCATTTTTGGGTTCCTCCATTACGAGTGTCACCATCATCAAAGCTGCAGGTGCTGCTACGACGCTGAACGCTGGGGTGGGTACTGCCACACCCGCCAGTGCCGCACCAGACGGTATCCTAAAACTAACGGGTGCCGACCATATCACCATTGACGGCCTTACCTTCACGGATGGCAATGCCACCAACCCTGAAACCATGGAGTTTGGCGTAGCACTGTTCAAAAGGGCCGCAGGCGATGGCTGCAACAACAACACGATACAGAACTGCACCTTCAACATGCAGCGCATCAACAATGCAACCGGTACTGCACCGATGATTGAAGGCGCCGTAGGCATCTTGGTCATCAACTCTACGGCCACCGCAGCAGTAACTCCCCTGACCCCTACCAACGGGGGCACTACGGCCACCAACGGCACGAATTCGGGTAACCTATTTTATACCAATACCATCAATGGCGGCAACTATGGCATAGGGTTGAGCGGCTTTGCTGCAACTGTGGGCAGAGGACCTTCACCCGATCCCGCCACCTTCTTGGGTGACCTTAACAACGATATAGGCGGCACGGCAGGTAGCACGGGCAATTCTATCCTCAACTATGGTGGCGGTGCCGCAACCAACCCCGCCGCTGGTATCCGTGCAAACAACCAATGGAGTATCAATATCTCCTACAACACCATCAACAGCAATGATGGCGGTGGGGTGAACCATGCCACTACGCTAAGGGGGATATTTGCACAGGCAGGCATTAGTGGCAATGCGACGATACTCAATAATACCGTAACTGTGCATTCTGCTGGAACAACAACAGCTTGCACAGCGATTGACAATGTAATCGGCTCCACAGCTGCCGGCAACACGATTCTCATCAAGAACAACACAGTGACTGGCTGCACCTACACTACTGCCACCACAGCGACGTTCTCAGCAATTTTGAGCAGTGCCTCTGCAGCAACCGTGACAATGGATGACAATACGGTTGACAACAACGCTATTGGCGAAGCGGGCAGGGCCAATTCTTGTACTTTCCAAGGCATATACAGCAGCGGAACAGCCACCAACTTCAATGCCAGCGGGAACACCATTACCAACAATACCGTGCTGAACCAGGGTGGCACCCTGCACAGCCTCCGAGGTGGTACCTCCCTCCTGACCTGGAGCAACAATACCATCAACAACAACGGCTTCCCTAACCATGGTGGTTCGCTTTCAGCATCTTTGTACGGTTTGTTCGATGGATCTTCGCCAACACAAGAGAACTTTTCAGATAATCAAATTGACAATCTGTATATTACAGGCAACAGCACTTCGACCGCTTCCGTAATTTCCGGTATAAGTGTAAATACCTCAAGCAGTTCAGTAAAGGCATTTACCAATAATACCATTCACACCCTGACGTTTGCCAATAGTTCGACCGGCTCATGCACCATCAATGGAATTACCCAATCCTTGGGTACTACCGTTAATATTTCAAGAAACAAGATTTATGGCCTCAGCGCACAGGGGGCAGGAAGTCTTATCAACGGCATCAATGTGTCAAGCGGAACAACGGTCAATATTTTCAACAACCTGATTGGGGATTTGCAGACACCGAGTGCTACTGGGCTAATTGCCATTCGAGGGCTTAACTTCCCAAATACAGGTACGGGGACTTCCAATGTCTATTATAATACGGTCTATCTGAATGCCACCAGCACTTCGGCGACCACCTTCGGGACTTCCTGCATCCAGTTTTCGAGCACAGCAACCAATGTGCTCAATCTCCGGAACAACATACTCGTCAACACTTCCACACCTGCACAAGAGGGCTCCAATTTGGCAGCAAACGGTGTGGCTGCCTGCCTCATGCGCACTGCTGGAACAACCGGAGTCGTGCCTGCCAACTATGCCACCACTTCCAACAACAACGCATTTTGGTGCAACCCAACAGCTGGAACGAACAACCACTTGACCTACGTGGAGGGTACCACTACCATTACCAACCCTCAGAATACGGTTGCCAATTTGAAAGCCTTTATGGTGAATCGTGATCAATCGTCGGCTCAAGAAAACGTAGTGTTCCAAAGTACTACTGGTAGTAGCAACGATTTCCTGAAATTCGATGAGACCATTTCTTCACAGTTGGAAAGCGGCGCCGTCAATATTGCCACTTACACGGATGATTATGCAGGCACTATTCGCGAGGGCAACGGGGGCTATGCCGGGTCAGGTACCGCACCCGATATAGGGGCATGGGAGTTGGAAGGAACTCCTTTGGACCTGGTCGGCCCTGCCATCAGCTATACCAATTTGAGCAACACTTCCTGCACAACCGACAGGACGCTATCGCCCGTAACGATAGTTGACGCCAGTAGCGTAAATACCACCGCTGGTACCAGGCCACGCTTGTATTTTAGAAAGGCAACAAATGCAAACACCTATGTTGACAATACCAGCGCAACAGACGGTTGGAAGTATGTTGAGGCAACGGGTGTCGGAGGGTCTCCATTTAGTTTTACGACCAACTATTCATTGCTGTTTGGCGGAGCGCCAACGACCGGTGATGCAGTTGAGTATTTCGTGGTTGCTCAAGATCTTGCTGGGACGCCCAACGTAGGCATCAATACTGGCAGCTTCAGTACACCTGCTACCAGTGTAGCACTCATTGTCGGCAATTTCCCAGTCACAGGTGCCAATTCCTACACACTGCTGTCCGCTGGCTTGTCAGGCACCGTGACGATAGGGGCCTCCGGAACCTATACCAGCCTTACCGATGCAGGCGGTCTGTTTGCGGCCATCAACTCATCGGGACTGTCCGGTGCCCTGACCGTGAACATCCTGGATGCCACCGTTGCAGAAACAGGTGCCAATGCCTTGAATGCCATCGTGTACAATGGTTGTGCGGCAGGGCCTTACACGGTGACCATCAAGCCGGATGCGGGCGTGGCCGCCAACCTAACTGGCACCTCTGGCGTCACGGCTTCGGCGCTCATCAAGCTCAATGGGGCAGATTACGTCACCATTGATGGATTGAATACTGGGGGCAGCAGCCTTACCATTGAAAATACCTCCACAACATCGGGTACGGCCGTTATCTGGCTTGCTTCAACGGGAGCGGGCGCAGGTGCCACCAATAACACGATTGCCAATTGCAATATCAAGGCTGGAGTTGCCCAAAACGCTGCAACCACCAATACCTACGGCATTGTGGTGGCAGGTGCAACCTTGAGTGGAACCTTTACTTCCATAACGGCAGGAAACGACAACGACAACAACACCATTTCGGGCAACACGATTACCAAGGTCCGCTACGGTATTCATACAAGGGGCGGAGCGACCACCAATGCCAACACGGGCACGGTCATTTCCAACAACACCATCGGCCCTGCGGCATTTGGAACGGAGTCCATTGGAAGGTGCGGTATCGTGGTCCGTGAAGAGGACGGCATCCAAATCACGGGCAATGAAATCAGGTTCGTGGGCGGTGATTTTGCCAATACCTCTGCTGGCATTGACCGGGTCGGTATTGCACTTGCCACCGATGCATTGTGGACACCGACTTCCGTATTTGTAAAGAATGCCACCATTGCCCGCAACAAAATCCATGACGTGGTTGACGAAAGAACCTTCTCGGGTGTGGGGATATCATTAGCTGGCGTGGACGGTACCAACCCTACGAATAATGTGGTGGCCAATAATTTTTTGTACAATATCAAGTCAAATGGAACTGGTTCCGACCAAGTAATAGGAATCGGGATAGCCAATGGGAATACCGACGTGGTGGTTTTCAACACCATTTACCTCACTGGTGACACCGACCCCGATGCGGGTGCCTCTACGCCAACCGTCAGCAGTTATGGATTGTCCATCAGTTCAACATCCGTGACCAACCCACAGCTTGCGAACAATATTGTATATATGGACCTGACGTCCAGCAGTGCGCCTGCTTTGCCCCACGCATGCATCAACATACCGGCATCTTTTTCCTGGGGTACTGGCAGTTCCAACTACAACGACCTGCACATCTTGGGCAGCAACACTCAGTCTAGGACAGGCTGTGTAGGTGGCTCAAGTGGCACCTTCCATGCTACCCTTGCCGCTTGGCAGTCGGCTGTAACGCAAGATGCCAATTCGATTACAGAGTTGCCCGTATTTGTATCTGCAACTGATTTGCACCTGAACATGGGCCTAACCCCTACGCTATTGGAGTCCAAAGGCACCACCATAGCTGGCATAAGCACGGACATAGATGGGCAAACCCGTCCAGGCCCTGCCGGTTCGGTAAATGGTGGCGCTACTGCTCCAGACTTAGGAGCTGACGAATTTGACGGGGTGCCTGCAACTCCTATGACCTACGTTTCCAGCACCACCACGCAAACCAATACCAGCACTGTGAACACGTTTTCAGTAAACCAAGAGGTGATTGGCATACAGGTCGTAGTAAATGGAAGTGCCAGCCCACTTTCAGCGACCAGCTTCACGCTCAATACCAATGGAACGACCAACACAGCAGATATTGCCAACGCCAAGCTATGGTACACGGGCACAAGTAGCACCTTTGCTACCACCACTCAAGTTGGCAGTACGGTAGCTGCTCCTTCGGGTTCGTTCAACATAACTGGCTCACAAATACTGACAGGTGGAATCAGCGTGACCAATTACTTCTGGCTGACCTATGATGTGTCATGTGTGGCTACCGTGAGCAATGTCATTGACGCAGAATGCAATTCCATTACCGTAGGGAGTGCCCAAACGCCAACTGTACAGGCCCCCAGTGGTTCCAGGACGATTGTGGCAGGGCCATTGGCTGGCACCTATACAGTAGGTTCAGGCGGTACCTATGCTACCCTTACCGCAGCTGCTGCCGACATCAACACCAAGGGTTTGAGCGGCAACGTTACCTTGAATATCCTAAGCAACTTGTCTGAGCCTGGGGCCGTGGTCATCAACCAATGGGGCGAATGTGGCGGCTCCAATTTCACCTTGCTCATCAAGCCGAATACAACTGCCACTGTCAGCGGCTCAGTTGGAAGTGGTGCCTTGATAAAGTTGAACGGTGCCGACCGGGTGACGATTGACGGCAGCAACAGTGGTGGTACGGATAGAAGCTTGACCCTGGAAAACACCAATACCGGAACATCAGGTAATGGGGTCATTTGGATTGCTAGTGCTTCTGCTTCCAATGGTGCCACAAACAACACAATTAAGAATTGCATCCTCACCGGAAACGCCCCCAATACAACACAAATGGGCATATTTGAAGGTGGAACCGCTTCCATCTCAACATCATCCAGTGCTTTAGTTGCCAACTCAAGTAATGTTTACCAAAACAACCAGGTCGCTTCTGTACAATATGGCATATTTTCAAGGGGGGTAAATGCCACCACACTAGGTACAGGCTTGCAAATAACAAACAACAACATAGGCACTGGCACCATTGCTTTTGGCATTACCGGTATTACGGTGCAGTTCCAATCTTCCGCTTTGGTTGAAGGGAATACCATTCAGAATGCTTCAGGAATCACGACTTCTAATTCTGGTGGTATCATCATTTTGGATAACCAAAATACCACCCTATCGAAGAATAGCATCTTCAACCTCTCCTACATAGGCACCAGCACAGGCAAACTCGTGGGGATACATACATCTTCGACTACGTATGATGTCGTCGGAAACCCAAGCAACCTGCTGGTTTCCAATAATCTTATCTATGGGTTGACATCTTCCGCAACCAGTACATCCTGGAATACTTCTGGTATCAGCAACGGCGGGGGATATGGTGACAAGTATTTTTACAACTCTGTGTACCTGTCGAACGCGCTGTCGGGAAGTACAGGAACAGGAGGCTCATCTTGTTTTGCAAATGGCAATGGTCTGACATCCACCAACGCAGATGCCATAGAAGTAAGAAACAATGTTTTCTTGATGGAAGGCTCAAGTACAGCAGCAGCACCTTTGTATGCACATTATACTACAAGAACGAGTTATTCAGGTTCAACGTTGAGCAATAACTCTTTGTATGTGAGTGTATCAGGGGCTGCAACTGGTCATCTTGGTAGATTTAATGCTGTAAACTATGCTACTTCGGATTTAATTGGTTGGCAGGCTGCCACTGGAGAAACCAGTTCACAAAATTCGAATCCAAGTTTAAATTCCCCATCCAATTTGGCGCCACTGTCAGGTTCATCTTTGATAGGAGCGGGTACCCCTGTTAGCGTTACCACCGATTTTCTTGGTATAACAAGGAGTGGTTCTACGCCAACAATAGGTGCCTATGAAAACGCAGGTGATTTTTCAGGCCCAACCATTGTTTATACCGCTCTTAACAATACCTGTGCTACTTCGGCAAGAACCCTAACGGCTTCCATTACCGATGCAAGTGGCGTTCCAACAGCTGGCATCGGGTTGCCAGTGTTGTATTGGAGAATCAATGCAGGTGCCTGGAACGCAGCCACGGGCGTGCATGCGGGTGGGAGCAATTATGACTTCACGTATGGGAGCGGCGTCGTGGCAGCAGATATTGTCCAATACTATGTGGTGGCACAGGACAATGCAGGCACGCCCAATGTGGGCGCATTCCCTTCCGCAGGGGCATCGGGTTTCAGTATCAACCCCCCAGCGGCTTCCACGCCACCTGCCAGCCCGAGCAGTTACACTATTTTAACGCCATTGGGTGGTACCTATAACGTGGGCGGTGGCGGTGCCTACGCAACGCTTACAGCTGCTGTAACGGCATACAACAACGCCTGTTTGACTGGCCCGGTCGTTTTCCAATTGACGGATGCCACTTATTCAGGAAGCGAGACCTTCCCCATCATCATCAATGCCAATATTGATGCGAGCGCAACGAACACGCTGACCATCAGGCCAGCGACTGGTATAGCCTCGACTGTATCGGGCCTTAATGATGCTGGCCCATTGATTGACCTCAGCGGAGCCGATTACGTGACCTTTGACGGATTGAACACAGGTGGAAGCTCGCTTACCATCACCAATACTTCTACTTCTAGCACATCCACGGTCAGCACCATCCGTTTCATTGGCGGTGCCGCCAACAACACGGTCACCAATTGCTCCGTATTGGGTTCGGCAACGATGTCCGTTGCCACCAACGGCGCTACCATATTTTTCAGCACGGATGCAGTGACGGCAAATGGCAACGACAACAATACCATTTCCAACAACAACATAGGCCCCAACGGCAGCAACCTGCCCACCAAGGCCATATTGGGCAATGGTTCCCAATCCACCACCGCCATCGGCAACAGCGGCATCGTCATCAACAACAACAATATCTACGATTATTTTGGGGCAGCGGTCACTAGTTCTGGTGTGGCAATTAACGGTGGTTGCAACACATGGACCATCACCAACAACCGGTTCTACCAGACGGGCACACGAACCTGGACCACTGGTGCCACGCACAGGGCCATTGACCTGAACAGCAGTTCTGCTACACATGGCGTCCAAGGCTGTACCGTCACTGGCAATACCATCGGCTATGCCTCGAATGCCCAGACCGGCACCTATACCCTAACGGGGTCAACCGGGAAGTTCCAGGGCATCTACTTTAACGGACTCACTGGAGCGACTGTGTCGAACATCAACAACAACACGGTGGCCTCGGTAAGCCTGACCGGTGTTACTTCTAGCGGTACGACCACGAGCAGCCCAATGACGGGGATTTTGATAGCAAGCGGGCTTGTTGTCACCAACAACAACACCATCGGCAGTCAATCCGCCACAGGGTCCTTGACGTTTTCGACGAATACCACCACTGCCACTGACGTTATGGGCATCTACAATGGCGGGTCCGATGCCTGGGCCGGAACGGGCAACAATGTTGGCGGGATATCGGTGACGAATGCCGGGGCTTCTGGTACTTTCATCCTCTATGGGATGAGGACCAATTTGCTCACCACGGTTTCATCAACGCTCAGCTCCAACAACATCGGGGGCACCGTGGCGAATTCCATCCAGCTCAATGCAACAGGCATTTCTTCCCAAATCATCGGGATGAACTCGCCCAATGCGGCCGCTGTGTTCACCTCGAACACCATCCGGAACCTGACCAACAATATTGGCACCGGAACATCAACGACCGCTTCGGTGATAGGCATCCTCACAACCACCACAACGCCTAGCCATACCATTTCGCAGAACACCATCCACTCACTGACCAATACCAATGCCACGGCGGCCACGGTTGTGACGGGCATCCAAGTTACCGGCTCAACTGCGAACGTGGTGGAGCGGAACGTGGTTTACGGGCTTACCTCTGCCACCACCAGTGCCACCGCTGCCATCAACGGCATCAGGGCCATAGGTGGCACCACCCAGTACCGCAACAACATGGTTGCCCTGGGAGCGGGCGTGTCCAATGAAACCAGTGTGACAGGTATCCAAGATCTGAGCACCGGCACCAGCAACTACTATTTCAATACGGTGGCCATAACGGGCACGGCTACCGCCGGCAGCAACAACAGCTATGCCTTTAACAGGAGCGGGACCGCTACGGTGGACATCAGGAACAATATCTTCAGCAACACCAGGACGGGCGGTACGGGCTTCCACGTGGCCATCGCCAACACCAACGCCGCAGCCACGGGATGGGCGGCAACGGCCTCCAACTACAACGACCTGCACAACAGTGTTCCGGGCAACCTTGCCCAGTGGTTGGGCTCAGGGGCAGGCAACAACCTCACGCTTGCCGGTTGGCAGGCCGCACAGCCGGGCGGTTCGGGCGGGGACGCCAACTCCGTCTCCATCGCACCCGTGTTCACCTCGGCCACCGACCTGCACCTGCCCGATGGCAGCAACCCCACGCTGTTCGACCTTGGCACCCCGATAGGCGGCGTCACCACGGACATAGACAACGAGGTCCGCTCGGGCACTGCCCCCGACCTGGGAGCGGACGAGTTCAGCCCGATCACGCTGAACCTGACGGCCTTCATCGAGGGCTACTATTTGGGGGGCGGCAACATGAACTCGGTGCTGCTGAACAGCGGCGTGGCGGGCGCTACTGCCCTCCAGTGCGACACCATCACCGTCCAGTTGCGGAACAGCGCATTTCCTCATGGGGTGGCCGCCAGCTTCAAAGGGGTGCTCGGCACGGACGGCACCTTGGCCTGTAAATTCCCATCTGATAAGATAGGGAGCAGCTACTTCATCGCCCTGCGCCACCGCAGTGCCGTGCAAACTTGGAGCGGTGCAGGTGGTGACGTGCCAACGTCCTTTTCGACCGCCACCACGAGCTACGACTTCAGCACCGCTATCGACCAAGCCTATGGGAGCAACATGGTTAGCATGGGTGGGGGCGTTTGGGCCTTGTACTCGGGCGACATTGACGACGTGAACGCCAACGGTTTTGGCGACGGGGAAATCGAATTCCAGGACTTCGACGTCTGGGTTGCGGAAAACGGCAATACCGGCTATCTCCGTGGCGACCTGAACGGTGATGGCGAGGTCGAGTTCCTCGACTTTGATATCTGGGGCATCAACAACGGGATTACCGCAATTGTCCCTTAGTGGTTGAAGCCCGCATCGCAACTGCTTGGCAGGGGGTGTTTTTTTGGGAAAATTGAATATTTTTCCCCAAAAACACCCCAAAATGTGGGAGGAGAGCGGAAAGAATTTATTTTCCGCTCTCCTCCCACACACTCCCAAGCAGTTGCCCCGCATCTTATAACGGTGAAACCCGTAAGGGCATGGCAAGGCCCAACTAGGCATGCCCGTCGGGAGCCGAACCAAAAATTGGCTGCCTCGTGGACGGGGCAGGATGGAAGCGGAAGACCGATTTTCTTGATTTCCCTCCACCTCCAAGCAGCGGCCTTAACCTTTACCTAAGCATGAAAGCCCAATATCAATTGAGATTGAAAACTTGGATGGCATCAGTGCTTGCCGTTGTGTGCTGTCAACTGGCAGGTGCCCAATCGGGACAGGTCACCCTGTCGTTTTCCAACGCAGTCATGGTCAGCCCCACGGAGGCACAGTTTGACGTGGCAATGCGCAACACGGGCACTTCTCCGCTTCAGTTGAACGCTGCGAACATCCACGTTGCCCCGAACGGTGGCATGCCCAATGCCCTGACGGACGCCGTTTACGAGCTGGTGGAGGTCGGCAGCCATTTCGCCGGGATGAACTTCCTGCCCGCACTCAGCTGGAACCCGCAAAACGAGGTGCGCCTGCGCGGCACCCAAACGCCCCACGGCGAGGTGGGGAGCGCACCGACGATCCCCGCAGCTGCGACCAAGTTCTACCGTTGCAAGGTGACCACTCCGTTCCCGCAGGACAACCTTGCGCTCATTTTCCATGATGGCACCCACCCCTCGATCAGCCTCAGCGTCTTCATAGATGGAGATCCCACGCCAAGGACCATCAACGTGGCCGGCACCCAGTTCGGCAATGTCGTGCTGGGGGGAGCGGCCAGCTTTGGTTTATCGCCAGTGGAATCGACCACGGCGGGCCGTTTTGGCGTGTTGAGCGTCTTCCCGACGCCCACCGACGGCAAGGTGACGCTACAAGTGAACCTGCCCCAGTTCGCCAGCCTGACGGTATCGGTCACGGATGTCAACGGGCGGCTCCTGCAGGTTTCCGACATGGAGCTTGGACAAGGCCTGAACGAGGTTCAGGTTGACCTGACCCGCTTTGCTGCGGGGACGTACTTTGTGAAGCTGGACAACGGCGAAACGCAGCTGACGGAACAAATCGTCAAGCAGTAAAGAACTTGCGTCCTTTTCAAAAGCCCTTGGTATTGCTAAATGCCAAGGGCTTTTACATTTTTTTGTTTTAGATTAAAAAATGCTTAGAAGAAAAACCTAATTTTGTAGGTGTAAACACCCAATTCTCGCCAAATAGAAAGATTCAGCCGTTATTGGGGCTTTCTTTAAAAATTCATGTATCAAATTTGTCATGGCCTAATTAAGCATAAAAGCTACTTGCTTAGCGTAAGGTATTAACTTAATTAGCCCTTGGCTTGATAATTATTTTTGAATCAAACAAATATTTACCACCATGCTAAATTTCAGGAAAGCGTCATTCACCATTTGCCTAATCGCCATCGCTTTCTCCTTTTCCTTGGCTCAAACGACTAATCCTTGGAAATTCATTTCCGAGGCTGGCCTTACCACCAAAAGCCAAAAAAGGCAGATTACCCCTCAAAATTATTTGACCGCATCGTTGGATGTGAAAGCAATGAAGGCCATGTTAGCCAAGTCGCCGCTTTGGCATACCGAAGATGCTGAAAAAGTGACCATTATCGTGGAACTGCCCATGCCGGATGGCAATTTCCAACGCTTCCGAATTTATGAAGCCCCGGTCATGCACCCTGACCTGCAGGCTCAATTCCCGGATATAAGGTCTTATGCAGGGATTGGTATTGAGGACCCAACGGCCTATTTCAGGGGGGACTTTACACTGAGGGGTTTCCACGGCATGGTGAGCAGCTCAGCGCATAGTACGGTCTTTATTGACCCCTATTCTACGGAGGATTTGGACAACTACCAGGTTTATTACCGCAAAGATTCCCAAAAAACGGAACCCTGGGCCTGTCATTTCGATGAGATAGCGCATGACTACAAGCCAGCACCTGCTGACCCAGCGAAGATGGCGGGCGACTGCGTTTTTCGTAACTATCGCCTTGCCCTTGCATGTACCGGTGAGTATGCCGCATTCCACGGCGGTACCGTGCCACTGGTAGCTTCGGCTATGACCACAACCATGACGAGGGTGAATGGTGTTTTTGAACGGGAAGTCTCTGTGCGCATGACTATCGTGGGAAACAACAACAATATCATTTTTTTGAATGCGGCCACCGACCCCTATACGAACACAGATGGCGTTGCGATGCTGGGGCAAAATCAAACCACCTGTGACAATAACGCATTCATTGGCAGTGCTAATTATGATATTGGTCACGTATTCTCGACAGGTGGGGGCGGCGTAGCAGGCTTGGGCGTAGTTTGTTCCAACGGCAATAAAGCACGGGGCGTTACGGGTAGCGGTGCTCCAATCGGCGACGCCTTTGACATTGACTACGTGGCCCATGAGATGGGGCACCAATTTGCTGGAAACCATACTTTTAATAGTAACGCCTCAAGTTGTTGCGGTGGCAATAGAAATGCTTCCACAGCGTATGAACCGGGGAGCGGATCTACCATCATGAGCTACGCTGGCATTTGCTCACCCACCAATGTTCAGCCTAATTCGGATGATTATTTCCATGCAATCAGTGTTCAAGAGATGGCATCATTCGTCACAGGAAGTGGGAACAGTTGTTCAGTCAATAGCAATGTCAACAGTGCACCAACAGCCAGTGCTGGTTTAGATTACACCATTCCCCGCTCCACCCCGTTCCTACTTACTGGAGTAGGCACTGACCCAAACCCTGGCGACGTTCTGACCTACACTTGGGAACAGATGGACCTTGGTGCCGCCAGTGGAACCAGCCCAACTTCCACACAAACCACAGGCCCAGTGTTCCGCTCTTTCAAAGGGACGACAAATACTTCAAGGTATTTGCCCCGTTTGGTTGATGTCGCCAACAATGTTAGCCCTACTTGGGAAGTCCTTCCCAGTGTTGCCCGCACCCTTAATTTCAGGCTTACCGTCCGTGACAACAAGGTGGGTGGTGGTGGCTGTACGGCGGAGGACAATATGGTGGTGACGGTGAACGGGACAGCCGGGCCATTCTTGGTAACTTCCCCCAATACTGCAGTAAGTTGGGCAGGTGGCTCTCTGCAGACCATCACCTGGGATGTGGCGAGCACCAATACCGCCCCCGTCAACTGTGCGAATGTGGATGTGCTGATGTCCGTTGATGGTGGTTTGACTTATCCATTTACCTTATTGGTTGCAACCCCCAATGATGGCTCCCAAATCGCTGCCATACCAAATGTAGCTACCACGCAAGCTCGCATCATGGTTAGGGCCAACGGCAATGTCTTCTATGATATTTCCAATGCTAATTTTACCGTCACCACTGGGGCAAGCAGTTTTAGTGTCACTTCCAGCCCGACCAATCAAACGGTCTGCAAGCCAACCAGTGCTGTCTATACCCTTACACTTGCTTCAATTGGGGGATTTAGCGGCAGTGTCAACCTGAGCGCCACCGATTTGCCTGCTGGTGCTGTCGCCACGTTCAGCCCAAGTTCGGTCGTGGTGCCAGGCACCACCACGTTGACCATTCAAACCACCAATGCGGCAACTGGAAGTTTCAACCCACTCATAACGGGGGTCAGCGGCGCATTGACTATCAACCGGAATGTGGCATTGACCGTTAATGCCACACCAGGCTCGCCCTCGCTCACTTTACCCGTCAATAATGCACCGTCCATAACGACTTCACCTACTTTTACTTGGGGCACGGCTGCCAATGCCAGCACCTACCAATTGCAAGTTTCCACGAGCAGCAGTTTCCCAAGCACCGTTATTGATGCAACTGGACTTACCGCCACCAGCTATGCGGTTACAAGCCCATTGATCGCTACCACTACTTATTTTTGGAGGGTAAGGGGGGTAAGTAGTTGCAATGGGCCTTGGTCTGCCATATTCAGCTTCACCACTGGCTGCACACAAACAACGGCAAGCACCAATGTGCCAATCGTCATTTCGGGTTCAGGCACCCCCACCGTCACTTCAACTCTTACCCTTGCAGGTGTAAACGGCAATATCATTGGATTAAGGGTAAAGGACTTGAAGATTCACCACACTTGGATTGGTGATGTGAAAGCAACCTTGAAATCGCCTGGCAATGTGGACTATGTGCTGTTTGATCGGCCAGGCTCACCTGCTACTGCCGATGGGTGCTCCCAGAACCATATTCTGGCTACTTTCGATGATGCGGCCCTCTTGACAGCCGCCCAATTGGAGAGCACCTGCAATTCTTCCACTTTGGCAACACCTCCACCTTATGCCATCAACGGAACTTATCAACCAGTGACTGCGCTGGCAGGTCTTAATGGGACTTCACCCAATGGTACTTGGACGTTGACCATTCAGGATTTCGTCGGTGGCGATGGCGGCTCACTGCAGACATGGAGTTTGGAGCTGATAACCGATTGTACGGCCAACCTTGGTCTGACTCAGACATTCGTTCAAGGCTATATGAATGGCAGCGCCATGAGGCCCGTGCTGCAGAACAGTGGCGTTGCTGGCGCAAACGGCAGCCAATGCGATACCATCACCGTGGCACTGCATTCGAACATAAGCCCTTATGCAGAGGCGTTTTCAAAAAAGACCGTATTGAGTATCACGGGTACTGCTGCTGCTGCTTTCCCTCCCTCTACGGTAGGGAAAAGCTATTATCTGGTCATAAAAGGTCGGAATTTATTAGAGACATGGAGCGCAACGCCCATCGCTTTCAGCTTTAGCCCTACCTACAATTTTGGTTCGGCGGGTCAGGCGTATGGCGGAAACCTAGGCATAGTGGGTGGAATTCCTGTGATTTATAGTGGGGATATTGATAGCAACAACATGAACGGATTTGGCGATAGGGAAATTGAATTCCAAGACTTTGATGTCTGGGGCGCAGAAAATGGCAACGTAGGTTACGTCCGTCCAGATTTGGATGGCGATGGAGAGGTCAATTTCAGTGATTTCGATATTTGGGTGTTAAACAATGGTATCGGTTCAATCTTCCCTTAAAATCGGCTGATCTCTATGGTTAGTGACGAGCCATGAAATACGGGCGGCGACCATGTAGTCGCCGCCCGTATGCGTTTGGCCATTCAGTCAATTTAAATTGCCATTTTCTCAAAAAGTTGAACCTCAGAAATACCTGATATGCACCGCCTTGTCCACCTCCCGGTAAAAATCATAGCCTAACATCAGCTCGAATGACCCCGTGGCGACGGTCTTTAGTTTGCCCAATGGGTAGTCGTAGGCAAGTCCGATTCTAAGGCCATTTTCGAGGTGGAAAACCGAATAGAAATCCACGGAGGTGTGGCTTGTCTGCTTAGGCCCGGTATTGTTAAACGCAGCGAAGGCCGAGGTGAATGAAGTGCCCACCCAAAGTTTTCGGTGGAAGAACAGCGCCGCATCTAGGTCGAAGGCGACTGGGGCACCTATTTCCCGCACGATGTCGCCTTGGCGGAAGAAATTATTGAAGAGGCCAACACTTTTCAACAAGAACGAAGGGCGGAAAACAAGGTCGTCTCCTTTAATGGGGATGGCACCGCCTGTTGTCAAGTAAAAATGGCGGTGAACCCTTGCCCATTTTCGTACTTCGCCCTGTTCTGCTGGCGTAAGTTGGCGCAATTGAAAGTTGGCAAGGTGGGGCATCGAGGCACCGGCGTAGAAATTTGGCGTGTAAAAGAACAACCCTGCACCAAAATCGGGCAGCCAAAGGCTGGGGCTTGGGGTTTTGAAGGCATTGTCAATTTCCTGCGGCTGCTGGAAATCAAGCTGGCTCCAATCCGCTCGCCAGTTCATTACTCCGCCTTGCAACCCTACGGATAGTGTTCCTTTGCCGAAGTTGATGCGATAAGCATAGATGCCGCTTAGATAGGTCGCTTCCCTTGCTCCGGCACTGCCGTTGATGATGTTCAAGCCAAGTCCCACCCTTTTTTTGAAAGTCGAATGAACGGACAATGTCTGCGTGATGGGCCTTCCTTCCCAACCCACCTTGCCACCTGTAGCTGCCCATTGGTCACGGTAAACCGCTACCGCCGAAAGGTATTCCTTACTACCCGCATAGCCGGGGTTATAGGCCAGCGTGTTGAACATGTAATGCGTGAACTGAGCCTCTTGCTGGCCAGTTGCTGTTCCTGCGATTGCCACCATCGCCAATGCCAATGCGGTTGCCATCTTGCCCATAAAAGGCAATGATTTCAAGCTGGAGAATAGGTGGATAGGATTCATCAAACGTATTGCATCATGAAGTTGGAAGTCGTTTTTTCGCTTTTGTTCTAATGCAGTCGGGGAAATCTCTGCCGTGTTTGCCCGGACATAAGGAGGGGATTGAAGTTTGCTCATGCTGTTCAGTTGTTTTCAACCTGCCCTTGGCAAATATTATGCCTTGCTCATTGCGGTATTAATTCAGCTAGAATTAAAGCGCATCCCAGCCAATTCTGGCTAATTTTGCCGCAAAATTGGCCATGAAAAAATTACCCTTCGCTTCGCTTCTGTCATTCCTTTTGTTGGCTTCCACCTTTTTGCTGGCGCAAAAAAGCCTACTTCAGTCGGGCCCCATGCTCGGCTACTCCGACATGATGGAGACCATGCTCTGGGCACAAACCACGACTAATGCCAAGGTACAGGTCGCCTATTGGCCGAAAGGCCAGCCAAAAGAACGGCTGTTGACGGACGCCGTTTCCACCCAAAAAGAATCCGGTTTTACCGCCCACCTCCTTGCCGACCAGGTGCAGCCCGGCAAACGCTACGAGTACGAGCTGCGCATCAACGACCAACCCATAAAACCCAATTACCCGCTGGAGTTTCAGACCCAACCGCTTTGGCAATGGCGCACCGACCCGCCCACTTTCCGAGTGGCAATGGGCAGTTGCGCCTACGTGAACGAGGAAGCCTACGACCGCCCTGGTAAGCCCTACGGCGGTGATTATCAGATTTTTACGTCCATCCATCAGCAGCGACCCGACCTCATGCTCTGGCTCGGCGACAATACCTATCTGCGGGAAGTGGACTGGTTCACCCGAACGGGTTTCATCCATCGCTATACCCACTCCCGCTCGCTGGCTGAGCTGCAGCCACTGCTTGCCAGCACCCACCACTACGCCATCTGGGACGACCATGACTTCGGCCCAAACGATAGCGACCGCAGCTTCATCCACAAGGACATGGCCACCGAGATTTTCGGCCATTTCTGGGCGAACCCCAAGGTTGGGCTGCCGGGGCTGGGCGGCTGCACCAGCTATTTCCAATGGTCCGACATTGACTTCTTCCTTCTCGACGACCGCTACTTCCGTACCCCCAACAAGCGCAAGACGGGCGACCAGACCATCTTGGGCGAAGCCCAAATCGAGTGGTTGATAGATGCGTTGGCCGCCAGTAATGCCCCATTCAAAATTGTGGCCATCGGCGGGCAAGTACTCACTACCTATGCAGGCCATGAGACCTATATGAACATTGCACCAGCAGAACGGGAGTTGTTATTGGGAAAAATAGAGGATGAAGGCATTAAGAACGTCGTGTTCCTCACGGGCGACCGCCACCACACAGAACTCAGCATGATGAAAAACCGAGCAGGCAATACCGTTTATGACCTCACTGTTTCTCCATTAACTTCGGGCGTACACACGGGCGCGGAAGCCAACGCCCTTCGGGTAGCGGGCACTATGGTGCAGCAGAAGAACTTTGGGGTACTGGAATTTTCCGGGCCAACGAAGGCCAGGGTGATGAAAATGAGCATTTTCGACTCGAACGGGAAGGAGGTTTGGGTGAGGACCGTGACTTCGGAGCCTTGAAGCATTCCCGGTAGTAATGGCCTTTAGGCTGTACCGTCAAAGGCGTTTACGCCGCCCTAAAGGGCTTAGACATGACGGCCTAAAGGCCATTACTACCGGGGCTTATTGTCTATTTCCCAATCTCAATGCGCTCCGGCTTGCTCCAAACCACCGCATCATTGGAATAGTAAAGCCATGCCGCCGACGCAGGGGCCTCGTACTCGCCCGGCACATCGGCCTTCAAGTCCAAGTGAAGCTCCTTCACCTCGCCAGCGCCCATGCCCCGGAAGTAGAACACCACGTAGCTGTCCTTGATTTCGTAGAAATCCATCAGCCTACGCTCCTGCATTTGCTTCAATTGCCAAGGCTGCACGCTCAGGCCCGCCGGAATGCCCACAATGGCTATTGGATTCGGCACTGCTTCTGATGCTCGGTTGGTAATAACCGTGGACAAACGCACCGTTTCGCCCAAACTCGCAACTTGTGACTCGTAACTCAAAACTGTTTTTAGCGCCAATTTGCAATCCGGATTGCTATATGGCAGCGTTGTAGAATACTTCACCGAGAGGTCGTAGGGTAGGGGGTCGCCATTGGCGAATTTGACCTTCACCTCATTTTTTCCTTCAGTAAAATATTGTTCCAAACCATTGAAAACCAGTGCGTTGGATTCGTCGGCGGTAAACTGGCGGATGCCCACCGACTTACCATTTACGTATAGTTCCACCTCGCCCCCGATGTTCTTTTTTAGGTTTTTTGCATTCGCAACGAGTGCTTTTAGTGCCAAAACCGTTGCCTGCGTGCTGCCAAAACCGTACTGCGTTTTTGCGGCAGCAAGATAAGCGATTGCCTTGTTTACTACGGCCATATCAACGCCCGAAGCGCCGCCCTCTGCTGCATCGGCGTTTGACAAAAAGGCCAGTGCGGCCAGCGCCGTCGTCTCCACGCTCAGGTTTTTTCCGGTGGAATGTGTCATGCTCATCGTCTTGCCGATCCAGCTACCATCGGCAGTTTGGCTTTTGGTCAAAATGGCCAGCATTTCCTCCGCCCGGCGGTCGCCGAGGTTCAGTAGCGACTTGGCTGCGAGGGCCACGATGTAGGGGTCTTGCATCTCACGGGCATCTTTTACCAGCTTCGCAATTTCGGTGCCGACCTGCTTGCCGTATCCTGCCTCCGTCATCGCCCAGGTGATATAGGCATCGCTGACCGGGCTGGGCTGCTGCCAACTGTGGGCGCCCTGCTTACTGGCCAGCCAGCCGCCCTTGCCGTCCCTGCGGGTGAGCAGCCAGGTGGCCGTGCGGTCAATCAAATCCTGCTCCACTGGATACACGGATTTCATGTCCACAAATTCCATCAGGCCATAAGCCGAAAGCGCCTCGTGGGCTGGCGGAGAGGCGAACCAATCGAAGCCACCGCCCTTGATTTCAAAGGTCTTTAGGCGCTTGTAACCGAAGTCAAGAAAGCCGTTTGCTTTTGATTCCAGTGCTGGATTGGAATTGCCCGTTGTTTTCAACAGGTTCAAAACCAGTATGTTAGGATAGTTCGTGCTGCTTGTCTGTTCGAAGCAGCCGTTGGGTTGGCCAAGCATCCGCTCCATTCCTGTTGTTAGGTCGCTGAGCACACTGGGGTGTACGGTGAAGCTGGCCAAGAGGCTACCTTCGACCATATCTTTCACGGGTACAGAGAAGGTTTTGGCCCGGTCGTTCCCTCCGAAAACAAGGTCAACGGGGAAGCCACGGGGCTGCACTTTTAGCGCCTGTGTGAAGGCATCGCTTTGTCCGTTTGATTCAAAGGATACCTTCATTTCACCGCTTTTTGCACCCAATGAGACCGTGTATTCCGGGTAAATTGTGGTGCTTTCGCCGGGCTTGAGCGTCACGGTTTCCACCTGGTTTTTTACCAAAGAAAAGCCATTTGGCATTTCAATGTAAAGTTTGCCATAGAGGATTTTGTCCGTATTGTTCGTCAATGCCAACGGAAAGGCCAAACGGTCGCCCGTGAGCAGGTTGACAGGTACTTTCACGTCCATGCTGAACGGCATCTGGGTGAAAAACCGCTGCTCACTGCGGCCAATGCTGCCGTCGGTACCAAGCCCTTCCACCGTTGCCCGGAAGGTGCTGATGGCGTCGGTGTTGTAGAACTCGACGGTGGCCCGGCCGTTTCGCCCGATTTCGAGCTTGGGGGCGAAGAAGACGGTTTTGCGGAAGTCATTCCGGATTGCGGATTGCGGATTACGGATTGCGGATTCCTCGTCATACTTGGGGGCGTAGAATTGGCGGGGGGCGTGGAAGGTCAACCCAGTCGTTGCAGGGACTGGGGCAGGTTTCGCAGCTGCTGGCATACTTGCTTTTGCCTTACTCATTGCCAGAGGGTTTTCGGCCCGCCTGTCTTTTTGCAATCGCATTTCATTTCCCCAGACATCATCGGCTTTCGCAAAAGGAGCTGGTACGCCCAATTGGATGAATTCAGCATCTTCAATAGCCTGCTTTGGCGGCAAATTGCCCGATACCCTTACGCCATCAATGTAATAATTGGTCGCATCGGAGCGCCTGCCCCTTACGTTCAGTTCGGCCCCTTCATCAGCAGATGAAACGCCTGCGCTGAACGAAGACAATGCCTTCACATCCCTTGTTGGGAGTTGATTTGCCTGTTCAGAAGTCAGGTTGCTGCCCCGTTCCAAGGGCAAGCTGACATTGCCCGCCTCTACCTTTTCAAGACCTCATCTTCGGTTGTTTTCTTTGGAGTAGCAGGTTGCGCTTTAGCTTTTTCATTCGATTTCCGTTTGGAACCTCTCGTTGGAAGGCTTCGAATTTGTTCAGAAGTTAGGCTACTGCTCATCGTTGTATTGTCTTGTTGGATGATAGGCCGCTCATACCTTACTTCTACGGTTGTCAGTTCCAGGCCTGCGCTGAGCCGTACCTCCAGTTTATTGCCCTTTCCATTTTTGACCATCATGCCTGTCACTCGCTGAGGTGAATAGCCGGTGGTGCTGAACTCTACGTCATAAAGGCCGGGGTCAATCTCTGTGAGGGAGTAGTAGCCTTCTAAATCGGTTTCTGTGCCGGTAACTAATACCCCATTTTTATACAAAGCAACTGTGCCGAAAACCACTGGTTCGCCTGTGTCAGCATCAGTTAGCGTTCCTTCGACCCTCGTCCCCATTGGTACGGAAATATCAATCACAGAAGAAATTACCCCCGGCCCAGGCTGCATTTTTGGCCCAGAAAGGACAAGTGGTGCCAACTTGTTCAATTTGTGTTGGTTCACTTCGTAAGGCAGCTGAATATGCAGTTCCTTGCCGCTGCCATTAGACAAAAGGTTTTGGTCGCTAATTTTTGTTGAATAAACGGCCATTGGTTGTCCAAAGGGAATGAGTGTGTCCAATTCAAAACGACCAAGGTTATCGGTTAAGGCAGTGATGCGAGAGTCCTTTACCCCTACCAAAATCCTCGGCACTGGATTGCCGTTTTTGTCTATCACGATGCCGTTCGTCACCGCCCGCTCATTTTCAAATTGTATAGCAACCGGCTGATTTTCAAGCAATTCCTCCCAAGCCAACCGCCGCCAGCCTTGTGTCATCATCAAGTAATCGAGCGCCAATAATTCGTTTTTCTCAGGGTGCTTATCTTTTGGTTCAAAATAGAAATTTGGCTCCTCCACTTTGCCCTTCAGTTCGCTTTCGAGCAAGAGGTGGCTGAGGATATGGCCCTGACGGTCATCGGCAAAAGTGAGCAGGTTGTCATCCGCTACGGCGAGGCTGAATTGGCCGGGCATGGGGAGGCCCCGCTCGTCCGTCACGCTTACGGTCATGGTCACTTTTTCCCTCGGTAAGTATTTCTCTTTGTCCGTTTTTTACGCTGATTTTCAGTTGTTTATCGCGGTTGAGGAAAACGAGTCGCTCGGCCCTTGGCAGCTCCCGGCTGTCGAACAGGGTGACTTGAGCGATACCGATTGGCAACGACTTGACAGGTATGCGCACAAGGTGCGAGCCTGCACGGGCGGGCAGGGTCTGCATATATTTCATCTCGCCCCGGCATACAAGTGCGACATGAAGTGCTTCGTCTTCCGTGGAATTAACCTCCACCGTCAGTTCGTCCTTTTTTAGCGGGTTTATCTTCAATGAAAAGCCACGAGGGAAGGCATCTGCCAAGCCGTATTTTTCAGTGATTCCTTCTGGTTTTGTCAAAACGGCGTGGTAGCTTTCCCCACTCGCCGGGGTGAAGTTGAACGCCCCCATGCCTTGGTGGTAGCTCTCAAAACGGGCCACTTCCACGCCCTTCGAGTTCACGATTTTGCCAGCAATATCAGCAGGTTTGCCCCATTCGTTAAGTGCCTTGAAGGCTACAGTAGCAGGCAGCCCAGCCACCATGTCGCCGCCCTCTGGCATGAACTGGAGGTCAATTTTGTTCAATACAATGGGGATGCTTCGACTAATGCTCTCGGTCTGGCCATTGTAGGAGATGAGTATGTTAAGTAGGCCGTCGTTGGTCTCCAGACCCTTTGGTAGGTCGAACTTGACCTTGGCGTGTCCCTTGGCGTCAGATTTTCCGGCTACCTCTGTGAACTGCTGCCCATCAAGGCTGGCCTTGGCGCTGAAATCATAATTGGCGAGCGGCGCATTGGCCAAGGTGTTCAGGTCAATTTTAGCCTCCACCACGTCGCCGGGGCCGTAGGCTTTTTTCATGAAATCTAGTTCCATGCGTAGCCGGGGCAGTACGGTGGCTTGAACCTGCACGTCCCGCTCGAAGGCGTCATTGGCGTTGCGCATCCAGTTGGTGTAGGCCCTGATTTTATAGAGGCCGCCTGGGGCGTTTGGCTCCAATTTGAAGTCGCCAGCCGCCGTGCCTCCCTTTGCCAATAAGTTGATTTTCTTCAACACCGAGCCGTTCGGGCCGAGCAGTTCCACGTAGAGGATGTCGCTTTTCGGGCTGGCCTTCAGCGAGTTGGCGTCCCGCAGGTAGGCATTGAACCAGATGTCCTCACCCGGCTCGAAGAATAGGCGGTCGAACTGGAGATAGACCTTTTCAGGGGAGGCGATTTCATTGTGCAGGGTGAGTTGGGTAATTAGTTTTTGGAAAAATGAACTGTCGTGTGTGGTTTTGATTTCAGATGCAAGATTTAAGAAATCAGATTTAAGATTTTGGGGGCCAGAAGCCAAGTTTTCCGAGTTTCGTGAACTTGGTAAGTCTCGTGTAGTCGGCTTAGTTGCTTGCGCAACAGCTTGATTGTCAGTGGTTTTTTCTTTTTGAAAAACCTGCGTGGAGGTTGGAGGACTTGTAGTCCCTTCTGTGTTGCGCTGCATGAAAAGCATCGCAAGCACGATTAATAAAGTCGTCATAGCTAAAACAGTTTTAGTTAAAAAATAGCTTCTATTTGGAGTCCTGTCATCGAGGAGATGCTCCATTTTTTCCCACGCCGCCGGGTTGTAGTCGAACTCGTAGTCGGCGAGCTTTTGCTTTATATTTTTCTCTTTGTTGTCCATTTCAGTCAGGATTCACCTCACCCCCCGGCCCCCTCTCCTGCGAGGAGAGGGGGGGTAGGGCCGTTGGTTAATTCAATTTTTTTAGGTTGAAGCAGTGGCTGCTCCCCTCTCCTCGCAGGAGATGGGTTGGGGGTGAGGTGCTCCCGCAGCCCCTTCTTCGCCTCCGCCAGTCGCCACTTTGACGTATTCTCGTTGATGCCGAGCAGCTCCGCAATCTCCCGGTGGGTGTAGCCCTCCACCACGTTCAGCGAGAAGACGGCCCGTTGGTCTGCTGGCAACTGTTGAATGAGGCGATAGACATCCTCGGCCTGCAATTGCTCCAAAATGCCGTCGTCATGAGCGGTTTCAGGAGGCTCGCCGAAGCGGAAGACGCTGCGTATTTTCACCTGCGACCGAACGAAGTCAATCGCCGTGCGCAGTGTGATGGTCGCCATCCAGCCAAACAGGCTGCCCTGCTCGTCGTACCCACCAATGCCTTGAAAGATTTTCAGGAACGCCCGGTTCAGCACGTCCTCTGCTTCGGGGCGACTACCGGTGTACCGCATGCAGGTGCCCAATAACCGGCCATAGTACCGCTGGTACAGGCATTGCTGCGCCATTCGGTGCTGTTGGCGGCAACCCTCCACGAGGAGGGCGTCCGGGCTTTGAGTAGTGTAAAGGTTGCTTTGCATCTGCTATGTAAAAAGGACAACGAGGGCTGCCCGGAAAATGGTTGGTGGTTTTAGGAAAACCTTTCGGCAGATGCAGCTAACCGTGGATATTACACAGGAAGGTGCGTAAAACGTCGCTGGGATTGCAAAAGACCCAGCCTCGGCTCAGGCATTATCAGGATTTATGCCCTCTTCTTTTAAGTACTTTTCGATGTTGAAAATGATTCCCGGGAAAAGTTCGATGTCGTGGTGCCAGTCCACGATTTGCCAAGGGGCATCGGGCGTGGCCACGATGACGGACTTGCTTTTGGTGAAAACCCAGACGATTTTTTTGGTGCTATTCATTTTGGCTTACCTCCCGGCATTTTCGTATTTCCCTGCACTTGCTCCAAAATCCTGCACCCAGAGGTCACCGACCATGGCGACACCCATTTCGTCGTAGCCGGGGTTCATCAGGTTGCGGCAGTGGCCGGGGCTGTCCTTCCAGGCGAGCAGGGTGTTTTGGAAGCCGCCGTAGCCTTCGGCAATGTTCTCGCCAACCGCCCGCCATTTGTAGCCAGCCCGGTCGGCCCGCTTGCCGATGCTACTGCCGTCGCTGCCCGTATGCCCAAAAAAACCGTTGCTTTCCATGTCTTTGGCATGGACGAGGGCAGCCTTCTCCAACTTTGCATTCCATCGAATGGGGCCAACGGGCGGCATGTACTTCCTCCCGCAGTGGCAGCCCTTGGCACGGAGGCGGTTCACGGCGTCGAGCATGGACTGTTTTTCGGATTCCGGCAATCTGGCGAAGGTGGCGTTGTCAGGCGATGAAATAAACGTGGTGATGGCCAAAAAAAAAGTGGCGGCGGCTTTGGCTACTATCATGGTATTGCTGATTTTTGTTTTTTTAAACCGCCTCATTAACGATGGTGGAAACTTCCTTCGTGTTTGACACAACTTTTACTTGGTGTTAAAGTTTTTAAGAGCATCCTATTCCATCATCAATGTCCCAACGCATATCGTTCAAAGAAAAATTCAAGGAGTTTGTCCGGCAAGGGGCCACTCCAAAAGCACTTGCGGCATCAGCTACGATTGGCTTGTTGCTTGGCATCTTCCCAGTTTTGGGTGTGACCACGCTCATGATGGGGGCCATCTCGGTGCGTTGGCGGCTCAACCTGCCCCTCATGTTGGGCCTCAGCTATGTGATTTATCCGTTTCAAATCGGGCTGCTGATTCCATTTGTCAGGGTAGGGGAGTGGGCAACTGGCGCTGCGCCTGCCCAGCTTTCATTTGATGCGGTGGGCAAGGCATTCGAGGCCAATTTTTTCGGTACCCTCGTTGACTTGGTTGCAGCTAACCTGCAAGCCCTTGTCGGTTGGGCCCTTTTGGCCGCCCCTATCGGTCTGATACTCTATTATAGCTTGTTGGGCTTGTTTCAATTCTTTCTGCCTCGTTTCAAATCACCTGCCCAACCATTGCCCTGAAAATAACCGTCTGCCATAGAAAATGTATTTCTATGAAAGGATCCATTACTTTCTTCTTCTTCTTCTTCTTGACAGCCGGAGTGCTTACCAAATTGGCTGCTTGCAGTTGCGCCCTCATACCCACATTTTGCGAAACCATTACATTTGGCAACAATGGCCAAATACTAGATTACCTTTCGGTTCACCGCATTAAGGTCAATGCCAAACTGCCCAATGGATTGAACGTATCAGTTCTGGAGACTTATGCCGGTGAGAATTTGGTAGGACATGACCTCATCATCCAGGATGGCAACGGGGCTAACTGTGTCCTTTTCGCCAGTCAATTCCTTGAAGACGAGGCTGAGTATATCATCAGTTCAACTGGTAACAACATTACCATTGAGGTGAGTGAATGTGGGCTTTCTTTTTTGAAAGTGGAGAATGGCATGGTCAAAGGCGCAATAGCTCCAGGGATTGACGAGGTACCATTGGTTGACTTTCCAAGCACTGCCAATTGTGGCGATTTGACCCCCGCCGCAGTGGTTGACCCCGGCGTTCTGGGTGGGCTGGTAGTGCGCCCCACGATTGTTACAGGGGAAGTGGAAGTGAGGACAAAGTCGTTTTCACAGGTTGAAGACCTACAATTAAGGGTCTTTGATGCTGGCGGGAAATTGGTCTTTGAACAGCTTTATCTCCATTTCGGATTTTATTCGCAAATAAAATTGGACATGAGCGATTGGGGGGCAGGTATTTATTTCATCCATGCGATGGCAGGAGGACAGCGAGTAACGGAAAAGCTAGTTAAAATAAGTTAAAACTGAATCAGGATTAAGCACACCTTGTTTTACAAACGAAAAACGGGAAGCGGCCATCGCCACTTCCCGTTTTTCATTTTCAGGTAGAGTAGGTCGTCAAATCTTCACCACCCTTTCCACAAAATGCTGGTTGCCTTGGGCATCGGTACCCACCACCAGGTAAACGCCTTTTGGCAGTGCATTCAAGCTGATTTGCGCAGCACCACCTGTGAAATCAAGCATTTTTGCGAATTGTATTGAGCCGTTCGCTTGGAAAACCTGAACGTTCAACTGGCCTCCGAATTCATACTGAATGTTCAACTCACCCGTGGTCGGGTTCGGCGACAATTTCCAGTTCTTTTGAACCACCTCGTTGGCAGCGTCCAAGATGCCGTCGCAGTCGTTGTCAATGTCGTCCAATGGTAGGTCAATGGCGCCAGGATTGATGCTGGCGTCGGTGTCGTTGCAGTCCGTATCATTGGTGACGTAGTTGGCGGGTGGAGTGTTGAAGCAAGTCGCCTCAGTTGCGGCAGCATCGCCAAATCCATCGCCATCATTGTCGAGGTAGTAGGTGAAAAGCGGGAGTCCTTCATCCGTTCCACCATCGCAGTTGTTGTCAACCTCGTCGCAGATTTCGACGGCGTTTAGATTGATGGCGGCGTTGGTGTCGTCACAGTCGAAGAAATTGTTTACGAAGCCAACTGGGGCGGTATTGTCACAAGTTGTGACAGCCAAAGCATTTGAGCCAAAACCGTCACCATCCAGGTCTTGGTAATAGTTGTATTGCTGCAAGCCGTTGTCAATGCCGCCAGTACAGTCATTGTCGAGGCCGTCGCATACTTCGTTTTCCAATGGATTGACATTTGGCGCAGTGTCGTCGCAATCCGTGTTTGTCACCACATAGCCTGTCGGAGGCAATGCTGCGCAAGAAGAAATAGACGCCGCCAATGCTCCAAAGCCGTCACCGTCAACATCTAAATAATAGTTGTTGAAAACAAGCCCGTCCTCAGCCACACCGTTGCAGTCGTTGTCAAACCCATCGCACACTTCTGGGTTGTTTGGGAACATGGCATTGTTGGTGTCGTCGCAATCGAGATAGTTGTAATACCCATCCTGGTCTTCATCCACAAAGAAGTAGGTTTCTGCATGGGCAACTGCGTCAGCGGCGATTACGATGCCAACTTTGCGGCCCGGAATATCATCCACTGGCGGGTGGATGCCACCCCAGATGCGGCTCAAGCTGCACTGGTCGGATGCGTCACGATAGGTGGCCCATTGCAAGGTAATGGTTTGGGCTGGGCCGTCCTCGAACACCAAGAACTGGTTTTGCAGGCAAGGGAATACGCCCATGCCACCGGGGAAATAGGCATCGCCCGTCAGGGCCGTCAACACTTCGGCAGCCGTACGGGAGTAAGTAGAGTGGCCAGAAATATACCCCGGAAATGGTGGCGAAACGAATGTGGGCCTTTGATAAGGCCACCAGTATTTGGCAGGAATCCAGCCAACCCCAGCTTCATCGGTAGCGGCCACAAAAATTGAGTCTGGGCCGTTCCATGCGAGCACTTTGATGTCACCTACCTCCATCACATGGTTATTTGGTGCTGTACCGTATGACTTGCCAATAATGGGGTCGCCCGGTTGGACAGATTCGATATAACCGGGTATCAGCGGCAGGCCCATTGGGCTGTAATTGGGCAAACTTGGGTTGGTGCTCTGGCCATGATCTGCCATGCCCCTGATAGCTGAAATCGGACGGATGCCATCGTAGTACCCCTTGATGCCCCATGCCGTTATTGCTGCATCATGCAGCGCACCGCCCAGCATCAGATAGGCTTTCACTTCGTATTCGAGCGGGTCGAGCGGTTCGCCCTGCCCCCTGTATTTCCTAGTGAACTGCGGGTGATCCATTACATAGTTGAGAATCTCAAACCAGTGGCCTGGTGGTGTATCGGAGTTGGGGCCATCGGCCCAAAACTCTGCCAATACACGGGCATAGTCTCCACGGGTGACGAATTGTGGGGAGTATGGCATACCAGTGGCGGGGTTGAGGTCGTGGCCATCTGAAAAATTGGTGCCGCCCTCTTCCAGCTTGTAAAATGCTTTGTATTCCTGAAAAGTAGTTGGGAGGTCTTCCACGGATATGTTGCCAATGGAGGCTGGGGATATGTCAATGATGGCATTGTCATCGGGCTCCAAATGGGCCGACCAAGCAGAAACGAGGGCGAAATTCCAGATATATTCCTCGGAGGCAGCGGCGTCGCCTGGCACTAATAATGGGGGAGGGCCTGGGTCGTGGTAAACATTCCAATCGTGGCCGCTGCGCTGGTAGGTCACCTTATCATCCTCGTCCATGGCAAAGGGCGGAAGGTTGCCCCATTCAGGCGTCAGTGCTGCGGGCGCTCCGCTGGGGATTGGAATGCCGTTTTGGTCAATGAAAAGATCAAGTGACATAGGCTGCCAACGGTTGAAGTCCGCCAAATTGGGGTTTCCCGCGTATTTTGTGACAAGGGGTTGGTTCACGGGCTGGTAGTATCCGTTGTTGTAGTTGAACTGTTCACGGGAGCCATCTTGGTATCCAAAGCCTATCATTTGACTGGCGATGTAATTGCCCAAGGCGGCGGCACTGCCTGTAGAGTAGTCGGTGCTGGTGAAGCTGATGTCGTAGCCCCGTTGTAGCATCTTGAAGTCGAGCTGCTGAGACGTAAAGAAGAGGGGGTTGGTATTCCCAGGCGAAAATGCGAAACGGTGCCGCAGCAGCCGATAGGCGGCATAGCTGATGGCCGTGTCACGGGAAGCTGCAACGTTTGCCGAAGGGGTGATGCCATCGAAAGGACAGGTGAAATTGCCGACTGTGTTGCCGAGCAGGTATGGCTTCGCAATGGGATCGTATGCTGCCCACGCGTCGTACATGACGATGGAGGTATGAAAAAGATTTCGAGCATGAATAGTTGGACGCCCAAAATCGCCCCGTATGGCGAAAATCAACATTTCGTTCCATTCCCTTGCAGCGGAGTGCTGCTGGGCAGTGGCGGAGCCGAAAATGGAGCAAAGAAACAAGAGTGATGTAATGATTCTTATTTTCATGAAAACTTTGTTGTTGCCCCTCCCAACAGGGCATGTTGTTAATGGTAAAAACTTGTTGCAAGGGTTTGTTGGATGTCTTGATGGCCAAATGGTTGGCCGTTTTGCGGGCATCGGAAAAGCGATTACAAAGATACAGATAGCCTATTTCGATGAAATTAAAATCTACTTAATTCTGAATACTTGTCCATCAGACAGCAGTATTTGTAGATTGCCCATTCAAATATTGCCTATGAGGTCCTTTTTGCAAATTGACGATTCCATCAGCCTGCACCTTCCCCGCCCCGAGTTGGCCCAGCCCTTGTTTGAAACAATTGACGAAAATCGAGCCTATTTGCGGACTTGGTTGCCTTGGGTGGACGGCACCCGCACCGTTGAAGACACAAAAACGTTCATTCGTGAAAGCATGGAACATAATCGCAACGGCACACTGCTCGCCACCTTTATACTATATGGTGAAAGGTTGGTTGGCTCAATTAGCGTTGTCCAGTTCAACCGTGACCACCGCAAGTGCGAGATAGGGTATTGGCTCCGAGAGGATCTGCAAGGGCTTGGGATAATGGCCAAAGCTGCAACAAGGTTTGTTGAATACCTCTTCAAAAGCAAAGGGATGAACCGAATAGAAGCCCAAATCCTGTCGGATAACCAGCGGAGTAGTGCCTTGATGATGCGCTTGGGGTTCAAGCGAGAAGGTTGCTTGAGGCAAGCGGTTTTCATGTACAACAACTACTACGACACCGAAATCTATGGACTTGTCAAAGAGGATTGGGCAAGGAAAATGCTCATCTGAAAAAAAATCAAAAAATTTAAACAAAATATTTTGGGATGAAATAATTTGTTTTAACTTTGCCTTCGCAATGCTGAATTAAATGTTTGGATTGCTGGTATGATTCAAAAAATAAGAACATACTGGTTTGGATTTAAATGTTTGGTATGGCACTACATGAATTGGAAAATACAACCTTATTTATCACTAAAACATAAAGTCATGATAGGAGAAGACCGCCTCGAACTCAATGACCGCTTCATCAAGGTGTTCCAAATGCTCGAAGATCGTGGTGCCATCGTCAAGAATGACCGCAGCGGCAGGGGCATTGGTGACGTAGCCGAGAAAATACTTGGCAACAAGGGCTATGGCCATATCATCCGGGCCTACCTGACCCCTGACGACAAACGGGTCGTCAGCTACTCGCAGGCCCGCAAGTTCTGCCGGGAATATGGCGTCAACGAAGACTTCCTGCTCGACGGCACAGGTACGCCATTTGGCCTCGACCTGCCTAAGCGCAGCAACGAACTTGGCCTCATCACCTCTAAAGGTAATATTCTCTTCACCACGGTGGAGGCATTTGCTGGCAGTTCGGTGGACACCGGCAGCTTTGCCACGGAAGAGAACTCCTGGTTCTCGCTCCCCGGTCTGCAAGGTGGCGGCTTGGTGGCCTTCCAAATCAACGGCAACTCGATGGAGCCTGTCATCATGGACAACGACATCGTCGTTTGCCGGGAGGTGGAACGCATGGACCAAGTCAAGGACAATGAAATCTATGCCGTCAAGAACAACGGTTCCATGTGGGTCAAACATGTGCAGCGCATCTATCATGGCGGTAAGGTCACCCATGTGAAACTTATCTCCGCCAACCACTTGGAGCACGACCCTTTCGTGGAAGAGGTCAACGTGCATACCCGGCTGTACAAAGTAGTTAGGAAGATTAGCGATTTTTAAGCCTTTTGGGTTCATTGATGCTGGTTTTTGGCATGCTCCCATTGGCTTACAATCATGATGGCCCTAAGTAAGGGTAGAAACAGGCCCCGCCGAACCGCCCGTCAGCATTTCAAGCTTATTACCCGTTGTGCATGGTCGCTGTTTGTGGCGATTTTGTGACAGTCTGCTGTCACTTGCCGTCTATTGCCCACTGTCGAACTGCCAATTAAAGAATCATTTCTCATAGCCATGCGTCCTAGCATGGAATTATCCTGCTGTTTTTATAAGTTCTGTGCTCCCGCCCTCTAAAGAGAGGTGCGGGAGTTCTTTTTTCTAGTTGTACGGATGGCATTCGTGGGTGAAATTGGTACTTGGGCTCGTATGGTAAGAGGCGCTGCCCCTTAAGGCCTGCGGGTATGCGCCAGCTACAAATATTCCGGGGCGCTGCCCCTCAATACTTGCGGTAGGTACAGGGATACGAATCTTCTGGGGTGCTGCCCCTGAAGATGGATGGCAAAGCCTAAAACAGGTACTTGTCACAACGAACCTTTGGAGTCAACTTATTTTTTTTATGCCTCAATCGTTGCGTAGAAGCGGTTGGTTTAGAGCTTTGTGCAGACAAATAAAAATTTTTCTAACTTTGTCGGTCAGTGTACGGCATTTGTTTTTACCAACACCATCCAACGTATGACTACCGACGTAAACAAAGCTATCCAAGAACTGCTCTTTGAACAAACCGCAGTCATTATTCCCAGCTTGGGCGGGTTCACCTCATTGCCAGTACCAGCTACTGTGGACTATGTGCAGGACGTAGTAACGCCACCTGCTTCCAAACTGGATTTCAACCCCAACTTGGTACTCAACGATGGGATACTTGTTCAACATCTTCAGAAAAACAACCTCAGCACCTATCAGGAGGCCGAGGCATTGGTTGAAAACTATGTGAATTCAGTTAGGAGCACTTTAGAGCGGAGAGAAATCTATGAGATACCCAAGGTAGGCCGACTGTACTTGGACTATGAGCAGAAAATCCGGTTCATGCCTGAGGGGACCAATTTCAACGCCGATTCTTTCGGACTCCCTACGGTTGATTTCCAGCCTTTGGTGAAGGAAAAGCCCAAGGTGGTACACGCCCAGCCCAAGCCCCTTGTCGAAGCAGCAGCCGTTGAAGCAGCAGCTTCATCGGACAATATCGAGGAACCAGAAACTTCCATGTTGATGAAAGTGCTTCCTTGGGTAGTGCTTTTAGCTGCAATATTGATAGCATTGGCATTGTACAAAATCTTCGGAGGTGGCCCAAGCAAACCCATTGCAGATGTGCCACAAGCGATTGAGCGGCTAAATGTGAAGCCTGTCTTGCCAGAGGCACCAGCAAAAGTGGAAGAAGACCCAAGTAAATCCGAATCCGCAAGCTCAACACCTGTGCCCAATGAGGATGCACCCTCGGTTGCGCAACCGCCTGTTGCGGAGCAACCAAAGCCTTCAAGCCCGCAACCTGCCCCGAAAGAACAAGTCGCCACACCCACGCCAAAGGCGGAAGAGGTGACTACGGAGCGTTCCGACAAATATTACCTTGTGGTGCATAGCTTTGGCAAACAGGGCAATGCCACCAAATTTGCTTCCACCCTCAAAGGAGACGGCTACGCAACTCGAACTAAGAAAGTAGGAAACTTATACCGGGTAGGAGTGGTATTCAAATCGACAGGGGAAATGGAGAAGGAACGCCAGGTGCTTGCCAACAAGTACAAGGCGGGCCCAAAAACGGAAAAAGAACTGGAGGAGTTAGGGAAGTAGTATTCGAGTTGGCAGGTTGACAGTCGGCAGTTGGCAGTCAAGGGCTGCTGTATTCCTAAATGCTAAGGATAGTTCCAGCATCCAGCATCCAGTATCCCCCACAGTGGAAGCAGCATCCTGCATACTCCAGCATCACACAACTATGAAGAAAATCGGCCTACTTTCAGACACACACAGCCATCTGGATGAAAGCGTATTCCAATATTTGGAGCCTTGCCACGAAATCTGGCATGCCGGGGACATTGGTAATCCAAAGGTTGCCGACCCGGCTGGAGGCTTTCCGACCTTTCAGGGCCGTTTACGGAAATATTGATGGGCTACCGATACAGCACCGTTTTCCACTCGACCTTCGATTAGAATGCGAGGGTGTGGATGTATTCATGACCCATATTGGAGGGTACCCGGGCAAATATGTAAAGCGTGTGAAAGACATCCTGCAGTTGAACCCGCCAAAACTCTTCATTTGCGGGCACTCCCATATATTAAAGGTGATTCCAGACAAACAGCTTGGCCTTTTGCACATGAACCCGGGTGCCTGTGGCAATGAGGGGTGGCACAAGGTGAAGACATTGCTGCGTTTTGACCTGAATTTAGGGAGAATTGAAAACCTAGAAGTGGTAGAATTAGGTATAAGGGGTGGTATAGTAGTGTGAAGGTGCAGGACTACCACACCCCCGGGTCTATTGCTGTTTTGATTGCTGATTTGTCATCCAGCCAATTACTATTCAAATCCTTGACTTTCAATACATTGATCAATGGCGAACTAATCAATGCCATACTGCCTTACCAGCTAAGGTCGTCATCGAAGCGGGGATTGCTGGTTGGAGGCTCCTTCAACTGGCTGTTGTCCTCATCAATTTCATGATCATTGTCGTCCTGTGGCGCTTCCGATGCACGTGGTTGCCGGGGTGGGCGGGGCTCACGGTTGTTGTCATCCTCTTGGGCGTCCCATTCTTCATGCTTTCGATCAAACTCTTCGTAGTCGTAGTTGGGCATCAATTCCGTCTTGATGTAGGTAATGACTTCTTCAAGGTTTGTCAAAAAGCGATTGAAGTCCTCTTTATATAGGAAGATCTTGTGCCTTTCATAGCCATCGCCGTTGAAGCGCTTGGTGCTTTCGGTGAGCGTAAGGAAGAAATCGTCGCCCTTGGTCTGGCGAACGTCGAAGAAATAGGTTCTACGTTTTCCAGCGTTCACTTTTTTCGAGAACACGCTCTCAAATCGTCTGTCTCTGTCCACTGGTAGAAGGATTTTAGTGAAAAATAGCCCATTGTTTAGGAAAGAAGGGGCGAATTCCTGACAAATGTAGGGATTTGGTTTAAACTGCAAAATTTCTTTGCGGCTTCTCCGATTTTTTGGAAGAAAACCGTGCAATCAAAGCGATCCATTATCCCAACAATAGGGTTGGAGGGCGCAATCGTGCTTGGGATAGAATCAGCGTTTGCCAAAGAATGGACAGGCTATGCCCTTATTTTGAATAAGTCTAAATTAGGGTGATTTTGGAAATGATTTTATCGAATATTACGTAAAAAGAAACCTTTTATAACTTTGCCACGCCTTGAAAGAAAGTTTGGCAGTGCCAAGGGACGGCACACAGATACTTTTTCATCAAAGCGGCTTTTTAGCACAAAGCAAAACGATAACCATTCCTATACTTTAATGTATTGAAGCATGAAAAAGGCTCTAACAAGGCTACATTTCGTAACAGCATTTCTATTTCTCTTCCAAATTGTTCAGGCACAATCCCCATCAAGTTCCGGTACTGGTAGCTTTACGGCATTGCTTATCGCCATCGTGGTAATTATTGCCTTTTTTATCATCTGGCAAGTGTCGGACAACTTGCTGAGGATAGAAGCAAAAAAATCCGGCATGGACAGTGAAGATGATAGCCTGTCCATTACTCCCGGCATTCGTGATATTTTCCGAAAAAAAGGGCCTGGTTTCGCCAAGGGGCGGCATGTCGCCTTGAAACAGGGGCACAATATATTATTGGAAGGAAAGGCCGACGGTGTAGTTGAACATGGCAAAGCCAATACCTTCGCTGTTGAGCCACCTAATTTTAGGGGAATGTCTCCCATCCCGAAAGTAGAGGTAGAGGTAGGAAACCGTGTAAAAGCGGGCGATCACCTTTTTTATGACAAGAAAAACCCTGACGTAAAATATGTGTCTCCAGTTAGTGGTGAAGTGATTGCCGTAAACCGGGGCGAGCGCCGCTCCATCGCCAGCATCGTTGTGCTGGCCGACAAGCAGCAGCAATACCGCAGCTTGGACGTCCCGAACCTCGAATCTTGCAGCCGGGCCGACCTCGTGGCTTTCCTGCTCGACTCCGGCGGCTGGACCATGCTGCGCCAGCGCCCCTTCAACATCATAGCTGAACACAACGAGGTGCCCGACAATATCTTCGTCTCCACCTTCGATACTGCTCCGCTTGCCCCCAACCTCGACCTGGTGGTGGAAGGCCGTGGCACAGCATTTCAAAAAGGCCTCGACGTACTTGGCAAGCTAACCAAAGGCAAAGTGTGGCTCGGACTGAATGCTAATGGAGGAACAGCACCCAGTGCCGTATTCACCAATGCGACCGGCGTTCAGAAGACCTGGTTCAGCGGCCAGCACCCTGCTGGCAATGTAGGTGTGCAAATCCACCACACTGCCCCCATCGGCCCGAAGAGCACGGTTTGGACATTGGACGTACAGGGCGTCATCACCATTGGTGCATTGTTTACCGAAGGCCGTTTCAATGCCGAAAGGGTAGTGGCACTTACTGGCGCTGAGTTGGCTTCGCCAAAATATGTGCGAACTTTTATTGGGGCCAACATCGGTCAATTGTTGGATGGCAATATTGCCGGAGGCAACAACCGAATCATCTCCGGCGATGTGCTGAGCGGTACCAAAGCTGCTATGGACGATTTCCTTAACTACTACGATGACCAGCTAACGGTTGTGGCCGAAGGCGACCATTATGAAATGTTTGGATGGCTCCTGCCAGATATGGCCACTCCGAGTGCTTCGAAGGCATTGCCAGGCAGCCGCTTCCCAGACACTGTTTACAAGGCCAATACCAATATGAATGGTGAAAAACGGGCTTTTGTAGTCACTGGCCAGTACGAAGACGTGCTGCCAATGGACATCTACCCGCAGCACCTGATGAAGGCTATCCTGACCAATGATTATGAAAAAATGGAGGGCCTCGGCATCCATGAGTTGGTGGAAGAGGACGTGGCACTTTGCGAGTTCGCATGCACCAGCAAGCAGCCGCTCCAAGAAATCCTCCGAACTGGTCTGGACATGATGAAGGAGTCCTGATTCGATTGCGGATTTGCGATTTCGTCTGCCTTTTCGGCAGACAGGGATTTCGGATTAAAGATGACGAGTGTTGAATTTAAGTTATTGAGATAAACGATGGTGAAATAGTGGGGTTGAGGAAGCGTATTCCGTCAATCGTCCACCGTCCACCGTCCACCGTTAAAAAATGAGCAGCTTTTTAGACAAGGTAAAAAGTTTTGAGCCGCCAAAGGAGAAGAAGTTCCTGCATACACTTTACGATGGGTTCTTCACCTTCCTTTACACACCAAACCATGTGACGCATGGTGGGGTACACGTCCGTGACCGGATGGACCTCAAGCGCACAATGGTGATGGTGGTGTTGGCGCTCACACTGTGCTATATTTTTGGCACCTACAACATTGGCCATCAGCATTTTGTGGCTTTGGGGCAGCATACCTCTTTCATGGCAGCGATGCACCTGAAATTGTTTCACGGCCTAATCAAGATATTGCCGGTGTTCATCGTAACGCATGTGGTAGGTCTCGGCATTGAGTTCTACTATGCTGCACGCAAAGGGCACGGCATCGAGGAGGGCTTTTTGGTGACAGGTGCGCTAATTCCGCTCATCATGCCGCCCGATATCCCACTTTGGATACTTGCCTTTGCCATCAGTTTTGCCGTTATTCTTGGCAAGGAAGCATTTGGTGGTACTGGCATGAACGTGGTCAATATTGCCTTGCTTGCAAGAGCTTTTGTCTTCTTTGCCTATCCTGGGGAGATTTCTGGCGACCGATGCTGGGTTTCTGGCCTTGAATTCGTGGGTACAACAGCGATGGGTGAGACTTACGGCTGGGCGCACAGCCTTTTCGATGGAATCTTCAAGTGGCTCGGAGTGGCCACCTTTGGCGATGGAGGTGGAGCTGTGGTGGACGGCTGGAGCGGCGCTACCCCGCTCGCATTGGCAAAAGGAGGATGGGACAATGTCACTGCCCATTATTCTTCCTTGCAAATGTTCTGGGGTGGAATCCCTGGCTCGGTGGGCGAGACCTGCAAGCCAGCCATCATCATCGGTGCCTTGATACTCGTCGCAACGGGCATCGCAAGTTGGCGCATCATGTTTTCCATGGTTATCGGAGCTGCCTTCATGGGACTGCTCTTCAATGCTTGGGGGCACGATGTACAAATGGACATCCCTTGGTATTTCCACTTCTATATGGGCAGCTTCTGGTTCGCAATGGCCTTCATGGCCACCGACCCCGTCACAGCTGCCAGTACCAACTCAGGTAAATGGATTTATGGCTTCGGGATTGGCGCTTTGGGCATCATCATCCGAGTGATGAACGCCGCCTACCCAGAGGGCTGGATGCTTGCCATTTTGTTCATGAACGTGTGGGCGCCGCTGATTGACCACTACGTCGTTCAATCCAACATGAAGCGCAGGGCTAAACGGGTTGCAGTTGCATAAGAATAGTTGTTAGAGGCGTTCTATGAGTTTGAATTGTTCAAGGAGTTTCTGATGCAAATCAAACCTTTTAAACAAATCAAACCCATCAAAAAAAATTAAAATCACAGCAGTGAGTAATAGATATATCATCATTTACACCCTCATTATGACACTGGTAGTGTCCGTGGTACTGGCGTTCGTGGTAAAGGGCTTGGAACCGATGCACGTCGCCAATGAAGAGGTGTTCAAGAAAAAGGAAATACTTGGTGCCATCAAAGAACAGCTTGGGGCTGATTTGACTAAAATGGGCGACAAGGAAGTTTTGGAGTTATTCAAAAACAAGGTAGAACAAGTAGTGCTCGACGCCAATGGCAAGCCCGTGGAAGGCGAGCAGGCAGAGAAAATCAGTATGGCCGCCGAGGAGAAAAAGCCGGAAGCAGACCGACACTATCCGTTGTACATTTTCAAAGGCGATAAGGGCAGCCTGTACCTATTAAGCCTGCGTGGCATGGGCCTTTGGGATAAAATCTGGGCAACGGTGGCGCTCCAAGATGATTTTAACACGGTTGCTGGCATCTCTTTCGGACATGTGGCCGAAACGCCCGGCCTCGGTGCCGAAATCAAGGACAACCCCAATTTCCCTAAACAGTTTCAAGGTAAAACCATTTATAAAGATGGTCAGTTTGTGTCCGTCGGCGTCATCAAAGGAGGTGCGAAGGACAAAAACCACGAAGTGGATGCTATATCTGGTGCAACCATCACTTCATCGGGCGTACACAGTATGATGCAAGCTGGTTTGACACCCTATTTGCCTTATTTTGAAACATTGAAGAAGAAGTAATTAATAGGTTGATAAAGTTGATATGGTTGATAAGGGTTGATTAGCCCCTTATCAACTTCATCAACCCTTATCAACCCTCATCAACCATATCAATATGGCAGAAACGACCGTTTCCCCAGCAACTCAGACGGAGAAGGAAGAGTGGTTTGGCAAAAAAGAGCGCAAGCTGCTCGTTGACCCAATTGACAACGACAACCCGGTGACGGTGCAAGTGTTGGGCGTTTGCTCGGCATTGGCCGTCACAACGATGGTTGAACCAGCGCTCATCATGGCCATCAGCGTAACCTTGGTTACGGGTTTTTCCAACCTCATCATTTCGCTGATGCGCAAGGGCATCCCCAAGCAGATCAGGATGATTGTCCAACTCGTCGTTATCGCCTTCCTAGTGACGGTGGTCGAGCAGGTACTCAAAGCCTACAACTACGAGGTTTGGAACAAACTCTCCGTGTTCATCGGCCTCAGCATCACTAACTGCATCGTGATGGGCCGCTTGGAGGCTTATGCAATGGCCAACAAGCCTTGGCGCTCTTTCCTGGACGGAATCGGCAACGGGGCTGGCTATGGCCTTATCCTCATCATCATTGCCGTCATCCGAGAAATAACGGGCAAAGGTGCGCTCATGGGCTTCAAAATCATCGGCCCAAGTGCTGATTACCTTATCAATACGCAAACGAGCGCCCTTTTTGGTTGGTACCAGCCCAATGGCTTGATGGTGCTACCTGCATCTGCGCTATTTTTGGTGGGCATCCTCATCTGGATTCAGCGCAGCCGCAACCGCAAACTTGTTGACGTTTCTTAAATCAGTTACGAGTTTTTAGTTACGAGTTTCGAGCAGGTCGTAGTAGTTTGCTCGCAACTCGCAACTCGCAACTCGCAACTCGCAACTTATAAAGTCATGGGTGACTTAATCAATATCTTCTTCAAATCCGCCTTCATCGAGAACATGGTGCTATCCTATTTCATAGGGATGTGCTCGTTCTTGGCGGTATCCAAATCAGTGAAAACAGCCGTCGGCCTTGGTGGTGCAGTTATTTTTGTTTTGGCGCTAACGGTGCCCATCAATTGGCTCATCAGTGTGCCCATTCTTGGCGCCGATGGTATCTTCAAGACCGACCTCACCTTCCTGCGCTTTATCCTTTTCATCGCCACCATTGCTGCATCGGTGCAGTTGGTGGAAATGGCCGTGGAGAAGTACTCGCCTTCGCTGTACAACGCATTGGGCATTTTCCTTCCCCTCATCACGGTGAACTGCGCCATCTTGGGTGCGGCGTTGTTCATGGTCGCAAGGGAATATGATTTTGCGGAGGCAACGGTCTATGGCATTGGATCCGGTATTGGTTGGGCGATTGCCATTATTGCAATGGCCGCCATTCGTGAAAAAATAAGGTACTCCAACGTACCTGCGCCGTTGCGTGGCCTTGGTATCGCCTTCATCCTTACGGGGCTGATGGGCATTGCTTTTATGAGCTTGATGGGGATTAACCCCGCTAATTACCTTAATTAATGATGAATGATAAATGGTGAAATGATAAATAGTCTAAGCTTCCTATCATTCATCACTTATCATTCATAATTCATCATTGTAAAGATGATTTTCCTTTTCGAAATAATGTTCGTGGTGTATGGTGCTGTGATATTCACGGCCATCATACTGCTATTGGCGGTGGGTTTGTTGGTTGCGCAAAAAAAGCTCGTGCCCCAGGGTGACGTGAAAATCATTGTCAACGGTGACAAGGAGAACCCCCTCATCGTCCAGCCAGGTGGTTCGCTGCTCGGTGCACTGAGCAACAAGAACGTTTTCCTCCCATCGGCCTGTGGCGGTGGTGGCACCTGTGCCATGTGCAAATGCCATGTGGACGCTGGCGGCGGCGACGTGCTGCCCACCGAGATGAACCACCTCAGCCGCAAGCAGGCCGCCGAACACATGCGCCTTGCCTGTCAGGTGAAGGTACGTGGCGACATGGAAATCCGGGTGCCAGAGGAGGTGTTCGGCATCAAGAAATGGGAGTGCGAGGTGGAGTCCAACTACAACGTGGCTACTTTCATCAAGGAGTTCGTGGTGAAACTCCCACCTGGCGAGACGCTGCACTTCGAATCGGGCGGCTATATCCAAGTGGACGTGCCCGCTATTGAGTGCGATTTTGCAGGAATAGACATCACGGCGCACCCCCGCATGGGCAAGAAGCCCGACGAGTACCGCCCAGAGTGGGACAAGTTCAATATGTGGAAGCTAAAGATGCGCAACCCAGAGGACATCTTTCGTGCCTACTCCATGGCCAACCACCCTGCCGAGGGCAACCGTATCATGCTCAATATCCGAATCGCCACGCCACCTTGGGACAGGGCGGCCAAAGACTGGATGAACGTGAACCCCGGCATCTGCTCCAGCTTCGTGTTCACACGCAAACCGGGCGACAAGGTGACCATCTCTGGCCCTTACGGCGAGTTCTTCATCAAGCCGACGAAAAAGGAAATGGTCTATATCGGCGGTGGTGCGGGCATGGCGCCGTTGCGGTCGCATATCTTCCACCTCTTCCATACTGAAAAGACCCGAGACCGCACCGTTAGCTACTGGTACGGTGGCCGCAGCAGCCGGGAGTTGTTCTACACCGAAGACTTCCGGGACATCGAGAAAGACTTCCCGAATTTCAAGTACCATATCGCCCTGAGCGAGCCGCTGCCGGAGGACAACTGGGACGGACCAAAGGGCTTTATCCACAACGTGGTCTTTGAGAACTACCTCAAAAACCACCCAGAGCCTGAAGAAATCGAATACTACCTCTGCGGCCCGCCACTCATGCTGTCGGCGGTGCAGAAGATGCTCTCCGATTTGGGGGTTCCCGAGGAGAACATTGCGTTCGATGATTTTGGGAGCTAAACGAAAAAGCCCGGCCAGTTGGTCGGGCTTTTTTGTTCCCCCTTTTTGTCATGGCCTTAAGGCCATCCCTGCGTCACGCTTTTTACCACTGTTCAGGGACTGTGGCTTAGAAACGGACTAAAGGCCATGACAAAATCGGCATTGGCCACGTTCCATTAAATTCAGTATGGACAAATCACCAAGAATCTACCTTAACCATACACACAAACGCCAAGTCTCTGTGCCAAACCTGCTCAAAATTCATTCCCATTAAACATTATGCGGAAAAAGTGATTAGTATCACCATGCACCCAAGGGTGTATTAATCGGGCAACCTTTTAAAAAACCAAAGAACGGTGAGCTGACCTTTGACCAAAAGTTATTCAACAAGATACTGGCTGCTACAGTTTGGTCATCGAACACACAAACAACGGCGTTAAAAGGATAAAAATCGTTAAAGACACGATTCGTATCCACACTACAGATTTCAGGGATAGCATGATGGTTATTGCTTATAGGCTGCACAATATGAGGGTTAAAAACCCAAACAGGGGGTATTCCTCTTGTGCCCATGCGTAATACTAATCAACTTTTCCGCATAATATCTAATATCTATTTCTATTGCTTTTCTAATTAACTGCTTAAACATACCTGTTAATAATATTCTCGAACAACTCCTGCTTCCCGCTCTTTTGCTCCGGCTCCCCGTACTCGGCGGCCAGCTTGGCCAGGTCCTTCAGCGAGAGCTTGCCCTTGGCAAAGTCCTTCCCCTTGCCCTTGTCGAAGGAGGCGTAGCGCTCGGCCCTCAGCTTTTGGTAATCGGACTTTTCCAGCATGGCGTCCGCTGCCAGCAACGCCCGTGCGAAGGCATCCATGCCACCGATATGGGCGTAGAAGATGTCCACGAGGTCGGTCGAGTTGCGGCGGGTCTTGGCGTCGAAGTTGATGCCGCCGCCCTTCAATCCGCCGCATTCGAGCAGCACGAGCATGGCCTCGGTCAGCTCGTACACGTCCACGGGGAACTGGTCGGTGTCCCAGCCGTTCTGGTTGTCGCCCCGGTTGGCGTCGAGGCTGCCGAGCATCCCAGCGTTGGCGGCCACCTGCATCTCGTGCTGCATGGTGTGCTGCGCAAGGGTGGCGTGGTTGAACTCCAAGTTCAGCTTGAAGTCCTTCTCCAGCCCGTACTCCCGGATGAAGCCGATGCAGGTGGCGGCGTCGAAGTCGTACTGGTGCTTGCTTGGCTCCATCGGCTTTGGCTCGATGAAGAAGGTGCCCTTGAAGCCCTGCTTGCGGGCGTAGTCCTTGGCCATGTTCAGGAACTGGCCCAAGTGGTCGAGTTCCCGCTTAATGTCCGTGTTGAGCAGGCTCATGTAGCCCTCACGCCCGCCCCAGAAGACGTAGTTCTCGCCGCCGAGCTTGATGGTGGCGTCGAGAGCATTTTTCACCTGCGCCCCGGCGTAGGCCACCACCTGGAAGTCGGGGTTGGTGGCGGCGCCGTTCATGTAGCGGGGGTGGCTGAAGAGGTTGGCGGTGCCCCAGAGCAGCTTCACGCCGCTGGCCTGCTGTTTTTCCTTGGCATAGTCCGTGATGGCGTCGAGGCGCTCGCCGCTTTCCTTCAGGCTCTTGCCCTCGGCAACGAGGTCGAAGTCGTGGAAGCAGTAGTAGGGGATGCCCATCTTGGTGATGAACTCGAAGTTTGCGTCCATCTTGTCCCGTGCCGCCTGCATGGGGTCCTTGGCCTTGGCCCACGGGAAGTCCTTGGTGCCGGGGCCGAAGGGGTCGCCGCCCGTGCCGCAGAGGGTGTGCCACCATGCGACGGCGAAGCGGAAGTGCTCCCGCATCGTCTTTCCCCGCACGACCCTGTCCCCGTCGTACCAGCGGAAGGCGAGCGGGTTGTCGGATTCCAGCCCTTCGTAGGCTATTTTCCCGATGCCCTTGAAGTATTCTTTGGAACCAAGTGTCGGGCTTGTTGTTATGGTTGTTTTCTTCTTTGCCATGATATTTTGATTGTCAGTTATGTGGGTTTACGAATTTAGATTTACCATTTAAGATTGGACAACTGCTTGGTTTTCAATTCAGTGCTTCGAATTCTAAGTCTAAGCTAATTTCGTTGACCTATCAGATTGTGTTAATTTATAGCAACGTTAATGATGTTTACCCAAAGCTCATAAGCAGCTTTGTATTTCGCAGCTTTCTCCGCCCTCGGCTCATACCGCCCCATCACCGTCACGTTTGCCATTGCAGCCTCGATGCTGGGGTAAATCCCCGTCGCCACGCCTGCCGCTTTGGCAGCGCCCACGGCCCCCGTTGTCTGCACCACCTCGATGCTGCAACCGAGCAGCGTAGCAATGGTTTCCGAGAAGATGGCGGACTGGAAAAGGTTGTCGTTCCCGACCCGCATTACCGAAATGTCGAGGCCCATTTCCTTCATTATTTGAGCACCATAAACGAAGGAGAAAGCGATGCCCTCCAAGCCCGCCCGGTAAAGGTGGGCAGCGCTGTGTCGGTTCAGTTGGAGGCCATGGATTTGAGCGCCGAGGTCGAGGTTGTTGAGCATCCGCTCTGCCCCATTGCCGAAGGGCAGGATGCACAATCCGTCAGCGCCGATTGACACGGAGGCCGCCAGCCTTTCCATGTCCGGGTAGCTGATGTTGCCCTGGCCCACCGTTTGGCGCAGCCAACGGTAGAGGGAGCCTGCGCCATTGATACAGAGTAGAATGCCGATTCTGTCGGTTGACGGCTGACGGCTGACGGCTGACGGGATGCCGTGGTTCACGTGCAAAAAGCTGTTCACCCGGCTTTTAGCGTCATAAACCGCCTTGTCAACCACGCCATAAACCACGCCCGATGTGCCACCCGTGGCGGCCACTTCTCCGGGTTGCAACACGTTGAGGCTCAGGGCATTGTTCGGTTGGTCGCCCGCACGGTAGGCGACGGGGGTGCCTTCGGCAAGGCCCGTGGCAGCGGCGGCTTTGGCGGTCAGTTTGCCTTGCAACGAAAAAGTGGGCGTGACCTGCGGCACCATTTTTTTATCAAAACCAAAATGGCCGAGCACCTCGTCAGATACGTCGTTTTTCAAAAAATCCCAGCATATGCCCTCCGAAAGGCCACTTGGCGTGGTCATGGCCTCACCCGTCAAGCGCATGGCGATATAGTCGCCGGGGAGCATGAACTTGTCTATTTTTTCAAAAACGGCAGGCTCGTTGTCCTTGACCCATTTCAATTTGGAGGCTGTGAAATTTCCAGGCGAATTGAGCAGGTGGGAGAGGCAGTGCTCGTGGCCGATGGCGTCGAAGGCCCGGTTGCCAATTTCCACGGCCCGGCTGTCGCACCAGATAATGGCGGGTCGGAGCGGCTGCTGGTCTTCGTCCATCACCACCAGCCCGTGCATCTGGTAGCTGATGCCGATGCCCTTGATTTCGTTGGGTTGCACCAAGCAATTGGCCAACAAATGGCGGGTGGCAAAGCAGACGTGTTCCCACCAACTTTCTGGGTCTTGCTCGGCCCAACCGGGGTGGTGTGCTACTATGGCCATCTCCGTTTCGGGCGATTGAGCGACCGCCAAGGTAGCTCCAGTCTCCACATCTACTATTGCAGCCTTTATGGAGGAACTGCCTATGTCGTATCCAAGTAGGTACATGATGATTTTGGGTGAAATTTCTAAGCAGATTTGGAAGGGAAAAGCTTTCAGTTTTCCTCAAAAAATATTTTTACCAGAGATGTATTTTTTGGAATTTTGGACTTTGTGTCAAAACTAAACTAAGTCCTGCGAGGCGAAAAATTTTTGTAAAACTATTTGCCTGAACGCCAGTTCAAGGGCTAAAACCCTATGGAATTTCCCCCATCCACCTTGATTACCTCCCCCGTCACGAAGGTGCTGGCATCGCTGGCAAGGAACCAAGCAGCATTGGCAATGTCCGCTGGTTGGCCCATTTTGCCCATGGGGGTTCGGGCCAGTGCCCGGTTTTTGCGGTCGGGGTCGGAGTTGAGCGCCTTGTCGGTCATGGCTGTTACGATGAAGCCAGGGGCGATGCAGTTCACCCGGATGCCGTGCGGGGATAGTTCGGAGGCCATGGCACGGGCCATGCCTTCGAGTGCCGTCTTGCTGGCGGAGTAGGCAATGACCTTCGGCAACCCATATTGCGCAGCCATGCTGCTGATATGGATGATGCTGCCCGATTGCTGCCGCAACATGACCTTGGCCACTTCCCGGCTCATCACGAACACAGCGGTTAGGTTCGTAGTGATGACTTTTTGGAAATCCTCGTCTGTCACCTCAAGGAAGGGCCGTTTCATGTTGATGCCCGCATTGTTCACCAGCACGTCAATATGGCCGTATTGCTCCGCAATGCTTTGGACAAAAGCTGGGATGTCGCCCAACGCTTCCATGTCCAGTTGCACCGCACGGCAGTTTTCACCGATGGCGGCCTGTGCGGATTGCAGCTTTTCGAGGTTGCGGCCTGTAATATAAACGAGCATCCCCTCCGCTGCGAATTTGGTGGCAATGGCCAGCCCAATGCCCGAACCACCACCCGTTACGATTGCTATTTTCATGGTTGGAAATAATTAAGGAATGTTGCGGATGTTCCTCGAAATGGAAGAAGCGAAAATTTTGCGCAGCAAAATTTTCGCTTCTTCCATTCTTGGAGTCCTATCAATTGGAGATACAGTAAAAGTTCTTTTATGAACAGGCAGTAACTTGAGTTATCCCAGTCACTGACTGCCAACTGCCCCCTGTCGAACCCGCCAAAGGCGGACAAGCTGCAAACTACCTCATCCCCTTCCCCGTGGCAGCCCAATATATACCACCATAGAGATGTACAAGGAAGCCGGGGTCTGAATATTTGGAAGGCATGTGGCCGAGGCCGGTGTAGAAGGAACGACCGCCGTCAAAGTTGTGGTACCAGGCAATCGGGTGAAAGCTGCCCATGCCCGTGCCAGATACCCTGCCCCAATTGGCCTTTGGGTCAAAGGTGCTTTCGTCCACAGAAATCAAGTAGTTCAGACCAGTGGTTTTCTCCTCGCTGTATTCGTACCACTCGTCCGTCCATAGTTGGTCGTCGGGCATCAGCTCGAAGCCTGGGAACTTGCGGTCGAGCACCTTAATGCGGGCCGTTTGTATGGCTGGGTGAATCTTGAACAACCTGCCGACCAGCTTGGTGTACCAAGGCCAATCGTACTCGGTGTCAGAGGCGCTGTGGATGCCGACATAACCCTTGCCAGCCTTTATGAACTTCTCCATCGCCGCCTGTTGCTCGTCGTTGAGGATGTCGCCTGTGGTGTTCAGGAAGATGATGACCTGGAACTGCTCTAGGTTTTTGTCGTTGAACTGGGAAGGGTCTTCGTGCCAATGCACATCGAAGAAATGGCGCTCGGCCATGGCTTTGATGGCATCCACGCCCTCGTTGATGGACTCGTGGTGAAACCCTGCTGTTCGGGTGAATAGCAGTGCCTTGAACTGCTTTTGGGCAAAACCGGGCAAGGTCATCAAAACAGTGAAACAACTTACGAAGAAAATTTTGGTGATATTTTTCATGCGGAGGTTTATGTTTGTTCAAATAAAATAATCAGCCCGAAAAGTAGGCAAGTGCTTTAATTTTACAAGCTTTGACGGCTTTTTATTAACAATTTTATTGAAAACCAATACTGCTTCAACAAAAACGATGTTTTTTGCCATTCCATAAGAAACTGGTCACACCACATGAGCAGCCAAACAAAACTGCCCTCATGGCGTCAACGGTTTCCTACAGCATGATAAAGCTGTTACCTTTTCAAAAATCCCTCGCCCGAATCAGGAACCACGAACCACGAACCGACAATGAGCATTAAACCTTTTCTCAACGACGACTTTCTGTTGGAAAACCGCACGGCGGAAATCCTCTACCATGAGTACGCTGCCAAGCAGCCCATCATAGACTACCACAATCACTTGTCTCCCGATGAAATAGCGGAGGATAAAAATTTCGAGAACCTGACAGCCATCTGGCTGAATGGCGACCATTACAAGTGGAGGGCCATGCGCACCTTCGGCATCCCGGAGCACTTTATCACGGGCGATGCAACACCCTTGGAGAAATTCAAAAAATGGGCGGAAACTGTGCCTTATACCATCCGCAACCCCTTGTTTCACTGGACGCATTTAGAGTTGAAACGCTATTTCGGTGTGGATGAATTACTAACGCCATACAATGCCGAGCATATCTACCAGTATTGCAGCGAACTGCTGCAAACGGAAGCCTTTTCCACTCAAAATTTGCTCCGAAGGATGAACGTCGAAGTCGTATGTACAACCGACGACCCTGCGGATGATCTGCGTTTTCATCGGCAATACAAAGCACGGGCGGGAAATGTTCAATCCCCCAATCAACCCTTTCAACTCTACCCCGCTTTCCGTCCTGACAAGGCCATTTTGATACAAAATGATGGCTTTAAAAATTACGTCGAGAAACTCGGCGAAGCGGTTAGTTCGCCCATTCAATCTTTTGACGATTTGTTGCAGGTGCTTAGGCAACGCATGGACTATTTCCATGAAAATGGCTGCCGCATAGCAGACCACGGACTGGAGCAGGCATATTCGGAGGATTTTACCGAAGGCGAGGTCAACGCTATTTTCCAAAAACGGCTGACTGGCCTGGAAATAACGAAGGGTGAGGCACGAATGTACATGTCGGCCATGCTTTACCATCTTACCAGCCAATATGCCGAGCGGGGCTGGGTACAGCAGTTCCACCTTGGTGCGCAGCGCAATAACAACACCCTGTTGCTCCACCAACTCGGCCCTGACACGGGCTTCGACAGCATCGGCGACGGGGAGCAGGCGGCCAGCTTGGCCAAGTTTCTCAACCGCCTCGACTTGGCGGGCAAATTGGCGAAGACCATCCTATACAACCTCAACCCCCGTGACAACGAGGTGATGGCCACGATGACGGGTAACTTCAACGATGGTACTGTCCGGGGCAAGATGCAGTTTGGCTCCGCCTGGTGGTTCCTCGACCAAAAGGACGGCATGGAAAAGCAAATCAACGCCCTTTCGAACATGGGTTTGCTGAGTTGCTTCATCGGGATGCTGACGGATAGCCGGAGTTTTCTATCTTTCCCCCGGCATGAGTACTTTCGTAGGTTGCTCTGCAATTTGATTGGAAAGGACGTACACCAAGGCGAACTGCCGAATGATGTGAATTGGCTCGGCAGTATCGTGGAGGATATCTGCTATCGGAATGCGAAAGGGTATTTCGGCTGGTAAAATCAGATTTTTGAAAGGATGAATGTCCGGAAGTTTTCTGCTTTATGAATCACTTCGCCCGCTTCAAAAGCTACACCGGAAGCGTATGAGCCAAAGAGAATTACCTGCTCAGGTTCGTAATTCTCAACAATCGCCTTTACGACCTCATCAATCTGGGACTTGGAAATCATCATCAAATTTTTACAAAAATAGTGATAAAAAACAAAATAATCACCTTTGGCGAAATCATGTTGCGGCTCTCGCCACCCGGCCACCAGCGGTTTGCGCAAGCAACTTCGCTGGAAGTGGTTTATGGCGGCGGTGAAAGCAACGTGGCCATTTCGCTGGCGCAATTTGGTGAGGAAGTGCAGTTCGTGACCCGCCTGCCCGACAACGACTTGGGCGACGCTGTGCTGGCCGAGCTTCGGCGCTGGGGTGTGGGCACCTCGTGTATGCTGCGGGGCGGCGATAGGCTGGGGGTCTATTTCTATGAAAAAGGCGCTGGTCACCGCAATGGCAAGGTCATCTACGACCGGGCAGACAGTAGCATGGCCACCATCCAACCTGGTATGGTGGACTGGGATGCCGTTTTTGCGTCCGCCACTTGGTTTCATTGGACGGGCATCACCCCCGCCATTTCGCAGGGCGCTGCGGCTGCATGTGCCGAGGCCATAGAAGCGGCCAACCACCACGGCCTCACGGTCTCCTTTGACCTCAGTTACCGGAAAAACCTTTGGAAATACGGCAAATTGCCCTCGGAAGTACTGCCCCCGATGGTGGCTGGGTGCGACCTCGTGCTGTGCAGCATGGAGGATGCGGCGGCCCATTTTGGCATATTGCCGAAGGCAAAGGAAGACAATGAAATGGCGGCCATCGAATCGGTGAGTACGCAGTTGATGGAGCGTTTCCCGAAGGCAAAAAAAATCGTGATGACCCGTCGCAGCGGCAGCGATTCGGCTTCCCAAAACCTCGGTGCCGTGCTTTTCGATGGAAAAAAACTGCATGAATCGAGCAGTTACCAAATCACCCAAATCGTGGACAGGGTCGGCAGCGGCGATGCGCTCATGGCCGGGCTGCTATACGGTTTGCTCCGCAACATGGATGACCAAGCAGCCCTCAATTTTGGGGTGGCTGCTGCAGTGCTGAAGCATAGTATTCCCGGCGACCTGAACCTCGTAACCGTAGCCGAAGTAGAGGCCTTGGTGAACGGGGCTGGGGGCGGCAGGGTTAGCAGATAATCAATAAAAAAATGGCAATTTTTACAAGAATCCAAGTCGTGCAACAAATGGCCGCCCAAGGTCTGGTCCCACTTTTTTATCACCCCGACATCGAGGTGTGCAAGGCCGTAACCGCAGCCTGTTACCGGGCGGGCAGCCGCTTGTTGGAGTTCACCAACCGGGGCGATTTTGCCCATGAGGTCTTCGGCGAACTGATCAAATTTGCCCTCCGTGAACTGCCCGGCATGGCCCTCGGCGTGGGCAGCATTGCGGATGCGGGCACGGCAGCCCTGTTCATCCAGCTGGGCGCCAATTTCATCGTAAGCCCTGCTTTGCGTGACGATGTGGCGCTCACCTGCAACCGCCGAAAGGTGGCCTACCTGCCCGGCTGCGGCACAATGACTGAGATTGGCCGGGCCGAAGAACTGGGCTGTGAGGTCATCAAGCTATTTCCAGGGAGTATCTATTCGCCACAGTTCGTCAAAGACCTGAAAGGCCCACAACCTTGGACGAGCATTATGCCCACGGGCGGCATCACGGCCACGGAGGAGAGCCTGGCGGCTTGGTTTACTGCTGGTGTCACTTGCGTTGGGCTTGGCTCACAGTTGATTTCCAAGGAGTTGTTGGAACAAAAAGACTTTGATACACTGGAGAAAAGGGTAGGGGAGGCGCTGGCAATGGTGCAAAGGCTCAAAAAAGGGGACTGAAATGAACTACAAATGGAAAATCTTGGCCTTGCTGTTTGTGGGCACGACCATCAATTACGTTGATCGGAACGTGCTCAGCTTCGTTATGCTCGATGATGAGTTCAAACGCATGATACTCGGCACCGACGTGCTGGACGAAGCGGCCAAAGGGCAGTTCAAGGTTTGGATGGGCTATGTGGACGCTGCTTTCAAATTTGCCTACACACTTGGCTTCTTGCTGGCTGGCTGGTTCATTGACAAGGTTGGCGTGCGAAAGGGGTTTGCCGCTTGCATCGCCGTTTGGTCGGCGGGTGCATTGGTGCACACTTTCGTGGGTGGCTTCAAGGGGCTGGTGGGCGCAAGGGGCATACTCGGCGTAGGCGAGTCCGGCATTTTCCCTGCTAGTATCAAGACCGTGGCGGAGTGGTTTCCCAAGGCGGAGCGCAGCTTTGCTACGGGCATTTTCAACGCTGGCACCAACACGGGCATCATCCTCACAGCTTTGCTCGTGCCGCCAATGGTGCTGGGCTGGGGCTGGCGGGCTTCCTTTCTGCTCACGGGCATGCTTGGATTGTTGCTGCTCTTGCTTTGGTGGCGGTTCTACAAACGAAATGAGGTGCCGCACCCTGGCGAAGCACCCTTCAGCCATGAGCGGATGCCTTGGGGGAAACTGTTGCTGTATCGCCAAACTTGGGCCTGCGCCGCTGCCAAGTTCTTCACCGACCAAATCTGGTGGTTCTACCTCGTCTGGCTCCCCACTTTTTTCAACGAAAACCAGCGTTTTTCGGAAAAATTGGACTTAAAAAACATCGGCCTGCCGTTCTTGGCCATTTACCTCATCAGCGATTTGGGCAGCGTGTTTTTCGGATGGTTGGCCACGTTTTTGATAAAAAAAGGCTGGGAATTGCCGAAGGCACGGAAATTAACCATGCTGCTGTGCGCCCTTTGCGTGGTACCAATTTTCACAGCTGCTACTACGAACAATATCTGGCTGGCCGTGGGCCTGATTTCCCTCGCAGCAGCCGCCCACCAAGGCTGGTCGGCCAATGCCTACACCTTGGCGAGCGACCTGTTTCCCCAAAAAGCCATCGGCTCTGTGGTCGGCATTGCGGGCATGTTCGGCTCGTTGGGTGGCGTGATTTTAGCAGCGGTTTCCGGTTTGGTCATCAGCCGGGTGGGGTACGAACCGCTGTTTGTTTGGGCTGCCTCTGCTTATCTGGTGGGGTTGTTGGCCGTGCATTTGCTGGCGGGTCGGTACGAACAGGCGAGGGTTTGAATACCTACGGTCAGGTGAGCGGAAAGGCTAATTGCAACGCAGCTACCAAATAACGCTCGCCCAAGCTGCCCCGTGCTCCTGCTTTTCCAGTAATTTTGCCCCAATCGTAAATCCTTTTCATCCCCGAAGGGACTAAAATCGAAAATCAGCTCGTGAAATACCGCAACATACTACTCGTTTGCATCCCACTGCTTGCCCTGCCCCTGCTGCTGGCCAACCTCACCTTGGAAAAGGACGCCGAGATCCAGCGTTTCCATTCCGATGCCGAGATGGCGCATTTCCAGCTGATGCTGGGTGATACCAGCTTGCCCAAAGGCTACAATTACCTCTTTGCGGGCAGCGGCGTCTGCCAGAAATGCCACGGCTTCGACACGCTCGGCATCGCCAGCGTGGACCAGAACGGCAACGACGTGAACGTGACCGACGACTGGCGGGCGACGATGATGGCCAATTCAGCCAGGGACCCCTTCTGGCGGGCCAAAGTCAGCCACGAAGTGTTGCTCTACCCACAGCACAAAGCGGAAATCGAGGATAAATGCACGAGCTGCCATGCCCCGATGGGCCATTTCGATGCCAAGCACCTGGGTGCCCTCCACTATGGCATTGCCGACATGGTGACGGACACGCTGGCTTTGGATGGTGTCTCTTGCCTCGCCTGCCACATGATGGAGCAGGATTTGATGGGCACTTCGTTCAGTGGGCAACTGACTTTTGACACCTTCAAAGTTGCTTATGGGCCTTATACCTCACCATTGGTAAGCCCAATGCTGACAGAAACGGGCTACAAGCCCAAGTTCAGCGAAAAAATGGGCAAGGGCGAGGCTTGTGCTGGCTGCCATACCCTCATCACAGAAACGTTTGACTATGCGGGAACGCCCACAGGCGACAAATTTGTGGAACAGGCCACCTACCATGAATGGGTCAACTCCGCCTACCGGGACAGCATTTCTTGCCAAGGCTGCCACATGCCCAGCCTCGACAAATGGCCAGTGCGCCTCGTGACCGGGGCCAACACCGAGCCACGCAGCCCCTACTACCTGCACGAACTCGTGGGCGGCAACGTGACCATGCTCGGCCTGTTTCGTGACAATGTGGATGCGCTTGGCCTCACTGCTGGCCCGTCCCAGTTCCAGGATGTGCTGCTAAAGACCAAGGACATGCTCCAAAACAAGACCTTGTTGCTTGATATTGGCTTGATTGACAGAACCTTGGACACCGCTAAAATCGCCGTTAAGCTCACCAATTTGGCGGGGCATAAATTCCCATCGGGCTATCCGTCCCGGCGTGCGTTCATCCAGTTTGTGGTACAAACGGAGTCAGGCGATACGGTTTTTGTTTCGGGCAAAATGGATGAAAACTACGAGGTGATTGGCCAAAATGACACCTATGAGCCGCATTACCAAGTTATCACCGATGAAGAACAGGTGCAGATTTATGAATTGGTGCTGGGCGATGTGAACGGCGACGTGACCACCGTGCTGGTACGTGCCAAGGACCCCATCAAAGACAACCGAATACCCCCACTTGGGTTTACCACTTCCCATTCTGCCTACGATACCACCTTGATAGCTGGCGTGGATGCCTCCGACCTTTCCTTCAATCGGGATGGAGCATTGGAAGGCACAGGAAGCGATGTGGTGCATTACTACATCCCCATGAACGGCGTCTGGGAGCAATTGCAAGTCACCGCCAATGTTTATTACCAGCCACTGCCACCGAAATGGATGGACGAGATGTTCTCCGTGATGACGCCAGAAATTGAGACTTTCCGCACCATGTTCGATGCTGCCGACCGTGCGCCCGTACTGGTGCGTTCCGTCCAAATGACGGTGGACGCCCTGCCAAGCAGCACCAAACAACAACCGAAAGCACCCTTCGTGAAACTCTACCCGACCCTCAGCAGCAATGGCCGCCTGTTTGTTGAATCCAGCAAAATCCATGAAGTGCAGGTCTTTGACCTCAACGGGCGTCCCGTGGAGCAGTTGCCCAGAAAATCGGGCAACTACGAACTTTGGCTGCGGGAGAAAGGCGTTTACCTTGTTCGCTTCCGCAGCGTGGATGGGCAGGTGCAGGTGGAAAGGGTGGTGGTGCAGTAATGCTTTTTGTCCATCTTTCAAATATTTGCTTTCTTTGGCGAATTTTCGTTAAAAGATGAGCACCAATACACACTGCAAGCCCTACCTGTTTTTCTTTCTTGCTGTCGCAACTGCCGCTACATGCCCAATGCCCCGGCATCACCGTGGACGCTGGTCCCGACAAGTTCGTCTGCAACCAGAATGGCATGACCACGCTGGATGGCGATGTCACTGGCACATTCCTCGGGTTTTCATGGTCGCCAGCCACGGGGCTTAGCAACCCCAATGTGCTGAACCCGATTGCCACGGTCACCGGGCCGATGGTCTATACACTGTCGGCGCAAGCCTTCGACCCCTCGGCGCCCAATATGCTCACCAACCCCGATTTTGAAAGTGGAAACTCCGGCTTCACCAGCGCATACACCTACACCCCGACGCCCATTACGCCGGGAACCTACACGCTGACGACCTCGCCCAGTTTGGTCAATTCCAATTTTCCACCTTGCGACGACCACACCTTCGGCAATGGCACGGGCTATATGATGCTCGTCAACGGCTCGGCAACGGCTGGTTCGCAGGTCTATTGCCAGACTGTGCCCGTTTCGCCAAACACCTGGTACACCATGAGCGGATGGGCTACGGCATCGCCCATTACGCCGCCTGCTTTGCAATTCGTCGTAAACGGAACGCCCGTAGGTACGCCTTACACCCCTGGCACAGGTTGCAACTGGCAGCAGTTCGGGGCGGCGTGGTTTTCTGGCGGAGCCACCACGGCGCAAGTTTGCATCGTTGACCAAATCAGCGGCGGCAACGGCTTTCTCGGCGACGACTACGTCTTGGACGATATTTATTTTGCCGAGGCTTGCACCGCCACCGACCAAGTCACGGTGGACGTTGCGGATGTGGACGCTGTCCTTCCTGCCACCATTGTACTGCCTTGCAACCAAGTTGCCAACGGCATTGACCTCGACGGCAGTGCCTCCTCCTCCGGCCCCGGCATCACCTACTCCTGGGATGGCCCGTCCATCATTGGCGGCGCCAACAGCCCCATCGCCACGGTGAACGCAGACGGCACCTATACCCTTAACGTCAGCTTCGACACAGGCAGTGGCACCTGCACAGATTCCAAATCCATCACCGTGCTGCCCGACCCCAACGTGGTAAATGCCATCATTGCGCTGCCGGGCAGCCTCAATTGCTCGCAGACAGCCGTGACCTTGGATGCCAGCGCCTCCTCGTCGGGTGGCACCATCAGCTACCTGTGGGAGCCAGCGGCAAACCTCATCGCTGGCCAAGGTACCCCCATCGCCGAGGTGGACGAACCCGGTCTTTATACCCTTACCGTCACCAACAGCATCAGCGGCTGCACGGCCACTACCACCGCCTTCGTTGACGAGGACACGGCCCTGCCGACCGCCGCTGCCAGCGCCCCGAACATGCTTTCGTGCAGTGCAACCGCTGTCACCCTTAGTGGCAACGGCAGCAGCACAGGCAGCAACCTGTCGTACTTATGGCAAGGCCCTGGCGTCCAGTCTGGCCAAACAACCTTGAACAATTGTGTGGTGAATGCCCCCGGCCTATATTCCCTCACCGTCACCAACGACCAAAACGGCTGCACCGCCACTGCGACCACGACGGTCACGGCAGACGGCTCGGCCACCACGGCCATTGCGGTTGCCTCCGGCAATTTGAATTGCTCCGCAAATACTGCCACCTTATCCAGCACGGGCAGTAGCAGCGGTGGCAATATTGGCTACCAATGGGGCACCCCGAACGGCCATTTTACCAGCCCAACCAACGGCTCCTCGGCCACCGTGGACTCGGCAGGGACTTATGTCCTGATAGTCACGAACAATACAAATGGCTGCTCCGCAACGGATACCCTCGTCGTCACTGCCAATTTCGCCTTGCCGACCGCCGCCATTGCGCCCCCGGCGCAACAGCTCAACTGCGTGGTGGACTCCTTGCAGTTGAGTGCTGCACAATCCAGCAACGGTGCGGGTTTTGGCTTGGTTTGGGCTGCGCAAAACGGGGGCACGTTCCTCGGCGGCCAGAACACGCTTACGCCTTGGGTGGGCAGCGCAGGTACCTACGTACTCACCATTGCCAATGCAGCCAATGGTTGTACCGCAACAGCATCGGTGTCCATTGTTGCTAATACCACCCCGCCCATTGCGCAAGCAGGACAAAACGCCACGTTGGACTGCATAGGAACGCCCCTGAACCTGAGCGGGGCGGGCAGCAGCACGGGCGGCGGCATCAGCTACCAATGGACGACCACGGGTGGCAATATCGTCAATGGTGGCACGACGCTTACGCCGGAGGTGAACGGGGTGGGTACTTATTTTTTGATGGTGGAAAATGCGGCGAACGGCTGCACGGCCATTGACTCGCTAACGGTTGGACAGGATGCGAATGCGCCGACCGTCGTCATTGCGCCAGCAACCCAACTCGACTGCGACACGGACGAAATCACGCTGAACGCCATCGGCTCCTCCACCAGTGCGAGCATCACCATCACCTGGAACGGCCCCAGCTTCACAGGTGGGGTCACTACCTTGACGCCCACGGTGAACCAGCCCGGCGTCTATCAACTCATCCTTTTCAACCAAAACAACAACTGCGTGGCAAACGCTTCGGTGACGGTGGCCATTGACACCCTAGCGCCCATCGCTGATGCAGGCCCAGCGCCAACTTTGGACTGTGCTACGCCTTCGGCTGTACTTGATGGTAGTGGCAGCAGCCAAGGCCCCAGCATCAGTTACCTTTGGTCAACGGGCGAGACGAACCAAACCATCAATATTGGCAGTGCGGGCATTTATACCCTGACCGTCACCAATGCCACCAACGGCTGTTCGGCCACTGACGCCTTGACGGTTGACTCCTTTGGCAACCTACCAGCCGTGGACGTTGCCCCACCGGGCAGCTTGAACTGCACCGTTACGCAGTTGCAGCTTTCGGCCACGGCGCCCACGGGCATCGAGTATTTTTACAATTGGGCATTCACGGGCACGGGCACGGGCATCATCTCCGGCCCCGGTTCGCTCACGCCGACCATTGGCTCGCCGGGCACTTATACGCTCACGGTGACTAACGTCCAGACGGGCTGCTCGGCCAGTGAATCGGTGCTGGTGGCGCAGAACGGCAACTTGCCGACCGCTGAGGCAGGTGCTGCGCAAACGCTGCTTTGTGGGCAATCCAGCGTGTCGCTGAATGGCGCTGGAAGCAGTAGTGGTGCGGGTTTTGGCTATGAATGGACGACACAGAATGGCAATATCCTGCTTGATGAAACAACCCTGACACCGACGGTGAACGCCCCCGGCACTTACACCCTCACCGTCACCGAATTGCAAAGCGGCTGCTCCGCAACGGACGAGGTGCAAGTTGGCCAAGACGCCAACGCCCCCACCGCCGATGCGGGTGCTGCGCAAACGCTGACCTGCTCTGTGCAGCAGGTGACCTTGGACGGCACGGGCAGCAGCAGCGGCCCCGGCATCACCTACCTTTGGACGACCACAGACGGCACTATCTTCAATGGTGCAAACAGCTTGAACCCGACGGTCACTGCCGCTGGCACCTACCTGCTCACTGTCACGAACACCCAGAACAACTGCCAGACTTTGGCGAGTGTGCAGGTCACCGACGTTGCGCAGCAGCCCACCGCCACCGCCAGCACGAACCAGCAACTCGGTTGCGGCACGCAGCCTATTACACTGAGTGGAACGGGCAGCAGTACGGGCACGGTTTACACTTACCTGTGGGCCGGGCCAGGCGTGGTGAGCGGCGGCACAACCCTTTCGCCGATGGTGAATGCCCCCGGCATTTACATACTAACTGTCACCAATTTGGCAAATAATTGCACGAGCACCGCCCAGGTAACGGTCATACAGAATGGTACGCCTCCAACGTCCGTTGCGGCTGCGCCGCAAAGTATCACTTGTCTTTTGCAGCAAGTGCCACTGAGCGGCACGGGCAGCAGCACGGGCGCAGGGTTCAGCTACCTCTGGCAAGGCCCCGGCATCCTGCTCGGTGGTACGACCTTGGCGCCAACGGCCAATATGGCTGGCACCTATACGCTCACGGTCACCGGACCGAACGGCTGTACAGCTACGTCGACCACCACCTTGACATCCAATACGACCCCTCCAACGGCCATTGCGGCGGCGTCGCAAAACTTGAACTGCACGGCACAGGAGGTGCAATTGGATGGTACGGGCAGCAGCACAGGGGCGGGCTTTCTCTATATCTGGCAAGGCCCCGGCCTTGTGAGCGGCCAGACGACGCTGACGCCGACGGTGAATGCGGCTGGCACTTACACCTTGACCGTAGCCAACCAAGCCAACGGCTGTTCGGCAACGGCGACGGCCGAAGTGCAGCAGACGGCTACACCACCTACTGCTATTGCGGTTGCTGCACAGCCGCTTACCTGCGCCCTTGCAACGACCTCAATTGATGGAACAAGCAGCAGCATTGGAGCCAATATCCAGTATTCATGGGAAGGGCCGGGCATCGTGTCAGGCGGTACAAATGTCCTGATATTCGTGGATGCTCCCGGCACCTACACGCTAACGGTGACCGACCAAGGGACGGGCTGTACGGCGACAACTACGGCCATTGTGTCGGCGGATTTGGTGCCACCGATGGCGGATGCAGGGCCTCCAGTTGCCTTGGTTTGCGGCCAATCGGAGGCTACCTTGCAAGGCGGTTCCAATGCTTCTGTTGCCAGTTTCGCTTGGTTCTCGCTTTCTGGCGGATTTGTTGGCAGCAGCAATGTGCCCAATCCTGTGGTCAATGCCCCAGGTACTTACGTTCTTCAAGTGACCAATGCCGAGAATGGTTGCTCAGGCTTGGATTCAACGGTAGTGACAGCAGCACAAGCCATTTTCCCTGAACCGTTGGTAGCGCAGCCTACTTGCGCTGTGGCCACGGGCAGCATCAATTTCAGTGGTGGCCAAGGCGGGGCTTCGCCGTTCGTGTATTCAATTGATGGTGGGGCCTCCACAAACCAGACAGGCAGCTTTAATGGTTTGCAACCCGCTGATTATGTGGTGCTTGTGACGGACGACGATGGTTGCGAAACCGAATTTGAATTGAATATTGCGGAAGCAACGCAACTGGTGATTTCGCTAGCTGCCGCTGTTTCCATAGAGGCAGGTGCTACCGTGCAACTCAACCCTGTGCTGAACATTCCGCCTTCTGAGATTGCTTCCATTCTATGGTCGCCCAGCGAAGGGCTGAGCTGCACGGATTGCTTGAACCCGATTGCTTCACCAACCAGCAATACGGAATATACGGTTGAAATAACCGATATGGGCGGTTGTTCAGCCTCGGCTTCCGTTTCCGTTTCGGTGAATGTGATAGTACCCACAGGCAGCATCTTCGTCCCCAATATCTTCTCCCCCAACGGCGATGGCATCAACGACCTGCTGCTGGTCTTTGCCGATGAAACCCAAGTGGTGGAGGTTACTTCTTTCCAAGTCTTCACCCGCTGGGGTGAGGCAGTGTTCCAAGGCTTTGGCCTGCGGCCAAATGATGTGGCCACTGGCTGGGACGGCAAGTTCCGGGGCAAGGACGTGGACTTTGGCGTGTTTGTTTGGTATGCCGAAGTGGAATTGGTGACAGGGGAGCGGAAGGTGGTGAAGGGGGATGTGGTGGTGACAAGGTAGGTTTAAATAAAAAAGTCGGCGTGGCTCGAAGCCACGCCGACTTTTTTATTTAATCATTTTACCGCAGCACCTGAAACTTCCGATGCCCAGCAATCCGCTGGTTTTCCTGCTTCAAAACAGCCAGATAATTGCCCTGTGGCAGCCCATTGGTCGCTATATGGGCAAAATGCCCTTCCACATTTTGACTGAGCACTTCCCTGCCCATCAGGTCGTAAACCTCCACGCTGCCCTTGAAGTTGGCAGGCAAATCGAGGTTGATATAATCGTTGCAAGGGTTGGGAAATAGCTCGAAGGCCATCTGCTCTACCTTACCATCGTCGGCACGGCTCACCGTGAAATCAGTCAAATAGCTGGCCGAGACCGTGTTGCCAAACTCATCCGCTTGGATGGAGGCAACGGGGAAGCCGATACCATTTTGCTTTGTCCAGAAATTGTAAGCAATATCGGTAATCGGCTCGCCGGGGAACTCCGTCCAGGTGCCAAACAGCAACACGAAGGTAGTGTCAACGGAAAGCTCCGTTTCCTTGACCCGAAGCACGTCGAAGGTGCCAGCGGGCGTGGTCAGGCTGCCGTAGGCGTCGTATTGCACGCTGCGCAAAACGGTACTAACAACTCGGAAGCTGTCCACGGGCAGCCCCACATCGGCACCTGCCATATTGATGACCCGCTTGTACTGTTCCGTGTAGCCGTCGTTGAACGTGGTAGGGAACCGCAGGATGCTCATGGCTGGCGTGTTTTTCACCGCTAAGTCGAGCGTGCCGTCTTCGATGGTAAATGAGCCATAAATGCCGAGCAAGCGCAGCCCATTGTTGTCCTTTTCATAATAGGCAAAGGCGCTGTCGTTTTCAACGCTGGCCACGTCGGCAGTCGGGAACAAGTCGGTGTAGGGTGTGGTGCTTGGCGCAACGAAATCCAACGGATAGGATTCGTGTGCCTGCAAGGTGCTGAAGTTCCAGGTTTGGTTTTGGCCGCCCGGCCCTGCCTGGATGGAGGCATCGGGCAGCGTGTCGGATACCTGCGTCATCTGCTGGCCAATGATGGCCACGTCGGACGCCGTGAAGGTGATTTGGGCGGAGATGGCCGTCGCCATGGGGCTGGCCATTGCAAAGAATAGAATTCTGATTTTCATGATGATTTAGATAAAAAACAAGCTGGGGTCAATGCTTGTCGAGTCGGGTGATGAAATGATTTTAATGTCGAATGATTTCAGCTATAAGGAGGCCTCCATATTTGCCTTAATCATGATGCAAAGGGGCAGTGGGTTGGATTGGCAGGTAATCGCATGATTTAGCGAAAAGCTGCGAGAGGGTCGGGTTAGTATCGCATATTTGGGTGAGGCAAGTCAGCGTCGGCAAAGTACCTATTTATCGTACAGGGGGCTTGGGGCGGAACGCCCCCAAATTTTCCTCCTTTTGGGCGGCAGCCGCCGCTGCCCAAAAGAAATTTTCAGGTGCAGGTTTTAATGTTGTGCCGCCTTCTATTTGAGCAATTTCTTTACTTTTACATTTATTATTCATCAAACCAAATTTCATGAAAAAACACATTCTTCTTATGGTTACCAATATACTTACAGTATTGGTATTGCAAGCCCAGGCACAAACTACAACTACTTCAGCCCAACAACAGTCGCTAACACCAGTAGCTTCAACGCCCACTCAAGATACGGATGAGGTTTTCAAGGTAGTCGAAGAACCTCCCATATTTTTGGGTTGTGAAAATGTTGAGGGCAAGTCTGAACGAATAAAATGTTCAGATAGAAAAATGCTTGAGTTTCTTTATGGAAAGCTAAAGTATCCAACTGATGCCAGAAAAAATAATGTTCAGGGCATAGTATATATTAGTTTCATCGTGGAAAAAGATGGGCGAGTCACCAACCCTCAAATTGTAGAGGATATTGGCTATGGTTGTGGTGAAACGATACTACAGATTGTAAAATCGTTCCCTACTTGGGAACCAGGTCGCCAGCGAGGAACCCCGGTAAGGGTATATAAAAAAATACCAGTGAAGTTTTCACTTAAATAATTGTCATAGGCCATTAAATAAATAAAAGAGGCTATATCAAAAGTCTTTCTCCCGCAGATAGCACAGATTTTCGCAGATGAAGATGCAAGATTTTCCAAAAGAAAATCTGTGTGAACCTGCGAAATCTGCGGGCGGCCAAATAATTATCGGAGGCAATTTCTTTGGGTTGACTTATGATACAGCCACTTTTTATTTAACGAAATTCCCCCTCACCACACAAACGTCCCCGCCGACTTCCCGCCCAAAGACGCAGTAATCCAGCGGTTGCCCGCCTGTATGTTGAACGATTGAATATCAGCGCCTTCATTTAAGACCAAAAGAACATACTTGCCATCGGGCCGCTTAAAAGCCACATTCGGTAGCGGCCCCGTGAGGTTGCTGGTCAGTCTCGTGGAACCCGGCGGCACGAACTTGGCCACCTGCCCGATGATATAGTAGGCGACATTCTTCGTGGCCGTGTTGCCGTCAATGGTGACAGCACCTTTGCACTCCGTGCAACCACCGGGCGTGTGTGGGCCGTAGTTGGGGTCGTTGGCGAGGTTCCATTCGAGGGCCACCCGGCTCCAGTTGCGCATCGTGCCGATGATGATGTTCTTGATATGCCATTGGAAATCGCCATCGAAGGTGCCGTTCTTGCCTGTCCATTGTTCCGTGAAGTAGAGCGCCTTGTCGGGGTGGGCGGCATACACGGTGCTGAGCGCACCCGCATCGCCAGCATACATGTGGAAGGCCGAGCCATGTACGAACGCCTTGGCCGCTGGGTCGTTGAGCACTTCGATGGGGTAGTTCGGCTCGTCGCAGTTGTGGTCCCAGATGATGATTTTCGTGGCTATGCCCGCGGCTTGGAAGGCAGGGCCGAGGTGGTTTTTGATGAAATCCGCCTGCTGCCCCGACAGCATTTGCATACTGGGATTGTTGCCGGGATGGTGAGGCTCGTTCTGCGGTGTGATGGCGTCAATCTCAATGCCGTGCGCCTTGTAGGCTTGGATGTACTTCACGAAATATTGGGCGTAAACGCCATAATATTCAGGCTTCAATTGCCCGCCCTTGCTGCTCCCGTTAGTTTTCATCCACGTCGGCGGACTCCACGGCGACCCCATGAATTTGATGTCCGGATTGATGGCCAAAATCTCCTTGATGATGGGAATCAGGTGCTCCTCGTCCTTTGCGATGCTGAACTCTGAGAGGTCGGGGTCGGTCTGGCCAGTTGGGAGGTCGTTGTAGCTGAACACCGTGGCATCCAAGTCCGAAGCGCCGATGCTCATCCGCAGGTAACTCACGCCAATGGAAGTGCTGTCGCTGCCGAACAACTCCTTTAAGAGCTTTGCCCGTTCCGTCGCACCCATTTGATGGAGCAGCATGGCACTGCCCCCGGTGAGCGTGTAGCCAAAGCCTTCGATAGGCTGCAAGGCCAACGCCGTGTCAATGGTGATGGTGGTGAAGCGGTCGTCACGCCCCGTGGCGAAGGCGAGTGACCGCTTGTAGAGCAGGTTCACTTGGTCGGCAGAGGTGGTCCAGACCTGCACGGGCAGGGTAGGGGTGGGCGTGATTGGTTCTTCATCCTCAGACTTGGAGTTGCAGGATAAGGCGCTGATTAACAGCAGGATTGGCAATAATTTATACATGATTCATTGTTGAATTGTTGGATTGCTTCATTGTTAAATTGTCTTGCAATAAACAGTTCAACAATGAAGCAATTCAACAATTTTTAAAATACCAACGTCGCAATCGAATGCGGCAAGCTCACCGTCTCCGCCGCTTGCCCTTTCAACCAAATCCGATAGCTGATTTTCTCGTTCGTCGGGTTCATCACTACTACAACAGTGCTGCCGTCGGGATTCCGGAAGGCCGTGGTCAGCAACTGCGCCCGGCTCGACGAGCTGACGATGCGCCTCGCCCCAGGTTGTATGAACTTCGAGAAATGGCCGATGTAATAATACGAGTTCATATAGTGCAACGTGCCCTCCTTCGTCTTGGCGTGGATGGGTGCAAAGCAGAAGTTCTTCACATGGTTAGGGCCGCCTGTTTCATCGAGTAGGATGTTCCAGTCCGTCCAGGCCACGGCGCCGTTGTTGAAGTCCTGAATCATGTTCTGGCCGTAACGTTCGCCCCATTTCCATTGGTTGATGGTCTCCCAGGAGAACGGGAAGTTGCAGGCCTCCGTCAGCAGCAGGTTCTTGTCGGGGAATGATTCGTAAACCCGCCTCACGTTGTCAAATTGCAGGCCGCCGTTCCAGTCCTCGTACCAGTGGAAGCCGATGCCCCAGATGTACTTTGCTGCTTCGGGGTCGTGGAGGTAGGTGCTGGCCCGCTGGTAAATCAGGTCACGGTTGTGGTCCCAAGCGATGAGCTTTTTACTGCCGAGGCCGTTGCGCTGCAAGGTGGGGCCGAGGCTTTTTTTGATGAAATCCCGCTCCTCTTCTGCTGTATAGATGCACGATTCCCAAGTCTGTTTGGCCATTGGCTCGTTCTGCACGCTGAGGCCCCAAACTGGGATACCCTGTTGCTCGTAAGCCTGAATGAACTTCACGAAATAATTTGCCCAAGCATCGTAAAACTCCGGCTTGAGGTGGCCGCCCTGGAGCATGTCGTTGTTGTCCTTCATCCAAGCTGGCGGGCTCCACGGGCTGACGTAAAAATCCAAGTGCCCCGCCACGTCCATCGCCTTTTTGATGAACGGGATTTTGTATTTCTCGTCGTGGGCAAGGTTGAACGTTTTCAGTTCCTTGTCGCCTTCGGCGATGTATGTGTACATATCGCTGGAAAAATCACAGCTGTTGATGTTCGTGCGGGCGAGCGTGTAGCCGATGCCTTTTTCCTTGTCGAAATAAGCCGTCAGCACTTCTTTTTGCTTGTCGGCGGGCAGCTTCGCAAAGGTCTCCGCCGAGGCATCCGTCAGCGCCCCGCCAATGCCGAGGAAGGTCTGGAACGTTTCCGAGGGGTCAACGAAGACGCAAGGCTGGTTTTCAAATGGTTGCCCGAAGGGCGACAAACTAAGTTCCTCCGTTTTTGATAGGCGGTGGTTGGTGTTTTCGGCGGTGGTGTAAACGGTGATTTTTTGAGCGGAGGATAGGAATGTAGCGAGCGTGAAAATGATGGCGAGTAAATTTCTCATGGCAGTTAATTATTAAACACGGAGGCACAGAGAAACACTAAGTGTACCTTCGTGTCTCTGTGTCTCCGTGTTGAACCCAAAATATCAATACCCATCGTTCTGTACCAGCTTCGAGTTCTTGTCCAACTCGGCTTGTGGTATTGGCCAGTAGAGGCGCTCAGGTGTCAGTTGGTAGCCCACGAGGTTGCCAGTGTGGTCAATCGTCTCGTTGTTCATCACCTCGATGGCACGGCCCGTGCGCTTGAGGTTGTACCAGCGGTGGCCCTCGAACGCCAATTCGAGGCGGCGCTCCTTCTCAATGGCAAGGCGAACGTCGGCTTGTGAGGTAACCGTCGTTGGTGCCAAGTTTACCCTATTCCGAATCTGGTTGACGATTTCGATGGCACCCGCTTGGTCGCCCGTTTCGTTCAGGGCCTCAGCCTTTAGCAGCAAGATGTCGGCAAGGCGGATAAAGATGTAGTTCTGGTCGCTGCCTTCGTTGAAGTTGCGCCATTTATTGATGAACGGGTAATTTGTCTGTGGCCAATGCTCGTCTGACCACTTGCCCGTCACATCCAAGAAAATGATGCTGGCATTCTTCCGAATCATGTCGCCCTCTTCATCAAAAGCAGCCACGAGGTCGTTGCTCGGCAGGTTGAACTTCTTCCAATCGAGGCCCCGGAAAATATTCGTACCCCAGTTGCCGTCAGCCGCACCACCAGAGTAGTTTATTTCATAAATGGACTCGGCGGAATTTTCGTTTGCGTTGCTCCAAAGTGCGTCGTAGGTTGGCATGAGCGAATATGGCCCAGCAATGACCGCATTGCAGTATTCCAGCACCTTGTTCCAGTCGTGCGGCTCTTGCGTGGCATAGACCTTGGCCAGCATGGCGTTCACTGCCCCGACCGTTGCGTAACCCTTGTCCGGTGCTGTTACCCGCACCCTTGTCAAGGCCGTTTCGAGGTCGGCGATGATTTGTGCATACACTTCCGCCTGCGGCGAACGGGCAGGGAAGATGATGGGATAAATCTCGTCCAACACCTCGGCACTGATGGTCTTTACCTCCTGCAATTGCAATGGCACATCGCCCCAAAGCTGCACCAACTGGAAGTACATATAGGACCTAATGAACGCAGCCTCCCCCCGTATTTCTTCCTTCCTTGTACTAGTGAGGGCAGGGTCGGTCACGGCATCGAGGTTGTTCAAAACCGTGTTGCATTTACCGATGGTGGAATACAGGTAGGCCCAGTCACGGCTCACGTTGCGGTTGGTAGCCACCAGCTTGAACTCGTCAATCTGGAAGTTGTCGGGGTTGTCGCCATTAAGCGTAGGCGTCATCCGATTGGGCGTCACCATTTACCATATTGTCGAGCTGCCAATACTCGTTCTTGAAGTCGGCATAGGCACCTGCCAAGGCTGCTTCCACTTCATCTGCTGATTTGAAATAGACGGAATCCGTGCCGGAATTGTCCACGGCAATGCTTTGCGATGACGGCTCGATATCGAGGAAGTCATCGCAGGATGCCATGAATAAGGCGGCGATTATTGAGAAAAGAATTAAATGCTTTTTCATGCTCAGTATTTTTTCCCTGATACTTATGAACAGGGTTGTTTTGATTTAAGATATAAGCTATAAGATGTATGATTTTAGATTTAATTGGCTGATTTGCGAGGGCTGAGTTGCGATTTTTGCTTACGCTGCAATTGCCGCACACCCCCTAAATCTTAAATCTAATATCGTATATCTTAAATCTTATATCAAAAAACTAATCTCAAATGGCTTCTCAAAACTCCACGTTCACCCCCGCCGTCAGTGTCCTTGCCTGCGGGTAGGTACCGTAGTCAATGCCCTGCTCCACGGCGCTGCGGCCAAAGGCGTTCACCTCTGGGTCGAAGCCACTGTAATTGGTGAAAGTGAGCAGGTTTTGGCCCGTCACATAGACCGACATTTTCTGCACTTTCAATCGCTCCAGCGATTTAGGGTTCACGTTGTAGGACAAAGTGACGGCTTTCAACCGTATATAGGAACCATCCTCCACGAAGCGGGACGAGTTGTTGATATTGTAGAGGTTCCTGGCCCGTGGGATGTCCGTGTCCCTGTTCTCAGGTGTCCAGCGGTTCAGTACGGTAGTACTTTGGTTCTTGCTATCGAACATGCCTTCTAGGTCAATGCGGGTAGCGTTGTAAATATCGTTGCCTTGGCTGCCTTGTAAAAAGATGCTCAGGTCGAAGTTCTTCCACGACAGGTTGTTCGTGATGCCATAAGTGAAGTCAGGGTTGGCATCGCCAATGACGGTGCGGTCGCCCGTGTCCCAGATGCCGTTTTTGTTCACGTCCCTGAAAATCAGGTCGCCCGTTTCGGGGTCAACCCCATCCGAAACATAACCATAGAACACGCCCAGCGGTAGCCCTTCCCGCACAATGGCCACGTCTTGGTTGTTGCTGTAAATCGGGCCGAAGAAATACACATCGGTGTATTGCAGGTCGAGCACTTTGTTGCGGTTGAAAGAAATGTTCAAGTCTGTCGTCCAGTTCAGGGCACGACCCTCGGTATTCACTGTCGATAGGCCGAATTCAAGCCCCTTGTTCTCCACCGTTCCAGCGTTAGTCTGGATGGTATTGATGTCCAAGGAGCTTGGGAGCTGCACGTTCAGGATGAGGTCTTCCGTTTTTTTGTAGTAGGCATCTGCCGTGAAATTGATTCGCCCACGGTACAAAGCCAAGTCCACGCCGATGTTCGATTGTGTGGTGGTCTCCCATTTCAGGTCGGGGTTGCCATACGAGACCTGTACGGAAGCGGGGCCTGAAAGCGGGTTCGTCGGTGTGCGGCGGAAGTAGGAAACAAGGCCGTACTTGGCATAATTGGAAATGCCCTCTTGGTTGCCGTTTTTGCCCCAACCTACCCTGATTTTCATGTCGTAGATGCCAGCGAACCGCTCCATGAACGGTTCTTCGGAAATGCGCCAACCCACTGAGAAGGAAGGCATCGTGCCCCAAGGGTTTGCCAATTTGGAGGAACCATCACGGCGCAGCGTTGCCGTGAGCAAATACCTGCTCTTGTAGTCGTAAGAAATGCGGCCAAAGAACGATGCTAAAGCCCATTCCTGAACATCGGTGCTGCCCTGCACCACGTTGGCGGCATTGAGTGTCTTAACCAAGGTATCGGTCGGGAAATCGAAACCGCTGATGAAGGAGTTGCTCCAGGTTGATTGCTGCAAGCTGCTACCCACAAGGATGCCAAATCGGCTTTCGCCAATGGTGGGCTGGTAGTTGGCCGTGTTTTCCCAAAGCCAGATATTTGAATTGGACTTGCTGGCCCTGCCGATGCCCCTTTGGTCACGCCCGAAATTGGTGCGGAAGGGGTCAAGGTAGTAGTCCCACTGACTTGCATTGAGGTCAACACCTAGGTTTGTTTTCAGTGAAAAGCCTTTGAAAACCGTAGCTTCGAGGTTGGCGTTGCCAAAAATTCGGGTGTCTATTGACCGTTGGTCAGCTCCGAACATATAGGCGATTGGGTTCTCCCATGAGGGCTGGAACGGGTTCGGGTCGTATTGGCCACTGCCATCGGCCTTGTACGTACGGAGGAACGGCGGTGTGTTCAGCGCACTCATGATGACACCGCCACGGCCACTGCTGGCATTGTCTGGGGTGTCCTCTGTGGAAGAACGGAGCAGGTTGAGGTTGGTGCCCATTTTCAGCCACTTGTTCACTTGGTTGTCCAAATTTAGGCGCATGGAATAGCGGTCGAAACTGGCCGGTGCCACGATGCCCTGTTGGTTGAGGTAGTTCGTGGAGAACAGGTAGCGGGTTTTTTCGTTGCCTCCGGCAAAAGCCAGTTGGTAGCTCTGCACTTGGCCAACGCCAAATGTTTCATCGCTCCAGTTGGTGTAGTTGGTCCAAGCAGGGTCATAAGCACCCGGTATGATTTCATTTATCAGGTCACGATAGTCCCTGGTGCCGAGGGTTTCCACCGTCCTGCGTAGGTTGGATACGCCATAATAGGCATTGAAGGTAACAGTGGATGCGCCTTCCTTCCCCCTTTTGGTGGTGATGATGACCACGCCATTGGCTGCCCTTGCACCATAAATTGCCGCAGAGGAGGCATCCTTCAGCACGGTCATGCTGGCAATATCGGCGGGGTTCAGGCCCCTGATGTCGGTGGTCGGTACACCGTCCACTACGTAGAGCGGCTCGTTGCCAGCTGTAACGGAAGTAGAACCACGTACCCTTACGGAGATGTCACCACCGGGTTTGCCGCTGGGCTGCACCACCTGTACGCCAGCTGCCTTGCCTTGAAGTGCTTCAGCAGCGGATACCATTGGGCGGTTTTTAATGGACTCTTCGTCCACCACCACCACAGCAGTCGTGATGTCGGCCTTTCGTTGGGTGCCATAGCCGATGACCACAATTTCGTTGAGGTTGAGGTTGGCGGTTTGCAAAACCACATCAATCTTCTTTTTTCCTTCAATGGGTATTTCCTGTGCTTCGAACCCGGTGAAGGAAAAAACAAGGACGCCGTCCTTTGCATCGAGGCTATAGGTGCCGTCCACTTCGGTGATGGTGCCTTGGTCGGTGCCTTTGAGCAGCACGGTGGCCCCAATCAATGGCTCACCGTTGACATCGGTCACCAGACCTGTGACCTGCCCCGAACAGATGACGGCAAGGGTTGTAAAAAATAGTGAAAGTAAAAATGACCTATTCATAATGCTTTGATTTGGAAAGGGAAATTGAGGGCAAAGCCTTCAATAACCGCAAAGGGAAAGCAGGGAAGATGGGGTTGCCATCTTCCTGCTTTGCCTTGTTTGTCTAACTTACAATGGTAAGAACATCAACAGGTGCCAGAGGTGTGCTAATTGCACCTGTATTGTGTGGTATGAAACAATTCTTAACGAACCATCACCATCGTCCAAGCTGCACCACCGTCTGCGTCACCGTTGAGGTCAACTGAAACGGTCATTACCTCTTGGCCACCCACGAGCAGGTAGCTCATTACTTCGTACTGGTTGGTGGCATTGCCACCGTTTGGTGGGTTGGCACCGTCACCATTTTCGCCACCATGGTAGCCTTTATAGAAGCCTATGAAGGCTGCACCAGTTGCACCATTTGTAAGCTTGATGATTGGTCTGCCGGATGGTGATGCAGAAGCTGGAATGAACTCATACGTATGTGTTGCGGAGCCGAAGGCAGCACCGTTACCACTTGCAGCGATTTCGGCATCCGTCCAGCAGCCCTGTGGTTGGCCCATGTAGCCATCGTTACGGGCAGTGCCATTTGTTTTGTACTGCATAGAGCCTGCACCGGGGCCGCTGCCGCCTGCGGTAAAGATGAAGTCGTCATCTGTCATGCAAGACCAGTCATCCGCACCCGTCAAAACGCCTGCAAGCGCATCGGCAGAAACTTGGTACCAGCTACCATCGCCAAGGGCTGGGCCTACTACTACCGAGTTGGCAGCGTTGCGTACCCGCCATGCAGCACCAACGAGTAGGTCGGCGGTCATAGCACCAGCGCTAACCGTGAGTTCTTGCGTAGCGGTTGCAGTACCGTTAGCATTGGTTGCAGTCAAAGAAACAGTGTAAATGCCGGAAGCAGCATAAGTGTGGCTTGGGTTGGCTTCAGCAGAAGTGCCGCCATCACCGAAATCCCAGGCATAGCTGGTTGCATCTTGTGAGTTGTTTACGAAGTTAACCGTCAAACCATCAAAGGTAGTAGCGAAGGCCGCCACTGGTTTCGGGCCAGGGATTGGAGGCTCTTGTGACGGGTCGTCGTAGCTTACCAAGGTAATCCTCCAATAAGCATCATCTTGGCCAGATGTGTTGTCGGCAAATTTCCATTTAGACTCTAATACCAAATAGTCAACAGTACCGTCGGTCAGTTCAAGAATGTCAAGCGTAACTGATTGCTGCGGCGTATTAACCTCTGTATCGGTTCCGATTTTTGGCAAGCCAATCCAAGCGCCTAGGCCCTCTAGGGTAAGCGATGTAGCGTCCAAAGTGTAGCTATGCGTGCCATCACCGAAAGCAGTAAGGTCAGAGCCACCAGGTCCTGTCAGGTGCGTTGCATTAGTTGGATAGCACATGCCAGAAGGTTCGAATACGCCACCTTCTGCAAAAAAATCACCATTTGAGTTGTAGGTCATTCCACCGTCACGGGTAAATGTCCACTCGTCGTTCATGATGCAAGGACGGCGGGCAATCTCATCATTGTCACGGCCTTGTGCCCACCAAATATCGGTGGTTTGCCCATTGGTAATTGGGCCAACCAACAATGGCCAAGAGTCAGCATCAGGGACACGAAGCAACTTCCAAGTTTTGGAACCGTTGCCAGCCAATGCGGTCAACTGCTTGTCCGGGTCAACCAAGGTAACGGTTTGCGTAGCAATGTCTTGATTTTTACCGTTCTTATCCGTAGCAGTCAAAGAAACGGTGTAGCTCCCTTCTCCTGCGAAGGTGTGCGAAGGGCTTTCCTCTGTAGAGAGTGCCGAACCATCCCCGAAATTCCAAGAGAGTTCAACATAGTCCTGGGAGGTATTGGTGAACTTCACGGTGCGATAGTCGTTGGCATCAATCTCAAACGTGAAACCTGCGATTACCTTGGCCTTGTCATCGTCCTTTTTACAGGAGAAGAAAAAGCCCAGTGCAGCCATCAGCATGAGCAATGCCGAGTTTCTAACCAGATTTTTCATGAATTTAAGTTTTACAATTGTGAAAGAATAAATTGGTTGTACATGCCTCACTACCATTTATCAAAGGGTTGTTGGAGGTCATATTTTTGGTAAGGGGCTAATTTCTATACCTGACAAGCGACAAAATTACTTGGTTTACAAAATTAGTGGTACTTGTTTTTACGGTTTTATGCTTTTGAGCAGTCTTTGGGGTATTTTATCAATGATTTTTATCAACAAGCCTTGTGATGCAGAATAAAATTTTGCGCTTGCTGCAAATTTTATTTTGGGCAAATGAATAACAAATTGCTCGATTGGATGTAATTCATCCCCTGACAAACGCTTTTGCCGCATAAAAATCACTGGTTACACGGCCCTGATATAATCATTCAACGATGCTTCCTTTTCCAACCCCATTTTCCGCTTCAATCGGTACTTGCTCTGCTCCACGCCATTCACGGTAATGTTCAAGATCGTGGCGATTTCAGCGTTCGACATGCCCATCCTGATGAAGCAACAGAGGCGAAGGTCGTTGTTGGTGATGTCGGTGTGGCGCTCGTGCAGCTTGTGTACGAACGCTTGGTGCATTTGGTTGAAGGTCAACTGGAATTGGTCCCAATAGTCTTCCTGGTTCAACTCGCTGTCAATGGAACGGACGACCTTCCGAAGTTCCGGCAGGGAACTTTCCAGCTTTTGTATCTGCGCCTTCAAGTCAAAAAGGAACTGGTTCTTGTGGGCCGTCTCCAATACGGAAGCACTCAATTTGCTTTGGTTGTCTTCCACCTCCTTTTGCAGGGTCACGTTTTTCCACCGCATGATCTCTTGTTCCGCCCTGAACTGCTGCGCCTGAAAGGCTGCTCTTTGGTGGTCAAGGATATATTGGAACGTGAAATAAACGATGGCTCCAATGGCAAAAAGGCAAGCCAGCAGAAACCACCATGTTTTCCAAAATGGGGGCTGTACGGTTAGTTGGATGATAGACTCCTTGCCCCATACGCCATCACTGCTCGCCGCCTTGACCCTCAATCGGTAATGGCCACCGTTCAGGTTGGAAAACACAGCTCGGTGGTGATCGGCACCTACCAAGTTCCATTCTTGGTCAAAGCCTTCCAATAAGTAGGCAAAACGGTTCTTGAGCGGATTCGTGAAATCATTGGCCGTGAACTCAAACACAATTCCCCGATCGGCTGCGCTAAGGTTGACGACCGTACGGGCGTCGTTCAGTTGACCATCCAGCACGGTTCGGCCATTCCAGTCACCGATAGGCACCGATTGCCCCGCCAGTAATAAATCGGTGAAAATCACTTTCGGTGCAATGGGGTTCTTTTGAATCGCATTGGGTGTCAAAATGGAGAAGCCATCTGTGCCGCCAAAGACCAACCTGCCATCCGTTAACCGAGCAACCGCCCTTGGGTTATAGTGGTTGTTGTTCAGGTTGACGTCGGCGTCAAAATCCGAAAAGGTCTTGGTTTCGGTGTTGTAGCGTGCGATGCCCTTTTGGGTGGCAATCCAGATTAGGCCATTTTCATCTTCGACAATACTGATGACCATGTTGGACGGCAAACCATGCTCCGTGCTAAAGTGCAGGATTTCAGCGCTCTCTTTTTCAATGCAATTCAGCCCTTTGAACTCTGTGCCAATCCAAATCCTGCCTTTGCTGTCTTGGTAAAGGCAGTGTAGGTTGTCGCCGCTCAGTTGCAAGTCGGCTTTTTTCGCCGATGACTCGAAGCGGGTAACGGTGCCTTTGGCAATATCGAGGCGGTTGAGACCCCTGTCTTCACTCGCAGCCCAGAGGTATTTGCCGTTTTTGTCCAAAAGCACATCCACGATTTGGACGCTAGATAGACTGTTTGGGTTGTTGGCGATTGGCAGGTATCGCTTGAATTTTGTGCTGCCTGGAGGTAAGTAATTGAGGCCATTGCCGAGGGTGCCTACCCAAAGTCCGCCCTGCTGGTCAGAGGTAATGTCCCAAACGTTGTTGTGGCTGAGCGAGGTCGGGTCTTGTCCGATGGACATGAAATGCTTCGAACGACCGGTTTTTTCATCAAAAAAGTGCAAGCCCGCCGCATAACTGCCAACCCAAAGCCCACCATCCTTTGCTTTTTCTAAACAAGTGACCACCTTGGGAAGTGCTCCAGTGGCCAAGTCCAGTTTTTCAACCAATAGGTTTTTGCCGTGGGGCTTGGCAACAAACAGCCCGCCCCCATCACTCCCCAGCCAAATTCCACCATCGTCATCCTGCTCAATGGCCAAAACCGAACGCAGTCCCATCCGGCTGTATTCCTGCTGGTTTTCATGGACAAAAAATGGCGGATTGTAGGTTTTGTGGATGTTCACACCGCCGTTGAACGTACCAACCCATAAGTTGCCAGTGCGGTCGAACAGCAATTGGTATATCGCGTTGGTATTGAGGGCTTGTTGGTAGTTGGCTGAAGTCAATATGGCCCTGAATTGGCCCTGGGCGGCGTCCAAGATGTTCAAACCACCGCCATCTGTTGCGATCCATATTTGGTCCAATGAATCGGCCACGACATCACGGATAAGGTTGTTGGTTAGCTCATTTTTGCCGTTCCCGCCATTATTATGATGTGTGAACTGTTTGCGGGCAAGATCGTACTGGTAAAGGCCGCTACCTGATGTCCCTATCCATAGGTTGCCCTTGTGGTCAAGGCAAAGGGACTTCTCGTAACTGAGCATGTTGAGCGGCTCCCCACTGTTTAAATGAAAGGTCATGTTCCGCTTAGGGTCAAAACCATTAATGCCCTTGCCATCCGTGGCAATCCAGATGGTACCGTTGGTATCCTCAACAATGTCAAAGATAAAATTGCCACTCAGTGCCTTTGATTGAGGTTGACAATCCTTACAATAGTAGCCAATCTGTTTGCTGTTTTCATCAAAGACGAAGGCTCCGTTACCCGATGTGCCTATCCAAAGCCAACCCCGACTATCCTCGAAAATGGTACGCACGGTGGCTTTTTCCCAGTCAATGTTGGGGCTTGTAGTGGAATTTGGAAACCGTTCGAACTTCCCGGTTTGTTTGTTCCAAATACTGATGCCAGCCTCCCGGTGGCCAACCCAGATTTTGCCTTGCTTGTCTTCGAATAGTGCGTAGATGGAAGGCCCGTTGATGCTTCCCTTGTTTGATTTGTCGGGCAAGAAAACTTTGCACTCGTAGCCGTCAAAACGATTTAGGCCATAGCGGGTGCCAATCCAAATCAGGCCATCTTGGTCTTCCAGTAGCGCATATACTGTGCTATGCGACAACCCATCTTCCGCTGTCAGGTGGTCAAAGGCGATGGGTGGGTGCTGGCCTAAGCTCTTTGCAGCACACAGCCAGATCATCAAAAATAGGGCAAGCGTCTTCATTTTATGGGCATAAACTGCTTGTAATGCAGCTAAAACAGCCTGATTACCCAACAAATGTAAACCAGGCCAGGGAATACAAGGGCATAGCTTGGCAAATTGTTGGTGATGGCGGTATGGCCTTCAAAAGCGGCATTTGCACTGTTTGCAAGCATTTGTCAGGAAGTAATTCCCTTTAGGATACTTTTGTCACCAAAACTTCCTGCTGCCGCAGTTAACAATATTGGCTGAAAATCATTTGCTTTGCAACTTATAGAGGATTCGCCTTTGATGCGAATGAATTCCTGCCTATGGATTTAAACCACGCCCGTCTTTCGGTGCGAAAACTTGGTTTTTCTTTTGAATCTAACTCGATAAAACAATTCTTAAACTATGCAAAATTTCATTTACGCTACTAAATTTCGACACAGTTCACCTTATGCAAAGCTGTTGCTTTCGATGCAATTTTTGCTCTTGCTGTGCTGTGCTACCATCCCAGCGGCCCAAGCTGGCCCAGGTATGTTCGACCCACCTGCCCCCATTACCGTTGCAGGTACCGTCCGGGATGCAAAAGGGGAGACCCTCATTGGTGCAAGTGTTTTCGTTCGTGGGCAAGAGACCATTGGTACAGTGACGGACGTGGATGGAACTTACTCCATTCAAGTGGACGAAAATGCGACGCTTGTTTTCAGTTTCACAGGTTTTGAAACCCAAGAAGTCGCAGTTGGTGGCCGTCGAGTCATTGACGTGGTGCTGCAGGAATCAGCTCAGCAGTTGGAGCAGGTCGTGGTGGTGGGCTATGGTACCTTGACCAAAAAACAGGTCACGGGTGCCATCTCACAGGTCAAGGGCGATGACTTGAAAAAGCAGCCGCTGCTGACTGCGGCACAGGGCATTCAAGGCTTGGCCTCGGGCATCCAGGTCATTGGGTCTGGCGAGCCGGGTACGCAGCCAAGGGTGCAAATTCGGGGCATCAACACTGTTTTAACCAACGAAAACCCACTTTATGTAGTTGACGGCGTGATAACGGACAATATCACAAACATCAACACTGCCGACATCTTCTCCATTGATGTTTTGAAGGACGGTGCTGCCGCCATCTACGGTACCCGTGCTGCCAACGGCGTTATCCTGATTACCACTAAAAAGGGTAAAGAAGGTAAAATGTCCGTCAGTTTGGATACCTACCGTGGGTTCCGTCAACTCATCAACGTGGTGGACATGGCTGATGCCCAATTCTATGCCGAGTACACCAATGAAGCAAGGGCTTATGAGGGCACTGCCCCGCTTTTTGATTTGGACACCTTGCAATACGACACGGACTGGTTTGATGAAATCAGCCAGCAAGGTGTAGTACAGAACTATTCGCTCAATATCAGCGGCGGCTCGCCTAACCTGAACTACCTTTTCAGCGGCGGCTATTTCAGCGATGAAGGCGTGCTGGTTGGGGCACAGTTTGAACGGGTGACGCTTCGCAACAATAACGAATACCGTCCTTTCAAGTTCCTGCGCATTGGCAACGTGCTCAACGTTAACTTGAACAAGAGCCGCAACAAGCCCACGGGCGCCTTCACAGATGCCTACCGCATGGGCGCCACGGCACCTGTCATCACGCCCTACCAGAATTACGGTTTCGTGAATGGTTTGAGCGTCGCAAATCCTGTTGCCACACTTGAGTTGGCCCATAATTATGACCGGAGCAATCGCTTGCAGGGCAATTTCTACGGCGAGGCCGACATTTTACCCGGACTTACTGCCCGTTCTTCCTGGGGGTTTGACAAAGGCGTTGGCGACAACACCAATTATAATGGCGTTTACCAATACGGTATTTACAACAACCCGATTTCCGAGTTGAGGCTCAACAATTACAGGTCATTCTACTGGATTTGGGACCAGACCCTGCGCTATTCCACCAAGTTCGGCGACAACAACACCCTTGAACTGCTCGGCGGCCACTCGGCAGAGCGGGACAACGGCTCTTCGCTTGGCGTAAGGGTTGCTGACGTTCCCGCCGACCGCAACCTCTGGTACGTGGGTCAGGGCGACCCATCTAGGGTGACTGTCCCTAACCATAGCGGTTACCTGCTCGCAAGGGAAAGCTGGTTTGGCCGTGCCAATATAGGCTTCCTTGGCAAGTACAACCTGAGTGGTACCATTCGTCGTGATGGCTCCAGTGCCTTCCCGAAAGATAATCAATGGGGTACTTTCTACTCAGCTGGTGCATCTTGGATTGTTTCCGAAGAAGGTTTCCTGAAGGATGTGGATGTGGTGGATTACCTGAAATTGCGTGCTGGCTACGCCGTGCTCGGCAACGACAATATCAGCCGCATCGTGAACAACGAACTGGCTGCCCTGCTGTCCGTTTCGCAGACCGACCCTTATGGCTTCCCCAACGGTTTGGTCGGTGGGATCACCATCAACCAGTTGAAGGATGCTGCCGCAACGTGGGAAGAGACCAAGTCAATTGATGCTGGTTTGGAGTTTGGCTTCGCCAAAAACTTCTCCGGTGAAATCTCCTACTACAACAAACTGACCAACGCCTATATCCGGGTACCAACGCCTTCAGTGGTTGACCCCGATGGCATCCTCAGCCGTGCCGCCGATGTGCGCAACAAGGGCTTGGAACTTGGCTTGAAATGGAGCGATGTGCCTTCGGCAACGTTCAGCTACCGCTTTGGCGTCAACGCTACCTTCAACCGCAACGAGGTGGAGGCCGTGGTAGGTGGCATTGACCTGAAAGACGGTGGCCTTGGTAATGGTGAAGTCACAACTTCTACCGTGGTTGGACAACCAATCGGCAGTTTCTGGGTTTATGAAACGGATGGCATCTACCAATCACAACAGGAGATTGACGATTCCCCACACTTCACGGGTACGCTGCCCGGCGACTTCCGTTACAGGGACGCCAACGGCGACAATGTACTCGACGAGCGTGATCGTGTTTTCGTAGGCTCTTACCAGCCAAAGATGTTCTATGGCATTGAGGGAGGCGTGAATTTCCAAAACTTCGACTTTACCATCAATTGCTATGGCAATGCTGGCAACAAGGTTTACAACGGCAAGAAAGGCGTCCGCTTCGGCAACGACAGCGTCGAAGCCTCCCGTGAGGCACGCTGGACAGAAAACAACCGGGACACCGACGAGCCTCGTGCATCCAACAGTATCCCCAAGCCTTCGACCTATTTCGTCGAATCTGGCAATTTCTTCCGCATCAACAACGTGACCCTTGGATATACACTTCCTACCGGCCTCACCGACAAGGCGAGCATCGGCAGGGCGAGGGTGTTCGTTTCGGCGCAAAACCCGATCGTAAGGAAGAAATTCTCAGGCTTTACGCCAGAGCTTCCAGGCTCTAGCGCCCTCAACAGCGGTATCGAGTTGGGTATCTATCCTACCTTGGCTACCTATATGGTGGGGGTTAATGTTGATTTTAAATAACAAGTTTAATGGGTTTAACAAGGTTTAGGAAGTTTAGAAACGACATCGAAACTTAGCCTCCTAAACTGTTTTAAACTTCCTAAACCTAAATTCGCAACCATTTCAATCATGAAAAACATATCATTTTTATTCATTTTCATCTCACTGTTGGCACTCACGGCCATCGGTACGGGGTGCAAGGAGGATTGGCTGTCACCAGCTCCTGAAAACACCTTGATTCAGACGGACTCCACATTTCTCGATGCCAACAACGCCGAGAAGTTCGTGAACTCTTGCTATGGTTGGACAATCCAATGGGGGCCAACACGTCTTTTCTTGGATAGGCATGAGCAGCATCACCTCCGACGATGCCGACAAGGGCAGCGACCCCGGCGATCTTGGTGCCGACAAAGACCAAATGGATGCCTTGAGCTTTACTCCAACCAGCCTTTCTGTGCTGGAAGTGTGGGAGGCTAACTACACGGGCATTGGCCGTTGCAACCAAGCAGTGGCCAATATTCCGACCTTCACCGAGGCGGGCCTTGACGCTGCCTTGGCCGATAGGTTGGTTGGTGAGGCAAAGTTCCTTCGGGCTTATTTCTACTTCAACCTCGTGCGTTGCTATGGCGAAATTCCAAAGATTGCCAGGGTTTACACTGGTGAAGAAGCAAGCCAGATTTATGATGACTATTCCAATACGCCAAAGGCTGAAATCTATGCACAGATTGAGCAAGATCTGAAAGATGCCATTGCTGTGCTTCCGTTGAAGAGCCAATACGCTACCAAAGACCTTGGCCGTGCCACCAAGGGCGCTGCCCAAGGTTTGCTCGCCAAAGTCTATCTGTACCAAGGTAAATGGAACGAGTGCCTCGCCTCCTGCAACGACGTCATCAATTCAGGTGAGTATGACCTTGAGCCTGATTATGCCATGATTTGGCGTCAATCGCATGAAAATGGTGCCGAGTCATTGTTTGAAGTGGAAGGCCAGAACGGTGCAGAAGGCTGGGGGGTTGGCGGCTATTTCGTCACGCAAGGCGCACGTGGTCCTGTGACAGGCGGTTTCAATGGTTGGGGCTTTAATACCCCGAGCGATGACCTCGAAGCTGCTTATGAAGCAGGCGATGAGCGCAAGGCTGCCACCATGTACTACGTAGGCCAAACCCTTTGGGATGGTGCAGTAGTTGAGTCTGCCTCCAATCCGAAGTACAACTACAAAGCATACGTTAGTGAATCCCAAGAGGACAACTATGATTCCTGGTCATCGGGCAAGAATATTCGCATCTTGCGGTATGGCGATATTTTGCTGATGAAGGCCGAAGCGTCAATGAACTTGGCAATAGCGGCGATGCTGTCTCAGCCCTCAACCAAATCCGCAACCGGGCAGGTTTGGGCAACACCACAGCTTCCTCCCAAGCAGAACTTCGGGATGCCATCCGCAAGGAACGCAGGGTGGAAATGGCGATGGAGCACGACCGTTTCTTTGACCTTGTTCGCACAGGAAGGGCAGGTGAGGTACTTCGTGCCCACGGCAAAAACTTCGTGGACGGCAAGCACGAGGTGTTCCCGATTCCGCAAAAGCACATTGACCTTAGCGCTGGAAAACTGAAACAGAATCCAGGGTATTGATTTTGATTTTGTGAAAACAATACAGCCCTGTTGGAGCTTCAGAAGCACTAACAGGGCTGTTTTTTTGTTGTGGTTGGCATCTATGTGTTTTTCAAATTGTTGCTCCGTAGCCGATAGGTTTTCAATAAGTGATGCAGTTTGTCGTAATTTGTATCGTAGTCATCAATTGATATTTTTTCCTTACCGCCCGGGTGATAATAGATTAGGTAAATGTTGACATATTTGCCATTTTGCTCTTGAACAACGGTCTCGTTACTTATTAGTCTCCAGGGATGGAATTGGGTATTCGCAGTCATTATCCCATTATCAGTTAAGATAATTTGAGGGCTGTTATTCGCAGCTTTTTTGTAGCTCCTTAAAGTGAGATATACTCCAAGGATTGAGCATGGCAATCCAAATAACCATTCTTTGGCTACGAGCAATGAAAATAAACCAAAGCCTAACACAAAAAGAAAAACTGCCATTTCAGCGTAGTTCTTTGTCTTTGAAAAATAAATTATTGCCTCACGTGGCACGGCGCTATCATCTTCATAAATGTCTTCAATCTTGAATTTTCTTTGAATGAGCTGCCACTCCGCTTTGTCTTCGTCATTCCATATTTCCGTCTTATTAAAGAAGCTATCATCGGGCCAAATCAATCCTTTTTGAATAGCCCTGGTTTTGAGTTCATGGACGTTCCTGACGTTCTTAAAGGCCCATAATCGCCATTTGACAATAAAGAAAGACCACCAAAGCCAAGCGAAACCAATACCTGCAATCATGCCGACCAAGAGAACCCATGCACTAATTGATTGAAAGAATAAACCCGCAGCAGGTATTATCACTATGAAGGCAAACACGGGTAGGTTTACCATTAACTGGCCTTTTCTTAAAGCTGCACCAACCGTCACGACACTGTCCCGATGATAATCCATTTATTCAGGTGGATTTTAAGTTCAAAACTATAAAGCTTATTCTTTCAAAAATTTCACCAAGCTGTATTGAAATCCTAATTTGACCCTCAAAAAATAAAGCCCCGAAGGCAATCCCTTCAAATCCAAAAGTTGGCTGAACATCCCGGCTACTTCACTATTTGCGTTTGAAAACTCCCTAGTCACCTGGCCTTGAGCGTTTATTAAATCCAATTCAACCGGCTGCGATTTCTCCAAAACAAATTCCACGGTCAGTGCGTCTGCTGCCGGGTTGGGGTAGGCAAGTACCTCCAATCCAGCACCAATAGGGGTCGTGACTGGCGTCAAATCTTCCACGAACCCTATGGCGTCCAAAGCAGGCTGAATCTCCGGGTTTGACATGAAAAGGTTCCAGAGCAAACCGCTGCGGTAATTTTCAATCATGCAAATGATAGGCCCTTGGTCAATGGCAAGGGTGCTGGTGGCGAACCAGTCCTCTTCGAGGTTGAAGGCATCGAAGAAGCCCATCTTGCCCCAGAGTTTTGCGCCATGCACCCGGTAAAAATGCTTGAGTGCTTTTAGGCTTTCCGTTGGCGAATAGGGCATGGAAGAAAGGGCAGCGGTGGGGGAAATCGTGCCATTGTCACGGCTGGCGGTCGGTTCGTGGGCGAGGTAGCCGACAAGCGGGTCGTCGCTGGCGGTGAGGCCCCAGCACTCGTCCGAGTAGCCCTCGTGGTTTTCGGGGTTTGCGATGCAATAGGCTTGGTTCACCAGCGAATGGTGCTTGTTGTGGATGTAATAGTTGGTGTAGGCGTCCTTGATGCCCCTTGGGTCGAAGCCCATGTAGGAGTAATGGGCAAAGAACAACGGCCCTCCCCTCACTGGCCCTACGTCAAGTTTGTAGCCATAATAAGTATTGCCGTTCACATAGCCCGACTGTGCCCAGCCCGTGTTCCATAGGCTCGCTGGGACGGAGTGGGTGGGCGAGGCGATGGCCAACAGATAGACAATGAGCGCCTCGTTGTAGCCCCGCACCTGAAAGTTCATCTGCCAGCCAAAATTGGGCGACCAGTGCCAGTAGAGTTGGTTGGAGTTGTTCTTGCGGTACCAGTCCCATTCGACGGCTTCCCACAGGGTGGTTATTTTCTCCCTAAGCGCAACTTCATCGGCATCGTTTTTATCAAAATATTGCCTTGCGCAAAGCAGGCCCTGCATCAAGAAGGCCGTTTCAACAAGGTCGCCGCCGTTGTCGTACTGGCTGAACGGGACGACATCGCCCGTGCCACCGTTCATCCAGTGTGGAAAAGCTCCATGAAAACGGTCAGCAGCCTCCAAAAAGCTGGTCATGGTCAGCAGCCTTTCGAGTGCCTGCTGACGGGTGATATAGCCCCTTTCCACAGCCACTAGCATTGCCATGACGCCGAAGCCGGTGCCGCCGGAAGTCACCACGTCTCCGCTCGTGTTCCGTTCCCTTGCCATGCCGCTGATGGGGTGGCCAAACTCCCAGAAATAGCGGAAAGTATAGCGTTGAACCATGTCGAGCAGGGCATCGTCGCTAAGTGGGGCCACGGTTGCAGCTACCGTGTCGGAGGTGGCAAGCACGCCATTGCTTCCAAGTGCCTCTACGAAATAATGGTGGGTTTTTGGCCCGGTAGCGGGGAACCCAACGAAGTCCAGGTAGTCAGTCGGGAAGATGATTTTCACTTGGCTGAAGGTTTGCCCGTTTTCGGAGCGCCAGATTTTATAGGAAAATGGCGTAACCCCAGTTGGCACGGGCCAACTCAGTTCCACATGCGAATCATAGGAGAGGACATTGAGTTGGAAGCTTGATTGGCTCCACGAGGGCAATTCAACACCTGCCCAAAGCCAAACCATCAATGCGAATTGGAGACGTACTAAGTTTTTCATAATAAGGTCAACGCTGTGTGTATAAAGGCAGCGTGGGCGAAATTAGCTATTCTGAAAGGTTCTGGATGGTCATACTGGGGGCAAAAGGCTTGAGGATGTAAACAATGCCTGTCGATGAGGGTAAAAATATCGCCTGTTCGACTGCGATTAGTTTTTTTATCCTTGTATATCAATGGGTTATGAAAAAAGGTTGTGACATGGAAAAATATATATTCGGAACAGTTTTTGAATTCAGGTCACCCTGAAATTCAATTGTTCAACATGCCCTGCCCAACCTTACACCGTTAAATTCTAGAACCCATACAAGCGCAATGAAGAATCTTATTGAAGTATCTAAAATAATATCCAAGAAGAAAGTTAGGAAAATAGAAGTTTTGGACAGCAATTCCTTAGATAACAAGAACAGCAAGTTCTTGGAGTTTTACAATGCGCTCATGTCAGATCGTTTCAAGAACGACCGGGATGCAGCCTCTTTTCTGTACAAGTGCAGCCCCACCGACGACAAGTACCGCCAATTGAAGTCACGGTTTCGGAAAAGGCTGATGAACACCTTGTTCTTTATCGATTTGAATCAGCCCAATATTTCTGGCTACGACCGCTCCTACTACTCTGTGCACCGTGACTGGTCTTTGTTGAAAATTTTGATGTCCAATGAAGCATACATTGCTGGGGAGGAGGTAGCACGGCAGGTATTGCTCGTCAGCTTAAAATACAAGTTTTCGGATATCATCTTGAACTGTAGCCGTATCCTGCGACAAATCGCTTCCGAAAAAGGTAACAATGTTGATTTTGAAGAATATGATGGTTATATAAAGCAATATACCGAGGTGTTCAACGCTGAAATACGAGCCGAAGAACTTTACCAACGGGTGCTGATGAACTATTTAAAACCTGTGGAAGAGGTCAGGCGCATCGCTGATCAATTACAGAGCTACTGCGATGCACTGGTGGGCCTTTCGGAAGTATATGATTCTCCAGTTGTCTTCTACAACATGTTCCTTGTGTGGACCTACCATTATGAGCTTCAGCAGGATTATGAATCCATGTTGCAGATTTGTCACCAGGCCGAGCAGTATATTGACCAAAACCCCAATTTTTTGCAAGAAGAGAAACTGGCCACCTTTCTTTTGAAAAAAATGAATGGGTACCTGCACCTTCGTGATTTTAAGAATGGAAAAATCATGGCTGAACGCAGCTTGCAGATTTTTGAAGAAGGCAGCGATACATGGTTCAATTTCATGGAATATTACCTCCTGACGGCCCTTCACACAGACAACTTCATTCATGGGGCTGCCGTTCTGCTCCGGGCCAAGTCAAGCAACAAATTCAAAAAACTGGATATAGAGCGGAGGGAGAAATGGCAGGTATATGAAGTGTTCCTGATTTATTTCATTGAAAGGCAACCCGGTCAGATGGAAGCACTTAAAGAACAATTGGGCAAGAACTTCAAACTTCCCCGATTTTTGAGTGAGTCGTTCAACCTTCCGAAAGAGTTGAGGGTACTAACCGTGCACTTGCTCACTGTTCAGATCTTGTTTCACCTTGATAAAAAAGCATACCCTGAAGCAGCCGAGAACATTGATACCTTGCGCTCTTTGGGTAAACATTTTTCAGATAGTCCTGAAAACTATCGGATGATACAGTTCATTCGTTTGATGTACCAAGTTCTCAAAGCCAATTTCAAGCTGAGTGAATTGTCGAGCACGGAGAAGTATTACGATGCTTTGGTTGCACATCCTTTTTTCTACCGTGGCTTACTCAGCGAATTGGAGGTGATTCCCTACGAAAAGCTATGGAACCACGTTTTGTCGAAATTATAGCTGCCGGCAAGGCTTTGCGATCTTACGAAGCCTTGAAGTCAAAGCTGCTCATCATTCGGTCATATCCATTGTATGGAAGACGTTCTGAACGTCGTCGTCCTCCTCCATTTTCTCAATCAGCTTGATGACATCTTCCACTTCCTCATCCGTCAAGCGTTTCAGCATGGATGGAACCCGCTCGAATTTTGACTCCTGAATCTCGATTCCTTTGTCCTCCAAGGCTTTGTTAAAAGTGCCAAAATCGGAGAAATCGGCGGTGAGCAAGTACAGGTCTTCTTCTTCACGAATGTCTTCCAGCCCTGCGTCAATCATTTCCAACTCAAACTCGTCACGGTCAGCAATGGATGATTTTGCCACGGCAAAAACGGCCTTGTGCGAAAACATATAGCTGACCGAGCCAGAAGTGCCCAATGAGCCGCCATATTTTGAAAATACGTGGCGTACATTGGCCACTGTGCGGGTGGTGTTGTCGGTAGCCGTTTCCACCAAAATGGCAATGCCATGTGGTGCGTAGCCCTCGTAGATGACTTCTTCGTAGTTTTCTGAGTCCTTGGAGGTTGCTTTTTTGATGGCATTGTCAACGTTTGCCTTGGGCATGTTAACGGCCTTTGCGTTTTGCACGGCCAATCGCAGGCGTGGATTATAGTTGGGGTCGCCCCCGCCCGATTTCACGGCCAAGGCAATCTGCCTGCCTACCCTTGTGAACGCTTTGGCCATGCCTGCCCAGCGTTTCATTTTTGTTGCCTTGCGGTATTCAAATGCTCTTCCCATGATAAGGATTGAAGGATTGAAGGATTGAATTTGTGGCAGTTTAAGCCACTCGTTTTTTAAAACGGGTGCAAAGGTAGGCATCAAAGCCAAAAATTTTGAATGCGAGCAAATGGATTTTTTTGAATAAAAACTATAGCGCACGCCGCCAAATTTTGTGGATGGTTGATAAAATTGATAAGAGTTTGTAAAAGGTTGATTATCAACCCTTATCAACGTCATCAACCCTTATCAACCATGCAAAGGACTTGGCGGCTCACTGTATAATTGGCTGGCCAACATCCTAAAAAAAACGTTTTGGCAAAACTTGGGGAAAGCATCTAACGCTTTATCAATGTGTTAGGTAGCCGAGCCTTATTTTCACGGAACGTCCCTTGTTTTCTGAATTGCCTCAAAATTAGTCAATTGCCTTAATAAAAACGGCAACTCCGAGGAGTCGCCGTTCATTTGACCATCTACTTGGATGGACTATCTTGGAAATGCGGATGGGCTGATGATTACTTCTTGCCGCCTTTGAGGGCGTCCTGAAGTTTTGCCAGTTTCTCCCACTCGCCATTGGCGGCGAGCTTCGACTGCTCGGCCCAAGTGCTTGGGTCGTGCATTTGGAAGCGTTTGCCAGCAGCATCGAGGATGCTCTTAACGGTTGCAGCCTTGGCAGCGGTGAGGTCTTTGAAAGTTACGATGCCAGCGGCCTTGAGCAGCTCGGCAATCTTTGGGCCAATACCTTCGATTTTGGTCAGGTCGTCGGCAACAACTGCCTTAGCTGCGACAGGTTTAGCTGCGGCAGCTTTTGGTGCAGCCTTGGCGGCAGGCGCTGCGGCTTTAGCAACAGCTGGTTTAGCTTCTGCTTTGGGAGCTGCGACCTTAGCAACAGCTGGTTTAGCTTCTGCTTTCGGAGTTGCGACCTTAGCAACAGCTTTCTTGGCAGCGGTTTTTGCTTCAGCCTTAGGTGCCGTAGGCTTTGCTTCTGCTTTTGTGGCAGCAGGCTTTGTAGCAACAGCTTTTGCAGCGGCTGCAGCAGCTACTTCACGCAGGGAAATCACAGAGTTGTAAACTCCAAACGGTGTGGGAAGGTAGTTGTCGGCGTTCCAATCGTTTTCCCAGATGTGGTTATCAATCAAGTAACGGAATTGGTACTCTTTGCCAGCGGTAAGTTCAACTTCAGACGTGAATTCAGCTTTGCCTGATTTCATTTTGTAGCCATTCTCCCAGCTCCAATCGTTGAAGTCGCCGAGGATGCGAACTTCCGAGCCACCCTGAGCGGCTTCTATTGGAAGGGTGAAAGTAACCTTGCAAACAGGTTTCGTTTTGGAATAGTCTTTTTCAACATGGTTGACATAAGTGAAAATGATTTATGAAAAATGGTAGTAGTTAGCTTGTAGTTGTATTCAGCAGGTGCTTTGGCCGGTAAGGTTAGGTGGCTGCTTGCTGTTATGTAGTGCTTGTCAAAAATGTTTGCAGCTTGGCCGTTTTTTTTGCTTCAAAACGGTTAGAATGGGCAAGTTTCGTTTTGCGCCGCAAATGTACAATGTTTTTTTGATTGTTCTGGCTATTAGGTTGAAATTCAATCGCTTATGATTGGGTTTTAAAGATGTTGAAATCTAAGATGAGCGGCTATTTCATTTAAAAATTTTGAATTATCAATTATTTAAATGACAATTTGTTGAAATTGAGATAATGTCAAAATTTTATTTTGCAAAATTTTTATTAAATTTTCACTAAAAAAAACGCCAAATTCCAATAATTGTTTGGCAACCTTGCCAGAATTTTGCAATGTCAATAAATGGCACAATCATTGCAAAATGTTTTGTCTCCTTATTCCCACATCTCCCGTACAATCATTCAGGAAACAAAAACTACAACAATGAACAAAGTTCTACTTATCTGTTTTTCGGCATTTGCTTGCTGCTTTCCATTTTTTTCTTCTGCCCAAATTAACCTTAAGCTAGCGCCTCTTTCACCTGGTGCAAACACATTTGGTGTTTATGCCAAAGTCTGTGACAATATCACACCCAGTGGCAATACCATCACTGGTTCTGGTCAGGTGACGATAAAGTTTCCTGCCAATGCCAACCTCAACAGCCTGGTAAGCCATGCTGGACTTTGGGCACAGAATGCTACCATTGCAAGCCCCAGCGAAGCCGCTGCGCATACTTATGTGTCTTTCGGCTTTGTAAGCGACAGTCCGCAAATCATCTACCAACCTGATTCTGAGACGCTGCTTTTCACGTTCAAACTGGTAAATACAGCTACGACGCCCGTGCTTATCGAGAACGGCGTTGACCCATTTGACCATTTGCCCAACTCCGTCAATTCCAACCCTGGCAACGAACTAACTGTGCTCGATTTTGGTGTGCAGCCGCTTGGACTTTATACCTATGCTGGCAATTACGCTGGGAATGCTACTATTTGCAGCGAAACGCCGCAAGACACAACTACGGTCATCAATCCGCCAATTGACACCACAAACAATACAGACACCACCGTTATTGATACCACAAACAATACGGACACCACCGTGATTGATACTACTACCCAAGGTGGCGGTGGCGATACGACCGTTATTGATACTACCCAGGGCGGCGGCGATACAACGGTCATCAACTCACCGAATGATACCACGCAACAAACTTCGGGTGTCTTCGATTTGTCAGGGGACGGAAAACATTTCACCCTCTACCCAACGCCCGCATTCGAGTGGGTCATGGTGGAGTTTTTGGAAAAGGATGCCAACGGGGGGAGTATAAGGCTGTTCACCTTCAACGGTGTGCCGATAGGTGAAATGGGGCGAGCCGGACGAGGCAGTATAAAACTCAACGTCAGTGGGCTATCGTCGGGGCTGTACATTTTGTCCTATGAAAAAGACGGGCAGGTGATGCAGCGGTCAAAGTTTTTAAAACAATAACTATTAACATAATTCACCTTTAAGGGCGTTGCCGAGCAACGCCCTTTTTTGTTTGTCCCATCACCACATCTTACCGTTCGTCGCACGGATGACCTCAGCCATCTTCAGGTATTGGCCAGTCGTGAACCCGCACCTGCAAGGATAGTAGGACATGATATTGCCCACATCGGGACGGTAGTACTCGCTGTTGGCATCCTGGCCCAGGTTGATGTAGCGGCAGTTTTGGTCAACGTAATTTCCAACAGGCTCGGTCGGGACGTAATTGTCGGCATGGGTGTCGCAGATGAGGTCGCCTGCCGTAGCGCAGTTGTCGCCGTTCACCAACTCGATGCCATTGCCTTCAAAAGTGTGCAGTAGCCCGAAATAATGGCCGATTTCGTGCGCAAAAGTGCCCGGGTTGTTGCAACCACCTTTCTTGATGACCACCCCGCCGCTTGTATAGACAGCAATGCCGCCCAAATTGGCGAAGCCACAGGCCGCAATGTCGAGGCCAAGGATTTCCTGTACAAAATAGAAATTGATGCGATACGCCTGCTGCTGTTCCACCTCCAATTGGGCATAATCATCGTTTTCCAATGTATCAAGGTTGAAATTGGCCACGCTGCGGAACTCGCAAACCTCGAAGCTGACGCAAATCGGCTCGAAGAACTTGTTCAGTTCCACCACATTGTCCAAAATCTCCTGCTCGGTGACGTTCCAAGCACCAGAGCGGTCCTCTACCACGTTGGCCACGATGGTAAACTTTTGGTTGAGGCATGGCAACGGCTGCTGATAGGTAATCAACTCGGTCTGGCCAAAAACTGCGGCAGCGAAAATGGAAAGGAAAATACTGAGAGAAAGCTTCATGAAGCTATTGTTTTGCATAATGAAATTGGATTCTGGAACAAATTAAACGCAATCCTACGGAAATGTTTAGCGAAGGAATGACAAATTTCGAGATTTGTCTTCCACTAAAACTAATTTCTTGCTTGTTTTGTGGGCACAAAAGTTTTTTTTTCACGTAGAAGTAGGTAACAGGTGGAACACCACCTCCCGACTCATCCATTCATCATTGAAAATTCATCATGGCTAATAAGCTCTTACTTTCGTTGGTTTTGTCCTTTGTTGCGCTAACTTCCTTTTCCCAAACCGCCGACCAAACCATCGGCTGCGCACCGCTCGTGGTCACCTTCACACCCCCTGTGGGCAGCAATACCTATTTTTGGGAATTAGGCGTTGGAGGGGCTACATCGGTCGAAGAAAATCCAACACAGCCCTATGTAAACCCCGGCACTTACACCGTAAATTTCCGGCAAACGCCCAATGGGCCTATCCTCGGTTCGGTGAACATCACAGTCTATGAAAAGCCCGATTTGGTAGTGGCCGCTGACCCAATGTCGGGCTGCGCCCCGCTGAACGTTGCTTTCACCAATGCCACGGTCATCAATCCCAATATCACGGTGGCGAGTTGGGAATGGGTGTTTGGCGATGGTACTTCTGCTGCGACGCAGAACACCTCGCATACCTACACGACGGCGGGAAACTATACCGTTTCCTTGGAATTGCTGACAAATTACCCTTCCTGCAACAAAACCGAAATCTTCGACAATTTGGTGGAGGTGTCCATCTCACCTGATGTCAATTTCACCACCAACCCCAACCCGCCTTCTTCTTGTACAGCGCCGTTGACGGTCAATTTTACCAATACCTCAGAAACCGGCCTCATGTATGTGTGGGACTTTGGAAACAACACAACCTCCACCAACGCCGTGCCCCCGGCCGTGACGTACACCGCCGAAGGCGTTTACACGGTCACGCTGACTGGCACGAATGCCTTGGGCTGCTCGGCCACCAAATCGGTGCAGGTGACGGTAGGCCCGCCGCTTGCCGAGTTCACGATTCCTGACACGGTCTGCATTGGCACCCCAGTCACCGATATTGTCAATTCTTCAGCGGGCGGCCTGTACCAATGGACTTTTGGGCCTACGGCAACACCAGCCACTTCCACCCAGTTCCAGCCCACGGTGACGTTCAACCAACCCGGCTTGGTGACGGTGACCTTGAGGGTGACATCGGGTGCCTGCGAAAGCACAACGACCGATACGATTTTTGTGGAACAACTCGACCCTGGGTTTGCCTTTGCTCCGCAATTTGCTTGTGACTATCCCTTCAACGTACAGGTGACGCCCAACCAGACCACCAGCGTTGCCCAATACAAGTGGGTCTTCAATAGAACGGATTCGGTCTTCACCCAAAATGCCACCTACACGGTGGAAGCAGAAAGCCAAAACCCCTATTATATCGAAAAAGACACGAACCTCACCAGCATTGTGCTCCAAATAACTTCTGAGGCCGGCTGCGTGTTCAGGGATACCAATATCGTGAAATCCTTCTCGCCCACCGCCAAATTCGAGGTGGACGTGGTGGATGGCTGTGCCCCGCTCACGGTCACTTTCCGGGACAGCAGTGTGTTGCAGTCCGACATCGTCAGCTGGGAATGGCATTTTGGCGATGGGGCCGTCATGACGACCACCAATACCAACCCGCTCCAGCATGTCTATCAAAATGATGGCGATTTCAATGCCTTCTTGGTGGTCACCAATTCATTTGGCTGTAAGGACACGTCCTATTTGTTGCCCATCTTGGTAGGCACCCAACTCATCCCCGACTTCACGGTGGACAAGACCGTGATTTGCCCCGGCGACTCCGTCCATTTCACCACCCTGATAAATGACCCCCGCATTGACGCCTGGCATTTCGAATCGGACGGTGGCCGCACTTGGCACTGCTACCAAGCGGACGAACTCAACTGGATTTTCACCACCGAGGCAGGCGACCCAATGGACGCATCCCTTACAGTCGAGTACAACGGCTGCTTTTCCACCCTCGTCAAGGATGATTTGATTACCGTCAAAGGCCCCATCGCAAGGCTGGACTATTCAATGGATTGCGCCACGCCTTATGACTATGTTTTTGCCGATTCCAGCTACGATGCCACCAACGTCACTTGGTATTTTGGCGATGGAATGACCAGCACCGAACATTTCGTGACGCACACCTACGCCACAAGGGATTCCTTTCAAGTCATCTTGGAAGCCTCGAACCCTGCATCAGGCTGCCCGATTTCAAGGGACACAGCCACCATCTTCGTCCGTGAAATCATCGCCAATTTCATGCTGGACACTATTATTTGCAATACCCTGCCCTATAACCTGGACGGCAGTGCCTCGCAAGACGTGGACGCCCGCTGCTACCGGGGCTACACCTGGCATTTTTCGGATGGCAGGCCCATCACCACCGCCGAGGCCGTTACCGAGCATTTTTTCGCGGGCGATCGGGATCAATGGCTGGCCTTGGAAGTGACTGACATCAATGGATGCCGGGATACCCTTCGACAGGACATCAACGTGTTCAATATTTTTGCCAACCTTGGCTTGGACGATACCCGCATCTGTTTCCCCGGCGAAGTGAATTTTACCGATCTGACCGACGGCGACGTGCCCATCGTGAGCTGGGAATGGGATTTTGGCGACGCCAACATGAGCAATGAGCAAAACCCGTCGCACCTCTATACCAATCAACCGCCAGCATCCAGTGGCGTGATTTCTGTTACCTTGATGGTGGAGGACTCGGTAGGCTGCCCCGGCATGGCCACGGCTGATATCAACTATTACACCCCCATCAGCAATATAGCCACCATTCCAAACCCAAATATCTGCGTTGGGGAGGACATCAGCTTTTTTGCCACCGATTTCACAGCGGAAGGCTCCAACCTTACCTGGACATGGGATTTTGGCAACGGGGAAACTGGGGCCGGGCAAACTGGGAATGCCACCTATAACCAAGACGGACAATTCCAAGTAAGGTTGTTCTTCACGGAGGTTTCCACACAATGTGCCGACACCACCACCATCAACGTCAATGTGCAGGACTTCCCGCAAGCGGCCTTTACCAGCAGCCTTGACAACCTGCCCCCGCCGATTTGCTATCCAGCGAACGCCAATTTCACGAACACCACCATCAGCAACTACCCGATTTCCTTACTGTTCTGGAATTTCGACAATGGCCAAACCGCTGTTGGTGCCAACCCCTCGACCAGCTTCGGGAAAGGGACATTCGACGTAACGCTGATTGCCTCCACGACTTTTGGCTGCAGGGATACAATCGTGAACTCCTATACATTGGTCGGCCCGGAGGGCGATTTTGATATTTCGGCAACTGCCATTTGCGTAGGAGGGGAGATTACCGTCTCCATAAAGGACACCGTGGACATCAGCTCGTTTGAATGGAACTTTGGCGATGGCATCAGCGTGTCAAACATGAACCCGGTCACCCACACCTACGCACCTACGCAAACCGGGCAAATACAGGTTGTACTCATCCTAAAAGGTGAAAACGATGCTTGCACCGCCGTTCAGAGTGCCACCCTCAGCATTGTAGAGCCTGTTGCAGCCTTTGATGTCACGGATTCGGATAAAAAAGTATGCTTGGGCGACCCATTCGTTTTCGTAAATAATTCGCAGTTGACCAATACATACACTTGGGACTTTGGAGACGGCGGCGGTACGAGCGCCAATGCGCCTACCTATACCTATAACGCACCCGGCGTTTACACCGTAGAACTGCTTGCAACCAATACCACCCTTGGCTGCAGCGACTCGACCACCCTCGAACTGAATGTGTTTGTCGTGCCTCAACCAATGGTGGATGGAGCCCAAGTCTGTGAAGGCGACAATACCGTGCTGACCATCCAAGGAAGCCCAACAAGTATTTTTGTTTGGTCGCCAGCCACCTTGTTGGAGGGCGGTGTCAACCTCGGCAATACCGTCACCACCATCCCGCTCACCGAAAATGCCACCCTTACCATAACGGAAACAACCATAGACGGCTGCGAAGGCACCACCCAATTGGAAGTCGTTGTGGTGCCAGCTTTGCCGGAACTGCCCAACGATACGCTGGCCACCTGCATCAATGCGCCTGTGTTACTGACCGTGCCGGAAAGTGAGTTCTATACCTACGAATGGGAACTGGAACCTGAAACAACTACTGGCGTGCTTACTTGCAACGACTGCACGGAGTCCACCTTGACCACCCCGACCACGGTTTCGGTCTATGCCTTTCCAGAAGACATCTTTGGGCTGGGATGTGTTCAAGATACGGCTATTTTCCACGTCGTAATACCAGAGGGCGCCATCCAAATGCCCAATGCCTTCTCGCCGAACAACGACCAAACCAATGACTCCTTTAATTATGTGACAGGGGCAGACGATTCTATCAACGAGGATATCATCGTGCGCACCTTCAGGGTCTTCAACCGGTTTGGCCAAAAGGTCTATGACAACGACACGCCGCAAACCGGCTGGAACGGCGAGCAAAACGACAAACCAGCCCCTTCGGATGTCTATATCTACCACGTCGAGCTGTTCCTTGGCGACTGTTTCTTGGGCAAGTTCACGGGGGATGTTTCGTTAATACGCTAATCTTTGGTCAAATATGTGTCCTGCGGTTTTGTGGAGCAAAACCGTAGGACACACAATAAACAACGGCGGCGGCATCGAAGATGCCGCCGCCGTTGTTTATTGTGGTTGCAAAAGGTTGATTTCAGAAGATTATCAATTTTTCGCAACCTTCCCATGCGCTGAGGCGAAATTTATATCCCCCTCCTCTTTACCTCTTTCAAAATCAAATCCAGTTCCCGGCTCACGTCCCCAGTCACGGAACTGTTCTCGTGGGAGCGGCGGATGAGGTAGGGGATGACCTCCTTTACTTGCCCATACACCATGTATTTGGCCACATTATAGCCCGCTTTGGCGAGATTGAAGGTGATATTATCGCTCATGCCGAGCAGTTGGCAGAATTGTAAGTGGGGATGGTTTTTGGGCAGGTTTTTCGCTGAAATGAGCGCTGCCATTTTCAGGCTGCTGGTGGCGTTGTGCGAGGCATTGCAAAGCGCAATCTGCTCATAATTTTCGATGCAAAATTGCACGCCGAGGTCGTAGTCGTGGTCGGTGGCCTCCTTGTTGGGTTGGATAGGGGAGGGGTAGCCCATGTCTTCGGCACGTTTGCGCTCTTTGTCCATGTAGGCGCCCCGCACCAGCTTTGCGCCGAGCAGGTAGCCATGTTGCTTGGCCAAATCAAACGATTCCATCAAGAAAGCCAGCCGATCGGTGCGGTACATTTGAAAAGTGTTGAAAACAACTACTTTTTCCTTGTTGTAGCGCTTCATCATGCGGCTGGCCAGCAGATCAATGGCGGGCTGAATCCAAGTTTCCTCGGCGTCAATGAAAACGGACATGCCCACCTGTGCGGCATGGTGGCAGATGGCGTCCACCCGTTTCAACACGTTTTTGAACTCGCCCTTGTCTTCGGGGGAAATATTGGGGCTGCTGCTGATTTTCTCCAGCAGGCCGAACCTTGCCAAACCCGTGATTTTGGTACTGATCACAGGCACTGATGGCAACCTTGAACCAAAATCAATGGCTCGAAGGTTTTCGTTCATCGTTCGGTTGAAATCCTCTTCCGACTCCTTGGCCTCTGCACCATAGTCCAGCACGGAATTGACGCCGAGCTTGGCCAACCGTTCAATGGCTGGCTGCGATTCGAGCAGCGTGGTACCTCCGCAGAACTGTTTGAAGATGGTAGCCTTGGTGATTTTCTCAAAAAACGGTAGCGGAATCTTTGTTCCCAGCATACCAACGACACTGCCTATGGAAACGAGATGTCGGTTGTTCATTAACTTGAACAATCGTTCCGTCTCTTTCAACTCGGCGTTGTTCTTTCCCGCAAAAGCGATTTCGGTATTGGAAAAATCAAGGGCTGGGGTGCTGGGAACCGCCCCCACGGCTTTTGCCATTTTCTCAAGCCGCTCAAAGGATTTAACTGGCTTCCCCGTTTTCTTCATATTTGGTCAGGAAGCAGGGATTGAAGAATTGGAGGATTGAAGGATTGAATATAGCCGAAGCACATTCAATCCTTCAATCCTTCACCCCTTCAATCCTTACTTAAAAGGTGCGAACATTTCCTCCAAGCTCTTCTTGAAAGCCTCGTCCTTTTGGCTATCGGCGGCTTTCACGAGCAGGTCTTTGACGTTCATGAACAATTGCAAATCTTGCCCAAAGCTACCTTCTTCTTTGGTAAGTTCTGGGTTTAGGCCATTGAGAAAAGTCAGTTGCTGCTTCGTTTCTTTTGCCAAAGTTTCCAAGTGCGGCTTGGCTTTTTCATAGCCTCCTGCGGCAACCATCACGTTCAGCATCTGCATCGTGTTCCAGTCATAAGGGAAATTGTAGTGCGGGAACGCTGTGAGGTATTTCTCCACCAATGCAACAGCCTTTTCCTTCTCGCCTTTGTCGGTCAGGCGGCGGGCGCCACGCAGCATCACCACCCGCATGCTCTGGATGCTGGGGCCGTAGCTGCGGTCAATATAGGTCGGGTGCGAATCAAAATTGCCCCATTTGAACTTGTTCATTACGTTGTCATACAGCAGGTCGGTGTTTACCCGGCCATAGCCATAGACGTACAGCCCCTGTTCGCTTTGCGATTTAATGGGCGTGATGCGCAGGCCAAGGCCCTCCAACTGCATATAGTCCTCCAGGCCGAGCATCTTGTCCGGGCGGCAGGTGACGGCGAAGTAAACTGGGCGGTCGTTGATGTTCGATGCAATGACATCCAGTACGGCCAATTCGTCTTTCGTCAAATAGGAAAGCTCGGCGTTGCCGGTTTTGTGGAAAGGCATCTTGAGCGGTATGCGGTCGGTCAGTGCCAAGCTGTCGCCGGGGTTGATGCCGTACAGTTCGCCTGCTTTTGACAGGTCAATCGGCAGGTAAACATTGCCCGACGGGAAGACGGCGTCCACCCGGTTGTTTTGGCCTTTTTTGTCAACACCTGTCAACTCCAGCGCCTTTGTGGCAGGCATCTCGCCCTGGTCTTGGTTACTGATATAATAGACTGCATTGCGCTTTTTGCCCTGTACGCATCGGCGGCCATAGTGAGTTTTATGGGGGGGGAATCGTTGATTTTGCGGCGCAACAAGTTGATGTACCAGTCCACCTGAATCAGCGATAGGTTCACCACCCGCACGTCACGGCGGATGTTCTCCACCTCTTGGGCATACCAGAGCGGGTAGGTGTCGTTGTCGCCATAAGTGAAGATGATGGCGTTTGGTTGGCAACTGTTCAGGAAGTTAGAGGCATAATCACGGGAGCCATAATGGTCGGCCCGGCTGTGGTCGTCCCAGTTCTGGTTGCCCATGAGGTAGGGGGCTGACAGCGCCAGCACCGTGCCGAGGCCAGCAGCACCGATGCCACTGATTTTGTCGTGCAACAGCTGGTAGATGGCCAACACGCCCATGCCAATCCAGATGCAGAAGGTGAAGAACGAACCGACGAGCACGTAGTCCCGCTCACGGGGTTCGTTTGGTGGCTGGTTCGAGTAAACGATGATGCCGAGGCCCGTGATGAGGAACAGCGCCATGATGGCCGTGGCATCCTCCGGTTTTTTATAAAAATGGAAAAACAGGCCCAGCAAACCGAAGATAAGCGGAATGAAATAATAATGGTTCTTCGACTGGTCGGCCTTCATCGAGTCGGGCACGTTGTTGGCCTTGTAGAGGCGCATTTCATCAATGAACTTAACGCCGCTCTCCCAGTTGCCGCTCTTCACGTCCCATGAGTAATAGCCTTGCTCGCCGTTCTGCCGCCCGATAAAGTTCCAGGCGAAATAACGCCAGTACATCCAACCGAACTGGTATCGGAACATATAGGTCATGTTGTCGGCGAAGGTGATTTCGCCGGTCGGCTTGTCCACCCAAGCCCGGTACTTCTCTGGGCGGTTCTGGGAATCGTCGCCCATGCGGGGGAAGAGGTGCTTTTCGGCGGGGTTGAATTTGTAGGACACTTTTCATCCACGATTTCGTAGCTATGGACTTCCTTGTCTCCTTCTTTTTTTATTACCTGGCCATAGCGTGGGGTAATTTCGTTGTCAATTGGTTGTGCGTCGAAGTCGGTGCCATAGAGCAGCGGGCGCTCGCCGTATTGCTCACGGTTTACATAAGAAAGCAAGCGGATGGGGTCGCTCGGCTTGTTCATGTTGACGGGTGGGTCAACGTTGGCACGAACCAACACCACGCCGATGGTAGAGAACCCAACGACGGCCATCAATGCGCTGAACATCAGTACCTGCGTCAAGTGGCGGTCGGCGTTGCGCAGCCCCAGATAAAAAACAAGGGCAGCAACAGGCGCTATCACGATGTTTTTCCAGCCAAAAGCAAAAAAACCAAACAGTACGGCGAATATCCCCAAGCCAATGAGGTCGAACTTGGCGTGGTTTGCTGCGTAACGGAGGCCGAAAAAGAAAAGCCCTATCAAAACGATGGCGGTTGGAATCAAGCCGTAGTTGAAAGGCATGCCAAACCCATTGACCACCTGCAACTCCAGCGTGCTCCACATTTCTGCCACGCCTTTGATGACGAACTCCTGAATAGCCCCAATAATGAGGAAGCCCATGATGAAGGCTCCCAAGGCCCCAATGTATCGGTCCTCACCCTTCCAAGGCAGATAGACCGCTAATGCCAGCATCAGCAGGCCGCCCAAGGCTTTCATCAGGATGCCCGTTGCGCCGGAGAATACCACAATGGCCGCAACGACGAGGCCGATGGCCAATACTCCACGCAGGATGGTGGAGGTCGTTTTGCTGATTTGGATGTCTTTTTTGAAATAATAGAGCATGGCCAGCGCCGGGAAGGTGAGCAAGCTCAACAAGTGGACGCCGATGGACAAGGCCGCCGCATACACCGTGAACACTAACCAGCGGTCGTGCGTAGGCTCGTTGGGGAGGTTGTACCATTTTACCGTGCCCCAAAGCGTGAGGCAAGTAAAGAAGGTTGACATGGCGTAAACCTCACCTTCCACCGCCGAAAACCAGATGGAGGAAGCGAAGGTCATGCTCAAGCCAGCGACTAGGCCAGCCCCGGCAAGTGCGAACATTTGGCTGCCGTTAGGCTCCTCGGAGCGGCCAACAAGTGCCAATTTGCCAAGGATGATGGTTGTCCAAGCCACGAACATGGCACCTAACGCCGTACAGATGCCTGACATAAAGTTAACGGCAAAGGCGATGTTTTCGGGATGAGCCTTGGTATCGCTCAACAATTCGGCCACCCAGATGAACATCCGGCCTACGAGCAGGAACAAGGGTGCTCCCGGCGGGTGAACCACCTCGCCTTTGTAAGCACCAAGGATAAACTCGCCACAGTCCCAAAGGCTGCCCGTTGGCTCGGCGGTTTGGTAATAGACGAAAGCGGCAATGGCAAAAACCAGCCAGCCAGTAATGTTGGTAATGGTCTTAAAAGAATTCATGTAGGTGAAAATGGTTGGCGGCTTGGGTACTGGCGGCTTGATGCTGGATACAGGATACGGGATGCTGGATGCAGCGCTCATTTTCTTACGCTCAGTGCCCAATTACGCCAAGTGACCTTGAATGGGTAAAAAGTTGATTTTCAATGCGATACACTAAGAACTTCGTAGTTGCATAGCAACCTTTTCCAAAAGCAGCGCAAAGGTATAAAACTGATGGGAAATATTAGTCCACAGTTCGGCAGTTCGACAGTTTGCCGTTAGCCGTTAGCCGTTAGTCAATACACATCCCCCAACAATTGCCACAAGTCCTTCATTTCATTGGCGGAGCGGCCAATGGGGGATTGGGGCGTAAAGTTGAAGCCGGGCATAGTATCGGGCAGTGAGCCGGATTGGCGGGCGGAGGTGTCTGCATAAGCGATGGCTTCCATGGTGGGTTGCTCGGCGTTTCGAACGAGCCTTGGCTTTACGTTCACCCGCATTTGGGTGGCTTTTTCTTGCTGTTGGGCAACAGGGATGGCCACTTCTTTGTAGATGGTATCGGTTGAGTTCACATATACTGTTTCGGTATGCGGCACTTCTCTTGGTGTTTTTTGCAAGGCAAAATGGGCGACCAATAGCAGTGCCAATCCTGCGGCAGCTTGCCATGCAGGTAGCCGGTATTGCGCCATGCGCACCAATAGGCCCGGCTGCTTGGCGGGCTGGGCGGTTTGTTTGGGTTGCTGCCGCAATACCTCCAACAGCCGCTCCCGAATGGCAGGGTCAGGCTTGGGGCTGCGCTTCATGGTGGCCTTGCTGCGCTGCAATAGCTGGTGCAAACGTTGGTACTCCCATTCGGGCATCTCGGCCAGCACGGCTTCCTGCTCGGCTGAGGTCAGCATCTCGAAGGGCCGCTCGGCCAATAATTGCGCTAAATCGCTTTGATTTAATCTTTTCATTTTCAACTTTTTTTGGTTAGGCCCGGACCTCCCTGAAACCTAGCTTGTCCCTTTGTGGGAACCTTGGACCTGAAACCTAAAAAACCCCTGCAAACGCCCGCAACTTATCCCCCAGTTTTTTCAGTGTATAAAACATCCTCGACTTCACGGTGCCCTCTGGGCAATCCATGATTTCGGCGATTTCCTTCACGCTGAGTTCTTCCTGGTAGCGCAACACAAAGCATTGGCGCTGGGTTTCGTCCAATTCGCCGAGGGCTTGGTGCAGGTGCTGTTCAAATATTTGGCTGTCAATATCTTCCGAAAAATTCTCGCCGAAGCAATCGTCAAGTTGCATTTGCCTTTGTTGGCGACTCAGGCGGCGGTACTCGTTTTTCACCATATTGCCGGCCACAGCATAGAGCCAAGTGGAAAAGCGGCGATCCGTATCGAAGTATGCCGTTTTTTCCACCAGTTTCATAAACAGCTCTTGCGTGAAGTCGTCGGCCCTGTGCGCATCCTGCCCCAGCATCCGATAGAAATAGCGGTGCATCCGCTCGCTGTAACGGTCGTACAGTTCGCCGAAGGACGGCTCGCAGCCCGTGGCCATCTGGCGCATGAGCTGTTCGTCGGACAGGGTTTGGTATGGCTTGTTGTGCTGCAAATTTTGACCGGTGAAAAACGGTGAACGATGAAATCAATTACTATTGTGTACAATCACTTCCATGAACACCCTGAAGCCAATATACGGCGTAGGTTTGGTGTAGGTGCTTTTTTCGGCAATGGTTCCTTTTTTCACTGGCTCGTACCAACTTCCGCCTTTGCTCACACCCGGCTCAATGATCATCTCCGCCACGTTTCCGCTAACGTTGTAAAGGCCAAAGTCGTTGGGGTAATATGAATCTGCTTTCACGGGGAAAAAACCGCCATCTTCTGCCATGCTACCATTGCCAGTTGGGCAATCCTTGCTTGGAGCCTCGTTGCTTACATCATAGTTGCCCAAGAAGCAGCCCTTGTCATTCCGAGGGGAATAATTCCCGAAAGGGTAAGGCGCATTGAAGCCGCCATGTGCCGCCAACATCCATTCTGGCTCGGTCGGAAGCCTGAATCTGACTTTGTGATAGGTTTTCTTTTTATCATTGCTGGCATTGTAAACCTTTGTAATCCACTCGCAATATTTGATGGCGGCTTCGTGGCTGATGTTGACCACCGGGCAATCGGGGTCGTCGGGGTTAGCATGTTTAAACAGTTCGTTGTCAGGCAGTTGCCTTAATTTTTCGGGCAGCTGACTGCGCCAATCCGTTCGGGGCGCTTGGCAAACAGCCAACTGTTTCGAACTCCTTGTTTTTCACCAAATCCATTAAAAAGGCCTCGAATTGGGCATTGGTCACTTCAGTTTCAAAGGCATAAAGGTTGCTGGCCCCCCTGATGGGCTTCATGCCCTTGTCCAATGTGCGCACCGAGATGCTGGACTCGACCGGCGCTTCCTCCTTGGCATTCCTGCCCTTGAAATAACTCCTAAGCACATCCATCCGGTTGCCCTCTTTTGCAACCCTTTCCATCAGTATTTCGAGATTGACTGCCTTGTAGGTTTCACCACTATTAGAATAATGCTGGTGGAGCAAGACAAGCCCCGGCAGGTACTGTAGGTTCATGACGGACATGACCGAGGTGATGGAGTCGGGGCTGAAATCCACCTTGAGGTAGTCGAGTAGGAAGCGGTTTTCGTAATTGTTCTTCAAAAGGGCCAGGTTGTCAAAGCTGCTGGGTGCGTAGCGCAGGGCAAGCCCCGTCAGGTAGAGGCTGTCGCCGAAGGCCAACCTTACTTCTTCCGGCATCGTGTTGGCAACATAAACCGATAGTTTTTGAGCCTGTGTCAACTGCCTCATCACCTTGCCGTACATTTCTGATTGGCTCTTACAACCGTTTAAGTCAATGTTAGGGATGCCAAGCCCTTTAAATTCCCGTTCCCGGTAGTTGTCCATCAGCAACAGGTTGACGTTCAATACTTTAACATCCTTTCGGATGCCCCTTGCCGATTGCAGCACCCATAAAGGATACGTATCGTTGTCGCCGTAGGTGAGCAGGATGGCATCTTGCTCCACAGAGGCCAACAGGTTGTAGTTCCAGGCCAACAGTTCGCTGGGGAACTCGCCCGCCTCGAACAAGCTGTTCAAGTATTGCAGCGCAGCGGGCTGTTCTCCCCTGATGGTATGGTAAGTGACCAGGTCATGGTAAATCTCCGTGCGCTGTGGCGCAATTTCATGGGCCTGCAACAAGTATTTGAAACGTTCTTCGTTCCAGTCGGCGGCCATGAAGCGGATGAAATGGTACTCGAAGGTATTGCCGAGGCTTGCGGGTATGCTGGCCACGATTGCCGCCAAGTCGAAACTGGGAGTTTCGCTTCGGTCGAGCATATTGGCATACCGGGCCGCCCTAAAGTAGTTCATCCAAGCGTCGGCATTGCTGCTGTTTTTCTTGGTCTCCAACTGCCAAAGGCTGGCTTGCTCTGTGTAGTATTCCTGGCTTCGGGCAATTTTTGAAATGGGCTTGATGCGCTCAGGGAGGGTCAAGCTGCCCTTGTTGGTCGCAACAAGGTTTACCCAACAAAACAAGGAGAATAAGAGGATGGCTGTTTTTTTCATAAGGCAAATTGCTTGATTTTTTATGCCTTTATACACGGTCGGCCTGCCTGCGTTCAGTTCTCGGCCATATTTTTTTAAGGTAATTGTCAAATTACTGTTTTTGCCTATGGCTTAGTATTTGTTCCAACAATACTCAAATCTGCATGACCAAGCTCCAACTCGTGTCCCTCCCTTTAAGCGAAGCATAGCTTTCGCCACGCATTTCAACATTTCTGAAACGACTAAAACCATTCATTGGATGAGCAACTGGAACACTATTGTCTTCGCCTTATTCATGTTGTTTTCCAACATGGCACATGGCCAATACTTGGAGAACTATGAGAAAAAGGCCCTGACGGCTTTCCATTCCAAAGATTACCCTTCGGCATTGATTTTTAGCGAAAAAGTGCTTGAAATTGACACCAGCAGTGTGGCTTCTTTGTTCATTGCAGGCGAAGCTGCAAGGCTTTCCGGCGATTTTCACAAGGCAGAAGGATACCTTGCCAGGATTCCCGACAATGCCAAGGTCGGGTACTACGCTGTAACGGACTTCCAACTTGCAACCGTAAAAATGGACCTGCACAAGCAGGACGAGGCAAAACGCTACTACCGAGCTTATATTGATGCCCACAATACCCCTGACAACCTTTTTGCCTATCTGGCTACGGAGGCTATCAAGGCCATGGAAGACGAGGTGAGGGCAAAGAAAAACCCATTGAACCTCCAACCATTGTCGGAAAACGTCAATACGCCTCGCCCCGATTTTGCTCCCCTACGTTATGCTGATAAAGTCTATTTCTCTTCCATGACCCCTGCGGAGGGCGGCAAACGCAATGCAAAAAAATCGGTCAGCCGCATTTACGAAGCAAGAGGGGAATATGCGCCCAAACTGTTTGTATCAAATCCTGAGAAAGAAAACCTGAGCGCTGGCAATGTCTCATTGACACCAGATGCAAGCCGGGTTTATTACACCATTTGCAAAGGTGACTTCATTGAATCGGAGGGTTGTGAGATATGGTACCGTGACCGGGAGTACGAGGGCACCTGGGGACCACCAAAGCGGTTGCCGGAGCAGGTTAACTTTAAAGGGGCAAGCACGACTCAGCCTTCCATTGCATGGGACCTGCAGTGCAAGAAGTACGTGCTCTATTTTACCTCGGACAGGCCCAACGGTAGGGGAGAGATGGATATTTGGTGCAGTGTCATCCAACAGAACGGCAGTTTTTCAGAGGCTGTCTGCCTGCCATTCAATACGGCAGAGGACGATATCACACCGTTTTTCCACCAACCAACGCAGACTTTGTTTTTTAGCTCTGAAGGTTGGCCTGGCAAGGGGGGCTTCGATATTTATCGGGGCCAAAAGAACAAGGATGGCGAATGGCGAGTGCCAGAAAACCTTGGCGACATGCTCAACAGCAGTTACGACGATACCTACTACAGCTTCCACGGCCAGAGCCAGAGCGCTTATTTGGTATCCAACAGGCCAAAGCCCAATTCGGCCTACAGCGACCAAACAATCACCAATTTGGATATTTACCAAGCAAGGGTTTTTGCAGAGGTGGACCTCAAGGTTTTCCGCTCCTTGGACAATAACCCCGTCTATGCCCCAAAAGTGGAAATCAAAGAGATAGGCAGCAGTGAAACAGGCGTCTTTACGGCCCGCAACGACCAGAACAATCTGCCCGTTCGGCTCGATACCGGAAAGCGCTACCAATTGACGGTTATTGCCGAAGGCTACGAGCCCTATTCTTTTGAGTTTAGCACGGAAGGTTTCAGCTATTTCATCGAATTGAGCCGGCAGATTTACCTCCGACGCCCCCTCGATCCATAATTTTTCATAAATAATCAATGGAAAAGAGGTTGGAAACACTTTCAATCGCTTTTTTATTTGATGGCTCAATTGGTTTTTAATCAAGGACGTAATTGTTATTAAATTAGATAATAGTATATTTTCTATTATATTTATTGCTGTATGCTGCCTTGGCCGCCTCTTGCCAACACCATTTTTACCGCCTATATTTGCACCACAATTCTTACACTTTTCCTTCTCATAAATCGGTTTACACTTAGCTCACCTGGTTTGCTCACCACCAACAATGTTTCAATCTACTGAACACGTCTAAGGGCTTTCATGTCCATTTTATTTGTATTAACCATACACCAAAACTTACGCAGAAATGACGACCAAAAGAATTTTAACCTCCTTGCTGGGATTGTTGTGCGCTGCAATGTCCCATGCCCAAGGCTCGCCAAAGCCGTCCAGCATCACCACTTATGAGTATGCCGCAGTGCGATATGCCTCAAACATCAACGCACAGGTTGCCGATTTTGCCCCCGTTCGTTATGCCGATCGCGTCTATTTTTCAAGTACCAGGGACCCAAAGCAAGGCGAAGCCGCCGTTAGCCGCATTTTCTCCTTCAAGCCCGGCGAGCAGCCCAGGGCCGATGATGAGTTCAATCTAAAAAAGAACAACAAGCATGTAGCCTGCCCGACCCTCATGCCAGATGCCAGTCGCATGTATTTTACGATATGTAGCGACGAGGCGATGGAGAAATGTGAGCTATGGTACCGTGACCGGGTCTTCGACGGTACGTGGGGTGCCGCTGTCAAATTGCCCGACCAAATCAACTTACGTGGCTCAAACAATACCCAACCTGCCATCGGGTTTGATGCTTCGCAAAAAAAGTATATCCTCTATTTTGCCTCAAACAGGCCGGGCGGAAAGGGCAAGATGGATATTTGGGCAAGCTCCATCACGTTTGATGGAAAATTTGAAACGCCCTACTGCCTTCCTTTTAACACAGCAGGTGAAGAAGTGACGCCAAGCTATAACCAGACGGCGCAAATGCTGTACTTCAGTTCAAATGGGCTGAAAGGCAATGGTCGTTTGGATGTGTTTTCTGCAAAAAAGGACAAGACTGGCAATTGGGAAGCCCCGCAGAACATGGGCAAACCGTTCAATACCGCCTACGACGACCTGTTTTTTACCTACCATGAACCTTCCCAAACGGGCTACCTTTCAAGCGATCGGCCCGGTTCGCAATGCAGTGGCAGTGTGGAGGGCTTCAACTGTTTCGATATTTATGAACTGAAGAAGAAGGGCACGGAAACCATCTTGCGCTAAGCAAATAACAATGGTTCATGAGGTTTCAGGTTTCAGGGATGTACCCGCTGAAATCAATTTTGCTTTTGTTGATTTGCGATAGGACTTATTCTAAAAATCATGGTCAATTCAAATTGAGCGTGAAACCTCCGTGAAACCTTAAACCTTCACGAACCATTGAATAAACCGACCAATTTCAACCAAGGATATTGCAATTGGAAAAGTTGGGTAACTTGGCCTCGTTATTTGAAGTCGAATAACCAAACCAACTTTCACCATGAAGAAAATCGCATTGCACTGGCAAATCATGCTGGGCATATTGGCGGGCGTCGCATTTGGCCTGCTGGCCGCAAAACTTGGCCTTGCTTCCTTTGTAAAAGACTGGATAAAACCGTTTGGTACCATCTTCATCAACTTGTTGAAGATGATCGCCGTGCCCCTGATTGTCACCTCCTTGGTTAAAGGCGTCGCAGATTTGAAGGACATCTCCAAATTGGGGAAAATGGGGGGGCGCACCTTCGGGCTGTACATTGTCACAACGGCGCTGGCCATCGCCTTGGGCCTCATAATTGTAAACATTGTCAAGCCTGGCAACCTTATCAAGCCCGAGTCACGGGAAGTGATGCTCGAAAAATTTGCCGATAACGCTTCTTCCAAAATTGCCGCTGCCGAGGCCGTAAAACAAAGTGGCCCCCTCCAGCCTCTGATCGATCTGGTGCCAGAGAACCTTTTCAAGGCAGCCACCGATAATACTGGCATGTTGCAGGTCATATTCTTTGTCGTGTTTTTCGGGATTGGCCTCATCATGATTCCCTCCGAAAAGGCGAAGCCCGTCGTGGCATTTTTTGATGGTGCAAACGATGTCATCATGAAATTGATAGACATCATCATGCTCGGGGCGCCCATCGGTGTTTTTGCCCTGCTATCTGCGCTCATTGTGGAGTTGCCCTCGCTCGATTTGCTGACGGCACTATTGGGTTACGCCTTCTGTGTGTTGCTCGGCCTGGTCATTTTAATTGGGATCGTTTACCCAACGATGGTCAAATTCCTTGCGGGCAGAAGTCCGGCCTTCTTCTTCAAAGGCATTGCTCCTGCACAATTGTTAGCGTTCAGCACCAGTTCAAGTGCTGCTACGCTGCCAGTTTCGATGGAGCGGGCGGAAGAGCATTTGGGGGTGGATGAGGAGGTAGCCAGTTTTGTACTACCCATTGGCGCTACGGTCAACATGGACGGTACTGCACTTTACCAAGGCGTGGCAGCCGTTTTCATCGCACAGGCATTCGGTATGCAGCTCGATTTTGGCCAACAGCTCGGGATTTTGTTGACGGCATTGCTGGCCAGCATCGGCACCGCCGCAGTGCCAGGTGCAGGCATGGTGATGCTGGTCATCGTGCTGGCCAAGGCTGGCATTCCAGAGGCCGGGCTTGCGCTCATTTTTGCCATTGACCGCCCCTTGGACATGTGCCGAACGGTGGCCAACGTCACCAGCGACCTTTGCGTCTCCATGGTGGTTGCAAAGTCGCTTGGCAAATTGCATGCGCCTAAGCCGAAGGAACTTTGAGGCATGCATGGATTTCAGACACGTTCCATAACTGCTTAGGAAGGTGTGGGAGGAGAGAGAAAAAATGAAAATTTCTCTCTCCTCCCACATTTTGGGCTGGTTTTTGGGGAAAAATTGATAATTTTTCCCCAAAAAACAGCCCCTGCTAAGTAGTTACCACGTTCCTTAACAGGGCAATAATGGTTTAGAAAGGTTGAAAGTTAGGCGGTGATTTCAAATCGCCGCTTGACTTTTAACCCTTCTATACCATTTTGTTTAACAGCTTGCTGACAATTCCCCGCTCCCATAATTTCTTAAGAGGATTTGCTGATACCTTGCGCCGAATTTTCAAAATCAAAAACAAATGAAGCCTCGCATTCTTTCATCCCTCCTTCTCCTCGGAGTCCTCGCTGTTGGCTATTCCCAAGTACCCGTCAGCATGGTGCCCAATAACAGCATTTTGAGCCCAGTGCTCGGATTCTCCTTCGCCAATTGTGTGGTGGACATGAACAACGACCAACTCGACGACGTGGTGCGAATCACAGAGAGCGGCATGTATATTGATTACCAAAAAAATGATGGTGGGTTCCAGCAGCGCTTTTTCCCGATTTCGTTCGAGAGCATCCCGTCTTGGAGCATCTGTGCGGGCGACCTCGACAACAATGGCTACAACGACCTGCTGTTTGGCGATGGTGATGCGGTTTCGTTCGTGATGGCCGACCCCACGGGCGACGCCTACACGGAGCATGCGATGCCGGAGTATATTTTCAGCCAACGTTCCACCCTTACCGATATTGACAGAGACGGTGATTTGGATGCGTTCGTTTGCCACGATATTGACCAATCCCACCCCTATCGTAACAATGGGAGCGGCGTGATGGAACTCGACCAAACGCTCATCCCAACAGCCGACCGCCCAGGTAATTATGCTGCCATCTGGACGGACTACGACAACGACGGCGACGAAGACCTCTATATCACCAAATGTGTGGGTGGGGCATCCCCTGGGGATATCAACCGAACCAATCTTTTGTACAAAAATAACGGGGACGGCACCTTCACCGAATCAGGCGCCGAGGCGGGTATTAACGACAATGCGCAGTCCTGGACCACCGTTTTTGAAGATTTTGACAACGACGGCGACTTCGATGCCTTCATCGTCAACCACGATTTTGCCAACCGTTTTTTCCTCAACAACGGTAATGGCACTTTCACCGACATCATTGGCAGTACCGGAATCCTTTCCAACGACCTTGGCGCTTGGGAAAACGCTGCCGGCGACTTCAACAATGACGGCTGGGTGGATATCATCTCCGAGATGTCACGGCAGTTGTACTTGAACAAAGGCGACCTCACCTTTACAGGCCAAAACCTGCCCGTGGACGGTGGCGGCATTGGCGACCTGAACAACGATGGGTATTTGGACGTGCTTAAAAACAATACCATTTATTTTAACACCACTGCGGGGTATAATTGGCTTAAGGTCAACACCACAGGAACTGTCAGCAATCGCAATGGCATTGGTTCGAGAGTTGAGGTTTATGGTGCCTGGGGCATGCAGGTACGGGAAGTGCGCTCAAGCGGTGGCTTCAGCCCGATGAGTTCTTTGAACACCCACTTTTGGGATTGGCACGGCCGCCCAGGTTGATTCCGTGGTGGTGCGGTGGCCATCCGGCATCCGTACCGTGATGGTGAATCCTCCCATCAATATGACCCTGAACATGCCAGAGGCCAGTTGCTTGCTGCCGCAAACAGAAATCACCATCAACGGCGACCTCCAACTTTGCCCCGGGGAAACCGTGCAACTGTCGGTCCCCAATTCAAGCGAGACCTCCATCGAATGGAACAATGGCACTACCAGCAACCAGCTCACTGTCAGCCAACCGGGCACATACAACGCTATAATTGCCGATGACGCAGGTTGCATCTCCTTTACCAACTCCGTTGCCGTGACAGCGGCAGAAGAGATAGTGCCATTTATCGAACCACAAGGCCCTACCAAATTCTGCGAAGGTGGTGAAGTGGTCTTGAACATGTCGGGAGGGCCAAACCCGGTTTGGTCAACGGGCGCAACGGGCACCAGCATCACCGTCCATGCATCGGGAGAATACAACGTCTCAACGGATGCCGTTTGCGGCGATGACCCCATCACCTCGGTTTCGGTAGTGGTCGAGGTCTTGGAAAACGACCCACCTGTTGTGACTGGCGTCAACATCGCCCCCGGCGACTCGGTGTTGCTCACTGCTATTGGTGAAAACCTGACTTGGTACAATGCCCCAGTCGGCGGCAACGTACTTGGCACTGGCAACGAATTCCAGACGCCCATCCTCGACCAGACAACGACCTATTACGTGGACGCCAACCATGCCTATCCAGGTGAGATCCAAAATGGCGGTAAGTTAGACAACACAGGCCCAGGTGGCGCACCAACAACCGGATCCTACAACCTTTTCAATGTTTGGGAGGCTTTCACCTTGAAGGAGGTGACGGTTTATTTGCCAGCGACTGCTCCAACTGGTTTGCGCACCATCCAACTATATGACGGTGCGGGCAACCTGCTACAGGAGGCGCCATTCATTTTGGAGGCCGCTGGCACTTACATTTTGCCCTTGCATTTTGAGAGTGCCTGTCGGCAACAACCTTTCCTTGCGAAGCTTGGAAAATGGCCTATTCAGAAACACCGCAGCCACCACACAGTTCCCATATCCAATCGGTGACATGGGCGAGATCACCAATGATTTTCTTGGCAACGAATACTATTACTATTTCTACAATTGGAAGGTGCAAAAGCCCAGTGTGGAATGTGTCTCTGAAAGGGTGGCAGTGACGGTTGGTGTCTCTGCCAATGGTGAGGTATTGAATGCAAACAAGAACGTCACCATCAGCCCGAACCCGACTTCCAGCAACGTGGTGGTTACCGTAAAAGTAAAGGCAGAGATGCTGCGGGTTTTTGATGCAACTGGCAAGGAGGTCTATCGGATGGAGATCGTTGGGAATGAATCGGTTCCCGTTGATTTTGATGGCCAAGCTGCTGGCGTTTACCTCTTAATGGTTGAGACGGAACAAGGCCCAAGCGTGAATAGGGTAGTGGTGGGGCGGTAATGGTTAGAAATTTGAAATTCTATGAATTTTTCTGGCTGTAACGGAAAATAGTGAAGAACAATGGCGGCTACATTTTTCGCCCGTAAATGGGCAGCGCCCAGCAATATCGGAGATGGAATATTCCGGGGCGCTGCCCCTACTGACCTGCGGGTATGCGGCAGCTACAAATATTACGGGGTGCTGCCCCTCAGAACCATCGGAAGTGTGCCAGTTCGTCCTCACTTTACCAATGCAGCCTTGGCAGCCTCCACGGTCTTTGGCGAGTTCCCAAACCAAACTGATTCACCATCAATGATGACGGGCCTTCTAAGGAAAGTGTATTCCTCCAAAATCAAGTTTCGGAAGTCCTGTTCGGTCAGGTTTTTGTCCTTCAAGCCCATTGATTTGTACTTCATGGCTTGCTTGCTGAATAGCACTTCGTAGGAGCCTGCTTTTTCCTTTAACCAGTCCAATACTGCTGGTTCAATGTTCTGTTCTTTGATATTCTGGCGCTCAAAGCCGGGCAATTCGCACAAATCGCCCATGATGCGCTGGCAAGTGCCACAATTGTTTAGGAGATAGACTTTTTTCATGCTGGAAGCTGGATGCTGGATACTGGATGCTGGATAGCGCCGAGCATTTACAGTAGGTGTAATTAATGGCAAAAATAGGTTTGAATTGATTCTTGAAAACGCTTGGAATAAACAACCTTTGGGGTATTCGGTTCAAGATTATATTCCGCTTAATGAAAAGCCAATGGGGTGCTACCTTTGCCGCACGATATTTGGTAAAGGGCACGAGCATCCAGCATCCAGTATCCAGCATCCAGTATCCAGCATCCAGTATCCAGCACCATGACTTTCGCACCATCCGGAACTCATCCTCAACCCCAACGGCAGCATCTACCACTTGAACCTGCTGCCAGCGCAAATTGCCGAAACCATCTTCTTCGTGGGCGACCCCGACCGGGTGCCCAAGGTTTCGCAGCATTTTGACCGCATTGACCACAAGGTGCAAAAGCGGGAATTCGTGACCCACACGGGCGAAATGGGTGGGCGTCGCCTGACCGTTCTATCCACGGGCATCGGTACGGACAATATTGACATCGTGATAAATGAACTGGATGCCCTCGTGAACATTGACCTGCAAACCCGCACGGTGAAGGACAAGCTCACTTCCCTGACCATCGTCCGCATCGGGACGAGCGGCAGCCTTTCGGCTGAAATACCGCCAGACAGCCTCGTCGTATCGGCCTTCGGCATGGGATTGGACAACCTGTTGCATTACTACGATTACCCAGCCAGCCCTCGTGAGGAGTATTTGCGGCAAGCATTTACCTCTTTTGCCGCAGGCATCGGAACAAACCTAAACCCCATAGCCGCCGAGGCCGACCACGGCTTGGTCAGGCGGTTCGAGCGGGTGATGCACAAGGGCATCACGCTTACCTGTCCGGGGTTTTATGCGCCGCAAGGTAGGCGACTACGGTTGGGCAGCACCATTGAACACAGCTTTTTCGAGGCAATACCGCAGTTCAGCTTCGAGGGGCTTCACGTAACCAATTTTGAAATGGAAACCTCGGCCATCCTTGGCTTGTCGAGGATGCTCGGCCACCAAGCCACAGCTTGTAACGCCATTATCGCCAACCGAATCACAGGGGAATTTTCCAAAGACCCTAAAAAGGCAGAGGAAAAGGTGATAGCTGCTGTGCTGGAAGGTGCTTTCTAAGTTGCCAGCTACGAGCTAAGCGAATTGCCTTACGATGCAACTCACCGTTTCCAATTGGTGCCTCAAAACTCAAAACTCACAACTCAAATCCTTACCTTTGCAACCGATCTGCTCGCCCTACCGTTTAGCACCAAGTTTAATCATAAACATCACCATTTAAACAATTCAGCATGTCAGCAGTAGCAGCGCAACAACTTTCCCGCTTGGTTTTGGAAATGAACGAAAGTGCCACCATCAAAATGGCGCAGATGGCCCGTGACCTCAAATCAAAAGGCCACGACGTGATTGACCTAAGCCTCGGTGAACCCGATTTTGACACACCGAACCATATCAAGGAAGCGGCAAAACAGGCGCTCGATGCTGGATTTACTAAATATACCCCCGTGCCCGGTCTCGTGGAACTGCGCCAGGCCATTGTCAACAAGTTCAAGCGGGATAACGGCTTGGAGTTTGGCATCAACCAAATCGTGGTGAGCAATGGTGCCAAGCAGACCATCGCAAACCTCTGCCTCGCCATCCTCGACCCCGGCGACGAGGTCATCCTTTTTGCACCCTATTGGGTCAGCTATGCCGAAATCGTGAAGATGTGCGGTGGTGTACCTGTGGAAGTGGGCGCAGGCGTGGAGCATGACTTCAAAGTGACCGCCGACCAAGTGGCCGCCGCCATTACCGACCGCACGAAGGCCGTCTTGTTCAGTTCGCCTTGCAACCCGACAGGCTCGGTGTATGGCAAAGAAGAGTTGGAGGCCATTGCTGAGGTCATTGCGCCGCACGAGCAAATCGTCATCATTTCCGATGAAATTTACGAGTACATCAACTTCACGGGCAAGCATGCCAGTATCGGTGCAGTGCCGAGCGTGAAAAACCGCACGGTAACAGTGAACGGCTTCGCCAAGGGTTATGCCATGACAGGTTGGCGGCTTGGCTATATGGGCGGCCCCGCTTATTTGGCGGCTGCTTGCGCAAAAATCCAAGGGCAGTTCACAAGCGGCGCCAATGCTTTTAGCCAAAAAGCCGCAGCCTTCGCCCTCGAAGCGGATATGGCCCCGACTTGGAAAATGCGGGACGAATTCCTGCAGCGCCGCAATATCGTGATTGCGCTTTTGGAGAAAATCCCCGGTTTTATCGTCAATAAGCCGGAAGGTGCCTTTTACGTGTTCCCCGACATCAGTTATTACTTCGGCAAATCGGATGGCAACGTGACCATCAACACCGCCGATGACTTCTGCGAGTTCCTGCTATTGAACGCCCATGTTGGCGTGGTCGGTGGCGACTCGTTCGGTGCGCCGGACTGCTTCCGCATTTCTTATGCTGCCAGCGAGGAGTCGCTGCGCAAGGCCATAGGCCGCATTGCGGAGGCGATGAAGAAATTGAATTAAAAACGAAGGGTGTTCCAACGGCTTTTCATTGGAACACCCTATTCAACCTAAGCTGTGAAAAATAACCTAATCCCATTCCTCCTTGCCCTTTTTGCTGTCCTCCATTCAGTCAATGGCCAGACGCAAATTGACTGGACGACCCTAGCCGATGTGAAATTCACCCAAAAATTTTCGGAAGAAACCGGCCTCAACTACGACGAGGCGACCTTTGGCCGCTGGCTATTGCCATTTAATGGAAAGGAAATCAAAATCTCCGGCTATATCATCCCCTTGGATGGGATGGGCGTCACCTACGTGCTTTCGAGAAACCCCAATGCCACCTGCTTTTTCTGCGGCGGCGCTGGCCCGGAGACCGTCATTGAGCTTCGTCTAAAACCCTCCGCCCTCAAACGCTACAAGCTGGACGACCGCAAGACCTTTAAGGGCATCCTGCAAATGAACCGCTCCAACCTTAATCAGATGACCTACGTGCTATTGGATGCGGAACCTATATAAGAGAGTGAGAGGGTGAGAGGGTGAGAGGGTGAGAAACGTGACGCCCCCCTCTCACTCTCTCACTCTCTCACTCTCTCACCCTCTCACCCTCTCTTACCATTCCAAGTAATTTCATCTCATGCCACAGCGTGGTGGACATGCCATCTTTCAGTGAACGGGGTTCGTAACCAAGTTCGGCTTTGGCTTTGGCATTGTCGCCAATATAGGTCGTGCCAGCAAGTACCCGTAGGTTTTCGGGCATATAGTCGGTTGGGAGTGGTAGCCAACTGAACAGCGTCATGAACTTGGATAGGAAGCTCAAAAGTCCCGGATTCACGGCACGGGGCGGGCGCTTCCCAGTTATTCGGTGCGCTATGCCCATTGCATCCACAAGGGTATGCGTGGGGCCTGCGATGATGTATTTTTCCCCGATTTTGCCTTGGGTCATGGCGGCGTAGTGTGCTTGCGCAATGTCTTCTACATGCGCCCAACTCAAGGCTGTCTTACGGGGAATCATCGGCAGTTTGCCTTTGAGGTATTGGATAAGCGTGGTGCGCACGCTGCTAGTATCGCCGGGGCCATAGATGGCACCAGGCATGACCACTACGAGTGGAAGCCCTTTTTTGATGAAATCCATCGCTATCTTATGAGCCTCGGCTTTTGTGAAATCGTAGTGGCTGAGATGCTTACCTTCAAAATGGTAGTTTTCGTCCACCAATACGCCATTCGTATTGGAGTTGACGGCGAGGGTGCTGGTATAGACGCCTTTTTTGATGCCTAGTTCCTGCATCAGTTCCAGCACGTTGCGGGTGCCGTCCACGTTGGTGAGGGTGCCAGCGGCTCGGTACCTGCGCCGTGCGCCGATTTTGTACCAGCCCGCCACATGGAACACGCCATCGCAGCCCGTCATGGGCGCCCGCATGGAAGCCTTGTCCGATACATCGCCCTGAACGAGGGTGCAGCCGATAGCGGCAAGGTCGCCAGCATTGCTGGGGTTACGCACCAGCGCTACGACCTCATGGCCCGCTTTGCGGAGCAGCTTGGCAAGGTAACCGCCAACAAAACCCGTGGCACCAGTCAAAAAGTATCTCATTCAGTTCTGTTTTGGGTGGCAAATTTATATTTCAGTTAGGTTTTCGCTCAATTTATTTGTAAAATGCCGAAACGTCTATGCTGTTTTGTGCCAGTACTGTTTCGCAAAACCAGTAGATTTTTTCTGACTATAACGAATTGTAGTGATAAGTGCTTGAGTGGGGATTGTAGCCAACAATCCATGGAGCAGCGCCCTGGAATATTCCAACTCCGATATTTCGGAGCGCTGCCCCTCGTAGCTGTGGTGAAAGGCAATAGCTACTTTTTGATTTTTTAGGCCTGCAATTGTCATTCATTGAGCATTTCCAGCAGCCATTCCCGCTCCGTCAGCCGCCCGGCTTTTTCTATGTTGCTGCGCAATGCCTCCCTTTCCGTCCGGTCAAAGGGGTTCATGTCCACGAGGGACTGGGTAAACTTGATGATGTTCAGGTAATTTTCCTGGTGGTAACCAATGGCCCGTTGGCGGCGGATATAGGTTTTCATGTTGCGCAGGTGCGCTTCCAGCACTTCGTACTCGCCCGTTTCATAGTAGATTTTCAGTTGCAAGGTCTTGGCTATCAAATTATTGATTAAATCCTTGAAGTCGGACCGTTGGAGGTGCAACAACGCCTCCCGGTGGTTCTTGCGGGCAAATTCAAGGCGGGCGAGATTCAACGACGCCGTGATGTTGCGGTGCTCCCGGTCGAGGTTGTTCTTGTTTTCGAGGATGAAGCGCTCCACCCAGTCCACCTCGCCGATGCGCAGGGCGACGGCCACGATATTGTTGAAGGCAAAGCGGGATAGGCGACCTTCTTCCAGCAGCAAGTTCCCTTCCAGTGCCATTTTATAGAGGTCGAGCACTGGGCGGTCGTACTCGGGGCGGCTGGCGTTTATCTGCCGGATGCCATAATTGATGGCCAACAAAAAAAGGTTGCGGCGCTCCTCGTCCGGCAGCAAATGCCCTTTTTCAAACAACATCGCCTTGAAGCGCTCGAACTGCGCTTCGCCACCGACGTTGGTCAGCATCAGGTAGCAATGGTAGTACAGCCCAATGGCTGGGTGGTCTTGCAGCCTTACATCCATCGCAACATGCTCCAGCACTGCCTCCAGCAGCCCCAGCTTGTACTCGGTTCGGTAAACAGCTTGGTGCGAAAGGGCAAAGCAGGCATGGCGCAGCTTCCGTGCGATGAAGGCCATGTCCATCAGGTCGGAAGTTCCTTGCAGGTTGAACTCCTCCGTTCGCTTGCCGCTGGAGAGGAAGCGGTAACGTTCCCATTCCAATTGGTAATGGTCTTCGATGCTATTGGCATCTTGCTGCGCAATGGTGTTTTGCTCCTTTTGCAGGGCAGCCACCATCCGCTGGAAATGCTTGGGCAGGTTACGTTTGCGGTAGGCTTGGGCAGTTCGGAGCTTGGGGAAGTTGGTCTCGGTCTCCAATTCCTGTTGCGCCAGAAACAGTTCGGCCAATTTGTACAATTGCGACAGCGTGAGCCGCCATTTCTGGTCGTCGAATTTTTCCGAAGGAAAAGCTGCGGAAAATGCCTTTTCTTGCGTGGGAGCTTCCTCTACATGCTTGGTTTTGATGAAATAATCGAGCAGCGGCACGAGCTGCGGGCGGCCATTGAAATAGGGGGATGCGACGAACTGTCGGAAGTGCCGAACCTCAGTTGCAGTGAAAATTGAGAAAATTTCGTTGAAAAAGCTGGTATCCAATTTATGGCTGTTGTTTGGTTGTTTCTTATCTGATTGATTATCAATCAAAATTATTGAAAATTTTGGAAAAAGCGATTACAATTCAGATTTTTTGTGATTGTTTTAAGGCAGGAGAAGGTGAATGTTTGCAGCATGAAAACCAGTAAGTATCTCTTAAATCAAATTGGTATGAAAAGGTCTGAAATGAAAGGCTTCCTAAAAGGTATCTTCTGTGCGGTCTTTATTTTTCTAGGACATGTTCAAAAAATTAATGCGCAATTTATTTCTGGACCTACTGAAGTATGTGTAGGTTCCGTTATGACTTACACTTTTGGCCCAATAAACAATCCATGTTTTACCAGTTTTCAGTGGACTGTAAACCCTTCTATTGTAGGAGTGATAAGTGGTTCTGGAAATGAAGTATCTGCAACGTGGCTCAATCTTGGAGTTGCAACAGTATGTGTAACACCGTATGATGAATGCACTGGGGATATGGGTTTACCCACTTGTATGGTTGTTGAAGTTTCATCAATTCCCGTAACCAACCTAGCCCCAATTCAATTATGCTATAATGATATGGTAGTATGTGGTGGCCAAGTCTTTGCCACATCTACTCTGCCTTCAGGCATGCCTGTTATCCTACAATCTTGGCTCGGCTGCGATTCTGTCGTCATGTGTTCGATTTATCAAATACCCCAAATCGTGACAGATTTAGGCATCGTTCACCTTGATTGTGATGAATCCATTATCATTTGTAATCAGGTTTATTCTGGAACAGACCCATTCTTGACACATGTTTGCCCAAATGCAAGCTGGAATGGTTGCGACAGCACTGTTGTTGTTGACCTGCAAATAGACCCTAAACCCCTCTCCAACGCAGGCTCCGACAAATCGCTGAATTGCATTGAAACCCAAATCACGCTCGCTGGTTCTGGAGACACCGGGCCTGAATATCAAATCACTTGGAATACCTCCGACGGGAATATTGTTAGCGGACAGAACACGCTAAGCCCCATCATCAATGCCCCCGGTGAATATTGCCTGACGGTTGAGCGAATAGCTACCGGTTGCTCTACGATCGATTGTGTGACCGTATTCGCAAAGCCCCAATTAACCCTTGATTTGCCCGTTCGGTTCTGCGAGGGTGACTTGGTGAAACAAGCCACAGTTTCTACCGACTTTTCGCAGCCTCCCTATACGTTGAATTGGTCACTGAATGGCACTTTGCAAATGCCTTTGGTTGCTGCGCAATTGCCGATTTCATGGGACGTGCCAGCCTCGCAAGCACTGGACTTCAAGGCATGGATGAGCTATGGAAATGGCTGCGAGAGCGATACTTTCTCGCAAATCATTGGCATCGCAAATGCAGTGGCTGATATTGAAGTGATGTTGGATGGCTGCACCGCCGATAGTTTGAGGGCATCTCTTTCCGGCAATTTTACGGCCCCTCCACAATATCTATGGAGTTCAGGTGGGGCTACGCAAAGCATTGAGATTGCTGGAACTGGGGCCTATTCTGTCACCATCACGGACGAAAATGGCTGCACTTGGCAAGCAACGGAAGATGTACTGTCGCTTTATGATGTCACCTGCGCCGTGATTTCAGGCCGGGCAACGGAAGACCTGAACTCGAACTGCCTTATTGAACCAAACGAGAACGGCTTGGCTGGGTGGTTGGTCGTTGCCGAAGGCGACCATGATTTCTATGCGACCACCACTGCGGACGGCACTTATTCATTACCTGTCTTTCCCGGCGATTACACGCTCAAACTCACACCAACCAATGCGCTTTGGGAAACTTGTTCGAATGATTTTCCCATAAACCTGGCAGGTTCGGGTAGCACCCTTGTCCAAGACTATTTAGCAAAGAAAATAGCCTTGTGCCCAAAACTGAACGTGGACATCAGCACTGCCATCATGCGCCGTTGTATGCCCAACACCTATACCGTGAGGTATTGCAACGAAGGCACGAGCGATGCAACAGACGCCTACGTGGAGGTGCAAATGGATGCTTGGGCAATATACACTACATCCACAATACCCGGCAGCAACCTTGGCAACAACCGCTTGCGATTTGATATTGGGGATGTCCCCGTAGGCGATTGCGGCAGTTTCTTCATCCATTTCATTTTGAATTGTGGAGCCGAGCTGGGCGAAAGCATTTGCGGCAAGGCCGAAATCTTCCCGAACGACGACTGCCTGCCCTCCCCCAATTGGCCGGGTGGTAGCGTAGATGTGGAAGTGGTTTGTACGGATTCTGTCAGGTTCATCATTACCAACAAAGGTTCCGCACCCAACAGCGTGCCTCCCGGTTATGTGGTCATTGAGGATGCCATTATGTACAAGTTCGGGGACTTGCCGGTCCTGCAGCCCGGCGAATCGGTTCAGTTGGCCGTTCCGGCCAATGGCTCAACTTGGTGGGTGGAAGTGGAACAAGAGCCCAACCACCCGCAGCCATCACAGCCCATTGCCTTTTCGGAGGGTTGTGGAACCAACCCAAGCGGTGGCTTCAGCAAGGGTTTCGTCAACCAACTGCCCTTGGGTGACCCAGAGCCGTGGCAGGACGAGGATTGCATCGTCGCAACAGGCTCCTTTGATCCAAACGACAAGCAGGGCTTCCCCTTGGGCACTGACTCGGCCCATTTCATCAAAAAGAACACTGCATTAGAGTATCTCATACGTTTCCAAAACACCGGTACGGACACGGCTTTTACGGTGGTCGTCCGGGACACGCTCGCTCCTTCTTTAGTTTTGACCGCATTGCGGCCGGGTGCAAGCAGCCATCCCTATGAATTTGAGGTTTATGGGGAGGGCATCTTGCAGTTCACGTTCAGGGACATCATGCTCCCTGATTCCAACGTGAACGAACCCGGCTCGCACGGTTTTGTCAGTTTTGAAATTCCATTAAAAGAAGGGCTTGCACCGCTTTCGACCGTTGATAACAAGGCAGGAATATATTTCGATTTCAATGATCCGATACTCACCAACACCACGCTTCATACGGTAGAGAAACCAAAGGTTTATGCAATGGAAGATGTTGTGCTTTGCAAGGGTGAAGAATGGAACGGTCGGTTTTTTGAAGCTGATACATTTGTCGTTAGCTCATTTCATCTAAGTGAATATGATAGCTTTTTGATGAGCAATATCCACGTTTTACCAACGCTTGAGTCAATGTTGAATGCCCAAACCTGTCCGGGCGAGGTATACTTTTTAAATGGCCAAGCGTTCCAAGCCCCAGGCGAATACACGCTCTCTTTTACAGCCCTAAATGGTTGCGACAGCACTGTTCACCTTCATCTGCAAACTTATGCTGTAACCATCACCCAAATTGAACGGGAGATTTGCGAAGGCGATTTCACCGTTTTCAATGGCGATACGCTCCGTGTGGCAGGCGATTATGAGTTCTTATTTCAATCCATGCATGGTTGCGACAGCACCGTGAGAATGGCATTGATGGTTTTGCCGAGCTACGAAACAGTTCAAACGGTTCAGATTTGTGAAGGCAGCAGCTACGAATTTCAAGGGTTGGAACTAGGGCAGCCCGGCACTTATGTTGCTCAACTAACTTCAGTGGATGGTTGCGATAGCGCCATCGTGTTGCAACTTCAAACAGTGACGTCTTTTGACATTCATTTGCCTATTACGATTTGTGAGGGAGAGTCTTATCCTTTTGATGGCCAACTACTTACGACGTCTGGTATGTATGCAGCTACCTTTGAAAGTAATGGGGGCTGTGATAGTTTGGTTACCTTGGAATTGACGGTGCTGCCCCGTAGTTTTTCGTCGGTTTCAGCTGGTATATGTCCTGATGATACCTTGGATTTTTTCGGACAAAAGCTAAGGCTCCCCGGGAATTACTCATACACGCTGACCGCCTTTAATGGTTGCGACAGTACTATCTCACTTTATTTATTCTTTCTCCCCATTTATCATGAGCACAAGGAAGCCAGCATTTGCGAAGGAGAACAGTTTGCCTTCGAGGGGGATACGCTCACTTCCACAGGCTATTACGAATACTATTACCAAGGCTCGAATGGCTGCGATAGCTTGATTTCCTTGCAATTGAATATAAAGGATACATTTCTGACTAATTTTCACCTTCAAGTGGTACAAGGAACAACTATTAACGGTGTCCCAATACTCGGCGATACCGTTCTGACCCAAATTTTTATAGCCTCGAATGGCTGTGACAGTTTGGTGGCTACGTTGGTTACCGTGTTGCCAAATAGCGCAAATGAGTCTTTGGAAAAAATTCACTTCGAGGTATTCCCTAATCCGGCCATCCATTATTTTTTGATTTATTTTTCTGGTACAGTTCCCACTCCAGCTGAAGTCGTAGTTTCTGATATACTTGGAAAAACCTGCTTTCGCCAAGCATTCCTAACCCAATCCAATGAGAAACAGATGATGAAGGTCAAGTTGGAAGGTTGGAGCAATGGACTGTATTTAGTGCGTATCAATTCGGGTCGTAGCATTTTGACGAAAAAAGTCATAGTTGGAGCTTTGGATTAAATCAAGCTGGCTCCAACGGCTTTGTCCATTTCACTGCCCGGCCCCGTGCCAGCCTGCCGCTCGGTTCCGTCATCGAAAATATGGCAGCCATTTACTTTGACTTCAACGAACCGGTGCTGACGAACACAGTTTTCCACACCATCGACTCGAATTTCTTGGAAGTAAGCTGGGTGTCAAATGATTTTGAAAACGTGCGATTAGAGCTGGCGCCCAATCCTTTTACCACAGGATTTAACCTCATCTTGAAAGGTTATCCTGCTGGTAAACCATTGACTTTCACCCTGTTCGATGCAATGGGCCGACGTGTTGACGAACGACGGTTCATCTCGCCAAGGCTGGATTTTGTATCAAAGGGCTTGGCATCGGGGCTTTATTTTTTCAAAATCGAGGACGAGAAAAACTTGATAGCTTCGGGCACAGCAGTTTGCCAATTTAGGTGAGCCAATAGACCCCGATACCAATTTTCAACATATCCCAATATAACCCGTTTACTCCCATCTTCTGTGGCATAGCCGCCGAAGATGGGAGTAAAGCGTGTTTTTGAAAAGCAGCTAATTTGCCTCGCAACTTGAATAAACCAGTACTATTTTCTGGCATTCCATGCTTGAATATCATGTTCATGGTTGACCAATGTCATACCTTCGGCTGAATTTGGTAATTATATTGCCTTCATCAAAATTAGCAGCCATGGAAAACAAGGAACAAGCGACTCCGCAACCCGCACCAAATCCTAAACCAAACCCTACGGTAAAGCACCAGCCTACATTGTCGGAATTGGTAGGCACAAGCGCCTTCATCCTCCTTTCCACCTTGATAGCCATCTTGTTGTTTGCCAATGAATTCGAGAAGGCCGAAGCGTACAAGTTCTCAGCTGCCGTGAAGTGGTCAAATAGCGCCAAATATGACCTGAAGAGGTTTACCATCATGGTTTGTTTACCTACAAAGCAAGGATAGCCTTTTGGTCACCCAAGGCATAGATGATGATGGTAAAGAGAAGTTGTTGGGGCTATATAACCCTGACAGTACGGGTTTCAATAGTTACAAGATTGCCGTGGAGGAATTGACTTTTCATTCAAATACCCTCCCTAAGCCCTCCTACCTGCTCACCCTGCTGATTGGCGGGCTTGCAGCGGTAATAGGGGTACAGATTCGCACCATTCATCGGTTCGTTTATCGGGCCTGCTACGTCCAAGACATGAACATTCATGTTTGGTGGCCATGGTACGTGATGCGGCCAATAATCGGATTTCTATTGGGTTGTACGGTCGTTCTTTTGGCACAAGTAAACCTGTTAACAGTGACGGGCGACAAGTCATCCCTTTATTTCTGGATTGGGTTTGCCGTTTTGGCTGGTTTTGGCACACCAGATGTCGTTGACAAGTTGCACCAACTCTCCATAACGCTGTTTGGAACCAAAAGCAGCAACGAATCTGGCAATGACGCCGAGTTGGTTTCCAATGATACCAACGCTGACCCGAATGTGGATCAAGGAGGTGGTAAATAAGTAATTTGGCAACTAATAGCCAGAGATTACCAGCAATGTTGAAAATAATTTTGCCCATCCCCACCTTTTCCCTTTCTTTCGGGCAAAATCACAGTGCTTGAAAATTCACTGTGCAAGAAAGTGGCTATTTCGTTTTTTTCATGGCTTAGTCAAGTGGCGGGAACACCCACGAAAATTAGGTTTCTTACCTGACAAAAGCTGGAATTAACGAGGATTCCTTCACCAACCAACTTCAACATTATGGACTTCGGCGTATTAGATTATGTGGTGTTTGCCAGTTACGCTGCACTGATCATGTTCATTGGCCTTTGGGTTTCGAGGAAGGGCGAAAAAACGGCGGAGGGCTACTTCCTTGCCAGCAAGTCCCTGCCTTGGTGGGCAATTGGCTCATCGCTCATCGCTGCCAATATCTCAGCTGAGCAATTCATCGGCATGTCAGGTTCTGGTTTCGCAATCGGCTTGGCCATTGCTTCTTACGAATGGATGGCAGCATTGTCGCTCCTCATTGTCGGCAAGTTTTTCCTGCCTATTTTCATCAAACAGCAGTTGTACACCATCCCGGAGTTCGTCGAGAAGCGGTACAGCACCAACCTGAAAACCATCCTCGCCATTTTCTGGATTTGTCTTTTCGTCTTTGTCAACCTCACTTCAGTATTGTATCTGGGGGCCAAGGCGCTCGACACCATACTCGGCTCCGGCGATGGCTCGACCATGATGTACTTTGTGGTCGGACTGGCGCTGTTTGCCGCTGCTTATTCACTTTGGGGTGGGCTTTCTGCTGTGGCATGGACGGATGTCGTGCAGGTCATCCTGCTAGTTATAGGCGGCTTGGTGACGACCTTCATCGCAATCACGCACGTTGCCCCTGATGGTGGCATCATCTCAGGCTTTCAGGCCCTGTATGAAAAAGTGCCGGAGAAGTTTTCCATGATATTGGAACAGGGTGAAATCATCACGCCCAACGGAAAAGACGCATGGTGGGATTTGCCCGGCTTGGCTGTCCTGTTGGGTGGCATGTGGGTAGCCAACCTCTATTATTGGGGCTTCAACCAATACATCATCCAGCGCACCTTGGCTGCCAAGAGCTTGGGAGAAGCGCAGAAAGGCATTGCTTTTGCCGCTTTTCTGAAAATATTGATGCCATTGATTGTGGTGGTGCCCGGTATTATCGCTTATGTACTGAACGCAGGCCCCGACGGAGTTGTAACCGCCCAGTCGGTTGACCCTGCCTTCCTCAAGGATGGTGCGATTATCAACGACAGCGCAGCGCCTTGGCTCATCCATAAGTTTGTGCCGACCGGCTTGAAGGGCTTAGTACTAGCTGCACTTGCCGCCGCCATTGTTTCCTCCTTGGCCTCCATGCTGAACTCGACAGCCACCATTTTCACGATGGATATTTACAAACCCTATTTCGGCAAAAATGCTGGGGACGGCCAACTGGTGAATGTAGGTCGCATAACAGCTGTCATAGCATTGGTGATTGCCATCATATTGGCGCCCCAGTTGGGCAACCTTGGCCAGGTATTTCAATATATCCAAGAATATACGGGCATCGTTAGCCCCGGCATCCTGGCGGTCTTTATGCTTGGTCTGTTCTGGAAAAAAACCACCAACAACGCCGCCATTTGGGGCGTCCTGTTGTCCATCCCCATTGCCATGTACTTCAAAGTGGCACCCAACGAATGGTCGGACAGTTCCTTTTTTGTCAAAATACCGTTCCTCCAGCAGATGATGTGGACTTGGTTTGCCTCCTCGCTCATCATGGTGGCCATTAGCTATATGGAGGGCAAAGGCGCTGACCATGATAAGGGGATACCGCTTACAAGGCAGTTTTTTGCCACATCGCCAGCCTTCAATATCAGTGCCATCATAGTCTGCTTGATATTGGTCTTCTTGTATGCTATGTTTTGGTAGCCTTTAAGTTGGCCAGCTTTGAAAAAAAAAATCGCCTTTGCATGTTACGTTGCAAGGGCGATTTTACTTGTAGGGGTATATGGACCAAGTTGTGTCAATATGCTAAAAACATAAAGCCATGAAAAAATCGTTCTTTCTTACCGCCATTGCAACCTTGTTTGTTCTCTCAGCTTGCAACAAGCTAAACACCGACCCTCAGATGGACTGTTCTGGCAACTGCATTTTCGCATTGGCCAAGGCAAAGGGCACCATCACCTACATGCAGTGCTTCGATAGGTTTGCCATCAAAGCCATGCTGTCGGACGAAGTAGGTGCCTCACCCATTTACGGGCTGCCAGATGAATTGGACAGCCAATTTGAAGTGGAAGGGCTGGAGGTGGAGTTCAGCGCCTCCTTTCGCAGCAACCAACTGACGCCCAGTTTCCCGGATTCAACCATTGAAATGGGCAGCCTTTTTCAGATTGAATTGGCAGAAATTGGTTCCTCGTATTAAAATCATTGCGGAACACTGAATGAGTTCATAACTTAGCAGTCAACCTAAACTGCCCGTTTATGAACCCACCCATCAACTCTTTTTTCAGGAACCCATCGCTCGACCTTTTTGGCCTCCGTGTGGATGAACCCGTCACCATGCTCACAGATGTGCTGGTGACGGTCATCTGCTGGTACGCTTATTACAAACTGGGAAAACCAGCAAAAAAAGGCTCCATCCACTGGTTGATGCGGGGCTATTTCCTGACGATGGGCATGGCCACGCTGCTTGGCGGCCTCATCGGCCATAGTTTCAACTATGCCCTGACGATTCATTGGAAAATTCCCGGTTGGTACGTGAGCATGTTCTCGGTGGCTTTCCTCGAACGGGCGGCCATCTTCCATGCTTTCCCGCTCATTCGGCCCCGGTTGGCCAAGTTCTTCGCCGTGCTGAATATGATGGAACTGGCCTTCTTCCTCATAATCTCGGTGGTTACTATGAACTTTTTATACGTCATGGGCCATGCCGCCTACGGCATCCTCATCGTGACGGGTGGGTTTCATGCTTATGTTTATGCGAAAACGAGGCACGAGGGCAGTCGCTACTTTCTGATTGGCGTCCTTTGGGCTTCTATCGGCGCTGCTTTCTTCGTCAATATCTGGGCCATCAGCATCTGGTTCAACCACATGGACATGGCGCACGTACTGATGGGCGTGGCATGCTGGTATTTTTATTTGGGTGGAAAAAAAATGCTGGAAAAGCCAATTGTTTGATTGCGGATTGCGGATTGCGGATTGGGTGGATAGGATAACCATCCTACTCAGCCAAAAAGCACAAGATTGAAAATCAACTTGGCCCCCAATCCGCAATCTGCAATCGAATTACGCCTCCAATCCGCAATCCGCAATCCGCAATAAATTCGGCCCCGCAATCCGCAATCGAATCACGCTTCCTCCACCTCCACCTCCGCCCTGATGTGCCGGTTGGCGGCAATGCTGGCGTTCAATTCAAACCCTATTTGCAGGATGAGGCAGTTCAACTGAATCCAAAGCATGAGCACAATGATGGTGCCGATGGAGCCATAGACCTTGTTGTAGGTGTTGAAGGCATTTACATAAAAAGAAAAACCAACCGAGGTGATGATGGATAGGATGGTGGCCAAGGTGGCACCGGGCGTTATCCATTTGAATTTCTTCTTGAGCGGGGCACCATAACGGTAGATGAGGGCGATGCCAAAATAGAAAAGTGCCAAGATGACCAGCCAGCGGAAGATTTCGATGGCCGTTTCGGTCACGATGTCAATGTTGAAAAAGTCAACCAACCATTTGAGCAATAAATCGCCAAGGATGATGAGCACCACGGAACCCGCCAACAGGAGTCCCAACTGAAGCGTAAGCCCAATGGCAATCAGTCGCTTTTTCCAAGCTGGCCGCTGGTGGAAAGCCCGGACGTGCGCCTTCTCGAAGCCCTGCATCATGGCCATCATGCCATTCGAAGAGAAATAGATGGCTAGGAAAAAACCGAGCGACAAAAACCGGGAACTTGGTTTTACCAGTTCCTTGATGGTGGTCTGTAGTTCTATTCCCGCATTGTTGGGCATGATGAGGCTAATATACCCGTTGATTTCATGCTCGAAGCTTGAGTAAATGGGCAAGTAGGTAGCCACCGTGAACAGGAAGATGATGGCTGGGAACAACGAAAGGAAGAAACTGAAGGCCATGGCATTTGCCCTTGCGAACAGGGTGTTTTTCAGGGACTCCTCATAAACGAAAACGGCCACGTCATAAGCGGGCACACCGAAGAACCCAGGGAAGGAATGCGTCTTCGACCAATTCAGCAGCCGCTGCACCAGCGGGTGCCGCTCAAAGGCTTCTATAATTTGTTGGTAGGTCGGAAGGCGCAAAATAACGATTGAAGGAATGAAGGATTGAATAGTGTGTCCATGTCGCAATGACCTCGCAAAGTTAACACTGGATGGTTGGATGCATCCTATGACTTTAATTTCTTTGAAGTACAACTACAATTTCATTCAATCCTTATCAAAAAGCAAAACATGCACCCAAAGCCCTAATTTTGCCGTTCTTAGGGACGATAGACGGTGAACGATAGACGGCGGACGACCTAGCCACCGTCCACCGTTGGCCATCCACCGTCCACCGTTTGAATGAAAAAACTCGACAAACTCCTTATCACCTCGTTCGTGGGGCCATTCATCGTGACGTTCTTCATCGCACTCTTCGTGTTTGTGATGCAGACGCTGTGGCTGTACATTGACGAGATAGCGGGCAAGGGCGTCGGCTTCTTCCTGCTGACGGAGCTGGTCGGCTACCTGTCGGTGAGCATGATACCCATGTCGCTTCCCGTGGCGGTGCTGATTTCGTCGGTGATGGTGCTGGGCAATTTGGCGGAACGCTACGAGCTTTCGAGCATCAAGTCGGCGGGTGTGTCGCTCTGGCGCACGATGATGCCCTTGATGTTGTTCACGGGCGGTGTGGCAGTGCTTTCGTTTTTTTGTTCCAATTATTTCATCCCTGTTTCCAACCTGAAGTTCAAGAGCCGCCTCTACGACATTCGGCAGCAGAAGCCCGCACTGAGTTTGGAGGAGAGTCTTTTCAACACCGATTTTCAGGGGTTCAGCATCCGTATTGGTGATAAACTGCCGGACAACAGCACCATCCGAAACGTGCTCGTTTACGACAATGGCGAAGCCTCACAAGGCCGCCTGAGCATGGTCGCCGCCGATAGCGGGCAGATGTTCGGCTCCAAGGACAACAAGTACTTCGTGATGCAATTGTTTCAGGGCCAGCAGATTGCCGAACCAAAACCCATCACAAAGGCGGGCAGGCGCAACTACCCCATGATGCGATCCACTTTCAAATCGTGGACAAAGGTGTTTGACCTCGACCAATTCGAACTGGACCGCACGGACGAAAACCTCTTCAAGTCCCACCATACCATGCTCTCCAATCGGCAACTGCTGGTGGCCATAGACTCCATTGACCGGGAAATCGTGGAACGGGGAGGGCGCATGGCAGAGAGCAACAACCGCCATTTTTATTTCCTGAACAAATTGCAAATGGAGCGCACCAAGGAGAAACAAGCGCGGGAGGCCGAAGAGAAACGGGCCAAAATGGATTCCATCATCAAGGCAAACCCCGACTCCGCCGCCCAGCAAAAAGCCCTTAAAGAGCTCGGCTCAACGGCAAAGGATTACGAATATTTGGCGAGGTTGAACACCAAGGAACTGACTAAAGGCAACGATGCTACCGCCGAGAAACTAGCACCTAAGCCTTCCCAAACAGCCCCGACTTCCCAAGACTCCGCTGCCCTCGCAAGACTAAAAGGCCAGGAACCACCCGCCAAGCCACCCCAGACTGTCCCTCGGCAAAAGCCCAATATCACCCCCCGCAACCTGCCCGCCACCAAGCAGGACACGACAGGTAAAAAGCAGGTGCAACAGAAAAAAATCGAGGTCGTCGGCTACAAACAGGTGTTGGAAAAGCCCATCGAGCAGTACAGCTCCATGCTCGAAACCTTCGAACCTCAAAAGCGCAGTGAGCTGCTGGAAAAAGCCCGCAACCCCATGAGCGTCATACAGGACCAAGCCGAGACGACCCTCCGCTCCCTCCAAAAGACCCGTGAGTCGAAGGTAAAGCACGTCTTCGAGTTCCATTCCAAGTTCAGCCTGGCGATGGCCTGCGTTATCTTCCTCTTCGTGGGCGCCCCCATGGGCGCCATCGTGCGCAAGGGCGGCTTCGGCTGGCCGCTGCTCATCAGCATCGTGTTCTTCATGCTCTTCATCGTCATCAGCATCTTCAGCAAAAACATCGCCGAGCGCTTCGTCATTAACGCCGTGACTGCCGCCTGGATGAACTGCCTCGTGGTTTTCCCGATGGGCCTCGCCCTCACCTACTGGGCCATGCGTGACATGGGCTGGGGGCAGATTGTGGAGGCGCTGAGTTGGAAAAGGTGGTTGAAGCGGAAGTGAAGGGGAGTTCGGGATTACGGATTGGGGATTTCGGATTGCGGATTGGGCTCCCAGCAGGTATGGCAAATTCCGTTGTGATTGCGGATTTTGGGTGATAATTAGGTCTATTAAATTAGTTTAGATTTTAAATTCGATGCAACTGGTTGAAATTCAAGTAGTTGTAAAATATTAATTCGTAAATATAAAATCGTAAATCTACTTATATGCATTAACTTCAAACTAACCGCCTAACTTTCGCCCGACAACCAAATCAAAAACAGCATGAACCCAATTCAAGAACTTATCATTGAGGGTAGGCTTAAAGAGGCCCTGAATGAATTAGCCAAAAAGGCTCCCGACAACCTGGCACCCGTCGTGGTCAATCTACTAGTCCAATTAAACGACTTAGAACGCAGCGTGATGCTCGGCCTGCTCCGGCACGACGACGCCAGCATCGAGCGCAGCCGCATCGTGGATGCAGCCTTGAAATTGAATGGTTTGGTTGGCACCGATACCCAGTCAAATACTGGCCCGAAAAGCCCCGCAGCGCCTCCGACCCCAAATCCAGGCCCCCCCGCCCCCACCAAGACCAAAATCCTCTTCCTCGCCGCCAACCCCGACAACGAGACCCGCCTACAGACCGACCGGGAGTACCGCTTGCTGCGGGCGCAATTGGAGCGGGGCAGCCAACGGGACGCCTTCGATTTCCTGCCGCCCCAGTTTGCCGTGACCATCACCGAACTGGTTCGGGCCATGAACGACAAGCCCCATATCGTCCATTTTTCGGGGCACGGCGAAACCAACGGCATCCTCATCACCACTGAAGACAACAAGTCGCAACCCATCCCGCTGCCCGCCCTTCAGCGCCTATTCCGCCCACTGAGAGGTATCACCCAAGTCGTAGTGCTGAACGCCTGCTACTCCGCCGAGCAGGCCAAGGAAATATCCAGCCTCGGCTTCTATGTCGTCGGCAACAACAACCCCATCACTGACCCAGCCGCACTTGACCTTTCCGAAGGGCTTTACAACGGGTTTGGCGAAGGCAAAAGCTTCGAGGATGCCTTCAACGATGCCATGATCGTGGTGCTGACCCGCAGTACCGACCAGGCCCCCATCATTGAAGTTTGGAAGGATGGGGTGAAGTTGGATTTGTAGGCAAAGAGTAACGACACTTTTCAAAAAGGTGTCACCAGTGAGGGGCTTGCTTCACCAAATACGACCCAGCCCCCAAACCCTGCCCTCCTTCACCTGTACCTCCCCACCTTCCGCCACAAGTTTTACCCTCGTGAACACTTCGCCCGGAAAAAACACCTCTGTCATCACCGTTGCACCGCCATCGGCGAAAAGCTCGGCGCTGGCAGCGTCAAAGAAGAGGTGCAACCGCACGGTCTTGTCCGTTGAAATGCGGGGTGCCACGCTGGGCTGCTTCGCAAAATCGCGGGAGAAGCTGTGGTCGCCAGCTTTAGTGCGGTCACTGAAAAACTGGTTGGCCTTGGCATCGTAGCCGATGCGGTAGGTCTCGCCTTTCGAGTTGGAAAGTTCTATGGTGAAGCGGGCAGCGGCGCTTGGCTCGATGTCCAGCAGGAGTTCCATTTGGGCGGGAGAAATACTGTCTAAATTCAAGTCCAGTGCGCCTTTTACCGTGGCAGGTTCGAGCGATTTGAGTTGCTGGCGCAATGCCTCCAACTCCTCCACGGGTTCTGAGAAGAGGCGGTAGCCCACCGCTGTGTTGCGGAGCGTGAGCACACGGGGCAGGGTACAGGCGGAGCGCCAAGCCACGGTCGGCACCTGTTGGGCGTACTGCCAGTTGCTCATCCAGCCGATGAAGAGGCGACGGCCATCGGGCACATCCGACCAAGTGACCCCGGCGTAGTTGTCCTTGCCGTGGTCGAGCCAGACGGCCTTGCCGCCTTGTGCATCGGGCAGGAAGCTGGGGTCAACCGTGAAGTTTTTTCCATCGAAATCGCCGACGAAATACTGCACCGCCGAGCCACCATTCGGGCCGCCGGGGTTCAGGTTTTGCAGGATGACCCATTTCTGCTCGCCCGTGCCTTCCACTTTGATGGGGAAGAAATCAGGGCATTCCCATACGCCCTCGTGGTTGCCGAGGTCAGCGCCGAATTCGCTGAGTTTTTTCCAAGTCTTGAAATCGGGCGAGGCCCAAAGCTCGGCGTGTTGGCCAACGGCAAGGGTGGTCACCCATTGTTTGCGGGCCTCATCCCGTACAAGCTTGGGGTCTCGGAAGTCCCGAACCTTGCCGGGATTTGGGATGACGGGGTTGCCCTCGTATTTCACCCAGGTGCGCCCTCGGTCGAGGCTGTAGGCAATGGCCTGCGACTCACGGGTATCGCTGCCCGCCCGCTCGGCCTCCATGTCGTGGTAGGTAAACATGGCCACGAGCGGCGGCTGCCCTTTTTCACCAAAACCGCTCGTGTTCTTCCAGTCCACCACCGCCGAGCCGCTGAAGATATAGCCCAACGAATCGGGGTAAAGGGCGATGGGCAGGTGCTCCCAACGCACGAGGTCACGACTGACGGCATGTGCCCAGTGCATCGGCCCCCATACGTTGGAGTCGGGGTAGTGCTGGTAGAAAAGGTGGTACTCGCCCTCGTAAAAGACGAGGCCGTTCGGGTCGTTCATCCAGTTCTTGGGCGGGGTGAAGTGGAACTGCGGGCGGTGTTGTTCCCGGTATTGCTCGGTCACGGTAGCGGTGGATTGCGTGGATTGTGGCTCGTTGCGGCAAGCCGCTAGGAAGATGATGGCGGTTGCTACGAAGAGGAAGGAAGGTATTTTGTTGCTCATAACAAGGCGTTAGGGAATGATGAATGATGAATGATGAATGATGAAGAGCCTGTCCCGGCTTGACGGGAATGAATTTGCAAGGTATTGATTGACAGGTAATTGCAAATTCAAAGGTCTAACTTATTAATCCAACTTCACTTAGTGTTTTTGACGGTAATCTATTGATGGATTGAGTGGGGTGTTTTGCTGCGCAAAACGGTTTTTTTGACGCAGAAAGACGCAGATTTTTTAGGATGGCTTATGTTTTTTGTTTTGCTGCGCAAAACGGTTTTTTGACGCAGAGGGACGCAGGTTTTTTAGGATGGTTTATGTTTTTTGCTTTGCTGCGCAAAACGGTTTTTTGACGCAGAAGGACGCAGGTTTTTTAGGATGGTTTTTGCTTTGCTGCGCAAAACGGTTTTCTGACGCAGAAGGACGCAGATTCGTTATGATTTGTTATGTTTTTGCGAAGCAAAAACCAAGCATAAATAATCATAACGAATCTGCGTCCTTCTGCGTCAAAATCCAGCATCAAGCATCAAGCATCAAGCATCAAGCATCAAAATTATCATTGGCATCATAAATCTCATCCAGTTCCTCCTCGTCAATGACTGGGGTGCCGCCCCGCTTGGTGGCCACCAGCGCACCGATGGCACAGGCGAAGCGCAATGATTCGTCCATGCCGGCACCATCCAGATTCTTGCTGAGGAAAGCCGCCAAAAACGCATCACCGCTGCCGATGGTGTCCCTCACTTTTACCTTAAAACCCTCTTGCTCGTGATACCCATCAGCGTCGAGGCAGACCGCACCTTTCGGGCCCCTGGTGACGATGAGCGTTTCCAATCTGAACTGTTCCAACAGGAAATTCATCTGGTCTTCCGTGCCCTTCGCCGACGACCAATAGCCGCTGATGAGGGCCAGTTCCTCGTCGTTCATTTTAACGATGTCGGCCTTGATGAGCAGGTCGGCGAGCAGGTTTTTGTCGTAAAACGGGGCACGGAGGTTCACGTCCAAGACCCGAAGTTTGGCTCCTTCCAGTAGGTCGAACAGCGTTTCCCGGCTGCGCTCGTTGCGGCAAGCGAGGCTGCCAAACACAAAGGCATCGGAAGCCCCGACCAAGGCGATCACCTTTTCGTCTGGCTCGATGAAGTCCCAAGCGGCGGGCTGCACGATTTCGTAGCTGGGCGAGCCTTTTTCATCCAAATGGACATTGACAACGCCCGTTGGTGCGCTATCATCTTGCTGAACAAAGCGGGTGGCCACGCCTTTCTCCTCCAAAAAATCGAGCAACTGGTGGCCGAGGTCGTCGTTGCCGATGCGGCTGACCATGAGGGAGCGTAGGCCAAGCTGGTTGGCATGGTAGGCGACGTTCATGGGTGCGCCTCCGGCGATTTTGCCGCTAGGCAACAAGTCCCAGAGAACTTCGCCGAAGCAGATGACGGTGGGTTTTGACATTTAATATGGAAATTGGAAATTAGGAAATTAAATGGGCTACTTCGTCATTTGTTTCTCCAAATCCTCCAACGAAACGCCCTTGGTTTCGGGCATCATTTTCCAGACCCAGAGTAGTTGCAGCACCATCATTGCGGCGAAGCCGACAAAAACGGTGGTGATGCCAATTGAGCTTATCATCACGGGCATGAGCGATGGGATGAGGGCTGCCAGCCACCAATGTACCGAACTGCCGAATGCTTGCCCACTGGCCCGCAGGTGGTTCGGAAATATCTCGGCGATGAACACCCAAATGACAGCTCCCTGGCCAATGGCATGGGCTGCGATGAACAGGAACAGGAAGCCCGGCACGGCCATGCCTTTCCATTCCATTGCGAAAGCAAGTGCCACCAAAGAGAGCGAGATGATATAGCCGACGGAGCCAATGTACATGAGTTGGCGGCGGCCCAGTTTGTCAATCAGCGAAAGGCCGAGCAGGGTGAATATGAGGTTGGCGATGCCAATGCCTACGCTGCTGAGCAGCGCCGAGCTTTCGTCCAAACCAGCATCTTGAAAAATGCGTGGGGCATAATAAAGGAAAGCATTGATACCTGAAAACTGGTTGAAAAAGGCAATGAAAAAGGCCAACATCAGCGGTTTGCGGTACTTCGGAACAAAGATGGTCTCGGTTTGGTCGGCCTCTGCGTGGTCGGCGATGATGCGCTGCATTTCCACTTCGGGGTTGGCGGTTGGGTCAATTTGGCGCAAAGTGGCGGCAGCGGCGGCCCGGTCGTGTTTTTTCACCAAGAGCCAGCGGGGGCTTTCCGGTACGGTAAACACCATCAAGGTATAGAGGAAAGCGGGCAATGCCTCGGCCCCAATCATCCAGCGCCAAGGCTCGGCACCGAAGTCTTTCAGCAGGAAATTGGAGAGGAAAGCAACGAGGATGCCGAACACGATATTGAACTGGTACAGCGCCACGAGACGCCCCCTTCTATCGGCTGGCGCAATCTCGGAGATGAGTGCCGGGGCAGCAATAGTCGAAGCGCCGACTGCCAAGCCGCCGATGAAACGGAAGACGGCAAAAACCCAGGGGTCTTTGGCCAACGCCGAACCTACCGCCGAGACGAAATAGAAGACGCCTATCCATATCAGGGTCTTTTTACGCCCCCATTTGTCCGTTGGGATGCCGCCAAGCAATGCTCCGACCACCGTTCCCCAAAGCGCAGATGCCATGACGACGACGCCATGAAACAACTCGCCACGGGGCCAAAGCTCCTGCAAAGACAGGTCGGCACCCGAAATTACGACCGTATCGAAGCCAAACAGGAAGCCCGCCAAGGCGACGGTGATTGACCAAAAGAAAATCTTGCGGTGGTTCATGTTTTTCATTTTGTTGGGGCAAGCGAAGGGTTTGCCCGGTTTGAAGAATTAGGATGATAAGGGCGAAGGTAAAATAGATTTACGATTTGCCGATTTACGATTTACGATTTACGATTGTGCAATAGGTTGAAAACCAAGGCTTTGCGAAACAGTTGGCAAGTGCTGTTTTTCGACAAATAAGGAAAAGGAAAGGACTTTTAAAAAGGAATGAAACTATCAATAAAAAAAGCCGCAAATCATTGACAATGAATGATTTGCGGCTGTAGAAAAGTGACCCCGCCTGGACTCGAACCAGGGACCATCTGCTTAGCTTACCAACTACGGCTTTCGCCGCTCCCGGTGAACGGAATTTGTGGTCTGGACTATGTCTTCACCATTGCAGGTGCAGTGCGTATAGTCTCTACGGAACCTCCCTAAAATCATCTGCAAGATGTACACCTGCAGATTGATTATTCTTCGGCGGCTTTACCCTAATGCTGACTGATTTGTTAAAAGAATTGGGATTGAAGTAATAGCAAGTGTCATTGTCAATGCAGTAAATGCAATACAAATCAACTTCAGTTTTATCAACTTCTATGGTTTGGACACCCTTTGAAGTTGAATAGGAACTTCTAAATCCTATCATCAAAACCCCTTGGTTGTCAACCTTCCTTGATTTTACTTGAACACGTTTGAAAAGGCCATTTTTATAAATCACCAAATCAAATGGAGTGTGTTCAGAAAATGGAAGACAAACCAAGTATCCCTTTGCACACAAGTCAGCAGAAGCCTTCAAGACGCCTAAATCGCCTTTGGATTTTGTATGGTGCTCTCTCATCGAGCAAAAATACAAAGCGATAGGAAGTTTCCTCGGCGTTACCATTTTAAAGGGTTCACCGAAACAGCACTGTCCACTCATTGCGTTTTTGTTTCCACAATGAGGCTCCTAATAACTTAAAGGCAGATGCTCTATCCGCTGAGCTACGGGGCCAAACTTGTAAAGAACTTTTGCGGCGGCAAAGGTAGCGGTTTTTGTCAAAATTGCAGCCGCAATGCCCAACCGCATTTTGCTGCTGCATTGTTCCCGTAATTCCCAAAATTCCTACCTTGCCCATTCTTTCACTCATTCAATCCTTCAATCCTTCAATCCTTAACAGATGAGCGTCAAAATCGAAGATAGCTGGAAGGCAGCACTGGCCGATGAGTTTGAGCAGCCATATTTTCAGGCAATTACCGCCTTTTTGAAAAAAGAACTGGCGGCTGGCAAGACCATTTACCCACCGGGGCCGCTGATTTTCAATGCGTTCAACACCACGCCGTTCGACAAGGTGAAGGTGGTCATCTTGGGGCAAGACCCCTATATCAAGCCGGGCGAGGCAATGGGCCTTTCGTTTTCCGTGCCAAAGGGCGTGTCCATTCCGCCATCGCTCCGCAATATCTACAAGGAACTTGAAGAAGACCTTGGCAACCTAGGCGTAACCTTCACACCGCCCAACCACGGTGACCTCACGGCTTGGGCCGAGCAGGGCGTCTTCCTGCTCAATGCCGCACTGACCGTCGAACAGGGCAACTCGAATTCCCACGCCAAAATCGGCTGGCACACCTTTACCGATGCTGTCATCAAAACCCTTTCCGAGAAACGGGACGGCCTCGTTTTCATGCTTTGGGGCAATTTTGCGAAGCAAAAAGCCGCATTCATTGACCCTTTCAAGCACCTGGTGCTGGAAGCGCACCCCTCCCCTTAGCTGGTGGTGCCTTTGGTGGCTGCCAGCATTTCAGTAAAGCCAATGAGTTTTTAGAGAACAATGGGAATGTGGCTATACAGTGGTGCTTGTAGAGGTATGAAGGTGTTAGGTATGAAGGTATGAGGTATGGAGGTATGTCATCGCCCAACATATCTCCTTACCTCATACCTTCATACCTTCAACAAACCGTCCTGCATTTCCACAGTCCTATCGCTCATGGCGGCCAGTTCCATGTTGTGGGTGACAATGAGGAAGGTCTGGTTGAAGTCTTTTCTTAGCTGGAAAATAAGTTGGTGAAGCTCTTGCGAAGAGGCCGTGTCGAGGTTGCCGGTCGGTTCGTCGGCGAAGATGACGGCGGGCTGGTTCATGAGGGCACGGGCGACGGCCACCCGCTGCTGTTCGCCACCAGAGAGTTGCGTGGGCTTGTGGGTGAGGCGGGCAGAGAGGCCAAGGTAGTCGAGCAACTCTTTGGCACGGGCCTGCGCCTCGGCTTCGGGTGTGCCTTTGATGAAGGCGGGAATGCAGACGTTCTCCACCGCCGTGAACTCGGGCAACAGATGGTGGAACTGGAACACGAAGCCGATGTGCGTGTTGCGGAACTTGGCCAACTCGTTGACGTTCAAGCTGTTGATATTGACGCCATCGAAAACAACCTCTCCCTTGTCGGCCAAATCGAGTGTGCCGAGGATGTGCAGCAGTGTGCTCTTTCCAGCGCCCGACTTGCCAACGATGCTGACGATTTCGCCAGTCTGTATCTGGATGTCAACACCTTTTAGCACCCGAAGGTCGCCGTAGGATTTATGGATATTGGTGGCTTGAATCATGCAATTGGGAAATTGGTGAAATTGGTTGAATTGGGGAATTGGGTGGGGCAAAGTTCCAATTTCCGGTCCGAACTAATTCAACTAATTTAACCAATTCAACCAATTTCCCCAGTTAAACGAAAAAGAGCGACGACACAACGTGCCTCGCTCTTGTAAGAAATCACCCGACTGTTATTATGAAGGCCAGTGTGGCCCCCACAGTAAAAAAGATTGTACTACCATTTATTCTTAAACCATTTAACCCAGAGACTACAAAACATGCCAGGTTAATTCCGAAATAAAAACAAAGTATCTTATCAAACTTTGAAGAAAAATTCTGCTTCAAAGCCTTCTTTTCAGCTTCTTTATTCTGTGGAGCAAATAAACGTTCTTTTGACAATAACTTCCTAATTTTTTTAAGAAAATTTTAAGACTAACCTTGAAACACCCGGGTTTAAGGGCGATACACCTATGCATTGGGCAGAAATTCGGAAACAGTCGGATACTTCAATTTTTAGACTATTTTGGCGGCCAATACAAAACGACCACCTATGCTTGACCAAATCAAAAAAATACCACTCAGCTTTTCGCAAATCATCAATATGAACGTTGGGTTCTTCGGAATCCAGTACAGTTTCGGACTCCAACAAAGTGCCGTGACGCCCATTTACGACATGCTCGGCGCCTCACCCGATGAAATCCCCATCCTCAACCTCGCTGGCCCGATGACTGGCCTATTGGTGCAGCCCATCATAGGAGCACTGAGCGACAAGACCTGGAGCCCGAAATGGGGACGGCGCAAGCCTTACTTCCTGGTCGGTGCCATCTTATGCAGTGTATGCCTTTTCCTTTTCCCGTTCAGCAGTGCCCTCTGGATGGCCGCCGGCTTGCTCTGGATTTTGGATGCAGGCAACAACACGGCCATGGAACCTTACCGTGCCTTTATCGCCGACAAGCTGGTGGACGAGCAAAAAGGGTTGGGTTTTCAAGCTCAAAGTTTCTTCACGGGCTTGGGCCAGACCCTCGCCAATGTCTCTCTTTTCATCTTTCCAATGTTGTTGGTAGGCAAGACCGGCTCACTGCCAACTTGGGTCTATGGTTCGTTTTTCCTCGGTGCAGTTTGTTCCATCGCAACGGTTTGGTGGAGCATGAGGACAACCCCTGAAATACCGCCAACTGAGGAAGAGCTAAAGGAATTGCGCAAGGAGCCGTTTAGCCTTTTGCTTCCTTTCAAGGAAGTGCCCGCCGCTATCCGTGCCATGCCGAAGGTGATGTGGCAATTGGCTTTGGTCTATCTGTTTCAATGGTATGCGCTGTTTTGCTACTGGCAGAATTCTTCGAAAAGCGTGGCCTTGTCGGTCTGGAACGCCACCCCGCAAAGCGACCCAAAGCTATACGAAGAAGCCGTCAGTTGGACGGGCCTCGTGAACGGCTGGTACAATATCGTCACCTTTCTGACGGCGTTCTTACTTGCTTGGATGGCCAAAAAATATTTTGCAAAGCACGTCCATTTCTTCTGCCTCGTACTGGCGGGTATTGGGTTCCTTGCTTTCCCTCATATTGGCAACAAATACTTGCTTTTCGTGGCGATTTCAGGCTTCGGTATTGGCTGGGCCAGCATGATGGGCATCCCTTACCTGATGGTCGTGGGTGGCTTACCCAAGGAGCGCTACGGCGTTTACATGGGCATCATCAACATGATGATTGTGGTGCCCATGCTGATTCAGACCCTGACCTTTGGGTACATCTTGGAGCATTTCCTTGGCAATGACCCCCGAAAGGCGGTCAGTTTTGCAGGAGTGCTGCTGCTCATTGCCGCTGTGTTGACCCTGCGGATTCAGGAAAAACGGAACCTGGGCGGGGAGGTGGTTATGCAAGGAGGGGGGCATTAGGTGGGAAATTGGGAAATTGAGGAAATTAGGATGAAAGATTGGTTAAAAATCGGACTGCTGACTGCTATTTGGCTGCTCGCCATCCTTCTCGTCAATCCCATTGGCGACTTCCCCCTCAACGACGATTTCTCCTATGCCCGTTCCACCATGAACTTCAGCGAGGGGGGCAGCTTGCGCTTCGACCCTTGGCTTTCCATGACGCTGCTGGCGCAAGTGCTTTGGGGCACGGCTTTTTGCAAACTGTTCGGATTTTCTTTCACGGTGCTGCGCTGCTCAACGCTCGTACTTGGTTGGTTGGGCATTTTGGCTGGTTATCGGCTGGTCAGGGAGTTGGGGCAGGGTCGCCAAGTGGCTTTCCTTTTGGCTGCCATGCTCGCCTTCAATCCCTTGTTCTTCTCGCTCTCGTTCACCTACATGACCGATGTTCCGTTCTTTGCCTTCACAATGCTTTCGGTGCTGTTTTACGTCCGTTTTTTCAAGGAAAATCAACTGAGATGGATGCTATTGGGCAGTTGCTTCGCAATGGCGGCGGTCTTCGTGCGGCAGTTGGGGCTGCTGCTGCCGCTGGCATTTACGGTGACAATTTTGGTGCGGGGCGGCCTGCGGCCAAAGGCTTTATTGACCGCTTTTGTACCGCTGGCGATCATGTTGGGGCTGTTCTTTTGGTACTCCGACTGGCTTGCCCACGCCCAGGGGCTACCGGAAGGCTACGGAAATTTCAAACGATTGAAAGGCGTAATCGGTTGGGACACGTTCAACGATATTCCATTGCGCATTGGCGTCCTTTCCGTCTATCTGGGCAGCTTTTTGCTACCATTGGTGGCGTTGGTTTTTCCATCACTGCGCAATGGGCTTTTCGCCAAAAATAACGGAACTGCCTGGCTGCCGAGCCTGATAGTGGGCGTCGCCATCATCTTTGCATGGCCCCGCCTCCCGTGGGCCAATGTGCTCTACAACCTCGGCCTTGGCCCTAAACTCCTCAAGGACGGCTACTACTTCATCAACGTGCAGCCCATTGCGCCAGCATGGGTGGTCAATTTGTTGATTTTCAGCGGGTTTTGCGGCGCAATGGCAGCCATTTATTTATTGGTAAAGAACGGTAGGGAACGATTTTCTGCATCAAATCCGCAGCATGCGGTGGCAACCTTCGGCCTTACCTGCATTTTGCTCTACGGTGGCTTTTTGATGCTCGACGTTCACTGCTTCGACCGCTATTTCATACAAATGCTGCCGTTTTTACTAGTACTCATTTTGCCGGCAGGGCAACAAGCAATATCCCCAAAAAGGTTTTGGCTCGCTGGCGCAATGCTGCTGTTGGTAGCCGCATTTTCCATCGCTGCGACCCATGACTACCTCGCCTGGAACCGTGCCCGCTGGCAGGCCCTCGACTTTTTGACGGAGGAAAAAAGCATCAACCCCGACCGTATTGACGGCGGCTTCGAGTTCAACGGCTGGCACCGCCCAACCCCTATAAAAGACCAGAACGGCCCCAAAAGTGATTGGTGGGTCGTGGATGATGAGTATGTGGTTGCCTTCGGCAATATGGATGGTTACAAAAAAATGACAGGTTTCCCGTACACTCGTTGGCTCCCTCCCGGCGTTGATAGTGTTTTCGTTTTAAAACGATGGACGGTGGACGACTGACGGTGGACGACTGACGATGGACGATGGACGATGGAAGCTCATTTTCCATCGCTAATTCTTAGGTGCAGCTTGCTCCCCATTTACCCTCGTGATGTGGCAGTTCCCTGAGTGGATGACAAAAGGGGCATGGACTACCGTCCACCGTCCTTCGTCCACCGTCCACCGTCTATCGTCTATCGTCGTCCACCGTCCTTCGTCCACCGTCCACCGTCTATCGTCTATCGTCCACGGTTTTATTACCTTTGTCCGCATGTTAGACATCCGACGAATCGTACTGCCTTTGCTGGTGATTTGGCTTGCCTTGGCCTGCTCCAATGGAGGCGACAAGCCCATAAAAATGGGGGCGACCATGCGCCCCACACCGCCACTGCTCGACCCAGCCTTCGAGGCCATGCTGCATGATTACAACCGCTTTTTCGAGGATTCCATGATTCTGACCATGACGCCCGGCGCTGCCGTGGTGGTCGTGAAGGATGGCGAAGTGGTGTTCATCAAAGGTTATGGCGTAAGACAGGAAGGCAGCCAGTTGGCCATTGACGAGAACACGGTGTTCAGGATTGGCTCGTTGTCCAAGGGGTTCGCAAGCATTTTGGCTGGCAAATTGGAGGATGAGAACAAGCTGCGATGGTACGACAAGGTGCAGCATTATGTCCCCGAATTCAACCTGAGCGACCCCGCCCAAGCCCAACGAGTGGAGGTCAAGAACATCGTGACACAGACCATTGGGCTGCCCTATCATTCTTTTTCAAACCTCATAGAACAGGGCTTCAGCAAAGCGTACATCCTTTCACAATTCCCCTTGGCGAGGTTGGCGGGAAAGGAAGGAGAATACTTCAGCTATCAAAACGCAGCATATAGCCTCATCGAACCGGTCATCGAACAGGCATCAGGGGGGAAACCCTTTGGCGAATTGCTTGCCTCGGAACTTTTCGAACCATTGCAGATGCACAGCGCTTCTTCTACCTACGATGCCATTGTGAACAGCCAGAATCACGCCTTGCCCCATCGGTTCAGGGGCGTGGGATGGGAGCCAGATTCCATTACGCACCGCTACTACAATTACACAGCGGCCGGTGGTGTGAATGCCAGTATCAGCGACATGGCGGAATGGCTGAAGGCGTTGCTCGGCCACAAGCCGGAGGTCGTGCCGCAAAGCGTGCTTCGGGACGTTTTCACCCCACATATCACTTCGGGGAGGGAACGGCCCGTGCTTCGTGGGTTCATTGACCGTGACTCTGCTTATTATGGCAAAGGCTGGCGCATTCTCCACCATTGGGGCGACACACTGGTCTATCACGCTGGTTTCGTGAACAATTACCTCAGTGAAATCGCTTTCTTGCCCAGCGACGACATCGGCATCTGCGTGCTTTTCAATTGCCCATCTCAATTGGGTGGGCAGGCCATTTCCACGTTTTTCAGGCGATGGCGGACGGTGCGGGAGTTGATGAAAAAACCTCCACTATCATAGGCTTTCAACCACTATTTTCTTCGCAAATCCCGCTTCGCCAACGCCCAGCCGAACAAAATAAACCCCGCTCGGCCAGTCTTTTGCTTGGATGGCCAATTGGTGTTTGCCTGTGGCAAATTCCTTGGCGGCTGAATTGGCGTACAAGACCCTTCCCAGTACATCCAGCACTTCCAACCTGACATTCCTTTGCCGCATCAAATCGAACCTGACAAAGAACTGCCCGCTCGCCGGGTTCGGGAATACCTCGAAACTGCTCCCCTCCAGTACATCTTGCGTGGCATTGGGCAGCACGATGAGATGGGTTGAAATGATGGTCTCGCACCCAAAATCATCCATTTGTACCTCGGTAACGGTCGTATCGGAAAGCAGGGTTATGCCGTTGTGAATCGTGCCTTGCACCACCGACAAAGTATCATAAACCACTGGGGCAGGGTTAACCGAAAGGTTGAGCGTTAGGAGGCTATCGCAGCCATAGCTGTTGATCAGCAAGGCAGTATAAGTGCCAGTAATATCATAGGGCTGCCCCTCCAGCAGGTAGGTGTCGCCTTGGCAAATGGTCGCATTGATGGTTGTTTCGGAATTCGGCAGCACTTCAACAATGAGGATGATGATGCTATCACAACCATGTACCGTTAGCAAGGTATCGGCGTAAATGCCAGCATCGGTGATAGCCTGGCCTTCCCAATCGAAAGCATTGCCTTCGCAGATTGAGATGTTTACCGTGTGCAAGAAATTCGGCCAAACAGCTAAGTTTAGTGCCACTGTGCTGTCGCAACCCGCTGCGGTTTCGTATTCCGCAAAATAAGCGCCTGGCTGCGTAAGCGCCTGACCATCAAATAGATAGGATTCTCCCTCGCAAATGGATTCGTTCAGTTGGATATCGAAACTGTCCACCACTTCCAAGTGCAAGGTGACGGTGCTGTCGCAACCATGGGTGGAAAGCATCTGCGCCAGGTAGGTGCCGCTCTGCGTAAGGATTTGCCCATTCAGTTCGTAGCTGGTTCCAATGCAAACCTGCACGTTTGGTTGTAAGTCGTAAACGGGCCAAACGTCGAGCGAGAAGTTAACTATGCTATCGCAGCCATGAATGGTTTGGAACACGAGCTTTAAATCACCTGATTCGGTCAATGTGTCGCCGTTGAAAACAACGGACTCCCCTTGGCAAATCTCCTCATTTATAAGGGTTTCCTCAATTGGGTGTTCCGTCAAAATCAAGTTTACGATGCTATCGGCACCAGTTATTGAAGTCAATGTGAACGTGTACTCGCCAGCTTGGTTAAATGATATTCCGTTGTAATTGTAGCTAAGGCCTTCGCAGAATGATCCATTGAGATTGGTGACCACCACGTTTGGTGGGATAGTATGGAAATAGGTGTTCGTCGCTACTGGAGCATTGTTGTCAAAATAAACAGATGCTTGGTTTTCGATAACATCCAATTGTGGCAAGTCATCTTTCAAACGTATGCTAAACTCCAAAAATCCGATGGACGCCATTTCATTGGTGCCAATGGGGGGCAATTTGATGTCGTCAAACTTAAATTTTAGCACCCGTTGCCCATAAAAATCCATCGTGAATGGGTGGCTACTAGCTCCCGGCCTCAAGGTTGAGAAGTCGAATTTATCCATCAACGTATCCCGAACGAGGACATTGAAAGCTGTGTCGGTGCCAGTGTTCTGGAAGCGGATTTGGTAAGTGAGTTCCGTGCCAGCAGCAATAAAATGTTCGTTGCCAGCGCCAGGCGGGTCAGCCGTTTTTACGTTGGGGTCGTAACTGCCGATATTGGGTCGGCAGTCCGTATCGGTGAAATCGTTCGGGCCGTAGCCAGCACAAAGTAGATTTGGGAAAACATCGGCCACGACACAATGTACTTGCCCAATTGGCACATTGCAATCCAGAAAAGTGTTGATGAGAAAAGAGCCGCATTGCCCCTGCGCCAAGTCGCCCAACTCGAATTGGAACATATTGCTGCCAAGGCTGATGTACGGGACGGTAGCGGTCAGAAAAGTCAATGCTGGGTCGAGGGTCAGCACCACTTGGGCATCTTCTGCGATGGTCGAACCGTGATTGCAATAGTTGACGCTGTAAGAATTATTGGAACAGCGGCGGAGCAGGCTATTGGCAACGTCCACCGTCATGTATGGGCAGTCGGGTGTTTGGTAAAGCAGAAAATCCTGTGTGAAGGTGGCTCCAACCCCGCTTAAGTTCACTGTGAAATCGTTGCCACAGGCAACAAAGCCATTACCGATGGGCACCAAAGCCCGCAATGTATAAGCTCCCGGCGGCACGGCCATAAAATAGTACCCATTCACATCGGTAAGGCCATAATAATTAGTGCCATCCGTTGCGGAGGCCCGCACGATTCGACCGTTCAGGTGGGTGTCATCGCCACTGAGCACACAGTTGCCGGCGAGGTCCCTGCGCACCGAACCTTCAATATAGGCGCAAAGCCCTGTAAAATCAAGGGTGACAAAGTAAAGCTCCGACCAAGAGCAGCCAAAATTGTCCGTGATGGTCACGCTTCGATACCCGTCTTGGTTGACAGTGATGGTTGGCTGCGTTTCACCGTTGTTCCATAAAAAACTAACGGGCGTGTTTTGATGGTTGCCCACCAGAATGGCCGTTAGTTCCCCGATATTGCAAACGTTTTGCAACAAATCAAATTCAATAACTGCCATGTTTTCCTCCACCAATATGCTGAGGGTATCGCTTGCGCAATTGGTAGCATCCACCGCCCAAACGCTGATGAGCGTGGTGGAGTCCAGGTTCGCATATAAATTGGTGTTCGTACTGCCAGCGGAAAGTTGGATTGTCTGTGGGGCGGCGTTCCCTATTTGGTAATAGAGTGTGGCATTCGTGCTTGAATTTACTTGAACTTGATAGCCAAGGTTTCCGCTACTGTTTTCACAAAAAAGGTCGGGGCCGGTGAGGCTAAGGTTGACGCGATTAGCGACCCGAACGCAGTCTGTCATCACACAACCCGTGTTGAGGTTAGTCACGGTGAGGCAATAGGTGCCCACTGCGTCAATGGCGGGAGAAACTGTTGTTTCACCGCTAGCAATATTGCCATCGGCAGTTGCCCATTGGTAAGCAAAATTGCCGCCTTGCGAGGAGGCGGAACCGTTCAATATTACTTGCCCGCCTTGACAAGGCAGTGTTATATCTTGCCCAGCATTGGCCAGTACATCGCCTTGCAACAAGAGAAAGGAAACCGTGCTGTCGCAGCCCAGCCAGCTTTGGCAGGTAGTTTCATAGAAACCTAGCTCGGTAAAAGTCTCGCCGCAGGAGCTGAAATCGCCATCGCATGGCATGATTACCTGACCAAGCTGTGTATGGGTTGGTGGCAAGGCTATCACTTCGCAATAGATAATGCTATCGCAACCATTGGGGCTTGGCGCATAATTAATATACGAGCCAGGATTCGTGTAAACTTGGCCTGAGCATACAACTTCTTCGCCGGGGCAGAGGTAGGAAGTGATGGTGTCCGTAAACGACTCCCCCACAAAAACCTGCTTACAGGATGGCATATTGGCGCAACCAGTAGAACTCGAACAGATGCTGGCAGTGCCTGGTTGAAGCCATTGAACCATTATGGAAGATGCTGGCATGGTTGTCAGAATTGTGCCAGCACTTGGTGGCGAAATGGTCCAAAATGCATCCGAATTGGTGAAATAAGTGCTTGGTGGGGAAGGAATGCAATGCAGGTCCGGGCCTGATATGGAACCAATGGAATTAATGCTGAACTGACATTTGGCACCAGCGGAGCCGTCAATCATTAAATAGTAAACCTCGCCAGGTGTGAGCGGCACGATGTTGCTAATTGTTTGCGTAGTACCATCCACTATATTGCCAAAACAATCCGAAACAAAGTCGAAATTGACGCAATCAAACGTTTGAAACAGTGCGGCTTGCAAAGCTCCCCCCTCAATGCAGTTGCTCACAGATAAATCGAAGCTCAGGTTTGGGCCACTTGCCATGAAGGCAAACCATAGATTGTTCTCAATGGTCGTACACCAGACGGGTGGAAGGCTCACTGGGGTTGAGCCAATAGTTTCCCCAAAATAACAATTTAGGCTCTGTTCACTGGGGAGAATACAGGCTTCAACTGCATCGTAAGCTGGTAATGGTGTGCCGTTAGGACAAGGTGTGTTGAAGCATTGCGCAGCAACATCATAACTGGAGAATAGCGCGGCCATTGCCGTAAACAAAAGGGTAAAGCGGTTTTTCATACTGAAAGGTTTGGTGGTTTATTCCTTAATTCACCACCAAACCTAATTCACTATTATTTCCTAGCAATATTAAACTACCTGTTTGCCAATTATTTATCAAATCGCAACTGCTTAGGAGGGTGTGGGAGGAGAGAGAAAAAATTTCATTTTTTCTCTCTCCTCCCACATTTTGGGGTGTTTTTTGGGGGAAAATTGAAAATTTTCCCCCAAAAAACACCCCCTGCTAAGCAGTTGCATCAAATCATATCAATCGGATAAAGTCCCGTACATCAGGTCTTTCAACCTTGAGCCTTGTATTTCGGGCAAGGCATACGTGTTCTGGAACTTGTCAATGGTAGCGGCAATGTCCTGCTTTAGGTCGTCAAAACTACGAGGCAATTGGGAGCGGCAAGTTTGTTCGTGCTGGTAGGCCGACATGATGCCATCGAATTTTTGATAGTACTGTTGGCCTTGGCCAATGAAGCCGGAGTAACTCGCAATAAAATCGGCCACCCGTTGCGTGGCGAATTCGATGTTCACCAGTTCCCGGCTCAACGAAAGCAGTGGGCCTTCGTCACTGACCAAGCCGTTTTCGATGGCTTCCATCTTTTCTTCCAGCTTTGTGAGCAGGGTTTCCCAGTCATCGTTTTTGCGGCACTCCTCCAAAGAGACAAAATAGCCTGCCGCCTTTGCATACTCCGCAAAAAGCCGCTGGCAATCCTCTTTGAGTTGCTGGTTGGCGTTTTTCAGGAACTCGGTCTCGTTGCGGATGGTGTTCAGTTCACCGTTCATGCGCACCGTGAAATCAAGTATGCAGGCAATCTTTTCCACTTCCTCCTCTTTTGCCTTCTGGCCATTTTCGCCCAGCAACATGGAGACCAAGGTGAAGGTGCCGGAAACCAGCGGGTTGGAGTCCAGCAGGGCAGGCAAGCGCATGGAATAGCGGCGGTTTTGGTTCTGCTCGATGGTCTCCTTGGCCTTGGCAAATTCGGGGTAGGTATGAGGATTGGACAGGCTGCTGATGTACTGGAAGGTGTGCAACCCGGTGAAATGGTGGTCGAGGCCCAGTATCTTCTCGTAAATCACCCGAATAAGGTCAATCCCTTTTCGGTAGCGGATTTTCAGCTGGGTCATGTCGGACTGCGACTCCAGCAGGTCGAGTTGTTCCATGAGCCGCAGTTTTTCCAGCAGCACCTTCTGGGTTCGCCGTGCGTTTTGTCGGCCTGCCTTGGCCTCCAAGGTTCGGTTCACGGCTTCCATCTGCAGTTTCAGTTCAGTGGCTTTTTTTTCATACCACCGTATGGCCAAGTTTGATTCCACTTGAAAGTCAACCAGAATCCGTCCAAAGGCCAAGGTGTCGGTGGCAGTGCCTGCATTTGCCGGAACGGCAAACAATAGCCAAGCAGGCATCATGAGTAGTGCAGCAGCTTTTTTCATAACGCATAGTTTTTAATCAATGAAATAGGTCGTTCAACAACAGCTTGCTTGTTGGTTCTATTCGGTAGGCATTGCGAGCATTAATAAACTTTGGAAAGATTCAATCAAGATGGGATGTACAGAAGTTTAACGTTTGATGGACACTAAATGGTTGGCGTTCCCCTACCTTCCAGCGTTTTATCATTTGTTTTTGGCGTGTGGGAGACGATTAAATAATGAGAGGAGGAAATAAAAGAAACACGGGCACGGGAAGAAAATTTAGGGGGGCAGCCCTTTTGGTAAGCAATTGGGTTTGAAAATTTCAATCCAATCTGCTCTTGAAATCAACCTTTGCTGACATAGCGATGAAGCAAAAAACTTCAAAATGTTTCACCTGTTTCATCGCTTCAAAAAATCTATCGGGTTTAGGTAAAACATCTTCTTCCATCCCTGCCTGTCATCGTCCCAGCGCCAAGGGTAGGGTAGGGCCGTCACGATGGCGTAGTGCAGGTGCGGCGGCTTCCCCACAGCATTGCCCGTATCGCCCAACGTGCCGATGGCTTCGCCTTTTTTTACAAATGAAAATGCGCCCGTTTTGATGCTTTGCAAATGGGCGTAGTAGTGGAAGCGCCACTTGGGGCCGAGCACGAGGACGATGTTGCCGCCCATCGGGATATTCCCGCAGCGCACGACGAGGCCGCTGGTAGCCGCCACGACCGGGGTTCCTTTCTTCGCAAAAATGTCCACGCCTTTGTGGGTGACGGACTTGCCCCAGGGGTAGTACCAGAAGGAGTCGGGGTTGTAGTCCTTGGCGGTGGCGCCGGAGACGGGGATGGTGAGGGATTGGGGGAGGAGGAAGCCGAGGAGGAGGGTGGCGAGAAGTATTATACCTGATTTTTTCATGAAGTTAACCGACTAGTTTGAGTTTTATTTCAATAAGACGTTTCGGGCAACAAGTCGCAAACTGGACTATTGCATTTTTGGCTTATTATCTAATTTTTTATTCTTAATGATGGGTTTTCAAATTGAAACTATTCATAAGAATAAAATAAATTCATAGTAAATGGTTAAAACCAAGAAACCAAAGCAGAAAAACTGGTTCAAGCGAAATTTGAATGTCATTCAATTGACAACCAACCTTGTTAATATCACACTAAAATTGTGGCCTTATTTGAAAGATTTAATAAAAAGGCTTGATGAGTTTTTGGGAGGTGAGTTATTTGATTGATTATCAATTCAGATAGTTAAGTGGACGAGGGCTGTAATGCCCCGTCCGCTTATGATATTAATTCTTTTGGAGCACAACTCCTCGCTCCCTAAATACCCCAAAACAAATTCCAACGCCCCCTCCATTTGAAAACAGAAAGATTTAATCACCACACCACCTCCACCCCGTAAAGCGGAAAGTTCGGGTCTTTGGTAACAACCACCAGGTTTTCGGTCAATGCCTGTGCGACGAGCATCCGGTCGAAGGGGTCACGGTGGTGCATGGGCAAAGCAGCGACTTGAATCGTGTGTTCAAACTCAATCGGAAGAATTCGAAAACCTAAATCCATTCCCAATTTTTTCAATGCTGGGAACGGGTAGTCAAGTTGGATTTTCCCAAGTGAGACCTTAATGGCAATTTCCCAAAATGAGGCAGCGCTAACATATCGAAGGTTTTCACTATCTTCCATAGTTGTTCGAGCAGCATCAGATAGGCTTGTATCGCCCTTCAAGTACCAAATCAGTGCGTGGGAATCGAGGAGTAATCTCATTAGTACATGTATTCTTTAAAATCCTCCAATGGTTCGTCCCAATCCGGCGCAAGATGAATCATGCCCTTTAGGCAACCAAACCCAGACTTGGGGTTGCCTTCACTTGGCTCAGGAACAGTTACCTCATTGGCTGCCATGACTTTGATGGTCTTTGCCTTCTTTGTAGTCTTTGTCATGGAAGGCTTGACAATTTGTAGGTTCAGCCCCTTCATAAACTCTAACAACTGCTCCAAAGCAGCCTGGTTATCGGTACGAATCGTAACTTCAAACATGGCGGTGATTTTTACCTTACAAAACTACATTTTTCCACGAAAAAATTCATGCCCTATTTTTTTTGGTACACAACCCCCCTTTCCGCTAAATACTGGAGCACAAACTCCAACGCCCCCTCCACTTCGCCGGGTTGGCCACCGCCGTGCAAGTATAGCCCGTCGTGCGGGCCATGCTGATGGTGTCCGTGGCAGGGTCGTATCGGTCGAGGAGGTCGTAGGTGATGTTGCCTCGTCGGTCGCCGAGGCTGATGCGCATGATGGTGAAATCGCCCTCGCCGGGGGCCAGTTTCCATTGGGGGAAGAGCAGCCGGGCCGTGAGGTCAACGGGGCGGATGCGCTGGCCCTTCACCTCCACTTCGTCGTAGCTGAAAAAGCCGCCTGCCCGCAGCACCCGCAGGTACTCGATGCAGCCGGGGTAGCGCAGGGTCTTTTCAATCATGTCCGGCACATCGGGCATGGTGTGGATGAGCGAGCGCAGGCCGTCGGTGTTGAAGGCTTCGAGGGTGCCGACACCTTGGAAATCAATCAGTTCTGGGTCGGAAAGCGCCTCACGGGTCACGAGCCTGCCGCCCTCCACGTATCGTGCGGGTCGGATGTACTCCTCAATTACGTCAATTGGGGAGAAGACCGCCCGGTACTCCCAAGGCCATTGCCGCACCTGCGGCAACCCACCCACGAGGCAACGGAAACTGTTGATTTTCTGGTGTTTATGATGGTGCCCAAAGATGATATTTCCCATGCCGGGCGCCACGCCGCAGTCCACCACGGCGGTGACGTTGTGCTGTTTGGCCAGTTCGTCGAGGCCGAAGGCGTCTTCGGGGAAGAACGAGATGTCCACCACGTTCTTGCCCGCTTCGATGCAGGTTTTGAGGGCATTGTAGCCCAAGAAGCCCGGCAATGCACCGATGACGAGGTCGAAATCCTTGATTGTTTCTTTCAACTTTTCCGCATTGGAAAGGTCGGCCTGGATGGTCGGGATGCCAGCAGCGGCGGGCTTTTTCAGCGATTCGGCACTGGCGTCGGCGCTGGTGACGTCGTGCTGTTTTTTGAGGTCAATGGCGATGGCGCTGCCTACGAGACCGGCGCCGAGGACGATTATTTTGCTCATATTGTAAGTGGGTTTTGCGAAGCGGCAAAGGTAGGGCGGGTTTTGTTAATCTGCTTGCTTAGGTTTTCCTTTTGGGTTTATCGCATAACCCACCCCGATGGTCGGTGAAACCATAAACTGTTGATTATCATCGAAATAATTGAACTGATAAACAGGTGTAAGTTCGGCATTTACCCTGAATCTTCCGAGCAACTCGCCCGCAACACCCAAGTGCGCCAAGGCTGCAAACCCCATCGGCAGAACCTCCTTTTGGAGGGCTGGACTATTCTCTTTGAAAAACTCATTCGTGCCCCAAGCAAGCTCAAGCCCGCCATAACACCCGATTTTGTCTCCTATCGTTTGATGATAGACCACAGCCGTACTGGCACCATAGCCGTTGACTTCTTCAAGCCATAACGTGATGCCTATTTTTGGAATAAAAATGAGCCGACTGTTTGGGGCCTTCTCTTTCACAAATTGGGCACAAAGCGAATAACCTGACCGTAGCCTATCCTCTCGGTGCTCGATGTCATACCAGGCTTTCAGGCTCATGCCGAACCGCTCGCCGAACCCGTAGCCAAACTGCCCAACGACCCCAACGGTTGTCTGCTTTCCGCCAAGTGCTTGAGGCCTTGCCTCTGGCATCAGTTCGATATTCCCTTGAAAATCAACTTCCTTTGCCTTTAGTGGTGACTTGCCTAGCAGTAGTGACGGGCTGTAAATGGCACTGCGGGAACAGCCGACGAGAAGGATTGCGAGGAATAAAACGGAGCGATGAAATGCCTTCATGTTGAGAACCTGTTTTGATGGTGAAACGAGGGAGATGGAAGCGGACAAGGGGACTTACCCCCTCAAAATCCAACCTAAAAACCATCGAAACCTACCAGGTATAGCTGCATTTGCTGAAATTTAACTTACAAATCTTACATGCTAATCACCTAAATTTGCTTTGTCAATCACGAAATAATACCTTAGATTATGAATACCTTAGAAATAAAAGGCAGCCTTTTCGACCTGCTATGGAGCGTGGAAGACCCGCAGACATTGCTCAAAGTACGGGAATTAGTATTAGAGCTTTTGGGCAAAGCCCAAAAAGAAGAAGCCGACTGGTGGGACGAGCTTACCCCGCAGCAGCAATCTAGGTTGGAAAAGGCTATGGCTGATGCCAAAGCTGGCAAAAACATCGTTTCTCACGAGGCAGCGATTAGAAAACTGATAGCATATTAATTATTGAAGTACTAGAACAGTCCAAGCTGCTTTTGCCCGACCTGTTATCCATGAAATTTACCCGACTTGCTTCCTCAATCTTCCTCGCCCTGCTCCTCGCCTGGCTTTTCTCTTTTTGTAAAAAAACGGGCAGCAGCACTACCGAAAGCCCCTTCCGCAACATCCGGGACAGCGTGGCCTATGTGGGCATGGCCACCTGCGCCTCCTGCCACACCAATGTCCACGAAACCTTTCAGCACACGGGCATGGGGCGTTCCTTCGACCTCGCCACCCTGCAAAAAACAGCCGCCAAATTCGGCCCGCAAGCCGTCGTTTATGATTCGCTTCGCAATTTCTACTACCATCCTTTTTTCAGGGATTCGGTGATGTACGTCCTCGAATACCGCCTCGAAAACGGCGACACCACGCACAAACGACTGGAAAAAATCAGCTATATCGTAGGCAGCGGGCAGCATACCAACTCGCACATTATCAACGAAAACGGGTACATTTATCAAGCACCTATCACCTGGTACACGCAGGAACAGCGATGGGACATGGCACCCGGTTTTCGGGAAAACAACAGCCGCTTCGGGCGTTGGCTCACCGACGAGTGCATCACCTGCCACAACCACCTGCCAGAACAGGTGCCCGGCTCCCTCAACCGCTTCTCCCACATGCCCACGGGCATCGAATGCGAGCGCTGCCATGGCCCCGGCAAGCTGCACGTAGAGGAAAAGCTGAAAGGAATCATCGTTGACACCTCGAAGCAGGCCGACTACTCCATCGTGAACCCCCGCCGCATGCCCCGTGACCTCCAAATGGACCTCTGCCAACGCTGCCACCTACAAGGCGTGGCCGTGCTGAACGAGGGCAAGACCTTCTACGATTTCAAGCCGGGCATGCAACTCAGCGAGGTGCTGAACGTCTATCTGCCCCGCTACACCGACTCCCATGAGCGCTTCATCATGGCCTCACAGGCGGACAGACTGCGCATGAGCGAGTGCTTCGCAAAGTCGGAGGAACTGAGCTGTATCACCTGCCACCAGCCGCACCGCAGCGTGGAAATCACCCCGGCCAGCCAGTACAACAACGCTTGTTTGAAATGCCATAAAACGGAGGCCTGTACGGAAAATCCCGCCATAAGGGCCTCAAAATCAGATAATTGCGTGGTATGTCACATGCCCAAGTCTGGCAGCGTGGACATTCCGCACGTCCGCATCACCGACCACCGCATTGGCTTGACTTCGGCAAAAACGGTGGCAGTTGCTCCGCAAAAAAAGGCGTTCCTCGGCATCCAGAACCTGACCAAGCCCAACCCCTCGCTGTTGGAAATGGCAAGGGGCTACCTCGCCATGCACGACAAATACATCCAAACGCCCGTGATGCTAGACAGTGCGGCGTTTTACCTCAATCAATCAAAAGCGAAGGCGACGGAACTGCTGCCCGTGCGCATCCACTTGCTGTTTTTGAAACAGGACTGGAAAGGGATTTTGGCTGCGGCGATACAGTTGGAGTCGATTCCAAAGAATGGCTGGACGGCCTACCACATCGCTGAGGCGCATTACAACACTGGTGATTATGAAAGCGCCCTTCGCCACTTCGACCAAGCACTGGCTGTTTACCCTCAACACCTTGATTTTCAGGAGAAAAAAGCAGGGACGCTCATCGCCCTCAAGCGCATTGCCGAAGCCAAAAAGCTGTTGGAAATCCTGCTACGGGAGAACGCCAAGCGCCCTGTAGCCCTGCTGAACCTAGGCTTCGCCCATGCCCTGACGAACAACCTGCCCGAAGCCCTCCGCCGCTACGACCAAGCCCTCGCCCTCGACCCCGACTATGAGCAGGCGTTGGTGAACAAGGCGGCGGTGCTTAATTTTCAAGGGAAGAAGGCGGAAGCGAAGGGGTTGCTGGAACGGGTGCTGCGGTTGAATCCGGGGAATGGACAGGCGAGGGAGGGGTTGGGGAGATTGTAGAAATATAATTTGCACTTACAAATGTAGAATGTAAAGCGATATGTAGGTAAATTAGTATTGAAAATCAAATCTTTTCAATTTCTAAATCAATATTAATTAAATCGGGATAGTCTTTTTTTCTATTCCACCTTTTTCCGACAGTAATTAATGTTTCTTCAAGTCCAGTAGTAAGTTCTTTTTCAAGCGGAATGAGAATAAACCAAACCTCATCAACACCAGATTCGCCAAAACACTTGATGAATTTCGCCCATCGTTTTTTATTTTTAAGTTGAAACTCCTCCACAAGGTCACTAATTTTTTTCTGTGGATTACCTTGAATTAAATAGGTTGAATATTTTTTAGCAAAATTACAAATGTAGGTATATCTATTAAGTCTTTTTGCCAAAGTTTGTTTCGTAGTTCTTCCAATATATAGCGGCACATTTCCTATCCCCCATAAATAGATGCCAGCTTGATTGAATTGAATTAGCTCTTTTTTTGCACTACCAAGTTTCTCCCAATTGATGCGATGAAAATTATATTCACCTGACTCCCAGAAACCCATATCAAAGCTATTTTGTAAAAAATTATCGTACTCTACGCTACTGTACACTTTTATGAGAAAACACCAGTTCCCTCGGATTATAGTGGCTTTTTGCCAAGATTTCCAGCAAAAACCCCATCAAGTCGGTCAAAACGTGCAGCATATTCTTTAAGTTGTCAAACCCAAGCCGGAACAAAGAGATGGACCTCGCCTTTTTGTCCCGGTAATTTTTCAGGGCAATAGGCTTCACTCCCTCTTTTATCAGGCCGTTCAGCAGCGAGAATACGTAGGCAACCGCTGCCAGCGCCATGAGGAGCTGCACCTTTTCCTCCATGTTGAACCCGTTGGTCTTGCAATGGAGGAAGAATACCTCGATGCCCCACCGCTTTCGGTAGGCCTCGCTGATTTTGGCGGCATCGGCCATGTCCGACAGCAGTACGACGAACTCGTCCGTGCCCTTTCGACTACCAGTATTGGGGAACACTACATAGGTGTAGGTGTACCCCAGTATCTCGATGCTGGCCTTGAAGAAGCCGTCACGCCTGAGCCTCCTGCGGATGTGCCCGTCCGTCTTGGCCACCGTTTTCTTGATGGAGGCCGCCACGAGGCCCAGGTAGTCCTGGTGGCGGAGCCGGATGACGAAGGAGAACCCACATGCCCTCAAGAAGTGGAACCACTCCGCCCCGATGAACTCCCTGTCCGCCAACACGCTGATTTTCAAGGAGTTGAACGGTCGCCACGCCTTCTGGAACCGCCCCATCAGCGCCTTGCGCTCTTCCGTGCTGCTGTTGCCTTTCTTGGCCAGTGGCTTCCAAACGATGGGCACGAAGCAGCCGTTTGGGAGCAACAGGCCGATGAACAGCACGTTGATGTCAATGCCGCCGAGCTTCCAGTTCGTCCTGTCCATCACGAGGAAGGCCTCCGTCCGCAGGCCGCTCATGCTGATAATCAGCCAAGCGATGCCCATGCGAAACCGTCAATCCACTTCATCTTGAAGAAGCGAATGAACTGCTTGTAAATGCTTTCCAGCTTGAGGTTCCGGCGCTGGAGGATAGCCCCGGCCTCTGCTCGGCACTTGTAAAGGCAGACCGTGCGGCAGCGGATGATGCAGTGGACTATCAGCAGGAAATTTTTCAGCACGTCCTTGCGCCAACCTGGGAAAAACTGCTTAATTTCGTCAACTTGAAGGAGTTGGGTCGTCATAGTGAATTGTTTTAGTCAATCCAAAGATACTATGACTCACCTAATTCCTTCTTTTTCAGGCACTTACATTAAAGTGTCCAGTAGCGTAATCGTACTCACCTTCTAGTTTTTCTACAAAGTCAGAGTAAAATTCTATTAATTCAGATGATAGTTTCATTGATTTTATTAGCTTAATTTATTTAGTTATTTATGGAGTTCTCAACCTAATTTTTTTAATCAAGTTGCCTATTTATCCGTCAAATCTTGCTTTTAACTCACCCCACCACAAACCTCACCCCCATTCTCTCCAACAACGCAGTCAAAAGCCCCGCCTCCTCAGCATAAGCAGGGAACACGCTGATTTCAGAAACCTGCTTGTCCAACTTTGTATCAATTGCTTTCAAGCGTTTTTCAATATTGGATACATTGGCCTCCCAAGCGTCCCGCATGGCCGCCTGTTCGGCTTCGGGTTTGTCTTCAAAGTCTTTGTTAAAAGCTTCCCAAAAAGCTTTTTTTTCTTCGTCAGAGCCAAGTTTTGAAAACTGCTCAAACTGCTTTTTCAGCGTCGGATGTTGTATGGTTACCATGTTTAAAAGCTGTTAAAGCAAAGTTACAAACTTCTACGATAAACAAGCACGGACTAACAGTCCGTGCTACCACTCAATCTCCTCCTCCTCAATCACCTCCTTCACCCGACCCACTTCCCCCGTATCCAGCCGCACCTTGATGCCGTGCGGGTGCTGTGGGGCATTGGTCAGTATGTCCTGGACATAGCCTTCGGTCAGTTCGCCGGAGCGCTGGTCTTCCTTCAGTACGATGCGAACGGCGAGGCCGGGGCGGATGTTCTTGCGGTAGTTGCCTTTCATGGTAGTTTTTGGGAGCAAAATAAGGAAATACAAGTGAAGGCAGCGCTGCTTGGCCGTTATGAAAAGACTATCAAAGTTCTACACAAGGTAATAGCATCCAAACTTTCTGCTACTTTTGCGCAACAAACCATGGCTCTAACCCTCAAAATATAAAATTTTGGATACACGTAAAATGTTGATGTTGGCCGCACTTTCCGGCATGTTTGCTGTTATTCTGGGCGCTTTTGGGGCACATATCATGAAGAGAATCCTCGCAGAAAACGAGTTGCAGATTTTCCAGACTGGGGTTCACTACCAGTTTTATCATACCTTGGCTTTGGCCATTACCGCATTGCTTTCACGTTATGTTGGTCATCGCTGGACTGGCATTGCTGGCTGGCTGTTCGTTATCGGTATAGCGATGTTCAGTGGGTCCTTGTATTTGTTGGCAGTGGTTGAGCATGTTGGCTTGTCTGCCAGTAAGTCGGTGCTTGGCCCAATCACTCCATTAGGTGGGGTTTTGATGATTGGCGGTTGGCTGGCATTGTTCCGTGCGGCTTTCGATTACAAAAAACCAAGCCACCACCGTTCCTCCAGTACTTCCAGCGAAAAATGATCTACCACGTCGGCCTCGACATCGGCACTTCCAGCGTCAAGGCCGCAGCGTTTGATGGGCAGCGGCAAATGCTGGCTTCCGTGTCGAAGGCTTATCCGACCCACTCTCCCAAGCCGGGTTGGCATGAACAAAATCCCGAACAGGTGGTTCGTGCCACGGTCGCTGCCTTGAAAAAATTGGTGGCTGAGCGGGGTTGCCCGCCTGCTAGCATTGGCCTAAGCGCTGCCATGCACAGCCTTATCGCAGTGAACAGCAAAGGCCAGCCCCTCACCCACAGCATTCTCTGGTCAGACAATCGGGCAGCTTCCATTGCTTCGCAACTGAAGGGGACACTGCTCGGCAAGGACATCTACCGACATACCGGCACCCCCATCCACCCCATGTCGCCGCTGCCAAAGCTTGCTTGGCTCCGTCAAAACGAACCTACCATATTTCATAAAGCCCATCAATTTTTGGGGATAAAGGAGTACCTGGTTTTCAGGTTGTTTGGTGAATACCTGACTGACCAGTCCATGTCATCGGCCACTGGCTTGTTCGATGCGGAGCGGTTGGCTTGGCATGAACCTTCCCTCGATTTTGCCGGTATCGGCGCTGGGCAGTTGCCAAGGCATGTTTCACCGTTTTTCATCCTGAATAAACTGCACGCATCGTTTGCGAAGCAAATCGGCATACCGCCCGAAACGCCTTGGGTCATCGGTGCATCGGATGGATGCCTGGCAAACCTTGGAGCAGGCGTTATGTCGCCTGGAGAGGCGGTGCTTTCCATCGGTACGAGCGGGGCATTGCGCTTAACCACGCATAAACCCGTATATGATCTCGGCGAGCGTATTTTCAATTACCTGCTTTTTCCACCTCACAACGGTGAACCTGCCACCTATGTGACCGGTGGTGCCAGCAACAATGGCGCTGTGATTTATGAGTGGTTTTGCAAGCAATTTTACGGGTTGTCTCCCTCTGCAAAACGTATGGAGCGCCATCGCCTATCAATGGAAAGCATACCGATGGGCTGCGAAGGGCTGCGCTTCCAGCCGCACCTGCTTGGCGAGCGGGCACCCGTTTGGGATGCCTCCGCAACAGGCAGTTTTCAGGGCATCCGGCCATATCATGGATTGGCACATTTCCACCGGGCCATCTTGGAAGGCATCTTGCTGAACATGAAGCAGATCGGAGATGTGCTGGAGGAAATTACCGGCCCATTTCACACCATCCATGCCAACGGCGGCTTCACCAAAATGCCGTTTTGGGTGGAAATGGCTGGAGAAATTTTTGGAAAAAAAATAGTGGTTTCTAAAAACGAGGGCGGGCCTGCATTGGGAGCAGCAAGGCTTTTTGAAATCAATCAAAGCAGCCATTAATTCTGCTGGATGCTGCATCCCTCCTCCCGCATCCCTATTTAAAATGCTTCAACATGATCACTTCCTGCTCGGTCAAATGCCGGAAGTGGCCCCGCCCAATATCCTTCTTGGTCAGGCCAGCATAATAGGTGCGGTCGAGTTTGATGACCTCGTAGCCAAGGTGCTCAAAATGCGGCGCACAATGCGGTTTTTGCCAATGTGCAGGCTAATTTCCAGTTCGTCCTTGCTTCCCAAGATATAGTGTAGGCTGTCAACCTCGGCGACGCCGTCTTCGAGTTTCAGTCCTTTTTGAATTTTCTCGAAATCAGCTTTGTGGAATGGCTTGTCCAGCGTCACATGATAAACTTTCTGCACTTTGTGGCTGGGGTGGGCGAGCTTTTCGGCAAGGTCGCCATCATTGGTGAGCAACAATAGCCCAGAGGTGTTCCGGTCGAGCCTCCCAACGGGGAAGATTCTTTCTTCCACCTTGCTGCCAATGAGATCCAGCACCGTGCGTCGGCCTTTTTCATCGCTGGCCGTCGTGATGATGTCTTTTGGCTTGTTCATCAGGAGATAGACCTTTCGCACTTCAAGCCGCATCACTTGTCCACGGAACCGCACTTCATCATTGGGCTGAACCGGGTAGCTGGGGTTGGGTTCCACCTCTCCGTTAACCGTTACGAGTCCCTGCTTGACAAATTCCGCCGACTGCCTTCTTGCGGCTACGCCGCAATGGGACAGGTACTTGTTCAAGCGCATCGGTTCATCGAGTTTGTCAGACTTGGCAAGTTTGGCCGTTGTCTTTGGTGCTGCTGTCGGCCTCGGCTTTGAAAAGCGCTTGCCAGCTTCTGGCCGTTCTTGTTGCTGGTCGTTTCTGCTTGAAAAACGGCCTTCGGCACGGGGTTGCCGCTCCTTTCTTTCGGCAAAAGGACGGTTTTTCGGGCGTTCTTCGCCTGTCTCCCGATTGGAGGCTGGCCTCGTTGTTGGCCGCTCTTCAAAATCCTCCTTTTTTGTAAATGTCCGTTTGTTTGGCCTGTCTTCCAATACCGTTGTTCTTGGGGATGGCTTCCTGACTGGCCGTTCTTCAAAATCGTCCCTTCTGGAGGAAGTCCTATTGTTGGGTCTTTCTCCCAACCCCTCATTTCTAGGTGCCGACTTCCTGACTGGCCGTTCTTCAAAATCGTCCCTTCTGGAGGAAGTCCTATTGTTGGGTCTTTCTCCCAACCCCTCATTTCTGGGTGCCGACTTCCTGACTGGCCGTTCTTCAAAATCGTCCCTTCTGGAGGAAGTCCTATTGTTGGGTCTTTCTCCCAACCCCTCATTTCTGGGTGCCGACTTCCTGACTGGCCGTTCTTCAAAATCGTCCCTTTTAGTGAACGTCCGCTTGTTGTTGGACTTGTCATCAAAATCCGCTCTTCTCGGAGCTGGCCGACTGCCTGTGCGTCCTGCAAAATCCTCGCTTTTAGGTGCAGACCTGCGGCTGGGGCGTTCATCCCGCTCATCTGGGCTTTCCCTTTTCGATTTTCGGAAACTGCGCTCCTCTGCGGGTGGTGGCTTAGGCGCTTCCTGCTTCGCAAATGGCGCCCAGAAAGGCTGTTTGGGTGCCTCCTTTTTCTTAGAAACGGGTTTAGACGATACCCTTGCGCTGGTTGCTTTCTTCGCAACTGCCTTTTTGGGTGTGGATTCCTTTTTCGGGGACGCCGCTTTTTTCGCTCCAGCCGATTGACGTTTGGGCTTCTTATCTTCCATGATGAATCAGGTTATCTATGGGAATTATGCTTCTGGCCGTTAGGTGTTGGCCATTTGCTTTTGGCCAACAGCCAATAGCCAATAGCCAACAGCAATTTTGTTATTCGTTAGGCGGTGGGGTAGGAGGGTTGCTTGATTGTTGGCCTTCGCCATTGCCTTGGTTCCCACCTTTTCGGCGGTTTCGTCCACCACGGTTTCGCCGCTTTTTTCGAGGAGCACCATCGCCAATAGGCTGGGTTCCTTCGGCTTGCCCCGAAAGTTGTGGCTGTTGGCGGCGAGGCTCCGGGTTGGCTAAGTCGGGTTCATTGGCTTGCCCTTGCCTTCTGTTGCTGCCATTTTGCTCGCCACCTCGTGGCTCGCCACTGTTTGACCTTCCACCTTGCGGCCCACTACCTTGGTGTCTATTGCCTTGTGGCCTGCCACTTTGTTGCCTACCATCATTTCTGTTCTTTACGCCACGTCCCCCACGGCTTCCACGCCTTGACCTATTGTTGTCATCGCCATCGTCTCCTGCACCACCTTGTAGGCCTTCGGGCAGCGGGAGAATTGGCACTTTGATGCCCATCAACTGCTCGATGCGCTCGAATTTCTTTCGCCCCATCCTGCTCACGAGCGTGAACGCTTCGCCCGTGGCGTCGGCACGGGCGGTACGACCAATGCGGTGCACGTAATCTTCTGGGTCGCCCGGAACGTCGAAATTGATGACGACTTCAATGTTTTTTATGTCAATGCCTCTCGAAAGCACATCTGTTGCAACGAGGATGGGCACACTGGCATTCTTGAATGAAAGCAGGGTATCTTCCCGTTGTTGCTGTTCGAGGTCTGAATGGATTTCTGCGCTTTTGAATCCTTTGTTCTTTAGATGGCTATTGAGGTCTTTTACCGCTCTTTTCGTGCCCGCAAAAACGAGGATGCGACGTTCTGGTGCTTCCAAACGGAGCAAATGCTCAATCAATTTGTTCTTTCTTTCGTCCTCTACAAAGAACACACCCTGTGTAATACCCGATGCAGGCTTGCTGATTGCGATGCTGATTTCCAGCGGGTTGCGGAGCAAACTTTGAGAGAACTTTCTGATTTCACCAGGCATGGTAGCCGAAAAAAGGAAGGTTTGCCGGGTGCGTGGTATTTTGTTGACAATGGTCATGATGTCCTGCACGAACCCCATATCGAGCATTCGGTCGGCCTCGTCAAGCACCAAGTGGCGCACGGTATCAAGGTTCACGTAGCCCATTTGCAAGTGTGCGAGGAAGCGGCCCGGTGTTGCCACTACCACATCCACGCCTTTTTTCAACGCCCGCATTTCCATTTCCATGCTGTGGCCGTCCCTGCCACCATAAATTGCAACGGAGCTTACGTTGGTGAAATAGGAAAACCCTTCCAGTTGTTGGTCAACCTGGATGGCAAGTTCACGGGTAGGCTCCAATATTACGGTGTCAATTCCGTCTATGGGGTCTTCAATGAGACGGTTGAGGATTGGGAGCAGGAAGGCGGCGGTTTTCCCGGTGCCTGTTTGTGCGCAGGCAAGAACGTCCTGCCCGTTCAACAAGGCCGGGATGGCTTGCTCTTGAATGGGGGTGGCTGTTTCAAATCCCATGGCGTCCAATCCTTCCAACAGCGTGGTCGCCAAGCCTAAATCAACAAATTTCAATTTTTAACTATTTAAAATGATAAAACCCTGTCAAAAAACTGCTTTTCTGAGAAGTGGTGCAAAATTCTGTTTTTTCGACGGTAATTCAAATAAAACTTGCTCGCATCGGCAATAGTTCATGAGGTTTACTGGTGTGAACCATCACGAACCATCGATTGGGGCACAGGGGTTAAAACGGTATATCTTCATCGTCGTTCATCTTCGAAGGTACAGTGAGCACTTTGGCCGGCTCAAAAGGCGATGCAAACGGGTCGCTTGAGGGGAAACTGTCAAAACTGGATTCCTCCAAATCGCTGAACTTGGCGAATTGATCAGTGAACCGCAGTTTCACGGTATCCAAGGCACCGTTACGGTGCTTCGCAATGATGATTTCCGCGATTCCCTTCAAGGACTGTCCAGTTTCGTCTTCCAAAATCTGGTAGTATTCGGGGCGGTAGATAAAAGTAACGATGTCTGCATCCTGCTCGATGGCGCCAGATTCGCGTAAGTCGGACAGCTGTGGCCGCTTAGTACCACCCCTCGTCTCCACCGCACGGCTTAGCTGCGAAAGGGCGATAACGGGTACGCTCAATTCCTTGGCCATTGCTTTCAAGGCCCTTGATATGCTCGAGATTTCTTGCTCCCGGTTTCCGCCCTTGCTGGACTCCATGCCACCGCTCATGAGCTGTAGGTAGTCAATGATGACGAGCTGGATGTCGTGCTGCATCTTCAAGCGGCGGCACTTTGCCCTAAGCTCGAAGATGTTGATGGCGGGGGTGTCGTCAATGAAAATCGGTGCTTCGCTCAACCGCTCTATGGTGGTGTGCAATTGCTGCCATTCGTAGTCTTCCAGTTTGCCGCTACGCAATTTGCTACCTGCGATTTCCGCCTCCATCGAAATTAGGCGCTGTACCAACTGCGTGCTTGACATCTCAAGGGAGAACAAGGCCACGCCCTTGTTGAAGTCCATGGCAGCGTTGCGGGCGAGCGCAAGTGTGTAGGATGTTTTACCCATACCCGGACGGGCAGCCACAATGATAAGGTCGCTAGCCTGCCAGCCGCTTGTTAGGCGGTCGAGGGCGGTGAAGCCGGTAGGTACGCCCGTCAGGCCATCTTCTTTGTCCTTGAGTTCCTCGAGGATTTTTAGGGTCTTGCTCGCCAACTCTCCCATGCTCTCATACTGGCGGCTGAGGTTGTTCTGGGTCACATTGAAGAGACCCTTTTCGGCATCGTCAAGCAATGTGAAAACATCCGTGGTGTCCTCGTAGGCATCCCGGATGATTTGGGTAGAGACTTTTATGAGTTCCCGCTGGATATGCTTTTGTGCAACGATACGGGCGTGGTATTCGATATTGGCACTAGAACCAACCCTGTTCGTCATTTCAACGAGGTAATAGCCACTGCCGATGGCATCGAGGTCGCCCGACTTTTTAAGTTCTTCGGTAACGGTGAGCAGGTCAACAGGGTGCGATTTTTCAAAAAGCCGGAGAATTGCCCGATAGATCAGTTGATGTGCATCTGTGTAAAAGCTTTCAGGTCGAAGAATGTCGAGAATGATAGGCAGTGCGTCCTTGTCGAGCATAAGTGCCCCCAACACGGCTTCTTCCAACGGTATTGCTTGGGGCTGCACCTTGCCGAAAACGTAATCTGATAGCTCGCCTTCCTGCCTGCGCAGCTTTGATCTTGATTCGTTATTTTTCTTTGCTGGATTATTGTCAGCCATCTTTGTTTTTTGTTATCGGCAGTTTTGGCACGTATGGAATGGGTAATTAAAGTTTCACAAAGCTACTAAGAATTCTCCCAAAGGCTGTCATCATGTTTTCAACCAAAGGCTGTTGATAGAATGAATTGTATGGTGGATTTTTGTTCGATTGGCATTTAGGCAATTAAAGATCCGTATCCGATAAAGGTTGAAACCTCCTAATTGTTTGAAAACCAAGGATTTGTCTAGAAAGAAATTGAAATTGCTCTTTAAGTGTTTAAACTTTAGCGGTTGATAAAATGCAAGAATGGCTAACTTTCACTTCCTTTGTTTTTGTTTTTTGTTATACCTTGCCGCGCCTTAGAATTGATTTGTAGGGACGATGTTTTTTTTCGTTCTTTACTGTTTCTAAGCTGGAATTCTTTAACTGAGATATGGACTTAGCACGATTGATTGACGGAACGATTTTGAAGCCGGACACTACGCTTGCCGATGTGAAAAATCTTTGTGAAGAAGCCAAATCCTTGGGCTTTGCAGCGGTTTGCGTACCACCTTTTTTTGTGAAAGAGGCTGTAAAAGCATTGGAGGGTTCCAAGGTGAAGACCTGTACTGTCGTCGGGTTTCCAATGGGCTATTCTGCTACGCCGGCTAAAGTTGAAGAAATCAAAAAGGCCATTGACGAAGGAGCCGTTGAGCTTGATTGCGTTATCAATATCGCTGCGGTGAAGAGCAAGCAATGGAACTATGTCCGCAACGAAATAGAGTCCATGGCGCTCGCATGCCAGATGCGGGGCAAGGTCATCAAGCTCATCATCGAAACGGGGCTGATTACCGAGGCGGAAATGACGAAATTGTGTGAATTGGCCGCTGAAGTCAAAGTTGATTTTGTGAAAACTTCCACCGGCATCAATGGCAAAGGGGCTTCTGTGGCTATCATCGAAGCCCTCCGCAAAAATTGCCCAGCAACATCAAGTTAAAGGCATCGGGTGGCATCCGTGACCGCAAGTTCGCCGAGGAACTTGCAGCCGCAGGTGCTGACCGCATCGGCACCTCAGTCGGGGCGGCAATCGTAAACGGCTAATTTTCCTTCAAAAAAGTAACTACTTAGCAGAGGGTGTTTTTGGGGGGAAATTTTCAATTTTCCCCCAAAAACACCCCAAAATTTGGGAGGAGAGAGAAAAAATTTCATTTTTTCTCTCTCCTCCCACAACCTCCTAAGCAGTTGCTCAAAAAAATAGAACTGCTATGAAGAAAACTTTCCTACCCATATTTTGTGTGCTATTCTTTGCCGCCATTGCGCAAGCACAAGGTAATATTTCAGAGAAGGTTGACCCAGCAGTAGCTTCCCTCATGAAGCGCTATGTGGACGGCAACAAAAACACCAAGACCATCAATGGTTGGCGCATCCAACTAGTCGCCACCACCGACCGTACCAAGGTAGAAGATGCTCTTCAAAAGTTCCAATCGCTATACCCGGACATCCCTGCCGATTGGGTGCAATCCAAGCCCTATTTCAAACTTCGGGCAGGTGCCTTCTCCAAAAAACGGGATGCCATCGCCCTGCAATTCCAACTCAAAGCCGACTATCCAACCGCCTATCCTGTTCAGGACTCGGAAATCAAACCAGAAGAACTTATAAAATAATGATGGATGATGGATGATGAATGATGAATTGGATTCTACGCCAATTCATCATTCATCATTCTTCATTTATCATTTCAAAGATTATGTTAGAATCCATCATCAACTCCGCATGGGAAGACCGCTCCATGCTCAAGGACAAGCCAGTTCAAGAGGCGATCAACCACGTCATTTCCTTGCTTGACACAGGAAAATTGCGGATAGCGGAACCCACCGACGATGGCGAATGGAAGGTGAACGACTGGGTAAAAAAAGCGGTCATCCTCTATTTCCCCATCAGCAAGATGGAGACCATCGAAGTGCCACCCTTTGAGTTCCATGACAAAATTCCGCTAAAGAAAAACTTTGCCGAGCAGGGTGTTCGGGTAGTTCCACATGCCATCGCCCGCTATGGCAGTTTTCTGGAGCCGGGTGTCATCCTCATGCCAAGCTATGTGAACATCGGCGCTTATGTAGGAGCAGGTACAATGGTGGATACTTGGGCTACAGTCGGTTCTTGTGCTCAAATTGGAAAGAACGTTCACCTAAGCGGCGGCGTAGGAATTGGTGGCGTATTGGAACCACCACAGGCCGCCCCGACCATCATCGAAGACGACTGCTTCATCGGCTCCCGCTGCATCGTGGTGGAGGGCGTTCGAGTGGAACGTGAATCGGTACTCGGTGCCAATGTGGTGCTTACGCAATCAACGCACATTATTGATGTAACGGGTTCAACGCCAGTTACTTACAAAGGCAGGGTGCCTGCCCGGTCGGTGGTCATTCCCGGCACCTATTCCCGCCAATTCCCGGCTGGTGATTATGGCGTATCCTGTGCTTTGATTATCGGGAAGCGTACGGAAAGCACGGACAAGAAAGTATCGTTGAATGCTGCGCTGCGGGATTATGGGGTGGCGGTTTAATGGTTTCTTGCACTTGCTTCAAGGGTTCACGTCAGAGAAGCCTTACAAATTGAAGTAATAAAAAAGCCCCGGCCAGCATTGACTGACCGGGGCTTCGTGTTTGTTTTCTGTCGAAAAGGCTTACCCCGACTCCCTGGAGGGGATTAGTGTATCGGGGTAGCGTAACATACTAAGAGCAATCTTTATATCAGTTTTCAAGGTGCCTAAGTTAAAGAAAACTACCCCTACCGCCCGCAGGTTTCGGGGTAGTCCCACACACTATTAGAACACCCACTATTTAGACTTTTCAATTGTCCCATTGCTTCATTGTTGAATTGTTTCATTGTTGGTTTTCAGCAATGAAACCTTGTAACCATAAAGCCGTGAAAAAAACCAGCCCTCCACCCCAGTGGGTTTCGGGCTGGTTCCACACACTATGAGAACACCCAATATATCATTCACCAAGTTTTGAAATTCGAGTTTTGAGTGGGAGGCTCGAACGGTTCAAAACAGGTTTTCAAATTGTCAAATTAAAATAGGATAGCGGATTACTTTTAATCCGAAACCTAAAAAACTGCCCCAACCACCACGTAGGCAGCGGGGCAGCCCACACACTATGAGAACACCCAATTATATCTTTTGGTAAAATTTTGCTGTGTATTGCAGGAGTTTGTCCTGTTACTGGTAGGAGAAAATCCATTTTTAAGCCTTCTCATCGGTATTTGTTTTCGCCTTGCGATGTGTTCCTTTTTTCTGTTTGTTCATCGGTAAAGACGCCACTAAGACGAAGAACCACGAAAAATTGCACACAGCAAAGTCACAAGTTTTGTAAAAAAAAATTCTAGCTGATTTATAAACGTTTGATTATCAGTTGGTAAGTCCTCGTTTCTGTGGTTGGTAATTTCTTTTTGCCGAGGGGTTGGTTGCAAGGTTGCTCCCAGTCGTTTTCAAAAAAAATCTACTTTTGTTGATGCGGATGCAGTTCGAAATGTCGCTAAAATAACGTCTGGCATTGCCGCTAAGTTGCTTAAGGGACGAGATACCAATAAAATGTACATCTTGGCCGACTCTTTTTCCTTCTAAATCGCTTAAAAAATAAATCCGTAGCGCTGCTGTGCACTGATTTTTTAAGCGATTTACAAGAAAAAATAGCTCCCCAATCTTGTACACTTTATTGATGCCTCGTCCCTAACCCTTTTGGCTAGGCTCAATATTTTTTAAAGAACAAACCAGTTTCCCATTTGATTCCACAAAAAACAGTTCAGGAAATCCTCGAAACGGCAAAAATTGAGGACGTTATCCAAGATTTTGTCAACCTACGGCGACGAGGCGTGAACATGATTGGCCTTTGCCCTTTCCACAACGAAAAAACGCCGTCCTTCACCGTTTCCCCTGCCAAAAACATCTTCAAATGCTTCGGCTGCGGCAAGGCAGGAGACCCCGCCAAGTTCATCATGGAGCACGAGCACCTATCGTACCCAGATTCGCTGCGCTACCTTGCCCGCAAGTACCGCATTGAAGTGCAGGAGGTCGAGCTAACGCCGGAAGCCGTTGCGCAGCAGCAAGCCGAAGAGAGCATTTATATCCTCAACGAGTACGCCCGCCAATTTTACCAAGACCAGCTTTTCGAGACGGACATGGGCAAGAGTATTGGCTTGAGCTATTTCAAAGGGCGGGGATTTCGGGAAGAGACCATCCGAAAATTCGGTCTCGGCTATGCGCCCAATGAGTACGAGGCTTTTGTGAAAAAAGCCACCCAGGCAGGCTATAAGCTCGATTTTTTGAAAAAGCTCGGCCTAGCTTCGCAATACGACAAGGACTTCTTCCGCAACCGGGTGATGTTCACCATCTTCAACCTGAGCGGGAAACCCATCGCCTTTGCCGGGCGCATCATGGAAAAAGATGCAAAGGCGCCCAAGTACATCAACTCGCCGGAAACCGAGATCTACGTTAAAAACAAGAACCTCTACGGTGCTTTCCATGCGAAAACCGCTATCCGAAAGGCCGACGAGTGCATCCTTGTGGAAGGCTATACCGACGTTATTTCGCTGCACCAAGCTGGCATTGAAAATGTGGTGGCCTCGTCTGGTACTTCACTCACGGAAGGTCAGATTGCGCTTATCAAGCGTTTTACCCCAAACATTAAAATCCTGTACGATGGCGATGCCGCCGGTGTGAAGGCAGCCCTGCGTGGGCTTGACATGGTGCTGGAGCAGGACATGAACGTGCGGGTAGTGCTCATCCCCGATGGCCACGACCCCGATAGTTATTTGCAACTTGTTGGGGCCACGGCTTTTCAGGCTTTCATTGACGAGCAGGCGAAGGACTTCATCCTGTTCAAGACCAACCTGCTGCTGGCTGAGACCAAGGGTGACCCCGTCCGCAAGGCAGGCCTCGTGCGGGACATCGTGGACAGCATCAGCCGGGTGCCCGACCCCTTCAAGCGCTCGTTTTATGTGAAGGAATGCGCAAGGGTGATGGAACTGGAAGAGGAGGTGCTGATTTCAGAGACGAACAAGGTCGTTCGGCAAATCCTGCAAAAACGGGACGATGCACGTCGAAAAAAGCCGGAAGTCAAAGTCAATATTGTCCCAGAAGGCGATGGCGAATTCCCGATGGAAGCGCCGCCGGAGTTTGAGGATTACATGCCCGTGGTAGGGCCGATGGAAAAGCAGGCAACAGGCCACGAGTTTCAGGAGCGGGACATTGCCCGTATTTTGGTAGAGGCAGGTGGGAAGATTTACGATGAAAAAGAAAACATGAGCGTGGCCGAGTTCGTGCTAGGCAGTATCCAAGACGTACTGGAGGATTTTGACAATGAGTCGTACAAGCGGATTGCAAAAGAGGCCTTGCAGTTGCTGCTGGATAAGCAGCCCATCAATACACAGTATTTTATAGGCCACAATGACCAGGTTATCAGTGAGTTAGCGGTGGATTTGCTGCATACGCCCTGGGAGTACAGCCCTGGTTGGGCAGAACGGGAACTATACCTTTCCAGCCAAAAAATGCCAGAAGAGAATTTCAATAAGGACAGCTTGAGCGCCCTTTTGCAGTTCAAGCTGCGCAAAATCATCCGCCTCTGCGAAAAAAACCAACAACAGTTGAAGGCAGTACCCAGCGACGACAGTTCACAGCTAATGCGCTTGTTGAAGGTTCAGATGAAACTAAATGAAATGCGCAACGAAGTGATGAAACAGGTGGGAATGGTGGTGTTGAAGTAGCGTCTAATGTTGATTGCTGCGCTTGATGGTGTTCCCCATTTGAACGGGGGCAGCGGCCGGGGAGTCAATCAATTCAAACAATTCATTGGTAGGCATTGGCTTTTCGGATCGGAATTGCTCGGTGCCGTCTTTCCGCAACAAAACAAGCGTGAATTCATCCTTGTCAACATCGTGGTAATCGTACATCCGGCGGAAGGTGCGAGGGTCGTTGAAGACGGCTATCCAGATGTCACGCTGAACAACACCGGCAGAATCGGCTCGAAGCCATTGGCGTTGGAGTTTGAGGTCGGCATTGGATGTGTCACCTGCAAAGAGCAGCATCCGCCTAACGCCCTGAGCGTTGGCCTGAACTGACGCCAAGGCAGCTGCAAACAAGATGACCAAGAACAATTTTTTCATTGTATCGCAAATATCGCACTTAACGCATAGGCTGGTGGCGAATTTTTTGATTTGACGCCAAATGGCATTCAAAGCCACAAATTTTACCTTTTGAAGACAATATTATCAGAATCCAAGCCAAGAAAGCGCATGGCTGCTGCAATGTCGCCACAGGGGGCAAGTTCGCCATCATTTTTTATCGTGAAAACTTGATAGCCTTGCTTTCGCAAGAATTGGGCGGCCGCTTGGTGTGCTTCATGCTGGCTTGCCGATAGCAAATATTCCATGACAATGACGGGTGAGGCAGTCTGAAAGAAAGTTTCTAATCCTGCTAATACTTGCGGTTCGGCACCTTCCACATCTATTTTAATGATATTTGGCCGGATGCCTTTTTCCCGAAAATAATCGGCCAATCGGACTCCTTGCACCTCAATGGGGCGTGAGGGGTTGTTTTTCATCCAAGCGGCATCTTCATCTGGAGTTAGGGAGTTGTACTCGGAGTAAAGCGCCGGGAACTCATGGAAAGTCAAGTTCGCATTCTCGGATGAGGCGGCCCGGTGGAGTGGGGTAGCGTTGGGGTAGGGCCGAAGGTTTTTCTCCAGAATTTCAAAAGTGGATTTTGATGCTTCAAGGGACAGGATCTGCCCGTTTGCACCCACCAATTGCGAAGCAAGTAGGCTGAAATAGCCGAAATGTGCGCCTACGTCACAAAAAGTATCACCAGCCTTGAGGTTTTTCATCAAAAAACGTGCGAGGCGTATCTCTGAATCGTGGGTTTTTGCGCCAAACAGGTAAATCTCCGTTGCCGAAGGCAATACAAGTTCCATCTTCGCTCCAAAAAAAGTGCGTGCCTTCGCATACCTGCCTTTTTTTGTAATGGGATAAACCAGGCGCCAAAACCGATCGCTAAACAATACCGGATTGGGTCGGCTAGCAGCCGGGAGAGGATGCTGCCACGTGCAAGTCGTTCAATATCAGTGAGTTTAGTAACTAATTCTTGCATTGATGGTCAAGGATTGGCCTTCATCTTTCGCATCCTGCGTGGGTTGAGCCACATCCAGAAACCAGTGAAGGATAAGGTCATCAATGCCAAAGAGGTGATGGTTGTGTAGGTCGTTTTGACAGGGTCATTTTTGGTTCCCAACAGTCGGTCTATGATGGTGCCATCGTGAAGGTGTTCAACGAAATCGTGCAGGCGAGCTTCCTCGGAAAGCAGTTTGCCAGAGGCGCAGTCAATTTGTAGTTCGGTATAGTGCTTCGCAAATACCACCTTGGCAATGCCTTTATCGGGACGTATGTCAATTCGGTCAACCGCTGGGTCGAGGTTGAGGGTTGAAGCCCTTGCCGTGGCGATTTTTTGAATGCTGTCCAAGGAAATCCAAGTGGATGGGTTAGCATTGGAGCCATTAAGCGTTGGCGGTGCAATGCCGGTTTGCTTTTTCCAGCCAAGCAGTACGCCCGTTAACCCTATCAAGAACATAAAACCAAACATCGGCACTGCGACAAATCGGTGGAGTCGTCGGAAAGTCCTGGTCTTGCTGGCTAAATGTTCTGTTTGCTGGTGCATGGAATCCCACAAAATAATTGTGGGACAAATGTAAGAAAAAGGATGAGGAAAAAGGGATGAGGGACGAGGAAATAGGGAGGAGGGTTGAAACCGTTCATCCCTCCTCCCTATTTTATCATCCTTTTTTGCCAGTCAACCCTTGGAAGCCCCGCATGATGCCACGGTCGGCTTTGCGGAGGAATTCGAGGATATAATCCCGGTCAACAGTGGCTTCAATTTCCGTTTCGATGATTTCGATGGCTTGGGTCGTGTTGTAGCCTTTCACGAAAAGAATGCGGTAAACGTCTTGTATGATGTGGATTTGCTCAGCAGTGTAGCCACGGCGGCGGAGGCCGACGGAATTGATGCCTGCATAAGAAAGCGGCTCACGGGCTGCCTTCACAAAGGGTGGTACATCCTTTCTTACGAGCGAGCCACCGCCCACAAAGGCATGGGCACCTATTTTGACGAATTGCTGGACTGCGGTGAGGCCACCCACGTTCACGTACTCTTCTATTTCGATATGGCCTGCGAGGGTCACACCATTGGCGATAACACAGTTTTTTCCGATGTGGCAGTCGTGTGCAACATGAACGTAAGCCATTAGCAGGCTGCCTGCTCCGATGGTGGTTTTGTGGCTTGCCTTGGTGCCACGGTTGAGTGTGACGTATTCCCTGACTATGACGTTGTTGCCAAGCTCTACCAAACTGTACTCGCCTTTGAATTTGAGATCTTGGGGAACTGCACCTACCACGGCTCCTGGGAAAATCTTGCATCCGTTGCCGATGCGGGAGCCGTCCATGATGGTCACGTGGGGGCCAATCCAAGTGTCGTCACCAATCACTACATCCCTTCCGATGGTCGTGAATGGCTCAATGGTGACGTTTTGGCCGATTTTGGCTTCTGGGTGAATGTACCGCATGTAGTGGCTGCTGCCGTTGAGGTGTGGGAGTACGGGTGGCTGCTCGGTAGATAATTTCATCAGAAAAATTGAAATAGAACGGCTAAATACGCTTTGAATCCCTTGTTGCAGGCAGAGGTCTTAGTCGTTGCTATGTTTAAAATTGGTGTTCTCTAAACTGAAACTTGCAATGAAAACTGCAAACAGCAGAACGTCCAAAAACCACGCTAACAGGAACAAGAATGTGATTGTTCGATATAGCGTCTCCGTTGCGGAGCAGAAGGATGTATTGAGAATGAAGGATGTAAAACCGTAACCTATTTATTTCGATTTGAAAAGCCATTAAAAAACCTGTCGGACAGGGTTCATAGTGCCTTTTTTGTTTGTCCTTACAATTTGGTCAATTTCTTCTAGGTCTATGTTGGCGTCTGTTGTTAACGTATCTTTAACTAAATACGCTTCCTTTTATTGTTCTAAAAAAACATGTTTTTTTTCCGCTTTGGCAATTTGTCTCTTAGGCAACAATTTCTGCTACTTCTTCCTGTTTTTCAATCCGCTTCACAATTTGAGCAGTCAATTCACCTTCAGAAACTACCTTGTTTCCAACGTATGCCGTGCCGTGCATCTGCACCAAGCCTCGTCGGATTGGTGCTGTCAGTTCCATTTTCAAAATCAAAGTATCGCCAGGAGAAACCCGGTGTTTGAACTTCACGCCATCAATCTTGACGAAATAAGTGTCCCAATTGCCGGGGTCGCCCACTTTCGACAAGGCGAGTATCCCACCAGCTTGTGCGAGTGCTTCCAGTTGCAGTACGCCTGGAAAAACAGGGTTTCCGGGAAAGTGCCCTTGAAAAAATGCTTCATTGAAGGTCACGTTTTTCACGCCAACCACGTGATTGTCGGAGATTTCAATGATTTTGTCCACCAACAAGAAGGGGTAGCGGTGCGGCAAGTACTTGGCCACTTCCATGGTGTTGTAAACTGGTTCAGCATTGGGGTCATACTTGGGCACTCCTTTAAGGCGGCGTTGTTCCAACAAAGCTTTTTTCAGCAGCTTTGCAAACTCGACATTGGCAGTATGGCCAGGTTTGGTTGCCACGATTTTCCCTTTGATGGGCTTACCGACTAAGGCAAGGTCGCCTAGCACGTCCAACAGTTTGTGGCGGGCAGGTTCGTTGTTGTAAAAAAGCTCAATGGTGTTTAGGATGCCTTCCTTGTCTATTTTGACACTTGGCTTGTTCAACTTTTTGGCGAGCGCATCCAGTTCGTCCTGGTTCATCAGGCGGTCAACGATGACAATCGCATTGCTCAGGTCGCCACCTTTGATGAGGTTGTGGTCAACGAGGTATTCCAGTTCATGCAGGAAAACAAAGGTGCGACAGGGTGCGATTTCCTTCACGAAGTCTTCCACCCTTGCCAGCGAGGCATACTGCTGTCCAAGTATTTTGGAGTTGAAATCAATCATTGTGGTTACTTGAAAATGGTCGCCAGGCACGGCGACCAATTCAGCCCCTGTTGATTCGTCAAAATAGCGGATTGGCTCCGTGATTTCCAAGAACTCACGCTCATCCGGCTGCTCGGAGAAGCCAGCTTGTTCCAGCACCTTTACAAACGGGGCGGCACTACCATCAAGAATGGGCACCTCTGGCCCGTCAATTTCAATCAGCACATTGTCAATGCCCATGCCGAACAAAGCGGCCAATGCATGTTCAACCGTGCTAACATGTGCTTCCCCCTGTTGAATGGTAGTTCCCCGCAACGTAGAAACCACCTGCGAAACGTCAGCTTTGATGAACGGCTTCTCGGCCAAATCTATCCGTTGGAACTTTACCCCGTGCCCAGCCTCTGCTGGGTGGAAGGTCATCGTCACTTCGTGGCCAGTATGCAGGCCGATGCCTTTGATGGTCACTGGCTGCTGGATGGTGTGCTGGTTCATAGTAGGAATGGGGAATGATGAATGATAAATGATGAATGATGAATGTGGCAGTACATTCATCATTCATCATTTATCATTTATCGTTCCGCTTCATTATTTCATTTATTTTCCTAAACAGTTCAGGTAGTTTCTTGAAAACGGCATAGGAGCGCAGATAGTCGTTGTAGGGCAGTGCGGGAGAGCCATACCATGCGGTGCCGGGTTGTTTCACCGAGGTCGCAACGCCGCTTTGGGCCTGTACCTTGGTGCTGTCGGCTATTTCGATATGCCCTACGAAACCAGCTTGACCACCAATGAGGCAGTGCTTGCCGATTTTGGTGCTGCCCGCAAAGCCAGCTTGCGCAGCTACGACTGTATGTTCCCCAAGGTCAACGTTGTGTGCAACCATTACAAGGTTGTCCAATTTGACGCCTTGGCGGATGAAGGTGCTGCCCATCGTTGCTCGGTCAATGGTCGTATTGGCACCTATTTCCACATTGTCCTCTACTTCTACATTTCCAAGCTGAGGCAACTTCAAGTAACTGCCATCTGGCTGCGGTACAAAGCCAAAGCCATCGCTTCCTATGACCACATTGCTGTGCAATATGCAGTTGTCACCAATTCGGCAGTCATGGTAAATCTTAACGCCTGGATAGATGGTGCTGTTGGCTCCGATTTTTACATTTTTGCCCAAAAAGACTTGTGGGTGAATCGTCGTGCCTGCCCCCACCTTAACTCCCTCCTCCAGCACGCTGAAGGTTCCAATTGTCACGTTTTCACTCAAAATCGCCGTTTCGTGTACAGCGGCCCTTTCCGACACGCCTTGGGTTGCTTGCACCTTTGCCCCAAATTTTTCCATTAGGATTCGGAGGCTGTTGTAAACATCGTCCACTCGAATGATGGCTTCTGCGGCGATGGGCTGCGAAGGCTGGAAGTCACGAGACACAAGCACTGCCGTAGAATGGGTAGTGTAGGCGTAATGCTCGTAACGGAGGTTGGCAAGGAAAGTCAAAGTGCCTTGGCCACCCTGTTCGATTTTACCGGGCCTGTTCACCAACGCATCGCCGTTGCCTTCGAGCGTGCCTCCTAGCATGTGGGCTATTTCTTTGGCTGCTAACTGCATAGGCGGCAAAGATAGTTGGGAGTTGGGAGTTGGTAGCAGGCATTGGTTAGTTTTTTGGCAATAGGCCAACCAAACTGGAAATAGCAACCTAATTTTGCCGAAAAAGCAGGTTTTGAAAAAAATAAGAATCGGTACACCCGGCAACACCTTAGGGATTTGGCAGGCCAATCTTGTAAAGGAAAAACTGGAGGCGCAAAGCTTCGAAGTCGAATTGGCAATTTTCAATGCAAAGGATCACCTAGGAAATAGGCTTGAATCTGCGGCATTCGAAGAAAGAGATTCTTTCGCGGCGAAGCTTGGAGCGGCATTACTCCGGGGCGATGTGGACTTGGCAGTAAATTACTTGAAGGAACTGCCCACTACCCAGCCCGAAGGGTTGGTGATAGCAGGTGTAAGTCATCGGGAAAACCCTGCCGATGTATTATTGATTCGGTCAGAAGCGATTGGTAATCAATTATTTAAATTGAAATTGGGCGCGGTGGTCGGAGCTTCCTCCACTCGCCAGAAAGCCCAACTGTTAAGTTATCGCCCTGACCTGAACTTTCTCGATATTCATGGGGAAGTGCCCAGCCAATTGGAGGAGCTGCGAAATGCTGACTGCGATGCAATATTAATTGCTGCCGCTGACTTAACGCATTTTCAACTGAATTTGGATGGTCTCACGGTGGTTAACCTCCACGTCAGGGAGTTTGTGCCTGCCCCTGCTCAAGGCGTGTTCGCCTACCAATGCTGCAAGGAAGATATTGAAACCCGCAACATCATTAAGCAATACCTTCACACCCCAGCTATTTCTGCGGTGACCAATGTGGAGCGGAAGGTGATGAAAATGATTGAAGGTGGATGCCATCTTCCGCTTGGTGTCTATTGCGAACGGGATCACAGTGGCAACTACCAAGTCTGGGCTGCCTTGGCCGATGCCTGGGATTTGCCAGTAAGACGGGTCAGGCTCTCGCAAAGTACGCACCTGGGGCTTGCAGAAAGGGTTTTGGATGGGTTGCTGGATCCAGCAACCAGTAACCAGCACCCTGCATCCAGTAACCAGTAACCAGCACCCAAGCCATGGAAGCCTACGCACAAGCCTTAAATATCGCTGTTCCAATTTTTTTACTCCTTATTGTTATGGAGGAGCTAGCTGCTCGATGGATGGGAATGTCCGTGAATCGGGGACTGGACGCTGTGAGCAGTCTCAGTAGTGGCATCACCAATGTGGTGAAAGATGTGCTCGGCCTCAGTATTGGCATACTTAGCTACGGCTGGATGTTGGAGCACTTCGCTGTTTTTTCCATCAAAGCCACATGGATGGTCTATCTGCTGGCCTTTGTTGCCAAGGATTTTGCGGGATACTGGACGCATCGGTGGGCGCATGAAATCAACTTCCTCTGGAACCGCCATATCGTACACCACAGCAGTGAAGAGTTCAATTTGAGTTGTGCCTTGCGGCAGAGCATCAGCGAGATTTTCCAGTTGTTCACCTTTCTACTGTTGCCTGCGGCAATACTTGGCATACCGAGGGAGGTCATTGCAGTCATTGGCCCCATTCAGTTGTTCATGCAGTTTTGGTACCATACCCGCCTGATAGGCAAAATGGGGCCGCTGGAGTACATCCTCGTCACGCCGAGCCACCACCGGGTACACCATGCCATGAACAAGGAGTACCTCGACAAAAACTATAGTCAGGTATTCATCATTTGGGACAAACTGTTCGGTACTTTTCAAGCTGAACTGGCTCAGGTACCCCCCATATATGGTGTAAAGCGGCCCGTACATACTTGGAATCCCATCGTCATTGGTTGGCAGCATTTCTGGCTGTTGCTCACCGATGCTTGGCTGGCCCGCTCTTGGTGGGATAAAATCCGGCTGTGGTTCATGCCCACTGGATGGCGCCCCGCCGATGCCGCTGCGGCCCATCCCATTGGCATCGTGGAGGATTTTGACCATTTCGAAAAATACGATACCCGTCCCTCTCGTGCTTTGTTGGTATGGTCGTGGGTGCAGTTGTTTTATACCTTGGCTTTGATGTTCTGGTTGTTCAACCAAATTGCGGTTATTGGCTCACCGGGCATTTTTTGGTATGGTGCCTTCCTTTTTGCGAGCGTCTTCAGCTACACCACTTTGATGGACAAAAGCCGATGGGCCATAATGGCAGAGGGACTGAGGACAGCGTTTGGCCTTTTGCTAATTTGGGGGCAAGGATGGAGTTGGTTCGGGCTTGGCGATTACTGGACGAAAGCCATTATTTTATTTAATCTTCTTTCTTTATTTTTTTCGATTTACATTTGCATTTCTCAAATCCGCATTGACGGTAAGTTTGCCAAACCTTCCCAATTTTAGCATCACTCATCCGTAATTTAAATTAGGCATCAAAACAATCACCTTAGACCCAAGATGAAGAATTATTGGATTTTGGCTGCGGCAATCAGTTTCACAATAAACCTGTCCGCACAATCGCCTTTCAGTCCACAACTTGCCATTCCCGTCCATTTTGGCAAAACCGGAGACTCCCCTAAGCAGGCCGAACGTCATGGCACCAAGACCTACCTCAGCGGTATGGCCTTGCTTTTTCTGGACACGGCCAGCATTGCCGATGAGCTATGGGTATCTGGCGGGTCGGACCTGGTCATTTGGCATGAATATGTTGGGCAAAGCACCAAGGCTACCTTTTATGTCCCCGATAGTGCTTTCATTGGCAGGATTGAACTCATATATTTCGCAGGTAAATGCAAGGCGAAGGTTACTTGGGTGGATAGGAACAATGCTTTAGAGCACCAGGCCAATGGTGAACTGCTGATAAATCCCAACGGAGAGTACTACCTTTCCTTGGATGCCGAAGAATCCGCTATTTCGAGTTTAAATCGGATTTTCCACCCGCTCAATGTAGATTTGATGCAACTCTACAATCGGAAAATGCGCCGAGTGGAAGTAAAGTCTTGGTTCGATAATGATTCCATCAATATGATTGTGGGGGCTGATTCGCAGTTCGACACCAACTTTGACCTACTGTGGCTCGACCAATCTTTGAGACAGCGCATCCATCTGATTGCAGTCAACGCATTTTCCAAGCTTGTTCTTTTCAACAAGCCTGACGGCATCCTACAGGATTCCATTGTCAGCAAAAACAGGGTATTGTTACACCAAGCTGAAAGAAGTGGGAAAGGAATCAAAGGCAAGCTCAGTATCAAGTTCAAACCAGATGAAAGTACTCGTTATGTCTTTCTCAAACCGTTCAACCAGTACCAGGCAGAAATTGAATATTCCTTTGTTTACAATAAACAGGGGCTAAATGAACTTAGCATTGGGCGATTCGGCCTGCGCAACCTCCAAACGGGCGACTTCGTTGACATGAATATTTTCGACTTCGTCAATTATAGCTTACCTGTTATGTACGTGGATTTAATCAACGGTGTGGTCACCGGGGAAGATGTTTGGAACATCACCAATGTCATACACGTCATTGAAGATGTGGTGGCAAGTTCAAACTTGCCTTCGGAGTAAGGCACTTACCTAATTTTTCTTCATTGCGGTACCTGCTTGCCATTGTGCCGCAGCCATTGTGTAGTCTGAAAAACGCTTTCACCATAGGTTTTCATGGCCTCTCTGTAGCACCGGCAAATCCTTTGAGTAGTCCTTTACATCCCCTTTTCTATAATTGTAAAGGCTGGTAACGCCATTTTCCCTTGAGACAAACATGTACTCAGTGTTCAGCACGGCGAACTTGTCGTCGGCATAAGCGCAGGCGAAGGGCCGGCTTTCCCGGAAGAGGTCAATGCCGTAGGTGTTATTGACATAAGGCAGTTTTAGTAAGCCCATGGTGGTAGGAAATACGTCCACTTGGCTCCCCAAGTTTGGATAGTTTTTTGGCTCGCCCAATAATTTCGGTGCATAAATGATAAGTGGGGAATGGAGGTAACTCAGCGGCATATCGTATCGCTTATCAAGCGAAGAACCGTGGTCGGCCAGGAAAACGAAAACTGTGTTGTCGAACCAAGGTTTCTTAGCGGCCATGTGTAAGAACTTGCGCACCGACCAATCCACGTATTCCACAATGCCCAGGGTGGCATCTTCTTGCTTTGGCTTGAAATAAGTGGGTATCACGAATGGCCCATGGTCGCTGCCTGTCATGATGGCACTGAAAAAGGGTTTGCCTGATTTATACAGTTTGTCAAGGTCACCTATGGCATGCTCATAGAGATAGTCATCCGGCACACCAAGTGCGCTGAGGATACGGTCAGAGGGGTAATCATCCTTGCTCACGATTCGGTCGTAGTCATTTGCTTCGAGGAACTCCGCCACATTGTCAAAGCTCTTGTCATGTGTGGTGAAATAAATGGTCGAATAGCCGTGCTGCTTGAGGTTGGTGGCGATGCCCGACATTTTTACCACCTTGTTAAGTGGGTGTTTGCGCTTTACAACATGGTGCGAAAATAGGGTAGAGTACACCCCCGCAAACGTATGGATGCCAGAAGTGTAAATGCTATCGAATGAATGGCTGATGTTGGCCAGGCTATCCATGAAAGGTGTCAAGTTGTTCTTGTTGCCATAGCGGCCCATTTTGCTGGCGCTCATGCTTTCCATGATAACAAAAACGACGTTCGGCTTGGTGGCCAAACTGTCTGCGAAGCTTACCTGCCGGGCAATGGGCGAGTCAAACTCTTGCGCAGCAGGGACGTTTAGGTACGCTTGCATGTTGCGGACGGCTTCGCCGTCGCCCATGAGGCGAACGTTCTTGGCATCGGTCTTGGAATTGACAAAACTTTGGGTGAAGGTGAAAGCCGGGTTAAGGCCGAGCATGTTGATGAAGCCGTATTCGGAGGAGTAGGCAGTGCTGGCTGCAAGGTGCGACTGGAACGAAAACCTGCCCCAAATGCCAAAGCAGAGCAAGGCCGCAAAGACCGCAAACCATTTGAAGACGGCTAAATTCTGACTGTCCTCGAAGCGGTACAAGATATTGCGGAGCAACCGACGGTTGCGACTGATGACCAGCCAGGAAGTGAAAGCAAACGGGATGAAAGGCCAGATATAGCGCCATTCTTGCAGAATCATCCCACTGAGCATGTCGTTGTTGCCCCCTTTGTCCGCCGAAATGAGGATGGAAGTGCTGACCCTTGCATAAAAATGATGGAAAAACGGCAGGTCGGAAGCGCAGATGAATAGCGCAGCGATAAGGCCAACCGACACCAAGCCAACGACGATGCGGTAAAGTAGTTTGCTGTTCCAACCTGCAAAAGCATCAATGGCCAACAGCAGGAAGGGAAGCGTTAGGATATAGCCCATCACCACTGTATCGAACCGCAACCCCATTAAAAATGCCTTGATGCCGAGCAGGATGCCCTGGTCGGTAGGGATGAAGTGCATCTGGTGGAACTCTTGAATGAGCAGGATTGCCCTGAAAATGGTAAAGCATAGGATGCCCAACAGGTAAACCCGCAAGAGGTAAACCAAGTGCTTTGGTAGGATGGCGGACATGCCCCGCTTATCCGTCATTTCGAGTATTGCTTCTCTCATTTGCTCAGATGCTGGTCGTATTCAAAAAATGCTTGGAAATGCAGAATACCCCGATGTCGCTTGAAGGAAAAAGGTGAATTTGGGTGTCATAACCTAATTGTATGGCAAAAATAAACAAAACCGCATCCTTGATCGATATTTAAAGCCTGCATGTTTGTCGGGCAACCGAAACCTGCGAGATTTGTGCCGATTTTTATCAAAATAATAACGTTTGATGCAATACAAATATGATCTGCGAGGCGTCAGCGCCACCAAAGACGAAGTCCACGCTGCCATCAAGCACATGGACAAGGGCCTCTATCCGATGGCCTTTTGCAAGGTGCTGCCCGACGTAGTGGGCGGCAGCGAGCGCCACTGCAATATCATGCACGCCGACACGGCTGGCACCAAGACGAGCCTTGCTTATCTCTATTGGAAGGAAACGGGCGACCTCTCCGTTTGGCGGGGCATTGCGCAGGATGCGCTCGTGATGAACCTCGACGACATGGCCTGCGTGGGCTGCACCGACCGCATCCTCGTTAGCTCCACCATCGGGCGCAACAAGAACCTGATAACGGGCGAGGTCATCGGTGCCATCATACAAGCAGCAGTTGATTTTGCTGCGCAAATGGCTGACCACGGCATTGGCCTGCACCTCGCTGGCGGCGAAACGGCGGACGTGGGCGACATCGTACGAACCATTGATGTGGGCTATACCACCTTTGCCCGCATGAAGCGCAATGAATTGATTGTCAATGACATAAAAGCTGGAGATGTGATAGTTGGGTTGGCCAGCCACGGTCAGGCGAGCTATGAATCCGAGTACAACGGCGGCATGGGCAGCAACGGCCTCACCAGTGCCCGACATGATGTTTTCAGCCATATTTATGCGGAAAAATACCCGGACAGCTACGACCCGAACACGCCTGCTGAGGTCATTTACACCGGCACAAAGCGCCTGACTGACAACGTGATGATTGATGGTCGGGAGATTTCCGTTGGTAAATTGGTCCTGTCGCCTACCCGTACTTACATGCCAGTCATTCAGCGGGTCTTAGCGGAATTCAAGGGCAAAAACCGCCAACGCATCCACGGCCTCATCCACTGCTCCGGTGGCGGCCAAACGAAGGTTAAGCACTTCCTGAAGGACAAACGGGTGGTGAAGAATAAGCTGATGCCTGTCCCACCGCTTTTTGACCTCATCCAAAAAGAATCCGGCACGGGCTGGCGGGAGATGTATCAGGTGTTCAACATGGGCCAACGGCTGGAGTTCTACGTTTCACAAAAGGATGCCCAAACGCTGATTGACATTGCCCGCTCGTTCAAAATTGAGGCGCAAGTGGTTGGTTATGTGGAAAATATGCAGGGCGAACAGGTGGTGGTGGATGGGGAGCATGGGCGGTTTGAGTATTGAAATGGTGTGCAGGCTATTTTTTGGTTTTTGGCGGTGGGAATTCGATGTTTTCGTAGATGTCGGCCAATGGAATATCACATCCGATAGAGCGAAGGTGAACCATTCCATTTAGGTCTTTTTGAACTGTTTCCCGCCAGAGGTTTGGTTCTTCCCGGAAGCGGGTTTCTATTTCACAAGTATCTTGTCGAACCAACAAATACTCTGTAAACGAGGGCAAGTTTTTGTAGAGGTCAAACTTGCCATTTCTATCAAAGGCTTGAGTGCTCGGTGATAATACCTCTACTATCAATAGAGGATTTATCAGTAGCAAGTTGTCGTCATCCCAGAATTTAGGTTCCTCTGAAACAACTAAAGCGTCAGCATAAACGCCATGATTTACTGTGGGAATATAGATTTTTTGGTCACTGCTGGCAATGCGGTATTTCTTGCTCAACGATTTGAATGCAATCTTGAATGCACCTATGATATTGGTGGAAATCTCATTGTGCGGGAATCTAGCGTATGGCATTTTAACGATTTTGCCATGGTGATACTCATATTTTTCATGCTTCTTGGCCTCCCAAAGCACATACTCCTTCAGCGTAACGAACTTCTCCTTTTTCGTTAACTGTAGCGGCGGCTGCGCCAAATTGCCGTAGGTATCTTCAAACATATACTTGAATTTTGGTAACTGCCTTGGAGGGTGTGGGAGGAGAGAGAAAAAATGAAATTTTTTCTCTCTCCTCCCACATTTTGGGGTATTTTTTTGGGAAAAATTTTCAATTTTTTCCCAAAAAATACCCCTTGCTAAGCAGTTATGAACTTTGAACAAAAGTATTGGTTTTTCAACAAAACACCAATGCAGATTTTTCTTGTATCTATGCGTAAATGTTGCTTTTGGTCAGGTCGGTATTATTGGTTTGTCCTCCATTTTTTTCACCACTAAACATCATCCGTACCATGCGCACTTTGCTATTCTCTTTGCTGCTTGCAATATTGCCTCTTTCCATTTATGCCCAAATTGATGACCTGCTCAAAGAAAAGTCAATCAGTTATGTGGCCACTTTCGAGACGGAGCATGATTTCCGGCTCGGTGCTCGCAAGTTCAGGTCTGATTTACAACTGCTGAAAGCACCTTTACCTACCGACTGCACCCTGAATTTCATCTCCGACAATTGGCTGGCACACTGGCTGGTTGACGATATTACAAATGGCAAATACCAAGTTTTTGAAGATGTCAACTTGACCAAGAAAATTGACCAGAAGCTGTTGGAAGCCCGCATTTTTACCATTGATACGGTCATTAGTTTTGACCCAGCCACTTACAAGGAGACCGTGCAAGTCATCCGAAACGACCTTAATCCTGACGATATTAAGTTCATCAGAGCGAGCCAAGCCATTTTCTACGACAAGAAATCAGGCAGTTTTCAGACCCGGTTGTTGGCTATTGCACCGATGGTAAACAAGACCGACAACAATGGGAATGTGATTGGTGCTACGCCGCTTGCATGGCTGGCCATGGACGGTAAAATTCAAGCTGGCACCACTGCCCAAAGCCCTGAAATCGCATGGGCCGTATTGTTGTTGGACAAAACCAACCCATTGGAAGTCAGCAAGTTGAAAGTGGAAAAGAACGAAGCAAAGAAGACTTTTGCAGAACTTCTTTTTGCGGAAGCCATGAGCATGAGGTATCCAGTTGAGAGCACAGAACGCTATGGTTGTGGGGAGAAATTGACCAAAAAAGACTTGGAACACATGGTGTCGTCCATTGATACAGTTATCACCTTTGACCCAGCGACTTACACCGAAACAGTGCAGGTTATCAAAAATGACTTCAACCCTACCGACCTTAAGCAGGTGATGCTTGCCCAAGAATGGTACTACGACAGCCGGAAAAACCGAGTGGCCAATCGCCTAAAATCAATGGCACCCATGATGGATAAAACTGATGCAGGGGGCAATTATCTGTACTCAAAACGAATGTTCTACCTCCATTTTTTCTCAAAAATATAAGCAACAGAAAACCGCAACCCCGGCCCTCTGCTGATTGCCGGGCGTTGCGGCCCACAGTAAATTCCGAATACGTCATTGTATCACCAGTTTTTCAGTTTGGCTACTGCCATCAGAAAGAATGGTCATGATATAGGTGCCGGGAATTAAATTCAAATCCAGCCTTTCATCAGTAAGGCTAAGGTTTCGTTCAGTCACCAACTCGCCCACGGTATTGTAAACCCTAACTGTTGCAGGCTTTTGCGGGCTGTCACCCAATTTTTCGAGGAAGAAGCTGCCACTGTTGGGGTTGGGATAAATACGGTATTGCGAGGCAGCCGCTTTGCTTTCTCCAACGGCATTGGCTGAGCAAGTGTAAATGTCAACCTCATCGTAAATCGTGGAAAATTCCGTATTGCGACCGCCCGCTACCAAGAGCCGGTTGCCGTCGGAAACCACCGAGTGGGTGACCAAGGGCCTGTTCAGGTACTCAACTGACCAAGTGTCAGTAGCCGGGTCGTAAATGTCAATCACGTTAGATGCCTCGCTAAACTCGCCAGTAATCAAGTCAATCCTGCCACCGCCCACTACGTACACCTTACCGCAAACGGTCTTGGTCAGACCGTCGGTCATATCCGTACACCTCGGTGCTGAAAGGGTTGCGGTAGTCCAATCGCCCGTCAGGGCATCATAAATATCCACCCTGTCCGAAAGGACGTTATCGTTGGTTATGCCACCTGCAAAAATGACCTTGTGGCCTACCGATGTTGCACTCAGGTGAGCCCTGGCCTCCGACAATTGCGCAGTACTCCAAGAATCCGTGTTGGCGTGGTAGATTTCTACCAAATCCGTTGCAGGCCCTGCAAAGCCAGTCACACCCCCTCCAAAAAGAGCGATGGGGCCATTGGACGTTTCTACGACGGCACTGCCCATGGCTGCCCTTGGGCCTGATAATTGGGTAGTAGTCCACTGCCCTGTGGTGAAATCATAGATGTCAACGGTACTTGACACGGTGTTCTGGATTAAATTGCCGCCTCCGGCAAACAGGGCCTTGTTGCCAACGCCTACTGCAGAAATGCTGAATCGTGGTATCGAGAGCTCGGCAGTTGACCATTGGCTAGCCTCGTTGTTCCAAATGTCAACCCTTGAAGTTGGCTGGTAAGTAGTACTCCAAAACATGCCTCCAGCGAAGAAAATATGGTCTTTGTAAGCCAAACCTGCTGGCCATGACCTCGTTTGCGACAGCTGTGAAAAAGTCCAAGTGTCAGTTTCGGCATTGTAAATTTCCACTTTGTTGGTTTCCTCTATGTCGCCCCAGCCTCCTGCAAACCAAAAGGTATTGCTGCCCAGCAATGCGGCGGCACCCATACCATCTTTCGCTTCTGACAAATTGGTGGTCGTCCATTGGCCGTAGCTGATGGACAGTGTAAGAATTAGGATTGGGAAAATGCTTAGCTTTTTCATGGTGAATTTACTGTTTAAAGTACAGAAAATTGATTTTCAGAGAGTTGTCAAAGAGGCCTGCCCGTTGGGGGCGGGGCAGGCTGGTCTTTTGATGTCCAACTAAACTATTTGGGTTCTGTAACCTCACCCGTGCCACTCACGGTGTTCACCCCTGTCATAGGGTCAGCTTGGCCGGTCGTGTTGAACCAACCTTGCGCATCTTTCCATTTTCCCGTACCTCCGTCTATCCGCAGGTAGGTTTTGTTCGAGAGGTCGGCGAACATGAAGTACTCGCCCACATAAATCAATTCGTCACCGTCTTTGTCCACGGTGGTAATGGTGCACCCTCCCGTGAAACCGCCAATCTTTGGCTCAAACACTGGGCTTGGCAGTTCCATGAAGCTTTTGGTCTCATCCACATCCCCGAAAAGGGCAGAAGTGCCATTTACCACATATTTCTTAGGAGACATGAAAACGGAACCATCGGGAATAAGTACTTCCCAGAAGCCAGCACTTGGGTCTGGCGTGTTGGTGAAGTTGCCGGTGATGGCGACGTAAGGCGTGATGACCTCTTTTTCACAGGCGGTGAAGAAGAATGCCATCAAAATGATGGAAAGAAAAATCAGTTTTTTCATGGCTGAAGGAATTTAAAGTGAAAAAATCAAGAAAAATTCCGGGGCATGAACCCCAATTTTTTTCTTCTTTAGAACACCTCAAAAATGCCCTTCAAGACCTCAAAATCACCTTACGCATTGTTTCATCTTCTGGACAAACGGATTGTAAATGCTGGATTCTTGTTCCAAAAACCGCCTTATTGTTTCATTCGTGAAATAGAAGAAATAATAGGGACCAGTGTTCAACCACCAGCATACCCATTCCGACAGCCAGTGTTCATCATTTATCATTCATCATTCACTTCGCAATCGTGCCAACCCTTTCCTATTTTTCTACTGTCTTTTGGGTAAAATCTAAAGCCATGAAAAATTTCATTTTGCTGTTCGTGTTGGTGGGGCTTTGCTTCGCTGCTTCCTGTGAAAAATCAGACTTGAAAACTGGTACCGCCAAGGTGACGGGCATTGATTTCCGCAAATGCGCCAGCCCTTATTGTAGCGGATGGTTCATCGAAATTGATGGGGAGACCAAGCGTTTTTTTGAAATACCATCCAATACGGACATTGATTTCAATTCGGAATTGGAGTTCCCTATACCCGTGGAGGTGGAGTGGGAAAAATACGACAACTGGTGGGGCGATATTGAAGACCTTATCAAGGTCGAAAAGCTCGATACAAAAGACTGAACAGGTTTGCTTCTTGGCTCAAACAGGCTTTTCCACCGCCTTTTCTCCACCCTTGCGCACATCCGATGGGGGCAACCCAAACTCTTGGGCGAATACCCGGCTGAAATAGTTGGCATCGGAGAAGCCCGTTTCGTAAGCGATTTCAGACACGGATTTTGTGGTGGTGAGCAATAGTTCTTTTGCCTTTTCCAACCTGAAGTTTCGGATAAAATGCGAGGCACTCTGTCCCGTCAGTGCCATTAGCTTGCGGTGCAATTGTACCCGGCTGATGCCCAAGCTGTGGTACAACTCCTCGATGCCAAAGGATTCGTCCGCAAAGTTCTTTTCGAGCAGGGATTGGGCATTTTTTAGGAAAACCTCATCCAACCCCGCTGTGTGCGGTGTACCGTTTTCCTCGGCATGATTGGAGTACTTGATGCGCAGTTTTTCCCGCTGCGCAAAAAGGTTGCGCAAGCAAACCAACAATTCCCGTTTGTTGAACGGCTTTGTCAGGTAAGCATCTGCACCCTGCTCCAGGCCCATGATGCGGCTGGCCGTATCCGCACGGGCAGTGAGCAGCACGATGGGGATATGGCAGGTGCGGAAGTCTTTTTTGAGGGTGCGGCAAACTTCGAAGCCGTCCTTACCGGGCATCATCACATCGCTGAGGATGAGGTCAGGCACCTGTTCAATGGCCAATTGTATGCCTTTTTCCCCATCATTTGCTGTCAGCAACCGGAACTTGGGGCCGAGCACCGTCTTTAAGTACTGGCTGAGTTCTGGGTTGTCCTCAATGACCAAAAGCTGCGGCAATTCCTCCTTGCCTTTTTCATAACTGAATGGCTCGATAGCAAGGGGTTCGATGGTTTTAGGGGCATGGGCAAGCACCAAATCCAAATGCAAAGGAGCCTTATTCGCTATCGGCAGCATGACCGTGAACTCGGAGCCTTCGTTGGGCTTGCTTTCCACGGAAATCTCGCCGCCCATGAGTTGCACATACTCCCGGACCAGCGTCAGGCCGATGCCGCTTCCTTCTTCGTAGTGCTGTTGTTCCCCTCCCACCCGATAGAATCGGTCGAAGATATAGGCCAGTTTTTCAGGTAAGATACCAATGCCAGTGTCTTTTACGTGTAGAATCAAATGGGTCGGGGAGACGTGGAAATTCAGGTAAACATTGCCTCCTGATGGCGTGTATTTGATGGCGTTAGAAAGCAGGTTGCCTAGCATTTCCTCCATTTTTTCAGGGTCAAAATCCATGAAAAGTTGCAGGTTTTCGGGCAAATAGTGCATCCGAACCTGCTTGTGCTCGCTTAGGCCGGTGAACGAGTTGAAAACGTATTTTAAGAACGCTGCCACATCCGATTGCACAAGGTTTAAGGGCATGGCTCCAGCCTCCAAGCGGGCAAGGTTCAGCATTTGGTTCACAAGCCGGAGCACTTTGTTGGCGTTGCGCTGGATGACTTCGGCTCGCTCACGCAATTGATGTTGTGGGTCTTCCTTTATCAAATCAGCCATGCCGCCGATGAGCGTGAGCGGAGTGCGGAACTCATGGGCAATGTTGGCGAACATGCGGGTTTTCAGTTCATCCATTTCCTGTAGGCGTTGGGCTTTTAGCTTCGCAATTTCTGCTTGGTTCCGATAGACATAGAAGACGAGGATGAGGATGTTGGCGGAGAGCCAGAACGAGTTCAATACAAAGAGCAGCAGGTTTTTCCATTGAACCATTTCCGGGGCCGGTGTCAGTTGGGGCTGGAGCGCTGCCGTGAGCGCCAGCGTGGCAAGGTAGAGGAAGAAGCTCCACCAAAGCACCCTTGCGCTGGGGTAAATCATGGAATATACCACGCAGGTCAGTCCCACGAAAATAAGGCCGCCGGAGTGGGGGATGCCCCCCAGTTTCAGCATGGTGACGAAGGCCAGTAGGATATTGTAACTGTTGCTGATTAGTACGAACCACTTCAGCCCACGCCGCAGCCAGATGAAAACCACGAATTGCACCACAAAAAACACGAGCAGTGCAAGGCCGTAGTTGGTAAGGATACGCAGTTCCAGTTGCCCGGTGAGCAGCGTCATGAATGCGACAATGCCGAAAAGGGGGAAGATGCCCGTCAAGTAGGATTTCTTCTGGGTGAACGACTCCTCGGTATCGTCTGGTAGGGCAACGGTGCGGCCCATCCATGCGTCAAATCGCTGCAAAAAAGGGGCTTGCATTGTATGAATTTACTGTGAAATAGGATTCAAACATACCATTCCAGCGGCTCGGATTCAGTGATTTTTGAAAAACTGGAGGGTGATTTTTGAAGGGGGAGGTAGTTGATATATTATTTTTTTTGTTAATTCTGGCACAATTTTCGTGTATTGCAATAAAATCTAATTTAATAGCAATGGCGGGCGATTCCAACGCCAATCGAATCAACAAAATAGACCTTACCGAAAACAGCATTTCTGACGAGCACTAAAGTATATTACGGCAATCCACTATTCCTGTTCTGGTTCTTGACCGACCAAACTTTCGCCTCAGCAGTACAGGCTGTGCCTTGCCTTTTTTTGAAACAGCATGATAATGTTCGGAAACAAAAACCGCAGTTCCATGAATAAAATGAAGCATCTTCTGGTAGCGTTGGTGGCCACGTTGGCGATGTTCAAGGCCAAGGCCGATGGTATTTTCCCAATGGACACCCTCTACGCCTACTCACCCGATTGCCAAATGGGCAAAGTCTGCCTGCCCATTCCGGCGGCGGATTTTTCCCATTATATCGTATTGCAAAACGGAAGCCCCTTCGCCTCGGGCATCTCAGGCTGCAATTTCGATACGACCATCACTTATAGCTACAACACGCTTTTCGGTCTGGGCGAGATGGGCCCCTACTACCTTGAAGGCTGGTCTGTGAACGGTCAAACTTACGCGGGCATGTTCACGGACGTCATCGAACTGGTGGGCTTGATGAACATCTGGGATCCCTTCGGTTTTTGGACGCAAGATCCCAACACCCTTAGCATCAAAGGCGGCGCTCCCGGCGCCGACTACTCCGATATGCAGGTGGAAGTGATGGCCAATTCTACCCAGTCCATCATTGGGCTGAACTTTGGGCTGCTGCCCCAAGGTTCCGAAATGCAGTTGCCTATCGGACTGAATACCATGATTGCCATTGATTTTACGTCCAATATTCGGGATACCGTCATGGTGATGGTTCAATGTGTTGTCATGCCACCGCCCTCCTATTTTTACGATACCATTCCAGCGGACAGCTTGCCTTATTCTGTTTGCTTCAACGACTTCAACCTGCTGGGCGCTCCTGTTTCCATCCAAAACGTTTGCCCAGGTGACAGCGGAGCATTCGTGGATTTTTACTTGGATGAAGCCAATTATTGCCTGAAATATGCAGGGTTGCGTTGCAATGGTACCGAACAGGCATGCATCGTTGTTTGCGACAACCTGGGCATGTGCGATACGACCTATGTGGTCATTACGGTGGATGGCTCGCTTTGCCAAGCCAGTGGCCGCAAAATTGTGGACTCGCTCCTCATCAACTTTTCTGATACTTTTTGCCTTGACTTGGGCAATGTGCTGGGCAACGTCGCCTCGGTCGAAAACATCTGTCCCGACGAAAGCGGCGAGAGCGTTGACTTCGATTTTGACCCAACGACCAATTGTGTCATCTACACCGGTTTTGCGCCCGGACTCGACCAAGCCTGCTTCCTCATCACAGACGATTATGGCAATACAGACACCACCACTATCTGTGTATATGTCGGTTTGCCGGAGACTGGTACAATTATTGACACCATAGCGCTTAACACAAACGAAACCTATTGTCTTGACACTACTGAATTGGCTGGCAATATTGTAAGTATTACAAATTTTTGCCCTGATTTATCCGGTATTGAGGTTGAGTTTCTGCCGAACAACGTATCTTTATGCCTGTTTGCAGAAGGCATCGGCCTCGGAACCGATACAGCTTGTATCGTTATCTGCGATGATTACGGCGTTTGTGACACCACTTATGTCCACATCACAGTAGTTGCGATTGATGGCCCTTGTGCAAATTCCCTTCCCCCTGACGCTGTGGACGATGCAGCGACCGCACAAGAGAATACCCCCGTTAATATTGACATTCTTGCGAATGACACACTTGGCGTTTGCCTGCCAGTGGAGCTGACCATACTCGACCCCAGCACGGGCGGCATTGGCCCCAATCACGGCCTTACCGTGCTGAACCCGAACCAAACCGTTGACTATATCCCTAACCAGGATTTCTGCGGAATGGACAGTTTCCAGTACGTGCTATGCAGCCCAGTCGGTTGTGACACAGCCACGGTGGTCATTGATGTTTGTGGAAATAACTTTGACATCGTCATCTATAACGGCTTCTCGCCCAACGGCGATGGCTCGAACGAAGTGTTCAAGGTAAAGAACATTGAAAAGTTCTCGAACACGGTAGAGGTCTATAACCGATGGGGGCTAATGGTCTTCAAGGAAACAGACTACAAGAATACCTGGCAAGGCACTTACAAAAGCGCCGATTTGCCAGATGGAACTTACTTCTATCGGATAGACCTGCTGAAAGATGGCAGGAAGTTCAACGGCTTTTTGCAATTGATGAGATAAGATTTGATACAGGATGCTTGATACTTGATATTGGATACTAGATCATGGAGTTTCGCTGAACCAGCATCCAGCATCGAGAAACCAGCATCCAGCATCAAGAAACCAGCATCCAATCAGCATAACCATTCAAAGTACTGTTTTGCAAAATTCCTTAGCGATGAAAAAAACTTTGACCTTATTCACCTGCATGTTCCTCCTGGGCAAAATGGCCTTTGCGCAGCAAGAGCCGATGTTCACCAAGTACATGTTCAACAGCTTGGTTTACAACCCTGGCTATGCCGGCAGCAAGGACTACCTATCCGTTGGGCTAATCCACCGCTCCCAATGGTTGGGCGAAATTGACGGTGCCCCAATTACGCAAAGCTTTACGGCCCATACGCCGCTTCGCAACCAAAGGGTAGGCGTGGGCTTTAGCGTTGTCAACGACATCATCGGCCCAAGTCGTACCACGGGCGCCAACCTTTCCTACGCCTACCGCATCCCGATGGGCAAGTACAAATTCAGCGTTGGCCTGCAGGGTGGGGTGGACAATTACAACGCCAATTATCAAGACGTGGTGATTGACGACCCGAACGATCAGGTGTTTCAGGACAATGTCAACTTTGTGCTCCCCAATTTCGGAATGGGCCTTTTCTTCTATGGCAAGAGTTTTTATGCTGGCGTGTCCAGTCCGAAACTGATAGAATATGCATTAGGGGAAGAAATCCCAGGTGGCCCACAGATTTATGCCCGGGCAGTTCGTCACTTCTACTTCATGACTGGCGCTGCAATTCCTGTAAAAGGCGATGCTGTTGTCTTCAAGCCATCCTTCGTCTGGCGCAATGTAGGTGCGGACAAGCGCCTCTCCAAGCTGACGCCTTTCCAAGATATAGGTGCCCCAAATGAGTTTCAGGTGGACTTGTCACTGCTTTTCCACCAATCGCTGTGGGTGGGGACGTCCTTCAATTCAGCTTTCTCCATTGATGGGTTTGAGAACCCTCCACGGTCCAGCGTTGGCACCAGCGATTTCTGGGTTTCCTACGTGCTGAAAAATGGTCTCCGCATCGGCGCAGCCTATAGCTATTCATTGACCAAGCTAAACCGGGTCACCAGTGGCTCTATGGAGTTCATGCTCGGCTACGAGTTCGACTTCAGGGAGAACAAGGTAATAACGCCAAGATATTTTTAAGGATTGAAGGATGGAGGGATTGAAGGATTGAATGTTTTGCCAGCCAATTCCTTCAATCCCTCCATCCTTCTATCCTTCAACCCATTTTGATTCAATCCTTCAATCCTTCAATCCTTCATTCCTTAAAGAAAGAAGCCATGCGAAATTTCCTCACCCCGGTTTTCTGCCTCCTTTTCGCTGTTGGGGCGATGGCCCAATCGGGCAAGCTAAAGGCCGCCCAACAGAAGATGGACAACCTCGACTATATCGGGGCCATTGAACTGTACAACCAAGTTTTGGAAAAAAGCGACGATGCCACGGCCAAAATCAACCTCGCCGAGGCATACCGCAAGATAAACGATACGCCAAATGCCGAGTTTTGGTATGGCCAAGTGGTACGTTTGCCGCAGGCAGAACCCATCCACAAGCTCTACTACGGCATGATGCTCCAGCGCAACGGCAAATGCGACGTGGCCAGGGAGTGGTTCCAGCAGTTCGTTGACCTCGCACCAGACGACCAGCGGGGCGCTCACCTCCTCGATGCCTGCAACTACGAGGAAGAACTCATGACCAAGGCCGTGTCGAGCTATGAAATCACCAACTGCGATTTCAACTCTGCTTCCGATGATTTCAGCCCGTTTTTCTACAAGAACGGCATGGTGTTCTCTTCTGAGCGGGACACCAACCCCATCATCCGCCGGACGCACAACTGGACGGGCAACCCCTTCCTTGAGCTTTACTATATTGACGTAAAGCAAGAAGGCAACCAAGAAGAGGGCTGTGGTAAATACACGTTTGGCCGTCCAGAGAAGTTTTCCAATGAAATCAACACGAAGTACCACGATGCTTCGGTGGCTTTGTCCAAAAACGGCGAAGAGATTTTCTTCACCCGCAACAACTTCCTCGATGGCAAGAAAGAAGCCGACGACGCTGGCATTATGCGCCTTAAAATCTTCTATGCCCGCAGCGAGGGCGAAGGTAAATGGGGTGAACTCCAGAGCCTTCCGTTCAACTCCAACGAATATTCTGTTGCGCACCCGGCGCTTTCTGCCGATGGCAACAAGCTCTATTTCACCTCCGACATGCCCGGCGGCTTCGGCGGCATGGACTTGTACTTGTCTGAAAAAGACGCTGGCCGTTGGGGGCCGCCGATGAACCTCGGCCCGGATGTGAACACCGAGGGCCATGAGATTTTCCCGTATGTCTCACCAGATGGCAGGCTCTATTTCGCTTCCGATGGCCATGTGGGCTTGGGCGGTCTTGATATTTTCTACACGGTTTCCAAAGAGAACAATGTGTGGTCAATGCCAGAGAACCTCGGCTACCCGATGAACACGGTTGCCGATGATTTCAGCATCGTTTTCAACGAAGAGGGCACTTGTGGCTTCCTCGCTTCCGACCGCGAGGGCGGCGTGGGTCACGACGATATTTATTCATTCAAGAAAACGGCCCTCAACGTAGAAGTGCTTGTTTTCGATGAAAAAACCGAGGCCCCGCTCGAAGATGCCATCGTCTTTGTTGCTTGCAAACAAGACTCCATGACGACGGATGCCGAAGGAAAAATCAAGTTCGACCTGAAGTTGAACGAGACTTGCCAACTTACGGCCAGCCTGGAGAGCTACCTGCCCAGCGAGGCCGAGGCCAGCACCAAGAACATGACCCTGACCGACAAGCTCCAAGTGAAAATCCCGATGAAGCGCTCTGCCATGTTCGAAGTGGAAGGCGTGGTGTTCGATGCTTTCACCAGCTTGCCGATGGAAGGTGCCACCGTCACGCTTGAAAACGACTGCGGCCAACCATTGGCCGAGCCGTTTACTACAAGCGTAAATGGTCGCTATGCCTTTAAATTGGACATGGATTGCTGCTATAAGATAAAGGCGACCATGAACAATTACTTCGCTGGTATCGCTGAAAACGTTTGCACGAAGGATAAGACTGCCTCTGAGGTATTGAAGGAGAATCTTTACTTGCAGCCAACAAATACTTCAACTTTGACAAATGACGAAAAAGTTAAAAAGGATAAAACCAAGGATAACGAAGTGGTTGTCAACGAAAAAAAGAAGAAAAAAGATGTTGATAGCCAGCCAATAGATGATAATAGTGGTGATGTTGAAAGGAAAACCTACCCCGGCAATTTCAAGGAAACAGAACACACCTATTACGACCCAAATACTGACACATATATTGACAAGGATACCCGTTTGCCAGCACATGGCAAATACCCTGATGGTTCAGTGTTTGAAAAAGGGGTGATGAAGAAAAGCCCAGAGAAAGGCTTCATTCCAGGACCCGTGGAACAAGGCGATGGGGCCATTGCCTACCTTCTTCATATCTATTACGACTTCGACCAAGCCAGCATCCGTGAAGATGCCATGCCTGAACTCGACAAGCTGCATAAGTTGATGGTGGAGAACCCACAATATATTATCGAAATCGGTTCGCACACGGATGCCCGTGGCTCCAGCCACTACAACCAGCGCCTTTCTCAGCGCCGTGCAGAGTCCGTCGTTCGTTGGTTGTCCGAGAAGGGCATCAATCGCAGCCGCCTCGTGGCCCGTGGTTATGGCGAAACAGTCGGTGTTAACGAATGCGTTGACAATGTACCCTGCACCGAGCGGGAGCATCAGATGAACCGCCGCACCGAGTTCAAAGTGGTTGGTTGCACGGATTGCGTGGAGAAAACAGGCAAAATTGTTTCTCAGCAAAACCCAAACGTGAAGGTTGACGAGTGCAAGAGCTGTCCGTTCTAAAACGGTTGACGATAGACGCTCAACGGTTGACGGATGAAAAAGCGCCAAGGAAATTTCCCTTGGCGCTTTTTCTTTAGGGTAAAAGATAGATTTTTGCGCTACCGCCCGAATCACGAATCACCATTCACGAATCACCAGCACTTGAAAAAATCATCATCGCCATAGACGGGCATTCATCCTGTGGGAAAAGCACCCTCGCCAAAGCGATGGGCAATGCCCTTGGCTACGCCTATATCAGCACGGGCGACATGTACCGGGCCGTAACGCTGTATTTCATTGAAAACCAAGTGGATATAAACAACAAGGCCGCTGTGTTGGAGGCGTTGAAACATATTCACCTCCATTTTGTGGCGGATGAAAATGGCAACCGCATCCATTTGAACGGGCGGGATGTCTCCGAGGAAATCCGCAAAATGCACGTGGCGGATTTGGTCAGCCCGGTGGCTGTCATCTCAGAAGTACGACGAGAAATGGTTCGGCAACAGCAACTCATGGGCGAGCAAAAAGCTGTGGTGATGGATGGCCGTGACATCGGAACCGTCGTCTTCCCGCAGGCCGAGCTGAAAATCTTCTTGACTGCCGATGTGGATGTGCGTGCCCACCGGCGCTACGACGAACTCACGGCCAAAGGGCAACATGTTGATTTTGCGGAGGTTAAGCACAACCTCGCTGAACGTGACCGAATTGATTCCACCCGTGAAGATAGTCCATTGCGCCAAGCAGCCGATGCAATCGTAATAGACAACACCGACCTGGACCACGAGCAGCAATTGGAGTTGGCGCTTGATTTGGTGAGGGAGCGGGCGGAGCAGTCGGCATTGCACCAATCGTAGCTCATCAAGCGGAAAGAAACTTACCGAAACCGTTTCGCCATCCTTTTGCTGCTAAACCCAAGCGTTGGCACTATCCCATCGTAATCCTCCGCTTTCAAAATGCCTAACGTCAAACAACGCTTTTTACCCAAGATTGCAAAGCCGAGGTTTAGGTATTTGTCGTTGAAATAAGGCGGCATGGTCTTGCTCCATTCGGCAAATACTTGAAAGCGTCTGTTCAATTTTGCCGCACAGCTCAGGCCCCACATTAGGTCTGTAACTTCTGGGTCGGCATATTGGTAAGTCCAACCTTTTGTTGCAACGAGGTTGACGAAGATGTTTTTGGTTCCAACCGTAAGCAGGCCGTATGGTGCCAATAAGCGGTAACTTTCATGACTGCTACCTTCGAAATCAAGGTAGGAATTGTACCTTCCAAGGCTCATCGTCGCACCGGTCGCTACATGGATTCCTTTTGCCAACTGTTTTGATAGCTTAATATTCACCCAACTGGCAAAGCCGTTTGGCATCGGCATTGCGCCAATACCAGCAGTGAAATTATCACGTACCCCGTAGTTTAGCGAATTCGCCACGAGGTTTCGATTGACGTACTCCCATTCGCCCATTTCAAGGGAAAATGCAGTGGGTAGGAACATGACCCGCTCGGCATGGTCAAAGCCCCCATGGTTTTTAATTGAATAGGGTACAAGTGTAATGGAGTCAACTTGGGAAAAATCAAAAATCATCAGGTTGGCACCTGGGGATTTAAACTCCACCTTCCCGTCTTTGTAATTTCTGACATTTCCTATGAAAACATCGCCCCGTTTGGTTACCAAGCGGTGTTGCTGAGCAGAATAGCTTGGTCTTATCCTGCCATCAACGAAGAGTTGGGCGAAGGCGAGAATGGGCAAGAAAGTGAAAAGTAGCGTAGCAAGTCTCATTGCAATAGGTTCTAGGTTTAACAACCCAAAGGGCCCTCAAGCATAAACCGATAGCCCGTTTTGACATAAGACAGTCGGGAAAGGGAAAAGGAAAGGGTAAAAAATGAAATTGAGCATTGCTCATTCCTTGAACCATCCCGCATACATCAGGTAGTTGTTGGCAATGCGCTCCACCGTGCCGCTGAAAATATCGGATGGGATAGCCTTCACTTTTTTGGCGGGCACGCCAGCGTAGATATGGCCGGGTTCCAGCACAGCGTTTTCGAGCACCACCGCCCCTGCTGCGATGAGGCAATTTTCGCCGACAACTGCATTGTCCATCACGATGGCGCCCATGCCCACCAGCACATTGTCGTGGATGGTGCAGCCATGCACGATGGCTCGGTGGCCGATGCTCACGTTGTTGCCAATCGTGGTGCCGCATTTTTGGTAGGTGCCGTGGATGATGGCGCCGTCCTGTACGTTCACCTTGTTGCCCATGCGGATGTAGTTTACGTCCCCACGTACAACGGCGGTGAACCAAACGCTGCACTGGTCGCCCATGACCACATCGCCAATGATGGTGGCATTTTCAGCCAAGTAGCAATCTTTTCCGAATGCTGGTGTAAAACCCCGGACGGGAATGATGAGTGGCATATTTTAGTTGATAAAGTTTATTAGGTTGATAAGGGTTGATGCTGTTGGCATGCAAATATCAACCCTTATCAATTTTTATCAACCTTTATCAACTTTTGTTTCGGCGGATTTTTGACCAAACCCAGTGGCGTTTCCACCACAGCAGCCCGCCGATGATGAGCAGCGGCCATATGTTTATGAAGAAAATGACGATGCCCTGCAACAAGTCCCAGCCATTTTTCAAGCCGCCGACCATTTTCGTCAAAAACGACTCGTGGAAGGCATTCGGCTCAGGGCGGTATTCAATGGTCTGGAAAAGCTCAAGGTTGATGGTGCTCATGCCCACCTGGTCTTTCAGGTAGCGCAGCCGGCCTTCCTTTGCCTCTATTTCTTCTTGTATGATGCGGATTTGTTCTTCGGCATCCAGCACATCCTTCACGGTTTTTGCCCTCGTCCGCAGGATTTCCACGTAGCGGTCACGTACTTCCTTTTTGGTTTTGAGGCGGGTCGTAATATCCACATACTCCTCGGTCACGTCCTGCGAACTGATTCTTTTGAAAACGGTATGGATGGCATCCGTCCCAAGGTCGTTGAGCAGGGCGTCGAAATTGGCGGCTGGCACCCGGATGGTGATACGGTTAGATGTTTCATAGCTGCTATTGCTGAGCTCGCTGGCAGAGACAAAACCGCCATGTTTTGTTGCCAGTTCATTGGCGTGGCGGCTGCTATTGTCCACGTTCCCCACTTGTATGCGGTACTCGGCGGTCTTGATGATTTGCCGGGCAATAGGCGGATTCGGGACTTCGGTTTTTGGATCTCGGATGGGTGGTTGAGGTTGGCCGCCGCCGTTTGGCTGTTGTGGTGGGGAGGGTGGTTCTTCTGCTGTTTCGATTTCTACGGGCTTGGCCTGAAAATCAGCTTCGTCGGAAGGGGCGGCTTGATTTGCCGAAGCCGTACTTTCGGCAGGGAAATAAGCCTGTGGTGATTCCATATCCGCAGGTGCCGTTTTCTCGGCATTTTGGCAGGCTGTGGTAAAAAGCAGGGCAAAAACTGTTGCGAAGCAAAAAATGGACTGTTTCATGGATTGGATTTTTTGGAGATAGATGCAGTTTAAGGTCATAAGGACATACGCCAGCTTCATTTATTTCCCGTAAATCACCTTAATCAGTTTGGTTGCCTTACTAATTTTGCCATCTACCCTGAGGTAAATGAAATAGGGGGCAGCCACCATCCCTTCCATATCCAATACTGCTGAGCCTTGTGGTGATTCCAGAAAATGCTTTCGCAATACCTGTCCCCATACGTTTACGACCTCTAAACGCAATTCGTTGAAGGGTGCCTGTACTTTGTAGTCAATAGTGACCAAATCGGCGCTGGGGTTGGGGTAAACCCGCATTTTTGAAAGATCATCTTCTGTGAGGAAAATGGAGTCGTCGGCTCCTTCAAACACCCTGAAATTATCAATACCCGCTTCGACGATATTGGGGGTTTCTTCGGAATCGTTGGCAGTTAGGTAGAGCACCATTTGATCGTGCACCTCCATGAGTTGGTTCAGGTCGAAGGTGTCGGAACTCGCCCATTCCTGAACGTTGGAGGTATCGGATGCGAGCCGTAGCAGGGTATGCACCTTGTCCCCGGCCAAGATTTGAATGACCAATGAATCGTCAGGTGCGTTGTTAGACCAGACATTGTACCACCAATAATCGAACGTAAGCATGGGGCGGATGTACCTGCTGCGAAGGTTCATCGGGGGCGAACTGAGGCGGGTATAGCCGCTGTCCACTTGGTCGTCATGGATTTTCAACCCAGTATTTCCAGTCACGAAAGCACTGTTGCCAGCATCAAAAGGGGAATCGGCTGCTGGGTTGAACTGTTGATTGGCGGCCCTCGTGCCGAGCGGCTCAGCCAATACCCATAGACCATTGCCGGCGGTGCCGTCCACTTCCCAGCCGAGATTGTTGTTGAAGTCGTCCTCGTAGCCCCGTGCCAATCGGTAGATGGTTTCATCATCAGTGAAGACATCCAGGGTGGTAGCGAGGTTGCGGTAGCCCCATTTACCAATGAAAACCTCGTATTCGCCCATCAAAACGCCGTCCATGTCAAAATGGCCATTGGCATCGGTCAGCGTTTCATAGTTGAAATCCTCATTTTGGAACCGCACTGCTGCCCCGGCAATTGGCTTGCCGTCGAATTCGTCCAAAACCGTTCCGCCCATGTCATACGGCTGCAGTGCTCCTAATTGTGCATTCAAAATAGTGACTTCCCCAGCGACCAGTTCAGCGGGCAGCATGGTTTCAAAATAGCCTTTTGCCTTGAAACGGACTTGGAAACTGCCGCTGTTAGCCTGTCCTGTTTTGTAGTCGCCCGTAAAGCTGGTAGTTGTGAAATTGGCATCGTCGGACATTATTTCCACCGATACCTCGGTGATAGGCAGGCCCGTCACGCCATCGGTTACCTTGCCTTGCAAGTAGGCGACCCTTGGGTAGCTTGGTTTTAAGATAAAAAGTCCGTTTTCGATGTCCGATGCAGCAATCAGGCCAGAGGGGAAATAAGGGAATGTTGCCCAGCAGCCATGGAAGCCCTCTTCAAAATCTGTGTTCGTGTCAAAGGACTCGACCTCAATCAAATTGCTGGGGTCGGTGGCGTCCAGCACGATGACGCCATCCGTGTAGTTGGCTAAAACCACATGGTTGCCCACCACATAGGCATTGTGGGAAATGACCCCTGTGCCGAGTGTGGCAATCGGCTGGAACAAATCCAATTGGCGTATATCGTCCAAGTTTGAAATATCGTAAGCTGCCACGGGGGCATTTGCCCGCTCGTCCGTGGTGAAAAGTGTATTGCCATCCGCTGTGGCCCAAACATTGTGGCAAAACTTGAACGGTGTTTCTTGTGTGGCCAATAATTGCGGAGCAGCCGGATTGGTAATATCATATACACTGAATTGCCCAGCGTAAATCTCAGCGGTGTAGAGCTTTCCGTTTTGTGCGAAGCAATCGTGCGCATAGGTCGGGCCGCTGTATCCCACGAATTGCGGCTGGCCGGGGGTCGAAAATACGTCCAAGATGATGATTCCGCCACTGTTTTGGTCACAACCAGAGAGGTAGCAATAGCCAATATCGTCAATCCAAAGGGTATGGCAGGTGAGCAGTGGCTCGGCTTGGTTGGGCAGCAGTGGCTTCCAATAATCCCAAGTCACGTCATTGGGCAGGTTCGACAGGTCAATGATGAGGATTCCTTCGTCTGTACCAGGCTGGTCGCAGGTCACGTAGGCGAACTGCCCCCAGGTTTGTACGTCCCGCCAAGTCGAGTTGTCGCCGGGTATGAACTGGATTTCCTCGGGGTTGGCCGGGTCGGCAAGGCTGACGATAGACACACCACTGCGCAAGCCGACCAGGGCGTATTCGGTGCCATCCGGGGCGGTGTAGCCCCAAACATCGTTGGCGAGGGACGGGAATTCCAAGCGCCCTATCAGTTCGAGTTGTTTCTGGGAAAATAGGCTGGTCGTGAAGGTGAGGAGACAGAGCGCAAGGATGTTCTTCCTAAAAAAAGAAGCGGGTTGATGCATGGTACAATCAGTTTAGATTTTGTTACAAAACTGCGAGGCACTGTTCCGAATTGCGCATTAACAAGGCCATTTTTTGTACTTTCGGGCGGCAGCCTGAAAGAAAAATACTAAGGTGTTGGGACCAGCACGTACCCATTTTGCGCCAGCTCCCCAAAATCGTCAAAGTCCACCCAAAGGTAGCCGTTGCTGCCCCATTCGGTTCCCCACGAACTGAGCACTTCGAAGGCTTCTAACTCCAAGTTGTAGCCTACAATCATGAACGGCAGCAGGATTTGCTCCTCTTTCTCCCCTATGGACGACCAGAACCGGGTGTTGCTCACTTTTTCAAACGACCTTGGCACGTTCATCTCCACAATGACTGGGTTGCCACGCATCAGCGCCTTTTGCACCTCGAACACTTTTTGGGATTCCCGATGGGTCTCCTTGAAAAGCTGGAGGTAGTTGGCAATGCGGTAGCGGTCGGAGGTGCCAATCGTGTTGGGTATTTTCGGCGAGTCGTAAGGCACAGCGTCGGCGCTGACCGTGCCATCCGTTACCAAGAACCGGAGACCGTTCTTGATGTCGGGCTTGCCTTCCTTTACGAGGCTGAGCGCCACAAAATCAGGACTGAGGTTGACCTTGTAGTTCTTCTTGTAATTGGTGTAGAACTCCATACAGGCCGAAAGAATATAGCTGGTAAGGGTGCCTCGCTCGCCGACTTTTCGGGGAGTCATCAGATAGGTCTTTATGCTCTGTTCGCTCATCATTGATTTGGCATTGCTGCCGAGGCCGGGCATGGTAACCATCATTTGGTCAATCATTTCCGGCGCGCTGATGCCAATGGCAGCGCCTTTGATGGTAAAGTCCGCAGCGGGGATGGTATCCTTTTGCGCTGATATTTCGATGGATGAAAAAATAGTGAAAAGCCCAATAGCCAATAACTGGATGCGCATCAAATAAGATTTTGTTTCAAAATGAATTGTCTGGCCCAAAACGATAGAGGTAGGGGCATTTGTTTTATGGGGGTGGGAATAAATTAATTGTTTGATTGCTAAATTGTTATGATTGTTGGATTGTCGAAAAACATTTTCAGGGCCCAGCTAACAATCCAACAATCATAACAATCCAACAATGTAAAATCACTTACAAATAAGTGGCACCAGCTTTTCCACTACGTCAAGATAGACGGTAGCACGTACCTTTTTGAAGTCCTCACATGCCTCGGTCATGCGGTCCATGTTCATGTAGGCTTGTCCACGCAGGTAAAGGAAGTTGGCGTTGCTAGGGAAGAGTGCCAAAGCCTCGGTCAGTTTGGCCACACCCTCCTCATGCTTGCCCTCGTTGTAGAGGGCGCTGCCTGCTTCGGCTAGCTTAACTGCTTCATCGTACTTGGCTACGGCTTGAGGGCATTTGCCGGCTGCGGGGCTGAACTTCACGGTAATCTCCACAGAGGAAGGCACTTGGCGGCCTTTGCGGGTGGCGGGTTGCCATTGTCCCCAAGTGGCGGTTGCCGTTTTGACGGCCTCCCAGCGGAACTCATTGCCGAGGTTCCAATAGTCGCTGAGGTCGAGCACCAGTACGCTGCCATCGGGGCGCGCGAGCAGGGTCATGTCCATCGTGCCGATGATGCAACTGTCCTTGAACTGTGCAGGGTATTTCAGTTGCTTCGCAAAAAACTGTTCCATGGCAGCTAGTCCTGGCTTGTATGCCAGCGAGTCGTCAACGGTAATCCAAACCGAGTCCCTGCCGACCATCACAAAATCATCGGGTTCGGTCAACTTGAACTTGATGGGCAAGTTCACCTGGGTGCGCACGGTTTTGCCCTTCATCTTGCCGGGCGTCCAAGCGAGCTTGGCCTGTTTCAAGGCCTCATTCATGCCGGAAGCCACTCGTAGGGCTTCTTCGCCGCAGCCACCGCCTATGTCCTTAACGACCCTTATGTTTGAAATGGTGCCATCTTTCTCCACCACAAAAGAAAGTGCCACCGTGCCTTCGATGTTCTGGTCACGGGCTGGTAGGGGGTAGTTGATGTTTTGGTTGAAAAAAAGCAATAAGGACCGCTGGGAGCAAAGGTTTTTCACATCAATTGTGGTGTCGAGCGACTCGCACCCAGGGAAACGGGCGGCTTCATCCACTATTTTATAGATGGTGGTGTCGTTTTGTGCACCAAGCGACAAGGCGAGCGCAAGAAATGCGCAGATGGTCAGAAGTTGTCTCATGTTTGTTTAAAGGAGACATTTTAAGACAAATGCTGGGCTTTTGGTTGAAGTTGATGCCATACTAAAGCCGGAGGCTTCTGTCTTACGTCTCAAGCAGCTGCAAAATTACCAATCCTGCCCGATATTGAGAAAAATGCTTGAGTGCCTTCTCCAAGCATTTGAAAACCATAGCTTTAGGATAACTGCAAAACCTGTGTAACTTTCGGCCAATTATGCGCTTTTAACGAAAAAACATCAAATGAAACTTCCTACCATTCCCTTCCTCGCCAGTGCCTTCGTGGAGGTACTGAAACGGTTCCCCTTGGTCATGCTGGCTGCCATAGTGGGCACAATTACCATGATTTCCTTACTTGAAGCTGATTACGCCAACAATGCGCAAGAAGAATTTGGCAAATTAGCGATTACCTGTTCGCTTGGCCTTTCGAGCTTTCTGTGTGCAGCCTTGGTCGTTGAGAAGTGGCAGTTGAAGCTGCCACTGTTATTGGTATCCCACCTCTTGGCGCTTGGATTGGTCGTCCTATATTATTTTTCCCTACAGTGGGTAGATTTTGACAACGACAACACCGTCGTCCGATTCATTGGCCTCAACCTTGCGGCGCATCTCGGCGTGGCGTTCATTCCTTACTTAGACCGCGCTTCAGTGGAGGATTTTTGGGAGTACAACAAGCGGCTATTTGGCAATTTCATGGTTGGGGCGTTCTACAGTGGGGTCATTTTTGCCGGACTTTCCATCGCCATTTTAGCTGTTAATGAGCTTTTTAACCTTAATATTGATGGAAAATCTATGGGCACTTGTTCTTCATCCTAGCAGGCGTTTTCAATACGGCTTATTTCTTGGCGCATTTCCCAAGGCAATTCGATTTTTCGGCGGATGTTGCTGAACATCAAGCAATGGAGGCCACAGGTCACTATACCGCCTCGTTCAAGAACCTGACGAAGTTCATTCTCATCCCAATCGCCCTTATTTACTTCCTAATACTCTATGCTTTCTCCATGAAAATATTGGTTACCTGGGAGTTGCCGCAAGGCTGGGTGGGCAAGTTAGTGCTTGGTTTCTCTGTGGCAGGCATTTTCACTTACCTGCTCAACTACTTGCTCGTCAAATACGACGACAGCCAATTGGTGAAAGCCTACAAGCGCTGGTTTTTCTTTGTATTGTTACCAATGGTCGTTCTGCTATTCGTGGCCATTGGCCGTCGCATCAGCGACTATGGTGTGACGGAAGCCCGCTATGTTGTTGCCACTTCAGGTGTTTGGCTGCTGCTCATGTCACTGTATTTCATCTTTTCCAAAAAAGACAATATCAAGTTCATACCTATCAGTCTTGCCTTTTTTTCCTTGTTGACCGTTGTTGGGCCTTTCAGTGCTTTCCGTGCCTCCGAGCGGAGCCAAAAAAGCAGGCTATTGGCCGTTTTGGAAAAAAACAACATGTTGAAAGAAGGTAAAATCGTACCCGCTGCTGATTCCCTGTCGCAAAAGGATGTAGAACTGGTGAGGGGCGGGATTGAATACCTTAGCAGGAACGACTGTTTTGAGGAAGTGGCGCCCATGTTTGGCCTCCCGAAAGACTCGGTGCCCGATTGGCAAGCGACCGAAAAGCTGCTTTCACAAATTGGTGTTACAAGTTTCACAGCCAGCGCTAACCAGTGCTATGTGGTGTTTAAAGAAGAAAACCAGCGGGAACTGGACGTAAAGGGGTTTGAAATTGCCTACGATGTCTATAGCTCAGGTTGGAGCAAACCCGACAATGTTTTCACTGGCTTTACCATTATGAAAAGTGGCAACGGCCTACAGTATTATGTGGCCGGTGAGGCGAAGGACAGTTTTGATTTTCAGCCGCTTCTGGTGCTGTTGAAAGATAGGGGCGCTTGCAATTCCACCGAACAACCAGATTCGTTGGCAGTGTACCGGGTCAGCGGGCAGGGTAGGGAGGCGCTGTTCCATCCATCAAATCTGGCGTATATGAACAGCGAAACCCCGCAGTTGACAGAATACAGGGGACAAGTAATGCTACGAGATAAGGATTGAACATCGGCAAAATCACCAATGAAAGGAATAGGTTCGCAAAAATGGTAAAACAAAAAACGGTCTAGCAGTAACCAACATCGCTGTAGTCGTCCCAAAACAGGTCGTTTTGCTGTTCATTAGCGTGGGTGGGAGCCTGAACTTGGATGGATGGTTTTTCCTCTTTCAAGCTTGTTTTTTTGTTGTTGGGAAGGGTTTTTTCTTCCCGCTCTTTCGTTCGGATTAGTTCTATAAACTTCTTCATGGGCTTACAAAATGGTTTTTCGGCAGTTCATCTGAAATGTGTTTCACAATGAGTGCCTTTAGTGAATGCTTAGACGTGCCAACATGGATTGGGTTACGGATGTTCGATAAAAAGGGAGGAAAAATTTGGAAATTGTGACCAAAATCTTAGCTATGAAATTAGCTTTGCTGGTCTCAACTTAATTTTATGCAAGGTGCAGCAAAAAAAATCAAGAGTCAAGCCTTCGAACAAAATTCCTGAATACTGCCTTAGGAATGTTTTTGAGGCATGGCTCAATTTTTAATTTTTTTCATATTATATCTGCTTAATGAAACTTGCACTGATTGCCCACGATGGCAAAAAACCCGAAATGGTTGCCTTTGTGCTACAAAATAGGGATGTATTGACGGGTGCCACCTTGTATGCCACAGGTACTACCGGCGGCCATATTGAGAGTGCTGGTATTGACGTGGAGCGTCTGCTATCCGGCCCAAAGGGCGGAGATGCCCAAATCGGGGCAATGGTAGCTGAGGGTAAGCTCGATGGGGTCATTTTTTTCCGTGACCCATTAGGCAAACACCCCCACGAACCAGATGTGCAAATGCTCATGCGCCTATGTGATGTGTATAATGTGCCGCTCGCTACAAACCCCGCTGCTGCCAAAATGCTGCTGGCAGGTTTGGTAGCCTACCAAAATCAAAGCTGAGTACCTTGTTTGGACACGTAGTTCATGATAGGTGGGGTTACTTATGGCTATTCTGTACTTGATTTTGAGTACCGCAAATAAAAAAAAACGGGTTACCGTTCTTTATTCCAATGACTTGTTTACCTTGGTTTGTAAATCATAAAACTATGCAGCGACTTAAAGCCGCCCTGCTATCGGCAATCCTTATCATTTCAGCGTCATCCCTTCATTCGCAAAATTGTGAGTCCAAATTGGTGGAGGACAAAGTCGTGGGCGGAACACAACTGCTCAAGACGATTTCCGAAGTAATCATTGTTCGTGGCACTTATACCTACAGCCTAGATTTTCGGAACGAACGCAGTGGTATTTTTGCAAGGGTGTACTCCAAGGGGGGGGAGATTTTCAACCAAAACGACGAACTTATTTTCATAGATGACAAAAATACCCGTCGCAGCTTCCGATTCGTCGAAATGGGGGAAATGGCAAAGGACGGCGGTACACCAACTCACCAAAACACGCTTGCCCTTGACTTGGCATCCATCCAATGGTTCTCTGAAAGTGTAATGACAACCGTGTTCATCAAGAACAATGTGAAGAACCAAATGCTAAAGTTCACGGTGAATACCAACCGACAATCGGAATTTCAAGGCTTAGCAAGTTGTTTCTATCAAAAATTGAATAAAGACCTCGTCAATGACAAACCATTGGTAGGGAATGAGCGGCAAGTGGGCGGCGGCGATCCCATCAGTAAAACAAGTACTGGAAGTCCGATTTCTCAAACAGGTGCCGGTGGCCAAGTGAAACGGGTCGCTGACATCAGTCAACTGAATGACCAAGAATTAGCAGATCTATACGACGAGCTTCGCCGTACCAAGGAACGCATCCGGCAAGAAATTGCCGCAGAGAATGACCGCCTCGAAAAGTACAAATCACAGGTTCAGAGCGAAATGGCACAGGCTCGTGAAATTGCGCAAGCAGAAAAAACCAAGTACGCTCAAGAAGTATTGGAGGCGAGAAGGCGCTCCCAAGAAGAGGTTTCTGCCGCGCAAAAAGAAAGCGCATCTGCAGTGGTCGCTTCCAGGGAGAAAGCCTCGGGAGAAATCGAAAAAATCAGCTCAGACGTTGTTCAGGCTCGCCAACGTGCCAGTGATGAAATCCAAAAGTCAAAACTGGAGGCAGCAGAGCAGGTGGCAGCGGCAAGGGCTGCCGCAGCGGAGGAGATTCGAAAAACTAAGGAGGCCATGGAAATGGCAAAGCTGCAATATGCGGATGAAATTGCTTCCGCCAAGGAAACCTCAGCTGGTGAGATGCAACGGATCCGGGAAGAAAGTGCCAAAGTCGTGGAAACCGCCAGGACGCAAGCTAAGGTAGAGCGGGAACGCACAACCGAAGATGTCGTCACCACTAAACGAACTGCCTCGGAAGAGATTCTGAAAACCAAAGAGAATGCAGCTGCAGAGGTAGCAAGGGCACGGGAAAGTGCCGTTATTGAAAAAGAGAGAATAGCGTTTGAAGTGGCAGAAAGCCGCCGGAAAGCAGCGGAGGAGAAATCAAAGATATTGGAACAAAATGCCACGGATCTTGCCAATATGCAGGAAAATCTTGCCCGCCAAAAGGAAACCGCCGCATTGGAAGTCTCAGCTGCAAAAAAGAAAGCAGCGGACGAAATAAGCCAAACCCAAATGCAGGTAGCTGAGGAAAAGACCCGTTCCGCAGAAGAAATCGCCAAGACGAAACAAGCAGCTGCTGTTGAGGTTGCGGCGGCAAGAGAGCTTGCAGCGGCAGAAAAACAGAAATCGGCGGAGGCAATCAAGGCGGCAAAGGAAGAAGCTGCACGTCAAGTTCAAGAGATTTCAAAACAAGAGGCAGAACAAGTGGCTGCTGCGCATGCAAGGGCAAATGCAGAAAAGCAAAAGATTGCCGATGAAATAATAGTTGCTCGCAAGGCAGCGGAGGCCGAACTTGCCAAGATTCAACAAGAAGTGGCGGCAGCCATTGAAGCTGCCAAGACGAATGAAGACAAAATAAAGCAACAGGCTGCCCAAGAGGTCGCTGCCGCCAAGGAACGGGCCTCCTCGGAAATCAACAACGCTCAAAAGACAGCGGCGCAACAGGTACAGGATGCTCAAAAACGCTCCGATGAAGCCAAGAAAGATTATGCGAGCGATGTTGCTTCAGCCCAAACCACCGCCCAAGACCGCATAAAACTAATCCAGGAGGAAGCTGCCAAATCGGTTCAAGAAGCCAAGGAGCGGGAAAAACAGGCTAAACAGATGACCGCTGCCGAGGTGGGTACTGCCCGTGAAAAGGCGGCTGCTGAGGTTGCCGCAGCTCAGGAAAAAGCGGCCAAGGACATTGCAACGGCAAAAGAACAAACTGCCCTTGCCCAACAAAAATCGGCCAACGAGGTGGCAGAAGCCAAACGCAACGCCACCGAGAACATCTCCAAGATAAAGCAAGAAGAAGCAGAAGCTGTGCGCTTGGCCCGTGAAAATGCCGCTACGGAACGCCAAAAACTGGCCGGTGATGTTTCGGCTGCACGGGAGGCATCGGCACGGGAAATTGCCCTTGCCAAGGAGCAATCGGCCAATGAAGTCAAGGTCGCAAGGGAAGGCTCGACCAAACAAAAAGAGGCTTCTGCCCTCGAAGTGCTCAATGCCCGCAAGGATGCCGCAGAGCGGATTGCCACTGCCAAAGAAACAGCCGCAAAAGAGGTGGCAGCCACACAAAAACAAGCCCAAGAAGCAATTGCACAGGCCCAAGAAGAAAAACAGGAAAAACTGAATGCGCTAAACGCCCAGATTGCGGAGGCAGAGGCAACCGCCCAAAAGCAAATAACCCAAGCACAACAGCAAGCCAATGCCATGATTCAGCAACACTCAAAGCAAGTAGCTGAGTCAGACGCAAAAACTAAAGCTGATATAGATGCAGCTCGAAAGCAATCCAAGGACGACATTGCGGCCATTCAAAAGGAGACCAGTGATAAAAAGACGCAGTACAATTCCGAAGCAGAACAGGCTAGGAAGCAGTCATTGGATGAAATAAGCAAAGCCAAACAAGATGCTGCCGATGCCGTGTTTGCTTCCAAGCAGCAGGCAACCGACCAGATAACGAAAGTGAAGGAGGACGTTGCTACTCAGATTGATGAGGAAAGAAAACGTTTGGAAGCCGAGAAAAAGCAGGTTGCAGAACTTGAGCAGCGCAAAAAAGACATCGAAGCGCAAATCAAGAAATTGGAGGAAGAACTGAACAAGAAAAAAGGGGGGAATTGAGGTTTGGAGGTATGATTAACGCCCAATTGACCTTTATACCTCGCACCTCCATATTTTCATACCTCAAGTAACCTTGGCAGTTTTGAGCATATTGGTGAAAATCCGGGGGAAGAAACGCTTGACGTAAAGCCCCATCAATTCGCTGCCGCCGTAGGCCATTTCGTATTTTCCTTTTTCCACCGCATTCAAGATGGCTTTCGCCAAATCTGCTGGGCTTTTCCCGGCACGGGTAGCATTGTCCATAGCGCCCTGCGGGGAGCCGTCCCCTGTAAGTGCATTCATGCTGACATGGGTGGTGATGAAGCCTGGACAGACCAATGTGACCTGCACCTTTTCCCGCCAAATCTCAGCCCGCAGTGAATCGAAGAAGCCATGAAGGCCGTGTTTTGCGGCAGCATAGGACGACCGAAGCGGTGTCCCGAATTTCCCCGTCAAACTGGTTATAACCACAAAATGGCCTGTTTTGCGCTGCAAAAAATGTGGTAAAATGGCCTTGGACAGGCAGATGGTGCCGAGCAAGTTGACATTTATCAGTTTTTTGTCCACCTCAAAATTGGTATCCTTTGGCCCAAGGAGCGCTGTGATATTCCGCCGTTGTTGACCAGAATATCCACATGCCCAGCTTTAGAGATCACTTGCGCCACAACGCCGGGCAACGATTCGTGATTTCCAAGGTCTAGCGTTTGGATGATGGTGTCGGGGCGGCCACAGGCTTGGGCTACCCTTTGCAATTCGGCTTCGTTCCTCGCAGAAAGAATCAAACGGGCACCAGCTTTGGCGAATTCATGGGCCAAGGCTTCTCCGATGCCAGAGGAAGCACCCGTAACCCAAACGGTTTTGTTAGCAAAGTAACTCATGACAAGATTAGTTTATGGCACAATGATAAATACGGATTGCGGTATGTTTGCGCCTCGTTCTAAAATTCATCAAAACTATGACGGTAACTGGGCAGAATGAGTTGAGAATTCTCAGTATTTGGGCTGATTTTGCAACCAAAACTGTTTCAATAATATGGAGAACCTTAAAGTAATTGCTTTCGATGCAGATGATACGCTCTGGGTGAATGAACCCTACTTTCAGGCAACTGAAAAAAAATTCTGTGCGCTTTTGGAAGACTATCTTCCCCACCACACTGTCTCTCAGGAACTTTTCAAAATTGAAATGCAGAATCTCGCCCTGTACGGCTATGGTGCTAAGGCTTTCATGCTTTCTATGATTGAAACGGTTCTACATGTCACTAACAATACTTTCAACCCCTTCATAATCAAAAAGACCATCGAATATGGCAAGGAATTGCTCAATCAACCCATTGAACTGCTAGATGGGGTTGCAGATGTGCTGGAAGCGTTGAAGGGGAAATACCGCTTGGTAGTGGCGACAAAAGGCGACCTGCTCGACCAGGAACGCAAGTTGATGAAATCGGGCTTGGAGTATTATTTCCACCATATTGAAATCATGAGCGATAAAAAGGAGAAGGATTACCAAAAGCTGCTTCGCCATTTGGATGTTCAGCCTTCGGAGTTCCTGATGATTGGCAATTCCCTGAAATCAGATGTGCTACCTGTGCTTGAATTAGGAGGTTGGGGCGTTCATATACCCTACCATACCACTTGGGCACATGAGCAAATTGAAGTAACTGTTGACAACCCAAGGTTCATGCAATTGAATACGGCCATTGACTTGTTGCCACATTTGCTACACTGATTCATGGATTCGTAACTGCTTAGGAGGGTGGGGGAGGAGAGAGAAAAAATGAATTTTTTTCTCTCTCCTCCCACATTTTGGGGTGTTTTTTTTGGGAAAATTTTCAATTTTTCCCAAAAAAACACCCCCTGCTAAGTAGTTACATGGATTCATTGTTTCATTGTTGGTGGAGCTTCAAGCCATGCGTCCATGAGGCGATGTGACCTTGAAACCATGAAATCCCGGCCTAATTTTTGCAAATGCCGAAAATCAGTAATGTATTAAACCTGCGCTAGCCCTACATTTGCGGCGCAGACCGAAAAAGAAACATTTTGTCCGAGTTATGAAAAAATTCCCGTTTCTATTGTTGGCCTTTGGCCTGTTGTTGTTCTCCTGCAAAGATGAAAAGCCCATCGAGCAAATTGGTGGAACACCAGAGCTGGCCCCGCCGAGCGATCTCAAGCCCGATGAAGATGGCATCAGCACCAAGGTTCAAGTTGTTGATTCCTTGACTGGCGAAGTAACAATGGCTACCAAACCCGTGGCATCGCTAAGTTCGGCCATAGGCGCAAACCCAATCATCAAGGAAGACCCGAACAAGCCGGTACCCGTTGCTCCCAAACCGCAGACGGCACAACAAGAGCGTATCGTGCGGGTACTTTGTAGCAATTATTGGGTGGTACAGGGTCTTCGCCGTATCAAGGACGATGATGCAGCCCGTGCAAATCCCGGTGCCTGGTTCAAGTTCAAGCCAGATGGAAGCTATGATTACGGTTATATGCAGAACAAAGTAGGCACAGGGGCCTGGAGCATTGATGGCAAGGAGGGGACGCTGCTTTGCGATGCCCCACTGATTGGTGACGACCGGGAGTGGAAGCTGCAAATCGCCAAGTCGGAAGATGTGATGGTTTGGACAGGGACTGCCCGTTACCAAACCTCAAGCATCACTGCCAAATTGATTAACTTATTGTTCATCCCAAAAAACAGGAAAGAGATTGGGATTGATTGGTAGTTGGTAATTACCTAGGTTGGTTTGGGAGGAGAGAGAAAATTTCATTTTGCTCCCATTTTTTTTGGGAAAATTGAAAATTTTCCCCTAAAAAATACTCCCTACCAAATAGTTACGGTAATTGAATAATGAAGGATAAATCTTGAATTAAGGCTACTTCCGAATTCATCATTCATCATTGCTTGTTTCAACTCGCCATTTTCAGCCCCTCCCACCTTTGTAGGTAGCGCAGTTTGCTGCCATCTTTAACCTCCGCTGCCAGTTCATCGTTCAGCTTCGGCAAAAATGCTGAAGCAGCATTCCGGTCGTCAAAAATCTCGACGTTAAGTTCCCTTGCAAAGGCTTTGGCCAAATGCCCTAGGCGCTGCGCATAATGCTCAGGTTTGCCAAGCGCCATGAACAGGTCAACCACCGCTGTACGCACCATTTCGTGCTTGTCCACCTGCATCAGCATTTGTCGCTGCGACTTGCCTTCTGGCTTTTTGCCTTGTGCAAGCATAGCTTCTTTTAACTTATCGGTAGAATAGCCCAATAGTTCCGAACGGAAGCTCCACCAGTTGGCGGCGCTGCCGCCATTGCGCTCAGCGTAGGTTTCGAGGTGCTTTTGCTCGCAGGCCGTCTGGCAGGATACGAGTCCCATTACCTTCGATAGTTCCATGACGGCCAGCACCTGCTCTACGGAGAAGAGGTCGCCCTGCTCGCTGGGGTCTTCGTGGCCGAGCAGCCAAGTGGCATATTTCAGTTTTGATTTGCTTTTAGAGCCAAGGGTGATGAGCTTCGCAAACTCAATGGAAAGGTAATAATCGTCCACTACCACTTCTTTGCTTTGCCGACGGGCAAAATCCTTGAAATGCTCCGGCTTGCGGATGCCATCATGGAATTGATAAACGTCGCTCAGCCAGTGGCGGATGTTGACGGCATAATGCTTGTTCGGTAGGCCGAGGGCGAGGTGCAGGCTAGAAGCCAAAACTACTTTTGTACCTTTTTTGCTAACCAAGATTTGCAGTTCCATCGCAAGAGGATTTGATGATGAAAACAATTTGATTTCAGTTGGCGCTCGTTTTGTTCCAATAAGCCATTCATAACATATAATTTAAATGTGTTTATGTGCATGAAAGTTCACTTACTGTCAAAACCTGCTGCAAAGATGTTTTACTTGTTTGAAATAAACAAATTTTAAAACAAATAATTTTAATCAAAAAGAGGATTTTTGATTGAAACTATTTTTATTGGCACTTATTAGGTGATAAATATGACTTAGCGGGACGTAAAATGGCTTCACAGTTTTTAGAACATTGGTTCGTGAAGGTTTACTGGCTTGATTCTTCGATTTCAGGGCCTGCCCCGATTTTTACGGATTTCACAAAGTTTCGTGCTTATTTGAAGAAGACTGCCAACTTTGAAGTTGCTTTATTCTGGCTATAACGGGTTGTAGCGATGAACAAAGGCGGCAACTATTTTCGCCAGAAAAGGGGCAGCGCCCCGCAATATCGGGGTCGGAATATTCCTGGGCGCTGCCCCTCAAAACGGGCGGGTATGTGCCAGTTACAAATATTCTGTGGGGCTGCCCCTTGGATTGTTGGCTTGGATTTCCGCTCAAAAGCGCGTATCACTACATTCAGTTATAGCCATGCTTTATCTAAAATTTGCCCCCTGAAAAATAGCCGAGGGAGGCCTTCCCCTGAAATCCCAAAAAATCGGGACAGGCTCTGAAACCCCTGAACCCTGAAACCTCATTACGTTATTAGCTATTTTGGTCGAAAATTTGAACCAAAACGAGTTGACCAAGCCTAACTTGGCGTTTAAATCAATCTCCAATATGATAGAATCTACGTTAATCAGCCCACTACCCGCCAAATCGGCAAAACGCCAACTTGTCCCTACCCAACAGGTGCTCATTGATTATATCAGCCAAATAGCTCCCTTGAGTGATGCGGAAATCCAAGCGATTATCGAGTTGGTGAACGTGAAAACACACCAGAAAGGCAAGCTGCTGCTTAGAGAAGGACAAATCGGCAACACCTGCTTTTTTGTACTAAAAGGCTGCGTACGGCAGTATTTTTTGGTGGATGGCGATGAAAAAACCACCCATTTCTTCACTGAAGGGATGCCGGTCAGCTCCACCTTTGCTTATGAAAACAAGCCTTCCAAGTTCTACCTCGTTTGCAACGAAGATTGCACCGTGGTAGAGGGCAGGCCCGAAGACGAGCAGGCTTTCTTCCAAGCAATGCCCCGCATGGAGACCATCAGCCGGGTAGGTGCGGAAATGGAATTGCAGAAAAGCCAAGAGGTGCTGGCCGAGTACATTACCCTCAGCCCAGAGGAGCGCTACCTGAACCTCCTCCAGACCCGCCCCGACCTGCTCGACCGGGTGCCCCAGTACCAATTGGCGAGCTTCTTGGGCGTCACGCCGGAGTCGTTGAGCCGGATTCGGAAGCGGATTATGATGAAGTAGCAAACGTAAATCTGACCAACAGAAAAGCAAATAAATAGCGAGGCGATGAAACCCCATTCATCGCCTCGCCTTTTTCAAAACCTAGCATTCATCCCCAACTCAAAATAGAAAGGTATCATTGGTGTGGTCTTGAAATCTTGGGAAACGACCCTGCCCAATTTCAAGTAGTAGTCGTAAACGCTGAAGGAAAGGCCCGCCTGCACACCAAAGGAAAAATTGCCAGCGGTTGGAGAATACCACCCATTTTGGATTTCAGGAAAATCTTCCCGTGCTACCGAGCTGTGTTTCAAATGGGTGACAATGGCTTTGTCGAAGCCGCACTCGCCAGCCACGAACCACCGGGTGCGGTAATATCCCGCTGTACCCGACAGCTCGGCCCCAAAGCTGGCCATCCGCACCAAGCTGTTATCGTACCGACGGAAGTTGCCTTGAAGTCGGATTGTGGCCGAAAAATTACCTGCCCGTGCGACTTCTGCTTGCCCACCGATTTTTGTTTTCAGGTCGTCAAACAGTGTTTTGCCAGCTGGCGATAAATACGCTAAACCCAGGACAACCGGCAATTTAGTGGTCAGTTTATGGCCGTAAGCTGCCCCAAACGACATGCTGTAGTCCCAGCCTGCATGGAGGTTGACGATGTCCCGCTGGTTTTCGCCCAAGCTTTGCCAGTTGATGTTTTGGGCATGGACGCAAGTTAGGCAGCAGAAAGTAGCGATGGAAAACACCAATCGAGCCATTATTTTTTTGCTCATTTTAGGTTATTTTGTAACTGCTTAGGAGGGTGTGGGAGGAGAGAGAAAATATTTAATTTTTTCTTTCTCCTCCCACATTTCGGGATGTTTTTTGGGGAAAAATTGAAAATTTTTCCCCAAAAAACACCACCTGCCAGTAGTTACTTTATTTTAAAGAAGTTAGGTAATCGAGCATGACTGGTAGCGTGTTGTTCCAGCCCGTCGGGAATGACAGCATGTCGTGGCCAGCATCGAGCGTTTCGAATAGCTCGACATTTGGATAGGCCGACGATACCTTTTCTGCGTGCTTCAAGCCATACGCTTCGTTGTTTTCACTGTAAATGAACAACACGGGCGTAGTGAACTGGTCGAGGTTTTCCGTCCAGTCTGGTTTTTCGTCTTCGCCCAGTGCGAGGTAGGCGTTGAAAGTAACAGCGCCAGAACGCCACTTGGCCAGCTTGCCTTCATTGCCAACTGGACTGTCCTTCGAATCGCCAACAGCCGTGAGCAGGTCGAACTTGTAGTCCAAAACCTCGTGCTCGTCCTCCTTGCCTGTCAGTATTTGGTCAAAGAAAACGGCATCGTTCAGCCCCTCCGAGAAAAATCCAAAGCTCCTCGAACGGCCCAGGTAATCTTCCACGTCTTTCCAGACTAGCCCGCCAGGCTCGCCAAGGATGGCACCATCCACTGCGTCGAGGTGGGTATTGATATAGGCAGAAGCAAGCATTGCGCCCCACGAATGCCCCAACAGAAAGACCTTTTGTGTGGGGGAAGTCCGGTAGTGGGCTATCACCGCATTGAGGTCTTCGTACAGCAGTTCCATGTCATATACTTTTTTTGGAAAACGCTGTGAAAGGCCTGCACCACGCTGGTCATAAAACACGACCCGGTAGCCATGGTCGGCTATTTCCTTGCAGTTGAGCAGGTAGCGGTAATCGGAGCCGGGGCCGCCATGAATTACCACCACAATGGCGCTGTCGGCTGGGCCAAATGCCTCGGCGTGGAGTACCGCCCCATTGACCGGGATGGAAGGGATGCTGGGGTCTTCGTCCGCTATTTTTGGCACAAGGCGGCCATTCGGGCGGGTGTCGGCGAAATCATTTTGGCAGCCGATGAGCAGGAAGCCTACGCCCAAGCCAAGGGCGAGCAGGATTGTTTTTGACATCTTTTTTTGATTTGAAAAAATTGTGATAAGTACCTTAACAGCTGACTTCGGGTGAAAGCCAATGATGCGGCAAAGAAAGCCACAATCAGCGGACGGAGCGGCGCTGCCTACAAGCTAGAACGAAAAGCTGGTACGGCCTTACAAGGAGTAACTATTAATCAGTTGACAATCAATTAGTTGTCTGTTCAAAATATTCCGTGGGCGTTTTGCCAGTGAACAGCTTGAAATACTTGTTGAAGGTTGATTTCGAATTGAACCCGCAATCGAAGGCGATGGCAAGCAGGGTGAGGGGCCGGTTGGCAGGTTGGTCGGCTACCCGCAGGAATTCCTTGACCCTCAGCATATTGACGTAGTTGTAAAAATTCTGTTGCTCCCGGTCGTTGATGACTTGCGAGAGGTGGTTTGGGTGGATGCCGAGCAAAGTGGCAAGGTCGGCGATGGCAAGCTCTGGTTTTTTATATAGTTTTTTTTCCTCCATCAAACTGCTCAACTGTGCATAAATCCGGTCGGCCTCCGCTGATTTCAGTCCCGATTTTGCGTAACGCACGGTATCGTTTGGGCTTGATTGCGCAGCCTGGTAAGGAGCATCGCCCTTTGTCTTTTCCAAATCCAAGGCATGGAAAACGGGCAACTGGTTGATGCCGTAAAACCCGATGAACAGCACGAAAAGCACCACCCCTGAGAAGATGACCGTATCATCGAAAAAGGCAACAAGACACCAAAGCACGGCCAATCCCGCCGATAAGTATTCGAGCCAGCGAAGGGTTTTATGGTCAGTATTCGAGTATTCGTTTTCCACTACCACACGGTGCCGCCTGATGAGCCGCAAGCTGCCAAGTACATAGCCCACGCCCGAAATCAATATCATAACTTGTTTTAAGGTATTGTACCATTCATAGCCTTTTCCATCGGCTTCAAACACGGCTATTTTTTCATTGCCCGACAATAGGTAAAACGGCAAGGCCAATGCAAGCATCAATATTGGGGACAGCAAATGGGGCAGTATTTTTTGGAAAGAAAGCAGTTCCCCAGTGGTCATGCTCCTGGTATAGAGGTACAACAAAACGCCATGGAACAAAGGGAAGGGAAACGAGAGTCCCAATAAATGTGGCATCCGAAGGCCAAGCCCGGACGAGTTGGCAAACATCAGCCCTTGGTGCAACACCAGCACTGCCATCCACACCCATAAGATATGGTCGGACTGGGTTTTCTGTTTTTTCAAGAGGAGTAAAAAACAGAGGAATGCGGCCAAAGTTGCGCCAATAATAAAAACCATAAGAGGGACTTCCTAAATCGAAAAAACGCCGGGGCAAAGGTCGAAAAATGAGCTGGCCTATTTCAACGCCTTCACTTTTTTCAATTCTTTACCTGTCCATTTGTACAATGTCACGCCGTAGGTTTGTTTGCTGCGCACGAGGTCATTCCCTTTCTCCACAAACTCGGATTGGTCCTTTACCACTAATATATGGTCGCCAATGCCACCTTTGTCAGTAGGTAGAACGTATGTTTCTGAACTGTAAAACACGCCCCCATCACTCACCGAAGAAGTTTCCAGTACTTTGGCCAAGGTGCCATCTTCCTTCCAAAACAAGAGGTTATCGCCGGAAGGATAGCCGCAGGCCGGGTAGTAGTAATTGACCATCAGCAGCGCCTTCACGCCCATGAAAGGTGAATAATCCACCGCAAAGCTTGGGTAATAGGACAGGTCTCCATTGGTGGTGAACTCGGCTTTGGAAAGCTCCTTGCCATCCTTTGCGGCACGCACCTGCACCATGAGCTGGTGCTTGGTGGAGTCGTAGGCAGACACCCCCGTCAGGTACAGCACGCCCCGGTTGGGCATGTACTCCTCGTCAGGGGTCTGTATATGGGCAAGTGCCAGAAAGCCGCCCCAGAGGTAGCCTTGCTGGGGTTTGGCACCTGTGAGGGATACTTCAACCTTGACCCAAGGCAGCGTGACGCCCCGCTGGGTGTATTGTACCTCGGCTACTTCTACCATTCTGACGGGCGTACCGATGGCCAACTTGGCCAACACCTTTGAATCTGTACCGGGTTTTTCCCGAAAATTGGCATCGGTCACCATCGTATAGTACAGGCTGTCAACGACAAAGCCTTCGAGGGTGCCTTCGTCACGCATCCACGGGTCGGGGGTGTATTGGGCAGTGAGGGGGGAGATTGCGAACCAAAAAGCGAGCAGTAAGAAGATTGATTTCATTGAATAATTTTTGGCAAAGGTAGGATTGGTATTTGATTAAAGTTGATAAATAATGCCAGGGGTGAACAGCCGTTTCGTCAAATTTCAATAGCCATGACAGCTTCCTCCACGCCGTTTTCCAGCTTTATTTTTTCTGCCAATATCGCTGCATTTTCATAAAGTGCTTGATTGGAAACCAATTGCTCCACGCTCCGCAAAAACTGCCCTTCCGTCATTTTTTTCAATGGGATTGGTTGGATGGCAACACCTTGCCGATGAGCCACTTGCCCCCAAAACCATTGGTCGCCGACCGGATAGAGTATGGGGCAAATAAAGAAGGGCTTGCCCGCCCGCAAACATTCTGCCGTGGTGCCGATGCCGCCGTGGTGGATAATGGCTTTCACTTGGGGAAAAAGGACATCGTAAGGTGCACCTGTCAGCACTTTTATAGCTGGGTTGCCTTCCAGTCGTTCCGTTTGTTCAAGCCCCCAGCCTTTCACCACTATCACCCGCTCGCCTGTTAGCTTGGTCAACTTCAGTATGGCCGACTGCAAATCGAACCTACTCTTGAAGGGCATACTGCCAAAGGTGAGCAGCAAGGGCGGTTTGCCAGCTTGGAGGAAGTCCAGCAAATCCTTGGAAAGGTTTTCCTCCTTTTTTCCAAACCAAAAACCCGTGAACCTGGAGCCACTTGGGTAGTCCTTTGGCGTGAGCAAAAAGCTGGGGCTGATGCCGTATATGTTCCTGATTGCTGGCACTTGAAACTGTTTCACCATTCCAAATTGCTCCCTGAACTGGCCGATGGGCTTGGACAGTAAGCCCATGCTTTTGTTGGCGAGGGTGTAACTGAGGCGGTTGAAAAATCGGGGGATGGGTAGGCCGCTGAGGGTGGGGTTGGCAAACTCGCTTGTCGGTTCGTTGATGGGCAATACCGAGGCCCTGACCATTTTCTCCGGGAACTGGTCTGCGAAGCTATCGGCCAAGGTTTTCACATGGTAAATGACTTTGTCGCTGTTTTTTGCCAATGCATAAAACTCGCACAAAGAATTGAAAATCAACGGATAAATCCAAGTGTTCAGGTTGCGCCGGATGGCAAAGGGGTTCGCCTTCATCATTTTTTTGCCTTCCTCCGATTCCAACACCGCCTGAAAGTCGGCCTCCACTGGCACGAACCCGATGCCGTAGGATTTCACCAGTGTTTCAAAATTCTTGGCGGTGGCCAGTGTGACCTGATGTCCCCTTGCTTGGAGGGCCTGCCCAAGAACGGCGTAAGGCTGCACGTCGCCACGGGTGCCCATTGTCAGAATTGCTATTTTCATTTGTGAATTACTCGGATTTAGGAAAGGAATCGTGATTGTTTATTTTCTTAAGCTGCTCGATATCATTCAAGTCTTTGGCCCTTGAAGCGGCTTCTTTGTCTTGGATCAAATCTGCTAGACAGATGAATGAAATCTCAATGTCATTTAGATTAACAACCTCTCTTTTCTTGTAAGAATCCCGGAATTTCAGCGGAGCCTTAATCTCTGGCAACAAATCGAGCGTGAAATCAACAAAATCAAATTTGAAGAAAGATTTTTTCGGATTGGGCGACTTGGCGTTTTTATATGCCTGAACATCTCGCCCCAACTCACTAAGGGCATTTAACAAGCTGAAATAATTCTCATAGGTAGGGTGATACCAGAAATCAATATCTGGCTTGTCTGTCAACTCGTCAAACCTATTCATCGAGTATCTAAAATAGCCATGCAGCGCCACGGCCGTTCCTCCAACAATCATGCATTTAACCTCATGTGCATTGAAGACTTTACAAATGCTAAGTATGTTTTTGGCTAAGTTGCTGTCCATTTTTTACGGGGCGTAATGATTTTTCACTCGGCTTACTGATAAAATTTTGCCGTAAGATAGCAATGAATTCTTCATACTCTTCATGGCTCTTCTTTGAAGTTAAAGGCTCGTCAGGCCTTGACTCCTCGCTAAGTTTTAAATCATTAAAACTGTCAAATTTGGTTGTTGAAGCCATGCGAGATAAATTTTGTTACGATAACAAATCGATAATATCATTAATCGATTAAGCTATCATTATTTTACAAAGGTGAAACTTTTCCACGATGGTTCAAACCCAAATTGCTTTGCATCCAAAATCATTTCTTACCCAAAGTCAATGAACCTCCCCTCCCCGCCCCCTCACCTTTGCCGGAAATTTTAAAATTCAAAACCTAATTGTAATGACAATGAAATCATCCGGCTTAATCTTAATCCAACTGTTTTTGACAACGCTCGCTTTTTCTCAAACCCTGACCCAGACCATCCGGGGCAATGTACTCGATGTGGACAGCCGCCTACCGCTCATTGGGGCAACCATCTACCTCACCCCCGGCCCCTCTCCTCAAAGAGAGGGGAGTGGCACCGTGACCGACGAAAACGGCAACTTCCGCCTCGAAAACGTGCCAGTAGGCAGGGCGGACTTAGCCATTTCCTACATCGGCTACGAAAACCTCCAAGTGCCGAACATTGTCGTGAATAGCGGCAAAGAGGTGGTGCTGAACCTGCTCATGCAGGAATCCGCCGTAAAAATGGCGGAGGTGACCGTCACCGCTACCCGTAACAAGGGCGAGGCGCTGAACGAGATGGCCATGCTCAGCGCCCGCAGCATTTCCCCCGAAGAGACCAACCGCTATGCGGGCGGCTTCAACGACCCCAGTCGCATTCTCTCGAATTTTGCGGGCATCACCAGCACACAGGACGGCTCCAACGACATCATCGTGCGGGGCAACTCGCCCAAGTACGTGCAGTGGCGGCTCGAAGGGGAACAAATCACCAACCCCAACCACTTCGGCGACCAAAGTGCCGTGGGCGGCTCGGTCAGCATCCTGAACAACAACCTGCTGGCGGCCAGCGACTTCTACACGGGGGCCTTCACCGCCGAGTTCGGCGATGTGCTGTCGGGCGTGTACGACGTGCGCCTGCGCAATGGGAACAACGAGCAGGTGGAATGCGTCTTCGGCTTCGGGCTGCTGGGGACTGAACTGACGATGGAGGGACCGTTGGGGAACGGTGGACGACAAACGGTGAACGGCGGACGGCCATCGTTTTTACTGAATTATCGCTATTCGACGGCAGGCTTGTTGAGCCAATTGGGGCTGCTTGGCGATTTTTCAGGGGTGCTGAAATTCCAGGATGCGACCTTCAAGCTGGTTTTTCCGACGGAAAAAATGGGCGTGTTCACGCTCTACGGCATGGGCGGCCTGAGCAGTTTTGGCTTCGAGGACGTGACGCCCGCCATCTGGGTCATCCCCGGCGACAATGCCATTGAGGCGTCGCTTCGCAATGATTTTGACAAAAAATCGCACTTGATCAACACGGGCCTCAAGCACAGCATCAACCTCGGCAAAAAGGGCCTGCTCAATTCCTCTCTGACCTACTCCAACGAGCGCATCCAAGACGACATCACAGAGGCAGGCATCGTGAAGATTTACGATGAAAACAACGAGTTCCTGCGGGACTCGGTCATCAGCCGCCGCCAGCAGTTTGAGGGGGATTTGCGCAAGCCAACTTACAGGATGTCAACGACTTACAACCACAAGTTCAATGCCCGGCACAAATTGCAGCTCGGGGTGAAGTACACGCTTTTTGCTTTTGATTTTGCCCAAAACCAATGGCCAAGCGAAGGCAGCGAGCGGGTCAGTTTGGTTGATTTCGATGAAAACGTGGGAACGCTCCGCAATTTCGCTTCGTGGAAATGGCGGGCCAGCGAGCGGTTCTCGGTCGTAGCGGGCCTTCACAACATGAACCTGCTGCTCAACTCGAAAAGCACCCTCGAACCCCGCCTCGCCTTGGAGTGGCAGGCTGCGCCGCAAAGCACCCTCCGCCTCGGCTACGGCAAGCACAGTACAATGGAGAGCATTCACCACTATTTTACCAAAACAAAGCAGCCCGATGGCAGCTACGCTGAAGTGAACCGTGATTTGGGCTTGCTCAAGGCCGACCATTTCGTGCTTGGTTTTGAGCAAAAAATAGGCAAAAACCTGCGGGCCAAGCTGGAAGCCTATTACCAACGCCTCTACGACCTGCCCGTGGATAACCTCGACACCAGCTATTTCGCCACCGTGGTGGAGGGACTGGATTTCCGCTATGTTGACCTCGTGAACGAGGGGAAAGGCCGCAACTACGGCATCGAGCTGACGCTCGAAAAATTCTTTAGCCGCAACTATTACTTCATGGTGAATGCCTCGCTATACGAGTCGAAATACACCGCACTCGACGGCAAGGAGCGCAACACGCCCTTCAACGGCAACTACCTCGTGAACCTGCTCGGCGGCAAGGAGTTCCCCGGCCTAGGCCGCAAAAAGAACCAGACGCTCGGCCTGAACTTCAAGGCGTATTTGGCCGGAGGCCGAAAAATCATCCCCCTGCTGCGGGACGCCCAGGGCAACCTCGCCGTTGACCCCGAAAAAGGGCAGGTCTGGGACTATTCCAAGGCGTTTGAAAACAGCTTGGAGGACGCCTACCAAATCCAAGTATCGGCCAGCTATAAATGGAACAAGCCCCGTGCGACCCACGAGCTGTTCCTCAACCTTGACAACCTGACGAACAACAAGGGCCGTATCATGGAGTTTTACGATGAAAACGAGCCGGGGAAGGTGGGGTACATGACGCAGTTTGGGTTCTTTCCGAACTTGATGTACCGGGTTTATTTTTTAAGGCGGTATTAGGGTGGGGCCGGGAAGCACTAATGACAATTGCCCTGCGCCCATCACTCAAAACCCAACTTCTTCAACCCCTCCTGCACCTCTGGGCACGACATGAACAACTTCCATAGCAGCCCTGTCCTTTGGTTTTCCATCATCACCACGATGGGGCCTTGGTCAATGGCCAAGTAGCGGCGTGGGAAGTAGTCCACATGCTGGCTGAAGGCGTCGTAAAAGCCGTATTTACCGAACAGCGCCCCACCGAGGTCGTCGTGGAAATGCCGCATGGCGGCCATGCTCTCCGCCGGTGTGTAGGGGAACGAGGACAGCGCCGCCGTCGGCGAAATGACACCCAGGTCTTCCTCAGGACAGTGGGCAGCGTAGAAATTGGTGGAATAGCTTGCAGTTAGGCCCCAGCAGTTCGGGCCGTAGCCAGCGAAGCGCCTTGGGTTGGCCACGCAATGGTCGTAATTGATGAGCGTATGGTTGACGCATTCCTGCCAGTAATCGGCATAGCGGTCTTTGAGCTTGCGGGGGTCGAGGCCGAGAAAGGAGTAGTGCGACCAGAACAATGGCCCGCCGGACACGCTGCGGCCTTGGTGGCGCAGTCCCAACTGATGGCCATAGGCTTTTGGCCCGCCCTTGATTTTGCCGCCCTCGGCCCAGCCATCGTGGTAAACGGCGGCTGTCACGCCATGTGTGGGCGAGCAGCCCGCCAACACGTAGGTAATCATGCACTCGTTCCAGCCCCTTATACGGAAGTTCATCTTCCAGGCGTGCTTGGGCGACCAATGCCAAAAGAGCACGTTCTCTTTGTTGGGGCCACGGTGCCAGTCCCATTCCACCTCCCGCCACAGCTTGTCAATCTTGGCAGCGAGGGCTTTTTCCGCCGCATTTCCATCCTTGAAATACTGGCGCACGCAGAGCATGCCCTGCACGAGGAAGCTGGTTTCCACCAAATCGCCGCCGTCGTCATCAGCACCGAAAGGCACTACTTTGCCCGTGCGCCCATCCAGCCAGTGCGGCCAGACACCGTGGAAGCGGTCGGCCTTCTCCAGCCAGTTGATGGCATGGTTCAGGTGCTCGAAGCCCTGCTGCCGGGTAATGAAGCCCCGCTCGATGCCTACCAAAATGGCCATCAGCCCGAAGCCAGAACCGCCTGTGGTAACGACGTGCGGGTCGTTGTCGGGATAGACACCATCGAGGTGGATGCGCTCGCAAGCCAGCTTGGAATTGGGTTCGGCGCCTTCGTAGAAGTATTGGAAGGTGCGTTCTTGTACGTGTCTAAATAGCTCCTCGTCAGTCAATTGCGGGGTTTTGGCTGGTTGCTGCGCAATGGTCGGGTGTTTCTTTGCGCAAGCAGCAAGGAGTAGCAAAATGAGGGGGAGGTAAGTGAGTCTGAACATGGCCGAGCCTTGTCTTTTATTGTTTAAAGAACGAGTCAATTGTCTTGTTTTTTGAGTAATTGTTCAATACGGTTGAGTGTCTTGTTTTGCTGGTCGGTGCGAAATGAATCAGGGTGCGTTAACTTGATATTCGAATTGGTAGCTGGGGGAGGCGGCAGGTTGAAGATTTCAAACTGTTTATCACCGATTACCTTTCCTTTATAATAAAGGTATAATACGTAGGTGTCGGAGTCCCAAACATAGCCTTTTGCCGGGCTTATCAAGCTAGAATAGGCCACACCGCCCGGCTGCATGGTCAGTTGGATTTGACGGGTTGGGAAGTCATCCCCATTCAGTTTTTTCAGCCGACCTTCAATGATTGGGTCATTATCACGAAGCCCTTCAAAGGCCGCAGTCACGACCAAGCCTTGCAGGGTTTGGCCCTGGGTAAACGCCGTTACATCCTTTTGGCAATAGTTCAAACTTACATCGTTGGAGTTGCATATCCTGATTTTGCCCTCGATGGGCCCTTGCCGCAGGAACAGCCACCAACCTCCAAATGCTAAAATAGGGAGGATTGCCAGCCACCACTTGGTGCTGGCATTGTTTGGCGGTGGTGGTGGGTTGCTGCCTCCGCCATCCAGGTTCAGCTTGGATTAAGTGAACAAACTCCTGCACGTTATCCAGCAGTTTGTTCATGGCCAAGGTTTCTTCTTGGTAGGATAGGATGTTCTTCAGTTTGTCGGCTTTCAGCTTTTCCAACTGTGCCGATAGGCTGGTGGCCGTCTTCAGCCAGTCGGTGGGCAGGGGTGATAGGGCATTCAACTGCTTTTTCAGTTCGGTGAGCACCAGGCCTATTTCGCCCTGCTCCAGCCATGCTGTTATTTTCGGCTTGTTTTTCAGTTTCATTTGAATGCGTTATGCCCTTTGTCGAGCATGTTATATTTTTCGATTCAGTTGCAACTGATTGACAATTTTAGCAGTTGCCCAATCCGTAATCCGTAATCCCCAATCCGCAATCCGCAATCCCCTCACCTATCCATCTCAAACACCTTCTCCGTATAAAGCTTCCCGTCCACCTGCACCTGCAATTTGAATTTTTTCAGCTTCCACTGCACCCCGTTGATGGGCTGAATCTTGCCCACATAGCACGATTCGCCAAAACTGGTATCCAGTACCATGGTGATGGGTTGGGTAGGGAAGTTTTCGCCCGTGTCCCAAAGCACGTTGCCCGTGATGCTGGGGTTCTTGCCCGCCAAGTCAGAAAAGCTACCCGTCAGGTGCAGCACACTGTTCGATTCGAAAATGGAGATTTTCGGCAAGTCTTCTGGGCAACAATGAGCGCTGTTTTTCAGCCGCTCCAAGGTGCAGATGCGCAGTCCAGCCTTATCGTTCGTAATAGCTTCCACTACCGCTGGGGAGTCGGTTTCGCCACCCTCCGCCGATGGCTTGTCCGATTTGCAATTGGTGAAAAACAAAGCCAAAAAGGCAAAGGCAGCCACTAAGAATTTATTCATGGTAAAATGAAATAAGTGTTTTGGTGAATGATGAATGGTGAATCTGCAACGTTTTGATGAAAACCTCTCACCACACAACAGAAACCAGCATCCAATATCCAAAATCCAGCATCCAATATCCAGCATCCAGCATCCAGCAATTACTGCAACTCCAGCACCAAGGTCGTGTAACGCCCAACGGTGATGTTGTCCAAACTGCTTAGCACCTGGTCCGTCATCACGTTCTTGGCTTTGGTGAAGCCCAACATCCGCTCGGTAAAGCGTTTCGTGGCGATGGTCTTGGAGCCGTCGTTGCAGTTCATGATGCACATCACCGTCTTGTCGGCGTTGTGGCGGAAATAGACGTACACGCCGTCCTCTGGCACGAAATGCGTCAACTTGCCCGTGTGCAATACGGGATTTGCCTTCCGGTAGTTCGACAATTTCTTAAAATAATTGAAGGCATCGTTCTCCTTGTCCGTCCGACCAGCAGCCGTGAACTTGTTCACGGGGTCGCCGGGCCAGCCACCAGGGAAGTCCTGTCGCACCTTGCCGTCGGGATTGGTATAGCCCGTGAGCAGAATCTCGGTACCATAGTAAATTGAAGGTATGCCACGGGTGGTCATCATAAAACTATAGCCTGCCTTCAGCTTGTCCAAGTCCTCGTTCATGGAGGAGTAGAAGCGGCTAAGGTCGTGGTTGTCGAGGAAGAGCACGTTGCGGTTCGGGACTTCGTAGAGGAAATCTTGTGACAGGGTCATGTACAGGCGTACTGCCCCGCTCAGCCACTCGTTTTTTTGCGTGAGCGCATCCATGAGGGCGAACATCACGGGGAAGTCTTTTGCCGAAGGCAGATGATAGTTGAACCCTTTGCTCAGGCCATTGTCGGCAGTGTAATAGGCAAGCGTCGAAACGTTTTCCACCCAAACCTCTCCGAAGAGCAGCACATTGGGGAACTCCTCCTTCATGCGCTCGGCCCAAACGGCGGTGAATTTCTGGTCGGGATAATAATAGGTATCAATGCGATAGGCATCCTGGCCAGAATAGGCCGTCCACCATAAAATGTTCTGAATCAAGTAGTTGGCAAGGCGGGGGTGCTGCTGGTTGAGGTCGGGCATGTGGTTGTCGAACCACCCGTTGCTCACCCGTTCCTTGTCCCAGTCGGCCTGATAGGGGTCGTGGTTGATGGTGCCCCGATAGACGGGCTTGGTCAGTTCCGGCCATTGGTGAACCCAATCCTCGTCGGGCAGGTCCTTGATGAACCAGTGCTGGTCGCCGCAGTGGTTGAAGATGATGTCCATGACCACCTTGATGCCCCTTGCGTGGCAATCGCCGACCAGTTTGTTGTACAATTCATTGGAGCCAAAACGCTTGTCAATATTGTAAAAATCGGTGACAGCGTAGCCGTGGTAGCTCTCGTAAGGCTGGTTGTTCTCCATGACCGGGTTCAACCAGAGGGCCGTCACGCCGAGTTCGTTCAGGTAGTCGAGGTGGTTGAGGACGCCTTGCAGGTCGCCGCCGTGGCGGAAGTACATCTTCTGGCGGTTGGTGCCCACCTGCGTCATGTCCGGGTAGCTGTCGTTGCTGGGGTCGCCGTTCGAGAAACGGTCGGGCATGATGAGGTAGATGAGGTCGGATGAATTAAGGATTGAAGGATTGGAGGATTGAAGGATTGAAGGGGGCCGACTGCCGACTGCCGACTGAGGACTGCCGACTTTCGCCCGCAACTCATACGGGTAGGTCTTCTTGTCCTTGCCTTTTGTGAGCACGATATTGAATTGGCCGGGCTTGGCGCCAGGGCCGATTTCCAATTCTACAAAGAGGTAGTTGGGGTTTTGCACCTTATGCACCTGCTTGAGGGCAATGCCTTGGTTGTTCGCCAGGCTCACCTCGTATTCCTTGATGTTTTGGTCATAAATGAGCACCTCCAGGCTGGGGTTGACCATGCCCGTGAACCAGAACGGAGGCTCTACCCGCACCTTGTCCACCTTGCCGCCCGTGGCGGGGAGGTGGCGGTGCTTGGACTTCTCCATGCCGATGGGCAGGCGCTGCTCTGGGTTGTTGTCGTAGATGTTGGGCTGCTGCGCAATGGTGGTTTGCGGGCCGAAAAGGGCAATTATTGCGAAGCAAAAAAGGATAAACGGTTGTACTCTCATTGGATAAGTTTTTGAAGACTGCAATATTAGTACCTTTGGAGGCTTCTGTTAAGGTAATTGGATAAAAAGCTATACTTGATACGCTAAAATGAAAGTCGCTCCTAACCTTTTTATTTGCTTGTTCTCTTTATGCTCGATGTTCGTCGTATCGGCTCAATCCTCGTGTGATAGCTTACTTGTTGCCTTTTATGATTTTCAAGGAAATCTCCATGACCAAAGTGGCAATGGTTTTGATGGATTCGCATTAGGCAATGCTGTTGTGACGGATAGATTGGAAATTATTGGTAATACCAGTGCGGTGCTCTTGCCAACACATATACTTCAAGGCGCACAAAATTTCAGCGTTTCGTGCAGGGTTCGTTTTGACCATTTTCAGACGACAGGTGATGCCCCTATTAATGTAATCATCAACGGTTACAGCGACAACAACGCCTTTGTACTGGGGTATCGGAAGTTGGCAAATATCATCCATCTTACTTTCGATGGAATAGGCACGGATCTGCCGCTCCCTTTCGAACTTCAAGAAGAGACATGGTACTGCCTTGTTTTTGTTCGCAATGGAGGTTTGGGCAGCATTTATATGGATGGCATTAGCACAGGTGTCTCCTCTCCAATTGGGCCAAATCCCGTTTCGTTGGATGTTTTGTTGTTGGGTCAAGACCAAGGTTGTCCTGCTGGCTGTTTTGCTGACAATCAGTCACTTGCTGGCCAATTGGACAATTTACGGATTTTTCAAAGGGTGCTATCGGCCGAAGATGCCTTGGCCTTGTGCGGAACAACGGTTCAATCTGCGAGCATTTGTGAAGGGGAAGTGTTGGACGGACATTTGCAATCAGGGCAGTTTATTTCATATTCGAACCTTATTGATGAGGCGTGTGAAACCATGCATTTACTGGATTTGACAGTGCATCCTGTGAAAGACACTACTGTTTCGATTACACTTTGCAACAATGAATTATTCAATGGAATGGGCGAACAAGGCACCTATAAATTAACCCTTCAAACTACAAATGGCTGCGACAGTATTGTCCACCTTAGGCTTCAAAAATCAAGCTTACCCTATTTCCCAACTGCTTTTTCGCCCAATGGCGATGGCATAAATGATTATTTCGGGGCATTGGGGGAGGACGGGGACTTTACCGTTGCTACTTTCAAAATCTTTGACCGATGGGGGAGCCTTTGCTATGAGGGAATTGATTTGCCTTCTGGTACTGGACCGCAGTATGGTTGGGATGGAACTTTGAAGGGAAAACCATGTGAAATAGGGGTTTATACTTGGACCGCAGTGGTGGAATTTTCATGCGGCAGGTCAGTGGTTTTTGGTGGAGAAATTACTTTGACCCGATGAGACTAGTTTTTATGCAATCCCCATGACTTGCCGCTAAGGTTGAATTGGCAGTTCCTCCAAAAAACCTACCTTTGCGCCCTAAGTGAAGTTGAATAAATTAGTTAGACCGGTTGGGTTTGCAAATGCTTGTAAATCAATGCCTTGCATATTCATCGTTCATCATTTATCATTCATCATTCACGAAATATTTCTCCTGTAATGAAAAAACTCATGTTTCTGGCCGCCTTGTACTTGGTGGCGCTTCAGTTTTCCTGCTCGAACGATTTTGAGATCAACGCAGACTGGAAGGACATCCCCATCACCTACGGTCTCATAGACATCAACGACACTGCCCTTTATATTCGAGTTGAAAAAGCTTTCTTGACCGATGGCGAGGATGCCTCTGAAATTGCCAAGATTGCCGATTCGAGCTACTACCAAAATGCTACGGTCACGCTTGAGCGGGTCAGCAACGGCCAAATGTTCACTTTGCAGCGGGTGGATGGCAACAAATGGGGTTTTCCACGTGAGGAGGGCGATTTTGCCACCGACCCCAATTGGTTGTTCAGGATTGACTCTTCTGCCATAAACCTTAAGCCTGGTGAGCAAATCCAAATCCGAATTGACCGTGGCAACGGCCTGCCTGAGGTCACTTCAAAGGTTGTTATCCTTGGCAAGATGGCCCTTTCCAGACCGGGTGGAGCAAGCATCAATTTCGAGAGCAGTGAGTTCATTTTTACGGAAGTTGCTTGGCAGGCACCCGACTCAGCCGCCATTTTTGACGTGAACCTTTACTTCAATTATGTAGAGTACCCTGCATCCAACCCCGCTGATCAATCAGCAAAAGTCGTCAAATGGCCTTGGGTTCAAGGCTTGCGCAGGGAGAGTAGTGCCAGTAATTTTAGCCAGAAAAAACCAGGCTTGGAATTCTATCGTCACCTAGCCAACAATATCCCCGAAAATGCCACTTTGAAAAGGGTGTTCACCGGTATAGACATCGAGATTATCGGAGGCGATGAATACGTAAAAAACTACATCAACGCCAGCCTTGCAAACACCGGTATCACTGCCTCTCAGGACATCCCCACCTATTCCAACATGAGTGAAGGAAAAGGTATATTCGGTTCCATCACCAAGTTCAAGAAACTGGGATTTATCCTCACCGATAAGAGCCGTGACTCGCTTAAGGCTGGCTACCTGACCAGGAATTTGAATTTTTGATATTCATCTCAATAAAAGACCAATGGCGGATAACCTCCCTATTGGTCTTTTTTATCAAAAAAACCCCAAAACGGAAAATGGAGGAAGATCTTTTTTCCTCCCACTATTGTTGTTGCCTTTTCACGAAAAGCACAAATTTGCCTTTTGTTCGCAGCTTGGCCCATTTCCAACGACTCCATCGTGTCCATCATCAAAAAGCACGGCCTTGAAAAAAGCAGGGTGATGGAGACCGCCGCCATGATAACCGATGTGCTCGGCCCCCGCATGACCGGCTCCCCCATGCTCGACAAGGCAACGGATTGGGCCGTGAAACAACTCAAGGACTGGGGTTACCAGAACGTCCAACTCGACGAATGGGGACCCTTCGGCCGTGGCTGGGAGCTGAAGCACTTCGAAATGCACGCCCATACGCCTAACTATTGGCCCATCATCGCCTACCCTAAGGCATGGTCGCCTTCCACGAAGGGGCTGGTGAAAGGTGAAGTCGTCTATTTGGACGCCAACACTGAAGAAGACCTTGACAAATACAAGGGGAAGCTCAAAGGTAAGTTCGTGCTCATAGACACGCTGCGGGTGCTGAAAGAATGGGAAGACCCCCTCGCCAAGCGCCTCACCCCAGAGGAACTCCTCGAAATGGCCAACGCTGCCAAGCCCGAGAACCGGGGCCGGCGGGGCAACCGCAACTTCCCGGATAGCGGCGGCGAATTCATCAAAAAACTCAGGGCGCTCCTCTACGAGGAAAAACCCCTTGCCACCATTGACCGCAGCTTCAAGGGCGACCTCGGCACGGTGTTCGTGTCCGGTGCCAGCGCCAAATCGGGCAGCGCCCGGGACGAAGGCGCCGAGGTGCTGCCGCAAGTGACCATGAGCGTGGAACACTACAATCGCCTTTTCCGGCTGCTGGCGCAGGGCATCCCCGTCACCCTCAGCATGGAGCTACAGGCCGAGTACACCAACAAGGACGGCATGGAGCACAACATCATCGCAGAGATACCCGGCACCGACCTAAAGGATGAAATCGTGATGTTCGGCGCCCACTTCGACTCCTGGCAGGCCGCCACCGGGTGCCACCGACAATGCCGCCGGCAGCGCCATGATGCTCGAAGCTGCCCGCATTTTGATGGAAACGATAAAAGAAACCGGCGTGAAGCCCCGCCGTACCCTCCGCATCGCCCTTTGGACGGGTGAGGAGCAGGGCCTGCTCGGCTCACGGGCCTACGCCAAGGAATTCGTCGGCCACTACGACGACGACGGCAACCTGCAAAAAGGCAGGGACTACGACAAAATCTCCGCCTACTACAACCTCGACAACGGCACTGGCAAAATCAGGGCCGTTTACCTCCAGGGCAACGACCAGGTCTCCCATAGTTTCCGTTCCTGGCTGGAGCCGTTCAAGGACATGGGCGCCACCACCCTCACCCTCCAGAACACAGGTGGCACCGACCACCTCAGCTTCGATGGGGTAGGGGTTCCCGGCTTCCAGTTCATCCAAGACAACGTGGCCTACTGGAGCCGCACCCACCACTCCAACATGGACAACTACGACCACCTCGTGCCCGATGACATGAAACAAGCCGCCACCATCACTGCCGCCTTCGTCTGGCAAACCGCCCAAATGGACGGCAAGCTGCCAAGGAAGTCGGTGGAAGAAAAGCGGGAGGCGAGGAAGTGAGGTGTGAGGTATGAGGTATGGAGGTATGAGGTATGGAGGTATGAAAGAGTAGGGCATTTTGCTGCTTCTTAGAAGTTTTTTTGTGTCAAAAAATCTGGGGACATGCTTTACTTATGTTGAAAAAAATTTACCTTTGCGCCCGCCTTTGAAGAAAGGTGATTTAGGTGTGGAGGTATGAGGTATGGAGGTATGGTGTGACATACCTTCATACCTCATAGCTCCATACCTTTCAAAAGGGTGGTTAGCTCAGTTGGTTTAGAGCGCTGCTTTGACAGAGCAGAGGTCACTGGTTCGAATCCAGTACTACCCACTTTTTGAAAGGATTGAAGGATTGAATCGTTGAAGGATTGAAGAGCGGCTTGTGCCCAAATTCAATCCTTAACACCTTCAATCCTTCAATCCTTCAAAACGGGGTGTAGCGCAGCCCGGTAGCGTACATGCCTGGGGGGCATGTGGTCGCAAGTTCAAATCTTGTCACCCCGACATTGATTATCAAGGAGTTACGAATTAGGTTTCGTAGCTCCTTTTTTTATTTGCCAGCAATTTGCTAGTAGATTTTGGTGCTAATTGTCCTCATTTGGTTGGATTTGGTGCAATGATGTGTTTCTGAAAAAGTCGCATGAAGTCAGGTCGCCGGCAGTTATTGCCCACCCAACAAAACGTTGCTCCTCCTTACCATTTTTGTTATTTCTCACCAGAAAGGACATTTGAAGATACTTAAGCCCTGGGGCCGACTAGGTTTTCGAGTTTGGTGAAGGTGCTGGAAGCGTTGGGGTTTTCGCTTGCAGAATTTTTCAGCGAAGGGTTTGAAGCTAACACGTCTCGAAGCAGTAGGTAACTTCGAGCCACGTTTGTGTGTTCCTCTTAAACAAATGTCTTAAATAGATACTCGTCCTACACTAAAACAACCCAAGTAAATCGCTAAGGCACAAAGGCATTCACATGGGCAATGAATCGACATTTTACTGAACCCAACGTCCTAATTTTTGGAACTGTGCGACTAAAACATGGAAGCGCTGATGACGTAAATGCCTGTAAATGAACAGATTAAGTTTTTAGGACAACTTTGATTGCTGATTTACCGAGCGACAGAACCTCAATTTTCTGCCCAAGCTCGCTCAAAAATGAGGTAGAATGCTGCCTGTGAAAAAAGTCGCCACTGATAGCCAGTCAGTTAATGATTTCCGCCTCCATGCCTTAATCGTGCAGCGCCTAATTTTTATTATTTGTTTTAAAAACAAATGGATTGAAGTTAGTTTCTGTGTCTAAAAGGTCGAAGCCAGACTTTTGCTTTATCCATTTTGTTAATGGTAAAGAAAAAGGCAAAGCTATAACCTCGTAGCAGGTCTTAAAAATAAAACCCGACCACATTGTAGTAAGTAAAATATTGTTCGGAATTACTCCGTATAGGGCTATAGTAGCAAAAATAAGAGTATCTGCTGATTGACCTACAATTGTTGATAATACAAACCGAAGCCCCATTTTCTGTCCCTTGTGGTGAAGTTTAAACTTTGCCAAAACATAATTGTTCAAAAATTCACCGCACAAATATGCTACCAAAGAAGCACCTACAATCCTTGGCACCAAACTTAGGGCCGTGGCAAACTCACTTTGAAAATTCCAGCCAGGTGCTGGCGGCAAACTAACAATTAGAAACAGAAAAGCTGTCATGAATAAACTAGCAGCGAAGCCTGTCCAAACGATAATCCTGCTTTTTTGATATGACCAAACTTCAGTAAGTATGTCACCGAAAATAAAAGTAACTGGAAACAACAAAACTCCTCCGGTGAAAATAAATGGCCCAACAGGTATTAATTTTTGTGCTGCAATGTTTGAAATCAGAAGTGAGGCAACAAACAAACAGGCTATCACAGTAAACAAAGTGTTGTTTTTATTTTCTGCTTTCATGGGAATGGTTTTTTGCATTTTTTGTTAATATAGCAGTCCATTCTGACAAAAGAAAATCATCTCCTTCTCGAATTGGCCAGCTTTGTCCGCAAAGACTATTAACTTAAGTCGGTCAACAATTGATGGAATTTCTGTTGGCTGCATTTCTGCAAATTTTGCCGATTGAATCGACTTGCCTCCCAAATTATAATTGCCCGTTGCTTCAGGGTTATAGGGGTCGTAGACTCTAAATCTGACAAAATGGGCCGCATTGGAAATTCCGTAAAAATGAAGATATTTATTCCAATCGTGTTGCCTCCAATAGCTGCTAATTTCGTTTGAACAGTCAACTAGGATTTCCTCAACACATTTTTTGATGCTCCCATAAGCTGTATTTGACAATGTTTCATCCCTAAGTGGGACGAAATTTCTGTATGTAATTTTATATTTAACTATATTTTCAGCTGTCTCTTTTGCTGAGTTTTCTGAAATGGTTTCCCCTAGGATGTCACTTAAAGTCCAAACCTCAAAATCATGGTTAATTTCACTAACATCTATCTTGTCAAGCTCCTCTAATCATAACAAATTTGTCAACAATTGACACATCGGCTACATGGGTCTCTAAAGACATGAAATTTTTTCATATATATTTAACCCTGTAGAAGTAAAAAGAAGTTTTATAAATTTAGTTAAATCTAAATCTTCTGGTTTGGGAAATCCATATTTGTCAAAATAGCTTGGACTGCCCTCTCCTTTTTTTCGTCTTCCGCTTTTCTTCTCAATTGTCCTATCCTTGAATTCTAGGATGTATTTTTCTTGTTCACTAAAAATTTCCTTCTGACTTAATAACAAAACTACGTCTTTAAGCTTTTCAAGCGAAAGGCTTTTTAGTGTGTAGTTTTGTAAGTTGTGTAAGTACTGCTTCGACAGACCGGTGATTAGGCCCAACTTGTCAAAAGTAAGGCCTAATTCATTTCTGTAGTCACGAAGCAGGTCGCTAAAATTGATAGCCATATATTCAAAATGTTTTTTCAAGCCAAATTACACTTGTGTCATTACTGTAATTTGAATCAGGCGTTTCCTTCCAGTTTTGAAACTCCAAGAATTGGTAACCCACACGATTGGCGACGGCGACTCGACCTACTACTTTCCTATATCCAGCTTTCTTGGCACACGCTGTTAGCTCTAAGATTATTTTTGAACCATTGTATAACCTTCGATAAATGGGTTGCACTATGCAGTGGCAGATTTCAATCGAATCATTCGGAATGTCTGCTTCTTTTGTGGTAAGAGTTGCTATTCCAACAATTTCATCCCCGAAACTTACTACTGCGTATTCAAATGCGTCGTTAAGCCATGTCATAATCTCATTTGGCGCAAGGAAACACTCTTTAGCACTCGAAATGAGTGGAAGCTCACCGGAGTTTGTTATCCATTTTGCCACATGGTCAAAGTCATGACCCTTCAAGGGCTTTCCGTATTCTAATACGAATTTCTTTTTTTCTATTTCTTTCATGCTTTCAAATTCGGCGGGCAAAGATAGTTAATTATTTCGTGAAACGATTTTTTTAAAACAATAGTATTCTATTAGCAGAAAAAGTATTCTATTTTGTATTTTTTTAAGCATTTTAGGAGAGTAAGTTATATTTTTGTTTGACTTTACAAAATTGCTTAAAATGAAACTTGAATCTTCTACGAAGCAGCCATCGGTGAATTTCCCGCCAAACACTCATTGTGCGGCTAACATCACCTTAGAAACTCAAACCTCAAAAGTTTACATCGCAACTTTTGTTTGGGGCACACAGCAAAAGCGCTTCTTCTTTGAAGGAGGCGCCAGCCAAGTGCCGAAATGAAATTTCAAGAGGTTTGTATCCAACTTAGAGCAATCGCAGAAACCTCTGAAAATGCCTCAGACTATTATCAGAAGGCAACTGGCCTATTTTCAAAAAACGGCTTTGTAAGATTCCAACACTAAACTTAACGTATTAAATATTCTTCTATGAAAAATCCTCTAAACTTAAATTTTGGCTTTATAGGACATTCGTACTTAATTACGGGAGGGACTGGCTCCCTTGGAAAGGGTATCGTGCAGCGGCTAACACAAGCTAACTCTACGGTTCGCATCGTAGTCTTTTCCCGTGGAGAGGAAAAGCAACAGCAGATGGCGCAAGAGTACCCACAATCCGTTTACCCCAATGTACACTTCGTCATCGGAGATATTTGCAACCTCGATTCACTACAGATTGCATGTAAATATTATGATGTGGATATTATCATTCATGCTGCTGCTATGAAGCATGTAGACGTATGCGAGCGAAATCCTAGTGAATGCCTGCGGGTCAATATAGATGGTACATTGAATGTGGTCAAGGCGGCAAAGCAAGTTGGGGTCAAAAGAATTGTCGGTATTTCTACCGATAAGGCCACTGCGCCTTCCAGTGCATATGGATATTCAAAAGGGATGGCAGAAAAGATTCTGCTTCAGAGCAATGGAAATGGGCTGTTGGTCTCGGCCATAAGGTACGGAAATGTCTTTGGCTCAAGTGGAAGTGTAATTCCTCGGTTTCTAAAAGACAAAGGGAAAGGCGAACTTGGAATTACTGACATCAATATGTCTCGCTTTAGTATCACCCTTGATGAAGCTGTTGATGTTGTCATTTTTACTGCTAAGAACGCACTAGGCGGTGAAGTCCTAATTCCAAAACTTCCCTCGTACCGAATTACGGATGTTGCCACTGCGGTGGGGCCACAGTGTAGACAAAAAAGGTGATTGGATTGCGCCCTGGGTGAAAGGTTGTTCGAAGAAATGATAAGCTGAGGCCGAGGCTCCCAGAACTGTCGAATTTGGTGATTACTATGCCATTTGCCACACTGATATCGAACCCTACCTTGTTATTATGACGCCCATCAGGTTCATTCAGGTTTTTCGTACAATTCTTCTAAAAATGATGTCTGGCTTTCTATTGGGCATATTCAGAGTTTGATTAACATCCACATTGACCCCTCCTTTTTGCTTGAGTTGAACCTTGGATTGTTGAATTCTAAAAAGTTATAAATTTAAATATTTAGGGCGGCACGTTGTCCGTGCCGCCCTAATTTTACCGGGAAAGAAATAGAAGCAAGTGCGAATAATGTTCATTATACTAGATACCTTTACAATTCCCATTTTTATAACTAAACCGATGAAACTTCTTTACCAAAATCTTCTGTTAGATAAGTTTTGAACATTTCCCCATGCCTTTCATCCTCCGCTACGCCAACCGCTCCATTTTTAAAACTTGATGGATGGATAACCATATTCTTCCGCTACCATGCCATCGATGCGATAGACGCCTTGCCCCAAAAAGGCAACATCCTGACGAAGGCCAGATAGTGTACTGTGGCCTTTGAGCGACGCTACATAACAAACCATTTTTCATGAGTACGTCAGTCCCCTCCATCGTTCAAACGTACTTATGGGTAGCTTTTTTAAGTGCATCAACAAGGTGTCTAAACAAATGACAAATCCCGGCCACGGCCATGCGCCCGTATGCCAAAGCTAGTAAGACTTTACAAGAGAATCTCCACCGTTTAAGTCAATTTTTGAATTGCGGCTACGGAGGCGAAATTGCACAAAAGAAGAATATTGGTCAACATTGGAAAAAACTCACCAGTGAGCAGGCATGAGTTCGATACCTTCCCGCCTGAAAAATTCCCAATCCTTATTCACCTACTTTTCAACCACAGAGAATCCAGTTTGCGAGTTGGCCTCAAAGATATTTTGTGCAATCTGCCCAGAGACAAAGCACGGCACAGGTTTACCCTCAATAAATTCACGGGCGGGATTTCTCTGCGCTGCTATTTCAATCATGGGGCAACTATGTCGCCGCTGATGCGATTGCTGGAAGATGAGAATTTGTGGAAAGGGGTACTATCTGAGGAGGATGTTGCAGTTAGCGTGAATGACCTGATTGTACAGGCTGAGAGCCTTTGCCCTCACTGTTGATTATGCATGGTAGGAGTCCGACGTCCTTCATCCATTTGCCAAAACCTCAAAGGAAGGGTGGCATCGAACCAATTCGAGGAAATGCCAAGCAGATGCCCCTGAGACTAATGATTACATAGTGAATGAGGTGTTAGGAAGGTCTGAAAATAACAAACTTAATTACCTTGCCTAAAAAGGATTGCAGGCCTTTACCTTACTCCCTCCTCCTCCTGCCACCTTGTCACCCAGTCTTCTGTCATTTTATCACATATCAAATTTGAATTTGCAGGATGACGAAACTAAATTCTGCCAAAAGGGCTGATTGTTTCATTCGGCATACAGGTTGATGAGGTCAAAAGCGAGTTTGTTAATGTAATTGGCTAAAAATATAAAATTATCGAAATCAAGCACGCCCTACTTTTAGAGTTCTTGTTATTCTTTGTACAAAAACTACTTTGTCGTCAAAGTTTAGATAAGAAACAACTGAAGTTAAACCTGAGAAAACTGCAAAACTACCAGATAAGTCTTAGTCAAAGGCTTGTTTGAGAAGGCTAATAATTATTAAGCGAATCAATTGTTTCGCATCTCTACAAAACATACTATACCTTGGAAAACAAACCATTCAAAATACTTGCCATAGACGGAGGGGGAATAAAGGGACTCTACTCTTCGACCATCTTGGAGCACCTGGAAGAACAGTTCGACTGTTCGCTTTCCGATTACTTTGACCTGATTTGTGGCACGTCAACAGGCGGGCTGATAGCCCTCGCTTTGTCCTTGAAAATACCAGCCGCCGAGGTAAGCAATATCTATAAAAACCACGGGCACCGGATTTTTCCGCAAAAACCCAAAGGCTTTAAATGGCTAGGCGCTTTGTCCCAAACCCTTTTTAGGGGCAAATACTCGGACAGCGCACTTCGGGAGGTTTTGCGCGAGGTCTTTGGCGACCGAAAAATAGGGGAAAGCCACAACCTGCTCTGCATCCCGTCCTATAGCATGACGGACGGGCGACCCTGGATTTTTAAGTTTGACCACAAAGAGGGGAAGCTCACCCGTGACAACAAAGCGCTTTACGTGGATGTCGCCTTGGCCACCTCCGCAGCGCCCACCTATTTACCTGTATGCGAGATTGACTATTACGACCACAAGCAATTCATTGATGGCGGTGTATGGGCCAACAACCCCACCCTCGTCGGAGTAATGGAAGCCTTGCGGTATTTCGTAGGCAAGGGTAAAGAGTTTGATTCCATCGAGGTGCTTTCGGTCAGCAGCCTGAGTTTGGCCAAGGGCAAGCCTGTCAATTGGAGAAGGCAACGGGCCTTTATTGACTGGCGGGGCGATTTGTTTGACACCTCCATGAATGGGCAAAACGAGTTCACGGACTATGTCATGAACAGCCTTTGCGAATTGAACGACATCAAAATCAAATACCTGCGCATACCGAGTACCCAGGTATCCCACGAGCAAATCCATTTGGTTGACTTGGATGCCTCCTCCCAACATTCACTGAACCTGTTGTGCGGAAAGGGTAACGATATGGGGCTTATCTACCGAAAGAAGCCCCGGAAACACAAGCATTCTTCGCTCAAAAAAACACTATAATCTTTAAAACATTTTTGAATGGCAAATTGTAATCTCATTTTCACGGAGTTCAACTCTATCATCCGACTCAATAACTCAAAAAGGAAGAGCCTGATGAAATCCCGCAAAAGCCTACGGGATAAGATAAGGAAGTACTTCAAGGAGCAAAAGCCCTACGAAATTGCGCCCAAGTTCAACTTACAAGGCTCCCTACCAATGGACACTATTGTCGAGAACCGATACCTAGGAGGCGCAAGAAAACGGGGAAACAAGAAAAGTATATTACTATGACGTGGACGATGGGATTTACTTCCTTGGCGAAAAAGGGATAGAAAGTCTATTCAGGCCTACCACAACTGGATAAAGGAAGCAGTGGATGGGCATACCACCATCCCACCAGTTGACAAAAACACCTGCATAAGGGTGATTTTTGCGGACGGCCACAACATCGACCTGCCCATCTATTTCAAGCACGACGACATTCCTGAACTTGCACACAAAGCGAAAAGCTGGATTGACAGCGACCCCAAAGCATTTGTGGAGTGGTTTGAGGAGAAGGTAAAAAGGCAAGGAGCAGTTGAGGAGATTGGTGAATACCTCAAGGCTTGGAGCGATTACCGCAGGTTCAAGCAGACAGATAAGAAAATGCCAAGTGGTTTCATTCTCACTATCTTGGCTTGCAACAACTATTATTCGCACGACAGGGACGATATTGCGCTCAAGGAGACCTTGATACTCATTCAGGCAGAATTGCAGCGCAAATTTCAATGCCTGAGACCCACCGCCCCTAAAGACGAAAACTTGCTGGAAAGCTACAACCAGAAAGATTATTTCATGGAGTGTCTGCAAAACCTGATTGAGGATGCCAAGGCCGCACTCGAAGAAAAGAACCCAAAAAAGGCCTGCGAGAAATGGCAAAAGCATTTTGGCGACAGGTTCCCTTGCAGCCTTGCCAAGGACGAGGAGGAACAAAACAGTGCCACGAAGTCATTGGCTGGTGTTGCGGCAGGTTCCCGTCCCTATTGCGATACCCGGCGGCCATGAACACGAGTTACCAAACCTTCGTGTCCCAGTTGGGGGCAGCTGTGGAGGCATACCCCAAGCTTTCCATAGTAGAAGAAAACGGTGAAAAATTCCTCAGAGGCACCTTCGATGTGGTGGATGACGATGGAAGGTTTTGGGAATCCCATGAAATCGAAATACGGTGGCAGCAGGGATTCCCAAACTGCTTTCCCAAATTGTTCGAGATTGGCGGAAAGATTCATAGGATTGCCGATTGGCACACCTATACAGATGGCTCTTGCTGCATCACCATCCCTCCCAAGGAAATTCTGCTTTGCAGAAATGGTATCACTGTATTGGACTTTATCCATGAACATGTTCGGCCACACCTATTCAACCAGACGCACCGCCGCATAGAGGGGTACTACGCTAATGGTGAGTTCAAGCATGATGTGGAAGGGTTCTGGCAGTTTTATGAACAGGAACTGAAAACCACGGACAGGGTAAAAATCGTAAAAACACTGCATGCCGCTATAAAGAAAGAGAAGTCCAGCAAGCAAGGCCCTTGCTTTTGTGGCAGTGGAAAACCTTACGAGAAGTGCCACCGGCAGACTGTGATTTGGCTTCGGCAGCTTGGGAGGGAGTATCTTGCGATGGAGATTGGGAGGCTTTTGGCAAGCCTCAAGGCTGGTTACTGCCCGTAAACCTCTCCATGAACGCAGCCTTGGATTTTTGGAAAAACTGGAGAAGGGATTGCTTGGAGAGGTCTTCTTGGATTGCGATAAAGAGTACGTCCTCTACAAATAACTGTAGGTCTTCGTCCTGCTGCATCCAGCGTTCAAATTCTCTTTCTTTTTTGGGCGACAAGTCGCCGAAAATATAGTCAAGCACAAAAGAGGGTTCTTCAATTTTTATGCTGCTGCATTTCATATTTTGCTAAAAGTGCCAAAATTTGTTGGATTTGATAGGCCAACCGATGTTGCAGGTTTGAAATTCCATCACGCTGTTAAATAGCTAGGTATCTGGTCTGGGCAATAAGAATCTAGCTGCTACTTCTAAAATGTGAAATTCTTGTATTTCGGAATAGCTATTGGAAAAACTTGGTTGGATGAACCCTAATAATTCCTTATGTGGGGCTTCGCCTGAGCAATAGTAAATAGTTCCAACAGGAATGCCCACTGAACAACTCGCATAGCGTTGTAATCAATACTGGGCATTGACTCTGACATTAAACCCCATGAGTCGAAGATGTTTTCATCTGAACACAGTGATGGAGCATGTTCAGAAAGCGTCACTGGTTCTTCGTCAGAATAGAACGCCTTAACAAGGTCAAGCGTTTCAAACAACGATAAATGCAATTCACGAGAAGCACTATTGGTATAAACAGAATCCCAATAATCAGAATTTCCTTCCTCCGTTTCCATTTCGTGCAATTTTTGGGAAATGGAGGAATCGCTTTCGTTGGTGGGAACAATAGTCTTAGCTTCAAGAACGGCCACATTCTTGTTTGCTTCAAACTTAGAGCAATCAACACTCGAAAAGTCGAAATACTCTCCTAATCGAGTTATCATTTTCGCTTTGACTTGTCCCATTGTAGCTACTACATTTTATGCCGATGCACGAAGAATTTTTGTTAATTCCTGACTTAATATCAAGAAAATTATCTCTAGTCTTTTATGTCCCCAAAAGACTCTTGTATGTCATATCCCCAAAAAGTACCTGTACATTTCTGGGGTGAAAATGTTTGGTGGAACATTTTGTTTAAGAAGAATCAATTTTCATTTTGTTTAATTTTTATGCTTATGCCGCACATAAGCTAGACTGTATACTTGTATCTTATATACTTTTAGTCTCTTTTGATACGGTTCCTTTGCACCACCTTCTGTAACTTGCGAATCAAAGTGTACCTTGACTTGCCTACTTCTTCAGGCGTAACACCCAACGCCTTTGCTACTTCCCTGTTTGGAAGACCCTTAATGACAAATTGGAGAATGGTGGATTCCTTTTTTGTAAGTTTCACCATGCTCAATATTTTATTCACCAAGAAAGAAGCATCGCTTGCATAGGCTTCATTTTCATCGTCAGTTATTAAAGTTACCCTTTCGGATTCGGCAAACTTTTTTGCCCTAACAGTTTTTCGATATTCATCAATGAGTACGAAGATGAGAATCACTTTTGCGAGCTTAAGACAATCTATTTCGTTGTGCAGCTCGCTAAATTTATCCCAATTTTCTAGTAACCTGATATATGTCTCTGAAACTGCGTCTTTTGCTTGATGGTCATCCCTAACGCGGCGTCTAGCGGTGGCCAGCAAGATGGTGTGGTACTTTAGGAATACCTTGGTAAGCAAATTCTTATCCACGAAAAAAGGATAAGTAAAACGCTTTCACCAATCTAGTTCGCTACGGTGAATAGCGGGGGGTGAACAGAATAGAAAAACAAGGATTTTTTTTCATGATTTTAAATTTTTAAATTAAAAAATGTGCAGCCGACTAAGGGTGTTGGCCGAGCTGCGAGAATTGCTTTTTATAGAGTATCGTTTGGAGTTACGTTTTTGAACAACTTTTGCGAAAAATATTTTTTCCCTGTTCAAAAAGCTGCCACCCAAAGATAAAGGAAGTAGTCGCAAACATCATTTCCTAATCCAAAAATCTTAGACATGGCAACATTGATAGCGTCGCTTGTTTTTCTTCTGGCATTGGAAGCCACTGGCCGTTGGCTCCCTAAAAAATACACTGACAAGCACGAAAAGCTCGTGCTCAAATTGAAAACGCTGCTAAAAAGATGGAAGTTCACCTTTGAGGTGGCTGAAAAATTGGCGGGCGTGATAAAATTGTTGAAGCTTGTCGGCAGGCTAATCATCTCCATTGTGCCAATGGTGCTGAACTGGCTTCAATGACGATTATTGCGGGAATAGTTGGGATGTCTCATATCCCAACTATTCTGTCTCTCCCAGATAATTTTGCTTTTCGTAGGTTCAATATCGCTTCTTGAAGGTCGTCCCCGACACCAATGCTTATAGTAAAGGAGGTTGCTCTGAGAAAGCTATTTTCAAATCCTCCAACAAACTAATCTCCAAGCGCCCACCTGAAAAGACAGCAAGAATATCATCACATCCTGACATCAATATTTCAAACTCCGTATTTGCGGTGATTTTCTCCCCTCACCATCATCATTCCTCTTTGAACTGACAAATGAATGGAGTTTGCTTTTTCAACATCACCATTGAGCAATGCCAATTCTATTTCCTCCCCAATCCTGTCTGCATCAAGACGCATATATTTCATGTTTCTCAGTATTTAAATTTTGGATTGTAGAAGTTGTTGCCCCTCCTCAAAAGACTCTACATGTTTTTCAGAGACTTTTTCTAGTTTTAAATACCCGTTGGTCTTAATGTTCGTCCAGTACCTACCTTCCAATTTTTGCTTGTCATTTGACATCAACCTCAACTCTGAAACACCTTCATTGCTCTCTTGTGTGCCGTAATCAGCCGTTTCTTTTTTGTAAAGATAAACGACCTTTTGCACTCCTCTTGGCTTGTCAATCAGAAGGGATTCCACATAAGAAACACCAATGAAGTTGTTGGTAAAAGTTGTTATATGAAAGTTTAAGAAATCCTGCCTGATGACTACAATTATTGCCTTGGGGGCTACTTGCCTTCCATTTTCACCTTTCCAATCTGATACAAGTTCACCTTCCCAAGTTCCGTTCAGATTTGGTCGAACGATAATCTGATTGAACAATGGGAACTTCCACAGCCACTTGACATGAATAACCCAGAAAACAGAAGTGATTGATATTCCAGCACTTATGGCTCTTAAAATTGTGCTTGGCTCTCCTTCTTTTCCCAAAACCACCATATAAATCAGGGTAATGACTGAAGCCATTGCTACCGAAATTTTAACAATAGTAATCAAATCATCTCGTTTCATAAACGGTAGCGTGGTACTTGCTCAAAACAATCTGGTCTAAAGCCCTGGACAGCTTGTTTTGAAGCCTCGGAATATTGTCTTTTATATTTTCACCTTTGCCTCTAAGTATCTCAACTGAAACGACCAAGTCTGTGTCAGTGTCAACGTGCTTGCCGTTCAGCGTGCTTGGAAAACTGATTTCTGCAATGCACCACCCCTTGTTTCCGTCCATCTCAAAGTAGAACTTGATTTTTACCCTTGATAGTAGGATGGCGTTTTGATAATCGGGGCTTTCGATATGGGGAAGCTCTTCCAACAAGTTGCCATTGATGTCGAGGTTTTTTACCTTTCCCTTGTACGATTTTAGCTCAACGGGCAAATCCTTGACATTTTCATCAGGCTTGAATTTGATATTGACGACCTCTCCTTGAAAAAATTTGTCCGAGTGGTCTAAGTCCTTGAACCCAGTCAAAATTCTACCCGGTCTTTGTTGGATGGAAAGTCCTTGAATTTGATGCTTCGCAAATCTTCACGGATACACCCTGCACCCTTTAGCTTATCGTTCAAGTCGGCGGCTACATCCTCCAGATACTTTTTGGTTTCCGTGGAAGTGTATTCGATTTTGACATTTACCTTTCCTTTGTCCAGCAGGACGGTAAGGCGACCTTCGTGCTGTGTCCTTCCGCTTATGAGGTCTTTGGTCGTATTCTGCCTTTCAATGTTGATTTCGATTTCATAGCGATTGTCCCCCTTCGAGACAAGTTTAGGTTCTTGCAAATGCTTTCAATTGGATTTCAGCTTGACCGCCTTGGGTTGAAGCTGTCGAACCACCTCTTTCAGTTGCTCCGGTTTACCTATAAAAGCGGAACTGCGATTGACCGATTTGGGCTTTTCCTCCTTGTCTATCAGCAAGCCTTTCAAGTAATCCAACTCAATCGGCGACAGCAGCAGATTGGCAAAAATAGGCACGATAAGCTCCTTGTCGGCGTGTTTGATAAAGATGCCTTTGCGTTTCAGGAAGTCCTTCAAGTCAGTAGCGGAAAGAATGGAGGAAGCAAGTATCGGTTTTATCTTGCTTCCAAACGGCAGTATCTTGTCGTAGTCGTCGGTTATTTTACCCACCGAATCAACCTTTTCATTCGGAGGGAAAATGGAAGTCGTCTGTGCCGTGTTCTGATAGGACACGCTGTCGTCTTTTAGCTTGATGAAGGAAGCATCGTCCCATTTTTCACGCCAATCCTTCCAATATAGTTGCTCTCCTGAAACTCCTGCTTGACGGAGAAAACCATCTCGTCATGTTTGCTTGGGTCGAAATTCGGAAAATAGATATTTGTCCTTGATGCAAAGGGGCACAGCTTGTGAACCATCCAAATGACCCTTTTGAGGTACTTTTTTTCTATTTCGTCATTGCAAAAAATAAGGATGTGATAGTCTTCCCCCTTCTGGACAAGCAGGGGTAGAATATCGCTGCACATCAACTCCAACGGTAGCAGCTTGCCCGCAGGGTTTATCTTTTCGGCGTCTTGGTTGAATCCTGTGTCAGGATAAACAAAGCTGATTTTTCGGTCGTCGCTGTATTCCTGGGCTTCCTTGATGGATGAGTACAGAAAAGTTGCTCGCTTGTTGTCTAAAAAGTAAATGGTATCAAATTCATCGGATGGGACACTCAGTTCCATTCCATTGTCCCGGAAAAAAGACACATGCTTTTCCTCTAACGACGAAGAGAAGAAGGTAACGAGACCATCACACTCTAAATTTCTTTCTTCCTGACCATTGAAGATGAATCTTTCGCTTATTTCCGAACTATCCTTTGCACAATCAATGGATTGAGCCAAATCCTTAGCGGTACGGTACAACTTCGTCTTGGGAGTATTCGGATACTCGTCTATGTGGTGTTTGGAAGAAATACAAACCAGCTTCTTTACAGCATGGTTAAGCGGGCTATCATAGCATTGGATACCATCTATGCTATGCTGACCTCTTGGGCTTTTCGTGTTTGGGGCTTGGTGCTTCACCCCATTATGACACGCAAAATCAACGTGTTCTACAATGTTACATCCACAAAGTTGAAGTAATCTTGATGTGATTTTTTGCCCTGCTTCTCCTGAGAGTACAGACTTTTCTCCTGCCATTTTCTTGATATTTGAATGAGAAAGGCCTCCTTGATATAGCACTTCCCATTGTTGAAAAAGGGTTATTTTTTAGCCCTTAGCTTATGAAGTCAAAAGTAAACAAAATCCACATTGTTTAAGTAACACAAATTCAACAGGTTGGTCTGTGTATGACTTACATAGGGAAGCGCTTTGGCCATTTAGAAAATCACCAAATTGAAAGGCCACAATAAGTGGTATAGGAAAGCCACTTGTTGTTATACACAATGTCTTGTCAATGCTGGTCATTTGGAAAGCCGTAACAGGTTAGAAACTTCGAGGAGAGTTGGTTCAGTAATGTAGGACATCTCCTTCGGAGATGAAGGAATTGTGGGCAAATGTTTAAGGCATCTGCTTGTCTGGAGCTATCATCTCAGGAGTACCTTTCTTTGCAAGGCAATCATTTTCTCAAGCATCCGCTCCCTTTCCTTCCTCAGGGAATCTCTCGTGGCCTCGTCATCGGCAAAAATGGTCTTGAGCGCAACGTAGCGGCCTTCAAGTTGGCGGATTTCAAGTTCGATTTCGTCGTTACTCAGCATTATTTAGTATATTAAAATGTTGTTGTCAAAAACTTTGCCACAAGCGACTGATGTTGCTATCCGTGTAGGCGGCAAATGGACGCTTAGCCCGTGAACAGTCACAAGGGTTCGGGACGCGCCATCGTCAATAAAATTGGGTGCGCATAGGATGCCGCTGGTAAGCCAATGGCAGGCATCCTTCAGTGTGGTGGGGGAAATGCAACACACGGCTTTGGCCATTCTCGTGGCACTTTACGGGCCGTGGCTATAAAAGTCCGGCATTGTTGATTGCCGGACTGACAGGAATGTGGGAACGACTAACTGCCTTATTATGCCAGTGCAGTTTCTGTCATCTGTACTTTGGTCTTTGTCTGTGTTGTGGTGTCAGGGCTTGCTTTCGCCTTTGTCTTTTTAACCACTGCTTTTGACAGTTTTTTTTGCACCGGGAACGACACATAAACAAGTGAGACCAGTAAACAGGCAAAGGAAACGCCCATGACCATAAAGATTACCAGCTCTAAGTTCTCGCTTATTTCGGAACCCGACAAAAAGACGTAATAGCCTGCCGTGCCCAGTATGAGCGCTGAGGCAACGAGCATAATAAGGAAGGTACGGAACTGTTGTTTGGTTATCATTGTATTTTCTTTTATAAGTCTCCTCCGGTCTCTTCCAATTTTTCGATGACCTTCCAAGACTTAGGGTTTAACATTTTCCTGAGCATCAGCCAAATGACGATGGAGACGATGGCGGAACCTGGGAGCACTGCCAATTTTACCCCCATGTACAGAGCTATGCAACTCCCCGCAAACGCCATGAAGCAGATGGAAGCCCCAATGCCCATTAACCAGTTCAGAAGCCGTTCCCTCTGAATGGAAACCTTGTGGTGGTCAGCCTTCATTTGCAGTTCAAGTTCGTGACGCTCACGTTTGTGCTTCAAATCGTCAAGCTTGGCTTCAAGTTCAAGGCTAAGCCTCTTGTCATCTTGAGAACTGCTTTCCTTCTCCTTGATTGGTTCCGGTGTTGGCGAAACCGGAGCCATGCTTGAAGGCACCCCCGACTTCAAAAGCTCGTCGATTATCGTTCGCTTCACTTCGTCGGCTTCCTTCCCATCGGGCAAGGTGACTAGCCATTGCATGACTTCCTTTTGCTTTTCGTATATGGCAATCAGCTCGCCTTCATGGTCAAGGTTGTCGGTCTCTCGTCTTTCTTGGTTGCTCATGTAGTTGTGGGCTTAGTGTATATATATGTGTAAGTTCGCCCAAGTATGGTAAGAAATGCCTGTCACCTATTCGGCATTTTTGTAAGATGTCGCAAATCTAAACACTCCAACGGATAATCAAAACCATTCATGTAAAAACATCAAATATTAATAAAATGTTGCATTTGTAGCGATTTTTTTTCCAGCATCACTGGTAATTGGATTTTGGGTTGTTGGTTCACAGGTGCAGCCACTCCTCGCCTTGCAACGTTACTTTTTGTGTGAATTGCAGGGAATTTTACCAGAAATCGCCCTGCTGGGTAACGCAGCTAAGTAGGAATTTAGCAATTCCTTTGAACAGTGGTTCTATTGGGGCTTCCCAAGGGTCGGGCTATCCGTGATGCCGCTTGCGCTCCAATCCTGCGGATTACTCCCTGCGGTCGGCTCACTACAATCCCTAAGCCCCTGCCCGCTTGCACCACGGACAACCGCTTCTCTAAATCCGGCCACTCTGTGGCTCATCGAGCCTTCATGCGCTCCAGCCGCTGTCCGTTCCCCGCAAGGATGAACACGGAATTTCGTTTCCCTTCATTCCATGACCATCCTTTTGAAGCCAGAACACTGACATTTCTTATCAAATCAAAAAGGAGAAAAAGTCGCTAAGGGCTTCGCCCTCACGCCCGCAAGGCATCCCAACGCATCCCACCTTCGGCGGGAACCCTCGTTCGGAGCCTCCTTGAAGTTGTTTCCCCACTCTCGGCGAGGGCCAAGGTTGCAGACGGTACGCAACCCAAAACCAAACAGAAAGGGAAAACCATGAAAAACCTGCTTCAAGACCTCAAGTCCTTCACCGGGGGCGATGCCTACTACCGCCATCCCCTGTTCCGCAAGTACGTTTATACCGAGGGCGTCCAGTACTTGGCCGAGAACGGCGGGGCATACTGGCTTTTGGACTTCATCTTCTCCAACCAGTCTGCTGCCATATCAGCGCAAGAATTCGAGGTCTGGACAATCAGGCTACTTCCTGCTGGCGGCGCATCCATCTCCGTGGGCGATGGCAACGGCAACAGGGTCGCCCGCTTCAAGATACCCTACACCGATTTCCCCTTGGACGGTTTCTCGCTCTGGTTCATCGGCGGCACGTTGTTATTGCCCAGTGAATATTAGATTCAAATGAAAGGAAAATGAAATGACCCAATACACCTATAAATTCACACCGTACACCGCACAGGACGGCAAGGAAATCCCAGCCTTTGAGATTTTCAATGGAGCCGGGGTTAAGGTTGCTGAAACCAACGAGCACCCTGAGGCAAGCCAGCAGGAAGAAGTGGCCGCCTTGCTCTGCAATGCTGCAATGGTGTTGGAAGTGCTCAAAATGGCGCAGGGTTGTTTCAGGCAGCACAATCTCTTGTGCACCGCCACTGACTAGGAGCGAAGAGCGGCCTTGACTAGGTTCTCTCATTGGTGGAATGAACTCGCAGTCCCGGCAATCGAAGAATTTGACATACCTTAAAAAATTAAGGCCAGGAGGGAGGGTTGCCCTGCTGGCCTTAATTAATTCGGGAAAGACTAATGGTTATTCGCCCTTCCTTCGCTTGGTCTCATAATAGGAAATCGCCAAGTTGCCTATTGCTTTACAAGATGCTCCAGCAATAGAGGATTTGACCAGCCAGCCAAAAATTGGGATGAACGTACATGCCTCTATGGCCAAGGTTTTTAGAATGCCAGAGGCTGCAACAAGCCCCCCAATTGTGTTGGCCGCTTCCTGCAAAGTTGGCGAATAACCCTAAACACGGGCAATGTGAAAAACCATCGTAGCCTCGTACCCGTCAGGATTGCGCTTGTGCCAGGTATTGGGCCAGTTGCAATGGCTGTTCCTGCACAAAGGGCTACATACTTGTTTACGAGTGCATTGGCATCGCTGCCTGCTGAGGAAAAATTGAATTCGGTAGTCATACGGTTGGATTTAGTGATGAAATGATGTTCGCAAAAATTGGGCTTTTAAAATTCCATCGCAATACCGCAACGATTAATCGTTTGTTAAAATGTTTTAAGATTAGTATAAAATTTTAGAGCATTGTTATTAACTGTTAAAAAATCACTGCACTCTTCATAAAATATAAAATTTACACAAACAAAGAACCCTTATATGCTTCCCTACGGTCGGGCTATCCGTGATTCCACTTCGCTCCCATCCTTAGGATTCCTCTCGGTGGTCGGCTCCCTCTCATCTCTACCTGTGGTCGTAAATCAAAATATTGTCACCCCGCAATTTTAGAAAAAGCTTCAAGCAATGGAAGCCTTTTTCATGCCCCCAAAACTCAACCCCCTCCCGCCTTTCCTCCATTCCGCCAAACCCCAACCACTGACAAGTTTCCCAATTCCATCGCACTGAATCCAGTGACTGGCAAGTCAAGTTCGATTAAATCGGCAGCCTTGCCTTTTGCAATGCTACCGACTTGGGTTTCCACCCCGTTCGCCCTCGCACCCCCCACCGTATAGCATTCCAGCCCCTCCATCAACCCGATTTTTTCATTCGGCGAAATGACCTCCCCATCCATATCCGTCCTGTCCATCGCAGCGGCGATGCAAGCGAGCGGGCGAAGGTCCTTCACCACGGGAGCGTCGCTGCTGAAGGCCACATTGATGCCGTGGTCGAGCATGGAGCGGAAGGGGTAGCAGTCGGCGAGGAAGGCGTCGTCGAGGGATTGGCGGAAGTTGCGGCCAAGTTCCCGCAGGAAAATGGGCTGCGTGACCACATGCAAACTCATGTCGGAAATACGGCGGAGATGCTCCCCATTGGCAGGCCCAGGTGCTCGATGCGGTGGCGGGGAGCATCGGCCTGGGCTTGGTAAAGCCGTTCGTAAGTATTGATAACCAAGGAGATAGCCTCGTCTCCAATGGCGTGGGTGGCCACTTGGAAGCCCTTGGCCTGGGCTTTGAGCGCCAATTCGTAGAACTGCGTTGGGTCGAGGCGAAGGATGCCCCGGCTGTTGGAGTCCTTATAAGGACGACTAAGGGCTCCCGTTTGCCCGCTCAGACCGCCATCGGCAAAGAACTTGACAGTGTTCACCACAAGATTATCCGATTCGTACAATGCTGGGAGCGGAAGCTGTTCTGTACCACCATCAGGCAACACGATGGGCACAGCGTGGATACGCATGGGCAGCCGGCCTTCCCGGTCCATTTTTTGGTAAACGGCCAACAAATCGGGCATGACGGCTGGGTCGCAGGCAGCGGTGACGCCGTGGCGGAGTAGTTCACGGCAAGCGGCCAGAATCATCGTTTCGTAGTCCGCATCGGTGGTCGGGGGGAAATGCCGCATGGCCAAACCGAGCGCTGTTTCGCAAAGGATGCCATTGGGTTGGCCATCGGTTCCGAGCCGAATTTCGCCGCCAAAGGGCACGGGCGTTTTGGCATTAATGCCGCAAATTTCCAACGCTTTGGCATTGATGACGGCAATATGGGCGCAAGTCCGTTGCAGGAAAACGGGCCTGTCAGTCACCACTTTGTCTATCTCATAACGAGTGGGCAGGCGGCCTTCCTTCAACTGTGCCTCGTTGAAGCCCCTGGCCCTAATCCATTGCAATTCAGGATGTTGTGCAGCAAAATCACGGAGCTTGTCCTGCATTTCCTCGATGCTGCCAACACCCCGCAGGTCGAGGTTGAAGGTGAGTAGGTCGCCCACTTTCCAGACGTGGATATGGGCGTCGAAAAAGCCGGGCATGAGCGTTTTTCCCTGCAAATCAATGCGTTGCGTATTGGCGTGGGCCAAGCTGCCCAAGTCGGCAATCCGACCAACGGCCT
>JADKBS010000009.1 GCA_016714985.1 Saprospiraceae bacterium | reverse complement strand
AACCTGTCGAGCAACAAGCGCCTGTTCATTGAAGAACTGTATTTTGAATTCTTAGAAAAGTTACGGTCGAGATGGGAGCATTTTTGGGATAGCAATGAACTAGGATGCCTTGGTTGGGTTGGTAGGTATTTGGACTGTACAAAGATTGTTGTTAATTTGAAGTAGGATAAAGGGAAAAATTTTGACATAGTTTCAGATTGATTTGGTTAGAAAAAGGGGACTTGTGCATTTTGACAAGTTTGCATATTACAACGATATGTGACATTTACTGTTCCGGTTTCACATCAGCCCTGGAACCTACTTTTTCACTCTTTTTCCTCTTTTCCAACTCAAGCGTATAAGATTTTACTAATATTATTAGCGTGAAGTAGGGATGCTTTATTCTACAAAATAAACCTCCATTTCTCCTTTGTTCTTTGCCTCAATAGTCCCACCATATCGGCAGGCAAAGTGCCGTTTGACATGTTCGTAAGTGTCGGCGGAGATATTGATTTTCCCAACTTGGCCGGCTTGTTCAATTCGTGCGGCAATATTGACTGCATCGCCCCAGATGTCGTAGGCAAACTTATGCTGCCCCACCACACCCGCCACTACCGCTCCTGTGTGAATGCCGATACGGGCCTCGAACGCAAGCTTTCCCGCAGCCTGTTGTGCTGCCCTGTGTTCCAGCAGCCAGCGCTGCATCTCGACGGCGGCCCGCACGGTGCGCACAGGGTTGTCCTCATCGGCAACGGGCAGCCCGCCCGCCGCCATGTAGCAGTCGCCGATGGTCTTGATTTTCTCGATGCCGTTCCGAGAGGCGATTTCATCGAACTGGCGGAAACAGCAGTCAATTTCGCCAATCAACTCCTCCGGCGGCAGTTGCTCCGCCAAGCGGGTGAAGTCTTTTATGTCGCAAAACAGCACGGTGACGAGGTCGTACCTGCGGGCGGTCGTCTGTCCAGTTTGTTTGAGTTCTTCTGCGATTTCTTCGGGCAGGATGTTCCTCAACAGGTTGTCGCTTTTTTGCTTTTCGATAACCAGTTCGCTCTTTTCCTCCTGCAATCCTTGGATTTTGCTGGCAATTTCCCGCTCCAGCAAAACAGGTGGCTCCTGCGGCAAGACCGCAGGATGTGGTGGCGGTGATTTTTTTGCGCCATGCTCCTTGGCAAGCGGAAGGTGTTTCATCAACTCCGTATAATAAGTGTCGCCCACGCCCAGCGACTTGTTTTTTGGCAGGCACTTAACTTCCACCGACCTGTCTTCCCGGTTGATTTTCACGATGCGCTCCGTATTGACGAGGTTGTTTTTGCTGATGCGCAAAAAACGGTCGGACGGGAGCAGGTCGAGGAACTTGTTTAGGGTAAGGTCCACTTGTTGTGTTTCCGTATCGGTCACAACGAGGGTTTCTCCGCCCCCTGCGGCTTCCAGATAGGCGATTTTATCAAAATCCAACCGGAGCAGGTTTCCCCGGTTTTGAACGAAAGTATGCCCAGCCGACGAATCGTTTTTATTGACGGGTGGAGCTGATATTGAAATGGAATCATTCAGCTTTGCTGCCATCAGCGCATCAATGGCTTTGCGCAGTTTTTCCTGCCAATTTTCCACGAAAGGCTTCACCAAATATTGCACCACGAAGCGCCGATAATCGTTCAGGGGCCGTCTCACTTTGCACATACCAGGTAGCCTGTCGCCATCACGATATAAGGAATCAGCAAACCATTGGCTTGAAAGCGGGAAAGCAGCGTGAAAGCATCGCCCCCGATGAGTTTGACATCCATAAAAGCGGCATCGGGTTTCGTGGACGCAATGAGCCGGAAAGCTTCGTCAATTGTAGCGGCCTCACCCACAAATTCCAGTTCGGGGAACTGTTGCAGTTTTTTTACCAACCAGTTGCGGATGTCGTCTTCGTCCTCCAGGACGATGCAGCGGAGTTTCAATGTGTTCATAATTCAAAATTGTATTCTTTGGGTACTCGGATGATCATCCTTGCCAAGTAAGGTTACCTGTTTCGTCGGTGAAAATTCCATCCTCGTAGCGCTGGGAGATTGGCAGCCTGTTTTGGAGGTTGTAGATTGTTTCCAACTCCTTTAGCATCAAGGTCCCGTTTTGAGTGCCTTCTGAACCAATTTTCTTTGCGGCTTCCCGGCCTACTCCATTGTCTTCTATTTGGATGACGATGTATTCCCCGTCTTCTCTCAACCCAATAGACACCTTGCCTCCACCGTCATTTTGTTGCGGGATGCCATGCTCTGCGTTTTCTACGTGGATTTGGATTATCATCAAGGGGACATAACCAAGCTCTACGATTAAGTATTTCCTTGTCTGGCATTTCATAATCGAGCTTATCCCGAAGCGGCATTTTGGATGAACAGGTAGTTTTCGGCCAACTTGACTTCGTCTTGGAGAATGGTAAGCTTTTCTGGCGGCTGTTTTTGAAAACCGTGCTGATGTTTTCCGACAGCTTGCCCACCACGCCCACGGCCTCTTCGTCCTTCGTCCAGGCGGACTTGCGAGCCAATGCAGGGCATTGTTGATGAAGTGCGGGTTGAGTTGGTTGACGATGGCCTGCACTTTGTAGCTTGTTTTTCTCTTCCCCATTGCCTCGATTTCGATTTTTGACCGTTCGATTTGTAGTTGTTGTGTGAATCTTGTTTTCTTTCCTACGCAAATAAACGCCAGCCATACGATGACGGCGCTCATAATTGCCAACCAAAACAGGGGATTTTGCCACCAAACGGGTGGAATTGGAACTCAACCACCGATGGTTCGGACATCCAGTCCTTCACCGTCCTTAACTCCAAATTGGTTTATGTTCCAGTTAAGTCATCCAAACTTACAGTTATAGATTCGTCACTTGGCGGAACCGATATCCAAGTGCTGTCGCCCGAGAGCCTGTATTCAAACCGGATATTGTCGTTCAACAGGGGATTGGGTGGCGAGTGGAAATAGATTTGAATAAAGCGCTCCCCGGCCAACTTAATTGGCTTGGAGAAATCCCTGAAAACACGGCCATCTGCCACCAAACTATCCAATAGCACTTGTGGCATGGCCAAATCAGGCGGCAAGGCACCGGGATCGAATCGGGCAACCCCTCCGTTGGCCGTCATCCAAAGGCAGGAGTCACGGTCTATGAAAAAGCTGTTTTGACCAACGGCCCCGGCTTGGTATCCGTTCATTTCATTAAAGCTGCGCACCAGCACCCCGCTTGGTGATTCGTAAAATGCCGCCAAGTCAAGCAGGTAAAAGCCAGCCTCGTTGCCAAAGATGAGCGTATTGGCGTCGTAAAGGATGCAGGACGCCACCGGGAGTTGCCCTGTGAAATCAAGGCCGACCAATTGCATTGCCGCATTTAAATCGAAGTCGGGGGCTATGCCCGGCCTGTTTTCAAAAAAACAAAGCCCCTTGTCGGTGCCGAACCAGAGGTTGCCACGGGCGTCCTCGGCCATGCTCATACAGCCAAAATGCTTTGGGTCTTGGGTGCGCAGCCAGTTCACGACTTTATTTTGCTTTGGGTCGAACATGGCAATGCCTTGGCTGAGACGCCCCATCCAGTAGCGGCCATACCGGTCTTCGAGGGCGGTCAGCACGTTGTCCAATTCAAGCCCTTTCGCCTTATTGATTTTGAGCCAATCGCTGGTATCCTTGCCCAGCTTTCCTTTTGGCAAAATCCAGAGGCCGTTGTTCATGGTGCCCCAGAGCAATTGCCCTTTTTTGTCATTAGTGATATAATACCCCAGCACGTTTTTGTTGCCGACGAGGTTTTCCCAGTGGTTTTTGCCATCAAATTTTAGGATGCCCTGATAGGGAACGGAGCTACTGAAATAGACATTTCCCGATTTATCCGCATAGCCACTGGTAACGAATGTGGCAGTTTTTGACAAACCTTTGGGCTGTTCCGCCAATGAAACCCCGTCAAAGCCTACCATGCCATTGCCATTGGAGGCAACCCAGAGGTTTCCATCCCCAGCTTGGGCAATGCCCCCGGCTTGTTTTACCATGCCCGGCGCAGACTCTGGGATAAAGAGCTGGTTTGGGAACAGGCGAATCATGTTGGCATAGGTCGCCACCCAAATAGTTCCGGCGGCATCTTTTCGGATTTGCCTGCCTCCTGCAGCCACCGTGCCGAAAAACTCACTGCTGAACAACAAGGTATGCCTCAGTTTCATGGTGGCGGGGTCGTATTCGGCAAGCAGGTAGCGTTTTCCGCCTCGCTCAGCTTCCATCAAACCCCAAATCACAAAAAAACTATGACTGTTGGGGTCATAAGAACAACCTGTATATTTCAGGTTGACTGCACTTTTTGTTTCGCCAATATATGGCAATGGAGGGGAAGGCAATAATGCCCAACGACTTTGCTCAAGCATGAAAAATCCCTGCTTGTTTTGATAATTTGCTTTTCCAAGTTCTGGGTTTAGGTTAATTCCGAAGTTCGTCCATGTAGTCACTGCTGGGCACTTTCAAGATTTGGGCATTACCATTTTTAATCTGATAAAATTCCAATTTCCGCTTTGCTGAGTAGTTGACATTTGCCCACCACTCATTATTTTGACCCCTTGTTGCATGTAAATGAGAATAGCCTTTGGGGATGCCATTTATGACGACCTTCTCTTTTGTGTCAATAAATCGCCTTTTTTTATAATCAAATTCAAATATGCGGGCAGCGGCAACCCCCTCAAATTGAAACCCTTCTACAATGGTCACAGCCCCCTTTTTTTGGTCGTAGAAAAGCTTGCCCTTGGAAATGGTATCCTGCGCAAAATCAAAAGACTGCACCTTGCCGTCCTTCCAGCGGGATACGCCGTGCGTACTATGGTCGAGCCAGATGCCTCCTTCCTTGTCCTCAAAAATATCGCTTACGTTGTTGTTGAAAAACCCTTCGGACTGTGACCAACTCTCCCACCGCTTGCCGTCGTAGCGCCTTAGCCCGTAACCGTAGGTGCCCACCCAAAGCAGCCCCTTGCTGTCCTGGAAGATGCTGAGGAAGTTGCTGCCGCCCAAACCCGTCTTGGCGTCATGCACGACCATGCCGCAGGATTGGGCACTTGCCTGCCCACACCACGATAAGCAGCAAAGCAACACGAGTTTAACAGTTATTTGTAACGAGTTCGACATGGCAACGACTAGTTTATCAATGAGCCTGGACATGAAACTGTAGCCAAATCCAGCACCGCTTTCGAAGCAAAAGTAGCTTTTCCGGCAACGTATCCTTCAAAATTTGCCATGAACTGGGCGGCGATAGCCACGAAAGGGGTGATTCGGGTTATACAGCTTATCAGCACCGAGGTTGCCGCTTCTCGATTTTGATGGCGGAAAACGGGGCTTCGTGGCAAGCGGGGCTTGGTACATGGCCATCCTTCGGCACGAGGGGTGGGCAGGAGGACATATTTGCATCATCAATCGGCACAGCGCCAATTAAATCATCACTTAAAAATCCTCACATATGAAATCAAATATCATTACTTCCGCCTTGTTGCTCATCGGTTTTTCGCCTCGGCACAGTCCACCACTACGTTCACGCAGGCCATGCCTGTAAGAACGGAAAAATCGCTCAGCATCGAACTTGACCAGCCCTTCACACTGAAAACATACAAAGGCAATACCCTGAAAGTAGAAGTGTCCGTCAGCCTCTACAACGGTGGCCTCGAAACACTCCGCTACCTGAACAGCGAAGGCCAATACCGCCTCATGGCACAATCCGACCGCCAGCATATCCACCTCAGCGACTACCGCCTGCGCCAGTTCGCCAAAATCAACAATGCTTCCCTTTGCGAAAAGGTGTCGTATGTGATTTATGTGCCGGAGGGGATGGAGGTGGAAGGAACGGATAAGGCGCTGTGGGCGAGCAGGGATTGATGCCCAAAAAAAAACATGAAAACAATTGAATGCTTTCAAACAAATCTTAACCATTTTCACTTCAATAAAAATAACCGTCATGAAAATTTCAATTTGGTTTTCCAAAGTTAACCTCAAAATCAAAGTTATAACAACTTGCCTAATTATTTTATCTGCATGTTTATCTTTTGGACAGAATGATTACCCATACATCAGCCCAGCGTGTTCGACTTGTAATTCCAATGCTGGTTCTTGTGGTGAAGACCCTTGGGCTATGTACAAGAATCAATGTGTTTCATACGTTGCGTGGCGGATGAATAGAGATAATGGCACCCCCAGTACCAATTTTTTCTTTAAGAATTCGATGTTTGGTAGCAACGGCGACATGAATAACTGTAGCCCATCCAATGCTGCGGAGCGTTTAAGCAATGCTTGCCGTTGGGATAACATCCTTAGCGCAAATGGATATCTCGTCAGTTCAACCCCTACAGTAGGAGCTATTGCCCAATGGAACGCATCAGAGGATTTAGATGGCTATCCCGGCGGTAACGCCACTGGATATGCAGGGCATGTTGCTTACGTAGAGTCTGTCAATAACAACGGGTCGGGCAATGTGTCTGAGTACAATATAACAGCTTGCTCGTACGGAACTAGAAATTCTATTTATGCACCCTGATATGTCCGGGTCAGCCGCTATAGGTTGGAAAACAACATCACTATAACGCCCAATCCTATAGTGCAAGGTCAATCTGTGACAGTAAGCGTTAATATAAAAAACAACCACAGCGCTTCGGTGACTTCAAATTTTAGGTGTGCCCTCTACACAAGTACAAACCAATATGTAGGGAGTTATTCAAATCAAGAATGGCGAATCTTTTACTGCCAACCAAACCAAAACTTTGACATTTACCAAGAATAGCATTTCCTCCAACCCCGGCAGTTATAAAATCTGGATTGAGTCTTCGACAGGGTCAACTCCATGGGTAATTATTCATAAAACCAGTGCATCAAGTGCAGTTTCCGTTGAAATAGTGTCCGGCGCTACCTGCAACACCCCTACAGGAATCAACCATAGCAATGTGACCTCTAATAGCGCTCAAATCAATTGGACTCAAAATTCTTCAAACACCCAAAACATAGTTTTGGAGCACCGCCAAGTAGGGAGCCCGGCATGGGTGGTAAATACTCTGGATGCAAATTACCATTACTATAACCTAACAGGATTAATTGCTTCAACATCGTATGAGTATCGTTTGAAAAGAATTTGTAACAGTGGAGGTTCTAGTCCATATAGCAACATTGGGTCTTTCACAACGATTACAGGCATTGTCAACAACGGCATTTACAAGTTAACCCGACAAGGCACCAATAAAGTGTTGGACGCTGCATATTGTGGAGGAGCAGGTGCAAATGTCCAGCTATGGGACGATTTGAACAATGATTGCCAAAAATGGGTGTTCGAGTACCAACCAGTAGACGGCTCCTACGAGATTAAGGCCAAGTATAATATAGGACTAAACCTTGATGTCTATTACTGTGGAGGTGCGGGCGCCAATGTCCAAATCATGAATGATTTTAGCAACATTTGCCAGAGATGGGTGCTCGAAGTTCAGTCAGATGGGTCTTATGAGATTAAGAGCAAAAACAACACGAACCTAAACCTTGATGCACAGGATTGTGGCAATTGGGCTGGCACGAATGTACAATTGTGGACAGATAATAGCTTGAATTGTCAACGATGGATATTGACCTTTCTGGGTACAAATGTGGCAGGCGATGAAACAGGGAATCGGGAAGAGGATACACCCATTGTTGATGCTCAGAAACCAGAATTCAAAATTAGTCCGAACCCGACATCTGGGCTGGTAAGATTGGAGTTTGCTGAAGACATGCCCATTGGCAAAGCTACCGTGCAGGTATATGATTTGGCAGGTAAACTTATAGAGACACTGTTTAGTGGTGATGCTGACGACTTGGATTCCGAAATTCAATATGATGCTGGCAACCTTCATAGCGGCACTTATTTGGTAGTACTTACACATGAACATGGACGGGAAATTAAGCGAATGGTGGTAGCCCGTTGACAAAAGGCCACATCCGAAAAGCCTTGAATAGAGTAGGAATCTGGCAAAACTGAACGTTCTGGCTCATAGCCTCGACAGCGTCGAACATCTTAAGCGAAGAGTTACGGACAGCCTATACCTAACTAGTGGATTCGTTAGAACCTTGAACAGTCGTTGGCAGACATAGAATCCACATTTACTACCCGTATGGGTAGTTTAACTCAAGGTTATCAGGATTTAAGTCAAAGTTATCAGGGATTTAAAAGTGCGCTTCAACGATACCGAAATGAGTTACGCCGATGCAAGGATTGCACGTGATAGCTTGAAAAACCTTGTTAGTTTTATGCAACTTGAACTTGCTGATGCACAAGTTGCCGATAATGACATTCAATACTCATTGGACCATTTTGTCAAACAAAACCCTCGGTTCGTTCAACAGGTATCGCTTCAGACAGGTCAGGTTTCAGTAGCGGAAGCCCAGCGAATATACAATCAACAGCGGATGGAGTTCAAGCAAGACCTTGAACTGTTGTTCAGCGCTTTCCAACATGAGATGAATTCTTTGATGAGCAAGAGAGCTGTGTTTGGAGTAAAGAAAAGGGACATCCTTCACGCTTTAGATAGTGCCCGTCAAGTGTACGAACAGCTCCGTAAAAAATACGACACTGACATCTTCGACCAGCACCTTTTGAAGCTTAATGCCGAAATGGAGGTTTTGAGAGTCTAACCAATCCTGAGTCACCAATAAACAACCAAATTCAAGGCCTCGCCTAGGCTTTCTGGGCGGGGCTTTTTAATCCCCTTATCAGACTTTGACCAGCCCAGTCTGCGGTTTTCGTGGCAAAAAACGACCGAGTTCATGACAATTTTTGGGGTTTTCGTGGCAAATGACCTCGCTGCAAGGTTTACGCAGTGCAGCTTTGGGGCATGAATTCAACAAAACCAATTGCTTTTTCATCACGATTAAAAATACGGAACATGCTAAAAACAATTTTCTGGGTCACCCTGCTGGCATTGGTTTCGGCACAGGGGGCCTCTGGTCAATCCGTGGTCAATCCGACAGGTGGTACGCTGTCTTCAGGAAGCGAAAGGCTGGACTACGCCATCGGCGAGATTGCCACGGCCACCATTTCCAACACGCAAAATCACCTGACGCAGGGCGTATTGCAGCCACTGACTGTCTTGGTCGGCACCAATGACCTTTTCGACAAGCAATTCGCATTTTCGGCGTTCCCCGGAACCCAGTTAGAGGCGAGCTATTCATCGAAACAGATTACACGGGATTTCAGACGCTCGAATTTTTTGACATTAATGGCAAGAGCCTTCTAAGCCAGGAATGGGACGAAAGCCCCGTTGATTTCCAACCGTTTCCTGCGGGCACCTACTTTGTCCGATTGTACGACGAGCAATTTGTTAAAACAATTAAAATCATGAAGCAATGAAAAATACCATTACACTTTTCCTTTTGTTTGTAGCATTATTTGCAGCCGCCCAAGCTCCGCAAGGGCTTAATTACCAAGCCATTTACCGCAACGCACAAGGCAATGCCATTGCCAATCAAAATGTGGATGTGCAGTTCAGCATATTGAACGGTTCAGCGAATGGGTCAGCGGTTTATGTTGAAAATCACGCTACGCAAACCAACGAGTTTGGGCTTTTTAATTTGACAATCGGCCAGGGGACGCCCGTTGCTGGCAACTTTTCAAATATCAATTGGGGGAATGGCAGCAAATTTTTGAAGGTGGGAGTTAATAATGCCCTTTTGGGCACGACCCAATTGATGAGCGTGCCTTATGCGCTGTATGCGGAAAAGACCAACAGTACATGGTCAACTGATGATGGCAACACCTTCAATGATTCAGGAACAGTCGTCATCGGGAGCGACTCGCTCGTCCATGAATACGAAGGTTATGTGCTTCAATTAACTACACCGGGCTATGAGTCGGGGCTGATGCTTTTTGGTGACAATGGAGGCTCCAATTATAATAGTATAACAATGAGGGACTTGCCAACGCTGTCTGGCTGGAGCATAGCGCATAAAGCTACCAGTAATATCAACCATCAACTGATGTTCGAATATTTGGACGGTGTAACCAATGTTCAGAACTACAACACCTTCAAAATTACTTCCACGGGCAAGTCGGGATTTGGGATGGGCTATACCGACGTACCACCATCAAGGGTCAGCGTCAAGGGCGGCGATGTCAATATTTTGGATGTAGGCAGTGGCGTCATCATGAAATCCCCCAATGGTAATTGTTGGCGCATGACGGTGACCAATACAGGGCAACCCGTATTTACTTCCATTACTTGTCCGCAATAGGGTTGATTGCATTGGCAACAACCAACAGGCCATCTGAAAATAAGGCATTTGGGGCGGAAGGCTCCAAATGCCCTTTCTCAAAAACTGCCCCACACCAATAGTCGAAAAAAACATAGCTGCACTAACTATGACATTCGTCAAAAGATAAAATCATACACTTTGAAAACCTATTTCCCCTTTTCCTTTATGGCAACGAGCATTTTAATCGTCGTCTTTTTGCCTTAGCTGCAATGGCCGATGTGACTGATGGGCTTCAATTTCGGAACCAAGACAATTGCATTGACTTAACATTGTATTCATCAGGTTTGGAAAACGAATACGCATCGAGTCTAAGCGAGTACAATGAGGCAGCATTATCGGCGCCCTGCTACGTTTACGACACTATTTCCGTCACACTTTGCCCCGGCGAAAGCTATACTGTTGGCAGCCATAGCTATACGCAAACTGGCGCATATTTGGATACCCTGGTTTCCTTGCCCTGCGACACTGTCCGGCTCACCAATTTGACAGTACTGGCAGGCGTGAGCGCCTCAGCCGATGACCTTCATATTTGTGCCGGGGAATCCAGCCAGTTGCTGGCACAGGGAGGGCAGTCCTATACCTGGTCGCCTGCTGTGGGCCTAAGTGCAACCGATGTTCCCAACCCAATCGCCATGCCGTCGCAGACGACCACTTATACCGTCACAGGCACCTCTCAGACGGCCAACCTTATTTTCAATGGTGATTTTGAACTGGGCAACGTCGGATTTGCCAGCAGTTATACGTACAACCCTATCAATATTGGAGCGCAAAGCGTATATGCACTGCCCACCGATGTCAATGATGTACATTCCTTTGCCGCACATTGCCACGACCATACTACTGGTGCTGGAAAGCTAATGGCGGTAAACGGTTCTGGAACGCCAAACACTATTGTTTGGGAGCAGACGGTGCCAGTGCAGCCTCAAGTTGATTATATCTTCTCGGCATGGGTAACAAATTGGTCAAGCATCCAGTCCGACTTGTCCAAGCTACAGTTCAGTGTAAACGGCCAGTTGCTGGGTTCTGTGTTCCAGCCATTTCCTCAGCAATGTCAGTGGAAAAAGGTTGATGAAATTTGGAATTCGGGCAATTCTGACGTCCGCCGTTATCCGATTGGTTAATCAGAATACAGTGGCCATCGGCAACGACTTGGCTTGACGACATCTTTTTCGGGCGAATATGCACTCCACGGAAACCGTGAAAGTCACTGTTCACCAACCCGTTGTGCAGAACATAGCCCCAGTTATCTGTCACGGGGAAACCTTTACGGTCGGCAACACCAGTACAACCAAACGGGAAGCTATTCCAATACGCTTCAAACCATCTATGACTGCGACAGCACGGTGCTGACCAACCTGACCGTGCTGCCTGTTCATCAAACGACCCAGTCTCCCGTAATTTGCGGAGGTGATAGCGTGATTGTAGGCAATAGCGTTTACAATACTTCCTGGTATGTACACCGATGTATTGCAGTCCGCCTTTGGCGGATGCGACAGCACGGTGACAACGCAACTGACCGTAAACCCCAGTTATCAAATAAACCAAACACTTGTTATTTGCGAAGGAGAAAGCATTGTCGTTGGCGGAAATACTTACACAACAAGCGGCAATTATGCGGACGATTTGTTTTCGGTAAATGGCTGCGACAGCATTGTGACAACGGCGCTTACCGTGGTCTCTTCACTTTCAGTCACACAATCGTTCACCTTTTGCGAGGGCGAAAGCGTAACGGTGGGCACCCAAGTTTATACCCAAACGGGAAACTACTTGGACACACTCCAGTCTGCCGCTGGCAATGGTTGTGACAGCATCGTGACCACCTCGATAGTCGTTTATCCCGCAACTGTAACCCAGCAAAACCTTAGTGTCTGCGAGGGCGAAAGCATAACGGTGGGCAATAACCAATACAACCAAACTGGCAGTTACACCGACAACCTTCAGACTTTGAACGGCTGCGACAGCACCGTGCTGACCAACCTGACCGTGCTGGCAGGTGTGAGCGCCCAAGCTGCAGACCTTGCTATTTGCGCAGGGCAATCCAGCCAGTTGCTGGCGCAGGGAGCCCAGCAGTATGTATGGTCGCCCGCCGATGGCCTGAGCGCAACCAATATTGCGGACCCAATCGCCACGCCGTCGCAGACGACCACTTACACCGTCACCGGCACCTCGCAAACTTCGAACCTTATTTTCAACGGTGATTTTGAACTGGGGAATACGGGCTTTTCCAGCAACTATACTTACAGCCACAATGACGTGGGGCCGCAGGCTATGTACGACATAACAGACAATGCCATGAATGCCCACCCGCTTGCTGCACCCTGCACCGACCATACGAGCGGCACTGGAAACTTCATGGTCGTTAACGGTGCCGGTATCCCGAATACCACTGTTTGGCAGCAGACCGTGGCCGTACAGCCACAGACCGATTATATTTTCTCGGCATGGGTAACGAATTGGTCAAGCATCCAGTTTAATTTGTCCAATTTGCAGTTCAGCGTCAACGGACAGCTACTGGGCAATGTGTTCCAGCCTTTGCCCCAACAGTGCCAGTGGCAGCAGTTCTATATTGTTTGGAATTCGGGCAATGCTAATACTGCCGTCATTCGGCTTGTGAACCAAAACTTGGTGGTTGGCGGCAACGATTTCGGTTTGGACGATATACATTTCAGCCGAATATGCACCAGCACTGCTATCGTTGAAGTCATTGTAAGCCAGCCCGTTGTGCAGGTTATTTCCCCCACCATTTGTCAAGGTGAGACTTTTACCGTAGGCAATACCCAATACAGCCAAAGCGGCAGCTATTCCAACACTTTCCCAAACTTAAATGGCTGCGACAGCACCGTGCTGACCGACCTCACCGTACTGCCTGTTTTTCAAACTACGCAAGCGCTCGTCCTCTGTGAGGGCGAGAGCATAATCGTGGGTAACCATGTTTATACACAGCCTGGCATATTCGTGGACAGCTTGAATACACTAGCTGGCTGTGACAGCATCGTCACCACTTCGATTACCTTGCATCCGCTCGCATTTACGCAGCAGGGTTTCAGCATTTGTCAAGGGGAAAGCATTGTCGTTGGCAACAATACCTATACCCTTAGCGGTAATTATGTTGATATACTTCAAACCTGGCAGGGCTGCGACAGCACAGTGACTACGAGCATAACCGTGCTGCCTGTAACTACAACTGTGCAGGAATTCACGCTTTGCGAGGGCGAAAGCATCGTCGTTGGCAGCAACACCTACTCCGTCAACGGAAACTATGCAGACACCCTTCAGACTTGGCAGGGCTGCGACAGCACTGTGCTGACCTCTCTGACCGTGCTGCCTACCTATTTCCAAACACTTGATGTGACAGTTTGCGAGGGTGAATCTTATGTGTTGGGCAACCAAGCATATAGCCAAACAGGTAATTATATCGCCAACTTACAGTCCGCCCTTGGCGGCTGCGACAGCATCGTGCAGTTGGCGCTAACGGTCACGGCACTTGATGCGGACTTGTCCGCCGCTTCCCCTTTATGCTTCGGGGATGAAAATGGCTCCTTGTCAATTACCCAAGTCACTGGTGGCATCGAGCCATATATTTTTTCCATCAACGATACAGCTTATTTCTCCCCGAACACGACCTATCCAAACCTGCCAGGCGGTGACTACCTTCTATGGATAGAAGACGCCAATGGCTGCCGAAAGGCCATCCCATTTTCGCTCGACGAGCCGAACGAGCTACAGTTCTCCTTGCCCGAACTGCTGCAAATTGACCTGGGGAATAATGCCCAGCTTTTGCCCACCCTCAATTTCTTCCCTGACAGCATTGCTTGGTCGCCAGCGGAAGGGTTGAGCTGTGCCGATTGTTTAGAGCCACATGCAAGCCCCAATGTGACGACCACCTATTACCTTTGGGCACAGGACGAAAATGGCTGCCCTGTGGAAGGTCAAATACAGGTCGTCGTAAAAAAGGACAGGAACATCTATGCGCCCAACGTTTTCTCGCCCAACGGGGACGGCATCAACGATAACTTCCTTCTTTTTTCGGGCAGCTCCGTTGAGGCGATTCGCAGGCTGCTCATCTTCGACCGATGGGGCGGAATCGTGTTCGAGGGTGCTTACCTGACGCTGAACGAGCCAGCGCATGGTTGGGACGGCACGCACCGGGGCCTCCCCGTCAACAGTGGCGTCTTCGCTTGGTTTGCAGAGGTGGAATTCGTGGACGGGGAGGTGGAGGTCTTAAAGGGGGATGTGACGGTGGTGAGGTAGGTGAATTTGGAATATAGAAATTGGGAAATTGTTTGACAATCGAGCAAGTGCGTATAAACAAGTCTAATCCGACCGATATGATTCAACTTCGATTTTTCGCAATTTTAGTATGTGTACAGAGCGTAATGTTAATTAATGCTCAAACTTGTGACTGCCTTGGTAGTGGAGATTGCCCCATTTCTATTGAAGATGAGGGCAGCACCCAAGCAGTTGTTAATGTGCTGGTCAATGGCGCAAATGATATGGGCCAATGTCCATTGACATCGGTTTGTTTTACTATCGAGCATACATGGATAGGTGATTTAAGTGTCCAATTGACCAGCCCTGACGGCCTTTCATACCTGTTAATGGCGGACAATAGTAATGCCATAGGAGGTTGTAGTACTCAAGGCACTGGTGCTACAGGAGACAATGTTGAAGTTTGTATTGCCTTGGGAAACAGCACTCCATTAACCAACAATACAGATTATGCTTGTAATGCTGGAAATTGCTCCCTTGGCGACTGTTGCCTGACTGGCAATTGGACAGTGCCTTGCAATGGCGTAACCGACCCCATTACTGGAGCACTTCAAGCCCCCAATTGCAACCTCAATGACTTCAATGTGCCGGGACATCCAGCCAATGGGGAATGGGCGCTGACAGTAAATGATGTATGTGCGTCAGATGTCGGCGTACTTCACAATTTCACGCTCAATTTTGAATGTGGCATCATCACTTGCTTTGGTAACGATTGCCCGCCGCCGGGCCTCCCTGTGCCTGGAGGAGATTGTATTACAGCACCCTTATTGTGCAGCGGTATAGACGGTTATTGCGGTACATTGGAAAGTGATTCTCAACAATTACCGTTTCCAGGCTGCCCTCAAAGCATCCTGAACAATGACCAATGGGTAGCATTTGTCGCAGGTTCATCATCTATTTCAATTGAAATTACGCCATTGAACTGTCATGGGGGCACCCAACCTTCGAATACAGGAATGCAAGGTGGGATATATGGTAGTTGTACAAGCAATATTCTTGATTTGCAATGTCTAGCGACGGACGACCCATTTATCCTTCAATCCTCTAATTTCGTTATTGGCAACACCTATTACCTGCTGCTTGATGGGAATGCTGGAAGCATTTGTGATTACTTTATAGATGTCCTGCAAGGTTCCACAGCAGCCCTTTCCGGTGAATTGTCGGATGCATTGATATGTCCCGGTGATTCTATTGCCCCTACTATTTTCGGAAATTCACCAACCTATACTTTTTTATGGAGCAATGGTGAAAATACACCTTCAATCACCCCGGCTGTTCCTGGGAATTATGCGGTAACGGTCACGGATGCAATAGGATGCCAATGGGATGCAGAAGCTATGGTTGAAATTTTGCCGTCCTGTCCATGCCCTCCTCCGGGGTTCCCCGACACTGGGGACAACTGCCCACAGGCGCCCACACTCTGCGTGGATTTAAATGGTTATTGTGGAAGGCTAGGCAGCAATAATGTGCAACAAAATTTTCCAGGTTGTGCCGGCTATTCACTAAACAATGATGAATGGGTTTCCTTCATAGCTGGCAGTTCAAACATAATACTTCAAATATTTCCATCCAATTGTCAGGGTACAGGTACAAATGGTCAGTTCGGTATGCAAGCGGCAATATATGAAGGCAGTTGCAGTGGAGACGCCGTAGCAACCCAATGCGACTGTACACAGTCTGCATTTGAGCTTACTGGCTCTTTTATCTGGCCAGTAAGGTCTATTATGTGGTGTTCGACGGATGTGCGGGCGATATCTGTGATTATCAGGTCAATGTCTTGCAAGGTTCTACACTTCCGCTACCTCCCCAAGACCCTAGCCCGATAATCGGCCCTATAAATGTTTGCCCTAGTTCTACTGTAAGCTACTCCCTATCCAACCCAAATGCTGGAACTTTTAATTGGACATTGACGCCATCCTCGCTTGGGAATATCATAGGAAGTACAAGTGGTGGTGGCATTACAATTAACTGGACTTCAACAGGCGTTGGGCAACTCTGTGTCACATCTTCAAATCCTTGCTTGGCTGGTAATACTGTTTGCATCTCAGTAAATTCGGCCTTAATCCCTCCAACGATTTTGCCTCCAATCAGCCTTTGCTATGGCGAATATGTTGAATGTACGGGACAAATATTCACATCTGGCACCCCGCCCGGTGGAACGCCCGTGACGCTTCAAAGTTGGTTGGGTTGTGATAGCGTTGTGGTATGCACCGTCAACGAACTTCCCCCAACGGTTACTGACTTGGGGCAAGTCACTTTATGCGCTCCGAATGTATTTACGGTTTGTGGAGTTCAATATGCATTTAGCGACCCTTTTCTTTACCATGTCTGTGAAGGTGGCGATTGGTTGGGATGTGATTCCACAGTTTTGGTAGATTTGGCCATACTCAGTCCACAAGTGCATATTCAAGACCCGCCAATAATTGGGTGTGGCCCAACGTCGGAATTTGTGCTTGATGCCTCCAATTCGGAGTTCTCGTTTGTGCCAGGTGGTACAGTTTCCATGTTGTGGACAGGCCCTGGCATTTTAGGTCAAGCTAATGGGCCTTCCATAACTATCAATGCTGTTGGTGAATATTGCTTCACCATTACTGCATCAAGAAATAATGTATCCTGTACCGACACAAAGTGTGTTAATATATTCAACAGCACCACCGGTGGAACGCCAACTGTTTCAAATATTTCTACCCAATGCGATGCCAGTAACCAGTTCTACACCATAACGTTCACGATTAACGGCGGTGATGCTGCTTCCTACAGCGTGACGCCATTAAACGGAACCTTAAACGGCAGCAGCTTTACCAGCAACCCCATTCCTACTGGCAGCGGTTATTCATTTGTCGTAACGGATATTAACGGTTGTGCCCCTGTAACAGTAGCGCAAAACATTGTGCTTTGTAACTGTGATACAGAAGCGGGTACAATGGGGGCAGCAACAATGGTGGACTGTGGACTTGGGACTGTGACAGCAACCTACGATAATACTGGGACGTTTTTGGACGGCAACGACGTTCAAGTATTCTACCTCCACGAGGGCAGCGGCCTCAGCCTCGCAAATCCCATCGCTTCCAGCAGCACCCCACCTTCTCCTTCCAGCCCGGCATGAGTTATGGCGTCACCTACTACATCTCAGCAGTAGTGGGCGACAATGATGGGAATAGTGGTGTCAACCTCAACGACCCCTGCTGCAGTAGCTCAGGCACGCCAGTGGTATTCCACCCCGATTTGTTTGAAGCCACACTATCCTCCGCCCCCGATACTGTCTGTGCTGGCGCACTTGTTACGCTAACGGCCTCCGGCGGCGGGGCTTATTCTTGGAGCAATGGCTTGGGAACAAACCCCACTGTTATCGCAATACCTGTATCCACTACCACCTATGCCGTCACCGTCACGGCAACGAATGGCTGTACCGATACTGCAAGCGCCACCATTGAAGTGGACAGTCTGCTGCCACTGGCGGCAATCAATCCAATCGGTTCAGTTTCCATCTGTCAGGGAAATTCGGTAATACTCATGGCAAGTCCAGCGAGTTCCTATTCATGGAGCAATGGCGCAACCACGCAAAAACATTACTGTTTCATCTACTGGCGATTTTACCGTAACGGTGACAGGGGCAAACGGATGTTCCGCAGTTTCATCAACAACTTCGGTCGTGGTCATCCCTTTGCCAACGATTGACTTAGGTGCGGATATTATCATACAACAAGGGCAGGATACCGTACTGGATGCAACCGGAACAGGGCTTACCTATGAATGGTCAACAGGAGCAACGACGCCGACCCTTGAAGTGACTTCGATGGGAACCTATTCCGTAACCGTAACGAATAGTTTCGGATGCACAGCAACGGATGAAGTCGTGGTTTCGGTCATGACCTCAGTGGAAGGAAAAGAAAACCAATATAAAATTACCGTATCCCCCAACCCCACAAAGGACCTAGTTTACATTGCCTGTGAAGGAGACCCGATTTCTTCGATTGAATTGGTGGACAATTTGGGGCGGCTTATACTTGAAGATGCTACATCCACTCCAGAGGGCGCAGTACGCACAATGCAGCTTGCAAATTTGTCAGATGGGGCTTATCACCTAAAAGTGACCGTGAAGGACTTTGTGGAGATAATCACGGTGATAAAACATTGAGAAAATAATAGAGGAGCAGACATGAACGCAGCCATTTCACTTTACATGGCTGCGTTCATGTCTGCGGCTACTCCTGATTTCTCATTTCTCCCACGCCGCCATACACCAGTTGGTTGCAAATTTTCTAAATCAGTTGCTTTCAACCCAATTGGCGACTTTTCCAGCACCACCAAGTCGGCGGAATTGCCAACGGAAATACTTCCCACCTTCCCCTCCACCCCGTTCGCCCTCGCACCCCCCACCGTATAGCATTCCAGCGCCTCCATCAACCCGATTTTTTCATTCGGCGAAATGACCTCCCCATCCATATCCGTCCTGTCCATCGCAGCGGCGATGCAAGCGAGCGGGCGAAGGTCCTTCACCACGGGCGCATCGGTGCTGAAGGCGATGTTGATGCCGTGGTCGAGCATGGAGCGGAAGGGGTAGCAGTCGGCGAGGAAGGCGTCGTCGAGGGATTGGCGGAAGTTGCGGCCCAGTTCTTTGATGAAAATGGGCTGCGTGACCACGTGCAGGCCTAGGTCGGCAATGCGGCGCAGGTGTTCCCGATTGGGTAGGCCCAGGTGCTCGATGCGGTGGCGGGGAGCATCGGGCTGGGCTTGGTAAAGCTGCTCGTAAGTGGCGATAACCAAGGAGATAGCTTCGTCGCCAATGGCATGGGTGGCCAATTGGAAACCTTTGGATTGGGCTTTGAGCGCCAATTCGTAGAACTGCGTTGGGTCGAGGCGGAGGATGCCCCGGCTGTTGGAGTGCTTATAAGGACGGCTGAGGGCTGCCGTTTGCCCGCTTTTAATTGGATGTTTTTAATAAATAACGGTTGACGGGGTGTTATACGGGTTTGTTGGCGTCAAGTGTCATTAGTACGCCACAATTTCCGCATTTGGGGTCGTCCAAATAATCATGAATCAAGCCTTGTATTTCAAATCCCATCCGCAATTGGACGGAAACGGTAGGGTCGTTGATTTCGCCTTTTTTCAACAATTCATAATACGCATCCGTGGACAGTTCATGGCTACGGGCTTGGTAGCCGTTCATCATGCCTACGGTGATTTGGCCTTTCAAGCCCAAGGTACGACAGGTCTCTTGCCTCGCCCGGTAAATCTCTCTTGCCAATCCCATGCCCCGGTATTCGGGGTCAACGCCGACATCTAGGCCGTATAGCCAATCGCCATCGGGTTCGTGCGTGGTCATCCAAAGGTTGCCCGAAATTTCCAGAAACGTATGTTGCGCCAGCGAAAAATGGTAGCGCATGGTGGTGCTCATGCCCACGGCCCGCTCGCCGTCCAGCACCACGAATTGGCCTTCTGGGAAGATGCGGATGTGCTGGAGATAATGCGCCTCGCCCATCAGTTCCTCCGGCGATAGGGTGGGGAAGACCGTTTGCTGCAAGGCGGCTAACCCTTTGGCGTGGTGCGCCTCTGTGTTTTGGATGACGAGGCCGGAAGGGAGGGATTTTTTGTACATTTATACAGTTGGATATTTTACTTGTTCTTATTGCCAGCAGTTCTGATACTGGCAACAAAAATTGAAATCAATTCATCGTTTTCGCTCATCAAAGGTTTCAATTTGCCGTCTGCAAACCAATTCCTCTTGGCAATTATCTTTTGGCAAATGAATGTTTCTCGAAGCTCTTTTAAGCACACCCTTAATTTATGGACAAAATCGGATGGGGATTCTGCGCCTCTCGCCTCTCCATAATTTAATGCAGGGGATGTACCTGAACGCAATAGCTGACCTCCTAAATGCTTGGCTGCGGCGGCTTTGGGCAATGCCTCCACCAAGTCAATTATTCTGGAAGCAAAGTCTATTAGGCGGTCCTCCAATTCTTGTGGTGTTAGTTTTTTCATAGTTGTTTGCTTTTGCGCCCCAAATCATAAATCAACAACAAATAAATCATACATCATAAATCAGTGTGGTTCGGATTTATGATTCATGATTTGTTTGATTTATGATGTATGATTTGAAGGGAGATTTATGATTCATGATTTATTTGATTTATGATGTATGATTTATTTGATTTATGATGTATGATTTGGGGGCGGATTTATGATTCATGATTTATTTGATTTATGATTTGGGGGCGGATTTATGATTCATGATTTGTTTGATTTATGATGTATGATTTGAGGGCGGATTTATGATTCATGATTTGTTTGATTTATGATTTAGAGACCACCAATACTCACCAATTTCTTCTCCATATACTCAAAAATCCCATCGTTCCCCAACTCGCTGCCCTGCCCGCTTTGCTTCCAGCCGCCGAAGCGTGCTTCCGTGCCATGCGGTGTCCATTCGTTGATGCCGACGATGCCAAATTCCAGCGCCTCGCTGGCATGGATGGCCGTGTTGAGGTCGTTCGTCCAGAGGTAGGCGGCGAGGCCGTATTCGGTGGCATTGGCCAAGGCAATGGCCTCCTCAAAGTTGGCAAACGGCGTAATGGGCAACACGGGACAAATGCTTCTTGTGAGAAAATGGGCGAATCCGACCCCACCCCCGACAACACGGTCGGACTGTAGAAATAGCCTTTTTCAAACGGGATTTTGCCGCCCGCCTTCACCGTTGCACCCATCGCAACTGCTGCTTCGACCAGCCCGGCCACATGTGACTGTTGCTTACGGTTGATAAGTGGGCCTACCTGCGTTTCGGCGTCGAGTCCATTGCCAAGGCGGTACTTACCAACTAGGTCTGCGGCAATGCGGGTGAACTCGTCATGGATGGATTCATGCACCAAAAACCGCTGCGGTGAAACGCAGACCTGACCACAGTTGCGGAACTTGGCAGCCACCGCCGAGGCGGCCACTTTGGCCACGTCCACGTCGGGGAAGACGAGCACGGGCGAGTTGCCGCCGAGTTCGAGCGAGAGCTTGGTGTTGGTTTTTGAGGCTTTGTCCATGAGCAGCTTGCCGACTCGGGTGCTGCCCACGAAATGCAGCTTGCGCACCTCCACCGTCTCCATCAGCGCATCGCCGATGCTGGCCGCATCTCCGCTAACGAGGTTGACCACTCCCGGTGCAAAGCCTTCATTGTCAAATATTTGCGTTAGCAACATGGCCGTCAGCGGTGTGTATTCCGATGGCTTCGCAACAATGGTGCAGCCCGCCGCCAAGGACGCCCCCCAAGCCCGTGCGAGGTTCCAGACCGGGAAATTCCAGGCCGTGATGATGCCCACCACGCCGATGGGCTGCCAGAGGACGTAGCTCCGTTTGTTGTTGCGGTTGGTAGGGATGACCATGCCGTAGGTGCGCTTGGCCTCCTCCGCAAACCACTCGAACAGGTCGGCGGCCACGAACCATTCGCCCTTGGCCTCCACGAGTGGCTTGCCACTTTCCTGGGTGGTGATTTTGGCGAATTCCCCGGCGTTCTGTCGAATCCTTGCCGCCACGTTTTTCAGCATGGCTGCACGATGGAAGGCGTTGGTCTTGCTCCAGGTGGGGAAGGCCGCCTTCGCCGCTTCAATGGCCATTTGCGCATCATCTCCATTGCCGAAAGGCACGGTAGCGACCACTTCCTCGGTGGCGGGGTTCAGCACTTCCCAAGTGCCGTGGTTGAGGGCGTCGGCCCATTGGCCGTTGATGTATTGCTTGTAATTGCTCATTGTCTAAATATTTTCAAAAGACCAATTCTGATTGTGGTCGCCAAATTTATTTGGCAGACCGTTAGGGTTGACGAGTTCAAACAGCATATATGGCATGTCATCAAATAGAGTCGGCCAAATAAATTTGGCGACTACAACGTAAGAGGTTAGCCCGTCAACTCCATCAGCGTCTCTCCAAAATATCGTCCTTTTTCCAATAGATCTTCCTCTATGGTCAACGGACTGAGCACCCGGATGCAGTTGCGGTACCGCCTGATGTTAAATCTCAAAGCATAGGTATTTCACCTCCATAAATTCCTCCATCCCATATTTTGAGCCTTCCCGCCCGATGCCGCTTTCCTTCATGCCGCCGAAGGGGGCGACTGCCGTTGAGATCATGCCCGTGTTGATGCCGACCATGCCGTAGTCAAGCCCCTCGGCCACCCGCCAAACCCGGCTGATGTTACGGCCATAGAAATAAGCGGCAAGGCCAAACGGGGTGTCGTTGGCCATTATAATCACTTCTTCTTCAGCGGAAAAGCGGAAGATGGGCGCTACTGGGCCGAAAATTTCTTTCTGGCTCAGGGCCATCTCTTTGGTGGCATTCGCCAAAACGGTGGGCTGGAAGAAAGTGCCGCCGAGGTGGTGTTTCTGGCCGCCTGTGACGACCGAGGCACCTTTTGCCACGGCATCCTCAATCAGCATCTCCACTTTTTCGATGGCCTGTTGGTTGATGAGCGGGCCGATGGTCACGCCCTGGTTCATACCGTTGCCGACTTCGAGGCGACGCACCTGCTCCGTGTATTTTTCCACAAACGCCTCATAAACAGCATCTTGCACATAGAAGCGGTTGGCGCAGACGCAGGTTTGGCCAGCATTGCGGTACTTGGAAGCAATGGCACCCTGCACGGCCTTGTCCAAATCGGCATCGTCGAAAACGATGAAGGGAGCGTTGCCACCGAGTTCAAGAGAGACTTTTTTCACGGTGTCGGCGCATTGCCGCATGAGCAGTTTGCCGATTTCGGTGGAACCGGTGAAGGAGAGTTTTCGCACTTTGGGGTTAGCGGTGAGTTCCCCACCCACCGCTGCGGGTCGGGCGGTTGTAACGACGTTGAAAACACCCGCTGGGATGCCTGCCCGCTCCGCAAGTTCCGCCATGGCAAGTGCCGAGAGCGGGGTGTCTTCGGCTGGTTTGACGACGACCGTGCAGCCAGCTGCCAGCGCCGGGGCCACTTTACGGGTTATCATCGCATTTGGGAAGTTCCAGGGTGTGATGGCCGCCACTACCCCGATGGGTTGCTTGAGCGTGATGATGCGCTTGTCCGCTGCGTGGCCGGGAATAACGTCACCGTAAGCTCGTTTTGCCTCCTCGGCGAACCACTCCACGAAGCTCGTACCATAAATGATTTCGCCCTTTGCTTCTGCAAAGGGTTTGCCCTGCTCTGCGGTCAATATCATAGCGAGGTCGTCGGCATGGGCGAGCATGAGGTCGTTCCATTTGCGGAGCAAAGTGGCCCGTTCGCCTGCTGTTTTTTTCCGCCAAGCCTCGAATGCCTCGGCGGCGGCGTCAATGGCCATGCGGGTTTCCATGGCTCCCATATCGGGAACGTCGGCAAGGTGTGAGCCATCGAAAGGATTCGAGACTGGGAACGTGGCGGCGTTGGCGGCGTTCAGCCATTGGCCATTGATGTAGGCTTGTTGGCGAAGGAGTGAAGTGTCTTTTAAGTTGAGGCTCATCATGTATCGTTTACGTTTCTTGTGTTTGACAGTTAATTACTGAAAGGAAAGGCTTCAGATTTTAAAAGTCATTTTTTGAAATTACTCCTTATTCAGCCCTTTTTCCCGACTCAACTGCCCGTTCATGAAGCCCTGCGATTCGAGGCTGCAATGTTCGCCAGCAAAATAGAGATTTCCAACAGGTTTGGCCTCGGCACCGCCAAAACTGGTCCATTGGCCGGGCAGGTAGCAGGTGTACGAGCCTTTCAGTTACAGGTTTGTTGAGTAGTTAAAGATGAACCTTTTGCATTGTGTGCAGCTTTGACACTGGGGAAAGCGGATTCCTATAGGTTCAGTTGGTTCCTCCAAATTGGTTGTTTTCATCCTCGTCAGGGGTTTTTAAAACAGTTTCTTAAACGAAGTCCCTATTTTTGCCTTGTCGGTATCTTCCGCTATCTAACCAAAAATTGAAAAGCATGTCCCGTTTTTACTCCCTTCTATGCTTGTTAGGTTGCTTTGCAACAAGCACCAATGCCCAAGTTATCTGGGCCGACCCTGTTTTCCCAACTGAGAGCGATGCGGTCACCATTTACTTCGATGCCACGGAGGGCACCGGCGGCCTCGCCAACTGCAACTGCGATGTTTACCTGCACACAGGTGGTCATCACGAACCTGAGCACGGGGCCAAGTGACTGGAAATACGTTGTCACCACCTGGGGGCAGGCCAACGCAGCCTGGAAAATGACCCCAGTGAGCGGTCAGCCCAATGTTTACAGCTATAGTATCACCCCGACCATCCGTCAATACTATGGCCTGACGAGTGCCAATGAGGTCATTCAAAAAATGGCGTTCGTGTTCCGCAATGCCAATGGTTCCCTTGAAGGCAAAGGCACGGGCGGTACGGATATTTTCTACGACGTTGCGCCAGCCAACCAGGGTTTCACCATGTCGCTCCTAGCGCCAACAGCGCAAACAGTGTTCACCAACATTGGTTCTGTCATCAATATTCAAGCGGCTGCTTCGCAACCATCGGAGTTCAGTGTTGTGGACAATGGCGTTGCAATAGTGGCGGGCAATGGCACCTCGCTCAACTACAACCTGAACGTGGGCAGCGGTGGGGTGCATCAAGTGGAAGTCATCGCCGATAATGGGACAGAGACCGTCAGCCGTTCCTTTACCTACCTCGTGCCTTCCGTGCCCATGCAGGAAGCATTGCCGTCAGGCACCGATTTGGGCATCAATTACCTATCGGGTGCACAGGTTCGCCTGGCTTTTTATGCTCCCGGCAAAAGCTTCGCTTATGTGCTTGGCGACTTCAACGACTGGCAGTTCAGCGATGATTTCCAGATGAAACGCACCCCTGATGGTACCACCTGGTGGATTGATATTACAGGGCTAACCCCCAAACAATACTATGCTTTCCAGTACGTGACCGATGGCGATATCCGCATTGGCGACCCCTACAGCGACCTCGTACTCGACCCCTCCAACGACCAATATATACCCGCCGAGTCCTTCCCAAACATACCGCCTTACCCGACGGGCAAGACCACGGGCATCGCCTCGTTGCTGCGCACCGCCGAGCCAGCTTTCGATTGGCAAAACGATGATTATGACCGGCCCGAAAAGGACGAACTAATCATCTATGAAATACTGATGCGGGATTTCACCAAGAAACAGAATTACCAAACACTGCTTGATACGCTCGATTACCTCCAACGGCTGGGCATCAATGCCATTGAACCCATGCCCATCAACGAGTTTGACGGGAACCTGGGCTGGGGCTACAACCCGACCTACCACTATGCCTTGGACAAGTATTACGGAACGCCCGAAGCGTTCCGAACCTTGGTGGACGCCTGCCACGAACGGGGCATCGCCGTCATCCTCGACGTCGTGTTCAACCATGCGCACGAGAAGAACCCGCTTTGCATGTTGTATTGGGACAACGCCAATTTCAGGCCTGCCGCCGACAACCCCTGGCTGAACCCCATTCCCAAGCACGACTTCAACGTCTTTTTCGATTTCAACCACGAAAGCCCCGCAACCAAGGTTTATGTCAGGAAAACGCTGCAGCACTGGCTCCGTGACTACCACGTGGACGGCTTCCGCTTCGACCTCTCGAAGGGCCTTACGCAGAACACCAACGGCCCTTTTGATGCTGGGGCTTATGATGCCACCCGCATTGCCACGATAAAAGACTATGCCGACGCCATTTGGGCGGTGGATGATGGCGCTTATGTCATTTTGGAGCATTTTACCGCCAATACCGAAGAAGAAGAACTGAGCGACTATGGCTGCATGTTTTGGGGTGGGGCAGGGGTCAGTGACCAGTTCCTCGAAAGCTCGATGGGCTATGCTAGCAACTTCTCTGGGGCCAACTACAAGAACAAGGGCTGGGACGACCCACACCTCATCGCCTATATGGAGAGCCACGACGAAGAACGTTTGATGTACAAGAACATTACCTTCGGCAACAACTCCACCCCTGGCTACAATGTGCGCAACCTCTCCACGGCCTTGGACCGGGCGGAACTCACCAGCGTTTTCTACCTCAGCATACCCGGCCCCAAGATGCTCTGGCAGTTCTTCGAAATGGGCTACGGCTTCTCCATCAACCGATGTGAAGACGGTAGCATCAACAACAATTGTCGCCTATCGCCCAAGCCCATCCGCTGGGACTATATGGCCAACCCCGACCGGGTGGATTTATGGAACGTGGTGCGCCGCATGAATCACCTCCGCACCGAGCATGAGACCTTCCAAACCACCGATTTCACCATGAACACCAGTGGGTTCCAAAAGACCATCCACCTGAACGACCCGTCCATGAACGCCGTGGTGCTTGGCAATTTCAGCGTAAGCCCCAACAACGTGACGCCCAATTTCCAGCAAACGGGCTGGTGGTATGAGTATTTTTCTGGGGATAGCCTCAACGTGGAAAACGCTGCCACGGCACTTTCCTTTGGTGCTGGGGAGTACCGACTTTACACCGATAAACGGGTGACGCCGCCCAGTTTTTACACAGATGCAGAAGAATCTATTTTCGATGAAAACTTTGAGTGGATGGTCTCGCCGAACCCAGCCAGTGATGCGGTCACCATTGATTTGGTTTTGAAAAAAACGGCAGAAGTCGGACTAACTTTCTATGATGCAACTGGAAAGCAAGTGCGACGCATTGATATGGAGATTTTGCCCGCTGGGCAACAACAATTAAAGGTGGACTTGGGGCTGCCATCAGGATTGTTTTTTGTGGCAATTCAAGTGGATGGCAGCTTATCTGTGAGAAAGTTGTTGGTCAAATAGGCTAATTATACATCTGGCTGTTGGCTGATGGCCGTTAGCTTTTGGCCAACAGCCAAAAGCCAATGGCCAACAGCAATTTTAAATGGACAAAACTTGGCGCTCCAAAGTATAACAGTTGTCAGCTACATTTGTCCCCCACCGCTTGCATTGGGGCTTTATGAAAAATATCATTGAACAGTACCGAAATATCGTTATCCAAATTGCCACACCGTATAGCACTGGGACAGGGTTCCTGTTGCGGAGCTATGGCGTCATCGTCACCAATTACCATGTTGTTCAAGACAATCGGGAGGTGGTCGTCGAAGGCACTGGAATGAAGCGGCAACTGGGCCAGGTTGTGTTCACCGACGCTAAACACGACCTTGCCTTCATTGCAGTTCCAGCATGCCCCGACGCCCCCGAAGCTGTTTTGTCCAAAAACAGTGAGGTGACAGTGGGTGATATGGTCGTGGCAATTGGCCATCCCTTCGGTCTGAAATTCACGGCTACGCAAGGCATTGTTTCGGGTAGGGAGTTTCTGAAATCTGATTTGCCCTATATCCAACACGATGCGGCCTTGAACCCTGGCAACTCCGGCGGGCCTTTGGTCAATGATAAAGGCGAAGTCATTGGCATCAACACCTTCATAATTACGGAAAGCGAAAGCATGGGCTTCTCGTTGCCAGTCCAGTATTTGTTATCGTCATTGGAGCAATGGATAGGTGGCAACAAGCAGGTTGGAACCCGCTGCGGCGAATGTGGCACAGCTGTTTTTGAAGGCTTGGACGAAGATGGCTACTGTCCAAATTGCGGCGCAGCCATCGAATTGCCCAACGAGATTGACCCTTATGAAGCTGCGGGAATAGCCAGAACCATAGAGGAGATTTTGGGGAAATGTGGCCATGATGTGCGACTTGCCCGATTAGGCCCCAATACCTGGGAAGTGCGCAACGGGAGTGCCATCATTTCCATCAGTTATTACGAACCGAATGGCCTTGTAGCAGGGGATGCCATTCTTTGCGACTTGCCGGCTGCGAACATCAAGCCTGTTTATGAGTATTTGCTTCGGCAAAACTTTGAGATGGAAACCTTGAGTTTCAGCGTGAGGGGCAAAGAAGTTGTGCTTTCCCTGGTTATTTTTGACCGCTACCTCAGCCTTGACACGGGTATGAAGCTGTTCAAGAACCTGTTCCAAAAAGCCGACTACTACGACAACCTGCTTGTGGAGCAATTTGGCGCCAGTTGGAAAAAGGAAATTTGATTCAATCCTCCAATCCTCCAATCCTTCAATCCTTCAATCCTTCAATCCTTCAATCCTCCAATCCTCCAATCCTCCACCATGTCCGTACACCTACGCCCCGCCGTTATTGAAGATGTCCCTGTCATTTTGCAGTTCATTCGGGAATTGGCCGATTATGAGCGGATGCTTGACGATGTCGTAGCCACGGAAGAGATGCTTGGCCATGCGCTGTTTGGGCCAAGGCCCGCTGCCGAGGTCTTTCTCTGTTTCGAGGATGAAGCGCCAGTCGGTTTTGCCTTGTTCTTCCACAACTTCTCCACTTTTCGGGGCAAGCCCGGTATTTATCTCGAAGACCTGTTCGTGCGGCCAGCCTACCGGGGCAAGGGCTATGGTAAGTTGCTGCTACAAGCGCTTGCTCGGCTTTGCGTGGAGCGGGACTGTGCCCGCCTCGAATGGTCGGTGCTGGACTGGAACACGCCATCCATTGAGTTTTACAAAAGCCTCGGTGCTACGCCCATGGACGAGTGGACAGTCTTTAGGCTCACCGATGAAAGCCTGACCAAGCTCGCTTCCTTGGAAATATAACCCGAACTTTGGCAATCCCGGTTGAAACGAGCTATTTGAGTTTCTCCGTTCGTGGAAATTGTCAATTCAGCAAAGAGACCCATGCATTTCACGGATCAAATCGGGCATTCGATACATTTGCCACAGCCGCCGCAGCGCATCGTTTCGCTCGTGCCCTCGCAAACAGAGCTGCTGTTTCACTTAGGCTTGGGAGCAAAGGTTGTGGGCTTGACCAAATTTTGCATACACCCCCAGCCTGATTGCAAGGCCAAACAACGGGTGGGTGGCACGAAACAGGTCAGCTTGGAAAAAATCGCCGCCCTTCGACCCGACCTCATCATCGCCAACAAAGAGGAGAACGACCGACAAACGGTCGAAGCCTTGCAGCAGCAATATCCGGTTTGGACGAGCGACATCGAGACCTTGGAAGATGCCTTGGCCATGATAGCCTCCATCGGGCAGCTTACGCAAAAAGAGCCGGAAGCCGGACAACTTAATGACGCCATAAGAACGGCTTTTGAATCACTGAAAATTGAAGGTCAGGAAACTCGGGCAGCTTATATGATATGGTATAAACCTTGGATGGCCGTGGGCAGTGGCACATTCATCCATGAATTGCTTCGGCTGGCAGGCTTCATAAATGTGCTGGAACACAAAACCCGATACCCAATTCTAACGTTGGAAGAACTGGCGGCAGCAAAGCCAGCGGTTGTTTTGCTGTCCTCAGAGCCTTTCCCTTTCAAGCAACGGCATATTGACGAAGTCAAAAAATTTTGTCCAATGGCCGACGTAAGATTGGTGGATGGCGAAATGTTCTCGTGGTATGGCAGCCGGTTGTTGTTGGCCGCACCATATTTTGTTAACTTGCGCAATGAAATTAGCTGCTCACTAAATCACTAAAGTTATGAAACGATTTGTATTCCCAATGATGGTATTCATGTTCGGTTCTTGGTCAGCAACCGCCCAATCGTGTTTTAAGGATTATGTTATTGTTGACAAACATGGGACGAACACTGAAAGATTGGCAGAACGAGCTTACGATGGCAGTGGCGTTGATGGAGCAACCAAAGCCCAATTCACCACAACTAAGCGTAGTAAAGAAAACCTCCTAATTATTCAGTTTAGCCAAACGGTTGATGCAGCCAATTTCATCGATAATGCGAACAGGCGGACTTTTCCCAATTTTTACTTGAAGCATTTGAAGCAGCTTTCCAATAATCAGAATATCCACCTTTTTCAGCCCAAGTTAAGCAAGGATAAACAAGCAATTCTCGATTTTTTCCAAAACCAACCCGAAGTCCTCTCCGCCTCTTGGAACGCTCCCGTCCAGTTCCGTGACAGCATCCCCAACGACGAGCTTTACGATACGCAATGGAACATGGAGCGCATCGGAGCACCCAAGGTATGGGAAGTGACCACGGGCGGCACCAGCTTCCACGGCCATGAAATCGTGGTGGCCGTGCTCGATAAGGGCTTCGACCTCACCCATCCCGATCTTGCCGCCAACTACTGGATGAACGAAGCCGAAACCCCCAATGACGGCATTGACAACGACGGCAATGGCTATGTGGACGATGTCTATGGCTGGAACTTCCGGCAGAACTCACCCATTTTTCCCGTGGAGCGGCACGGCACTTCGGTCAACGGCATCATTGGTGCCAGTGGCAACAACGACATCGGGACGGCTGGCATCAATTGGAACATCAAGCTGATGCCCCTTGCCATCGAGTACGTGGACGAGGTGATAGCCGCTTTCGATTACGTCCTCGAAATGCGGGAGCGCTACAACCAATCGAATGGGGCAGAAGGTGCTTTTGTCGTTGTGACCAATGGCTCCTTTGGCATTGATGGGGCCTCGTGCGATGATTATCCCCAGTGGGGCAGCATGTACGATCCGTTGGGGCAGGCTGGTGTGCTCAGCGTCGCTGCCACTGCCAACCAAGAATGGAACGTGGACCAAGTAGGCGATATTCCGACCAGTTGCGAAAGCGAGTTTTTGATCACCGTTACCAATACCGGGCAAGATGACAACCGGGCTGATGGTGCTGCTTATGGCAAGGAGACCATAGACTTGGGGGCACCCGGTCAAAGCACACCGACGACCTCATTGGGCGCAAGTTACAGAGAGGACTTCAGCGGGACCTCCTCGGCCTGCCCGCATGTTTCGGGTGCCATCGCCTTGCTTTACAGTTTGCCCTGTTCCATGATTGATTCGTTGGCCCTGACCGTTCCCTCCGCCACCGCCGCCATGATGCGGGATGCCGTTTTGAAAAACACAGCCCCAATTGCCAGCCTTGCCGATGAGACCGTCACAGGTGGCAGGCTCGATGTCTATGAGGCCATGAAATACCTCCACGCCTATTGCATCGCAAGCGAAAAAGAAATAGCAGCGGGTAATTTCAAGGAATTTTACCTCGGTGAAAAAGACCTCATCCGTGTAAGGCCGAACCCTACTTCCGACTACCTCTACATAGATTATAGCACTTTAGAATTTCGGCCTTTGAAAATGAGGGTTTACAATATGTTGGGCCAAAAAATGATAGCCGACCTTGAAGTGGTGCCGACACCTTTTGAGCAGCAAACGGTCAAACTGAACGTGAGCGATTGGGCGGCAGGGGGTGTATGTGGTGAACCTGTTTGACCTTACAAGAAAGATTTCCTTCAAGTTTCGGAAAGATTAAGGGACGAGACACCAATAAAAAGCACATCTTGGCTGGCTCTTTTTCCTTCTAAATCGCTTAAAAAATAAGTCCGTAGCGCTGCTATGCACTAATTTTTTAAGTGCTTTACAAGAAAAAATAGTTCACCCAATCTTGTACACTTTATTGATGCTTCGTTCCTAAGCGTTTTCTCAACCTACAACCATATTTCAGGCATGAAGACATTTTATCTCTCCATTTATTCTCTTTTCATTTTATTGCCGTTGGCAACAAAGGCAAAGGTTCCTTGCGAGCATAATGAAATCATCGTACAGTTGCAGCCCAATTCGACAGCACCTGAATTGACCCGCACTTTGACGGTTGAGTGGCCAAATCACGGCTTCAAAATCAGGAAACTCCTTTCAGCAAGGTTGAATTGCCATTTGATTGAGTTGAATTGCGATATGGCAGAGGATTTTGATTTGGCATCGCTGCGCAAAATGCGGGACGTCGTGGCGGCAAGCTGGAACCGCCAAACCCAGTTTCGGAAAGACCCCTTGAAACCCAACGACCCGCTTTTCCCTTCCCAATGGAACATGGAGCGAATCGGCCTGACGATGGTTTGGCCCTACTCCCAAGGAGGAACAACACCCGGCGGCAAGGAAATCGTGGTTGCGGTGATTGACAATGGATTTGATCTTTTTCACCCCGACCTTGAAAGTAATTTCTGGCGGAATCCAAACGAGGAATTCAATGGGCAGGACGACGACGGTAACGGCTATATTGATGACGTGTATGGTTGGAACTTTCATGACGACAGTCCGCTAATTCCCCTTTCTGACGACCATGCAGCAGGAGTCTCTGGCCTGATTGGAGCCATTGGCGACAACGGCGAAGGCCTTGCCGGGGTGAACTGGAAAGTTAAAATAATGCCGCTCCATTTCCTGTCACCAGACGAAGCCTTTCCGGCCTTTGAGTACGCCTTGAAAATGCGGGAGCTTTACAATTCGACCAATGGGGAAAAAGGTGCGTATATAGTTGCCACCAACGGTTCGTTTGGAATTAGCGACCCGGTTGATTGTTCCATAGAGCCGTATTGGAGCGGCTACTACGATTTGTTGGGGAAGGCCGGCGTGCTCAGTGTGGCTGCAACGCCCAATAAGGATTGGAATATAGATGAGGTGGGTGATATGCCAACCTCTTGTCCCAGTGAATTCCTGCTAACAGTTACCAATACTGGCCCCGATGACAAAAAAGTAATTAGTGCAGGCTATGGCAAGACCACCATTGACCTCGGCGCACCTGGCGAACAGGTACCAACAACGGATATTAATGGTGGGTATGACATGACATTCCAGGGGACGTCCGCTGCCTGCCCTTTGGTCACAGGGGCGATTTCGCTGCTTTATAGCATGCCTTGTCCCGCTTTGGAGGAATTGGTGGATGAAGACCCAGCAGCAGCTGCAAGGCTCGTAAGGGATGTGATTTTGAAGAACGTGGAGCCGCTGCCAAGTTTAGCGGGCATTACTGTTACGGGTGGGCTTTTGAATGTATTCAATGGCATGAAATACCTCCATAGTTATTGCATCGCCAAACCGGAAGAGCGGGAAGAAGGCAATTTTCAAGAAATTTACCTCGGTGGCCGTGATTTCCTTCAAATATCGCCAAACCCAACCGCCGATTTTCTAAAAGTTGATTTTTCGATACAAGAATTCCGGGACATCAAGTTCCGGGTGTTCAACATGCTGGGGCAGGAGGTGCGTTTTTTGGAAGTGCAGCAAGCAGAACCTTTTGAGCCCCAGTCCTTCACGGTTGACGTGAGCGATTGGGCAGCAGGCACCTATTTCATCAATATCTTTGACCTCAGCAGAAGTATTTCCAGGAAATTCGTGAAGCATTGATGGGTTCGTGAAACATTCTAAAAGATTTTTCTGTAAAAAATTTTTCTTTGTCTGGGAAAGCCCTATTTTTGCAGCCGCTTACGGAAAAATGGTTTTCCGCAGCTTTGAAATAATGTAAAAAACGAGCACTGAAATGAACTTCTTCCGAAGGAAAAGTTGTTTGTGCTTCGTTCAAAAGGCTCCGTGGCTCAATTGGATAGAGCATCTGACTACGGATCAGAAGGTTAGAGGTTCGAGTCCTCTCGGAGTCACTACATTTGCGGATTACGGATTTGGGATTGCGGATTTTCCCGCTGCCCGAATTTGAAATCCGCAATCTGAAATCTGCAATTGTTATGTCTAGAGTTTGTCAACTAACAGGAAAGCGCCCGGTATCCGGCAACTCGGTCTCGCACTCCAACCGCAAGACCCGTCGCCGCTTTTTGCCAAACCTTTTCAAAAAGCGCTTCTTCATCCCTGAGACAGGTGAGTGGATTGTATTGAAAGTATCCAATACTGCCCTTCGCTCCATCAGCAAGCACGGAATTTCCGTTTATCTCAAAAAGCAACAAGCAAGGGGCTTTGCACAAGATGTGCGCCTTAACACGCCTGGCTGCTAATTATCCTGAATTTACCTGTTTCCAAAACAGTTCAACTAAAGCAAAATGGCTAAGAAAAGCAAAGGAAATCGCATTCTCATAACGCTTGAATGCACTGAGCAGCGAAAGACGGCCGTCCCTGGTATTTCCCGTTACGTAACGGAGAAAAACCGCAAGAACACACCCGACCGTCTCGAACTGAAAAAATACAACCCATATTTGAAAAAAGTTACCGTCCACAAAGAGATCAAGTAATCTTTTAAGTGGTCGATAATGTTATTGGGTTAAAAAAAAGAATTATAACCATCATTTCAATTCTGTAAATCATGGCAAAAGTATCCAAGAACGCAAAAGTCGCCCAGCGTGCCGCCAACGTCGGCTCTGGTCGTGATTTTGTGAAGGTCATCAAAAGTGTGAAAGATCCTAAGACGGGAAGGTACACCTATAAAGAGTTGATGATTCACAAAGACAAGGTGAAGGAGTTCTTCGAGAAGAAGTAATCGTCCGTTCAACCATATTCGTGAAAGAATCTCGAAGGCTTTTCTTAAACCTGTTTTAAGAAAAGCCTTTGTCGTTTGTTGGTATTTGATGGTTGGTACTTGAAACTGGATACTGGATACTGGATGCATGTAGGCACTTTCGACTTACTCAATTCTAGCATCAACAGCATCCAGTATCCAGTATCCAGCATCAACAGCATCCCCCTCAATATGAACTTTTTCAAGAAATTCTTCACAAAGGAAAAAGAACAAGACCTTGAACAAGGGCTTGAAAAAACAAAAACTGGCTTCTTTGAGAAACTGTCCAAGGCAGTGGCTGGTAAGTCCACCGTGGATGTGGAGGTGCTCGATGAATTGGAAGACATCCTCATTACCTCCGATGTAGGCTTGGAAACGACCGTCAAAATCATCAGCCGGATAGAGGAGCGTGTGAAGCGGGACAAGTACCTGAACACCAGCGAGTTGGACAGCATCATGCGGGATGAAATCGTCCAGTTGCTAGAGGAGAACAGTACAGGTGAAGTCCATGATTTCGCATCGCCACCGGGAAAAAAGCCATATGTCCTACTTGTGGTGGGCGTAAATGGTGTAGGCAAGACCACAACGATAGGAAAATTGGCCTACGCTTTTTCACAAGCAGGCCAAAAAGTGGTCATCGGTGCAGGCGATACCTTTCGTGCAGCGGCCGTTGACCAACTGAAAATCTGGTCGGAGCGGGTAGGTTGCCATTTCTACGCCAAAGGAATGAACACCGACCCAGCAGCCGTGGCATACGAAACAGTGGATTACGCCCTGAAAAACAACCTTGACGTTTGCATCATAGACACGGCAGGCCGTTTGCATACCAAAATCAACCTGATGAACGAGCTGACCAAAATCAAACGCTCCATCAGCAAGTGCCTGCCCGATGCGCCCGACGATGTGATGCTCATCCTTGATGCTACTACTGGTCAGAATGCCATAGAGCAGGCCAAGCAATTCACAAGCGCCACGGACGTCACTTGCCTAGCCCTCACCAAACTGGACGGCACCGCCAAGGGAGGTGTGGCCATCGGTATTTCCGACCAATTCAAGATTCCTATCAAGTACATCGGGGTAGGGGAGGCGATAGACAAGCTGCAGGTGTTCAATAAACGGGCGTTTGTGGAGTCCCTTTTTAAGCGGTGAGAGAAATTAGAGGGCGAGAGATGTGAGAGGGTGAGCAGGCATTTCGGCTGCTCACCCTCTCACATCTCTCGCCCTCTAATTTCTCTCACCCTCTCACTTTCTAAAAAAAGTCCCGTCTATTGTGCACAGACAGGACTCCAAATATAAAGCTATGAAAACTAAAACTAATCGTGTGGATTATTCCTCTTCCTGAGCGGAAACTGCCTTCCCTCCATCAAGTTCATCCTGCAATTTCTTTAGCTCATCCCATTTGCCATCGGCGGCCAAGCCTGCTTGGTGTGGCCAGGTGGTTGGGTCGTGGAAGCCGAAACGTGAGCCAGCCTCAACAAGGATTTCTTTAATCCGTTCTGGTGCTGTGGCGGCCATTCCTGCAAATGTAGTGATTCCTGCGGCATTAAGCAACTTTTCGATGGCTGGGCCTACGCCTTCAATTTTCTTGAGGTCGTCTGGCTTGCCAGCGGCGGGTGCGGCAGCGGCTACTGGAGCTACCGGTGCAGTTTCTTCAACTGCCACAACTGGTGCTGGTGCTTCTTTTACTGCCACAGGAGCGGCTGCTACTGGTGCTGGCTTATCCTTAACCACTGCTGGTTTTGGTTGTGGCTTCATCGGAGCGATGGTCTCGGGAACATCAAACGGGATGATGCTCACGAAAGTGCGGTCCCGGCGGCTCTTCGTGAACTTCACTGCGCCGGCAACGCCTGCATGAAGCGTGTAGTCCTTGCCCATGTAAACATGCTCACCTGGGTGGAACTTGGTGCCACGCTGGCGCACGATGATGTTGCCAGCTACGGCCTGCTGGCCGCCATAAAGTTTTACGCCGAGTCGTTTCGCATTACTGTCCCGGCCGTTCTGGGTTGAACCTTCCCCTTTCTTATGTGCCATTTTTTAAATTTTTAATGGTTGAAAATTGACCGGCGCTTGTTTTGCGCCAGCGAAGAATGACGCCCAGCAATTAGGCAGTAATTGAATTGATTTTCAGTTTCGTGAATTGTTGGCGGTGGCCCTTTTTTACCCGGTAGCCTTTGCGCCTCTTCTTCTTGAAAACGATGACTTTATCGCCCTTTACGAGCGGGTTGAGGACAGTAGCGCCCACTGAGGCGCCCTTCACTATCGGCGTGCCGACATTGACGGAGCCGCTGCTGTCAATCAGGTGTACCTGGTCGAACGAAACGTTGTCCCCTTCTGCGGCTTCTAACCGGTGGACGAAGATCTCCTGACCTTCCGCCACTTTGAATTGCTGACCGGCTATGGTTACGATTGCGAACATGATGAAAATTTTTGATTTAAAATTTTGTTTGCTTGCTTTTGATTTGCGAAATCGCCTTTCAAAAACGGGCGCAAAGATAGTCACTGCTTTTTGTAAATACTATTTTCTAATAAGAAAAAACTGGGCTGCTGAACGGTTTTTTTACATGTTTTTTCATTTGGAAACCATGAACCGGCCTGCTGGCAGCCATAAGCCATCAACGGAGAGCCGGTATTGGTAAATGCCGGATTGCCAACCTGTGGTTTCCAGCTTGAACAACTGACCGTTCACTTTTTGCTGTGCAGCCATTTGACCGAAGGAATTGAACACTTCCAGCTTCATTTCTTTGGCATTTATGTTTTCTCCTTTTAGGTCTATGACCACGTAGTCGCTGGCCGGGTTGGGCCTTGAGGTCAGCCTGAACTTGGCTGGGTCGAACTTCAAGGTGCTGGAAGAAAGATCTTTGTAAATAACGTTGAGTTCGAAATCGTCAAAATAGAAGCCATCAGACTCAATGAACTCGTCGGCAACCAACCGGAAGGCAAATTGGAAACTAACGCTATCGTCGTCGAGGTCAAGCCATGCTGTCAAGTCTATGTCTTCCCGTACCCAATTGGTTTGGGTTCCATCGTAAAGCGGCACATTGAACGATTGCTCGTTGGTGCCAGCTTCTGAGTATTTGCCGCAGAGTGGTTGGTAGCCCGTATCGGCAAAATTGCCGAGGATTTGTGCGTAGTCTTCATCTTCTTCGATGTTCCACTTGGCCCAGTAGCTGAGGTGTACGCTGCTGGCGTTTTTGATGGTGACGGGGTTTTTGAGCGTTATTTCACTGATTGAATTTGGTAGGTAATCACCATCCGGTGAGTCGGTAATGCTTGTGGGGGCCGAGTGGAATTCCTCATCGGTGGTTTCCCAATCCGATGTTACCCACGCATCCAAGTTGTCGGCGGCGTCAAAGATGGCAGTTACGGCATTGGCCGTGTAAATGCGCTCGATCGGTTGGCGCCACTGGTAAAGCCCGTTGTCCAGCACCAAATCGAACTGGATAAGTTCGCCTTCCTGTACCGAAGGCTTTAGGGTGAAATTGATGCTGCCAGTGCCTTCGTCCAAGTGAAGCAGCCCAAAGTTTGCAGGGCTTCCAACTGCGGCGATATTGTCACTGACTGGTTCCAACCTAACGGTCAGTTGGCCGGGGGCTAAGCCTATTTTTTTCAACGAAAAAACGATATTGCCAACTTGGTCGCTGATAGCCCGATCGCCGCCGGGCGTGAGCAAGCCAAAGTTCAACACAAGATGCCCAGCGGTCAGGTTCATGGTCATGCAAGATTTGTTCAGGGCGTCAATCTCAGCAGCGGAAGGCCAAAAGCCTGGACCTACTTCCGGGGTCATGGAAAAGATTTTGTCCTTTGCGGTTTGCTCGCCATACATCCAGTCGTCGGAGTCGCCGTTCACGGTGTAGCCTACCGTTTGCGTCCCAAAGCCATTCAAGAAGTTGTTGTCACGAGCCATGAACGGGCCAAAGCTGGAAAAGGTCGGGTGGTCAACCGTAGCACCGTCCACATAGCCCCATGGGTAGATGAGCAGGTCGCCGAAAGTGTGGTAGTTGAGGGCAATCTGGAAGTTGTGGGCAAGGCAGAAGTCCCTCATCATCTGCGTTTCAGGCTCTGAGAAGGCCGAAGGCCCACGGTACGTTGCCGAGTTGGTGGACGGCGAGGAGCCATTGTTGTCGAAGCCCCATTCGAAGCCATAGTTCCTGTTGAGGTCAACACCATAGGTCCCATCGCCATTGTCACGCCGGTTTTTGCGCCACATGCCGCTACCGTTGGGATTGGTGGTTTCGTTGTAAACATAACCGTCGGGATTGAGGCATGGCACGAAGTACAGTTCCGAGTTGTCAACGAGGTATTTCACTTCGGGGTCGGTATCGTAACGCTCCAAAAGGTACCACATGTAGAAAATCATCTGGGAAAGACTGTTCGGCTCCCTGGCATGGTGTACACCAGTGTAAAGAACTTCTGGTTCGATCTCGTTCTGGTTAGGATTGTCGGAGATTTTCAACCAAAAGACGGGTCTTCCCTCGTGGGTGGTGTAGGCACTGGTAATCGGCTGTTTGGCTTTTATGATATGTGGGTAATCCAGTGCCATCTGGTCCAAGATGTCTAGCAATTCTTGGTATTTGAAATAACCACCCATTCCACCTGGTTCGTAGTTGATTGGCGTCTCATATTCGGTGGAGGGTTGGCTGTTGCCGCATGGCGGCAATGAGCGATCGTGGGTAGCTTCCGACGAATGTTCATGCCGCTGAGCTAGGAGGTCGTGAACCAAAACCTCGGTTCGATAACCCAGCGATTGCATTTGTTGGATTTCCGCTCGTTCGAACTCCCCAATGAAGTACTTGAACGGCTGGTGCTTGCCGTGGTCAACGTCGAGACCAAGGTCCGCCAGCCGAACCAACGTATGGGTGTCATCAAGCTGAATTTTTACCCTCGAAAATTGCTGGGAAAACACAGTGGTCTGGATTGCCAGAAAGCAAAATACTAAGATTTTTTTCATGGATGTTTTATAGTCTTAAATACTGGATTTTAAGGATGGGCAAATGTAGCGAATTGTGGAGCCAATAAATGCAAAGCGTGCCGTAAACACACCGCTATGTTATACTTTGGAGCATCAGGTTTTGTCCATTTGAAATTGTTGTTGGCCTTTGGCTCGTATGTTGATGCCAAAAGCAAATGGCCAACAGCTAACGGACCCGTTGCAGATGGTTGTATGGCACTTATTCATGGCGGTTAACTCATATCTTTGGAAATGATAAAATATTGACCTAAGTTGCGCCCCGATTTTTAACTCAATTTCCTTTCAAATTATGGAAACAATAAAGTTAGGCTCCAACAGCCCACAAGTTACCCGCTGGCAATACTTTCTGATTGGCCTTGGCTACAACCATATTGTCGCCGATGGCGATTTTGGGCCGAAGACGCACAATGCCACCGTTAAGTTCCAGGAGGCCAATGGCCTTGGAACCGACGGCGAGGTTGGCCCTAAAACTTACCTCGCTGCATTCAGGGCGGGCTATCGCCTAAAAGAGGCCTTTGAGTACCCGAAAAAGCCGGAATTCACACCTTTGGTCGGCAATTCGGCACGGGCCAAAATCTTCGGCAACTTCAAGTTCAGGTCTGCTGGCGACGGCACTGAAGCCATCATCATCACCGATGGTTGGGCAGAGAAGAACATCGAGCGGGTGGAAATACCGCAGTTGAAAAGCATAAAAGGCACTCCGCAAAGTGGAAAAATCCAATTCCACAGACTGGCTTCCGACCAATTGGCGAAATTGTTCGTTGATTGGGAAAAAGCGGGTTTGATGAAGAACATCCTCACTTGGGAAGGCTCTTTTGTGCCACGTTATGTTCGAGGGAGTCGCAAAGTGCTGAGCAATCACTCTTTTGGCTCTGCTTTCGACATCAATTATGCTTGGAACAAGCTCGGGCAGGTTCCCGCACTCGTTGGTGAGAAGGGCTGTGTTCGGGAGATGGTGGACATCGCCAACAAAAATGGGTTTTATTGGGGTGGCCATTTCAGTCGCCTTGATGGGATGCACTTTGAGGTAGCCAAGTTGATGTGATTTTTTTTAAAGGCTTCATTCAAGCGGGCCAAAAGAGCATTTCTGCCATGAAATTGATGCAGTTTATATGGGTTTCAGCTTTCATAGTGCTTACCCACTATCTGTCTTTTTCTCAATCGGTGCCGGTGCCTGCCCCTGTGCAGGCCCAGCCGATCCTAATCACCAATGCCACGGCGCATCTGGGCAATGGACAGGTCATTGAGAACAGCTATGTTGCTTTTGAACAAGGTAAAATCACCTTCGTGGGCAACATGGCTGCCGGTAGGGGATTCCCCGGGCATTTAATCATTGACGGAACTGGAAAGCACCTCTATCCGGGCTTTATCGCTCCTGACACTGAGTTGGGCTTGCAGGAGATTTCCGCCGTAAGGGCTACCGCTGATGCCGACGAGATTGGCACTTTGAACCCTAACATACGCTCCATCATTGCCTACAACACCGACTCGGAAGTGACGCCAACCGTTCGATCTATGGGGGTGCTGCTGGCTGAGGTCACTCCTTCGGGGGGGCGAATCTCTGGCCAATCAAGCATCGTGCATTTGGATGCTTGGAACTGGGAGGATGCCGCATACGCCACCGATTTTGCGATTCACCTCAATTGGCCAAACGCCACCCGTTGGAACTGGCAGGAGAGCCGTACAGAAAAGAATGCGGAGTATGCCAATCAGCTGCGCGAGCTTGACGATTTTTTCCAGCAAGCATTGGCTTATGGGCAAAGCCCTGCTACCAAGGCCAAAAACCTGAAATTGGAAGCCATGCAGGGGCTTTTTGATGGAACAAAAAAATTGTTTATCCATACCAATGCTGCGCCTGCGATGCAGGAAGGTGTGCTTTTTGCGGAGCGATTCCAACTTAAAGCTACCATTATAGGTGGCTACGATGCTTGGTTGGTGACCGACTTCCTAAGAGAGCACAATGTCCCCGTTGTATTTACCAGTACCCACCAACTTCCATCTCGTGAAGATGAAGATATTGACCAGCCCTTCAAGACGCCCACCATTTTGCACAAGGCTGGCATAAAATGGTGTTTTGCCCACGGCGGCTTTTGGCAACAGCGCAACCTTCCCTTTCAGGCGGGCCAAGCCGTTGGCTATGGATTGCCCTACGAGGAAGCGGTGCGTGCCTTGACGGGCAGTACTGCCGATATATTGGGCATATCTAAAACTGTAGGTACGATTGAAGTGGGCAAGGACGCCACCCTTTTCATCAGCGAAGGCGATGCCTTGGACATGCGCAGCTGCAAGTTGACAAGGGCCTTCATCCAAGGCCGGGATATAGATTTGAACAATAAACAGGAAATGCTTTATAGAAGGTACCAAGCGAAGTACAAATCAAGGTAAGGGTTGGACATGGCTATTTGTCGGCTGTTTCAGCTCTTTTGGGATGATTAACGAAAAAGTTGTTCCCTTACCGAGTTCCGATTGAACCTTGATGCTGCCATTCATTCGGTTCATGATTTTCTGGCAAATGGCCAACCCGATTCCTGTGCCTTCGTATTCGCTCTGGTGATGGAGGCGCTTGAATATCTCAAAAATCTTGGTCTGGTTTTCTTCGGAAATCCCGATGCCGTTGTCTGTAACGCCTATGATATGGTGTTCCGGTGTTTCGAAGGAAGTGATTCGCAATTGAGGCTGCTTTCCTTTTTCAACGAATTTGATGGCGTTGGAAATCAGGTTTTGAAAAAGTTGCACATACAACTGTTGTACACCTTTTATGGTTGGCAGCAATCCCCGCTCAATAATGTCATCGGTCTCCACGATTCGGATTTTTAGGTTGGCCATGCAAAGGGTAAGTACCTCATTTAAGTCAACGCTTACCAACTCATCCGAATTTTGGCTGATGACCGAATACCGCAGCAATCCATCCAATAGGTTGTTCATTCGGGTGACTCCTTCCAAAACAAACTTGAAGTATTCTTGGTCTTTTTCAGAAAGATGTGGCTTGGCAATCTTGTGAATTACTTGTGAGAATGAGCCAATCATGCGCAACGGCTCTTTCAAGTCATGGCTGGCAATGTAGGCGAACTGTCTCAAGTCTTCATTGGCCCTCAATAGCTCATCGTTTTGCCGTGCAATCTTCTCTCCTTGGTAAAGCAGCTGTGATTGGTATTCATTCTCCTTGGTCAAAAGCTCGATTTCCTTTTGCTGCTCCCGAATGGCATGCCTAATTTCCATGTCGAGGTTGTGTCGGGTGCGCTGTACCCTGGAAAACTCCTCTTGAATTGTTGCATATTTTTCTTGGTATTCAAAAGCCTGTTCAAAATCCCCCCTCAGTTTGAAGATCTGAGCCAATTGTTTGTAAGCCTTTATTTCAGAGGAATCATCCTTGATTTGCCTCGACAAAGCTGCAGCAGTCATGGCATATTCATAGGCTTGGTCAAATTGAAGTTCTTCAAATGCAAGGCTTGCAAGGTTCAAAAGATTGATTTGCTTGCCATTGGAAGTAGCCAATTTGTCGAACATTTTATGGGCAGCCATACTGTTCGATTTTGCTTCATCCATGCGGTTGAGGGCAATATTAGTTCGCCCCAATTGTGCGGTCGAATACGCCAACAATTCCTGGAATTGGAGTTCGCTAGCCAACCGATTGGCCTTCTGGAAAAAGTCAAGGGCAATTTCAGGCTGCTCAGAGGTCAGGTAAATATTGCCGAGGTTGTTGAAGACCACCGTTCTGGTTTTTGGGTCGAGCACCTCACTATGATTCCCAAGTACGCTCTCGTACCGTTTTATGGCCTCCTCGTAATTATAAAGATGTGCGTACAGCGTTCCGATGTTGATTTGAATATGAACTATCAATTCCTTGTACCCTATGGCCTCGCATTTGGTGAGTGCCTCCAAGAAATACTGCATCCCGATTTTGTAGTTGGACTTCACCCCGCAAACCACTGCAATATTGCGAAGTGCAATGACCTCCTTTTCTGCATCTCCTCCTATCTTCGCCAATTGCAGCAATTCTTGGCTCATCTCCAAGGACTTCGAATATTCTTGTTGAAGAATATACGACTGCGAGTATATCTGGTACATCTCTGCCCAAAGCAATGGCGCATTGGCCTTCGCAGTACCATTCAGCAAAGTTTCAATGGTCTTGGCATGTATCAAGGCGTCGGCCACATTGTTATTGGCGATACACAGGGCTGCTAAGCCTGAATGGGCTAAGATTTGAGCGTCAGATGCCTTCGACATTTTCAAGGCATTTTCAAAACATGCCCTGCATTCCGAATAGTCTTTTGTACTCAGATAGTATTGACCCTCGATCAAAAAAACTCCGACGGTTGTTTCGTTGTTTTTGAGTTTGTTACTAATTGCCTTGGCTTCCTGCAAGTGGGAGTATGCCTTAGAATAATAGGAGGGATCACATTGGTAGAGGGCATTGGTACTGTAAACAAGGGAAAGCTGAAGGTGTACCCTGACAAGCCCATCTGAGTCAGATGTGTCAGTGTTTCCAAATTCGAGGGCAATTTGGGCTGCATTAACCGCTTTTTTTAGTTGCCGCTCTCGGAAAAAACGTATCGAGTCCTCGATTAAAAGGTACAAAGGTTTGTTCATTATTTGAAGCATAGAGGGCCAAGCGAGGAAGGGCGCACTTGGTTTTTAGAATGAGTTAAGTGTCAATGGGTGGGATTTAGCCTTTTTCAACCCTGTCAAACCAAATAACTTGCCAATTATTGCCACAGGCAAACCCACAAATTCTGTTACCTTTCCGGCATGTATTGGCAACACGGCACAAATTAACACAGTACCGCAGTCATACTGATTTTAAACTTAAGGTTTTACCATAGGCGCATAGCTAAAAACTTTGCCATGAAAATTAGCCTCCTCAGTTTTGGCATTGCCAAAGACATCACTGGCCAACGTTTTTTGGAGGTGGATCTGCCTTCCAGCGCATCCGTGGCTGCCCTCCGGGCAATGCTCGTGCAGCGTTTTCCCCGCTTGTCTAGTCTTGCAACTGTTCGGCTGGCAGTGAACGGCGAATATGTGAGCGAAGACCTTGCCTTGAAGGACAATGACGAAGTCGCAATTATTCCACCCGTGAGCGGAGGATGAGGCGATTGCGGATTGCGGATTGGGCGATTGCGGATTGGGGGCGCAGCAAATTTCCTAAGGGATTGGCGGGCTTGAAGGAGACAAGCGCTACCCCTCCTGAAATCCCGAAAATCGGGACAAGCTCTGCCCCCCCTGAAACCTGGAACCCGATGAATCCTAATCAAAATGATTGATATTCAACTGCTTACAACGCCATTAGATACGCTTGGCTGCATCAGTTTCGTCCAATCTGATGACTCAGGTGGCATTGACGTGTTTATCGGGACGGTGCGAAATGCCACCAAGGGCAAGCCCGTGCTTCGCCTTGAGTTCGAGGCTTACGAGCCAATGGCCATTGCCGAAATGCGAAAAATTGCGGAGCAGGCCGTCGAAAAGTTTGGTGCAAAACGGATTGCCCTCCATCATCGGACGGGCATCCTCGAAATTGGCGAAGCCGCCGTCGTCATCGCCGTGAGCGCCCCGCACCGGGCGGCAGCATTCGATGCTTGCCGCTACTGCATTGACACCTTGAAGGAAACCGTTCCCATCTGGAAAAAAGAGGTTTTCGAGGACGGAGAGGTATGGGTGGCAGCGCATCCTTGACGATTGCGGATTTCGGATTGGGGGGCTTACGATTGCGGATTTCGGAATGCGGATTTCGGATTGGAGGGCTGCTTGAACCATTTTTTCAATGCATTGCACCAATATTTAGTAGGAAAATCCAGCGTTCCGTTTCCAATTTCTCAATTTCCAGTTCCCCAATCTCACCCAACATCAAAGGCATCCAATTTCAGTTGCAGGCCCTCAAAAAACCGACCGGCATGTAGCCCGTCCATAAGTCCGTGGTGGGCTTCGAGGGAGACGGGCATGAGCCAGCGGCCTGCTTGCTCGAATTTTTTACCGAAAACAAGTTTGGGAATGCTGTCCTCCCGGCCAAAGCGTCGGGCATGCTTGACAGCGGTGAAAGAAATCCAGGGTACCACGGAGCAATGCAGCACGTCATGGATATCATCACCTGGGTCAAAGCTGGGGTTTTGCTTGTGATGCTGGGTGAGCTGCTTGGCATCTTCCACGAATTGGCGCAGGTCAGGCTTCATTTCATAGTAACAGAAGCTGAAGGTGTCGTCGTCGTGAAGCACAGTGGCTCCGCAATGCACGAGGTCGTAAAGCCGTACCTCACCGCCCACCAAGCGTAGGCGAAGCTCCTCGATTTCGTTGGCGGTTTGCGCAGCAAAAAACTGGGTGCAGAGCGAAAATGGCAGTCCCGACAGCTTGCAAAAATGGTGCAGTTCGGTCACGTCCACATTGGTGCTGATATTGAAGAACGGGTCGTCAAAATGTCGAAAAAAACGGAAAGCTGCCTCCCGTTTCCAGCCTTTGGTCTCGATGGTCGTGAATTGGCTCATGCTATTTTTTCGTGTGCAATTTTTACCCGTGCCAATAACAGCAAGCCGACGAGGAAGAACCCTGCCAGCACCAATACCGCTACCCGCAGGCCTCCCGATACCTGTCCCGTAAAGGCAAAACTGAAAGAGCCGAGCGCCGTGGCACCTTTTTCCAGTACATCATAAAAGCTAAAAAACGAGGTGGTATCCTTCACGCCCGGCGGCAATAACTTGGAATAACTTGCCCTCGATTGCGCCTGCACCCCGCCCATGACGAGGCCTACCGCCGCTGCCATTAGGTAAAATTGCACCTTCCCCTCGACCATATAGCCGAAGAAACAAACCAGCGTCCACAGCACCAGCATGACCACAAGGCCCGATTTGTTGCCGATGGCATCCGATAGCTTTGCAAATATCCATGCGCCTATGAGCGCCAAAATTTGGAGCAGCAAAATGACCATGATAAGCTCATTGGACGCCATTTTCATCTCCAAACTGGCAAACAAGGAGGCCAAGGCGATGACCGTCTGCACCCCGGCACTGTAAAAAAAGAAGGACAAAAGGAACCGCTTCAGGTTGGGCAATTGCTTGACCATTCGCCAAACGCCCATGAACTCCTCGTAGCCTTCTTCCCTAACTGCCTTCCAGGTAAGTTTCCCTTTGCCATCGGGAGGCAGGTGGCGGAACGAATATTGGGCGAAGCCGAACCACCATAACCCCACTGAAAGGAAGGAAAGCCTAACAGGTAAGGTGCCCGTATCTGCAATGCCAAACCATTCAGGGAAAGTGATAATTACCAGGTTGATAATCAACAAGATGACGCAGCCAAGATAGCCCATCATAAAGCCACGGGCGCTTACCCGGTTGTATTGGTCCTCGGTTACGATGTCGGGCAAGTAGGAGTTGTAGAAAACGATGGAGCCGCCGAAAGCCGCCGTGGCGATGAGGAAGCCAATCGTCCCCAAAGAGAGCATCGGACCCGATTGCAGGTTTTCTCCATCGAAAAAGAAAAGCGACATGCAGGCCAGCGAGCCTACCGTAGTGAAGAACCGCATGAACGCCATGCGCCGTCCGCTGCTGTCGGCGATGCCTGAGAGGATGGGCGATATGACGGCGATGACCAAATACGCCACTGCCACTATCAAAGAAAACAGCGTGGTGTTGTACATGGCGATGCCCCAAGGGGCAATTTCCCTTGCCGTGATGGCCTCAAAATAGGCTGGGAAAATGGCAACGGCGATGGTGAGCGAATAGGCCGAATTGGCCCAGTCAAACATGGTCCAGCCCTTGATGATTTTCGGGTCGTTGAGCTGAAAGTTGGGTTTCGTATTGGTCATGTAAACGTTCGTTTATTGGGCTATCATGGTTGATAATCAGGACTTGTTGAGTTTCACCAAATGCTTCGGAAAATCCGCCACTCGTTCGCAGCAGACCTGCTCCATTACTTGTTTTAATTGAATTTTCAGCAATGAAATGACTTGGTTTGCCCCATCCTCGCCCAAGGCCGCTACACCGTACATGAAGCTACGGCCAAGAAAGGCAAACTCAGCCCCACTAGCCAAGGTCCGGGCAATGTCAGGTCCCGTGCGGATGCCACTGTCCATCATCACCTTAATCCTTCCTTTGCAGTGCTGCGCAATGGCGGGCAAGGTGCGGATGGAGGATTGCCCAGCATCCAATTGCCTGCCGCCGTGGTTGCTGAGTATGAGGCCGTCCAAGCCGAGGCGGATGGCCATTTCGGCGTCCTCGATGCTTGCGACGCCCTTCAAAACGAGCTTGCCTTTCCAACGGTCACGGATAGGCTTCAGCTTTTCCTCGTTGAGCCGACCTGCAAAGGTTTCGTTCATGGCTTTCCCTAATTGCTTGATATTCAAATTTTTAGGAAAGTATGGAATCAGGGTCTCAAACCTTGGTTTTCCGTATTTCAGGGTGTTGACGGCCCAATTGGGGCACCCGATGATTTGAAGGATATTGCGCAGACTCATACTTGGTGGCATGGCCAGCCCGTTGCGGATGTCCTTGTACCGGAAGCCAAAGGAAGGCACATCGCACAGCGCAACAAGAACTTCTGAGCCAGCGCCTTCAGCTCGGTCAAGGAGGTCGTCACGCAGTCGGTTTTCCCGTGGGTGGTACAATTGGAACCAGAACTTGCCGCCCGTCACTTTGCCGATTTGCTCAATGCTGGCCGTGCTAACGGTGCTGAGGGTGAATGGGATATTGTGGGCAACGGCAGCTTTTGCCAATATTTCCGGGCTGTTTGGCCAAATGAGGCCCTGCAGCCCGATGGGTGCTACCCCAAAAGGCGCATCGTATTTCTTGCCGAACAATTCGCAGCTTGTGTCAGAGCTTTGGTGCGGGCTGAGGTAGTAGGGCACCAGTTCTACTTCCCTTATTTCAGTGGTGTTTTTGCGAAGGTTCACTTCCTCATTGCAGCCTCCATCCAGGTATTCAAAGGCAAAGCGGGGAATGCGCCGACAGGCCACCTCCCGAAGGTCTTCAATGGACGGGTATTTTGGATTGTATTCGATGTTCATTTTTGCGAAACAGGTTTTGCAAACGACCCAATCAATGCGGATGTGACTTAGGCCAGCAAGGTCATGAATTTTTTGCGCTTGGTAAAAGGTCAGTGCGGAATTATTTAAAACGACAGTTTTGGATTTCGTAAAATGCCTGACCAAATTTCTGTTGTATTTGCTGCTTTTCGGCGGAGTTCGCTATTTTACGCCTTTATTTCACTTTCGACGAATTCCCTTTTATCATGAAAATTCACCTACTCTTCTTGGCGGTTTTGCTCCACTTTGTATGCTTGACCGGCATCTGCGGTCAGTCCAAGTTGGTAAATAAACGAGTTGTTGCGAAGCAATACAGCAACTACAAAAACAAGGAGGCCTCGCTAAACCATCAGAATTTCTTCGAGGCAATGACCGAAAAAATGCAGCTTTCGGCAGGCACCGAAATGAAATTGCAAAAAACCGTAGTGGGTAGAAACGGATACGCCCATTATAAATACCAACAGTTTTTTCAGGATGTTCCCATTGTTGGCGGCACCTATATTTTGCATGAAAAAAATGGCGTGGTAGAACGGGCAACGGGCTGTTACGCACCCGATGTTCGAGTTGAGACAAATGCAAAATTGAATGCCAGTACAGCCTTGAGCCTTGCCAAACAGCAGCTTAGGGCCGATAAATATGCCGAGACACAGCCCCAACCTATTCTATGCCTTGTTGACCCTCAGTTTCCAACGAACTCCGGCATGCTCCGGCTGGCCTACCAGGTTGACCTGACCAGTATCGAGCCTTTTGATAAGCGTCGCCTTTATGTTGACGCCCGCGCTGGCAAGGTGTTCATGCAGTTGCCATTGATATTGAACGAAGGCGTACCGAGCAAGGCCCATACCCGTTACCACGGCGTCAAGGACATCATAACGGACAGCCTTGGCCCTTCCGACTTCCACCTCCACGACCCGACAAGGGGCGAGGGGATTACGGTCTATCGGCCCGACCTGACCGTTTTCACCAATACAAGCTCCAACTGGGATCTCACCAATGCCGACCAGGATGAAGTGGCCCTCGACGCCCATTATTGCTCCCAGGAGTATTATGATATGATGCTGGAATTATTTGGCTGGAACGGGTTGGATGGGAACGGCAAGGAACTGAAAGTGCAAGTACACAACAATGGGGCGGGCGAGGTTAATGCTTTTTGGGATGGTGAGTTCACCAACTACGGGGATGGCAACTGTATTTACGGCCCACTGACCACGCTGGAAGTGGTGGGGCATGAATTTGCCCACGGCTTTACGCAACATACCTCAAAGCTGGTCTATGCCGGCGAGTCGGGCGCCATCAACGAGTGCATGTCCGATATTTTTGGCAAGCTGCTGGAGCGCAAGACCGACCCCGATAATTTCAGTTGGGACCTGGGCCATTCCTTTCTGCTGACCCCGGAGGCCAAGCCTTTCAGGGTCATGGACGACCCGGCCAGTGTGGACATGCCCGATTTTTACAAAGGTGCGCTTTGGTTCGACTATTCGGGCGTGCATACCAACAGTGCCGTGGGCAACCTCTGGTACTCGATGGTCGTGGATGGGCGGCAGGGTACCAATGAGATAGGTGAAAATTACGATGTACCTGCGATTGGCATTGAAAAAGCGGGGCAAATCGCCTTCCTGGCCAATTCGGCCTACCTGACCGAAAACTCGGATTACAACGATTTCTACGAATATACCATGCTGGCTTCGGCTGAGCTATTTGGTGCAGGCTCCTTGGAGCAGCAGGCCGTCCAAGAAGCATGGATGGCCGTTGGATTGCCTTCAGCCCCGTCCCAAGCGCTCGACCTTGGGCTGAGTGCCACCTATAATGTTGATGGCCGCTGCGGGGTAGGGCAATACTATCCCATCAGTTTTGAAGTCGTGAACACGGGGGGGCAGCCTTATGAGCCTTCGATGGGCGCTTCCGTAAAATTGGTTGATTATGACGAGGTACTGCCTGATTATATCATTGAACTCGATGAGCCGATAGCGCCGGGTGAATCCATCATTATTACCGTGGAGGATTGGTTCATCCCGAATGATGCGGGCCTCTATTTCCTCAATATCGAGCTTAATTTTGCGGATGAAAATACCAGCAACAACTATAGTTGGAACGGGTACGAAATCGTTGAGCACCAAGCTGACGACCTTACCCTAAGCATTTACAACGAAACGCCAGGTTGTTTTACAAAGGATGTCACAACGTATTTTTCCATAGTCAGTGAAAGCTGCGAGACGATGCCAGCGGGGACGCCGGTCAGCTTGAAGGTTAGCACTGCTTCGGGGGCTTTGCTTTGGTCAACTACCTATACCTTGCAAAATGATTTGCCCGGTTTTGGCTTAGAGGGTTTCGAGTCGGAGGTTGACCTTTCGGCGTTGCCATTTGGCGAGTCTGTCTTCTATGAGATTGAGACAGGCAACGACCCCAATCAAGAAAATAATCTATGGGAACAGGAATACCCTTTCATAAGAACAATTGACGGGAATTACCTCAACACGTTCTCCGATGCTGATGAAGATGCATACTTGGAAGTGAATAATTTCTTTTCCGACCCGATTGTTTTGTATCAATCCGACTATTTCTTTGCAAGTACTGGCCTCTACAACAATCCTGAATCGCTTGTACATTGCCCCGATTATGAAGCCAATTTCGAAAGCGATTTCTATAGCGGCATCAATGCCACCCTACGGGCCTGCCTCGATTTTTCTGCTTCCCAAACCCCTTTGCTGGAATTTGACCTCGCCCTGCTTAGAAATGATAGTGCTTCGGCCGAAAACTTCCTGCACAGCAGCATGTTGCAGGCTAAATGGACGGGAACACAGGACGGCAGCGACATCATTTTTGACCAACCTGAAGGCGAGGTGGTAAACCACAGCTACCAGTTACCGTTCAATTTCAAGGGAGCGTTGAGCCTAAAACTCTATACCGAGATTGGTACTTGGCAAATTGACCCCTTGAACTTTGAAACCGACGATTTCGTGCTGCTCGACAATCTTCGCCTGAGTGCTACTTCCACTGATGCGAAAGAGGAATTGCAGAACGGCAGGGTAAAAATTTCCCCCAACCCGACTCAAGGCATGGTTTGGTTAAAATCGGAACACCCCCTTAGTGAGGTTGCGATATACAATTTGAATGGGCAAGCTGTTCGGCAAGTTCAGGTAGGGGCAACGGAGCTTGGCTTGGACGTTGCAGGCTTGGCCCCCGGCTTTTATACCTTGAAGGTGCTGTTGGCCGATGGCCGATGGGTTAGTGAAAAACTGGTGAAAATCTGACAGGCAGCCGGTCAAACCGACATGCGCACAACGACTTCTGTGCCCGTCACTTCACCGTCTTGGCCTGTCAGTTGGCGCATTTCAACTGCTTCTTCTACCAGGCCAGTTTCTTTTCTAAGCAGTTCAAGGCGCTCCTTCGTAACAGCGATGCCTACCGATTGGCGTGGGCTTGCCCCTTGGGATGCCGATTCCTGTCCAGCCTTTCGGGCCTGCGATTGCGCTATTCCGATGCCATTGTCAAGGATGCTGACCTCCAGTAGGGTTTGTTTTTCGGTGAAAATGAGCGAAATCAAGCCCTTTTTGCCCGACAGCGGCCCGATGCCGTGGAGAATGGCATTCTCTACAAAGGGCTGCAAAAGCATGGGCGGCACCTGCAGGTCAGGGCTTTCAATGCCGCTGGTATCAATTTCAAAATCAAACTTGCCCTCACGGCAAAACTGTTCCATTTCAAGGTATTGACGTAAGGTTTCCACTTCTTTGTCCAATGGAATCAACTGCTGTCGGCTATTGTCCAGCACGGCCCGCATAAGCCGTCCAAACTTGAGGATGTGCTGACGAGCGGAGTCCATGTTGCCAGTAGTAACAAGGCTTTGGATGCCGTTCAGCGCATTGAAGATGAAATGCGGGTTCATCTGCAATTGCCTCGATTTTTGCTCCAGGGTTAGCAAGCGGTTTTGCAGTTCGAGCTGTTCTTTTTCCTGCTTGGCCTTGGCCTTTACCTGCGCAATGCGCCAACGGAACCAACCCCAAAGCACTAGCAACGCCCCTCCGATTGCCGAGAGTCGGAACCACCAGGTTTGCCAAAATGGTGGCGTGATGGCAAAGGCCACTTCCATGGGTTCGCTGATAATGCCATCCTCGTTCTTTGCACGCAGCCGGAAGCGGTACTCATTGGGCGGCAGGTTGGCGTAGCTGACCTCTGTGCGTGGGCTGAACGGCGACCAATCGGCCTCTTGCCCCACCAGTTGCCACGAGTACATGACCCGCTCCTGGTTGGCGTAGTCGGTGGCAAAAAACTCGAAGCCGAGGTGGTTCTGGTTGTAGGGGAAAACGGCGCCATCCACCAGTCCACCCCAGTTGTTTGACCATAGGGCCATCTGGGTGTTTTCGAGCGGCTCATAGAAAAGCCGTACGCCCGTGACGATGGGGAAAGGTGCTCCACCATGAATGCTGTCAGAGGCAGGGAGGAAGTGCATCAACCCGTTCATCGTGCCGAACCAGTGACCATAACTGTCCGAGTTGACGGCGTTTTGGCAGGTCTCCACGCCGAGGAACCCTTCTGACTTGCCGTAGTATTTTACTTTTTGAAAATTGCCAACTGAATCGAGCCAGATGCGGTCAACCCCTTTTTCCGTTCCGACCCATAACTGTCCTTCCGAGTCGTATTTGAGCAAATACACATTGCCGGAGGCCAGCTTGTCCGTTGAGTCGAACTGCTTGAAAGTCAAGGTTTTGTCGTTGTAGATGTCCACGAAACCAATACCGCCGCCAGCCGTGCCCACCCATAGGTGGCCAAACGAGTCCTCGGCGAGGCACCGGACGGTGCTGCCCGGCAGGCCGTTTTTTCGGTTTAGCAAGGAGATTTTTCCTTTGTCAAAAAGGCCCACCTCTCCCGTTTGCAACGCCAACCAAAGCCGACCCTGTCTATCGAAATGAAGGGCATGCACGGTCAGGTCGGGCAGTCCTTCGGCCAACCCAAAATTCTCGAATCGTAGGTTGTCGAGCGATTGGTTAATATAGCTGGCACGGGAAAGGCCACCGTCGGTGGTGGCTACCCAGACGTATCCGGCGGGGTCGGTGGCGATGTCCCGAATCCAGTTGCCGGCAAGGCCACGTCTCTTTGAAAAAAAGTGGAGTGGGAGGCTGTCACGCCCGTCGTAAATGGCCAATCCAAGTCCTTCTGTTCCAATCCAAATACGGCCGAGCGGGTCATGGTGCAGGGCACGGCATTTCACGTTGAAGAAGCCATTGGAACCGTCGAAATGGGTGCGCTGGCCAGTAGCTGGGTTCCAGCGGCTCACGCCTTGGTCGCCCGCCGAGACCCATAGGTTGGTATCTGCTTCGCAAACAGCGTACACGAAATTGGAGCGCAGCCCGTCGCTGGTGTCATAATGCTCGAACCGCTGTCGGGTGTACTTGCAGAGTCCGCCACCTGAGGTGCCGAGCCAAGTATATTTGCCCCAATAATCACCATGAATTGCCCGGATGTTTTGGCTCGCAAGCCCTTGGCTCACCGTGATTTGGTCAATTTTCCCAGTTTCTAGGTTCCAAATGCAAAGCCCGGCATCCTGTAGCCCAATCCAAACCTGGTGGTTGTGTTCGTCGTACCAAAAGCACTGTACCTTGTTGGTTGGCAGGCCGTTCTGGGTGTTGAGGTAACTGCGCTTTTTACCATCCAAAATCAGGATGCCGCTGTTGAAAATGCCGGCGAGGATGCGCCCATCCGGAAGCCCTGTAATGGCCATCACCTCGGCCTTGCGGCGTTGGATGGTTTGCCATCGGTCTTTTTCAAGTTTAAAAAGCCCTTCGTCACCACCGACCCAAATCTCATCGCTTCCAGTTCTGTAAGCCGCTGTCAATCGGCCAAAAGGCTGACCATCGTTAGTCTTTTGCTTTTCGGTATTGCCTTCGGCAATGCGGTAGCAGCCGTTTTGCGAAGCAGCGAACAATTGGCCATTAAAAAAGGCCAAGGCAAAAACAGGCACATCCTGCCCATTTTCAAGTGGAAAGAAATGAAACTTACTGCCATCAAACTTGCAAACACCTTGGTTGGAGCCTATCCAGATATTGCCATCAAGGTCTTCCTCCAAAGCGTGTACGTAGTTCCCCGGCAGCCCGTTTTTTGTGTTGAAAACCTTGAATTCCCGCCCATCGAATCGGGCCAGCCCGCCGCCCTGTGTGCCCAGCCAGAGGTAGCCCCGGCTGTCCTCCAGCACGGCATAGACCTGCGATTGAGGCAGCCCGTCGCCTACGGTGTACTGGGTGAGGCGGTAAGGCTGGGCTGCCAGCAATATTGGCAATGCAGCCAAGCATACGAGGATGTTTTTCGAAAAACTATTCAATTTGATGTCGTTGCTGTTTTCTTTTTGCTGAAAAGGCCCAATAGTCCCAGATTCACTTTAAAGGTGTGAAGCTGGAAGGAAGGTGTACCGAACAATTCAGGCGTTTTTGTTTCTAAGCTCCCTAGGTGATGGGCATAAACCAATCGCATGGAAATCCGTCTCCCATTGGATAAACTTCGGCTAAACCCAAGTCCACCATGTAAATTCAAAGAGCTGCCAAAATTGCCTTTTTCATCGCCGATTTCCTCCCCGCTCCCTTCTGTTATCTTAAATTTTTCGCTACCATTGAACCAGGTATAGCTTAGACCAACTTGTGGCGAAATAGAGAATTTCTCATTGCCTATTTTTTTTGAAACATTGCCCGAAAAGCCATATTCCAATAGCTGAAACTTTCGGTCGTAGCTTGTTTTGCCCGTACCCCAGTTAACTTGAATGCCCGTCTCTTTGAACCAAAGCATATTCATCACAATACCACCACTTAGATTGAATTTGCTGCCCATTTTATTGCCAACTGACAAAGCTACTCCTGGCCCACCTCCCAGGTTGAAGCTGTGCGCACTATTTGCGCTCGCTGGCTTGGTGAAAATCAAATAAGGATCAATTATGAAATTAATCTGTCTTTGAGCATAGGTCAAAATCGAAACTGAAAAGAAAGCAAGGACAAAAAAGCAAAGCTTGAGTTGAGAAACTGTGTTTTTCATTGAAAGTCAATTTATTAGATGAGGAGATGCCTTTTAGCGAGGGCGTTTTGATTCGTAAATGTATTCGTTTTTTCAAAAACTGCTTGTGCTATCTTTGCGCCAAAGCACAACCACATCCTGATGAAAAAAATCCGCACCGCACTCATTGACGATAACCCGCATGCTATCCAAATCCTGCGGGACGACCTGGCCCGGATGTTCCCCGAAGTGGAAATCGTGGGGGAGGCCGATGGGGTGGTACAGGGTGCCAAGCTGCTGCGCAATACCCAGCCCGACCTGCTCCTGCTCGACATCCAAATGGGCGATGGCACCGGCTTCGACCTGCTGGAAATCGTGCCCGACCTGAAGTTTCAACTCATCTTCACGACAGCCCACGACGAGCATGCCATACGGGCCTTCCGCTTTGCAGCTGTGGATTATTTGCTAAAACCCATTGACCCTGACGAACTGCGCCGTGCGGTGGAACGGGCAAGGAAAATGCTGGCCGGTTCACCAAATACCCAAGCACAAGTGCCGGTTTTGCGGGAGCATTTTCAAAAAGAAACGCCAAAGACCATTGCGCTGCACACCGCCGAGAAAATCCAAATCGCCCGCCTATCCGACATTCTTCGTTTGGAAGCGGACGGGAACTATACCGAGGTACATTTCACCAATGGCCATAAGTTGCTGCTCACCAAGACCTTAAAGGACTTTTCGATCATTTTGGAAGAAACTGGGTTCCTGCGGGCGCACCAATCCCACTTGGTCAACTTTGAGCATATTCGGGAGTTTATTAAGACGGATGGCGGCTATATCGTAATGGCCGATGGGGCAAAAGTGCCCGTGGCGGTAAGGAAACGGGCCGAAGTTGTGGAGCGCCTCGGAGGTTGAAACTGTTGCTTTTGGGTTGCGACTCGTTACTTAATCGCCCAATTGTTCGCCACACTGCGAAACTTAGCAGTTTTTGACAAAAATAATTGGTTGGCTTGTTTGTAAATTTGCGAACCAAAGTTCGTATTGACCGTTCCCCTGCGAGGTGGAATGGTCATTCTATCCAAATCAATATCGTAAAGCTAATTTTCAATTCATGATGAGACATCTCCTGACTACGCTAAATTTTATTTTCTTGACATTGGGCCTTGCTGCCCAATCGGCTCCTAATTTTTTCAAGCAGGTCGCCGAACAGCAGGTTTTCCTGCCTCGCAATGCCGAGACGGTGAGCATGCCCAACAAGTACCTCATGTATTCGCTGCATTTGGATGCTATGCGCAATCACCTGCGCAATGCACCTGCTGAAGGCTCCGCAGAAGCCATTGCTGGCAACTTCCAAGTTCAGCTTCCATTGCCGGATGGTGATTTGGAGACTTTAAAGCATGGGATTCAAGGTGATGCACCCAGACCTCGCGGCCCGTTATCCCATGATACGGACTTTTGCGGGGATGAGTGTGGAAAATCCCAGCCATTTGGTTTCGCTTTGGCTATGGTCCCAACGGCTTTCATTCCTTCATCACCACGGATGATGGCGGTTCCTTGGTCACGCCTTATGCCAGCAACCAAACCCAATACTATATCTGTTTCAGCCGCTCGGAATTGAGCTGGCAGCATGTTGACATGCCGCCAACCTTCGTAAAGTATGTGCCGATGGAAGGCGAACAACCCATTGATTTTAGCGCCAACCAAGGAGAAGAAGTCAATATGCGTGGGGGTGGAGAAGGTAATTTGACCGTAAGAAGGGAATACCGTTTTGCCTTGGCCTGTACTGGTGAATATGGTATTGGACATGGTGGCACGGTGGAATTGGCGCTTGCCACATTGGTTCAAGCAACCAGCGTCCTCAACAGTGTGCTGGAACGTGATGCCGATTTCAGGCTTGTTCTTATACCTAACAATGATAAGTTGGTGTTTGTGAATGGCGACTCAGACCCTTATAGCAATTCAGGCATGGGCACTGCCCTACTTGGCCAAAACGAAGACGTACTTAATACCTTGGTTGGCCTTACCAGCTTCGATATTGGTCACGTTTTCACGGGGCCGTGTTCCGACGTAGGTGGTGTTGTTTCTGGTTCGGTTTGTACGGGTGGTAAAGGCAGGGGTGTAACCTGCCATTGGGGGAATGATGTTGTTGGTACCACGCTTTCAATTGCTGCGCATGAAATGGGGCACCAATACCAAGGAGGACATACCTTTAACAACTGTCCAGGACAAGAAGGTCAGTTCCACTCTGGTTCGGCTTGGGAGCCAGGAAGTGGTAGCACTATTTTGTCGTACCAAGGTTCATGCGGTTCTAATAATATACCTGGGGCTGCCACAGTTTACTATCATGGCGGTACAGTTGAAGAATTTTGGATAAATACACACGTTACAGCAGGGAGTATTTGTGGCCAAACCTTTGAGACGTCCAACCATTCACCGGATGTTAGCCTTAGGTACAAAGATGGTTTTTATATCCCTATCAGCACACCATTCGAGATTAGAAGCGCAAGCCTCTGACGCTGATGGCGACCCACTGTTATATTCTTGGGACCAAATTGACCTTGGCCCAAATTCACAGATCGGCACCCCTGTTGGAGATGCACCACTGTTCAGAAATTATGTCCCATCTGCCAACCCCAAGCGCGTATTCCCAAGACTTCCCACCATTCTCAACAATGGTTCGGAAAACGTTGAAGTATTGCCGACCTATAGCCGCAACATGAATTTCCGTTGCGTAGTCCGTGACAACAATGTAACGGAGGGGGCGGGTGGCATCACATGGCAGGATGTTTCCTTCAAGGCAACTGCCGAGGCGGGTCCGTTCTTGGTGCAGTACCCCAACACAGCCGCACATAGCTTGGTGGGAGGTACCGAAGTAACGATAACTTGGGATGTGGCCAACACCGACAAACAGAAGGTTAACTGCAAGGCAGTCAACATAAAGCTGTCAACCGATGGCGGCCAAAATTTCAACCGGGTCTTGGCGGTTTCAACGCCAAATGATGGCTCCGAAACGGTCTTTATCCCCGATGTTACGACCAACAATGCGAGGATTAGGGTAGAGGCTGCTGACAATATCTTTTTTGACCTGTCCAACCAGAACTTCGCTATTTCACCTGCGACAGCGCCTGTCTATACCCTTGTAATTGCACCGCAAACCCAACAGGTATGTGTGCCAAACAGTGCCGTCGTAGAAATCCAGACAGGCAGCATTTTGGGCTTTGATGCTCCTGTAAATTTTGAAATCCTGGGTGGCCTTCCCAATGGCGTAGGCGTTAATTTCGCCAACAATCCGGCAACCCCTGGGCAAAGCACCACGCTCACCTTTGATATGGCCGACGTAACGGCGGATGGCAATTTTGAAATTTCATTGCGGGCAATTGCTGGAGTGGATACCGTTGACCGCATTTTGTTCTTCAATATCGTTTACAACGATTTTTCTGCATTGGATGCAATGACACCCACCAATGGGCAATCGGGCCTTGGCCTTCAGCCCATATTCACTTGGACCGACTTGCCACAGGCCGATTCCTATGATTTTGAGCTGTCCACAGACCCAAGCTTTGAACCAAGCACGATCCTACAATCGGGGCAAGGGCTTGTTGTGGCCAGTTTTTCTCCAACCATTGCCTTAGACGAAAGCACTATTTACTATTGGAGGGTACGCCCCTATAATGAGTGCGGTGAAGGACCCTACATGACCTCCAAAACCTTCCAGACCTTTACAGTGCAGTGTGCCCCATTCTCAGCAACAGACGTGCCCAAGGCCATCCCTGCTGTAGGTACACCCACCATCAACAGCATCCTCACCATTCTGCAAAATGGCACCATCGCCGATGTGAACGTAACTCAAATCAAAGGAGAGCATGATGTATTGAACGACCTCCGTGTCTCATTGGTAAGCCCAGCTGGCACAACGGTCAAGCTGTTTGAAAATATTTGTGGCAACGTTTCCTCCTTCAATTTCGGCCTAAACGATGAGTCGCCTTTTACCATTGCATGCCCACCATTGAACGGCTATTCTTACAAACCCCAGGAATCCTTGACTGCTTTCGTCGGTGAAAATACCGTGGGCGATTGGACTTTGAAAGTGGAGGTGATTGACAATAATGGCCAAGGTGGTACGATTGACAAATGGGGCATCGAGTTTTGTGCAAGTATTACCCCGAACAGCCCCTTTATCGTCAACAACGACACCATCTATACAAAACCTTTGGAAACCAGAATTATCCATAACTTCGAATTGGCGGCAGATGATGTTGACAATCAAGGCGATGAATTGGTTTTCACCATAGTTGATGAAACGGACTACGGGTTTGTAAGCCGCAATGGTGTTCAATTGGGTGTCGGCGACCGTTTCAATATGTCGGATATCCATTTGGAGAAGATTACCTACACCAATATCGATGGCAATGCTGTCTATGATTTCTTTACCTTCATTGTAGAAGATGGTACAGGAGGCTGGCTCGGTACGCCAAAGATGAACATCGTCATTGATGAAAATGCATTGACTGGAACCAAGGAACAGCAATTGGAAAACACCGTATTGCTTGCCCCTAACCCGGCCAGTACCTTGTTAAACATCAATTTCCTCAAACCAATCACAGGTGCCGGCCAGGCCGATTTCTTCGATGTGCATGGTCGTCTAATAACTTCCCGCCCAGTTAACCAAGACACCCGCAGTTTGCAAGTGGGCTTGGAGGGCTTTTCCAACGGCATTTATTTCGTAAGCATCAGCACGCCAGATGGCGTGGTCGCCAAGAAGTTTGTAGTGGAGAAATAAGCTGCGCAAACTTTTTTTGATGAAAAACGGGCTTCCTGACAACTTAGGAAGCCCGTTTTTTTATATTTGCTCGTAACTCCCATCGCATTCCTTTATTTACGAAAAATCAGCTTCCCTCATGGCCTTTGTCATCTATACAACGCCGAATTACACCGAAAATGCAGTTCGTTTCATCAGGACGCTTGCCAATTTGGAAGGTGTCAGGTTGGGGCTCGTGAGCCAAGAACCACTAGCATGGCTCCCAGCAGACGTGCAGGCCAGTTTGGCCGATTTTCAACAAGTGGCAGATGTGTTCAATGCGAGCACAATCGAGTCTTCCGCTCGAGCATTTATTACCAGGCAAGGCAGCATACACCGCATCCTAGCGGCGGTGGAACAAGCGCAGGTGCGCCTGTAGCGCAGGTTCGTGAAATACTCGGCATCGAAGGCATGGGCGTGGAGGCGGCCTTGAACTTTAGGGACAAGGGCCGGATGAAGAACCTGCTCCGTGAGGCTGGCCTTCCTTGCGCCAAGCACCAAAAAGTGACCAGTTCAAAGGCAGCATTTGCCTTTGCGGAAGCAACAGGATTTCCACTTGTTGTGAAACCACCGGATGGGGCTGCTTCCCAGTCCACTTACAAAGCTAACAACGAAGCCGAATTGGCCCATGCACTTTCATTGAATCCACCAGCCGAAGGCCATGAGGTATTGCTTGAGGAGTTCATCCAAGGTACGGAGCATTCTTTCGATACTTTCTCGGTTCAAGGGACACCTGTTTTTCACTCGTTGACGCATTACTACCCCAACCCATTGGAGGTGATTCGGGAACCTTGGATTCAATGGCAAGTATTGCTGCCCCGTGAGGTCGAATCGCCAGCCCACGATGATATCAAAGCAGCGGCGTTCAAGACCTTGGATACGCTTGGCATGAGCACGGGCATGAGCCATTTGGAATGGTTCCGTCGGCAAGATGGCAGCCTTGCGATTTCGGAGGTGGCCGCCCGACCACCGGGTGCCCAAATCACAACCCTTATCAGTCGTGCCAACGATTTTGACTGCGTGGCGGAATGGGGGCGGATGATGATTTTCGATGAATTCAAGGTGCCAGAGCGGAAATTCGCCGTTGGTGCAGCTTTTTTGCGGGGCATGGGGGAGGGAAAGGTGCAGCATGTGATGGGTATCGAGCAAATTAACGCTGAAATTGGCCACCTCGTTACTGACGCAAAAATCCCGAAACCAGGCCAAGAAAAGGCGAAAACCTACGAAGGAGAAGGCTATATCCTAGTCCGTCACCCTGAATCAGCAGTGGTGAAGGATGCCCTTAACCGGATAGTTTCAACAGTGCGGGTTATCCTTGGATGATTTTATTTGCCGAAAACATTTTAAATTAAATCAACAAACCTTCCAAATCCAATCAATATGTCTCACCGACTCACCGTCCTCATCCTCGCTGGCGATGTAAAAGGCCAGCGCCTTATCACGGAATGCAAACGGGAAGGCTGCCGGGTCTTCGTGCTCACTCGCCATGCCCTTAAGGACGACGACGGTTGGCCCAAGGAAGACGTGGACGAGTTCTACTACATGCCTTCCCTGACCAGGCGGGAGGAGGTCATCAATGCCGTGAGTTACCTTGCTCGCACCGAGGTCATAGACCGCATCATTCCCTTGGATGATTTTGACGTGGAAATCGCATCTGCCCTCCGGGAACACCTCCGGGTACCCGGTATGGGTGACACCACTGCCCGCAACTTCCGGGACAAACTGGCCATGCGCATGGTTACTGCCGAGGCGGGCATCCTTGGGCCTGAATTCGTGCCAATTCTCAACCACCGTGCCATCCATGAATACACGCAGCAGGTACCAGGGCCTTGGGTTTTAAAGCCCCGCTCACAAGCTGGTGCGGCTGGGATAAAAAAGATTTACAGCGCCGAGGAGCTTTGGCAGAAGCTCAATCAAATGGGCGATGAACAATCTCAATACCTGTTGGAGCGCTTCGTGCCGGGCGAGATTTACCACGTGGACGCCATTACCATCAACAGCGAAGTGAAGTTTGTGGAGGTGAGCAAATACGGCAAACCACCGCTCGAAATCATACAAGGTGGCGGTATTTTCATGACCAGCGTGCAAAACCGCAGAAGCCTTGATGTGCTCCAGTTGCAGGAACTCAACAAGAAGGTGTTATCAGCATTGCATTTTCGCCGGGGCGTCACCCATACGGAATTTATCAAGAGCCATGCCGATGGCAAGTTTTACTTCCTCGAAACGGCCGCAAGGGTAGGTGGGGCCTATATCGCAGACGTAATTGAGCACGCAACTGACCTTAACCTTTGGTCGGAATGGGCCAAAATTGAAATCGCTGGGGAAAAACTGCCCTATAAAGTGCCCAAGTTCAAGACGAATTATGCAGGAATCCTGCTTTGCCTTGCCAAGCAAGAGTGGCCGGATATGAGCGGGTTTGATGCATCGGAGGTTGTTTATAAAATCCACAAGAAGAACCACGCTGGGCTGATTGTCGCCTCAGACGATGCGGACAGGGTGCAGGCACTCATGAATGAGTATTCTGTGCGCTTTGCCAATGATTTTCTTGCGGCTGCACCGCAATATGAGAAGATTGATAGGTGATTTTATCTTACTGATTATCAAATCGTTGTGAAACTAGGTTCGTGCAGAATTGGTAGGAAAGTTGTAGTTTTGAAGTCTAAATTTCTTTCAGATGGATTTTATCAAGCAATTGCGGATTAGGAATTTCAAGTCAATCAAGGATGTTGAATTGGATTGTGAACGGATAAACTTGTTCATAGGAGAGCCGAATGTGGGCAAGTCGAATGTGTTGGAGGCGATGAGTTTGTTGGGTGCAGGTTATGGAAAGTTTGGGGTTAAATTCATGGGGGAGTTCATCAGGTATGAAGAAGTTTCTGATTTATTTCATTTTGATAATGTTTTAGAGCCAGTTGAAGTAGAATGTAATCTTGGCGCAGCATTTTTACGCCATTTATCATTCATTAATTCTTATGATATAATTATTGGGGACAAAAAGCTTTTTAAGGAAGTAAATGCGTATAAAAAACTAGCAGAAGTTGAACAGCATATAGTTGGGGTAGCTAAGATGATGGTGAGTCAGAATAGTGCAACTGTTCCATACTATTATAGTAACTTTAATGCAGTTGGTGAGAATTTAGAGACTAATTTCTACGATTTGGCTAGTCCCATAAAAAAATATACTTTTCATCCTTATTCCAAAGAACAAAATTTGTTTTCTCAGTTTTATTGCCCCCATTTGGTCGAAACATTTATTCAATCGTAGAGAAAAACCAAGATTTAAAAAGAAAAATTGTAAAGAATTCAAGAAATACGGCTTGGATTTAGTCATGGATATAAGGGGGAAGAAATTTGAGATTCAAAGAAGGGATGATGATTTATCATACAAAATCCCCTATACATCTATGGCGGATACGCTGCAGCGATACATTTTTTATATGGCTGCAATTGAATCAAATTCCAATTCAATTATTCTTCTGGAGGAAATTGAGAGCCACTCTTTTCCCAGATATGTCCAAGAGTATGCCCAAAGGATGATTGATTCAAAAGATAATCAATTTTTTGTCACCACACATAGCCCATACCTGTTGAACACTGTTATGTCTGAAAAAAGTGACATAGCCATTTTCTTAGCCACTTATGAAGATTTTCAGACGAAAGTGAAACGTCTGGAAGAAGACGAAATCAGTGAGCTTTTGAATCACGGTTTGGATGTTTTTTATAACTTGAGAGCATTTGAACATGAGCCGGAATAATTGCATCCAAGCAGAATGTGAGGCAGACACGCTCTTGTTAGAAGTACTTGGCTTTAAGAAACCGGGGCATCAGCAAGGCGTGTTCAACGTCATCAAAGCATTTGAAAAATATCCTGGAGTTCAAATCATCGGGGTAATTGACAGGGATAAAAAGCAGCCATCCCTAATCCAGCGTCTCGTTGAAATAAAAGGCTATTCTGATATTGTTTTGCTCCAACATCCTATTCATAGGGTACAATCCTTAATTACACACCCAAATTTGGAGAACTGGTTGTACGAAAAAGAATCAAAACTAAATGGTATTGACCCAGCTCAGTTCGGATTCAAATCGAAAAGCTATTTTCATGAGGTGGCAAAAAGCAAGGATGCTTTGAAGAATCAAGACCTAAGAAGGTTTTTCAATGCACTAAAACAAAAATCCGCCACCCTCCAGACCCTACAATCTTGGCTCGAAGAACTCGTGATTTAATGCCCTTCGTCCTCATCACTATCACAGTGATAATGTTGCCCCTTTCCCCTGCCACTCGGCTTCTGCGTAGGCCCGCCCTCCTTTTTGGATGCCAACATCTTCTGAATCAAGCGGTTGCGCTCTGTGTCCACCTCAGCTTGTAGCCGTTCGTCGTCTTTTCTATCGAAAAACTTGATGCCGTCCACGAAGGTCATCTCTGCTTTTGCATAAACGGAGAGCGGGTGGTCGCTCCAGACCACCACATCGGCGTCTTTGCCAATTTTCAAGGAGCCAGTTTGGTCGTCAATATGCAGCAATTTGGCTGGGTTCAGTGTCACGAATTTCAGTGCGTCTGCTTCCTTGACACCACCGAAGCGCACCGCCTTGGCAGCTTCTTGGTTCAGACGACGTGCCATTTCGGCATCATCGGAGTTGAAGGCAACGGTGACGCCCTGCTCGTGCATGATGGCACCATTATGCGGGATGGCCTCCCACACTTCGAACTTGTAGGCCCACCAGTCGGAGAAGCTGCTGCCCCCTGCCCCGTGTTCCCGCATCTTGTCGGCCACTTTGTAGCCTTCAAGGATGTGCGTAAATGTGTTCACTCGGAAGCCCATGCGCTTGCCGAGTTCCATCAACATGTTGATTTCGCTCTGGCGGTAGCTGTGGCAAGTGATGAACCGCTTGTCTTCGAGGATTTCTTGCAGTGCCTCAAGTTCCAGGTCACGGCGCATCGGTTTGCCCGATTTTTTTATCTCTGAATAATTCTTGGCCTCGTTGAAATAGTCTTCATAAACTTGCTCAACACCCATGCGGGTCTGTGGAAAGCGGGTTCCTCCTTCACTGCCCCAGTTACTTTGCTTTACGTTTTCGCCAAGAGCAAACTTTATGAATGGCTTGGCATCCTCATTTTTCAACCCTTCCGGCGAGAAGCCCCAACGTAACTTGATAATTGCGCTCTGACCGCCAATGGGATTTGACGAGCCATGCAACAGCTGGGAGCAGGTGACACCCCCGGCTAACTGTCGGTAGATGTCAATGTCTTCGGCGTCCACCACATCGCCGATGCGCACCTCTGCACTGCTTGCTTGGGTGCCTTCGTTCACGCCCCTTGCCACAGCAATGTGAGAATGTTCGTCAATAATGCCCGGTGTGATATGCTTACCTGTGGCGTCCACTGTGGTTGCGGTAGGATCGCTCAGGTTTTTGCCAATTTTCGAGATTTTGCCATTGGCAATGAGCACGTCCGCATTTTGCAGGATGCCTTCATTCTCACAAGTCCAAATGGTGGCATTTTTGAACAAATAATTGCCCTGTTTTGGCCGCTCCGACCATCCGAATGCAGTGAAAGGGTAGGTCACTTTGCCCAGTTCGGCAGCGGTCTTTCCTGCTTCTTTTTCCGCTTCCTTCTTAGATTCCACGTCACCTGTGCGGGAAGTGCTCCAATTCACCCAATTTCCGTTGCCATCTTGGCCGGTTCCACTCATTCTACCTTCGTCAATGGTGCCATTCAAACGGGTCGTTTGCTCACTGCCTTTGGGCTTAAAACTGAGCGTGATGCGGTCGCCGTTGATTTTGGCGTTGACCTTGGTCTTGGTCGAGTCGTTCACTACGATGTTCATTTCAAAGCCCTCGCCACCTTCTGTCACCTCCAGTTTTTGCATCATATCGCTAATGGCGAAATTATAGCTGCCAGCCAAATCTGGCAATGCTAACTCCTTGAAAAAGAAGGGTTTGCCGTTTATCCAATTGTGATGGATTTTGGTTTTTTCCTCAAAAATATTGCCGGAAGCGATGATGAAATTGGCGATTTTGCCCTTGTCGAGGGTGCCAAGTTCGTTCAAGGAATTGGCCAGGCTGGCAGGTGTATAGGTAAGTGATTTGAGGGCTTCTGACTCGCTCAGGCCGTTCTCGATGGCCTTGCGCACATTGGCCATGAACTCCTCTTTTTTCTGCAAGCCATTGGTGGTGAGGGCAAAAGGGATGCCCGCTGCGGCCAGCCTCGCTGGGTTGGTCGGTGCGAGTTCCCAATGCTTCATTTGCCCCAAAGTCACTTGCAAGGCGTCAATCGGGTCTTCCACATCGTAGGCTGCAGGAAAATTGACAGGTAGGATGAGCGGCGAATTGGTGGCCTTGACCTCATCAAGGCGCTGGTACTCGTCACCATTCCCCTTGATGGTGTAAGCCACGCCGAACTCCTTGCCCAATTGATATGCACGTAGGAAATCCTGCTTGTCGCTTACCTCGAAAAACTGCACAAGTCCAAGCTGGTCGTTCCAGGCTTCGAGCGAGATGTTTTTCTCCTCTTTGTTGCCACCGCTCTTGTACCACTGCCCGTCGAGGTAGGTTTGCCGGAGAAGTGCGATGCATCCCATGAGCGAGCTTGGGTATGCCTGCGTGGAACTGCCCTTTCGGAACGAGAGGTGGTGTCCAACCCGCTCTTTTATAATGACGTCGTGCTCGTTGCCATCACCAAGTGTTACCATGACCGAACTGCCTCGGCTTATGCCGTCCATATTGTGCGACAGGACTGCCCCAAAGCCGAGCTTGCGAAACTCGCCAGCCGCTTTTTCATTGGTCTTAAAATTCTCAAATGCTTGATATTCAGGCTTTAATGCTTGATTCCAGGCATAGGCGCCTTCTTTGTTGGAAAGCATTTGTTGGCCACGGCCACCACCTCCGCCCCTTGGCCCATCGCCAGCTATTTTTTCAGGCATTCCATAGTCGGTGTAGAGGTCAATAAAACCGGGGTAAACCAGCTTGCTACTGGCATCTATCACCACTGCATCTTTTGGAACTGGCACCCCCACACCAATGGCTTCTACCTTGCCCTTCCGAATGACAAGGGTCGCATTTTCCAGCTTCTCGTTCCATGATTTATAGATAGTGGCATTGGTAATGGCATAAAGCCCTTCCCGTTGGTCGGCAACGCCGTTGCGAGGGAAAGTCACCTGCGCTTGAAGGAATGATGTATATGGGCACAAGGCCAAAAGGACGAAGGATAAAAGGACTAGTTTTTTCATAAATGATCGTGGTGCGTTGCTGGCAAAGATAGAAAAATTGACATGCGAATCACAAAATCAAAAGCTGTATGGTTTTGTATAACGAAAAAGGCGAAAAGCTGCGCTGCAACTTTTCGCCCCTAAGATTAAAAAAGGATTTGGTCAATTCATTTTATTTGGTAACGACCAACCGCTTCGACAAGGTGGTTTCACCGATCACGATTTTGAGCATGTAAACACCGCCCGGCAGGTTGGAAAAATCGAGGGTGTGCTTGCTGCCAATGTTGGTCTGCGGCAGCACGTTCCGGCCTGTCACATCAAATGCACTTACGCTGATGCTGCCGATGTTTGGCAAGTCCACTTCAAGTGTTACCCTTGCCGTTGTCGGGTTCGGATAGAGCATCACATGTCGGCCAAGTTCCTCTTCGTTCGTGCCGGTCGAGTTTTGGATGGTGTAGCCACTGAGCGACACGCAGCCATTGGCGTCCATGACTGACAAGGTGTAAGTGCCTGGTGCGAGACCGCTAATGTCCTGCATAGTGCCGATGGTGGTTCCTGTCGAATTGAGCCAGGTGTAAGAATATGGCTGTACACCGCCATTTACGTTCACATCTATGGAGCCGTTTGCCTGGTTGTTGGTGGCATTGATGATATTTACCAAAGCAGTGGCAAGTACCGGCGGTTGGGTAATGGTCACCGACTGTGTTGCGGAGCAACCGTTGACATCCGTCGCGGAAACGGTGTAGCCGCCCGCAATCAGGTTGGATGCAGTCTGGGTTGTCGCACCGTTGCTCCAAGTATAATTGAAAGGTGCAGTACCACCATTTGGATTGGCCGTTGCGCTGCCCGTGTCGTCGCCATTGCAATCAACGTTCACGCTGGAAACCCCCATCGCCAAGGCTGCCGAGGCAGTTACCGTGAAGCTGCAAGTGGAAGTGTTGCCACTAATATCGGTGGCCGAGAACGATACCGTGGTCGTGCCAGATGGGAAGTTGGAGCCGCTTGGAAGGCCTGCGGTCTGGGTCAATGAGACTGGGCCTACGCAGTTGTCGCTGGCCGTAACATCGAACACCGCCACTGGGTTGCAGGAAGGTAAAGCGAGGTTTGCTGGGCAGTTGATGGTTGGAGGTGTAGTTTCCGTAACGGTAACTACCACGGTGCCCGATACGGCATTTCCCATCATATCTGATGCGGTGACTTCTACCGTATTTGCACCAACATCACTGCAATCAAAGCTGGTTTGGCTGAGTACCCAACTGGCGATGCCACAGTTGTCGGTGCTGCCGTTGTCAATCAAGGATGGCGTCAAGGTGGCTGTGCCACTGGAACCAATTGAAAGCGTTGCGTTCAGAAGGTTGAGTACGGGAGCCGTATTGTCTTGGACCGTGACAATGATATTGGTCGAAGTGGTGTTCAACCCAACGTCCATGACGGAGAAAGATACCGTGTTTTCGCCGAGGTCCGAACAATTGAACACGGTCTGGCCCAAACTGTAACTTTCGATTTGGCAGTTATCAGTGCTGCCATTGTCCACATCGGAAGGCTGAATCACTGCTTGCCCGTTTGCGTCCAACTCCAGGGTGATGTTGTTGGCAGAGGCAGTTGGTGGAACCTCGTCGTCCACGCCGAGGTAAATGTCAAATGTCTGGGAACAGCTATTGGCGTCTGTAACCGAAAGCGAATAAGTGTCGGCTGCCAACACAGTGATGGTCGCAGTAGTTTCGCCGTTTTCCCAAACCAAGGAGAAGTTGGGTGTGCCTCCCGTCACTGCGACTGTCAAAATCCCATTGGTGGCACCACAGCTTGTCTCTGTGTCGTCCACGTCAATACCCAGTTGGCTTGGTTCAACGACTGTGGCTTCCGCCACTGAAATGCAACCGATTTCATCTGTTACGGAAACACTGTAGATGCCTCCGGCAAGGTTGCTTATGCCGCTGGTCGTGCACCCGTTGACCAAAGGATGTTGAACTGACCGACTCCTCCATTGAAGTTCACCGTGGCCGAGCCATCGGTTTGCCCGTTGCAGGAAATATTGGTTGGAATGACGCTGGCCGTGAATTCGAGCGGTTGGCCGATTACGACTGTAGAAACAACCTCACAGCCAAAAGCATCAATGGCTGTCACGAAATAGGTGCCTGCGGCAAGGTTGGACGCAGTCTGGGTAGTGGCACCGTTCGACCAATTATAGGTAAATGGTGGTGCCGCATTGTCGAGGTTAATGGTAGCCGAACCATTCAATTCGCCAAAGCAAGAAGCATTCGCTTGGGTGATGTTCACCAAAACAGCACAGCTAACTTCGCTCACTGTGACGGCTTGAATGGCAGTACAGCCATTGCCATCCGTAATCACTACTGAGTAGTTGCCTGGTGCAAGTCCCGTTACAGTAGCGCTGTTGCCGACAGGCAAGCCATTTTCATTAGACCAAGCGTAATTGTAAGTAGCAACGCCACCAGTCGGGGCAGCGGAGACCGTTCCATCATTGACGCCCATCTGGGTTTGGCCGGTTGATGAAGCATTCGCCAACAAAAGGTTAGGTTGTGTGAGTACCACCGATTGGGCGGAAGTACAGCCTTCACCGTCCGATACCACGACACCATACGTCCCAGTGCTAAGCCCGCTTTGGGAAGAGGTAGTGGCTCCATTTGACCAAAGATAGGAGTAATTGCCATCACCGCCTGTGGTCGTTATGCTGATGGCTCCGTTTTGCCCGCCAAAGCAATTGATATTGTTACTGCTAGCAATATTGGCAACAACGGGTTGGCGTTGGATGACCGTGGTGCTCGCCGTGCGGGTACAAAAATTGGTCGTGTTGGTGACGGTCAGCAAATAGGTTCCCGCAGCGTTGGCACTGGACGAGAGGGCAGAAGGATTTCCATTGATGCTGCCGTTGCTGGTCGTCCAGGCGTAGCTAAACTGTGCTCCGGTCGAAGAACCAGCACCGTTCAAAACTACACTACTGTTTTCGCAGTTCAGGGTATTGGAGACGTTGGCATTCGCTGTAGGCACCGCCTGGTCCACAGCGACACTGACCGTTGCGGTCTTGGTACAGCCATTCAAACCGGTAACCCTTAGCGTATAATTGCCGGGGGTGGCAACGGTTGGGTTTTGCTGGCTTGTGTTATAGCCGTTCGGCCCTGTCCAAAGGTAGGTTGCGTTGGAAGAGGAGGTGCTTGCCGTTAGCGTCACTTGGCTACTGGTGCAGTTGATTGTACCACCTGTAGCCACGACGTTTTGCGGTACCTCGGTATCTTGAATGACGAGGACCGTTGCAACATCAGTACAGGTGTCCAGTCCAATATTGCTTTTGATGGTCAATGAATAAGTACCGCCCGAGGTGACTGTCAGGGTCGGGTTGGTTCCGACGATGGTATTGCCCCGTCGCCAAGTGTACTTGGGGTTGTTGGCATAAACCGATGTGCTGCTGTTCAAGGTGATACTGGGGGTGAAACAGTCAATGGTATCCAAGCCAGTGATATTTGTCTTGATGGGCAGCACGATAAGGTTGAGGGCGGTGGTACTGTCGCAACCAAAAAAACTGGGAAGGATTTGCTCATAAAAACCAGCATCGCAAAGGGTCTCATTGTTGAAATCCACGCAATTGCCAGCACAAACCGTTTTATTGATGACGATGTAGGGAGAAGGTTTTTGGTCGAGCGTGAGCCTGATGATGCTATCACAACCCTGCCATGATTGGTAGGTTACGTCAAAGGTTCCACCAAAATAAAATGCCTCGCCATTTGGAGCGACATAGACGCTGTTGGTGCAGACAATGCCGTTTTCAAAGCCGGCAGGGTAGGGGATTTCCTCGACTGTGATGGATGTGCATTGCGGCAAGGAGCCGAAGCAATCCAATTCCGCATTTGAAACGGTGACACAAACATCATAGGTGCCTGGGCCAGGGAAGTCCAGTGCCACTTCAGGTTCTTCGCCAGTAGCTACTTCGAAGCCAGTTTGCAGGATTTTCCAGCCATAGAAAGTTGGTAATGGGCTTGGCTGCGAAGTGGCAGTGAACACGGCTTCCCCACCATTGCAGACTGTCGGCGGGCCTGAAATGGTCAGGTCAAAATCGTCCAGTATAATTGGGCCAATGTTCGCAGTACCTGCGGTACGCAAAGTGAACCCTGCCCCATTGGCACTCACGTTGGTTACCAGTAGGAAATAATTCTGCCCAGCAATAAGGTTGATGGTTGGTGAAAACTCTGGGGTTACTGGCACCCCAAAGACCACCTCCGGCTTGTCGGCAATTCCCGTTGGGCCAGTGCCTGCTACATTGTTGCAGGACACAGCAAAAACGGGAGGAGCCGTGCCGGCATTGTTGCATGGGCAGGAGTCAATCCAAAGCGCAAAATCGAAGTTGGGCGACGGCTGGTTGACGGGTTCGATGATAAATTCAAACGTACCGCTGCTGGTGGCTGAAAATCCATACCACCAACTGTCGGTTTCGCCACTTAGGCATGAGCAGGAGGCGACTTCGTCCGTTTTGCCGTTGCCAGCTGTGGTAAATACGCCGTTGATGGCGCCACCGCCAATCAAATCAAACGCAGTACAGCAATCCTTCTGGGCATTTGCCCAAAAAGAACAAAACATGATGAACATGGTGAATCGGTAATGATGCTTCATTTTTTAACTATTTTGAAAATGTGAATGGCTTGGAAAACCTAAACAGGCAAAGGCGCTTACGATGTTGAGGAATAAAGTCTTAGGTGAAAGGAAAATGGACTAAAATTAGGTTTGGTTTGAAACAATCGTCAAACTTAATAGATGTAGTCGTGATATAGAAGTCCTTTTAGGAAGAATAAATTGGTTGGTGCAAACTTAACGACAAATACAGCTAAAGGCAAGGTGTTTGGCCAAAAAAAATATCCTTGCCTTGAACAATTCGCTCGTTCAAAACAAGGATGCAAGGACGGGTTTAGAAAAAATATGGAAGGGCGGCTGAACAATTTACTGCTTGCCGCCTTCCATCGCACCCGTTTATAAGTCGTTGTGGGTCAATTGCTTAAGGCAATGAGTTCTGGTTTTTTTGAGCCAGTGCGAAGGGCTTTTTTGCGGTGCTCCTCTGCTTTTTTCAGGTCGCCTTTGGCCGTGTATATAGTTGCCAAAGTACCGTTCACATCAATGTTTTCAGGACGGGCCGCATACTCTTTTAATGCAAATTTAATCGCCATGTCCGGGTCGTTGAAGAATTCGTGATAGACCTTGGCAAACTCCAAATCCATGTTGTGGCCATGCGTGGCATCGTCGTTCATCATTTCAACAACTTCCTCAATAGTGCGCTTGTACTCGGCTTCCCGGCCCGTTGCTTTGTAAACCACCGCCAAGTTTTCGTAGAAACCGACTTCTGGGATAATGGCCTTTGCCTTTTCAAGTTGTTCTTCCGCAGCTTTATAGTTTTTCTTTGCTATTTCTACTGTTGCGAGGCCCTCCAAAGCAAAGGGGTAGTCCGGTCTTTGCTCCAGCGTTGCTTTGAATACATTCTCGGCTTCCATCAGCTTGCCGTATTCCAGGTAAAGGTCGCCCAATGTCACCATGCACCATGAGGTATTGTCGGCGCCCGGTGCCCCAGCACCTACTGCCATCGTCAATGCCTCAATGGCACCCGGCACGTCACCGTGGATTTCCCGTAGGTACGACACCCGGCTGTAGCTGCGCAAATCGGGCTTGATGCTCACCATCTTGTCGGCCATTTCTACGGCCTTGGCGTAGTTGCCCAACTCTACGTTTGCATCGGTCAAAACACCGTAAATGCCTGAATTGTAAGGATTTAGTTTCAATGCCGCTTCACCTGTCAACAGGGCTTTGGAAAACTCGTGCTGGCTCAATTCCACGCTCGCTTTTGCGCTCAATGCACGGAATTTCATGTCGGTATCCTTGATGTTCTTTGGGTCAAATGTTTGCGCCAGCAAGGCCTCCAAGCATTGCAAAGCAGCAGGGTAATAATGTGGGTGCTCCCCAGTAACCCTCGCCTCTTGGATGAACAATTCTGCGAGATTTAGCCAAGGCTCTTTGGCATTGGGGTTGTCCATGAGGGATTTCCGCTCACGGCCATAAATATTTTGGACGGTTTCCCATTCCTTGCCATAATGGATTTTGGCGTTGCGGTCAAGCAACTGGGGAATTTTTCCAACCATGCCGATGCCAGCCTTGGCAACCGCTTGGTCTGTTTCGTTTTTGCAGGAAAATAAGCTAGCTGTTAAAATGGCCATTAGGCCGATGAAGATGATTGTATTTTTCATAAACGGATGTGGTGATTGAATTTCGGAATACGGATTACGGATTGCGGATTGAGGGCCCAAACTGCTTGTCAAACTTTCGCATATTAGCTGAAAATGGCAAGCTATCCCGCACCCTAATCCGAAATCCGCAATCCGAAATCCGCAATAATTATTACTTTTTAACCATTTTCAAAACCTGCGTCACCTCGCCTTTTGCGTTTTCTGCTTTCGCAAAATAGACACCTGCTGGCAGGTTGCTCGCATTGAAATCGGCAGCGTATTGGCCTGCTTCCATTGGCGCATTTACCAGTGTGCTGATGACCTTGCCATTCATGTCATAGACCTTGATGCTGAACTCGCCAGCCTCGGCCACCTCGTATTTCAAGATCGTCTGTGCCGTGAACGGGTTGGGGTAGTTCATCATGACTACCTGTGTGCCAGCAATTTCTGGGACAGCCACGCCAATACCTGATTGAGGAGCAACCGATGCCTGTGCCTCCCGTGCCGCTGTACCTCCACATGCGCCGTCACCTGCCCAAGGCTGGGCCATGAACGGGAATTTGCGGGTAAAGGGGCGTCGTTAGCCTCAACACCTGTCGTATAGGTCAGTACGTCCAAGAGGTCTTGGGTCACTGGGCTTTGGCCAGGTACATAGTCGTCATACCAGAGACCAATAGCTGCCAGGGCCACGCCCGACACGGCTTGCAGTTCGATTCGGGTCACGTCGTCCTCCAAGCGGCGGCCATTGGGGAAGCCATCCATGTTAGGGATCCACTGCAGGTTGGCGTTGCTTGCATAAGTAGGGTTGGTGAGGCCCAGAACGGCTGCTTGCACGATGCCCAATGTGCTGAACAGCGGGTGGTTGCGGGGCGTCGGTGGCACGGCCATGTTGAGGCGTAGCATGTCGCCGCCGTTTGGCAGGAAGTTGTTGATGAAAGGCTTGCCTGCGGCCAATGGGTTACCGTTCTTGCCCGTAGCCAATTGGTAGGGTCGAACATTGGGCACTCCCGTGTGGAATATGGGCCACAGGTCAACCGAGCGGGGCTTTCCAGGGCCAGGCAGCAGCAGCGTGCCGAACACAGCATCGTCCAAGGCTGTGCCAGCCACGGCGGCGGTGCCTTTTAGGGCGAAGAGGCCGTCCTTTCCGTTGCCGAAGTCAAAGGACCCCAAGGAATTGCGCTGGATGCGCAGCGGCGCAAAGCCGGGGACTGCACCACCGAAGAGGTCGTCGTCCATGTACAGCGCCAGTTCTGGATTGTAGAAAAAGCCATCCAACTGCGTGTCGGTGATTTCCTGGTAAGGCGTCAGCGCATTCCAGTAGTCTTTGAACCCGATCGGAATCACGGCCTCATTGGTCAATGGCATGCCCAAACGGCTCACTTGTACCCAGTTGCCGGAGAAGCTTTGGCCAGCTGGCGTCAGTGTACGGATTTGCTGGCGGCTTGCGCTTGCCCACACCCCAATCACGAAGCGGTCGTCTAGGATGTTGGCTGGCTGTTGCGGAGCACCTGCCTTGCGCAGAAACGCAATAGGTACTTCAATGGCAATGGCGCTGGTGTTCATGCAGGCGAGTCCGTCCCGTGTGTCGCCGCTTTGACGTGGGAGGTCGCCGAGGTCGAACACACCGCCGAGGTCAACGAAGAAAGGATCGTCCACGGAACCAACGAAGGCACGCTCGCCCGTGGCCGTTTGACGGATGGCTTTCTTGTAAAGCGCATCGTAAGTGGTGTTCAAGCCAACAGGGCCGTTGATGCTGCGGGCACCGATGTTTGGCGGTGGCACAGGCACATTTTCAAGAATCTTTACCCAAGTCTGTCCGCCATTGATACTCTTCTCCATCGTGTAAGTGGTATAGAGGTTCTGCTTGCCGAGGCGGATGTTGAAAAAGGTCGTAGGGTCTTGGTTTACGATTTTGAAAGTGAAACGGTACGTAATTTCATCACCGGGAATGGCGGCGTTGTTGTCCACGTGGATTTCATAGCGGATGTTCTCGCCGAACTGGTAATAGTTCGGGCCACCATGGGCCAATTGCAATGGGTTGAAGGTGGCGATGAGGATGACGTTCTGCGTGCGCTCCGGGCTGCGGAAGGCATAAACGTCCACGTTGTCGGCCAGTGGGTCGTCAGCGATGAGCGGCGCTTCCCGGTGGCTGGAGGCCGTGGCGCTTAGGCTTAAACAGCCCATCGCCAACAGCAGAAAAAGTGATTTTATAATGGATTTCATTTTTTTAGATTGTTGAATTGCTAAATTGTTTCATGGTTTCATGGTTTCATGGTTTCATGCTTTCATGGCTTCATGGTTACATGGCTGGAGTGACAAGGTTAGCAGAAACTGGCTGCCAACTGCCAACTGCCAACTCACTCCCCAGTCTCAGTGCCTGACCAAGGTGTTGCCACATACGGAAAACTGTCCTTGAACGGCTTGTCGTTTTCATTTACCCCAGTCCTGTAGGTAAGCACGTCGAGCAGGTCCTGTGTGACAGGGCTTCCACCTGCCACATAATCGTCGTACCAAAGGCCGATGGCAGCAAGGGCCACACCGGATACAGCTTGGAGTTCGATGAGGGTCACGTCGTCCTCCAGGCGGCGGCCATTCGGGAAGCCGTCCATGTTCGGAATCCACTGGAGATTGGCGTTGGCGTTGTAGGTCGGGTTAGTGAGGCCGAGCACAGCCGCCTGCACGATGCCGAGCGGGCTGAAATCTGGGCTGTTGCGGGGCGTCGGGGGGGTAGCCATATTCAGGCGGAGCATATCGCCGCCGTTGGGCAGGAAGTTGTGGATGAAAGGCTTGCCTGCGGCCAATGGGTTGCCAGCTTTGCCCGTAGCGAGTTGGTAGGGGATCACGTTGGGCACACCAGTATGGAAAATAGGCCAGAGGTCAACCGAGCGGGCTTTTCCGGGGCCAGGCAGTAGCAAGGTGCCGAACACGGCATCGTCGAGGGCCGTGCCAGCCAAGGCAGGATTGCCTTTCAGGCCGAACAAGCCGTCTTTGCCAAAGCCAAAATCAAAAGCGCCGAGCGAATTGCGCTGGATGCGCAGCTTGGACATTGCCGGAACGGCACCACCGAACAGGGAGTTGTCCATGTACAACGCCAGTTCAGGGTTGTAAAAGAACCCATCCAACTGGGTGTCGGCCAGTTCTTGGTAGGGAGTTAGGCTGTTCCAGTAGTCTTTGAAGCCAATCGGAATAACGACCTCGTTGGTCAGCGGCATGCCAAGGCGGCTCACCTGTACCCAGTTGCCAGAATCGTTGGGGTCGTCGCCGATGGTGCTGAGGGTGCGCATGGCACGGCGGCTGGCGCTGGCCCAAACACCAATGACATAGTCGGGGTCGAGGATGGTGGTCGGGGTGGCAGGTGCTCCCATTTTGCGAAGCGTGGCAATCGGCACCTGGATGGCAATGGTGTGTACGTTATACTGACCGAGGCCGTCACGGCTCGGACCGCTTTGGCGGGGCAGGTTACCGAGGTCGAACACGCCGCCGAGGTCAACAAAGAACGGGTCGTCGGCGGGGCCGCAATAGACTCGCTCCCGGTACTGGCTGTTTCTAAAGCGTCGGTAATCAACTGCTCGTAGGTCGTGTTAAGGCCGACCGGGCCGTTGATGCTGCGAGGGCCGATGTTCGGCGGTGGCACTTCGCCGCCGGCAACGATGGTCGTCCAGGTCTGGCCACCGTTCGTACTGCGCTCACAAGTGTAGGTGGTGCGGAGGTTGCGGGCGCCCAGCCGGATGTTGAAGAAGGTGGTCGGGTCTTCGTTCACCCGCATAAAGGTGAAGCGGTAAGTGACCTCGTCACCTGCTACGGCGGCATTGTTGTCAATGTGGATTTCGTAGCGGATGTTCTCGCCGAACGTGTGGTAGTTCGGCCCCCCATGCGGCAGCTCCGCCGGGATGTAGTTGGCGATGATGGTCACCATGTTCGGGTTGTCGGGACTGACGAACGCATACACGTCCGTGTTGTCGGCTAACGGGTCGTTGGCGATTAGCGGTGCTTCCCGGTGACTGGAGGCCGAAGCCGCCACCCCCCAAAGGCATAGCCCCACTGTAAGGAGTTTTGAAACGAATGCTTTCATAAAATAAAGGTTTGATTGTTTAATTGTTGAATTGTTCCATAGCTTCATGGTTTCATGGTTGGGGTGAGAAGGTTTAGCAATAGCTGGCTGCCCACTGCCGAACTGCCAACTCACCCCCAATGGTTGAATGGTTTTTTGGCAATAAAGCAGCAGGCCGAAGGGATGCGGCTTCGACTGATTTTTTTTGAAATGGGCAATACAAGGCCATGGGCGGGTAAGGCCCGGCTTTCATTGGTTGATTACCAGTTTTTCTTTGTTGTTTAGTCTAATCGAGCAGCTTTCGGACTGGTTGTCAGTTTTTGGAACGGCAGCAAGGGGCTGTTTTTCCGTTTGATGAATCTATTTACGAGTGGTTGGGGCAAAGCGGATTTCTGCGGATGGATTTTTTTTGATTTTTTTTTGCGAGGGCAGGGCGTTTCCCGACTACTGACCTATCGCCGCCACTCCTCCGTCATCAGTTCCCCAACCTCTCCGGCCAGTTCCAATCCTGCATTGCGGCCAATGCTATCAAAAACCAAGGCATCCCGGTCGTAAAAGCGGAGGTGCAGCGTGCCCTGCATGCTCTCGTTCACCTTGCCCTTCATTTCGCCCGTGAGCGGGGAAATGAGCACGGCCCCCGGTGCTTGCAGTGCCGTGATTTCCAATCGGTAGCGGCGGTCACGGAACTGAAGATGCACCGCTTGTTCGCCCAAGGAGGCCTTCATGCTCGCCCCGGTATAGGTGGCAAAACGGTACAGCGTGTCGCCCCATTGAAACCCCACCAAATAGCCAATAAAATGCCCGTTCAGCCACGGGATATGCGCCACGGAAGCAAAAAGGCAAGTCTTTTCTGGCTGCGAGAAATGGTTGGACTGCATCCAGATATACGACCTGGGAAAAGACGTGCCCCAATCCTTTTCAATATAGCCGATACCGCCACCGAAATCCACCGGCTGGCCATGCACCTGCAGCTGCCCGGAAAGCCGATGGTGCAGGCTCACCACTCCATGAAAGCATTGCATGAACGGCACGAAGGAATACCAACCCATGACGCCCGGTGCGCCTAGCATCTTCGGCCAAGGCGTGGGCGATTGCCACTCGATTCGCCCCTTTAGTTCCGGCAAATCCAGTTCGATATGCGAACCAGAAAAGGAATTGGCACCGAGCTGCAAATAAAACCCCGCCTCCGAGGGACGAAAATCTGCTGCCGGAAACTCGTGGTAGCTCGCCTTGCAATGCTTCCCGTCCAGCACTTGAATGAAAGCATGGGATTCCCCGTCCTTGCCCATCGAAATGCCGGGAATGACGGCAAAAACCTGCGCCTCCGCTGCATCGACCAGCTTGTAGTACCAGCCTTCAAAATAGCCCTGCGTTCGGCCCCAACCGTGGTACATATCGGGGTTCCAAGTGGAGCGGAGGCGGAGGAGAAGGCTGTTCATGATTTACGATTTATTCAATTTACGAATTACGATTTACGATTGGGGCTACAACGTCGGCGAGGTTCGCAACCTCGCCAAATTTTGCCCGAAACTAGGTATTACCGCTACTTAAAGGTGTTTTTTGGGCAAAAGTTTAGGCTAATCCTTTTGGCGGTGAAGCGGCAAAGTGCCCGGACTTAGGCGATGCCTCAAAATGGCCATTGCCATTCCGGAGAAGTTCGTGCCCAGCATCGGTGCCAATTTCATCTTTGCCAACAGCGGCGGCGGCAGCGAACTTCACTGCTTCTTTGCCGCTTCCGCCTCCGCTACCGATAGCCCGCAAAAGGCCGTCGTAGTACCCGGCGAAACCGTTGAAACCACCCGTAAGCAAATGGGCTGTAGCGCCGCAAACTCCCTGCTCATCGTCAAAAATACGGGTGCGCTGACGGCGGAGTTTGAGGTAGCAGCTTCGGAGGGGGTATAGGGAGGATGTGTTGGATGCTGGATGGGGGTGCTTGATGCTGGTTGGGCCGATACGTTTACTAAACCTTTTAGGTTTAGTAAACGTGGCTTTTCATTTTCAGTAGTGCTAAAAGTCTCAATGAAAACAGGGGGTTTGGGGGCGGAACGCCCCGCCCCACGTTCTCTCTCCCTGACGAGGCCGCAGGCGGCGAGGAAGGGATGTGTATTTAGAAATTCATTACTTTTGCAAATAATCACCAAAGAAAAAATAGAAAATGAATCTATCTTTATTAAGGGTTTCTGTTTTGATGATTTTTTTTGCAAATAATGCATGTGCACAGAATTGTTTAGTGGATTTATATGGAAATTGGAAATCAAAAAATGGGAACTTCATAAATTTAATGGGAGATGTTTACGACTACCCTAGAATTAAAGAATCCTCAATAGGTAATGATTCATTGTCATTGATAGGCCATTTTTCGTATTCTAAGTTTGTGCTTAGAATTGATGTTGATGTAGCTTACGATAAACAAATTGGCAAATTTATATCATTTGAAAAGGTGTTCGAATTTTCGGTAATAGATGTTGATTTTCAAATATTGAAATTAAAACCTATTTCAATAGATGCAAAAAAAATGTTTGGTGAACATGTAGTTATTTTCTTTAATGAAAATTTTGTGGATTTTGAATCATTCCATCTTGATTCTTTGAGATATACTTATCTTCACGCTCCATTTGTATTAGAAATAAATCAGAAAGGAGAGATGAAAAAAGAAATTGATTTCTATAAAAGTAACTATTGGAGGTGGTATTCCCGAAAATTATCTGAGCAAGAACAAATGGATTTAAGGAAAATGATTTTTCATTCGCAAATTATCACCATGTCTAAATGTGGATTATTGTGGCGTACTTGTGCAGATTGTAGACCCGCAAGGATATTGATAATAAACAATGAACACACCACAAATTATTATGGTGACGGGATTGATGAGAACATTACACCGTTGTTGATTTATTTGAATAATTTAGTTGTAAAGTCGAAATGGAAAAGAATCAAAAAAATTAAAAACAGAAAAAAATAAAGTCTTAAAAGTTGGTTCAATAAAAAATCAATTTACTCAAAGCCACTTGGTAGATAGGTTGATATGGTTTATCCTCAGCAGTATAAAAAATACTGTACAACTCTACGCCACCCCATACCCCGTCATTTCCCTCAAATACGCTGGCCTAAAGCCCACCACGATGTCCATTTTTTCAACGCCCCTTTGTTCAAGCTCGCCACCCACCAAAATCTCGGTGTTGTTCTGTTGAATCCAAATTTTGCCATCTGGTTTGATGCTAAAATGCAGCAAAACTGCAAAATAGTATTTGCGGCCTTCCCAACCGATGCGGGTTAGTTGGTAGTGATGGTTTTTGGTATCAGCCACCACATTGCAGTCATTTGTACCTCCTAACGCAGTGTTGCGTTCGTTTGCCAAGGCTTCGAGGTAAGTGGTTAGTATTTGGCTGTAGTTGGTGATTTTTTCAGTTACATTTTCCATTGCAAAATGATTTTAGAAAAAGGGTCATAAACGAATATCTTAACATCGTAGTCATAAATAGAGTTGATGATGCCAATGCGTTGAAATTCATTTTCCCAAATTTCAACGGGAACGGCCAAAAATAATTGCCGAACAGGTTCAAGTCGCTTTAATCCTGAACGATAATCCAAGTATTGGCCAAGGATTCCATGAAATTCATGGGCGAAAGAAGTCTCAGAAAACTTTTAGCCTCAACTGCAATCTTACTTAAGACCTCGCTCTGCTGCAATGATTTTTTCTGCACCAAAATCTACTTCCGATTGAGGGTCGTATTCCTTCATCTGGTATGGGTCATGCGTTATTGTCTAGCTATCCTTGATGAGTGTTTCTTTAACAATTTGATGTAGCAGGTCTTTGGCCATTGTGTTTGTTTTGTCTCAAAGGTAGAAGGATAGAATCAAGTGAATAATAAAAAGACGCTGATTCTTACGCTTCATCATGCTCCAAAAACATAACAAATCATAAAAATCAGCGTCTATCTGTGTCAAAAATAACCCTTACTACCACCCATTCCTATCCTCCAACTGCTTCCTCGTCAACGTAATCAAATGCCCAATCGGCTGCCCATTCCGATACGCTTGCACCCGCAGCGTGATGGGGCCGGCAGGCAATGTGACCGGGGCCGAATATTTCGGCGAGAAATTATCGGGCATTACATCATCAATGGTGTAGTAAATATCGAGGCCGGGGATTTCTGAGGCCATGTGCAGTACTAATTTGTCACCGTCTTTTTTGGTGGTGACGATGGGGTCATAGACGGCAGTGGAGTAGCGTTTTTGCGCAGCATCGTAGCGCTGGAAATGGGCCTCCATTCTTGGGGCGAATTTCTCCCAGTTCTTGTCCTTTTCTGTGACCAAAAACCTCGCTAAGCGCCCAGGCACGGGGATAGGTCATGTAATAAGCGTATCGGAGGTTGGGAATTTGCTCCGTCCAAAGATTGCCTTGGCCGCCGAGAATCAATTTGGCATCCACGCCATCCGGCACGGGTTCGTAGCTATAGCTGGTCTGGCAACGGAGCCGGGCGTAGATGCGGGGGTCAACCGTGGGGTCGCCCTGCGTATAGTCAATATAGGCAAAAGTGGTGGGCGTCATCACAACTTCATGGCCGAGTTGTGCCGCTTCGATGCCGCCTTTGATGCCCCGCCAACTCATCACCGTAGCGCCTGAGGAGATTCCACCTTCCAGGATTTCGTCCCAACCGAGCAGTTTTTTGCCCTTGGCGGTCAACATCTTCTCGACCCGCTCCATGAAATAGCCCTGCAAATCCTCGACGTGGCGGATGCCGAGTTTCTTCATCAGGGCTTGGCAGCCGGGGTCGTTTTTCCAATAGCCCTTGAGCACTCGTCCCCGCCCACGTGGATGTACGGGTTCGGGAAAAGCATGGCCACTTCTGTGAACACTTTATCCAAAAACTCATAGACCCGCTCTTCGGAGGGGTTCAGCGTGTTCTCCACTTTCATGCGGAAAGTGCCATTGCCGTACCAGTCGGAGAAAGCGGTCCCGGGGTTCACATAGACCTTTTCATCGGTGCAACTAAGTTCAGGATAAGCTGCCAGGGCCGCCATGCTGTGGCCCGGCACGTCAATTTCCGGCACGATGGTCACGTTGCGCTCGGCGGCGTACTGTATGATTTCCCGCACGTCTTCGTGGGTGTAAAAGCCGCCGTAGCTTGCCTTTTCGCCGGGTTTCGGGTCTTCCCTATCCCCAAAATGCCCTGCACGCTCCACCCGCCATGCGCCCACCTCGGTGAGTTTTGGCAGGGCCTTGATTTCAAGGCGCCAGCCGTTGTCGTCCGTCAGGTGCCAGTGCAGCACGTTGTATTTGTAGCGGGCCATTTCATCAATGTAATGCTTTACGTCTTCCTTCGGGAAAAAATGGCGGCTCACATCGAGCATCAGGCCCCGCCAGCCAAAGCGGGGGTAGTCGGTGATTTTCACGGCGGGCACGCTCCACTTGGCGCTCACAGCCTTCGGGCTTTCTATTTCCTTCGGCAATAATTGCAACAGCGTTTGCATGCCATAAAAAAGCCCGGCTGGCTGATTCGCAGCGATGGTCATGCCTTTCGTGGTGGCCTCCAAGGTGTAACCTTCCTTCCCGATTTTTTCATTGGGCGTGGCGTTCAGGTTGAATTGGATATTGGAACTGCCGCCCATTTTTGCGGTGAGTGCATAGCCCGTTGGGGTGTTCAGGTGACGGGCCAGCATCTCGGCCACGGTCTTTGCCTCGGCCTTGTTGTAGCCGATGGTCGTGGATTTTAGCAGGGTGTAAATGCCCGTACCTTGCTGAATTTCAACGGGTTGCGGGATGAGGTTGAGTGTTGCGTTTTGCGCCAGCATGGAAGTTGCGGACAGCACAAACAGGAGGTACATCAGTTTTTTCATGTGTTAAGAAGGTTGAAGGTTTCAATGGGTTTCAGTAGGTTTCAAAGGGTTTCAGGGGATTTCCAGATCATTCGTTCAAGTAGCGTTGATACCTAAAATAATACCGTTGCTAAGACTGCCTTTTTGAATCAAGCATACACATCCCTGAAACCAATTGAAATCCCGAAAAATCGGGACAAGCTCTGAAACCTGAAACCAAGATAAGACTTTGTTCAAAATTGGCCGGTGACGAAAATTACTGCCACTTCCTCCTCCCAACGTATTTCTCCAAGCCCCGTTCCACATTTTCGATGATGGCCCCGGCGATGTCCACTTTGGTAGTTGCCTCGATGCCTTCGAGGCCGGGCGAAGCGTTTACCTCCATCACCAGTGGACCACGTTTGGACCGCAGGATGTCAACGCCAGCGATTTCGAGGTTCATCAATCGGGCGGCTTGCAGTACGGTCTTTTCTTCTTCCTGGGACAATGGTTCGATGCTGGCGGTGGCACCCCGGTGCAGGTTGGAGCGGAACTCGCCCTCCTGTGCCTGCCGCAACATGGATGCCACCACCCGCTTACCTACCACGAATGCCCGGATGTCCGCTCCAGCTGCCTCTTCGATGAATTCTTGCAGTAGCACTGGCTGCCCCAATTTAGTGAATGCTTCTACGATAGAAATGGCCGTGCTTCTTGTTTCCGCCAACACTACCCCAACGCCGTGGGTGCTTTCCAACATCTTCACCACCACGGGCGCACCGCCGAGATAATCTATCAACCGGGGCAGTGCATCGGGCATGCCCGCCATCACGGTGCGAGGCACGGCGATGCCATTGGCACTGAGTATTTGCAGGCATTTGAGTTTGTCACGGGCCATGATGAGCGCCTCGGAACGGGTGCTGGTGTAGATGTCCATCAGCTCGAACTGCCGGATGACCGCTGCCCCGTAGTCGGTCACAGAAGCCCCGATGCGGGGGATGACGGCGTCCATGCCGACCAATTTGGTGCCTTCATAAAAAACGTGGGGCACACCCTGTTCAATAATGAGGCTGATTTGGCCGTGATCTATCACCCGCACATAGTGGCCACGTAGGCGGGCTGCCCGAAAGAGACTTTGGGTGGAATAAAGGCCGGGGCCTCTGGAAAGTAGGGCTATGTTGAGCAAGGTTCTTGATTACGGATTTAGGATTGTGGATTCCGGATTTGGGGTGGCACCGATTCCACTTTCTTTTGTTTTTGCATTAAGTGAAACGCTCAAAAAAAAATAGGCCAGTTGGTTCAAGGCCGACCCTAGCGGCGAGCGGGCGGGTTATCAAACCCGCCTGTTCCGAACAGGCGGGTTTGATAACCCGCCCGCTCGCCGCCAAGGTCTGGTCTAATTTATTAACGACGGTTCCCTAAAACGATGAACACATGTTCTTGGGCATACTTTCAACTAGTAAAGGTAATATCACATGGCAAATAAAAAATTTCTTATAAATAAAAATGTGGCGTAGCTTGCGCCGAATACAGATTTTTTGATGATTACCAAGTGCAAGCGAACTAACCTAGTTTAGTGTTTACCCATTTTCTATAACCAATAAACCCTGCTGAATCATGGTGACTACCATTGACCTCCGCTTTCAAGAACGAGATAATACTATTGCTGCATTTGTCATTAAAACCAAGGAGGGTCCCGTCCTCGTTGAAACCGGCCCATATTCATGCCTCCCTGCCTTGGAGGAAGGGCTTCAAAAAATTGGCTACCTATTGTCGGATGTCCGGCACGTGCTTGTAACGCATATCCACCTTGACCATGCAGGTGCAGCCTGGGCATTTGCGGAGCAAGGTGCTACCATTTATGTTCATCCTTTGGGGTTGCCGCACCTGCACAATCCGGAAAAACTGCTGGCTTCCGCCAAGCGAATTTACCAGGACAAGATGGATAGCCTTTGGGGCGACCTTCGGCCAATACCGCTTGCCCAGCTTAGGGGCCTAAGCCCTGGCGAACGGTTTGCCATTGGCGGGACTTCGTTTAAAGCTTTGCATACGCCCGGCCATGCCATTCACCATATTGTTTATTCAATGGGCGACGTGGCCTTCACGGGGGACGTGGCTGGTGTGAAAATAGGCGAAAATGGCCCTGTTGTACCGCCTTGCCCTCCACCTGATATCCATCTCGAAGAATGGGAAAAATCCATTCTGTTACTTCGCAAAAAAGCGTATTCCTCCTTGTTTCTAACCCATTTTGGCGAAGTTAAAAAGCCAAAACTCCATCTCTTGGAATTGGAAGGCCGGCTGCACAACTGGGCTGCTTGGATAAGGCCATATTGGGAACGGAACACGCCAATGGAAGAGGTGTTGCCCTTGTTCAAGGCTTATGTAGAAAAAAGCTATGATTTGCTGAACATGAGCGATGCCGATCGGCAGCGTTACGAACTGGCCAACCCTGCCGATATGAGCGTCGGTGGGCTGTACCGATATTGGGCCAAGCGGCTTGGCAAATAAAGTTGCCCCTTGCGGGGCAACCGAAACTTCAACTCCAATTTACAGGAATTGCTACGATGTGCCAAAGATGCGGACTGCCCCAAGTGTGTATTGCTGGCATTGAGCAAGCGTAGGGAAGCAGTTAGCAAGCGTTGCTTTTGGCCAAAATTCCTACATTTGGCCTAACTACTTAGCAGGGGGCGTTTTTTGAGGAAAATTTTCAATTTCCCCCAAAAAAACACCCAAAAATGTGGGAGGAGAGAGAAAAAATGAAATTTTTTCTCTCTCCTCCCACACCCTCCTTAGTAGTTACCATTTGGCGCAGCCATGAAGTTTACCTTGCCACGAAATATTGACACGAAGCGGCTGCTGTCCTTCCTTGACCGAGCCAAGCAGCAGCAGGCGAAGCTGCAAGCCCCCGACGACCGCCGGGAAGTGCTGCAATTGCCGGAGCCTCGCACCCCGTTCGATATTTACCGAAAGCAAAAACTGATCAACCTGCTGAACCTCAGGCAGTTGGCCGAAGGCCGTTCCGTCCTCGAAATCGGTTGTGACATTGGCGACTTGCTCAAGGAAATTGCAAAGTACAATCCAAAAGAGCTTTACGGCGTGGACAGGTCGCCCAAAATGGTCGCTTATGCTCGGGCATTTTTGAAAGAAGAAAAAGTGGACCTGCAAGTAGTCAACCCATTCCGGTTACCATTCCCCGAGAAATCGTTCGACCTGGTGGTGGTCATGGACGAGTTCCAGCATGTGTTCTCCGATAAGGACGCCGAAAAGCTGTTTTATGAAGTATGCCGGGTGGCCCGGCAATGGGTGATTCTGGTCGAAGAAACTGCACCCGAGCAAAAAACAGTGGATAAAATGCTGCTGCGAACCGTGAAGAAATACAAGGACGAGATGAAAAAAAAGCGCTTCCACCTGCGCAGCACCAGCTTTCTCGACATTGCTGCCACCAGCTATATTTACACCAGCCGCCGCAATCCTTGGCATTGGGTCAGGTGGGTGTTCAGCCCACTTCTTTACCTGATTGGCTTCCCCAGCTCCGTGATGAAAATGCCGACCAGCGAGGAAAAAATTCCCGATTCGGAACTGGCCATGAAGCTGCAAGCATTCACTTTGCCGTTCGCCACCAGTCTGGATGGCATTTTCCGAAAAGTAGAAGGAACTACCGTGATGCGATTCGAGCGGGAGCAGTTGTTCCGGCGTGGTTGAGCTTTTTTTCTTTGTATTTTCAAAGTACTGATTTTCTTTGCGAGACGGCTATCGTTTTCCTCCATTTCAAAATCAAAACAAAACAATGCGACCTTATTCTATTGCCCTTTTAATGGTGTTGCCTGTGCTTCTTTTATCCCAAAAAAAACCACTCAATTACTTTCTACCTTCTGCTGGAGATAAATCTGCAAAATACGATCCCAGCATCCCTACCCCAGAACAGTATTTTGGCTTTCAAATTGGCGAGTGGCACCTCAGCCACGACCAAATCATTGCCTACTACAAAGCACTGGATGCAGCCAGTCCAAAAATTACCCTGCATGAGTATGGCCGCAGCCATGAAGGCAGGCCGTTGATTTACCTCACTATCACCTCCGAGGCCAACCACGCCAATTTGCAAAGCATTCAACGTGAGCACCTTATGCTTTGTGATCCTGTCCATTCCAGCAAACTGGATATTTCAAAAATGCCCATCGTGCTCTATCAAGGATTCAGCATCCACGGCAACGAGCAGAGTGGGGCGAACGCCGCCCCCTTGGTCGCTTACCGCCTCGCAGCTGCACAAGATCAAGCGAACATGCAACTGCTCAACGACGCTGTCATCCTCTTCGACCCCTGTTTCAATCCCGATGGGATGCAGCGCTTCTCCACTTGGGTGAACGCCAACCGCAACCGCAACCTCAACGGCGACGGTAACGACCGGGAGTACGATGAACCTTGGCCACGGGGTCGCTTCAACCACTACTATTTCGATCTGAATAGGGACTGGTTGCCCGGCCAGCAGCCAGAGAGTGTCGGGCGTATCGCCAATTTTCAGGCATGGCGACCCAATATCCTAACCGACCACCACGAGATGGGCAGCAACTCGACTTTCTTTTTCATGCCGGGCGTACCAAGCAGGGTGAACCCGCTCACGCCCAAGCTGAACCAGGAACTGACCGCCAAAATTGGCACCTACCATGCCGCTGCCTTGGACGAAATCGGCTCATTGTACTATTCGGAGGAGGGCTTCGACGATTTCTACTATGGAAAAGGCTCGACTTTCCCCGATGCCCAGGGCTGTATCGGCATCCTCTTCGAACAGGCCAGCAGCAGGGGGCATTTGCAGAACACCGCCAATGGGCCGCTGTCCTTCCCTTTTACCATCCTAAACCAAGTTCGGACGGCGCTTTCCACCCAAAAAGCTGCCATCGCCCTGCGCACCGAACTGCTTGATTATCAGCGAAATTTTTACAAAAACGCATTCGATGAGGCTCGAAAAGACAGCCGGAAGGCATTCATTGTCGGTGAAAAAAACGACAAGGCACGGCTGCTCAAGTTCGTGGAAATGGTGCGGCGGCAGGGCATACAGGTTTACGAAACCAAAGAAGGAATCAAGGCAGGTGGTATTGCGTTCGAGCCGAGCAATTCTTACATCATCCCATTGGAGCAGCAGCAGTACAAGTTGATTTTGGGGATGTTCCAACGGGACACAACCTTTACCGACAGTATTTTTTATGACATCAGCGCTTGGACGCTGCCGTTGGCATTCAACCTGGAGTATGCCAGCTTGACGGGGAGCCAATTTTCGTCCAAGATGCTCAGTAAAGAGGTGGTATCTACGCAACTACCTGATGGTCAATTGATTGCAAAAGTCAGCGATTATGCATTTGCCTTTGAATGGGATGCCTACCATGCGCCAGCGGCACTCTATTCTCTGATTAGGAAAGGAATTTTGGTAAAAACGGCGACCAAGCCCTTCGCTGCGAATACTGTAAATGGGCAACGGAACTTTGGCTATGGCACCCTCCTCATTCCTACCCAAAACCAAAAGCAAGAAGGCGAGGGCCTTCTCGGCAGCCTCCGGGAAGCGGCAAACCTCGGCCACCTGACTATATATGGCCTCACGAGCGGCCTAACGCCCACAGGCATTGACCTCGGAAGCAGCAATTTTGAACTGCTCCGCAAGCCGAGCATTTTGCTCATGACAGGCGAGGGGGTCACCCCCATGGATGCGGGGGAAATCTGGCACTTGTTTGATACCCGGTATGAGATGCCTGTTACGAAGGTTGACCTGAGCGAAGTAACAGCAGGCTTGCTAGAAAAATACAACGTGGTCATCATGCCCAATGGAAGTTATGGCGCTTTGAATGCCGAAGCGATAAGAACCTGGGTAAATGGCGGAGGAACGCTTTTAGCCATCGAAGGCGCAGTAAAATGGTTGGAAACCAAGCAAATTGGAAGCATCACCTTGAAAAAAGAACCCGAACCGCCTTCGGCATCACCCGCTCGAAGGCCTTATGACGGTGCCTCGGAAGACCGTGCGGCGATGGAAATGCCGGGGACCATCTTCGAAGCAGAATTGGACTTGACACATCCGCTTTGTTATGGTTTCCGCCGATCGAAGTTGTCCGTGTTCCGAGGCAGCGGCCTTTTTTGCGAAGCAACCAAAAACCCCTACGCTTCACCACTATTACTTACCAAACAGCCATTGATAGCGGGTTATGTACCACGTAAAAATAAGCCGATGGCTCCAAACAGTCCTTCTGTTCTAGTTACTGGAATTGGTCAAGGCCGCATTATTTGCATGTTGGACAACCCCAGTTTCAGGTCGTTCTGGTACGGTACCGATAAGTTGGTGGCCAATGCCATTTTCTTTGGAAATATCATCGCTGCTCAAACAGTGGAGCGGAAGTGAGTTGAGGATGAAAGATAATGCCGTTTTGCTGCCTAAGACGTGTTTTTTTTGACGTAGTTTTTTTTCTGAGGCAGAAGGACACAGCTTTTTTAGGTTGGTTTATTTTTTTGCGAAGCAAAAAACGAACGTAACCTAACATAAGAAATCATAAAAAATCAGCGTCTTTCTGCGTCGAAAAACCATTTTTGCACAGCAAAAAAAACATCAGCACCGATAACACAACCATGCTAGAAAAATCCATTCTTAATCATTACCGTGAACAATTCGGCAGCGACCCTGAAATCATCGTTCGGGCACCGGGTCGCATCAACCTCATCGGCGAACATACCGACTACAACGGTGGCCTTGTGCTACCTGCGGCCATTGATAAGGCCATCTGGCTGGCAATGGGAAAGCGCTCCGACAATCTTCTGAAATTCAGTGCTTACGACTTGCAGGACGAGTTTCAAGGTCATGTTATAACCCTCAAAAAATCGGAGAAAGGCTGGCCCAACTACCTGCTCGGCGTCATCAGCGAGCTGCAAAAAGACGGCGTCGAGATCGAAGGGGTGAACGTGGCTTTTGGTGGGGATATTCCCATTGGCGCTGGCCTTTCCTCGTCGGCAGCCTTGGAAAGCGGGATGCTGTCGGGTTTGAACCAGCTCTTCGACCTTGAGCTTAAAAAAATGGACATCGTCAAACTGGCGCAGCGGGGCGAAAACCGATTCGTCGGCATGAACTGCGGCATCATGGACATGTTCGCCTCCGTCATGGGCCGTGCAGAAAGCGTGGTTCGCATAGATTGCCGCAGCCTTGAATACGAGCATTTCCCGTTCCATACGCCCGATTATACCATCGTGCTTTGCGACAGCGGCGTAAAACATGCATTGGTTGACAGTGAGTACAACACCCGCCGTCGGGAATGTGAGGAAGGGGTGCATTTGCTGCAGGCAGTATTGCCCGGCATCCAGACCTTGAGGGACGTGCCTTTGGCAGCCCTTTTGGAGAACCAAGCGCGCCTACCGCCAGTAGTTTTCCAGCGTTGCAAATATGTAGTGGAAGAAATAGCGAGGGTTTTTGCGGCTTGTGACGCCTTGAAAAACAACGACTTAAAGGAGTTGGGCGATTTGATGAACCAAACGAGCGAAGGGCTTAGACACGGCTATGAGGTCACTTGTGCCGAAACGGATTTCCTGGTGGACAAGGCGACGGAGCAAGCAGCTGTGATTGGCGCAAGACAAGTTGGAGGTGGGTTTGGCGGGTGTACCTTGAACCTCGTCAAAGCAAGTGAAAGCAATCGTTTCATCGAAAACATGCAGGCCGAATACCAGCAACGGTTTGGCCGCTCCTTGGTATGCCATGTCGTCAAATTGGCGGATGGCGTAGAAATAATGGCGGCATGACAGGGCCGCAAACCAACGTTTGGCATTTTTTCGACAGAATGAAATGTTAATTACTGCTTCAAGTTTGATATTCCGGGTGAGTAGGACTATTTTTCAGCCTCGAAAATCGCCCGCAACATGCCGACCTTTCCGCAATTTGCGATTGAATCGCTCCTAGCTTTCCTGCTTTTGCTTGGGTACTACCAGTTTACCCATCGGCATCCTATTTCCTTTAAGGCAAGACGATGGCAATTGCGGCTTGTGCCTGTGCTGGCCTGTTCGCTGCCGCTAATTCCAGCAATTTTTGAGGAGGCCGCTTTAGAAGTTCCAAACGGCATTCAAGTCATGTCCATCGAGCCACTCCTCGATTTTGAATTGCCAGCCTTTTCCATCAAAATAAGTACCCTCTTACTTGCCATCTACTTTGCTGGCGTGGTTTACACTTCGTTCCGTTTTGCTGACCGCCTTTGGGTGGTGTCCCAGTTTTTGCAAAGCAAGGGTAATTCCCCTTCCAGTATGGCACCCTGGCAAGGCAATCCCACGGCGCTTTTGGGCCATTTGATGCTCAATTTTGAGCAAATGAGCGAAGATGAAAAAGAACAGTGGGCAAGCCATTGGGTGCCTATCCATCTCGTTTTTGGTTGGGAGGCTTTTTTGGTGGAGTTGGCAGTTATCGGCAATTGGTGGAACCCACTGGCATACCGATATCGACACAATTGGGCTGCCTTATATGGAGGATGGCAAGTGGGGCGGCGGCCCTTGAACAGTTTTTTCAGCCTGCGTATGTTGTTGGGCTATGGGGCAATGGTAGGCGGCTTGGCAGCGCTGTATTTTTGGCTGAAACCAAACACCTCCCCAACGCACCGCTTCGGCGAAATGGCAGTGGTGTTTTTGGACAAAACCTTGGTAGAGAAGGTGGTCGAAAAGCGGCACCAGTACCAAGTGGAATGGGGCGACCTTAAACTTCCATTGAAAAAATACGCTAACCCAAATGGGTTCAGCGCCGAAGTAGAAGTAGAACTCATTGATTTTCAAAGGAATATAAAAGAAGAACTGAAAATCTACAGAGACGGCAAACCCATGAAGCCAGGGACGTTAAGTATGCTCTACAAATCGTTTGAATTAGGCAAACAAGCCTACCTCAACGGCATTGATCCCAAAAAGGTCAAGTTGCTCGATCGGCAGGATGGCACCTTGTTCAACGATAGCCTGAGCCTTGGAGATGAACTGGTGCTGTTCGGCGATGCGGAGGAGATTTACCTTTCCCGCATCCAAATCAGGATTAAAGACCCCGAAGCAGGCTACGAGCCGCCAATTTTCGTTCCCGAAATTAGCCAGTTGGAGCCGCACATGTACTATCAAATCGTGGCGAGGAAGGGCAAACGGGCCTTGGTGAAGATTGACCCAGACCACCCCAACACCCCCCGCATCCTGCAACTCTATGGCGATGCCAAACAATATGAAATCGTTTACCTACCCGGCTTCCGTACGAACCGCCACTACCTGACCGAGGCCGAGACGCTCGCCTCCAAGGTGGCCGCTGCCAACACCGACTTGACCTTTATGGAGCGGGACGCTTTCTACTTGCCGGAATACCAAAGCTGCTACGGGAAGGAAGTGCGGATGGCATGGGGCGACTTGGAAGCCTCGCCATCAAGCGTGAATTACGCTTTGGACAGCTTCCTGCTTTCCATTGCCCACGAACCGCAACTGCAAGTAGGCGAGGACAGCTTGGAAATCGTTTCATTCGAACTCATTATTGCAGGCAAAGGCATGGAAGCCAAGAGCTATCAAACTTATCGCATCGGCGACCTCAACCTGCGGGGCATCTTCAAGAACCTGCGTGACGAGACGAGCATTTATTTCGATAAGATAGTGGTGAAGGAGGCTGAAGGTGGGCTTATGTTGTTCCCTGCCGCCTTTGCCTTCCACATTGGCAAACCCAAGAAATACCCTGAGTTAGGGTTTATTCAAGGGAAGAACTACATTTTAAAAGAAGGGGCAAAGCCTGAGATAAGCGAGATTTACCTACCTGTACAGGATTCCATGTTTAAAGCCTTCCGAAAACAAATTTTGAAAAAAAATCAAAAATCAAAAAGCTGATAGCCAGCTTTTTACAAAATAATAATCTTCCCAATCAGCCTTCCCACCCTTTTTGGTAAACAATTTGAACTCGATGGAGCACCTCCATTTAATTCGAGTTCATGTACTTTAAGATTCTCACTGTTGTCGCCATCGCATCTTTTCTTTCCATCATTGCCATCGTTGGACTGGAAACACAAGTCGGATTGTTCATCAAGGACACCATTGCCTCCATACCTTACTGCGACAAAATCGTGCATTTTGGCATGATGATAACAATGTCATTCCTACTATACCACGCTACCCAGCAACGCAAGGTGAACATACTGGGCCAAAACTTGTTGTTCGGCAGCTTGCTCTTGGCCATCGGCATTAGCATCGAAGAATGCAGCCAAGCGTTCATTCCATCCAGAAATTTTGAAATAATGGACATGGTGTGTAACTATGCAGGTATTTACATGGGAAGCCTATTACCAAGGCTTTCGCTGAAACACTTGATGAATGCAGATTTTTTCCGACGTGAAGCCATTTCAATTCAAACAGTTCACCATAGCGCAAGACCGATGTACCATGAAAGTGGGCACGGACGGAGTACTCTTAGGCGCTTGGTCAGACGCCATGGGAGCCGATAACATCCTTGACATCGGCACGGGTACGGGCCTTATTGCCATCATGCTGGCGCAACGGGCCACTGCTGCTACCATCCATGCAGTTGAAATTGACGATGAGGCTGCTGCCCAGGCCGCCGAGAACATGAAAGCCTCGCCTTGGGCCGACCGCCTCAATTGTTTCCACGCATCCATCCAAGATTTTGCAAAGCAAAGCCGCCATAAATACGATCTCATCGTAAGCAACCCGCCATTTTTCAGTGGCGGCACTTTTTCGAATAGCCAAGACAAGAACTCTGTTCGTCATACCATCAAGCTGCCACATGGCGACCTGCTCAGTGCCGTGCGCTCTTTGCTGGCACCACATGGCAGGTTTTGCGTGGTACTACCGCAAATGGAAGGGTTGCGTTTTCGTGAAATGGCCAATAACTACGGCATCTATTCCACGAGAATGGTCGAAGTGGTGCCCAAACAAGGCAAACCAGTAGAGCGTTTGTTGCTTCAATTTGAATTGCTGGCTAAACCCGAAGAAAAGTCTCAATTGATCATTCACAACAGCGACAATGCCAACGATTGGTCGCTTGATTTTCGCCAATTAACGGGGGATTATTATCTCAAACTTTAAGTATGGAAATCGCCAAAGACAACAAAACCGCCTTGGTATTCGGAGCTACTGGCCTCATTGGAAGCCATGTAGTCAACTTCCTGCTATTGCACCCGGCCTACACCAAGGTGGTGGTTTTTGTAAGGCGACCAATGGAGGTGGAGCACGAAAAACTGGTGCAGCACGTCGTCAATTTCGATAAGCCAGAAACCTTCCACCAACTCGTCAAGGGTGATGACCTCTTTTGTTGCCTCGGCACAACGATGGCCAAGGCGGGCAGCAAGGAGGCATTCTACAAAGTGGATTTCACCTACGCGTTCGAAGCGGCCCAATTGGCCAAAAGGAACGGCGTCGGCCAGTATTTGCTGGTTTCTTCGGTTGGCGCTGACCCAAATTCCCGCTTTTTTTACAGCAAAGTGAAAGGCGAGTTGGAAGTCATGGTGAAAACGCTTGGCTTTTGGGGGTTACATATCTTCCAGCCATCAGTACTCCTCGGCGAGCGCAACGAGAACCGCTTTGGCGAGCAGTTGGCGGGTAAAATCGGCTCCATCTTTGACCGCCTAACCAGGGGCTGCTCACCAAGTACCGCCCCATCGAGGCGGATGTGGTGGCCAAGGCAATGGTGAGTGCTGCGCAAGGTCTGACGCCCGGTGTGCATGTTTATCCGTCGCATTGGTTGCAAAAGCTGGCAAATGAGATTGATCAGACGATGCTTCTGAACAAATAGTCCTACCTTCGATACTGCTTTTTGGTATCCAAATTCCTTGACCTAAACGGATTGTAATTAATGGTGATTGGACGGATTTTTTTAAGTTGAAACCCTTAATGGCCGCTGCCTGTAGCGACTCCTTAAAGGCTTTACCACAATTCGCTATAACTAGCAAAAAGACGCTCCTAAGTTTCAAAACCAGTACCTGCTTTATGAACAAATACAACTTTCCAATTGCAACAGTATTGGCTATTGCCTTGCTGACCGCCTGCCAATCCAAGCAGAAACCCGTTGAAAATTCAATGGGCAAATGGCCCAATGAGGACTATTTCAACGTCCTTGCTTACCCCGATAAGTACATGGACGTAAAGGCATACCAAACTGGCATGACGGAGGCCATGCTGATGGCCGCTGAAAAAGTAGAGGGCTTTGACGATGAGTGGACGGTGCAAGGCCCCGGCAATATAGGCGCTAGGGTGAACACGGTTGCAGTAAACCCCCAAAACGAGAACATCATCTTCGCTGGGTTCAGCCACGGCGGACTGTGGCGAACCAAGGATGGCGGTCAGAACTGGACACCAATTTTTGATGACAAGGAATTCCCCAGTATTGGCGACATAGCCATCAGCCCCACTGACCCGAATACTATATACGTAGGCACGGGCGACCCCAACATCAGCTGGTATCCCAAGCTTGGCGATGGCATCTATCGCAGCACCGACGGTGGCGACACCTGGCAGCACCTGGGCCTTTCGGCACAAAGGGTCATTACGAAAATTGCCCTGCACCCCACCAACCCGAGCATCATTTATGCAGCCTCGATGGGGCTTCCTTTTATCCGGGACAATGAAAGAGGGCTTTTCCGCAGCTTGGACGGCGGCGCAACTTGGCAAAAAGTGCTCAATGTCAGCGACCAAGCGGGCATCATTGACCTCGTGATGGATCCCTTCAACCCAAACGTGCTCTATGCCAGTGGCTGGGACAGGGTGCGCAACAACGTAGAGAGTTTGACAACTGGCCAAGGCGCCAAAGTCTTCAAGACAACGGATGGCGGCGACACTTGGATGCAATTGGAAGGTGGGCTTCCTACAGCGGATAAAAGCCGTACGGGCCTGACCATTTCGAAGCAGACACCTGGCCTCGTCTATGCCATGTATGTGGGCACTGACCAACAACTGAGCGGCATCTATAAATCAACCGATGCTGGCGCAACGTGGGACACCATTTCCATCGTTGGCGTTGAAGGAGCCTTGGCCGGCTTCGGCTGGTATTTTGGTAAAATTAGGGTGAACCCCACCAACGACGACGAGCTTTACCTGCTCGGTGTGGAGGCTTGGCGGTGCTATGTGGATGTGGGATTTTGGGAAATAATGAACCCCGAATGGTGGCTCTATGATGTCCACGCCGACAAGCACGACTTGGAGATAAGCCCCTCTGGCAAGTTCTACCTCGCCACCGATGGCGGCCTTTATCGTTCCGACAATAACGGTGGCAACTGGTTGGATATAGAGAGCATTCCCACTACCCAATTTTACCGGGTAGCTTTCAACCCGCATGAGCCTACGCTATACTACGGTGGCGCACAGGACAACGGCACCACTGGCGGCAATGCACTTGGCTTCAACAATTGGCCCCGTATCTATGGCGGCGATGGCTTTCAACCTATCTTTCACCCCACTGAACCATTGGTGATGTATGCCGAAACCCAAAACGGCGGCTTGGTGGTGACGGATGACGGCGGCAACAATTTTTTTAATGCATCAGATGGCATTGTTGATGATGATCGCCGCAATTGGAACATGCCCATCATCATGAGTTCGCACTACCCAGAAGTGCTATATACTGGTACTTACCGTCTATACCGGAGCGAAAGCGGCACTTTTCCAAATTGGGACTCCATCAGCTATGACCTGACAGATGGCCTCGTCACGGCCGCAAGGAACCATACCATCTCCACCATTTCGGAATCGCCGCTGGCATTCGGCCTTGTCTATGTGGGTACTACCGATGGGAACGTGCAGCGCTACGAAGGCACGGATTTTCAAATGACCAATATCTCGGCGGGGTTGCCCGACCGATATGTTTCTGATGTGGCTGCCTCGCCCACCAACGTCAATCGGGTTTATGTGACGCACACGGGCTACCGTGACAACGAGTTCATCCCCCGCATTCACCGTTCCGACGACCGTGGCCAAATCTGGATGGACATCAGCGCCAACCTGCCCGATATTGCCATCAATACGGTGTTCGTGCTACCCGGCCATGCCGACTCGGTGCTCTTCGTCGGAACAGATGCCGGCGTCTATGCCACTAAGGATGCTGCGCAAACCTGGCACCGACTGGGCGTGAACATGCCATTTGTACCAACTTTCGACCTCAGTTGGAACCCCATTGAAAATACGCTGATTGCTGGTACTTTTGCCCGTTCAATCATGACCTATCCGCTTGACTCCTTGCTGAAAGTGGTGGAACCGCCCTCGGCAACTGGGCAGCCAATGGCACAGATTGAGCTAAAACTAAGTCCCAACCCGGCTAGTAGCCACGTCAACGTCTCTGTTGATATCCTGCTAAACTAGGAGGCTGAAATTGGCGTTTTCGACCTGCAAGGCCGACAAGTCCGCACTGCAAAATTGCCCAAAGGCAAAGGCATCAGCCAGCGTTTCGACCTGGTTGGACTGCCCTCCGGGCAATATTTTGCAAGGATTATTTCGGGTGGCAGGGTCGGAACCAAGCGTTTCATCAAACAGTAAAAAATGGCAAATACCCGTTCTTCACAAATACGCATCACCGTCAACCTCGACGAAAAAAACATGCCCACGGGCATAGACTGGGATGCCGATGACCGCACCGACGGCAACGATCCCGTGGCTTGCAAGGCAATGCTGCTTTCCCTTTTCGAGCGCAACACGCTGGATACCATGAAAATTGACCTTTGGTCCACCGATATGCAGGTGAACGAGATGGACAGGTTTGTTTTTCAGACCCTTCGGGGCATGGCTGACTCCTATTTCAAGGCTACCCAAAACCGGGAACTGGCCGTGGACATGCAGCGGTTTGTGCAGTATTTTGGGGAGAAGACCGGGATAATTGAACAGAAATCCTGACAGTTATAACGTGCCAATCGCTTCCAGTAATTCCTGGGTATAGGGATGTTTCGGTGTGGCAAATACTGATTCCGAATCACCCATTTCCACGATTTTCCCATCTTTCATCACGGCAATGCGGTCGGAAATCATGCGCACTACGCCGAGGTCGTGGGAGATGAAGATATAAGTCAGGCCGTGCTTGCGTTGCAAATCCTGCAACAAGTCGAGGATTTGGGTCTGCACGGTGACATCGAGGGAGGAGATAGCTTCGTCGCAAACGATGAGCCTTGGTTCCAATGCCAAAGCCCTGGCAATGCAAATGCGCTGGCGCTGCCCGCCAGAGAATTCCGAAGGGTAGCGCCAAAAATGGTTGGCCTCCAGCCCTACCGTTTCAAGCAGTCCGATAGCCCGCTCCCGCCGTTGTTTTTCAGCTGAAAGAAGGCCGTGTACCGCCATCGGCTCGGTTAGCGCAAGGCCGATGGGCTGTCGAGGGTCGAGCGAATTATAGGGGTCTTGAAAGATGATTTGCAGTTCTTTTCTGGTGCTAAACCATTCATTAACAGCCTGTTGAAGAATATTTTTACCCTTGAAAACCACCTCGCCGCTCGTTGGGCTGATAAGGTTGAGGATGCTTCGTCCCAATGTCGTCTTCCCGCTCCCCGACTCGCCGACCAACCCCAATGTCTCACCTTCATACACTACCAAACTCACCTCGTCCACTGCTTTCACATGCTCGGTGGCTTTTCCGAAGAAATTGCGCTTGGTGGGGAAATGGGCTTGGAGATTGTTGATGGTCAAAAACGGTGGACGATGGACGGCGGACGATGGACGGTGGGCGGCTGGGGAAGCGATTCGCTTTTGGTGATTTTCAAGCAGCAGTTGGGTGTAGGGATGCCTTGGGTGCTTGAAAACATCGGCGACCGGGCCGTACTCCACTACCTCACCCTTTTGCATAACGAGCACATTGTCAGCCACTTCTGCTACCACACTCAGGTCGTGGGAGATGAAGATGGTGCTGCCGCCCCAGGTGGTTTTTAGTTCTATCAATAATTGTAAAATGGAACGCTGCACCGTCACATCTAGCGCACTGGTCGGCTCATCGGCAATGAGGAGGGAGGGGTTGCTGGCCAACGCCATTGCAATCATTACCCGCTGCCGCTGCCCCCCACTGAGTTGGTGCGGGTAGCTCCGCCATATCCGTTCTGGGTCAGGCAATTTCACTTTTTCAAACAACGCCAACACTTTTTGCTTTACCGTTGCATTTGCTGATTTTGCTGCCCTCCAATCCGCAATCCGCAATCCCAAATCCGAAATCGCTTCCTCCACCTGCTCCCCGCACTGCATCACCGGGTTCAGCGAGGTCATCGGCTCTTGGAAGACCATTCCGATTTCCTTGCCCCTAACCCCTTGAAAATCAATGGTTTTCAGCTTGGTGAGGTCGGTTTGCGTACCGTCTTTTTGTTGGAACAAAATCTCGCCACTGACCAACTGCGCCTTGCTCGGCAGCAGCCCCATGATGGCCATGGCCGTCATGGACTTGCCAGAGCCGCTCTCGCCAACGATGCCAAGCGTTTCACCCCGTTTCATGGAAAAGGAGATGCCCCGCAATGCCTCCACGGTGCCTTCTTCCGAAGGGAACTGGATGCGCAAGTCGTTGATGGTGAGGAGGTTGGGAGTGGACATGGTTGATGGACTGTTTTTGCACTGCAAGGTACGAAGATCGGGGTGCGATTGACAAAAAGGAATTCCAAAGAAAACTGAAAAACCTTATATTTGCCATAAAATCAATTGGTTATGACCACTACGACTTTTTAAATAAACGCAAACACCACACCGCCGCCCCCACAAACGGCACCACCGCCACCAAAATCTTCCAGTTCAGCCCCAGCGCCCCGACAATCAGCAGCATCAGCACTAACGTACCCATGAGGGCAATGGCCGTGATGGCCATCCATCGTTTGGGATTGGGCAAGAAGATGGCGATGAGCGCCAACAACTGCCCCAAAAATGGCAGGATGACCAAAGGGTGCGAAAAAGCGTCGGCTTTTCCCGATTTTTGAAAAAGTAGTTCGTAAGCTATTTCATAGACGAAATAACGATTGTCAGGCGGCCATTCGAGGTAGCAGAACAGGAAGGAAATGAACAGGCAGAAAAGGGCCAGTTTTTTCATGGCGGGTGATTTTTCGGGCAATTTCCTCCCAATCAGCCATTGATAGGCAGTGATTTATGTCAACCCCAAAAACCTCAACTCTTCACCCTTTGCTGTTCACTCTCCGAACCAGACCCAGTGTGCCGCTGCCGTTGTTGCCCTGCCTTTCCAAAACGGTAAGAAAAGCTCAGTGTCACCACCCTCGAATCGTATTTGCTGTTCCAGTCCGCATAAGTCCGCTCCAAGTTGTTGATGATGCCGCTGCCCCGTCTGGTATAGAGCAGGTCTTGGGCGGCGAGCTTGAGGGTGCCGGCGTCCTTTAGTATTTTCTTGGAAACGGCCATGTTCAACGTGCCAAAATTCAGAATCACCAATTGCGAATAGACTTGGTCGGTCTGGTAATCGGCCCGCAGCTCGGCGGCCCAGCCCTTGCCGAGTTGAAAGCTGTTGGTCATGGAAGCATAGCCATTGTAGCCCGTGGTATCAAGCCGCTGAGTGTAGAGGTCGCTGGTATAGGTGGCTCGTTCCCCAAACACATAGAGCATGAGCGTCCACCATTTGGTGGGGTTCAAGGCGGCTTCCACGCTCAGGCCGATGCTCTGTGCTGTGGCAATATTGCCGGGACGGCTATAATAGATTTCGTTCACGATTTCCAAGGTCTCGTTGATGCCGTCGAGGGTCTTGGAGTAACTGAAGGTCGTGTTCACCTTGCCCTTGAAGGAGTGCGTGAGCGAAAGGTTATGGGCGAAGGTAGGCAGCAGGTTGGGGTTGCCGGTGTAAAATGTGAACCGGGTCCAACGGGCTGATAAAGGGGTTCAGGTCTTGGAAGAACGGGCGGTCAATGCGGCGGCCATAGGAGAGGCTGATCGTGTTTTTGTCCAAGCTGTCCAAGCGCCAATTGGCGAAGAACGTGGGGAAAGCCTGCGTATAGCTCCTCGAAAACTTGGAACCTGGCTTGACTTCATTGCCCAATTGGGTGCCCTCCAAGCTGGTGTTCTCCACCCGTAGGCCCGCTTGTAGGTCGAGACGACCAAGCGTTTTACTAAAATTTAGGTAGGCGGCATGAATCCATTCGTCGTAGAGGAAGCGGTTGCTCAGATCGTAATTGATGAAAGTTTGGCCAGCCAAGGTTTTGGTATAGGCTGCCTCGTTATCGGTCTCGGTAAAGGCCGACTTCAAGCCCGCCTCCATTTTCAGCCCGTTGGCAAAAGGCTTGGTATAATCCGCTTTTGCCGCATAGATATTGATATAGGAAGGCAGCCCGCCCCGGATGGTGTCGGCATAGCCAAGATTGCCAGAACTTTCAAAGATGAAGTTTTGGAAAAACTGGTCGGCATCCGTGCGGTAGGTCACGTAGTCGGCATCGAAGACGATATTGCTGCCAGTGGAGTCGAGCTGGTGGCGGAGGTTGAGGTTGTAGGTGCCATTGCGAAAGCTGGCATTATCAGCATTATCGGCCAAGACGTTGTTGAGAAGGAACCCATCAGGACGAAGCACAATGGCTGTATTGTCAGTCTGGCGTTCGTTTGGGTTGGCAAGGGCCTTCACCACGAAGCCAAGCGTCGTTTTTTCACTTAAATAAAGATCGAGGCCCAACTTGGCATTGTAGGACTGCGACCGTGGCACGATATAGGAGTTCTGGGCAAAATCAGCGGAAGGGTCGCCATCCATACGAGTGTAGGAGCGGTAGATGTTGAGGTCTTGGAAAAAATTGCGGTGCCCAGCCCCCAAGTTCAAAAAAAGGCCAAACTTCTGTCGGTTCAGGTTGAGGTTCAGGCTGTTGTTGCTGCGGCTGTACTTCCCTTGGGTGTAGGCCAACGAGGTGCTGCCGTTAAAGCCCGGCGCCCGGTTGCGCTTCGTCACGATGTTGATGACGCCCGCATTGCCTCCTGCCTCGTACTTGGCGGGCGGATTGGGCATCAGTTCTATCTGCTTGATACTACTGGCAGGGATGGAGCGCAGGTAGCTTTCCAGTTCCGTTCCGCTGAGGTAGGTCGGCTTGTCGTCTATGAAAATGGCCACACCGGAGCGGCCTTTCAGGCGCACGTCCCCACCATCACCCACTTGTACGCCGGGGGCCTTCTCCAATGCCTCCAGCGCACTGCTGCCCGCATTCGATATGAGTGCATCGGGATTGACGATGGTGCGGTCGGCCAGCCGTTCGATATAGGGCTTCCGTGTAGTCACCGTCACTTCCGACAGTTGCGCTTCGTCAGGTAGGAGTTGGATGGGCGGTAGTTGCACCTTTTTATTGGCTCCGCCAATTGCCATTGGCTGGCTCACATATTTTGCCAAGCCAACAAAGCTCACCTCTAAACGGTAGCCATTGGCCGAAAGTCCAGCAAATGCGAAACTGCCGTCTGCTTCTGTATAGCCTGCCTGCACCATTTTGCCATCCCCATCGCTCAGCAGTACGACGGTCGCCAATTCAATGGGGCTGCCCTTCTCGTCAGTGATTTGGCCTTGCAGGGTATAGTCATTTTGGCTTTGGGCCATAAAACTGCCAATCCAAAAGCAGGAAAATAGTGCGATTTCTTTGATGGACATAGGTTACTGTTTGGTACGGATTTTTGAACAAACCAGAATGACACCCAAAAACGGGATGGTTGCAAGAGCGGTAGATATATTTCGACCAGAAGCAGGGCAAAGCTGTTAGAATCAAAACATAGGGGGTTTGTCAAAAACTGCTTTTTTGAACGTTCATCTAATTATCCCCTATTTTTGCCCGCCGAGTACGAAAACAACAAAATAGAAACCAACCCTTCGAGCAATGATTGACTACAACCCGAAATCATGGTGGAAGCTCATTTTCATGTTCCACCGCAGCGACACGTTCAGCATGTTGTTTCCGGCTATGCTGGGCGTGGCGGCCTACACGGCCTTGGTCGCCTATGTGGAGGAGGAAATTCTGCACACCCAGTTCAAGAACTCGACCGTCGTGCATTCCATGATAGGCTTCGTGCTGTCCATGCTGCTGGTGTTCCGAACCAACACCGCCTATGAACGCTGGTGGGAAGGCCGACGAATTTGGGGCGGCATTGTCAACAATTCGAGGAACTTGTCACTGAAACTTAGCGTCTTGGTTGATGACCATGCTACTCGCCAACGCTTTAGGGTACTTATCAGCAACCATGTAATGTCCATGAAATGGCATTTGCGAAAAGGGTTCAACGATGCTGATTTTGAGGATACGGATCGCTACCCATTGGCCACCATGCAGACCATGAGCCATCTGCCCAATGCCTTTATGAGAGCCATCTACAAAGAGGTGGAAGAACTGCACCGCAACAAAACCATTAGCGGTGAGCAAATGCTTTACCTCAACCCGGAACTGCAGTCCTTCACCGACCATATTGGGGCCTGCGAACGGATACAACGCACCCCTATTCCCTACTCCTACAGCACATTTTTGAAAAAAGTTATCTTTCTATACATCTTCACCATGCCAATCGGCTTCGTGAAAGAATTCGGGTATTGGAGTACGGTCATTATCCCATTGGTGTTTTACATCTTCGCCAGTATCGAGGTGCTCGCCGAGGAAATCGAAGACCCCTTTGGAAAGGACACCAACGACCTGCCACTGAATAGGTTGAGCAATACGGTGAAAGAGAACTTAAAGGAGATATTTGAAAAGTAAGACTTCATGGAATATTTCGATACTGAAACCTACCTTATCCTTGGTCTATTGCTTGCATTGGCAGTGGGTACTTTATTGCTCCGCAAAAAAGGCCAGCAAAGGGGCAAATAAGAAATAAAGTAACTACGTAGCGGGGATGTTTTTTTGGGAAAAATTGAAAATTTGCCGCCAAAAAACATCCCAAAATGTGGGAGGAGCGAGAAAAAATGAAATTTTTTCTCGCTCCTCCCACACCCTCCAAAGTAGTTACGCACATAAAAAAAGGCGTGGCCGGAGAACCCGGCCACGCCTTTTCCATTTTCTGGAATTGCGGATTGCCAATTCAAACTACCTCCACCAGCGAATCAATATCTCCCTCGTGTTGCCATTCGGCCCAGTGACGGTTGCTTTGCGGTCGCAAGTACCGTCGCCGTAGTCAATGGTCAAGGCCTTGCCGTCAACAGTGAGGGTTTTGATGCCTGCAACCGTCCAACGGCAAATGCGCTTGCGGACCAATGGGGTAGTGATTTCCGTGATGAAGGCCCTTCCATTGCGGGTCACGCCCGTTGCGCCGCCTGTTGCCTCCCATACATTGTCGAGCAGGGAATGCGTTTCTGCACCTTCCACGAGGGTAATGGTATGGTTTGCTTCCCATGATGAGGACTCCCCGTTCGGGTAGGTGATTTTGCCGCCCACTACGGTTCGGGTGAAGGTGGGGTTGCCATTGGCATCGAGGCCCGTGTTGGTCAGTGTGCGGGTTCCCTCTAAATGGGCATCGTCCACATAAAATTCAACGAAAGTAGCCGTGCGCACCGCCCCTGCATTGCTCAGGCTGTCGGTGAGGTTCACCACGATTTGCCCTTTGCGGACGCGGCCATCGGGGCCGGTACAGCCGTCGGTGCCAAAGTCAATCGTCATGGTTCGGGGATAGCTGCCGTCGAGTGGAACGATGGTCACAGTCGGGCAATCCGCTGGGCCGCCGCCACGGGTCTCGATGGCATCGTCAACTTGGTCGTCCACGTCCTCGTAGAGGTCATTGGCAGTCGTCTGGTCCTCGGCAGCAGTAAGTTGCTCCGGCAATATGGCTGCCGATTCTTCTTTTTTGCAAGCAGTGAAAAGCACGGCCAAGCCAAGGGCCGCTGCGGTAAGCCATTTCATGATTTTCATGTCTGTAGATTTTTTGTAACTACTTAGCAGGAGGTGTTTTTTGGAGAAAAATTGAAAATTTTTCCCCAAAAAACACCTCAAAATATGGGAGGAGAGAGAAAAAATGAAATTTTTTCTCTCCTCCCACACCCTCCTAAGCAGTTACGATGCGGATATGTTACAAAGGGGATAGACTGTTGGAAACAAGGAGAGGTTTAATGACAAGTAGTTTTTTTCTGAAGATAACGGACTGGCAGTACGTGATACAAAAACGTCGGCGAGGTGCAACGACCTCGCCGACGTATGAAAAGTACAGACTCCAAGTCCGCATTAGGGGAAAATGCCCAATGAAGTATAGTCGTCGCCTATAAGTTTGATGGCATAGGCAAATGCCGCCGTTCGCATGTCAATGCCATGCCTTTGACGGAAATCATTGACGAAATTGTAGGAACGGGCCATCGTCTCCTCCAAGCCAGAACGTACGAGGTCCACTTCGTCGGCACCACGTGCCACCTTGCGAAGCAAATCTGGGTCGATTTTGCGGCCAGTGAGTTCTTCGATGACATGCAACATTCGTTCTTGTGAGGTCTGGTTAAAGCGCTTTTCCATCCGACCAAAGCGCATGTGGGATAGGTTTTTCAACCACTCAAAATAGGAAACCGTCACACCACCGGCATTCAAGTAAACGTCGGGGATGATGAGGATGCCTTTTTTCAGCAATACTTCCTCTGCTTCGGAAGTGATGGGGCCGTTGGCGGCCTCGGCAATGATTTTGGCCTTGATATTCTTGGCATTGCCTTCATGGATTTGGTTCTCCAGCGCAGCGGGCACGAGGATGTCGCAGGGCATTTCCAAGATTTTGTTGGTGTCTTCTTTTGGGAATACCTTAGCACCAGGGTAGTTGGTGATGCTGCCTGTCTCCTGCTTTACTTTCAGCAGTTTGTTCACATCAATGCCACTTTCGAGATAAATAGCGCCGTCCCATTCACCCACGCCGATGACCTTTACGCCACCTTCATCTTGACAAATAGTGCCGCTGTACGAGCCTACGTTACCCATACCTTGGATGATCATGGTCTTTCCTCCGAGTCCAGGCTTGAGCTTCAGGCGCTTCATATCTTCGGCGTTGTCGCAAGCTTCTCGCAGGCCGTAGAAAACACCCCGACCTGTTGCCTCTGTACGACCTTGGATGCCATAGAGCGCAACCGGTTTTCCCGTGACGCAGCCTGCAGCGTCGATTTCGTTCTCACGCAGGGTGCGGTAGGTGTCGTATATCCAGGCCATTTCACGGCCACCTGTGCCGTAGTCGGGCGCTGGTACGTCGATGCTGGGGCCGATGAAATTGCGGCGCACTAGTTCGTAGGTGTAACGGCGGGTGATTCGCTCCAATTCCTCCTCAGTGAAGTCCTTAGGATTGATTTTCACGCCACCCTTCGCACCGCCGAACGGCACGTGTACGATGGCGCATTTGTAAGACATCAGCGTGGCCAATGCCATCACCTCGTGCTGGTCAACATCCGGTGCATAGCGGATACCGCCCTTGGTTGGTAGGCGGTGGTGGCTGTGCTGCACTCGGTATGCCTCAATGACCTTCACCTCTTGTTTGCCCGTCTGCTTGTTGGTGATTTCAACGGGGAATTGGATGGCGTAGATGGAATTGCAGACTTTGATTTGGTGCAGCAGGCCAGCGTCAAGTCCCGTGTAGGGCGCCGCCTTTGCGAAGAAGTTTTCTACGGTGTTGTAGAAATTTGGTGCTTGAACTTGCTTACTCATGATTTTTAATTTGGTCCTCCAATTTGGTGAGCTTCCTATCGAGCCGGATGAGATAAATAATGATGCCAATAAAAATAGCCAAAATGACGGCCACCACTACATACATCTTCCCCATGCTCCGCATGAAGTCGGTATCTTGTTGCGCCAGCAATAAGGTGAAGGGAAGCAAGAGAAGGGACAATGTGGAAAGGGCTTTCTTCTTAGCTATCAACATGGTTTTATTTTTATCATTAACCTGTCCGATAAACGGGTGCAAAGGTAGGGAAAAAAGATTCTGGATTTCGGATTCTGGATTCTGGATTTTGGACTTGGGTACTGAGATGGTCAACGAGTATCCAGCATCAAGCATCCAAAATCCGTTCACGAATCCTTGCCGTACGCAAAATAACCTCCCCAATCCACAGCCCAAGCAGTGCCCAGCCAATGATGGCGGGGTAGAAGATCATCCGCATCGTGTTGTCGAGGTCTTGGCTGCCGAAGGCAATATTGCCACCAGCGCCGGGGTGAAGGCTGTCCGTCAGCTTGGGGATGATATAAATCAACGGCACAATGCTGGCAAAAGCGAAGATGTTGAAAACGGCACTGATACGGGCTTTTTTTTCTGGGTCTTCAAAAGAGGCTCGCAGTACGAAATAGGCGCTGTAGATAAGCAGGGCTATGGCTGTCATGTTCTGTTTCACATCCCAACTCCAATATTTTCCCCAAGTGTTTTTTGCCCAGATAGCCCCGGTGATGAGGCCGAGGATGCCGAGCAACAGGCCGACGTTCGTTAGCGCCATTGCCTTTCGGTCGTAGTCTGCGTCTGGATTTATCAAGTATTTGATGCTGAAAACAACCGCACCAATGAGGATGATGAACATGGCCATCCACATCGGCACATGGTAGTAGGTATTGCGGATGGTCTCGCCGAGGATGTTGCGGAACGGGAACGTAATTGCCTCTTTTTCATGGAGTTGTGAAATGGGCGAGGCCGTCCAAAGTGCTTTGCCAGCGGCTTCGTTGACACTATCCTGCTTAATTGAGAGTCCGCCAGGGAGTATGCTGGCACCATCGGCAGGGCTGTCAATCAATAGCGTGAAGTCTTTGACCTTGGAGTCCGTCGGCAAATGGGCTGGGACATGGAAGGTCAGCTTGACGGTGCGGTCGTCCACAGCCTCAATTTGGGAAGCGGCCAAGGCGAACTCGCTACCCGTTTTCAGCCAAGCACGTAGCTTTTCTTTTTCCTTCGTAAAAAAAGAGTTGTACCCTTGCACGGTCACGACCTGTGTTTGGCCAGCTTGCAGGCTATAGGGACTTGCAGCTGTGATGCCTGTTTTCAAAGGCGTCAATAGCCCGAATACGAAGGTGTAGATGAGCAAAAGAACGCCTAAAAATTTCCACCAGTAATTTTTCATGGTTTCATTGTTTCATTGATACATAGCTTCATGGCTTCATTGGTACATGTCTTCATGGTTTATGTAATGCGGGCAAACAATGAAGCCATGCAGCCTAATCCCGCCACAAGAACGGGAACAGCACCAGCCCCAAGGCCACCAAAATCATGTCAACGGCAGCCAACAGCATGATTTTGTCACCCATCTCAGTACCTCCCAACAAGCCGATACTATGCGCCGAGAGGTTCACCAAGAGCAGTAGCACGGGGATGACAACCGGGAAACTAAGTACGGCCATCAACGTGCTGCTATTGTCCGCCTTGGCCGCAATGGCCGACACAAAGGTAAACGTGATGGAGAAACCCGTGCTGCCCAGAAATAAAACCAAGGCAAATTCAGCGGCATGTTGCACCGGATTGCCCGCAATGAATGCCAGTGATGTGAAAGTCAAAACGCCTAGTACGAGCAGCAGCAGTGCGTTGTAAATCATTTTTGACAAAATAATGGCGATAGGGTGGAGTAGTTGGAAATAGTAAAGCTGCCGATAGCCGCTTTCCTGCACGAAACTCTTCATCACCGCATTGACGGAGGCAAAGAGCATGATGATCCAAAACAGGACATTCCAAACTTGTGGGCCGATATTTTGAAAGGAAATGTAAACGATGAAGACCGTGCTCAGTACGTACAACAAGATTCCGCTGATGGCGTAGCGTTGGCGCCATTCCAGTGTGATTTCTTTATGCAGTAAGTAAAGGATTTGAGAAAATAGGTTCATCAGCGGCGAAGATACGCTGGCTAAGTCAAAAAACGGCCTTAGTTCACCGTTCCCACAACCCACATTTGGTCAAGCGTGGGTGCTTCACTACCGCCCTTGGGTTCGAGCGTAATGGCAAAGGCTTGCGGGTTTTCGATGAATCGGCCTTCGATGGCAATCAAGTCCTTGTTGTCGTTGACCTCAAATATACCCATGTCAGTCGGCTTGCCATTCACAATGGCCCAGAGTTGGAACTGCTTGTCGGTGGCTGGTTTGGGCAGTTTGCCCATGTCTAGGTAAGTGGTTTTCTTGACATTGTTCCAGAATACAATGGCATAAGCATCACCACCAATTGGGGTAGCTTTGAGCTGTACGGGCTTGGTTGCCCAATGGCGCAATGCGACGAATTGTTCGTTGACAGCCTTGGCCTTGTTCTTTTCTGCTTCGCAATCTTTGCGAAGTTGCTCGGTCTCTTCTTTTGCTGCCTGCACCTTGGATTTGGCACGCTCTGCGTCTTGCCAGAACAAGAAAATGGCGGCCAATGCGGCAAGTAGCGCCAAGCCCAGAATCCATGTGGCAACATTGGCAATTTTACTGGAATCGCCAGACGACTCCCTAGGCTCGTAGTTATATTGATTGGTCGGAGTGGTGGCTTCTTGCTTGGACGATTCCTTCGGTCGGCTCTTAGGCATGCCCTCCACTCGTTGCATGACCTTTTCTTTCAAACCCTGCGGTGGTTGCACGCCGTGTATGACCGAATAGGCGTGCAAAGCCTCACGGATAGCATCCAACTCAGCTTGCACTTGGGGGTGGTTAGCAGCCATATCCTCCACTTCCCTCACTTCTTCGGGTGTGGCGAGGCCGCTGGCGTACAGCTCCAAAATGCCGGATGATATGTAAGAATTAAGGTCCATTTTTATAGTTGGCAGTTAGACAGTTGGCAGTTGGAAGTCAATAGCGGGATTTGCAGCCCTTGACTTCAAACTGCCCATTTTCTAACTAAAAACTTTTCTCAGCTCTTTGATTGCCAATCGCATACGGGTCTTCACCGTTCCGATTGGAATGTTCAAAGCCTGCTCTATCTCCGTCTGGGTATAACCCTGGAAATAGGCGAGGTCTATAACTTTTCGATGTTTTTCGTCTAGCTTGTTTACCAGCTCTTTTAGGCCAATGCCTTCCACGAAGGGGGTCGCTGGGTTGGATTCACGATATACGACAAAATCGAACTGGTCGGTTTTCTGTCGGTTGCGATAGTCACTGGTTCGGGTAGCGTCAATGGCCGTGTTGCGGGCAATATTGAGCGCCCATGTATAAAATTTACCCTTGTTTTCATCAAAACTTGCTATGTTCCTGTAAATTTTAAGAAACACATCCTGCACCACTTCCTCAGCTACCTCCGGCAATTGCACGATGCGGAGCACCACACCATATAGCGCAGCACCGTAGCGGTCATAGACCACGCCGATAGCGTTTTTGTCGCCAGATTTAAGTGCTGATATGATTTCTGTTTCTTGCATCAAATAAGAGGTTGCGGGGCAAAACTATGAAAGCCAACAACTAAAAGCCAAACTTATTTGGAATCTTTCCATAAAAATATTGGATAGGTAGAAATAAGGTCAATACGATAGCAGGTTTGAAAGCAGGAACCGAATCTTAATCACACCCGTCAAATACTGAATACCTATGTGAACAATATCACAGACTGCGCCTTGCCCCTCGCCCTACCTTTGCACCATCAAAATCATTTGACATGAAAAAAAAGCAAATCAATTTCGAAGACCTAATCAATAGTGATAAGCCAGTGTTGGTGGACTTCGCCGCCGAATGGTGCGGGCCTTGCAAGGCAATGAACCCCATCCTCCAAAAACTCTCCGAAGAAATGGGGGACAAAGTTGAAATCATCACCATTGACGTGGATCAAAACCCTGCCATTGCCCAGCACCTGAACATCATGGGGGTGCCGACATTTATCATCTTCAAACAAGGGCTAACGCTGTGGCGGCAGTCAGGCATGTTGTCTGCTACGGCATTGACGCACGTGTTGGAGCAGGCCATCACCTACAAAGTGGAGAAAGTAGGGGAGCTTACAGCAATTGAAGAATGAATTTTTTACAATAACAGATGGTAAGCGAAGGCCCAAGTTGGTCTCCTAATACCTGTCATCAAATATCAACTATGCTTAATTTCTTGAAAAAACTATTCGGCGGCGGGGCTGCTGCCAACTTAACCGAACTATTGGCACAAGGGGCCTTCGTGCTCGATGTACGCTCAAGGGAAGAATTCAATGCTGGCCATGCGGCAGGTGCGCAGAACGTACCACTGCCCGACCTTAACCGACACCTACTCAAATTAGCAAATCAGAAAAAGGCCGTCATCACTTGTTGTGTTTCTGGCCGCAGGAGTGGTATTGCTGCCCAACAACTAAAGGCAGCGGGTGTCGAAGCAGTGAACGGCGGTGCTTGGCAAATCGTAGCCAATGCCGTCAATGAATTCAAAAAAGCATCCGTGGCAGCCTAAGCCCCAAGCGGCTTCCTTGGCAGTCCCGGTTTTTCAAACCAATATTAATGCTGAATCATGGAAAATACAGCAATAGGAACCATGCCTCGAATCGGCGACAAAGCGCCTGATTTCAAAGCTAAAACCACCACAGGCGACCTCCAATTTTCGGAGTTCAACAAAGGAAGTTGGGTCGTTATGTTCTCGCACCCCGCCGACTTCACACCTGTCTGCACTACCGAGATGTCGGCCTTCGCTGTGGACAAAGACTTCTACGCAAAACGCAACACGAAGCTAATTGGCCTCAGCATTGACAGCATCCACTCGCATTTGGCTTGGGTGAACAATGTTCGGGAGAAAACGGGCGTCTATATGGACTTCCCCATCATCGCCGACCTCGACATGAAGGTGGCCAACCTCTACGGGATGCTGCACCCTGGCGAGAGCGAAACCGCAGCCGTGCGGGCCGTGTTCTTTATTGACCCGAAGGGTACCATACGCCTCATCATGTACTACCCGCTGAACATTGGCCGCAATATGGATGAAATCCAACGGGTGCTCATTGCGCTGCAAACCGCAGATGTGTGCAAATGTGCCCTGCCCGTCAATTGGCGTCAAGGGGACAAGGCCATCGTTCCTCCGCCAAAAACCTTGGTAGAAATGGACGAGCGCATCGCCAACACAACCTACGAGAAGATTGACTTTTACTTGGCGAAAAAGGAAATTGCACTGAATTAATCGGAAGTTTTTCATAAGTCGAAAAGGCCTGTCCCAACTGGGACAGGCCTTTTGTTATTTAGGGCTACGCCAATTCTTTGGCGCAAAATCACAATGTAACCCCCATCACGTTTGCTGATTTCCCAAACCCACTAACTTTGCCAAAATGCACCTTTATGGACGTTGAAATCCTCTCACGTATTCAATTTGCTTTTACCGTCGCCTTCCACTAAAACTTCTTCCCATAAATCACTGGGTATCATGCTCATCATTGCTGCCATCGGTACGCCGCTTGTGCTGGCCTACACGGTTTTTGTGTATAAAACAGTCTGGGGGAAAGTGAAGATGGACGAGACGAGTTATTGACCCGTTCCCTTCCTCGCCACCACCACATACCTCGTCGAGCGGCAGCTATCCGCCCAATCGGGCAGCGGCTCCAGCGTCACGGCATCGAAGAGTTCCACTTGGCCGCCAAAGGCTTTTTCAAAATAATGCCGCACCCGGTGCATGGGCGGCAGGAAGCGGCGGTGCTTGCCGGAGTAAGTCACCCGCATTTTATCCTCCAAAAAACTGATGTTCGTGATTTCGCTTTCCTGGAAAACGACGCCGCCTTCCTCCACCAACTGCGGCGAGCGCAACGACACCACTTTTTTATCGGCGGAATACATGACGTTGGGGTACCAGCGGATATGGTCGGGCGTGATGAAGTCGCCAATGAACACCCCACCGGGCCGCAGGATGGAAGCCGTTTTCTGGATGGCCGTTTCGAGGTCGGCTGGGCGCAGGTACTGGAACACATTGAGGCCGCTGAAGGCCACGTCCCAGAGCCGGACAGATGGGTCGAGGCGCAGCACATCGCCGGGGTCGGCTTGGATGCGCTTGCGAGCCTCGGCCACCATCGCCTCCGAAAGGTCAATGCCGTAGAGGTTTTCGTAGGCTACGCCCAATTCCCGAATCATCCACTCCTCCACCAGCCCCGTGCCGCAGCCGAGCGAGATGACGCTGCTCTTTGGGAAATCCACGCCGAACGCAGTAGCGGCAAAGCGCAGGTAATTGGCCATGAAATCGTCGAGGCATGGCTGGCAGATAACGGCATCGTACAGCGCTGCGTATTTGTCAAAAGCGTCGGTGCTGTGCTGTTCGCCGAGCAGTTCGTTTTGCAGTTTGGCGGCGTGGCGCAACTCTTGGTTCAGGATCCGCCAATAAACGGAGTGCTGTTCGTGGCCGTCAGCGTCGGTGTTGGCAGCTAGGCATTGCAGTAGCCAACTGCGTTGGTCGGGTGAGCAGAAATCCTGTTTCGCTTCTTCATAATCTTTTTGAAAAATGGCATTGCCAGCGGCAGCCATTCGCCGAAGGCGGCGGGTCAGCTCAGTGACATGTCGCAGGCGGGTTGGGAAATCAGGAGTTGGCCCCGGCTCGGTGCGCCCCACAGCATCGGTTGGTAGCGCATAAAAAACGCCGCCGTCCACGTGCTGCACGAGGTTGTTTTTCAGGTCGAGCACACGGGCGTCGCCGGTCACGCTGTCCACGCCATCGGGTTCGCCATAGACGTGGAGGCTGAGGAAGAACGTGTCCTCCGTCGGGTTGCCCATTTGGTGCAAGAGGGTGTGGCTCACGCCAATGACGTCGCCGGGCGTCACTGTCCAGCGGGCGAGGGTACTGATGACCTCGTCCTCAATGCGGAAAGTGGCGTGCTCGGCGGGGCCGAAAATCTGCACGGCGCCCCATTGCGTATGGCCGTGGTCGTGGATGGCTGCGAAGTCGCCAGGCCGCCACGACATGACCATGATTTCGAAATTGTCGCCCCGGTGGGCGAGCTTCCGCCCGTAGCTGTCCTGCACGGGGTGGTCGAAGGCTGCCCAAGGCTGGAGGTCTTCGGGCTGCACCTTGGCATCGAGGATGATGCGGCGCACCTCGGCGGGCTTCATGTTGGCTTGGCCGCTCATGCGCTCGGCGATGTAGGCGAGCGAAGGCGGCAGGGTCGGTTGTGTGTTCGGCATTTTCTAAATGTCATTGGTCATGAATCGTCATTGGTCATTGTTGCAACCAATGAGGCGCTATTTGACCATGACCGAATTGCTGCTTTTTAGTGAAGCTACAGGACAAATTTGCAGCCGCTGGGCGGCAAACTGCGTGATGTAGCGCACACGGGGAACGGTGATAGCCGAAGTTGCCCTTTTTTATTATTTTTGTAATCCATTAAAAATCTAAACCAGATGGGTCAAATCGTCCTTCCCGGTCAATTGTTTGAACATTCGGGCAAGTCGGAAGAAGAAATTCGCCTCGCCATTGCCATTTTTCTATATCAAGAACTGAAGCTCCCGGCTGGCAAGGCTGGTGCGTTCGCTGGGCTATCAAGAATTGCGTTTTGGGAGGAATTGGGCAAGCGCAATATCCCACTCAACTACGACCTCCATGAATTCGAAGCAGATTTAGAGGGCTTGAAACGTTTCAAGCCAGTTTCAAAACCAGCTCAATGATAATCGTAAGCGACACCTCCTCCCTCAGCGCCTTGCTCAGAATCGGGCAGCTTGACTTGTTGAAGGCGCTTTTTTTCACCATCGTTATCCCGGAAAAAGTGGCGGATGAATTGCGCCAATTGCCTGCATTTGGGGTTTATATCAGCAGCTTTGAAATGGCAGATTGGATTTCAATAAAGCAGCCCACGGATTTGGCTTTGCTCGAAAAATTGTCCCTTAATCTGGATGAGGGAGAAGCCCAAGCCATAACTTTGGCCATTGAACTTTCGGCGGATTGGCTCATCATTGACGAGCTGAAAGGACGACAGACCGCTTCCATGCTTTCCATCAATATCATGGGCCTTGGCGGTGTGCTCTTGCTGGCAAAGCGAGAAGGGGTTTTGTCCTCGGTAAAAAATATCCTCGACCAGATTCTTACCCAGACTTCTTTTCGGATGAGTGCTGCGCTCATTGATAAAATCCTGCTCGCTGCTGACGAATAATACTTTCCCGTTAAAAATATGATTCAGTGTAACGCCCATCTGTGAAGCACATCACAGACCGCCCCCTGCGCACCGCCCTACCTTTGCCCCATCAAAATTCAACTTGAATCAGGGGCGGTTCTCATTGCCAGATTGGCAAAGACTGCTTAACGTTCAAGGCCGAAATCGAGCACTGAATCATTTTTACATCATTGAAAATCGAACAACAGCGAAATGGAATTAATACTGAATCCGCAAGAATGGTGGCAGTTGCTTAGTCAGCCGTGGCACTGGGCCGTATCGGGCGCCGCCATTGCAGGCATCCTCTTCCTAATGACATGGATGGGGCGCAGCTTTGGTGTTTCCACGGCGTTCAAGAGTTTCTGCCATATCGCAGGGGCCGACAAACACTGCGATTTTTTCAACTTCGACCTGAAGAACGAGTACTGGCGCTTGGCCTTTGTGTTCGGCGGCGTGGCGGGTGGCTTCATTGCCGCCAATTTCCTGCAAAGCCCTGAGCCAGCGGCCATCTCCGAGGCGACCATCACGCACCTGAAAGATTGGGGCGTGAACTACCCCGAAGGCAACGGCTTACTTCCTACTAGCCTATTCAGCATTTTCACGGTAAAAGGGGTGCTGCTGGCGCTGCTCGGCGGCTTTCTCGTGGGCTTCGGTGCCCGCTACGGCGACGGCTGCACTTCGGGCCATGCCATCTCCGGTTTGGCACACCTGCAATTGCCTTCGCTCATCACCGTCATCGGCTTCTTCATCGGCGGCCTGACCATGACTTGGCTGATTATGCCGATGATTTTTGGTTGATAAGAGTTTATAAAGGTTGATAAGGGTTGATGAGCAACGTGCTTAAATCAACTTTTATAAACCTTTATCAACCCTTATCAACCCCATAAACCCTTATCACCCCCTCTTCAACTTAACAAACTTTCCAATCACATGCGTTTAATAAGCTTTTTCGCCGTGGGCATCGTCTTCGGCATCGTAATGACCAAGTCGGAGGCCATCAGTTGGTTCCGCATCCATGAAATGTTCCGCTTTGAGAGCTTCCACATGTTCGGCATCATCGGGGTTGCCGTGGTGTTGGGTATACTCGGCATTTGGGCCATGAAGCAGTTCAAGGTAAGAACCCTGCGGGACACCCTCGTGAGCTACACGCCCATGAACCTGAACGTGAAGCGCCACCTGATGGCAGGCACGGCATTCGGCTTGGGCTGGGCGCTACTGGGGGCTTGCCCCGGCCCGATGTTCGTGATGCTTGGCCACGGGTTCTGGATTTTTACCATCATCATTTTAGGGGCAACGCTCGGCACCTTCACCTATGGCGTGGTGCGGGGGCGATTGCCACATTGAAAAATAAAACATGAAAGCAAAAGAGACCTTGCTGGCCGCAATGGCCGCCATTTCAATCGGGCTTCCAGCTTTTACGGACATCAAAGAAACCTTGTGGGAGCGGCCAGAATACCCCAAGGACAGCCACCACTGGGACTACCAGCACGCCGATGCTTGGGCCAATCTTTGCCAAGAATTCAAGCAATGTGCCGAAGGCAACCACCAGTCGCCAATTGACATCGAAACGGTGGAATTGAAGGAAGTACCGGGCAGCGGGCTGGGCTTCCGCTACCATGCCTCGCTTGTGGACGTGCAGAACAACGGCCATACCATCGAAGTGGACATCGAGGAGCCGAACAGCCTCGAACTTAGCGGCAAGTCGTTCCAACTCAAGCAGTTCCACTTCCACGAGCCGTCGGAGCACCGCCTCGATGGGGTGCTTTTCCCGATGGAAATGCACCTTGTACATGCCGATACCGCTGGGCATTTGGCGGTGATTGGGATTTTCATCAAGGAGGGCCACCCGAACGAGGCATTGGACGAAATTTGGCGGCAAATGCCCACGCACCCGCACGAGCACGTACATGCGCCCCATGCGCTCGACTTGGCCAAGCTGTTTCCAGAAGGGCATTCTTTTTTCCATTACGAAGGCTCGCTGACCACGCCACCCTGCACCGAAGGCGTGCAATGGTTTGTGCTCAAAGAACCGCTCACACTATCGAAACAACAAATTGAAACTTTCCGGCGGCTGTACCACGGCAATAACCGACCCGTGCAGGCTGCCAACCATCGGGCGGTTGAGGTTGTTTCTGAATGAGGTTTACGAACTTTGGATTTTTAAAACCGACACACCAAAGCTTTAAGAAAAATGACGACAGAAACCACTGACATCCTCGCATTGTTGCAAAAGCACTACCCACAACTGGCGGAAAAAGAACTGCAACAGGAAATCGCCAACGTGGGCAAGCTGATGCACTTCAAGGCCGGAGAGGTCATTATGGACTATGGCAACTATATCAAACTCGTGCCATTGGTCGTGGAAGGCGCCGTTCGGGTGACCCGTGAAGACCCTGAAGAGGGTAGGGAAATATTGCTGTATTTCCTGCAGCCGGGCGAAGCCTGCTCCATGTCGTTCACCTGCTGCATGGTGAACAAAAAAAGCGAAATCCGCACAGAGGCCGAGGACGATACCTCGCTCATCGCCATCCCCATCCGCTACATGGACGAGTGGATGACCCGCTACCAAAGCTGGAAAAACTTCGTGATGACCACTTACGACCGCAAGATTTTGGACTTGGTAAAAGTGGTGGATAGCATCTCGTTCAAGAACTTGGACAAACGCATGATGGAGTACCTGAAAAAAAGAGTGGCTGCCACGGGCAACCGGGTCCTCAGTTCCTCGCACCAAGACATCGCCAATGACCTGAACGTGACCCGTGAGGCGGTGTCACGTTTGCTCAAAAACCTTGAGAAAGAGGGCATTGTGAAATTGGGCAGGAACCAGTTGCTGTTCAAGAAATAGTGCCCTAAATATTGGTCGTCATTGGTCATTAAAGGTCATTCGTCATTAATGACCCCAATGACGAATGACCATAATGACAAATCCAATGCAAAGAATAGTCAAAAAATTCCTCGAATACAACCAGCACTGGGCCTGCGAAAAGCACGCAGAAGACCCGCATTTCTTCGAGCATTTGGCCAAAGGCCAAAACCCCATCGCCCTGCTGCTGGGCTGCTCCGACAGCCGGGTGTCGCCGTCGGTGGTGCTTGGCGGTAATCTTGGTGAGATTTTCATCCACCGCAACATTGCCAATGTGGTCTCCCATGCCGATATGAACTTCCTCTCGGTGCTGCAATACGCTGTGGAAGTGCTTGGCATTCAGGACATTATCGTTTATGGCCACTATGGCTGCGGCGGCATTCGGGCAGCAATGGAGGACGAAGCTATCGGCCTGATTGACAACTGGCTCGCCAATATCAAGGACGTGATTGCCAGCCACCAAGCCGAATTGGACGCCATCCCCGACGAAAACGACCGCCTGAACCGCCTCGTGGAACTGAACGTGCTGACGCAAATCCACAACCTGAAACAGACCAGCGTTTACCGCAAAGCAAAAAAAGAAGGCCGAGAGCTTCGCCTCCATGCTTGGGTCTATGATTTCTCGAACGGGCAGGTGAAGGTGATGGAGCAGGTTCCACAATTCGCTTAAAAAAAGCTCATGACTTTTCCCAAATCTTCGGCACCAAATCACCCTGAAACCAACGACCTCATCCTGCGGGACACCCTCGCCATTGACCGTACCCGCCTTGCCAACCAGCGCACTTTTTTGGCCTTCGTGCGAACGGGCATTTATTTCATCGCCACAGCACTCGGCATTTTTCACCTCGATGAAAAGGGCGGCCTCGATTGGCTGGCCTGGGCATTTGTCGTTATCGGCATAGCTTCGATGATAACTGGAGTCATCAATTATTTCGTGATTCGGCGCAAAATCATCCGCATTTACAAGCTCACCAATTGACAAAAGTCACCCCGTTTCGATGACGAACGTCACCGGGCTGTGTGAACTGCTTCACACAAACCCGCCCTGTCCGCCCCCCATCTTTGCAGTGTTCTTTTTGTGAAACGAAGTGCATCGAAATCAGCCGTTCGTCTTACAAAAAGTCTGGACAGCATCATTTTTTCAACTAAAAAATCTGTATTCATGAAAGTAGAACAGCTTTATACCGGATGCCTCGCAGAGGCCGCTTATTACATCGAAAGCAACGGCGAAGCCGCCGTGATTGACCCGCTGCGGGAAACCGAGCCTTACCTGGAAAGGCTGAAAGCCGACAATGCAAAACTGAAATTCGTCTTTGAAACCCACTTCCACGCCGACTTTGTTTCTGGCCACCTCGATTTGGCCAAGGAAACCGGTGCCACCATCGTCTATGGCCCAACGGCACAGCCCAATTTCAAGGCGCACGTGGCCGCCGACAACGAGGTGCTGAAAGTGGGTAACGTAACCATCCAAATACTCCACACCCCCGGCCACACCATGGAAAGCACGACTTATCTTTTGAAGGATGAAAACGGTAAGGACTTCGCCATCTTCACGGGCGACACCCTTTTCATCGGTGATGTGGGCCGCCCCGACCTCGCCATCAAGCAGGGCGAAATCACGGAGCGTGACCTCGCTGGCTTCCTCTTCGACAGCCTCCGCAACCGCATCATGCCGCTCAACGACGACGTCATCGTCTATCCAAACCACGGCGCTGGCTCGGCCTGCGGCAAGAAAATGAGCAAGGAAACTTGGAGCTACCTCGGCGACCAGAAGAAATTCAACTACGCCCTGCGGGCCGATATGACCCGTGAAGAGTTCGTCACCGAAGTGCTGACGGGCCTCGTGCCACCGCCGCAATATTTCCCGAAAAACGCCGTGATGAACAAGATGGGCTACGAGAGCATCAAGGAAGTGCGGGAGCGTGGGGAACAGGCACTCAGCGTGCGGGCATTCAAGGCAGCTTGGGAGGGCAACGAGGCACTTGTGCTCGACACCCGTCCACAGGATGTCTTCGTCAAAGGCTTCATCCCCGGTTCCATCTTCATCGGCATTGACGACACCTTCGCCCCTTGGGTGGGTGCGCTCATCACTGACCTGAAAACGCCCATCCTTTTCATCGCCGACGAGGACAAGGTTGAAGAAGTGGTGACCCGTCTCGCCCGTGTAGGCTACGACAACGCCATCGGCTACCTTGAAGGCGGCTTCGAGGCTTGGAAAAATGAGGGCGAAGAAGTGGACACCTTGGACGAAGTGGCTGCCGAAGAGTTTTCCAAAAAATTCGACGGCATTAACCTCAACCTCCTCGATGTACGCCGTGCCAGCGAGTACGCTACCGAACACGTAGTGGGCGCCACGAACTTCCCACTCGATTTCATCAACAAGAACATGAGCGAAGTGGACCGTGACACGAAATACTACCTGCATTGCGCAGGTGGCTACCGCTCGGTCATCGCTGCATCCATCCTGAAGTCGAGGGGCTTCCATAACTTGGTCAATATCCAAGGCGGCTACAAGGCCATCTGCGAGACGGCCCTACCCCGCACCGAGCACGTGGAGCAGGTGACGGAGTTGTAGGAGGAAATTGGGAAATTAAGAAATTGGGATATTGGGTGTGAGCTAACCGCTTGTATTTCAATGACTTGTTCCCAATTTTTTACGAGATATTTTGTTCGATTTTCATCAGAATGGGAGGGCTGTCATTGGGCAGCCCTCTTTTTTTTGTGGTTTTGCTGCCGCAATTCCTTGTGTGATTAGCTTCACTGTCTGCCCCCGTTTCCGACCCCCATCTTTGCGCTATCAATTTTGAATTCAATTCATTTCACAAATCAAATTCTTTTAAAAATGAAAGTCGAACAAATCTATACTGGCTGCCTCGCTCAAGGCGCTTATTACATCGAAAGCAACGGAGAGGCTGCCATCATTGACCCGCTGCGGGAGACCCAGCCTTACCTCGAAAAACTGGCAGAAGCTGGCGTAAAACTCAAGTACATCTTCGAGACGCACTTCCACGCTGACTTCGTATCTGGCCATATAGACTTGGCAAAAAAGACGGGCGCTACCATCGTTTACGGCCCAAACGCCAATACCAATTATGCCATTTATTCCGCAAAAGACGGCGAGGAACTGAAGCTCGGCGACGTGACCTTCAAAGTGTTGCACACCCCGGCCACACGATGGAAAGCTCCACTTTCCTGCTCCGTGACGAGGCCGGAAAGGACTACGCCATCTTCAGTGGCGACACCCTCTTCCTCGGCGACGTGGGCCGCCCCGACCTTGCCATCAAGCAGGGCGAACTGACCAAGGAAGACCTCGCTGGCTTCCTCTTCGACAGCCTTCGGGAAAAAATCATGACCCTGGGCGACGACCTCATCGTTTATCCGGCGCACGGCGCTGGTTCTGCCTGTGGCAAAAACCTGAGCAGCGACACCTGGGGCTACCTCGGCGACCAGAAGAAACTGAACTATGCCCTGCGGGAAAACATGACCAAGGCCGAGTTCATCAAGGAAGTGACCGCTGGCCTCACACCGCCACCGTCCTATTTCCCCAAAAACGCCATGATGAACAAAACGGGCTACGAACCCATTGACGAGGTGCTGGAAAAAGGCGCAACGCCGCTCACCCCAGCCCGCTTCGAGGAACTCGTTGACACGCAGGAGGCACTCATGCTCGACACCCGCAGCGAGGCCGAGTTCAGCACTGAGCACATCCCCGGTTCCATCTTCATCGGGGTGGACGGCACCTTTGCCCCTTGGGTCGGTGCGCTGATTACGGACATCAAGCAGCCCATCGTGCTAATTGCCCCGCAAGACCGGGAGGAGGAAGTAGTGATGCGCCTCGCACGTGTCGGCTACGACAATACGCTTGGTTATCTCGAAGGCGGCATCGAAGCGTGGAAAGCCGCAGGCAAGGAGACTGACAGCGTGGAAGCCGTGACCGCCGATGAACTGGCCGACCTGATGGCCGATGGCCTAGACGGTACCGTGCTCGACGTGCGCAAGCCGACAGAGTTCCTTTCGCAGCACGTCATCGGTGCAACGAACTTCCCGCTCGACTACGTGAACCGCAATTTCAACCGCCTCGACGGCAACGAGAAACACTACCTATACTGCCTCGGCGGCTTCCGCTCGCTCATCACTATCTCCATCCTGAAAGCCCGTGGCTTCCACAACCTCGTGGACATCACCAAGGGCTGGAGGGCCATCGAAGAGAGCGTTGTGCCGAAGAGCGACCATATTTGCCCATCCACCATCAGCCAAGAAGTGATTGACGAGGCAGTGACGGCGGTGGTGTAACTACGAAGATTCGTCGTGTGATTTTATATTTAACTGGTGAAAAAAAGCCCGTGAGCGCAAGTGTGCCACGGGCTTTTGAATTGCTAAAAAATGGGTATTTGAGGGTTCAACGCACTGCCACGCATCTCACCACAGCCGCTTGGCCTTGGTGGTGTGTGCTTTCGTTCAGGTTTATTTCCAATTCCTCAACATGAAGGCTGCTTGCGGCTTGGAAATCAGTTTGAGCCAATGCGGCGCTGTAAAGCAAGGCGATGTCCTTTGGCCCACCAGAGGTGTAATTCAGTTGCTGCGGAGTGAACAGCTCCAAAATGAGATGGCTACCAAGCCGCAACGATGAGAGGCATTTTTGATGAATCGCCGTCCTAAATTCAGCTGGGAAATGCGAGTAAATCAACCCGATGGCGTCCCAAGGTCCAAGCGCATCGAAATCAAACTCACGCACATCCATTACGTGGTAGTCCAATTGAACGCCCCGATTGGTAGCCAGGGCCAGTGCTTTTTCCCTGCCTTTTTCGCTGAAATCCACTGCCGTCACTTGCCATCCTTTTTCAGCGGCATAAACAGCATTTCGGCCTTCTCCTTCCGCCAAAAGCAGCAGGCGGCCTGCTTGGGGTATGGTGTCTAGTTTTTCCTTGAAAAACTCGTTTGGCGCAGTGCCATAGACAAAGTCGCCAGTGCCGCCATAGCGCTCGTCCCAAAACTGTCGAGGGTATTGCATGGGTTGATGATTAAGGCTGCAAAGCTAATCGCCATAAGTTTTGGAAGAACACCATTTCGGCGGGCAGGTGACATAAATCACCCTTTGCGCTGGTAAGTGCAACAAAATCCAGCTTCGGTTTTTATACCTTTGCACCGTAATTCGTTTATGAAGCAAATCGCCGCCATATCCTTAGCAGTTTTGGTCTTTGCCGTTTCGGCAAAGGATGTGCTGATTTGGTCGAGTTTCAAGTTGAATCAAGATTTCATTGCCAAGACGCTTTGCATCAATCGGGACAAGCCCGAGAAAAAATGCAATGGCAAATGCCAACTGACCAAAAAAATTGCGGAAAGCAAAGAGGAGTCCCCACAGCAAGCTCCAGTTCCACAGCCTGACGAGCAAAAACAGGTGCTCAGTCTCCACGAAATCCTTCCACTTCAAATAATATCTGCAAAACCAAGGGATTCTAAGCCCCTTTTTGCAGCGCTAACCTTCACGGCGCAAGCCTGCGCTATTGATATTTTCCAGCCACCCCGTGTATGAGTTGGCAGCTTGACAGTTGGCAGTGGGCAGTCAGGTACTGCGATGCTCTTGGGTATGCTGTTTCCACCAACTGATTATCTGCTCATACCATGTAGTTGTTGAACGGTTGTGCCAGTTTTGGGTCGTTTTGGATGTTGCCGAGCATTGATAATCAATGTGTTGCGACAATTCAAACAACTCAAACGCTTCCAACCAATCCAGCCGCTACCCAGTATTTCCATTTTCAAAACAAGTCTGAAAAAACATGGCAAAGCAAATTGCTGCCCTTGCTGTGTTCCTGTTGCTTTTGGGTGAAAAAGCGGCTGCTTGCGACGCCTGCGGATGCAGCGTCAACGGAGTCGGGGTGGGGTTGATGGCGACATACCGCCAGAACTTCCTCGGCTTTCAGTACCAGTACGCCCCTTTTCGCTCCACACTGGAACACGCACAAGGTGCGACCGATTATTTCCATTCGGTTGAACTGGTGGCCCGGTTTCGGGTGTTCCGCCGCTTCAACCTGCAACTGAACCAGCCCTATCGGCTGAACGTCCGCCACCACCCAGACGGCGACGACCAGCGCTCCGGCCTCGGCGATACCCGCCTGCTGGCCAGTTATATCCTGCTCGACCAACTCGCATTTGGCAATGGCTATCGGCTCTATGCCGAGGCAGGCATGGGAGCGAAAGCGCCCATCGGCCATTTCAACGCCAATATCCATGATGAGCACAATCTGCCGGAGAACTTTAACCCTGGGAATGGAAGCTGGGCGGGCCTGACACAGGCCAACCTCGTGCTGGGCCGCAAAAACGGTGGCATCACGCTCACGGGCAGCTACCAGCACAACCGCCCCAGCACCTCAGGCTATCGCTTCGGCCACCAATGGTCGGGGCAGGCGCTGCTTTTCAACCAGTTCACGACGAAGGGCGGTTTGTCCCTGACACCCTATTGCGGCGTGGCCGCAGAAGGCGTGGGCCGTGACGTGAAAGCCAACGGCAAATACGCTGCTTCCACGGGCGGCAAAGGCTGGTATGCCGCTGCTGGTATCAATTTGAGATTTGACCAATGGCTCGTCGGAGCTGGCTATTCGCAACCGTTTTCGCAGCATTATTCCAGTGCTGAGGTGGAAGCGAAAGGCAGACTGATCCTGCAATTGTCCTATATTTTTTAACAATAAAATTCATTTTAAACCATGAAGAAGTTCTTATTACTGACTGCGCTCTTTGGTGCACTGTTTTTATCCGCTTGCAAGGACGAAGAAGAGGCTAAAGACCCCGGCACTTTTGCCATCACATTTGACAACATGGCCCTCATCAACAACGTGCAGCAGCAGCTCTCGCTGACCACTGCGGGCAATACGGACTACCCGTACACCAACGAGATGGGCCAGCAATTCAACATTACGCTGTTGCGCTACTACATCTCCGCCATAGAACTGGACGGCCCCAACGGCGAGCATTTCCATGACCACATGGAAGCCACTGCCGCTGGCGCAAAGGGCTACTACCTCGTGGACGAGAGCAAACCTGCCTCCCAGGAAATCCTGCTGACCGATGTACCTGCTGGCACTTACAACAAAATCACTTTCACAGTGGGCGTTGACTCCTCCGGCATCGTGGACGGGGCTGCGGGCGGCAACCTCGACCCTGCCACTTGTAATATGTTCTGGAACTGGAACTCTGGCTACATCGCCGTGAAGTTCGAGGGCCAATCCCCCGTCTCCAACGGCGGCGTGGGTGGCACCGAGACCATCGCTGGTACTGACCCTAACGGCATGGCCTACCACGTGGGCGGTTGGAAGAACATCCCCGGCGGCGTGTTCGTCTATAACAACAAGCGCCTGAGCTACACTTTCGACACCAATGCCAAAGTGGAAAGCAAGCTGGAGCCTGAGCTGCACATGGTTTTCGATGTGCAGAAATTGTTCGGTGGCCACCATGCCATTGACTTCACAGGCAACCACAACGTGCACAAGCCAGCCGATGGCGTGGACGTGGCCAACAACCTGGAGCATGCTTTTGCCTATGACCATATTCATCAGTAGTAAATGATGAAGGATAAATGATGAATGATGAATTCCCGGCACGCTGCCTTGGAATTCATCATTCTCTGTTTCAATTTTTTTACCATGAAAAATCTTCTGCCATTCCTCCTTCTTGCACTCGTGTTTGGCGGCTGCCAAAAAGACGAGTTGCCTTCGGCAAAATACAGCTTCGTGAAGCCAGCGCACTTCCCCGAACCAGTGTACCCGCTCGATAGGAACCCTGTGACGAAGGAGGGCTTTGAATTGGGGAAAAAGATTTTCGGAGACCCCATCCTCTCCCGCGACGGCTCGGTGGCCTGCAACAACTGCCATGTGAAAGGCGTGGCCTTTGCCGACCCGCAGCATCCGTTCAGCATCGGCGTGGACGAGCGGGAGGGCCTGCGCAATGCACCGGGCATTGCCAATATGGCCTTTATGAAGGAGTTCATGTGGGACGGCGGCGTACACCACCTCGATTTTGCACCACCAAATGCCATTGAGAACCCGTTGGAAATGGACGAGAAAATGACCCACGTCCTCTGGAAAATGAACCAGCACGGCAGCTATCCGGCCTTGTTCAGAAAGGCGTTCCCGGACATGGGCGATACCATCACTTCGCCTTACCTGCTATTTGCGCTGTCGCAATACCAGAACATGCTCGTGTCGGCCACCTCGAAATACGACCACTACAAGTTGGGCGACGCCAACCTGACCGCCAACGAACTGGAAGGCTTGGCGCTCTTCGAGCAAAAATGCGCCGCCTGCCACAGCGGCATCCTTTTCACCAATCAGGAATACCGCAACAACGGCCTCGACTCGGAGTTCGCAGACCTTGGCCGTGGCAAAATCACCGAGTCGCCCGACGACATGGGCTGCTTCAAGGTGCCCAGCCTCCGCAACGTGGAACTGACCAAGCCCTACATGCACAACGCCCGTTTCAAAACCCTGGAAGAAGTGCTCGACCATTACGCCAGTGGCGTAAAACCATCGGCCACACTGGCCGACGAGCTGCAACAAAACGGCACGCTCGGCATCCCCCTTACACCGACAGAAAAAGCAAGGATTATTGATTTCTTGAAGACCCTGACCGACCACGAATTCATTCAGGACACGAGGTTCTGAGCAAGATTTTATTTCAGGCAATGTTGCGGCGGGAAGCCGCAGATTTTACCTGTTTAATCATTCAACCATTTATTTTCTAACCTTTTAATTTTTTCTAAAACATGAAAAAGTTTCTGTTTTTGACCACCCTGTTTTTCAGTATCGCCTTGTTGAGTGCCTGTAAAAAGGACGAAGAAAAGGCAACTTTCGGCACGTTTTACCTGCAGTTTGACAACATCGTTGGTGACCAAGACCTGACGATTGCGGACGCTGCAAGCAGTGATTTCAAGTACACCAACAGTCTTGACCAGAACTTCAACGTCTCGCTGCTTGGCTATTACATCACCAATATCAAGCTGGAAGGCCCCAATGGTGAGGTGTTCGTTGATCCGGTAACTACTGGTGCTGCCGCTGCCGACGTAAAGGGCATCTACCAAGTGCTTGAAAGCAGCACGACCAGCCAGACGATTGGACTCAGCAACGTTCCATCAGGCAAATACGATAAGGTGACTTTCACCCTTGGCATCCCTGCCGACATCGTGCAGGAAGGCGCAACGGGCGGCGTGCTTGACCCCGCCGAAGGCGCTTGGCTTTGGAACTGGGATGCTGGCTATATCGGCTTCGCTTTTGAAGGCCGCAGCCCTGCCTCCCCTGTTGCAGCTTCGCAATGGAACCCTGAGAATTCCGTGCAAATCCACATCGGCGGTTGGAAGGACATCACCGACAATCCGATGATGGTGAACAACGTGAAGACCTTCACCCTCGATTTTGGCACATCCGTCAGCGTGAGCGACAAGCTCGAACCCAAGGCGCATATTGAAATGGACCTGCTGGAAGTCATTGATGGCCACCACGGTAGCGCAGATTTTACGTCAACCAACCAGGTTCACACTCCTGCTGGCGGTACTGAGTTTGCCGAGAACCTACACAGTGCATTTGTCGTGGACCATGTTCACCAATAAAGACTTTTTTATATCAGGATTCATTCGAAGAATGAATAATCTGTGGCACCGGTTATCGGTGCCACTTTTTCACCTTTCACGATGAAAAAAACATTGATTATCAGCGCTTTGGCCCTTGTCTCGGTAGTAATTGGCTGTAAAAAAGACGAGACTGATAAAGGCCCATCCTACGAGTTTCGGAAGCCTGAGAACTTCCCGGAACCGACCTATACATTCGACAATAACCCCGTGACGGAGGCAGGTTTCAAGCTGGGCAAAAAGCTGTTTTTCGACCCCATCCTGTCGGTGGACAACACGGTTTCCTGCAACAACTGCCACAACCAATCGCTGGCCTTCGCCGACCTGCCGCTTCATGCCTTCAGCAAGGGCGTGATGGAACGGCAGGGCATCCGCAATGCGCCCCAGTTGGTGAACCTGGCCTTTATGAAGGAGTTTTTCTGGGACGGTGGCGTCACGCACCTCGATTTTGTGCCGCTCAATGCCATAGAGGCAGAATTCGAAATGGACGAGGAAATCGAAAACGTGATTGCGAAGTTGAACAACCATGCGGAGTACCCGGCCTTGTTCAAAGCGGCATTCGGTACGGACGAAATAAACACGCCGCTGATGCTCCATGCCCTCTCCCAGTTCACCAACCTGATGGTCTCCAACAATTCTCCCTACGACAAATACCTACGGGGGGAAGTAGTGCTGACTGCACAGGAACTGGAAGGTCTGCGCCTTTTTGAGCAAAAATGCCAAAGCTGCCATTCGGGTATTTTGTTCACGGATGAAAGCTACCGCAACAACGGCATTGACTCGGTCTTCACCGACATCGGCAGGGCGAGAATTACCTCATTTAGCGGCGACATCGGCAAGTTCCGGGTGCCCAGCTTGCGCAATGTGGGCATCACCCGCCCTTATATGCACAATGCCAAGTTTGCGACGCTGGAGGCCGTACTTGACCATTATAGCGACGGCATCATCGAGTCGCCTTCGCTTGACCCAAGCTTGGAAAATGGCATCCCCATGACAGCCGAAGAAAAAGCAGCCATCATCACCTTTTTGAAAACGCTCACTGACAAGGATTTCACGCAGGATGAGCGATTTTTCAAAGGGTGAATTCGCATACTTCCTAAACCTAAGCCTTAAAAACCACGAAATAATCAGGGTTAAGCCCTTTTGAAGAATTTTTTATATCAGGAATTGGGCGGCAACACAAAAGGTGAGGCCGCACTTTTTTCAAAGATTTAGTCAATCTACAATGTGTCATCGGGGGGTGGGGCGTATGAAAGCCTCCCCCGCTTTTTCACTTTTACAACTTTTTCAAAATGAAAAAAACATACTTCCAAATCATGGCCGTTGCAATCATCCTTTTTGCCACTTGGACCTTCATGCGCAACAGTATCTGGAATAACCCCGACCTGTATCCGGGCGAGGTAATCATGATTTATGCACGGGACAGCTCTTCGTTTTTCATTGCGCTCCGACTCTTTTTCGTGGCCATGTGGGGCTGGGCGGCCTATCTGATGTGGACAACGGGCAAAATGGTTTATACCTGGGTTGCGGTCGCTGTTTATGCAGCTTTCCTTTTGATTGACAATTTGGTGCTGGGCACGCACTACCTGCAATTCAAGGTCGAAAATGAGCCTTGGGAAGCGGCTTTCCCTATGTCTATTTTCAGGGGAATTCCCGAAGCTTTCTTTACCATTTTGTTCAACGTTTTTGCAGTTTGGACTTTGAAAAAAGGGCGTGAAAAACGGCACCAGTTGGAGGAGGTTGAATACAAACTGAATGTACCCGCATGAGATTCTTTTATTTTTTTGACCAATAAATCCTTTTCATCAATGAAAAACAAATACCATTTTTCAGCACTGCTGCTGTTGCTTTGCCTGGGCAACCTGACTTCCCAAAACCTGCTCTGGACGCAATTGGCTCATCCCGATAGCCTCCAAGTCAATGGCGTATCGTTCTCTGTGGACGGCAGCCAAGTGCTATCTGGCACCAATTGCCACCCGTCGTACCTGCGCATATACGATATTGCCGATGGCAGTATCAGTTGGGAATTCAATGCGGGCGCTGGCTTGATGTGCATGATGGGCGTCGGCTTCAGTTCCGATGGGAAATACCTTGCCTCCATCGAAGAGTTCGGCAACCTGCTCATTTTCGACCTGAGCCAAAGCACTCCGACGCTGTTGCCGGGCATCGTTCTGGGCACTGACTATGCTTTTTCGTTGGCCTTTTCGCCCAATTCGGAAACCATCGCCGTGGGCGGCTCGAATGGCAAATTGAAAACCTACAAGCTGGCCGATAGCTCGCCAGAACTGAGCATCAACGCCCATTCTTCTTGGGTGACGACCGTTGCCTACTCGCCCGACAACGCACTGATTGCCACGGGCGGCAGCGACAATAAAGTGAAAATCTGGAACGCCGACGGCACGGCCCTTTTCACCCTAAGTGGGCACACGGACGACATCACTTCCGTGGAGTTCACGCCAGACAATGCCCGGTTGGTGTCAAGTTCCAAGGACAACAAACTCAAAATCTGGAACGTCGCTGACGGCACATTGATACAGACGATTGATGTCTCCAGTGCCAACGTTAACGCCTGCGATATTTCACCGGATGGCAGCTTGTTGGCATCGGTATCTGAGGATAAAAACATCCGTATTTGGGACATGAACGGCTATGCCCTTTTGAGCAGTTTTCAACAGCAGCACAATGCCCGCCCGCTCTGCGTGGCTTGGTCGCCGGACGGCAATAGCTTGGCCACCGGCACGACCAATGGCTTGGTAACTTTCATGATGTTTCGCTGGTATCGGGCCTTGACGAAACGCTTGGCAAAAGCTTGAAATATTCCCCAACCCATTCCAGCAAACTATCACCATTAAGTCGGAGAACGAGGCCATTAAATCCATCGAAATCATGGACGTAAAAGGCAGCAGCGTTTTGCGGCAGCAATATTCGGGCAGGCTAGGAAGCTATGAAATTGACGCTTCGCAATGGCAGGGCAGCGGCAGTTTTTTCCTTAAAATCGAGACTATGGATGGCCGGGGTTGGGTGGAAAAATTGGTGAGAAATTAAATGGCTTTATCAATTAATAAAAAATAATGAAGCCAATATTCCTCACTTTAATAGGCATCGTTTTGAGCCTTTGGACGGCAATCGGGCAGCGCACTGGCGCTGAAAAGCCCCTTGTTTTCCTTTGTCCACCCTGCGGCCTCGATTGTGACACAATTCATTTCAAGGAACCGGGGATTTGCCCCACCTGCGGAATGAAGCTTTTTGCGTCCTTTCCTGAATTTGAAAATATACAAGGGGAGCATTTCGAGACTACGGCTAAAAAAGTGGCCGTCGTATTGTTTCCGGGCGTGGAGATCATTGATTTCACTGGCCCTTGGGAGGTATTCGGTGCGGCTGGCATGGAGGTGTTTTCTGTTACAGCGCATGATTCCATTGTCCATACGGGCATGGGGATGAAATTGAAACCCGATTATACTTTTTCAAATGCGCCGATGCCGGATATTATACTTGTCCCCGGTGGAAATGTTGACCCTTCGGATACGGCGGTTGTTAATTGGATAAAAAGGACAAGCACTGCTGCTGAGCATACCATGTCAGTTTGCACGGGTGCTTTTTTCCTCGCTGCTGGCGGATTATTGGACAGCCTAAAAGCAACTACAAATTATCAAGCTGTTCAAGCATTGAAAGGAATGTCACCAACTACCGAAGTATTTGATAATGCTCGCTTTGTTGACAATGGTCGCATCATCACGGCAGGCGGCTTATCGGCAGGTATTGATGCTGCTTTTCACTTGGTTTCGCAATATATCGGTAGGGCGCAAACCCAAAAATTGGCGAACGATCTCGAATATGGCTGGTCGGAGGATGACCCTTTTATTCGTGCCAATATAGCAGACAAGCACGTCCAAGATTTTTTAAACGCATTTATTCCCTTCGAATATAAAATGACCGAATATACCGGGGATAAAAACAAATGGCTCGTGACCGTTCGATTAAAATCATCATTAAACCAAGCAGATTTGCTGCGGCTTTTGGATTATCAATTGGAGCGAGTGGCGGGTTGGAAAAAGTCAGATAAATCTGGTCTTTGGGCGTTTGAGGAGGATGGAAAAAAATGGTTTGGTGAATTAAATCATTCACAAATCGGGCTTGGTGAATTAACCATAAGTCTTCATGTGGCCTTATATTGAAGGCCATTTTAAAACAAATTTTTAAACAATAGCAATCATGAAAAAAATCATCGCCATTGCCTTCGCAATCACCGCAATTTTAAGTTGCCAAAACCAACCAAAACCTGCCGCTGACGGGCATGTCCACTTTGCCAACAAAACAGACTATATCTGCGGCATGGAAGTACAGGCCGACTGGACGGATACCTGTACTTACAAGGGTAACACTTATGCTTTTGCGCAGCAAGCTGCAAAGAGGAATTTTTGAAAGACCCTGAGAAATATCTTGCCGTCAAATGATATTGAAACGCACACGGACTTTGTTCCTTACCTGTTTGCTGGCAGCGTGGGGCAGCAGCTTGGTAGGCCAGACGCCGGGCGTGGCAGATTTGCTGAACGCCATCCGCTTGGACACGCTGCACAGCCTGCTCCGCCAACTGACGGGTGAGGAAGCCGTGATGGTGAACGACAATATTGCGACCATTCATTCCCGCTATTTCACGGAGCCGGGCAACGAATTGGCCTTCCAGTTTATAAAGGAAAAAATGGAGGGCTATGGCTGGGATGTCGAGGTTTTTCCATTCGGCACGGGCAATGGGAAAAACCTCATTTGCCGCTTGCCAAGTTCGACGGGCCAGGCAAAGGAGGTCATGCTGGGGGCGCATTACGACAATATGCCGCCCGGTGCCGATGCACCTGGTGCCGACGACAATGCCACAGGCTGTTCGGCCCTCTTGGAAGTGGCGAGGGTGCTGGCCAACGAGGACTTCCCTTTCTCCATGACCCTTGCGTTTTGGGACGAGGAAGAACTGGGGCTAATTGGCAGCACCCAGTATGCCAACTACCTGTTAGCCAATGACTTAGCCTTGGCTGCCTACCTCAACCTCGACATGCTCGGATGGGATGGCAACGGCGACAACCAGGTGGAAGTGCAGCTTCGACCGGAAGCCATGTCGGCCCAATTGGCCTCGAAAGCGGTTTGGGCAGATTCCATTTTCGACATCGGGCTGGAGGTGGTCGTCAAGCTGCCGGGCGTGGCCAATTCCGACCACGGACCGTTCTGGGCAAACGGCTTCACCGCCATCAGCCTCTCGGAGTCCTATTTCACGGATTTCAACCCGCACTACCATAGCATCACCGACGAATTAGTCCATATCAATCTGCCGTATTTTGAAAAACTGACGAAGCTGGCCTTGGCCATTTTCTTGGAGTTTGGCTATGAAATTACGGGGGCAACGCCGACCGTTTTCATGCCTGAATTCCAGGGAAAATTGCAGGTGTTTCCAAACCCAGCTTCGGGCATATCGGTCGTGTTTTTCGAGGGTGAAATGAAGGGTTTAAACTGGCGCTTGGTCAGCGGTGTGTCTGGCCAAATTGCCTTGGAAGGTTCAACCGACCTGCCGACTTTCAATTTGGATTTGACGGGCTTGCCAGCGGGTGTCTATCATCTGATATGTTGGAATGAAAACGCTGTCATGGGGCATCAAAAAATCCTAAAGCATTGAAAAACAGTCTCAACAAAAAACCAAATAAGTAGATTTATGATTTTAGATTAACGACTTACGATTGGGAACTTTTAATTTATTATTTTTTCACAAAAAATTAAAATTAAAACTCATTCCGTTGGCCTCCACTTAAGACAAAATAACGCCATGATGCAACGCCTTCCTACTTTCCTGTTTTTACTTGCTGCGCAATTGGCTTTCGCCAGTTCCAGAACATCCTCATCCTCGAAAGCCCGAAGGAGCCGGCCATTTGCATCAACCCCAAGAACCCCAACCAACTGGTGGCCGGGGCCAATGGCGACAATTTTTTCTACTCCCACGACGGCGGCTGGACTTGGTCGCATGGCAAACTGACCTCCACTTATGGCGTCTGGGGCGACCCCTGCATTGTAGCTGACACGAGTGGCAATTTCTACTATTCCCACCTCTCCAACACTGGCGGCGAAACGGGCTGGCTCGACCGCATCGTCATCCAAAAATCAGCGGACGGCGGGGTGACTTGGAGCGACGGCAGCTTCACCGGCCTCAACGAGGACAAGGACCAGGACAAGCCTTGGATGGCCTACGACCCAGCGCCAAGCAGCCCATACAAAGGCAACCTCTACGTGGCTTGGACGGAGTTCGACCGCTATGGCGACCCAGCTCCTGAAAACCGCAGCCGAATACTTTGCTCCGTCTCTAATGATGGGGCCGAAACTTGGAACGAACCAGTGGTCGTGAGCCAATATACGGGCGACTGCATTGACGATGACCATACCGCCCAAGGTGCTGTCCCCGCCACTGGCCCCAACGGGGAGGTCTATACCGCTTGGTCGCTGAACGATACGATTTGGTTCGACCGCTCCTTGGATGGCGGGCAGACTTGGCTGGCACAGGACATCCCGATTTCAAACCAAGTCGGTGGTTGGAAGTTCACCGTGCCGGGCCTATTCCGCTGCAATGGCTTTCCCGTTACTGCCTGCGATCGCAACACGGGCACGATATACGTCAACTGGTCGGACAAGCGGAACGGCTTCGATGACACGGATATCTGGCTCTCCAAAAGCACGGACGGCGGCAACACTTGGAGCAGCCCCGTGCGGGTGAACAACGACCCGCCCGGCAAGCACAACTTCCTCTCTTGGATGGCAGTTGACCAAGTGACTGGCCACCTCTACTTCGTTTTTTACGACCGCCGTGACTATGATGACTTGCGGACAGGCGTCTATCTCGCCTATTCAACGGATGGCGGGGAGTCCTTCGCAAACCTTCGCATTCACGAAGAACCCTTCACGCCGCAGCCCGATAGGTTTTTTGGCGACTACACCAATATCGTTGCGCACGATGGGCACGTACACCCGATTTGGGAGCGGCAGGTGAACGGTGATGCTTCCATTTGGACAGGCGTTTCCGCCTTTCCGCTTGGCTTGGATGACAACGGTTTTTTTGCGCTGCAAACCAAGTTGGAAAGCTTTCCGAACCCTTTTTCGTCCAATGCAACCATACGTTTCAACCTCGCAAATGCCCAGGAGCTCAACTTGACCATCCATGATATAGTTGGCAGGTTTACTGGTGCTGTTTTTAGCAAAAAATATTTCCAACCTGGCGCACACGAGGTTTTAGTGGACAATAGCCTGCTACGGTTGCCAGCAGGCATTTATTTCCTAAAGCTGAGCAATGGGCAGGCCGCCGAAACCTGCAAAATAATAGTGCGGTGAAAGATGGCAATCCATTGGCCAAGGTGCGGTTTATCACCAAGCGGGTAAGCCGATTAGGAGAACTTTGAGTTTCGTTACCGACTTTGTTAAGTTATCAAATTCCTTCCTTATGAAAAGTACCTTTACCATGTTCCTGCTTGCTATTGCGGTGAGCCTTTTTGCACAGCAAAATCCAAACGTTGTGACCGACGAGGATTTTGAAACCATCGTCTGCAAGGAGGCGGAGGCCCATGCGCACCATTTCCATCCTGTGCCCGTGGCCAGCGCCCTGACCGGGCACTACGACCCACCGTCTATTTCGAGGTGCTGGAAGATGGTTTCAACGAAATCAACTTCGACCTCTCCACGCAACTTGCTGTGAACGACGTGAGCTACCACGGCCAAAGCCTGAGCAGTTCGGCCAGCGGCGCTTACCTCCTCACCATTCCATTGCCAACGGCCCTGGCTGCTGGAACGATTGACAGCCTGACCATCACCTACGCTGGCGCACCACCGTCAACTGGCTTTGGCTCCTTCATCCAAGGTGACCACGGTGGAGTGCCCGTGCTTTGGACGCTCTCCGAACCTTATGGCGCACAGGATTGGTGGCCTTGCAAAAACGGCTTGGAGGACAAAATTGACAGCGTTGACATCATCATCACAACGCCAGCCGACTACCGAGCGGCAAGCAATGGCCTTTTGGTGGCGGAGTCAACCAACGGCTCCGACAAGGTCTTCCATTGGAAGCACCGCTACCCGATAGCGCCATACCTCGTGGCCATTGCCGTCACCAATTTCTCGGTTTATACCAACAACGTGCCGCTCAGCAACGGCACGGATATGCCCATGCTCAACTACGTCTTCCCGAAAACTTGACAACGGCACAAACTGGCACTGCCAACCTCGTGCAAGTGCTCCAGTTCTACGACAGCCTTTTTGTCACCTATCCATTTCACGAAGAAAAGTACGGTCATGCTCAGTTCGGCTGGGGCGGCGGCATGGAGCACCAAACCATGAGCTATGTCAGCAGCTTCGGTTGGGGCCTGCTAACACATGAGCTGGCTCACCAATGGTTCGGCGATATGGTGACCTGCGGCAGTTGGGAGGACATCTGGCTCAACGAGGGGTTTGCCACCTACCTCGAAGGCATCTCAAGGGAGCGCTTCCCCTCCCAGGTGCAAACGCAATGGTACGATTGGAAGGCAGGTAAAATCAGTAGCATCGTATCACAACCCGGTGGCTCGGTGCTGGTGGACGACACCACGAGCGTCAACCGCATTTTCAGTAGCCGTCTGAGCTACAACAAAGGCTCGTACCTGCTGCACATGCTGCGTTGGAAATTGGGCGGCGATGCTTTTTTTGGTGGGCTTAGAAACTACCTCAACGACCGCCAGTACGACTACGCCCGCACTACGAGCCTGCAATCACATTTGGAAGCCACCTCCGGCCAAGACCTCGACGAGTATTTCGAGGACTGGTTCAGGGGGCAGGGTTTCCCAAGTTACAAGGTGGTATGGGAACAGAGCAGCCAAGGCGATGTTTATATCCAATTGAACCAAACCACCTCCATGCCCTCCTCGGTGGATTTCTTTGAAATGCCCGTCCCTATCCTTTTGATAGGGGCAGACAACGATACCATCGTTCGGTTGGAGCATACTCCAAAACGGCGAGCTGTTCAGCTTGAACTTGCCATTTGAGGTGACGGGGCTTATGCTTGACCCCTGACCTTTGGCTAATTTCAGCCAACAACACCGTGCAGCAAGGCGAACTAACGGGCCACAGGCGGGAAGCTTTCGCCGACGGAGAACTGCTGGTTTATCCCAACCCAGCCAAGGAATTCTTGCAGGTTTTCATCAAAGACCAAAGCAGAGCCAACGGAGATGGAATGGAGCATCGTCAACGGCTTAGGGCAAACCGTGCAGCTTGGTTCCAATGACCTCGGACAGCTTCAAAATCAGCTTGTCGGCTATGCCCAGCGGGCTGTACAGGTTGTTGCTGCGCAATGAAAGGGGCGAGGCGAGCGTGCGGAATTTTGTGAAGGAATAAATTTTCAGGTAATATGAAATAAAAACGTCGGTGTGGTTTTGCTACCGCTCCGACGTTTCTATTTGGGCTATTTCTTATCCAATAAATTTCACACCAATACCTACGCAAGGTTTCTTCCGGATTAGAAAATAAAATCTAATCCTTTCAGGTGTTTTCAGGGTTTAGTTGCCGTAGTTACATTTGTCCAAAATGGGCCATTATCCCTGTATTATTACCAAGGACACAACCCCAATATTTATGATTGGTTATTGAAAATGCAATCAATCAACTCGTAAAAAAATCCAAACCCAGCACATTACTCGTATTTTCACCTACTGTCAATAAATCAACAACATGAAAAAAAAATCAACCCTTAGTTTTTGGAAGCAAATAGCAACACTCAGCTTTGTTTTTGCTGCGCAACTCCTCCTCGCCCACAACGGCACCCTCAAAGGCATGGTGCTCGATGCCGAAACCATGACCGGGCTGCCTGGTGCGCACGTCCGCATCAATTCCGAGCCAGCACAGGCTACCTTCACCGATAAGCTGGGCATTTTCCCTTTTGTTGACCTGCCCAGCGGCGAGTTCCAGGTGAGCATCAGCTATATCGGCTTTGGCGATACCACTTTCACGGTCAAGGTAAAAGACCAAGAAACGACCACCCTCAAGGTGAGCCTTTCCGAAGGAAATCAACCTGCCCGACGTGCAAATCGCCTCGGAGGCCACCGCCAACCTGCACACCATCAGCAGCCTTGACATACAGACCCGCCCGCTGAACAATTCGCAGGACATCCTGCGTATCGTGCCGGGCCTCGTCATTGCGCAGCATGCTGGCGGCGGCAAGGCCGAGCAGATTTTCCTGCGGGGCTTCGACATTGACCACGGCACCGACATCCGCATCACCGCCGATGGGATGCCCGTGAACATGGTGAGCCATGCCCACGGCCAAGGCTATGCCGACCTGCACTTCCTCATCCCTGAACTGGTGCGGGGCGTGGACTTTTCCAAAGGCAACTACGACGCCACGGCGGGCGACTTCGCCACGGCGGGCCACGTCAATTTCAACACGCCGACCGCCCTTAGCCAGAGCATGGTGAAACTGGAAGCTGGCATGTTCGACACCTACCGTGCCGTCGGCGCTTTCGACCTGCTGGGCGATGCCGCCAAGGCCCGCAACCAAAACGCTTGGTTGGCCTCGGAATACTCGTTCTCGAACAGCTATTTCGACAGCCCACAGAATTTTACCCGCTTCAATTTGATGGGCAAATACAGCGGCCTCATCGGCGACAACCAGAGCATAACCGCCTCATTTTCAACGTTCAGGAGCCGCTGGGACCACTCCGGCCAAATCCCGCTTCGGGCCATCAATGATGGTTCAATCACCCGCTTCGGGGCGATTGACGACACGGAAGGCGGCGAGACCAGCCGCTCGAACCTGAACCTCGTGTTCATGAAAAACCTCGGCAACCGCACCTTCCTCAAGAACCAGGTTTACTTCGTAAAATACGATTTCGAGCTGTACTCCAATTTCACCTTCTTCCTCGAAGACCCCATCAATGGCGACCAAATCCGACAGAAGGAGAGCCGCAATATCATTGGCTACAACGGCTCGTGGAACAAGGAAGCGACCATCGGCGGCAAGCGCCTGACCACCGAGGCGGGCCTGCAAATCCGCTTCGACGAGGTGGACGACGTGGAACTCAGCCGCTCCAAGAACCGCCGGGAAACCCTCGAAAACCTCGCCCTCGGCGATGTGCAGGAGGGCAATGCTGGCCTCTACGTGAACTCCACGCTGGAACTCACCCGCCGCTGGAAACTCAACGCCGGGCTGCGCTACGACCAGTTTTATTTCAGCTATGTGAACGCCCTGCTCCCCAATTACAAGCACGAAACAGCGATGAAAGGCGTCGCCTCGCCGAAGCTGAACCTGTACTTCGATGCCACGGAGTCCGTGCGGCTCTACGCCAACAGCGGCATCGGTTTCCACTCCAACGATACCCGTGTGGTGGTGGCACAGCAGGGCCGGGAGATACTGCCACGGGCCTTCGGCGTGGAGGCGGGTATCTTGTTCAAGCCCTTGCCGAGCCTCCTCCTGAACGCCTCGGTTTGGCGCTTGGACTTGGAGCAGGAGTTCGTCTATGTGGGCGATGCGGGCGTGGTGGAACCCAGTGGCAAGACGCAGCGGGAGGGCATTGACTTCAGCGCCCGCTGGCAATTGGCCAAATGGCTCTACGCCGACGTGGACCTGAACCTGACCAAGCCCCGTGCCAAGGGCGAACCCAAGGGCGCCGACTATATCCCCCTCGCCCCCACCAGCACCAGCATCGGCGGGCTGACGGCGCAGGCCAAGAACGGCCTCTACGGCAGCCTCCGCTACCGCTACATCGGCGACCGCCCCGCCAACGAGGACAACTCGACCGTGGCCACTGGCCAGTTCGTGGTGGATGCGCTCGTGGGCTTCAAAAAGCGCAACTACGAAATCACCCTCTCCGTGCAGAACCTGCTCGACGAGGAGTACAACGATGCCCAATTCGACACGGAAAGCCGCCTGCAAGGGGAACTGGAACCCGTGACGGAACTGCATTTCACGCCGGGTGCGCCGTTCTTTTTGAAGGGGGGGGTGAGTTATTTTTTTTGAAGGGAGGTTTAGAAGGTTTAGGGGGTTTAGGAGGTTTAAAACGGCACTTGGGAGCAGTGACATCTTTTGGAAGGTGTCACCGCTTTTTATTTATGGTATTTTGAGGTTTTGTAAAACACTGCTACTTTAGCTTTTATTATCAATCACACCATGACAGAAAAAGCAAGCATGCAAAACATCATCGCCACTTGGAAAAAACTGGAAGGCGAGGCCGACAAGAAAGCTTTCTTGGAACAAATAAAGCAAGAAGTGGGTGCCAAATCTGGCGAGCAACAGCTTAATGACGTGAAAGTTATTGGAGAACTTGTCAGTGCGCTACACGCCGAAGTTGTCCAGCCTAAAGTGACTGTTGCGACTATTGAGGTGTATCCTGCCGATGCGGAGGAAGCAAAGCTGATTGAGGACTTGCTGGGGAGGATGCGGGTGAGTTAAAAGGTGGCGTGATGGAACGAGTGGTGACGCTTTTTGGACGAGGTGTCACCACTTAGCCCAATATTCCTTGACCATCGTGTCAAGTGCCTTCTTTACCTCGTACTAGAATTTGGTGCAGGACATCCGGAGCATTTCGAGGAGTTTGCACTCAAATGATATAGTGCTTTTGGAATTATGGCAAGCAATTATATGTCATCATAATCTCTTAGGAACAAAGTAGGTTCAATGACTCTTTTTACAATTACTTTATAATCAAAATCTTCAAATAGAAATTCAATTGAATAAAAATTTCCTTTGTAAAGAATCTCAATATAAGGTTCTTCTCCTGTCTCAAATTTTAAACCTTCACTGTGAGATTTGTTGGCTCTAATTGCTTCTCCATGTTTACTTGCAAAGTTGACTTTTATTGAATCAACATTAGCCCCGCCTAAAATAAATTCATTATAATGTCGCTTAATTAACAACCCTCTATCAACCAGTGGCTTTGTTTCTTGATAGCCTTTAAACTCGTAATCTAAGATAACTGAATCTTTTAATTCATTTTTTTGCTCACTATTACTAATAAAGCCTTGCCTTTCAGCTTGTGCCTTTTTTCCAATTCTCTCCCACAAATTGTTCCCAAAAAATAACACTAAGAGTGCCACTGTTAAAGATGCTAACCCAATTTTGTGACTTAATTCCAGTTTGAAAATCTTTTTCTTCTCATTATTAGATTGTGAATAATAACTCTTAGGGACATCATTTTTGACTTTTTGTAGATTATCTAAATTTGAGTCACTTACATCTCCTATAACGACTGTTGAATTAGTAATTGAGCCAATTTTGGGGGTAACATCTTTTAGGTTCTTAGTTTTTTTGATGGTATCTTTCGTTCCCACTTTAACAATTTTAGTTTCAAAACGTACCAGTTCCATGGCAAGCCATTTTTTGTAAAATTCATGTCGAGCGTAAATATCAACAACGCTATCCCCCCCCCCATCAAATCAAATGAAGGAACTCTTTTGCCAGCATAAAAGGAACTTTGTAATCTTTTCCATTCTTGAAAAGGCTTTAATCCGGGTTTATGATAATCATCTTCAATTCTTAAATCTTTTGAAAGAATAAGTGAAGTAGCCTTATCTTCAAAAATTTTCAATTCAGTGAGTTCAGCTTTGATTAATTCACCCGAGATTTCATTCCCAAGTTTTGACTGAAACTTTGAAATGTAATATCCCCTCGCCCATTTTTCAGCATTAAAAACCAAAAACCAATTTGTATACTCAGCATCACGTTCAAAATTGGGAAAACACGTCGAATGGAGTTCTGCTGGGATTTTAGCACTTGTACGAATATTATCACATTCAAAATACTCGAACACTTTTTTAGCAATGATGTCATCTTCCTCATATATCGGCTTGTATTCTATAATATTGCCGTTCAAATCCATAAGGTTTGCCTCTTTCATAAACCTGTCGTAAAAATTCTCTTTCCAGTAGTCCAGTTTCTGCTTCGAGGATGACATTGAAGAAAAATCAGCATCCAATTGCTCAAATTTGCTATTTGACATGTCTTGTGATTTGGGTTCTTTAATTGATGGATTTGGTAACACACTCAAACACCTCCTCCTCCGGCACCTCCGTCAGCCCGAGATTCCCAAGGTAGAGGAAAAGGCGAGCGGGTGCGCTTGTTTTCGGCGATGAGTTCGAGTGCTTTTTTGTGACCGTCAGTCATTTTTTTAATGATGAATGATAAATGATGAATGGGGTCAAGGTTTGCGATGTTCTGAGGTTTCCGGCCTCATACCAGTCAGCATTTCCACGAAATCATCCATAGAAATGACGGTGACGGGCGGAAATGGGATGTCTTTCAGCACTTTGAAGTGTTTGTCTTCGGTGACGATAAAATCAGCGGAAGCGGCCACGGCGCAATCCACGAACTTATTGTCGTCGGGGTCGGCGGTAATGAGGTTCCAGAAAAAATATTTGATGACGTGCAGGATGTCAGGCGATTTCTCAATGGCTTTCATGAGATTGTACATTGCTTCTTCGCTGAACCTTTGTGATAGCTTTTCAGCATATTCGTTCAGTATATCGGTCGTAACGCAAAGTTCATATTCCCCATTCATCAGAGAATTGAAAATCGAGAAGTAGGGCGTTTTGCGGGAAATGGCTACCAAGAGCACATTGGTATCTAGGACAACTCTCATTTCTTTGAGGCTGGATATGGTGTACGACTATGGTCATTCAAAATCCCCTCAACGGTATATCCCTTCTCCTCCCAAATCTTATCCGCTTCATCAGATGCCTTGTCAGCGAAATACCTAGCAATCAGTCGTTGAATGGCTTTAAGGTCTGATTCAGGTATGCCGTCAGCATACAGTTTAAGGAATTCCAACTGCAAGTTACTCAAAGGGGGACGGACAGATGATGAATGATGCATGGTGCTTTTTTTTACAAAAATAGTTTTTTTTGAGAAATGCTCGTGATTTGATAAGCCCCGTCAAACCCAAGTATCCGAGATCGAGTTAAGGCGATTTGCTACGCTTGGCTCTTGCGATTAGTTTTTTTGCGAGTTCGGACATGCGGGTAAGGTTTGAGTTATGAGTTTGGCAAATGTAGTGGAACTTTGATGCGTTTCCCACTCATTCTAGAAACTGTTAGGAGGAAAGCAAGGCTATACTAAGACTTCCGAAGTCTTCGAGACTTCGAAAGTCTGGCAGCCCCCCAATCGTAAATCCGAAATCGTAAATCCCCTCACCTCCCCGCCTCCCTCACCATCCTTTTAATCCTTTCATTCAACACCTTCGCCCCCAACAAATCTTCCATCGCCAAATGGAAGCGGAAGCGCCAGTAATGCGGCACGATGCTGGGGTCGTTGATTTGCTCGGACTTGGCATTGGGGCGGCGCAGGTGGGCGTCCATGCCGACGAGGTCTTGCACGGGGAAGATGGCCCAAATGCTCGGCGAGGCCAAGTGCTGGCGGTTGACGGCTTCCACGGCTGCCGTGGTGCATTCGGCGGGGGCGGGGCCTTCGATGTGTAGGGCCTTGTTCAGGAACCTTTGTGAGCGTTCGGGGTCTTCTTCCCACCAGCCACGCACGGTGCTCATGTCATGGCAGGAGGGGGAGCAGACGCTCGTCCAAGGATAGGTGGCTGGGTCGTCGAACTCGACAGCGCCGGAGGGGGCACGTTGTATTTTCAGGGAGATGATGTTCAGGTCACGCATGACGCCGGGCACCGAATGGGGTATCATGCCGAGGTCTTCGCCGCAGATGAGCATATTGCTGGCACGGAGCAGCGAGGGCAGTTTCCATAGCGCTTGTTGCCGCCAGAACTCGTCGTGGCGCACTTGGAAGTAGTCGTCGTAGAGGCGGTCGAAGATGGCCTTTTCGTGGGGGCTGAGGTCTTTGTACGACTGCGTGGCGTGGATGGTGATGCGGGGATTGTAGCCCGCAGGCTCCTCCAGCAGCAGCACCTCGCTCACAAGGCGTTTCAAGGGTTTTTCGAGGTGCTTGTGCTTCGCAAATCGCTCGTCTTTAGAGAACAGTTCCTTGATTTTCAATTGGTTATCCACGAAGTTGCGCAAGCGGAAAACACCGGGAGCGGTCTGCTCCAAGAAGGTTTCCACGACCGCTTCGGCCTCCACCCCGAACATTTCCCGAAGGAAATGTGCCCTAATGTATGGCTGCAAATAGCGGTCGAGCGGGCCGTGCAGGCCGAAGTTTGAGAGGTCTTGGCGGGAGTAAGGTAGGCGGGGGTTGAAGAGGCCCATTGTGCCCTCGGTTTGGTTCGTGGGAATCTGCCAAATGCGGAAACAGCCAAGGATATGGTCAATGCGCAGGGCGTCGAAGTACTCGGCCAGCTTGCCCATGCGTTGCTGCCACCAACCGAAGCCATCGGCGGCCATGGCATCCCAGTTGTAGGTCGGGAAGCCCCAGTTTTGCCCGTCCACGGCGTATAGGTCGGGTGGCGCACCAGCTTGGCCGTCCATGTTGTAGAGGTGTGGGGCCACCCAAGCGTCGCAGCTTTCCCGATAGATGCCGATGGGCAGGTCACCTTTTAGCACCACGCCGTGCTGGCGGGCGTAGTTGGTGGCGTCGAGCAGCTGCAGGTGGGCGTGGTACTGGATGAAAAAGTAGAGCGCCACCTCGTCGTAGCGTTTATATTTTGCGGAGCAAAGGTCGGTGATGACCTGCTCGGAGTAGGTAGCGTATTGCGGCCAAGCATTGAAATCGGTCGTGTCGTTCAGGTCCCGCAGGTGGCAGAAGGCGGCATAGGGCTTGAGCCAATCGGCGTTGTCGGTGATGAACTGCTGGGCGGTCTTGTCCTTGAAGAAGGTGGCTTTTTCTTGCTGGTAGAGCAGTTGGAAAAACTCGGTTTTGATTTTCAGCACGCCCTCAAAATCAACGGTTTCCGATTGGTTCAGCGCTGCAATAGCAGCGTTCAGGCGTTTTTCATCGGCCTTGTTTTTCAGTTTCGCAATGCTTTGCAAATTGACATAGAGCGGGTGCAAGGCAAAGACCGAAATGGCAGCGTAGGGATAGCTGTCCGTCCAGGTCTTTGTTGCGATGGTGTCATTCACAGGGAGGGTCTGCACGAGCTTCATGCCCGTTAGCACGGCCCAATCGGTGAGCAGTTTCAGGTCGTTGAACTCGCCGATGCCGCAGCCGTTGTTGCTCCGCAACGAAAAGACGGGTATGGCCACGCCCGCTCCCCGCCAGAGTGGGAGAGGGTGAGAGGGTGAGAGGGTGAGCGCGTGAGAGGGGGTGAGGTGAGCGTAGTGGAAGCTTTCGTCGGTGCGGACGAGGCAGTTGCCATCTTCAGATGGGAAGGTGAAATGCAGTTGGCGGTTCTCGCCTGATTCCCATTCCACGACCTGCTGCGTTTCGGGATTGTAAGCTGCGAATTTGTATTCCAAATCGGCGGTGAGGCCGTCCCATTCGATGGTTGTTTGCCAAAGGGGGAAGTTGGCGTCGCTCATCACCACGGGCCGCTTCCAACTGCCAAGCGAGGGGTGGTTGCCCATCACGCAGAATTTCAGGTGCGGCGGAATGGCGGCTGCGTAAAGTTGCAGCACGAGTTTATTGCCCTTGCTTGCTCTGGTTTTGGCGGCCTCCGTTTTCCTACCGAAAATCACGTCCTTAAAGGCAGCGGAGAAAAAGCTGCGCTCGGCCTCGTTTTGGGGCCTCCAATAATCCTGTAAATAAGCTTGTGCGGTGTTTTTTGCCTCTAATGAGAGTTGCCTGAATTGGCCGTGCTCCTCGGTCAGGCCGTTGGGTGTTTTTAGGGCGTATTTGTAGTCAAAAGGTTCTTTATCAGCGAGTTGTGCAGTGGCAATCCAATGCTGGCCATCATAGGTCTGGCAGTGGATGGTTTCGCTTTTATCCCCGCTGTTGATTAGGATTAGGATTTGTTCTCCGGGCTGCGTGGCGTAGTGTATGTGGAAGTTGAGAATCATCTTAATGAATTGGCAGTTGCCATTTTGTAGGTCTCGTCCCGATTTTTCGGGATGGCAGTCAGTGTATTGCTTCGACAATCAATCATCTAAAATCAACAAAAACTGATGCACCAATCAACCATCACAAAATTAGGTTTCGAGGCGCAAAAGTAGGCAAAGGAGGCAAGATGCAATGCACATTCACAACTTGATTGACAACTATCACCATTCTGCCATTCAATTGTTCAAAACCAGCGAAACACCTAATTTTTGAGGCCAAAAAGCGGATACCATACAATAGCAGGTAATTTTTGACTTTCTTTATGCCTCGAAACACATTTTGCCCGATTTGTGAAGGCAGTCATTGGAAACAAATTCAATTATGAATAGCACCTATACAAAGTCAATCCTCTTTTTATTGACAATAACGCTGCTCTCGTTTAAAGCCCATTCGCAATGCAATATTGTGGCGAACGCAGGCCCTGACCAGGTCATCTGCGCCCCAGGCTTGGTGACGCTTACGGGTTCAGGCTCAGGCTCCTTCAGCAATATTTCATGGACGCCAGTGGACGGCGTCAACGACCCCGCCAGCCTCAGCACTTCCGTGACCGTTTCGCAGACCACGACCTACACGCTGACCTTGAGTGGCGGCGGTGCCACCAACAATATCATCGTTGATGGCAACTTCAGTGGTGGCGGCGTTTTTGTGAGCGATTACATCCCCGGCACGGGCGGGCCTTGGGGCTTGCTCTCAAACGAGGGCGAGTACGCCGTCGGGCCGAACCCCCAGGCTTTTCATACGGCCTTCCAGCCTTGTGGTGACCATACCAGTGGCGGCGGCAATATGATGGTGGTGAACGGTTCTACCACCCCTAATGAAAACGTCTGGTGCCAAACGGTGACCGTGCAGCCCAACACGCTTTACGAGTTCAGTACTTGGGTGGCATCTGTATTGTCCTCCAACCCCGCAGAGCTTCAGTTTTCCATCAATGGTGGCTTGTTGGGCAGTTCCTTCAACGCACCGAGCACCCCCTGCCAGTGGAGCGAGTTCTTTGAAACATGGAACTCCGGTGCGGCCACCTCCGCCGAGATTTGCATCGTGAACCAGAACACCGTTGCCGGGGGCAACGATTTCGCCTTGGACGACATCGCCTTCGGCCCCGTTTGCAATGATACCGATGAAGTGACCATCACCGTGGTGGACGTGGACGCCGTGACCGAACCGACCGCTATCCTGCCTTGCGAATTTGGGCAAGGCATCAACATCAGCGGAAACGGCTCCTCGGTAGGGCCTGGTTACACCTACAATTGGGCGACGCCGAACGGCAGCATCGTTTCGGGGGGCAACACCCTGAACCCCATCGTCAATGCGCCTGGTTTCTATGAATTGACCGTCACCCTGACGGCTGGCACGACCATTTGCACCGAAACCGCCAGCGTTGAAGTGGTGAACGACCCCGATGTGCCTTTGGCGGAGGCTGCCCTACCTACACCGCTATCCTGCACCGACCCATTGTCTTTGCTGGATGGCAACGGCTCCACGGTCGGCGGCAACATCGAATACCAGTGGACGACCACCAACGGCTCTTTTTCTGGGCCGACCAATGAACTCATCGCCAACGCCGCCACTCCCGGCAGCTATACCCTCACGGTGACGAATATCCTCAACGGCTGTACCGATGACGTGACCGTGCAGGTATCATCTGACCTTAATTTTCCTGCTGCCAATCCAGTGGCCAATGGCAACTTGAGTTGTGCCAACTCCGTAGTCACCATCAATGGCAGCGGCTCGACACCATCGGGACTGGTGTTCTCGTGGTCAACGGCTGGTGGCAATATAACTTCGCCCACCGACCAGCCGAGCATCACGGTGAACGCCCCTGGCTTCTATTTGCTCACCGTCTCCAATCCAGCCAACGGCTGTTCCGATACAGAGCAGGTCTCCGTGACCGCCAACAACACGCCACCAGTCGCCGTCATCATTACACCGGGCAGCATAAGCTGCACTACAACAAGCCTTTCGCTCAATGCCTCCAGTTCCTCAGGAAGCGGTTTCTTGAGTTTTCTTTGGTCAACCACAGGTGGCAATATTGTTTCAGGTGTTGATTCTGCCAATCCTGTCGTCAATGCCATTGGCACCTACACGGTCACCGTAACGCAGGCCAGCAATGGTTGCTCCGCAACGGCCAGCGTACAAGTCACAGGCGACAACAGCCTACCGACCATCAATATAGCACCGCCAAGCCAACTGACTTGTACCACCAATCAGACGACGCTCAGCGCAACGACAAACGGTGCCAGCGGTACCATCCAGGGCTACAACTGGACAACCACCGGCGGAACCATCATAAATGGTGCCACGACATTGACACCGCTCGTCAGCGGTACCGGCACCTATACGCTGACCGTCACGCAGCCCAATGGGTGCTCGGCTGTGTCCTCGGTGCAAGTAACCAGCAACCTGACGCCTCCCTTGGTAGAGGCAGGCCCTGCTCCACTGCTCAATTGCCAATCCACCACGGCGCAGCTCAATGGCAATGGCTCGGCCACTGGCAATGGCATCAGCTATCTTTGGACAACGGCAAACGGGCAGCTTGGCAATGGCACGACCACCCTTACGCCGACCATCAACTCAGCCGGCACTTATTTTATCACGGTTTTGAACGCAGCCAATGGTTGCTCCGCAATGGACTCGGTGATTGTGCTGCAAAACAATAACCTGCCAACGGCGGCCATTTTGCCTCCGGCAACACTCAACTGCGCAACGGCCAGCACGGTGCTGAATGCGTCCAGTTCTTCATCTGGTGCTGGGTTCACGTTTGCTTGGACAACCACGGGCGGAAATTTTGCCGCAGGCCAAAACACCCTAAGCCCCACCGTGGACGCAGCAGGCACGTACATTTTAACCATCACCAATACTGCTTCGCAATGTACGAGCACAGCCAGCGTGACGGTCGCCGCCAATTTCAATACCCCCGTTGTTGCAATTGCTCCACCCGTTATGCTGAACTGTGATGTGGCTTCGCAATTGCTTGACGCTACTTCCTCCACGCTTGGCAACAACAGCCAAATCAACTGGACGGCAACGCAGGGCGGTACTATCCAGAATGGAGGAACGACGTTGAACCCCCTTATCAACAACCCCGGACTTTATACATTGATAATCAGGGATTTGGACAGCCAATGCGCCGATACGGTGGCCGTGACAGTTGCAGAAGATGTCACCTTGCCGGTTGCCAGCACAGGCCCAGCTGGTGTGCTGACCTGTACCACCACCTCGCTCAACCTCAACGGCAACGGCTCCAGCCAAGGTGCGGGGTTCTCGTACCTTTGGACGACGACCAACGGGAATATCGTGAACGGTGAAAACACCTTGACACCGCTCATCAATGCCCCCGGCAACTACCTGCTCACGGTCGAAAACACGAACAACGGCTGTACCAATGTGGCCATCGTGGCCGTCACACAGAACGGTAATTTCCCTTCGGTAAATGCGGGCACGAGCGTGCCGCTAACCTGCAATTTAATGGCAACGAACCTGAATGCCACGGCTGACCAAGGAACTCAGTTCAGTTACCTTTGGACGACCGCCGATGGCGAAATCGTTGAGGATGAAACGACATTGGCGCCACTTGTCGGCGCGCCCGGCACTTATGTTCTAACGGTGACCAACGCTCAAAACGGCTGCACCTCCACTTCATCGGTCATTGTGCCTGAAAACGTTGTGCCACCCACTGCCGATGCGGGCAGCCCCGGTGTTTTGTCCTGTTCCCAAAGCCAGTTGACGCTCAACGGCAGTGGTGCTGCTCCCAATGGCAGCGTGGCATTCAATTGGACGACTTTAAACGGCAATATTCAGGCTGGGGAAGAAACCACCACGCCTACCATCAATGCCCCAGGCACCTATATCCTTACTGTGACGAACAACGCCAATGGCTGCACGGCAGCAGCTTCGGTGGTCATAGCGCAGGACGCCAGTTTGCCCGTAGCCAATGCCGGCACAGCGGACGACCTCACCTGCGTGGTTTCCAGCGTTCTATTGGATGCCAGCGGCTCCAGCCAAGGCGCAGGCTTTGCTTATCAATGGACAACCGCCAACGGCCAAATACAAGGCAGCACCTCGACCTTGACACCAACGGTAACGGCTCCCGGTACTTACCTGCTCACCGTGACAAATACAGCAAGCAACTGTTCTACTATTTCCAGTGTGACCGTGCTGCTGGACAACCAACTGCCAACGGTCAACCCAGGGCCTGCCGCCCAGCTTACCTGTGCGACCACGCAATTGCAACTGAATGGCAATGGCTCTTCGTCTGGCTCCAGCTTCAGCTACCTTTGGACGACCACCAACGGCAGCTCTATTACTGGAGCAACCACCCTGAACCCGACCATCACCGAACCGGGGCTATATACGCTCTCCATCACCAATAGCTTGAATGGTTGCGCCGCAACGAACAGTGTGAACATTACAGAAAACACCACCCCGCCAGCCGCAGCGGCAGCAGCAGGAGGCTTGCTGACCTGTGCCAGTCCAACGCTCAACTTGAGCGGCAATGGCAGCAGCACAGGAGCGGGGTTTAGCTACCTTTGGACGACCACCAACGGCAATATCCTCAATGGGGCGGCTACACTCAATCCAACCGTAAACGAGCCGGGCCTTTACCTGCTCACGGTCACCAATACGCTCACCGGCTGTACCAACACCGCCCAATTGACGGCCTTGGAGAACACCACAGCGCCAATGGCCAACGCTGGGCCGACCTCCACCTTGACTTGCGCAGCACCAACGGTTTCACTTAGCGGAACAGGGTCTCAGGGCGCTGGTTTCGGCTACCAATGGACGGCAACCAACGGCGGCAGTATCGTCTCAGGCGGCAGCACGCTGACCCCGACCGTGAATGCTGGCGGCACTTATTTGCTCACCGTGACCAACAGCGCCAACGGCTGCACATCAACTTCTCAAGTGGCCATTCAAGTCAACCAAACCGAGCCGATGGTCAGTATTTTGCCTCCGGCAACGCTCACTTGCCTGGAAGAAACGGCGGAATTGAACGGCAACGGCTCCAGCACCGGCGGTCAGTTCGAATATGCCTGGACGACAACCGGCGGCAATTTCACCGGGCCACAGGATGCCTTGCAGACCAATGTGGACGCTCCCGGCACCTATGTTTTGACCATTACCAACACGGCCAACGGTTGCGAAAGCAGCAGCCAGGTGACGGTGGGCGAGGACGTTGAAAATCCGCAAGTGGAGGCAGGTCAGGGCATTCAGCTCAATTGCAACGAAACCCAAGGCAACCTCTCCGGCGATACCGACCTGCCCATTGGCCAATGGGCCGCTGTTTGGACAACCACCGATGGCAATCTCGTTGCTGGCGCAACGGGCCTGACACCAACGGTTGGCGCTCCCGGCACTTACCTTTTGACCGTGACAAACTCGCTCACAGGCTGCACCAACACCGATGAAGTCATCGTGACGGCGGTCGTTTTTGACGATTTTGGTTTTGAAGTTTCGCCGCCTAGCTGCTTAAATGGCACTGGTGTGATTGATTTTGTGGATGAATTTGGCGGCACGCCACCTTATCTGTATTCGATAGACGGTGGAGCAAGTTTTACGACAAATATTGCCAACGGCAACCTTCCTCCGGGCACCTATGAGCTCGTCGTGCAAGATGCCGATGGCTGCGAACTGACCGATGTGGCCTACTTGCCAGAACCGCCCGATGTGCTCGTAACTTTAGGTGCTGATACTTTGATAAACCTTGGGGACGGCTATCAATTGGACGTCCAGACCAGCTTGCCGGACGCTGAGATTGCCACCATTGAATGGCGGGCCGACCCAAGCCTGAGTTGCTTGGATTGCCGCTCGCCGTTGGCGACACCCCGTCAACAGACCGATTATTTCGTGAAAATAACCAGCAAGGAGGGCTGCACGGCAGAGGACTATTTGACGATATTCGTGAAAAAGGAGGTTGATATTTATGTGCCAAATGCCTTTTCGCCCAACAACGATGGCATCAACGATGTGTTTATGATTTTTGCCGGAGGCAACAGTATTCAGGTCATCAAAAGCTTCCTTGTCTTCGACCGCTGGGGCGAAACGGTTTACCAGTACTATGATTTCCAACCAAACAACCCTGCCTATAGCTGGGATGGAAAACTGAGGGGCTTGTTGATGGACCCTGCGGTCTTTGTCTGGTTTGCGGAGGTGGAATTGATTGATGGGAGCAAGCGGCTGTTGAAGGGGGATGTTAACTTGGTTCGCTAGATTTTCTTGGTTGGGCTTCCGCTTGTTTTCAGTAAAACAGTTTATATTTGATAAAAAAAGCCGCATGGAAGTAGCCGCAAAACTGCCACTAACTATGGAAGAACGCCTTGAATTAGGCGAAGAACTGCGCATCCCCGCCAGTTGGGAGGAGTTCCTTGACATGTTGGAGGGGTGCGAGTACCGCATTGAATATGACGAACACGAAATCATTTCTATTATAGGATATGGCACACAAAACCATGAGAAAATTATTGCCAACTTGATTCGTTTCATAGGCAATTTACTAGATAACGGAGATTTCAATGTCTTCGGCAGCAACCTCGCCCTCCACATCCCCGGCTTCGTGCGCCGCTACTACAATGGTGACGTAACGGTGGTACATAGCGCTTCTGAGGAAGTGACGCTTCGGGGAAACATGGTTGCCGTCGCCAATCCAGTACTCATCGTGGAAGTCCTGTCCGATTCCACCCGCAATTTTGACCTTGGCACCAAACAGCGGAACTACCGTAAAATCCCATCGCTTCAGCAAATTTTGACCATCGAAAGCACTGAGATGCACGTGACCAGTTATACCCGTGACATGGCCACAGGGAAGTGGTCGTTGCAAGATTTCTCAACCATGGAGAGCAGTATTCCAATACTTGGAGAAGGTTCTATCAAAATGCAGGAGCTTTATCGCAAATTAAGTTTTTGAATTGAATTTACTGCCAAAAATCAGCGCCATGTCGTCACCCTTCCCCGGTATGGACCCCTACCTCGAAGGGCATCTTTTCCCAGATGACCAAAACAGCCTTGCGTACTTGATTAAAGTGCAACTGGTTCAACGATTGAGTGGGCATTACATCGTTCACTTGAACAATTATACCGTAGAGGATACCGCCTTCGAGGATGTGGGAATAATGTACCCTGATGTGGAGATTTTCCAAAAAGTGGACTTGCTAATGGAACCTGCCGCTGCCACTTACCATCTGCCTGTACTAACTCCAGAGACAGCCATATTGCCCGACATCAAGCCCGTGGAAGTTCGAATCCCTGTGGTCGAAATCCGGGACAGAAAGCACAACAAACTCATCACTGCCATTGAAATCCTTTCTACGGTCAACAAGCGGAACCCAGGGCTTCAACCCTATCGGGAAAAGCGTTTGCGGGTGCATTATGGTGGTGTTCACCTCATTGAGGTTGATTTGTTGAGACGAGGAGAGCGGCCCCTCGCCCACCCGTACATTCCCAAATGCCATTATTTGGTTACGCTCATTCGAGCAGGCATCGGTAGGACTCATTTTTGGGCAATGAGCGTGAAAGACCCGCTTCCAGTTATTCCCGTCCCATTAAGGCAGCCAGATGAAGATACGGTACTCGACTTGGGGCAGGCCATGAAAGATTTATATGAGCAAGGCGCTTTTAATAAATCCATCAACTACGCCGAAATCCCGCCTCCGCCCACATTTACACCCGAAGAAATCGAATGGATGAAAACTTTGGGTTGCATGACCCAATAGGTTTTTAGTTCCTTTGCGGAAACGAATTGCCGCATGAAATTTTGTAAATCACTTTTCTTCCTTTTACTGCTGCCGCTTTTTTCGCTGGCGCAAAACGACCTCCTCACCAATTTTCAGAACCCGCCCAACGCTGCACGGCCTCGTGTCTGGTGGCATTGGATGAACGGCAACGTGACCAAGCATGGCATCCAGAAAGACCTAGAATGGATGCAGCGGACGGGTATAGGCGGCTTCCAAAACTTCGACGCAAACCTATTTACCCCGCAAGTGACGGAGAAAAAGCTCGTGTTTATGACGCCGGAATGGAAGGAGGCCTTCCGCTTCGCTACCGAGCTTGCTGACCAAAAAGGGCTGGAAATGGCCATCGCTGGCTCGCCCGGCTGGTCGGTGACGGGCGGCCCGTGGGTGCCTGCCGAAGACGGCATGAAAAAATACGTCTTCACCCGCACGAGGGTCGAAGGCGGCAAACCGTTCAATGGGAAGCTGCTGCAGCCCGCTGCCACATCGGGCAAGTTCGGCAACGTGGGCATTCCGAAAACCTCGGCGATGGGCGAAGAATCCAAGCCCGGTCCGGAATACTACGCCGATGCCCTCGTCATCGCATACAAGCTGCTGGACGTGGACGAACCATTGGCCAACATGAACCCGAAAGTAAGTTCCAGCGGCGGAAATTTTACGCTAAAGAATTGACTGACAACGACTTAGAGAAAGTCAGCTTCTTGCCACCGATGGCCGTTGGAGAGGATATGTGGGTGCAATACGAGTTTGCCGCTCCGCAAACTTTCAAGGCTTCCTCGCTCGCTGGGGCCTTGCACGTGATGCTAGAAGAGTTCAACGGCGGCCCGCTCAACCGCAGCATCAAGGTCAGCGACGACGGGGTGAACTTCCGAAAAATCGCCAGCTTCACGGGCAGCATCAACCCGTTGAACACCATCGCCTTCCCGGCCACCACGGCCAAATATTGGCGGCTTTGCTATGAAACATTGGCATCGCCCTTCAACCCGTGGGTGGCCATGATGACGGGCGACAGCGAATCACAAAAGCCCGACGGCGTCAACGTGGCCGAGTGGATGCTTTACACCGCCGACCGCATTGAACAGGCCGAGGACAAGGCGGGTTTCACCCCTTGGCGGGAGGATTACCCCTCGTATTTGGCCGAAAATGCCGACGCCATTCCGTTGGAAAACGTCGTTGATTTGACCCAAAAAATGAAGCCGGACGGCAGTTTGGACTGGACTCCCCCTTCAGGGGGCGGGAACTGGCTGATTTTGCGGTTCGGCTACTCCCTCACGGGCCGCCAAAACCACCCCGCATCGCCCGAAGCCACGGGCCTCGAAGTGGACAAACTCGACAAGGCCGCTGTTCGAAAATACATCAACGCCTACCTCGATATGTACAAGGATGCTACAGGTGGTTTGATGGGCAGCAAGGGGCTAAGTCACATGATTCTTGACAGCTACGAAGCGGGCCACATGACATGGACGAAGGCCATGCCCGAAGAATTTGCGAAGCGAAGGGGCTATCGGATAGAGCCGTGGGTGCCCGTGCTGACGGGCCGCATCGTGAAAAGCCGAGAGGCCAGCGAAGCGTTTTTATGGGATTTTCGGAAAACCATCGGTGAAATGATTGCCGAAAACCACTACGACGTCATTGGCGAAGAGCTTCACAAACGGGGCATGAAACGCTACACCGAGTCGCACGAAGACCGCCGGATTTACCTGGCCGACGGTATGGACGTGAAGCGATATTCCGACATTCCGATGAGCGCCATGTGGACGCCCGGCAGCCTGGCCGCTGGCCCCGACGAGGAGGTGCGCAGCGAGGCCGATATACGGGAATCTGCATCCGTGGCGCATATTTACGGCAAGCCTATCGTGGCCGCCGAAAGCATGACCGCCGTTCAAAATGCCTTCAGTTGGCACCCCGAAAAGCTCAAGCGCACAGCGGATTTGGAGATGGCCAGCGGCTTGAACCGCTTCGTCATCCACACCAGCGTCCACCAGCCGTTGGACGATAAAATGCCCGGGTTTTCCCTTGGGCCATTCGGCCAATATTTCACCCGGCAGGAGACTTGGTCGGGTGCTGGCGCAAAGGCTTGGGTGGACTACCTCAGCCGCTCTTGCCACCTTTTGCAGCAGGGCCAGTTCGTGGCGGATGCCTTGGTTTATTATGGCGAAAACACGAACTTGACTTGGCGTTTCAAGGAAAAGCTGCCTGAAATTCCCGGTTATGAATACGATTTCGTGAACTCCTCGGCGCTGATGAACGTGCTTAAGGTCGAAAATGGCAAAATCACCACGCCCGGCGGCGGCTCGTACAGCGTGCTGGTGCTCGATGAAAGTGCCAAACTGATGACGCTGCCCGTGCTGAAAAAGCTTCGGGATTTGGTGAAGGCGGGCGCAAAGGTGACAGGCTTCAAGCCTCAAAAATCGCCCAGCCTGAGCGACGACCCTGCCGAGTTCCAAGCGGTACTGAATGAGCTTTGGGGCCATGCCAATGTTTCCAACCAAACCGCTGCCAACTTGCTGAAATCACAGGGCGTGAATGAGGATGTCATCATCAAAAACAACAGTGCGAAGGCGAAGGTGCTGTATGTGCACCGGAAAACGGCTGAGGCAGACATCTACTGGCTGAACAGTCGCAGCGACATTGGTGACTACCAGAACTACGTCGAAATCAGCTTCAGGGTGAGCGGTCGGGTGCCGGAACTTTGGAACGCCCAAACGGGCAAGACCTCGAAACTTAATTGGCGCATCGAAAACGGGCGTACCATTGTGCCTTTTTACTTTGAACCTTGGGACGCCGTCTTTATCGTTTTCAAAGAAAATACAAGTGATTTGAAACATTCTTTGCCAGTATCGGGAGAATTTAAAATCTCCAAAATGAACGGCACTTGGCAAGTGGATTTCCAGGAAAAACGGGGTGCCCCAAAGACGGCTTTGTTTGAAAGGCTTATTTCGTGGTCAGAGCATTACAATGATGGCATCAAGTATTTCAGTGGCACGGCTACCTATCGCAATTCGTTCAATATCAAGGAACTGGCGAGTGGAAGCCACATCAAGGAACTGGCGAGTGGAAGCCGCTATTATCTCGACCTCGGCGACGTGAAGAACATCGCCGAAGTGAGCGTCAACGGGAAGCTTGTCGGCACGGTTTGGAAAACGCCTTTCAAATTGGACATTACGGAGGCCATGAAAACGGGCACCAATCAATTGGAAATCAAAGTGACGAACCTTTGGGTGAACCGCCTCATCGGCGATGCGCAGCCGGGCGTGAAGGAGAAAATCACGTTCACGACGATGCCTTTCTATCGGGGGAATGAGCCGCTGTTGCCATCAGGGTTGTTGGGGCCGGTGTGGGTATTGGTGCAACCTTAACCACTAAGACAGGGAACCCTTTATGGCGGTTGAAAACATAAGAGGTTTTTGGGAGAGAATCATTAAGCTTTATTCCGGTTTTTCCGGCTTGACGAATATATCCTTGGCGGGAAGTGCGAAGGCGGGCAACACAGGGGCAGCGGAGCATACCATGTCGCCCCGGCAGGTGGTGCTGCTTTCATCGTGGAGGTAAATCTGTACTTTTTCGCTTTTAGGATAGATGAACCACACTACTTTCACGCCTTGCTCGAAATACACGCTCAGCTTGTCGTCATAATACTCGGCAGTGTCGTTGGTGGAAATGATTTCTATTACAAATTCCGGAACGGGTTTGCCACCATGCGCTGCTTCGTAGTCTTGTTGTGGGTCCATATAGCACAAGTCGGGCCTACGCATTTTAGAGGCAGTCAACCAGGTATCCAACTCAGTATCGAGCGTACCTTTTACTTTTTTTTGAAAGAAAAGGGAGTAGAAAAAAACTGTCAAGTTCTTCGCAATGTACTTCTGAATGTAGTTCATAGTATAGCTTGATTTAATGACCTGTCCGTCTTGGTACTCATATTTATAGCCATCTTCCCGTTGGCTGTATTTCTCCAAAAACTCCTGTACGGTTATTTTTCCTGCCTTCCCATTTCGCTTGCGGCGGGGTGGGGTAGCCGGAGAACTGGTTCCAGTAGCAATATTTTCTACATTCATCGCATACAATTTTGAGCAAACATACGAAATTCTGACCTTTTGCCCAAAGGGGGATTGCAGGTAGGCGAACGAAATTGGCCTTATCTCCAAATTTCCGACTTATATCTACAAGGTATCCTTATGTTCGCAAAAGCAAATCTCTTTGTACAAAATCTTGAAAAGCCTTCATAAATTCATTTCTACCAAATTTCATTGTTCAATATGAAACTCAACCACTTGGTTTTCAGCGCATTAGTCGCGGTTTTTATCTTCTCATCCTGCAAAAAAGAAACGCCCCGTGTCCTCGTCTTCTCCAAGACCGCAGGCTTTCGCCACGAGAGCATCGAGGCGGGCAAGTTAGCCATGCTCGAAATGGGCAAGAAGCACCAATTCGTGGTGGACACCACAGAGAACGACTCTGCTTTTTACGAAGACAACCTGAAAAAATACCATGCCGTGGTCTTCCTCAACACCACGGGCGACGTGCTGAACCCGGAGCAGCAGAACAATTTCGAGCGGTTCATCCAAGCAGGCGGCGGCTGGGTCGGCATCCACTCGGCGACTGACACGGAGTACGGCTGGCCTTGGTACGGCAAGATGGCGGGCGCTTATTTCAAAGACCATCCCGGCAATCCGAACGTGCAAGAGGGCGAGTTCTACGTCGTGGACAAGAACCACGAGGCTTGCAAGCACCTGCCCGACCGCTTCAAGCGCACGGACGAGTTCTACAATTTCAAGCAGATGAACAAGGACGTGAAACCGCTCGTGGCCATTGACGAAAAGACCTACAAAGAGGGCAATATGGGCGACGACCACCCCATGTCCTGGTACCACGAGTACGATGGCGGGCGGGCGTTTTACACGGCGATGGGCCATACCAATGAGTCGTTTTCCGAGCAGCTTTTCCTCGAACATCTTTGGGGCGGCCTCAAATGGGCGCTCGACGACGGCAAGCCTAAAGCCTTGAATTACAGTGCAGTACGCACGGCGAAGATGCCAGAGGAGAACCGTTTCAACAAGGTCGTGCTGGAGGAAGGACTGAACGAACCCATCGAACTGGCCTTGTTGCCGAGCGGCAATGTGCTCTACATCGAGCGGCATGGCGCTATCAAGATTTACGACCAAAACGAGAAGGCCACGATGGTCGTTGACACCATTCCCATCAGCCACGAATACACCAGCGCCGAGGGCAAAAAATCGGAGGCAGAGGACGGCTTGCTGGGCGTGAAGCTCGACCCCGATTTTGAGAAAAACAATTTCATCTATTTCTACTACTCGCCCGCTGGCGACACCTCGGAGAACGTGCTGGCCCGCTATGTTTTGAAGGACGAAAAGCTCGACCGGGCATCCAAAAAAATCATCATCCGCATACCCGTGCAGCGGGAGGAGTGCTGCCACACGGGCGGCTCCATTGATTTCGATGCGCAGGGCAACCTCTACCTGAGCACGGGCGACAATACCAGCCCCCGTGACTTCGCCTACGGCCCCAACGACGAGCGGCCAAAACGTGGCCCGTGGGACGCCCAAAAATCGAGCGGCAACACCAACGACCTGCGGGGCAAAATCATCCGCATCAAAGTGCAGCCGGATGGCTCGTACACCATCCCAGCGGGCAACCTTTTCCCGAAGGGCATGGAGAAAACCCGCCCTGAAATTTATGCGATGGGAACCCGCAACCCCTACCGCATTTCGGTGGACAAAAAAACGGGCTACCTCTACTGGGGCGAGGTCGGGCCGGACGCCAACAATGACTCAATCCCTTATGGTTCAAGGGGTTACGACGAAGTGAACCAAGCGAAAAAAGCGGGCTTCTTTGGCTGGCCGTACTTCGTGGGCAAGAACTATCCTTACGTGGAGTATGATTTTGCTGCGCAAAAAAGCGGCGAGAAATACAACCCGGATAAGCCCATCAACAACTCGCCGAACAACACGGGTTTGACGAATTGCCGCCCGTCAGTCCGCCTTTCATCTGGTATCCGTATGCCGAATCGGAGGAGTTTCCGCTGGTGGGCACGGGTGGCCGGAACGCCATGGCTGGCCCTGTTTTTTACAGCGAAGATTTCAAAGGAGCGAAGCGGCCCTTCCCCGATTATTACAACAACAAACTCTTCATCTACGAGTGGATGCGGGGCTGGATAATGGCCGTCACCCTCGACAAAGAAGGCAATTACGAAAGCATGGAGCCATTCATGGGCAGCCATAAATTCAGCAACCCGATTGACATGGAATTCAGCAAGGACGGGGATTTGTACGTGCTGGAATACGGCACGGCCTGGTTTACGGGCAACCCCGATGCCCGCCTCGTGCGCATCGAATACACGGCTGGTAACCGCAATCCGCAGGTGAAAGTGGCAGCCGACAAGACGCAAGGGGCTGTGCCGTTTGCCACGCATTTCACCTCAAAAGGCACTGCTGATTGGGACAAGGATGAGGTGAGCTACAAGTGGAACGTGATTTCACCGGACGGCAAATCGTTGCAGACCTTCAACACGCCTGAAATGGATTTTACTTTTGAAAAACCGGGCACTTACAAGGTCGAATTGACCGTGAGCGATGGCAAGGGCGGCGAGTCCGTTTCAACGACCGAAGTGCAGGCGGGCAACGAGCCACCCGTGGTCGAGTTGAAAATCACGAAGGGCAACGGCGGCTTCTTCTTCCCCGGCCAATCCTTTGATTATGAGGTGGTTGTGAACGACAAAGAGGACGGCACGACCAGTTCGGGCATTGCGCCGGAGGCGGTCAGCGTCACGATTGACTACCTGCCGGAGGGCTTCGACAAGGCGCTCATTGCCCAAGGCCATCAATTCGCCGACAATTTGGCGACCTCCGCTGGCAAGTCGCTGATGGACAAATCGGACTGCAATTCCTGTCACAAACTCGACTCGAAATCCATCGGGCCGAACTACCTCGACATTTCCAACAAATACAAAACCGACCCGAAAGCACCGCAGTATTTGTCACAAAAAATCAAGAACGGCGGCGGCGGCGTATGGGGCGAGGTGATGATGGCCGCACACCCCAGCCTCAAGGACGGCGACGTGGCCGAAATGGTGAAATACATCCTCGGTTTAACACAAAAACCTGCCAACTCCCTGCCGCTGAAAGGCAGCTACACGACCGCCATCCCCAAAGGGCAAAGCGACCAAGGCGTGTTCATCCTGCGAGCTTCGTACACCGACAAAGGTGCCAATGGCATCCCCGGCATCCGTGGCGAGCAGACCCTGGTGCTGCGCAATGCCAGCCTGAGCGCCGCCGCTTCGGACGAGATAAAGGACATCATGAAAATGAAGATTCCCGGCACGGAAATGAACATCGCCATCGCCCAAAAAGACGGTGCTTGGATTGCCTACAAGCAGTTGGATTTGTCGGGCATGGTGGCGGCCACCATCATCGCCAACGCACCATCCAATTACGGCATGATGGGTGGCACGGTGGAAGTGCGCCTCGGTTCTCCAGATGGTGAGTTGATTGGCACTTCGTCACCCATCACGCCTGCGGAGGTGAACCCCAATGCGCCGCCTTCCGAGATGAAACCGACCATTGCGGTAGCTCCGCTAAAACCGACGCAGGGCAAGCAAGATGTGTATTTTGTTTGCAAAGGTGCGGGCGGCGGCGGTGCAGGACTGTTCGTGATGATGCAGGTGATGTTTCAGGGGGGCGGGAAGGCGACGATGTAAAGATTTGGGACTACCCCCGCCCCCGCCCCCCCCGCCCCCCCCCCGGCCCCCCCCCCCCCCCCGGCGGCCTCTGGGGTTTGGGCCCCCCCCCCCCCCCCCCCCCCCCCCGGGGGGGGCCGCCCCCCCCCCCCCCCCCCCCCCCCCCGCCGCCCGGCGGCTTTTCTTTTTTTTTTTTTGGTTTTTCTTTTTTTGGTTTTTTTTTTTGGGGGTTTCTTTTGTCCGGGCCCCCCCCCCCAGGGGGGCCCCCCCCCCCCGCCCGGGGGGGGGGCCCTCTTTGGCGTCAAATCAATTTTAAAATTGGCTTTTGGCCAGTATTGAACGTCGTTGAAGTTTCTCGAAGTCTAAGCAACGTTCTACCATGAAAACACCATTTTTACTTTCTTCTGCTGCTTGCTTTTTGCTTGTACCAAAAACGAGGATGAAAGCAATTTCACACTTTCTGAAATCTCGCCAGTAGCAGGTGGGGAGTGCCAATATGTGCAGTTGAAAGCAAATTTTAGCGAGCTTGATTCCAACGATGTTCTTGTAAATTTCAATGGAGTTGAAGCCGAGGTTGTCTCTTTGACGGACAGCAGCCTGCTCGTACAAGTGCCCGATGGTGCCAGCACAGGCATAATATCGGTCGAATCCGCTGGGAATACCTATACTTCTTCAACGGATTTTACTGTACTGAAGGGCAATTGGCAGCGATTGGCTGATTTCCCCGGGCAAGCCCGCTTTGGTGGGGTTGGTTTTGTGATTGACGATAAAATCTACTACGGGACTGGCAGTAATAACGGTACTTATTTTGATGATTTCTGGGAATACGACCCAGTTTCCGGACAATGGACACAGAAGGCCAACTTCCCAGGAGGTGCTTGTTATGGCAGCACAGGGATTACGGTTGGCACCAAGGGTTATGTAGGTTTTGGCGCTGGAAATGGATACAAAAACTTCCTATGGGCCTACGAACCTGGATTAGATGCTTGGACGCAACTTGCCGACTGCCCGTTTGAAGGTGACTATGGTTTGGCAGGGTTTGAGCTGTACGGCAAAGCATATTTTGGTGGAGGTGTAGAAAATACTGATTTTTGGGAATACGACCCCGTTACCAATACTTGGTCTCAGTTGCCAAACTCGCCGCCTGGTACCCAGCGTTTCGGTGGCGTTGGTTTTACCTTGAATGGGGTTAGTTACGTTGGATTGGGAGGTTATGAATTGCACAAAGACTTCCACAGGTACGGCCCAATCACGGGCCAGTGGACCGCTATTGCAGAACTGCCCACCACACAGACCAGCTTGTTCTTTAGTTCTGCATTTACCATCAAGAACAAGGCTTATGCAAGGTTATTTAGTGAGTTTTGGGAGTACGACCCAACTACGAATGACTGGACCCAATTGGCTGCGCCCTGTGGAAGTCCAGCCCATGTGGAGAATGCCTTCAGTGTAGGCGGTAAGGGCTACTTGATTTGTGGAAACGGCGGTTCAACAGTTGGGCCATGGCCGGGTCTTACCATCGGTGCCACAAAAGAAGTATGGGAGTTTACGCCAGAAGACTAATTGAATAATGAATTTGCAAGAGGCTGATTTACAGGTGTTTGTAAAACAAAATAATCTTAACAGCTTCAAAAAATCTGCCTTGTTATTTACATTCCTGATTGGCTTTTTTGGTCAAATTTTTTCCCAAAAAGTCCTCGAACTCCAGTCCTACCTAACGCAGCCTGACAGCAAGTAGGATAGGCCAGAGCGCCAGTATTTCAATCAAATCTGGCAAACGGAGGTCGTCACCAACTCCTCAAAGCCCACCATGACCGTCCACCCGCCCGACGCTGCCGAGCCTGATGATGCCCACCTCCGCTGCATTGACTCATTTCGCCACCATCTCAATACTTGCCCCTTTCAGTCCATCCGAACTTGCCCGCAGTGACAGCTTTCCGGGCTTTCCATCAGACTGCACCACGGCCAAACATAAGCCATTGAAGGCTTTTCGATAATTGGCTTTGAACGGCTCAAGGCTGGTTTGACTGCCATTGTCCACGCCGGCAATGAAACCGGGGCCTGATACTTCAAAATTGACAAGGTTGGCAGCATTCGGCACAAGGTTGCCTTCGGCATCTTCGATGCGCACCGTAACGAAAGAGAGGTCTTCTCCATTGGCTGAGAGGGCGCTTCGGTCGGCTTGAAGCGTAATTTTTGTGGGTGGCCCTGCGGTGCGGATTTCCTTGGTCAAAACCTCCTTGCCTCCAATGCGGCCTACGGATTTCAAGGTCCCAGGTTCATAGTTCAGACGCCATACGAGGTGTAGGTCTTCGGCGTTTTTCCGCTTGGCACCAAGCGATTTTCCATTTAAGAACAGCTCCACCTCCTCGCAATTCGTATAGGCCCAAACATCTATCAACTTGCCTGGTGACCAGTTCCAATGCGGGAAAATATGCAGCATTGGCTGTTTGGTCCACTCACTTTGGTAGAGGTAAAAAGCATCTTTCGGGAAGCCCGCCAAGTCCACTATGCCAAAATAGGAACTACGGGAAGGCCAACCATAAGGCGTTGGCTCCCCAAGATAGTCGAACCCCGTCCAGATGAAAAGCCCAGAGAGGTAATCATATTTTTTTATCAAACGCCAGGTCTCCATGTGCGTAGAACCCCACGGGGCGCTCACGTTGTCGTAGGCCGAAACGGAATTGTCGGGATTTCCTTCGTTAAAAGGCAAGTCCCAACGAAGCGGCCAACGGCGGATGCTATCGGAAGGCATATCGTAGTGGCCACGACTCTCCAAGGCAGAAGCTGCTTCCGTGGAAATGAATACCTGGCCGGGGAAGTTTTGTGGAAACGCTTCGTAGTTTTTGAAATCATAGTTGAACCCTACCAAGTCGAGCGCACCTGATTTTACCATGTTGTTCCATTCCTTACTGGGCGGGTTGAGGCCAGCAGTTACGGGGCGGGTGTTGTCGAGCGCTTTCACGATTCCCACCATTTCACGGGTCAGGGGGATGCCCGTACTGTCCCATTGCTCCAAAATTTCATTCCCGATACTCCACATCATGACGCTTGGGTGGTTGCGGTCACGCAGCACGAGGTCTTCGAGGTCACGGCGGTGCCACTCGTCAAAAAACTGGTGATAGTCGTACTGCACTTTTGGTTTTTTCCATACGTCCACGATTTCATCCATGACGATGAACCCCATCCTGTCGCAGAGGTCGAGCAGTTCGGGTGCGGGAGGGTTGTGCGAGGTGCGGATGGCGTTGGCGCCCATGTCTTTCAAGATTTCCAATTGCCGCTCAATGGCACGGGTATTCATAGCGGCACCGAGGCAGCCGAGGTCGTGGTGGTTGCAAACGCCCAATATTTTCAATGGTTTTCCATTTAGGAAAAAGCCTTTGAGTGGGTCAAAATTAAAGGTTCGGATGCCAAAATCGGTCTTGTACTCGTCGGCCAAGGTGCCACCAACGGTTACCTTTGAAACGGCTTGATATAGGCTTGGGCTTTCAATTGACCAGAGCGAAGGGTTAGCGACGCTCAACTCTTGACCGAATTCCTTTGAACTGTTTTTTGGGATAATGCCCTTGACTGTCCCCTTGCCCACCTCTTGCCCTTTCGCATCCAAGATGAGGGTCGTCAAGCTTACTTCCTTGTCCATGCCAGTTGTGTTGTCAACGGTCGTTTGGATGGAAACGTTGGCAGATGCTGGGCCCACTTTAGGGGTAGTGATGAAGGTTCCCCAATGCCCAATGTTAACGCCACTGGTGCTTACCAGCCAAACATTTCGGTAAATGCCGGAACCAGAATACCACCGGGAATTCGGCTGCTTGGAATTGTCCACCCGGACGGCAAGGACGTTTTTTTCTGCCCCATATTTCAGATAGGGCGTGAGGTCATAGCGGAAGGAAATATAGCCGCTTGGTCGCTTACCGAGGGACTGCCCATTGAGCCAAACCTCGCTGTTCCAATACACGCCATCGAAATCAATGAAGTATTTTTTGCCATTGGCAGTTTTCGGGAGGCTGAAGGTTTTGCGGTACCAACCAATGCCGCCAGGCAGTGCGCCGCCGCTCGGTGTTGACGGATTTTTTTCATTGAATGAGCCCTCGATGCTCCAATCGTGCGGCAGCCGTAGTTTGCGCCAGTTGGTATGGTCAAAATTTGGCAATTTATAAGCTACCGAATCGCCAAGGATGAAATGCCAGTCGGTGTTGAATTTTTCAACGGTGCGGGGATTATCATTTGTTTTTGAAAAGGAGAATAAAAGGAAGGCAACTAATGCAAGCACACAAAGCTGGAGGATTTTGATAAATTTTTTCATCGCACTTAGCTTGAATTGTTTTCGGGGCTTTTTGGTACACGGCAAGTTTTCCAGCAGACGTCAAAGATATTCCCCAGTATTTAGCCATTGCCTTTTGCAATGAATAATGGGCAGAAATAAATAGGGTTCAGTTTTTTGTTTCAAGTTCCGAGCGGTCACAAAACATTGACATTCAATGCTTTCTCGGTATTCAAAACCTTTGCAGGGTTCAATGAAAAACTTGATTCAAAATATTCAGATTGAACCAAGCTAAAAATACCATTTTTGGAGCTTAATTCAATGCTATTTCGGCAAAACTTATGAACAATATGAAAAAAAAATCACTCAGCTTTCTGTTCGCATCTTTTTGGGCGCTAAACCTCCTGTTTTCCCAAAAAACCATTGAACTCCAATCCATTCCGACGCCGCCAGACATCAAGTGGGACAGGCCAGAGCGCCAGTATTTCAGCCAAATCTGGAAAACGGAAGTCGTCACCAACGTTTCCAAGCCCACCATGACGGTCCACTTGCCCGACCCCACCATTGCCAACGGCACGGCGCTCGTTATCGCACCGGGCGGCGGTTTCATGGCGCACAGCATCAATAGCGAGGGCAATTGGGTGGCCGATTGGGCGGTGAAACAAGGCATCACTGCCTTCGTGCTCAAGTACCGGGTAGCTCCCACGGGCGAGGATGGCGTAGCTGGAGTTCTCGCAAAGCGTGGGCGACCGTGAGAAATTCATGAAAATCGTTGGCGGCATTATCCCCTTGGCAGTGGCAGATGGCCGAGCCGCCGTCGAGTATGTGCGCAGCCATGCCGCCGAGTACGGCATCAAGCCCGACCAAATCGGCATCATCGGCTTCTCGGCGGGCGGCGGTGTGGTTGGTGGCGTGGTGTACGACCATACCCCGGCCAGTCGGCCAGACTTTGCCGTGCCTGTTTACTCTGCATTGCAACGGGACGACAGCCAGCCCGTGCCAGCCGATGCCATGCCGCTTTTCGTGGTCTGCTCTGCCGACGACGTTTTTGGTTTTCAAACCCAGAGTGCCGATATTTTCAAGAAATGGAACGCCGCAGGAAGCCCGCCGAGTTGCATATTTATGAAAAAGGCGGCCACGGCTTCGGGGCCAGAAAGCAAGGCATGCCCAGCGACAAATGGCTGGACGCCTTCGGGCTTTGGCTGGATAGTCACGGCTGGTTGAAGAAGTAGAACACCAATTTTTTGCAAAGCAAAACCAACCAACATGCAAGACGAAAAACAAGCACAAACCGAAGAATTCGAGCGGGAACCCGTGCCCGCCTCCCACTGGAAAGACTGGCGCAGCTTCCTCGGCATGTACGCCGGGGAGCACGCCGCTGGCACCGAGTTCGTCATTGGGCCGCTGTTCCTGACGGCGGGCGTCAGCGCCTTCGACCTCATCGTGGGGCTGCTGCTCGGCAATTTTCTCGCCGTGCTCTCGTGGCGCTTCCTAACAGCGGAGATAGCCACCAAGCACCGCCTCACGCTCTATTATCAGTTGGAAAAAATCTGCGGGAAGCACCTCGTCACCTTCTACAACCTAGCAAACGGCATCCTCTTTTGCTTCCTCGCTGGCAGCATGATAACCGTCTCGGCCACGGCGGTCGGCATCCCCTTCGACATGCCCATGCCCAAGCTCACGGACACCATGCCCAACGGCGTCACTTGGGTCATCATCGTGCTGGCGCTGGGTGCGCTGTTCACCTTCATTGCCGCCAAGGGCTACAACACCGTTGCGAAGGCCGCCAACTGGATGTCGCCCATCATCGTGCTGGGCTTCGTGCTGGCGGGTTTTGCTGCCTTGCGGCAATTGGGTGTCAGCAGTTTCGGCCAGTTCTGGGATGTTTGGGGAGAGGGCGGCGAACCCTTCCCCGGCCAAATCAAATACACGTTTTGGCACGTCGTCATCTGGTCGTGGTTCTGCAATGCGGCCATGCACATCGGCATGAGCGACCTCTCGGTTTTCCGCTTCGCAAAAAGCCCCAAGGCTGGTTGGACGACCGCTGCCGGGATGTACGTCGGGCACTACATGGCCTGGATTGCGGCGGCGCTGCTCTATGCCGCTTATATCAAAACACCGGAAGCAGCGGCCATGCTGGCAGGTGGCCAAGCCCCGCCTGTCGCCCCCGGCCCATTGGCCTACAATGCCATTGGCATCCTCGGCGTCGTGACGGTCATCCTCGCTGGCTGGACGACCGCCAACCCGACGATTTACCGCTCCGGCCTTGCGTTTCAGGCGATTTTACCGAAGGTGAACACCACTTGGGCCACGGTGATTGCAGGCTCGGTGGCGACCATCGCCGGGCTGTTCCCCGCCTTCGCCATGAAGCTGCTGGACTTTGTGGCGGTCTATGGCTTCATCCTCGCCCCAGTGGGAGCGGTCATTGTGTTCGAGCATTTTTTTGCGGAGCGGTTCGGCGTGGTGAAAAACTATGCGGAAAAGGCGGGCGTCAGTTTCAACATGGCCGTGCTGCTGGCTTGGGCGCTAAGCGGTGGGCTGTTTTATTTTGTGTCAAAATCGCAGGGGATTTTCCTGTCGTTCTTGACGCTGCCGGCTTGGGTGGGGTGCGGGGTGCTGTATTTGGTTTTGAGTAAATGGATGCAGAAAAAACTAGCGTGATGAAATCATTTTGGAACAGAATCAAGGATGATATTTTCGTTTGGCTGGTGTTTTATTTCATCTTTAGTTTGCCATTGACGGTTAATGGGTGCGAACACTTCATTTCGTCAGAAATGTCCAATTTCGGTGCCGATTCGGTTGCTCTTGACCATGTGGGAGGTAGCCCTGGCTGGTATCCGTATTACTATTGGTACATAGGCCATAGGCAAAGTAGCTTTCTATTTGCGACCATTGCGTTGGGATTTTACAAAACCTGTGTTCTGATGTATAGGAAATTAAAAACCAAGAATGTAAAAGCTGTATGAAACTAATACAGGTCCTTATCTTAATTATTTGCAGCACCCAATGTGTTGCTCAAATACTCATTCCCTATCTCGGCAAAAATGGGTTGACAGGCTTTGCCGATGTAAATGGCAAGGTAGTAATTCAACCTAAATACACAGAGGTGAATGAATGCTTTGACCCGTATCTACCAGCGTTTCAGGCAAAAAAAGACGGTCAACCTGTTTGGGTGTTTCAAAATGGTATGGAAATCCCTAACTCCTATTCTCAAGCCCAACGGTTTCCGTGGAATCATGCCAACCTGGATATTAGTATGCCCGCCGATACGCTCAAGCATTTAGGAATGGTTTATGATGCAGAACAACAAATATTCATCAACCTTAGAACTGGCAAACAGGTTGTATGTACATATGACACCAGGAAAAACAGCGTAATCCCTTGGTTTCAAATGGTAGAACTGCCTCATCCAAGGCATGGTGGCTATGCTGGTCACTTCTTTGATGGGTTAATGCTTGTCGGTCGTTTAAACGGATTGGTGAATTATATGGACACTTCACTCAATTTCGTTTTTGAAAAGGACTACGCCGGTATGATAGCTGTTGGCAATGCATTCATCGTGGAAAATTCGGAGCATAAAACAGCTATTGCAGACCGTAAAGGGAATTTCCTTTCACCCTTTAAGTTCAACAAACTGGTGCCAACGGGAAGAGAAGGCTATTATGTTTCTGACCCAATTTTGCTGGGTTTTGAACGTAGTGAAGGAGTCAAAGCAGGGGTGGTCAATAGTAAAGGTGAGTACGTCATACCTGCTAAATACGAGGACGTGCGCTCAGCAGGCGAACGTTTTTTAATCGTAAAAACCTCTGAAGGCGAAGGGGTGATTGATTTTGAGAGCAATATAGTTTTACCCCCCATGCCCGGCAAGCTCAAATTTGCCACTGACGAGCTTTTTATCCATGAACAGGACAAACGGCAGCAAATTATCAAGGCGAATGGTGAGCTTTTTATAGCGGATGCATTTTCTTCAATCTCATGGGTAAACAAACCCGGAGGACTACCACCACATTTCATTTTCTCAGACAAACACATTTCGGGTGCCTTTGCCCCTGATGGGCGACTCATCTTTCGGGACTCTGCAAGGCATGTTCGCACCTTAAAATGGGATGGTAAGACCTATTTTGAAACCCAGCGCACCGTTGGTGACAAAAGCCTGTATGGAATGATGGATTTTGACGGAAGGGAACTTTTGCCACGCCAATACGAGCAAATTGAACCGAGGATTAGCGATGATTATTTGTTTGTTAAAAAGCAAGGATTGGCCGGCTTTCTTGATGAGAATTTTCTGCCCGTCCTGCAGCTACAATTTGAGGAATTAAAAGCATTTAACAGTTACAAAGGCGTGGAGCTGTTTGGCAGGATGCCCGCTCAGCATATTTGGCAGGCATACGATGGGGAGGGGAAAAGGATGCCTGAAATGGACTGCCTTCACCCCAACTTTGCCAGGAAAGACTTCGTCTATGTACCGAACATCACCAACAAGCCCACGACTATCTTCACCAAGGAAAATGGCGAAATGCCGCTGCCCATTGAGCTGCGGGCTTGGAAGGACTTTGAAGTAAAAGCTGTTGAGACACCAGTAGGGTTGCTCATTTTGGCTTATTCCAATTCTGATAAGCAAGTAAGGTTTTACGATAAGAATATGAAGCCAATATTGCCAGATGGCTTTGAATTCCCGTATGAAGAAATCAATCACAACTTTGTGAAAAACTTGAATTTAACCGGCCTCGTGGTAGCTTTTCAAAAACGGGATTCATTGTTTAAGGAACATGTTCACATTGAAAGCCCACCAACCAAAGTGGACGAAAAAGTCAAGCAAGCCCCGCAGGATATTTCAATTGAAGAGGAGTTTGTGGTAAAAAACGATAGACCGAAGTCTAAACCCAAATTGAAAGAACCACCCTACATGGGCAGCGGCGTGCTGAATGCAAAAGGCGAATGGGTCATTAAGCCCACAGAAGGTGCTGCTTTTCAGCCCATTTCATGGAATTTGGTGATGGAATACCCTTATGGAATCAATAAAACATTTATTCCTAGTAGAATGCATATGGTCAACCATCTAAAGCCAGACGTTTTTAGCATTTCCAGTGCCGATTGGTATTATGGTTGTCTTGACAAGGCCGATAATTTTAGGGTTTTCCAAACTTTGGACCGCAATACGGCGAACCAGCGAACTGTCCATACTTGGTTCACTTATTCGGGTGAGCAATTGGCACATTTCCAATTTACGGAAGGCCCCACGTATTTGAAAAGCCGCAATGCAGTTAGAAAAGAGGAAAATGGAAAACCCATCTGGCTCATCGTTGATAATCGTTGCCGCACGATAGAAACGCTAAACGACATAGATGACAGTAAGGCTAGGCGTCGAAAACCCGATTTCGGAAAAGGTCATTTGGTATATTCAAGAAACGGTCTTGATGGGCTTGTGGACTCAACAGGTAAACAAGTTTTGCCCTTTCGGTTCAACGAATTGTCTATAGATGCCAACGGCAAATTCCTTCATGAATTTGCCCCAAATTCTAATGGAAAAAGCCATCAATTGTTGGATTGGAAGGGAAATGTTCTTTACGAATCGGATTCTTACATTAGAACTACTATTGACAAACAAACAGGTGTAATTTTAATTGGCCTTAATATGAACGATAAAGATAGTTTCCGTAATGCCAGCGTGATACTGCTATCAACAGATGGAAAGGAAATTGGCGTTGTATATGGGCATTACCCTACTCTTGTTTCTATGCCTAATAAGCAGACTGGTTTTTATAAATTTAAAAGTGCAGAAGGGAAAGATTTTTGGGTGGATATAACGAGGGGGCTGGAGTTTAGAGAACAATGAGGCATCATAGTACAATGCCCAATGAAGAAGAAATATAACCAAACCCATCCAAGTAATTTTTAAAAACGATTTTATGATTTACTTGGGTGAAAGAAATAAAGATGGCCAATAATAATTTCCACCACGTCAACTATTACTGGGCCGACCAGATAGCCACACCCTCGGTGCCGACCTCCACATCATCAACTATGGCGGCATCAACTGTAAGCATAACGCTTCGCCAAACCGTTATTTTCGTCCTGAACCAAACCATGTTTTCCAGCAAACATCACCACTGAAAGCGCATTTTTACCATGAAAAAAAAATCATTCGCCTACCTGCTTTTCTTCATCGTCGCCACCGCAGCTTTTTCCCAAAAAAGCCATACCCTCAGTTCTCCAAATGGAAAAATAAAGGTCAATATATCGCTAGGTGAAACCATGCAGTTCGAGGTATTGCATGAGGGCAAGCAGGTCGTAGCGCCCTCATCGCCAAGGATGGTTTTGTCGAATGGCCAAGCACTTGGCAAGTCGCCAGTGCTGCAAAAGGCGCAAAACCGTGCGGTCAAGGAAACCATTATCCCGCCAGTTGCCATCAAGCGCAAGGTGATTCCCGACAATTTCAACGAGCTGACCTTGCAGTTCAAGGGACAGTACAGCCTGCAGTTCCGGGCTTACGACGATGGCGTGGCTTACCGATTTCAGACCCAGTTTGCCGACAGCATCACCGTGACCAACGAGGTGGCGGAGTTCAAGGTGGAAAAGGCTGCCAAGGTTTGGTTCCCCCAAGTGGTCAAGCGGGACAGTGTTGATATTTTCCACACCAGTTTCGAGGAACCCTACCAAATAAAGCCATTGGACAGCATCGGCAAAGATGCACTGATGTTTTCTCCAGTGCTGGTTGATGCCGGAAATGGGCTACGGTTAGTGCTTACCGAGTCGGATTTGGAGGATTATCCCGGCATGTTTTTGTCGGCTGCGGACGGCGCTCTGAAGGGCGTTTTTGCACCCTACCCATTGGCAATGAAAATGACCGAGGGGGAATTCCCAGTTGAAATCGTCACGCAACGTGCCGATTTCATTGCCCGCACCAAAGGCAATCGCAGTTTTCCTTGGCGGGTGATGGTGCTGGGCGACGACAGGACACTGCCCTCCACCGACCTCGTTTACCGCCTTGCCTCGCCCAACCGCCTTGGCGATGTCTCTTGGATAAAACCGGGCAGGGGCACGGATGAATGGATCATCAATATTGCACTCTACAACGTCCCGTTTAAAGCGGGCATCAACACCGCCACTTATAAATACTATATTGATTTTGCAAAACGCTTTGGTTTTCAGCGGATTATGCTCGACGCTGGCTGGTCGGAAGTGAAAGACCTCTTCAAGATAAACCCCAATTTGGACATGGAGGAAATCGCTGCTCATGCCCGCTCGCAGGGCATTAGCTTGAGCTTATGGACGCTGGCCTCTACCTTGGAGCGCCAACTAGAACCCGCCCTTGACCAGTTCCAGCGATGGGGCGTGGACTTTATCATGACGGATTTCATGGACCGTGACGACCAGCCAATGGTCAATTTTTACCCAAAAATCGCCGAAGCCTGTGCCCGCCGGAAAATAATGGTCATGTACCACGGCTCGTTCAAGCCTGCGGGGTTCGAACGCACCTACCCGAATGCCATCACCCGTGAGGGTGTGCTTGGCTCGGAGTACAATGCCTGGAGCAGCAAAGCCACGCCAGAAAACAACGTGCAGCAAGCTTTCATCCGCATGGTTTCAGGGCCGTTGGACTACGAGCCGGGCATCTTGGACAATGCCACCCAGTCCACTTTCCGGCCAATTTGGGGTAAAGTCATGTCGCAAGGAACCCGCTGCCACCAGTTGAGCATGTTCGTGGTGTACGACAGCCCACTCCAGATTTTTTCGGGAAACCCCAGCACTGGCTTGCTTGAGCCTAGCTTCATGGAACTGCTCGGCAGCATTCCAACGGTTTGGGATGAAACGCTGGTGCCAGCCGCCGTCCTCGGCGACTATGTGGTGATGGCACGTAAACATGGCAACGACTGGTTCATTGCTGCAATGAACGACTGGACTGCAAGGGAAGTCAGCATCCCGCTGGACTTTCTAGGGGAGGGCAGTTTTGAGGCAACTATTTGCGCTGATGGTATGAATGCGGACAAAATTGCCTCGGATTACTTGATTTCGACTGAGGTTTTGTCAACAAAATCAAATTTGAAAATTCAAATGGCACCAGGGGGTGGCTATGTGGCAAGGCTGCGGAAAAAGTAGGGCGCTAAATTATTTTTCCGTTTTCCTATACACCAGCATCGTCACGCCAATTGCAAAAACGAAATAACTGATGACGATTAGCAATTGGTTGTTGAAAACCATCTGCCCCAAGCCAATGCCCGTGCCGCCGAGCAGGGCGAGCAGTACGGCTACTGGTTGGCTTTTGATGAAATGCCATGCTTGGGTGGTGATGCCCACGAAAAGCAGAGCTGGGCCAATGACAAAGAACGGGAGCCAGATGACAGGTTTGTTCAACAAATGACCCACCAGCGCATTTCTGGCACCGCTGTCGTCGCCAAAACTCCAGAACACGAAGTCAATGGCACACATGCCCACATGTGCAATTATGCCCAATATGGTTAGGGGTGTTGCAATGGAATTGAAGATGTTTTTTGGAAAAACATGACTGAGCGAAAGGGTAAGCACTGCGCCAGCGAGCATGAGCAAGTGGACAAAATCGAACGGTTGTTGGGACTGTATAAATGCTTCCCCGTTCAGCATCAACAGCCTACTGATGGCAAGCATAAAAAGCCCCAAAACGCCAAGGAATTTGTAGTTCATGATTTCTCGATTTCAATGTTAGGCAAAAAAACTGGTTGAAAAGCCAAGGTATGAATCGGGTTTGTCTTTGAATCATTTAAATTTTATAATCAAAAAACCGGGTAGCTTTAATTTTTGATTTTTGAATCACCCGGATAAAATATTGAAATGAACTTCCACCACGTAAACTATCTCTGGGATGACCAGAAAGCAGATGCCATCGGCGACGACCAAATCGCCCTATTCCTTTACCGCTCCAACATCCTCGGGGCCGACCTCCGCATCACCAACTACGGCGGCGGCAATACCTCCTGTAAGACCACTGAGCGTGACCCGCTGACGGGTAACCCGGTCGAGGTGATGTGGGTAAAAGGTTCCGGCGGCGACATCGGCACGCTGACCCGAAAGGGCATCGCTGGGCTGTACGTCGAGAAGCTGCACCAACTCAAGAACCGCTACCGGGGCATAGCGTTCGAGGACGAAATCGTGGGGCTACAACTGCACTGCCTCTACGACCTCGACAGCGCCGCACCGAGCATTGACACGCCGCTGCACGGGTTGCTGCCGTTCAAGCATATTGACCACCTGCACCCCGATGCCGCCATCGCCATCGCTGCCGCAAAGGACAGCCGGGCCATCACGCAGGAAATCTGGGGCGACACGATGGGCTGGGTGCCTTGGCAACGCCCCGGCTTCGACCTTGGGCTGCAATTGGAAAAGTGCCTCACCGAAAACCCCGGCATCCGAGGCATCGTGCTGGGTGGGCACGGGCTGTTCACTTGGGGCGATACGTCCAAGGAATGCTACATCAATAGCTTGGAAGTAATCGAACAGGCGAGTGTTTTCATTGAAAACAGGCTGGGGAAAAGCCGCCCCGTTTTTGGCGGAGCAAAAACACAAAGCCTTAATAGCGAGGCACGACGGAAACAAGCCGCCGCCATTGCACCAATCCTGCGTGGCTTGTGCTCCGAATCACGAATCACGAATCATGAATCACGTAAAATCGGCCACTTCACCGACGACGAGCGGGTGCTCGAATTCATCAACTCCAACGACCTCGAACGCCTCGCCCCGCTCGGCACGAGCTGCCCTGACCACTTCCTGCGGACGAAAATTCAGCCGATGGTTTTGCAGCTTTCGCCGACCGCACAGACTTCCGAAATTTTAGAAATTTCGGAAGTCTTAGCTCCGCAATTCGAGCAATACCGGGCTGAATACGCCGCCTACTACGACACCTGCAAACACCCCAACTCCCCCGCCATGCGTGACCCCAACCCGGTGGTCATCCTTTGGCCCGGCGTGGGCATGTTCACTTTTGCAAAGGACAAGCAGACAGCCCGTGTGGCCGCCGAATTTTACATCAACGCCATCAACGTGATGCGGGGCGCAGAGGCCATTTCGGAATATACGGCGCTACCCCGGCAGGAGGCTTTCGACATCGAATACTGGCTACTGGAAGAGGCGAAATTGCAGCGCATGCCCAAGCCAAAACCGCTCAGTGGGCGGGTGGCACTGGTGACGGGTAGCGGCGGCGGCATCGGGTTGGCGACCGCCAAAAAGCTGGCCGCCGAGGGCGCTTGCGTGGTGCTGAACGATATTGACGAGGCTCGTTTGGCCGAAGCAAAAACTGACTTTCAGATTGCCTACGGCAATGACAAAGCTGTAACAACCCTTTTAAATGTCACCAATTCCAACTCCGTAGCCGACGCATTCGAGGCCGCCTGCCTTGCCTTTGGCGGGGTGGACATCGTGGTGAACAACGCAGGCATTAGTATCTCGAAGGGCATCTTGGAACACTCGGTTGGCGATTGGGACAAATTGCAGGACATCCTAGTGAAGGGGCAATTCCTCGTCTCGCAAGCAAGTATAGCGGTCATGCGCAAGCAGCGCTTCGGCGGCGACATCGTGAACATCGTTAGCAAAAATGCCGTCGTTGCTGGCCCGAACAATGTGGGCTACGGCACTGCCAAGGCCGCCCAGGCTCACATGACCCGCCTCCTCGCCGCCGAGCTTGGCCCCGACAAAATCCGGGTGAACATGGTGAACCCCGACGCCGTCATTGCTGGCTCCAACATCTGGGCGGGCGGCTGGGCAGAGGGCCGTGCCAAGGCTTATGGCGTGACTGTGGAAGAACTTCCTGCCTATTACGCCAAGCGCACACTGCTCGGTGAAATCATCCTGCCGGAGGATATTGCGAATGCGGTTTTTGCCCTCGTGGGCGGGCTGCTGAACAAGAGCACGGGCAATGCGCTGAATGTGGACGGGGGCGTTGCAATGGGGTTTTTAAGATAAACATCATGGAAAGAAGAGCTTTCAAAATGCACCTCCACCCCGGCCAGTCCGAGGAATACCGCCGCCGCCACGATGCCCTCTGTCCGGAGTTGGCCGTTCTGTTGCACAGCACCGGCATCCACAACTATTCCATTTTCCTCGACGAAGAAACCAACACGCTTTTTGGGGTGATGGAGATTGAAAAATTGGCTGCTCTCGACGAGTTGCCCAAGCACCCCGTCATGCAGCGCTGGTGGGCGCACATGAGCGATATCATGGCCGCCAACCCCGACAATTCACCAGTTTCTACATCACTTAAAGAAGTCTTTTTTATGCCATGAGACTAACGCAGCAACACATCGAAGCCCACAACGAAGCCCATATTGGGCAACACAAAAAACGCCTTGATTTCATTACCTCAGAAATTGAGAACCCAGAGGGCACTCTGCAAAAACTGATGGACTTCCAAGTGGCCATCCCCTCGTGGGCACTGGGCACGGGCGGTACCCGTTTCGGGCGCTTTCCCGGCGGCGGCGAACCTCGCAACTTGGAAGAAAAAATCGAAGATGTGGGGCTGCTCCACGCCCTGAACCGCAGCAGTGGGGCCATCTCTTTGCATATCCCGTGGGATATTCCGAAGGACGGAAAAGCCATTCAAGAACTGGCCGCCTCACATGGCCTAAAGTTCGATGCGGTGAATTCCAATACTTTTCAAGACCAACAAGATCAGGCGCTCAGCTATAAATTTGGCAGCTTGCAGCATGTGGACAAGGCCGTGCGCAAGCAAGCCATCGAGCACAATATCGAAGTGATAAAGCACGGCGTGGCGCTTGGCTCAGAGTCGCTCACGGTTTGGCTTTCGGATGGGGCGTGCTTCCCCGGTCAGCTCAATTTCCGAAGGGCATTTCAGAACACCTTGGAGAGCCTGCATGAAATCTATGCGGCGCTACCTTCGCATTGGAAAATGTTCATCGAATACAAGGCATTCGAGCCGAATTTCTACTCGATGACGGTGGGCGATTGGGGGCAGTCGCTGCTTTATGCACAGAAGTTGGGGCCACAAGCCTACACCCTCGTTGACTTCGGTCATCACCTGCCCAACGCCAATATCGAGCAAATTGTGGCACTGCTGCTGATGGAAGGCAAGCTTGGCGGCTTTCATTTCAATGACTCGAAGTACGGCGACGACGACCTGACCGTGGGAAGCATCCGGCCCTATCAGTTGTTTCTGATTTTCAACGAGTTGGTAGAGGGGATGGACGCCAAAGGGATGAACCATGCCACCGATTTGGGCTGGATGATAGATGCCTCGCACAATGTAAAAGACCCGTTGGAAGATCTGTTACAGTCAGTTGAGGCGATAATGATTGCTTACGCACAGGCGCTTATTGTAGATAGGATGGCTTTGAATGCTGCTCAATTGGAGAACGATACGGTGCGCTGTCAGGAGCTTTTTCAGGCGGCGTACCGGACAGATGTACGGGCGCTGGTGGCGGAGGCGAGGGTGCGGGGTGGGGGAGCACTGGAGCCGATTGGGGTGTTTAGGGAGATGCGGGTGAGGGATGGGTTGGTGATGGAAAGGGGGGCGAGGACGGTGGCGACGGGGTTGTGATTTTGCTACGCAAAACATTTTTTTGACGCAGAATGACGCAGATTTCTTATGATTGGTTATGTTTGGTTATGCTGCGCAAAACGTTTTTTTTGACGCAGAATGACGCAGATTTCTTATGATTGGTTATGTTTGGTTATGCTGCGCAAAGTTGGGATGGGTTCAGTTTTTATTTAATCACTTTAAAATTCAAAACTATGAGCGACGTTACAAACTACCAACATGCTGATTTAACCTCACTTATTATCAAAGAGGCATACCATGTTTTCAATAAACTTGGTTATGGTTTTGTGGAGTCAGTTTACGAGAATTCATTAGCGATTAGGTTGCTGAAAGCTGGGCTTAAAGTGGATTGCCAATACCCAATTAAGGTCTATTTCGAAGAAGAAGTTGTGGGTGATTTCAAGGCTGATATTATTGTCAATAATGTGGTAATTGTCGAGTTAAAAGCTGTAGAATGCCTCCATGCAAGACATGAAGTGCAATTGGTAAATTACCTCAAGGCAACTGATGTCGAAGTAGGCTTATTAATCAACTTTGGGGAAGAATTGCAAATAAAGCGAAGGGTGTTCAGCAATGCCCGGAAGCAAGCCGAGAACCGCCTTCCAAAATCATAATGTATCATCCAAATGCCAACCTAATTTTGCGCAGCAGAGCCAAACATAACCAATCATAAAAAATCTGCGTCATTCTGCGTCAAAAAAAAAAATCCAATTTATCTCGCTACGTCAAAATATGGCACTCATCCTCATCCTCGACATCGGCAAAACAAACAAAAAAGCCTTCGTCTTTGACGAGGACTACCGCATTGTTTTTGAAAAAAGCGAAACCCTAACCGAAGCGGTGGATGACGACGGCTTCCCCTGTGAGGACCTAAAAGCCCTGACCGAGTGGATAGAGCGTACTGTTGACGAAATCAAAGAAAAGTTCCACCTCAATGCCATCAACGTGTCGGCCTACGGGGCCAGTTTTGTCCACTTGGGCGAGGATGGCGAACCCGTTGCACCGCTCTACAACTACTTGAAGCCCTTCCCAGAAGACCTGAAAAAGCAGTTCTTCGATGCCTATGGCGGCGAGGAGAAACTGGCGCTCGAAACCGCTTCCCCAGTGCTCGACCACTTAAATTCAGGGCTGCAACTTTACTGGCTGAAGTATCGCAATCCCTTGATTTTCAATAAAATAAAGTGGGCGCTGCACCTGCCGCAATTTGTCACATGGGTCATTGGACGGAAAATAGGGTGGTTCAGCAGACCAGCCGAGGTGGGCAGCGACTTGACGAGTCTAGGCTGCCATACCCTGCTTTGGGATTACCAACAAAATGACTACCATGCATGGGTGAAAGCGGAGGGTATAGTGGCCAAGTTCCCACCTGTTTCAAGCCCACCAATGGGCTTGCATGATAGTTCGGCAGCGCTGATTCCCTATCTCGCTACCTTCAAGGAGCCTTTCTTGCTCATTTCAACTGGTACTTGGTGCATCTCCATGAATCCTTTCAACGAGGAGCCTTTGACCGCTGGAGAACTGGCCCAAGACTGCCTCTGCTACCTCACTTACGAGGGAAGGCCCGTGAAGGCCGCCCGTTATTTTGGTGGCCACGAACATGAGGAATTCGTAAATAAATTGGCAAAGGAGCACCACACAACGCCTGATTTTTACAAACAGCCATTGGTCGCTGGAACGGCACTTGCTGGTAGGTACGAGGCGTTTATGAAGAAATTGGTCAAAAAGCAGGTAGCATCGGCAAAGCTTGCCATTGGTGGCTCACCTGTTCGGCACATCTTCGTGGATGGCGGTTTTTCCAAGAACAAAACCTACATGAGGCTTTTGGCCAGTGCCTTCCCTGAGATGGAAGTCTTTGCGGCAACGGTGGCACAAGCTACTGCGTTGGGGGCGACTTTGGCGATTCACAAGAATTGGAACCAAAAGGAAATTAACAAGGACTTGATTCAGCTTGAAAAAATTGGTGGTTGAGTTATTCCATCCTTCTAGGGTTAATTCATCAAAGTGACCGTTCCATAGAACTCCTCGATACGACCGTCAATATACTCGATTACGGCCTTGTAGGCGAAAACTCCAGGGTCGAGCGGGCGTTCATTCAATTTGCCGTCCCATCCAATTTGGTCAATATTGGGCCGGAAGTCGAAGCGCTCGAACATTTGTTCGCCCCATCGGTCAAAGACATGCAAAGACTTGACCTTTTCGATAGACTTGCCCGCATATACCGTGAAGAAGTCGTTCAAGTTGTCGAGGTTGTTGGGGGAAAATGCAGTTGGGATGTAAACATTGTCCTCTTTCTTGACAATAACGACGATATTGTCCATTGCCTCGCAACCGTTTTTGTCCTTGACTTCAATACTATAAGTGCTGGTAAGGAAAGGTTGGACAAATGGCTCCAAACAGTCGGCGCAGGAAAGCTCCAATGGCTGGCCCCAAAAAAAGCGGAAAGAATCCACCAGATTGGTTAGGGCTTGAAGCTGAACACTGTCGCCAAGTTCGAGGAAAATATCGGGACCAAGATCCACCATCACTGAATCGGGTTGGAGGATGTACAGGCTGGTGTCCAATGTGCAACCGTTTGTGTCCAAGACTTCTATGTCATAAATTCCAGCGCCGAGGGTATAAAAACTGGTGGTTGCCGAAAATTCACTGCCATTGACGGAATACAAAAAGGGTGGGGCGATGCCTCCAATTGAGTCTATGGACAGGCTTGCGTCGGTTTTACCATAGCAAGATACGGGCGTCCAACTGCCAAGGAACTCATCCGGCCCTGGTACGATGACGATGAGGGTGGAGTCGGCCATTTCGCAGCCATCTGGATGTACCACGGTGACTTTCACCTCGGTCGTGGTATCGGGCGAGAGGCTCCGCAATGGGGAGTTGGTGCCATCTTCCCAATGATAGGTACAACCGTCACAAGGGCCGGGCACAGTGGCGTCCAAGCTGATTACATCATCGAGGCAAAACTTGGGCAAGTCATTCAATTCTGGTGGCGGGAAGGCACAGCCGGTGCGGATGACCCAGAGGTCGTCGCTCCAAACGGGGCCTCGGTTGTCTTGTGATTTATAGGGCGGGGATGTATTTGACCTTGAGGCACCTGCAAGGATGTAACCATAGTCGTGTGCCAAGAAACCTATGCGGCCAATATCCTCCGTAATTCCCCCCAAGGTTTCTTCCCAAAGCTTGCCTCCTTGCGGGTTTGTGAAAATGCACCAATAATCATTGCCACCGATGAGTGGCGCATCTTTGCCATTGGCAACGGGCGGCGAAGTGGATTGCCCGAACAACAGCAGGGTGCCCAAATCGGTTTCGACGACATCGTAACCAAAATCGCCGGAGATGCCTCCATAAGCCACATCCCAGATAATGACAGGTCCTGTGATGTTGTCACTGAATTTTACAACCCAAGCATCCGTGCCGCCATAGTGGGTTGCTGTTTTATTGCCAGACATTTTGTCCGAAGTGGATTCGCCTATCACAAAATAATTTCCATCATTGGCCTGACGGATTCTTTGGCAAACATCAGCCCCGGTTCCCCCAAAACTGGCATCCCATAAGATATGCCCATTGATACTGCATTTAACCAGCCACATATCATTTTGCCCATAAAGCGGGGCAGATTTCCCGAATCCAGTTTCGCTTTTGCTTTGACCAACCAACATCAAATTGCCATCTGTTGTCAAAATAGCATCGTAGAGCCAATCCAAGGAGTCGCTCCCAACAGTGAAGTCGTTTAATGGAACCCCGTTTTCATCTATTCGTACTACCCAATAGTCATCTGAGCCATTGACCGAACTTGTGGATTTTTCAAAACCTGCGGGGGAATTTGAAAAACCAGCCAAACAATACTGACCATTGGGCAAGGGGACGATTTTCCTCAATTCATCGGCGCCAGAGCTTCCATAAGCCCTGTCCCATTGTTTGTTGCCGTTTGCGTCGATTTTTACAACCCAGTAGTCATTCTCACCTCTATTTGGGGTTGTTCTGTCGTTGCCAACCCCTGAACGGGATTCACCTCCCACCAGATAGCCGCCATCGGAGGTTTGCACTATTGACCATAGCCTGTCTTGTTTGAAGCCGCCGATTCTCTTGTCCCATTCGATGTCACCATCTTTGTCGGTTTTCAAAATCCAAAAATCTCCTGTAAATTCTGGGAAATCAACGGTATCAAATGTATGCGTGGTGACCTCAAAAGAGGCGACCCTGCTAGTTGTTATCCCCCCAAAAATATAACCGCCATCGCTGGTCGGAAGTGCCGCCGCCATTTCTTCAAAACCATTGCCCCCATACGTCCTTTCCCACTCAATGGTCAGGCGTTGCTGTGACCAGCAATGGATTGAAAGCAAGAGCAGCCCCACAATGGTGAAAATGGAATGGGCATATAGTGGTTTGTTCACGGAAAATAAATTCATCGTAAGTGTTTGGTTCGGTGTGTTCGGTTAACAATGAGTGACCTTAACCATGTCCTTTAGCAAGTGGGAACCGTTCGATTGGGGGGGCAGTATTTTTATCTTTGTAGCTTATTGCAGATAAGAGCGGTAAAGATAGTGCTTGGTATTCTATTTTCCAATACAAATGGCGGCATTTGAACAATAGTTATACTGTATGGTTGCACAAAATACCCATAAGAAAGGAGTGCTGCGTTCTCTTTTTCGATAATATCAGCTGTCGGGTGCAGGTTGCTTCTCCGTTTCATCGGGTATGTTCGTCACGGATTTGAACCGTACTTTCAGTTCATAGCGGCTGTTCAGCCCCTTTATCATTGGTGTCATCATGGTGTCCATCAGTTCGATGGCTCGCTGCTTGGCCTTTTCCATTACATCTGTTTCGAGGGCCTCCCGGCGGAATTCCTTGCGGAGCACGTCCATGTTTTTGTTGAAATCGGCTTGGTCGAACTCCCGCATCCAGCCTATGTCCAGTTTGTCAATGCGGGGATAGACCTCGTGGCTCAAAATTTCCGGTTCAGGTAACGTCACAGTCACGATGTTCGATTTGGAACTGAGGTTTACATCAAAGAACTTGTCCAGCTTAAACCCTACTTTCAAGATGCTGATGGCTGACATCTCCATTTCTGTGGAGGATACATCCACCCCAAGGACTTTGGTCTGCTTGGAGGTGCCAATGCCTTTCCTGTCCCTGATTTCCATGGTGCCCAACTCCGCAATAGCCTTTTCTACCCGTTCTTGGAAAATGCCCTTTGCCAGCGTGAAGTCCTGTATGGTTGCACGTTCCTTAAGTCTGGCAATCATGGGTTGCAAGCCTTCCGAAAGCGCTACCCCGCAGGGTGTGTTTACACTGGAGCCTTTCACGTAAATCTTTCCTTCCTGCGTCGGCAAAAGGGTTCCCAGAATCTGGTTGATGAAAAAACAGGTGTATTTCGAAGCTACTTCGTGCAGTATCTCCACGGCCCCGGTCAGTTGGTTTTGGTACCAGGTGTTGTAAAGCGTGGAACTGGAATCGGACATGGCCACAAAATCGTTGTACATCATCTCGTGAAGGTACGGGTGGTGCTTCTCGTACTCCTGCCGAACCCTGATTTTTAAGCTGTCGGATAGGTCCATGCGGTTGGCCACATGGTTGATCAATGAAATATTGAAGTCATGGATGAGGGCCTCAAACTCCCTACTGTATCGCACTGGATTGGCAAGTATTGGCAGGGCGTTGTCATAGTCAATATCGGCCTTGAAATCGGAAGGCACGTATTTTATCTGTACCTCCTTTGGGATATTGGTATAGTTGGCGGCGCCTTCGGCAAAATAGTAACGATAGGCGATAAAGCCAAGCAATCCCAGGGCCAAGATGAAGACCCCCAACCTCATTGGGTTGAATTTTTCGCCTTCTGGCAATGGCCGATGCTGATAATTGGTGCTCATGTATTTTTGATTTGATGGCAAAATTGTCCTATTTCCGACGAATTTCGGGCTTTAGGGTAACACAAAGACAGCATCCCCTACCCAACTACCCCCTTAAATAATACACAAAGTCAGTCGGCGGAAATTTTTCCAATCCAAGTTGCCTGCCCAACGTAATCAATTGACCCCGGTGGAAGGTTGAGTGGTTCATGCAATGGTGTATCATTTCATAGGCCTGTTGGCTGCCCGCACCATACGAGATGGTTTTGAACTGGATGGTTGTTTCAAAAAAAACATCCGGCTGTGCGGCCACGAAGTAGGCAAACTCCTTGGAGGCATTTAGCACTCCATCAAAGACGGCTTGTGTATCACCTTGGAAGGTTTTGCTTGGAAAAGCCTCCAGGGAAATGCCGTTCAACCGATTCAGCCACAGTGCCTCCGCATCCCAAATATGCAGAAAAGTCGTGCGTACAGAAGGAAAACTACTGACAATGGGAGCATTGAACTGCTCATCGCTCAAGCTGGCTAATGTATCCACCAAGCGCTGGTTTGCCCAAACGTTGAACTGAGTGTACTGTTCGTAAATCTTTTCATAAGGAAAGAAATTGGAGGAAATTTGCCCGAAGGTAGCAACTTTACGGCTCACGGCCATTGGCTCACGTTTACAGTTTATCATGATTTACGAAAAACAGACCATCAATTGCGGCGGCCAGTTGCTCGACCTGAGCACCCCTATCGTTATGGGCATTCTTAACCTTACGCCCGACTCGTTTTTTGATGGGGGGAAATACGCCGATTTGGATAAAGCCCTGCTGCAGGTTGACAAGATGCTGGGGGAAGGTGCTGCGATTATTGATGTTGGTGGCATGTCGAGCAGGCCGGGTGCGGCATTGATTTCAGAAGCGGAAGAACTGGGTCGGGTGCTGCCCGTGGTAGACGGGATCATTCGTCGCTTCCCAGGTGCTATTGTCTCTGTGGATACATTTCGGTCGGAAGTGGCAAGGCTGACCGTAACCGCAGGTGCGAGTATCGTGAACGATATTTATGCTGGGCGTTTTGATGAAAAAATGTTTGAGGCCGTTGCCAAACTCGATGTGCCATATATCATGATGCACATGCAGGGCAGCCCCGATACCATGCAAGTGGCACCTGCCTACGGCAATGTGGTACAGGAAGTACTATATTTTTTCATCGAAAAAATAGGGCAACTGCGCTCGTTGGGGGTAAAGGACATCCTTCTCGACCCTGGCTTTGGTTTTGGAAAGACCGTGTCCCACAATTACGAGTTGCTCAACCACCTCCACGTTTTCAGGATGACGGATTTGCCCATCCTTGCTGGCATTTCCCGAAAGTCCATGATTTGCAAAGTATTGGGCGTAAAACCTGGGAATGCCATCAACGGTACGACGGCCCTCCACATGGTTGCGCTGCAACAAGGCGCACGGCTGCTTCGGGTACATGACGTGAAGGAGGCGGTGGAAGTTATCAAGCTTTGGAAGGAACTGGAGGCCGTCAAACAAACTTCTGCCACCTAATTTTACATAAAGCATTAAAATCATGCGTGAATTGTAGAACTTTGCACGATAAACACGTGAGCAGGTACTTTATGGCGCTTTGTCCTCCGTTTACCGCCCACTGTTTATCTTGGATTGGCGAGCGTTAATGTGGTGCGGGCATTCAATCCCTGTCTGCCAACAGGCAGGCTTCGCTCCTTCAATCCTTCAATCCTTCAATTTTGGAAGAACAGCAACTCACCGAGAATATCATCAAGAAGGTAGCCCTGCGATTTTTCAGGCACTACTACAAGTTCCGGCTTCGATACGAAGACCAGCCCGTTGTGGCCAAGTACGACTTGGAAGGCGTCGGCGGTATTGTAGCGGACGGCTACTATTCCTTCAAAAAGCCGGATGGCAAACTCTTCACGGCTACTTTTGAAGCTACTTCAAAGGAATCCAAAGAGGAGGTGCTTTACAAGGCCGACCAGCGTACTTTGCTTTGGGACGGTTTGGCCGTCTCCAGCATCTTGGTAGTGGCCCTGGCCTTTTACAATTTTCGTTTCCCCATCCACGCCCTCGACAACACCAAATTTTCGGAGCGCACGGCCTTGTTGATCTTGTTAGGGCTGACCATTTTGGGCCTATTTGCTTTAATTGCCCGAAATTTTAGGCGGTACCGCTATATCTATGCCGTGGAGCAGTTCAAGAAGTATTTTGCGGATGAGCAGTGGATTGCGCTTGCGACGGATGTTTTCGAAGATAAAAACGACAAGAACCTCAGCGAACTGAAGAGCCAATGCGTGCATAACGGAATTGGCCTACTTGCCATTGACAAGAACCTTGACCCAAAAATTCTCATTACACCGAGTCGCCACGACATTTTTGCAGGCAAAAGACAGGTGGTGGATTTTATGTCCAATAAGCAAATGCAGGCCTTTGAGCAAAGGGGCAAGCTGGACATTTTGCCAATGCTGTTCGGAAATGCCGACCACCCCAAGACCATTTTGCGCTACCGCAAAAGCACCCATGTCCAATTAGGCATGTTGGTGGGGAGTTTGGTGCTGCTCACGGTCATTTCCATGAAGGAATTGGACAATTCGAGTATCCAATTGGTCGAACGGCCAGAATACACCGAGAAGATTGCAAAGTCGAAGTCAAACAACCTTGCTGAGCCGAAGTCTTTTGAAATAGACTCAGCAAGCACCGCCAAAATAAAACCGAATAAGAATGAAGGCCGTTACTGGCACTTAGAAAAAGAGACCATTTCAGTACCAGCAGAATCATCATCCGAACCGATTGCCGAGCATAGCAAAAGGTCGGCTGGAGGTGAGGAACTGACCGAGAAAGGGGCATCGTTGGGCGTACTTTACGATTGTTCCCGATTTTACAATTTCGATGGAAAGAAGTACATCGTTGAGGTCGGCGAGTATCAGGAATACAAACTAGCCGCCATGACAGTGACCGAGGTGCGCACCAAGGGGTTGTATTGTGCGGCCTTGCTGAAATCCTGTTTTACAGCGGATTCGAAGGGTTACTTGGTGTATGTAGGTGAGATTTACAATTCGGCGGCGGAGGCCAGCAAAGAGATGGAGGGATGGGTTGCTAAGCGGAAATTGTCGAAAAAGGATGTGGAGGATTGGAAAATCAGAGGGATTGAACCTATTGTAAAATAAAAAAGCAAGGTGCAATGACACCTTGCTGAAAAATGAAAAAAGGCTTAAGGTAAGATCTTCATGTGCCACAAAATGCCCGTGGCATTCAATTTACTTTGTCGGTTTCAAATTCAGGATGGCTCGATAATGTGGCCAAGACCTACCAGCCCTTTGGCTGCATAAAAAAGAAAGTTGTTGTTGAAAATTGCAGGCCTCATGCTTGTCGGGGGGGACTCGACAACCGGGGGAAAGGTGCCAGGGGGCGATGGGGGGCAACACTCAGCCAATCGCAAAAAACAACGAACAACTTCCGGGTTATGCATCTTTGCTGCTCAGCTTGGAAACCAATACTGAGGCTATGGTAAGGCATTCAAGAATGCCCAGCTTTTCTTTGATTAGAACATGGATCCAGTTTGATGAAATGCTAAACTTTTATCCCTGCCCTTGCCGTATTACCAGTATAGAAGTTGATGAAAGTGCTCGCAATTTCTTCACTTTTTTTTGCGAGAATAGAAGTTGGAGATTATTTTCAGGCTATGCCTTCGAGCCTATATCTTCGTGTGAAAGGTCATGTTCAAGAGGACGTATTACCTTGTACAAAAATGTTACCAAATTTTAAATTAAAACCTTCGGACATGCCATTTTAGGCTAACAAACCTCGATGGTTCCATTGCGTAAAAACCGAAGGCTAAGCTAATGATTTTAAGCTATATTTTTCATTTGTAGTCGGTTTCAATGACTTAAAATCATTGTCATTGTTGTTTTATTATTTTCAAATTGAATACTTAATCGAATATATGTTTTTTTGAATAACATATTGCTCATGAATGGCTGTGTTTCTTTAAAGCATTTCATTTTTTTTTTGAAAAAACGCTTCAAGTATTTAGCCAATACGTCAATGCCATCCAAACCACTTTGCGATGCCTCGAACTGCACCTGAGCTTGTCCATAAAATAGCATTCGCTCCTCCAGTTTTTTTGAAACGAACCCTGCCAACTCCTCCTTCGTCAATTTGGCTACCAAAGGTCGCTTTGCCGCTTCTTGTGCAAGTCGGGTTGTCAAAATCGAGCTGCCTGCATTCAAAAAGATAGTGATGCCATGTTCGTTCATCCATTCCATGTTTTGATTGAAGCATGGGGCGCCTCCACCCGTGGCAATCACATGGTGGTCCCATGCGATGGTTTCATGTAGGCATTCAGTTTCCAATTGCCGAAACTTATGCTCCCCAAATTGTTCAAAATAGCTTGAAATTGACTTTCCTGCCTTCCGTTCAATGGATTCATCCAAGTCCAAAAAGCCAAAACCCAGTTGCTTGGCCAACGCACTGCCGAGGTAGGTTTTTCCAACACCCATAAAGCCAATCAAATAGATTCGCATCGAAAAGCACTTTGAAAATGGGTAGCTGCTTAGAAAAGTGTGGGAGGGGAGAGAAAAAATGAAATTTTTTCTCTCCCCTCCCACATTTTGGGGTGTTTTTTGGGGAAAATTGAAAATTTTCCCAAAAACACACCCGTGCTAAGTAGTTACGAAAAGGGATAAAATGTCCGACAAGGGTGCAAATTTAGGTGCATCAGGCTAAGTTTATCCAAATCAGTTGGACGAATGGAAGGCTAAGCCTTACATTTGCCCACTTTTCAATTTTAGCTATGGAAAAAATGACAAACATGTACTTGGGACTGGTGCTAATAGCCCTGTTGCTCACCTGCTTGGCTTGCAAAAACGAAGCAGGTGCGAGTAAACAGATCGAAGAAATCCAAACGGAGGGAAAAATCAGCTCCATCGTACGAAGCCCAATCAGCGCCGATGGCATAATTGACACAGTGGATGTAGCCAAAATGGACTTTGAGCAAACCATTTACGAGTTTGGTGAGGTGGACGAAGGAGCAGTGGTCAGGCACGAGTTCAAGTTTACGAACACTGGCAAACAGCCGCTGCTCATCCAAAACGCCCATTCGACTTGTGGCTGTACGGTGCCTGACTGGCCCAAAGACGTGATTCCGCCCGGGCAATCGGGCGTCATCAAGGTGGAATTCGATACAAAGGGCAAGACGGAATTACAGGAGAAGTCGGTAATCATCACTTCGAATACCTATCCCTCCATAACCAGGCTCTATCTAAAAGGTATAGTAAACAAGTTGGGTGGGGGTAAATAGATAGGCGTGGCTTAACTACGGCTCATCACTCCACCATCATAAATTTCAAAAATGCAAACACTTATTTTCCTACAAACAGCAGGCAATGCCGGCATGATTCAGATGCTCTTTTTTGCCGCCATCATCCTTGTTTTTTGGCTTTTCATCATCCGACCACAGGCCAAGCGCCAAAAAGAGCAAACAGCATTTTCCAACGAACTTGAAAAAGGGCGGGAAGTAGTCACTGCCAGCGGCATGTTGGGCAGGATCAACAAGGTGGAAGGGGATATCGTGACCTTGGAGGTAGGCACAAAGGTTTTTATACGCGTGACGAAATCTGCCATTAGCAAAGAACTAACCGAGCAGATTTATGGCAAAGATGCCAAGAAGGGGCCAGTTGAAACGCAAGACTAATCAAACAACCTGCCTTGATGAGTGGTTTGCTTCAATTGGATGAAACGCTATTTTTCTGGGTCAACATCAGTTGCCAGAATGCGTTTTTTGACTGGTTGATGCCCTTGCTTCGCAACAAGCTCATCTGGGTACCTTTCTACGTTTTTATCGCAAGTTTCCTATTGCTTAATTTTCAACGAAAGGGACTTGTGGCCGTACTTGCCCTGTTACTGGCTGTCGCATTAGCCGATAATATCAGCAGCCAGTTGGTAAAAAAATCGGTGCAAAGGCTCCGGCCTTGTAAGGTGATGGAACCACAAAGGGAGATGTACTTGCGGGTACCCTGCGGGAGTGGTTACAGTTTTCCGTCCTCGCATGCGACCAATCATTTTGCAATTGCGACCTATCTACTACTGCTCTTGGGCAAGCTTTTCAAGTGGGTCAAACTGCCATTGCTGCTCTGGGCAACCTTCATCGCATTTGCGCAAGTCTATGTGGGGGTTCACTACCCATTTGATGTGATTGGAGGTGCCCTACTGGGTATCTTGATAGGGTGGGGGATGTACCTCCTTTTCACAAAAATGAGAATGGGGGGTAGCTTGCAGCCAGGTGCCGCTTGATCATTCAAATTGAAGGAAATGCAAATTTGGGAGTACATACTATTGTTCGGCACCGTCTTCTTGGGGGGCAGTACCGGTTTTTTATTCCCGAAAGAGAAAAAGGGCTTGTTGCAGATAATACTTTCCTTCAGTGGGGCCTATATTTTGGGCATAGCGGTGCTCCACTTGATGCCTTGGGTCTTTGGAAGCGGTGACAGCAAGGCTGGACTTTATGTGCTGCTTGGCTTTTTTGTCCAATTATTGCTGGAGCAACTTTCAGCTGGCGTGGAACATGGGCATATCCATGCTCCCCACAAGCTATCTTCGGGCTTCGTGTTCTCAGTGATGTTCGGGCTTTGCATACATGCCTTTGTGGAGGGAATCCCCTTGAGTTATTATGGGCAAATCCATGAGGTGAACCACGGGGGCACACCCACACACATAACCATCTCTTGTATGGCATCATCATGCATCATATCCCAGCAGGATTTGCCTTGGTATTCTTGATGATAATCAGCAAGTTACAACGGGTTTGGATTTGGGTTTGCCTGTTTGCCTTCGCAGCAATGTCGCCCCTTGGTGCCATGATGGCAGGCATGTTCGAAATGTCAGAAAACGTTCAGGTTAAGATAATTGGCTTTGTAATCGGCTCACTGCTCCATATTTCAACCGTTATTCTATTTGAAATGGATAGCTCCAGCCATCACTATATTTCTTGGCGGAAATTGCTTTCCATCAGTGCAGGACTGGGCTTTGCCATTTTGACCATTCTTTGAGAATACCCCTTTTTGTATCTTACCAAATTTAAGCCATCGCAAAAAAATGAAGGTTGTTTGACCCTCTTTGAATTGTCGTCTTAGATACATTATTAACTAAATGTAGGCAGTTTTTGAAAATTAGCTAAATTGGCGTCACTTTTTAAAGGCGTTATTATCTCTTGTGCTCAAACTTGTTGGTATGAAGAAACTTGTACAAAATTTTGTTTTGCTGTCGTTGATTGCCCTTGCACTTCCTTCTTTTTCTCAATCCGTTTTAAAAGGAGAGGTCGTAGATGGCGTAACGGGTGAGGGTCTAATCGGCGCCAGTATTTACGTCCCTTCCACAGAGGAAGGAACCATCACTGATTTTGACGGCAGCTTTGAATTGAAAATCAAAGGCTCACTTCCTATAAAAATCACCTTTTCCTACACAGGTTATGAAGACCAGGTCATCGAGGTGACCTCCAGCACCCAGAAGCTGAAAATTAAGATGGCCGAAGCAGCCATCACCACCACTACCGTGGAGATAGTGGGACAAAGGGTGTCTGAAAAGCAAAAAGCTTCCCCGCTTACGGTCGAGTCGCTCGATTTGATTGCCATCAAAGAAACGCCTTCCGACAACTTCTACGATGGTCTTGGAGCCTTGAAGGGTGTTGACCTAACAGCCGCCAGCCTTGGCTTTAAGGTTATCAACATGCGGGGTTTTAACAGCACAAGCCCGGTGCGTTCCCTTCAAATCATTGATGGGGTGGACAACCAAGCCCCCGGCCTCAACTTTTCTTTGGGCAATTTCCTTGGTTCTTCTGAATTGGATGTGCTTAAAGTTGACCTGGTACAAGGAGCAAGCTCTGCTTATTATGGGCCTAATGCCTTCAACGGGGTCATCAGCATGGAAACCAAAAACCCCTTTTTGCAAAAAGGGCTTTCTGCTTTGGTAAAAGTCGGTGAGCGCAACCTTACCGAGGCAGCCATCCGATGGGCAGACTCCTTCAAAAACAAGAATGGCTTGGACTGGATGGCCTATAAACTCAATTTTTCCTACCTCCATGCAGATGATTGGGTGGCGGACAACGACGATCCTGTGGATGGAACTGATACCCCAAAGGGCAACCCCGGCGGCTGGGACCAAATCAACACCTATGGAGACGAGTTTTTTTCGCTTGGCAACTACTCAAGGGATACTTCCTATTTGCCAACGAACAACGCTGGCCTTCGTACCTTTCACCGCACTGGGTACCAAGAAAAGGATATGGTGGACTACAGTACGGAGAACATCAAGGCAAACGCTGCCCTGCATTTCAGGTTGAACCCCTCCAAATCGTTTGAGTCAGCTGAACTGATACTTTCAAGCAGTTTTGGCACGGGAACCACGGTCTATCAAGGGGACAACAGGTTCCGGTTGCAGGACATACTGTTCTTTCAGAACAAGATTGAAATCCGAAAAAACGACAAGTTCTTCCTAAGGGCCTATGCCACCCACGAAGACGCCGGAAAATCCTACGACCCCTACTTTACAGCACTTCGCATGCAAGAATTGGCTAAGTCCAATACAGACTGGTACAACGACTATGCAAAGTTTTGGAGGGCCAAAATTTACCCCAAAATGAAGGCCGATGACTTCCCCGTTCCAACGGTGAACAACCAGGGGCAATTGGTCTTTGACTATGATGCGGCCTTCGCCTATTTGAACAACAACCAAGATTCCTTAAATGCATGGCATGACCTTGCGCAGGCAAACGCTGACCTCGCTAATCCATTGATCAATACGACGCAGGACTATTTCGCACCCGGCACCGAGCGTTTCCAAACGGTTTTTGACAGTATTACTAGGTTGAAAAACACCGAAGGAGGCACCCTTTTTTATGACAAATCAGCCTTGTACCACGTTCATGGAGAATATGTATTCCCAAGTACTTTTTTCGATGAAATAAAAGCAGGTGCCAATGGCCGCATTTATCGCCCCTTCTCCGATGGGACCGTGTTCAAGGACACAGCTGGTATCCGTATCACGAATAAGGAATTTGGCATGTATGGTGGTGTCAAGAAGAAATTCGGAGGGCACTACACAGCTTCCGCCTCACTCAGGATTGACAAGAACCAGAATTTCGATTTAATCTACACGCCTGCCGCATCCTTGGTCTGGTCGCCTAATGTGAAGAACTACCTACGAGCATCCTTCTCCAGTGGGGTTCGCAACCCGACACTGACCGACCAGTACCTAAACCTAAATGTTGGCCGAGCAACGCTTCTTGGTAATTTGGACGGCTTTCAAGACTTGATATCAGTTGAATCATTCTTGGATTACTTAGGCGGAGGGTTCTCGGCTGAACTGGATTCTTTCAATGCGCCCGCGGTAAAACCTGAGCGGGTTAAAACATTTGAAGTCGGGTACAGAACCACGCTTTTTGAAAAACTCTACTTGGATGGGGGCTATTATTTCAACGTTTACAATGATTTTATAGGCTATGTGATTGGCGTTGACACCGATTTCGACCAGTTTGGCTTCCCGCAAAACACCAAGGTCTATCGGGTGGCCACCAACTCCTTGAATACGGTAACGACCCAAGGCTTCTCCTTGGGCGCTAACTTCTATTTTGCCAAATATTATCAATTGTCGGGCAACTACTCCTGGAACAGATTGAACAAGGAGCTAAAGGACGACCCCATTATACCTGCGTTCAACACACCGGAACACAAGTACAATTTTAGCCTTTCTGGTCGTGACTTGCCATTGAATGCATTCGGCAAGCGCACCAATAATTTTGGCTTCAATATCAATTACAAATGGGTTCAGGGCTTTATTTTTGAGGGTTCACCCCAATTCACGGGCAACATATCTGATTATGCTTTGTTGGATGCACAACTGAACTACAAGTTCAGGCGGATCGATACCACTGTGAAAATGGGTGCTTCAAACATCCTCAACAACATGGCCTTCCAGACCTATGGTGGCCCAAGGATTGGTAGGCTGGCTTATCTGTCCCTGGTTTATGAATGGAAAAAAGACTGATTACACAAGGCTATTAAAAGTTGAGCCTTTGAATTAGCTTTGTGTTCACATTGACGCTTAACCACATACAAAATTCATTACTAATCAATTTATCATGAAAAGACTTTCACTTTTTTTCGCTTTGTTGTTTGCAGTTTGCATGGCCAATGCGCAAGAACGCTACCTCGATGAAGTGTTCACAAGCGTAAAGGTCACTGCCGACCAAACCTATGGTGTCAACGCTACTATCCTGTTGCTTCAACAGGCTGGCCAAGCTGTGCCACAGCCATTGAAGGTTGACATTTACGAACCAGAAGGCGATACGGAGACCAACCGCCCATTGGTAATCATGTTCCACACTGGCAACTTCCTTCCACCACAAGTAAACGGTGGCTGCACGGGTACCAACAAGGATGCTGACCTCGTAGAAATGGCCAAGAAACTGGCCCGCCGTGGTTTTGTTACAGCATGTGCATCTTACCGCCTTGGCTGGGATCCTATCAACTCGAACCCAGATGTCAGGGTGTACACCCTTATCAATGCAGCTTACCGTGGGGTACAGGACAGCCGTACCGCCATCCGCTACTTCAAAAAGTCTGTTGCAGAAAATGGCAATCCGTTTGGCATTGACCCCAACAAGATTGCACTTTGGGGCAACGGTACGGGTGGCTATATCACCTACGCCTCTGCGACACTTGACACCATCACCGACACTTGGATTCCCGGCAAATTCGTAACTGCTGCTGGCCCAATGGTGATTGAGCAATTCAACGGCAACGTTGAGGGTACTACCTTTGGCGTGATACCCCCCACTGGGGTGCCCGGTCTTCCATTCCCAGGTGGCGATACGCTTTGCTATCCAAACCACATTGGTTACGATGATGAATTCCAACTTTCCGTTTCAGTGGGAGGTGCCCTTGGCGATTCTTCCTGGATTGACCCAGGAGACGTACCCATGATTGGCTGCCAAGTGACCACCGATCCATTTGCACCCTACTTAACGGGTATCGTGTTGGTGCCACCACCGGTAAACCTTCCTGTGGTTGAGGTTTCTGGGAGCGGTGTTGCCATTCCAATTGCCGCTGCTGAAGGTGTTCAAGCTCCTATTGACCATCCGTTCATTGACCCCATTTCGGTTCATGCCAACTCGGTAAATGGCGGTGTGCCTGGACTCTACCCCTTCTTTTCCACCGACCCAACAGAGGGCAGCCCTTGGAACTATGCCGGTTCGCTGAACCCGTATAACCTACCAACTTCTCCTAATTGCGATACCAACTCAGTTGGAGGAAAGATTTTCATTGATACAATCATTGGCTATTTCGCACCTCGTGCTTGTTTGGCGCTTGACCTCGGTTGCAACCTTTTCGGCTACTCAGCTACCAACGATCGTTTGGATGCTGCACAAGTTGGATTGGTAATTTCTCCGAACCCAGCTTCTGAATTCGTGCGCTTCAAAACAGAAAGCGAGTTCCCCATCCAGCATATCTATGTGTACGATATGAACGGCCGCTTGGTGAAGGCTCATACCAACATTGAACAAGACGTGTTCAATATGCAACGGAACAGCCTTGCCCAAGGTACTTACTTGCCAAGGTCATGTTCGAGAACGGCTTTGTGACACAACAGGTTATGTTCAGGTAAAAAAGCCGTAACCATTTAGGAGGGAGTGTGAGGAGAAGGAAAAATGAAATTTTCCCTCTCCTCACAAATTTTGAGAAGTTTTTTAGGAAATTATCCATTCACCCTAAAACATCCCTGACTAAAACATTGCCACTGTTCTTTCTGGTCATTGTTCATTTCAAAAAATATTGAATGACACATTTGATCAATGACATCACAGAACAAAAAAAGGGGCGGAATCCAATTCCGCCCCTTTTTCTGTTTTATGAAAGGACTATTTTTTCAGTTAGGATTTATGTTTTGATGGTTGGAAGACTCGATAATTTGCCTCGCCAAATCAAGGATTCTTGTGTCTTCAATGTGAACGATGCCACCGTCTGGACCTGGCTCAACTTGCATGCCCGCTATGCCTCCCTCGGTGTACTTCTGCGCCCCAAAATAGTTGCGAACCGTTTGCTCGTCAACATTCAACTCGGAAGCAATGCGGGCAATGCTTCCGGTGGGCAGTGCATGCTTTAAGTCTCTCAACTCTTTGAAAGTAAGGTTCATAATCAAGAAATTTAGTGTAAACGCCGGCTGACTGTCGGTGCGTATAGGTTATTCAAAGCAACGAATTCAAAGTTTGAGGATTTGCATTGAGCAACCGAATTTTCGTAGCCGATACCCACCCGGTCGTACTTAGATGATAGTGATTCAGTAAGAAAAGAACTTGGAAACAATATTTAAAATAGGTTCAGTGAAAACCATTTTTCACATCTGTTTCATACGGGAAAGGTAATCGTTTTTTGAAAATTGGCCAAGCGTTGGCTTTGGTTTTTTTCGACATCGGCCATTTTTTTTCGGTCGTTTTAGGAATCCTCTTCTTCGGTCTCCAGAAAGGAACGCACTACGGCATCTTTGTAAAGTTCTTCCAACTTACCCATGACAGCAGGTAAATTATCCATCAACCCCGCATAACTGCTAAGGCTAAATTTGTTGTCAACAAAACCCGTCGGTGAAATTAGCCTCCTGGGCTTATGGTTTTGGTAAAACGATTGTCGATGTATGTCATCAGGTGTCTTGATTTTGTTCATCACAACTTCCACCATTGCATGGGTATTGCTTCCCGCTATTTCGGAAAACGAGAAAAGCCACAACCCATTTTCAGGCTTCAAGTATTGCCATGCGCCCGTCCCCCTTATTTCCAGTTCCAGGCCACAGAACAAGTCGTCGGGCTTTGCGGGCTGTACCATCAGCTTGGCGGCGGTTGGGTTTAATATTGGGAGGTGCACATAGTGCAAGGTTTTTGGTTTAGATTTTTCCGTTTCATCGGGATTGTCGCCTTGGTAGCCTTCCCGGAACCACACAGCGTTCATCGATTTTATCTCGTAATTTCTTGCTTCGCAAACGGATAGGTAAAACTGGTGCAACTGCTCTAATTGTGAACCATAGATACCGATATGGCAGCTATTCCGCTTCGGGAAAATCAGGCTGATCAACTGCTCCTGCATAACGAAAAACTCGGCCTCCCATGTCTCCAGCCGTTGCCCAAAATCAAGTTTGAAATCAGAATGCCCCATGCAGGCCAAGGCTATTTCCACCTCAAGTTCCTGAATTTCTGCACTAACTGCTTTTGCCATCGCTTGGCCTGCCTGTAGTGCGGCATAGCGTTTGGGTTGTTCTCCCGACTTCCAGAAATCGTCGCCTGTTTTCTTCAAGTCGCCTTCGAGCATGTCCAGTTCGCTCTGGAAACGGAGGAATAGCGGACTTTCTAGCAGTAGCGCAATCTTGCGGCGTTGGTGCGATGTTTTCTCGGCCAAGGTCAGCTTGTCCCATTGCTCCATCAGCAGGTCAAACCCAAGCGGGTCGGCATCCAGCTTCACTGATATTTTTCCTTCCAAAAGGTCCACTTGTACGCTCAATCGCTCGTCAAAGGCATATTCGTTCAGGGCCTCGGCCAATGGAACGGACAGTTGTTCACGGATGGTGCGCTGCAAGTACCTGGCTCCAAAACGGACCTCATAGCCCACCACGGCCAAATGGTCAAGCACGGCTTCGCTGATCGTCAGGTCAACGTGCCGGAAACGGATGCCTTCCCGTTTGCGAAGCAAATCAATTTCCCGTTCTACCACGAATCGCATCGTTTCCTGGTCAAGTGGCGCAAAAGCCACGATACCGTCAATCCGGTTGTACAGTTCTGGCCGAAAATGCTTTTCGATCGCCGAGGTGAAATGCTGGACGACATCCAGTTCGCCGAGTTCTTTTTTCCATGAAATACGGCCCCGGTGCAGGTTCGCTGCCCCAATATTGGTGGTCATGATGATGATGGCGCTACAAAAATTGACGACCCGGCCCCGGCTGTCGGTCAGGCGGCCTTCGCTCAGGATTTGCAGCAGCAGTTCATAAAACTTGGCATCCGCTTTTTCGATTTCATCGAAAAGCAGCACGCAGAACGGGTCACGCCGCACGGCGCTGGTGAGCAGTCCCTCGGTCTTGTAGCTTTCGCCGATCAGTCGCATCACCGAATATGGATTGCTGTACTCGCTCATGTCGAAGCGGAGCATGCGCTCACGGCTGCCGAACATCGTCTGCGCCAAAACTTTGGCCAGTTCGGTTTTTCCTACGCCGGTTGGCCCAGCAAAAAGGAAAGAGGCGATTGGCTTGCCCGTGCGGGTGAGGGCGGTTTTTACGGTCGCCAGCATGTCCACGACTGTCTCCACGGCTCGCCCTTGACTGAACACGTTGGCATTGAACGACTTGCGGAGTTGTACAACATCCATCGGTATGGTGGGGTCAACCATGAACGGGGGCAATCCACTTTCTTCGCAGAATTGGCGCAGCACGTGGTCCCTGCCAATGGAGACGGTGGCGGGTTCGTGGCGTTCCATGGTGACTTCGGCCTTGTTTTTTTTCTTTTTGGGTAAAATGGGCGCCTCGCTCTGCGCCAGCACGATACCTTCCAAAAAGCGGATGGGCCTACCGGGCATCCCACTGTACGGCGCAAACCGTCGCTGCAAGCGGATAATTTCTGCAACTGCCGATGGTGCTACTTCCACTTTTCGATGGCCGCCGATGGTCTTCATTTTTTGCAGGATGATGCCTTCTACATCCTTCTTAGGCTCCGAAATTTCAACCGTTTGGAAGAAGGCGAGGTAACCGGGGCTTGTCAGTTCGATCCTGGCCCGCTCTTCGGCAGTGCATTCGCTGATGAGGGTCACTTCCCCACGACCCACAGCGCTGCGCAGGTATTCCGCCACGCTGACGGCATTGCCCTCGTAGCGGCCCACCTCGAACAAGTCTGCGAGGTTGCGAACGAAAAGAACGTCATCCTTGAGTGTCAGTTCCTTTATCAAAAGACTGAGGTTGTCTTGCCAACCTGTTTCATTCGTGAGTTCCTTTATCAATACCGATGCAGTTGTTTCCCAGATTTCCTGCGTGATGCCGAGTAATTTTCTTCGGTGTACCAACTCCTGCACGAGTGCTGTTTTGCCAGTGCCGGAGGCACCGACCAGCAGTAGGTTCCTGCTGAAGCGGCCTTTGAAGATGCGCTCCATTTGACCCAATTCCTCCTCCCGACCAAATGCAGCGGGCTGCTCCACCACCATCCTTTCGGCCACTTTGGGCAATAACTCCTGCTGCTTATTTTTTTGGATTTCAACGAGTTCAGCGGGAGACCATGTCTTTAGTTTTACCTCCGAATTTATCACCTCAGCGCTATCGAACCAGCTTGCGGCCACAATTTGAAAAACGCTTTGCAACCTTTTTTTCGAAGAAAACTCGATGCGCACCACTTCGATGAGTTGCTTTTCCAGTTCGGTCTCATCGGTGGCGAGCGTTTCAAGGCCGAGTGCTGGCAACATGCCCCAGACGGATGCTGGACGCAATTGGTAAATGCAGTCAAATTCCAACTCGAAATCTGGGTAGCTGATGCCATCAGGTGCTTTGGTAAATGGTACGGTTATTTTTTTAGTAGCAAATTCGCCTACATTCAACTGGTCGAGGAGGGAAAGGTGCTGTCCTTTGTTGAGTTGTTTTTCTTGAAACCGGTTAGCAAATTTTTCGGCCAAGGCACTGGCGGAAGTCCCAAGGTGGATGGCATTGGGATCGGAAAGCGGGAATAGCAGCTCTTCGCCCGTATTCAAGCGGAGTCTGACAGTTTGGAATGGCAGGGCAATGGATTGAGGCACTTTCAGGTTCCCAGTGGGAATGTATAGGTGATGGTAACTGCTTAGGAGGGTGAGGGAGGAGAGAAAAAATGAAAATTTTTCTCTCTCCTCCCTCATTTTGGGGTGTTTTTTGTGGAAAAATTGAAAATTTTTCCACAAAAAACACCCCTGCTAAGTAGTTACAGGCGATGAATAAAAGCACTAAAGCTGGCGGCTAAATTAGTGGTAAATTTGGTACACAATTTTTTTTGAAAAAAAAATCAAAGCCTGTAACAAACGCCAAGGCCCTGCCGTCTGCCTTTTGTAACCAAGATTGAAAGGGACGCAGCCAACAGTTAAGATGAATCACCAAGACTTTAAAACGAAAATTCTGCCGATAAAAAACCGGCTGTACCGCTTTGCCTTAGGCATTGTGGGGCAGCCTGCGGAAGCGGAGGATGTCGTTCAGGAAGTGTTCATCAAACTTTGGAACCAGCGCAACCATTTGGATGCCATTACCAACATAGAAGCCTGGTGCATCACGGCGACCCGCAACCTTTCTATTGACAAATTGCGAAGCAAGCACCAGCGCCTCCAACCCATCGCTGCTGGGTTCGACTTGCACGACCACTCGGCCACGCCCTATGAAGCCGTTGTGACCAACGATGTTTTCGACCAGGTGCGTAGCCTACTCAACCGCCTACCCGAAAAACAGCGTGACATCATGCAGTTGAGAGACATTGAGGGCCTCAGTTACCAGGAGATTTCTGAAGCCCTCAACGTCCCGATGGAACAGGTGAAGGTTTACCTGTTCAGGGCGAGAAAAGCCGTTCGGGAAGGGTTTGGAGGTATGGAGGTATGAGGTATGAGGTATGGAGGTATGTGCCCTCTCACCCTCTCACTCTCTCACTTCTCTCACTTCTCTCACTCTCTCACTTCTCTTGATTATCAAGTACTTGACATAAATAATCGAAAATGAAAGCGCTTTTAGAAAAGTATTTTAACGGTGAGACCTCGTTGGAGGAAGAAGCCCAATTAAGGGTCTATTTCAACGATGGGGCCGTGGACGACGACCTCAAGGTTTACCAACCACTGTTCCAGCATTTCACCGAAGAGCAAGGAACGGCTTTGTCAGATGATTTTGATGACAAGCTGATGCAAAAGATTGGGGCAACCGAAGCCAAATTGGTGCCGATGCGCACTTGGCCCCGCCTGTTACTCCGTGTAGCTGCAGTGGGTGCCGTGTTGCTGATTGCGATGGTCGCCATTTGGAGGCCACAAAAACCACAGGCACAGCAAGCTTCCATTGACTGGAGCAAATACGAAATCACCGATGAACGCCAAGCCTACGATGAAACCGTGAAAGCCCTTCGACTCGTTTCCTCCAAACTCAGGAAAGGCTCTGAAAAGGCCACGCATGAGGTAGAGAAAATGGAGAAAGTAGGGAAGTATTTTAATTAAGGATTGAAGGATTGAGGGATTGAAGGATTGAGTTGTCGCACGGCCATTCCTCCTTCAATCCCTCAATCAAACAATCCTTCAATCCTTCAATCCTTCAATCATTCAATCCTTTCAAAAATGAAATACCTGACTATCCTTTTTGCACTGTTCCTCACCGCAGGAACCCTTACTTCTGCCCAAGCGCAAGAAGATGCCATCTCGAAGTACTTCTCAAAGTATGTTGACGACGAACGTTTCACGGTCGTTTACATCAGCGGCAAGATGTTCCAGATGATCAATAAAATGGAACTCGATCTTGAGGACGAGGAAGCAGAAGCCATCATGTCGGTCGTGAAAGACCTAAGGGGGCTGCGCATCCTTACCACCGAGACCGATGGGGCCAAGTTCTTCCAGGAGGCACTCCAGACTATCAACACCAAAGGCTACGAAACGCTGTTGGAAGTAAGGGAGGGCAAGGGTGAGAACGTGAAATTTCTCGTGAAGGACAGCAACGGTGGCAATACCCTTGATGAACTGCTCCTTTTGGTGGGTGGCGAGGATGAGGACTTTGTGCTCCTCAGTTTCATGGGCAAGATTGATCTCAACCAAATCGGCAAGCTATCCAAGGCTTTTGACGATAACGATGGCGGCAATAAGGGTACCAAGAAAAATGATGAGCGACCATAGGGGCGGTTCGATTTATGACCCATCTTTTAATCAATGGTTCGTAAAGGTTTCAGGTTTGAGGTTTCAGAGCCTGTCCCGATTTTTCGGGATTTCACGGAGGTTTCGTGCTCAATTGGAAATGACTATCATTTTTAAAATGGGTGCTATCGCAAATCAAGATATGCAAAATTGATTTTATCAGGGTCTTCCCTGAAACCTGAAACTTGAAACCTCGAACCTGAAACCATCTGCACCCGCTATGAAAAACAATCTGCTGTTGATATTATTGGTGCTATTGCCATGTTTAGCCATAGGCCAAAACAAGCCGTTGAACAAGTTCTACCGGCAAAACAAACGGGAAGAAGGCGTTAGGAACGCAAAACTGCCCGGTTGGCTGATTCGCCTTGGCGGCAAGATTGCCCGCAACAAGGCTGAATCAGAAACGGAAAAAGAAGCCTTGGGGTTGATGCGGCATTTTGGCAAAGTTAAATTCATGTTCTCGGAGGAAGGCCACACCATTCCAGCCGAAAAATTGACTAAGCTTCGCAATGACCTGCTCCAATACGATTTCGACGACTTGCTTATGGTGAAGTCGGAAGGGGTAAACATCCAAATCATGATTCGGGACGTGGGCGATGTCATAAAAGATGTGCTCATGATTGTGAACGATACCGAAGCTGGTGAGATGTTCTTCCTTTCGGCGAAAGCCAACCTGAACCTTCGGGAACTGAGCAAATTGCTAGAAAAGGAAATGCCAGACAAGCTTGACCCACTCATCCAGGTGCCCGAAGAAGAACCCTTGCCTGACGTTACACTTTAGAAATACTTTTTCATACTGATTCAATAAAGGTAGTACCACTCGGTGCTACCTTTTTTTCGTTGGTGTAAATGCTACAAATACTCCGATTCTTGCTACTTTCGCCACTTCACTAAGAAGGTAGTCCAAATTGAAATTGATACTGGAGTATTGCAATTGCAATGCGCATTTCGAGCAGCGGGGTTTTCAAACCCCGCCGCTCGAAAGACACTGCAATCAATTTCAATTGAGGGTTTTCAAAATAAAAATTCAATACCATGTCAAATTCAAGGTTTCCGCTCCGGGGTGCTTCATGGCGATGAAGTGACAGAACTCCTCCAACATGCCAATGACAACAACTATGCACTTCCCGCAGTGAACGTCATTGGTACCAACACCGTCAACGCTGTGCTTGAGACAGCTAAGGCCGTAAACTCCCCAGTGATGATTCAGTTCTCAAACGGAGGAGCAGTGTTCTTTGCGGGCAAAAGCCTGAGCAACGAGGGGCAAAATGCAGCCATCATGGGTGGCATCTCCGGTGCCATGCACGTACATACCATGGCCAAAGCGTATGGCGTTCCCGTCGTGCTTCACACCGACCACTGTGCCAAGAACTTGCTCCCATGGATTGACGGCCTATTGGCAGCGGGAGAGCGCTTCTACGCCGAACGTGGCTTTCCGCTTTACAGCTCGCACATGCTCGACCTGAGCGAGGAGCCTATCCACGAAAACATCGAAATCTGCGTACAATACCTGGAGCGCATGGCCAAAATCGGCATGACCCTCGAAATCGAGTTGGGAGTAACCGGCGGCGAAGAGGACGGAGTTGACAACTCCGGCGTGGACTCCAGCAAGCTCTACACGCAGCCAAGTGAAGTTGCATACGCCTACGAAGAATTGCTGAAAGTAAGCCCCCGCTTCACCATTGCGGCTGCCTTCGGCAACGTACATGGCGTATATAAGCCCGGTAATGTGAAACTCCAGCCCATCATCCTGAAGAACTCCCAAGAATACGTGCGTGAGAAATTCAACACGAGCCGTGAGCAGCCCATCAACTTCGTCTTCCACGGCGGCTCGGGTAGCAGCCGAGAGGAAATTCGGGAAGCCATCAGCTATGGGGCCATCAAGATGAACATTGACACCGACATGCAATGGGCTTACTGGGAAGGGGTGAAGGATTTTTACGAAAGCAAAAAGGACTACCTGCAAGGCCAAATCGGCAACCCAGAGGGAGAGGACAAACCGAACAAGAAGTTCTACGACCCAAGGGTATGGCTGCGCAAAGGGGAAGAGACTTTTGTGAAGCGCCTCAAGCTGGCGTTCGAAGATTTGAACTGCTTGAACAGGAATGCATAAAAGAGGTATAGAGGTAATAAGTAAAAAGGGATGTTGAAGTTCAAGCAAAACGTGCTGTCAAGTGTTGGCAGCACGTTTTTTCTTGTTGAAGGAGGTAGCCAATGCCTAAGCAATTTCTCGCCTTGGCTGAATTGACCGCTGCAACAGACTTGCCGCTGGGTGCCATTTTGTAGGCTTGGGCCATTAGAAGATGGCGCTTCAATTCTTGGTGCAAGCCGCCTGTTTTGGTGATATTTGTTAGTGTCGCTGCGGTGGTTTAAAGTAAATAATGCCATTATTACCAAATAACAAAATTACATTTTAAGTTATTGTATTTTTAAAGAATTTTTGCGCTGTTTTTTTTATGAAAAATCATCCAATAGTATTCTAACAAAATTCTAAGTGATATTTTCGTGAAATAATTTTGGAATCATAGAATTAAAATTACCTTTGCCTTTAAGTGGGATTTTATTTTCCACGGAGTTTCATCTTTACTTGTTGCCTACTCCGTTGAGTTTTAAATGCTCAACGTTTGTTATAAAGGCGAACCACAAATTTTGTGGTTCAAAAAAAATACTCGCTTAGCCAAATTCTCCTATTGAATGCTATATGGAGAACCGACCTTACCTAATAATTGGATATGCTTCCAGTTTTGGTTAACGGCTTCCTGAGTACGCTTTCCCAAATCAATTTGCATAAAAACTAGGTTTTATTAGAAAAATCAACCAAGATGGCGACAATCCAGTGTTACTGTTGTTGGCGTCATACTTGACAAATTACTAAAAATAAGCCTTTTTTTATCACATCTTTTGTTATAGTAAAACATAGCCGTTGACTGTATGAAAAAACATGGTGATTCAAATCACCTACATTTTTTTATTGCCCTGTTATAAATCTGAAGTACCTTCAGAAGGTTGTGACCTTTTGAGACTGTTATATATTGCCTACAGCATTGAAGATTTAAATTATATTCCGAAAAAAATGTCTATTCACCCAATGCACTAATTATGAACCAAAATCATTTACAATCCCCTACATTCGCCACCCGTTATGGGTTCTATTTGTCCGCCTTCCTTCTTTACCTTTTCGCTTTGACTCCTGCTTCTGCCCAAGAAGTTTTCAAAAGTCCCAGCTTCGATTCTTACGAAATCAAGGGAGCGCCCGGATCCAAACTCAATTTCACATTGAATGGATTGCCAGACCCCAAAGTCCATGGAGACAAAAAGGGGGAATTGGAGGTTCAAATCAATTGGACCTTGGCGGACAACTGTGGAGGCCCGGGCATTCAATTTTCCGAAAAAGTGAAAATCAAGGCAACGACGCATAGGTTCACAACGAGCCATACCCTGTCGAAACATGACGACCGCAAACAACTGCGATTGAACGTCTCTTACCTGAAGCCAACAGGGAAGGAAGAATCTCCTGCAAAAGGCTTTATTGCCGCATCGAAAGCATGTGCAGCACTAAGCGTGCGCAAATAGAAAACCTCTTAAATCATTTCTTATGAGAGCACTTAAAATTTTTACATTCCCAATATCTATTGTCCCTATGAAACGATTAGCTACTCCCATCGCCCTGTTGTTTTTAATAGCAACGGCAAGCCACCTTTTTGCACAGCCTTTCACGGCTCCAACCTTCACCCAACCCACATTTTACTTTTGTGACGGGAATGAATTGGTTTTTGGCTTGAATGGGCTTCCAAATCCAAACACAGTAGGAAATATGGATGGCTCGCTCGAAGTACAGATTGAGTGGCAAACTGGTAATACCTGCCTGGGAACAAGCGTCCTGACAGGTTCCATTACGACAACCATTACCAATACAACAGCAATTTTTTCAACTGCTACATTTCTGAATCCTAGCTATACGCTTGATTTTTTAAGGATTAAAGTATCTTATGCCGATCCTTTTGGAACGGAAGGTGGCCCTTGGCTTATACCTGCGCAAAATGGTTCGCAATGTTCACAGATACAAGTCTATCCTAACCCTTCTGGCACTTTATCTGGATTGGCACCTACCACGATTTGTGAAGGTGATAATGTATCTGTAACATTCACGGCTACTACCAAGCACTGGGCCCTTCAACGTGATTGTCAACGGCAAGTCCTTTAATGGCATTTCAAGTGGTGCAACCTTGAGTTTGACACATGGCGTTGACTTCACGGATGACCCTTCCACCATACAGCTCACCTCCATCACAGCCACGAACGCTGGGCTGCATAACTGCACTACTACCGGTTCGCCTATCCATAGTATCGCTGGGCCGACCGTCAACAATATTGACCCCGGCACCATATCGCCAGCCGTCCTTGCTGTTTGCAATGGGACAGGTACGACAATCAACAGCAGCATTGCCGCTACAGTGGATGATGCTGCCCCAACCTATTCTTGGGAGGTAAGCCAAGACATGGCTTTTGGCTCTTACTCCAATTACAACACGCCATTTTACAATACCCCCAACTTGAATACGGGCAACTTGGTGAACAATACGAATGCACCAATCAGCTATTATTTTAGAAGGAGGGCCACCTCTATCGTAAACGGTGTAACGTGCTCTCAGGTAACTCCTATCGTCTCCGTGCTGGTGAACCCAACCCCTACGGTGGACGACCCAGCCAATTTGGTCAGATGCAATGGAGAAAGCGCGAGCGTAAGCTTTACCTCGGTGTTCAATGTTGCTGGAACCAGCTTTAGTTGGACGAATGACCAGCCTTCTATTGGGCTTGCGGCTTCCGGCACCGGTAATATCGCCTCTTTTACTACTACTAATAATACTAATGTGCCCGTAGTGGCAACCATCACGGTGACCCCATCTGCCAATAGTTGCGATGGCCTCCCCGAAACCTTTACCATCACCGTCAACCCGGAGCCAGTAATGGACCCAGCGGTGCCAACCACCAAAACCATCAATAGTTATGATGCAGTAGCTATCAATTTTGCGACTGCTGGTAGTTCAGTGGCAGCAGCCAGCTACACATTAGTATCTATAACACCACAAGTTGGCTTGGTGGCAGGCATGGGCAATGCGACCATTGGCACTGGGCAATCTGCCAGTGCTATTGCAGCCGACACTTGGGTGAATGAAAGTGGTGGCCCACTTACCGTGACTTACGTGGTCAAACCAGTAAGTGCCGACAATTGTGAAGGTGATGCCTATAACATTGTGGTGACGGTCAATTTCCTGCCCGTCCACAACGTCACCCAAAACACCTATTATCAAACCATCCAAGCTGGCATTGCTGCCGGAAACCCAAGGGACGTGCTGGAGTGGGCGGAGTGGACCTTCAACGAAAGGGTAGTGGTTGACAAGCCACTGACCATCCAGGGCGTGAGCAAGGTGAACACCATCATCACGGGCACGGGCCTGGCAGGAACTGGTTCTGGTATGACCCTGAACAATGGGGTGGCCAACGTGACCATCAAGGACCTCACGGTGCAGAATTTGCTTAAAAGTGGCCCCAACGGTTCTGCGGGCAGTTATGCGGTCAGCGGCAACGACAACCTCACCATTGACAACACCATCATCAAGGACAACCTGGGGGGCAGCGGTTTTTATGCAAACGGCCCGATCAGCAACGTGCTGATAGACGACAATACGGTCTCTGGCCATACGAACGTGGCAGGTGCGGCCTGGGGCATCGTCATCTGGAACGGCCTGAAGCAGAACATCACCATCACCAACAACGAAGTGTTCGGCAACAACTGCTGTGGCATCGAGCTGCAGGATGGGTCGGCAACGGGCGTGACGATCACGGGCAACAACGTGCACGACAACGCCGACAACGGCATAGGCGTGGTGGGCCTGATGGGGCCTGGCGCCAACACGGTTTCAGGCAACACGGTGACCGGACAACGGCCGCTTCGGCATCGAGATAAAGAACCCGAACGGCAATGGCATGAACAGCGGTGCGGGCAGCATCCTGGTGAACAACAACACCGTGAGCCGGACAGTACCGATTGGTGCCGAGGTGCGGGACATCGCCGGTATTGCAGTCTTCAGGCGCGGTGTGATTGCGCCAAACGTGGACGTGCCATACGGTGCGTACGTCAGCAACAACACCGTTTCTGGCTACACCCAGCCGAGTACCAGTGAAGGCTTTGGCATCGTCGTGGAGGGCATCAACCACACGGTGGCCAACAACACGGTCAGCGGCTGCGACGTGGGCATCCAGCGCCAGGCCGGCCCACACGCCCTACCCGGGCGACGGCAACCAGAACGACGTGGTGGACACCTACTTCGGAAGGGGCAACTCGCCTGTCTCCTGCGGCATCACGCTGAGCGGGAACACGCTGGCCAACACGGTCAACACCCGTGACGTCGGCAACAGCGCCCAGGAGGGCATCGTGACGAACACGACGACCAACGAGACGTTCTGCTCCATCCAGGCGGCGGTCAGCGATGCGCAGACCCTTGCCGGGCATACGCTGGAGGCCAGCTCCGGCACCTACGACGAGCAGGTACAGGTGACCAAGGGCGTGACCATCAAGGGCGTGGGGATGACCCAGCCCGTGGTGAACTTCACGGGCACGGTTACGGGCAAGCCGACGCTGTTCGACGTGTCGGTGGACGGCGTGACCATCGAAAACATCCATTTCAACGTTGACCTATCCAAACTCCGCAGTGCTGTCATCGCAAGCGGTACGGGCATTGACAATATCACGGTCAAGGACAACCTGATCGACGCCTACGGGACTCCGGCAGGTAGTTATGGTGACCGCAACGCAGTGAGCATCAACTATGGTGGCTCAACAAACTACCGGGTGGCCACGGGCGGCGTGAACAGCGTCACCTTCACGGGCAATACGGTGAACGGTAGTGGTCCTGGAAGTTACTTCCGTTCTGGTATCTCACTGGATGAGGGCGGATTAACTGCCACTGGTAATACCCTCACCACCATAAACCATGATGTTTTGCTGAGGTTTGCATCGAATGGTGCCAACACCATCAGCAACAACAATTTTAATGGTGGTGGCGTGGAACTGGCAGACCAAAATGCGGGGTCCGGAACGATAACCGTTTCTGGAAGCACCTTTACGGTGCAGGAGCGCCGGGCACTGCCAAGCTGCGTGTGAAGAACGGCGGATTTAACGTTGCACATGTTATCTCGACCAACACCTTCAGCACATTTGATTGGGGTGTATCCTTGGAGAACATGAGGAATGTTACCTTAAACGGCAATACTTTCACTGGCGACGCAGCTACAGACCGACATGTAGTGGTCAATACCAAATCCTTGAGCAGCAACTCCAATACAATTGTTCAAGTTCCTGTTGACGCAGTTATCACAAGTAACAATTTTGCAGGGCAAGGCGTTGGATTGACCTTCCTGAACCACGACAGTGATAACGATTCTTATGGAACATTTACTGTTGGGTCTGCAGGGAATGAGAATAATTTTTCCAATACGTTGAGTTCATTTATCGAATTTGATGGACAAACTGGGACAACAGATGCTACAATGTCTTTCCCGGTGTACCCTGTTTCAAATGTGCCAAATCCTGGAAATAATCTTGGTTGGCCAACTATAAAGGCTTGTTGGGACCAGAACATCAACGCAGAGAACAACAAGTTTGATGTAGGTTCAGGCCTGCAGCTGCCCACCGCAATGAACTTTGCAAACAGGACTGTACTGGAGAGCAAGCTTACCCACCATCCCGACAACACATGTTTGGGCACTTTGGAATACTTCCTTCCTGTGCACAACCTGACGCAGAACACCTACCACCAGACGATAGGCGCTGGTATAGCTGCGGCCAATGCGAGCGACGTGTTGGAGTTGGCGGAGTGGACCTTCAACGAAAGGTGGTGGGTTGACAAGCCACTGACCATCCAGGGCGTGAGCAAGGTGAACACCATCATCACGGGCACGGGCCTGGCAGGAACTGGTTCTGGTATGACCCTGAACAATGGGGTGGCCAACGTGACCATCAAGGACCTCACGGTGCAGAACTTTGCCGGCAGTGGCCCCAACGGTTCTGCGGGCATTTATGCGGTCGGCGGCAACGACAACCTCACCATTGACAACACCATCATCAAGGACAACCTGGGGGGCAGCGGTTTTTATGCAAACGGCCCGATCAGCAACGTGCTGATAGACGACAATACGGTCTCTGGCCATACGAACGTGGCAGGTGCGGCCCGGGGCATCGTCATCTGGAACGGCCTGAAGCAGAACATCACCATCACCAACAACGAAGTGTTCGGCAACAACTGCTGTGGCATCGAGCTGCCGGATGGGTCGGCAACGGGCGTGACAATCACGGGCAACAACGTGCACGACAACGCCGACAACGGCATAGGCGTGGTGGGCCTGATGGGGCCTGGCGCCAACACGGTTTCAGGCAACACGGTGACGGACAACGGCCGCTTCGGCATCGAGATAAAGAACCCGAACGGCAATGGCATGAACAGCGGTGCGGGCAGCATCCTGGTGAACAACAATACCGTGAGCCGGACAGTACCGATTGGTGCCGAGGTGCGGGACATCGCCGGTATTGCAGTGTTTAGGCGCGGTGTGATTGCGCCAAACGTGGACGTGCCATACGGTGCGTACGTCAGCAACAACACCGTATCTGGCTACACCCAGCCGAGTACCAGTGAAGGCTTCGGCATCGTGGTCGAGGGCATCAACCACACGGTGGCCAACAACACGGTCAGCGGCTGCGACGTGGGCATCCAGCGCCAGGCGGGCCACACGCCCTACCCGGGCGACGGCAACCAGAACGACGTGGTGGACACCTACTTCGGAAGGGGCAACTCGCCTGTCTCCTGCGGCATCACGCTGAGCGGGAACACGCTGGCCAACACGGTCAACACCCGTGACGTCGGCAACAGCGCCCAGGAGGGCATCGTGACGAACACGACGACCAACGAAACGTTCTGCTCCATCCAAGCCGCCGTCAACGATGCGCAGACATTGGCAGGGCACACGCTGAATGCCAGCTCCGGCACCTACGACGAGCAGGTACTGGTGACCAAGGGCGTGACCATCAAGGGCGTGGGCATGACCCAGCCTGTGGTGAACTTCACGGGCACGGTGACGGGCAAGCCGACGCTGTTCGACGTATCGGTTGACGGTGTCACCATCGAAGACATCCGCTTCAACGTTGACCTATCCAAATTGCGCAGTGCTGTCATCGCAAGCGGTACGGGCATCGACAATATCACGGTCAAGGACAACCTGATCGACGCCTACGGGACTCCGGCAGGTAGTTATGGTGACCGCAACGCAGTGAGCATCAACTATGGTGGCTCAACAAACTACCGGGTGGCCACAGGCGGCGTGAACAGCGTCACCTTCACGGGCAATACGGTGAACGGTAGTGGTCCTGGAAGTTACTTCCGTTCTGGTATCTCACTGGATGAGGGCGGATTAACTGCCACTGGTAATACCCTCACCACCATAAACCATGATGTTTTGCTGAGGTTTGCATCGAATGGTGCCAACACCATCAGCAACAACAATTTTAATGGTGGCGGCCTGGAATTGTCAGACCAAAATGCAGGATCAGGATTGATTACCGTTTCTGGAAACACCTTTACTGGTGCGGGCGCTCCGGGCACCGCCAAGCTACGTGTGAAGAACGGCGAATTCAACATTGCACATGTGATCTCGACCAACACCTTCAACACATTTGATTGGGGTGTATCCTTGGAGAACATGAGGAATGTTACCTTAAATGGCAATACTTTCAATGGCGACGCAGCCACAGACCGACATGTAGTGGTCAATACCAAATCCTTGAGCAGCAACTCCAATACAATTACTCAAGTCCCTGTAGGTGCTGTTATAACTGGAAACAATTTTGCAGGGCAAGGCATTGGGTTGACCTTCCAGAACCACGACAGCGACAACGATTCTATGGGAACATTTACGTTGGCTGTGCAGGGAATGAGAATAATTTTTCCAATACGTTGAGTTCATTTATCCAATTTGATGGACAAACCTGGGACAACAGATGCTACAAGTCTTTCCCGGTGTACCCTGTTTCAAGTGCCAAATCCTGGAAATAATCTGGTTGGCCAACTATAAAGGCTTGCTGGGACACAGAACATCAACGCAGAGTACAACAAGTTTGATGTAGGTTCAGGGCCGCAGCTGCCCACCGCAATGAACTTTGCAAACAGGACTGTACTGGAGAGCAAGCTTACCCACCATCCCGACATCACATGTTTGGGCACTTTTGAACTACTTCCTTCCCGTGCACAACCTGACGCAGAACACCTACCACCAGACGATAGGCGCTGGTATAGCTGCGGCCAATGCGAGCGACGTGTTGGAGTTGGCGGAGTGGACCTTCAATGAAAGGGTAGTGGTTGACAAGCCACTGACCATCCAGGGCGTGAGCAAGGTGAACACCATCATCACGGGCACGGGCCTGGCAGGAACTGGTTCTGGTATGACCCTGAACAATGGGGTAGCCAACGTGACCATCAAGACCTCACGGTGCAGAACTTTGCTTGCAGTGGCCAACGGTTCTGCGGGCATTTATGCGGTCGGCGGCAACGACAACCTCACCATTGACAACACCATCATCAAGGACAACCTGGGGGGCAGCGGTTTTTATGCAAACGGCCCGATCAGCAACGTGCTGATAGACGACAATACGGTCTCTGGCCATACGAACGTGGCAGGTGCGGCCCGGGGCATCGTCATCTGGAACGGCCTGAAGCAGAACATCACCATCACCAACAACGAAGTGTTCGGCAACAACTGCTGTGGCATCGAGCTGCAGGATGGGTCGGCAACGGGCGTGACGATCACGGGCAACAACGTGCACGACAACGCCGACAACGGCATAGGCGTGGTGGGCCTGATGGGGCCTGGCGCCAACACGGTTTCAGGCAACACGGTGACGGACAACGGCCGCTTCGGCATCGAGATAAAGAACCCGAACGGCAACGGCATGAACAGCGGTGCGGGCAGCATATTGGTGAACAACAACACCGTGACCCGCAGCATCCCCATTGTGGACGCAAGGGACATCGCCGGTATTGCAGTCTTTAGGCGTGGTGTGATTGCGCCAAACGTTGACGTGCCCTACGGCGCCTACGTCAGCAACAACACCGTTTCTGGCTACACCCAGCCGAGTACCAGTGAAGGCTTCGGCATCGTGGTCGAGGGCATCAACCACACGGTTGCGAACAACAACGTGAGCGGTTGTGACGTGGGCATCCAGCGCCAGGCGGGCCACACGCCCTACCCCGGCGATGGCGACCAGAGCGACGTGGTGGACACCTACTTCGGCAGGGGCAACTCACCATATTCCTGTGGCATTACCCTGACCGGCAACATCCTGACTAACACCATTGATACCCGTGACGTTGGAACAGTGGCTGGCGTCGGCTATGTAACCAATGGCATCACATTGGAGCGGTTCTGTACCATCCAATCTGCCATTGACGATGCTAGTACCCTTGCAGGCCATACATTGGCAGCAACAGCAGCCACTTACAATGAAGACGTAATTGTATCGAAAGCTGTGACCTTGCAAGGCGCAGGCTATGCGACTACGACCATCTCCGGCCCCATTGGCGGAGGAGGCTCAACGGTTCAAGTAGCCGCAGCAGGTGCGGTGATTGAAGGATTCACCATCACCCGTGACGGCAACAATGTGACGGACTGGAACAGTTCCCTGAATTCGGCTGGCGTAGCCATCCAAAGCCAGGGCAATTGGGCAGAAATCCGCAATTGCAATATCTACGGCAACCGCACGGGTATTGACGTGAACAACAGCAACGGCAACAATATCCACAACAATATCATTGATTTCAACCGCACTGGTCTCTTATTTAGGAACCAAACGGACAATACCAACCTCACCGAGAACACTATTACCAACAACTGGACGGTAGGCGTTTTATTCCTTGACGCAAGTGTGGGCACCAACTCACCTGTCCAAACGGCCATCAACTCCAATTTCAACGACAACAATATCAGTGGCAACTGGTACGGTGAAGTGGTGGACAGGCAATCGGGCGGCTCCTTGCCATTGCCCGGCACTACGAACCTAAAGGACTTCGAGTGCAACTGGTACGGTGCAGCTACTTATCCTGTCATCTCGACAGCCAACAGTGCTGAACCCGGCTACGCTGCCCAAATTCCAGTGGCATTTGGCGGTTCGGCCACTCCTCCTGGCGGTCAGCCCGACATCTTGGGCGCAGCTTCTGCCAATATTGATTTCATTTCATGGTTGGTGAACGGTACCGACGACCAGCCAGCCACTATTGGGTTCCAACCCGTGGCAGGTCAGTGCCTGGGTACGCCCGTGCTCATTACCTCCGTGGTAGTGGACGACATCATTTGCGGTGAGCCTTCTGGCTCAATAACGGTGACATTCGCTGGCGGCACGATGCCCCATGATATAGCATGGACGGGCGGATCTGCCAGCATGGTTACCAGCCCATATGTGATTTCCGGCCTTGCGGCTGGTCCTTATTCCATTACCGTGACTTCTGCCAATGGCAGTACGGCAACGGCTTCTGCTACGGTGCAGTACCTGCCTGTCACAAACACGACGGACGGCCTCTATTTCGCAACGATACAGCAGGCAATTGATGCCTCAACGACTGGCACGGGAGATGTTATTGATGTATGCGCTGGCACTTATGTTGAGAATGTCATAGTAAGTAAAAGTGTTAGCTTGAATGGCCCCAATGCGGCCATTTCGCCGAACAGCGGGATGCGGGCGCCTGAGGCCGTCCTTGTCCCTGCCTCAACCAATACTTCTACTGGCGCCATCGTGACCATAACGGCCTCCAACGCAAGTGTCAAAGGCTTCAAGATGGATGGCGACAACCCATCATTGGCCAGCAGCGGCGTGGGCCTTGGCGGTGCGCACGGCCTTTCCAACGATGCGGCGAGGGGCATATTCATCAATGCGAACGGGGTGAGCGGCATCACAGTCGCCAAGAACATTGCAACCAAGCTGGAGAACGGTATCCGCATTGAACAGACGACCAACTATTTTGCAACAACTTCGGGCGCACAGTACTCGCACAGCATCCTAATTGACGACAACAAGGTTGAAAACGTGCGCAGCACGGGCATCCGCTTGGGCAACTCCATGTTCGCCAAGGTGACCAACAACACGGTGACGAACGCCGAGAACGGGATTGCGTTCAACTCCTTCCGGATCAAGGACATGGGGAACGCCGCTGACAGGGTGATCGAGAACAATACCATTTCGGCGAGGTTTGCGGGCATTTGGACGAACCTGTTCCACACCTCTCCCTATGCGATAAACAACAACGCCATTTCAGTGGCCCCTGAGGCTCCCGTCGACGCCAATCCCGCCTACGCAGCAAGGACCACTTGGTACGGTATCAAATACGCCACGGTTTCAGCCCCGCAGAACTTCACAAGCCAGACCAACCTCCCACTAGTGGGCACGCCTGAATACTGGACTTGCAACAACAACACAATAGACGGCGGCTCATTGGAGCCTACCTCCACCGGGCATGGTTACTGGTTGTATTATGTGGACAACAACCGTGACGGCAGCAGTGTGGACAATTACGGCCAGATTTCCGGCGGTTCGGTGAGCAATGTTGACATCGGCGTTTTCCTCAAGAACAGGGACACCGACCCTGCTACCAATTATGGCACGGCAGCAGTTGGTGCACATGCTGGCATAAGCGGCGTGTCCTTCTCCCTGAATGCTGGCGGAACAGCCATCAAAATGAAGGATGACGCAAGCTGGACGAGCAGCAACCCAGCTCCGCTCATCAACAAACGGACGGTGGCGCTCAACTTGGGTTCAGGCGTTACCATTGCTAATGGAGCCAAAGGCATCGTATTAGACTACCCGGACCCAGCCACCGTTGGATTCACGCCTTACGATGCAATTACGGGCGCAACTCTCAACAACCTCGCATTCACCGGACAAACCGGCAATTATGTCGAGATGCTCGAATACAACCGCAACCTCGACGGCCTTACAGCCACCTTCGACGGCATCACGGGTGCTGCCGCAACGGTTCCTCAGTTGTATTCCATCGAGAACAAGGTACTTCATGACATTGACGACTCCGACTTGGGTTATGTGTCGGTGAAAGCGAACACGACCTCCGTCACGCAAACCAGCTTCTCGGCCCCGGCCACCACGACGCCCTCCATCCAGCGGGCCATCAATGCGCTGGGCAGTGCGGGAACTGTCAACGTAGAGGGCGGTGCTACCGCCTACACGGGCGGTGCCGATGCGAGCAGCAAAGACATCAACTTGAACCCAGGCTCCAGCCCAGGCTGTGTGCCCATCACGGGCAACCTGACCCTCGACGGCGGCGATGTGATGAACATGGAAATCAACAGTGCCACCGCCTGCACGGGCTACGACCAGTTCACAGTGAGCGGCACGGTGACGCTGGGCGGCGCCTCTTTGAACCTGACCTTGGGGTACACGCCGTCGAGCGGCGATGTCATCACCCTCATTGATGGCACGAGTGCCGTGGTAGGCCAGTTTGCCCAAGGAGCGACCATTACCGTAGGTGGGTATGTCTTTGCCATCAACTACGCAGGTGGGGACGGTTTCGATGTGGTGCTGACCTCTTGCGGGACGGGCACCGTGCACAACACGAGCTACATGCCCAACCGCCACTACTGCAAGATACAAGACGCCATCAACGATGCGTTGACGGGCCACACAATTGTTGTGGATGCAGGTACTTATGTCGAGAACATTGTCGTCAACAAAGAACTTGACATTCGGGGAGCGAACTATAATGTGAATCCAAATACAGGGATGAGGGGGCCAGAGTCTATACTGATGACAGCAATCGTCGAAGTAGCAGGGTCAAATAACAGTCGAATCGTGGCAATTGATGCCAATAATGTTTCTATCAACGGCTTCCTCATTGATGGCAACAATCCAGCGCTGACATCTGGTTTCTTAAACAATGTCGGTGCAGATATGGACATCAGGAATGGTATCGACAACGCCAAGGGCATCCAAAACCTGCGAGTCGAGAATAACATCATCAAAAACATTGTTTACTATGGCGTACGAATCCAAAGCACAACTGGATTAAGTCCCGCAGTTTCGAGTGGCCACGAGATTCATAATAACCGTATTATGGATATGGGTACCTACCAGACTGTAACTGGCGGATGGGGCTCGTTCGGCGGTGGTGTTTTATTGCAAAATTCGCACTACGCAAAAGTTACTAACAACGTCATGTTGAATGTGCGGATAGGTGTCCAACTTGGTAACTTCCAAGTTGCCAATCCGGGAGCTTTTGCTCATGCCGTTGAAAACAATCAGATACAAGCAAGAAGAATCGGCATATTTTACAATTTGTTGCGCTATTCACCATGGACAGTTGCAGGCAATGCAATCACCGGGTACAGCAGTACCGACGAACAAGCTTTGGGCGGCTCATGGAGGGGATTGCGAATTACCTCGGTTGGCCTGGCAGGTATGGGCAATTCATTGTTCACTAACAATACCGTTGATGGGTCAGCGATAACCCTTATCAACAAGGAGGGCATCAATGTGTGGAATGTTACTCAAAATTCAATGCCCATCATCAGTGGCGGTTCAATCACTGGCGTAAACACAGGTGTGTTGCTTACGAACCATGATGCATCTTTTGGTAATGGTGCAGATGGTGCCCACGCCACCTTAACTAATATGAATATTTCCGCAGCGGGAGTCGGAGTACACTTGCTCGATAGCCCATCCAGTACCACACACGCTAATGTGCAGGTAACTGCGACAAATAACTTTATTACAGGTGGAGTGGATGGTTTGAAACTTGAAGAAGCCGTAGCAGGAAAAGTAACTGGTACTGCAACAACCAATAGCATTACAGGTCAATCAGGTTTTGCTATTAACGCAACAAGCATCACCAATTTAGTGGCTGCTACCTGTAACTGGTATGGAAGTAATGTTCCTGCCACGGTCGCAACCAAAATCTCAGGCGCTGTAACTTATGCACCTTTCTTGCTGGACGGCATTGATGATGATGCTAATCCTGGAAATGGATTCCAGCATGCAACATGCGGAAATCTTGTGGTAGTATCTTCAGCCACACCAACCCATATCCTTTGTGGCCCAACCACCGGCTCTATTGAAGTTGCCTTCACTGGCGGTGATGCCACCTTTGATATTGCCTGGTCAGGTGTTAGCAGTGGGTCTGCTTCCAACATTACAAATCCATATACGATTACGCCACTACTTGCAGGAACATATACTGTAACGGTGACAAGTATGAACGGTTCTACATCGACCGCAACGGCCACCATCCAATACCTGCCGGTAACCAACACCACAGACGGAATGCATTTTGCTACCATTCAGGCAGCAATCAATGCAGCTGCAACAGATGACATCATCACAGTATGTGCTGGCACGTATGCAGAGCAATTGACCATCAATAAAAAACTAGACATAAGGGGGCCAAACTTCGGGATAGCTGGAAACGGTATGCGCAACGCAGAGGCTATCATTGTGCCTCCAAGTGAGCTGAACACTTCATTGCCACGGGAATGGAGCACGGTTCAAGTAGTTGAAATCACTGCCGATGGGGCAAAAATGGATGGTTTCACCATCAGTGGCGACAACACCTCCATCAACGGTTACAGCTATGCTGGCATGAACATAGAGGCTGGCAGGGGTGTGCGCTCTGCTGCCAATGACGTGACCTTTACGAACAACATCGTTGAGAAATTCACCTACATAGGTTTTAATGCAGTGGGTGGTCTTCCAAGCCCAACCTACAAGAACCTGGTACTGACCGGAAACAAGTTTGACCAAATCCACGACCTGACACAATTAGGCTACGGCTTCGCTATGTACATTCAAGCTACGGCTGGTGCCATTACCAACAACGTCGTAACTAATTCAAGGGCCGGTATTCAGATACAGCCTTATCAGGTAGTGCAGGGAACAAACGGCGTTTCAACTTGTAACAACAACGATTTCGCCGTTTGGACGAGGGGCATTTACTACAACTATGCAGAAGTTGGAGCCAGTGCTTGGACGATTGACGGCAACGAAATTACGGCTGTAAATCCGCCAGCAAACCCAACCGGGCCAGTGCTCTGGCAGGGCATCCGGGCAGAAACCATGCGGTCTTCCGGTAATGGCGGCACTATTTCCAACAACACAGTCAACGGTGCTGGTGTTGCGATAGACAACGTGAAATGGTGGGGCAATTGGGCGCTCGAATACCGTGGCCAAGCCTCTACGTCCAATCAAGTCTTCTTCACGGGCAACACGGTTACCAATGTGGAAATTGGTTTTGTACACAACGCATTGGCTGATATTGTGCTGACAGGCAACAACCTTTCGGCAACGAACAAAGCGATAAGCATCCAGCGTCAATATACCTCTGCTGGTGTTCAAGAAGCAATTGGCGGGACGAACAATATTAACGCAACTGGCGGCAATACCATCAATGGCATTGCTACCGCAGGTGCCTCCACCAATGACCTGTTCACGGTGGAAGATGCCATCAACCATAAGATTGACAACAGCATCCAAGGGTTGGTAAGGGTAAAAGCCAATGAACTTTTTGTTACGGAAAACAGCTTTGGCGGCTATGTTTCACCAACGACTACGATGCCCTCCATCCAAAGGGCAGTTGACATCGCAGCTACTGCTGAGACCATCAACGTCAATTCTGGCAATTACAACGAGCAAGTGCTCATCAACAAAGGCCTGTCTTTGGTAGGTTCGGGCCCGACCATGCCTATCGTAAATTTCACAGGCACACCTGCCTTGGCAAGTGGCAAGCTCACCTTGTTTGAGGTGACAGCACCGAACGTTACGATTTACAATTTCCAATTTGAAGTGGACTTGACGAAATTGGGAAGCGCAGTGCTGGCGAGTTCGCCTACATTGAACAACTTGACCGTTACCAATAACGAGATTAACCCTTATCGCTCCGCTCCTACCTCCAGTTTCCTACGGTTTGCGCAACGCCATCAGCGTAAACGTTACACCTAGGGTGAGCGGCAACAATCCAACCATCACGGTGCAGGACAATACCATCACCTATAACCTTGGGGTTGATATGTCATTGGGAACAACTGATGATGCTGGGTTCCGCGCTGGCGTGGCTACCGATGAAGGTGGTGGTACGATTACGGGCAATGATATTACCACGATTAACCATGATGTTATAGTTGCATTTGGTGGCAACCCTGCCGGGGCAACAGTTACAGGAAATAACTTCATGGGAGGAGGCATTCAATTCTCCGACCTCAATGCAGCGTATGGCCCCGTGAATGTTTCAAACAACATTTTCACAGGAGCTGGCGCTCCCGGCACTGCCGTACTTCGATTGAAGAACAACTACAACGGCATTGCGCACAGCATCACGAACAACACGTTCAACTCACACGAGTGGGCCGTTTCCTTGGAGAACATGAACAACGTGACGCTGGACAACAATACTTTCAATTCCAGCTCTCCAACCGCCCATGCCGTAGTGGTAAACACCAAGTCCATCAGCACCAACTCGAATGCGATTGTTCAGGTGCCGATTGGGGCTACGTTTACCAACAACGATTTCAATGGAACAGGAACGGCCTTGACCTTCCTGAACCACGACAGCGACAACGACAGCTACGGTACTTTCACCTTGGGCACGGCTGGCAACGAGAACAATTTCTCAGCCTCTGCCAGTTCGTTCATCGTATTCGACAGTCAAACTGGGCCATCCAATGGCTCTACATTCCCGAACTATGATGCTACCATCGGTGCAGGGCCTGCCGCCATCACGACCAAGGCATGTTGGGACCAAGACATGACCGCAGAGCACAATAATTTCGATGTAGGAAGTGGCCTGCAATTGCCATCAGCCATGAGCGAGGCCAACAGGTTGAACTTGGAGGCTAAACTTGTGCATGACCCTGATGCTGCTTGCCTTGGGAAATTGCGGTACTACTACCCAGTCCACAACGTTACGCAGAACACTTTCCATTATGACATTCAGGACGCTGTTGACGCTGTAACCACTGTTGATGGCGACGTCATTGAAGTGCCAGCAGGTCTTTACACCATTAGCACCACCATAACTGTAAATAAAGCAGTGACTATAAATGGGCCACAGGACAATATTGACCCACGAACAGCTGCTGCCCTGCGTACGCCTGGTTCTGCTGCCGAGGCTATCGTGGATGGCAATGGAACGGTTGCCACAATATTCAATATCACTGTGGCAGGTGTCGTGTTGAATGGCTTTGAAGTCAGGAACGGGACAGGTGATTTGATTGCTTCACCGGCTGGTTCTCCCGTTAAAAATGGCGTTACGGTAAAATACTGCATTGTCCATAATTCGACCTCTGATGAAGGCATTCAATTGCGGAACCTTGATGGCGGCGGCGTTGAATATTGCCGGATATTCTCGACGGGCGGCGATGGCATTGCTTTGTCAGAAGGAAGCACAAATAGTTTTGTTCGACACAACGAGGTTTATCAGTCAGCATCAGCAGATGGCGTGATTTACTTATTTGACAACGGGCCTTTCATGCTGGTTGACGATAACCTAATCTACAATAATACAGCTGCCGATGGTATTAAGATTGGAAACAAGAGCGGTGGAAACGCCAATAGCAATAGTGCTTTTGCAAACAATGCCATCGTTTCCAACAACACCGTAACTGGTTTGGCAGGCTCCTCACAAGTTGGTATTTACATCAATACCAGCAGGGTGAATGTATTGAACAATACCATCACCGGATGGGAGTCCGCTGCTGATGCGGCATTGTACCTCAGGTTTAATATCAAACAAATAACGGTAAGCGGCAATACGATTTCCAGCAACAACCGGGCTGTCAAGGTTTCATCGGGTGTTAATGCTGCCAATGCGCTCACTTTGGCCATCAATCAGAACGCAATTTTCGGCAACACCTACGGCATGTTGAACTCCTCAACTGGTGTGGTAAATGCACAATTGAACTGGTGGGGCGATGTAAGTGGCCCATCTGATTTTGGCCCAGGTACAGGCAACAGTGTAAGTTCCAATGTGAATTTCTGCCCTTGGCTGGATGATGTTCCTCCAGTCGGTATGCCGACCAGCAACACTGGTGTAGTTGAAAACATAGAAAGCGGCGAATACTTCTGTTCTATCCAGACTGCAATCGCCGATGCTGAAACTGTCAATGGCAATACCTTGGAAGTTGGCTCCGGCACGTTCAACGAGCAGGTACTGGTGAACAAAGGCGTGACCATCAAGGGCGTTGGCATGACAAAGCCAACGGTTGATTTCACGGGCACAGTTACAGGCAAGCCGACGCTGTTCGACGTGTCGGTGGACGGCGTGACGGTAGACAATATCCGCTTCAACGTTGACCTGTCGAAGCTTCGCAGTGCGGTCATCGCAAGCGGTGCGGGGATAGACAACATCACGGTGAAGGACAACGTGGTGGACGCATACGGCACACCGGCGGGCAGCTACGGCGACCGCAACGCCGTGAGCATCAACTACGGCGGCCCGACCAACTACCGGGTGGCCACGGGCGGCGTGAACAGCGTCACCTTCACGGGCAACACGGTGAACGGCACGGGACCGGGTAGCTACTTCCGTTCCGGCATCTCGCTGGACGAGGGCGGCGGCACCTTCACGGGCAACACCCTTCAGACCATCAACCACGACGTGCTGGTGCGCTTTGCGGCCAACGGAACAGTGAATATCTCGAACAACAACCTCAATGGTGGTGGTGTCGAGCTGTCTGACCAGAACGCAGCTGCGGGCACGATGACCGTTTCGAACAACACCTTCAACGGTGCGTTTGCGATAGTTTCTGCCCCGGGCGCAGCGGTGCTGCGGGTGAAGAACAACTACAACGGCATTGCCCACAACATCATAGGCAACACGTTCAATTCTCATGAATGGGCTATTTCATTGGAGAATATGAACAACGTGACCATGGACGGCAATACGTTCAGTGCCACATCGGGCTCTGCAAGGGCGGTAGTGGTTAACACGAAGTCCATCAGCAGCAACTCGAACACCATCGTCCAGGTGCCGGTTGGCGCAACATTGACCAATAACATTTTCAATGGCAAAGGTACGGCATTGACCTTCCAGAACCATGACAGCGACAACGACAGCTATGGCACGTTCACGCTTGGCGGTGTTGGCAATGAGAACGATTTTGCATCCACATTGACCAATTTCATCGTCTTTGACGGTCAAACGGGCAGTTCAAATGGCTCGACTTTCCCGGTTTACCCAAATACTGGCGGTTGGCCGACTACGATGGCATGTTGGGACACAGATTTGACGGCTGAAAACAACCTTTTCGACGTTGGTGGTGGCTTGGAATTACCTGCTTCAATGGATGCTGCTGACCGCAATATGCTGGAAACCAAGTTCACGCATGAGCCTGACAATGCATGCCTTGGCAGGATTCGGTACTTCTATCCAGTGCATAACGTGACGCAGAACACGTACCACGCACTTATCCAGGATGCCATTGATGCTTCACAACGGAGGATGGCGACGTGATTAATGTTCCTGCTGGCATCTATGCAGAGAACCTCGTCATAGAAAAGGAATTGACCATCAATGGCCCGAACGCACTGATTGACCCTTGTTCGGAACTCCCGTGTTGGAGAGGCCATCTTGACCACGGCCGTTTCGGACATTGATTTTGCGGCAATTGTTTATATCAATCCGAACACGTCCAACGTGTCCATCAAAGGCTTTACGATAGATGGGGACAATACGCTGTTGACAAGTGGTTTCTTGGGAACCAATGGTGCGGATATTGACGCTGCGGACGGTATTTCCACCTACGAAACGGGTGTGAACAACCTGTCCGTATCCAACAACATCATCCAGAACTTGTCCTACTTCGGCGTCACGTTGTATGACTACCCAGCGGCAGTTCCATCCAGCAGCCATGTCATCTTAAACAACCTGATTCCTAGATTTAGGAACCTATGTTACAGGTGGAAATCCATTGACTACTGGGGTGGTGGTTTACTGTTGTACAACAACCAGTACGCAGCCGTTACGGACAACTGCATGGAAAACGTGCGCTTGGGCATCCAGACGGGCAATTTCCACTTGGCGAATCCGGGTGCCCCTGCCTCGCAGGTCATTTCGGGGAACAGTATCCAAGCACGGAGGTTAGGTATTTTCCATAACCTTCATTACAGCAATGCCTCGCCGATAACCTTTTCCGATAATACCATCACTGGCCTGAATGACGCCAATGAACTAAACGGTGTGATTGGTATTGAACTAGCATCGCTTTCGGTGGGCAGCGTAACGCAGGACAACAATATCAACCTGACTGGTTTGACCACGAATTCAACGGGTATTGAGGTCTGGAACGTGAAGAACACGACTCCTGCGGCCATTTCGGGCGGCAGCGTGATGGGCGTCAACACAGGCCTTTTCCTCAACAACTACGAAGGCTACGACAGCGATGCAGCGGATGGTGCCCATGCCTCGGTGACCAACATGACCATCACGCCGAATGCAAGCGGCACAGGCATTAGGGTATTGGACAGCCCGTCCAGCACAAGCCATGCAGCTGTTTCATTGGACATCAATGCAGGTGTGGCGGTGAATGGCGGGGCTACTGGCCTTTCGGTCGAAAACCCAAGCGCCAGCATCAGCGGTGGCAGCCTCGACAATTTGGCGCTAAACACCACGAGCGGAATCTATGTCCAGTTGTTGAGCAATGCCGGGAATTTGGATGGTACTGCTGTAGCTTTCGACGGAACAATTGGTTCCGCCATGACCCTCCCGCAGTTGTTTGCTACGGAAGACAAGATTTGGCACAAAATAGACGATAAGTCCCTTGGCTTTGTCACCGTCAAGGCTAGCAACAGCTATGTGACCGACATGGCGACGGCAGCGGCCACGAACAACGACTATACCCGTATCCGCAACGCAGTGGAACTGTCCGCCAACAATTGGACGGTGAACCTGAAAGGAACCTTTGACTGGACGGAGGCCAACGCTTCGGCTTCCTGGGCCTTGGGCAACGACGAAGTGGTCAGCACGGGCGATGACTACGGCATCTTGATACCCGCCAACCTGAACGGGGTGACCTTCACAGCACCAGAAGGGCTTGGCACGGCCACTATTCACGGCCCTGGCGACCTTCCTACTGCAAACTTGGAAGGCGTGCTCTACTTTGATGCATCTGGCGACAACCAAGGCTGGACGATGTCGAACATCATTTACGATGATTTTGATATGCCAATAGGCATGTTCTTTGGCGCAGGTGGTGGCACGGATGCCTACAACAACACGACGATTACGAACAACACATTCAACATCGCAACCGACTTGAACGTGGTGGACGCACCTGCCGACCCGAACCAGAACATCGGTATCCACTATGCTTTTGGTACGAACCAGACAATTTCGAACAACACCTTCAACGTGCCGGGCAATGGTGTGAGCAATGGCACCAATTTCTCCACAACGGCTGTCATGCAGTCAAATACCAGTGGTGGTGCGGTTTATGATGGCTTGCAGATTACGGGCAACACCATTAATATCCTGAATGCACAATCAGCTAGTCAGAAGTGATACTAGGCATCTGGGATAATGGCCATGCCCATACCAGCAATATTACCATCAGCAACAACCAGTTCTTGAACTTGGCTGGCGGCAACAACCCGGCCTTGAACCTGCAAAGGGCCTTCCGTGTGACGTCCCATTCCGGGGCTTCCAGCACGGTGACTTACAGCGGCAATACAGCACAAGGTGCCAACATCGGCTTCCAATGGCTGGCTGGCCAGAACTTCGGGTCCAATATGCCAATCGCCATGACAGGCAATACGCTAAAAGGCAACGGCATTGGCATGCTCGTTCAGTCGAACGGCAAGGCCACCCTGTTGAACAACGACTTTGACGACGCTACTGACAACACCCGTGACGTTCAGGTGCAGTTGGGCAGTGTGGTGGCTAGCACGGGCGGCAACAGCTTCGGCGGTGACACTTATTACATAGAAAACCTGAGCGCAACCAGCATCAACGTCGAGTCGGACAATTTCGACGAGTCGGACAATTTCCGTCGTTCCGACAAATTCTACGATGCGCTGGATGCTAATACATCAGGATTGGTGGTTTTTGAAGCCAACAAGCACTATGTCTCCGAGCCGGGCACAGGTGCCGCTGATGAGACAATTACCAATGCAATCAGTGCCGCAGCCGCTGCTGGCGATCAGGTACATATTGAAGATGGCTCCTATCCAACTGGCCTTGATGCCACTGGCAAGGACATCACCTTCTTGCCTGCGTCCACCAATGTGGGTTGTGTTACGCTTGGTTCAAACCTGGTACTGAATGGTGGCGACCAGCTTTCATTGGAAATCAACGGCGCAACCACTGCCTGCACCGACCACGACCAAGTTATTGTCACTGGTACGGTCAATTTGGGTGGCGCAACGCTTGTGGTTGACTTGGGCATGTACATGCCAGCATCAGGCGAAGAAATCGTCATCATCAACAATGACGGCGTAGATGCGGTAGTCGGTCAGTTTGCCCAAGGGCCAACCCTTAATGTTGGTGGTAACATATTTACCATCAACTATGCTGGTGGCACTGGCAACGATGTGGTATTGAAGTCATGCGGAGACGGTGATGTAGAAAACATGGCAACTTCCGAGTTGTTCTGCTCCATCCAAGCCGCCATTGACGATGCAGATACCGACGACGGACATATTATAAATGTGGGTGCAGGCACTTATTCTGAGAACCTGACCATCAACAAGGGGGTCATTCTCAAAGGTGCCAATTTCAACACACCGGGTTGTGGTATGCGTGGCGCAGAAAGTACCATCGCAGGTGGTATCGGTACCGCTGTCACGATTGCTGCCAGCAATGTAACCATCAATGGTTTTGAAATCACTGGTGCAACGGGTGTCTCCATGACTTCTGTGAACAATGTCAATGTTTCCAACAACAAGCTCAATGTAGGTGCTGGTGGTATCGTTGCCAATGCAATACCTACTACGGGTGGCAATACCTTGACAATCGAAGACAACTGTATTGATGTTGCTGCGCAAATTGTGTCTGGCAATCCAACAGGTGGCGTCTATATCAACGGCGCAACTGGCACGGATGCCATCATCTTGGAAGGCAATACGGTGACCGATGGTTTCTACGGCTACGTGCTGAACGGCGTCAACACGACGGCTCCAACGCTGGTAAAGGACGGTATCATCACGGGTGTGCTGCAAGGTGTAGCCGTGGTCAATACAGCAGGTGGCCCGTTGGATGCTGCCAATGTGAGCATCAACAACATGACCATGAGCGGCTTCGTGGGAACATCCCCGAACCCTGCGAACAACTTCCATGCGGGAGTTTACACCTTCACCGCTGGGCCGACCACGCCAGCTACGGGCATTACTTTGACCGTCAACAATTGTTCAATTGACGGTACCCAAGCCAATGGCCCAGCAGGTGCCGCAGTTTACCTTGGCGATTTTAGCACAGGTGGCACTACGGTTCAGAATGTTACCATAAATGGCGGCACATTTGCCAATAACGTCAACCGTGGTGTCGATGCAAGGGGCTATGTCAATGCGAATATTTCAAACGTAATATTTACGAACAATGGTGCAGCGCCTTGGGGCATTGATGGAAATGATGGCTTTACGGTCCTAGCACAACGTGGTGCAACGGTCACAGCCACTGGCAATACCATCACGCATCCTATGACTAGTACGCAATTCGTAACGGCTTTCCTTACTGGCAACACCCCTGCGAGCACCATCAACGCCTCGAACAACAATATCTTGGTGAATGGCAACCCACAAGGACGAGGTGCGGTTAATTCTGCTGGCAACACCTTGAATGCTGCCCTTAACTGGTGGGGCCATGCAAGTGGCCCAAGCGGGGCTTATATTGGTACAGGAGCATCCGTTTCAACGGATGTGATATTCTGTCCTTGGCTGGATGGACCTGCTCCAGGTGGCAGTCCAATAGACCCACTCACGCTTGTAACAATTGATGTGTCAGAAACGAGTGGTGTAGCCAACGACGATGGCACGATTTGCAATGGCGCTTCCGTTACCTTGGATGCAACTACTGGCGGTGCTACCGCTTATGTTTGGGATCCTTCAGGTTCTACGGCGGATATCACGGTTATGCCTGCCGCTACCACTACCTATCAAGTGACTGTGACGATTCCGGGTTGCAATATCCCGAAGAGTCAGGAGATTACGGTTTTACCATTGCCGACGGGTACTTTGACAGCTGTTTCGCCAGTATGCTACGGTGCTGTGCCACAGCTAACCTTCACAGCAAGTATTGGTACGGGTTCATTCTCGCTTGTCATCAATGGAGACACCTACACTGGTATCACGAGTGGGGTAGCCTTCCCTGCTGCTGCACCAATAACGGCGAATACTGTTTACAATTTGACGAGTGTTTCCGATGCAAATTCCTGCAATACGACAGCGGCTCCTGTTAGCGCTGCGACCGTGAATCTTGAAACCACACCGCCGACTTGGGTGACTGGAGCCAATGCATTGAATACAACCGTCGAATGCAGTGATGCTGATGCACTTGCTGCAGCCCAAGCCTTAGTGCCAGTGGCAAACGACAACTGTACCATGGTGTTGACACCAGTGAAAACGCCTGGAGCATTCGTGCCGGGCATGAGCTGCCCTCAAGAAGGTACTTATACCAACACTTGGGTGGTCACTGATGAGTCAAACAACGTCAGTGCGGTATTCACCCAAGTGATTACGGTGACAGACAACACGGCTCCTACTTGGACTACGGCTCCGACTGCGCTCAACCAAACCGTTGAATGCAGCAATGCTGGTGGCCTTGCAGCAGCCCAAGCACTGTTCCCTGTTGCAGCCGATCTTTGTGATGGCGACGTGAGCAATATCGTCAAGGTATCCGGTGCGTTCGTAGCGGGAATGACTTGCTCGCAAGGTGGTACCTACACGAACACCTGGACTGTAATGGACGACTGCGGCAACCTCAGTGCGGTTTATACGCAGGTGATAACGGTGATAGACAACACGGCACCAACCGTCACCTCAACCAACTTCGGCCTGCCTCCGGGTGAAAACCCCGATTTAGACAACTATACCTGTGGCTCTACATACAACTTCAGTATCAATACGAATACCTGCTTCGTTTCGAAGACGATCACCCGTCCGCTATGGATGGATAACTGCGGCGGCACGGTGTTAAGGGGACAGTCTGCTACCAATGGTGTCATTAATGTGACTTTGTCCGTAACGCCCGGCATGCCCGGCTATGTTACCGGCAACTTCGAGTCCGGTACAACGGTTGTGACCTTCACGGGTGAAGATAACTGTGGCAACGTTGGCACCTGTGAGATTACCATCAACGTAAACGACGTACAAGCACCTACCGTAGTGGGTTGCACGCCCAGCCAAACAGCAGTAACCGCCCCAGGACAATGCAGTGCAATCGTTACCATGTCCGCACCATTGTTTTCAGACAACTGTACTAATCCTCCTTCCGTAACTTATTCAGCCACAGGCGCAACATCATTCACGGGTACTAACCAGCTTACTTCCCATAGTTTCAACGCTGGGGTGACTACTGTTCAATACACGGTGACGGATGCAGCTAGCAACAGCAATACATCCTGTTCCTTTACAGTGACCGTCACGGACAATCAGGCTCCGAGCATTACTTGCCCAGCACCTGTAACTGTAAATGCCAATACGGTGGGTTGCATTGCAACGGGTGTTTCTTTGGGTACTCCGGTCGTAATGGACAACTGTTCAGCGTCTGTCTCCAACAATGCGCCGATGGCATTCCCATTGGGTATGACAAACGTAGTTTGGACTGCCACGGACGTGAATGGGCCAGGCAGTGCTACTTGTACGCAGGTCGTGACGGTGGTGGACGCTGGCATCACCTTGAACTTGTCCAACCTGTTTATCGAGGGGTACATGATTAGTGCAACGGAAATGAGTCCAGTGCATTTGAATGCCGTCAATGCAGGCGGTACAGTGCCTGGTAACCCATCGCCTACAGCCACCCAGTGTGATTACATCACGGTTGAGCTTCGGAACGCAATGGCACCTTATGCCTTGGCATATTCCCAACAGGTGATACTGAGCACGACGGGCACTGCCACCGTCAACTTCCCTTCTTGTGCAGCGATTGGCAGCAATTACTACATCGTCATTAAGGGTAGGAGCATCATCGAGACGTGGAGTGCAAGCGCACAAACTGCTGGATTGACGTACAGCTACAATTTTGACAATGTGGCTGATGCGTATGGAAGCAATATGGCAACAACTTTCTTCGGGGTACCTGCGATTTACTCAGGTGACATTGACGATGTGAACATGAATGGTTTTGGCGATGGGGAGATAGAGTTCCAAGACTTCGATGCTTGGGTGTTGGAAAATGGTCTCGTGGGCTATTACCGATCGGACGTAAATGGCGACGGCGAAGTAGAATTTCTTGACTATGATATTTTCTCAGCCAACAACGGTATCACTGTATTAAGACCGTAGTTTGTAAAAGCTGCGAATTCTCAACAATAGAGGGTTAAGCCAAGCGAAATCTTGGCTTAGCCCAATATTTAAACTCATCAGGTATGAAATCCCTATATCAAATTCGCTGGAAAGCTGTCATGGCCACGATATTGGCCGTTGCATGCTTTTGCCTTGCGGGTGCCCAAACAACGGGGCAGGTCACGCTATCGTTTGCGAACCCCGTGGTTGTCAGCCCTACAGAACTGCTGTTTGATGTTGAAATTCGCAACAGTGGAACTTCCACCCTGCAGTTGAACGCAGCGAACATCCATACCAAGTATTTCCCCAACGACAACGTACCCAATGCGCCGTCCAAACCCGTCTTTGAATTAGTAGAGTTCGGGCCACATTTTGCGGGGATGAGCTTTCTGCCCATACTTGCTTGGGATGCAGGCAATGGGGTACAAAATCGTCAGACCCAAAAACCTGTTGGCTCGATTGGTGCGTCCCCAATAATTCCCACGACAGCTACGAAATTTTACAGATGCAGGTTGACCACCTCGGGTACGATGAAGAATATTGATGTCCTTTTTCAGGACGGAACGCACCCTTCGATTAGCATGAGTGTCTTCATAAATGGGGTCAATGTTGCGAGGACCATCAACGTTGCCGGTACGCCGTTTGGGAATGTGGTCTTGGAATCACCCCTCAACTTCAGGTTCCAGCCGATAGAACTGGCCGAGGTAAAGGCCAGTGAAGAAGGAGCCGTAAACCTCATACAGTGGACGACGGCTTCGGAGCGTAACAGCCAATACCACATCGTTGAGCGATCAGCAGATGGCATTGACAATTGGGTGGAAATCGGCAGGAGGCAAGCTGCTGGTTCGTCGCAAACAAAACAAGCCTACCGCTTGGAAGACCTGCACCCACTTCCGGTAAGCCATTACCGTTTGAAGATGTTGGGCCAGGATGGCAGGTTTGAGCACTCGGAGGTAGTGAAAGTGGAGCGAAAATCGGTCGAATTCGGGGTGGTGAAAGTATATCCCATTCCTACCGATGACAAAGTTTTCCTACAGTTGAGTTTGTCAACATTTTCCAACTTGACCATATCCGTCACGGATGTCAATGGGCGACTGCTCCAATTCACGGACATGGAGCTTGAAAAGGGCACCAGTGATATTCCGGTTGACCTGACCAAGTTTGCACCGGGCACCTACTTTGTAAAAATAGACAATGGTTCTGTGCTACTGACAGAACAGGTTGTGAAGCAATAGGATTTTGTAATGACGTGGGTAGTTTAGTTAGCTCATGTACCAAAAGTGATGTCATGGTCTGGTAGTATGAAAGTTTCTTGAGCAAAATTGGGCATCGAAAAACGGTAATACGGAAAAGGCGCTGTACGCTTTTGATAATCAAGAAACCTTCATAACTACCTAATAAGTAGTTCAGCTAACGTCGGCCTTGTTCAGCGTTATTTTTTTTTATCCACCTAAACGTATTGGAAGCGGGAGGAAAATTTCATTTTTCCCCTAATAATATCTCATGCTAAGTAAATGATGCATGATGAATGATGCCTTTGCAAGGCATTGATTGACAAGCATTTGCAAATTCAATCGGTCTGACTTATTTATTCAACCTCACTAAGAATTCACACTTTTTTCATTTATCAGGAACCTAAAAGCGTTCCCTCATGCCAACCAAGAGTTGCGTAGTTAATTCCTCGGTAAAATAACTCCCTGCCGCCGGGTCGGCCACCCAATCGAAATGGCTTTCCAGCTTTAAAATATGCTGCAAGTTGCGTGCCATGCGGCGGCTGAAATCAGTGGGCTTGGCTTCGTCGCTCGTTTTGTCGGAAGGCAACACCGTCAACACATCCACGCCACCAATGACAGCGGACATGGCTTGGGTGGTGGCTTGGATGAGGTTGGTATTGGCATCGGACGATTGTTCGGAGAGTGGGAACTGGGCGAAAATGAAAGCAGGCTGTGGGTTTCCGACGCCCCATTTGCGCTGCAATTCGAACCAAAACTTGCGGAGCGCCCGCAGTTTGGCGATCTGTAGGAAGTAGTTTTTTCCAATAAAACAGGTGAAGAACACGTGCTTAGCAATGCGCTCGGCATCCACGCCTTCGTTTGTCAGGTTCGCAAACCACTCGCTGGCGGCAGTGGCCATTTTTCGAAGCTCGTCCGCCGTTTTTTCATCGCCTTCGTAAAATGCGGAACCATGAACGGGCAGCACTTTGAAATTAGGCAGGTTTTCCTTGGCGAAATGGAGCAGTTCAACAGCCGACGACGTGCCCTGCCAACAGAAACTGCCGCTAATTTTCCCGCCATTTTCGCCAGCGAATTCTGCAAAATTGCGGAGCAAATCCAAGGGCGCTTCCAGTTTCTTCGCCTTGAAGTGAACAGAGATGATGCCGAGGTCAACATCCTCGAAAAGTGCTGCAAAATCAGGGATTTTTGAGCAAACGAAGCGCAGTGCATCAGTTCCGCCTTCCAGTGCCTTGAGCGCCATTTTGTTGGCCTTTCCCTCGTTCTCCACTTGGAATCCCTCGCAGATTTGCCAGTCGTTTCTTCCTTGGGAAATGGGGTGGGGGAGTGCCCCGCCCATGTCGTCCAAATGCGGGAAGGCAGTCACCACCTGCCCATCGGCTACCTGCCAATCGAAGTCGGCGGGAGGTTTGCCTTTCAGGTCTTTCTTGATTTTTTCCACCCAATCTGCTTTGGAAATGGAGGAAAACTCCTCGAATAATTCTTGCATGTTGAAAAGTTATTGAGGCAAAAGTAACAACAAAAAAGCCCGAAGAAGCGAACTCCTCCGGGCTATCTTTATGTCTAATTGTCATTTGTCAATTAATGCTCGACCAGAGCAAACTTGCAGCCCTTGACTGCCCACTGCCCCCTGTCAAACTGCCAACTTCAATACCTGTAATACTCCGGCTTGAACGGCCCAGACTTCGCAACGCCGATATAATCAGCCTGCTTCTGGTTCAGTTCTTCCAGTTCCACACCGATTTTGGCGAGGTGGAGGCGGGCCACCTGCTCGTCGAGGTGCTTGGGCAGGGTATAGACTTGGTTCTCGTACTGGTCGGTATTCGTCCAAAGCTCGATTTGCGCCAGCGTCTGGTTGGTGAACGAGTTGGACATCACAAAGGATGGGTGGCCCGTAGCGCAACCAAGGTTTACCAGGCGGCCCTCAGCCAATAGGAGAATGTCATTGCCGTCAACGGTGTATTTGTCCACCTGCGGCTTGATGTTCACATGGGTGCTGCCGTAGTTCGACTTCAACCAAGCGACGTCAATTTCGTTGTCGAAGTGGCCGATATTGCAAAGGATGGTCTTGTCCTTCATCATCTTAAAATGTTCGCCCGTGATGATGTCACAGTTGCCCGTGGCTGTTACCACGATGTTTGCCTGCGGGATGGCGTTTTCCATTTTCAGCACAGCGAAGCCGTCCATGGCCGCTTGTAATGCGCAAATCGGGTCAATTTCAGTGACAATTACCCGAGCGCCAGCGCCACGGAGGGAGGCAGCAGAGCCTTTTCCTACGTCGCCATAACCAGCCACGACGGCTACTTTGCCAGCCATCATGGTATCGGTCGCACGGCGGATGGAATCCACGAGGCTCTCCTTGCAGCCGTATTTGTTGTCGAATTTCGATTTCGTGACGCTATCGTTCACGTTGATGGCAGGCATCGGTAGTGTGCCGTTCTTTACCCGCTCGTACAGGCGGTGTACGCCTGTGGTCGTCTCCTCGCTGATGCCTTTTACATTGGGCACCAATTCGGGAAAGCGGTCGAGCACCATATTGGTGAGGTCGCCACCGTCGTCAAGAATCATGTTCAATGGCTGGTTGTCCTCAAAGGCAAACAGCGTCTGCTCGATGCACCAGTCGAACTCTTCTTCGTTCTGGCCTTTCCAAGCAAAAACCGGGATGCCGGCAGCAGCAATGGCGGCGGCGGCGTGGTCTTGGGTGGAGAAGATATTGCAAGAAGACCAAGTCACTTCGGCACCAAGTTCCTTCAGCGTTTCGATGAGAACAGCGGTTTGGATGGTCATGTGGAGGCAACCAGCGATGCGGGCGCCAGTCAGTGGCTTGGACTTGCCGTACTGCTCACGCAATGCCATGAGGCCCGGCATTTCGGCTTCGGCCAATTCGATTTCCTTGCGGCCCCACTCAGCAAGGGCAATGTCTTTTACCTTGTACTTTAGGGATGTCTCTACGGTTGTCATTTATAAGAAATTTTATGATGAAACAAGATTGATGCAGCGGAAGGGATGGGGTTGTGAAGATTTTGAATTTGAGTTGCAAAGATAAGGCTTTCCAAATAATTATCCGCAAAAGGGCAAAAAAGTTGGGAAAACACGTTTTGTAGCTAGATTTCCGGCTTTCATAACCATTTTCCCTCCACAATGTTGACGGGTTCGCCCATTTTTAACAACAAATCAGGTAGATTATCTGCCACCATGAACAAGGAAAGGTATGCTTCCCGGATAAAACCACGATTCCACATCTGTTTGACATGTGCGAGCAAATGTTGGTAAAAGCCTCCTACGTCAAAAATACCGATTGGTTTGTTGTGAAGGTGTAATTGCCGCCAGGTAAGAATCTCAAAAAACTCGTCGAGGGTGCCAAAGCCGCCCGGCAGGATGATGAACCCATCCGACCGCTCGGCCATGACCTGCTTGCGCTCGTGCATGGTCTTCGTGACCACCAGTTCCGTCAGACCCATATGGCAGACTTCCTTTTTCTGTAAAAAACCGGGGATGACGCCCAGCACTTTGCCACCGTTTTCCAAAGCGGCATCAGCCAATATGCCCATGAGGCCCACGTTGCCAGCGCCATAGACGGTAAGGATGTTTTGCTGCGCAAAGGCCTGTCCGATTTCACGGGCAGCGGCGGCGTAGGCAGGGTCAAAACCCTTGTTGGCCCCGCAGAAGACGGCGATGGATTTCATTGTTCGGGCGGGAAAATGGTGGTGATGTCGAGTTCAAAGCCCTGCAATAGCTTGGATTGGATTTTTCCAGTTTCAGCGGCAAAAGAAAACAGGTGGAATGCCTTGTTGATATTTTCATAAACCTCAACTGCTTGGTTCTTGGAATCCACCAACCAATATTCGGGAACGCCAGCTGCCTGGTAATCGTTGTTTTTCATTACCCTGTCCTTGTATATGGAGCTTGGGGAAATGATTTCTACCACCAAATCTGGGACGCCAATGATGCCATCTTTGTAGTCAATGATGGCTAGGTTTTCCGTTGAGATGAAAATAAGGTCAGGCAGCACATGGCTGAATTCGTGGAGGTAAACGTCCACCGGGGCAGTGAACATTTTGCCCAACCTGTTTGCCAAAATGTAATTAGCAAATGAAGCGAAAGCAAGAAAGATATTTCTTGATGCAATGGAGTTGGTGCAGATTTTTTCACGATTTCACCGTTGATAAGTTCATAGTAGGCGTCTTCACCCTCGAATTCCATTTCCCGGAATTCACTTACCGATATTTTCTTCTCTACTACAAGCATGGCGCTATGGATTGGTTTGAGGGCTGCAAGTTACGGGTTTCACCGAAATTCGGGACTGCTTTACAACTTTCGACGAGCATATATTTTCCTATTTTCGCCCCGCTAAACTGCCAAAAGCAGGAAACTAAACCTCGATATCACCGTGCCTCGCCTCGCTTGGTGGATTGGCCAAGAGGGCGAGTTGATTGATGGCCTGCCGATTCGGACGGCGATGCATTCAAGTTTAAGTGCTAATCATCTGTCAATGGTTCGTGAAGATTCACGCCAGTAAACCTCATGAACCATTGTCTGTACATCAATTTGTTAAGAGCAGGGAAAACAGCATCCAGCATCCAACATCCAGTATCCAACATCCAGTATCAAGCTTATGACCAAACAAGAAAAAATCTCCGCTTTCGACCCCTCTGGCGTCGGCCTCAGAAACGGCCACTTTATTGGCCTGCCTTTCGATGAAAACGACGCCGACACCGTGCTCTTGCCCGTGCCCTGGGATGTGACCGTCTCTTATGCCGACGGCACGGCCACCGCTGGGCAGAACATGCTCGAAGCCTCTGCCCAACTTGATCTATATGACCCCGATGTGCCGGATGCCTGGAAAATGGGCATCTATATGCGGCACCTCGACCTATTTTGGCTCAACCGTAGCAAGGAGCATCGCCCGCTTGCCGAGCAGTACATTGATTTTCTGGAGGAAGGCGGCAATCTGGCGCAAGACCCACAGATGAAGGCCATTTTGGATGAAATCAACAGCGCCTGCCTTGATTTGAAAACATGGGTTTACCAAGAGACGAAATCCCTGATCCAAAAAGGCAAGCGGGTCGGTATCGTTGGCGGCGAACACAGCGTACCCTTGGGCTATTTGGAGGCTTTGGCTGAGCACCACGGCAATTTTGGTATCTTGCAGATTGATGCCCACCAAGACCTGCGTGATGCTTACGAGGGCTTCACCTACTCCCATGCTTCTATATTTTTCAATGCCTTGAAAATCAAACAAATAGAACGCTTGGTGCAGGTCGGTATTCGTGATTTTTGTGAAGCTGAAATGGACATCGTGCATGCCTCGCAAGGGCGGGTGCAAGTCTGGACAGATCAAAAAATCAGGGAAACTGCCTTTGAAGGCAGCAACTTTCAGCAAACCTGTGAGCGCATCATAGTCGATTTGCCGCAGCAGGTCTATATCAGTTTCGATATAGATGGCTTGGAACCCGGTCTTTGCCCCAATACGGGTACGCCCGTACCGGGTGGCCTGAGCTTCAACGAGGCTGTTTACCTCCTTAAATCCGTCGTGAAATCGGGCCGACGCATCATCGGTTTCGACTTGTGCGAGGTGGGCGGGATGGACAACGAGTGGGACGGCAACGTGGGGGCAAGGGTGTTGTACAAGCTCTGCAATTTGATGGGGGCGAGTTGGAGAGGGTGAGAGAAGCGAGAGGGTGAGAGGGTGAGAGGGTGAGAGGGTGAGAGAAATTGGGAAATGTCACCTAAAAGCGCAGCATGGAACAAGCAAATAAAGATATCATTGACAGTATTTTCAAGAAAATGGGTTTGGCGTTCAAGAACGAACGCCGGGTGATGCTGCTTTGCATGGCACTTTCATTTGTGGTTTGGTTCTTCGTGAAAATGTCGAACAACTATGAGTCCCGTGGGGCGCTGGGGCTGAACTACCAACTGCCAACTGGGCCGGTCTTCGCCGAGCAACCCATGACCTCCATGCCGTTCAAATTTGCTGGCTCAGGTTGGAAACTGTTGAAAATGAGCCTATTAAGGCAAAAACCCAGTTTGTCATTCAACCTGTCTGGAGCCTCCAGTCAGGTCATTACCAGCTCCGATATTTCAAGGAAAATAGAAGAAGAACTGCAACTCAGGCTCCTCGAACTGGGACAGGACAACCTCGCCATCCGCCTTGACTCCCTTCAATCAAAAAAACTGAGAATCGAGCTTGACACGGCCATCAGTTTTGAGAACGGCTATTATTTTAGGGACAATATCGTGCTGCGGCCCGATTCGGTCATGGTCTTTGGTGCTCCGCAATTGTTAAACTTAATAGACGCCATCAAAACTGCCCCGCTCAAAATGGAATGCCCAGAAAAGGATTTTTCCATCGTATTGGATCTCCTGAACCCGAACCCCGAACTCCTGCAAATGTCCGTGGATAAAGTCGAGGTATTTATGCCCGTTGAACAATACACCGAGAAAAAGCTCATGATACCCGTCATGGTGCTAAACGAACGGGACAGTGTTCGACTCTTACCAGGCACTGTGGAACTGGAATGCGTGGTCGGCATCAGCCGCTACAATGATCTATCGCCTGCTGATTTCAGGGTGGTGGCAGTGCTTGACAATGAAAACCCCACGCCCATCGTGCCGCTCACCCTCGTGCGGCAGCCAAGTTGGGTGAAGTCGGCGAGGTTCAGTCCGCAGGCGGTGGAGTATTTGATTGTGCAGTGAATGTATTAAAAAAGCCTCCTCCCCTTCAACCGAATCGAATTCCCAATCACCACCACATCCGAGAACGCCATGAACAGCGCCCCCCAGGTCGGGTTCAGGAAGCCCATGGCAGCCACGGGGATAGCCACCACATTGTAGGCAAAGGCCCAGAAGAGGTTTTGCTTGATGGTCTGGAGCGTGGCGGTGGAGATGGCCAGTGCCTTTGCCAAGCGGTCGAGGTGGCCGTTCAGCAGGATGATTTGGGCGCTCTGCATGGCCACTTGCGAGGCATTGCTGAGGCTGATGCCGATGGTGGCCTGCGCCAGTGCCGGGGCGTCGTTGATGCCGTCGCCAATCATGGCAGTGGGGGCTTCGGCGCTGAGTTGTTTGATGATATTGAGCTTGTCGGCGGGGAGTTGCTCCGCATAATAGTCGTCCATGCCGAGGTCAATGGCCACCTGCGATACTTTGGACCCCTGTCACCGCTGAGTAGGATGGGTCTTGCGCCTTTTGCGAATGGAAGTCCATTAGCTACGGCATCGGGCTTTATTTCATCTTCGATTTCATACGTGGCAAGCAATCTCCCTTTTTGCAAAAAAAGGGCGGGCGCCTCATCTGGAGCTACAAATGCGGCGGGAACCCAAGCCGCAGCTCATTGCCTTCCCCATCAAATGCCGTCACCCCTTGCCCTTTCAGTTCTTGAATTTTGGAGATAGTCACCTTCGGCAAACCCTGCTCATTGCCCAATTCCTTCATCAACGATTGGGCGATGGGGTGCGAGGAATGGCGCTCCATTTTCAATAGCATCGCCCGTATTTCCGCTTGATTATCAGCGTAATAATTGATTCGCTTGATTTTGAAATCGCCGTTGGTCAACGTCCCTGTTTTGTCGAAGACGAAGTTTTTGATGCCCGCAAAGACCTCGATGGTCTGTGCGCCTTTGACGAGGATGCCGTTCTTTGCCAGCCTCCCAACGCCCACCATCACGGCGGTTGGAGTGGCCAATCCCATCGCACAGGGGCAGGAGATGACCAGGACGGCGATGGCGTTCAGCATGGCCTGATGCGGCGTGATGTCGAAGAAAAATACCGCCACGAAGAAGGTCAAAATGCTGATGCCCAGCACAACAGGCACGAAGACGCCACTGATGCGGTCTGCCAATCGCTGGATGTCCGGTTTGTTGATTTGGGCGGATTTCACCAGTTCTATCATCTGGCTGAGGGTGGTGTCACGGGTGGTGGCCGTGGCGGCGATGGTCAGGCTGCCACTGCTCACGATGCTGCCGCCTAGCACCCGGTCGTCGGGGAGGCGGCTCACGGGCAGGCTCTCCCCGGTGAGCATGGACTCGTCCACGTCCGCCGAGCCTTTCAAGACCGTGCCATCCACGGGCACTTTGTCGCCCTCGTTCACTTGCAGCCAATCGCCGGGCAGTACCTCGCTCGCCTCGATGGTGACGACCGTTCCGCTGGGCATTATCTTCTTCGCAAACTCGACTTGCAGCTTCGTCAGGTCTTCGATGGCCGAGGTGGTTTGTTTGACCGCCCTTTTTTCAAACCAATTGCCCAGTAAAACAAGGGTGATAATAGTGGCACTGGTTTCAAAGAAATAAAGGTTGGGGTCGTTTTTCAGCAAACCCGATGGTACTGTAAACAAAGGCCGCCGTGGAGCCGATAAAGATAAGGATGTCCATGTGCGTGGAGCGATTGCGGAGCGCCCCAAGGCTGGTTTTCCCAAAATGCAAAAAGCCGACGATGTAAACGGGCAGCGCCAGTGCGAACTGCGCCCAGCCGTTTCCCAGAACATGGATGCCCGCCATCATGAGCAGGTGCGAGCCGAGCAGTGGCAGTGTGAAAATGGCGCAGAAAATGAGCTTGCGGTCGAGCGTCCAAAACGGCATTTTATTGTCCTGCACCACGTGGTAGCCGAGCTTGTTGATGCCCTCAACGACGAGTTCAAGCGGTACTTGGTCCACGGGCTGCTCGAAGGTCACATCGCCACTGGAGAAGTTGACGTTGACTTGCTGCAAGCCCTTGCGCTCCAAGAACTTGGTGATGTTAGAGGCGCAAGAGGCGCAGTCCATGCCTTCTACCTTTAATGCTGTCATTTTTTTAATGATAAATGATGAATGATAAATGATGAATGTGGGCCGTCCCCCGATTTATCCTGCCTTTGGACAGGCAAACATTCATCTTTTATCATTCATCATTATTAACCCTTCCCATTTGCGAAGCTGATTCATCACCGCCCCAAAATCCTTTGGCAAATCGGCCTGAATCGTCATCCGCTCGCCTGTGGTTGGGTGGTTGAAAACGAGCTTACCAGCATGCAGCGTCGTGCGGGACATGATGGGCAGTTCCTCCTCCTGTTCCTTGCTCAGTTTGAACTTACGCAACTTGATTTTTGAAAGGTAAAAAGCACTCTGCCGTCCGTAAAGTGCGTCCACAGCGAGTGGGTAGCCGATGGCGTGAAGGTGTACCCGGATTTGGTGCGTACGGCCCGTCTCGATGCTGCACTCGATGAAACTGTAGTTCTTGAAGGTCTCCGTGACTTTGTAGTTGGTCTTGGATGGCTTGCCACCGTGCACCACGGCCATTTTCTCCGGATGGGTGGGGTGCGGGCCGAGGGGCTTGTCAATGGTGCCTTCGGTCTGGTGCATCACCCCATCCACCAAGGCGAAATAGATTTTCTCTACCGTTCGGTCCATGAACTGGCGGGACATTTCCTTGTGCGCCTCCTCGGTTTTGGGTGAAAAGCAGGATGCCGCTCGTCTCCCGGTCGAGGCGGTGGACGGTGAAAATTTTTCCAAACTCATGCCCGAGCATGTTGTAAAGGTTCGGCTTGTCCGCCGAAAAACGGTCGGGGATGGTGAGCAGGCCAGCGGGCTTGTTCACGATGACGAGGTCGTCGTCTTCAAAAACTATTTCGATTTGATGTTTCATAAATTGGATACTGGATATAGTTGGGTGACAGTTGAGTTCACTTGGTAGTGCAGTCAGTTGAATAAGTCATTTAGCAAGTCGTCCCGCTAAACGACTCTTAGACTAAAAGACTGACGCAACGCCAACCGTCGAACTGCCAACTTACTCTCCCCCAGCGATAACTCACCACCTCAAACCCTGCCAAGTCAAGCACCCGGTCCACCACCGTAGCTGCGATGCTTTCCAAGTCCTTGGCACCACCATAGAACGAGGGGATGGCTGGGCAGATGATGCCGCCAGCTTCCGTCACCGTTGTCATGTTGCGCAGGTGGATGAGGCTGAGTGGCGTTTCCCTGGGTACCAGAATCAGCCGTCGGCGCTCCTTCAGTACCACATCGGCGGCACGGGTCAGCAGGTCGTCGGAGATGCCAGCGGCAATGCGGCCCAAGGTTCCCATCGAGCAGGGGCAGACGACCATGGTATCGTACTTGGCCGAGCCGCTGGCAAATGGGGCTGCGAAGTTATCCTTTTCGTAAAAATCGAAAGGGTAATGCCCGTAATTCTCGTTGCCGAGTTCGAGCTGCCAGTTGAGTTTGGCATTTTTGCTCATCACCACGCCTACGGAAGTCCATTGTGGCTTTATTTCCATCAACTTGTCAAACAGCAGCTTGGCATAGATGCTGCCACTCGAACCCGCTATCCCGACCACTATCTTGCGCATGATATTCAGTTTGTCGTTAAAGATTGTTTAAACAAACCCTCTCAAAGTAGGTGTTTTGATGAATTTGGTACTTTCGTTGCACAATGGCTTTTTGAAAAGTGCATGACCGATAACCAAGGCATCATTTTTAGATTTATGTTGGCTGGTAAATTTGCCGGTTGTCTTTTCATCTTTGAACAATTGTAACTACGTAGGAGGGTGTGGGAGGAGAGAGAAAAAATGAAATTTTTTCTCTCTCCCCTTGTTTTGGGGTGAAAATGTTTTACCAAACACCCTGCTAGCAGTTACGAACAATTTAAATCATCATCAATGAAAAAAATGCTGTTTGCTGCCCTTGCCATTGTGACCATTGGGCTTGTTTACGCTTTTGTGCCTAATTCCAATGAAACGGCTACAACGTCTTCAAAAACTGAAATTACGGAAGGCGCCATCAATTGGATGACTTGGGACGAAGCCATCAAGGCCAATGAAAAGGCTCCCAAGAAAATCTTTATTGATTTCTACACCAACTGGTGCGGCTGGTGCAAGCGCATGGACGCCACCACCTTTGCCGACCCAAGCGTGGCCGAATATATCAATAAGAACTACTACGCCGTTAAGTTCAATGCAGAGCAGAAAGAAGATATTGTTTTTCAAGGCACTACCTTCTCTTTCAAGCGCAGTGACCGTGGCGGTGTCCATACATTGGCCTTTGAACTGCTCGATGGCAGGCTTGGCTACCCAAGCTATGTTTACCTGCAGCCGAATTACGAACGCATCCTGATTTCTCCAGGTTACAAGGACGTTCCAATGCTCCAAAAAGAACTTAAATTCGTTGCTGAAGAGCATTATAAGACGACAACTTGGGAGCAGTTTAGCAATGCTTATTGAAGTTCGGCAGTTCGACAGTTCGCAGTCAGTTAGCAGTCCATTAGTTTTTTAGTCTCTTTCCAAGTTAATTGGCGCTGACTAAACAACTGGCGAAATGACTGCCCACTGCAAACTGTCGAACTGCAAACTTTTAACTGCCCACTGCCGAACTAAATAATCTCCTCAAACACCGCTTCTTCTTCCTTCATAATCCTGCTCAGCGCTGCATTTTTTGTAAGGTGCAGCTTCGCAAAATGCGCCAGCACCTCCTGTATGAACTGTTCATCCACCAGTTTTTTCATGGATTCGAAGTCCGTCAGTTCGTTGCTTTCCCGAAACTTGAAGGTTTGCTCATAAAGTCCCGTCTCGAATTTGACGGATAGTTTGTTGTCCATCTTGAAAACCGTGATTTTCATGGATGGGTGGTCAATGTTTCCAATTATCCGCATGCGTTCTTTTGATGTGTTTGGTCAAAACCCGGTAAATCTCTTGAAGGTCTCCACGCCCGAGCATGGTCAGGTGACCCTCGGTTGGCCAGTGCAAATGCACAGCTGGTGCATAGTCATGCCGTTCGCATGGCTTTTGGGGGGCCACTATCCAACTTGGATACCGTTTCGTGTATTAGTGGGAGCAGCATCTCGAATGGCAGGTTTTGTTTTTTCAAAATGCTGTGTCCGATTTCAAAAAGGTGGTTGGTGAAGTTGTTGACAAAAACGGCTGCAACGTGCAGCCACGCCCGTTGCGCATCGTTTATTTTGTAAACATGGTCGCTGATTTTTCCACCAAGCGATTCAAGTGCCTGCAAATCATCGGGTTGTGCAGCATCAATGCAAATCGGTACCTCCGAAAAACTCACAGGCTTACCCTTTGTGAATGTTTGCAAGGGGTAAAAAACGCCCGTTCTTTCAAGATTGGGTGCAACGCCGAACACCTTGCTGGGGGTTGCGCCAGAGGTATGCACCACTAATTTATCCTCGAAGGGCATTTGCCCCAATTTTTTCACAACTTCGGCAATGGCGTTGTCAGCAACTGCAATTATGTAGAGGTCGGCCTTTGCCGACAGGCCGTGAAAGTTATCGAAAGGGCGGGCGTTTAAGACCTTTGCCAGTTCGGCGGCATTGGAAATGTCACGGCTATAAACCTGTACAACCGTTTCCCCTGCCTCCACCAACCTTGTGCCGAGGTGGGTAGCCAAATTCCCCGCTCCAATGAGTACGATATTCATGTACGATGAATTTACGCTGTCTCTGACTGCCCAGTGTTTGCCGCTGCGGCCACTTCTGGCGAACCGTTTATCCCTACACCAACTTTTCTTCATCCTTCTGAACATGGCCCAATCCATCATCATCAAGGTTGATCCCAGCCAGAACAGGTTGATGCCAGGGAAAACAATGGTTTCTAAAACGATATAGTCCGTGCGGAAGGATTTCTGTGCTTTTTCGATGGGCAGGGGCTTTGATGTTTTTTGCCTTCGGCAATTTGCACCTCGAAAGTCTCGGTTGCGGGGTCAATTTTCGACAAGTAAAAATGAAGCCCCATCTGGAAGGAACATCCGCCTTCTCCGTAACTATTTCGCCATTGCGGATGATGAATACTGGCTCTGGCGGTGGCAACGTTTCCGTTTTTTTATCCGTGACCTGGAAGGATAGCAGACACGGCCATATCGCCTTCTACTTGTTGGCTTTGGCGATTTGTTTACACCAGCGAAGGTGATTTTCTTGCCATTCAGGTTGATACTTTGTCCCGCTTTGAGGTCGAACTTTCTTAAGTCCCGACTTGCTCTCCGCTTCAAAAAATGCAGTAGCGCCGCCTCCGGCAACCGTACTTTCATCGAAATATCATTCAGCTGGACGGGCAGAGAACCCCACATTTTGCCCCATAGATAGGCGACTGGTTCGGCGTAAAAGTCGTGTCTTTTTGGCGAAGGCCAATTTGACGCCAACGGCAAAATCGCCCAACGCTGGTTCGTAATCAGGGTGGGTTGGCTGTAGTTCACGCCAACAACCGAGACTTTCGTTTCCACGGCCGTTTCTCCAGTCCGTCGTTTCGACCGAATCAATGATGCTAATCGGCTGATTGTCAATCAGTTCGTGGGGGCGATAGACCAGCGACTTCTCCTGTTCCTCTGCTCCTTTTGGCTGGACTCAGGAGGGCGGCAGCATTAGGTGGAAAATATCCTTGTGGGGATAGCGCTTTGTGGAGGGATTGAAGGCTTTCACCTCCGTCACTTTGTTGTCGTAAACGGCCTGCGGAAATACCTTGAACTGCTCGACCATTTTGCCCGGATGCGGTATCCAATTTTTCATAATTGACCACGAAGGTGCGGAGGTTGCCAGCCGTGAATCACTTTGATAGGTGACTTGGTAGCCACTGAAATACATCGGCATGTTTTTGAACAGCAGCACGTTTTTCTGGAGCATTTCAGCATCAAGCAGCCCGGCCTGCGCCTGCGGATTGGTGGATATGTGCTGCTGGTTGAGGCCGGAGGCTATCATGCCGGCCACCATCAGGCCGAAACCGATATGCGAGAAGGCAGAGCCAGCAGCTTTGAGGTTCCCCCTTGCGAAGACGAAAATATAGTCCACGTTGGCAGCCACGGTGAACAGGCCAGAAAACATGAGCAGCCAGAACTGCCATTCATGCAAGTTAATCCAGAAGCTGGTGAGGATGGTCAGCACGATTGCGGCGGCAGCCGCAATACCTGTATGCTTGGCAAACTTGACTTTTTGCGAAGCAAAATTGAACTCCTTGTAGCGCAGGAATTGCGAAGCAGCACTCATCAGGCCGATAAACACCGAGATCCAGAGCATGTATTTGTTGTAGTGCGAAATGGGGTCGTTGATGGTATAGCCCTTGAAACTCGGGTTGGACAGCTGCACTATTTTGTTCACGACTGGCAGCGAGGTGCTGGCCGTGATGATGACCGCAGAGAACAACAGCACTAGGGAGCCGATGAACAACCAAAACTCCTTGGAAGTAATCGCTTCTTCTTCTTTTGGCGAGGGTATTTCTTTGTTTCTGGCAATCAAAAGTCCAATGGTAATCAGCACGAACGTGCCCATCAGCGCAATCAGCTGCGTCTCCAAGCCCATTTCGGTGAACGAATGCACGGAGCCTTCGCCCAAAATCCCACTGCGGGTGAGGTAAGTCGAATAGAGAATCAGGATGAAACTGCCGATGTAAAAAAAGCATCGTGCTCTTTGATGGAGTACCCGTGCTGCGGGCAACAAGGTGTGTGGATGCCCGCCACCAGCAGAATCCAAGGTACAAGGGAGGCATTTTCGACGGTCCCAAGCCCAATAGCCACCAAAAGTTAGCGCCTCATAAGCCCATGCACTGCCCATCAAGATGCCGATGCCCAGTATGGAGCCGCTGAACAGTGCCCAAGGCATGGCGGGTTTCATCCACTCCTTGTACTCCCTCGTCCAAAGGCCGGCAATGGCGAAGGCGAAGGGCACCACCGTGGAGGCAAATCCGAGGAACAGTGTCGGTGGGTGGATGGTCATCCAGTAGTTCTGGAGCAGTGGGTTCAAACCGTTGCCCTTGATGAGTTTCACATAGTCAGCATTGGCAAAAATGGGGGCATCAATGGTGTCACGAAGCAGCAGGAGCGGGTTGCTGCCCATTTTGATTTCGTCGGTGAAATAGATGCCGACAATCATGGAGAAAATGAAGGCCTGTACCAGCGAAATGGTCGAAAGCACCGGCGATTCCCATTTTTTGGCGGTAATCATCAGCACCATACCCAACACTACGTGCCAGAACATCCAGAGCAGGAAGCTGCCCTCTTGCCCCTCCCAAAATGCGGAGAAAATGTACTTAAAAGGCAGGTCTTCGCTGACGTGCAACTGTGCGTACTGGTACTCGAAGCGGTGGTTTATCATCGCCAGCAGGATGCAGGCAATGACCACAAAAACGCTCAGTCCGTGCAGCACGAAGCCGGAGCGCCCAATTTTCCGCCATCCTGAAAATTCGGGCAGGTCACGCCGTTGCGTAGAAAAAAAATAGCCTACTGCAGCCAGTAGGCTTGACACGAGGCCGAAAACGAGGAAAAAATGGCCCAACTGTTTGTAAATGAGCGCCTCGCCGATGTATTTTATTTCTTCCATGTAGGGTGGTTTGACCCCAGAAGGTGAACTAAGCGCGAAATAAACTATTACTTCAAGTTAGGTCCCCTTTAAGGGTCAGGGGTGGCGTGTCACGAACTTTTCTCTGACTTGATGTACACCTCTTCGTCCTTGTACTTGGAGGGGCATTTCAGCAGCACGTCGTTGGCTACGAACTCCTCACCTTTCATCTTGCCTGTGACCACGATTTGCTCAGACATTTCGAAGTCCTGCGGCTTGGCGGCAAAAAGGATGACCTTGCGCTCTTCCCCTTTAGCATCCCGTATGAAGAAGGTGAAATAGTTGGGGTCTTTGGTAGGCTCGTAGTACATTTCCTTGTCCTTGGCGAGCTGCCCAGCAATCTTTACCTCTTTTTGGCTTTCCCTTGCCGAGGAAAAGTCGGAATAGGTGTTAACTTCCGGTGGTGACTTGAAGAGCATAAAGGCTGCTGCGACCATCAACACCAATGCGACGATATATATCTTTTTCATGGCTTCAAAATTTTGGCAAATGTAGTAAGGTTGCACCGCTCAACCTAAGCTCCGCCATCAAACAACCGATGAGTATCTTAGTTTGTCGGCAAGCAACGGTTTTTTATCACAGATTCTTGGAATTGTGAATTTCTGGACGTTCTTTCGCTCTTGTGTTTTCAAAATGGGTTGGTCAACGCTCCAGCCCTATTTTTTCAACATTAGTAACTACTTAGGAGGGTGTGGGAGGAGAGAGAAAAAATTTCATTTTTTCTCTCTCCTCCCACATTTGGGGGTGTTTTTTGGGGAAAAATGGAAAATTTTTCCCCAAAAAACACCACTGCTAAGTAGTTGCTATCATCAAAACTTGTAAAATGGAAACGTTAGACCATTTCGAAGAAAACTACCAACCAACATCTGATGAAAAAACAATGGCGATACTTTCGCATATTCTGACCTTGGTTTGCGGGTTCATTGCACCGTTGGTTATTTACCTGATAAAAAAGGATGAATCAGCTTACGTGCGAAAACATGCACTTGAGTCCTTGAACTTCCAGATTTCTATTATCATTTACTGCATTGGTTGTGCTATTTTGACCTTAATCTTGATAGGCATCTTCCTGTTGATTGCCGTTGGGATATTGGCTGTTGTTCTTGCAATTATTGCTACCGTAAAAGCCAGCGAAGGCAAGTTTTACCAATATCCTTTTACCATTCGGTTGATTAAGGAGTAGTTTTGCCCTGAAGTTTGAAGCGTTTGATGGGTTTGAGGAGTTTGAATTGTTCTCCCGCAACTCAAACCCATCAAACCCATCAAACGCTTCAAACCATTCAAACTTATCAAACAGCGCCAGACATACGACTTCCTCATCATCGGCGGTGGCATCTTCGGCTGCTATGCAGCGCTGTATTTGGCAGGCAAGGGCGCCAAGGTTTTGCTTATTGAAAAAGAACGGGAAATGTTCAAGAAGGCCAGCATCGTAAACCAGGCGAGGCTGCACAGTGGCTACCACTACCCCCGAAGCGTGGCCACGGCGCTGATGAGCGATGACAACAAGGCCCGCTTTACCGAGGAGCACCGGCCATTTATCCTTTTCGATTTTGAAAAATACTACGCCATTGACCGCTATGGCAGCTTGACCGATGCGGCGCAATTCGAGCGTTTCTGCGAGTTCATCGGCATCCGCTGCGATAGGGTAGAGGGGCATCCACTCTTCAACTATGACCGCCTCGAAGCGCTCTACCTCACCACGGAATATACTTTCGACCCAGTGCTGATTGGCCGTTTTTACGAAGAAAAAATTGCGGATCAAAAACTAGTGGAAGTGCGGCGTTACACGAAGCCCACCAAGGCTGAACAAGTTGCCGGAATGTGGCAGGTTACCTTGCAAGACCTTGAAAACGAGTCGGTTGAGTCCATTGAAGCAAAAACGGTCATCAACGCAACCTATGCCCAAAGCAATTCGTTGAACCGCTTGTTCGGAATGCCTGACATTGACCTGATGCACGAGATTTCAGAGATGGCCTTCACCACTTCGCCGCAGTTGAAAAACATCGGCCTGACAGTGATGGATGGCCAGTTCGGTTCACTGATGCCCTATGGACTTTCTGGCCTGTTGTCGCTGAGTTCGGTGGCTTATACCCACCACAAGGTGAGCTACGACAACCTCCCAAACTTCGACTGCCAAGCAGGTAATCCCAAGTGCCGACCCGATTTCACGGAGGACTGCAACAATTGTCCGGTAAGGCCTCCAAGCAACTACAGAAAGATGTTGGGTCAAATGCGGCAGTATTTCAGCGACCGGGTAGAGATTGATTACCACTACTCGCTTTTTACCATAAAATCGAAATTAAAAGCCAATTTTATTGACGATGGCAGGCCAACGGAAATCTCCTGCATGAACCGTAGTCCCGATTTTTACTGCATCTTTGCCGGAAAGATTAATTCGATTTACGAAATAGAAAAGGTAGTGTGAATAGTGATTGGTGAATAGTGATTTGTTAAAGAGCAAGCCTGACTTCCCAATCCGCAATCCGCAATCCGCAATCCAAATTATTTATGGCCACTATCCAAGTATCATCAGAAATCAGCCCGCTCCGCCGGGTCGTAGTTCACCGCCCCGATGAGGGCATCGCACGTGTTTCACCTAAAAGGGCAAGCGAACTGCTCTTCGACGATATTGTTCACCTCCCACAGATGCAGGAAGAACACGATATTTTCACCGGGATCCTTCGTGCCTTTCTGGGAAACGAAAATGTGCTGGAAACCAAGGACTTGCTCATTGGTTCCATCGCTGCGGACAATGCCACCAAAGAATGGGTCATTGACGAAATCGTGGACTACGAGGAGTTGCCCAAGACCACCAAGCAACTGCTGATGGACTTGCCCGATGAGCGCCTCGCAGACGTGCTGATTACCGGTTACCTCAAAGAGGAGGATTACATCCTATTTGATCCGATTCCCAACTTCATTTTCACAAGGGACATCGCCGTGACGGTAAACGACCACGTCATCATCACCAAGCCGGGCAAGGAAGCCCGCTTCCGGGAGAACTACTTGTCGAGGTTTATCTTCTGGTCGAATCCCATTTTTCAGCACTTGAAGGATCAGGGCCGACTCATCAACATGAACCACTATGAGGAATTCCCTCCGAGCCGCCGTGGCGAGTTCGTGAGCCTCGAAGGCGGCGATATGATGGTTATCAACAAGGATTACCTGCTCATAGGCCATAGCGAGCGTACCAGTGCCCATGCTATCCATTCACTTCGGGACGTGCTGTTCAAAAAGGCGTGGTGAAAAACGTGGTGCAAATCAATATCCCGCACGACCGCAGCTATATGCACATTGATACCATTTTTACCCAAATCAACAACAACCATATTGTCGCCTTCAAGCCCATCGTGGTGGATGGCCTCGGCTCCAATGTGGAAGTGCATAAGTCGAATGGCACGAGTATTTTCTACTCGTCCATCCGTGATTTCTTGGTGAACGAAATCAACCCGAACATGCAGTTCATCCTCAGCGGCAAGGGCGAGTCGCCCTACCAAGAGCGGGAACAATGGACGGACGGCTGCAACCTCGTGGCCATCAAGCCCGGTGTCGCACTCACCTACGACCGAAATCCAGTGACGGAGAAGGCATTCAAAAAAGCGGGCTACAATATCATTCATGCCCGAAAGCTGCTGGCCGACTTTAAATCTGGCAAAGCCAAGCCAGAAGACATTGAAAACACCATCATCAACCTGCCGTCCAACGAGCTTTCAAGGGCCAGGGCGGTTCGCACTGTATGACTTGCCCTATTGAAAGAGACTAAAGACAGAGAGTGAGAGAGTGAGAGGGTGAAAGAGGTGAGAGGGTGAGAGGGGGAGAGAAGTGAGAGGCGAGCCTGCCCCCCTCTCACTTCTCTCACCCTCTCACCCTCTCACGCCTCTCACGCCTCTCACTTCTCTCACTTCTATAATATGCATCTCGACAACCAGCACAATATAAAAGACGTAATCAAAGACCTCGTGAACGAATTGAGGTGGAAGGAGTCATTGAACGAGGCGAAGGTGAGGGAGGTGTGGAAGACCAAAATGGGCACCACCATCAATACCTATACAAAGGACGTCGTGCTGCGCAAAGGCAAGCTGTTCATTACCCTAACATCTGCTTCCTTGAAGCATGAATTAAGTTACGAAAAGGAGAAGATACAGCGGATGATGAACACCGAACTTGGCAGTAGCTACGTCGTTGAGGTTGTTATCCGCTAACCTGCGCTGCCAGCCATCGTTCCAACCATTTCAATCAGGACATTATTTAGTTGCTGTATCGCCTTCGGCAAATCCCAAGCCTCCCGGTTCCTCGCTTCAACGAGGTTGGAAATGGAGCGGATTTCCAAAAACGGCTGCCCGGCCATCAAACAAGCGAGGAAAAAAGCGGCACCTTCCATGCTTTCCACATCTGATGGATATTGCTTCAAAACGGCGTCTATGCTAGGCTGAAAACCGTGTACTTTGTTGACGGTCAAGCCATTTGCTTTTTGGCAGAAAGTCGAAGCCCATCGTAGGGTTCACCAACTCGCCATTAGTAAAAGGCGAGGCATTTGCATCCACCAAGCCAAGTTCGTGGACATCCACAAAACGGCCATCTGCCTCCTCCACGCCCAGGTCGGCGAAGCGTTCGGAGGTCACTTGCACCACCTCGCCGATGGCAAGCCCCGATGCCGGGTATGCCCCAGCTATGCCAGCATTGATGGCCAAATCGAACCGTTGCTTCGCAAAAAGGCTGCCGAGGTTCAAGGCCGTCAAGGTCATGCCAATGCCAGTAACGAGCAAAGAGACTTCCAGCTCTTCTTTTTGGAACAAAGACTCGGAATGCGGCCAGAATTTTTCGTTCAGGTGCTGCCGCAATGGGGCAACTTCAAACGGGGTAGCGGAAGTGATGAGGATTTTCATGAAGGATATTTTTATATAGATCATGTCGCCAAGTTTTGGGCATGAGTGCCTTTGTTGATAAGGGTTGATGTGGTTGATAAGGGTTGATAATCAACCCTTATCAACCACATCAACCCTTATCAACCATGCACAGAACTTGGCGGCTCGCAGTATAGTTTTAGTCTTTCAATTGCCAAAGGTATCAATATCAGTGCCGCCAAGAAGAGCCTCCTTATTTACCTTTGGCGCATGAAACAGAAAATTGTCCTTGTTCTTTTCCTGCTGCCGCAATACCTGCTATTGGCCCAGACTTTTACTTCCACCGTCAACCAACCCGTGCCAGATGATGGCACGTCCTTTTCCTTTCCCTTGGAGATCAGTGGGTTACAACCAGCAATCAACAGCGATTTTGGCCTGTTGGAGGTCTGCCTGAACATGACCCATACTTGGGCCAGCGACATGGACGTACGCCTGAGGGCACCTGATGGGACGACCTTCATGCTGTTTGCCGGGATTGGTGGCGATGGTGACAATTGGGAAAATTGCTGCCTTCGCCAAGATGCCCAAACGGGCATTACCGCTGGGGCTGCACCCTTCGTCGGGCTTTTTGTGCCCATGGGCAATATGGGGAACCTGAACAATGGCCAAAATCCGAATGGGACTTGGGAACTGGTGGTGTTTGATACTTATGCCTTTGCGGATGCTGGGTTCCTGGTTGATTGGAAATTGACCTTCGGGGCCGGAGCTGCCACGCCAACCGTTTTCACGGGCACCCACCTTCCCGTTGTCTTGATTGAGACGGGTGGCCAAACCATCAACGACGAACCCAAGATTCTGGCCGACCTGAAAATCGTCAACAAAGGCAATGGGCAGTTGAATTTTCAATCTGATACCGACTTCGAGTTTGAGGGCAAAATCCTCGTTGAACTACAAGGATTCACAGGGCCTTGGTACCCCAAAAAAAACTACGACTTCGACCTTGTTGATGGTGCTGGCTTGGAAATAGACACCTCGTTGCTTGGCTTGCCCTCTGAAAACGACTGGATTCTAAAGGCCGAATACCTCGACCCCACGCTGATGGCAAACCCCCTTGCCTACACCTTTGCCCGGCGGATGGGCCGCTATGCGCCACGTACCATGTACTGCGAAGTGTTCGTGGATGGCGATTATGTTGGCGTTTATAACTTGACTGAAAAAGTGAAACGGGACAAAAACCGGGTGGACATTGCCAAGCTGAACCCTGAGGACACAGTGGGAGTGGAGCTTACGGGCGGTTATATCATCGAAATGAACCACAACGGTGACCCCGGCGCTTGGATTTCCCCTTACCTCCCCATCAACTTCAGTACTTCTAACCTGCCCGTTCAATTCAAATTTGTGCAGCCTCGGCAGGACCAGATACAATTGCCTCAGGAAATCTATATCAGCAACTACGTGGACAGCTTCGAGCATAGCTTGCACGCACCCAATTTTGCCGACCCTGAACTGGGCTACCGCCGCTTCATTGACGATAGCACCTTCATGGATTTCATGTTCGTCAACGAGTTCAGCACCAACTACGACAGCTATGGCCGCAGCACTTTTATGTACAAGGAAAAGTCAACGGACGGTGGCAAGCTGAAAATTGGCCCAGCCTGGGACTACGACCGTGGTTTCTGCTGCGTGGAGGGGTGGGTATGGGAAATAACCCACACAGGTTGGCCATTCCCCGATTGGTGGAGCATCATGCACAGCGACCCGGCGTTCCTTCAACAGCGCCATTGCCGTTGGCAAAAACTAAGGCAAGGCCCTTGGCAGACTTCTGAATTCCTTGAAATGGTGGACTCCCTGCACCAACTCCTGGCCGAGCCTGCCGCCCGCAACTTCGAGCGTTGGCCAGAGCTTGGCTTTGCCGATTTCGATGGCAATGTGGCTTTCCGAAGGAACCTCATCGCTGAAAGACTGGCTTGGATGGATGGACAAATCACTGGGGCTGCATGTGGTGTCTCTGCTTCCGAAGAAGCGAGGGCAGGGCAGGGGATAACGCTTTCACCAAATCCAAGCAATGGATTGGTCAAACTTGAAATTTTGAAAGAAATAACCCCAACTCGCCTAAAGGTTTATGACCTCAATGGCCGTCAAGTTTTGGCCAAGGATATTCCACCGGGACAAAGTACGCTGGCATGGCAGGTCGGGGATTGGATGCCAGGCTTCTATTGGGTCGAATTGAGCAACGAGAATGAAAAATGGCAGGCAAAACTGGTAGTTTTTTGAAAATTAGCGATTCCATACCCTCCGCAAAAACCGCAGCCAGTTACCGTGCATGATACCTTCAACGTCAGTTTCGGAATAGCCTCTATCGCGTAGCACCCCAGCCATTGACTGCATTTCTGAAATAGTGGTCAGGTCGTAGGGGCATTGCTCCCTGCCAAACGCCCCGTCCATGTCGGAGCCGATGCCAACGTGCTCGGCATTGCCCGCCAACTGGCAGATATGGTCAATATGGTCGGCGACCCGCTCCAGATTCAGGCCCATTTCCACGGGCGTAGATTGGCGGCGCACCCAGTTCGGCACTATCATCCAGGCATCCATCACCGCCCCGATGACGGCCTTTCGTCCAATCAATTCCTTGATTTGTTCATCGGAAAACTGGCGGTTGTGGTCAACGATTGCCCGGCAGTTGTTGTGGCTGGCCCAAACAGGGCCATCGAAATGCTCCATCACTTGCCAGAAGGCATCGTCGCAGAGGTGCGTGGCATCGAGGATGATATTGAGCGAGGCCATTTTTTTCAACAAATCCAGTCCAAGCTGCCCCATTTTGCCCGTAGCGTTCGTGCCGTTCGCATAGCGGCCAGGCCCATAATGACCGGGGCCGATGGCCCGCAAGCCGTATTGGTAGGCAATTTCCACATGCTCCACCGACACGAGCGAGTCGGCACCTTCCAAGCTGAGGACGTAGCCGATGGGCTTGCCTGCTTGCGCAATGGTGGGGTCGTTCCAGTGGGCAACTTGTGCTTCAAGTCCTTGCAAATCAGTGACTTGCGCCAATTCGCCCGCAGCTTCCATCGCCTTGTACCAAGCCAACTGGCCTTGCGTATGCGCCCAAGCCTGCTCCGGCGAGTGCCATCCAGGCAGCGGGTTGTCCAGCGCCACGTAGCGGGCGATTTGCGTAGCAACGACCATCCCGATATTCCCCCTACGTAGTTCAGGAAAACAGACGGTCGCATTGCCACGGTCGGGTTTGTCGGTCAGGCCAGCTTCCGTTGGTTGATGTCGGCGATGGGCAGCCGGAGGTCCCGGTTCCATTCCATGGCGTTCATGGCGAGGTCGAGGTGTGCATCGAAGATGAACATGATTATAAGAGTTACGAGTTACCAGTTTCGAATTACGAGCTAAGAGTTTCGAGTTGAACTACAAGCAACTCGCAACTCGCAGCTCGCAGCTAAACCGTTAGCCTCCTGTCCCGGCTGGTCGTTTTCCATTCGCCCGTTATTTGGCTGTTTTCGATTACAAAAACCCGTTCGTACAGGGCTACCGTTGGGCAAATATGGTAAGGAATGCCCATCAAAACATCCCCGACTTTATAGGAGTGGCCTTCCCCAGCTTCCATGACCAAATGCTCCTCGCTCTGGCCGATGGGCTTTAGTTCAGGAGCATTGGGGGAAATAGACCCGCTTGCCTATTTCGTTCTCCGCTGCCACAGATTTATGGCCAAGATCAAGGCAGATTTTAGTGGCATCAGGCAATGAGATGACCCTTGTTACCAAACAGGCCGCTGGTCGGAATGGCTGCTCAGGGCATAGGTCGGAATAGCCTTTGTCCCAATAGATAAAGGTGCCGGGGCTGCATTCCACCTCCTGCCGAGTTGCATGGATGGGAAAGGTCGGGGAGCCGCCAGCGATGATGGTTGGGGCAGCGAAGCCCGCATTTTTAATGGCGATTGCCAATGCTGCTACGATTTGAAAAGCAGCGTCGCACTTGGCTTTGCGCAGCTCAAAATCCATGTCCCGGATATGCCCATCATAAGCCTGAATGCCAACAGGTCGGATGCCGTCCAATTTTGCACAGGCTTGGTAAAGTTCCAAAGCCCTTGCTGGCGCAATGCCCGTGCGGTTCATGCCCAAGTTCAGGTCAATAAATACAGGGACTTTCAAGCCGTTTTCGTGGAAAACAGCTGCCATTGCGGTAGCAGCATAAAGGTCATCGGTCAGGCAGGAGTAGCTCGTGTCAGGATATTTTTGGATGAGCGCAGCAAACCGTTCTGCCTTAGGCCCAATGGGTTGGTAGGCAAGCAGCACGTCTTTTGCTCCGCAATTGGCCAACATTTCTGCCTCGGCAATGGTGGCACATTTGAACTTGGAAATGCCAGCAGCCAGCATCAGCTTGCAGGCATCAGCTGATTTATTGGTCTTTACATGCGGTCGCAACTTGTCCACTTCACCTACCATGCGCATGGCATGGGCGATGTTTTGCTCCACCTGCTCCATAAATACTACCAAGGCGGGCGAGTCGAGTTCCTCGATGTTTTTGATTTGGTATATCATGAAAATATTGGGATGAGAAAATGCCAACCAATCACCAATCACCAATCTCTACAATCCCTTCTATCTCCACCGCCACATTGCCCGGCAAGGAACCCATTCCCACGGCACTGCGCACCCCAACGCCATGCTCAGGGCCCCAAAGCGAGGCAAATAATTCGCTGCATCCATTGATGACAACGGGGTGGTGCTGGTAATCGGGCGTGGCATTCACCATGCCCAACAGTTTGACGACCCGTTTCACCTTGTCAAGGCTGCCGAGATGCTCCTTTAAGGCAGCAAGAATAGCCAAGCCACATTGCCTAGCTGCTGCCTTGCCTTGTTCTTCATTGAGGTCGGCGCCGAGCTTGCCCGTGATGAAGCTGCCGTCAGTGTTGACGGAGACATGGCCAGAGAAGTAAACAAGGTTCCCAATGGTCAGGCAACGTTGATAAATGCCTTTGGAGGTAGGTAAAACGGGGAGATGGAGGCCCAATTCGGCCAGTTTATGATCGATTTGTTGAATTTTCATGTGCTGGAAAATTTGATGTGCTGGCGCAAATGACCGAAGTATTTTCCAAATGGCGAGCAGAAAATTGGGGATTGGCCAGCCTGTTTTTTCAAAATTGAATTTGGCCTTGGTAAACCCTACCAATGGGCAGTTTTACACCGCCAATCTCTACTTCCGTTGCGGAAAAAGCCTCGATTTTATCCTTTGCAACCAAATACGAACGATGAATGCGAACGAGGTTTGGGTCGTTCATCTGAGTCTCAAATTCGCCCAACTGGAATCGGGTGATGACCGTCCTACCTCCCAACAGAACCAGTTTGACATACTCCTTTAGGCTTTCGACGTACAATATTTCATCATGATAGACCTTGACCTGGCGCTTGTTTTCATTGAAGAAATGGTTTGGACGGTTGACGGTTGACGGTTGACGGTTGACGGCTGGCGCCAATTCAATTTTTGATTGCACATCATTTGCCATTAACTTATTAACGGCGGCAAGGAAGCGGGGAAACCCAAAGGGCTTTAATAGGTAGTCCACTACATTGAGTTCGTAGCTTTCAATGGCGTATTGGTGGTAGGCGGTGGTGAGTATGACCTGTGGCGGGTTCTTGAGTGACCTTAGAAAATCAAGGCCTTTCAGTTTTGGCAAGTGGATGTCGAGGAAAATCACGTCCACCTGTTGCCTGTTCATCAGCTCCAAGGTTGACAGTGCATCGGGGAATGTCGCAACAAATTCCAAGGACGGCACCTCTCGGATGAAAGCCTCTAAGCCCTCGGCGGCAAGTGGCTCATCTTCAATGACGATACATTTTAGTTTAGTCATGGGTCAATGGTTCCAGGGGTAGGTTTAGGTTTGCGACAAACTTATCTCCTTGGTTGTCAAGGGTTAATGAATGCTTTGGGTAAAGCAATTCCAATTGTCGTTTCACGTTTTTCAAGCCGATGCCTTCCACGATTTCCCCGTTCGATAGCGCTTTGGGGTTTTCGACCCTAAGTTGAAGCCGGTCATTTTTTACCTGCAAAAAAATCGAAACCCAAGTGTCACCACGGGTTTCCGATGCACCATGTTTGAAGGCGTTTTCAACGAATGGCAACAGCAAAAGTGGTGCAATACTGTGGTTTTCAACATCCATATCCACTTGAAAATTGGCCGTCAACCGTTCGCCATAGCGCAGCCGCTCCAGTTCGAGGTAATCCCGAATCACCTTCACTTCTTTTGAAATTGGAATCTGCGTAGCTGTGCAATCATAGATCATAAAGCGCAGCAATTCCGATAGTTTGAGGATGGCATCAGGTGTATCCTCGCTGCGCTTGCGGGCGAGGTGGTAGAGGTTGTTCAGCGTGTTGAACAAGAAATGCGGATTGGTTTGCGCCCGCAGGAAGTTCAGTTCCGATTGGAGTTTTTCGGCGACCAATTGTTTTTCCCGCTCGGCGCTGGCCAGTCCGAGTCGGAAGAACTTGATGGCCGATGCCACACTTAGCAGGGGAAGGATGTCGAGCGAGTTCCAAAGCCAGCGGAGCAACATGCGGGCGAGGTTGGTCACCGGCTCAGGGCTGGGCACTTCGTAGATGTATGGGTAAATCACGTTGAACCAAACCAATTTTGCGAGCAAGGTGCCAACGATAGCCACCCCAATAATTGACACGACCAACAATGGGAGGTTCCTTTTCCTAAAATATTGAGGAACAAGGAAATACAAGACAAAATAGGTGATGGGGACCTTGTAGAGCAACACCACCATTTCCGCCAAATAGGCAAGCATCATTTTTTCCCCAAAACTCAAATGCTCGTAGGAGCTACCTGAAATAGGGGCGTTCAAATAGCCGTCGTAAAGGCCATAAGCCAGCCAAAAAGCAAGGTGAAGCAAGATTCGGCGGTGGTTCATGGGACAAATTTCGGAAAGAAATCATGGTTTCGCTGCTATGTGCGCTCAATTGCACCGAATAGCGCACCAACGACCGTTTCCTTCGACGATTTGGCTTTTTTCCATAGAAACCGTTGTTTGGCGGTAGTAGCAGGTTTATTTTGGGTAATCGAATCTTTGGATGAAGTATTTATCATTAAGTTTGTCATGCAAAAAAAAGCGAGGGTATGAAAAACGAGGAATACGGCATTGGAAAAGTATGGATGTTTCTGCTTTTAGCTGGCTACATCTCGACATTGCTTAGCTGTAGCGCTACTTCGTTTCTTAGCAAGCAGGGCAAGTTAAAACCTGCTCATGATTGCCATGTACATATCATGAGCCCCACGTTAATTGCTGATTGGAAAGCAATGGGCATCCCATTTTCCAGGCCCGACCATTATTATGCTGATATTGACTCGATTATAAAAAACGTAGGTACGAGTACGATTGATTTAATTGCAATGGCGCATGTATATACCAGCGAGGAGTTCTACCAAGGCTCGGATGGGCCCGAAAAATTGGCAAAGGAAAATGATTATGTTTTGTCAATGGCTGCCATATACCCCCGCAAAGTTCGCCCATTTATTTCGGTTGACCCATTAAGGCACGATGCAATTGGAGAATTGAAAAGGTGCTATGCTGTTAATAATAATATCGGCCTGAAAATGCACAACAGTGCTTCCCAAATTTACCTTACTGTACCTGCGCATGTGGAGCGGGTAAAGTCTGTATTTATGGCAGCGGCGGAAATGGGAATTCCTGTTTTGATGCATTTCGATAACTGGCATCCTAAATTCGGGGCGAGGGATTTGAACATCTTGGTGGACTCCATACTTGCCCATGCAAAGCCGATGGTTCTGACCATTCCCCATTTTGGCACATCAGGGGGATTTAGCCAAAAGACCAAGGATTTTTTGGATGGTTTTATTGCCCTTAGGCAACAAGGGAAAATACCTGGGAAGCATAAAATTTACCTCGATATTTCAGCAGTTGCACTTGACAAGGACAGCGAAGGCGTGACTAAACTCAACGATGCGGAATTTGCGGAATTAAAAGGCTATATAACAAAAATTGGTGCCCAGCACATCGTTTTTGGAACGGACTATCCGCTTTATACGCCATTTGTTTATGCTGAAATATTAAGGGGTAGGGTAGGTTTGAAGCCTCGAACGGTCAAGCAGTTGATGAAGCCTAAAGGATAATTAATTCTTAATTACATTTTCATGAAAAAGAGCATTTACCTCTTTTTTCGCAGCCATTCTTTCGTCCTGTTCGGAGAAAAGCAGTGATAGTGTGGCGAAAATGGATGTGCAAAAAGAAAAACACACACTTCAACATTTAAAACAAGTGCTTTGGCCTAAAGCCTACAGCACGAATGACACAATGTTGCTCGACAGTATTCTACATGAAAAATTTCAGATGATTGATGCTGACGGCAATTATACTGACAAGCAATTTGAATTAAACTGGATTAAAAGCAATGTAGTCAAACATGATTCATTTTATTATGAAATAAAAAGGCTTGAAATCTTTGGAAATGGAACGGCAGTCGTGGCTGGTACAGGGCACATTTTCAACAACGATGCTTATTCGGTTTATCAATCCAGCAATATATTAGTCAAGGAAAATGACCTGTGGAAGGCCATTTCTTCTCATATTTCTGGTGTTAAACAAATATCGGCTGATTAAACCCAAAGTACTCGATTTTCTGAAATCATTCATTCTATGTAACTAATAAGGAGATGTGTGAGGAAGCGAAAGAATTGGTTTTTTCCCTTCTAACACCCTGCTTTATTGTCACAATTCTAAATCTGTTAAAATGAAAACTATAACTTCATGTTTTGTGCTAGTTTTTTGGAGCGGTTTAATTTTTGCCCAGCCCCTTTTTCAAAAAATCACCGAAGGCCCACACGTCACCACACCGTCAGATAGCCGCAGCGTGAATTTCGTGGACGTGAACAACGACGGCTGGGATGACTTGTTCATCAGCACCCCGTCGTCAGCGACAGCAAGCCCTTTGACGGGGCCAGTTTCGCCGACTTCGACAACGATGGCGACCTTGATGCTTTTGTCGTCACTTGGTATGGCGCAAAAAACTTCCTCTATGCAGGCAATGGCGACGGCGGTTTTACCTACCTCGGCGGTGCGGCACCTTCTCAATTGGGTACTTACTCGGAAACTGCAGCTTGGGGTGATTACGATACGGATGGCGATCTCGACTTGTATGTGACCAATTCTGGCGGTAGCAAGAAGAACCTGCTCTACAGGAACGATGGTGGCCAAAATTTCACCGTGATAACCGATATGGGGGCCGTGGTGACCGATGCCAACGTCTCGCGCTCAGTGAACTGGGTTGACTTTGACCTGGACGGCGACCTCGACCTCTATGTTTCCAACGAGTCCAATCAAAAAGATGATTTGTATGAAAATCAAAATGGGTCACTTGTAAAGGTTGAGACGGGTGCCCCCGGCCAGACCAACCACAGCACCATGAGTAGCAGTTGGGCGGATGTGGACAACGATGGCGACCTAGACCTTTTCCTTGCAAACTCCCTTTATTTCGGAGTGCAAAATAACCAATTGTTCCTACAAGAGGACGGTGTCTTTACAGCAGTGACGACGGGCGATTTGGTGACGGATGGCGGCTGTTCTTACAGTTCCAATTTCGCAGACTATGACAATGACGGCGACCTCGACCTTGCCGTTTCCAATGGCTTTTGCAATGGGAGCATTAAAAATTTTCTCTATCAAAATGACGGACTTGGCAACTTCACCCGTGACCTCAACAGCATCGAAGACCTGTCCACTCCATGCAGCTATGGCCTCGCTTGGGGCGATGTGAACAATGACGGGTTCCTTGACCTCGCCATCGCTACGTGTAAAAGCGCTGCCGCTTCCCCGCTTCCAAATAACCTGTTTTACCAGAACAGCGGAAATGCTAACAACTGGTTGAAAATCAAGCTGGTAGGTGAAACTAGCAACCGTTCCGCCATCGGTGCGAAGCTTTGGGTTACGGCGACTATTGGTGGTCAAGTTGTGACGCAGTTGCGTGAAATCAGCGCCCAATCGGGCCACTGTGGTCAAAACACCTTGACCGCCCATTTTGGACTCGGCGATGCGGTAAAAGTGGAAGAAGTAAGGGTAAAGTTCTTGGGCGGACAGGACACCACCTATACCAATATTTATGCGGGGCAATGCTTGGCTATTACGGAGAACCAAGTTGCCACTAACGTCGAAGTGGTTGAAAACCAACCGATTGGTGTTGCCGTTGTCCCCAATCCCGCTTCCGACTCGTTTTTTATTACCATAAAAAGCCCACAGCCTATGCAGTCTCTCTCGAATCAGCTTTGCTGATGCCAGTGGGGAAATCAAAAGCGAGGAACTTAAAATTAGCGGGAATGAATGGCAGGCATCCTATTCCAAGCAGGCCTTGGGCTTGCACACGGGCATAAGCATCGTGACAGTGGAAGTGGATGGCAATAGAAAATCAGTTTTGATAAAATAATGTATTCCATTGTCAGATGAGCTCGGTATTTTGTGTTGGAGCGAATTAAACCTTATGGAATATCCTTGGTCATACCCCTCGTTTTTCAACTAAATTCAAAACTCATCTTAGCGCAAATGAAAATTCAATCCATCATTCTCAGTATTTTCATGGTGGCCTTGTCCACCAATCTTACCTTGGCACAGGAAGCTGAAAGCACAGGTTTACCCGGAGAAAACTTCAGTTTGGAAGGCGCTTTAGCGCTTTTCAAAAAAGCAGTCTCCCCCGAAGACTTCGAGAAACTGCTCAACACGGAGTCCAACAACGTGAACAACCTCGACCTGAACGACGACGGCGAAATTGATTATGTAAAGGTCATTGACAATATGGAAGGGGAGGTTCATGCACTTGTACTTCAAGTAGCCGTTAATGAAACGGAATCACAGGATGTGGCGGTCATCGAAATTGAAAAAACAGGTGCCGAAGAGGCCCTGCTGCAAATCATCGGCGATGAAGATGTTTATGGCGACCAAACAATCGTGGAGCCATTTGAAGGCGAGGCCAATGAGAATGGGAAGCACGGGCCAAATATTACCATGGCCAGGGTCGTCGTCAATGTTTGGGGATGGCCAAGCGTTCGGTTCGTCTATGCGCCTGGTTACAGGATTTGGGTATCGCCGTGGCGTTGGAGGCATTATCCGGTTTGGTGGAGTCCTTGGCGGCCAAGGCCCTTCAAAGTTTGGCATCCATTGGTAGTAGTGCATCGCCCTCATTACCGGGTTGTTGCGACGCACCGAGTAACCCGGGCACATGCCGTTTATGCGCCACGCCGGGTTGGTTCCCAAACGGTTCATACCAGGACCACGGTCGTCAAGACTCGAAATGGAACTGTTAAGAAGTCCACTACTACCACTACTACAAGGGGCAAACGTGGCAATGTCAAATCCAAAACAAAGCAGACGACGGTGCAAGGGAAGCGGCGCGGGGGATGATATTAATGAGCAATCCTACAGTAAGAAGTTGCCTTTATATCGAATGGTAAAGCGAATAACTTCTGCATGTTAGCAAATAAAGTGGCTGTACAATAACCGCTTGAAAACGGGTATTGTAACAGCCATTTATACTTCCAGTCGTCAAGTATTCCCGAAAATCGGGACAGGTCGTGCATGGTTGATAAGGGTTGATCATCAACCCTTATCAACCATGCACACAATTTGGCGGCGTGAGCTGCAGTATTTAATTTCTGGCATCAAAACTCAAGTATAAGTAGTTGCGAGTTATTAGTTGCGAGTTTCGAGTAGGCACAAAGCATTGACGTTCAAGGATTTGCCAATAACTGAAGTCTAAACTAATTTCAAGGACGTACTTATAATGCGGAACATTAGGCATCGTCCAACCTTTTTTTGTTACGGCAGCCGCTCCAATACGATAAAGTTGGCTAAAAGCGACTGGTTGGACACGTGTGCCAAGATACTGTTAATAAGTAGCATTGAACGGTCGTTGCCCGGGCCTTGGTAAATGGACTTCCCATCAAGGTTAAAATCAGGGCGATAGTAGCCTTGGGCGATGAAATTCGCCAAGAACTCTGGGTTATCAGGCTCGGACAGCACCTTGGAGAACAAGAAGAAAACGTCATTGTAAGGCCCTTGGTAAATGACTTTCGCATCGCCGTTGAAGTCGCCCGACCACATCGTGCGCCTGTCACTCAACACCCGCCCAGAGGGCCTGCCGCCACGCACTGGAGTGTCCGGGGATACGAGGTTAATGAGCGGCGGGTTTTCCGAGTCCAGTTCCCAGAGGAAATCTGTCATCAAGCCAATATGGTTCCGATGCCGCACCGATACATAATAATCTCCCGCTGGCAAGTCCCAAAAGTAAATGACCTCGCCGCCAGTCGTAGTGGTGACAGTACCATCCCTTCGCAACAAAGCCGAAGTCGTGGACAGCACCTTCGAGTCGTCGTTGGCAGCGCGGCACTCGACGAAGACCCAGTCCACAACTGCCCCTGCACCGGTTTGGCTGAACATGGAATTGCTTGCCTCCTCGCCGCCTCCCAAACCCTTGTGTACAAAGCCACTGAGGCTGGAGTAAGGCTCTTTCATAGGGATAAACTGCTTGGTGCGCAGGTCGTCCCGCATCAAATTTTCACCATTGTACACACCAATATAAGCGCCATTTAGGGCAGCCTTCAGCCGTACGGCAGCCATGCTGCATGTATCGCTGCGCTGCAATTCAAAGGTATTGCTGCAAGCGTCGCCCGAAATCCAAGTGCGGATGGTGAGCCTGCCGTTGGGCAGGAAAAACTCCGACACCTCGTAGTCGAGCAGCACTTGACCGTCGCAGTTGTCGTGGAGGAACAGGTTGATGCCGGGGTGTAGCAGGTCCTTGCTTTCTCCACAGAAAAACTCATTGGAATTGGGGATGCTGCCCTCCACCACGAAGTAGTCCAGTTTCTCCGGTATGCGGTTGCCATCTAAGTAGCCCCACTCCTGCACCCGCACCTCGAAGCTGTTCGCCGTTACGTTGCGGACCCGGATGGTGGCAGCATTTGCCTCGCCAGACGGCAAGCTGCCAAGGATGACCACCGGCTTTGTGTAAAGGTGGCTCAGGTTCACCGTCACCCATTCATGGTTGACGACCACCGAGCCATTCTCTCCTATGAAAGAGCCGTCGGTGTCGTATAGGTTGCCGTTGCTATCAAGGGCGAGCCAGGCTGTTTTTTCATTGAGGTGGTTGGTTTCGGCATCGCCTGATTGCTCTTCTTGCAGCCACAGGGAGATGCCCGTTTCGTTCCCGGCGGATGTGCGGATGCTGGCGGGGTCTGCCTCGTTGGTGGTTTGGGGGAAGGCGAAAAACGCAGGTTTTGCCGCAAAAACAGCCGGGAAGTTCAGCGTCTGGACGTTATGGTTGACGGCGTTCAGTAGTCCGGCTTGGAGCTGTGTGCTGCCACCAAGGCTGCCCGCCTCTATTGCCATCCACGAGATCCGCTCGCCAAGGTGCTGGCGGTCGGCAATTTCTTCCTCCGCTAGGCGCACCTGGAATCCGGCATTGGTGACGTAGCGTACCTGCACCGCAACTGCCGTGGTGTCCTCGTTGCTCGCCACTTGTGCGAACACGAGCGGAGCGGCGGCGAAGGGCACGGGGAACTTCACGTACTTCCACAGGTGCGAGGTGCGCTCCGCAACGCCCGCCGCCATTTTTTTGCCATTGGCAAGGGTGTAGAGCCGGAAGAGTTCGGGCTTGGTGTTATCCTCCACGCTGATGACCTGCGAATCGCTTGCCGTGTTCCCGCACACATCGCTGGTTGTCCAAGTGCGGGTGATGGTGAAGTTGCCGCAGGTGCCGGTGGCTGCCTGGTCGGTGGTTTCGTCAAAGTTGATGGTGATGAAGGGGCAGTAGTCCTGCCCGGTCACGAGCGGTGGCAGGGGCACCTCGTCGTCGCAGGAGATGGTTAGGTCGGCTGGCACGTTGAGCAGCGTCGGCGGGGTATTGTCGCCGATGGCGATGGTGGTCACCGCCGTTGCGCAACAGCCCGATGCGTTGCACACCCGGTAGGTGAACTGGTCGCTGCCGCAGCTATTCCCTGAAGGCGTGTAGGTGAATGCCCCGAAATTGTTCAGTACCACGGTGCCCTTAGTTGGCGGGGTTTGTACGGTGATGACGGGGCTTTGCAGGTTGCCGTCGTTCATCGTCACGATGCCTTGCACGGCCACACCGGGGCAGGTGGTGTAGGCGTCGTTTACCAAAACGGGCGCACTGCTGACGGCGCAATCGGGGTCTGCACAGTCGGTAAATCCGTCGCCGTCATTGTCAATGCCGTCGGTGCAGTTCTCGCCGCAGGGCGTCACGGTTACAGTAACGCTGGTGCTGGAAGTGCAGCCACTCGCCGCCGTCACCGTGATGGTATAGGCGGTGGTGGCGATCGGGCTGACAGTCTTGGAAGCGCCGCTGCCCAAACCGTTGCTCCAGTTGAAAGTATAAGGCGCTGCCCCACCGATGGCTACGGCGGTGAGCGTGGCGCTGCTTCCGGCGCAAATGGAAGTGCCGGAACCTGCGCTCGCCACTGGCTGGCAGTCGGTGTCAGCGCAGTCGGTCAACCCGTCACCATCGTTGTCAATGCCATCGTCGCATATCTCAGTACAAGGGTTGATGTTGATGTTTTGGGAAGCGGAACAGCCCGTGGCTGTGACCACAGTGACGGTATAAATGCCCTGCGTCAGGTCGTTGCGGTCACCGTCGTTGCGAGCGAGGTCTGTGATTTTCGCTGCGGCCAAGGCGCTGTAAATCAGGCGCATATCGTCCATTTTGCCCGAATAAAAATTGTTCGAGCCAGAGCCGAAAGCGTCCGTGCCGTTGCGAGCGCCAATGGCATCGTTGTTGGAATTGGCAGTGATGGACGTATTGGCGGAAGTGGCGGGTGTGCTGGCGACTCCATCCAAATAACAGGTCAGCGTTCCGTTGTTGAACACGACGGCGATGTGGTGCCAAGCTCCGTCGTTGGGGAAGCTCAGGGTGCCCGTCGTGTACTGTGTGCCGATGACCCGGTAGGCGGCGCTGAGGTTGCTGCCGTTGAGGCGGCAAGCCATGCCCGCCGTGGAGCCGCCCTGTTCGAAAAGGATTTTGATGCCAGTGAGGTTAGCGGGTTTTACCCAAAGAATACGTGCGGGCGGAGTAGGTGGTCTCCAAAAAGCCACCGTCCACGCCGTAGCGGATGAAGGTCGAGCCGTTGAACACGAAGGAATGACTGCCTTCCACCTTGTCGGCGGCGTCAAAACTGGCGGTTCCAGTCAGCCCGGTCTGGTGATGGGCGTTGCCGCTGCCGTCGTCGGTGTTGTTGTTGAACTGCCAGAGCGCCTTGGCGCTCATGTCGCTCCAACGGAAGCTGAGGGGCGAAGCGCCGCCACTGGCGGTCAAGTTCACATCAACGGTCGCCCCATCACAGTTGGCGGATGCCGTGCTCAGGACGGGCTGGCAGCTGGCATCGTCGCAGTCGACAAAACCATCGCCGTCGTCGTCAATGCCGTTGGTGCAGATTTCGTCGGTGATGATGGTGACAATTGCCACGGCACTGTCGCAGTTGGCCGGGTTTGCTACCTCGCAAATCTGGTAGGTAAAGGAATAGACCCCCGCCGGGCTACCGGGCGGAACGTCCACCGTTCCGTCGGGGTTGAGCGTCAAAACGCCCGTTGGGTCGGGGATGGTTTGAGTCAAAACGACTGCTGCAGGCAAAAAGGGCAAGCCGTCCAACAGGTCGTTGTCGAAAATATTCAGCACCGCCGTTGCGCCCGTCTGCCCATTGATGGGGCCGGCAGCGTCATCTTCTGCAAGGATTGGATTGGCAGAAATGACGATGTACAAAGTCGCTTGGTCGCAAAGTCCCAGCGGGTTGCAGATTTCGTAATCGAGCGCCACCGTTCCGAAAAACCCGGTCGCCGGGGTGAAGGTGAAACTGCCGCCGGCGTTCCAATCTATCTCCCCCATTGCCTCGTCAAGTGGCTCCAGGTCTTCAAATGAAAGCGAGTCAAGTGGAAAAAACGGGTCGTAGTCGTAGCCGGGGTTGGCGGGGTTGGCGGGCATCACTGTGCCGGAAACGGGGGTGTTCAGCAAGGTGGCATAATGGTCATCCTGCGCTACGGGCGGCAGGCAGCTTGCGGGCTGGTTCACGGTGTACTGCCCCGTCAAACTGCAAGCCCCTGCTGTTACCGTCACTGTGTAAGTGCCTGTATTCAAGTTGTTTATGTTTTCTGTTGTTGCCCCGTTGTTCCAAAGGAAGGAGTAAGGTTCCAAGCCACCCGAAACGGCGGCAAAGGCTTGCCCGTCCTGGACAGTACAAGTCCTATCCAAGCCTGTTACACTGAGCGAGAGCGGGATAAAATCAAACGAGTTGGTAGCCTTACAGCCCCCGTTATCGGTGACGGTCACGGTGTATGTGCCAGCCGCCAAGCCCGTGCGGGGGTTGGTGCCAGCGCCAGCGCCGCTCCAAGCGTAGGTGAATGGCGCAGTGCCGCCGCTCAACGATAGCAACACCAAGCCGTTGGTCTGGGCAGGACAATTGGGCATTGCCCCTCCTGTTACCACCAGCAGGCTTGGTTCGGTGATGGTGAAATTCTGCGTAGCTAAACAAAGGTTGTTGTCCGTCACCGTCACCGAATAACTGCCCGCTGCCAAGCCGCTCACGTCCTCAGTGGCTGCCCCATTTGACCATTCAAAAGTAAAAGGCGAAGTGCCGCCGCTCACCGTCAGGTTCGCCGAGCCGTTGCTCCCGCCGTTGCAACTGACCGCCGTTGTCGTACCGCTGGCGCTCAAAGCGGTGGGCTGCGTAACGGTGAAGTTGGCAGTTCTGGTACAAAGGCTGGCATCGGTGACGGTGACGGTGTAAGTGCCAGCCGCCAAGCCTGTGCGGGGGTTGCTGCCAGTACCTGCGCCGCTCCAAGCATAGGTATAGCTGCCAGTGCCGCCGTTCACATTGAGGGTGATGGTGCCCGTGCTGCTTGCGTTGCAGGTGGCATTTTGTACCGTGCCGGAAATAGCAATTACGGTATTTTGATTAATGCTCACCAAAGTGGTGGCGGTGCACCCGCCAACGCCGGTGACGGTGACGGTGTAGTTGCCCGTAGCAAGGTTCGTTCGGTTTTGGGTAGTGATGCCGCCGCCCCAGTTGTAGGTGTAGGGCGAGGTGCCGCCCGAAATAGTTAAGTTTATAGTGCCTGTGGTAGCGCCGTTGCAGGTCACGTCGGTCTTGGTTGCCGAAACTGCCAGTGCCGTATTTTGAGTGATAGTAATGGAGGTCGAACCCGTGCAGCCCCTCATATCGGTGGCGGTGACAGTGTAGGCGCCGGCAGCGAGCGATGCGATGTCCTCCGTGGTGGCACCATTTGACCATAAAAAGGTGTAGGCTGGTGTGCCCCCGGAAGGCGTCAGGTTGATGGAACCCGTCGAGGCGCCGTTGCAAGCCACATCCACTTTGGTATTGGTGAAACTGATAGCAGCAGGTTGGCTGACCACGGCAGAGGCGGTGGTGGTGCAGCTTCTGGCATCGGTGACGGTCACGGTGTAAGTGCCTGCTGTCAGGCTGGAGATGTCCTGCAGAGTGGCGGAGAAGCCACCGCCCGACCTCGCCCAAGCATAGGTATAGGGGGAAGTGCCGCCCGATGCAGTGAGGTTGACGGTGCCGTTTGCGCTGCCATTGCAGGAAACCGCCGATGCCGTCGCCGATGCTGTCAGAGCAGTTGGTTGTGTCAAAACGACTGAGTGGGTGGCGGTGCAGCCGCCCATGCCCGTGACGGTCACGTTGTACGTGCCAGCCAACAGGTTGGTTGGTGTAGCCGTGTTGCCGATGGCGGTAGGCCCCGACCAGGTATAGCTATAAGGTGTCGTTCCGCCGGAAACCAGCAGGTTGATGCTCCCCGTGGCAGAACCATTGCAAATGGTGTTGATTTGGGTAGCGTCCACCTGTAAGGCATTCGGTTGGGTGACGGTGGCATTTGTTATACCCTGGCAGCCATTGGCACTGGTGACAATGACGCCATAATTGCCCGCTGATAACCCACTGATGTTTTGCGTGGTAGCACCATTCGACCACAAAAAAGCGTAAGGCGCTGTGCCACCTGAGACGCTGATGCTGATGCTGCCATTGCTGCCATTGGGGCAAGAGACGGCAACCGGGGTGGCTGAAACGGTTGGCGCAGGCGAGTTGTCGCTGACGGCTTGAACAGCCGTTGCCGAACAGCCGTTGCTGCCGGTAACTGTCACGGTGTAATTGCCGCCGTCCAAACTGCTGAGGTCTTCGGTGGTGGCACCGTTTGACCAAAGATAAGTGTAGGGCGATACACCGTTCGACACGGTCAGGTTGACAGCGCCGTTTGAATTGCCGCAAGCCGCATTCGTGGCGGCAACAGCAAGGGAAGGCGGCATGTTCACCGCTACCACCACGCTTGCCGTTGCGGTGCAACCTGTGCTGGTGGTGATGGTGACGGAGTAGGTGCCTGCATGACCTGCTAATGCCCCATAGCGCACAGGGTTTTGGCTGCTCGAAGTGAAACCGCTCGGACCCGACCAAGCGTAGGTCTGCCGCCACTGGCGTACAAGTTCAGATTGCCGCCCGTGCAAACGGGGCTGGCGGTAGCGGTTGCCGTTGCTTGGTTCACGTTAATATTTTGGCAGGTTTGAGCGGAAGTGCCGCAGTCGTTTTGGGTGCTACAGCAAACCGTATAAGCGCCGGGCGTTACCGCAGTGAAATTGACGGTGATGGACGGTGTGCCCTGCCCGAAAGTGATGACCGCCCCGGTGGGAACCGTCCAATTATAGGTGACGACGGCGGGGTCTGGCGCTACGGAAAAGACCCGAGCGGTTTCGCTGCGGCAGACGGTGACGCCCGTGCAGCCGCTGGCTGCGTTGAGGGTGATGTTGCCGGAGGCGACGGTGCAGCCTTTGGCATCGGTGACGGTCACATTGTAGGTGCCTGCGGCAAGACCGACCCGGTTTTGTGGGTTGTTTGTGCTAGGCACATCGGCCCAGTCGTAGGTGTAGGGTGCAGTGCCACCCCTTGCGTTCAAGGAAATGCTGCCGCTGGCAAAACAAGTGGGCTGGGTGACAGTGGGGGTGAGCGCAAAGGAAGCGCAGGCATTAATCAACGTGGCACTCCTTATCTCCCTGGTACATTCGTTATTGGTTAGGGTAACTACCACATAATATACATTACCAGATAGGCCCGTAGTATTAGTGATGTTGAGTGTTGCGGTAGTTACACCAGAATAAACGCCTGTATTGGTTAAGGCTGTGCCTCCTGCATCAGGATTGCCCAAATACCATAGGAAAACCCTTTGTGCATTGGCATTGCCGGTTGTGCCGTACACAGGTACACGGGCATTGGTGGGCCCAGTCCAAGATGTATTGTTGCTGGCCGTGGTGGCAATGGCAAAACTGGTGTAAGCAGGCGCTACTACGGAGCTGTTTGCAGGCGGGGTATTTACAACAAGCTGGGTTGCAATTTTACTATTGCCTACTGTTTGCCCTGCACCCGCCATGATAGGTACGCCATTGGTGCCAACGCCACCGGTAAGACGGCCATTGCCATTTATATTGGCAGCAGTAAAATTGGCACTGCCTTCTATGGCGTCCACACAGCCATCATTGTCAGAATCGTTGTCTAAACGGTCAACGATGCCATCGCCATCGGTATCTGTACAGGTCTGCGGCAAAACACTGGATAATATACTGAAGGGCAATGCTTGTTTGGCAGTTGAGGGTCCCTCATAGCTAACAGAAAAACTTTCACCCCCACCATTTTCAAAAAAAAGAACCCCTAAGCTGTGCCAGCCAGCGGTAAGCGTTATCGTACCCGACCTTTCAGTAGGTGGTTGGAGGAAATCGTTGTCCACCACTTGGGTGTTGTTGATAAAGAGCCTTGAACCATCGTCAGAAGTAGTGTAAAAAGTGTAGGTACCTGCGGTAGCAATATTTATAAAACCAGTATAACGAATGCCATAGCTGTCAGTGTCCCCTGGGTCAACCGTGTTTTGCAGGGTATTGATATCAAAATTCGATACCAAGCCAGTGGCCAAGGCTCCACTGGTTGGTATTTGACTGGTAGCGGTGAAACTGCCATCATAAAAACCGTAGTTGAGCTGTTGATTTCCCGCTGTTGTGCCACACTCATTCGTATCCAAAATCCCGTCATTGTCGTCGTCTGAATCGCAGTCGTTTATGACACTATCCCCATCGGTATCAGTTAAAGCTAACGGCCCGGAAACGGTATAGCTGGCTTGCGCTTGAAAGCCATTAGCGTCGGTTACTGTAACCGAGTAGGTGCCAGGTATGCGTCCCGAAATATCTTGAGAAGAGGCAGTATAGGAATTTGGGCCAGTCCAGGCATAGTTGTAACCAGGAGTACCACCCGTAACGGTTAAATCAACAGCGCCGTTGTTGCCGCTAGGACAAGTTGCGTTGGTGATGACGGAGCTCAAGGTTGGCACAGTGTAGGTGACAGTCAGTTGTGGGCGGTTCCCGGTAGTGGCATGTTCGGAGGAACCGAAATCTATTTCTGAGTTCTGGTTCTCGGTGGCGAACCTAACCAGTACGCCAAAATTTGGAAATATGCCATTCTGCCAGTTCTGCACTAAGGAAGTTATCGTCCAGTTATAAGCGCCATTACCGGCTACGGCTACGGTAGCCTCTGCTGAGGCATTGTAGTCGCCACCGTGTGTTGCCCAAGCCGTGCTTCCCATTCGTATTTGCCAACTGCATGGGCCATTTGTTCCGCCGGTTGAGCCGGGGCAACTACCAGTTCCCTCCACCCACTCGGCTGTCACACGATGTACACTGATATTCTTGGATGAACTAGACCCTCCAATTTTCACCATCCTGAAAGTAGCACTGGTAATGGTGGCGTTGGCAGGAATAGACGACAAATTGAAGCGTACCAGGTCACGTTGTTTTGGAGCAGAAGAGGCACCATTCAAATACAGAATATTGCAACTCCCATAGTTTTTAAGTTGGTCACTTGCATTGTTGTTCCAAATTTCGGTGTCCTCGGTGGCAGTGAGGGTGATGGTGGTCTGCGCATGTACCCTTGGGCCAAAAGCTGCCAATAGTAAAAAGCCGAGGATGATACCCTTCAATCCTTGGTTCTTTTTTGGGTAGCCCTGGTGGGGTGTGGGATACAAAACGATGGTGCAGCTATACATCCTGCTCTTGCTTTTGATGTTAAAACATGTTGCCATACTGTAAGTCTTGTGTTTTTTCGAAAATTTATTTGGTGGGTTGCTTACCTGTTTGGGGGTGTCAGTGATTGGCATTAGCCTCATCAATTGATGCCCGACGGAGGTGAGGGTGTCGTGTTTGTATTAACCAGCGAAGCAGATACAGCGGAGGTGCAGCCATTGGCGTCCGTCACCATCAGGTTGTAAGTCCCGGCGGTAAGGTTCAAGAGGGTGTAGCTGCCGCCGGAAGCTGCAATTTCATTTCCAGCAGGGTTGCCCGATGTAGTGCCCGTCCAGCTTATGTTGTAGGGCTGTGCCGCTCGTCACGGTCACTTGGATGGAGCCGTTGCTGTTGAAAGGGCCGCTGGTGCCGGGCGGGCAGGTCGGGTTGGTTTTTGTGATGGAAACGACCATGCCTGACACATTCGCCACGGATTCCGTTCTTGAGGCAGTGCAGCCTCTTGTGTCCGTCACGGTGACGACGTAGGTGCCTGCCGCCAAGCCTGTACGGTCTTCTGTGGTGACACCACCGTTCCACAAATAGGTGTAGCCGGGTGTTCCGCCGGAGGCGGTTATGTTGATAGCTCCGTTGTTGGCGTTGCAGGAGGCGTCGGTCTTGCTCGCCAATGCGACGGAGACAGTCGTAGCAGGTGCGGTGACGGAGGACGAGGTCGTGGTGGTGCAGCCATTAGCGGCCGTCACGGTCACGGAGTAAGTGCCTGCGGCGATGCCAGTCCTGTCTTTCGGGTCGGGGCTGCCGGGCAGGTCAGCCCATGAATAGGTGTAGGGCGTTGTTCCTCCGTTTACGGTCAGGTTGATGGCGCCGGTTTGCCCAAGGCAGTTAATATTGGTAGCCGTGGGCGTTGCCGACAGTGCATTGGGTTGGTTCACAAGGTTGGAAAACTGAGCAGCACAGCCCTCAGGGGAAGTCACGGTCACGTTGTAAGTGCCTGACTGCAAGCCACTGATGGAAGTCCCTGTGCCATTTTCTGTACCAGCAGGGCTGACCCTCGACCAGTTCCAGGAATAGGGGCCAGCCCCACCTGTGATGGCCATGCCAATGGTGCCATTGCTGCCACCGTTGCAGGAAACGGGGGTGATGGTTCTGGTCACGTTGAGCGTACAGCCAATGGTTATTGGCCTTGAGTCGAAAAATTCCCTGCCGCAAGGGTCGGTTATCTTGGCGGTGATGACGCAGGAAGTAGCGCCGGGCGGCGGGGTGAAGGTGACCGTGCTGGCGGTGGAGCTTGGTGAAAAACTACCGCCGCAACTCGATTGCCACAACTGCGTGAAGCTCCCTCCCGAAGGCGAGAGCGTGTAGGTAAAAGGTGTGCCCGTATTTGCTGGAACTACCTGCGGCAAACTACCTAGCGAAGGCGTGACGGTGCGCTCGATGGCAGCCAGCAGCGAAAAGTTGAAGAAAGTACGGATGGCAGCCACATTATCGGCATTGTTGGACTTGGCAATGTCGTGGCTGGCCGTCATGCAAACCCACCCTCGGTTGGCATCGCCGAAGCCCCGCCCGTAGGCAACCAGTGCCCGCTGTTGGTTCACCGGGTTTGATGGGCTTGACTGATAGACCCCTACCTTGGTAGTTGGTCGCCAAGTGGTCGCTGGATAGTAAATCTGTTCTGCACCAGAGTTTTGTGCATTGTGCAGGGTCGTTCCAAGGAACTGCATGACAGGGTCGGCGGGAAAGGCATAAGAAGCTCCACCTTGAAGGTCGTCGTGGTTATCAGCAGGCATACAGCCCGTGGAGGAGAGGAACTTACCAACGTTGTTCTCCGTCTCACTGCCCGCCTTGCAACCCACCCAGATGGAACCACTGTGGACATTGTTCCAGTTGACGAGGTTGCTATGGGTACTGGCTTTTGGCTCGGCATGGGGCATCACGAAAATATCGTTGCAGCCACCAAGGCTCTGTGGGCTTTGCCAGTCGTAGGCGCTGGAAGGGATGCCCGCCCTTGAGAAGAAATTTTGGGCGATATGCCCGTTTTGGCTATCCAAAGTCCAGCGCACAGCGGTGCGTATGGTGGCATAAATGGGCACGGTCACGGCGGCATTCGAGGTGACACCCTGCACTCCCTGCCCCTGCCAATAAGTAATCCGGGTGTTAACGGCAGCCGTGCGAAACTCCGCCGGGACGATGAACGTTCCACCCCGGTAGGTCACGCCGTTAAAGCTAAAGTCAGACCGTCCTTCGCCTTGTTGGGGTCAATGGACCATTTCACCGGCACCTGGTAGTTTTTGGTGAGGTCGTAAATCAGACCGTAAGGCTTCAGGGCGTTGTTTGCCGTCTGCGGGTTGACGCCCATGTTGATGATGAAGGAGCCGGTGGACATGACTTCCGTCTGGGCAAAGGCGCTGCCCTGCGAGATTGCCAAGAGCAGGCAAGCGAGGCGAAAAGCCTTGCGCAGCTTCAACGAGCAAGTGGAATTGACCAGAAATGGTTTGGTCAGCCTGTTTTTACCACTTAAAGAATTGGTGAGTAGGTTGAGTATTGTTGTCATAGAAATTGTTCTAGTAGCCTAATTGACTTAGAAATTGAAACCTAACCGTGTGAGTATAGCTTAGCCAGTTTTGCAACTGACCAAGCGGCCTTTAACCTTTTTATGGGAGGGAAGTGAAAATATGGGAGGATAAAATTTTCGTTGTGTGTTTTCACTATGTCAAACAAATCACAATTAGTGCCTTAATTTTGTCCTTGGTTGGATAAATACCACATGTAGATGTAGTTTTAGGAAGCGTTTTACAAAATAGGCGCAACCAGTGCTTTTCGGCGCACTATTTTTGTACATATATTAAGGTGCGACAACTTAGACTGACGTACCCGATTGATGCCAATAACCAAATGATGAGTATCATAATAAATCGAATAGGTCATTTCTCCCAACTCCCTTGCAGCGTTGGATGGGTGCTTGTATTGTTCTTGCTTACCTGTTCTGTTTTGCCTGCCCAAAAACCGGTAGCCTTGCTGAAGGAACTCGACGCTGCCAAAACCCCGAAGGAAAAGATTGGTTTTCTGGTCAAGTTGGCAGACCAATACGCTGACAAGAAAGACTACCAAAAGGCGCTTGAATACCTTGCCCGAGCCATGAAGCTCAACAAGGAGGAGGCCGTGTACAAATTTAACGACAGCGCGTTGACTTATGTGCTTAGTGAGGAAAACCTGCGGGCATTAACCCCAGCGCAATTCAAAATCATTGTCAGCCGTTTGCCACAGGACATCCTCACTACTGACTTCCTGAACCTACTTGCGAACCGAACCTACAAAGTATATAACTCGTCCTTTGCCTTGGAACTTGCCCAAAAAGCTTTAAAGTTGAGTTTAGTGCAAGGAAACGAGCTGCAACAAGCGACAGCATATCTGGCGCTAAGCAATTTTTTTTCCAACAAAGACCACGAAGAATCGAAAACCTACGCACGAAAGGCTTATGAATCTTTCGGTGAAGTCCAGGATACTTTTGGGATTATCAAAAGTTTAATTCTTTTCGGATGGAAGACCAGCGAGCCTAATGAAGCGGATAGGGCAATGGATGATGCCTTGGCTTTGTCAGTGTGTTATGAAGATGAGGCATTGATTTATGAATGCTTAATGAGGCAACGTGACCTGGAACGGAATAGGGGGAATTTTAGAGAAGCCCAAAAACTTGAGGTCTCTATATATGAATCAGCACTTAAAACACGCGATACTTTCAAAGTTTTGGAATCAATTTGGGATAAAGGGGTGACACTTCTATATATGGGGAACTACCGTGAAGCAATGCCTTTGTTTGAACAAGCTTTAAGTTGGGATAAAAAAGATAAAAGCAATTTTACCTTATCGCACCAGTATTCTATTCTAGGGGAATGTTATTGGGGGATAGGAGTCTATGATACGGCAGTATTGTACTATCAGAAGGCCATAGAAATTGCTAAAAAATACCATCATACTCGTAATTTATGCAAATCCCTACAGGATTTGGCCATGTTGCATCTGGAGTTAGGCAACAAAAATGCTGCTTTGAATATGCTCAACAGGCAAGACAGGTTCATGCTACGGTCGAGGCTCAGAATTTCCTATTGTTCGTTCGAATTATTATCAATGGCAAGCTAATTTTTTTAAAAAAAATGGACAAAATGACTCAGCATTCGTTTACGCCAGTAAATACTTGGATTACCTGGAGTCAAAAGCCATGACCAAGGACATCCCTTCTGCATTGCAGTTATTGGGTGAGACTTATTTGCAGCTTGGGAAATGGGAACAGGGCCAACAACAATTGCTCCGGGCGCTGCACCTAGCAAAGGCCATTGGTATGGAAGGGCAACAATGCAAAACGCTGCTTATCTTGTCGCAGCTACCGCTGCAATGGGTGGAGTACCCCCAGTCTATCAAGTATTTGGAAGAAAGCCTCGATTTGGCCCAAAAGCTCAACCAAAGGAGCTTGCTCATGGATATTTACAGAATCCTCACCACCGCCCACGCCAAAGCGGGCAATTTTGAGGCTGCCTACCGCTACCAGACCACGATGAAAAACTTGGAAGATAGCCTGTTTGGGTTTGTCCAAAAAGAACAGATAGCCAAGTTTGAAGCCTCTTTCAAGGTCAAGGAGAAAGAGCTGGAAAATGAACGATTAGAGACCGAAAAGGTAAGCAAAGACTATATCATCAAAAAAAGGAATTCACTGATAATATCGCTGGGCGTCATCATCATCTTCCTCCTTATCGCCGCATACCTGTTCAAGGAACGTGCAAAGATTAAAGCGGAATACAAGCTCCGGAAGAAATCGCCGGACATTCACGACGACGTGGGCAGCACCTTGAACGACCTGAAAATGACCATCAAGGAAGCCCTCGAAGAAAAGTCAACGGATCAGGACAAATTAATAAGGGCTGTACAATTGGGCAACCAAGCCATGGACTCGCTGAAAAACCTCATCTGGAATATTGACAAAAAAGAAGTTGCCCTGTACCAATTTGCGGACGAAGTAAGGGCGCTCACGAGCGATTTATTGTCCACCCACCAAATACCCTTTCAGTTCGACGCTATTGGGTTCGACGCCAAGCGCCCTCTTTCCCAAATGATTTACCACAACCTGCTCATGATATACAAGGAAGCGCTCCAAAATGCCGTCAAACATGGCGACCATGAGCAGATAACCATTGACCTTGTATATGCGGCAGATGTCTTTTTATTAAAAATAAAAAACAGCTGCCCAAAACTGGCGGTCAATGACTGAACCAATAAAGGGCTATTGAATATGAAGGAGCGAGCTGCTATCCTGAAAGGCGAAATATTGTTCCAACAAACAGAAGGTTTTTTTGAAATTCAATTAAAAGTCAGCCTTTAAAATTAAATGAAAAAACCAAACATATCCTTTTAACATTAAACGCTTTATAGGGTGTGGCTACCTATTTTTTGCCCTTCTGATAGCCTTGCCCAGCCTTTATGCCCAAAAGCCGGGGGCATTGCTAAAGGAACTCGATGCCGCCAAAACCCCAAAGGAGAAGATTGGTCTGTTGGTAAAAATAGCAGACGGGTATGCCGACCGTAAGGATTTCTACAAAGCACTGGAATACCGGGCAAGTGCGGTGAAGCTCAATGAACTTGAAAAAATATACCGCTACGACGACAGCCTTTTGACCAAAAACCTAGGGGAGAAAATATGCAACGTATGTGCTTTGGATAGCCTCAAGCTGGTGCTCCAAAACCTGCCCAGTAACTTGCAAACCCCCGCGTTTTACAACCTCATCGCCAGTCAGGTAACTGAATATCACAGCTCCGAATACACCATTGAACTGTCGGAAAAGGCATTGCAATTAAGCAGGGCGTCCAAA
>JADKBS010000008.1 GCA_016714985.1 Saprospiraceae bacterium | reverse complement strand
CCAAAAATGAGGCTCTGTTATTAAATAGCAAATGATTTTCATCAGACATAAATTTGATTTCTATCAAATGCTCGTACCGATGCAAGGCGGGAGGGTAAGGAAGACTACTGGCTCAAGCATATCGAGAGCTTCGGCGGCGACTCGCCCGTGATGTTGGTGCTGAACAAGATAGACGAGAACCCCAGCTTCGGTGTGAACCGGGCGTTTTTGCAGAAACAAATACCCGAATATCGTGGGCTTCGTGCGGGTGTCCTGCAAGACGGGCGATGGCATTGACCGACTGGTGCAGGAACTCGAAAAGCAAATCCATACCCTCGAAATGCGCCGGACGCCCTTCGCCAAATCTTGGTTCGAAGTAAAGGAGGCGCTCGACACGATGGGCAAGGATTATATCAGCTACGACCGCTACTACGCCCTCTGCCACGAGAAGGAGGTGACGGACGAGACGGCGCAGAACGTGCTGCTGCAGTTCCTCCACGACCTCGGCATCGTGCTGGCCTTCCGCAACCTGGAACTGCACGACACGCAGGTCATCAACCCGCTTTGGCTCACCAATGCGGTCTATCGTATCATCAATTCCAAGCTGGTGGCCGGGAAGAAGGGCTACCTCCACCTCTCCGACCTCGACGCCATCCTCAACGATCCGACCTACGCCCACGAGGGCTTCAAATACCCCCCGAACAGATCCTCTATATCGTGAAAATCATGCAGGAGTTCGAGCTGTGCTACCGCATCGCCGAGGACGTGTCACCACGCCCGACCTGCTCACCGGTGGAGGAGCAGCCCGTGCCCGGCTTCGGCTACGACACGACCCTCCGCTTCGTGCTGCAATAGACTTCCTGCCCGCCTCGGTGCTGCCCCTGCTTCATGGTGCAGTGTACGCACCCGCATCGTGGAGGGCGAGTTGTGGCGCACGGGCACGGCCTCGAAGACTCCCATCATCAAGAGCAAGCCCGAGGTGAAGGCCGACCGGGATGAGAAGCGCCTCTACCTCTGGGTGAACGGCCCCGACCGGGACAGCCGCCGCAATTTCTTCAATTTCATCCGCAAGACCCTGCACGATATCCACGACAGCTTCGAGAAACTGACGGTGACGGAACTGGTGCCCGTGCCCGGCCACGACGATATTTTCATCGAATACGCCGAACTGGTGGGCTACGAGGAAATGGGCCTCACCGACTACCCCGTGGGCAAGCTGCGCCGCAAGTTCCCTGTCGGGGACATGCCTGTAGTACTGAAGCGCTGGAGCGTTGCCAGCCTCGCCGCCATGCGCTTAAGCGAAGGAGTTCGTCAGCTACCCCATAAGGACGCTGAGTACAAGGACGAACTCTCACTGCCCTTGCCTCCCTCTCCCGCATGCCGGAGGAAATCGAGCTTTGGCAGGATGGCCGCATCGAGGCGGGTGTGGAGTGGCGCAAGGAGATTTTTGAAAACTGCCGAGGCGGAAAGTTATTTGCTTGGTAAGTAGTAATTTTAGTGTTTCGGGATTTTGCTATTCCATTGAGTTGAAGGAGGCGTTGAGGGGCAAGGAGGCTGGGCAACAATCGTCGTGCCCATTCAAATCAAGACCTGCGCTTGGCAGAAGCTGCCTTTCGGGAAAATACAGGGCCTGCCCTCCAAGCCCATCAGCGCCTTCGAGCCACGGGACGACGGCTGGGGCGAGGTGTTTGCGGGGATGGAGGGGGCGGTGAGGAGGGGTGCGGAAAAACGCTAAATTTGCTCCACTCAAACATAGCGCTAAGATGAATCGAGAACAAAACAACTCAGCCAAGCCGATTTCAGCGGCTATCTTTTCTGGGATGTTGACCGGACGAAACTGTCGTTGGATGACAGTAAGACCTATGTCATCGACCGGGTGCTCTCGCACGGGATGCTGACCGATTGGCAGCTTATCAAAGCCTATTACGGCAGGATGCCATCCGGGGAAGTGGCGCTGAACCAGCGCTACCTCGACCGCCCGCCCTGCATTTCTGCGCTGCCTATTTCGACGAACCACTCACCAATTTCCGATGCTACAATTACGCACAGTCGAACCCGGGACACTGGGATTATTGAAGGCGCTGACGGCGGAACCCGTACTTGCCGGGCATTTTCTGGTAGGCGGTACTTCGCTGGCCTTGCAATGGGGCATCGCAAATCCATTGACTTGGATTTGTTTACCCATCAGCCTTTCGATGCTGAAACTACCTTGGAAACCTTGCGACAAACCTATCAAGTACAGCCGCTCACCGTCACCAATACCATTTGTATCACCGTCATTGATGGCATCAAGGTGGACTTTGTCCATTTCCGCTATCCCTTTGCTTTTCCGCTCATCGAAAAAGAAGGTGTCCGCTTGGCGGACAAACGGGACATCGCCCCCATGAAATTGGATGCTGTGACCAAACGTGGCAGCAAAAAAGACTTCTACGATATGTATTACCTCTTCGAGGAGTTCGCGCCGCAACAGATTTTGGACTGGTACGGCTAAATGTTCCGGCATTCCACCAGTTTTCATGTCATCCGCAGTTTGACTTATTTTGAGGATGCAGAGACTACGGAAACGCCCCTTTGTCTTTGACCAAAAACTGACTTGGGATAAGGTGAAGAAGCGGTTGGTGGAGGTGGTGAAGAAGAATTTTTGACAATTAAAAATGATAATATTATGTCTGAACTTGCACTGAAATTGATTGCGGAAAATAAGGCGAAGCATGAGCGGGGGGAGGATGCGAACAGATTGGATTTGGGGCGGTTGCAGGGCTTGCCGTTGACGCCCATCAGTTCCTACTCACCGCATGATGATGGCTGGGGCGAGGTGTTTGCGGGGATGGAGGGGGCGGTGAAAAGAATTGTCGAAAAAAGAAACAAAAAGTTTTGATTGTTAATTGAGTTTTCCATCTTTGTGCTGACATCCTTTCACTAACAAAACCCGAAGCCATGAGTAAGGATTTACACGAAAAACCTTTTGACGAGACCACCATTGCCAAACTTGAAATCTTTGAGGATTATGCACAAGCTTGGATTCCCACTTGGGTAATGCAGGGCAACCTGACAATCTGCATATTTGATTTCTTTGCTGGAACAGGCTACGATAAGAACGGCGTGCCGGGTAGCCCAATCCGCATTTTGCAGAAAATCAAAGAGCAGATTGAAAATATCTCTGAGAAGAAAACCAAAATCAAAGTCTATTTGAATGAGTTCAAGAAGGGCAAACACGACCTACTCAAAGCAGCTTGTAAGCGTTTTTAAAGGATAACGCAGATGTGGAAGGGCTATCGAGGTTGAATATTTTAATGAAGACTTCGAGCCTGTTTCAATAACTGCTACCAATGATTAAGCAACACGCAAGCCTTGTTTACCTTGACCAAAACGGCATCAAATTTCTATCAGACAAGTATTTTTTGGAATTGGAAAAAACGGGACAAACGGACTTCCTGTACTTTGTTTCCTCTTCTTATTTCTGGCGGTTTGGTGATAAAGAAGAATTCAAATCTCATTTGAAACTTGATATGGAGTTGGCGAAGAAAGACCCTTACCGATTTATTCACCGAAACCTGCTCCAACAGTTGAAATCAAAGTTGCCAAACAACATGCTTTACGGCTCTATCCCTTTTCATTGAAAAAGGCTCGAACATTCACGGCATTATTTTCGGGGCGTCGCACATTAGGGCTGTTGACAAATTTTTGGGTATTGCTTGGGGGCGCAATCCAATTAACGGCGATGCTAATTTTGACTTGGATGAAGACAAAAAGAAAGACCAATTGGATTTGTTTGAAGGCAAAAAACTGACGAAAATTGAGGCGTTTCAACAACGGCTTCGAGAAAACGTGCTGAACAGAAAAATTAAAAATAACTTTGATGCCCTTGATTTTGCGTTTGACGAGGCGCATATTGGAAACCATGCTGCTGGCGAGTTGAAGAAAATGAAAGCAGAGAAATTGATAGATTACGAAGCACCTTCGCCGCTCGTTACCTATGATAACGTTTATAAAAACAAGCGTTTGCTCGATTACAAACTTTTGAAAAAATGAAGTACTCAAAAATAGAATGGACGGAAGCAACTTGGAATCCCTCCACAGGTTGCAATAAAATCACGGCGGGCTGCAAGCATTGCTACGCCGAGACGATGGCCAAACGTTTGCAAGCAATGGGCGCTCCCGGCTACGAAAACGGCTTCGAGTTCACCCTGATGCCCGATAGGCTCGATATGCCGCTGAAAATCAGGAAGGCGACCAAGTTCTTCGTGAACTCCATGAGCGACCTTTTCCATGAAAAAATGCCTTTTGCATTCTTGGACAGCGTATTTGAAACCATTGAAAAAACGCCGCAGCACAAATACCAGATACTGACCAAACGGGAGCAAATCATGCTGGACTATTGCAGCAGCCGGAGTATCCCCGAAAACGTCTGGCTGGGCGTCACCGTGGAATCGGCCAAGACCAAGCACCGCATTGACTTCCTTCGAAAAATATCTGCCAATATCCGCTTCCTTTCCATTGAGCCTTTGATTGACGATGTGGGCGAATTGGATTTGTCAGGTATCCATTGGGTCATTGTAGGTGGCGAGAGCGGGCCAAAGGCAAGGCCCATGAAGCCGGAATGGGCCGCCAATGTGCGTGACCAATGCGATGAACAAGGCGTGGCCTTTTTCTTCAAGCAATGGGGCACTTGGGGCGAGGACGGTGTGAAACGGAGCAAGAAAACCAACGGCAGGAACTTGATGGGGAGGGAGTGGAATGAGGAGCCGAGGGTGGAGGAGGAGGCAATGATTTGATTTTTTTATCACTAAAACCCATTTGATATGTCTGAACTTGCACTGAAACTGATTGCGGAGAATAAGAGGAAGCATGCAAAAGGTAGGAAAGCGGATAGATTAAGCTTGGGGAATATTGCCATAGAGAAATTGCCAAAAGAAATATCAGAACTAATTTGGGTTGAAAAACTTGATTTTAAGATTAGTGGCCTTAAAATAAGTTTTTCAAAATTAAGAAAGCTCAAAAAGTTGAAGTCATTAAGCATAATTGGTACTTTAACCAAGAAAAAACCTGTTGTAGATATATCATGCATGCCAAGAGATTTAGAAGTATTAAGGTTATTTATTGTTGAGGTGAAGAATATTGATTTTTTAAAAGAATTAAATTCTTTAAAATATTACAATTAGATTTAGTGCCAATAACAATAGATTTAAATCTGTTACTGGCTTCAAAACAAACTCTTGAAGGTCTTTTTGCTACATTCAATAACGTCAATTTGCTCGAAAATTTCAACAAATTAAAAAGCGTAAGAGCATGGGGTTCTAAAATAACAGATGTTTCACCCTTTGCAAATCTAGTCAATCTAAATTATTTAGATTTGGCTGGAAATAAATTTAAGGATTTGACACCATTAAGTAAATTGCCAAACTTAATAACCCTTGATTTGAGCCGCACTGCAGTTGAGGATTTGACTCCAATATTGCCATTAATCGAAATTGGCCTACCTGTAATTTATGCAAATTATTCTTCATTAAGTGACCAAATTTCATCTGGGATTTTCATTGTATGATCTCCAACAACTATCCCACCCCAGAAATAACTAAGAAAGGCAACACCGCCATCCTCCAATACTTTGAGGAACTTAAAAAAGCTAAGCAAAAGGCCAAACCATCCGCCTCTCCGAAGCCAAATGCCTCATCCTCGGCGAAGGCGGCGCAGGAAAACTTCCCTTGCCAAAACTCCTAAACTCCGGAAAACGAACTCCCCGAAGAACAAGCCACCACTAAAGGCATAGACGTTTACCCCCACGACCTCAAACTCCCAGACGGTACAGACTTCCGCCTAAACATTTGGGACTTCGGCGGCCAAGAAATCTACCATGCCACCCACCAGTTTTTCCTGACCAAGCGTTCACTCTATATCCTGCTCGACGATACCCGCACCAGCGATAAAACGGTGAACGACGCCAGCTTCAATTACTGGCTGCAAATAGCAGAACTCTACGGCGGCAACAGCCCCCTGCTCATCATCCAAAACGAAAAAGGCGACCGCAGCAAGCAGCTCGACCTGCGGGGCATGCAAGGCCGCTTCGGCTTCGTGAAGGATTCCATGGCCACCAACCTGCTCACCTGCCGGGGTTTGGACGAGGTCTGGGCAGCTATCGAATACTGGCTCAAACAACTGCCGCATATCGGTGAGGAGCAGCCCAAGGTTTGGGTGGACATCCGTCGGGAACTGGAGCGACTGGCAAGGGAGAAAGGCCGTGACCATATCCCCCTCGAAGCATACTACCGCATCTGCGCCCAGTACGATATACCGGAGCGGGAGCGGGCGCTATTCCTGAGCGGCTACCTGCACGATTTTGGAGCCTTCCTGCATTTCCAAGACCACCCGCTGCTGCGCAAGATGTTGGTGCTCAACAACCAATGGGCAACCGATGCCGTGTATAAGGTGCTGGACTGCGAGGAGGTGAAGAGCGATTTCGGGCGCTTCAACCGCAGCACCTTAGGCGCATCTGGGCTGGCGACCGCTACGCCGACCAGCACGACGAATTACTGGCGCTGATGGAGAAGTTCGAGCTATGCTACAAACTGCCCGATGAGCGGGCGGATACTTGGCTAGCCCCGCAATTGCTTTCCGTGCTGCAACCGGAGGCCTTGGAATGGGAAGGCGCAACTGAGGGCGTGACTCAAAGTCACACCCTCAGTCAACCAGAACTCCAAATCCGCTACGAATACGAGTTCATGCCCAAGGGCCTGCTCTCGCAGCATATCGTGCGCAACCACCGCTATATCCGGCAGACGGAACTGGCTTGGAAAAGCGGTGCCGTCTTCGAGCGGGCAGGCGCACAGGCATTGGTGACGGAAGCATGGGGCAGCCGCAATATCCGTATCCGTGCCCGTGGTGCCAATGCCAAGGAATTACTAACGCTGCTCAGCGAAGATTTCGACAAGATGCATGAGCGGCTGGAGGGCTTGAAGGTGCGCAAAATGATTCCCTGCAATTGCAAAGTTTGCCTCAAATCCGCCGAGCCACATTTTTACGACCATGAAAAACTCCAACGGCGCCGCATGGACGGCAAGCGCACAGTGGAATGCGATTTGAGCTACGAGGATGTGTCGGTGGCGGGGCTGTTGGATGGGGTGTTTGCGAAGCACATCCAAAACCCAAAGCAACTGCTGGAAGCAGGCGAAATCGAAGAGGCACTGCGCATGATGCCGCAGACCAATGAAACGACCTTGCTGTTGGGACAAATAGTCAGTGGGGAAAGAGAGTTCCTGCAAGGGCTTCTCAATGAAAAAGAATATGGAGCGATTAAAAACCGGGTACTTGCGGCAGCATTGAAGCTGATGTAGTACACCCCCCCACATCAAGATGTGGAACACCCCCTCCCCACACGGCGCAACTTTGCAGGGTAATTATTTAAAAAACCTTGTAAAACAATTGCGTCATGTTCCACCTTCCAACATTCAAGAGACTGCGTACCTCCGGCGAGCTGGAGGCTTTTTCCAGGACCTATTTCCAATGCTCCGGCTTCGATGTCAACCTCGCCTATTTCATGGCCAACCAAGTGTTCGGCGTGGAATGGCAGGGCAGGATGGTCGGCGGCTTCGTGCTGGGCACGGGCGAGCGGCTGCGCACCTTGGAGGTCTTTGCGGGCACCGAAAGCCGCCCGGCCTTATACCATGAAATGCAGCAAGCCGAGGCACCCACCGAGATTTGCTGCTTCTGGATGGACCCCGCTACCCGCAAAAAGACTTGGCTGAACTTCTTCGTCTGGTGCTGCATGGCCTATAGCCTACAGGTTTTCGGCACAGAGCAACTGGTTTTCGGCACCAACTCTGCTCGGCTGGCCCTGCTGTACAGCGCCACGCCCAAGTGCAGGCTGCTCCACTCGGATTGCATCAACAACCGACGGACGTTCATCTACACCGGCCCCCGGCGGCACTGCCTCTTGGGCGTCGGGCAGATTCTTTGCTATAAAATAAGGCGGCTGGTCAAGCTGGACGAGAACAGGGCAAGGCGGCAAGTGGTGGTGGCGGCTTGAGGCGGGAATTTGGGGCATACCTATCCACGCCATTGCGGAGCAAAATGGCGGCTTACATACCGTGTGAGGCAAACGAGCGGCCTATGGCTTAATCAGAACTGCTGGATTTCTTGGCGGTTTTCTTCACTTTCTTGTCTGCCCGCTTTTCCTTGAGGTTCTTGGTGGGGGCTTTCTTGTCACTCGATTTTGAAGGCGATTTGTCCTTTGCCATGGTGCTTGAATTTTATTTTTTGGCAAGATAGGCAATGATTTTGACAATGGCAGGAAGAGAATAGTTGCCACGTCCCAAATTGCTTCTTTATAACGCTTTTCCGCTCGCACCCGCCTATATAATTGCGTTTTGACTACATTTGCTGGCAACACTATACTCAACACCTTTACCCAGCTATGTTGATTCGCAGGACACCCATCCTATTGGCGCTTTGTTGTTTTACTTGCATTGCCCTTGGGCAGCCGCCCATCTGCAGCAGCAACAACATGGCCAGCACTTGCGCAGCGGCCTGCATCGTTTGCGATTTGGATGGTTTTGCCAGTTTCAACGAGGGCACGGGCGGGGGCCAACTGCCCCCCGGCTTCTGTACTTTCACGCTTCACCGCGCAGAGTGGATTGGGTTCATCGCTGGCTCCACCAACCTCTCCTTCCAGCTTTCGGTCTTCAATTGCACAAACAACAACGGCCTCGAAGCGGGTATTTACCGAGGAACCAACTGCCAGAATTTCTCGCTCATTTCAAACTGCGAAACGCAGATTTTCAACAACACGACGGTCACCATGACCACCAACGTGCCGCTCGTCATCGGCCAATACTATTGGCTGGTCATGGACAGCAACGGCGGGCCAGCCTGCAATTTCAGCATCAACGTTACGGCTGGCTCCACCGATGTGCCGCCGCCGTCCGCCATTCCGGCCATCAACGGGCCTACTGCGATTTGCCCCGGCCTGACGGCCAACTATTCCATCGCCCCGGTGCCGGGAGGGCCCAATGTGAACTGGCAGGTCAACAACCAGCCAGCGGGCAATGGCCTCAGCCTCAACTACCAGTTCCCCTCGGCGGGCAATTACCAGGTCTGCGTGGCGGCCTCCAATCCTTGCAACCCGCCCGTTTCGCGCTGCACCACGGTCGTCGTCGCCAATATACCACCCACCACTGTCTCGGGAACCATCTGCCTTGGCGAATGTTTTCAGGCACCCGATGGCACATCGTTCTGTTCGCCCGGTGTTTTCCCCATCGTCTTCGACAACTGGCAGGGCTGCGACAGCGTCGTCAACTATTCCATACAGGTCATCCAGCCGCCGACCACTTTGCTGGGACTGACCATCTGCGAGGGCGAATCGGTGATGGTCGGCCCGGAGAGCTTCTCCTCGCCGGGCACCTATACCGTGGTCTTGAACAACTGGCAGGGCTGCGACAGCGTCGTCACACTGACCCTTGAAAACTACCCGCCCATTGTCGAAAACTATTCGGTCAGCATTTGTGAAAGCGAGTCCTATATCCTCGGAAATGTGGTTTACGACCAAACGGGCATGTACCAGCAGGTTTTCAACAACTGGCTGGGTTGCGACAGCACCATCAACCTCGACCTGACGGTAACGCCCGAAGACTCGGTTTACCTGAGCCAAACCATTTGCCAGGGCGAGTCATACCAGGTTGGAAACCAATCGTTCAACATGGCTGGCAACTACACGGTGGTGCTCGAATCTGCCGCTGGTTGCGACAGCACGGTCTTCCTCGACCTCGGAGTGAACCCCAATCCGACCACCAATTTGTCCATCCAAATTTGCCAGGGGCAAACCTATTCCACGGGCAATCAGGTCTTTTCGAGCAGCGGTGATTACCAGTTCGTATTGGCTTCGTCCACTGGTTGCGACAGCACCGTACTCCTCGCCCTGAACGTGGTGCCGACGGTGACGACCACCCTCAACCAACAGATTTGCCAAGGGCAGGCCTATACCGTCGGTACGCAGGGCTTCAACCAAACGGGCAGCTACTCGGTGACGCTCACCTCCGTAGCTGGTTGCGACAGCACCGTACTCCTGAACCTTTCCCTGCTGCCTTCCCTCCAAACCACCCTCGACCTGACGGTTTGCCCAGGCGAGTCCGTGCAGGTCGGCACGCAAAGCTTCAACCAAACAGGGCAGTATCAGGTCACGCTGGCATCGGCGACGGGCTGCGACAGCACCATCCTGCTCGATTTGGTCGTGGCCACAAACCCCACCACCGTGCTGAACGAGGCCATCTGTCAAGGCCAAACCGTGCAGGTGGGCGGGCAGTCCTTTGGGCAGTCCGGCAGCTACCAGGTGGTGTTGCCTGCGGCAAATGGCTGTGACAGCACGGTGACGCTCAACCTCAGCATTTCACCAACCCCCACGACCTTGCTGACGAGGAGCATCTGTCAAGGCAGCACCTATACCGTTGGCAATCAATCATTTGCACAAACAGGCGTTTATCAGGTGGTGTTGCCTACGGCAAATGGCTGTGACAGCCTCGTGACGCTCGACCTTGCGGTGCTGCCCAACCCCATCACCAATCGCTCGGCGACCATTTGCGAAGGCGAAACTTACGCTATTGGCAATCAGGTGTTTGCCCTGTCGGGCAATTATTCGGTGGTGCTCAATACAGTCCAAGGCTGTGACTCCACGGTGAACCTGGCTTTGGATGTTACGCCAAATTCGACCCTGACCTTGAACGAGGAAATCTGCGACGGCGATATTTATACCGTTGGAAATCAGCAATTTACGCAAGCGGGCACGTATGAAATCTTGCTGCAAGCAGCCAGCACCTGCGATAGCATCGTGACGCTGAACCTCAGCGTGGCCAACTGCGGCGTGTTCGCCAACCTGACCACCAGCCCGGTCGGGTGCAAAGGTGGCTCGGACGGCAGTTTGCAGTTCACCGTCAGCAATGGGACAGCGCCGTTCGACTACGCTTGGGCGGGCCTCGGTACTGGGTTGTCCAACGGCAGCGGCAACTTGGCGGGCCTCGGAATCCCTGTCCTGCTGCCCAACCTGCCCGCCGGGGACTACTCGGTGACCCTGACCGGGTCGGATGGTTTTTCCAACGATTTCTTGGCCACCGTCAGTGAGCCTGCAGCGCTGGTAGGTGGTTTGGTTGCTTCGCAATTCGGTGACTACAACCTGCCCTGCCACGGCGACCAAAGTGGCTCGATTGCAGCCAATATCAGTGGCGGGAGTCCGCCCTATCAGTTCGCTTGGAACATTGGCCAATCATTGCCCAACCTGACGGGGCTGCCCGCAGGCAGCTATGCACTTACCGTGACGGATGCACACGGCTGCCCGTTGGAATTGACGGCCAATCTGTTGGAGCCTCCAGCCTTGGTTTGGGAAATCGAAACAGTGGAGCCAAGTTGCGTTGAACCGCTTGGTAGCTTGGGTGTCATCATGATGGAAGGCGGGGTAGGGCCATATCAATATGCCTTGGAAGGTGGCGGGTTTGCTCCGCAAAGCATTTTCGAGGGGCTGCCGCCCGGCAACTATACGGTGACCGGACAGGATGCGAACGGTTGCGAGCTTTCCACGGTGGTTTCCTTGCAAGATTTTGAGGAGGTGCAGGTTTTGCTCGGTGCTGACCTGACCACGGAACTGGGTGAGACGGTTACGCTGGTTCCATTCTTCAATACTTCCAACCCGACCTTTGCATGGCAGGGGGAACGGCTCAGTTGCACGGATTGCGAACGCCCCAATGTGCAGCCTTTGGAGGATGGCGTTTACAGGCTGACCATCACCTCGCCCGATGGCTGTACGGCCTCCGACGAACTAATGATTTATGTCCAGAAAAACCGCTCGGTTTATGTGCCGAATGCTTTCTCGCCCAATGACGATGGCATCAACGACGTGCTCATGGTATTTGCTGGGCCGGATGTCGTGAAGGTCAGGGCATTTCAGGTTTATTCACGCTGGGGCGAGTCGGTTTTCACTCATTTCAACATACCGCCCAACAGGCTTGAATATGGTTGGGACGGCAGGTACCGGGGCAAGGAAATGCAGCCCGCCGTCTTCGGTTGGTTTGCGGAAGTGGAGTTTTTGGATGGGGCGGTTGTTTTGTTTAAGGGGGATGTGGCGATTTTAAGGTAAATCGTAGAGGGTGTTTTTCTGCAAGCTTATTCGAATTTGAATTTCACCGGAAGCTTAAAGGAGACTTTTACGGGTACATCATTTTTTGTGCCGGGCACCCATGGGCCAAGCGCTTGGATGACTTTTAAGCATTCTTCGGTTATGTCCTTGGAAACCCCACGAAGGACAACGATTTTGGTTAAATTGCCTTTTTCGTTGACGACAAAATCAAAAAAAGCAGTGCCTTCTAACCCAAGTTCAATGGCTTTTGCAGGGTATGATATTTGTCCATAGACCGATGCTAAAAATTTGTTGTCGGAACATTTTCGCCTTTCATCACCAGTCAATGCCTCACAGCCCGGCCTCACGGCCTCCACGAATCCTTTCTTATTGGCCGTTTTCACAAAATCAAAGTCGGGGGCAAAAAGGGCATCCTCGGACGGTTTTTTCCGCTTTAAGTCTCCACTGTCAATGGCTATCCCAGATGAGTCAAAAAAAAGAATGTTCGCTGTTGTTAGGTCGTTGGTAAAATGAATCAACGATTTTTTGCGGCCTGTCGAATCCAGTTCAACCCAGTCCCCTACCTCCCATCCGTTTTCGTAGCTTCCCGACCAAGTGTTTTTGTTGGTATAGTAATCGAAAAACTGCCACCTACCAGCCCTCGAATCATCTTGGTATTGGCCTTCGTAAATCCGGCTACCATTGTCGAACCATTCCCTTGCCATGCCCTCCTTCGCAGTGAGGGACTTGTCTGTATAGGTGATGAAATGCGTGCGCTGCCCAAGTTCGGGGTTGTATATTTTTAAGATAAAATTTCTGTCTGGCATTTTCTCCACGGTATAATGGTACCATGCCCGGTCCAATTTGGAGCCTGTTTCTATGCTGTCTGCGTAGAATTTTTTGTAATCGGCATGAGTGTCCTTGTACTGTGCCAATAGGCTTGTGGATAACAAGCCAAACGATAGGAATGACAGCAGCGTGATTTTGGCTTTAAGCTGTTTCATAATTGATGATGAGTTGGCAATTTCACGCTCAAAGCTCTTCCATGATGGCAAACGCCGTCCGCCTATTCAACTGGTGCTCCTCCTCCGAGCAGCGGGCGCAAACGCAAGTGGCTTTGGGCACCGATTCGCCATAGCCACGGGCCGTTAGCCGCTCCACATTGATGCCCTTCGATACGAGGTAGTCCACGGCGCTCTGCGCCCGGCGTTGGCTGAGTTCGGCGTTGTAGCCGTCATTGCCCCGGCAGTCGGTGTGGGAGCTGAGTTGGATGCGGATTTTCGGGTTCAGTTCCAGGTTGCGGGCCAGGGCGTTCAACGTCGGTGTTGCATCCGATCGGATGTCCCATTTGTCGTAATCGTAGTAGATGTCTTCCAGCACGATTTCCTTGTTGAGGAAGATTTTTTCCAAAACAACTTCCACTTCGAAGGTCTGCACGGGGTTATTGGGGTCTTTCCCAATGCCTTTGGTGGAAAAGAACACCTCGCCCGTCAGGTAGCCGTCTTTTTTCGCAAGGAACTGGTAATCCGTGTTCTCCGCCAAGTCCATGCTAAAATAGCCGTCCTCTTTCACGGTGAATTTCTTGGTCTCCTTGCCGAATTTCACCTCCACCGTGGCGCCGTTCAGTGGCTTGCGACCCAGTACCTTGGTGTCGGGGTTGTCGGCCTCGGCAAAGATTTTTCCAAGACAAAGCCATCCAATTTCAGCTTGTAGCCAATCACAACGGTCTTCGGCGGCTCTGGCGGTGGTATGCGTCGCTCGAAGCGGTAGAGGTCGTCGCTGGCCCCCGACTCCTGCGGGCGGTTGGAGGTGAAATAACCCGTTTGGAGCACATCCTGCGGTTTTTTTGCCTGATAATCAACGATGTAGGCAAAATCATCATAACCCGAATTGACGGGCGGTTTCAGGTTCTGCACAGGCGACCAAGCGTTCCCAGTCTTGTAGGTCTTGAAGATGTCCAAGCCCCCCATGCCGGGGTGATAGTCGGAGGAGAAGTAGAGTGTATCACCGTCTAGCGAAGGGAATTTCTCGTTGCCGAGGCTGTTCACGCTGCGGCCCATGAGCTTGGGTTCTCCCCAGGTGCCGTCGGTCAGGCGGTCGCTCGTCCAGATGTCGTAGCCGCCCCAGCCGTCCTTGGAGTTGCAGGAAAAGTAGAGGGTCTTACCATCGGCACTGAGGGCAGGGTGGCCGTAGTTGACGCCTGGCTGCTGAAAGTTCAGCGCTACGGGGCCCGACCAAGCCGAGCCTTCCCATTTGCAGTAAAAGATGCGGCAGTAGCTGTCCTCTTTTTTGTCGTTGCTGAAGCAACGGGTGAAGAACAGCTCCGTGCGGTCACGATTGAAGGTGGCAGTGCCCTCGTTCGCTTCCGTATTCAGCCGGGCATCAAAGGGTTGCACATCGCCCGATTGCACGTCGGCGATGAAGAGGTCGGAGAACTCGTTGCCCGTCCAATTGTATTTTTTGTCGCCCGTGGCGGCCTGTCGGTCGGTGGTGAATACGATTTTGCCATCCTTGAAAATGACGGGGGCATAGTCGGCGCCAGGGCCATTAAAGGGTAGGGGAGCGGTGGAGTATGCCTTCGACTTTTCAGCCTTCCAAGTGGTTGCCGTCTGGCAGGCGGTTATTTCCCGCTTGTACTCGTAGGGGCTGCCGATTTCAGCGCCCAGTTCCTTGAAGGCCTTGATGGCCTCGGTGTACTGCTCCTGTTGCTTGAGGGAGTAGGCGTATTCCCGCAGGGCATCGGGGCCGTAGCCGTCGTCGTAGGCTTTTTTGAACCAATCGGAGGCGCTGGCAGGCTTGCCCATTTGCTGGTAGCTGTCGGCAAGCAGGTAGGCGAGCTTGTTCTTTTCGGAACGGGTCTTGGCCTTTTGGTGCTCTTTTTTGAGCATGTCAACGGCCACGGCGTACTGCTTGCGGTCGTGGGCGAAGGTGCCGTCCTTCACTTTTTGGGTGTAGGTGCAGCTGGCTGCAAGCAGCACCAAGGAGAGCCATAAATAAGTGTAGGAAATCTTCATGAATGCTTTTTTTGAAAAAACGCTGGGCACGGCGCTTTGTTGCCGCAAGATGGTCAGCTAACCTGCCTATTTTGGCCGAAGCCCCAACAATTTTTTTCGCAAACCTGCCAAATCCATTTGAAATCTGCTGGGTTTGCCAGAAAAATGCCGTTCCTTTGCCTTGGGAAAACAGATTGCAAGACAAAATTTAAACATCGACAAGTTACTATGAGAAATTCACTCCTTATCACCTCCGACCTCAACGCCGTTATCTTAGTGGACACCCTCCAAGGCGACCAACGTTTGGTCATCAGCCGCCGGGGCGTGCTACTCAACGTGCTCGGCACGGAAATCTGCGCAAGCGAGGTGCCCACCAACATGGAGTCGTTCGTGAACACGTCCATCGGCACGAAGAAGGCGTTCTACGAGTTCGATGCATCCACCGACACCAGCAAGAGCCAGCTTTGCATCACCTACAATGATGTGAACAATGTGGTGTTTATTATTGGGGTGACGGATGTTGTTGTTGGATTTTCTGGCCCAACAGAGGTGCCGCAATCAAAAGTTAAAACATTTGCGGTTAAGATGAAGAACTCCCCTAACACTGGGCTGGCTTCGCCAAATGTCATTCTAGTAAGACTGGAAACTGTAGGAGCTAAAAAATTTATTAGGTTTTATCATTTAGCTGCAACACCCATATAATCCGGTTATCTGATTTTTGAATTTGCCCAAATAAGAAATTCATCTACACCTAGCATCCCTTCCTTGTGTGGGATGGATTTTATCTCTGTTAAATAATTTATCAAATTGCGTACAGCCTTTTTATACGCTGAAACAGGTACGTCAAAAATATCTCGCAAATAAACATTAAGTACTATTTCTTCAATCGCTTCTTTTTCTGTTTTGTTAATCTTGAAATAACGGTTGGCTGCCCTAATCTCAAGTTCCATTTTTTCGAACTCATCCAATTCGTAAAGAGAAATGACTTTATAGATTCTTGCTACACGATGAATGTCCAATCTTCCACTTGATTTCATTGATTTTGTGATTTTGTCAACCCATTCGATACAGTTTTCGTAATCTTCAATCAAGAAATAAACAGTAACGATATTTGCTGCAAGTACCAGTACAAGGTTCTTTTTCAAACCAAATTTGTTTATGCCGTCAATAATATCGGGCAATAATTTACTCGCTTCCTTAAACTCGTTTTTATTCAAATGATAAAGCAGTTTTGACAAAGCCAAGTAACGGAATACTACTGCTTGATTGTGGATGCTGTTGCCAGATTTTTCATTTTTTAATCGCTCAAACCAACTATGTGCCTCGTTGATTTTGCTTTCCATTTTGTAACAGGTATTTACAAGGTTGGAAACATTGTTCACGTATCTGTGGAATTCTTCTTCTTTTAAAACGGGGTGATTGTCCCACCATTCGACGGCTTTTTTTGAATAGAAATACTCATTGGTCAAGTCGCCCAACATATTGTAGTAAACGTACTGGCATTGATAATATCTCCGCTGAGCCTGAATTGAAGAAGGGAAATTTGATTCGTCTAACAGTTCTATAGGTAGGCTTTTTTTGAGAACAACATCTTTCTGTTCATCAGGATTAAAATCCTTGTACAACTCCAACAACAACCGATAATACAAATCCAAATACCGCAACTCCTCGTCAATCGCCTTCAGCGTCCGCTCCCGTTCCTCGTTCAGCTTCTCGATGTGCTCCAGTTGCACCTTGGCCCGACGGTCGAAGAGCGAGACCTGCTCCTCCCGATTAATCTCCAGCAAAGTAAACTGGTCTTCCAGCTCGCTGGCCATAGCCTTGGCCTCCGAAATGCGCTCGGTACTCTGGTCATAAAGCCCCCGCTCGTAGAGGAAGCGGGCGTCCATGAGGCGCTCTTTCACTTGGGCGGCCTTGGAGCTTTGGCTGCGGTAGTCCCTCATGCTGCGGAGTATGGCTTCGTAGAGGTACGCCTTGTCGGAGGAGAGGTTGGCGGCGAAGCGCTGCTTGAGCGGCTGCTCGTCGTATTCCTCCATCTCGTTGATGGCGTCGAAGAGGTTGAGGTAGCGGCTGTCGGTGCGGCCGGCTTTCTTGGCGTCCAGTACGAAGTAGCGTTTCTCCGATTTGGACATGGCCTGGATGAGTTGGAATAGGTCTTCTTTGCTGCGCATAAGGGTGGTTTGTCGTGCAAATTTTATCAAAAAAACAGGCTTGGAAAAATATTTAATTTTTTTTTCGCCTTTTAGAAGTTCCAACTTCATAGAGTAGTTGGTGCGGCTTTTTCACCAAGATTTTTTTCAATTTAGCAGTTTGATGTTTCTTAAAATACTGATAAACACTTATGTATGATAAGATATTTTTATAAATAGTCTAACCCTTCAACTTGTATTGCAATGGTTTTGAGTTTTAGGAATACCAACTTGAAAGGAAAATGGATTGTGGCCCCCTTGAGGCGCCCCTAAATTTGCATCATCAAAAGCGATTAAGTCAACGGACGGAATCAAGAAAAGAAAGCAACGATAAAATTCCTTTAGGGACACAGACATTGAACAAACGAATCATGGGATTATAATTTGAGATGGCGAGTGTTGGGTGATGAGACTTCCTCGTAAGACCCTGACCTCAATGACCCGCCTTTTCTCAGTTTGCAGTTCGTCAGTGGGCAGTTTGCAGTCAGCGCCTACTTTAACCAACGGATGCTTTGGAGTCCTAGGATTTTTGATTGTAAACTTGAAAGCAAGGCTACACCTGAATCTTGAAACTATGAACAAACCCCTATATGACCGACGAGATTGGAGCGGTTATAAGTAGTTATTTTCTGTTGACGGGTTTACCGGAGCAAATGGTGGTAAACCCTTTTTTAAACTTCTATTTCCTTAATCATAACCCTGGCAAAAGTGCCTGGAGCATTAAACGAAAGGGTGAAAACTACCCCCTCGGCGAGGAAGCACAGCCCGGGAACAACTTCTGGTAAAGGCTTCAAGGCGCTGGCGAGCGTCCAAATGGATTTCCCTTAAACCGGAAGGAACCAAAACCCCAAAGCTCGCTGGCCTAAAAGGGCGCTTCCTTGCCAAATTTTTGAAATAATTAGGTTCTCGTGTGGTTCATCCGATTGCAGGGCTTCCCTGAAACCTTGAACCTCAAACTTGCAACCTTAAAGACTAATATTGGGTGTTCTCATAGTGTGTGGGCTACCCCGGTTGACACCAAACGAGGTGCTGGGAGTAGTTTAAAATTTCTGGGTTTGCCGGGCATTTGCCGGGCAAACCCTTTTTTGTTTTGGGTTTTCGGGAGGGGCAGTCCTATTTCATGATTCCTTTCAAATCCTCGAAGGTCAGTACGAATGACGTTTCGCCAATGGCATAAGGCCCCACCTCGTAGGGCACATAGATGAAATAGATGCCATCTTTTACCAATCCGGTATTATCGGCCAATTTGAAGGGCCAGGCTTCGTCAAAGGCGTGTGGCGTCACACCCTCCCCATCGGGCGTGAACAGTTCCGGGCGCACTTCCTTGAATTTCTTTTCCGCCAAGGCCTGCAGTCCATTCAGGTCGGTCACGAGTTGGTCGAGTGTCACCTTTTTAGCGGTTGCCACATCCCATGTTGCCACAGCGGTAGAAGCGTTTGGGTGTGCCCCACCCGTGAAGCTGTAGCCGTCCAATAGGAGCGTAAGGTGTTCCCCATCGTTCAGCAAAATGGAATCGGTGGTTTCTGCGGCGAAAACATTGGGAATGTCGGGCATCTCTTTGGCAGCCTCGGCCTGCATGTTGAAAAAAGCGTTGATGGCATCATCGAGCGGAGGGAGGTTGTCGGGTTCTTCGGCCATGCCCACCCATGCGGACATGAATTCCTTGGCCCAGGTGTCCACAGCTTGTTTGAGGGAGTCGCTGCCGTCCTTCAAGGCTGGGTACTTGAAATTGACCCAGGCGCAGTTGACCATGACGGAGTCGGGCGTGTCGCAGTCCACGCCGTTCTTGCGCTCGATTTTGAGGGATTCAATGGTAAGGGGTTTTGGCGCAGCTGGTGGTGCTTCGTTCTTGCAGGATTGGGAAGCAAAGGCGAGCAGGGCCAAGAAGCCAAGGACGGTTAGGCGATTTTTCATGTAGCAATTTTCTGTTGATGATTTGACTATGCTGCAAAGGTATTCCTGCCAACCCGCAATTTTCACCCCTCACGACAAATACTTCCCCACAATCGGCAGCCTCCTTCCCACCCCAAACGCCTTCGGCGAAACCCGTAGCACGGGCGCCGATTGGTGGCGCTTGAACTCGCTCATGTTCACCAAACGCAGCGCACGGCGAACGGTGGCCTCGTCGAAGCCCATGCGGATGATTTCGTGCGGGCCTTGCCGTTTTTCGATGTACTGGAACAGGATGGCGTCCAGCACGTCGTACTCCGGTAGGCTGTCTGAGTCCTTCTGGCCGGGGCGAAGCTCGGCGCTCGGCGGCTTTGTGATGCTGTTTTCGGGGATGACGATGCCGTCCTTGTTGATATAATGGGCAAGCTCATAGACCTCCGTTTTATAGACATCGGCCAACACCGATAGCCCGCCGCAGAGGTCACCGTAGAGGGTGCCGTAGCCGACGGCCATCTCGCTCTTGTTGGTGGTGTTGAGCAGCACGTTCCCGAATTTGTTGGACATGGCCATGAGCAGCATGCCCCGTATGCGGGCCTGGATGTTCTCCTCCGTCACGTTGTTGGGCGTGCCGATGAAATGCGGGCGCAGCGTCTCCTCGTACCGCTCGAAAATCGGCTCGATGGGCACGATGTCGTACTGGATGCCAAGGTTGACGGCCAATTGGCGGGCGTCGTTCACCGAGTGGTCGGAGCTGAACTGCGACGGCATGAGCAGCACCCGCACGTTATCCTCGCCGAGCGCACGGGCTGCCAGCACGGCTACCACTGCCGAGTCAATGCCGCCGCTGAGGCCTAGGATGGCCTGCTTGAAGCCTAATTTTTTGAAATAGTCACGGATGCCGAGCAACAGGGCGTCGTGGATGAGCGCCACCTTCTCCTTGGACTGCTCAACGTGCCGTCCGCCTCGCACGACCTCCTCCAAATCAAAGGTTTTCACGCATTCCACCCAATAGGGCAGTTCCTCGAAGACCTCCCCGCTTGGGGAGACTGCGAGTGAGCCACCATCGAAAATGATTTCAGTCTGTGAGCCGACGTGGTTGGCATAAAACAAAGGGATGCCATAGCGGCGGACATTGGCCTGCAACACTTGGATGCGGTCCTTGGCATGGCCGTAGTTGAAGGGCGAAGCGCTCAGGTTCAGGATGAAATCGGGGCGCTGCGGCATCATTTCGTCGGTGGGCACCACGGTATAGAGCGGGTTCTCGTTGCCCACGTTCCAGGCATCCTCGCAGATGCTGAGGGCAATGCGTTTGCCCTTGAACTCTACCACCTTGAACTCCTTCGCCGGCTCAAAATAGCGGTACTCGTCGAATACGTCGTAGGTGGGCAACAGCGCCTTGTGCTGCACGTGCTTCACCTTTCCATCTTCGAGGAAATAGGCGGAATTGTACAGGTCTTTGCCCTCGACTACGGGGTTTCGGCTTGGCGAGCCTACGGCAATGGCAATGCCTTGCGCCGCCTCGGCGAGTTTTAGCACGGCCCGTTCTGAACGACGGATGAAGTCGTCGAACTCCAAGAAGTCACGGGGCGGGTAGCCACAGGTCGAAAGCTCTGGGAACACCACAAGGTCGGCGCCTTGTGCTTTGGCTTCGCCAACGGCGGCGAGCATCTTGGACACGTTGCCGTCGAAGTCGCCGACGAAGAAATTGAGTTGGGCAAGGGCAATTTTCATGAATGCTGGTTGTTGGATGCTGGTTTACCCCTGTGGGGATGCTGGATTCTGGATACTGGATTCTGGGGGATTGGGTGCAAAACTACTTGGATGAGGCCGTTTGAACAATAAAAAAAGCCCACACTCCTCTGTGCGGGCTTTCCCAGGGGTTGCTACTTATCACCTAACACTTACTGAATTGCGATTTTCCTGGTGGCCAACTGCCCATTGCCCAGCAGGGTAGCATAATAATACAGCCCTGCCGGAAGCCCGCCACGGGAAATTATCAGTTCATTGGCCTTCAAGTCTTTGTAATGCCTTACCAACTGCCCGTTCACATTGAACAGGCGGACGGATTCTATTTGCTCGCCACTAGCGGTCAGTTTTCCTTCGGAAACGAGCGGGTTGGGGTAGAATTGGGTGGCGTTTGCTGCCGCAATAGGCTCGTTTGCCGGGGACAGGCTGGCGCAAAACTCCTCGATGGCATTGCCCATTTCGATGAGGGGCGTTACGTCGGGGCAGGGGTAGTTCACTCCGAACTTGGTCATAACAGCATAGCAAATGGAGGTGCTTTCGCCGGGGGAGAGGTTGACTGGGCCTGAATTGATGAGCAGGCGGCGGTCATATTGGGGGAGGGTCGTCGTGCAACTTGACCAACCATCGGCTTCGGCAGGGTTGCCGTCTAAAGCAAAGGGGTGTGGGGAGCCTCCCGATGGGTTGTAGCCCGAACCTCCCAGCGTGAGCGGAGTGCCATCCCGCCATGTTCCTCTTTGGTAATTGTAGAACTCAATATCCGTGGCGGGGTCAGTGGTGGCAATGGGTGGGTTTAGGAGCCCAGGGTTGTTGAAGTAAATGAAAGATGAAAACCCGGTGTCCTCTCCGTTATCGTTCTTTGGGCCGGACAGGACTTTTATGCCCGTGACGGGGATATTGTCACAAAACGAAGGTGCGCCCCCACAGTCGCAGCCAATCTGCCCGTCCTCTTCATCCTCGTTGTAGAAAATGGCCATTTTTTCTTCCGAAATACAGCCGAAAAAATCATCCACTGGGCAACCAAAATGGCTGGTCAGCCACAAGGATGTGTACAGGTCGTTCATATTCTCCGCTGCTCGGTTGAAAATCGTAAATTCATAAAAAGATGTGTTAGCCAGGTTCTCGTCTCCGGAACCCTCGAAAGCATAGGCCATGGCGTGTACTTCTGCCCGATTGGGTATGCTATTGCTTTCGTAGTGAATGGAACCGCCACCTTCGTCATTGAAAATCCACCATATAGCTTGGTCACCTTTGATTTTTGGGTAATCGCCCAAATTGGGTTCGTACTTCCCATTTCCATTGCGGTCAACAAACGGAGCAAGCGTTTGGGCCGCTGGCAATGCAAACCCATTGGCACTCATGGACTCGGGATTGTCTTTCCCCGGCCAAGCCAAAATACTTTGTGGCACAGGCCCATCAATGTCCCCATCTGATGTAAAATCGGCAATATGCGATAAGATTTCATCATGGTTAACTTTCCAAAGTTGGTCAAAATTGGTACAGATAGCAGAATTGGTAGTCCCTTCCATGTCAAGTGGGCCGGGCCACCAATCGGTTTGCCCTTGGTATGCCCCATACATTGAAGCCGCTAATTTCAGGTTCCCACCATCGTCAAGGCCACCCAGCCAAAACCCGGTGGTTGCAATATTGGGGATACCCGAAGGAGCGGTATTGCCCTTGGGGTTGACATACCCTGCATATCCATCGCCCCTATTCCAGAACATATCCGCACCAGCCTGTAGTATCACCCTCGCATTGTTCACATCCAAATGCGCCGTGTCGGTGCTGACGGCGCAGGCTTGTGAGAAGGCTTGAATTGCGAAGCAAAAAAGGAAAGTAAAAACTAATGGTCGTTTCATGTAATTTATATTTTTGGGTAAAAATCGGGCAAAGCCAGCCAAGCCAACAAACCATTTTTGTTCATAAGTCAGGTTTCTAAAATCAGCTCCATTTTCGGATACAAGCGAACCGTCGTTAAAAAAATTAGACCATTATCTGGCGAAGGTACTGCCTTGAACCAACTGGCCTATTTTATTTTGAGCGTATCACCAAGGTGATTGTGAAAAGCAAAGTCCAAACTAAAGTTTATGATTGTGGCAATTGGCTGAAAGTGAAGTTTGGCAGACAGATTATTGAATCTGAAGAGCATATATTTGCTGGTATTCTAAATTGCTGTCAGGATATTATTTTTTAAAAATGATGCAAAATGAAACCAGCCTCAATCATTTCCTTAATACTCTGCTTCTTTGGCATTAATTCAGCTTCAATTGCGCAACAGCCGCTGTTCGCCCCGTTGGGGGCGGTTTGGCATTACAACAGGTATAATTGCCCAGGGCTGCCAAGCCCACAACCTGAAGCATTGACCATAACCGAAGACACCATAATCAATGGTAAATACTGCACCATAATATTTAACGGAGGGTGTTCTAATGCGTCTTGCAACGACCTTGCTTATGTTCACCAAGATGGGAGCAAGGTTTTCGTTTATGAGCCTTTGTTCAATGATTTTCAGATGCTATATGATTTCTCCTTACAGACAGGCGACTCCTATACCTATATCATGTGCGAGGAAAAATGGGGAGTTGATACGGTAACAATCCATGTTGACTTCGCCGACCCCGACCCTACAGGAGCCATGCACTTGAGGGTAGTGCCCAACCATCCCACTTGGTGGGATGAAACTAGTGCCGAAATTGTAAAGGGCGTTGGAGGCTTATACATTTTCAATAGATTGCTTTTTAATGAAGTTATGTGCGAACAAATTACTATTGATTGCCCCACTTATTCGCAACTAATTTGTTACGAAACCCCCGATTCAGTCAACTACCCAGCGGGCTGTTTCGTCAGCGCAGTGGGCGAAGGCTCACTAGATAACGAGCCTGTCATGATTTATCCCCAACCCGCATCAGATTACCTAAATATTGAGATAGCTTCGCAAATGCCCACCCACCAAGGGCTTTTCCGAATTCTGGACATGAAAGGCCGCATGGTGAAAGATTGGCCTGTCCTCTCACCCAGCGAGATTACGCACTTACCCGTCCGTGACTTGGCTGCCGGCGTTTATTCCCTACAATATTTTTCGAAGAATGAACTACGTACTGTCAAAAAGTTCGTGGTGGCTAGGTAGCATCACCCCAGCCCCTTCAAATCCTTCACAAACCCATCCACCCCTGCCGCCTTCATCGCCTTCTGCAAAGTGCTGGCATCGGCGCTCTTGTCGAATACGCCCACCATTACCCGGTAGGCCGTCTTGCCGTTGGCCTGCGTGATGTTGACCACCACGGGCTGGCTGAACATGCGCTCCATTTTCTCCGCCTGAATCAGCACGTTGCCGTAGTCGGCGAATACGCCCAACTGCACCGAAAAACCCTGCGGTTGCTGCCTTTTTACACTAAAGCGGAACAGCCCCTGACCGGAAACCACGGGCGTGGTCACGGTAGAACTTGGCGGCTTGGGTGTCGTCCCAGTCGTGCCGTCCTTGCGGCGCAGCGCCTCGGCTACGGCCTTGTCGGCGTTCACCCTGCCGTAGCCGAACTTGCGGCTATGGCCGTTCACGTAGTCACTGGCGCTGCCGATTTTGTCGGCGGTGATTTGCAATATTTCCTTTATCTCTTTGGCGGTCAGGTTCGGGTTGGCAGAGAGCATCAGGGCGCAGATGCCCGCCACGATGGGCGTGGCACCGCTCGTGCCGCCGAAATGCTTGTAAGGGCCGGTGCGCTCCACGCCGTCCGCCCAATACTTGAAGGCACCTTCGCCCCGTATGGTGGTGCCGGGGTCCCAAGAGGCCCGTGCTGCGATGAGCGGCCAGTCGCCGTTGGAGGGTGCGCAGATGCTGACCTCGGCCCCTTGGTTGGAGTAGCTGGCGTAGCGGTCCTTGCTGTCGCAGGCGGCCACGCAGATGACGTCGGGGTGGGCGGCATAGAAGTTCACGTAGTCCAGCCCTTCGTTGCCTGCGGCAAAAAGGATGACGCAGCCCTTGCCGCCCCTGCCTTGCCGTGCAGTCTTGGCGATGGCTTCTTCTTTCAAGGAGTTCAACGTGAATTGGGTATCCGTCGTGCCCCAACTGCAACTGATGACATCGGCCCCGTTTTGTAGGCAATAATCGAACATCTGCTCCGTGGCCCGCACGCTAAACGAAGTGCCGCTCACGGGCATGAACTTGGCATTGGGCGCCACACCCACCATGCCTTGCCCGTTTGCTGCCGCAACGGCGAGGCTGGCGCAGGGCGTGCCGTGCGTGAAGCCGGGGTCGCCGTCCGAAAGGCGGTCGCTCTGCGTCCATAGGTCGAACGGGCGAAAGACTTTGGGCTTGAGGTCGGGGTGCGAGATGTCGAAGCCGTTGTCAATGATGGCCAGCACGATATTGGGCGAGCCGAGGCTGTCGAGCCGGGTCCAGGCGTCCACAATCTTTGCGTCGGCACCAGCTTTGGTGGTATATTGGCCACTGGGGATGAATCCACTGTTTTTCAAATGCCACTCGTCCGCCATAAAGGTATCTTTCGGTAGGGCGAGGTCGTATTCTTCGAGCAGCATGTCGAGGTCGGGTTCGGCGAATTTCACGAGGGAAACCTTTTGCAAAGCCTGTGCGACTTTAATGGGGTTTGGCGAGTCCTTGGTCACTTTGGCCGTCACTTGGTCGCTGCCCCGGCGCTCCACCAATTGCAGCTTGTATTCGTTTAGCACAAGGGCCTGCTCGCCCTCGTCCACGTCGGGCTGGAAGATGATGAACACCTCACCCGTGGGCACGAGGGGCTTTTTGCTGCCTTCGGCAAAATAGACATGGGTGCCCAGTTCCACCTCCTTTCGCTGGCGCACCTCATCGAGCTTATCGTCAACGCTGGCACCGTCCTTTTGCAGGGAGACGACCTTGAAGCCACCGAGGCTGGGCAGCATTTCCTGCCGCACATAGTCGGCCTTGGTGAAATCCGCTTTTTTCGTGCCCTTCAGCCCGACGAGGCTGGCGCTTTTTTGCAAAACGAGTGTGCCTTTTCCGCTTTTGATTTTGTAATTGCTCATGTGTCGTGGCTTTTGGATTGAAAATTGGTTTAGTCGAATGATGTATGATAAATGGTAAAATGATGAATGCCCACTTAGCTTGGGTTTACTCGCTTTACTTGCCGGAAAAATACGAAACAGGCCGAAGTTGGGGTAAGTATTCCAACAAAACCTCAACCAAAAGTGGCCGTGCCAGTGTTTTTACTATTTTTACGCCCGTTTTAAGGAAGTCCTTAGACTTGAAGAAGTTAGACATTAGACAAAGAATTGCTTTGGCCTACAAACTTTAGCAGTGCCTTTCTAAAATCTACGATCTAACGTCTATTATCAAAAAAAATGTCCATCCGCTTTTTAAATAAGCAACCTGATGTCAGTCAGTTCTCCGATGAGGAACTGGTGAGCAGGTTCGCTGAGACGCAGCAACAGACGTACTTTGAGGAATTGTACCGCCGGTACATCCACCTAGCTTATGGTGTTTGCCTGAAGCTGATGAAAAACGAGGACGATAGCCGGGACGTGGTGTCAGATGTGTTCAAAATCCTGTTCACTAAGCTACCAACGGCAGATGTCAAGTCTTTCAAGGCATACCTCTACACCGTCAGCCGGAACGAGTGCATTGCGAAGCTGCGGCAGAAGAAGTCGGACATGGAGAAGCTGGCGAAGTACAACCATTTGGAAAATTCGCCGGACGACTTTATGGAAAACGACGGTTTCGCCGCTCTCTTCAACACCAATCCTAGCATGGAGCAGGAAGTTGAGCGGGCCGTTGCCGAATTGGGTGACGAGCAGCAAACCTGCGTCCGAATGTTTTTTTACGACGACAAGAGTTACAGAGAAATAGCTACCGAAACTGGATACACAGAAAAACAGGTGAAAAGTTACCTGCAAAATGGTAAGCGGAACTTGCGGATTCTGCTGGAAAAGGAAATGAGAAAACACACAGCATAAATTTCCAGATAACTATAATTGCTCCAATGGACGGAAATTTACGACAACAAATCTTTAGGCCTACCGCATGCATCAGCCACGAGGAATTAAGGCAATACCTCAGTGGTCACATGTCGAGAGAAGGCCAACGGCGGGTGGAGAACCACCTGTTGGATTGCCCGCTTTGCTCCGATGCCGTCGAAGGCTGCGAGGAGTCGGGCAACCACCTAACGGATGATTTGGAAGACTTTGAAGCGTTTAGTAAAAAGCTTTCCATGCCATCCCACACTGCCAAGGTTCGCCAACTGCAACCTATGGGCTACCTGCGCCAAGCTGTGGCCATCGCTGCCGTGCTGGTAGTGGGCGCTGTGGCCTATTTCAGCTTCTTCAATAAGTCGCTGGATGGCCCTGCGTTGTATGCCAAGCACTACATGCCTTACCAAAACGACGTGCCAGTGGCCATGCGCCACGCCAATGCGCCCGACGTGGACCCGAATTTTGCGCAGGCCATCACGGCCTACTCAGTTGGGAACTTCACGCAGGCGAGCATGTTGTTCGAGCGGGCACTGCTACAACAACCCAATCACGAGGCGACGCTGTTCTTTGCGGGGCTTTCCAATTTGGAAATAGGCAACGTGGACAAAGCGAAAACTTACCTTGGCCAAGTTGCCAATGGTAAGGGCATCTACGCCAAAAAAGCGGGCTGGTACCTCGTTATGTGCGACCTAAAGGCTGGTAACAAAGCGGCGGCAGCTGCCAAGTTGGACAAAATCATACAAACCAGCGAAATCATGGTGAACGAGGCAAAAAGCCTACGGGACGATATGTAGTAAATGTTTTGGGTGATTTTGCGGAGCAAGACCACCCAAAACACTATAAAAAAAGGCAGCGGGGGCATTTTCGATGCCCCCGCTGCCTTTTTTTTTTGGCGTCTCGAAAGGTAATTTACTCAAACGAGAAATACGGCTCCAGTTTCTTCCAGTCTTCTTCCTTGAAACCTGCCTTCATTTTTTTCACACCTGCAAAGTCGGCATAGCTGCCATGTTGTTGGCGGTAATTGAACAGGATGGTGGCTTGGTAGCTGCTGAGGTAGGGGTGGGCCTTCAGTTCGTCCAGCGTGGCGGTGTTCAGGTTGATTTTCCTGAAAACGCCAGACGCCAGCTGCAATTGCGGCAGTGCTTTTTGAAACACACTGTCGGGTAGGCCAAAAGACTCGGCCACTTGGGCAGGTGAGGTAAATCCCCCAAGTTTTTCTCGGTAGTTCACAATGCGCTTGGCCCAGCCACCAACCCCTTTGATGCCTTTCCAATCCTCCAAGCTGGCAGCGTTGATGTCCACCATTGCCGCAGTGTAGGTCTTTTTGGGATATTGCGGAGCAAAGGGTTTTTCCTCATAAGCCGTCCTTGCTGCAACGCCTTGGGTCTCCCTGTTTTCCGCATAGTCGTTGAAACGACCGCTGTCTGCCTTTTGTGGTACCTGGATGAAGGCCTCCAACCGGGCATAGTCTTCGGGACGTATGGCATAGATGCGCTTGAAATCCTCTTTTTTATAAAAATGACCTCCCTTCGCCCGATAGTTCAGGATGGTCTGTGCAGTGCGGGCAGACAGGCCCAACCGCTCAAACTCTTCCTTCGTTGCCGTGTTCGGGTCGAAAGCGAACAACTCGGCCTTGTGTGGGCTTTGATTTTCCCTTCCCCTGAAGGCCAAGGGCTGGTTCGCCGCTTCACGAGGTTCGTCAAGCGGGGTAAAGCTGGCGGCAATGGCTTGTACGTCCGTGAACTTGTGGGAAGGGGATTGGGGCGAGAGCCAACCATCATGAAAGGGGAGCAGCCAAGCCAAAGCACAAAGGGCACAGAGTGCGATGCCAGCGTTTCGTTCCAAACGGGTGTAGTAGAAGTACGCTTGGAGGGCGTAAGTTGTTCTCATGTATGTTCGAGTTTTTGTGGGCCAGGGGCCACGGTTTTAAAGGCGGCAAGGAGAGCAAGGAGGCCGTTTTTGTTTCTCGAAACAAATATAATTCGGTCTAAAATTTCAGTCAAATATTCTTTTGGGGTATAAAAAAAAGATGGATACTTGATGCTGGAATCTTGATGCTGATGCTGGATACTGGAATCTGGATGCTGGATGACCTGTGACCTGTCCTGAAATACGTTACTTTTTTTGGGCAACGTATTTCAGGACAGGTCACAGGTCATCCAGCATCCAGCTTCCAGCCAACACCTACTCCACCAATACCAACTTGCCCGTAGTTACCTCCCCAGCGGTCTGCAAGCGGAAGAAGTACGTACCCGCCGACGGCAGTTCCGACTTGCTGACCCTTACCTCATTGTACCCCTTGGCGAAGCTGCCCTTCCGCACCATGACCAACCTTCCGGCGGCATCATGCACGAAGAGGGCTGCCTCCTGGGCTGCGGGTAGCGTGAAGCCAATAACGGACGACGCTTTGAACGGGTTGGGGGTGATAGAGACGGTTGACGGTTGACGATTGACGGTTGACGGAGCGGAGAAATCAAGGCTAAGGTCGAGCAGTTCCCCGGTTTCGTAGTAGGCTTCGGCCTTGGTGTAGTCGGAACCGAGGTGCAGGGCTTGTGATAGCTGCGTCTGTTGCCTCGCAACAAAAACAAGGCTGAACAGCACGGCGTCTTTGTCCATACTGGTTGGCTCGTCGTTGTTCCAGGAGGTGGTCAGCACGCCCTCTTCCAAGCGTCGGAAGCCGAAATTGGCCTCGCTCAGGTTGGGCAGTTCGCCCATTTCCACCGATTGGAAATCAAGCTGTTCCGTGTTGAAGCGCAGGGTGAACTGGTAGCCGATGATGGCTTGGAAGTTCTCGGACGTTACGTCCAACGTATAAGTTTGGCCACCCGACAAAGCTTCGTCTTTTATGCTCAATTCCAAGTGGTCGCCACTGCGTTCCTCATTGGGTTCGTCAAAGTCGTTGGGCGCCGCAGAGCCGTTCACGTCACCGATTTTAATGGCCTTGAAGTCCACGGCGTTCATGTTGCCATTCAGGTCGTTGATATTGTAAACCTCTGGGAACACCTCCACGAACGGGTTCGTTGGGTTCGGGAACACATAGGCTGCATCCACGAAGCGCCATGAGGTGTTGTTGGCAAAAGCGTCTGTGATATGCAGGATTGCTTTTTGGATTTCCACCAAGTCGTAGGTAGTGATGCCGTTGGAATGGTTGACATCGGCAGCAATTATCTTGTACGGTGAGTCAAGGTATTCCATGCCAAGGATGTGCTTGCGAATCAGCACCATGTCGTAAGTGGAAACGCCGTTCATCAGGTTGGAGTCCTTTCCGGAGAGACGGTGTAATCGCCACCCATCTGCACCGCCGCAAAGTTGAAAGCGCCGTTTGCGCCCGTCATGGCCGATTGCGAAAGTGGGTCGTTGAGGTTTACATGCACGTTCTGTACGTTCTGCCCGCTCTCGTTGGTGATGGCCCCAGCAACGCCCGCCACGAGGTTGCCATTTCCCCCGCCGTTGCCGCAGGCGTTCATGTTGTCCTGCACGACGAGGAAGGTGGTGCAGAAATCCTGATTGCCACTCGCATCCGTCACCCACATTTGAATAGGGATTTGTCCAATGTCGTCGCAGTCCACCGTCAGGCCTGTTTGATTGATATTGGGCGAAAATGAATAAATCAAGCTGCCGGGGCAGTTGTCAAAGCTGCCAGCGTTGAAGTCGCTGGCCCAAGTGGCCACCGTGCCGTTCTGCATCAGCTCGATGATGAGGCCGTTCTTGCAATAGGGCGTCGGCTTTTTATCGTCCTTGACCTGGATGGTGATGGCGCAGGTACCGGAGTTGCCACAGCCATCGGCGATGACATAGTTGGCGGTATAGTTGCCGGGGTTCACGTTGGTGAACGGCCCATAGCCGCTGCCGAAACTGCTGTTCACCGAAACGGTCACGTTCTGGCTGCAGTCTTGGATATTCGTCACCTGCGGCAAGGTGAAGTTGCCCTTGCAGTTGGCGTCCACGGCCACCACCATATTGCTGGGACAAGTGAAGGTCGGCGCTGTGTTGTCCGTCACCATGATGATTTGCTGGCCTTCCCACAGTCCGACCGTGCCACCTGCCACATAGGTACACCAGTTGATGACCTTCCAGGTGCGGATGATCTTGTAGCAAGCCGGGCCTGATACGACGAACACTTGGTCGGTATGGTTGATGGCCATCATTTCACAGTCGCTGGTGATGGTTGGTGCACCATAAGGAGCGGGCAGGTTGGCTGGTGCAAGGCTGTTTAGGCTGACGCAATTACCAGGTACATTGTAGCTCGGTGGGAAGGTAACGGTCACGGGCGTGTTGTCCACCGATAAAATGGTCTGGGTGCAGGTGCTTGAGTTGTTGTTCCCTAATGTAGCCTTCCAAGTTCGGATGATAGTGCCCACGTCGCACATGTTCAGGTTGCTGGCATCTGTATAGGTGATGGTTGGTGTGCCACATGAGGCTGCTGCGGTGGCTTGTCCGGTCAGGCTTAGGTTGGTCGGGTCTTGGTTGCAGTTTACGGTTGCGTTGGGCGGACAGAGGATGGAGGGCTGCGAGTGGTCCGTCACATGCACGGTTACCATGCAGGAGTTGGTGTTGCCGCTGGCGTCAGTGCCTTGCATTTGTACTTGAATGCCTTGCCCAACGTCTTCGCAGCAGAACTTCACGTTGGGGCCATAAACGGGCTGTGTGCCACAAGCCTGCGTCATGCGGCGCACGGTAAGGTTCACGGGGCTGCAGTTGTCGTAGCTTCCGTTGTTGAAGGTGGTCGGGAAAACGATGGCAGTGCCGTTGCTGTTCAGCGTCACCACGGTGTATTCGTTGCAAATCATGGTGGGTGAGTCGTCGTCCACCACGGTCAGCTTGGAGGTGCAGAAATTGGAGTTGCCGCAGCCGTCTGTCACATTGTAGGTAATGGTATAAACACCGGGGCTGACGTTGTTCAGCAGCCCGCCGTTGCCCTGTACCTGGCCGGCTGGTGAGCTGATGCTGACCGTGAAGCTGGTCGAGCAGTTGTCGGTAATGCCCACCGGTGGCAGCAGTACGTTTGCCTTGCAAACAATGGCAGAGGTCGTGCCCACGGTCAGGTCGGCGGGACAGGTGAGGGTTGGTGGCGTCACGTCCTTCACCGCAATAATTTGCGTATGGGTGGAGATGGTGCTGTTGCACCAGTTGACCACCGTCCAGGTGCGCAAGATTTTGTAGCTGTTCTGGCAAATGGGTATGTGCTGGTCGCTGAACGTCACCGCCATGTTGCAGTAACCCGTGCCATTGGGAATCGGGTAGCCACCAATGCTCGGTGCGCCCGTATTGGCGGGCGTGGTGTTGGGGTTCACGCAATCGAGCATGGGCGCTGCGATGCCGTCTCGGTTTGGCGGCCAGCTGATGTTCGCCGAGGTTGGTTTGGTGACGTTGATGGTTTGTGTGCAGGTGTTGAGGTAGCCACCCAAGTCCACTGCCAGCCAGGTACGGGTGATGATGGCGGTGAAGTTCGAGCCTGCGCAGCCAAGTACCTGCGTCTGGTCGGTGCTGGTGATGGTGAAGTCGGAGCAATCGGTGGCCGTTGCCGTGCCAGTGAGGGCTGTGGTGGTCGGGCTGGTGCACGGCACGGTGACGTTGGCCGGGCAGGTAATTGTCGGGCCGACCTTGTCCTCCACATTGATGTTGCCCCAACAGGAGTTGCCAGGAGGCCCAGTGCTTCACCTTCACCGTCAGTGTCTGGCCGATGTTGTCGGCAGTGACGACCGGGCTGGTGGGTATGGGGGTTCCCGCTAAATCCATCACGATCACCTGATAGGCTGAGGGGCCATTGGGCGAGCAGTTGTTGGGGTTTTGCAGAATCATATCGTAGGTAATCGTGCCTTGGCAGGTAGGCGAGAGCGAAACATTGGTGGAGCCGGAACAAGCCATGCTGCACTGTGCGTTGAGGGTCGAGGTGCTGGCCAGCATACCTGCTACAAACAGGGATAAGGCCTTGAGTAAAACGGACGTTTTGGTTAAAGAACGGTAAAAAGCCCGGTCAATTAAAACGGGTGTAATCGTTTTTTTCATCGGATTACTTAATTTGTTGAATAAATCGGTTGTGAAAGAATTGTTTAAAACAGCTTGATGAAGGCGGCGAACCTAGTAGGATTCGCCGCTTCATATACATGGATTATAATTTGTCAAATTCTTTTTGGCGCTTCGCTCAACCTGTTGGCAATCAGCACCTTGTGATTGTTTAATTTGATTAAATGGCATAAAAATCCCCTTCATCAGTGCATGCAGCATGACGATTAAAGTTATATTCATGAACCTCTCAGGCAACGAAGGGTATGCCCGGATTTGTCTATGTTCCAGTAATGGTGGGTGGTTCCCGTAGTGTGCAGTTAAATCATCTATATGTGCATGGCAATGCCATACGCATATATTGTCCTTTAAACTGGCTGAATTTTACAAAAGGGTAGATTGGAAAACGGGCGGACTGCGCTTCAAGAAGCGTTCAGCGACACAGGGCATGCCCTGAGATTTTTAGGAAGAAACAATTGGAGAAGTAGGTCAAAAACGGAGTGTGCGAAGTTTCGGTTAATACTTTTCATGGGAAAATCGGTTGTGGATTACAAATTCGGTTCGTTCAATTTTGGCAAAGGTAAACGGCTTTGTTGAATTGTCAAATAATTTTGAAAAAAATTAATGTATAAGGTAGGTTTTATGGGTAGTGTGCCGATTTGCAACTATTGATGAGGGGTCGCTTTGAGGGGGAAATTGAAATAAGTCCCCCGAAAGCCCCCCTTCTATACTTTTGAGCGCCAGGTTTTGTCCATTTGAATTTACTGTTGGTCAAAAGCAAATGGCTAACAGCTAACGGCCAGAAGTATAAATACCAGCACAGGGTTTTCAAATAAAATCCACATCCACATAATATGGATAGCGCATCAGGTACTCAATGGCCTGTTGGATGTCATAGCCTTCATGCACGGCCCGGTAGAGCATCTGCGTGATGGGCACGTGCAACTTCAGGTGGTCGGCCAGGTGCTTCGCAATCTTAAGGGTGCGCACGCCCTCGGCCACCTCTGGCATAGAGGCGAGTATGTCGGCGGTCTTCTCCCCTTGGCCAAGTCGGTAGCCGAAAGTGTAGTTGCGGCTGCTCATGCTGGTGGCGGTGCAAATTAGGTCGCCGATGCCCGCCGTGCCTACGAAGGGCTTGGGTGATGAACCGAGCGCCTTGCCGTAATAGATCATCTCCATCAGGCCCCGGTTGATGAGCAGGGCTTGCAGGTTTTTGCCAAGGCCCAAGCCACCCAAAATGCCGCTGCCGATGGCAATGGTGTTCTTCAACGCCCCCGCCAGTTCCGCACCCAATATCTCATACGTGCCAAATACTTGGAAATACTTGCTGCTCAACACCTTCTTCCCCGTGCTCACCACCTCGTCGAACTTGCTGCCGATGACCGTGGCCGTCGGTTGCCCGGCCATGATTTCGGAGGCGAGGTTGGGGCCGGAAAGGCAGCCTACCCGTACCACCACCGATTCCTCCCGTATCACTTCGCTCATGGTGCGCACACCGTTGCGGGTGATTTTGCCTTCTTTCAGTTCTTGCTCCGTCAGGTTCTTGATATCGAAACCCTTGGTGCCGTGGATAAGGATATGGTAGGGCCGCAGGAACGGCGAGAAGGTCTGCATCATCGGGCGGAAGCCCTCGGAAGTAACGATGGGGAAAATCAGGGAACAGCTTTCGGCTATCTCCTGTGGGTCGGAAGTGGCACGTATGCGCTCCGAAAGGGCGACGTTGAAGGTCGGGTGGCGGTGCTCCTTATTGATGGCCTCCACCATCTGCTCCCGGCGGCTGAAAATCAGCACATCGGTGTTGAAGGCCAGCAAATTGGCCACTGCTGTGCCAAAGCTGCCCGAGCCAATGACGCCTGTGGCGATATGTTTGTTGAAATTGGACATTATGGAAAAGTCATTGGTCATTCGGGTCATTGGTCAATGGTTCGGAGTTAATGACAAATGACTTTAATGACCAATGACTATTAAAATCGGCCAAAACTACGCCTTTTTCAAAAACGCAAGGAATTGGGGCCGCAAATCAAGTCGTGCCTTCCAATGGAACGACGGGCATAAGTTCTTCTTCCGCTACTTGTGCAGTTGGGATAGGGTCGGGATTGTTCTTCTTCATGCCCATAAAACCCCAAGCGACCAAGATGCAAATGGCCCCGGAAATGTACCAAAGCACATCGAACCCGTGCCGCTCGGCTATCTTCATCGAAAAATAAGGCCCGATGATATGTGCCAACGAGTAAGTCATCGAATACAGGCCCATGTACTTTCCCCGGTTTGCATCCGTTGTACGGCTGAGGGCGAAGGAATTGGCGAAGGGCATGTTGAATATCTCGCCAATCGAAAGCGCAAACATGGACAAGATGGCAATGGCAACGCTTTGCGGAGCAATATTCAGCACAAGATACCCGAAAGCATACAGGACGATGCCGGTAATGATGCAGTTCATCCGCTTCATTCTCCGCTCCAGGGTGAACACCAAGGGCATTTCCGTCAAGAAAACAATGAGGCCATTGAATGCGAGCAAGACCCCGATTTGCCACTCGTTCATGTGCATCACCTTGTCATAATATACGGGCAGCGATGAAATAATCTGCAAGAACACCGTGGCGCCCAACATGGTCAGCAACAGGAAAATCAAGTATTGCTTGTCCCTGTAGGGAGATTGGACCACAGGTTTATCGGCAGCTTTAGAGGCGGCCTTTTCCGCTTCGCTCAATTGTACCGGCTTTAGGATTGACCGAAAGAAAATGGCCGAAGCAATGCAGGTTATACCGTCCACCCAAAATAAGGTGTGGTAGCCTTTCCAAGCTGCCAATACCCCGCCCACTGCTGGCCCAATCGTGAATCCCAAGTTGATGGACATCCGCATAAGAGAGTAGGAACGGGTACGGTTTTCGGGTGTGCTATGTGCTGCCAAGGCTGCCATTGTGGCCGGGCGGAACGCATCGCCAACGGTGCTCAACATGAAAACCATGACATAGATGCCTTCCAAGCTCTTGACATAGCCCAATGCAATGAAGCCAATTCCCCCCAGGAACAGCGACCAGAACAGCACCCGGTGGTACCCGATTCTGTCCGTCAGGTTGCCGCCCAAAAATGACCCCAGGAAAGAGCCTGCCCCAAACAGGGTCATCACAATGCCGGCCTGCTCCATCGTGAACTGCAGGTCGGAAATGAGATAGACCGACAGGAAGGGAAGCACCATGGTGCCGCTCCGGTTGATGAGGGAGGCCACCGAAATCAGCCAAGCTGACCGTGAAAGTCCTTTGTAAGGGGCAAGATAAGCGGATAAGGTGCGGGACAACATAGGTGACAAAGTTGGTAAACCATATTTCGTGCGAAATAATGGATTCTATACCGCTCAAATCGGAATATAGTTCTGCGAGAACGATGTTTTTATGAAAAAATCACTTTCCGCCCCTGATGCTTTCTACAAAATCATGTGCGGAAATATCCGCCTCCTGCGCCCTTATGAAGGCACTGCCCACCACGCCACCATTAAGGTATTGGCAAACGGTATCGAAGGCTGTTTTGTCCGAAATGCCAAAGCCCACCAGCACGGGGTTATTTAGCTTTAGCTTCGCAATGCGCTGGAAATAAGCCACTTGTGACTCGTTGAAACCACCTGCACCACCTGTCGTGCTGGCCGTGCTCACGGCGTAGAGGAAGCCCCGACTGGCGGTATCTAGTTCCCGGATACGCTCATCGCTGGTCTGCGGTGTGACGAGAAAGATGGGACAGATGCCATGTTGCTCGAAGAGCGATGCATAGTTCTTTTGAAAAAAAGCCAAGGGCAAATCGGGCAAAATGACGCCGTCCACGCCCACGGCAGCGCAGCGCTCGCAGAAACGTTCCATGCCGAATTGCAGCACGGGGTTCAGGTAGCCCATCAGCACCAGCGGCATTTGTGTTTCCGAGCGGATGCCTTCGAGCTGCGCAAACAGCTTCTCCAACGACATCCCGTTTTCCAATGCCGCATGGCTGCTGGCCTGGATGGTCGGCCCATCGGCCAGCGGGTCGCTGAAGGGGATGCCCACCTCCACGAGGTCGGCCCCGGCAGCGGCCAGGTCGAGGATGGTCATGCGGGTGCCGTCGGGCGTGGGGTGGCCGGCGGTGAAGAAGATGGAGAGGATGTTTTGGGGCTTATGCTGGAATAATTGTTTTAAACGAGTCGGTTCATGTTTTTGGTTTGGAGGTAAATCCCCAGTTATCAATTCTTCGACTTTAACTTTGAGTTTTGCATTTCGACTAAGGAAAGGGATGCGCTCCGAAACCAAAGATGCCAGTCAAAGAATTAGGCTGATTTTTAGAAACACGAAATCAGGACACAAAGGGTGGCAGGCAATGCGTGCCACATCGGTTGCAAGTCTTAGCGCAAACTCTGGGCTGATGCGGCGGTTGCCTTTTAGCATTGCGCTAAGGTTGGAGTCTTCAATTCCTATGTATGTCGCAAAGTCTTTTTTCTTGACTCCAAGCGCTCCGATTGCCTCATTAAGTATTGCTTTTGCGAGGCGTGTCAACCGGTAGAGGTTGGCGGAGATGTCCACATCACAGGCAAGTGCCCCATCCTATGCAGCGTGGCTCCGAGTTTGTGTCGACGCAGGTCTTCACGCCCTGCTTTTCAGTATGCTGTTTGAAACCGATAAAAGGTTGGCCACATCACGTCCTTTTGGTGCAATCCCGAAACCCATTTCAACCTCTTTGAGGAATTTGAATGCCGCCTTCATTAATGATTTTGACTTTCATTGACAAAATTTCTTCATTTTATTACTTTTGCAGATAAAGCTCCATCAGCATTATTCCTGCCTCTGCTAGAACATTTGACCGCCCCATTTGCGCCATATTTTTTGATAAAGCTCCATTAAAACAGTCTTGCTTTCAAAGACAAACAACCATCGTATGGGGCTTTCCCAGTGTAAGGCTCAACTTACAGCCATAAGCCAACTAAGCACCCGGCGACTAAATCACGCCTTTAGCACCAAAATTTAGGGAGACACTTCAATGCAATCCATATAGACAATTCCTTCTCCGAGCAGGCTGAGCATAATTATGCCCTCAACATTTTCGGTGTGTTGAATCAAGGACAAGTTTGAGAAAAACTGTACCTTGTTTTCTGGCAATACCCGCCAAGTGAACTGCCATCCGTCCTTTTTCAGGGCATATCGCCAATTCCAGCAACCTTGATTTCAGCCGATGCCAAATTGTCCTGATTGAAGTGTCTTTTACCTTGGACTTTCATGCCAATTTACATAAAATTATCAAGATTTGATAATTTTCTAAGTCAAATACTTCGTGTAGGTTCCCAAATCTTTATCCCCCTTCCCGACAAACACAGCACCACAATGTCCTCTTTTTCAAACTTGATTTTCTCAAAAATCGCCAGCGCATGCGCCGACTCCAGTGCTGGGATGATGCCCTCCAGTCTCGCCAATTGGAACGCCGCCGCCAGCGCCTCTTCGTCCGTCACGGGCACGAAACTCGCCCGACCACTCGCCGCCAATGCGCATGGAGCGGGCCCACGCCGGGGTAGTCCAGCCCCGCCGAAATGCTGTACGGCTCGATGACCTGACCGTCCCCGTTTTGAATCAACATGCTCAGGCTGCCGTGCAGGATGCCCGGCTTGCCGAGGGCGATGGTCGCCGCCGTCTCGCCCGTGTGGACGCCGTGCCCCGCCGCCTCCGAGCCGATGAGCCGCACCGATTTTTCTTCGATGAAATGGTAGAATGCCCCCGCCGCATTGCTGCCGCCACCCACGCAGGCGATGACCGTCGTTGGGTTCGCAATGCCCTCTTTTTCAAGCAGTTGCCACTTGATTTCCTCGCTGATGACCGACTGCAAACGGGCCACGAGGTCGGGGTACGGGTGCGGCCCCACCACCGAGCCGATGATATAGTGCGTGTCCACGGGGTTGCAAATCCAGTCCCGGATGGCCTCGTTGGTGGCGTCCTTGAGGGTTTGGTTGCCGCTCATGGCGGGCACGACCGTTGCGCCAAGCATCCGCATCCGGGCCACGTTGGGCGCCTGCCGCTCGATGTCGAGGGCGCCCATGTAAACGATGCACTTCAGCCCCATCAGCGCACATACAGTGGCAGTGGCCACTCCGTGCTGCCCCGCCCCGGTTTCGGCGATGATGCGCTTTTTTCCCAATCGTTGCGCCAGCAAAATCTGCCCGATGGTGTTGTTGATTTTGTGCGCCCCGGTGTGGCAGAGGTCTTCCCGCTTGAGGTAAATCTTGGTGCCGTACCGCTCCGAGAGCCGCTTCGCATGATAGAGCGGCGTTGCTCGGCCCGCATAGTCCTTCAGCAGTGCCCGAAATTCCGTTTGGAACGCCGCCGACTCGATGATGTCGAGGTAGCAGTTGCGCAGCTCTTCCACGTTGGGGTGCAGCATTTCGGGAATGAAGGCACCGCCAAACTGGCCATAGAAGCCGTCGGGGTCGGGGGTGCGCAGACTTTCCAAGTTTTGAGAACTTGGAAAGTCTTGATTTTCAGCCAAATAGCTCATGCTTGAATGTTTTTATCAGTTCAAAATCCTTAAGGCCGGGTTCGGTTTCGAAGCGGGAGTTGATGTCGAGGACGGAGAGAAACTTTCCAAGTCTCAAAGACTTGGAAAGTTTGAGCACCGCCCCAGCATCTTCGATACAGATGCCGCCGCTCAGTACAAACGGCGTCTCTCCCTGATATTTCTCCAACAGCCCCCAATCGAACGTCACGCCATTGCCGCCACGGTTTTTCCCTTTTGTATCGAAAAGGAATTTATCGCAAACGTCAGCGTAAGCCGCCGTTTTTCCAAAATCAAAATCCTCGTCCACGCCGAAAGCTTTCCACACCTTCAAGCCACTCATTTTCAGTGCGTTGCAAATCTCCGGCGTTTCTTCGCCATGCAATTGAACGACCTGCAAGCCAAGTGCTGCCGCAATATTTTCCACCGCCTCCACTGCCTCGTTCACGAACACCCCGACTTTTCGGGAGCTGCCCGGCAGGTTTTTCACCCAGTCCAAATCAGCGACCTCACCCACGTAACGGGGGCTTTTTTTGTAAAAAATGAACCCGATATAGTCCGGCTTTAAGGTCAGGAGTTGGTGGACGTTGGCGGGGTGTTTTAGGCCGCAGATTTTTAACTTCATGGTTGATAACGGTTGATAAAGTTGATTAGGGTTGATGGGGGCGTCGTGGGCGTCGTGAGGGAAATCAACCTCATCAACTATTATCAACCATTATCAACCGACTTACGAAATCGGCACACGCCTCCCCCGGCCTTTCCGTCTTCATAAAACTCTCCCCAATCAAAAACCCCTGAAACCCTACCGCCCGAAGCTCCAGCACCGCTTGCGGGTCACTCAGGCCGGACTCGCTGACCTTCACGAACTCGTCGGGAATATGCTGCGCAAGTTCCAACGAACGTCGAACGTCCACGCTGAAATCGGCGAGGTTGCGGTTGTTCACGCCGACGGCGTCCACAGTGTCGCAGATATGGCCAAGCTCGCTGTGGTCATGGATTTCGAGCAGTGTTTCCATTCCGAGCGAGCGGGCGAAACTGCTGAGTTGGCGCACCTCGGCAGGCGTCAGCACGGCAGCAATGAGCAGGATGGCATCAGCGCCGATAGCCTTAGCCTCCAGGATTTGGTACTCGCCGATGGTGAAGTCCTTGCGCAAAATCGGCACCTCGTTCAGCCCACGGGCGATGAGCAGGTCTTCGTTTTTGCCGCCAAAAAATTGCTCGTCTGTGAGTACGGAGAGTGCCGAGGCGCCTGCCTGCACATAGCCCGTGGTCACTTCCTCCACCGTCACCTTGGCATTGATGATGCCTTTGGATGGTGATTTTCGTTTGTGCTCCGCAATGATGCCCGCCTTGTCCGGTCGGCGCAGGGCAGCGGACAGGCTGAGGCATGGCCGCTCGAAAAGGGGGCTTTTCACCAGTTCAGCTATGGGAGTCTTGGCTTGTTGCTTCGCAACTTCACGGCGTTTAGGGAGTTATTGCAACGCAACCAGCTTTTTCAAAGCCACCATCGCCCGCCCGCTTTCCAGCGATTCATTAGCTTGCGCAATGCAAGTTTCCAACGATTTTTCCGGCGAAAGGCATTGCAGCGCCAGCGCCGAATTGGCCACTACGACCCGCTTCTGTGCTACTGTGCCCTTGTTTTCCAAAACACTTAGGAAAATGGCCTTGGCCTCCTCCACCGTATCGCCGCCAAAAAGCTCGGCCTCGGTCACTGTGCCACCAAAATCGGCTGGGGTAAAAGTCGCCTCGCCCAGGTTGCTCACGGACTTGGCGGGGGCGGTGAGCGAAAGTTCGTCATAGCCGCCGAAGGTGTGGATGATGTTGAAGCCCGTGGTGCAGCCCCTGACCCCTAAAGGGGAACCTAACTTGGAAGTTCTTACTGTATTCACGGGTTCCTTGGGGTGGGCTGCGCCCCATGCAGCAAGTACCCATAAATCCTTTGCAATTCCAAACTGAACACCCCCGTCAACTGGCAATCAGGCCGTGCAGGGTTCACCAATGGGCCGAGCATGTTGAAAAAGGTCTTGATGCCGAGCGCCTTCCGCACCGGGCCGACGTTCTTCAGCGCCGGGTGGAACATCGGGGCATGGAGGAAGCAGATGCCCGCCTCGTTGAGTTCGTGGCGGAGGGCGTCACCGTCGTTCTTGAAGCGGTAGCCGAGCGATTCCAGCACATTGGAGGAGCCGCAGACAGAGGAGACGCCGTAGTTGCCATGCTTGACCACCCGGCCACCTGCCCCGGCCACCACGAAGCTGGCGAGGGTGGAGATGTTGAAGGTGTTCTTGCCGTCGCCGCCCGTACCACAAAGGTCAATCGTTTGATAATCAGTGACTTCTAGCGGAATGCAGAGGTCGAGCAGCGCCTGCCGGAAGCCGTCGAGTTCCTCCACGCTGATGCTGCGCATGAGATAGACCGTGAGGAAGGCGGCCATCTGCGCCTCGTTCACCTCGCCACGGGTGATTTCCGTGAGGGTCTCGTAGGCTTCCTCACGGGTGAGGCGCTGGTGCTCGAAGAGCTTATTGAGGATTTTTTTCATTTTCAAAACTGGTTTGCGAACCGTTTCTAAAAAAATTAACTTTGTTGCTTAAAAATTTACCTCATGGGTTTATCTATTGTTGAAATGCCCGTCCCGCTTCGTGAAGAACCTGCTGGGACTTATCGTATTGGCTCCTCTAGGGTTACACTTGATGTGATGATGGCACGTTTCCTTTTAGGAGATTCCGCCGAAGACCTTGTCTCAGCCTTCCCGTCATTAAAGCTGTCGGATGTTTATGCTGTCATTGCCTATTATTTAAATAACAGGGAAATGGTTAACGCATATCTTGAAGAAGGCCGTAAAAAAGGAGAAGCAAATCGCATCGAAATGGAAAAACGCTTTCCCAAAAATGGTCTTCGTGAAAAGCTTTTACAACGCAAACAAGCGATGTTGGCCAACTCAGAAATTAAGTAATGGTTGCTTTTCTTACTGACGAAAACTTTGACAATCGCATCCTTAGAGGGTTGCAATTACGATTGCCCAATATTGACATCATCAGGGTGCAGGATACAGTTGTAGCTGAAGCTGACGACCCTAAAGTACTTGCTTTTGCCTTTGCCGAAAAAAGGGTGTTGCTTTCCCATGATTTCAGTACAATTTTCGATTATTTCAAGGAAAATATCAGGAATGGCATCCCAAATCCTGGAGTAATTATGGTTCACCCATCGCTGGGTATTGGGGCTGTTATTGATGATTTGGAAATGATTGCATTTTGCAGCACCGAAGAAGAATTGCTTGGCGATTTCAGATACCTGCCTTTGTAAGTATAATCTCAATTGTTTGATTTTCAACATCTTACCCAATTCCTCACCATCACCTTCCCCCACTCTGTCATCACACTCTCTGGATGAAACTGTACCCCCCGCACGTCATATTTCTTATGTGTCAAACCCATGATTTGCCCCTCCTCGTCCTCGCAGGTGAGGTCGAAGCAGTCGGGCAAGCCATTTTTGGAAACTACCCACGAGTGGTAGCGCCCCGCTGCGAAAGTCTCCGGTATTTCCCGGAACAGCGGCTCGTCCGCCTTGCGGACGTACATCGGTGTGGCCACGCCATGAAATACCCTCGAAAGGTTCTCCAATTGCCCACCGAACACCTCTCCGATGGCCTGCAAGCCGAGGCAGACGCCGAAGATGCTTTTGGTCGGCGCCAGTTCCCGAATCAGGTCGCAGAGGATGCCCGACTCACTCGGCAAGCCGGGGCCGGGCGAGAGCAAAATCTTGTCGTATTGCGCCGCCTCCGCCACCGTGATTTCGTCGTTGCGGAACACGTCGGGGCGGATGCCGGACATTTCCTCCACGTACTGGACGAGGTTGTAGGTGAAGGAATCGTAGTTGTCGAGGACTAATATTTTCTGCATGTTGATAAGGGTTGATAAAAGTTGATAAGGGTTGATGGGGTGACTGCTAACATTTTGATTTTGTGGGGGTTAGCAAAATTTGTTTCTTGTGGGGTTAATCATTTTTACACTAAAAACTTACTTTATGAGCTACACTTACGCTTTTGAAAAACTCACCGTTTGGCAAATGAACCGCCAATTTGCGAAGAAGCTTTACTTGAAAACCAAGTCCTTTCCGAAGGAAGAACTGTTTGGCATCACTTCTCAAATCAGGCGAGCCTGTATTTCTGTTTCCTGCAATTTAGCCGAAGGCAGCGCTCGAAAAACACCGAAAGAACAGCTACGCTTCTACGAAATTGCTTTTGGAAGTGCCGCCGGTAATGCTCTTTCCAACGACGATGATGATAGAACTCAGACTGTAGAACCCTTCAAACAACAACCTCTGGGGGGGTATAAGGGTTTATAAAGTTGTGCCCCCCATCTTTACTTTATAAAGCTGACCCCTCAACCCTTATCAACTTTTATCAACCCTTATCAACAGCTCGTGAAACCGCCCGCCGCAGCGCCCCAATCTTGTAAAACACCTCCGCCAACTCCTTTTCCTCCACCGAATGCTTCACAATCCCTGCCCCTGCCTGGTAGTGCAGCGTATTGTTTTTGCTCAAAAAACTGCGGATGAGGATGGCGTGGTTCGTCTCGCCGCTGAAGGTGAAAAAGCCCACGCAACCGCCGTAATAGCCCCGGCGGTTCGGCTCGATTTCATCAATCAACTGCATGGCCCGGTGCTTCGGAGCGCCAGACAAAGTGCCCGCCGGGAAGGTCTCCGCCAGCAGTTGTACGGGTGAAACGCCCTCCGGCAACTCCCCCGACACCTCCGACACGAGGTGAATGACATGGCTGTAGAACTGCACCTCCCGGTAGGTTTCCACCTTCACGTTGCGGCAAAGGCGGTTGAGGTCGTTCCTCGCCAAATCCACCAGCATGACATGCTCTGCGTTCTCCTTGGGGTCGGCGGCGAGGGCCTCGGCACCGAGGCGGTCAGCGTGGTCGTCGCCTGTGCGGGGGAAGGTGCCAGCAATGGGGTTGATGAATGCTTTTTTGGTGATTGGTGATTGGTGATTCGTGATTGGTTGGGACTTGAGACGCACTTGCGCCTCCGGCGATGAGCCGAAAATTTTATACCCACCATAGTCAAAATAAAACAAGTACGGCGAGGGGTTCACGCTGCGCAAAGCCCGGTAAACATTGAAGTCGTCGCCCTGGAACTGCTGCGAAAACTGGCGGGCCAGCACGATTTGGAACACATCGCCACGCTGGCAATGGTGCTTGCCTAGCGTCACCATTTTCACGTAATCCTCGTCGGTCATATTGGTCGCCTCCTCGCCGACGGTGCGGAACGGGAAATTGGGCACAGGTGCTACTTGCAGCAGGTTTTCCAGTTCAGCGAGCTGGCTCGGCTCACCGGGCAGGCTGTTCTCCAGCACGGTCATCTGCTGGTTGAAATGGTTGATGGCCACGATGAAACGGGGCAGTTGATAGCGGATGGTCGGGATGGCCCGCTCTGGCCTGACAGGGCTTTGCAGGCTGATTTTCTCGAAATGCTGCACACTGTCGTAAGTGCAGTAGCCGAAGAAACCGTTCATCTGGCGCAGCTTGTCATCAGTACTGTCGAGTTTGATTTTTTGAAAGAAATCGGTGAGTGCGGTAAGTGCCTCGGCTTTGTTTTTTAGGGTAAAATGGGTGGCTGCCTCGCCCGGCAATTGCTGCGTTACTTGTTCATTGTCAACGATAAACTCCGCCATCGGTGCTACGCAAAGGAAGGAAACGCTGTTCTCGTTGCCGTGGTAGTCCGAGCTTTCGAGAAGCAGGGCGCCGGGGTAACGGTCACGCAACCGCAGGTACAGGCTGACGGGGGTGACGGTGTCAGCGAGGAGGACTTTGGTATGTGATAGAATCGAAATCATATTCTTGGTTGATAAGGGTTGATAAGGGTTGATTTTGGGTTGATAAGAGTTGATAAAGGTTTATAAAAGTTGATGTTACCACGGCACAATCAACCCTTATCAACTTTTTATCAACCCTTATCAACTCAATAAACCTTTATCAACCAAACAAAAAAGGCCCACCGTGAACGGTAGGCCTTTTTTGCAACATCAAATATTGGCAACGGCATACGGCTATCCACGGAAATCGGGTTCCTTGAATTGCCACCACCAATTTTGTGCGGTCGTGCGTTGCGCTATGTTCGTTGTTGAAGTCATTTTTTGATAGATAACTGGGTGCAAAGAAAGGGGGCTAAAGATCAGAAAGTCAATAGTTGGGTAAAAATTTTATTCCAAAACCACCTTTCCCGTCTCCGCATCCAACGCCACCGTCCCAGCACCCACGGGCATTTTCAATAGAACCTCCTTGCCGTTTTTCAACTTGATTTTTTGATCGCCCCCTGTTTTTGAATGGAATACGAGCAGGCCCCCGCCAGCGTAAACCACATTTTCTTCATGAAAACTGAAGTCGAAATAGAAATGGGTGTTTGCATCGTGACGCCCCAGCAAAAAGAAGTGCCACCAACTTGCCTTTGTGAGTGGAATTCCCAAGAGCCACGATGTGTGTCCAATCTCTTTTTTGAAAGTGAAAGCTTGAAGCTCGAAGGCGTGTTCGTAATCCAGTGCAAATTGTGAGGAGCCTTTGTTTCGAACGCCGAAAAGTGGGTTGATAGCGCCCCATGCCCGCTGGTATTCCGGGAATTCATCATCCTCCAAAATGAGCGGAACAGCCGGCGGCTTGTCAAGAAATGTGCGCTCCAATTCTAAGCCAGTGACCCCCGAAACCGCCTCCGCCAGCAAAGTTTTCCCATCCGAAAATCCTGGCGCGTAAATCCAAAAAAGATGTCGCCCGTCCCGCTCCACTTTTTCCCGAATCACCCGTTTGTCGTGTTCTTCAAGCAGCCAAGTGTTTGCAAAAATGACCGCCTTGTACGGCGAAGCGTCAAGCAGCGAAAGGTCGTCCAAATGCACGGCCTCCCAAGCCACGCCCGCATAGCTCAACGCCAACGGCAACCAGTCCACCACTTGCGAAGTGATGGGGCAAGAGTCCTGCTTAGTGCTTTTTAGGTGATAAAAAATCTCCGTGTCATAAACCAGCAGCACGTCGGCTCCGGTCTGCCAAGGGCGGTGCAGCAGTGAGTCCGCTAAGGTTTTAAGTTTTTTTATGCTGCGCAAATAATCGGGGTGGTCCCAGTAGCCGATGGTGCCGGACTGGATGTCGTGCTCGTTGCCCCGGTGCAGGTTCATGCCGCTGGGGCCGAAGTCGTAGAACCAAAGCCCAGCGCCTTTCGTGAGCGGAGAGAGCACGTTCCGCTCGATGGCGGCGATGTTTTCCTGCACGTTGCGGCGGTAGTTTTCCGTGTTGTCCTTGCCGTTCAGCCCGGGGAAAGTGCGACGGGGCTGCTGGTCGTACTCGTCGAGCCAGAGCTTGCCGTGCAGGGTAATGCTGCGCAGGAGGGAGCGGCTGCGGTATGGCTCGCCTGGGTCGTAGCCGTCGTCGGGATAATAGACCTGCGGGCCGCTCAGGTAGTCAATCCACGGGGAGGCGAGCACCCGCTGGAGTTCCAAATGGCCGCCCGCCGCCTGCCGGTTGAACATGGAGAAGAAGTAGCCATAAAATGCGCCCGTGAGGATGGGGCGGCGCCAGTTGTCTTTTACCATTTTGCAGAAAAAAAGGATATTGTCGGCTACCAATTGATGTTGACAGCGGTAGTAGTCAATCGTTTTTTGGTCTTTTTGCGGGTCTCGAAATAGGCCACCGGAAACGGTCGCCCGCTCCGCCGGGGTTGGAACCGCTGCCGTTGCAAAGTTTCCAGCCAGGTCGTTCCAAGCTTTACGGAGCGCTTCGTTCGAGCCGTATTTTTCCCTCAACCAACTTTTGAAATGCCCCCGCATCGGCTCGCTAAAATCGGCCTCGTGCTCAAGGAAGCCCCACTGGTGCCACTCCCCGTAAACCCCCGCCGTCACGTGGATGCCGATGAGCCGTTCGCCTTCTTTTGTTTTCGAAAATTCCTTGCAAAAACGGGCGAGCATAGCGCCAGCATCCTCCCGCCATTTTTGCGAAGCAAAACTGGCCCGAACGGGTAGCCCAGCGTCGTCCTGCACGAGGCGGCTGAGGTGCAGCGGCTCGAAGGGCTGGGCGGGAGTGCCAGGTTCGTAGGCCACGAGTTCGTCAGGATGCTGGGCGAGCCACCAAGCGGGCGGGTTCAGGTGGAGACGGAAGACGACCGCCGCATTGGGGCAGGCAGCCAAGGCGCCTTGTATTTGGCGCTTCGCAATTTCGAGGCTGAACTGGCCGGGGGCGGGGGAAATATGTTCCCAAAAAATGTCAAGTTGAAATAGCCGGATGCCCGCTTCGCAAAAATTGCGGAGGTTGTGCTGTGGCACCTCCTCCCACGACCAGCGGCCGCCGGGCACGTCGGTCAGGGCATAGAACATGGGCGATTCAGGCTGCCCATTGACGAAGATGGTCGGCTTGCCCTGGTAGGGGCGCAGCTCGGCGGAAAGGGGCTGTGTAGTCGCTATTTGCGAAGCGAACAACAAAAACAAACTAAGAAGTAGGCTTGGTTTTTTCATAATGGCAACATGGACTGGCAGTCCTTGTTATGGAACGGACTGCCAATCCGTGATTCGTCAAAGGTAAACCCTACATTTGACCCTCAAATATAATTTTTGAAATGAAAAATGACGCCTGGGAGCGACTCCGCTCCGAACCGGAAATGGCCGACTTGAACCTGTTCAAGGCCCGCTTCGACCACCTGCGCAACCCTCGCAACGGCAAGGACATCCGCATCGTTACCCTCACCGGCAACGACTCCGTAACCGTGATGGCCGTCACACCCGCTGGCAACGTGGTCATGGCCGACAATTTCCGTTTCGGTATCATGGCCTATTCGCTCGAACTGCCCGGTGGCATGGTGGACCCTGGCGAAGACCACCAAGCCGCCGCCAAACGGGAGTTGCTCGAAGAAACTGGCTACTCCGCCCCCGAATGGTACTACCTCGGCTGCGTGGCCGCCAACCCTGTTTTTATGGACAGCTACGTGCAACACTACCTTGCTGTGGGTGCAGTGAAATCAGCGGAACAGTCCCTCGATGATGGGGAGGACATCCGGGTGCGGGAACTGCCCTTGGAGCAGCTCCGAAAAATGCTTTTCAATGGCGAGTTTATCCATCCCCATACGGAAAGTTGTGTGCTGCGTGGGCTGGGGCGGTTAGAAAAAGGGTTATAAGATTTTGCGTTACTCCTCAATGCAGCATATCGCTTGTTGATTCAAAGCCACGGCAAAATAGGAGCGTGTTTACAAAACTATGTCACGCAACGCCGCAACGAGCGCAACGCTTTGATAACTAATGCCTTGGTGCCAGTCTCTTCCACCCATGTCCAAAACTTGGCGGCTTGCAGTACAATCAGTGCTATCTGCTCTTGTTGATATTGCTACTTTTGCCAGCCCTCAACGATTTCCCTTTCAAAAAAATGTGACACCTGTGAAGATACTCCTCCAACTGGCATTCCTGCTGTTTCCTTTTTCATCGCTGGCGCAAACCTTCGCCGATACCTTCAACCTCCCCATCCCCGACGACGGCAACATCGGCTACTACGACATCGAAGTGAGCGGCCTGCCTACGGCAACGGGTGCTGATTTTGGCGTTGAAACGGTCTGCATCAACCTCATGCACGCCTGGAACGCCGACCTGTTCATCACCCTCATCGCACCCGACGGCACCGAGACTGAACTTACCTCCGACAACGGCGGTGACACCGATGGCTATATCAACACCTGCTTCAACGCCAATGCACCGCAGGGCATCTGGGAAGTGTGGTGGCCCTTCACGGGCACTTTCCGGCCAGAGGGCTTTATGAGCCTTTTCCAAAATGGGTCGAACCCCAACGGCAATTGGCACCTGAAAATCCGTGACACCTACCCCTTCGTCGATGCGGGCGAGCTGTTCGATTGGAGCATCACCTTCGGGCAGAACCCGCCGACGCCATATCCGTTTTTCTCCTCCGATTTGCCCATCGTGAAAATCAGCACGAGCGGCCAAGTGATAGCTGCGGAGCAAAAAACGACCTGCTCCATGCAAATCATTGACAATCCCAACCAAACGAACTTCGTCAATGACCTACCCACGAGCTACAACGGCCAAATCCGCATTGAGCAGCGGGGCAACAGCTCCCTTTGGATGCCGAAAAAGTCGTTCAACTTCGAAACGCAACTGCCCGACAGCTCCAACAACAACGTATCCCTGCTCGGTATGCCTGCCGAAAACGACTGGGTGCTGCTCGCCAATTATTCCGACAAAACATTGATGCGCAATTACTTAGCGCAGACATTTTATGAAAAAATGGGCCGCTACGGCCCCCGCATGCGCCACTGTGAACTCATCATTGACGGCGAGTACCGGGGGATTTATCTCCTCGGCGAGCGCATCAAGCGGGACAGCCAACGGGTGGACATTGCCCGCCTCGACCCCGAAGAGAACACGGGCGAGGATTTGACGGGCGGCTATATCATCAAAATTGACTGGCAGAACGGCACAAACCTCGGCGGCTTTTCCTCCCAGTTTTACCAAATAGGAAATACGGATGGGCCACTTTACTACCAGTATCACTACCCTGCCGCTGATGAAATCACGACGGCACAGGCCGAGTACATTCAGTCTTACGTGGACAGCTTCGAGCAGGCCATGCACGGCCCCGATTTCCAAGACCCAGAATTCGGTTGGCGGCGCTTTGCGGCAGAAGGCTCATTCATTGACTTCATTCTGCTCTATGAGCTATCGAACAACGTGGATGCCTACTGGCTCAGCACGTTTTTGCACAAAGACAAAAACGGGAAGTTGAAGGCTGGCCCACCTTGGGATTTTGACCTTGCTTTCCGCAATGCCGACTACTCCGACGGTTGGCTCACCACCGGCTGGCGCTACGATTGGTTGGCTAACAACACGGGCCTGCTTCCTTTTTATTGGCAGCGCATCTGGCAGGATACCGCCTTTGCGCAGCAGGCTGCCTGCCGCTGGCATGAACTGCGGGAAGGGCCGCTGCACACGGACAGTCTTACAGCCATCATCTCCGAGCGGGCCGCAGCCTTGGAAGGCACCCAGTCCGACAACTTCACCATCTGGAACATCCTCGGCACCTACGTCTGGCCGAACCCGCAGCCAATTCCGCAGACTTACGCCGAGGAAATTAGCACATTGAAAACATGGATATCCCAGCGGGCGGCATGGATGGACGCCAACCTGCCCGTCGGCGGTTGCTCGCCAGTCTCCGCCGTGGACGAGGCAGAAGATGCCTGGGGCAGCATGACCGTTGCACCAAATCCCTTTGACAATCAACTGGTTGTGAACGGCCCCAACCATTTCAACCTGCGCCTGACAAATGCACTCGGCGAAGTAGTTTGGCAGGCTTTCGATTTAAAAAACTACGCCAACGTGGCAACCAATGGGCTACTTCCAGGTTGTTACTGGCTCACCGTCACCAGCGACGGCAAGGTCTGGAGCAGGTTGGTGAAGAAGCAGTAAAGAATCGTAACCAATCATAAAAATCAGCGTCTTTCTGCGCCAAAAGCCATTTTTGCGCAGCAAAAACCAATCATAATCAATCATAAAAATCAGTGTCTTTCTGCGTCAAAAAACACTTTTTGCGTAGTAAAAACAAATCATAACCAATCATTAATATTAGCGTCTTTCTGCACTAAAAGTCATTTTTGCGCAGTAAAAAACAAACCACATCAAAATGGAAAAAACGAAAATCACCATCAACAACAACGGCTCCATCAAGTTGGACGGCGACTTTGAAATCGTTGACTCACAGGGCAATGCCTATGGCCTCCAAGGCCGTACCATCGTCTCGCTATGCCGTTGTGGGCACAGCGCCAACAAACCCTTCTGCGACGGGGCGCACAAGGCGCACGGCTTCGAACATGAGCCGTTGGCTTTTGACCTGCCACCTAAGAAAGTGGCTTGAATCAAGCCAGTTTAACAAAGTCGGAGGTGACACTTTCAGTCGAAGGTGTCACCTTTGCTTTTTATCTAAAATGCTATGAAAAAAAATTTATCGCTGCTGCTTACCATTTTTTGCTTCGCAACCCTTGTGCTGGCGCAATCGCCGGGGCAGACGCTCCGTGGCATGGTGACGGACGCCGACACGGGAGAGCCGCTGGTCGGGGCATCTGTCCAATTGCCAAATACTAACCCACTGATTGGTGCAACTTCTTCATTGTCAGGTAGTTATTTGATGGAAAAATTACCAGTAGGGCGCTATCAGGTAAAAGTATCTTATATCGGTCACGAGCCGCTCGTCATCACCGAAGTGCTGGTCGAATCGGGCAGGGAGACGGTGCTAAATGTGCAACTACGGGAGCGGGCGGACAGCTTGCAGACGGTAGTCGTAAAAGCCTCTTCTCTCAGCAATTCGTCCGATGCCCCCATTAACCGACTGAATTTCAGCGTAGAAGAGCAGTTCCGTTTCCCCGGCACCAATTTCGATCCGGCCCGGTTGGCGATGGCCTACCCCGGTGTGGCTGGCGAAAACGATGGCACGAACATCATCTCCGTGCGGGGCAATTCGCCCAATGCCCTGCAATGGCGGCTCGAAGGTGTGGAAATCGTGAACCCCAACCACACCGCCAACGCTGGCACCTTTGGCGACCGGCCCACTGGGGCTGGCGGTGGCGTGAACATCCTCAGCGCACAGTTGCTGGGAGGCAGTTCCATGCTCACGGGAGCCTTTCCGGCGCAGTACGGCAACGCCATTGGCGGCATTATGGACATGAGTTTCCGAAAGGGCAATGACCAGCACCACGAACTTATTGCGCAAGCTGGTTTCATCGGCATAGAAGCGGCGGTGGAAGGGCCGGTTTCAGTTGGCGGTCGGCAGTCAGCAGTGGGCAGTCAAGGCGCTGCGATTGACGAATCCCGAATCCCGAATCCCGAATCCCCCTCCTTTTTGGCAAATTACCGATACTCTTTCACGGGCTTGCTTACCGCAATGGGCGCTGATTTCGGGGACGAGGAAACGGCTTTTCAGGATGTGGCCTTTCATGTTGCCCTGCCGGGCAAAAAAGGGGGCAACCTCACCCTCTTCGGCATGGGGGGCAAGAGCAGCACGCTCTACCGCTCGCCCACCGATTCGGCAACGATAGAAAAGGAGCTTTTCAACATTGATTTTCAATCGAAAATGGGCGCTGCGGGGCTTACCTACGTGAAGCCACTGGGCAAGCGCAGCGTTTGGCAGACAGTGGCCATTTTGTCAGCATTGGAGCACGTGCGCACGGCGGACTTTCTGGCCAATGGCGCTCGGTGGGAAGATGATTTGATGCAGGAACGGAAGGCAAGTTTTGCCTCCGTTTTTACCCAAAAAATTGACGGCTCGAACCGTATAAAAATAGGCGTGGAGGCCATGAACTACCGAGGCGAATACGAGTCATTGTTCATCAGGCCGACCTTGCAGTGGCAAAATGGTGGCTCCGCTGAAGGCTGGCTGGTTCAGCCGTATTTCGATTGGCAGATGGATTTTGGAAGGTTGGAGCTAACTGCCGGGATACATGCAAGCGTTTATACCGTGCTAAGGGATGAAGTGTTGCCAGAGCCACGGCTGAGCCTCAGCTACCAGCTTGGTCAGGGGCGCTTGAACCTGTCGTATGGGCTGCACAGCCAATTGTTGCCGTTGCAGTTGAATGCGCTTAAATCCAAATTCCAGACAGCCCCCCCCGCTGTGCCACGGGCACATCATATCGTGGCGGGATACCAAAATAGCCTTGGCAAGTCATTGATATTCAAAGCAGAGGCTTACTACCAGCATTTACTTGACCAGCCCGTTTACGAAACACCGAACGGCACGATTTCCCTGCTGAACTTGATGGATTTCTCGCAAGCCTATTTTAACACGACCGTCGGCATTGTCCCTGACGATTTCAAAAGCATTGGCCAGGGCCGCAATTACGGCATTGACCTTTCCCTACAGAAATACCTGACCGACCGCTTTTTCTTCCTGCTGGCGGGGTCGATTTACCATTCGGAATACACGGACAAGGCTCCCAAGAACCAACACAGTTGGCGCAGTACCCGCTTCGATGGGGGTTACACGATGAACCTGACTGGCGGGCGGGAATTTTTGAAGCAAAAAAGTGGCAAGACCATCATCAACGGCATTAGCAGCCGGGCCGTATGGCTGGGTGGGTTCAGGGAAACGCCGATATTGGAGCATGTTTCGGCAGAACAGGGCTATACGGTTTTCAACCTCACCGATGCCAATATCTTAAAGCTGGACGACTATATCCGCCTTGATTTGCGCTTTTACAAAAAATGGAACAAGACCGGCAAAAACTCCATGCTCTCCCTTGATATTCAGAACCTTACAAACCGGAAGAACATACAATACCACTACTTCGACACGGTGCAGGGAAAAATTTTGGAGAAGCGCCAATTGGGCTTGATTCCAATTATGACCTGGCGGGGGGAGTTTTGAGGATTTACCCTGTCTGCCGTCAGGCAGGGATTTTGGGATTTACGATTTACGATTGAGGAGTTTGCGCTGCCCAATCGTAAATCGTAAATCCCAAATCGTCATTCCTTGATGACCTTCAGTGTCCTTTGCACCCCATCCACGTTGATGTTCAGGAAGTACACGCCGGGGGCAATGCCTTTGCCCGTGCTGTCGAAGCCGAAGAGGTGGTCGCCAGCGTTCATGCGGAGGTTGGTGAACAGCGGAGCAACCTGACGGCCAGCCACATCGAGCAGGCGCATGGAAACAACGGCTGCATCGTCCAAGTGATAGCTCACGGTGAACTGCTGCGAGAACACCGAAGGCAGCACCTTGGCGTCGAACTGGCCAGCCACAACCTCCTCATTGCCGGAAGGCATAAAATTGAAAACCGCCGTGATGGTATCGGCTTGCATGAGCGAGATGGCGTTCTGGGCCAAGGTGCTGTCCGCAAAGCTATGGTTGCTTGTTTTCCAAAAACTAAAGTTGAAGCCCGGCCCGGCAGGTTCTACGTTCAGCAGCGTTTCGATGCCGCCAAAGAAAGGGGTGCTGGTAGGCAAGGTGTTGTAAGTCAGTGAGTTGGCATGGATGGTGCCAGCACCGGGAGGGTCGGTCATCAGCACCACGTCGTAGGGGCCACTGGTTTCGTAACAGTCGTTTAGTCCAGACCCGGCATTGAGGTGTGAGCAGCGCCGCTCCACAAAGAAGCGGAGGCGTTCCACATTGTCCCTCCATTGTTGTTCGGTGCCGCCCCAGCGTTGGATGTGCTTTGGCATCTCGGGTTCAATGGTGGCGATGATTTCGTCTAGGTAAGAAAGCATATTGTCGCAACTGAAAACCGTCTTGAAGAGGTCGGCCTGCCGGGTCACATAGAACTGCCGGAAGGTGGGGCTTTCGTTTTTCAGCTTGTTCAGGATATTGAGGTGGCGCTGCGGCTGGGGGTCGTTCCAGAAGGTGAGGTCAATCACCTCTGGATTGCAGGGTAGGGCAGTGGCGCTGGTGTCAGGTATGCCCGTGTAGTTGATATAATAGGCGAAAGTTGCATCCAAGTCCCAAAGGATATAGCCCCATTTCTGGTGGGTGCCCTCGGGGTTGAGGCCCCGCCACCAGCCTGTGTTCCAGTTAAGCCAATCGCTGGCAACGGTGACGGAGTTGGCGATGAAATAATCGCAAAGGCTTTTCACGTCGAGTTGGCTCTCCACGTAGGCATAGTTGTTGGGGTCACCCATGTTGTTGTTTTCGACGAAGTTGTAGAGGTTCTCCCAGTTCTGGAACGCCTCGCCATTGGCATCGTACTGCGCCCAGCTATCGCCCCAAGTGAGCAGGTACTCAAGGTCATACTTGTCCTGGTCGTACTCGTCAGCGGTGTGGTCGTGGTCGTCGGGCAGGGAGCGGAAGTCATAGACGCCCCAGTATTCACCATTTAGATAGACGATAGCCTTGGAACTGTAGCGCACATCCACGCTCATGTCGCCACGAGTGGCGAGGTTATGGATATAGGCGTCACGCACGTGGGCGCTCACGGGTTGACCGTTCTCGGTGTAATCGCTGCCGCCGGGGTAATTGTCGTCGCCGGAGGCCCGCAAGATGACCCGTTGGAACTCGTCCCGTTCGGTAAGGCCAGGGAAAAGCACCTCTTCGATGGCATTGTCCTCCCCCATTTCGTCACGGCTCACCCAATCAATGCTGCGCTGGTCGTTCACCCAGGAGTCCTGTCCGTGGCTGTTAAGTTCGCCCGTCACCTTGGACACCCTTTCTTTTTCAACATTGAAAAGCTCGAAGGAGCCAAATGGCCGGAGAACTTGGTCGCCGTTTGCCAATTGCAGCAGTTGGGTGCCCGAAGCCGATGCCACGGGCAGCGAGTGGTCCACATTGATGAAGTAAGTGCCAAACTCCAAGAAGCTCGGCAACTGGTCAAAATTGTTAGGGAAAGCGATGGCCTTCAGCACCGCAGTTTGGTTGATGGTGATGGGGCCGTTGTAGATGGGCGAACTTGCCGTAGGCAAATTTCCGTTGGTGGTGTAGCGGATGACGGCCGTGGTATCCTCGCAGGTAATTTCCACCGTCACGGTGCCTTGGTAAAAACCAGCCGGCAGGCTGAAGTCCGGCTCAGACACGAAGTCCTCGTAGAAATAGATATTGTTGTTGGAGCTGCCTGGTGTTGTAACGGTGGCCACGCCCCAGTCGTCGCCGCCATCCTGCTTGCGGCCCACGCACATACCAAGCTGCGTCTTGCGCAGTTTTTTGCTGTCCACCAAAATACCAGCAGGGTTGCTCAGCACGAGTTCCTCTGGCTCCCCCTTGGTTTGGGTGATTTTGAAATTGGCGTGCAAATGGCCTCCGCTGCCCTCGCCACGGCCACTGAGCCAAACGGTCAGGAAGCCCCTTGGCGAGATGCTGACGCCCGGGGGGATGACCCATTTGTCGGGCCTGTCGGGGTTGTCGCTGAGTTGCCAGCCGGAAAGGTTCACGGCGTTGACGGAGTCGGTGTTGTAAAGCTCCAGCCAATCCTCGAATTTACTATAGTTGTCGGGGGTGGTGTTGAGGTTGGCTGCCGAATACTCGTTGAGCACAACCTGTGCGGGCAGTGTGGCCGCCATGAAGAAAAACAGGGCCATCAGGCCAATAGCGTACATGGATTTGGTCATAAAACGAGAAATTTTGTTGCTTGTAATTAAGTCGCTAAGACGCAAGATTAAGACAATTAATGAGGGAAGTGCCCCTATTGTCTCACTATTTTATTACAGCTGTGTAAACAGACAGGGCAAACTTCGTTCAAAGCGGGCAAGCAATGCAAAAAGAAGCTGGAACTGTCAGCGGGCTATCAATTCCAGGTTAGGCGAGAGCCAGTTCACGGCAGGTTGCTGCGAAAGCGCCCCCGTTTCTGCCAGCATGGCAATATAGGCTTGGTACATGTCCTTTTCTTTTGCCAAGGCTTCGGCTTCCAGCGAAAGCAGGCTCTCCTTCACCCGCAGCAGGGTTTCCGGGTTGGAGAGGCCACTGGCGTGGAGACGCTGCGGGTCGTATTGCTTCGCAAAATCCTCCACCTGCTGTTCGAGGAAAAAAAGCTGTTCCATCTGTTGACCGAATTCCGCCCCTTTGCGCAGCATAGCTTCTTCTGCGGCTTGTTTTTCCATGGCTGCCTCGGCATTGGCTTGCAGTGCCTCCAGTTCCCGGTTTTGGATTTGCAGCTTGGAAGCGTTGGGCCAGGGCAGTGTGACGCCCGCCCCCAGTCGGAAGCGGTTGTTGAGCGGGTCGTTGCTATTGCCCGTGTAGCCGAACTGCACGAAATCGAGCAGGTTGCGGCTTTCCTTGCGCTCCATTTCCAGTTTCAGGCTGGCCAGTTGGGCTTGCAGTTGCTCCCTTTTCACCGAAGGTGGTAAGCGCTCCAAACTGCCCCCCGCCAAGAAGACCAGTTTCGACGGCTCGATGAGCGTGTCCACGGCCACAGTATCAGCCTTGCCTGTGTAAATCTTGGCCAAGCTGCGCTGCAAACTCGTCTCCGTCCCAAGGCTGTGCAGCTGCCGCTCCACCTCAAGCAGGTCTTGCTCTGCCCGGAAGAAATCGTCGAGGTCCTGCTCCACGCCGAGGGCCAGTTGCTCCGCAAACACCGCTTTTTTATCCTTCAGTACTGCCTGCTGCCGCAATAAAAGCTGCCGGGTTCGCTTCGCAAAATAGGCGTCCACGACCAGTTCGTAGCGCCCGATGATGGCTTCTTGCACCAGTTCCAACTGCTCCACCTCGCTCATGGCCTTCATGGCCGAATGGATGGAGGCCTGGGTGCGCTTCATGCCCGGTGTGTTGCCCTGCAAGCGGATGGCAAGCTCTTGTTGTGTAGGATCCCAGTCACGGGTGCTGGTGCGCAGTTGAAGTTCATTCAGCAATGGCAACTTGAAATCATGCCCATCGAGGTAGGCCTGCTGCTCCCGCTGCAATTGTACGGCGGGGTCGTCCCAAGCCGAGGCTAGGAGGGCATTTGGCGACAATTGGGCATGAATTGCAACGCAACTCAACAGGATTGAAATAATGGAAACGAGTGCTCGCATTTTAAGGCCGCTCACACATTATACTGATTTAAGAACTATGATGTATGATTTAAGATGTATGATTTAACAGCGGCCTCCCAAATCATACATCTTAAATCATATTTCATACATCATAAATCAAATAAAATTTTGATTATCAATCATTTAAGCTAAAAATTTCGCCCGACCGCTGCATGGTGACCTTCACCTTTTCGCCTTGCAAAAATGCGTTGTCGAGCGGGATTTGCAGTTGCACCTCCCGGCCCCAGGCCTTGATTTCGGGGATTCGACGCAGGCGTTCCGGCAGCTCCCGCACCCGTGTGCCAAGGCCGATGACTTTGCCTTGCACGGTGTATTCTGGCTGGTTGATGGAGCCAACGGTCAGCACTTCGCCAAGTTTGATTTCGGCCAAGCGACCGTCGCCGATATAGGTCGTCACCACGTCGGGGTGCGTGCCATAAATGCGCATGATGATGGTGTATGCCTCGATTTTTTCACCTGCCAGAAAGTCCAATTGCCCGACGATGCCCGCCTGCGGGGCGTAGATTTCGAGGTCGGCCTCCTGACGCCTTACGAGTTCTTGTTCACTTTCCAACTTTTTGATGCGGAGGTCGTCGGGAGCCTGTGCGGTCTTCATGCGGTTGCGCAGGTCGTTTATTTCCGTGTCCAATTGCTTTGTTTCGGCGGCCATTTCCAGTTTCAATGCCTCGATGCGAACGCTGTGCGGATTGTTGGCAGCTTTGGCTTTGTTGGCATTCAAATCAATGGATTTTATGGAGGCCAGCACTTTTTCTTGCGCAGCGTACTCAGCTTCGGCTTGGGCAATTTCTTGTTCGTACTCCACCCTGATGGCCGAGCGTTGGGCTTCCAGGCGGCGTAACTCTGCTTGCAGGTGCTCCGTATCGAGCATCCTTTTTACCTGAAGTTCCCTTATTTCATAATTGATGTCGTTCAGCTTGATGGACAGGTCGGTTCGATAGAGGCGGGCGAGCAGTTGGCCAGAGTCCACTTTTTCCCCAAGTTTCACATTGATTTCCTTGATTTCGACCGGATATTGCAGGTTGATGCTGCGTATCTGGTTTTCGGCAATGCCATAAAACTCCTCTGGCCGGCTGACCAGCTTGCGGGTGATGGGGAAGAAAAAACCAACTCCCAACAGGAAAACAAGGTAGATGATGTTAAACCTAAAACGCATTCGTTGAGTTTCGAGTTTCTGTTCCCAGAGGGAACGACAAAATGGGTTCCCATTAAAGGGTGCTTTTGGAAGCCTTATCGCTAACAAGTACAACCAAAATACGCTAACGCATTAAAAAGGGTTGATAATCTGCGAATTATCAACCCTTTTCAAATTTTGAGCCGCTAATGTAATTAAAACAGCTTACACCGCAGCGATAAACCCAGCGACCGTTTCAGAAAGGTCGCATGGAACGGCCCGCCGAACGAAGCCCGGTAGCCCAGTCCCTTGCGAAGCTCTATTCCGAACTCCATTTTTTTCAAGAACCGGACGCTGACGCCGCCTTGCAGGAAGAGCCGTTGGTTCAGGCTTTCCCGCTGCTTGTAGTTATGCTCGAAGGCCTGCACTGAAGCGGGGCTGTCCGTGGCAGTACCGTCTATGTACTCCCCCTTCACGTGCACTTTGCCGCTGTGCGAAACGCCGAGGTTGGTGCCCACGCCCCAATGGAATCCGATGGGCTTTTCCGTCCGCTTGTGGCGGATGTGTACGACCTCCACGGCAGTTTCCTTGTTGGTGGCATTGACCTCCATCCACTGGAAGTCGGGTGAGCCTTCCTCGCCTTTTTCATAGCGTACCATGTCAATTCGACCCGTGATGCCGAGCAGCGAGACCTGCCATTCCAAGTGCGGCGCAGCCGGGTTTGCGAAGGCAAAATTGAGCCTTGCAGTGCCGTTGTCGCAGTCCATCATGGTCAGTTCACCGGACTCGAAGGGTGCGTCGGTGATGGAAAAGGTTGCACGCTCGGCTGTGCTGAGCAAGTAGTCGCCGTCCAGCCCGATGGGCATGTCAATATCTCCGCCAAGGGCAAAGCCAATGCGGGATAGCCCAAAGCCGCCATTGGCCGAGGCCTGTGCGTGGGCGTGGTTAGCAATCGTGCTTGCCAGTAGGAGCAAAGTTAGGATTCGATTCATGTCGTCGTCAGATTGGTGGAGAAATTTGGTTTGTAAATGCGTTTTCGCAATAGTAACGACGAAAGGGCGATTTGCCCTAAATCAAGGTAGAAAAATTTTTGGTTTGGACAACGACAGGCATCCCAATAAGGCTTAGGCCAGTAATTTATCTACTTGGTCACTCAGCCGCTGGATCAGCAAATCGGCAATGCGGCGGGTCAGTTCCTGCTCCTGTTCGATGAAAACAGCCATTTCGCTTTCGGTGAAATGGCCTAAGATGACGCCCGTCAAGAGGTTGCGGAAGCGCAGGTCAGAGCGGATGCTGTTGGCGATGAACTCCAGTTGCCTCGGTGGCGGCAATTGGAAAAAGCTGCCCTTTGTTTTTTGGAGGTAGTGGCGGAACATTTGCAGCAATAGCTCATTTTGCAACTTGAGGATGGGGCGCAGGGTGGCATTCTGAAAATGTCCAGCGCTGTTCTCAGGATTTTCTTCTAAGTTTGCTTGAATGGATGGACGAAGGAGGGGAAGTTCGGTGTTTCGTTCTTTTGACATTCTTTCGTAACATTTCACGGCGCTTCTTGTTCTATCATCTCAAAATAAACTTGGATGCTGCATTTTCAAACCTACGAATTGTCAAAAGACACGCCTTGGCTCGTGTTCATCCACGGTGCGGGCGGGGCCATTTCCACTTGGCGCTACCAGACGGAGGCGTTCAAGCCGTTCTTCAACTTGCTGCTGCTCGACCTGCGTGATCACGGCCTTTCCAAAAATGTGTCCCCAGAGTTTCCAAGCTATAATTTTGACATCGTTTGTGATGATATTCTGGAGGTGATCGACCACCTCGGCATCGAGCGGGCACACTTCATCTCCCTCTCACTGGGCAGTGCCATCCTACAGCGAATAGACCAAGTGCGACCCGATTTGATTGACAGGATGGTAATGGCGGGCGGTATCTTCCGGGCCACGCTCAAGATGCGGGCACTGGTGAACGCCTCTCGGCTGCTGAATGCGGTCTTGCCCTATCGGTATATCTACGCCTTGTTTTCGCTCATTGTTTTGCCAAAAAAGAACCACGAAAAATCGAGGCGACTTTACCGCCAGCAGGCCAAACGCCTCACGCAGGCCGAGTACATGAAATGGGTGGGCCTGTACGGCGAGTTCTTCCAGGTGCTTGATGAGTACTTCCACCGCCAACTGAAAAAATGGAGCCTGGTGGTGATGGGCGCCGAAGACCATGTGTTCTTCAAGGCTGCCCGCCGCTTCGTTGCGAAGCAGGAAAAAGCCTCGCTGGTAGTCATCGAGAAATGCGGCCATATCTGCAATATCGAGCAGTGGCAGCGGTTCAATGCGGAGGCGCTGCGGTTCTTGGGGGTGGTGATTTGATGGTGAAGTTGAATGAGATTTGTCGAGTTTGGTCAAGCGTTTTGATTACCTTTCGCCGACCGAAACTAACTCATCTATGAAACGAATTTTATACCTCTTTTTCCTTGTCCTCACCGCTGCCTGCACCACCCTTCGCCATCCCTCCGACCTCGCCCGCTGGCAAGCCCAGTCCGACCGTGTCACCATCTTCCGTGACGACTTCGGTATCCCGCATATCTATGGCAAATCGGACGCCGACGCTGTGTTCGGGATGCTCTATGCCCAGTGCGAGGACGACTTCAACCGGGTGGAGCGCAATTATATTTGGGCCATTGGACGATTGGCCGAGGTGGAGGGCGAGGAGGAACTGTACAGCGACCTGCGTGCTCAACTTTTCATGACCGAAGACGAGGCAAAAGCCCATTACGAGAGCGCCCCCAAATGGCTGAAAAAGCTCTGTGTCGCCTTTGCCGATGGCGTGAACTACTACCTTCATACCCACCCGGAAGTGAAGCCGAAGCTGCTCACGCATTTCGAGCCGTGGTATCCGATGTACTTCTTCGAGGGCAGCATCGGTGGGGACATCGAGTCCATTCCGACGGACGGGATTGAGGGGTTTTATGGGGAAATTGGGAAATTGGGAAATTTGGAAATTAAGTCAGGCGGTGACTTGAAGTCACCGCCTGACTTGCCATCGCCCGACGACGAACCCCGTGGCTCCAACGGCTTCGCCCTGTCGGGCAAAATGACGGCCAGCGGCAACGCCATGCTGCTCATCAACCCGCACACCTCGTTTTACTTCCGGCCCGAAATCCATGTGGTGAGCGAGGAGGGGCTGAATGTTTATGGGGCGGTCACTTGGGGGCAATTCTTTGTCTATCAAGGCTTTAACGAGAAAACGGGCTGGATGCACACCTCCTCGTACACCGATGTGATGGACGAGTTCGTAGAGACCGTCACCGAAGAAAACGGCCAGTTTTTCTATAAATATGGCAATGAAAAACGCCCTGTCATTGCGAAGCAAGTAACGTTGAAATACAAGGACGGCAAGGAGATGAAGCAGCGGAAGTTCCCCATTTACCGCACCCACCACGGCCCGATTACCCATAAGAATGGTGACAAATGGACGGCCACGGCCATGATGTGGAAGCCCGTGCAGGCGCTTACCCAGTCGTTCACCCGTACCAAACTGAAGAATCACAAGGAGTTTCGTAAGATGATGGACATTCGCACCAATTCATCCAACAGCACCGTCTTCGCCGATGCGGAGGGGAACATCGCCTTCTACCACGGCAATTTTGTCCCGAAGCGCAATGAGCAGTTTGACTACACCCAGCCCGTGGACGGCTCCAACCCCGCCACCGATTGGCAGGGCATGCACCCCGTGGACGACTGCATCGTGGTCGCAAACCCACCCAATGGCTGGTTGCAGAACTGCAATTCCACGCCTTTTACCTGCGCTGGGGAGTACAGCCCTAAGCCAACGGATTACCCCGTTTACATGCGCCTGCCCGAAGAGAATTTCAGGGGCGTTCATGCTGTGCGGCTGCTCAAGGAGCGCCGTGATTTTACCCTTGACAAATTGATTGAAACGGCTTACGACCCCGTACTGCCGGGCTTTGAGAAGCTGATTCCAGGTTTGGTTCAGGCTTATGATGATGCAGGCTCCCAAGGGAATGACAAAACGATTGGACTAGCCATCGAGGTGCTCCGCAAATGGGATTTCCGGGTAAGCAAGGAGTCGGTGGCTATGTCGCTGGCGCATTACTACGGTACGTTTTACGAGAAACACGGAACAGTACCCAACAACATGGACTACGAATACCTCGGCGACATGGCTACTATCAACTATTTCGGCACTGGCTCGCCCCCGGCGGAGCGGCTGGCTATCTTTAAAGAGGCCATTGCGCAGCTAAAAGCAGATTTTGGCCGATGGGATGTGCCCTGGGGCGAAATCAACCGCTTCCAGCGCCTGACCGGGGACATCGAGCAGCCCTTCGACGACTCGAAGCCGAGCCTCGCCTGTGGAATGGCCTCCGCCAAATGGGGCGCACTGGCCAGCTTCGGTGCCCGTACCTATAAAAAGAGCAAGCGCATTTACGGAACCAGTGGCAATAGCTTCGTGGCGGTGGTGGAGTTCGGCCCCAGGCTGAAGGCCAAGAGCCTACTGGCGGGTGGCGAGAGCGGCGACCCAAAATTGCCTCATTTCTACGACCAAGCCCAACGCTACGTGGATATGCAGTTTAAGGATGTGGCGTTTTACCGGGAGGAGGTGGAGCAGCGGGCGAAGCGGAAATACAGCCCTGGCAAGTAATAGTCAACCCTTCGCCATCTGCCAAGCAAAACCCGCCGCCCCCACTGCCCCTGCGAACTCGTTGAACTGTGCCTTCAAAATCGTCACCTGTTTGCCGCCGGGCCGCCATTCGTAGAGTTCCAAGAAATCTGCAAGTGGCTCAAAAAGGGCGTTATCGGCCTTGGTGATGCCGCCGCCGAGCACAACGACTTCTGGGGAAAACACATTGCCGATGGTGCTGATGGCCACGGCCAGTTTGCGCACGGCATCGAGCCAAAGCCAAGTGGCGAAGTGGTCGCCCCGCTGGTAGGCCTGCACCATTTCCAGCGTCGAGCGGAAGCGGCCATGTGAGCGGTGCGGCACGGTCTCGTCGCCAAAGGCGTCCTCCAGGCTGCCGGGGCTGCCCGTCGAGTCGAGTTTGGCATCGGTGGCATTGATGGAGAAGTGGCCGAGGTGTCCTGCTACCTGCCCCATGCCCTGGTACAGTTCACCGTTAATGAGTATGCCCCCGCCTACGCCCGTGCCGAGGGTGAGCAGCACGGCGTGTTTTTTTCCTTTGGCTGCGCCAAAACGGGCCTCTGCCATGAGGGCAGCATGGGCATCGTTCAGCACCCAGACCCGGTCGCCGAAAAACTCCGACCAATTGAAATGCTCCAAGCCCCAAAGCCTGCCCGGCATGGTATGGATGGCCGAGTTGTCGGCATTGGCAATGCCGGGTGCAGAGAGGCCGACGGCTTTCACCTCATTTCCAAACTCTTTTTTCAGGTTGATGAAAACATCCCGCACGGTGCCCTTCCAGCGCTGCTCGTCCTCTGGGCGGTTGTGCTGCCCTGTGGGCGCCGTGGCCTGGTGGATGCGGTTGCCTTGCTCATCCACCACGATGGCCTTGATGTTCGTGCCGCCGATGTCTATGCCTATGGAAAGTGCCATGTTTATTAGAAAAGTGTTTTTGCTGGCCGCCGCAGGCTGCCAGCAAAAACAAAAATTTTCTTTTTTGAGGCACGGCGCAGCCGTGCCTCAAAAAAGTTTTATTTCAAAAAGCATCCACCGTTTCATACGCCCTTATCACGGCCATTTCTCCTTCCTTACCCTTGCTGGAATTGCCGTGCTCCATGCCGAGGATGCCTGTGAAGCCCTTGTCGTGTATGTGCTTGAAAAGGTTCTTGTAGTTCACCTCGCCCGTGGTAGGCTCGTTGCGGCCTGGTTCGTCACCGATTTGGAAATAGGCGATTTCATCCCAGCAGAGGTCCATATTGACGGTCATGCGGCCCTCGTTGCGCTGCATGTGCCACATGTCGAAGAGGATTTTGCAGCTTGGCGAATTGACGGCCTTACAGAGCAGGTAGGTCTGGTCGGAGTAGCGCATGAAGAGGTCGGGGGTGTCGCTGAGCGGCTCCAGCACCATCACGAGGCCGTGCGGCTCGAAGATTTCTGCGCCACGGCGCAAGGACTCCACCACGTTGGCGGTTTGGATGCCCATCGGCAGGCGGCGGTCGTAGTTGCCGGGCACGACGGTCATCCACTTGGCATTTACCCGCTTGGCCGTTTCGACTGCCCCGTGGCAGGCTTTGACGAACTTGTCCCGCCACTCCTTGTCGCCGCTGGTGAGGGAGGTGGCTAGCGGCCAATTGTCGAAGCTGACCACGAATACGCCCATCGTCATGCCGAGCTTGGCCATCGTCTCGCCGATTTTCGACTGCATCTCAGGGGTGCGGCCCATCATGCCGTTGTCTTCCATGGCGGTGAAGCCCTGGTCGGCCATGAACTTGAGCTGGTCAATCAGGTCTTTGCCTGCCGACTGCTCGAACATGCCGAAATGTGGTGCATATTTAAGTTTGAACTTGCGGGCGGCGGGTTGATCGCCGCTGGCAGCGGCTACCGAAGCGCCAGCGGCTACTGCCGCCGTTGTGAGTAGGCTGTTTTTCAAAAAATTGCGTCGTTGCATGAGTGCCTGAGTTTTTTTGTTGAAATTGACGGAACCCAACGCTTTCCAAGGATTTCAGAAACCTTGTCTTCAAGCCTCCGTTGATGTATCCGACAGGTTGCAGAGCGAAAGGTAGGGAAACTTTTAAAAAAGATGGGTACTACGTATAGGTATCGCTTTTTTTATGAATTCCCGCTATATCTTTGCTGCCCATCGGCTGTTTGCTTTTGCAATTGGCCTTGCATGCGGGATTTGCCTATTGGCTGCCGATAGCTAAGAGCAAATAGCCAAATGCTAAAGCAGGAGAGATGCCGGAGTGGTCGATCGGGACGGTCTCGAAAACCGTTGTACGGGCAACTGTACCGAGGGTTCGAATCCCTCTCTCTCCGCAAAATATTGAAGATCAGGAGTTTGTAGCATTTTTATGCCTGGTTTTCATGTAAAAAAAACGCAAGTCAAAGGATTTGATAGTAAGATAAAAGCGTAACCAACTACCATGCGGACAAGGTTTCTTCATAACTTCAAAAGCGGCGCACGCTTCTTCTGAAGTTTGCATCAAAATTGCCTGTCATGGCGGCCAACGAGTCGTTCAGTGTAGCATTGAAATGCCGATAAAATTGCAGGTCATGGGTGCCGCCCCAATTCTCAACATAATCCCGCCCATTACCCGCAAGCAGTAATTTCAACTATTCCTGCCTTCTCTTAGTATCGTTCTTACGCAGCCTGTTTTTTTTCATCCCTTTGATTTTCAGTTTATTATATTGGTTCAACAGTTCGGTGTGCCATGATTGGCAGATGGGTAGGCAACTGCACTGTATTAGGTAATTCAGGCATGATGGGAATGGTGTTTACCGTTCATTTTCCAAAAAATGGCATTTTTTGGAAAGCGATTTTCGCTTTGCCCGTCAGCGTCAAAACACTTCAACATAAGTGCTGCGGCTACTTCAACGTATTAACAATCGTTTTTTCCATCCCGAAAGGGATTTTGCCAACAAAATGCGCCCCCTGATTGGCTTCACGCCATCCAATATGGGCATTTTCAAGTTGGCTTTTTCGCACAAGTCCAACCCCTCCGACAAGGCTTACGCCATGCAGAACAACGAGCGATTGGAGTTCTTGGGCGATGCCGTGCTCGGCACCATCGTGGCGGAGTACCTGTTCATCAAGTACCCTAACGCCGACGAGGGCTTTCTAACCAAGATGCGCTCCAAAATCGTGAAGCGCAACACGCTGAACAAAATCGGCGACAAGATGGGCCTTGACATGCTGCTGCAGGACTACAGCCAGACCCGACTCAGCCGCTCTATGCTCGGCAATGCCGTGGAGGCGCTCGTGGGGGCGGTTTACCTTGAAAAAGGCTATCCGGCCACCAAGCGGTTTGTCATCAAAAAGATCCTGCGCAACTACGTGGACGTGCATGAGTTGGAAAGCTACGACGACAATTACAAGAGCCAGTTCCTCGAATGGTGCCAGAAAAACGGACAGACCGTCAGCTACAAACTCGTGGCCCGCTACAAGTTCGAAAAACGTGACCGCTTCAAGGTGGCCGTGATGGTGGACAACAAGAAAGTGGCCACTGCCGACGACTTCAACAAGAAGAGCGCCGAGCAAACTGCTTCTGAAAAAGCAATGGTGATCCTTGGTATTATTGCCGACTCCGGCGAGAATGGCGTGATAGAAGAAGAGGAAGAAGAGGAAGAAAACGTGGACTGATTCGATTGCGGATTCAAGGATTGTGGATTGCGGGCGCAGCTTAGCTTTTGGGTTGCGGAGCAGTAAAACAGGAAAGAGGCTGTATCAGAAGTAAAACGCTGTCACAGCCTCTTTTTTATTTACGGAAGTCGCCGTAACTACCGCGGATGAAAGACAAGACAAAAAAACGTCACAGCCAGGTCACGTTCAAGGCCTACGAGCAGCACCAGCAGTGGCTGCTCCCGCCAAGCCTTGAGGAGCTGATACCCGAAGGCCATATCGTCCGGCTGGTAAGCCGGGCCATAGACGGGATGAAGCTGGAGCCGCTGCTGAACGCCTACGAGGGCGGCGGGGCCAGCAACTACCATCCCCGCATGCTGCTCAAGGTGCTCGTGTACGGCTACATAGACCGGCTGTACTCCTCCCGCCGCATCGCCAAGGCCGTTTCGGAGAACATCAACTTCATGTGGCTGAGCGGGATGCAGTCCCCCGACCACAACACCATCAACCGCTTCCGCAAGGGCCAGCTGAAGCAGACGGTAAAGGCCGTCTTCGCCGAGGTGCTGCTGCTCCTGCTAGAGGAAGGGCTGGTCCGGCTGGAGGACTACCACGTTGACGGCACGAAGCTGGAGTCGGCCGCCAACCGCTACACCTTCGTCTGGGCCAAGCGGGTGGAAAAGGACAAGGCCCGGCTGCTGGGCAAGATAAACGCCCTGCTGGAACAAATCGAGCGGAAGAACGAAGCGGAAGAAAGCCAGGCACAGCAGGCAGAAACTGAAGGAGTCAAAGCGGGAAAAATAGTGGGCAGCGCCCGGCTGGGCCAGACCGTGCAGCGGCTCAACGAACAGCTGGAGGAAGACCTGGGCCGGGACAAAAAGCTCCGCCGCAAGCTCAAGTCCCTTTCGGAAGAGCACCTGCCCAAGCTGCGGCAGTACGAGGAGCACGAGGCGAAGCTCGACGGCCGCAACTCCTACTCCAAGACCGACCCGGACGCCACGTTCATGCGCATGAAGGAGGACCACATGCGCAACGGCCAGCTCAAGCCCGGCTACAACCTGCAGGCCGGCACCTCCGGCCAGTTCATCGTCAACTACACCGTCCACCAGGGCCCCACCGACACCCCCGTGCTCAAGGAGCACCTCGAGGACACCCGTGCCCAGCTCGAGGGCATCCAGCAGCCCATGCCCCGCCGGGTCAGCGCCGATGCGGGCTACGGCTCGGAGGAAAACTACGCCTACCTCGAACAGGCGGGCATGGAGGCCTACGTCAAGTACCCCGGCTTCTACCAGGAGCAAAAGAAGAGCGTCCAACAAGACCCCTTCCGTGTGGAAAACCTGCACTACAACGAAAAGGAAGACTACTACGTTTGCCCGATGGGCCAGCGCCTGGCCTACCGTTACACTGCCCACACCAAGAACAAGAACGGGCACCCCTCCACCGTCCGTGTCTACCAGGCCCGGCGCTGCGAGGACTGCCCCCTGCGGGGCATGTGCCACCAGGCAAAGACCGACAGGATTATAAGGGTCAACCCCACGCTCAACAGGTACCGGGAACAGGCCCGCAGGCGGCTGTGGTCGTTGCAGGGCATCAAGCTCAGGCGGGAAAGGAGCATCGACGTGGAGCCCGTCTTCGGGCAAATCAAGTGGAACCGGGGCTTCAGGCGCTTCCTGCTGCGGGGGCTGGACAAGGTCACCTGCGAGTTCGGCCTCGTCGCCATCGCCCACAACCTCAAAAAGTGGTGGGCAAGGCTGCAGCAAGGGCTCATTGTGCCCATCCGGCCCGATTTAGGCCCGGCAAACCCGCAAAAGGAGGAAAAAATGGCTGAAAACGACTTGTTTTGGCCTTTTTGTACCCTGACCTGCTATGAGGCACCACAAACGAGAAATTGGAGCACCCCAGCACTTGCGTGGCTAAAATGAAAAGAGGCTGTATCTGAATGTTACTTCTGATACAGCCTCTTTCCTGTTTTATATCGATACGTTCAGTTCCTCCCAATTTCATGAAATTAAATTCAAGGCAGGCCCCAAAAATCCGCAATCCGCAATCCCGCAATCCGCAATCGAATCACACGCTCAGGTAGTTCATTAGGGCATCGTAGCGTTCCTGAAGCGATTCGAGGTATTCTTCCTCGTTGAAAGAGGCCTTGATGGCATAGCCAAACCGGTCGAAGGCGGCGAGGATATTGCGGATGTCCTGACGGTTGATTTTCAAGGTGACCTCTACTAAGGTAGAATTTGGGTGCGACGTGACGAAGGTGCTGAGGATGGTCGCCCCTTCTGCCTCCACGAGTCTTGCGATTTCTGCCAGTGAGTAGCTGCGTTGTTGGAACTCCAACACCACGATGCTGCCCGAATCACTGAAGGCTGCTGTTTTGGCAAAATAGTTCAGCACGTCTTCCAGTGATACCATGCCGAAATAGTCACCATTGTCGTCCACGACGGGGATGACGGTCAATTGGCGGTCTGCCAATAGGCGCATCACTTCGTAAAGGTGGTCGTCGTGTTGCACGAAGGCGTTTAACAGGGAAAGCTGGTAGGAGCCGATGGGTTCACTGGTGTTGTGGATGAGAATATCGTCTTCACTGATGACGCCCAAGAGTTGGCGTTCATTGACGATTGGCAAATGGCGCACATTGAAGGTCTCCATCGAAGCGAGGGCCATCTTGCCTGTATCCGAGGTTCTAAGTGGAAGAACTGCGGATGAAATAAGGTTTTCAGCGACCATTTAGTTTGTGTTTGGTGTCCATGATTAGACGTTTCATAGTTCCTTTAATACATAGTCGTTTTGTTAAACTTTTCTTGTATTTTCAGGTAGTGCAAAATTGCGGCCAGTTCTTTTCAGTGGGCAGTTGGCAGTCAGTCCATATTTGTTCAGTAAGTGCCTAATTGAACGGCAAGAGACTTTAAGACTATATAGACTGCAAACTGACTGCAAACTGTCCACTGACGAACTGTTAAACTTCAAGACCCCATCAGCCGTTGCCGTTGGTCATCGTATTCCTGTTGCGTGAGCAGGCCATGTTCCCGCATCTCAGCCAGTTTTTTCAACCTGTCGAGCAGGTCTGGCTGCGAGGCGAGCATGTTATTTTCATCGGTTTTGGAAGTAGAAGCGGGCGACAATCGAAACCCGTTTGCCTCGAATTGTTCGAACTCCTTTTGGATGCGCAAGTAGGCCAGTGCGTGGTGCTCTTTTATCTTTTGGAAATCTATGAAGCCAAGGGAAACTGCCTTGTCGAGGTGTTTGAATGCTTTCTCTTTGTCCTCAATTAAGGCGTAAGCGCACGAGATGTTGAAATGCGAAGCGATGTCCTGCGGCGCAAGTTCGAGGGATTTTTTGAAATCTTCAATAGCCCCGTAATAATCGTAGTCCTTAAACTTTTCGAGGCCCGCCGTTTTGTGCGGATTTGGACGATCGATAGGGGGCTTTCGCTGGGGCGGGGGAGGAGGTGACGCCTGCGGGCGCATATCCCTACGTTCAAAATCAGGCCGGCGCTCCCGCTCAAAATCGGGTTGTTGCTGTCGCTGCTGCCAAGCTTGTTTGTTATACTTTACATTGAACACGTCGGGATCCATCGAAAACAGCACAATGGCATCAATGAAGGCTATCAGCCAGACGAGCGGGAACCAAAAGAAGATGGCGTACAAAATGCCCAATCCTACCTGCCCCATATAGAAGCGGTGAATGCCCACCCAACCGAGGAACAGGGCCAAAATTCCTGCTACGTTTTTATCTTTCATTCAGTGGTCTTCAAGTTCTAAGTGCGAAATGAACACAAAGCTACGGTATTGGTTCACCCATCGTTAATGACTTTCGATACTCAACCCTTTTTAACAGACCAACATCGGTAGTTGGCAGTTTGGCAGCGGGCAGTCAGTCAGCAGTTTATTAGCAAGGGCTACTTCAAGTTTCGTCAGCCGCAGTTGCATCCGGCACCCAGCATCTAGTATCCAGTCCCTAGCTTCAAAACACCTTGCACGTCAGCACGGTAAAGTCGTCCTGAAAGCCGGCCTGTCCTTTGAAAAGGTCGAGAGCGTTCATCACTTTTTGATTGAACTCCGTAGCGCTCAAGTGGTAGTTTTCCAGCACGAATTTTTGCCCAAAATTCTCGTCCACGTACTCGCCCGCCTCGTTCTGCAGTTCTGTCAAGCCATCGGTGAAGAGCAGGATGAGCGCCTCGTGCGTCAATTGTTCCGTACCTTGTTCAATGAATGGTAGGTCGTCGAAGGCCCCTAGCACTGTTGTGCCCTTGTCGAGGTACTTCAACTGCTCGTCCATGGCGAGGATGGGTGGGTTGTGCCCAGCGTTCACGTAAGTCAGTTGGCGGGTGTTGAGGTCGCATTGAGCCACGAAAAAGGTCAGGAACCGCTCGCCTTTTGTGATTCGAAGCACTGCCCGGTTGAGCGCTTCAACAAATGAAGTAAGGTTGTCGTATTGTTCCAGCAGGTTGTGAAAGCTTGCTTGGAAATTGGACATGAGCAGTGCTGCCGCAACGCCTTTGCCCGCAATATCCGCAATGCAGAAAGTGATTTTGCCGTTTCCATGCTCCACGAAGTCGAAATAGTCGCCACCGACGTTGAGGTGTGGGCGGTAGATGGCTGAAAGCTCGTACTCCTTTCGGGTGGGTAGGTTTTTCGGGATCAGCAACTGTTGCATCTCGCTGGCCAGTTCCATTTCTTTGCGAAGGCGCTCCTCCTCGATTTTGTTCTTGAAGAGCCGCTTGTTTTCGATGGCAACGGTGATGATATTGGTGATGGTAGTGATGAACTGCACCTTATTGTACATATCCTCCTCTTCACCAAATCCGCCAATGAAGACGTAAGCCAAGTGTACATCCTTGTGTTTCACAGGAATCACCACATCGAACTGGCGGAAAAAAGGGTCGTCGCTGTCGGCGAGGGTGTGCAGGCGGGTGTAGCGGCTGAGTTGCTCTGAAACATCGGTCTTCAGTTCGCCCTGCTCAAAGCCGATATGGGCTGAGCAGACCCATTTTTTCTCTTTTCGATAGTAAAGCGCCATTTTCTTCACGCCCATTTCCCAACTGAGAAACGAGGTGTACATATCGAACAGGCCGCTCATCTTCACGTTGTTGTTGATGGCCTGCGTGATATTAAGCAAACGGTTGACCTGCAATTGCTTGAGGTTCAGGTCACGCTCCAGTTGCCCGATGGTATTTAATTTTTGCTTTACGTTTCCTAGAGAAGTCATCAGTAAGTGTCAAGTCGAAAGTTCAAAGGAAAAGTTCAACAGTGGGAAGGATGTGGCCTACGATATGGGCATCCAAATGGACAATATTGGTTCCACCACGTGTATAGTTTTCCAAAACGGATGGGTAAAATTATAAATTGGCCTGAAAACCATGCAAGAAAAGTATTTTTGCAAAAAAAATAAGACAGTGCCGCCGCCACAGGCTGTGGCCACTGACAAATGGAGCGAACTTTTGGTCGGCCAGGATTTTACACAAGTTTTTGTCAATCAATGTTTTGTAAATAAACTTGCCATCACTATGCCGCCTGAAATTGGAAAATGGAACAAATAATATTCAAGGGGAAACAAATCGCCTATTTTGACAACAATCCGGGAAAGAGCCGGGACGCAGAGGGGCTTCCAGTCGTGTTGATACATGGTTTTTTGGAGGACAGCCGACTTTGGGAAGAATGGCTCCCATTGCTGCCCAACAGGCGGTATATCTGTATAGACCTGCCAGGCTGCGGCAGTTCCGAACTCACGGAAAACCTGACCATGGCAGGTATGGCCGAGGCAGTAGCCGCTGTTGTGGAACATTTGGGCCTTCAAAAATTCATCCTCACAGGGCATTCTATGGGCGGTTACGTGGCCCTTGCCTACGCCGAGAAGTGGGGGGAGAAAATAGCGGGTCTGTGCATGTTCCATTCACACCCTTTTGCCGACTCCGAAGAGAAAAAGGCCGGGAGGCTCAAAGCCATCGAGTTTGTCAAGACCAATGGCCATGTCATCTATGTGCGACAGACCATCCCGCAGCTTTTCATCTACGATTTCTCCAAGGGCTACCAGTCGGAAGTCAACCGGTTGATTCACAATGCGATACATTTTTCGCCAGAAGCCATCATCGCCGCACTTGACTCCATGCGCAATCGCCAAGACCGATCTGAGGTGCTGCGCCATCTGCAATGCCCCGTGCTCATGCTCATTGGTCAGCACGATACTGCTGTGCCGCTCGATGTGAGCATGGCCATGACCACGTTGCCCAATCGGGGCATCATCCATGTATTCCCCACCGTTGGGCACATGGGTATGTTCTCGGCAAGCAGGGAGACGGCCAAGGCATTCCGGGAGTTTCTTTCGGAAATAAGAGAGTGAGGGGGTGAGAGAGTGAGAGATGCGAGACTCTCACCCTCTCACCTCTCTCACCCTCTCACCCTCTCACCCTCTCACCCCTCTTATATTATGAAAGCCCTCATCTTCGCCGCTGGCCTCGGCACCCGCCTCCGCCCCCTCACCAACGACCGACCAAAGGCGCTCGTGGAGGTGAATGGCGTCACCTTGCTCGAAATCGCCATCCGCCGGCTGAAGGCAGCGGGCTGCCGGGAAATCATCGTGAACGTCCACCATTTTGCGGAGCAAGTCATTGATTTCATTGAAAAAAACGGGCAGTTCGGCATCCAAATCGCCGTGTCCGACGAGCGGGAACAGTTGCTCGATACGGGCGGTGGCCTGAAAAAAGCCGCTTGGTTCTTCGATGACGGCCTGCCCTTTTTGGTTTGCAATGCCGACGTCCTGACGGACATGAACCTCGCCCATTTTTACCAAAAACACCTCGAAAGCGGCGCCATCGCCACGCTTGCCGTGCGCCGCCGCACCACGTCCCGCTATTTTTTGTTCGATGAAAAAATGCGCCTTTGCGGCTGGCAGAACGCCAAGACGGGGGAAGAGAGGATAGTCGGCAGTCCGCAGTCCACAGTCGGCAGTCCGCAGTTGGCAGTCGCCCCTCTTCAATCCTTCAATCCTTCAATCCTTCAATCCTTCAATCCTTTAGCCTTCAATCCTTTCGCATTCAGCGGCATCCACGCCATCAACCCCGCCTTGTTAAACTGGTTGCCAGCAACGAAGGGGCCTTTTTCCATCATAGATGTCTATCTGGAAGCTGCTCAAACGTGCCTCATACTTGGCTTTGACCACAGTGCCGACGAATGGTTGGATGTGGGCAAGCTGGAAGCGTTGGAAGCTGCTGAGGCTTTTTTAAAAAAAAACTGCAACTTCGCCACTGCGAATGATTAGTGCTGGAGGCGCAACCAATCCACGATTCCAACATTTATCATTCCTCATCCAACCATGTCCTTTTTCTTCGCCACGAAATTCCCGCCGAGCCGCTACTCTGAGTTGCGGCCCACCCAAATCCTTGATACGCTGGAAAAGCTGCGCATGAGGATAGAGGAGCGCTTTCCCGCCTCGGGGCTGGGCAAAGTGGCCAGCGAATTGAGCGAGGTGGCGGCGGCCATCGTCCAGTTGGTGGAGCAGTTGCCCAAGCCGCTATGGCCCATCCGCATTGTTACTTTTTTGGCCATCGGCCTGCTGGTAGGACTCACAGGGTGGCTCAGTGTGATGACCATCCGCTACATCCCGGCAGGGGAAAGTGGCTTGATGGAAATCTTGCAGGGCGCAGAGAGTGCCATCAACGAAGTCGTTTTTCTGGGCTTAGCCATCTTGTTCCTGGCCACACTGGAAAACCGCATCAAGCGCAAGGCAGCCTTGAACTCCTTGCACCGCCTGCGCTCCATCGCCCACGTGGTGGACATGCACCAGTTGACGAAAGACCCCGGCTCGCTCGTTGCAGAGTTCAAAAAAACTGCCTCTTCCCCAGAGCGCCAAATGTCCCCCTACGAGCTTACCCGCTACCTCGATTATTGCTCCGAATTGTTGGCCATCAACTCCAAGTTGGCAGCGCTTCATGTGCAATGTTTCCAAGACTCCGAGGTGCAAAAGACCGTGGACGAGGTGGAATCCCTCTCCCATGAACTGTCTGGCATGGTTTGGCAGAAAATCATGATGCTCGATGCGGCGGTGAAGAAGAAGCCGAAGGAGAAGAAGGGAGGGAAGTAGGGCACATTTTTGGAAATTGGTGGGAAAGGTGGGAACTTTGGAAGGGTTGGTTAATTTTGAGTGAGTATCTACTGCCGATTTTTATCAAACCTTGAAAAAGATGACGGTTCAATTGAACGATAAATTCAATAGCCTTCCCGAAGCATTGCAGCAAGAGGTGATGCAATTCATTGATTCATTGTTGCAGAAAAGCAAGAACAGTAAAGGCGGAAAGCAAAAAAACGCCCAGCCTGATGACAACCCAAAACCACCCAACAAATTGGCAAAACCAGAATTGGCAAAGCCAATTCGTAAAAAACTCGACCCAACGTATCTCAAAGCGGCACAAGGCTGGAATGGGCATAATGAAGCTGCCATCGAGGAGGCCGTTCACGAAATGAAGGTGGAAGAACCGATTGAAGAACTGTTGGCAATGCTCTCGAAATGACCTATGTTTTTGATACCAATATTATGCTGCATGTTACAACGACCAACATGACTGGAAAAAGCTGTTTTACCTGCCCCCATTGATTTTCTGAAAAGCCAATTTCCTCCCCGGATACGAGACTTTTGGCAACTATGTACTGGCGATTTTGTTTAAACCGCTTACTTTGCCCCATCCTTGACCCTAAAATTGTAAATCCAAAATCGTAAATCGTAAATCGCCGCATGACCATCTCCGAACTTTCCCTCCGCCGCCCAGTCCTCGCCATCGTGATGAGCATCCTCATTGTGCTTTTTGGCATCCTCGGTTTCCAGTTCCTTGGCGTGCGGGATTTCCCCGCCATTGACCCGCCCACCGTCAACGTGCGCACCAACTACGCTGGGGCCAACGCCGACATCATCGAGAGCCAGATAAGCGAGCCGCTCGAAAAGGCCATGAACGCCATCGCCGGGGTCAAGAGCATTACCAGCGGCAGCAGCCAAGGCACGAGCAATATCACTGTGGAGTTCGAGCTGGGCATCAGCCTCGAAGACGCCGCCAACGACGTGCGGGACAAGGTAGCTGGGGCGCTCCGCAACCTCCCGCCCGACCTCGACGGGCCGCCCGTCGTTTCCAAGTCCGACGCCAGTGCCGGGCCTATCCTTTCCATGATCGTGGAGAGCGACATCCGCAACCAGTTGCAGCTCACCGAATTTGCCAACAACACCCTCGTGGAGCGCCTGGAGACCATCCCCGGCGTGAGTGGTGTGAACATCTGGGGCGAAAAACGCTACGCCATGCGCATCTGGATGGACCCCGCCAAGATGAGCGCTTATGGCCTCACCCCCACCGATGTGCGCAATGCACTCGCCCGTGAAAACGTGGAACTGCCGAGCGGTAAAATCGCTGGCAACAATACCGAGCTGACCGTCCGCACCTTCGGCAGGCTCAACACGGAGGAGGAGTTCTCGGATTTAATCGTAAAAAACAGCCCCGCAGGGGACATCCGCCTGAAGGACATCGGACAGGCCGTGCTCGGTCCCGAAAACGAGGAAACCGTGCTCAAGCGCAGCATGGTGCCCATGATTGCCATCGCCATCACCCCGCAGCCTGGCAGCAACTACGTAGAGATTTCCGACGAGTTCTACCGCCGCCTCGAACAACTGAAGAAAGAAGTGCCGGAGGACATCAAGCTCGACATCGCTTTCGATTCCGTGAAGTTCATCAAGCAGTCCATCACCGAAGTGGAAGAGACATTGCTCATCTCCATCGGTCTCGTGGTACTGGTCGTTTTCTTTTTCTTCCGCAATGCACTGGTGGCCTTCCGCCCGCTGATCGACATTCCCGTTTCGCTCATAGGGGCATTCTTCATCATGTACCTTGCCGGGTTCACCATCAACATACTCACGCTGCTCGCCATCGTGCTGGCCACGGGCTTGGTTGTTGACGACGGCATCGTCGTTACCGAGAATATCTTCAAGAAAATGGAGGGCGGCATGAACAAATGGCAGGCTGCACGGGAGGGGTCGAAGGAGATTTACTTCGCCGTCATTGCCACGAGCATCACCTTGGCGGTTATCTTCCTGCCCATCATTTTTTTGCAGGGCTTTGTGGGGCGGTTGTTCCGGGAGTTCGGCATCGTGGTAGCTGGGGCAGTGCTCATCTCGGCCTTCGTGTCATTGACGCTCACCCCTGTTTTGAACGTGAAAATGAGCGGCAGCCACCACGGCTGGCTCTGGCGGGTCACCGAGCCGTTTTTTGCGGGTATGGAGCGGGGCTACGCTTGGTTGCTCGGTGGTTTTATGAAAATCCGTTGGATGGCACTGCCCATCATTGTGGCCTGTTTTTTCATTATTTATAAAATAGGCGGGGGCTTGCAGTCCGAGCTTGCACCGCTCGAAGACCGGGGGCAGTTCCGTATGCAGATGTCCATGCCGGAGGGCACCAGTTTCGATGCAATGGACCGCTATATTGACCGCATGTCGCAGTTCATGCTCGACTCCGTGCCCGAGCACCGGGTGGTGATGAGTGTGACGGCACCCGGTTTTTTCGGATCCGGCTCCGTCAACCAAGGCTTCGTGCGGGTGGTGCTGGTGGAGCCCAACGAACGCACCCGCAGCCAGCAAGACCTAGTGGCAATGGTGGGCAAAAACCTCGGCAAGTTCAGCGAGGGCAAGGCATTCCCCATACAGGAGCAGACCATCAGCGCCAATCGTAGGGGCGGCCTGCCCGTGCAGTTCGTGATTCAGAACAACAATTTTGAAAAGCTAAAGGAAGTGCTGCCGCAATTTGTGGAGCAGGCCAATCAAAGCCCCGTTTTCCAAGGCGTTGACCCCGACCTCAAGTTCAACAAGCCGGAACTGCGCATCGAGATTGACCGCCTGAAGGCCACCCAGATGGGCGTCAGCGTGGCCGACGTGAGCGAGACGCTGCAATTGGCGCTCTCCAACCGTCGCCTCGGTTATTTCATCAAGGAAGGCAAGCAGTACCAGGTCATCGGCCAAGTGGCCCGCAGCGACCGGGACGACCCGACGGACTTGAAGAACATCTTCGTCAGGAACAACCAAGGCCAGCCCATCCCCTTGGACAACCTCGTGACCATCCGGGAGGAGACCTCGCCGCCCGTGATTTACCACTTCGACCGCTACAAGAGCGCCACCATCAGCGCTGGCCTTGCACCCGGCAAGACCATCGGCGATGGCATCGCTGAGATGCAGCGCATTGCCGACGGGCTGCTCGATGATACCTGGAGCACGGCGTTGGCTGGCTCCAGTCGGGAGTTCGCCGAGAGCCAGGGCAATACCAGCTTTGCCTTCATCCTCGCCCTCGTGCTGATTTTCCTCGTGCTTGCTGCGCAATTTGAGAGCTTCGTTGACCCGTTGGTCATCATGCTCACCGTGCCGTTGGCCCTTGCCGGAGCCGTGCTCTCGCTCTGGCTTTTCGACCAGACGCTGAACATCTTCTCGCAAATCGGGATGATCATGCTCATAGGCCTTGTGACGAAGAACGGCATCCTCATCGTGGAATTCGCCAACCAAAAGCGCAAGGCGGGCCTGGACAAATGGCAGGCCGTGGTGGAGGCCAGTACCGCCCGCCTCCGCCCGATTTTGATGACCAGCCTCGCCATGTCGCTCGGTGCATTGCCCATCGCCATGTCGTTGGGTGCTGCCGCAACGAGCCGCATCCCGTTGGGCATCGTCATCGTGGGCGGCATCCTGTTCTCGCTGCTGCTGACGCTGTTCGTGATTCCGGCGATGTATTCGTTCTTGTCGAGGAAGGGGGGGAAGGGGTATGAGGAGATGATTGGGGAGGAAGTGGTTGAGGAAAAAGCGGTAAGTTTGTAAAAACAAACTACTATGACAGAACGAGAACTACTTCAGGCAAAAATCCGGACATTGCAACTTTATCTTTCTATGCTTACAAGCGATAATTGGACTGATAAAGAAATAGGCTTGCCAAAGGGTGTTTCCCGAATGCAAGAAGTGGATAGGGTTCTCGACCTGATTTTGGAATATCGCAGTAAACTCAGAAAAATAGACTGAACCAGTAAATTCTAAGCAAATGGAAAAGCATCAAAATAATCCGAAGGCACTTCGCCAATCCGTCGAAGGTTTTTTCTCCACCGTGGACGACCTCCTCGAAAAAGGCAAGCTAACACCCGCTGACCAAGATTGGCTCGAAAAAGAATTGGAGGAAATGGAGCAGAAATTGAGGGCTTATAAACTGGCGAAAGCTGGGAAAGTAGCTGCTGGTTGAGATTGATTTAAAGTCACAAGCAAGGAAAGCATGATTGAAGAAAACAAACTGCCTTCTAAAAGCCAGCTTCCTACCCCCGCCACCTGCGCCTTTCCTCCAGAAGGCTCAACAGCCCATCGCTGATGGCATTGCGTTCCCTGGTATAGTTATCTGGCGATAAAACGCCTTTTCGATTATCCTCCTCCATTTCCTTCAATCGCCCACTGAAATGCACCGCCTCGTTGCGTACCTCCTCCACGCCGAGCAGCACGTCTATGGCGCTCCGCAATCACCTTTCTCAATTAACTCCCCGGGGAAAATTAAAGAGAACTTGCCTAAATAAAACAAAATTCGAGTCAATTTGCAATAGAATTGAAAATCTACTCAAAATGTTCATCGCCCACCATATTGTTGCTGCCCTTCAAGAACTTGAAAAATACTACCCCATCGTCGGATACCAGCCATTCTTTTTCCTCCCGATACTTCCCTGAAATCATCACTGACCTACACCCCTCGCTAAACTGACTTTCCTCACCCCTCCCTTCCTCCCAACCCCCGACTTTTGCCCCAAAAAGTCTAACTAACCCAAGTTGCGGATAAGTAAAAGGCTCCGAGTTGTAAGTCACGAGTTGTTACTAACTAAATAGGCTTTGCAAAGCCAGAGTTGAGTTTACTGGCAGCTCGCAACTGGCAGCTCGCAACTGGCAACTCGCAACTTGGCTTAACCAAAACCAAATTACATGGAACTCAACGTCAATACCCACCGCCACCGCTCGTGGGCGGAACCTTGGAAGGTCAAGATGGTCGAACATGTGAAGATGACGACCTACGAGGAGCGCAAAAAGGCGCTCGTGGATGCAGGCTACAACACTTTCCTGCTGCGCTCACGGGACGTTTATATTGACCTGCTCACCGACAGCGGCACCTCGGCCATGAGCGACCGCCAATGGGCCGGCATGATGATGGGCGATGAAGCCTATGCCGGCAGCGAGAATTTTTACCACCTAGAAGACGCCATCCACCGCTACTACGGCTACAAATACGTCGTGCCGACGCACCAGGGCCGGGGCGCCGAGAACATCATCTCGAAAGTGCTCATCAAGCCGGGCGACATCGTGCCGGGCAATATGTACTTCACCACCACCCGCCTGCACCAGGAACTGGCCGGGGGCGAGTTCCACGACATCGTGATTGACGAGGCACACGACCCCGACAACGAATTCCCGTTCAAGGGCAATGTTGACCTGAACAAATTGGATGCGCTGGTGAAAAAATACGGGGCCAATAAAATCCCCTACGTCAGCATTGCCACCACGGTGAACATGGCGGGCGGCCAGCCCATTTCGATGGCCAACCTGCGGGAACTGCGGGAATACACCCACCAGCACGGCATCCGCATCATCCACGACATGACGAGGGTGGCCGAAAACGCTTGGTTCATCAAGGTGCGGGAAGCGGGCTACCAAGACAAAACCGTGGCCGAAATCGTCAAGGAAATCTGCTCGTTGACCGACGGGGCGACGATGAGCGCCAAGAAGGATGCCCTCGTGAACATCGGCGGCTTCCTCGCCATGAACGACTCCGATATTTACGAAGAAGCCTGCAACCTCGTGGTGGTCTATGAGGGCCTGCACACCTACGGCGGCCTCGCCGGGCGTGACATGGAGGCCATGGCCATCGGCATCGGGGAGTCGGTGCAGGACGACCATATCCGTGCCCGCATCGGGCAGGTAGAGTACCTCGGCAATCGGTTGTTGGCCCATGAAATTCCTATCGTGAAGCCCATCGGCAGCTTTGGCGTGTTCCTAAATGCCAAGCAATTCCTGCCCACCGTACCGCAAACGAGCTTCCCGGCGCAGGCATTGGCGGCAGCCATCTACCTCGACTCCGGCATCCGCTCGATGGAACGGGGCATCGTGTCGGCAGGCAGGAACAAGGCCACGGGCGACCACTATTACCCCAAGCTGGAATTAGTGCGGCTGACCATTCCCCGGCGGGTTTATACCCAAGCGCACATGGACGTGGTGGTGGAATCCATCCTCGAAGTCTATGACCAGCGCAGCCGAATCAAGGGGCTGAAAATGGTCTATGAGCCGAAGTACCTGCGGTTTTTCCAAGCGAGGTTTGAGTCGCTTGGCTGATTGCCATTCCGTTACAGGCACGGATACCCGCTCACTTTTTCTAAGTTGTAATTGCTTTTCAGGAGTTCAATCAACTCCTCCAGTGCCCGCACGTTGCTGCTGTCCACAAAGTGTTGGTCGTGGAGCAGCAGTACGAGGTGGTCGTCGGTATGGGTCAGGCGCTCAGTGAAGGCTTGGTCAATTTCGGCCAACAGCTCCGTTGGTGTTTTCTTGAGTTCCCGCTTGCCGTTGGCCTTCCATTCCACGTCCCAGCCGACGAGCGTGAAGCCGTCGGATTGCAAGAGGTTGGCAGCTTGGCGGGAGCGGCAATCCACATCATCTGTGATATGGGCGGTTCGCCAAGTGTTGCAGCCGGGCGTGCGGCCAATGGCGCAGTTCAATCGCAGGCTGTCCCGCATCAGGCGGAAGTCTTTGAGGGCGATATGGGTGTTTTTGTAAAAACGGGCATACTGGTTCTTGGCGTGGAAGTAGGTATGGTTGGCCGCCTCGAAACTGGGGTTGGACAGGATGGCTTCGTACTCCGACCACTGCTTGTCGCTGCCTTGGATATGCGAGCCGACGAGAAAGAAAGTCGCAGGCGCTTCGGCCTGTTCCAAAACGTCCATCACCTTGGAAGTGCCCCTGTTCGGGCCGTCGTCGAAAGTGAGGTAGATGGTCTTTTTGTTGGTAGTGGCTGCTGCTATCGTTCCTGCTTTCAGGCTGTCTGCTATTATCGGCGTGTCAGTCTTTTTATTGCCCAATAAAATGGGATAATGAATGCCGCAGGAATTGTAGGATAGGACAACCGAAAGCATGGTGGCAGTTAAGATAAAATGGTTCCGCTTGCTGATGGGTTTGCGTTTTTTTAGGCTGTTTGCAAATCTTTTTAATGGTGTTGAAATGCCTTTTAATACTGGATTTGTTGAAAAATTGGTGCTCCTCATGATTGAATAAAATTGGGTGTTTAAAAAAAATAATTTCACCCAAAAATATTCGTGCAAGAAGGGGATATCCACGACGGATTATCAAGCGTTTGGTTACGGGTATTATCTGCAATCAAGTGTTTTTTATAGGGATTATTAAGCGTTACGTTTTGGCTATTATTCGTAATAGGGTGCTGAAAAATCCAATTTTTTCCGGCGAGATTAGATTACGATTAAAATCTATTGCATAAGTGAACTTGGCTGCCACATGCCAGTTTTACTTAATTTTAATTGCGATAAATCAACCAACTAAAACATGACCGAAGCCATCATCCCTCTCATTTCGCTCATCGCCCTGGAAGTCATCCTTGGCATTGACAACATCATCTTCATCTCCATCCTTGCCGACAAACTGCCCGAAAGCCAGCGCAACAAGCTCCGCTTTTGGGGCATCGGGCTGGCGATGGTCATGCGGCTGCTGCTTTTGGGCGTCATCTCCTGGATTTTGAAATTGGACAAAACCCTGTTCACCCTGCAAGGCATTGATTTTTCGGGCAAGGGGCTGATACTGATATTGGGCGGGCTTTTCCTGATTTATAAAAGCACCAAGGAGATATATCACAAGACCGAGGACAAATCGGGCGACGGGCCTGCCGTGCCCAAGCAGGCTACTTTCAGCCGCCTGCTCACCGAGGTTATCATCCTCGACCTCGTGTTCTCCATTGACTCCATCATCACCGCCGTGGGTATGGTCAGCGAGCTTTGGGTGATGTACACAGCCGTCATTGTCACAGTGCTCATCATGCTGGTGGCCTCGAAGCCCATCAGTGAGTTCATCCGTCAGCACCCTTCTTTCAAAATTCTGGCACTTTGCTTCCTGATGATGATTGGCGTGTCGCTACTGGCCGAGGGCTTCCATTTCGAGATTCCCAAGGGCTATATCTACTTCTCGATGGCCTTCGCCTTCTTGGTGGATGTGATTCAGATGAAGGCGGATAAAAGGGCGAAGAAGGTGGCGTGAGGCAATTCAAGTTGATACGGGTTGATAAGGTTGATAAGGGTTGATATGCCCCATACACCTCGCCCTGCTCATTTTTTCACCAATTTCCCTTGGCAAACCGCCCGCCCATTTTCATCAAAAAGGCTGAAAAAATAAACGCCCGCCACCTGCTGCGAGAGGCCAACCCGCTCCGAGTGGCTGTCGTTTAGCTGCGCAATTTTTTCAAAAACCGACCGCCCAGTTTCATCGAAAATAACCATACGGTAACGGCCCGGCAGGAGGTTTTTCAACTCAAATACCGCCTCGTCGCTGGCGGGGTTTGGCGAGATGGCCACTGTTGGCGCAGTCCCGCTTTTATCACTCACCGAGTTGATGATAGGTGGCGTCGTGTTTTTGTAAACGATTTGCGTAGCAAAAGCTTGGTTGTTGTCCAGGGTCACGACGGCGATAGGCTCCTTCGCCACGTCGTTGAAAAAATGGTAGGAATACGTGGTGTCAACTCCAAGGCCGAAGAAGCCAGCCGGAATGGCGTTATCGGTGATATCCAACCAGCCGAGTGGCGGGATTTTGGCATCAATGCGGGTTTCCGTGTACCGGGTGCGTTTTTCCCGCAGCACTTGGAAGGTACCGCCGGGTATGCTCATCGTACCGTAGGCGTCCACCGCAGCTATTTCGCTGATGGCCAACCGGTAGCGCATGGAGTCAATCTGTGCGTTGTTCGTTTGCGCTGCCAATTGCAACATCAAAACGGGCGAAAATTCAGAAGGAACGAAGAGTTCGAGGAAGCCCGAAGAGCTTGCGTTGATGTCGAAAAAATTCAGCGGTGCCCAGCGTTCCGTCAGCGGCGGTGCATAATTGAAGACATTGTTGGCGACGAGGTCGTAGGGCACGATGCCGTAGTAGGCTTGCTGTTCGAACTTGGTGTCCGTCACGTTGTAGTACGTCTCTGTGCCGAGCGGGCCGAAGGCGAACAGCTCGGCATCGGGCAGTTGAGTGCCCACGTTGCCCCCGTTCGCCGGGCGATAGACGGTGCGGTAGGTCGCATCGGCGGAAAGCCCCGTGAAGTCCCAGTCCTGTGGGCCGGGGGCCGTGAGCGAGCCGATGGTGCCGGGCGAATTGTCAACGGCGAACCAAAGCGTATCCCCAGCTACCGGGAAGGTGGCACTTGTGACGGTGATTTGGGCGGAAACGGCTGCCGCAAACATGAGCAGTGCGAGGATGGGTAAGCATTTTTTCATTCGGAAAAAGATTTGGATGGTGAGTTTTGGTCAAAGGTAGCGGAACCAAAGACAAATCACGCTGTTGGATGAATAGATTTCCGAGTCTTTGAGACTTCGGAAATCTGGCCCCGTCAATCATCTCCCGTCCCCCGTCAACCGTTCTTTTGGTAAACCCGTACGTAGTCCACCTCCATTTTTTGCGGCCAAATGCTGTCGTCCACGCCTTTTTGCCCGCCCCAGTTGCCGCCCACGGCAATGTTCAGGATGAGGTAGAACGGGTGGTCGTAGGGCCACTCCTTATAGGTTTTGTGCTCGTTGGCAAAGGCGTGGTAACGTTTCCCGTCAATGAAGAAGAGCAGGGAATCTGCCGACCACTCCACGGTATAGGTATGGAAGGCGTCCATCGCATCCGGCACGGCCATTTTATTGGATTTCTGTGTGCCAATGACGTGGTTGTACGCCTCCGTATGTACACTGCCATGCACCATGCCGGGGTCGAAGCCCACATGCTCCATGATGTCAATCTCGCCACTGGCGGGCCAGCCGCCGTGCGTATCCTTCTCTGGCATCATCCAGATAGCGGGCCAAGTGCCACGGCCCTTGGGCAATTTGGCGCTCACCTCAAACTTCCCGTACAGCCAGCTTTGCTTGCCACGGGACACGAGCTTGGCCGAGGTGTAATTGGAGCCTTCCCATTTCTCTTTTCTCGCCTCGATGATGAGCTTGCCGCCCTCCACCCGTGCGTTTTCCGGTCGGCCTTGGGTGTAGAATTGCAATTCGTTGTTGCCAAAGCCGTGGCCGCCCACGTCGTAGCTCCATTTTCTGGCATCCGGCGGGCCGGGTGTGTCGAATTCGTCCGACCAGACGAGTTGGTAACCGCCAGCAAGTTTTGTTTTTTGGGCGCAACTGGCGAGGAGGAACACAAGAAAAAGGAAGGACAGTGTGGGTTTCATTGCTTGTTTTTTTGTCAAATGTAGGAAACTGTTTGAAACACGGAGCTTGTGGTGGAGGGATTGCCTTATCTGAGGTCTAACTGGAAGGATTTATCTAATTTCCAATTTTTAAAGGCCATTGTTTTTTCAAGTTTTCTTAGTCAAATTTGCTTCGCAAAAAAAAACACAACTATGAGCGAATTTCACAAAAAAGACATTGAGCCATACCGCCAAAACCTCGCGCTGAAGCAAGCCTTTGTTGACATGGGCCTCGACCTCGTGGAGGTTTTCGACGACTTCACCCCGCTCGACCTCGATCGGGAGAACGCCCGCCTCCAGTCCCTGCTCGATTTCATCGGAAAATACAAACAATACGGCAGCCGGGAGGCCATGGAACTCATCGCTGGCGGCTTCTGCTTCCCGCCCATCTACCCCGGCATTGACCCCGAAAGCGACTGGTACCGCTTCGAGCTATGGCTGCGGGGCGAGCCTACCCGCCTGACCATTGCGGAGCAACTGACGCCCGATATTGCCCTCAAAAACCCCGACGACATCCCGGAAGAAGAAATGGAGGCGGAACTGCAAAAACTGCTCGATGCCATCGGTGAAACGGGCAACGGCGTTGCCGTGAACGACGACATCCCCGCCCGGGTGCTCTATCGGGAACTGCTGGAATGGCTCGGCGAAAAGCATGAACTGGGCGGCCCATTCGGCGGCGGCTGGACGTATGACGGCTGCAGTGGCTTCTGCCCCGGCTGCTTCCAGCGCCCGTGGTGCAACAGTGGCCAAGACCTCTGCTGGCCGGAAGACGAGGAGGCGGGTACGATGCACTTGATTGAGGAGGTACGGCAGTACGTTTCGGCCAGCCCGCAGTCGCTGGCCATGCTGCAGGCCTCGCAGGCGAAGCACGATGAATGGGAAGCAAAGTGGGAGGAGGAAAACAAGGCCAAACAGACTGGCCCCTTCCTCGACCACGAGGGGCTGCGGCAGTATGGTGGGGATGGGGATGAGTTGCCGTTTTGAGTTGTTAGCTACTCCCGCCGCTGCCTTGTAAATACGCTTCCAAGATGTGAAGCCTGAACCACCACCTCGACCCACTGTTTCAAAGTGGGGCACAAGCCGCCGCCATTATATTTTCTTCCAACTTTAAACCTTCTTCACAAAAAACTATCAGACAGCCTTTCACACAAAATGCAATGCTGTAATAGTGCTACTGTTGCCCTTGCCTAAAATCCTTGCCACACCATGCGACCACTCGTCTTTATGCTGCTCCTTGCCGTTACCCGCTGGCTGCCAGCGCAAACCAACCCCGCCATCACCTCCTGGATTGTCAACACAACCGGAGAGACCGGTTTCAGCGGCATCCCGACCAACGTGCAGCAGGTGCAATATTCTGCCAACAACGTTTACGTCAGCACCAACGACATCGCTGACTGGATTCCCATCGGCTACGATTGGCCGAACAATCCCTGGTTTCCCGAAAGCCAGAATTATGTGTTCAAAATCACGCTCAACCCACAAGAGAAAATGGGAACAAAAACCCTGACACCTTACGGCCATATCGGCATTTGGACGAACGGGGTGTCCATCTACAACCCCAAGGACGCCCATAGTTGGCTGGATGAGGAAGTTTGGTTCCAAAACGCATTTTATTTCGAGCATATCCACATGGAGACCTTCGACCCCTGCCTCGGCCACCCGAACAACATGCACGAGTACCACTTGCACGTGAACCCGACCTGCCTGTACGACGATGCGGACAGTTCCCAGCATTCTCCGATTATCGGGTTTGCCTTCGACGGCTTCCCAATTTATGGCGCTTATGCTTTTGCCAACACCGACGGCACCGGCCCCATTAAACGGATGCGCACCAGCTACCGCCTGCGCAATATCACCGACCGGACTACCTTGCCCGACGGCACGGTACTGCCAGCTTCCGACTACGGCCCGTCGCTAGCTACTTATCCCTTGGGCGCTTATGTGGAGGATTTTGAATACGCCAACGGCTTGGGCGACCTCGACCAGTACAATGGTCGTTTTTGCATCACGCCCGAATACCCGGAGGGCATTTATGCCTATTTTGTAACGATTGACGAGGCGCAAGAGCCTCTTTACCCCTATGTGCTCGGCCCACGTTTCTTCGGCATCGTGCAGCCCGGCAATACAGGCCCCAATTCGGGCCACAATGTCATCAACGAGTCGGTGGATGTGTTCACCAGCGCCAACGATATTGACAATCAAATTGTCTTCAGCGTTTATCCGAATCCGGCGAGCGACCAAGTCAGGTTCTTCTTAATCCCCACCTACAACAGCAACATGACCGCCTCGCTTTTTAGCCCGGCAGGCGCATTGATTGGGCAGATAGACAACGTGCAAACCGCCATCAATTACAGCTTCGACACGAGCCAGTTGTCCGGCGGCACTTATTTTTTACAAGTAAAAAATGGTGCAAAACAGACCACCGCTAAAATCCTGGTTCAACGATGAAAAAAAGCCTGTTGCCAGCCCTGATTTTCCTCTCTCTTGCTTCGCAAATGGTTGCCCAGCAAAACGTCCTACTAGTTATTGCCGACGACCTTGGCATGGACTACTGCGGTTTTTACGAAAATGCACAAGACACGGCCAATATGCCCCATGTCCGCTCGCTGCTGGGCAGGGGCGTGCGCTTCACCAATGCCTGGTCGAACCCCAATTGCTCGCCCACTCGGGCGGGTCTGCTGACGGGAAGGTATGGCTTCCGAACAGGCGTCGGCACGGCAATTTCGGGCCAGGGCTACGCTCAACTGGACACTTCGGAAATCACGATTGGAAAGCTGTTGAAAAATGCTGCCCCGGTCACTTATGCCACAGCGAACATCGGCAAATGGCACCTCAACCAGCAGACGACACAGTCGCTGATTTACCCAAACCTGATGGGCTACGACCATTATTCGGGCAATTTTCTGGGTGAAATTCCCGATTACTATGAATGGAAAAAAGTGGTGGACGGCGCAAGCCCGGTCACTGTCACCAATTACGCCACCACCGAAACCGTGAACGATGCCATCAACTGGCTCGACGAGGTGGACGGCAGCCAGCCTTTTTTTCTTTGGCTTGCGTTCAATGCCCCCCACACGCCCTTTCACTTGCCGCCCGATTCGCTGCATACCGTGCCGGGGCTGACGGGTACGCAGATGCACATCAACCAAAACCCGAAAAGCTATTTCCGGGCGATGACGGAAGCAATGGACTCGGAAATGGGGCGCCTGCTGCAATGGCTCGACCAGGAGGGCCAACTCGATAGCACCAATATCATCTTCATCGGCGACAACGGCAACCTGAAGCGGGTCTCCCAAATCCCAGACACCACGCAGGGCAAGGGCACGATTTACGAGTACGGCGTCCATGTCCCGTTCATCATTGCTGGGCCAGCGGTAGCGTCGCCAGGGCGTGTCAGCGAGGCCCTTGTGAGCACGCCAGACCTCTTCGCCACCATTCTTGAAATGGCTGGCTTCGACGGCTGGCCCTCCGAGATTCCCGCCAACAAGCCGGTTGATTCCAGGAGCTTGTTGCCCATTTTGAAAAACGAGAGCGATGCGGTCAGGGACTGGAATTTCACCGAGCAATTCAATCCCCAGTCCGACCCCGACGACGGCAAGGCCATTCGCAACCTCGCCTACAAGCTCCTGCATTTCGACGATGGCCACCAGGAGTTTTACCACCTGCCCACCGACCCTATTGAGCAAACCGATTTGCTCCTCCAATCCCTTAATGCGGAGGCGGCCAGCAACTACGACTACCTCTGCAACGAACTAAGCCAACTCATCGGTACCAGCGCCTGCAACCCAACTATCCTCGATACAAAAACAGAAGACCACGACAGCAGCCTGACGCTTTTCCCCAACCCTACGAGCGGGGTCTTTTTTTTGAAAATGGAAGACGCCAATGCCCAGCCTTTGGAAGTCACCCTATTTGACCTGCTGGGCAGGCAAGTGGCTAAATTTTACGGGAAAGGCCCCTTGCTGGAAGTAGCTATTTCGGGCTTGGCAGCGGGGCGGTATTTTGTGAAAATACAGATGGGGGAAGGGGTATGGTGGAGCCGGGTATTGAAAAAATGACGGATGGTTCTTGCCTCGACACTGTTATTTTAAAAGCTCCTGAACGCCCTCGAAGGCATTAGGAAAACTTCGAGTGCAGCTTATCTCCAAATCCTATCCCACAGCCCTTCCAATATCGCCGGATTGATGACCGAAACATACAAGACGGCCCCCATTGCCACAATGAAACCGCACAGGCCTGCCAGGTAGGGCTTGTAAACTTGTTTTTTGACAATGGCCTGTATCAACAAGAGCACCAACAATAAGAACTCCACGGTGATGCTCACTTCGGGGCCAATGAACCGCCCAAGACCGGGATTGATGAACGGGAGCGCCGTCAGCACCATGTAACGGGAATGATAGGTTGGGTTCTTCCGGTTCCAAATTGCGAGAACGTAAAACAAGGCGAACAACGAGGCATCGAACATCGTGGCACCGAGCAAGGCTGGTTCCTTGTGGCGGGTCTGCCCATAATCGGCCATCAGCACAAAGCCGGACAGGATAACCGGGAAAAGCAGGTAAGAGGCTTTACCGATTTTCCGGTGCAAATCCAGCCGGCCCTTCGCTGCCAATGCCGCCTGCCCCATCAGCATAGCAAACCAGCACAGTACGGTCAGCACATGGAAATGTACCACCCATTTCGTCCCAAGGAATTGAGGAAACAGGTGGAAATACGTTTTATAAAAACCCAAGAAACTAAAAACGACGAGCCCGGCGACCAGCAGAGAGATAGTTCTGAATTGCTTTTCCATGAATAATAAATTAAAGTTGCGGAGCACCAAAGCTTCCCTTAAAAGGGGTGTTTTTGCTGGCCGGAGGCCAGCAAAAACACCCTTTAAATCTCTTTTTCGGCGGCGCAGCCGCCGAAAAAGAGATTTAATTGGAGCTATCCGAAACTTGGGTTAATTAGTTTTTGATGGGGCAAAGCTATCCCTGCTGCAAGGCAATGGTTTTGGAAAAATCCGACAAAATGAGGCTGGTGGGTGTACTACCTAGGTAGCGCTTAAAATCATTGGTGAGGTGGGCGTGGTCGAAGTAGCCGCAGTCCCAGGCCACCTCCGACAGGCTGCGGCCCTGTTCATTGCACTGAACAGTGTGGAGGGCATGGCGGAACCTCGTCAGGGTGATGAACTGCTTCGGAGAAATGCCCAAGTGCCGGTCGAAATGCCGCTCCAACTGGCGCTCCGTGATGAAATACCGCTTTGTCAGTTCGCCGATACGAACCTGCCCGTTACACTGTTCCACACTACTAACTATCTCTAAAATGGAGTGCCTGGGAATTTCCAAACGGTCGAGGAAGAACTGGTCGAGGTACGGCACGAAATGCTGGATGATTTTGCGGATATCGGGGAATAGCCCCGGCTCGAACTCCTGTACCTTGTTGGTAAAACCTGCCATCGCCCCATACCTGTAAAAATGCGTGAAAGCCCCCGGCCTGAACTGTATGCAGAGGAGATTGACTGTTCCTTGGAGTACCTGCTCGTCAATCCGCAGCGCAGCGCCGATGAGGTAAATCCCCTCGTGCTTCACCTGTATGCCAAAATTCAGCGAACGGTAATCTTCCCCCAAGTTGAGACAGAGCGCCGTACACCCATCAGGTAGGACAGAAACAACTTCCGCCTCTGGCAAACAACCCCTTAGCAGCCAGTATTTGTCAATATAAGGCTGAAGCTTAGGTGCCGGAAGGAAGGATTGGTAGGTCAAATTTCAGGTGATTTTATGCTGAAATGATTTCCAAATCTACACTGTTTTGGAATCATTTTCTTTCCCCTGCGCCGCAAAATACGCCTGCAAGATGCGGTGGCAGAAGCGCCAAGTCATCCCATCCCAAACGCCATATTCAACTTACCCATCAAATTTTGCCGCCGCTTGTAAACAAGCCGGATATTCGCCAACCGCTGCCGGAATTCTTGCCCAGGCTCAAGCGTTTTGATATTTTTCAACGCATCCACGACAGCGATATAATTTTTATCGTTGGCATGGGGCAGTTCGTTTTCCAGTTTTTCAAGGAAGCATTTGAGTGCAAGGTCCGGCAATGCCTTTTTGTTTCGGACGTAAAAGTCGTAGCGGGAAAAAGCCAAGGAAAACATGCTGTACAGCGCACCGCGGGTGAATTCTTCTTTTTTGTTTTCAATGATGGCCACCACTTCGTCCAGCCGCTTTTCGGCTTCGAGGTGAGTTAGGTATTCGGCGATGCTTTTTTTACGGAGCAAAGGCTCAAACTGCGCTCGATGCGAAGGTACCAATTCCAACACCCGCCGCATGGTCAGCGCTTTCGGTAATAGTTCCAAATATTGCCAAGCCAATGTTTCGAGCGGCTCGGATTGCGCCTGCGCCAATCGGATGCGCTCCTCCATGACTTGCTCCTTCACGTCCGTTGCGCCATAGTAAAAGTTGTTTTCCCCTTTCATCAATTTGCCGATGGCCGAATCCAGCACCTTGATGGCCTGTTTGGCTTTGCCTTCTTCTTTTTCGTGAAATTGGGCCAATGGCACGATGAACTTGTCGGACTGCTTGGCCAGTGTTTTCAGGAGCTTGCCCTTGTCGTCCCTCGTCATGGATTTTTCAAAAATGGCGAGTATTTCTTTTGAAAAATCCTCCTTATCAAACAGTTCTGATTTGTAGAGATAATCCTTCAGACTATCCCAATCGCTTGGCTTGAGATAATCGGATGCCATGCCGAAGAAGGCCGAAAAGCTGTCGTAGTTCTGGTTGTTAATAGTGTTCCAAACAGCTTTGGTGTAGTTCAGGCGAGCCGCATCGGGCAAGTCCCGCAGGAAAGCGGCCACCAACTGGAGCATGTCGAAGCCATCGTAGCTTTCCTCGCTGTATTCGCCGAAAAGATAGCCATCATCCTGCGCATCATCAATGTCTTCGATGACTTTCAGGAACAAATCCCTCATCTCCTCAGCCTTTTCCGTCCATACGCCCGTAGCTTTTCGAGCAGAGGCAGCAGCTCAGCGTCCAAGCCATCGCCGCTGTCGTAGCGGTTTATCTTGCCCAGCATTTTCTGGATTTTCGTCTTGGTTTCCAGAAAAGTCTTGTCCCGCTCACCTTGACTACCGTGGCGCAACCGTACTTCTTCCCGAAAAGCAGGCGTGGCTAATTTTCGGATGAAATGCCGCATTTCGTCCACCGAAAGGCTGTCCACCCACGCCTCGAACATATCCCGTTCATTGACTGCCTTTCCTTTTGCTGTTGGTTCAATTTCGATGATCGCTTCCGGTATCTCTTGCCAAAACTCCTCCTCCACTGCCTTTATCAGCACCGCAGCGATGTGTTTGCACATACCCGACCACTCCGAGTCGTAGGGGCAGGAGCATTTGGCCTGTATGCTGCCCGTGCGGGCAAAAATCTTCACAGTATAGTCCTCTGAGCCAAAAACACTAGCCACCACGGTGTTGGCGTCGGCCACTTCCAGTTCCTCCACGGCGTCGTTTTCGTAGTAATCCTGCCCTTTTTGGTAAATGCCACGCCCCAGCTTCTGCTGTATGGTCAGCTTATCGAGTTGTTTGAAATATTGGCGGAGGGAAGGGGTGTTGGATAGGTGGTGTGCGCTCATGTGGTATGTTTTGCTTTGAAAAATGTGGGGATGTCAAAAATTTTCATAGAACAATTCCTCCAGCGATTCCGTGTACCAATAATCGAGGTTGTCGAGGCGGAACAAAGCTTCGCAACGAGCCCTGAACTGGTTGCCCAACTTGTGTTGCACCATCATTTCAATGGCTTTTTTAAAGGCGCTGATGCTCGCATTATAATCAGCATCTGACATGCCGCCAAAATCATGTGCAAACTCGGTGGCTGTTTCTACCCGGTAAAGAAACAGTTCAATTACTTCGGAAGGGAAAACTGACACTTTTTCAAAATTGGTGAGCAGGGTGCGTAGTTCCGCATTGCTGGGGTTGCGAGGGTTGCCCGTGCGTGTCCAGAACTGGTTGTAAACCTTCTTTTTGTATTCCTCCAACATGGCCTTCCGCTCTGCATCGGACATGAGTTCCTGGGCATAAAACTCTTGCACCTGCGGCAGTTTGTTGAACAGTTTGAGCATTTCTTCCCGAACCTCCGCTTCGTCAAGGGCGGCGAGGTATTTTTTGAAATCAGTGAGTTTAGGCTTTGCCATAGTTGTTCAATTTAAGCAATTGTTTCGATGGCAAAGATTGGGGAAACTTGGAAATAATCAATGCTCCCGCCACTGCCCCGCAAAATACTCCTGCAAGATGCCCTACCTTTCCTGCCACCGCCTCGGGTGACGACTGGAATGGATAACCGCAACAACCAATACCACATCGCCGTGCAGTTCAAAAATGACCAAGTAGGGAAACCTATTGGGAAGTGCTTTCCGCCGTTTGTTGTATTCCTTCGGAAATGAAGTTGGATTGGATAAAACACGCTGCACCACCTCACCAATTGCGGCCATAAATTCCACGCCAAGCCCTACCCTTTGTTGCTCATACCAGTCGTGGGCGTCTTGGATTTCATCCAGTGCTTCTTGATGGAAAACCAGCGAATAGTTCATTGTTGCAGCACTTTGGTGCGCACTTCTTCCCAAGTGTAGGTCTTGGCCGTGCCATCGAGGTAGGAGGCCGTGCGGCGGTCAAGTTCCGCCTTCCATTCTTCGCTCAGTTCAGGTTCGCCTGCATCCTCCCGCAACGTGTCGAGTATATACTGCACGAAAAGGATGCGCTCTGCAGCGCTCATCTTGCGGACTTCTTCTTTTAAAGCGGTTGCCGACATGATAGCTGTATTTTTTACAAAGCTACTGGTTTTCACCGTCTTTTTCCTTCCACTGCCCCGCAAAATACTCCTGCAATATCCGGTGCCTAAACCGCCAAGTCGCCCCATCCGTTTCGAGGAGGTGGCGGGCGGTCATTTCGTTGAGGAAATGGACGAGGCGCAGGGGCAGCACCCCGGCTCGGTAGAGCGTAGCTTACAAATCCAATTGCTCCGAAATATCCTTAGTCAATTTCGACAACGGTCTGTTTTTCAAGTCTTTATCGTCCACAAAATTGGCAGTGACGAGCCGCAACAAATCCTCCCGATTGCGGAAAAGCGTGCCTTCGTACTGCTTGAAAAGGGCGTTCAGATAGTCGTCGCTGTAGAGGTATTTTTTTTGGACGAGTTCGACCACATAGTCGTCGTGTTGGTCGTAGAGTTCTTTCAATCCCAAAACGTCTTTCATGTTTTCTACTATTTCGACAACTTCTGCATCCTTGGCTTTCAATTCAATCTCCACGGATTTTGGATTATAGTAAAAATCTGCAGCCTTGATTTTCAACTCGAATCTTGCCATCGAATTCCAATCATAGCGTGTGTCGTAAGGATTTGGCAATTGCTTCTGATTGTTATTTTTCAAATGGTTGCAGACTTTGCAGACTGGAATCAAATTGAAAAACGAAACAGCAAGCAGCTTGTACCTATCTTTTGGATAGAAATGGTCGAACTGGGAGGTGCGTCGCTTTCTTGCGTTTCGGATGAAGTTCCGATTGCAGTAGGGGCAAACAGAAATATCGAGGTTTTCAAAAAGTACAAAGGCATTGTAACCGTCCTTCATCTTGCTCGAAGTCTTGGCAAAGACTTCATACAAATCCACCAGCTTTGAGAAATCCGGCGGGTTGGCTTGCTGGTCTAACCCGGCTTTCAACACCTCCAATTCCTGTGGCTCGGCGAGTACGATTTTTTTGAAATCGTACCCCTCAAAAACTCGCCCTATCTGCTGGTTTATTTCATCTAATTCATTGATTGTGAACGAAGTGCCGGGTCGCTGAAAATATTCAACAAGTGCATCGTAATGGAGCAGGGCGTATTCGTAAAGCCGTGGATGGCGTATGTTTATCATGTGTTTGGATTCTTTTCGTTTTCCAATTTTTCGATGCGTTGTTTCAGTTCTGCTATTTGCTCGTCTCGTTTGTCATTTTTGCGATATTGAATTGCTGCTGCAAATGCCTTTTCAAAATTGGCTCGCCAATCATGTCAATGATTTTCCCCGCTTCCTCCTCCGTCATTGTTTCACCTGGGTTCAGTTCTCTGTTTAAATACCGGATGACCTTGTCAATCTTCCCTTTTGCAAAATCCCCCATCAAGCCATCCATGAAAAAGCCATCGGATAGCAACGTGTGGATGTTTGCGCCGAAGGTTTGCTTCATGTCGTTTAAGCCGTCCACAACTTGGCATTTTCCACTTTCGTCTTTTTTGAGAAAGATGACGTTTTCCTTGGGAAGGTCGGAAAGAATGAAGGGGGAGTTTGAAGTTAAGATAATATGAATTCTTAATTTTTTAGTACTATTGCTAAACAATTTAGGAATTAAATTAACAAGTCGAAATAGGTGCTGTTTTTGCCATCTTGGATGAAATCCTAATTCGCCCTCATCCAACAGAATGATACAATTATTTTTACCACTACTCTGTGTCATTTTTATTGCTACGGAGTAAATCCTTGAAAACAAATTAAGCAGGCCCATCTCACCAGTGCTAAGATTATTCCAAGATATTTTGAGAAACCCAGTTTGGGCAATTACTTTTTGATAGAATGAAAGGAATTTTTCTAGAAATGTAAAATTATCCAAAGTTAGTTTCACTTTAGCAGCACCATTCGAAAATTGTAAATTACCTTTCTCATTCCATTCTTTTATTAAATCAACCCAATTAACCACATCTTGAATTAAATCGTCACTCAGTTTCATAAATCCTTTTGATTCCGAAATAACTTTCACAAGATAGTTATATAATTTATTTTCAAAAGTCGAACCTTGAAAGGCCGCAAAATCGTTTAAGCTTTTTCCCACATCTTTGCTAAATGAAAAAATAAGCCTAAAGCGGTTCAAAAATATTCCCACACATAGATTTCTGATAAAGCTCTGGATGTTGTTGTTCGAGTAAAAAGTATCATCGCCGCAATGTTTTTCGTAAAGCGATGAGAGGCTTTTGATTCTTGATGCAAGTATGTTGTAATCAACGTTATTAATTTGAATCGAAATCTCAGTTGGAATAAAATCAAATTGCAAGTCATTGTAAAAATCTATAACAAGTTTCAATTGTCTTTTAGTGTCTTCAAATCTTAAAATGTCAATCTTATCTAACAAAGCATCAGGCGTCAAACCGTAGCCGTATTCTTTTAAATCATTCTCTATGAAAAAATCAGTTGAAACGTCCTTGTGATATTCAATCTTAAAGTTTGATTCATTTTTCCTTGAAAGAAAATTTGAAAAATATACAAGTTGGGTTTCTTTGGCTTTATACTCCCATTTGCCATATATAGGGGTTTTATCATGAATTGGATTGAATCTCTTTGTCTGGAAAGTGTTTTCGTCAAAAAGTGATTTGAAATCCCATTTTTCATCAATGGTAAAAGGCCAATCTTTAGGAATGAAAATTGTTCTATCAGTAATTAAAACCAGATTGTAATCACCTTTGAATGAAAATAGAACGTCAAGAATAAATTCTAATATTCCACTCTTCCCACTCCCATTCTCCCCCACAATCGCAGTCACATTGGAAATATGTTCTCCAAAGAAGTTGTCAATCACTTTGTCCTGACGGTCTTCCACATCCAACTTACCAGTTTCCGGGTCATAATTGAAGCGCCACTTTGGGCTGAAATTGAAGCCTTGTTTTTCAATGTTTTTATATTTTTTTATCCAGACGTAGAGAATTTCCATAAAGTAGGTAAAATTTGAAAGGGTGAACAATCCGCTAAATTACTTTTGATTTCCGATTCTCCCACATTTCCGACATACACTTTGCCAGCTCCATCATTGACTTTGTAGGTAAATCATCCGGCAATGAGGTTAAGGCATATATCATCGCTTCACGGGTGGAGGCATTTGGATTGGATTCCTCCAATTCTGAGATACGGAGGTTCAATTTGCACTTGTGCGCTTGCACGATGACTTTCATGATTCCTTTCATAACCTCCGCCCGTTCTTCGGCAGTCAGTTCTTCCGGCTTGAATCCCTCTCTAATTTCCTTCAGAGTGCGGTCAATGGTCGCCAGCACTTGGTCAACGTCAACTTTTGGTTTTTGCTTTTTCATCGGAGCTTGGTTTGTGAAGCCACAAAATACACAGTTTCCAGATTTTGAGCCAATAGAAATTCCCACCTGCCACCCCGTCACCCGAAATCCAACAATCCGTGTCAAAATGTCACCCCACGCCCCATTTCCCCCGCCAATTTTTGATGATAAAACACATGGCACACCCATTGAACCAGCCCCATTGTCAACCGTTTTAAAAACGATACAGCCTTTTGCAGCAGACAATGAACTGCCAACTGCAAATAGCCGATAACCAGCAAAATAAAGCAATGAACCTAAATAATCTAACCATCAAATCCCAGGAAGCCGTCCAGCGGGCGCAGCAACTGGCGATGGAAAACAACAGCCAGCAGATAGAGCCCGGCCACCTCCTCGCTGCCATCATGGAGGTGGACGAGAACGTGACGCCCTTTGTTTTCAAAAAACTCGGCGTCAATTACGACGTGCTGCGCAAGGCCACGAACAGCATCGTAAAAAGCTACCCGACCACCACGGCGGCGGGAGAGGCGGGCAAGTACATGGGCCGCACGACCAACGAAATCATGCAGCGGGCCAACAGTTTCCTGAAAGAATTCGGCGATGAATACGTGGCGTTGGAACACCTGCTCATGGCCATTTTGGTCGTCAAGGATTCCGTTTCACAAATGCTAAAGGACAGCGGCGTGAACGAAAAAGGGCTGAAAAACGCCATCAACGACCTGCGGAAAGGCAGCAAAGTCACCTCAGCCAGTGCCGAGGAAACCTACCAGTCGCTGTCGAAATACGCCGTGAACCTGAACGAGCGGGCCAAGCTGGGCAAGCTCGACCCCGTCATCGGGCGGGACGAGGAAATCCGGCGGGTGCTGCACATCCTCGCCCGGCGCACGAAGAACAACCCGATTTTGGTGGGCGAGCCGGGCACGGGAAAGACCGCCATTGCCGAAGGCTTGGCGCACCGCATCGTGAACGGCGACGTGCCGGAAGACCTGCGGGACAAGGAAATCTACGCCCTCGACATGGGCGCCCTCATCGCTGGCGCAAAATACCAGGGCGAGTTCGAGGAGCGACTGAAATCGGTGGTGAAGGAGGTGCTGAGCGCCGAAGGCCGCATCTTCCTTTTCATTGACGAGATACATACGCTGATAGGCGCAGGCAAGGGCCAAGGGGCGATGGATGCCGCAAACATCCTCAAGCCGGCCCTTGCCCGTGGCGACCTCCGGGCCATCGGGGCGACCACCCTCAGCGAGTACCAAAAATACTTCGAGAGCGACAAGGCGCTCGAACGCCGCTTCCAAGTGGTGACGGTGGACGAACCCTCGGAAGAAGACGCCATCTCCATCCTGCGGGGCCTGAAAGAGCGCTACGAGAACTACCACAAGATAACCATCCGGGACGAGGCTGTGGTGGCGGCGGTGCAGCTCAGCACCCGCTATATCCCCGACCGCTTCCTGCCCGACAAGGCCATTGACCTCATCGACGAGGCAGCCGCCCGTTTGCGACTGGAAATGAATTCCATGCCGGAGGAACTGGACGAGGTGGAGCGCAAGATCCGCCAGTTTGAAATCGAGCGGGAGGCCATGAAACGGGAAAACGATGAGCCGAAAATTGCCCGTATCAACCAGGAGCTGGCCAATTTGGAGGAAAAACGCAACGCCCTCAAGGCCAAATGGGAGAGCGAGCGGGAAATCGTGAACGGCGTGCAGCAGGCCAAGGAGGACATCGAAACCCTGAAGCTCGACGCCGCCCGGCTGGAACGGGAAGGCAAGTTCAGCGAGGTCGCCGAAATACGCTACGGCAAGATACCCGAGGTGCAGAAGCGCCTCGATGGGTTCAACCAGAAGCTACAAGAAATGCAGACGGGCGGCAAGCTCCTCGTGAAAGAGGAGGTGGACGCTGAGGACATCGCCGAAATCGTGAGCCGCTGGACCGGCATCCCCGTCACCCGCATGTTGCAGAGCGAACGGGACAAGCTCTTGAACCTCGAAGCCGAACTGCATAACCGGGTCATCGGGCAAGAGGAGGCCGTGGAGGCCGTCAGCGATGCCATCCGCCGCAGCCGCACGGGCCTATCGAACGAGAAGCGGCCCATCGGTTCGTTCCTGTTTTTGGGAACGACGGGCGTGGGCAAAACCGAGCTGGCCAAGGCGCTCGCCGAGTACCTTTTCAACGATGAAAACCTGATGACCCGCATCGACATGAGCGAGTACCAGGAGCGCCATTCGGTGAGCCGGTTGGTCGGTGCGCCCCCGGGCTATGTGGGCTACGACGAGGGCGGCCAACTCACGGAGGCCGTGCGCCGCAAGCCGTATTCCGTCGTCCTATTGGATGAAATCGAAAAGGCACACCCCGATGTTTTCAATATCCTACTCCAGGTGCTCGACGAGGGCCGACTGACGGACAACAAGGGCCGGGTCGCCAATTTCAAGAACACGGTGGTCATCATGACTAGCAATATCGGCAGCGACATCATCCGTGCGAATTTCGAGAAAATCACCAAATCCAACCGGGAGGAGGTCATCGAAAGCACCAAGGAAATGCTGTTCAACCTGCTGAAACAGACCGTGCGTCCAGAGTTCCTGAACCGCATTGACGAGACCATCATGTTCCAGCCGCTGACGGCGAGGGACATCAAGGCCATCGTGGAGCTGCAACTGCGCCAAGTAGTAGAGCAACTGCGCAAGCAGGACATCGAGCTGAGCATCAGTCCGCAAGCCGCCGAGTTCATCGCCGACGAGGGCTTCAACCCCGAGTTCGGCGCAAGGCCCGTGAAGCGGGTCATCCAGAAAAAAGTGCTGAACGAACTGAGCAAGCAAATGCTGCTCGGCAAGGTGCAGCCCAAGAGCAAGGTGCTGCTGGATGTGTTTGATGGGATGGTGGTGTTTAGGGCGCCGAGGGTGGAAGAGGCGGTGGTTTTGAGCGAGAATTAAGCTTTTCTCATATAGATTTTGGGGCGGTCGGGTGTCGTGGGGATGCCCGACCGTTTTTTTTGTTTTTGAAAATCAGATTTGGATTAGCTTTGTAAATGCAACTTCGATTTGACGAATATGGCTACCTCGTGCCTACTGAGGCAATCAAGGCGAACTTGGAGGCATTGGAAACGACCTTTGCCAACAACGAGCATAGGCGGTGGTTGTTTGAAAAACTGCTTTCGCTGCTCGAAAAATTGATTTTGCAGGACATTGGCGACCATGTGGTTTTGTTTTGGGTGAATGGCAGTTTCGTCACTCGAAAGGAATTGCCAAAAGACATTGACATAGTTGTTTTCATCCATCACGAAGCCTTTCAGATGCATTTGCCAATTTTGAGAAAACTGCAATCTCAATTTGTTGGTGCGATTGACTTTTACTTTGAGCCATCTTATCCCGTTGGTCATAAGTTACACCCGGTTTTCGAGATTCTGAAAAACGATTGGCTGCAACTTTACTCGCACACCCGCAGGCATCCTGAAACCATGAAAATCCATCAAAAAGGTTTTCTTGAAATCAACCCGGACTCAATTTTCTGACAATGGAAAACAGCAATAAAACTCAATATACTCTCGCCAGCATCGGCGACCTGCTCGAACAAATCAACCGCTGCAACGAGCGCATCAACCTGCTCACCAGTTACAAAGCGCCGGAACTGGAGCAGAGCATCCTGAACGCCAAGTCCTTACGGAAGCAGTTTTTGGCGCAATTGGATGAGGTAATGGCGGGGTATGGGATGGAGGTGAGGCTGCGGGGGATGGCGGCGTGAGGGTCATCCAGAAAAAAGTGCTGAACGAACTGAGCAAGCAGATGCTGCTCGGCAAGGTGCTGGCCAAGCGCAAGGTCGTGCTGGATGTGTTCGATGGGATGGTGGTGTTCCGGGCGCCTAGGGTGGAGGAGGCGGTGGTGGTTTCGGAGAATTAAGATTTTCTCATATAGATTTGGGGCGGTCGGGTGGTTTTGCTATCCGACCGTTTTGTTAATTTCAATTTATTAAATTTGCATGCAAGACATTTCCAATTTTGAAGCAAACCAGCTTTTATCAATTTTACAGCAACTTCGTATTATTTCAGAAAAGAAAATTGATGCAGCAACTGAAAAATGGCTTCTCTCCAATTTAAAAAGGTTCACCACAGACCAGCTTTTTATTCATCTTACTGCCGAAAGGTCATTTCCTCAGATTAAAAGACTGACTATCAATGAGAAAGTGCGAGAGAACAAGCAAAATGTAAGACTCCAAGAACTTTCTCAATTAAAATACCATCCAAACCCTGAAAAGATAAGTTGGTATGGCAGAGTTAACATGAAAAAACAGTCAATTTTATATGCAGGATTTGATACAACAACGATTCTTAACGAAATCAAGCCAAAACAAGGTCAATTATTTACAGTCAGTACTTGGGGGAGTTCTGATGATGAAAAGCTGACTTTTTGTCCAATCTTTAAAAATTGGATGCGTCGCATACGCTACTGTACACTTTTATGAGAAAACACCAGTTCCCTCGGATTATAGTGGCTTTTTGCCAAGATTTCCAGCAAAACCCCATCAAGTCGGTCAAAACGTGCAGCATATTCTTTAAGTTGTCAAGCCCAAGCCGGAACAAAGAGATGGACCTCGCCTTTTTGTCCCGGTAATTTTTCAGGGCAATAGGCTTCACTCCCTCTTTTATCAGGCCGTTCAGCAGCGAGAATACGTAGGCAACCGCTGCCAGCGCCATGAGGAGCTGCACCTTTTCCAAGTTCTTGAAGTTCAGGTCCTCCATGTTGAACCCGTTGGTCTTGCAATGGAGGAAGAATACCTCGATGCCCCACCGCTTTCGGTAGGCCTCGCTGATTTTGGCGGCATCGGCCATGTCCGACAGCAGTACGACGAACTCGTCCGTGCCCTTTCGACTACCAGTATTGGGGAACACTACATAGGTGTAGGTGTACCCCAGTATCTCGATGCTGGCCTTGAAGAAGCCGTCACGCCTGAGCCTCCTGCGGATGTGCCCGTCCGTCTTGGCCACCGTTTTCTTGATGGAGGCCGCCACGAGGCCAGGTAGTCCTGGTGGCGGAGCCGGATGACGAGGGAACCCACATGCCCTCAGAAGTGGAACCACTCCGCCCCGATGAACTCCTGTCCGCCAACACGCTGATTTTCAAGGAGTTGAACGGTCGCCACGCCTTCTGGAACCGCCCCATCAGCGCCTTGCGCTCTTCCGTGCTGCTGTTGCCTTTCTTGGCCAGTGGCTTCCAAACGATGGGCACGAAGCAGCCGTTTGGGGAGCAACAGGCCGATGAACAGCACGTTGATGTCAATGCCGCCGAGCTTCCAGTTCGTCCTGTCCATCACGAGGAAGGCCTCCGTCCGCAGGCCGCTCATGCTGATAATCAGCCAAGCGATGCCCATGCAGAAACCGTCAATCCACTTCATCTTGAAGAAGCGAATGAACTGCTTGTAAATGCTTTCCAGCTTGAGGTTCCGGCGCTGGAGGATAGCCCCGGCCTCTGCTCGGCACTTGTAAAGGCAGACCGTGCGGCAGCGGATGATGCAGTGGACTATCAGCAGGAAATTTTCAGCACGTCCTTGCGCCAACCTGGGAAAAACTGCTTAATTTCGTCAACTTGAAGGAGTTGGGTCGTCATAGTGAATTGTTTTTAGTCAATCCAAAGATACTATGACTCACCTAATTCCTTCTTTTTCAGGCACTTACATTAAAGTGTCCAGTAGCGTATGCGTCGCAATAATGTGGTAAACGACTTTTATCTAAGCTCTATAAACAATTATAACCGACTGATAAAACAACTCCCCTCAAACATCGCTCGAGTCAGTGATGAGCTAATTCAATTTATTGCTGACGCTTTTATCAAAGTTTTAGATGATGATGACGAATCGGGGTATTTTTTTAGCGCATATTTTGGCAGCTTCATGCTTAATGAATTTGAAACCAACGATGGAAAACCGATTGACGCAATCGTATATCCAAGTGTGGCAGAAAATGGTGAATTCTCGAACATTGCTATTAAGCCTCAAGTATTTGACAGAATTTATCCAAAACCTTTTTTGGTTGAGGAGTTTCTTGTTGATGCAGTGCCAACTATTGAAAGCTGTGGTTATCAAACACAGAAACTAGGCGAAACGTCAAATTTTGATATAAAGAATGGCAAGATATTGTGGTAATGTTCATCTCCGTAAAGAAATGTTAGAACAGCCAGACCCGTCACCCTTCTCGTATCAAGTTCATCCCACGCCCATTCCTCCAACCACCCCAAATGCCGGAAAACCCCAAACCCCGAAGGGGTTGAACGTGAATAGCCCCGGGTCGCAACCCGGGGTTTACGGTCGGTGTGCGGTCGCAACCCCAGAGGGGTTGAATGTGTGGGGCGAATGATTGGGGTTTGCGTAAATGATTGACATTCAACCCCTTTGGGGTTGTTTCCGCCTCTCGTATCACGTTCCCCCGGGTTTTGCACCCGGGGCTATTCATGTTCAACCCCTCCGGGGTTTGGGGTTTGACGGGCATCCGGTGATGATGTTATCGTTCCATTTGCCACGTTTCCCCGGGTTGCGACCCCGGGCTATTCACGTTCAACCTCCCGAAAATCGGGACAGGCTCTCCGGGGTTTGGGGTTTCGTGAAACCGTCCAAATTCGAGGTTTTTCAATCCAAATACTTCTCGTCGAACTCCACGCCGTGTTCTTTTAATAACTCAATCAATTCCTCCCGGAAGGTCTTCTTTTTGTGGTGTTCCTCTTGATTTTTGACGTAACGGATGAGGTTATCCTTAGCGCTAAAGGCGTAGGTGAACGCCCCATAACCGTTCTGCCAACCTCCAAAATCAGGGAACAAACCCGTCTCTTTGATATGGTCGGTGCTGGCGAGTTTGATGTCCTTCACGAGGTCGGCGAGTGCCACCGAAGGGTGCATGCTCGTGACAATGTGCAGGTGGTCTTCCACGCCGTTGATGCGGTATAGGTGGCATTTCTTGTTCTTCAAAATGCCCCAGATGAACTTGAACATTGCCTCACGCCCTTCCTTTGCCAGCGTCGGTTGGCGGTGCTTGGTGCTGAATACGATTTGATAAAGGGTTTGGGTGTAGGTACTCATAGTAGTTTGATTTTTCAATTGCCAGCTAAGGTAATAAACCTTTCAGGCTGATTAGATGCCATTTTAAACTTAACCATTTGGTCAACTTTTTCGGGACTTCCCAAAATTGCCGCCTACCTACAATGGTTTTCACTTCCTCCACCAATCATCCTCATCCGCTTCCTCGTCGAAATCCTCCCCGAACCCATAATCGTAGGGGTTGCCATTCTCGTCGTCATAGTTGGGGTCGAGGTGGTAGGGGTAGTACTTCATCCAATCGTCATCGTATTTGCGCTTGAGGTGTCGGATTTCGATTTCGAGGTGACGGCGGCGCTCTTCTTCGGGGGTCAGTTCCTCGTCCACGAAGTGGGAGAACATTTCGGCGAAGAAGGCGCAATGGCAATACTCCTCGCCGAGGGCGCACTCGCCGTGCGGTGTGCCCTTTTTGCAAAGCTCAAAGAAGCCCATGTGCCAGCGCTTGCAGATGGCCTCTTGGTCGAAATTGTCCCGCAGGGCACGGTACTGGATGCGCTCTGGCACCTGTATTTGCAGCACGAACATCCAGTTGTAGGCGTCCAGCATCTTTTTCAAGGCTTCAAAAAGCAATTGGACTTGCTCGTCGGTGAGTTGCTCATCGGGCGGGAGTTGTGCCTTTCGGATACCTGTCCAATCCTCCAACAAGCGGCGGGGGGCGGTCTTGTCCTCCTCCTCGTCCGAAATCCAGTCCCAGATATTGTCCGATTGCTCACCAGTAGGGTGGGGGCTGCTCACGTTGGCAGTTGAATAGGCAATATCGGCAAGTAGTTGCGCAAGGTATTTGTCCATATTCTTGGATTTTGATGCTTCAAAAATAGTTTTCCAATTGATTTTTATCACCTACCTTCCCCCCTGCGCTCGGTTTTTTTGCAAAAAATCCTTCACATCGGATATGAAACTCATATACAACCCAGTCTTCCTGCAGCACGACACGGGCATGCACCCCGAAAATCGCAAGCGCCTTGAAGCCTTTGAGAACTTGCCCGTCACCGAGGTGCCTGATGGTTCCGAGTGGCTGCCCCTCGTCCACAGCACCCACCACATCGAACATGTAAAGGCAGCCTGCGAGGCCCAGACCCACCTCGACCCCGACACGATGGCCTCTCCCGGCACCTACGAGGCAGCCGTGCGGGCCGTGGGCGCCACCGTGCTGGCCAGCGAGCGGGGCGATTTTGCGCTTGTGCGCCCGCCCGGCCACCATGCCTACCCCAATCGCTCCAGCGGCTTCTGCCTGTTCAACAACGTGGCCATTGCTGCGCAAAAACTCGCCGACGAGGGCAAGCGGGTCTTCCTTTTCGATTTCGACGGCCACCTCGGCGACGGCACCTCGCATATCTTCGAGGAAACGGACAAGGTGTTCTATTGCTCCATCCACCAGTACCCGGCCTTTCCGGGGCATGGCTACGTGGACGAAATCGGCACGGGCAACGGCCGGGGCTACACCATGAACGTTCCCCTGCCCCCCGAAAGTGGCGACGACATCTTCCTCGATGCCCTCACCAATTGCATGCAGGTGATGGAGCAGTTCAAGCCCGATGTGGTGGCCGTCTCCGCTGGCTTCGATGCGCACCAGTACGACCTGCTGCTGCAACTTCGAGTCACCGAAAGCAGTTTCTACAAGGTCGGCCAACAATTGCGAGAGCGCTCCCAAAATATCTTCGCCACCCTCGAAGGCGGCTACAACGTGGCCGTGCTGCCGCAATGTGTGCATAATTTCATAGCTGGCATCAACGGCGAACCCATGCCCTACGACCGACAAGTGACCACCTCGTTCCGCTCCGTCTGGGAGGAGTACGAGCTTCGCAGCCACTCCGTCATGGGCAACCTGCGGCACTGGTGGAAGTTTTGGTAAAAAAAACGGTGGACGATGGACGGCTTACGGTGGACGGTAGTGGCTGCAACGATTAAAAATAGCGTTGGATAATTCCGACGGTAATGTATTTAAGTTGAAAGTATCATCTATCGTCCACCGTCAATCGTCAGCCGTCCATCGTCAATCGTCCCCTATGTTTCCACTCGACAAAATATTCCGTCCGCAAACCGTCGCTGCCGTCGGGGCTTCCGACAAGGTCGGCACGGTGGGCTATGCCATCTTCGACAACCTGTTGCAAGGCGGTTTCAAGGGCAAACTGTATCCCGTGAACCCCGGCCACAAGACTGTGCGGGGCAAGAAAAGTTATCCTTCGGTAAAAAAAATACCCGGCACGGTTGACCTTGCCGTCATTGCCGTGCCAGCCAAGGCCGTGGCCTCCGTCATCAAGGAATGTGGCGAGGCGGGCATTGGCGGAGCCATCATCATTTCGGCAGGCTTTCGGGAGTCGGGGGCGGAGGGCAAGCGGATGTACGAGGAGATAAAGCGGCTGGCCCGCCAGTACAACGTCCGCATCATCGGGCCGAACTGCCTCGGCGTCATCGCCCCGACGCTGGGACTGAACGCCAGCTTCGCCAGCCGCATGGCCCTGCCCGGCAAGATTGCCTTCATCTCACAAAGCGGCGCCCTTTGCACGGCCATCCTCGACTGGTCGGTGAACCAGAGCGTGGGGTTCAGCCACTTCGTCTCCGTGGGCGAGATGGTGGACGTCGGCTACCACGACCTGATTGATTATTTCGGGGCCGACCCCAACACGTCGTGCATCCTCATTTACATGGAAAGCCTCGCCGAGCCACGCAAGTTCATGAGCGCCGCCCGTGCGTTTTCCAGACAGAAGCCCATCATCATCCTGAAGGCGGGGCAAAGCGAGGAAGGCGCGCAGGCCACCCTTTCCCATACTGGTTCGCTGGCTGGCAACGATGCCGCTTACGATGCCGCTTTCCGCCGGGCGGGCATCATCCGGGTGCAGACCATTTCACAACTTTTCAGCGTGGCCCATACGCTTGCCATGCAGCCCCGGCCCGCTGGCAACCGCCTCGCCATCCTTACCAATGCGGGCGGCCCCGCCGTATTGGCCACTGATTATTTGATGAAAAACGAAGGCCAACTCGCCCGTTTTTCGCCAGATACCATGAAGGCGCTGAACAGCTTCTTGCCCCTGCACTGGAGCCACGGAGACCCCGTTGACGTGCTCGGCGATACGCCGGCAGAAAGCTACGGGCGTGCCCTGGAACTCATCCTGAACGACCCCAACGTGGATGGCGTACTGGCCATCACTGCCCCGCAGGCGGTCATCAGCGAGGCAGCTATTGCGCAGCAGGTGGTCGAACACACCAAAGGCTCGCACAAGACGGTGCTGGCCTGCTGGATGGGCGAAGTGGACGTGGCCAAGGGCCGTTCCATCCTTGAGGAAGGCGGCATCCCCAATTACCGCTACCCAGAAGAGGCCGTTCTGGCCTTCCTGCGCATGTGGCGCTACGCGAGCAATTTGGAACTGCTCTACGAAACGCCGCCCACGATGCCGGAAGCGTTTTTACCCCAAAAAGGGGCTGCTGCTGCTATCATTCAAAAAGCATTAAATGCAGGCAGGACAACGCTCACCGAGCCGGAGGGCAAACAATTGTTGGCTTGCTACGACATCCCCGTGACGCAGAACGTGGTGGCCAAAACAGCGGAGGAAGCGGTCGTTGCTGCGCAACAAATCGGGTTCCCCGTTGCGATGAAAATAGACAGCCCCGACATTGGCCACAAGGTGGACGTGGGCGGCGTGTTGCTCAATATCAACACGGCGTTGGAGGTGCGGGGTGCTTTTGAGTTGCTGCTGAGCAATGCCCGACGCCACCGCCCCGATGCCCGCATGGATGGGGTTTTGGTGGAAAAAATGGTGAGGAAGGAGTTCGAACTGCTCGTCGGGGCAAAGAAAGACCCCGTGTTCGGCCCGGTCATCGCCTTCGGTCTGGGCGGCACGGCGGTGGAGGTTTTTCAGGACATCCACCTCGGCTTGCCCCCGCTGAACATGGCGCTCGCCCGCCGCATGATTGAGCGCACGAAGGTCTATCGGCTGCTACAAGGCTACCGGGGCCGCCCCGGCGTTGACCTGCAAGACCTCCAGTTCCTGCTCATCAAGTTCGCCTACCTCGTGATGGATTTTCCCGAAATAAAGGAGATTGACATCAATCCCTATGTGGTGGATTCGCAGGGCGGCATGGTGCTCGATTCGCATATTGTTTTGGAGAAACTGCCCGTTAAACAAGGGCATTTCGCCTACGACCACCTCGTGATTTCACCCTATCCAGGCCAATACACGAAGGAGATTTTGATGAAGAACGGGGCAAAAGCGCTGCTGCGGCCTATACGTCCCGAGGACGAGCCGTTGGAGGCCGAGATGTTCGAGAAGCTGTCACGAACGAGCATCTATTTCCGCTTTTTCGGCTATGTGCCCAAGATGAGCCACAAGTTCCTCGTCCGTTTCACCCACATAGACTACGACCGGGAACTGGCCATTGTGGCGGAGGTGGAAGAAGCTGGGCGCAAGATGATGGCCGGGGTGGTGCGCCTTGTCAACGATTATTCCGACGACAGCGCCGAGTTCGCCATCATCGTGGCCGACCCGTGGCATGGTCAGAACCTCGGTGGCCAGCTCATGGATTTCATTTTGGGCATCGCCAAGGAACGGGGCATGCAGCGCGTACACGCCGAGGCACTTTCGAGCAACGAGGTGATGCTGAAGATGTTCGAGCGGCGGGGTTTCAAGCTAGTGAAAAGCGATGGGGTGTCGTATCGGGTGGAATTGGAGCTTGGGTAAAACAGGATCCTACCGCCGCACCACCCGAAACGCAATATCCCGTCCATGGCCCTGCATGATGGCGAGGTTTATCCACGAGAGGGCGAACTGTTCCAGCAGCACCACTTTGTCGGCTTTGCCAAAATCCCAACAGGTGACGAAGCCCGCATCTAGTGCGAGTTGCTTCGCAACTTCCTTGGCCTCAGCATCGTCGCCAGCCATGAACATATCAATTTTTTCGTCGTGGTAAACGGGGTTCATCATGTTCTCAAAGCCAGTTGAATTGAAGCATTTCACTGCTTTTCCGGCTGTTTTCTCCGCCAGGGCATGGTAAACCGTGTCGTAGGGCGCTGGCTTTTGCCGCACGGCGTTGGTGGCGTCAATGAGGATTTTGCCCGACACATCACCCATTTGTTCGATGATGTCAAAAATGGCGGTCGGTGGCGTGGCAATCAAAATTACCTCGCTCTGTCCGACGGCGGATTCGACGGAGGTAAATCGGTCCTCGCCGATGTTGGCAGCGAGCTGGATGTTCTTGTCGCTGAGGGGGAATTTTGCTCCGATGAGGACGGTGTGCCCCGCCTTGACCCATTGCTGGGCGAGTGCGCCGCCAACGTTGCCGGAGCCAATGATTGCTATTTTCATTTCCTAAAAAATTTAGTTTTTCAATCTAAAAACCCTTCAACGGGTAGCTTCTTTTCAGGCAAATCCACCTCGCCGAGCATTTCCTTCAAGTCCCGTTCAATGGTCGTACACATGGCGGTCATGGGGATGTCGGTGATGCGGCCCTCGAACGGGTCTTCGTTCACCTCGCCCACCTTGCCCATCACGCCGAACACAAAGGAAAGCAAAATGCTAAGCGGAACCATCAGCGCAGGCACGCCCATTTTATTGAAATCGGCAATCAAGGAAAAGGGCAAAACCGCCATAAAGACCAGCAAAAACAGTTTGGTGAAAAAATGGTACTGCCGCAGCAAGGGCGTGTTTTTGATGCGCTCGCATGCCCCTTGGAAATTGTTGAAACCCGCCAGCGTCGGTTCCAAACTGATGTTGTCGAATGCACCTAAGATTTCGGCTTTCGTACCTTCCTTGATACGTTTCCCCTGTAAAAATAGCAGGTGATTGGGGATGTTCTGCTTTTTCACCACTTGCTCAAATTCCTCCTTCGGCAACAGGTGCCCGAACTCCTCCCACGATTTTTGCCCCCGCAGATGCAGCCGCAGCGCATGGGCAAAAGCAATTTGGCGATAGACCATTTCCTTTTTGTAGGCTTCGATTTGCGCAGCGTCCACCTTGCCGCCGGACAGGGCATTGTCGGCATTGGCGATGATTTGCCGGGCAAAAATGCGGCTGTTGTTGATGATGCCGCCCCAAATGGTGCGGGCCTCCCACCAGCGGTTGTAGGCGTTGTTGTTGCGGAACGCCAAGAAAATGGCCAACGCACTGCCCAAAATGGCGGCAATGGAAAACGGCACGCTGACCTTCTCCAAATGCTGGTTGTGGTACAGGAAAAACACGGCGATGGAGAGTACCGTCGAAGCCGCCAGTTCCCAGCGCATGTAGCGGGCGACGGCGAGGGGGTTGAAGATTTTTTTGATTATCATTTTTGCAGATTAAAAATCATGTCTCAAAAAACCGCCAATATTGTTTGTTTTCATAAAATCATTGCTCCCCGACTGGTTAAAATCAGCCATAAAACCCGCCGCCCAGCCGTGGTATTTTGCCCCTAGTCGGAGCCGCTGCGTGATGTTCCAAAACTCATTTTCTGGCTTGTAAATCGGGAACAATTCCAACTGTGAAAACAGCCGCCATTGTTCGTTCAGCTTGGGTTGCCAACGGAAAAGACCGAATAAATCCACGTTGCCTTTCTTTTTTAAATCCGCCACCAACCAGCCGAAAAACAAGAAGTCACCTTTCATTTTCACGAACTGCACCCCGCTTTTTGGCACAAAACCCGTATTCACGAACGAACCGACGGCCACCAAGCCTAGTCCGCTTTTGAAATTGTACGACAGTGCGTTGGTCGAGCCAAAAGCTGTTGGCGAGTTGTCGTAGTCGGTGCTGGCACGGTTGCGGCTGAAGAAAAGCAGGGGCGTTTTTTCGCCAGTTTGCTTCCCAAAATAGTTGAACCACAACAAATCCACGCCCGCTCTTTTATGCCCGGCGTAGGTTTCCACGGATTGGGGAAAAGCCGTGCCCACGCAAAAGAGCATGGCTACTGCGAAGCAAAGGGATTTACTGCTCATGGGACAACAGGCCGATTTTGTTCCCTTCGGAGTCAAGGATGACGGCGGCAAAACCAAACTTGCCAAGGTTGATTTCCGGCACAAGCACCTTGCCGCCAGCGGCTTCCACCTTGCCCACTGCGTCGCCCAATTTGCTGAAAGCATTGAGGTAGAGCACCCCGCCATCGGTGGTTGGTTTCAGGTCGGGCCGCACGACGATGGAGCCACCAACCGCCTCGCCCGTGTTGAAAGGCACGTTGAAGAGGATGAGTTCGCCATTGCCGAAGGTGCCCTTGCGGACGTTGCCATGCAGCACGGTCGAGTAGAATTGGAAAGCCCTTTCGAGGTCAAGGGCTGGTATTTCAAACCAGTTTATTGCGTTCATTAAGAGAATTTTTTGACGCAGATTTTTATGATTTTTTATGATTGATTATGCTTTGTTTTTGCGTAGCAAAAACCTTAAAAACATAAAAAATCATAATCACCTGCGTCTTTCTGCGTCAAAGAAAAACTGCGTCAGATTTTTTTTAACACCCCTATTCCTGAATTGGAAATGCCAGCGGCAGCGACTTCAGAAGGACTAAGGCGACACCTCAAAAGGGCCAGCAAAATCTTAGGTTAACCCAAGGTTTGGGCGGCCCTTTTGAGGCGTCACCTTAGTCCGGGCCAAAGTCAATATCAGATAATAATCTTCTCTACTGGTTGTTTTTTATTTGTTCAATGCCTTCACCACCAACTCCGCTGCCGCAGCCCCGGAGTTCTGCTGCTGCCCGGTAATCAGGTTGCCATCCTGAATGGCGTAGGACGAGAACGGAGCCGCCACTTTGAAGGTCGTCCCTGCGATTTTCTTCGCCTCCGTTTCGATGCGGTACGGTTGGATTTTCATGCCCACGGCTTGGTCGGCAAACTCCTCCTCGGCATCGGCGAAGCCCGTCCAGGTCTTGCCATTCACGAGCAGTTCGCCGTTTGCCTTTTTGGCTTCCAAAAGCAAGGTCGTGGAGTGGCATACCGCCGCCGTGGGCTTTCCGCTTTCGTAGAAATTGGCGAAGAGCTTTTCCAAATCGTGGTTGGCCCGGAAGGTGTACATCGGGCCTTGGCCGCCCACGAGGAAGATGGCCACATAGTCGGCGGGGTGTACGTCGGTGAGTTTGCGGGTGTTGGCGAGCATATCGTTGAACCATTGCTGTTGCATATAGCCCAACGAAATCACGTCGTGCGCCGAGTAGCCGCTGGCATCGGTGGGGTTGGAGTAGCCGTCCATCATCAACTTGCCACCCTCGGTGCTGGCGAGTTCGACCTCGTAGCCCGCCTCCTGGAAGACCCGCAGCGGGTGCGTCAGCTCAGCGGCCCAAAAGCCAATCGGCCAGCCTGTTTGCTTGGAAGTGGATGGCGAACTGGCTACCATCAGGATTTTGCCCTTCGTAGGGGCGCCGTGGAAATGCACGTAGGATTGAACTTCGGTTACATTGCTCATTTTACTGGATTTTTGATTTGACTGTTTTTGGTTTTGCGCCCAGCCCGTTGCCGAAAGGCAAAACAGCAACAGGGCAAGCGCATGGCTTAGCCTTGATTTCATGTCCAATTTTTTTGATGAAAAAATCTGGTGCAAACGTAGGCACCTTGCCTACATTTGTGAAGATACTGACCAAAAAGTGCGGTACTAACTTTTTGGAAAGCGAACTGATAATCAGTTAATTAAGCCAAATGCCCGATTTTATCTACAACGGAAAAGTCTATTACAACCCCGTTCAACTCGTCATGGAGCAGATTGGCGGCGTGTGGAAAATGCCCATTCTTTGGCGACTGAAAGACCAGACCATGCGGTACAGCGAGCTTCGCAAAATCCCGCATATTTCCGACAAGATGCTCACCTCGCAACTGCGGGAACTGGAAGCCGACGGATACGTTCACCGGGAGGTGTTCGCCGTGGTGCCGCCCCGCACGGAATATTCATTGACGGAGAAGGGCCGGGAGGTGATACCGCTGATTACGCAGATTCGGGCGTATGGGACGAAGTTGATGGGGGGCGAGTGACGGAAGGCATGGTATTTAGGAATCAAAGCTGACCTTCCTCATCGTAGTCCAATTTTGGATGGCGTATTTTGCCCAAAATTTTTGAACATGGCCATCATCACCATCAATTCAGCCAATATTGACCGGGAGCATATCTGCTGTGCCATCGGCAACGACAAGGCTAACCAGGCTCGTGCCCTAACCAAAAAGGATTGGATGAGGGAGCAGTTCAAAGATGGACTGGTGTTCAAGCGCCTCAACGAGCGGGGCAAGGTCTTCATCGAATACATGCCCATCGAAAAGGTCTGGAAACCCATCGTTGGCAAGAACTACATGGCCATCAACTGCCTGTGGGTCTCCGGCCAGTTCAAGGGCAAGGGCTATTCCAAGCAATTGCTGGAAGAGTGCCTGCACGACGCCCAAGCGCAGGGTATGGATGGCGTGGCCGTGGTGACGAGCAACAAGGTCAAGCCCTTCCTGACCGACAAGAAGTTCTTCCTCAAGCACGGTTTCCAAACGGTGGACACTGCTCCGCCTTATTTTGAACTGCTCGTCCTGAAATTCAACCCGGCAGCCGAAAACCCACGCTTCTCCGACCATGCCAGGGCCGCTACCACACCGAACAAAGAAGGCTTCACCTTCGTCTATTCCAACCAATGCCCGTTCATGGAAGAGTACGTGGGCACCTACGCCGCTATCGCCCAGAAAAACGGCATCCCGGCGAAGGTGGTCAAGCTGTCGAACCACGAGGAGGCGCAGGCATTGGGCAGCCCGTTCGGCACCCTCGGCATTTACCTAAATGGGGCGTTTCTGATGCACGAACTGATGACGGAGGCGAAGTTCGAGGCATTGGTGAAAATTCAAACCAATACAAAATGAAAAATAAACAATGGTACGAGACCTTATTTGAAAACTATGGCCAGCAGTACGAAAACGAAGTCTTTGTGCAGGGCACCATCGGCGAATGCGATTTCTTGGAAAAGGAACTGGGCTTAGACAAGTCGCTAAAATTGATTGACATCGGTTGCGGCACGGGGCGCCATTCCATCGAGTTGTCCAAAAGGGGATATTCAGTGACAGGGATTGACTTGTCCGAGTCCATGCTCGAAAAAGCGAGGGAAAAGGCCAGACAGCAGGGCCTCCAAATTGATTTTTTGAGGCACGATGCCCGTGACCTGCCTTTTGATGGCCAGTTCGATGTTGCCATCATGCTGTGCGAGGGCGGCTTCCCTTTGATGGAAACGGACGAAATGAATTTTGAAATCCTTAGAAATGTGTCCAAGTCGTTGAAGGCCCAATCGAAGTTCATTTTCACGACCTTGAACGGGCTGTTCCCGCTGTTTCATTCCATCAACGAATTCCACGCAGAAGGGGGCAATGAAGGCAACGCCACCTACGACAGCAAGAACTTTGATTTGATGACCCTCAGGGATCACAACCTCACCAAATTCGTGGATGACAGTGGGATGGAAAAAGAAATCGCATGCAACGAGCGGTATTACCTGCCCTCCGAAGTAACATGGTTGTTGAAAACGCTGGAGTTTACGAAAATTGAAATTTTTGGGCCAAACTCGGTGCTTATTCAAGGGAGGATGAATTGACGACCAATGATTTTGAGATGCTGGTTGTTGCAGAGAGGTGAGTGCCAAGCGGTTTTTCGGCGGCATCTCCGCCGTATCAATATTTAAGTGCCGCTGCTCCCAGAAAGGGGAACGGAAATTTTGCGAAGCAAAATTTCCGTTCCCCTAAAAAACCTCATCGGCGGCAATCTTGATTTTTTGCTGAGGCAAAAAATCAAGATTGCCGCCCATTCAAGGAGTCCCGCCTAACGGCGATGCAAAGGAAAACCAAGATGCTTGCAGCATTCATCAATTATTCCCACCACCAACCCGTTTCCCTTCTTCCTCCAAGCCCGTCTGCCGCTGCCTCGACTTCACGTTGTCGTTGCCGAAGCGGTAGCTGAGGCTGGCGCCGATGCGGCGGCTGTCCCATTTGCCGGAACCTTCGCTCACCATGCCGTCGAACTTGGAAACACCGCTCCACCACGACTGGTAGAAGATATCGTTGGCGCTGAGGCGGACGGTCAGCTTGTCCTTCATGAACTTCTTCTGGATACCCAAATCAATGCTGTAGCTGGGGTCATAGACGAACACGCCGCCCCATACGCCTGGGCCGCTGTACCAGCCGGACAACTCCAATTTGAAGCCTTTGGGCAGGTCGAAAGTATGCTGCTGGAAGATGGAGTAGGAGAAGGCCTGCACGTCCACCACTGCACCGTCGCCGTAGTTGGCTTGGTTGTCGGTATGGTTGAAATTGCCATTGAAATAGGCGTTCCACCACTTGGCTACCTGCACGGGGGCACTCACGCTGAAGCTCAAGACTTTTTGCGTGGCGAGGTTGTCCCAATTGATGAAGCTGGCCCGTGGGTCGCTGTCATCTGGGCCGATGAGGCGGGTGATTTGGTCCTCGGTCAGGCTGTAGCCGAGCTTGAAATTGTACATGTACTTCCAGGTCCAGCCCAGTTCCACGTTGTTCACGATTTCGGGGCGGAGGCGTGGGTTGCCCTTTTCAAAGGAAAGCTGGCTGAGCTGGTTGTAGAACGGGTTCAGCACGTTGTAGTCGGGACGGTTGATGCGGCGGCCATAGTTGAGGGCGAGGTTGTGCATCGGCGCCAATTGCCAGGTGAGTCCCGCACTCGGGAACCAACTGAGGTAGTTCAGCTCCACGGGTGGCTCCATGAGCGAGTCAACGAAGGCCTGCAAATTGCCTGTGGCATCGGTTTGTTCGGCACGGAGGCCACCGCTGAAGTTCCATTTTTTGCCCAGCGGGCGGGTGTAGCTCACATAGCCCGCATAGACGTTTTCATCGTAATCAAAGCGGTTGGAGCGGCGGTCGTTACGGATGGGCGAGCCAGTTTCTTCGTCAAAAACCAAGAACGTGTTGTCGGAGGCAACTCGGCTGAACTTGGTGCCTGCGCCGAATTTGCCGCCCAACAGGTCTTGCTCGTAATCCAGCTTGGCAGTGTAAATATCAATATCCGAGGGCGTGTCGAAGCTGGTGATGAACTTAGAAAGCACTTCGTTTTCATCGTTGTCGAAATACTCGTTGTCCTGACGGCGCTCGCTGCGATTGCGGTACGCACCATAGTCGAGGTCAATGTTCAGGGTGCGGCCCTTGGCATTGTCGAAACGGTAGTTCACGTTGTAGGTTTGTTGCTTGCCACTGCCGTCGTTGCGGGTATGGGCAACCAAGATGCTATCGAAAACGGAAGAGGAAGCATTCTGCTGTTGAATCGTGATTCGGTTTAACGTGTTATTGATGTTCTCGCCCTCGTTGGCACTCACGAGGAAGCCGAGGATGTGCTTTTTCCCCAGAAAGAAATCGGTGCCAAGTCGCAGGTTGTAGTATTCCCACTCGGGGCGGTTCTCGTTGATTTCGCCGAGGCTAAGGCCGTTCTGGGTGCTTATGAAAGTCATGTCGTTGATGCCCTCGCCGGCACCGATGCCCGCCGAGCCGAAGGTGTTCATGAGCTTGTTCCTGAAATTGCCCGTACCGCTCATGTTCCTTCGGAGTCGCTTGCCTTGGCTTGCGTTGGCGCTGAGGCTGCCGTTGGCGCCAAGGCTTTTGTCCCGTTTCAGGCGGATGTCAATGATGCCCGCATTCCCTTCGGCCTCGTACTTGGCCCCGGGACTGGTGATGATGTCGAAGCGCTCGATTTGGTCGGCAGGCAGGTTTTGTAGGTAGTTGGAGAGGTCTTGTCCTGTTAGCGGAAGGCGCTTGCCGTCCACGTAGAGCAGCACGCCGGCCCTTCCGAGCAGGCTCACATTGTCGTTGTTGTCCACGGTCACGCTGGGGGCTTTGCGGAGCAAGGAGAGCGCATCGCTGCCCGTGCTGTTGATGGTTCCCTCCACGTTGAAAACAGTGCGGTCGGGCTTTACCTCCACCAAGGGGCGGCTGGTGGTGACGGTGGCCGTGGCCAATTCCACCGCAGCGGCGGGGAAGCTGAGGCCGCCAAGGTCGAGGGTCTGGCCGTCGGTTAGGGCGACGCCGTCCTTGCGGAAGTCGTTCAGGCCCACGAAGGTGGCGGTGAGGTAGTAGTTGCCCGGCTTGAGGTTGCGGAGCGAAAAATTACCGACGTCGTCGGTGGTCTCCACTTTTTGCAGCAGGCTGTCGGCGGCGTTGAACAGGGCTACGTTGGCGAAGATGACGGGCGAGCCGGTGGCATCTTTCATTTGGCCTTTAATTGTGGCGGATTGGGCTTGCAACAGGCATGGCAGTGCAAGGACGAAACAGAGTCGGATGATTTTCATAAGTTTTACAGTCAGGTGAAAAATGAATTGGAAGGACAAAGCAACAGTCGGAAAGTTGCGGGTATTTGATTTTTTTGACGAGCGACCTGTTTGGTTGGACTAAAGTTCCACCCAACGGCAAGCCCTAAAACCAATCGTGCGCTCGAAAATGTCGACTATTTTTCCTCCTTTAGTATTGATATTAAGTACCTGCTTAGGAGTGTGTGGGAGGAGAGAGAAAAAATGAAATTTTTTCTCTCTCCTCCCACATTTTGGGGTGCTATTGGGGGGAAAATTTTCAATTTTTCCCCCAATAACACCCCCTGCTAAGTAGGTCGATATTAAATCGAATGACTGCAAAAAAATACCCATTGACTGACAGCATTGTGTCAGTGTGTTTTAGGTTCTGAAAAAAAATCGGAAACGAGCCAGCCATAAACGGCAAACGGGCGCTTCCCGATTAGGAAACACCCGTTTGCACTGTTTGAAGGTAAACCCCAAGACATACCTCCAAACCTCATACCTCCATACTTCCCTAGCCTTTCATCGCCCCAGGGTTGGCATCATTGTAACGCTTGGTCACTTCCTGCCAGTTGATGACGTTGAAGAAGGCCGAGATATAATCGGGGCGGCGGTTCTGGTAGTTCAGGTAGTAGGCATGCTCCCAGACGTCGAGGCCGAGGATGGGAGTGCCTTTTTTGTCGGCAACGTCCATCAATGGATTGTCCTGGTTCGGCGTGCTGGTGATGAACAGCTTGTCGTCGCCATCGGTGCAGAGCCAAGCCCACCCGGAGCCGAAGCGGGTCGTTGCGGCGGCAGCGAACTGTTTCTTAAACTCCTCGAAGGAGCCGAAATCACGGTCAATCGCCTTGGTGATGTTCATCTGAGGGGAAGGCTCTCCGCCGCCATCGGGCGACATGATTTCCCAGAACAGGTTGTGGTTGAAGTAGCCGCCACCATTATTGCGGATGGCCGGGCTGTGCTGGCTGATATTGGCCAGTATCTGCTCGATGCTTTGGCCTTCGAGTGGGGTGCCGGCAATGGCAGCGTTCAGGTTGTTGGTGTATGCCGCATGGTGTTTGCCGTGGTGGATTTCCATGGTGCGGGCGTCAACATGCGGTTCGAGGGCGTCGAACCCATAGGGTAAATCAGGAAGTTGAAATGCCATAATTCATTTTGTTTTTAGTATGAAACTGGCCGCCAAGATAGGCAGGCGGGCCATAAATCAATAACCGAAGAATATTAAATTTGTTTTGAGGAGGTTGATAATAAACACGGAAACACCGAGGAACGGAGTTAAAACCATGCAAAACCTCCGTGTTGCTCTATGCCCTTCGTGTCTCCATGTTTTAACCCTATTTTTGCTCCGCAAAATACCGCACCATGCTAAAAATCGGCGTTATCGGCGCAGGCCACCTCGGCAAGATACACCTGAAATGCCTGCTCGACCTCGCAGAGCACTACCACCTAGTCGGCCTGTACGACATTGACCCCGACGTAGCCTTGGCTGCTTCGCAACAGTTTGGCATTCCCGCTTTTGCGACCTACGAGGCACTGCTCGAAGCCGTGGACGTGGTGGACATCGTGACGCCTACCACCACGCATTTCGAGCTGGCAATGGCGGCCATTGAGCGGGGCAAGCACCTCTTCATAGAAAAGCCCGTGACGCAGACCGTGGCAGAGGCGCAGTCGCTTATTGCGGCAGCAAAAAAATACGGTGTGACGGCTCAGGTAGGCCATGTGGAGCGCTTCAACCCGGCCATGCTCGCTGTGCGGGGCCTGGCCATGAACCCCATGTTCATCGAGGCGCACCGCCTCGCCAACTTCAACCCCCGTGGCACCGACGTGCCCGTGGTGCTCGACCTGATGATCCACGACATTGACATCGTGCTCAGCCTTGTGCGGTCGCCCGTGAAGTCGGTCAGTGCCAGCGGCGTGGCCGTGGTCAGCGACTCGCCGGACATCGCCAACGCGCGCATCGAGTTCGAGAACGGCTGCGTGGCCAACCTGACGGCCAGCCGCATTTCGATGAAGCAAATGCGCAAGGTGCGGCTCTTCCAAAAAGACGCCTATATCAGCCTGGATTTTTTAGAGAAATCGGCCCAAGTGGTGCGAATGCATGAGCCGGGCAAGCAGCCAGATGGCATTCCTTCGTTTGACTTGGAAACGCCCAGCGGCACCAAGGTCATTTCGATGGAAATGCCGCCAGCCGAGCCGATAAATGCTATCCGGGAGGAACTAAAGGCGCTGGCAACCAGCATATTGCGAAGCGATAAAACTGCCGTGACGCTGGAAGACGGGGAGCTGGCGCTGAAAGTGGCTTGGCGGGTGATGGAGGAAATCTCTGAGCGAATGCGAAAGGAATGATTACCCTTTGCGTTCAGAATCCAAGAACTGCTTTGTCTCCGCCACAATCCGCTCATATTCCCCCTGTTCCATCGCCGCCGAAATAAACCAGCTCTCATAATTGGAGGGCGGCAAGTAAATGCCCTTCGACAGCATGTGGTGGAAATACCGGGCGAAAAGCGCCGTGTCCGTCGTCTTGGCCGATTGGAAATCCCGCACGGTTTTATCCGAAAAAAAGATGCTCAACATGGAGCCGCATTGCTGCACGGTGTAGGGCAATTTTCTATCCTTAAATAGTTGCAGCAATTCCTCCGCCAGCCAACGGGTATTCGCCTCCAATTTTTCATAAATAGCTGGGTTGCTCCGCAAAATGCGCAGCGTGGCAAGGCCCGCCGCCACCGCCACGGGGTTGCCCGATAGCGTGCCCGCCTGATAGACGCCACCCAGCGGGGCCAAGTGCTCGAAAATCGCCCGTCGCCCTCCAAACGCCCCGACGGGCATCCCACCACCGATGATTTTGCCAAAACAGGTGATGTCCGGTGAAAGGCCGAACAACTCGGCGGCCCCGCCCCAAGCAAGCCGGAAGCCCGTCATCACTTCGTCGAGTATGAAAAGGGCGCCCTCCTCATGGCACAAGTCCTGCAAGGATTTCAAAAAGCCCTCCGCTGGCACAATGCAGCCCATATTGCCCGCCACCGGCTCGATGATGACGGCGGCAATCTGCCGCCTATGCGCCTTGAAAAGCTGCCGGACGCTGTCCAAATCACTGTAATCTGCTGATAACGTGTATTTTGTGAAATCCGCTGGAACGCCCTCGCTCGATGGCCTGCCTTGCGTGAGCGCACCGCTGCCCGCATCCACCAAAAAAGCGTCGGCATGGCCGTGGTAGCAGCCCCTGAATTTCACGATATAATCCCGCTTCGTGTAGCCCCTGGCTAATCGAATGGCGCTCATGCAGGCCTCCGTCCCAGAACTAACGAAGCGGATGCGCTCCACCGTCGGGATGGTCGAGGTAATCAACGAGGCAATCTCCACCTCGCCCGCCGTGGGTGCGCCATAGCTGAACGACTTGGGCAATTGCTCCGCAACTGCCGCCACCACGTTGGGGTGGGCATGCCCCAAAATCATCGGCCCCCAAGCATTGATGAGGTCGAGGTAGCGGTTGCCATCCTCGTCAAAAAGGTAAGCCCCACTGGCTTTTTGGATGAAAACGGGATTGCCGCCCACCGCTTGGAAGGCCCGCACGGGCGAGTTCACCCCGCCAGGGATGTGGCGCTGGGCTTCGGTGAAAAGTTGTTCTGAATTTGTCATTGGTTTCACAGTCATTGGTCAATAAAGGTTATTGGTCAATGGCTAATGACGGCGAAGCCAATGACTAATGACGAATAATATCCACTGCCTTTTCCGCAAAGTAAGTCAAAATCACGTCCGCTCCCGCCCGTTTGATGGCGGTCAGCGTTTCGATGATGGCCTTGTCCTCGTTGAGCCAGCCCCGTTCGGTGGCAGCTTTTATCATGCTGTACTCACCGGAGACCTGATAGGCGGCTACTGGTACGTTCACCTCGGATTTTAGTTTTGAAATGACGTCCAAATAGGCCCCGGCGGGCTTCACCATCACCATGTCAGCGCCTTCTGCAATGTCGAGCAGGGTTTCCCGAATGGCTTCCCGACTGTTGCGGATGTCCATTTGGTAGCTGCGCTTGTCGCCGAAGCCGGGGGCCGAGTCGAGGGCATCCCGGAACGGGCCATAAAAACAAGAGGCGTATTTGGCACTGTAAGCCAAGATGCCCGTGTCCGTAAAGCCTTGACGGTCAAGGGCTTGTCGGATGGCGCCCACCCGCCCGTCCATCATGTCGGACGGTGCAACGAAGTCGGCACCTGCCTCGGCATGGGTGAGGCTCATGCGGCAGAGTGCTTCCACGGTCTCGTCGTTCACAATTTTGCCGTCCCGCACGATGCCGTCGTGGCCGTAGGTGGAGTAGGGGTCGAGCGCAATGTCGGTGAACAGGGTAATTTCAGGAAAAGCAGCCTTGATTTTGCGGATGGCGACGGGGAACAGCCCTTTGGGGTCATAGGCGTTTTCGCCTGTATTGTCCTTCTGTCCGTCCCTGATTTTTGCGAAGAGCACATAGTTGAAAAGCCCTTTCTTCATCAGCTTTTCGATGCGCTGCAACAGCGTATCCAGGCTGTGGCGATGGTAGTCGGGCATGGAGGGTATGGGTTCGGTCTTGCCCGTTCCTTCCACCACGAACAGCGGCGTGATGAAGTCATCGGGGCGCAGGTGCGTCTCCGCCACGAGGTCGAGCACGGCGTTGGATTTGCGGAGGCGGCGGGGGCGATGGGTTAGCATGATTTACGATTGTGGGATTTGCGATTTACGATTTTGAGCCAGATTAGGCGTGGGTGACTCAGTGTTGTACGAGCTTTATGGAACACCTGTTTTGACCTGCTTTTTTGCGCAGAAAGGAGGCGAATTTTTTATTATGTTTTTTTTTTTGGGAACAAAAAACAAAAAAAAAATTCCAAAAAAAAACCCCCCCCCCCCCCCCAAAAAACAACAACACCACCAAATCTCACAGCAGGGTCATTCAGATACAGCTCCACCATGTTCTCAAACGAAGGCTCGCTTGGGCTTTTCACGTTTTGAAGCCCAGTTTCTCCAAATGCGCATCCGTCACAGCGCCGATGGAGTAGATGGGCAAGTCCCTCGACACGCCCTCCCATGCGCTCACAGCTTGGGCGCTCAGGGGGCTGAACACCCAGATGCTGCCGCAATCGGGCAAGCTATCGGGAGGGGGCAGTTTGATGGAATGGTAGCACTCCAGCGTTTGAAAATCAAGCTCGTTTGCTTCGCAAAAATCGGGGATGCTGCTGCGGTAGTGCCTGCCCCGAAAGTACAGGATGGGGCGGTGCCGTTGTTGCGCCAGCTCGGGCAGCAAGTCCTCCGAAACTTGGCCGCAAAACGCTGTTTTGAAACCAAGGCTGGCCAAGGCTTCTGCCGCATTTTTTCCAACGGTAAGCACCAAGGAAGGCGTCGCCGCTTGTGGAAGCAGTGCGGAAAGTGCCTGTACCGCCCGAACGCTCGTGAACACCCAAACGGCATCGGGTGTGGCCAGCAGTTTTACCGCTTTTGCTGCATCAAAATCTACCCTGAAATCGAGCACAGGCAGGCATTCAAAGGGGATATTGCTCCGCAACAACGAGTCCCGCTGCTCACTGCTCAACTGCTTGGTGATGAGGCATTTTTTCATATTAGGCTTCTTGCTTTTTGTGCCAAAGCCTCTACGGTTTCGGCGGCATCGGCCTTGTGCAGCACCTCCGTTGCTTGGAATGCCAAGTTGCCATTCATGGCATACACCTCAGCCCGGAAACGGATTTTCGTTTCACCCAAAAACTCGGCATGGGCAGCCACCGGGGCGTTGCATTTCATCTCCACGATGCGCATGAAGTTGCGCTCCAGCTCGGCAATGAAGCGGGTTTTGGCGTCTTCAAGCCCCTTCAACAACACGTTCAGCGCCATATTGGCAGTTGCCGAATAAGCCGCCACAATGCCCTGCGTCGGGGCGGGCACCATCCAGTCCAGGAACTGAAAATGCTGCGGCATCGCCCCAAGCCGCTCCAGCCCCGCACGGGAGAGAATCATGCCGTCCCAGTCGCTTTGGTTGAACTTTTGGAGACGGCTGTCCACGTTGCCCCGTACGTCCACAATGTTGGAATTGGGGTATTTGGCGAGCCACTGTGCCTTACGGCGGGAACTGCTCGTGGCGATAGTATTGCGTTTTCCGAAGGAAAAACCCGGTTTCTGAATCAGCATGTCTTCGTGAAAGTCCCTCGGCAATACTGCGGCTAGGCAAAGCCCCTCCGGCATGGAGGAAGGGCAGTCTTTCAAGGAATGCACGGCGAGGTCAATCTCCCCGTTCAGTAGCGCCAAATCGAGCGCCTTGGTAAAAACGCCCCGCTCGCCGAAGGCGTCCAACGGCGTCGTTTGGTCGAGGTCGCCACGGGTCTGGATGCCCTTCCAAACGACCTCGTACCCCTGCGCTGCGAGCAGTTCGATGAAGCGGTCAGCTTGCCACCTGGCCAACTGGCTGCTGCGTGAGCCTACGAGGATTTTCATGGAAATTGAGAAATTGGGAAATTGGTTGAAATCAGGAAAGTGGACGGCAAACCAATTTCATAATTTCCAATTTCAACCAATTTCTTGTAAAAAACCCGGCGGCGTTCCCAGTCCTCGAACTGTGCCACTTGCTCTTCCACTATGCCAGCTACTTTACTGGCATTCTCCGTGCGCTGTTTCAGCGTCGTTGCGCTAAACTCGGCAATCGTGTCAAGGTCGAAATAGCGGTGGCTGTCGGCCACTTCGGGGGTAAAATTGCAGGGAATGCCCAAATCGAAGAGCAAGGAAGGCTGTTTTTTGGATAAATAAGCTGGGTCAAAAACGGGCCGTTCCACCTGAATGGCCGAAATAATGGCCGTGAAATGGGGCATTTTCGCCTCCAGTTCCCCATAATGGAAATAATCGGCCCCGAACTCCTCTGCCAGCAGCCTCGCCTTTTCGATGGAGCGGTTGGTGAGCACGATGGGGCGTTGCGGCAGCACCATTTTCATGTATTTCAACGAGAGCTTCACCATGTCGCCAGCGCCGATGAACAGCACAGGCTCGTCGCTGGCCGTCTCCCGCTCGATGATTTTGGCGACGTGGTAAGGCGTCGAGATGCTGCCTTTGTTGAAGTCCGTCTCCTTGCGCACCCGGCGGCTGCACTCGATGGCCGAACTGATGATGCGCTCCCAAATGCCGCTCAGGCGGTGGTTTTCTTTTTGAAAAACAAAAGCTTCCTTCAACTGGCCGAGGATTTCGTTGTCTCCAATGACCTTGGAATCCAGCCCGCAGGCCACTTGGAACAGGTGCCGGATGGTCGCCACACCGCTGTGGACGAACAGTTTTTCCGAAGGAATGAAAGGCAGCCCAACTGTCTTCGCCCATGCCTCCAAAATGGCCTGCTCATCCCCGTTTTTGAAATAAACCTCCGTGCGGTTGCAGGTCGAGAGCAGGAAGCCATCGAAGCTGGTACGGGCGTGCAGCGCCCCCAAGAAAGCCGCCCGCCGCTGCCCGTTCAGGCTGACGGCGCTCAGCAACGCCGTGTTCGCCGTGCGGTGGTTGATGCCTATGATTTGATATTCGTGCATTTTGTTGATGGTGTTAAACTCACCCCTGCCCCTCTCCTCGCAGGAGAGGGGCAGGGGTGAGTTTACTTCTTATAATACTTCACATGCAGCCCGCACTCCGTCTGCCCCTTGCCCGCCCAGCGGCCCGCCCGGCCCTCGCCTTTTGCGGTGCAATGGGTGCAGCCGATGGAGCCATAGCCCACGTGAGCGAGCGGGTGCAAGGGCAGCTGCAATTTTTCCAATTCCAGGTTGAACTCGGCTTCCTTGACGTGCAGCAGCGGCTGGTATTTCAAAATGTCGCCCTGTTTTTCAAAGGTATGCAGGCCCGCCCGGAACTCGTTTTGGTAGGCCATCAGGCTGCTCACCCAGACCTTGTGCTGCGCAATGACGGGGTCGAGCGGCGCAATCTTGTTGATGGTGCAGCACATGCGGGGGTGTTCCTTCCACCATTCTTCCTCGGCGGTCATGCGGTGCGGCTCCTCGTCGGGGTGCAGGGCTATGATGTCCACGTCGTACAGGTCGGCAATTAGGTCCTTGTAGCGCAGCGTCTCCTCGAAGTGGAAGCCCGTGTCCACGAAATAGACCTTTTGGCCGGGGTTTACCTGTGCAATCAAGTGGATGAGGTAAATGGACTTGGTGCCAAACGAGGTCGTCACCAAGATGTCCTCCTCCTCAAAAAGCTGGTACAAGCGGCGCAGCCCTTCGAGCGGTTGCAGTTTGTCGAAGCGTTGGTTCAGCGAATTGATGCTTATTTGTTTGGGCTTCGGTTGCAGAATTTCCTTTGCGAGTGTCATGATATGAGTTCTTTAGTCAAGTCATTCAATTTGTTCACCTTCGTTTCAAAATCGCCCTTCAGCGTCTGGCGGTAGGCGTTGAGCGTTTCGCTCAATTCGTCCAGTTCATCGGGCAACATTTCTTCGAAAAACTGGCGCAGCCGCTTTGTCAGCGTTGGCGATTTTCCGTTGGTCGAAATGGCGATTTTCACGTTGCCCTTGCTCACGATGCCGCCCATGTAAAAATCGCAGCGGGGCGGGTCGTCGACCACGTTCACCAGCACGTTTTCGGCATTGGCGCTGGCCTTCACGGCGGCGTTCACCGATTCAATGCAAGTAGCCGCAATCACGATTTGATGCCCCTTCACGTCCTCCGGTTCGAACGACCGTTCCACCAGCCGCACGTTCGGTGCTTCGTGCTTCGCAATGACTGCCCGTATCTCTGGCCGAACCATCGGCGCCACGATGGTTACTTGGGTCAATGGGCTGCTTTTCAGCAAAAAATTCAGCTTCTCCTCACAAACGTAGCCCGCCCCCACGATGAGGAACCTAAGCTGGTGCGCCTTCAGGAAAATGGGGAACAAGGTGTTTTTTTGATTCGTCATTTGTCATTAGTCATTAGGCTTCGCTGTCATTAGTCATTGGTCATTTGGCCATGCCTCAAATGACCAATGACTAATGACGGCGAAGCCAATGACGATTTCAGTGAAACCACCTCGCCAATCACTAGGATGGCGGGCGTTTTGATGCCGTTTTCGGCAACGGCGGCCTCAATCGTCTCCATTGTGCCGAAGGCCGTCCGCTGTTCCGGCAACGACCCGTTTTGGATGACCACCACGGGCAGTTCAGCCAAACCATGCTGGCGGTACAGCGCAGCGATTTTGTCCAAATGCTGCAAGCCCATCAGCACTACCCTCGTGCCTTGCAGTTGCACGGAGTCGAGGATTTCGTCGCTCAACTCGCCGTCCTTCGTGCTGGCGCTGAACACATGGAAGCTGCGGCTGACACCCCGGTGCGTGATGGGGATGTTCAGCAAACCCAACAGCGACGTGGCGCTCGAAACACCCGGCACCACCGTGCCTTCGATGCCGTATTGCGCAGCAAATTCCAATTCCTCGAAGCCCCGCCCGAACACGAAGGGGTCGCCGCCCTTCAGCCTCACCACATGGCCGTGGCTTAGCGCATAGCGCACGATGGCCTCGTTGATGGCCTCCTGTGGCATTGAATGGTCGCCCTGCCGTTTGCCCACGTATTCGATGATTTTGGCGTTCTTGGCGAAGGCCAGCAAATCGTCGTTGGCGAGGGCATCGTACAGTACCACGTCCGCCGATTCCAGCGCCCGGATGCCCTTGAGGGTGATGAGTTCCGGGTCGCCGGGGCCTGCGCCGACGAGGGTTAGTTTTGGATTTGTCATTCGTCATTAGTCATTGGTCATTGGCTTCACCGTCATTGGTCATTGGTCAATGTCCCAAATGACTAATGACCAATGACTAATGACTGCGAAGCCAATGACGCTTTTAAGCCCGATAAAAATCCGCAATCACCGCCTTGTCCGCCCCGGCTTCGATGAGCTGAGCGGCCCGCATGTCGTAGGCTTCTTCATGGAATGCCCTCGCAATGCGGAGGTAGTCCCTTGCGAAATCTTCGCTCGGCTCGTTCTTGTTGATGGCCGTGGCCAAGGCCACGAAATCGGCGGTGGAGGTGATGAGGCCCTTGTCCACGAACTCCTTTTGGAAGTCCTCGATGATTTTCTGGTGGCTGTTGCAGCGCAAATCCTCAGCCAGCAGCAGGGCCTTGGCGGAGACGACCATGCCAGCGTAGGCGTTGTAAATGACGCCCGGCCAGTTGGCTTCCCGCAAGTATTGCTCGGCATCGGCGAGCTTGGTGCCAGCGTCGTTGAGGATGGTCGCAATCACGTCCATGGCAGCGCCAGCGCACTCGCCCACGCCGATGGCCTGCACGTATTCCTCCTCCACGTTGCCCCAATCCCGGAAGCCCTCGTCGTCGAGTGTGGCGGTGTTGGCAAGGGGTTTCAGCAGGTCGTAGAAGAAGATTTTTTCTTGGGAATAGTAGTATTCGTTGAAGGTCTGGCCGTCCTGTCTTTTTGCCAAAAAATCATCCAACAACAGGCGCAAAGCATCTGGGATGCGCTTGGTGGGCAGCTTGATGACCTTGTCGCCGATATAACTCTTGCCATCCGGTTCGATGCCGCCGCCGAGCACGACCTGCATGGCCGGGGCCACTTTGCCGCCCACTTTGATGGAGCTGCCGTGGAAGCCAATCTGTGCCGCCATGTGCTGGCCGCAGGAGTTCATGCAGCCGCTGATTTTGATTTGGATGTCCTTTTCGAGGAGCAAATCGGGGTATTCCGTTGAAACGAGGCGGTCGAGCACCGTGGCGAGGGCCGTGCTGTTGGTCACACCGAGGTTGCAGGTATCGGTGCCGGGGCAGGCGGTGACGTCGGCGATGGAACCAAAGCCCACGTCGGCCAAGCCCAGTTCTTTCAATGCCAGGTAGAGTGGGGCGAGCGCCTCCGGCCTTACGTGGCGCAGCAGGAAGCCTTGGTTCACGGTGATGCGCACGTCGTCGGCAGCGTAGGTTTTCACCACAGCTGCGAATTGGCGGGCACGCTCGGCATCAATGTTACCGAGGGGCAATTTGATGTTTACGCCATACAAGCCCGGCTGTTTTTGTGCAAAAACATTGGCCGCCTTCCAGCGGTCGAATTCCCAGTCGGCGATACGCACATCGGCCCAGTTTGGGTCAAAAACGGGCGGTTCGGCCTCTTCCCATGCCTCGTGGTTCACGGGGATGGTCTGCTGCGCAACGGCAGTACTTTCCTCCTCGACCAAGCGCAGGAACTCCTCCAGCCCAAGGTCTTTCACGAGGAATTTCATGCGGGCCTTGTGGCGCTTTTCCCGCTCGCCCAGCCGGTCGAAGACCCGGATGACGGCCTCGGTGAACGGCAGGAACTTGTCCGCCTCGATGAACTCGTGGGTCGTCTGCGCCACCAAGGGCTGTGCGCCGAGGCCGCCGCCAATCACGATTTTGAAGCCCCGCTTCCCGCCTTCTATTTTTGGGATGTAGCCGAAGTCGTGGAAGTAGGTATAGGCCGTGTCGAAGTGGCTGGACGAGAAGGCAATCTTGATTTTGCGGCCCATTTCTTGGCAAATCGGGTTGCGCAGGAAATGCTCGTACAGGGCGTTGGCGTAGGGCGTCACGTCGAACGGCTCGTGCGGGTCAATGCCCGCATTGGCGCTGGTCGTCACGTTGCGGACGGTGTTGCCGCAGGCCTCCCGTGCGTTCAGGTCCACCTCGGCCATTTCCCGCCAGATGGCCGTTGCGTCGTCCAATTTCACGTAGTGGAACTGGACGTTCTGGCGGGTGGTGAGGTGGAGGTTGCCCGTGGCGTACCGCTCCGAAATATCGGCGAGTGCCGTAAGCTGGCGGGCGGTCAGCTTGCCCATTGGTAGCTTGGTTCTGAACATGTGGACGCCTTGCTGCCGCTGGCCGTAAACGCCACGGGTGAGGCGGAAATGCTTGAAGCGCTCGGCGTCTATTTCGCCTTTTTTGAAAGATTCGATTCGTTTGCCAAGGTCAACGATGTCTTGGACATTGCGTGGGTCGAGATTGGTCACACTCATTTTAAGATGTTGATAAGGGTTGATGAAGTTGATATGGTTGATGAGTTTATTTGGTTGATTATCAACCCTTATCAACCCCATCAACTTTATCAACCTAAAAGAAAAGCCCGCTTGCGGATTGCTCAAGCGGGCTTTGATGCTTTTCTTCGGTGGCAAAGAAAATCATTGCTTGCGTTGAGAAATACCTCGTTCGTCAGTGCGGCAGCACATGGGAGCGTGACAACAACAGCGACAACACATGGTATTTTTCATAAAAAACGGATTTCGTTGGCAGGGTACGAGCCTTGGTTTTTAAAACCATCTAAGCCTACCGATTTAATAGATATTAGTCCAAACAAAAAAGCCTTTCCGGTTCGGAACCCGGAAAGGCTTTTTTGATGTCAGGCTGATTTCAGCATCAAATAGCGGCCATTCCAAATCCCGTGAAGGTGATTTGACAACAGCGACAGTACATATTTGAATTGTTTGAAATCATGGGGCAAAGGTAAGGGCGGTTGTGATAGATTGTCAAGTGTCTCGGAGAAAATTTTTTTAATTTGATGGAAATGGTAGAGTTTGAAGAGGTTCTTAATTTGATTTGGACAATTTTTCGACAGCTTGCAATCAAAAAACTAGAAACTACAACTATTTGACTGTTATCTTTGATGGTAAGTTTAAACCATTCTCTTTCACTAAATAATCCTTTACGTATGCGCTCCATGCTTTGCCAACTGCTTTTTATTTGCAATGCGGCATCCCTTTTTGGGCAAGTGCCCCAATGGGCAAACTTCATCAATGACCACCTCATTTACGACATTGCCTTGGAGGGTGATTACCTCTGGGTGGGTTCGCAAGCTGGTCTGACCAAGGTAAACCGTGTCACGGGGGAAAAGCAATCCTTCCTGCCTTCCAATTCTGGATTGAGAGGCTTTGGGGTGCGGTCAATTTACGTCGCACCCGATGGCGTGAAATGGTTGGGCGGCGAAAACGGCGGCTTGATGCGGTTCGATGGCACGGATTGGGAGCAGTTTAACTACCTCAGCACGGGTGATACCCTGGTTCAGATTTCATCCATTAAAGCAGCCCCGAATGGCGACCTCTTGCTGCTCTCTACCGTCGTCAATTATTGTGGCGGATGCACTAGACTCATCAAGTATGACGGGAGCAATTTTACAAGGATGGACGAATTGTTTGGCCCATTTAACCCATCGAATGGTAGTGGCCCTGTTAAAGACTTTGATATTGCACCCAACGGTGATGTATGGGTCTTGACGAACTACAACGTGCAGCGGTTCGATGGGACAGCCGTGGTGGAACAGTATGATTTGAGCAGTTTTGGCCTTGAGAACTATGAATATGCCGAACGGCTGGTCATTGGCGCTGATGGCCGCCCACTCGTTGTGTCCACTAAAAACAAGAGGAGCAAGATTTGGCAATTGACGAATGGACAATGGAGCATGATTCCCATCAATGGGAGTGACACTTCGGATGGGGCTATCCGGTACATTGAATTGGACGCTGCGGGAAACCTATGGTTGTTTGCCCAAGTCACTGCCAATGGTGCGCCCGATTTCTATTACCGCTTCGATGGTCAAAATTGGCAGGTATGGTCCACTGCCGATATTCCGGACCTGCCGGATGAAAACCCCAACAATTCACTATCATTAATGCACGTAGATTCCGAGGGGCATTGGTGGTTCAGTCATTATCCTTTAGCTGGCATACATGGCCCCAAAGTATATGAATATGACGGAGCCAATTGGACGAGCTTTGATACCGAATTTTTCCCATTGGGTGGTAACTACCTAGGTGACGTCACATTTGACTGTGCTGGCAATATTTGGTTTGGCAGCAATGCGCTTACCCGTTTTGATGGTGACAATTGGAGCGATGTTGACTTGGAGCTTATTAGTCCTTATGCCGATATTTGGTCAATCGCCTTGGATAGCAGCAGTTGCGACCTTTGGTTGGCTTACCACGATGGCAGCGGAAATACGACTGGTTTTTCCAATTACGATGGCAACTCATTCACGCATTTCTCAACGCCAAACGGGGGCGATGTTTTCGAGGTCTTACCGGGTACGGCGGGTGATATTTGGGTCGCATCTTCGAGCAATGGGCTTGGGCATTTTGATGGCGATGTTTGGACTTGGTACAATGAATCAAATTCGCCATTGTCCAACTACGTTACCGATATATTATTTGACCACGAAGGCAGGTTATGGGTTTCGACAAAAAATAATGGCATTTCGGTACTAAACGGTGGCATTTGGCAGACTTTTAATCCAAATAATTCGCCAGTACAAGAAGATATACTTTGGTTGTTTATTGACCATTCCGGTGCTGTTTGGGCATGGAATTATGGCAACCCGCTCAGGTTCGACGGAACGGATTGGACGCCATTTTACGTAAACGCAGGTTTAGAATATGACGTTATTTATTCAATGGCGGAAGACCTGAACGGGAAGCTATGGTTTGGCAGCTATAATGCGGTCTATGAGTACGATGGGAACGGTTTTATTACCCATGATATTGAGAACTCAAATATGGGCGCCAACCTTACCTTTAATATCAAGGTTGACGCTTATAACAACAAATGGCTCATACATAATGCGGGAATCTCTGTCTATAATGAAAACGGCATCACCAACTTGCCCATAGAGCCACCTGGTTCTACAACAAGCACAAGCCATGTTGCATTCGAACAGTTCAAGGTATTGATTTATCCGAACCCCAATAGTGGAAGTTTTTTGGTAGAAACAAGTAGTGACTGGCCTTTTACGGCAAGGGTCTTCGACCTATCAGGTCATTTGGTCAATACCGTCGTATCCAATGGGAAATCAAAAGAAATAAAAGGGTTGAAGACTGGGCTATATTTTGTGGCGATACATCAAGGCGGAGAGGTAGCCCATAGCAAGGTAGTCGTGGGACAATAAGCACTTGCTATCTTTGCAATTCAATTAAACGTAACATGCGCAAACTAACCGCCGACCTCCTCTTCCCCATCACCTCCCCCCCCATCCAAAACGCCGTCGTCATCACCAACGATCAAGGTAAAATCCTAGCGATTGACCAGCGGGAAAACCATGACCCTGCCTCGCTGGAAGTGTACAGTGGCGTCATCGTGCCGGGTCTCATCAACGCCCACTGCCACCTCGAACTCTCGCACATGAAAGGCGTGGCGCCCACTGGCACGGGGCTTTTGCCCTTCCTGAAAACCGTGGTGAACCACCGTAACGTGCCACAGGAACAGATTGACGCCGCCATAGAGCAGGCCGACCGGGACATGTGGGAGGCGGGCATCCAGGCCGTCGGCGACATCTGCAACAAGGCCGATACTGCCGCTACCAAGCGCCGCAGCCCCATTCGCTATTACAGTTTCGTGGAGATGTTCGACTTCCTCAACGATGGGCGGGCGCAGCAGGTTTTCGATGGCTACTACGAAGTTTTTGCGCAGCAAAGCGATGAAAACGGCGACCGAAAAAGCTGCGTTCCCCACGCCCCCTACACCGTTTCCAAGACATTATTCAAGCTCATCAATGCTACCAATCGTCCGCCATCCGCCGTCCGCCGTCCACCGTCCACCGTCTCCATCCACAACCAGGAAACCGTTCACGAAGACCAGTTTTTTCAAAACAAAACGGGCGATTTCAACGAATTTTACCGCTCCTTCGGCATCCCGCTCGATGGGTTTGAGCCGACGGGCAGGCCCTCTATTTATTACGCTCTCGAAAACATGGATACGCAGCACCGAACGCTGTTTGTCCACAATACCGAAACTTTGCCCGAAGAAATACAGGCTGCCAAAGCTTGGGCCTCCCAATCCGTAATCCGCAATCCGCAATCCGCAATCTTTTGGTGCAGCTGTCCAAATGCGAATCTATATATTGAGAATAGGCTGCCCAATTATCGTTACTTCATTGAAAACGAGGCAGTTGTGTGTCTTGGGACGGACAGCCTGACCTCCAATTGGCAGCTTTCCATTCTCGAAGAAATGAAGACTATCGCCCGATACCAGAGTTATGTCCCCTTTGAGAGGCTGCTGCGCTGGGCCACGTTGAACGGGGCGATGGCGCTGGGTTTTGAAGAAGATTTGGGCAGCATCGAAGTGGGCAAGCGACCTGGCCTGCTCCTCCTCGACCTCGATGAGCGGCTGCAACTTGGTTTTTCAACGAAAGTGGAAAGGTTAGTATGAATTTGAGGGCGGCTTTGCCAATATTTACGTCCAAATCCAACGCATTTCATGGAAAATCAAGAAAAAAACAAGCTCAAGGAATGGCTCGACAAGATACAGCAGGACAGTTGGCAACTGGAACTGGTAGTGACGGCGTTCAGCATTTTCCTGGTGTTGGGCGCTTTGGATGCCCTGGATGGGATGGATGCCAATATGCGGTTGCTGAATGAAGGAATGGGGGATCTTGGTAAACTTGTCTCTGTTTCATTTGGGATACTCCATGTGGCGCTTTTGTTCATCCTCATCAACCTTGTGCTGCACGTCGTGCTGCGTGGGTTGTGGATAAGCGCTATCGGCCTGCGCTCTGTTTCAGGCGATATAGACTTCGACAAACTGGGCTTCTCCCCCCGTTTCGACCAGTTCTTGCGGCGGAAAACGGGCAGTTTTGACGACTATATCGAACGGTTGGAGAACCTGTGCAGCATTGTTTTCGCTTTTACTTTCCTCATAGTTTTCGTCATTGTCTCGGCGGCTATTTGGAGCTTTCTGGCTGCCCTCTTTTCAGATGCTGGAAGGTCGGCCCTAACGGGGGCGGGGGCATTTGGCGAAGTGGTTGTTGCGATACTGGAACTTGTATTTGCCTTGGCTAGCTTCATCTATATGCTCGACTTCGTGACACTTGGCTGGGTGAAAAAATGGCGGTGGTTTTCCAAGGGTTATTATCCGATTTACCGCTTTTTTGGGTTCATTACCTTGGCGGCGCTGTACCGTCCGATGTACTACAACCTCATTGACAACAAGTTGGGGCGCAGGGCGGCCTTGCTGATGATACCCTATATCTATTCCGTCATCTGGCTGGCCTCCATGAATGTGGACGCCCATGTTTGGTTTGCCGTGGAAAAAAACAACCATGAAATCGTCAAGTCCTGTTACGACGACCTTCGGGCAGCAGACAAGCTTATATCGGCGGCGAGCATCCCGTCCAAGTTTGTGGGCAATGGGTACTTGGAGCTTTTTGTCCGGTACCTGCCTTATCAGGATGACAGCAGCTTAAAGAAGAAATGCCCCGATGTGAGTCCGCCCACCAATCCGGGCATAAGTTCGGGCTTTCACATTGATCTTACAGGTGAAGAAGAAGAAGAACAGGTTGATTTCCCAAAACTGAGCCTCGACTGCCTGGCCTCGCTCTACGAACTAAGCATCAACGACAGCCTGTACCAACAGCCGGGCTACCGTTTTTTCAGGCACCCAAACAATGATGAACGGGGCCTGCTCACCCTGCTCGACGTAGCCTACCTGCCCCGCGGCGAGCACGAAATCATCCTCCGGAAACTGGGGCGTGACACGACCGAAGGCTCCGAGGCGTTAATCATGAAAGACTTTGTACGCTTCCCGTTTTGGAAGGAATAGCTGCCGTTTTGTCAGCCCTCGGTGCAGGGTATGTTTTTTGCTTTCGCAAAAATCTTAATCCGTTATCCATGAAAAATTTCCGTTACCGATTCCTCCTGCTATTCATCGTCATCGTGTCAGCTTTTTCCTTCGTACCACCGCCGCACAAACTGCCGGAACGCAACCGCTTCATACCCGAAGCCGTATATGAACTGCCGCCCGTGGCAACCCTGACACTGACCGCCTCAGCGTTGGTGGCCGCCAAGGGCGAAACCGCCTGCGTGGAGGTGAAGGCAAAGGACTTCAACCAGATTCTTTCAATGCAGTACAGCATGAACTGGGATGCCAACGTGCTGAAATTCAAAGAAGTACGCAGTTTCGGGTTGGACGGCATGAGCCTTCAGAGTTTCGGGGCGCACCTTGTCAGCAAAGGCAGTTTGACCTTTTCTTGGTACGACCCCTCACTGCGTGGCTTTACCAAACCGGAAGGGCACAAGCTCTACGAGGTTTGCTTCGAGGCAGTAGGCAAAGCGGGCAGCAAGTCCAAGTTCGAGTTCACTGGCAAACCAACAACGGTTGAAATCGCCAATTCGGCCAGCCAATTCCTAGAGCTACGCTCAACGGGCGGGTTGGTGACGGTTAAATGATTGCTTTATGGCTACATGGCTTCATTGTTACATTGCTTCATTGCAGGCTCGCTAAACCATGAAACCATGCAACAATCTACCAATTCAATAATTTATCAACGCATGAAATTCCCTCGTTTTCAGTTCATTATCACCGCTTTTTGTATCGCAATATTGGTTGCTGCCTGCGGCAACGACGACCCTGCCCGTGAGGCAGCTACCCAGCAGGCCCTCGAAACAACGGGGGAAGTTGAGCAGCCTGCGCAACCAGCGCAAGAGATTGACCCCGTCAATCCGCAAACGCCGCCTAACCAGCAGCCCCAACAAGCCCCCACCACCCCTATGGCCAAGGCGGAAAGGGCCAAAACGGCAGGCACCATCAACCTTGGCGTTACTGGCGGCACGACAGAAAAAGGGAAGCAAACCTGTGTGGCCATCACTGCCAAGAACTTCAAGGCGGTCGTGTCCATGCAATATACCCTCAAATGGGACCCCAAGGTGCTGAAGTTCAAGGAAGTAAAAGGCTTCACCCTCCCCGGCCTCAACGCCGACAGCTTCGGCAAGCACATCCTAGACAAGGGGCTGATGACGCATTCCTGGTACGATGCCAATATCAAGGGCATCACCAAGGGCGACGGTGAAACGCTCTACGAAATCTGTTATGAGGCAGTCGGCTCCGCTGGCAGCAAGTCCGCCATCCAGATCATTGATGCCCCTACCATCATTGAAATCGCCAATGCCAACAGTGAGTTCTTCACCCTCGATGCCACACCGGGGACGGTGCTGGTGAAATAACGGTGGACGATGGACGGTGGACGGTTGACGATAGACGGCCAACGGTTTCCCGTCCAACGTCCACCCCAAAGGGCCAAGCTGTCCATCGTCCATCGTCCATCGTCCACCGTTTCTCATGATAAAACGCATCGTAAAACTCACCTTCCAGCCTGACCTCGTACCGGACTTCATGGCCATTTTCGAGGAAAGCAAGGACAAAATTCGAGCCTTCGAGGGCAATCTTCACCTGGAGTTGTTGCGGGATGTTGCGCAGCAAAATGTGCTGTTCACCCTGAGCCATTGGGAGGACGAGGCAGCACTGGAGCGTTATCGGCAGTCGGAACTGTTTCAAACGACTTGGGCGAAAACGAAGGTGCTATTTGCCGATAAGCCGCAGGCTTGGACCTTGGAAGGATTGAAGGATTGAAGGATGAGTCCGCTCTGGAAAGCCTGGTTTGCGGAAAAAACCAGAAAGAGAGAGGCGTAGTTTTTTAAATAAAATTTTGAAAAAATTTTATTTAAAAAACTACGCCTCTCTCTGAAATATCTTTTACCGTGCCGGAGGCACGGTGTCAAAATTGAGTTTTCGGAGGGGGCTGAAGAAATGGAGGGGGAAGGTGTCAGCGGATGAAAACGAGGGCGATGAATTGCGCAGCAAAGCCTACAAAAAAACCCGTGTAAAGCTGTTTTTCGTCGTGCGCTCCAAGCAGCAGCCGTGCGGAGCAGACGAAGCCCGCCAAAATTATAACGGCCATCAGCACGAAATTGGTGCTGACCTCGTACATGCCAACCAGCCCAAGGTTCATTGTGAAGGTATCGAAATTGAAGAAAAGGGTATTTACAAGCGCCATGCCCACCAAGCCGCCCATCCCTGCTGCGTGGGCGCTGATTTTGGTGAAATTATTGAAGAAAAAAGCAAGGAACAGCGCAATGGTGGAGCCAAGCATGGTGATGACGAGGGGTTTCGGAAACTGTTTTTCCTTGAAGTTCAGGAACATCCAGATGTAGAACACCCCAGTGAGGATGTACGGGCCGATGCGCTCGTAGCGGTCTTCCAACTGCATGGATTTCACCATGTTCAGCGATTTCATCATGAAAACGGCGAAGAATGGCATCACAAAAGTGGAAAGAAAGACCATCAGCACCAGTTTCCATTGCTCGGCCATCTTATTGACCCCAAATTGGTAGGGATTGATGACGAGCAGTAGCATGAGCATGTACGTCACCATGAGCAACGGGTGAAAAACGACGGAAAGAATCTGTGCTGCGGTGCGGAGCATTGGGTATGTTTTGAAAATGGGCGCTAAGTTCCTTCTTTTTTTCAAAGCATCAAGTTTTACCTCAGCCACCTAATCATGGCCGGAAATGGTTTAACGCCTTTTTCAATGGCCTTTTGCCCGCCTGCTGCCATGCCAAACCACTCCAGCAGCGGCAATCCGATATAATTTCCGCCTGTAAAATTTTCGATGTGCCACTCCGATTGGCCTTTGTAGCCGTCTTGGTGAAAAACCGCTTCGGGTGGCAGTCCAATGGCCTTGAGCGCAGCATAAGACCAAAGAATGGCCGCAATTTCATCGCCCATCGCATTTTTGTCATCCATGCCTACGTTGCCCGTCATGTGCTTGCGTTCCTCGGCAGGTACGACAGCAATATGGCCTGCCTCGTGCAGCAAGTCGCCGGGGTGCTGGAGTTTTTCAAAATCGTAGAGAATGCACCCAGCTTCAATTTTTACCCCAGGCAGGAAGGTTTCCGCTTCCAAGGTTGCGGGGCGGGTCGCAATGCCGATGCCATTCAAAAAGGCTGAAATCTGAGCGATTTGCTGCCCCCGCTCCAGTTGGGTTTCCAGCCAAGGGTTCACCGAGCAGTCGAGCACCAAATGGGTGCGTGGGGCGCTCCCGTTATTGTTCACGCTGTGTGGTAGGTTGAAGTCGGCGTACCAAACCTCGCCTTCCTGCATGGGCACCAGCTTGCCGTCCACCCAAAACTCCACCCGTGGGTTCGTCTCCACGGGTATATGGATGCGCAATTCCAAGGTGTTCCCGTCATCCATGTCGTCGGTGTGTTCCAATATCCGGGCACCGGGGTCGAGGCGCATGAGGCGGGCGCCGTTCACTTGGCATTGGAACCATTTGATGGCAGTTTGGAAATACGGGCAACGCTCCAAGATTGGGGTGTCCTTGTAAAAATTGGGATTCGTGCCCGCCGGGCTGGAGTAGATGACAGCCGAATGCCCGCCCACCGACCGCAAGGGGGTCACGGCCCATCCGCCCTCGTAGTGGTCGCCCCGGTAGTGGCTTATCCATTCGTCCGTGGCTATTTTTTGAAGGTCTTCCCTCAGCTTTTCACGGTCAAAAAGTACGGGAAGCGGTATGGCAGAATTTGTTTTCATGGTGCTGGCTCGAATTGTTCCCTGGGCCTTTTGGAGTGGTTTTTCAACCGCGAATCCAATTTTAGGTAATCCGATTCGCTGATGGGGATGGTTAAAAAAGGAGCATTTTTAGGTAATTAAGTTTACGCCATCCTCATAAGGCAATAGCAGGGAGTTATGGTCGGTTTTTAAAATATCATGGATGCTAACCCATCACTTGCCTTCCTTGCATATTTGATATGGAATCCAGTTCTGCATTTTGCTAAATCAATTATCATTTCCCCTCAATTCCCCTCAATTTCTCAATTTCCCGCTTCACACCTCCGCCCACATCCTCACCAAGTTGCTGTAAACTTGGAGCAGGGTCAGGTTTTCAGGTGCTTGCTTGTCCTTCATTTCCACCAATGACTGCGCCGATTTCAACTGGAAGAGTAATTCCCGCTGTTGGGCATCCCGCACGGCGCATTGCATCCACGTAACAGCCGCCAAGCGTGCACCTGAAGTAACTGGAAGCACGCCATGAATGGCCGTCGTGGGATAGATGATGGCGTCGCCTTTGGCCAGCTTGAAGCGCTGCGGGCCGATCTGCGTGAACACCTCCAATTCCCCGCCTTCGTAGCTGCCGGGGTCGCTAAGGAAAAGCGTCATACCAACGTCCGTCCTAATGTTGCCCACTGCTTCATCGGCCATGATGGGGCTGTCCACATGGTGGCCATAGTGCATGCCCGGCTCGTATTTGCTCACCAGTGGCGGCAATATCATTTTCGGCATCAGCGCCGCATGTATGAGTGGGCTTTGCTGGATGGCATGAAGTACCACGGCCCCGATTTGCAGACGTACTTGGCTGTCGTGCTTGGGCAGTTGCAGGTTGTTTTTGACGGCCCTGGCAGCATCGGAGGCTGTCTTGGTGCCATCCTCAAAGGTGGCGGTGTCCAGCATACGGTCAATGAAGTCCAGTTCCATTGGCTTCAGCAGGCCGGTTACCATCAAGTAACTGCCGTTTATCAGTTGGTTCATAAAGTTTTGTTGTTAGTCAATAATAGGTAGTTTCATTTTGGACCCCCGTCCTAGGAACTTTGTAGTCGAATTTTTCGGGTTGAGTTCTTGCAAAGCATTGTTTGTCAATCATAAGCTTTGTGAAAATTCAAAATATTCCGACTCCTTTCATCGAATATATATTAAGTTATGTGATTTAGGAATTGAAATTGCACAATTTTGATGGCCCCAATCCCCAATCCCCAATCCGAAATCCGCAATCCGAAATCAGTTCGTTCCCTTGCACTTGATGCCCAGCGTGTTCTCCACCCGGATGATTTCCCGCTGCTTGATGCCTTCGTTGGGCAGGCAGACAAAGAAACGGAGGTGTTCGCCATGTTCTTCCGTAAGGCCGTCCAAGGAAGTGAGTTTGTTGTTGGCACAGTAAAAGACCTTGATTTGAGGCAATGCCTCAATGGGCTTGATGGATTCAATTTGATTGCTGTTCAGGTAGAGTTCTGCCAGTGCAGTTAGCCCTTCTACTCCCTCCATGCTTGTCAGGCAGTTGTTGTCCAAGAAAAGGTTCTTCAACTGTGGGAGGTGGCTGATTTCCTTGAGTGAAGCGATTTGGTGGTAAGTTACCGAAATCATCTCCGCTTCAGCAAAAGCGGCTAGCCCACTTAGGTTGGTCAGTTCAAAACTCAGGTTTGGGTAGGGGGCTTTTGGCCCGGCAAAGCGCAGGAATTTATGCTCATAAATTGCATCGAAGCCTGCCTCGTCTGGGGTGTCGGTGATTTCCCCTTTTTGAAGCATGACCTGGTTGATGGCCTTCTGCCACTGTTGCTCCAGTCCTTGCCACCAGTTGATTTTGTCTTGAATGGTTGTCATGTAGTTGTTTTTCGATTTAGATTATTTTCACAAAACGTAACTAATTAGCAGGGGGGGGTTGGGGAAAAATTGAAAATTTTTCCCCAAAAAACACCCTAAAATGTGGGAGGAGAGAGAAAAAATGAAATTTTTTCTCTCTCCTCCCACACTCTCCTAAGTGGTTACCACAAAACATTGATATCCAACGGGTTGCTATATTTTATTGGGCGAAAATAAATCCGCTTTGACGATTAATCACAAGAATTAGCTCGTCGAAATTCGGATGCCCAAGGCCCTCTCCAACGGGTACTCGAACTGGATTTGACGGTCAGTTGGCGAAGCTGAAATAGCCTCTATTTTCGGCATGGTGATATGCGATTCCCATTGCTCCAGTACGATGTCGCCCCAAATGGAAACTTCGGTGTTGAACGCCAAATGTCGGAATTTTGAAAGTCCTTTGACAGGAACTGTCAACCCCCAACTGCCATTTTCCTTCAATTTGGAAGCCAGGTCAAGGACTACCCCGAGCGAATGACCCTTCACGCCTTTAAAATCAGCAGCCTGTGGGTAAAGGCCGTCCGCCCGTTTTATCCGTGGAAAAAGCGTGGCACCCACCACCACGTTGGCTGGTATGACAGTGACGTCGTCACCCAGTTGTGGTCGCAGGTTCAACAAAATTGGCACAAAAGCCTCATTGCAAAGCGCCTTGTCCATCGTCTCACTAAAAAGGATGTGGAACTGTTTACTATTGGGTACCCGGTAGCGTATGGCGTCTTCCAAGTGTATCGAATCCATATAGCCCTCCAATCCCAACTGCCGAACGAGCCTTTGGGCTATTTGAAAGGAGGCCGGATTTACCTCCAACAGCGTAAAGCCGATTTCGCCCTCCTCAAACATCGGTGCGAGCAAGGTCAAAAACAGTGCGTGAGGGCCGCAGCCTGCATACAATAGCTGAATTTTTTCAGATGGATTCTTGGACTGGCAATGGCGGATGGCCCCGTAGGTGCCCCGCAGGAACTTGACCGTTCGCCAAGTATCCAAAATGCACTTGGCGGCCTCGTTCGTGCAGATGGCATTGCCAAATTCCAAGGAAGTGTCTCTTATGTAGTCTTGCGGCGAGGTCGCAGCCGTCACGCCGGTCATTTCCACCAATCGCTCATGGATGGCAGCGAGGATTTCCTCGGCCTGTGCTTCCACCAAATTGGTGTCCAACAATTTTTGGCTCCAATCTTTGAGTGAACTGATGAACTGCTTCATTGGCTGATGGTAGGTGATGTTTTTTCCCGGTGCAAACTGGCATCCACGGCCTGCGCCATCGCCTCCACGTCCAAAACCCCGCCGAGGAATTCATTGACCTTTATGGCCGTCATAAAAGGCATCTCAATGGTCTCTGCATGGGCGATATAAAGCACATCCACGTTTGAATGCGTAGCGGCCCAATGTTTTACTTCCTTTAGGGATTGCTCAAAAGCCGTCACCAAATGCATGGGCAACGTGTCTTCCTTCACCCGTTTGCCGTTCCTGGCAAGCATTTTTTGCTGGGAACTGATTACTTCCATCATGTCCCGTTCCATGAAAATGAGCTTGTAGCGGTAGTGCAGCGGCAAATGCTTTAGCAGGTGCGCAATCACCTTTACCACCTTGTCTTTTGCCTGCGGCAACCAGCTTTTGTTCTTCTGCAAATTCTTCACCGCCTCGTGCTCGTAATATCCCTTGGGATTGCTTTCGTCTGCTGTCCTTTCTTTGTCGGTAAAAATGGTCATGCCCCCGGCCTCCAGCATCTGCATCATCATGGAAGTACCGCTGCGGGGCAGGCCGCTCACGATGGTCATCTGGCCTTTCATGGCCTTGTCGAAATCGTGCTCGTACTTGACGGCCTTGCCGGGCTGGTTGAGGAACTGCGTGTAAATGGCGACGAGCCGCTCCCTCGCCGTGTTCATGGCAGGGGCTATGCGCAGGCAAACCTCGAATGCATTGGCGGCGTCCTCGTAGCGTTGCATGGCCAGCAAGGTTTCGCCCAGGTAAAAATGCGATTGCGGGTTGTAGTATTGAAGTCCTACGCCATGCAGTAGGGCATCTATTGCGTCTTCGTACTTCGCCATTTGGTAGCGGCAGACGCCAAGGGTGTACCAAGAGGATGCCTCTTCGGGGTCTTCCGCCACGGCAGCCATCAGCACCGACTCGGCCTGTTCCAATTTGTTGAGCTGGAGGTAGGCATTGGCCAATCGATAGCGCAAGTGAGGCTGCTGGCCAGCTTCTTTTTCCACTTTCTGGAACATTTTCAATGCCTTCAAGGGCCGGCCCTCGGCCAGCAACAGGCTGCCTTCGAGCAGGTCGAGCTGCGGACTTTCCCGGTCAAGCAGCCCTTGGATATGGTTGACGATTTTTCTTGCTTTTTTGAACTTGCCCACCATGAGATAGGCATGCGCCAAATAGTTGGCAAAGCGCAGTATTTCAAGGTTTTCGGTGTGGAGTTTTTCGAGCAGGGCAATGCCCTCGTCCCATTGTTGGCCATTCAGGTAGGCACGGGCGAGGTTGAAGTTGTTCTCGTCCACTGTTCCCTTGATGGCCTTCTCCATGTCCTCGCCGGGGTCGGCGATATAGCCAAGCTCTATCAGTTGTCGCAGTTCCTCCTTGTTGTCGGCTTCGCTCAGTTCCAAGCCTTGGGGGTGGCGGCCATCCTCGCCTTCGATGGCTTCCCAACTCTCGATAGGTTCTATAATTGATTCATCTTCAAAAGCTTGCACCAGCACCTTGCCGTCCATGTCCTTTGCCGAAGGCAACCCAAAGATGTGCAGCAGGGTCGGCGTCACGTCGAGCAGGCTGGCACCAAAGAGCAGTTCGTCCTTTTTGATGCCCGGCCCCTTCATCACGATGATGCCATAAGGGCTGTGTTCAATGGCTGGCCCGGTAGGCTCCTTGGGGATTTCTTTCGGGCGGTTGTGGTTGGGGTGGAAACCGTGGTCGCTGATGAGCACGATGGTCGTGCCGGGGCCTGCCAGTTCGATGAGGCGGGCCAGCATCATGTCGTGGAAGCGGTAGGCGCTGTTCACCACGTCCTTGTACAGTTCGTACCGTTGCACAGGAATGTGCTCCCGATGGGGCGGGTGGTACCGCATGAAGCCATGACAGAAGTGGTCAATGGCATCGTAATAGACGGCCATGAAATCCCACTCCTCGTTCTCCATGATATAGGTGGCGGCACTGTGGATGGTGGAGCAGTCGGCGATGTTTTTTGCGATGCTCAAAAGGCTTTGATCCTTTGATTGGTCTATCTTGAAATAGTCTGGCACGAACGGGGCAATATGGTTCACGGTAAGCTCCTGGGGCGGAATGCGCAACTTAGCGAACAGTTCCGTCTTTTCCGCAGGATGGACAGTGCCTTTTTTCATCCCCCAAGCCTGGTTGGGGCCCAAGTTGTCGGGTGCCCGTTGGTACAGGTTGGAAATCATCGTGCCGTTGATAGGCTCTGCGGGGTGGGAGGGCCACCAGCCCACGATATGCGTTTTTTTCTGGTGCTGCGTGAGGATGTTCCAAATGGCCTTGCAGGTGCGGCTGGTGTTGTAGATGGGGCGCAGGCCGCCGTTGCCATCCGGTTCGGTGAAGCCATGTATGCCGTGCTTGTAAGGCCGTTTTCCGGTGGCAATGCTCGTCCAGAGCGTAGGCGACAGCGGCGGGTCGAGGGTGGTCATTTTGCCTTTCACGCCGCCTTCCACGAGGCTTTGCAGGGCAGGCATCAAGCCTGCGTCCATGAGGGGATTGATAACTTTCCAGTCGGCTGCATCCCAGCCGATGAGGAGGACTTTTTTCATGTAGATTGTTGTTCGTGCTTGCTACTTTAGGGACAAGGCAAAATTTTTGCGCAGCAATGTATGTGTTTTGCCTAAATTACTGGACTTCAATTTTGGTGGGCTATTTGGGGCTTTGCCTAAACAGCGTACCCTTTTAACATGCTAGCGCTTCAGAAAGGGTGGAACGGAAATTTTGCGCAGCAAAATTCTGTTCCACCCTTGTGATGCCCGCCACAAAATGAAGGGCGGGCAGCCTATTTGTGTCAATCAATGACCAGCTTCCGGTAAACCCGCTCCACGCCATCCTCCATTTTAAGGAAGTAGATACCGGAGGGAAGGCTCGACACATCGAAATTGAGGCGGTTGTCGCCTTTTGTCAAAGTGAAGTCAAGGGAAGCACCAGTGTTCATTGCCTTGCCGCTTACATCGAAAAAGCTGGCTTTCCACTCGCCTTCTTTATTCGCCGTAAAGTCAAGGCTGACTTTTTTGGCTGAATTGGTGGGATTCGGGTACAACTCGCTGACCACTACGCTCCCACCGCCCAATTTGGCCGTGATGACCTTGCTATAATCTTTTTTGCCGCTGAAGTCCACTTGCCGTAGGCGGTAGTAATAGGCCTTGCCCTGAGACAGATCCTTGTCCATGAACTCGTAGGAACGCTCCGCTGAGGAATTGCCGTGACCATCCACCCAGCCGATGGAGCGGAAATTTGCCCCATCTTCGCTGCGCTCAATGTCGAAGCCGGCATTGTCCAACTCAGAGGCCGTGCGCCAAAACAGCTTGACTTCATTACGTTCGATTTCATAGTCAAAGCTCATTAGCTCGACGGGTAAAGAAGTCTGACCAGCTTCGATGCTTTGGCCCGTGTTGTTGTTGTACGCCCAGTCAACGATGGTATGGTTGCCGAAGCCGTTCTTGGTGAGTTGCACCCAGCCATACTTCGTCGCTCCACCTACCGTGCCCCTGATGCCCACATAGCGGGTCTCACCGTTGGGGAGTGGAGTCCAAGCATCGTTGGGGTAAGCGCCGTTGATTTCTGAAAGCGAATTCGCTTGGCCGGATTGGAAGCCCCAAGGGCCGCCTGCGCCAATAACAGCGCCGGTTACATTGGCATAAGGGTAAACGTATATACCTACCACTCGTGCATGGAAGCCATTGACCTCAAAACCGCCACCAGGAAATTCGTCAATTTGGATGAGCTGGTTGCCAAATGCATGGTTGCGGTGGATTTCAATATCGTTGCCACCGGCATTATTGATGTTTGCATAGCAGCGGTTGGTGTTGCCGCCAAGTACACAACCTATGTTTTGAGTGCCAGAATAGACAATCTGCGCATCAGCAATAGGCATGCCGGCCAAAAGGCCGCTCCGAGCGGTAGCAGGTGATGTGGCTTTTTGACCGGGGTCAGTGCCATGGCTTTTGACAACTTGGCGTATGCGTTGATTTTGCCATCGAGTGGCTTTTGGACATTGGTGTGTCTGATTTTTTTCATTTCAATGCGAGTTTAATGAATTATACAGGTGATTTTCTACGAAGCAGATAGTGGCGCGCTGCCATATTTATGAAAAATTGGTCACGCCCTTAACATCTTTCAGGTGAAGAGTCTGGCAATTATAGCTCATGCTGCCAAGTTTTCCCGCTTGGGCGGGACAGGTAGGGCATAAGTGTCTTGGTTGATAAAGGTTGATTTTTAAATCTTATCAACTACATCAACTATGCCCAAAACTTGTGAGGTTTGCAGAATATACCTTTGATACTCCTTGAAGTTTCGTTTTGCCTTGAGATTATAAGATTTCTGAAAAAACTGTTCCTACCAGATGAAATCCAGGCGGAGTGCCTCATCTGTTTTGCTTTTTATGTGCCTATCGTGTGTTTTCACGAAGAAAGCGCAAAGTTAGTTAAACTTTCTGAATATGAAAACCGGGTGTTTCCCCAACGGCTGTGCCGAAGAAGAAACACCCGATTTTTTGCCTTAGTGAAGTTGAATAAATAAGTTAAACCGATTGGGTCTGCAAATACTTGTAAATCAATGCCTTGCAGGCAGGCTGTTCATCACTTATCATTCATCATTCACTTATCGCATCAATTCCTCGACGGGTAAATCCCCTCCGTGGCGATGATGAAGTTCAGTGCCAGCACGGGCATGATGTTGTTGTGTGGCTGGGTTCCCCCAGTAGGCCCGACCGTTACCGTGCCCGACCCCATTTTATTGGAAGGGGAGCCAAGTGCATAGGTTGGCTGGCTGGCCGTCGCCAAAAAATTACCTGCGGTATCACCCGTGTTGCCGGCGGCACTGGTGCCGTTTGATTGGCTTGGGTGAACGTGCGCCGGTATCTGCGAGGTCATCAAGGTAACGGTTTCAGTTCCAGCCACTTCGCCTAGGTCGGTAGGCGAAAGGCCGGGGCCTGTGCCCGTGCCGACTGCGATGCGGCCCCTGAAATCTGGGAGCGCAAAGGTTACCTGGCCATCCCCGCCATAGGTAGTGCCCACTAAGGAGAAAAGAGCAGTGTTTTCAGCAATGGAAAGAAGCTGGCCATTGCAAAAAGCCCAATAAAGCGGTGCAAAATTGCCTGCAAAGAGGCGGATTTCAGCTATTGTAGGATCCATGATTCTATTTTGTTTTTGGTGGCTGCTCAGGCGGTTTTATTTGCTATGTTGGAATTTCTTCATGTTAGTAAAAAAAACCTGCTAAATCGCCACGTTTTTTAATGATTGATTGACCAGGCCGAAACCTGGATTGTTCGATTGCCAATGTTGGCCAAGCGGCCAGCAGGGCAAAAAATTGGTTTTAATTGCGGGACGGGAACATGCCAAACTGGCAAATCACATAATTGACGGCCAAATAAGGTTGCCGATTCTCGTGCGACTGGCTGCCTCCAGCAATGCCAAGCTGTGCTGAGCCATTGCCCATGCTGATGGGGGGGCTAGACAAGGTGTCCGTAAACATAGTAGGCATCGGGACGGAGCGACTGGCCTTGCCCAATGCGCCTCCCGCAGGGCCGTTGGCAGTCGGAATGGCGCTTGAAGCCACCATCGTAGCAGAATGCGTGTGCATTGGCATTTCGCTTGTAAGTAGGGTATGGCCTTCTTCCCCCGTCTTTTGTCCCAATGAGTAAGGGGATAGCCCTGGGCCGTTTCCGGCCCCTACGGGAGTCCGGCCCATGAGGTCGGGAAGCGCAAAAGTGGTGGTGCCATTGCCGCCATACGTTGTGCCAAGGATGGAAAACAGTGCGGTATTACTGGCTATATTGATAATCTGTCCGGCACAATACGCCCAGTTTTTTGGGGCGAAATTGCCAGCGAAGAGTCGGATTTCTCCTATCATTCCTTCCATGATAATCGTTGTTTTAGTTGTTAAGAAAATGATGAATGGTTAGCTGCAAAAAAATTGGGACTAATTGCGGCTGGGGTAGATGCCATATTGGCAGATGATATAGTTCATGCCAAGGTATGGCTGTGCATTGCTGTGAGGCTGCCCTCCCCCGGTTGGGTCACTGCTAACCGACCCAGGAGCCATGGGCGCATCGGGTGTGCCAGCCGAGAACACGTTTGGATTTGGATTGGTGCGGGAGCCGGCTCCAATGAATTTGCCAGACGGGTCGCCACCTGATGATGCATTGGACGATGCCAAAAGGTTTGAAGTGTGTTGATGTGCTGGCAGTTGATTGATGTTCAAGGTAACGTTTTCAACACCGCCAGCTTGTCCAAGTTGGTAGCTCGATAGTCCTGCCCCTTGCCCTGGGCTGATGGCTGTTCGGCCCCGCAAGTCCGGAATGCCAAAAGTGGTAGTGCCATTGCCGCCAAAAGTGGTGCCCAATAAGGAGAACAATGCTGAATTCTGCGCAATCGAAAGTGTTTGCCCAGCACAGTACATCCAGTTTCGGGGAGCAAAAGTTGCTGCAAAAAGGCGAATCTCTGCAATATAACCTTCCATGAATGAAAAGATTGAATGGTGAATAAATATATGGCCACGGCAACGACAATACATGGGTGCTGCTTGTGCGCAATAAAGGCATAAACAAACCAGCACTGGCGCTTGCCAATGACACACGAGTGAATAAATTGCCCAATACCAAACACATGCCTTTGACAGTGACAATACATGGGTGCTGCTTGTGCGCAATAAAGGCATAAACAAACCAGCACTGGCGCTTGCCAATGACATACGAGTGAATAAATTGCCCAATACCAAACACATGCCTTTGACGGTGACAATACATGGGTGCTGTTTATGCACAATAAAGGCATAAACAAACCAGCACTGGCGCTTGCCAATGACACACGTGAAATAATTGACATCCTCATTTGGCCCAAGGCCAAACATGGTTAGGAGGGGTTGGCAATCACATTAATGAAAGTTGAAAACATTGAAATAGCTACTCCGCCACTACTGGTGTACTTGTATCTTGGCGGTGATCCGATAGGAAGTAGTTGTTTGCCTGTTTTCATCGTAGATTTTTAGGTATTATCCATCAGGGGAAGCTATGTTTTTGAAACTGTTGCTTTTAAAAGTAGTTATCCGACACAAAAAACAACAGGTTGTTTGCATAGAGCCCCGCTATACATTTAAATCAATTGGCAAATGTAAACCACTCTTGTTATAAAAAAAGAATTTGGTGTAAAATTTTATTTTTTTGAAAACCAGGCTTATTTAACAAATGAATTACAAAGCTGTGGAGGTGCGCCGAATTTAGTTAATTCAAGACCATTCACTTTTTATGTTTTGAAAATTCGGCATTGCGACACTTTGATTTTGTCGCTCGTGTAAGTCGCTTTGTCATGGTCTTCGACGATGTCAAAGCGACTTACACGAAATCTCTGAACCACTGTAGTTTGCTTCAAAATGCCAAAATCAAAAGATGTATGGTTTTGAATTTAGTTAATCCAAGTTGCGGACAATAAAAGGCCACGAGTTATAAGTCACGAGTTTTAGGAGGAAAAACGATGGATTTAGTGGAAAGAACCACCTTGCTCGCAACTCGTAGCTTGTAACTCACAACTTGAGTTGGCTATTTTACCCGGTACCAATACTGGGTCCTGTAAAAGCCAAACAGGTAGCCCCTTACGACGAGGGTGTTCGGTTCGCCTTCTTTGAGCCACATCTTGCAGGTGTACCATTTGCCGTTCTCTGGGTCGAGGATCTTGCCGTCCTGCAGTTCCTCGTCATCCTGCTCCATGTTCTCAAGGATGACCATTCCCTGGATGAGTTGGTTATGGCGGTCGCCGGAACATTTATCGCATTTTTTGGTGGGGGGATCGGCGAGGAGCTTGGCCACCTTGCCGTAATACTTATTGCCCGACTTGTAGATTTCGACGTGGCTCTTGGCCTTTTTGGTCCCGTCGTCAATGGTCTTCCAAGTGCCAGTGAAGGATTGCTGTGCCCATGCAGCCATTGTTAAGGCCAATGCGCAAGAAAGGGAAACGAGTTTTTTAGTCAACATATAAAAGGAGTGGATTTTTTGCAAAAATAAATGATTGATTAAAATTCAATAGACTTTAATTTGTGAAGGATGATTGCATCGAAATCTTCGGTGCGGGAAATAGAAGCTGACTGCCTTTGCTTTCATGCCAATAACAAAAGTCATTTCGATAAGGTGACGATTTTCTTTTTTTAATTCTTGAAAACATCCAAAATTGGCATTGAAACAAAATATGTTTCTTTAAATCGTTCACAAATAAACAATGATATGAATGCCATGACCAAAACAAGGACTGTGGACTTGGAAGCCTTCCTGCAAGGCGTCCGGGACCGCAACCCGCACGAACCTGAGTTCCACCAAGCCGTTCAAGAATGGGCAAGTGCCGTGATTCCATTCGTCAACGAAAACCCCCAATACAATGCCCACAACCTGCTGGAACGGATGACGGAACCAGAGCGGGTAATTATGTTCAGAATAAGCTGGATGGACGACAATGGCCTAGTCCGGGTCAACAAAGGCTATCGGGTGCAGTTCAATATGGCCATCGGCCCCTACAAGGGTGGCCTGCGATTCCACCCGACCGTGAACCTCAGCATCTTGAAATTCCTCGGCTTTGAGCAAGTGTTCAAAAACAGCCTGACCACCCTGCCGATGGGCGGTGCCAAGGGCGGCTCCGACTTCGACCCCAAGGGCAAGTCCGATGCCGAAATCATGCGCTTTTGCCAAGCCTTCATGATAGAACTCTACCGCCACATTGGTGCTGACAGAGACGTGCCTGCTGGCGACATTGGTGTGGGCGCAAGGGAAGTTGGCTACCTCTTCGGCATGTACAAAAAACTGCAAAACGAGCACACGGGCGTGCTTACGGGCAAGGGCCTCGAATACGGCGGCAGCCTCATCCGGCCAGAGGCCACGGGCTATGGCACGGTCTATTTCATGCAGGAAATGCTGAAACGCACGGGCATGAAACTGGAAGGCAAGCGCTGCCTCGTCTCTGGTTCCGGCAACGTGGCACAGTACACTGCGGAGAAGCTGCTCGACCTCGGTGCCAAGGTACTCACCCTCTCCGACTCCAACGGCACGGTCTATAGCCGGGACGGCATCAACCGTGAAATGTTGGCCTACGTCATGGACTTGAAGAACAACCGCAGGGGCCGCATCCGTGAGTTTGCGGAACAATACAACCTGCTCTATTTTGAAAATGCCAAGCCTTGGAACATCGCCTGCGACCTTGCCTTCCCATGTGCCACCCAGAACGAGATAGATGGCAAGGACGCCGCCAACCTCGTCAAGAACGGCTGCATCGGCGTCGCAGAAGGCGCCAACATGCCGACCAATATCGAGGGCATCGGGGTGTTCCAAAAAGCGGGCATCCTGTATGCCCCCGGCAAGGCCTCCAACGCTGGCGGCGTGGCTACCTCCGGCCTCGAAATGTCGCAGAACAGCCTCCGCTACAACTGGACCCGTGAGGAAGTGGACGACCGCCTGCACCATATCATGCAGGACATCCACGCCAAATGCGTCGAGTATGGCAAGGACGAAAACGGCCACATTGACTACGTGAAAGGCGCCAATATCGCTGGCTTCGTAAAAGTGGCGAAGGCGATGCTGGCGGAGGGTGTTGTATAAGAATTTACTTGAATCCTATTGGAGACGGCGGGGCAGGGTTATGCGCTCCGCCGTTTTTTTTTAGAACATCGGGTAAAATAGAAGGCGACTTCGACCACACCATCGAAAAGATTGAAAAAAAGCGTAAGGAATACAACCAAGAAAGGGAGGCAGTTGAGCAGCCTTTGAAATTGAAGCATTTGCAAGCCTGAAAACCCAGCAATCACGTAGTAGCAATCTTCTTTCCTTTCTGCCCGGCTACTTTTTTAGTGGCTTTGGAATTCCGTCCACCAAGCAATTTAGGCTTGGATTTAGGCACTTCTCCCGTTTTTCTGTACGTAGCAATGGCCTCGCTGATAGCTGCCTTGTCGGCCTGCGAAAGTGGCAATCCATTAATGATTAGGTCAACTCCTTTTGGTTCTTTTATATGTCCCATTTTCAAGTTTTGAAGTATTGACGAATCAATTTCAAAGCAGCATCGGGGAAAATAATCATTTTGTGTCCCCCAATATGCGTTGCGCCAAGCGTGTTTTCGTAATGTTCTATTAGTTTGGTTTTTGATTGGAACGCTACAATCCCATTGTTTCCATTATCCCAAGACAGCTTGCAGGCAAAGGCAAAAAGGTTACCTGGAACGCCCTCATACAACTTTTTTCTTCCCAAGTTGAACGGAGCACTTTCAACCAGATGCAGGTAGAAATGGTCGCCAAAATTGCTTATGCTGGCAAGCCCTTGGATGATGGTTGGGTTGCCAACAATGCTAAGTTTGTAAACTGTTCTATCTGTCAACCTAAACTCAGTTTTCCAGTCGAATTTCCAGCCATTCGCTTTTGTGACCCCTGAAATATCTTCCATACTTACCACAAGCACCTCAGTTTCAAAACTATCACCAGAGATGGTGTTTTGAATACTGTTCGTCAAGCCATCAACTTTGATATCAATGGTGTATGTTGTTTTCTTCGCCATAGCGTGTACAAAGCTATGAAATACGATTGAATACTGTAGCGTTCGTCCAGTTTCAGTTGCAATTCGCTTCACATTCAGCTATCTCTTACCTTTGCCCCTCAAATTCGAAATCACCCGCATGGAATCCACCGCCAAGCAATCCGTTGACTACAAGCTACTCGGCAGGGTTATCGCCGAGGCTATGCCGTACCGGGGTACCCTCTGGCTGGCGGCGGTGCTGGCCGTGGTGCTGGCACCCATCGCCATCCTGCGGCCTTGGCTGGTACAGCGCATGGTGGACGAGCATATTTTTCACGGCGACATCACGGGGCTGACTTGGATGGCGGCCTATTTCGTGGGGCTGCTCCTGCTGGAAGGGATTTTGCGGTACTTCTTCATGTACGCCTCCAGTTGGGTAGGGCAAGCCGTGGTGCGTGACCTCCGTGTGCGGGTCTTCAACCACATCACCTCGCTGCGGCTCACCTATTTCGACCGTACGCCCATCGGCATCAGCGTGACCCGTACCATCAGCGACATTGAGAACATCAACTCGGTATTTTCGCAGGGGTTGATTACCATCCTCGCCGACTTTATCACGGTGTTCGTGGTGCTGGGCGTCATGTTCTGGGTGAGCTGGAAACTGACACTGGTCTGCCTCATCACTATGCCGTTCCTGATAGCGGCCACGTATATTTTCAAAAAAGTCATCAAAACCTCGTTTCAGCAGGTGCGGGCGCAAGTGGCCAAGATGACGGCCTTCCTGCAAGAGCGCCTCACGGGCATGAAAATCGTGCAGATATTCAACGCCGAAGCGCAGGAAATGGAGAAGTTCAAGGCCATCAACCGGGAATACACCAAGGCCAATATAGACTCTATCCTCGCCTATTCGATTTACTACCCGACCGTGGAAATCATCTCGGCGGCATCGCTCGGCCTCATGGTCTGGTACGGCGCACGGGAAAGCCTCGGCAATGACGTGACGCTTGGTGCGCTCGTTGCCTTTCCAATCTACTTGGGCATGCTCTTCCGGCCAATCCGCATGCTCGCCGACAAGTTCAACACACTGCAAATGGGCCTTGTGGCTGCCGAACGGGTCTTTGCCCTGCTCGACCGCAATGACCATATCAAGAACGAAGGCAAGTTGTTGCCGAAGGCAATGAATGGGGAGGTTGCGTTCCGCAATGTCTGGTTTGCCTACACAGAGCAGGATTGGGTGCTGCGCAATGTGAGTTTCGACATAAAACCCGGCGAGACGCTGGCCATCGTGGGCAGTACGGGTTCTGGCAAAACGAGCACCATCAGCATCCTGAACCGCCTCTACGAAATCCAAAAAGGCTGCATCGAAATTGACGGGACGGACATTCGGGAATACGAACTACACGCATTGCGGCAGCACACAGCCGTCGTCTTGCAGGACGTGTTTTTGTTCAGCGGCACCGTTTTTGGAAAACGTTACGCTCCGCAACGAGGCTATCACTCGGGCGCAGGTGATGGAAGCCGCCAAAATGATCGGAGCGCATGAGTTCATCGAGAAACTGCCCGGCGGCTACGACTACCAGGTGCAGGAGCGGGGTGCCACGCTGAGCATGGGGCAGCGCCAGTTGATTTCGTTCGTGCGGGCCTTGGTCTTCGACCCCGAAATCCTCATCCTCGACGAGGCTACCTCCAGCATTGACCCAGAGACGGAGGGCGTCATCCAATACGCCATCGAAAAGCTCATTGCGAAGCGCACCAGCATCATCATTGCCCACCGCCTGAGCACCATACGCCATGCCAACAAAATCCTCGTGCTGGAAAAAGGCGAAGTGCTGGAATTCGGTACGCACGAGGAACTCTTGCAGCAAGCAGATGGGCGGTATCGGGAATTGTATGAGATGCAGTTTTTGCAGCCAGTGGGGTAGTCATATCCCTATTACCGCACAATCACCACATCGCCTTTCCTGAACAAGTCCATGTCGTCCCCCTTACAATTGGCCACAGTTGCCTTCAGGTACCAGACCACGACCTCGCTCTTTAGGTGCTCTTCCCGCAACAAGCCATCCCAACCATCGCTTGGGTCCTCCGTAAAGAACATTTGCTCGCCCCAGCGGTCGAAGACCCGGAACTCGAACGACTGCACTTCCACGCCCTGGCCAACGAAGGCCTTTAACAAATCATTGGTCTGGTCGCCGTTCGGCGAAAAGGCGTTCGGGACATAGAAATAACTGTCTTCCGTTGCTTCCAGGGAGGGGCGCACGTTCACCGTGAAGTTCTGCTCCTCGCAGCCGTCGGAAACGGTCACCCCGTAGTTTCCGATGGCCGACACAACCAAGGTCGGCGTTGTGGAACCATCGGTCCACTGCCATTCGAGCCGGTCTGCATCCCCAGAAACCACTTCTGGCACGATGGTCAGGCTATCGTCGGCGCAGCGCAGCACTTGGTCGTTGACGGAGACAAGCGTCCGCTCCCTCGTCGGTACCTCGACCAGTGATTCCAGTTCGCAGCCATTGCCATCCTGCACCAGTACAGTATAACTGCCGTCGGATAAACCCTCAAACATTGGCTTTGACTGCAACGCTCCTCCTTCCAAAGCGAAAAAATAGGGAGGGGTACCAGTTTGTACAGCAACCATCAACGAACCATCCCCCTTGTTCCAGCAGGATTCTCCTACTTGGGCGGTAAACGCTGGCACTGGAAGTACTTCCACGCTGACGACCACCAAGGAGTCGCAACCCTCCCAAGAGACATAGCTGAAGGTCTGGGTATCCCCTGCCGGAATGGCGACGCCTCCGTAACTGGCCGAACTGCCTTCGCAAGCGGCAAGTGACACGCTTTCAGTGATGGTGGGCACATATACTGTTGAAATGGTCACTATGCTGTCGCAACCATTCAAACCAGCGAAAATACTGACCACCGAACCAGTGTCTTGTGCCGAGCAGGACTGCACCTGCAAATTGGTATTGACCGTTGAAAGCAGGCTGACCAACCAATTGTTCGTTGCAGTGCAACCATTCGCATCCGTAACGGTCAGGCCGAAGGTACCCGCTGTGGAAACAGTGATGCCAGGGCTTGTTTCGCCAGTACTCCAAAGATAGCTGTTGAAAATGGCCGAAGCATTCAAGCTGGTGGAATAGCCTTCACAGACAGCGCCATTGCCCTGGATGGATACCTGCGGCAATGAAGGCAGGTTCACTGCCAAGCTGGCCTGGCCCGTGCATCCATCGGCATTGGATACCGTGACCGCATAGTTGCCGCTCTGCACGGCCTGTATGCTTTGAGTGGCGGCGCCATTTGACCATAAGTAACTGGCAAAGCCTGTGCCTGCGCTAAGGGTAGCGCTGACCTGGCACGGAGCAAGATTGGAAGCGATGGTCAGGGGCAGGGGTGGCGCAAGGGTGAGCAGCGCATTGGCGAGTGCCGTACAGCCATTGGCGTCCGTCACGGTCACAGCATAGTTGCCGGGCGTGGAAATCGAAACCGAAGATGAGGTCGCCCCTGTGCTCCACAAGACCTGTGGGAAGTTGCTGGTCAGTCCCAGGGTCGTTGTGCCGCCGGTGCACACCGTCGTATTGCCCACAATGGCCACAGTTGGCAATTGGGGAAGCCCTGCCGCCAACTGCGCCTCGCCCGTGCAATTGCCAGCATCTGAAACAGTGACCGAGTACAGCACTTGGTCGGTGACAGCGATGGACGGCGTGGTGGCGCCGTTAGACCAAAGGTAGCTATCGTAACCAGTGCCCGCCGACAAAATGCTTGTTCCGTTGGTGCAATTGGGTGATTGTTCGATGCTGATGGCCAGCGAACTACCAGTCGTAAGTACTTGGGAGGCCGTGGCCGTGCAGCCATTGCCGTCGGCAACGGTCACGGAATAAGTGCCGCTTTGCCCGACCGTAATGCTGGTCGCAAAAGCGCCTGTGTTCCATTGTACCAACGCAAAACTGCCCACAACTGCGTATTCGGTGGTGCTGCCAATGCAGATGCTGCTCGGTCCGCTGATGCCCACGCTGGGCGGTGCTTGGAAAATTATGGACTGCTGGGCAATGGCCGTACAGCCGTTGTCGTCCGTGACAGTAAGGGTATAATTGCCGGGCTGTGTGGCTTGAATGCTTGGCGTGGCGAGATTGCCCTGTGGCGTGGCCCATGCATAGTTGGCGAAGCCAGATGTTCCAACAAGGGTGACTGTACCACCCTCGCAGACAGCGGCAGGGCCAGCAATAGCCACTTGCAGCTGGCTAGGAAGACTCACCAAGGCACTGGCAGTTCCCGTACAACCGCTGGCGTCCGTCACGGTGACGGTGAAGCTGCCCGGTGCAAAGGTGCTCGTGGTTTGGGTCATCGCACCGTTCGACCATAGATAATTTGCGTAGCCACTGCCCGCAGTGAGCATTGTGGCGCTGTTGCAGCCAACGGCGTCCAAGGTTATGCTGGGCAAAAGGCTTGCCCCTACCGAAAGCGTTACCGCTGACGTTGCGGAACAGCCATTCGTGTTGCTCACGGTGACGGAATAGGTGCCCGGCAGTGTGGCAATGATATTGGGGCCGACAAACCCATTGCTCCAAGTGGCTTGTGCGTAGTCGCCGTTAGCGACGAAGGCTGCCAAACTGCCTGTGCAAATACTATTCGGGCCATTGATGTCAACGCTAGGAGAAGGTAGGGATGCAAATACTTGCTGGGTAGTGGCTGTACAGCCGTTGTCGTCGGCCACGGTGAGCGTATAGGGGCCGGGCTGTGCGATGGTGATGCTTTCGGTGTTCCCGACAACAGCACCCGATGGGCCAATCCAAGTGTAACTGGCAAAGCCGTTGGTGGCGCTCCAATTGGCTGTTTGCCCTTCACAGGCCGAGTTTGGCCCAAGTATGCTGGCTTGGGGCAGGGTGGGGAAGTCCACCAAAGCGGAAGCTGTGCCCGTACAATTACTGCCATCGCTGACGGTGACCGTGTAGTTGCCTTCCGCATTGGCCACGATGCTGGACAGCGTGGCGCCGTTCGACCAGGCATAACTGGCAAAGTTGCCGTTCACGCTGATACTGGCCGAACCATTGCAGCCATTGTTGTTCACAGTCACTTGCGGGGTCAGCGAACCTCCGACTTGTAGGGCGAGTTGCGACGTTGCGGAGCAGCCCGCTGCATTGGTGACGGTGACGGAATAATTGCCCGCCGTGTTGACGGTGATGCTGGGCGTATTGGCGTTTGTGCTCCAGTTGATGCTGGCAAAGCTGCCCGACACGCCCAGTTCGGGACTACTTCCTTGGCAGATGGAGGTTGGCCCGCTGATGCTTGCAGTTGGCAGCGGCGAGGCTTCAACAACAACCGATGCACTGGCCGTGCAGCCTGCCGCATTGGTGACGGTGGCGATGTAGGTGCCGCTGTTGCCGACGGTGATGGAAGGGGTATTGGCGCCCGTGCTCCAAGCAATGCTCGTGAAGTTGCCGTTCAGTTGCAAACTGGCGGAGCCGCCCGGACAAATACCACTGGGGCCGCTGATGGTCGGACTGGGCAAAGGGCTGGCCGTTGTGGTGACGGCAGCCTGGGAAGTGCAGCCAGTGGCATCGGTAGCGGTCACGGTGTAGGTGCCAGTAGCCGTTACCTGCGTCGAGATGCCCGTTGTGCCGTTCGACCAGGCGTAGCTTGTAAAGCCCTGACTGGCGGTGAGTATTGCGGCACTGCTAGCACAAAAACTGGGCGGCCCACTGGCGGCCACTGCCGCATTGCCACTGGTGGGGGTTACCACGGCGCTGGCCGTACCAATGCAGCCTTCCGTGTTCGTGACCGTTACGGTATAGGTGCCCGGGGTGGCGACCGTAATGGCCTGCGTGTTGTCACCTGTACTCCAACTATAAAACTCACCGGCCGAAGCTGACAGAAAGGTAATGCTGCCACAGTTGCCGCTGGTGGCGGTGATGGAGGGGGCCGGGTTGGTGCTATAGACCACTTCCGCCATAGCTGTGCCGGTACAGTTGCTCGAATTGGTGACCGTCACGCTATATGTGCCGGCAGTGCTGACTGGGTTGGAGAAGGAAGTTCCTCCGTTTGACCATAAGTAGCTTATAAATGGGCCGGTGGTTTCCAATAGCGTCACGATGCCACCAGGGCAAGGTACTGGTCCTGTCTCGACATTAGGAGACGGGATAAAAGCGGGGGGGATTAGGGTTGCATTTTCAGTAACGCAGCCGTTTGCATCAGTTACGGTGACGCCATAGCTGCCATCATCGTTGATGGTGATGGTCGGCGTGTTTTCGCCCGTGCTCCAATCATATTGGCTGAAGCTGGGCGTTATGCTCAGGGTGACGGTCTCTTGCCCAACGCAGATATCGGGCTTACCCAAGATATTGGGGTCTGTAATCACGAATTCGTCCACTTGGATTCCAGCGAAAGCGGTGCAAGCATTGGCCTCCGTCACCGTGACGAAGTAGGTGCCAGGGCTTGAAACCGTGATACTGGGTGTTGTGGCATTGGTGCTCCAATCAATTATCGCATAGCTGTTCGCATTGACAAGCCCAACCGTGGTCGTTTCACCGGGGCAGATGCCGCCGCCGCCCACGATGGGTTGTGGTACAGTCGGAGTGAGCTGTTGTACATTTATTGACGCAATACCTGTGCAGGGGGTAGCTAAGTTGGTGACGGTAACAGTATAGATGCCCGGCCCAACAATTGGCAGCTGATTGCTATCAGTTACCAGCCCAGTTGACCATGTATAAGAGTTGATGCCACTTGGAGTAGGGGCAGTTACTGTCAGAATGCCCGCAATACCATCGCAAAGCCCTTGCGGACCAGTTATGGTGGGTTCAATCAAGAATGGAAGTGCAGGGCTTGCTTGGGCGACCTTGGTGCAGCCAAGCGCCGAGGTCGCAGTAACGGAATAAGATCCTGGCGGCAATGCCTGTATGCTTTGAGTGCTTTCGCCTGTTGACCAGTTATAGGTATAAGGGCCATAAAGGCCAGCACCGTTCACATTTGCAGTCAGTGTAGAAGGCTCAGGTGGACAATTGGCATCGGTTATCGTTATGAAGGGAGTGAAGTTTTGGGGAGCGGTGCTAAAGAACGCAGTGAATACGCAGCCATTGTCGTCGGTGACAGTGGCCGTATAGCTTGAGCCTTGGTTTCCAAGCACCGTAGCCTCCAAGCCGTTGGTGGAAATGATGACCCCATTGGGGTTGGTTGACCAACTCACTTGGAAAGGTGCCACCCCTTGGATCACTTCGACCATGAGGGTAACTTCCTCGGCAGCGCAGAAGGTGCCTTTGAATGGTCCTACCAAGAGGCCGCTGCATTGGCCGCTGAGTGCCGCTGCGTTGGCAAAAACCATGGCTGTTGTAAGGAAAAATGCGGTCGGGTTGGTGGGCAATAAATGTAGCTTGGATAGCCCCGACGCTAGCCAGTTGGATTTCGTCTTCATTATGGTACATTTTTTTGATTAGCGCCGCTCCAAGTGCCAAATAGGCATGATGGAAACGAACGCTAAGTCAATAGTACCAATGAGAAAAGGTTTATTTAAATGGCAAGTTTTTATGTTGTTTTACTACGAATGTCAGGTTCTTGTCTTTTTTGCCCAGAGAAGGCTATTTTATACTACGAAAGGGGTTGTTGGACAACTCCATCTTTTGATGGATAAATTTAAAATACTGCTTCCCTCATTTCTAAAAGAAAGTGTTTTTGTGTGGACAAAGCACAGCAAACTAAAAGTAAATGAGCACTACCGCTCCCGCCAAACCCAATCCCCCATCCATTCACGTAACCCCATTTCCACCAATGCTCACCCAAGATAGCCCGTCCCTGAACGGCATCACGGAATCGTACATGGGCTGGATGACGACCCGTCCGCTGGGGTCCATGAAGCCCCATTGCCCATGGTGGTCCTTCACTTGGGCCATGCCCTCGCTGAACACGCCCGCATCGGCGAAGCCGGGCTTGATGACCATCTCGCCCGATTTGTTGACGTAGCCGAACTTGCCAGCCGTCTCCACCAGCGCCAGCCCCTCTCCGAAGTCGCCAGCGAAATCGTATTGTGGTGGCACGACCACTTCGCCCAATTGGTTCACAAAACCATATTTGCCATCCTGCACGGCCACGGCCATGCCATCGAAGAACTCACCATTGGCGTAATCATCGAGCAGGTCAAACTGCGGCTTGAGAAGCAGCTTGCCTGATTTGTCCACCAGCCCCCAGCGGCCTTGGCGCACGACCACGGCAGCGCCATTTTGGAATGCCTGGCATTCATCAAATAGTGGATCAATGACGAACTCGCCAACCGTGTTGATAAAACCTGCCGAATTGTCCTCGGTGACGGGGGCCAACCCGCCCTGAAATTCGCCCGCTGCATCGAACTGTGGCCTGATGGCGATTTGGCCCGAAGGATCTATATAACCGTATTGCTCGTCAATGCAAATGGCTGCCAGCCCTTCGCTAAAGTCGCCCGCCTCGTCGAACTGGATGGGGACGGTCAGGCGGCCCCGCTCGTCCATATAGCCCCATTTATGCACGAGCTGAACCTTGGCTAAGTTCTCCTCGAACAGCCCAACGTAGTGATAGACATGGCGGAGCAACAAGCGGCCAAGGTGGTCAAGCGGCACCATGCGGTCGTTCAGGCGCACACGGGAAAAGCCGTTGTAAAAGTCCTCGGCCTCCACGTACTGTGGCTCGATGACCACTTCTCCAATGGCATTCATAAAGCCGTACTTGCCATTCTCTCTTATTTTAAAAAGCGGATTCGTCATGTGGGTTCTGGTAAAAAGCGGGGCAAGATACAAAGGATTGAGAGAGTGAGAATGAGAGAGTGAGAGAGTGAGAGGGTGAGAGAGCGGGCGTTCTCTCACCCTCTCACCTCTCTCACCCTCTCACCTCTCTCACCCCTCTCACCTCTCTCACCCTCTCACTTCTAATCTATCCTTTCAATAAACTCCTTCCCGAACATCACCTCGAAATTGCCGGATTCGATGTCGGTTTTGCGGGACTCCTTGCGGCCTCCGAGGTTTTTGTGGAGGAAATACTCGGTGATGGCCCAAAAAGACGCCCAGGATTCCGGCTTGGCGTAGTCATGGCCTTCTTCGGGGTAGAAGAAATAGACGACTTGTTTTTTGGCGGCGTTCAGCTCGGAGGCGAACTTGTCCGATTGCTCTTGTGGAACGATTTGGTCTTTGCTGCCCGTGGTGAGCAGCATGGGGCTTTTGATGTTCTTTACGTATGTGAGTGGTGAATGTTTTTCGAGCAGGGCAAGGCCTTCTGGGGTGTTCGGGTCGCCGACCCGGGTTATCCAAAGGCTGTCGCCTTGGAGCAGCGGGGATTTGCAGAAGCCGAGCAGGTCGCCGAGGCCGTACATGGACACACAAAGCGGCAAAAGGTCGGGTGCTTTGCCGAGTGCATAGTTGGCAGCATAGCCGCCATACGACCAGCCCCAGATGCCGAGACGCTTGGGATGCGCAATGCCCTGCTTTTTGGCCCAATCTGCCACGTCCACGATGTCGTAGTGCATGGCCTCGCCAAACTGCTTGTCGCCGGCATTCATCAGTGTTTTGCCAAGGCCTGTCGTACCACGGAACTCCATGTTGATGACGACATAACCCCGGTTGGCCAGGAATTGAAAGTTGCGGTTGTGGAACCAACTGTTCCAATGCGTAACGCCTACCCAAGGGCCGCCGTGTATGTAAATGATGGTCGGCAGCGGGACCTTGGGCAGCCCATTTTCATAGCTCATTCCAAATGGCACATAGACGTGTACGGGCAGTTTTAGTCCGTCACGGGTGGTCCAGACATGGCTGGTGCGGGTTGGCATGTCATAACCCTTCAGGTGCTCGTAGTCGTTGAAGAGGGGAGCAGCTTTTTTCCTTGCGGTTGAAATGGAAGTATTGGAACGGCCCGCCGTCCATCTTGCGCACAAGCCAGGTGCTGTCGCTTTGGCTGGCGCCAACGAAGCCGAGGTTGCCCAGCTCATTTTGCAAAAACTCGAAATCCGCTTTGGCGGCATCGCCGATGAAGTGGCGTCGGGTATTGCCATAGAGCGCCACAACGGAGGTCGGCTTGCCTGTCACGTCCAGTGTGAAGGCACCTGGGTAGATGTCGGCGTCAGGGTCGCTGGCCAGTTCCGTCACCTCGCCGGTTTCGGTGCTGATGGCCACGAGGCTTGCCTTGTCCTTGTTGGTGTAGTCGGTGGCGTAGATGGTTTTGCCATCGTTGCTCACCGACACGATTTTGCATAAGCCGCCGATGAAGAAATCGGGCAGGTGGGTGTATCGGAACACGTCCTTCCACTGGCCCTCGTGCTTGCGCTGGAGGGTGCGCACTTCGTGCGAATCTTGGCGAAGGCAGGCCACCATGCCAAAGTTTTCATCGAAAAAAACCTGCAACATGTCCTCCATGAGGCCGAGGCGCTTGGTGGCCCCGCTGAGCAGGTCAAGCTGATAAATTCCGCTTTGGGCGGGGTCAGTGGCGGTGATATTGGCGGCAATCTTGTTCGGAAAGCGGCGACTGGTATGGAGTACGCTCAGGCTTTTGAAGGGGAAAATATTCACTTTCCGCATTTTATTGGCGGTGAGCGAGGTGCTGTAGAGCGAGAGCGTGAATCTTGCTGCACTACGGCCATCATCATGCCCTCGTAGAGCAGGTAGTGACGAGCTTCCCTCGAAGTGGCGTTTTTTCTCGCTCAGCGGCATTTTTTCCTGAAGGTAATAGAGGGTACTGTCCGAGCCGTCTGCCTTTTTTTGATAAAATACGGTGGTGCCATCAGCGGAAAGGCGCACGTTGTGCCGTGTCTTTTCCTTGTAGAGCAGGGTACGGGGCATTAGGTTGTCGGGGCTGGGCGTTTGGGCCTGGAGGGGGGCATTGAAGAGCAATGACACTGCCAAGGCCAATACGGAAATTCCAGACATGAGGATATGATTCATGAAAAAGGGATGTTTAATAAAATGCGGCTGCAAAATTAGTTACTTGCAGGGATTTCCCTGTTTTGTTTACCAACATCATGTTTTGCCTTTTTTGTGAAGCAATCAAGCATTAATTTTGTAGTATCTCCCCACCGAGCAATCCTTCACGTAAAAAATCTGCACCGATGATTAGGCACCTGCTACTTACCGCCTGCGCACAGTTCCTATTTGTGCTGGCCTTCGGCCAAAACTGGGAATCCAAGCTTGACCCTGCTGTTTTCCGCCGCCCATGCGGGCAATTGGTTGACTGCATCGTGGTCATGGCCGAACAAGCCGACCTCAGTGAGGCAGCCTTCATCCCCCGCCGGAAAGACAAGGCACCTTTTGTCTTCCAGCAACTGACGGCCACTGCCGAGCGCACACAGGGCCAAGTGCTGAAAGCCGTGCAAAAGCATGGAAGTCCCTACCGCCCGTTTTTCATCGTGAACATGTTCAGGGTGGAGCGGGCCGACCTCGCCCTGCTCGAAACCCTCGCCCGCCTGCCCGAAGTGGGCCGCATTGACCCCAACCCAAGGGTGAGCAACAACCTGCCCTGCCCCGAACTTTGATGAGGGTGGAGACAGGCCGTGGAGTGGGGCGTACTGAAAATCAACGCCGACGATGTCTGGGCGCTCGGCTACGACGGCACGGGCATTGTGATAGGTGGACAGGATACGGGCTACAAATGGGACCATGCCGCCCTGAAAAACCAATACCGGGGCTGGCACGGCGCCTACGCCGCCCACAGCTACAACTGGCACGATGCCATTCATTCCGCCTCCGGCGGCAACCCATGTGGCTCCAACAGCCCCTTCCCCTGTGACGACCACAACCACGGTACGCACACGATGGGCACGATGGTCGGCGACGACGGCGGCAGCAATGAAATCGGCGTGGCGCCCAGCGCAAAATGGATTGGCTGCCGCAACATGGACGTTGGCAACGGCACCCCCGCCACCTATATCGAGTGTTTCGAGTGGTTCCTCGCCCCTACCGACTCCACGGGAAATATTGCCACCGCAAACCCAGCCCTTGCTCCCGATGTCATCAACAACTCCTGGGGCTGCCCAACCTCTGAGGGTTGCAACTCTGGGAATTTCGCAACGATGGAAACCGCTGTAAACAACCTCGTAATGGGAGGTGTGATGGTGGTGGCCTCAGCAGGTAACAGCGGCTCCAATTGCAACACCATCAACGACCCGCCTGCTTTTTATGCGAACAGTTTTTCGGTCGGTGCAACGAACAGCACGGATGACATCGCCGGATTCAGCAGTAGAGGACAGGCTAGTTATTCCAATTTGCTGAAGCCAGAAATCAGTGCGCCGGGTGTCAACGTGCGCTCCAGTTTGAAGAATGGTGACTATGGCGCTTCCAGTGGCACAAGCATGGCCGGGCCGCATATTGTCGGCACGGTGGCGCTCATGCTGGATGCAAATCCCAATCTTTCCATTGCCTTGTTGCGGGAAAAAATCGAGGACAGTGCCGTGCCAAGGACGACGACCCAAACCTGCAACAGCATCCCTGGCTCCAATGTGCCGAACAACACCTACGGCCACGGCCGTGCCGATGCCCTGGCCGCCGTGAATGCCGCCCTGGTCTTGCTTCCCGTGGAACTCATGGATTTCAAAGGGCATTTGCAGGGCAAGGCTGTACAGCTGCATTGGGAGGTGGCACCCGATGGCTCGTTGAACCATTTCGAGTTGGAGCGGTCAGGCAGCAGCCTCGATTGGACGGCCATCAACCGACAAGTCTTTGACCCGAAACGGGGCTATTACCAGTTTCTCGACCCAAGCCCCGCATCTGGCAACAATTATTACCGCCTGAAAATGGTGGACCTTGATGGTAGCATCCAATATTCGGAACTAGTGACCATCCGTTGGGACGGGCCTGGAAGTGCTGCGACTTACGCCAAACCCTGCCACGGATGAATTGTCGTTGGTCGCCAACTGGCAGCCGGAGACCATTGCCGTCGCCATTTTCGATGCAAAAGGCCAATTGTTGCAGCAGCAAAACAAAGCAAGTGAACGCCATTTGGAGCCATGAGTTTGGACGTTTCTGCCCTTCCGCCTGGTATTTATTTCGTAAAAATCATGGCCGAAAACGGGACGGGGTTGCCGTTGCAACAGAAGTTCGTGAAGTGGTGAGAAATTGTTGGATTGTTGAATTGCTTCATTACTTCATTGTTGAATTGCTTCATTGTTGGATTGTTTCATGGCTTTGGTGCGAAAAATATTCCAGTGCGCTGCAACTAAAACACTTATCCGATTTGGCAACCTTTATACCCAATGACTTGGCTGCTTTGTTTAGTGGACGACAGCCTGACTAAAAGATACCTTCCCGAAATTTTGTGCTCAAAGGCTACCTTAGCGCCCCTGCCCCAATTCAATCCTTCAATCCTTCAATCCCTCAATCCCTCAATCCTTCAATCCTTCAATCCTTCCTATGGAGCCAATCTTCACCAATAACGCCATCATTTTTGGCCTGCTGGCCACTGTGCTGGCGCTTGTTTTTATACCGAGGCACTGAAAACGCCTTTCTGGACGAAGTTCTACAAGTTCGCGCCAGGGCTGCTGCTCTGTTATTTCCTGCCAGCATTGCTCAACTGGCCGCTCGGCCTCATCGCCCCGGAGTGGTACGACAACGACCTGCTGGATGCCCTTCGGCAACTCGGCCACACGCCGCCCACCGACCTCAATTTCGAGAAAATGACCCATTGGCTGGAGGCCAATAAAATAGACGCCGCTGTTTATGGGGAATACAAGCGGGAGGCGGCGGCCTACAGCGTTTCCACCAATTATTTCCTGCCTGCCAGCCTGTTGCTGTTTTGCTTGAGCTTGGACTTGAAGGGCATCATCGGCCTTGGGCCAAAGGCCATCATCATGTTCCTGACGGGAACGCTGGGCGTCATTCTCGGTGGGCCGGTAGCGCTTTGGGCGGTTTACACCTTCTTCCCCGATGGCTTCATCCCTGCCGAGCACGACAACGTGTGGCGGGGCCTCTCCTGCATCGCTGGCAGTTGGATTGGCGGCGGCCCGAACCAGATGGCACTCAAACAGATTTACGAAGTGGACAATACCCTCTTCGGCACGGTGGTCGTGGTGGATGTCATCGTCGCCAATATCTGGATGGCCTTACTGCTATACGGTGCCAAAAACACCAACCGGATTGACCGCTGGCTCAAAGCCGACACTTCCGGCATTGATGCGCTGCAAGAGAAAATCGCCACCTACCGGGCCAGCATCGAGCGGGTGCCCGGTACCCGTGACATGGTGATGCTCATGGGCCTCACCTTCGGTGGGGTGGCGCTGGCGCACCTGCTTGCCACCAACGTTATAGATCTGATGAACGCCAATATGGAAGCCCTAAAAGCTGCCCGGCTGGACTCGCTGGCCAAGCCGTTCTTTTGGGTGGTGCTATTTGCAACGTTCATCGGCATTGCCCTGTCGTTCACCCCGGCCAAGCGCTTCGAGGGCGTGGGGGCGAGCCGCTGGGGCAGCGTATTCATCTACCTGTTGGTGGCCAGCATCGGCATGCAGATGAACCTGCTGAAAATTGGCGAAAACCTCGGTCTGTTCGTCGTCGGCTTCATCTGGATGGCCACGCACGGGCTGGTGATGTTCGCCGTGGCCAAGCTGATTCGGGCGCCCTTCTTCTTCCTTGCCGTAGGCTCGCAAGCCAATATCGGCGGGGCGGCCTCTGCGCCCGTGATGGCGAGTGCATTCAGCACGGCGTTGGCCCCGGTCGGCGTGCTGCTGGCCGTGCTGGGCTATGCGATTGGGACGTATGGGGGGATGTTTTGTGCGGGGTTGATGCGGTGGGTGGGGGGAAATTGAGATGGGGGTTTGGGAATTTTTGGGAGATTGGGTTATTTTGCGGACTCATTGATGAGGAGGCAGGTTTAGGCATTTTAAAATTGCAGAAGAAAAAGTTAAATACTTGAAAACTGTTCATAATGGAAAATGAAATTAAGGTTGTAGAATTATTTGCAGGCGTTGGAGGCTTTCGTCTTGGACTTGAGGGCTGGAATGGAAAATCTGCGTCATCAGGATATAAAAAGGGCTAATGTCACCTTACAAGGTAGTCTGGAGTAACCAATGGGAACCTTCAACAATAATGCAACACGCTTCTTTGGTTTATGAGAATCGATTTGGAAAAGACGGTCATTCAAATATAGATATTTCAAAAGTTGATGTTTCTGAAATTCCTGACCATGATTTGTTAGTTGGAGGGTTTCCTTGTCAAGACTACTCCGTTGCAACGACCTTAAAAAATTCCAAAGGACTTATTGGGAAAAAAGGCGTTTTATGGTGGAGCATTCACAAAATACTTTCAGAAAAACATAAAAAGCCACAATATTTATTCCTTGAAAATGTTGACAGACTTCTCATTTCTCCATCAGGGCAACGAGGACGAGACTTTGCCATCATTCTGCAAAGTTTAAATGAATTAGGTTATGCTGTAGAATGGAGAGTAATTAATGCAGCCGACTTTGGTATGCCTCAAAGGCGAAGAAGGATTTTCATACTTGCATATCTTCGGGGAACTAATATTTATGAGGCTTTAAAAGAAGTTGCACCAACAGAATGGATTTTGAAAGAAGGGACATTAGCCGAAGCCTTTCCTGTCATATCCGAAAACACTTTGTTCCCGACAGAATTCAAACTTAAAGGAGGTATTGTTTCAATTTCTGAAAACTTCAATAAGAACGGAGTAACTGGAGTTTTTGAAAATACCGGATTAATGATAGATGGATTAGTCACAACCATAAAAACGCAACCAAATTATGAAGGTGATTATACTGTTTTGGGTGATTTGATTCAGAATGGAGAAGTTAAATCTGAGTTATACATTGACAGCAATGCCCTTAATCAATGGATTTATTTAAAAGGACCTAAAAAGGAAGTTAGGAAAAACGCTCAAGGTTTTGAATATCATTATAGCGAAGGAGGCATGATTTTTCCTGATTCGCTTGACAGACCTTCGAGAACAATTATCACGGGTGAAGGAGGAAATCTCCATCAAGATTCAAACACGTCATTCAAACCCCAAAAGGTTACAGACGACTTTCACCTGTTGAACTTGAACGCTTGAATATGTTTCCTGACGACCATACAAAACTTGATGGGTTTTCAGATACAAAGAGGGCTTTTTTTATGGGTAATGCTTTAGTGGTTGGAGTAATTGAAAAAATAGGAATCGCTTTAAATCAAAAAATAACGAATGAAGTTGCCTTACAATCCTGAAGATAAAAAGTCAATAATTGACTATGCTAAGTTGCTCAAGGGAAAAACTCTGAGGCAAGTATGTGATGCTGACCTAATACGGAACAACCGCAAAGGCAAAGGACATTTTGGGCAAATACTCGAAGAGTTCTATTTTCAATATAAGCTAAACTCCGACTCAAAACCAGATTTTCCAATTGCCAAGTTAGAACTTAAGTCCTCCCCATTAAAAAAACTTAAAAGCTCAGAATTGCGTTCGAAAGAAAGACTTGTTCTTAATATAATCAACTATTTGGAGATTGTAAATCAAGATTTTGAAACAAGTTCATTTTGGAGAAAGAACGTAAATATTCTTTTGGTATTTTATTTACATCAGGCGGAATCTGATGATATTCTTGACTACCTCATAAAACTAGTTGATGAGTGGAGTTTTCCGAATGCAGACTTAGAAATTATCAAAAAGGATTGGGAAGTAATCAAACAAAAGGTTGCAGACGGCAAAGCACACGAACTTTCCGAGGGTGACACGTTTTATCTAGGTGCTTGCACGAAAGGAGCAAATGCAAGTTCGACAAGGCCGCAACCTTTTAGCGATATTCCTGCTAAACAACGAGCATATTCGCTAAAACAAGGTTATGTAAACCATATTATTGCTTCGATTGCCAATGAGCCTTCAGAGCTTTATGGTAAATTAATTCCATCAGCTGTAGTTGCAAAAAAGCAGACAATTGAGGAAATTGTAATTGCTAAATTCAAGCCTTTTTACGGAAAAACGGAAGAAGGAATCCTTCAGGAATTAGGCTTGGGTTTAAACCGAAAAGCCAAAAATTATTATGCAAATCTAGCAAAAGCTATTCTCGGAATTTCTTTTGATAAAGAAATTGAAGAATTTGAAAAAGCTGAAATTATAGTAAAAACGGTTCGGTTAAATAAAAACAATTTGCCAAAAGAAGACATTTCATTTCCAGCTTTCAAATATGAAGAACTTGTAAAAGAAGATTGGGAAAACGCTGATTTTAAAGAAATATTGGAGCATAAATTTCTTTTTGTTTTCTTTCAGGATGAAGACGAAAAACTGGTTTTAAGAAAGGTGAAATTTTGGAATATGCCTTACTCTGATTTGCTTGAAGTTGAAAAAGTTTGGAACAAGACTAAACAAGTTGTCGCAAGTGGCGATATCGTGAAAGAAATAAAACCTAAAAAATATGGCACGGAAGGACGTCTCACGAATTTTCCTAGCAAAAAATTCAGTTCAATTTCTCACGTTCGACCTCACGCAAGGGATACTTCCGATACTTATCCTTTGCCGGAAAGAGATAAATTGACAAAAGAAAATAAATATACAAAACACAGCTTTTGGTTGAATAACAGCTATGTTAGAGACGAAGTATATTTGAAAAATTGAACGAAATAAAAGAGCAATGACACAACAGCAGTATGGCATAATAGCGGGTTTAGTGCTTAATTCTATGGCAGCTCTTCAATTGAACTTTTGTGCAATACTGCATTTGGCCTTCGATTTCCACCAGTTCGCCAAGCTGCAAAACGTTATTAACCCCTCCTCGACATCACCCTCCACTCAACTAGTGCCATTCCCCCACCACTTCTCATCCAACCCCACCCAAAAAAATTGCAACAAAAAACCCGGTCAACTCTCGCTGACCGGGCCAAAAATAAACACGCTCTCTATTATTCTTTAACCACCTTGCGGGTTGCATTCCCCGTCTTCAGCCAGTAAATACCCGGCTGCCAATGGCTGATGTCCAATTGGGCGAAGCCTTGGAACTCCCTTTCCAGCACCCGTTGCCCTTGGGCATTGTAGGCTTGCAGGCGCAGGGGCTGCGTGGCCGAAGTCCGAACGGTCAGTTGTCCGGCGGTAGGGTTCGGGAAGATTTCCAACTGTTTTTGCGAAGCAATATCATTCACGGCGTTCACGCCGCTCTCGTTGTTGGCATAGAAGGTATGCGTTTGGATGACGAAATCGCCCGTGCCGTTGGGCACCCGTGCATAGCCCTTGTCGGTTTCCTGCTGCCCGAATTCCACTTCCTGGCCGATGCGCAGGTCGCTGTCGAGCAGGTAGAGCGCCTCGCCGCTGGCCGATAGCTTGAAATTGGCATGGAGGCCGCCCTGGCTGCCGTCCTCGTCGGCCCAGACGATGAGGTAGCCGTTGCCGAGGATGGTCGTGCCGTCGGGGAAGGCCCATTTGCCGAGGTTCGAGTAGTTGTCGGAGAGGTACCAGCCGCTGAGGTCAACGGGGTCGGCGGAATTGTTGTACAGCTCAATCCAGTCCTCGAATTCGCCGTCCTGATCAGCCACGGCGGCCTCGTTGCTGGCCATGATTTCGTTGACGACCACGGGGCTGTCGAAGAATTCCGACACGCCGATTTTATAAATGAACACATCGTACTCGGCGCCCTTTGGGTGGTACGAGGCCGTCTTTGCCGTGTTGTTGGCGATGGCTTCCACGTAAAAACGGACGTAGCTGCCATTGCCGAAGCCGGGTATTTCTGCGCCGAAAAGGCCGTCGTTGGCTGCGCCATCGTTGTGTGCCCCATCGTCGAGCATTTGTGTTTTTTCAAAATTGCCTTTGAGGCCCGTGGCGTAGTAAAGGTTCACCCGATTGATGCCAGCCGAACCGCTTACCTGCGCCATGACGGTGGCTGGTTCGCCCGCATTTGGGCTTGCCCAAGTGCCATTTGCCGATGACATGACAGCGCTGCCGATGGTCAGGCCCTGTGCATTTACCTCGGCGTTGTTGTTGATGGTGTTGCGGCGGGTTTGGAAAAGGCCCTTGAGCGCCGTGCGTTCGCTCAGGAATTCTTGGTAGGTGTAAATCTTCTTCGGGTCTGCGTTCACATGTGGGTCGAGCAGGGTGAAATAATGGTCAATTAAGCTGTCAATTTCAACTTGCTGCATGTCATCGGCGACGATGGTGCGCAGGTGTGCCAAGTAGCGTTGCCGTATTGCCGGTACGGCAAAAAGCCGGTTGACGAGGGCATAATTGGCGTCATTGGCGTGGTAGAACGGACTCCAAGTGGCCGCCATGCTCTCCATGATGCTGTTGCCGTCGTATTCCAGCGGCACCATCAACTTGGTTTCGGGTTCCCAATAAAGGAAGTAGTCCATGCCGCCCTTGTGTACGTAGCCGTCGTCGTCGGCGAAAGCAATTTCGGTAGCAAGAAACCAAAGGGTGCGGTCGAGGTCCATGTAGTGCTTGATGGTGTCCTCCAAGGCGGCCAATGGGGTGTTGTTCAGCTTGTCGCAAACCTTCACAAGGTCTTCCCAAGGGTTGGTTTTGCTGCTTTTCTTTAGGGTATAGTATTTTTTATACTCGGTGGTATCTGAGGTATTCAGCCAGTTGAGCGAAGAATAGCCCGTGCCGAAGGGACCGCCCGTTCCGCCACCGCCAGGCCCACCACCACCAATGGTCTTCAGCGCCCGCCAGCGGGTGCCGTCGCTGCTGAGGAACCACTCCCGGATGAACTTGTTGTCAAGCGCCTGCACACTGGGGTAGGGGCCCCAGTACTGGCCATTGATATAAAGGTTTGCATAATTAGCCTTTAAGGATTGGTTGTGGTTGCGGCTTTGGTGCAGGTAAAGCACCTCCCTGATGAAGGAGGGATCCTGGAAGCAGTTGTTGAGGTTCAGGGTCTCGTAGCCATCGATGTCCTGAGCGGGGTCTGCAAAGTCGAGGGTGATGTTGAACGATTTTTTATCGCTGTTCTGGTTCATGGAATAGGAGGTCTGCCCCTTGAAACGGACGCCTACCTCGTGCTCCAGCGTGTCGCCATTCAGCACCATCACAGCGCCGAGGTCGGTGCCTGACTGGTAGTTGCTTGTGAGCAATGTCCAGTAGTTTGTTTCATTGAAAATCAGTTCGATGGTGTGCATAACGGACTCGTCATAGAAGCCCGTGGTTTCATTGCCACCGGACACAAGGCGTCGGCCATCGGCGGAGAAGTGCATTTCGTCGGGCAGGCTCTGTGCTGCTAAGTTGCTGATGGCCAGCATGGCCAAAAGGTGTAATAAAGGTGCGGAGTATTTTTTCATTGAACTGGATTTTTACAAGTTGGTCAAAAAAAAAACGGAAGGCGGCAAATGTACCGCCTACCTAACTTAACTGTTTATGAAAATTTGTAAGCGCTTAAAATAGTTGCGAGTTGCGGGTTTCGAGTTGCGAGTTGGGCCGTGTTTTTAGTGGCAAATACTTTTAATTGTGCTTGATGTTGCTCATAACTCGCAACTAGAATCTCGAAACTCGCAACTCCCTAGTTTCCGCTATCGAAAAGCATGTTTCCGTCAGCGTCGAAAAGGATTTTGACATCGTTGGACAGCTTCACGATATAATTTCCGTTGTTCTTTTGGCAGCCACGCTCGACTGTCTCACCCGCATAATTCGCAGCGATATAGTCTTGTGCGGCTTGCGGCAGGTCGTCAATCGTCACTTGGGTATCGCAATGGTGGTGGTGCGGGCCACCATCGGGTTGTCCGTCGCAGACCTTGATGAAGGTGCCATCGGCAGCAAACAGCAGTACCGTGCCGCTAGACAGTTCCACGCCGAATTTGCCACTCGGCTTCACAACCGCATTAGCGATGGTTTCGCCGCCATAATTGGCAGTGATGTAGTCGGCAACAGCAGTTGGAAGGGTTGCAACGTCAATGCTGTCGCCAGCAGTGCAGCCGCCTTGTGGGCCGTTGGGGCCGTGGTCACCACCTTGGTTGCCATGGTGGTCGCCATCATGACCGCCATGACCTCCATGACCGTCACCGTCACCGCCGCCTGGGAAATCACCGCAAGTGTGATGGAATTCACCCTCGCTGTTGAAAAGCAGGATGGTGCCATCCGAAAGCTCGACGGCGTAGCCGGTGCGGTCGCCATGCGCTTTATACACCACCGTTTGGATGGTGAGCGTAGGGTAATTGGCAGCGATGTAGTCGGCAGCGGCTTGTGGAAGTTCGCTTACGTCCACTGTGTCGCCCCTCATGCAGCGGAACACGCCACCGCCACCGCCCCGGCTTGTGCCCATGCACTCGCCACCATCACGGAAATAGAGGTCTTGGCCGTCTTCGAGTTCCACTTCATAGCCCTTGCCACGCACGTGCCATGCAGCTTCAATTTCAACTGGCGTAAAGGATAGCGCCACGTAATCTTGTACTTCTGTTGGGAGTTCTGCGACGCTCACTGCCTGCTTGCTGTCGGAGTTAGCAATGGCATTGATGAGGTCGGTAGCTGTAACAGCTGAATCTTTCTGGCAGGCAAAAGCCAAGGCCATGATGCCCATTGCGAGCATCCCATAAATGAGATTTTTCATAAAAAAGAATATTGGTTGGTTAGAAAATCAGGAAAATAATTTTATTAAATCAGAAGCATTTAAGTGTTTCAAAAGCCTTGTTTTGTGAAGGTTTTTGATTTAATGCTTAATAGCAATTTTAATAGAGCAACTTGTTTATTTGTGTTGATGCAGTATTAGGTTAAATGCCGGATTAAAAGGTTGCACGAGGTTTAATGATTTTATTTGATTGCTGAAAAATCACATTTTTAACAATCAAACAATCTAATCAATCAAATCCAGCAATTGCTTAGGAGGGTGTGGGAAGAGAGAGAAAAAATTTCATTTTTTCTCTCTCTTCCCACATTTTGGGGTGTTTTTTTGGGAAAAATTGAAAATTTTTCCCAAAAAAACACCCATTGCTAAGTAGTTGCCAAACCCATTAAAAACTATACATCACCCCGAGGTTCAACCCGCCGAAATCTCGGAAGATTCGATATGTGGGTTGTTGTGCAGACTCGTCAGCGAACCCATCACTGTCGGCTCGGCCCGCAGGCTGAGCGACTTGGATAGTTGGTATTCCAGGCCAATTCCGGCCAGGTAGGAGGCGGTAATTGTTTGCAATTGCGTAGGCGAACCATGGCGGGACTCCCGCCTGTCAAACTGGAACTTACCGTCCGCTGGCCGCTCGATTCTGTCCAAATTGAAATCGCTGTCCAACAGGAAGTTCAGGACAAGCCCCGCTTTGGCCAATACCCGCAGCCTTCCATTGCCGAAGCTGTAATTGGCATAAAATGGCACAGAAGCAAAAGCCAAGCGCTCGCTGGTTTTGACACTGGCCTCAACTTTTGTCGTGTCTGAAAGGGAGGATGGCGAAACTGTTGAGGAAGCGCTTACCAACATTTGTACGGAGCCAGTGGCTGTGTTCAATTCATACGCGTAGTCACGTTCATCATGAGGTCCGTGGACAGGCTTGCCATCGCCGTATTCAAAGCATATTTTATGCGTGGTTTCAATGTCCAACGAGCGATAACCGAACCCAGTACCGAACCGCAGCCTTGGGGATAGGTTGGTTTCGAAAACCACACCAGCCATCCCAGATTTTATAGACTTTTCGTCATCAGTTGTGAATGATTTATCGTCTTTGGGAGGAAAAGGGCCTTGGTCTGGTTCATGTTTTTTTACACGCGCTGCTTTCGCTTTTGTAAACATCGGCATCATCTGCAAGCCAACCATGTAGCGGCTGTCCTGCTGCAAACTGGCCGGTATGATAGAGGCCACTGATGGTGCAGTTGGTATAGGCATTGTGATAGGCGTCAGCTTCCGTCCCCAAGTGCTGGGCGTGTCGGACTGCTTCGCAACAACAGCTTCTTCCACTGGGGCATTGGCTGGGTGCGCTACTTGCACCTGCTTCGTTTCGTTGGCTTGGGCCGTGTTTTCGACTGGATTGCCAGCGTTTTTTACCACGTTCTGTGCATTCACAATGGACGTCGGTGGCACCGTGCCGTCAGTTCCATGTACCTGCTTTTTTTCCTGTGAAAATTGGTTGGCCGGGTTGATGATTGGCCCTGCTTGGTTTGCCGGTTGGTCGGGCTGTATGGTATTTTGAGGGCCATTGCTTGGCAATTCAGGCTCGGTGGTGGTCACGCTTTGTGGGGCAATTTGGCCCTCGGTGGCTTCCTCGATTGGCAATGTCTGTTGTTCTGAAATCCTTTTTTGCGCCAATTCCTTCAACTGTGAGGCATTCTGTTCCAATGCTTGGTTCAGTTTTTCGATTTTGCCACTAAAGTATAAATGCTGCCCGACGAGCAGCCCCGTCACCACTGCCGCCGCCGCTACTGCCGGCCACCACGAGCGAAGTACCCGAAGCCTTGGAGTCAATCGGCTCGGTGCCGCCGAAGGCATATCCGCCACGGGCGTATCAATATTGGCCGCTATCTTCGACCAAAGGTCGCCAGCAGGGTCTTCGCTGTGGCCTTCAAGGCTTTTTCGAAGGAACTCCTCCAATTTGTCTTTATGTAAATCATCTTTCATAGCCGTCCGATTTTTAAATGTGATGAGCGTTTTTCATGGTTTCATGGTTTCATGGGTTCATGGCCGGAGTGACAAGGTTAGCAGAAACTGTCTGCCAACTGCCGAACTGCTAACTGCCCACTGCCCACTGCCTCATAGTCAGGCAGCCAGGCTTTTTTCCAGCAATCCTTTCAAGAACGCCTTTGCCCGGTTCAACTGCGACTTAGAGGTACCCACGGAGATGCCAAGTTCATCGGCAATCTCTTGGTGCGAATAATCCTCCAGCACGTAAAGGTTGAGCACGGTGCGGAAGCCCGTCGGCATCTTCTGCATGAGTTTGACAAGGGCTGCCGCCTTTTCGTTTTCCTCGAACACCGACTCGTCCACGTTGCTCAGTTTATACTCCACGTTCTCCAGTTCCGAGAACTGGAGGCCGCCTTTTTGCTTGCGCAAATGCTGGAGTGCCACGTTGACGATGACCCGGCGCATCCAGCCCTCGAAGTTGCCCTCGCCCCGGTACTGGTGCAGGTCACGGAACACCTTCACAAATCCCTCCTGCAGCACGTCCTCGGCATCCTGTCTGCTATTGGCATAGCGCAGGCAAACGGCGAACATCTTCCCTTTGAAGTGCTCGTAGAGTTGCTGCTGCGCAATACGCTCCCCATTTTTGCAGCGCTCGAGTATTTGTTGCTGAAGGTTGGTCATCCAGTGTTTTTCCTGCAAACAATTAGTAGGTTAGGTTAAGGCGCAAGCAGAATGGTTGCATAGCAGCGACAAAACTTCCCCATTGGGCACCTGATTTTTCGCATTTGGTAAATTACGGCATAACTGCTTGGATAAGCCATGCTATTTTTGAGCGAACTTCATTGCCCAGTTCGGCAGTTCGACCCCTTACAGGGTGACAAATGGCAGGTCTTCGACACCTCGGGATGGCAGTCAGTTCCTGCTAACCATGTCACTCCGGCCATGAAACCGTGAAACCATGCAACCCTGAAACCATGAAACCATGCAACCATGAAGTCACTCTTGTATTTGCTGCTTTCGTTGACCCCGCTTGGGCTTGGCGGCTCGTTGTTCGGTGTTTTTTCGGTGAAAAAAAGCAATGTCAGTTTCACCTCCGATGCACCGCTGGAGGTCATCAGGGCCAGTTCCGATGGGTTGAAGGGATTGATTGACAATGATGAGCACACTTTCGCCTTCACCATTGACCTGACGACCTTCCAAGGGTTTAACAGCTCCTTGCAGAGAGAGCATTTCAACGAAAACTACCTTGAAACCTATACACACCGGAAGGCCAGCTTCTCTGGAAAACTCATAGAGAAAGTTGACTTCACGAAGGACGGCACCTACACCGTGCGGGCCAAGGGCAAACTCCAATTGCACGGTGTCACCAACGAGCGCATCATCAAGAGCGAGGTGACGGTGAAGGGCGGCAAGTTCAGGTTGCGCTCCAATTTCACCGTCTTGCTGGCCGAGCACGACATCTCCATCCCCAAAATCGTCCACCAGAAAATCGCAGAGGAGATTCAGGTGGCGGTGGACGCCGAGTTTGAAAATAAGGGGTAGGTGATTTTTTATGGCAATTTTATTGATTGATTTAAGATGTATGATATAAGATTTTAGATCTAGGGGGACAGGGCTAATTTGCAAAGCACCTTTATTTGCAGCACTTCCGGCCTCCCGAATCTTAAATCTTATATCATACATCTTATATCTTAAATCAAAAAACAAATCAATTGAAGTTCCTGCTTCCCCTCCTCCTCCCAGCCTTCCTCCTCGCCCAGTCCCCCCACTTCCGGGAGGTGAGCATGAGCGAGGTGTACCCAGGTGCCAGGGTGGAAATGGTCTATCAAGACAGGAGCGGGTTGGTTTGGTTTGGCTCCCACAAGGGCTTGTTCAGGTACGATGGGCAGGAGTTTTTGCAGATGCAAAAAAATGATTCGACCAGCCAACGGGTGCGGGCCATTTTTCAGGATAAGAAAATGCAGCGGTGGGTGGGCTACCATGACGGTACCATTTACAAATTGCAAGCAAAAGGATTGGTACAATGGATGCCAGACGAAGGAACTCCCAGAGTGCCCATCACGGGCATAGCGGAGGATGGTGAAGGCCAGTTGTGGTTTTCCACCTATGGGGAAGGCGCTTATTGTTTCGATGGGGTAAGGCTCTACAACTTCAATACAGATGATGGTCTGCTCGGCAACGATGTCTATGTGATGGCCAAAGGCCCCGATGGGCGCATCTGGCTTGGCACGGACGGTGGCATCAGCATCTGCAGTTTTGCCAAAGGCAAAAAAATAGTCGAAAACCTGACCCGTGAGGACGGCCTCCCCGATGAAATCGTACATGAACTATTGCCAGACCAACAAGGAAACATCTGGGTGGGCAACTACGACAAGGGCATTTGCCGCTACCTGCCCAAGGAGCGCCGTTTCGACTTCCCGTTGAAGGACTGGTCAGGGGGCATCGTCAACCACTTGGCGCTGTTCGAGCAAAAAGAGCTTTGGATTGGCACCGATGGCCAAGGCATCTGGCGATACAACTTGCAGGACGGAAGCCTGCGGCCTGCCACTGATTTTGAAAAAAGCAAGGTCTATGACCTTATGAAGGACACGGAGGGCAACGTCTGGGCGGTGACGAACACGGGCGGGGTGCGCCTTGCCAATCGCCAGTTCGAGTACCTGCCGACGGCTTTCAAGAACATACAAGCGGTAGTTGCGAGTAGGGACGGCTGCCTTTGGGGCGGAACACCAGATGGCCTTTTTTGTCAAAAAAGCAATGGAGAAGTGCAGCCATGGCTGCAAGATTGGAAGCTGAACGTGATTAGCCTCCACGCCGACCAGTTCGAGAATATCTGGATTGGCACCTTCGATAAAGGAGTCTTCTGCCTCGACCCTAAAACGGGCCGCTTCCGCCAACTCACGGAAAAGGACGGCATCACCAACAACAGCATCCTTTCCATTGACGGCACCAATGGCTATATCTGGCTGGCCACTTTGAGCGGTGTCACGGAGGTTGACAATAGTTTGGGCCGCATTTTCACAGCCCTACCGCCCATCCGCCGATTCGGAAAGCAAGACGGCTTGGCGGCCAATTTCATCTACAAAGTATTTGTTGACCGCCGAAAGCGCACGTGGTTCTGCACCGATGGGCAGGGCATCAGTTTGCTGGAGAATGGCCGAATCAAGAACTATCAATCCTACACAGCGGTTGATGCGACCACTGGCAAGGAGGTGGAGTGGCAGCTAAAAGCCGTGTATTCTATGGCGGAAGACCAGCACGGTCATATCTGGATTAGCACGGCCACGGAAGGCATTTTTGAGTTCGATGGCAAGAGCTTCAAGCGGTTGGCAGTGAAGGAGGGCATACGTGACCTCGCCATCACCAGCCTCGTGTCGGATGCCAACGGCCAGCTTGTCGTTGTGCATCCGAGCGGCATTGACCTGCTCACACCGGAGACGCACCACCTGATATACTATGACGAAGAAATAGGCTTGAAAGATATAGACCCAACCCTGAACGCCTCCTGTAGCGACCAGTTCGGCAATGTTTGGATTGGGGTGAAAAACGGGTTTTTCAAGTACACCCCGCTCAACGAGCCTTTGGAAATCCACCCCAAGACGCACCTATACAATGTGATGGTGTCTTACCAAAGTGTTGATTTTCAAAAGGTTGGCTCGTTTTTGCATGGCCAGAACAATTTCTACTTCGAGTTCTTCGGCCTTTGGTACACCGATCCTGCCTCGGTGCGCTACCGCTATCGGCTAATGGGCTACGATACCAACTGGGTGTCCACCAAAGACCGGCAAGCCGCCTTTGCCAGCCTACCGCCGGGCAAGTACCGATTCGAGGTGACGAGTACCGAGAACGACGCTTGGAGCGACGAGCCAGTGGTCAGCTATGAGTTCAGCATCAGTCCTCCCTTTTGGCGCAGGTGGTGGTTTGTACTGGGCTGCTTCGCAATGGTCGGGGCCGCTTTTTATGGGTATCAAAAAACAAGGGAAGAACGCCTTAAACGGGTGGCCCTGCTGGAAAAGGAAAAAGTCGAGAGCGAGCTTGCCGCCCTAAAAGCTCAGATAAACCCGCACTTTCTTTTCAACAGTTTCAATACGCTTATCGCCGTCATAGAGGAAGACCCCAAGGCTGCGGTCGAGTACGTTGAAAACATGTCGGACTTTTACCGGACCATGCTCCAGCTTCGGGACAAGCCCTTGATTTCCCTCGAACAGGAAGTGGACTTGGCCGAAAACTTTGGCTACCTGCTCCGCCGGCGCTACGGCGATGCCTTTATTTTGGAAGTGAACCCAAATTGCAACCGTGACGTGAACGTGGTGCCCCTGACCCTTCAAATTTTAGTGGAAAATGCCGTGAAGCACAACGTCATTGCCAAATCAAAACCGCTGAAAGTACAAGTGTCAATGGGAGAGGATGGCAACCTGGTCGTCAAAAACAATTTGCAGCCCAAATTACAGCCAGCGCAGGGTACAGGCTTCGGACTCGACAGCCTTTGTCGCCGCTACGAGCTGCTGACGGGCAAGCAGGTCATTATTGAAAAAACGGAAACGGAGTTCAAGGTAAGTGTGCCGACAATAGGGTTTTAAGTAGCTCTCAAATATTATTTGACATTTTTTTTAGGTAACTGCTTAGTAGGGTGTGGGAGGAGAGAGAAAATGGCTACTTTGTCAATGGTTCATGAGGTTTCTGGTTTCAGGGAAGTACCTGCTAAAATTAATTTTGCTTATATTGATTTGCGATAGCACCCATTCTAAAAATGATAGTCATTTCTAATTGAGCACTAAACCTCCGTGAAACCTGAAACCTTCACGAACCATTGTTAGTATTCAACATCAACTAAGAAATCACCAAACATGAAAGTCATAATCATCGAAGACGAAGCCGCTGCCGCCCGCAGGTTGGCGAACCTCATCCAGGAAATTGACCCCAGCATCGAGGTGATGGAGCAATTGGACAGCATCGAATCCAGCGTGCTCTGGCTGGAAAGTCACCCCATGCCCGACCTCCTCTTCATGGACATCCACCTGGCCGATGGGTCGAGCTTTGAAATATTTAAGTTCGTGAAGGTGGACAAGCCCGTCATTTTCACCACTGCTTACGACGAGTATGCGCTGCAAGCCTTCAAGGTCAATGCCATTGACTACTTGCTAAAACCGATGAAAAAGGCGGATATTGAGCAAGCCCTAAACAAGTACCGAAGCCTGAACAAGCCTGCCGAAGTGGACTACCAAGCCCTTGCCAGCAGCATCTCCAACGAAAAGTACAACACCCGCTTCCTCATCCGCTTTGGCCAGAACATCAAGGTCGTGGATTTCAGGGACGCCGCCTATTTTTATACTGAGGACAAAATCACCTTTATTGTCACCAAGGAGGGCAAGCGTTATCCCATCGAGCCATCGCTCGAAAAACTGGACGAAATGGCCGACCCCCGGGTGTTTTTCCGCATCAACCGCCAGTTCATCGTCAATATCGAGAGCATCAAGGAGATGTACGCCTACTCCAAATCAAGGGTAAAACTCAAGCTCGAACCGCCCACCGACAAGGAGACCGTCGTGAGCACCGAGCGATCCCCGGTGTTCAAGAAATGGCTGGTGGGGAAGGAGTCGTAGTTGGCAGTTCGACAGGTCTTGTCCCGACACCTCGGGATGGCAGTTGGCAGTCAGTCTTCAAGTCCATTAGTCCTTCAGTCCTAAGCCCGGCAATGGCTAAAAGACTGAACAACTGCCAACTGACTGCCCACTGCCCACTGTCGAACTGTCGAACTCAAACATGGACTGCCAACTAAATTTGAGAAATTGGGGTACATTCGCCCCTTGACGAGCCATGAATTTCCTAATTTCCAATTTCTCAATTTCCGCCTTCCGGTTTTGCTCCGCAATGCTCCTGCTGGTCGTGCTGGCATTCCCCCGCTACACCCGGCCGGGCACGGAGGCTACCCTTGCTTGGGACGTGAGCGGCTACTACCTCTACCTGCCCGCCATCTTCATTTATGATGATTTGGAGAAACTGGCTTTCCTTCCCGGCATCCTCGAAAAATACCAGCCCAGTTTCGCCCAAGACCAAGCCTTTCCCATCGAGAACGGCAACCAAGTGATGAAATACTCGGCGGGCATGGCCGTGCTCTACCTGCCCTTTTTTGCCATCGGCCATGCCCTTGCGAAGCTGACGGGTTACCCGCCAGACGGGTTCAGCCTACCTTACCAAGCGGCCATCCACCTCGGTGGTGTGTTGTTTTCCATATTGGGGCTTTGGTTCCTTCGGAAATCGCTGCTGCGCTACTTCCCCGACCGTACCGTGGGCTGGGTGCTGCTGCTCATTGCACTCGGCACCAATTTCTTCAACTATGCCACCTTCGACGCCGCCAATGCCCACGCCTGGCTCTTCTGCCTCATGGCCTTGCTCACCTACCTGACCATCCGCTACCACGAGCAGCCGAGCATGAAATTGGCGCTTGGTATGGGCACCTGCATCGGCTTGGCAGCACTGGTGCGCCCCACGGAAATCCTCTATGCCATCATCCCCTTGCTTTGGGGGGTTGGCAGCATGGCCGCATTGCGCCATCGCCTTGTTTTTTTCAAAAATAACTTCGCCCACCTGCTCGCTGCGGGCCTCGTGACAGCGGCCATTGGCTTCCTCCAATTGGCCTACTGGAAGCACGTCAGCGGCCACTGGTTCGTGTACAGCTACGGCGACCAAGGCTTCAGTTTCCTCCATCCCCATTTTTTGGATGTGTTTTTCAGCTACCGCAAAGGCTGGCTAGTTTATACCCCGCTGATGGTGTTTGCACTGATGGGGCTTTTGATTTCGGATTATGGATTGTGGATTTCGGATTCGCACGGTCCGCAATCCGCAATCCGCAATCCGCAATCCGCAATCCTCCTCTTTTTCCTCCTCAACACCTGGGTCGTCTGCGCTTGGGACATCTGGTGGTACGGCGGTGCCTTCGGGCAGCGGGCGATGGTGCAGAGCTACCCGCTGCTGGCGTTCCCGTTGGCGGTACTCCTGACACTCCAATCCGCAATCCGCAATCCCCAATCCGCAATCCTAAAGTTACTGCTGGTTGGCTGCGTGGCCCTGAACCTGTTCCAAACCTATCAAGCCCACTGGGGCCCGTGGGAGGCCGATGCGATGAACAAGGCCTATTATTGGCGCATTTTCGGAAAGGTGGAAAACGACCCTTGGGACAGGCTTTTGTTGGATTCAAAAGAAGCCTATACTGGTGAAAGGAAGAACGTGAAAACCTTGTATGCTGCTGATTTTGAAACCGTTGTGGATACAGTGGGGACAAGCATTGCCTTTGCCCACAGTGGTCGCCGCTCCTTGGTGGCCAGCCCGTTGGCGGAGTATTCCCAAAACATCAACCTGCCCCGTCCTACCGACCTCGAAGCGGGCGACTGGCTGCACATCGGCGGTTGGTTCTACGGCGAGCAGTTGGAGTATGATAGCTGGCGGATGCCGCAATTGGTGGTGCGCTTTGAGAAGGCTGGGGAATCGGTGCGGGAGCGGGCGCTACGGCCTTTCCGGGTCATGCAGCCCGGCCAATGGCTGGAGGTGGGCATGGACATCCGGGCGCCGCAGAAGGACTTTGATGCCATCAAAATATTCGCATGGAACGCTGGGAGCAGGGCCGGGATGTGGGCGGATGATTTAAAGGTGGAGACGTTTGAGGAGTGATTCCGAGCCTACTTGAACACCTCTACGAGCGGGAAGGAAACGTCAAGCTTCTTGTCCACAAGGGTTTCCGTACTGCGGAAAATATCGTATTCAGCAGGGCTGTAATAGACGTAGATATTGGCCACAGAGGGTAAAACTATCCAGCAGGACTGGACGCCGTGCTCGAAGTATTCCTTCGCCTTTGTGGTCAATTCGTTGAGGCTTTGACTGGGGGAAAGAATTTCGATGGCGCAAAGCGGAGGTTGCTTGACAGATGTTTCATCATTCCATAAATCCATTTTTGTTTTTGGAAATATTGCAATGTCGGGCACACTCGGCCATTTCCCAAGGTCTAAACTTGTTTCGGAAGTGATTCTGAAATTGTTCCTGAAAATAGCCAACTCCATGATTAGGTTAGCCTGTATTGTACCATGATTGAAGGAGGGCATAGGCTTGTTTCGTTCAAGTGTATAGTCTGGAGACACCAAAGGTACAGTCTGTTCTTGAATTTCGAAATCCATAACTGATGAATTGTTTCAGCAAATGTAGTTTAAAAATATGGTAATTGCCACCCATTTCAGCGATTCTAAAACTGGAAACTAATGAAAATTGAATTTCAATTCAAAGGCAGGAAAGCGTTTGCCGACCTCTCCCACCCCCACGACCTCTCCATCCCGTTGCGGGACGGCCTCGAAAACCCCAACTGCTTTTGGGCGCCGCCCGTGGAGTTCTCGCCCTTGGTGGCGGGCAGTTTCGTCGGCTCCACGGCGCAGGGCAGCCCAGTCAACTTCTACAACGTACGCCTGAACCCCCACGGCAACGGTACGCACACGGAGTGCGTCGGGCATATTGCGAAGGAAAAATTCACCATCAACGATTGTCTCCGGCAATTCCATTTCATGGCGAAACTGGCGACCATTTACCCCACCAAATTAGGAACTGGTGACAGGGTAGTGCTGCGCAATCAGTTGGAAGAAGTCCTACAACCCGCTGAATGCGAGGCTTTTATCCTGCGAACGATGCCCAACGATTCCTATAAACGCACCGCCAACTACTCCGGCACCAACCCGCCCTACCTGCACCACGAAGCCGTGGAATACCTCGTGGAATGCGGCATCCAGCACCTGCTGCTCGACCTGCCCAGCGTGGACCGGGAGGAGGACGGTGGGAAACTGCTCGCCCACCATGCCTTCTGGCGCTATGGCAGCGCCGCTGACCAAATCCGGAAAAATTCCACCATCACGGAAATGATTTTTGTTGAAAATGAAATCCAAGACGGCCTATATTTGTTGAACCTGCAAATTGCCAGTTTCGAGCTGGACGCAAGCCCATCGAAGCCGGTTGTTTACAAATTAATTGGTTGACGGTGGACGGATATACCCGCCGTAAGCCGTCAACCGTTGGCCGTCAACCGTCAATGTATTCTCAATCAACATACCGTTCCAAGCTGTACCGTGACTACCGGGCCATCGAGCCGGGCGAGTGGCGGAAGCTGGTGCATTTTTACGAAGCCAACGAGACCGAGATACGGGGCTTGGACTTCGACGAGTATTTTGAATTGATGAATGCCTACACGAACGCCCTTTTCGAAATCGGGGCGTGGCAAAGGCATCTCCTCATGGCCGATGCCGTCATTGAAGCCAGTATCCAAGAAAACGTGCAGGAGTTTCATGGCGAAGATGTGTTCCAGTATATGCTGTTCCGCAAAGCGGCATCCTGCTTCCAACTATTGGAGCTAGAGCGAACCGAGTACATCCTTCGGGAATTGCTGCGGATTAACCCAGACCATGCCGATGCTTCGCTCTTTTTGAAAAAATGCCTGCGTACCATGCGGCCCTGGCTGGTGCGACAGACAAGGGCAGCGGCTATCCTTCTTTTCTTTGTGGCAGCCGCATTGGTTTTGGTCCAAATCTTTGTGGTGCGCAATTTTTATGAGCACCTTGAGGCTATTGTAGATAGGTTGTGGTGGGGAACCCTCGGGTTGGGGGCCGTCGTTTTGGCCTTGGGCGAAGCGCTGCACCATTGGCGTTGCGAGCGGGAAGTGGAGAATTTTTTGAGGGTTGTAAGGAAAAGGCGGTTGTCTCGCTTTCAATAATATTGTAGTGCAAAAAACCTATTGGTGAAGTAGAATTAATAAGTCAGACCAATTGGATTTGCAAATACTTGTCAATCAATGCCTTGCAAATTCATTCCCGACAAGCCGGGACAGGCTGTTCATCATTCACTTCGCTGCTTTGCAATCCCAATACTGACCTTTTTCTCGACCAAAGCGCCAAGCTGCCAAGCCCAACCACCAGGGCTGCCACACCGCCCCCGTGCGGAACAATTAAAAGATTGTAACTGCTTAGGAGGGTGTGGGAGGAGAGAGAAAAAATTTCATTTTTTCTCTCTCCTCCCACATTTTGGGGTGTTTTTTGGGAAAAATTGAAAATTTTTCCCCAAAAAACACCCCCTGCTAAGTAGTTATAAAAGATTTATAATTGGGGCCGCTCTGAGGCAATCAGCCCAAACCGAGCCTCGCAACCCGGTCCCCGACCGTGAAGGCCCGCATTTCCGCTTCCAAATCCCCGAAGCCATCCCTATCTGCCTGCCGGACGAATAGGCCTTCTTTCAGCAGGTAAATCCTATCGCAAGTATCGTTTAAGGTGGAAAAAATATGGGACGAAATCAGCACCGTCTTGCCCAACGAGCGCAGTTTTTGGATGATTTCCGTGATGACCATGTTGCTATGGATGTCCACGCCGTTGAACGGCTCGTCGAGGATGAAGACCTCGTTGTTTTGCAACAAAATGGCCGTCAATGCCAGTTTTTTCTTCATCCCGGTAGAGTAGGTGCTGGCGTACTGGTTCAGCGGAAGGTCAAATATGTTCTTGGCATCGAGGTCGGTGGGCGGCAATAGGCGGGCGTTGCAAAGCAGTAGGAGGTACTCCCGTCCGGTTATTTTTGAGAAAAAAAACGGGTCGGTGGGCAAAAGGCCGAGGTGGTTTTTCAGTGGATTAAATGCACTTTGAATGCTGCCCTCGTAGTCTTCCAGTCCGGCAATGCACTTGAAGAGCGTGGTCTTGCCAGCACCGTTTTCGCCCACGATGCCATGCACTTGGCCCGCTGCCAGGGAGAGGTTGATGCCTTTCAAGACTTGGTGTCCACCGTAGGATTTTGATAGGTTTTCGATGTTTATCATGGTAGGATTGGTTGAAGCCTTCGGGTGGATTGTCGGTAGAAAAGCCATGCTGCGACCAACAGCAGCGGCGGCATGGTAAAGCACAGCGCCAGTAGGATGCTTTGTGGTAGTCCCATACTGCTCGGGAAGGCGGAATACTTGGCTAAAATCAGGGTGCTTAAATAGGCATATCCCAATAATTGGAACGCCAATATGATGTGCCAATATCCTGGGTTAAAAAAGCAAAGGGTGATGGCGACGGGCAATGACAATATGGAGGAATAAAGCAATTCCGTTTTTATTTTGAGCCATAAAAATGATGTTGGTTGCTGTGCATGAATCCAGACATAATAAGTCACTTCCACTTCAGAATAATAGGTCAGGCAAACCATGAACACCAATACCAGCGAGAAGACGCCGAGGTTGAAATTGCCGACCGATATGGCCATAAAAGTCAGGAAATAAGCCAGTAAATGAAAGTAAAATGTCTTTCTGAAGCCCATCGAAAACTCAAAAGGCCAGCGGCGGAATGGGGTAGGGAGGGTGAAGTTGCTGCTGCGGCCAAACTGCACAAAAGCCATCAATATGCTGCCCGCTGCCGTTGCGAGCGCCATCCAATAATCGCCTTTTACCAATAAAATAATTATAAAAGGTATGGCAATTATACCGTTTTCAAACAGCCTTATTTTCCTATATTCTTCTGATTTGAAAATGGATTTAAGGAAATCGTTTCGAGTGCGTTCGCCCATGTTTAGCACAGCACTAAATGCCCCGAATACGAGCAGGTACGGCGCATATTCCGTCCTGTAATAAAGGAAAAACGAAAGCCCCGAAAAGAGCAGGATGGATAGCAGATACCCCAGCCAAGGCACTAGCCCGAACTCGCTGATATGCCGGTTCAGCAAGGTGAATTGCAGTTGGAAATAATGGCGTATGGGGTTCATTTGGCAATAGCGGTGCTGTCAAAAGGCACAAGTTCCAGCCGCAGGATGACCGGGGTGCAGGTGCCTGTTTTGATGTCGTCCATTGCCAGTTGGAAGGTTTTGCCAACCGAAAAACCAGTTTCCACGACCTGTTCCGGCGTAAGGTAGGCATTGTTCAGTTCATGGTAGCCCAACGTGTCCGCCTTGCCGTGGAAATTGACCTCGAAAAGTGCGTCCATGAGCGAAGTATTAAAATCAATGACTTTGGCCGGATGGTAGGTGGTTTCGTAGCTGCACGGCCCACCCACCATTGGCTCTTGGCGGTTCGAGTTGCAAGCAACGACAAGGAATAGCAGCGCAAATAACAAGTTTTTCATTGAAGTAAATTGAGCCACGAAGCTATGCTTTAGCGGAATACCACCACTAAAAATTCTACCAAGCCCATCAACCGCTCCCTCAATCTCTCTCACCCCTCTCACTCTCTCACTCTCTCAATCTCTCACTCTCCTTCTTACCTTTGCACCATGAACCCAACACCCATTGGCATTTTCGACTCCGGCTACGGCGGACTCACGGTCCTGCGTGAAATCGTTCAGTTGCTCCCGCAATACGACTATCGCTACCTTGGCGACAACGCCCGCTCGCCCTATGGCCCACGGGATTTCGAAACGATTTACCACTATACTTTGGAGTGCGTGCAGTACCTGTTCGCACAAGGCTGCCCGCTCGTCATTCTTGCCTGCAACACGGCCTCGGCCAAGGCGCTGCGCAATATCCAGCAGTTGGCGCTGCCGAAAATCGCCCCCGACCGCCGGGTGTTGGGCGTCATACGGCCTACGGCGGAGGTCATCGGCAATTTTTCCAAAACCAAAAAAATCGGGGTGCTCGGCACGGTGGGCACGGTGCGCTCGGAGTCCTATTTAATTGAAATTGGCAAGTTTTTCCCAGCAATCGAGGTATCGCAGCAAGCCTGCCCGATGTGGGTGCCGCTGGTAGAAAACGGCGAACTGGCTGGCCCCGGCACCGAATTTTTCGTGAAAAAATACCTCGACGAGCTGCTTACTGCCTCGCCCGGTATTGACACCCTGCTGCTGGCCTGCACGCACTACCCATTGCTGGAACCCGTTATCCGGCAGTTTTTACCGAAGGAAATCAACATCGTCTCGCAAGGCGGAATTGTGGCGCACAGCCTCGCCGACTACCTCCAGCGCCACCCCGATATGGAGATGCGGCTTTCAAAGCAAGGCCTTCGGGATTTTCATACAACAGGGGCCACGGAGGATTTTGATGGGCATGCCTCGGCGTTTTTTGGGGAAGGGGGTAAGGTCAGGACAGGTTGATGTTGCCCGAAATTTGGTACGCTCAACGGCTATAGGTTTTAGCCCTCCCGGAAAATCATGAATTATATTTCGCCCTCGCCCAATAGTGAAATTTCATAAAATTCATGCAGTTTATTGCGCAGCAGCGCCTTGTCAATCAGGTGTGTTTCATAAGTGGCAATCATGGTGGGTGAGAGGCTGCGGCTTAAGGCGATTTCCACGATTTCGTCATCTTTTTCCTTGCAAAGCAGTACCCCGACGCTGGGGTTTTCGTGCGGCTTTTTGTAGTCCCTATCCAGTGCTTCCAAATAAAAGTCCATTTTGCCGACGTATTCCGGCTTGAATCGGTCAATTTTTAAATCGAAAGGAACGAAGCAGCATAGTTCACGGTGAAAAAAAAGTAGGTCAATAAAAAAATCATCTTTGCCAACCTGCACCGGAAACTCTTCGCCAATCAGGATAAAGTCTTTTCCAAATTCGAGTACGAAGTTTTAAAATCTCTCAATATGCTTTTCCGAAGGTCCTTCTCGGAATGCCCTTCTGGCAACTTGAGAAAATCCAGCAGGTAGGCGTCCCGAAAGCCAAAAGCCTTCAAATCCTTGCCTGGTAGGATTTCCGGGTAGTTTCCTTTTTGCGAAAGCGCTACTCTTTCAAACAGTCCGCTCGAAAGCTGCCTTTCCAATTCCCGCTTGCTGTAATGCTCCCGCTTGCAAAGCCGCAGGTAAAACTCCTTTTCCTCGTTTGACTTTGTACCAGAAAGTATCAGCAAATTGTTTGTCCAACTAATTTCTGTCACCAGTGGTGACAGAAATTCATTGTCTTTGTATGTTTCGTAAAACTGCTTCATACGCCAGAGGTTTCTGGCGGAAAAACCAGCCTTGGCTGGTGCTTGGATATTGATAAAGTCAGCCAATTCCGTTACCACATTTTTACCCCAGCCGCCATAGGCCACTCGTGCTGAAATACGTTTCCCGACTTCCCAATAAAGCTCGATGACCCTGCGGTTTACCTCGTAAAAAGCCTTTGAGCGGGCTGCCTTTATGAGGGCGGCTATTTCCTCGAATTGGTGGTGCAGTTCGTTGGTCATGTTTAGTGCTTGATGAGTGCAAACATAAAGATAAACGCAGAAAAAGAATATCCCTCAAAATGCCGGCACATACACCTCATACGTATAAACAATCTCCAATTCGCTGCTCGCTTTGATGGGCGTTTCCCAGCAGACGTTCGTCCTGCGGTTTCTGGGGTTGTTCGGGTTGATGACCTCTTCTTTTTGCCAGTCCACGCTTGACTTTTTCAGTGTCCCGTATATGGTTCGCTGTATGCGGAGGTCGAGCGCCTTGCCCTGAAAGTTTTTCACCTTCACCTTACCTTCCACCTGCACCAAATCGAAGACGATGCCATTGCGTTTATCGGTATATGCCTCAGCTTCCCGTTTGGTTTCCCGCTCGGCCTGTTCCACTTTTACCTCCAATGCCTCGGTCAATTTTACATAGGATTTTCCGCCTACAGGCGTGTATTTCAATAGGTCTTGGCTGATGGGACGGCGCTCTCCTTGGGCGTTCAACACAAACATGGGGGCGGTGGTCCAAGGCTGCGTGGTCTTGTTTTCAAGGCGCAGGGTGTGATAGACCTTGTTGACTTGCGGTGCAAACAGGTAGTCCTGCTCGAAATAGCGGTCGTTGTCGTTGTTGCCGGGCAACTGGCATTCATAGACATGCGCCACGTCCACTTTCTCTTTGAAAATGGGCTGAATGGAGCGGCCACCTTTTGGCAATGAGAAGTTTTTAAGGTTGTAAAAAAACAGGTCTTCGTTGCGGCTGCCTTCGGGTTCTTCGACGGCGACGGGTGCAAAAGAATCACTGCTGTAAGCCACTTGCTGCGCCATCAAGGAATTGGAAACAAAATTGGCGTTGTACCTTTCGTTCTGTAGGAATGGCGTGATTGCGTTCAGAAAATCAACGAGATAGGCTTTTTGGTTGGCATAGGCAAAATTCGGAACCCCCACCACGAGGTTCAGGTTCGTGTTCACAATATCCTCAGCGTCATTGGCTACCTCTCCTTGTAGGCTGAGTGTGCCAGCCTTATCCCCCGTCAGCTCGAGGAGGTATTCAGGTGCCCAATTAAGGCCGTTGGCCAGGTACATCATGTCGAAGGGCTGCTCGGCTTTCTTGTTGTTGAACGTGAGTTCAATCAAGTGGCGGGGCGTCACCTTGGGCATGGAAACGTCGAGGGTCGGCTTTTCGTTAAACGTCACGTAGCGTATCTGCCTGGCTGCAATGGTCGTCCAGCCTGCCGACACCTGAGACTGCAAGGTGACGAGGCTTTCTGGCCCAAAAAACTGTTCCCCTTTTTTGTCTGTGTATATCGGGCTGACGCTGATGATTTTGCCCGACACCGTGTTCTTGTCGTCCACGAAGCCCGTTGCCGTTTTCCCTATATTGTTGCGCAGCAAATCCCAAACCGCAATGGCAGCCTCGGTTTTTTGCTCCCGCAAGGTGTCGGGGTAGCTGGCCACACGGCTCAGGCTGCCGTCTGGTGAGTTGAACCAAAGCGTGCCGTAAAGTGCCTGCGGCGCTGGGTCGGGCAGCAGGAACTTGCCGCTGTTGGGCTTGAGCGTGCCGTTTTTGATATAAAATGCCTGCCCGTTTTTGAAAACGGAAATGCTCTGCGTGGTGAGCGGTTGGGTTTGGGCAACGAGCATTGCGGAGCAGGATAGGCCAAAGAGGCTGGATAAGAAGCGATTTTTCATAAGGTTGATTTTGAACGATGAAACCGTTTGGCGGCAATTGCCGAGACAAAATAAGAGGATAAACTGGAACCCATCACCTTTTACCGCACCAAAATCACCTCACCAGCGAACTGTTTTTCTCACCATATTCTTCCACCACCAAGAGGTAAGCGTAAACGCCCTGTGAGGCGGGTTCCCCCTTGAAACTTCCATCCCATCCCTGCTTGGTATTGTTGGTATAGAAAACCTCCTCGCCCCACCGGTCGAAAATGTGGAGGTGATAAACCTGTGGTGGGCAGCCCGACGAGAAGCGGTTGAACTCGTCGTTGATGCCGTCGCCGTTCGGTGAGAAAACGTTGGGCAGGTACGTATTGCAAATATAATTGGCCAAAATCTCATAGTCCCAGCGGCAGCCGAACTCATCGGAGAGCGTCAGGTGGAAGGCGGGTATGCCGTCGTTGGGCAAGATGATGGGATTGGCGCAGGTGTCGCAACTGAGTTCCCCGCCTTCCAGCCATTTTATCCGGTAGTCCGGGGGGATGTTATTGCTGAACTGCGTACGGTCGCTGTTGGTCACGTTCACCTCGCTGTCAATACTGGCATTGGGCGAGGGATACGACAACAAATCGGTGATGACGAGCGAGTCGCAGCCGAAAACATTCGAGGCGACAAAAACGGCCTGCTCCCCGGCTTGGTAGAAGGTGCCGCCAATGTTGACGGAATCCGTGGGGCATAGTATCTCAACGAGATTCGTGGTGTCGTTGTGGTAATAATCGAGGTTGATGGTCAGGATGGAATCGCAGCCGTTGAAGTTCACCAATGAATCCACATAAATGCCCGGTGCGTCGGCCTGTCCGCCAATGGCCAATGGGATGACCTCGCCGGGACAAAGCACGGGACTGATGCTGGCTGCCGTGTGCGGGTTGAATTGCAGGGCAATGACCACTGTGGAATCGCAGCCGCCGGGGGTGATGAACATTTCCTCGCCGTTGGGATTCGCTTGGTCATAGACGTTGCCGTTCACGGTAACGCTGTAACCGTCGCCGTTGCAGCGCTTGTTGCCGAGCACAGTGTCTTCGATTTGCTCCGCAACTACAATGGTCGTGACGATGGAATCACAGCCTTGGAAAGCGGTTAGGGTGTCAGTGTAAACGCCCAATTCGTTGTACTGGATAATTTGCCCATTGGGCAAAATGGTGGTTTCGTTTGGGCATAACTCCACCAACAGGTTGGTCCTCAGGGCTTCATCCGCCAATAGGCAGGCAAGGGCAAAGATGTTGCAAGCCAGTATGTCGTTGTTCGTTACGATGCTGGGGCCGGTAGAGACATCGCCGGGGCCGGTGCAATAGATGCCGATATCGCCGGTCACGAGGTCGTTGGTGGCCAAGTCCAAAGCTACAGTTGGCCTTCCAAATGCGTCCTTTGCCAGTATCTCAAAACCAGTGCTTGGCGTACCCGTAAACACTCCTTGGAAGGAACCACCTTGGTTGAAAGAATTGATGGTGCCGAATGGGCCGTCAAAGATGGAGGCTAGCGAAGTGCCAGCAAGGGGGGTATTGGGGTTCTCGTTGGCGTTCTCAAGGGTGTAGCCCCATCGGGTGGTTTCCCCTTGGGAAATGATCGCCAAATTGTTGTCGCATTCCAACGACCAGTCATAGATGGCATCCAGGATTTCTGGTGGGAAATAGCTTACCGTGGCATCTTCGCTGAAAGTGACAGGGTCGTAGGCCAGTGAGCCTGTAAAAACGATATCGCAACCTTGGTCGTAGATGGACTGGACAGTCACAGGCGTGTTCAATTGCACCAGTTCCATGTTGCAGGAAACAACCCCATTTTGGCCATAATGGGCTGGATTGTTCAGTTTTTGGGTAAGCCCTGGCTCCATGAAATTGCCATCCAAAGAATAGGAAAAACAATACGGATCGTTTGAAGGGCAGAATTCAAAGGTGGAAAGAAAGCAAAGCGTGGTCGAGTTGTCTTCGTCGCAGCAAGATTGGGCTACCAGGCACTGGCCGGAAATCATTGCGAAAAGCATGACAGCAAAGGGGCGGACTATTTCGGATTTCATAGGAAATGGTGTTAATCGGCGTTCAAAACGTTCCCAAAATTAGGATATAACTCATCGCCGGAGGCAATTAAATCAAGCTGATTTTGTCAGCGGGCAGAATATCCTCCATTTATTGCTGCACAACAAGTTTTGATTTTTCTCACCAACTCACCAAACCGCCAAAAATGAAAACCTCCTACCTTTGCCCCAACCCTTCAATCCTTCTTTCATTCAATCCTTCAATCCTTATACATGAATACCCGCAAAGAAAAAGACTCCCTCGGCATCGTAGAAGTGCCAATTGACGCCTACTGGGCGGCGCAGACGCAGCGCAGCATACAGAATTTCAAGATTGGCGGCCACCGCATGCCCGCCGAAATTATCGAAGCATTTGCCTATTTGAAAAAAGCTGCGGCGCTCACCAACCAAGACCTTGGCGTTTTGCCGAAGGAAAAGGCCGACCTCATTGCACAGGTTTGCGATGAAATACTGGCAGGGCAGTGGGCCGACCAGTTCCCGCTCGTGGTCTGGCAGACGGGCAGCGGCACCCAATCGAACATGAACGTGAACGAGGTGGTGGCCAACCGGGGCCACGTCATCAAGGGCGGGGCGCTCACCGACGAGAAGAAGGTGCTGCACCCCAACGACGACGTGAACAAGAGCCAGTCCTCCAACGACACCTTCCCCACGGCGATGCACATTGCGGCCTACAAGATTTTGGTGGAAACGACCATCCCCGGCATTGAAAAGCTGCGGGATACCCTTCGGGCCAAGTCGGAGGAGTTCATGAACGTGGTGAAGATTGGCCGCACCCACTTGATGGACGCCACGCCACTCACGCTTGGCCAAGAGCTTTCGGGCTATGCTGCGCAACTCGACCACGGGCTGCGGGCCATCCAAAACACCCTGCCGCACCTGGCCGAACTGGCACTCGGCGGTACTGCCGTTGGTACGGGGCTGAACACGCCCAAGGGCTACGCCGTTGCGGTAGCAGCCAAAATAGCGAAACTGACGGGTCTGCCCTTCGTCACCGCCCCCAACAAGTTCGAGTCGCTGGCGGCGCACGACGCCATCGTGGAATCGCACGGGGCGCTCAAGACTGTGGCAGTTTCCTTGTTCAAGATTGCGAGTGACATCCGTTTGTTGGCCAGCGGCCCCCGCTGCGGCATCGGCGAGGTTATCATCCCAGACAATGAGCCAGGCTCCAGCATCATGCCCGGCAAGGTGAACCCCACGCAGAACGAGGCCATGACGATGGCAATGGCGCAGGTGTTGGGCAACGACGTTGCCATCAACATCGGCGGCATGAACGGCCACTTCGAGCTGAACGTGTTCAAGCCCGTGATGATTTTCAACTTCCTGATGTCGGCCCGCCTCATCGGCGATGCCTGCGTCAGCTTCAACGACAACTGCGCCGTGGGCATACAAGCCAACCTGCCCCGCATCAAGCAGAACCTCGACAACTCGCTGATGCTCGTCACGGCGCTGAACACGCATATCGGGTACGACAACGCCGCCGCCATTGCGAAGAAAGCGCACAAAGAGGGCACCACCTTGAAACAAGCAGCCCTCGACCTTGGCCTGCTCTCTTCCGAGCAGTTCGACGAGTGGGTAAAGGCAGAGGATATGGTGGGGGAGATGAAGGGGTAATTTGCTTTCTGCGGGTATTGCAAAACCGCCGAACCCTAATAAAAAAAAGCGGCGGCGACATCGAAAGATGCCGCCGCCGCTTTTTTATTAGGCTTTTTATTGGTCAATACCCATCATTCTGCTCCAAGCTCGGATTGGCTTCCATTTCCCTGAGCGGAATCGGGAACACCAACTCATTGGCATCGTATGCATAAGCCCCGACGTTCAGCTTAAGACGCTTCATATCGTGGATTTTGAAGCCCTCGTGGGCCAATTCCAATCGGCGCTCCAGCAAGATGTCGTCCAAGGTGACGGAAGAGGCGGCAGATAAGCCAGCACGGGTATGGATGGCATTATAGTCATCCAGCGGGGTAGCACCTACTTCAGTGCCCAACCGTTGGTTGCACTCTGCACGGATGAGGTACATCTCTGCCATGCGCATCAGGCCGATATTGCCGAACTGGTTGTTCCATTTGCCGGTACGCATGGCTCCGGCTCCTTCAAAAAACAGGGCAAGTCGAAGGTCGGCAGGGTCGTACAAATCCAAGTGCCCTGACAATATTTCGATATCGCCGTCACGGCCACCGTATTCAGGAATGGAAAAGAAGGTGGTCATTGAGTTGGTGCCGTCTTGGCTGTTGACCTGAACGGCAAAGATGTCCTCGGAGGAGTTTTCATCCCGATTGAAGATATTGGCGTAGGTGTCGAGCAAGGAGTTTACGCTGAGTTCGATTACCCTGTTAGCAGCGTCACGGGCGTCGGCGTGGCGGTTCATTTGCAGGTAAACCCTTGCCAACAAGCCTGCGGCGGCACCGCTGCTGGCCCTCCATTCGTTTTCTGCGGGCAGCAACGCTTCGGCACTATTCAGGTCGGAAATGATTTGAGCATAAACCTCTTCAACAGTATTTCGTGGCACACTTTCCTTGCCTTCAATCACCCTTGTTGGCTCAAGCACGATGGGGACGCCCAACTGGCTGTTGTTCCCTCCTTCCATATAGGGTTTTGCGAAACTGCGAACCAGTTCAAAAAGCGCATAGGCACGCAAAAATTTGGCCTCGCCCTCGACCCATGAACGGTCTTCCTCCTTCACGATGCCAAGTTCGCTGAGCACGTTGTTGCAAGTGCCAATGGTTTTGTAGGCGCTTATCCACATTCCTTCCGCATCATTGTTGGTGATGTTCATCTGCTTGTTGAAAATCTCTCTTGGGCCGATAAACGTGCCCACCCAAACGATTTCATCGTCCCCTCCTTGCAATTCTGCATTGCGCAGCACATTGGCTCCCATCAGGTCATCGTCTGAAAGGTCATCATAAGCGCCATTCAGCACAATCTTGATGTTGGCATCCGAGGAAATCGCCACATTTTCATCCAAGGATTGTTGCGGCAACAGGTCAAGTTTGTTGTCGCAGGCGATGAAGGACAGGGCAACTGCCATTACCGCCAAAATAAATGATATGTTTTTCATGTTGAATTTCATTTTTAGAAAAAATAATCCGGTTTGAAACTACTCAAGCCATTTAGAAACCGACGTTCAGGCCGAAGGCAAATACCTTAGGCTGTGGTGCGGAATAGAAGTCAACGCCAGAGACGATATTATCGGTGAAGGCGTCGGAAGACACTTCTGGATCCCAGCCCTCGTACTTGGTGAAAGTGAGCAGGTTCTGGCCAATCAGATAGACCCGAAGGTGGCTTAGGTTCACCCTTTCGATGAATGATTTGGGCAGCTCATAGCCAAGCGTGAGGGTTCTCAGGCGCAGGTAGGAACCATCGCTGAGGTAGCGGCTGTTGCGGCCTTGCTCGCCGTTGGCCCAATACAAGCGGGGTTCTGGCACATCGGTAACATCCCCGGGCTGGTTCCAGTGGTCAAGTTGGTCTTTGGTCTGGTTGTCGAACCAACAAGCTTGGCAGGACATGAAACGGTCGCCATCCCGGTAAATCTTGTTGCCATAAACACCTTGGAAGACGATGTCGAGGGAAAGCCCTTTCCAGGAAAACGAGTTGGTGATGCCACCATAGAAGTCGGGTTGGGGGCTGCCCAGCACCACGAATTCAGCTGCGCCATAATCGTTGGTCGTTTCACGACCAGCACCTTCCGAGTTTTTGTACCAGAGCGCATCCCCGTTGGCAGGGTCAACCCCAGCATACTCGGCGATGTAGAATGAACCGATTGGGTGGCCTACTTTCACGACGTTGGCGTTGCCATTGTCTATCAACTCCTGGCCATCTGCCAAGCTCACGACTTTGTTCTTGTTGAAGGCAATATTGAAGCTAGTGTTCCATTTGAACTCCCCGACGAGGTTGTTGCTGTTGAGGACGAATTCCCAGCCCTTGTTTTCCACTTCGCCCGCGTTTTGAGCTTGTACGGTGAAGCCTGTGGTAGAAGGAACAGGCAAGTCGAGCAAGAGGTCGGAGGTGTTCTTGATATAATAGTCGATTTCACCGTTAAGGCGGTTGTTGAAGAGGCCAAAGTCAATTCCAATATCAATCTGTGCCGTTTTTTCCCAAGATAGGTCTGGATTAGCGATTTGTGAAGGATTGAGGCCAGGCTGCACCGCATAAGGCGCGGGGTCAAAAAGGCCAAGGTGGCGGAAATCGCCAATAGCAGCGTTACCCGTCACACCATAGCTACCCCGCAGTTTGAGGAAAGAAAGGGTATTGTTGCCCTGCAAAAAGTCCTCCTCGGACAGCACCCAACCCGCCGACACGGATGGGAAAAAGCCATAGCGGTTGTTCTTGCCAAAACGGGAGGAGCCGTCCACCCTCGCACTAGCCGAGAACAGGTATTTACGGTCGAAATCGTAGTTGGCCCTTCCAAAGTAAGAGAAGAAATTGTACTCAGAAATGGATGAAGTGCCCACGGTGATATTGGCGGAGCTTGCCAATGTTTTCAGGTCATCCCCTGGGAATTGGCCACCCTCGACCCTCGTGCGATCGGTCCGAGAGTTCTGGTACTCGGTGCCTGCTGTCAGGCCGAGGTTGTGCATTTCACCCAGCGCTTTGTTGTAGTTGAGATAAGCCTTTGGTGTCAGGTTCACGGTCTGCGCATAGACCGAAGTAGCGAGTCCATTCGTGCCAGCGCCACCGTCTGTTTTGGAGCCGTAGAATGCGTTGTCACGCATCGTCCAGACATCCGTTCCCAGTTCACCATTTAGCATCAAGCCTTCGGCCAATTTAATGCGCACGTACCCATTGGAAAGGCTGCGGAAGGTTGTGATGTCCCGGTTGGCATCTTCCATGTCTATCAAGCCATTGTAGTAAGTTGTGATGGGGGTATTGTTTAGGTCTCCATTTTCATCCTTCACTGGCGTAAGTGGAGAAAGTGCCACCAACTGCATGGGGGTTGAGAAGGCATTGTCGTTGGAAACCTGGTCGGTGAAGGTACGGGCGAGGCTCATGTTGATACCAAAATTGACCCGCTTGGAAGCCTGTTGGTCAAGGTTGATGCGTGCGCTCATCCGCTCGAAATTGTTGCCCTTCAAGATGCCCTCTTGACTGTTCCAAGCTGCGGCAGCGTAGTATTTCGTCTTTTCATTGCCACCTGTGGCAGAAAGGGAAGCCTGTTGGGAAATGGGGTTGTCAGCAAAGGCAAGGTCTTGCCAGTTGGTGTTGGTGTTCAAGGTTTTATAGTCATCCACAAACCCTGAATAACGGTTGAAACGGCCTTCCACGAAGCCAGTATAATCATCAATGGCGCTTTGTACGTTGTTGTCCCAATAGGCTGGGTCAAGAGAATAGTCATAACGGCCAGCCCCTTCTGCTGAGCGCAAGAAAGTTGGATGTATTCCTCCCTGTTGAGGAACTCCCGCTTGTTGGTAGGCTGGGAAGTGCCCCATTGGTAGTTGGCCTCGAAATAGGTTTTCCCGGCCTTGCCCCTCTTTGTGGTGATGAGCACCACGCCATTGGCGGCACGGGAACCGTAGATAGCGCCCGCCGAAGCATCCTTCAGGATTTCCACCGACTCGATGTCATTGGGGTTGATGTCGGCCAACGGGTTCAAGCTGGCACCGGAGGAGTTCTGGGCATCCACCGTGACGGGAACGCCGTCCACGATATAAAGCGGCTGGTTGCTGGCGCTAATGGAAGCCGCACCCCGGATGCGCACCCGCACAGCGCCGCCCGGCTTACCGTTGACGGACTCAACGAACACACCTGCCGTCTTGCCCTGGATGCCTTGTTCCATGGACACCACAGGGAGGTCTTTCAGCTTGTCGCCATCCAATTTGGCAATGTTCCCGGTGAGGGTACTCTTGATTTGGGTACCGTAGCCAACGACCACGATTTCGCTCCAGGCTCAGCGTGCCCTGTTTCATGTCGAAGTCCACCACGTTGGAAGCACCGATAGGCACTTCTTGTATATCGTAGCCAGTATAGGAGGCTACCAAAGCGGTCGCACCTGATGGGACATTGAGGCTGTACGAGCCGTCAACATCGGTGATGGTGCCATTTTCAGTGCCTTTTACCAGCAAGGTGACGCCGATGAGCGGTTCGCCAGTAGTTGAATCCGTGATTTTTCCTTTGATAGTGCGGGTCTGGGCATGAATGGCCATGCAGCCCATCACCAGCAAAAAGGTGAGCAAAAATTGTTTCATACTAATTCGTTTTATTGTTATAAAAAAGACTTTGAACGCTTAGAATAGGTCAATTTTGGGGCACAAGTGAGTGGGCATCAATTTACAAGACTATAAAAAAGGGAGCGAATCTATTGATAATCTACCATTCCTCCAATTTTAAAAAGGTAATAGCCTTGTCAAAGAAAAAGCGTTGACCAAATATTTCGGATTTTGGCACATTGATTTAGTTGGCGACAGGGTTGTCAGCAAACACGGGCAGCTTTTTTGGCCCAGTAAGTCAGATTCGACAATTTCCAAGGACTTGCCTTTTATTTTCACTAAAACGCAGCTTGACTGGTTTCACTGCCTGTCCCCGTTATTTGGCATGGTTGACAAGTTTCGGCAAAAAACGCCCAACCCGCTTGATATAATCCTTGTACGTCGGGTACTTCTCACTCGAAATCTTCTCGCTAAAATCGGCGCTGCCCTGGAACAACAGCAACAGTAAAACCGCACCCACCAACGAGCCATTGAGCCAGCGACCCGTGGCTGCCACGCTGAACAGGTAAAAAGTGAGCCAAATGACCTGCTCGGCGGCGTAGTTGGGGTGGCGAATCTTTGCCCACAGCCCCGTGTCCAAATAGCCCTTGGCATATTCGCCTGTGAGCGGTTCGCCTGCGGCAATGCGGCGGTGCTTCTCCTGCTGGTAGTTCCATTGCTGCTGGTCGGCGATGGTCTCGATGATGACCAAGCCAACGAAAAACGCCGCAGCAAAACCATCCAACATGCCAAGCGGTACATCCTTGCCATGCCAAGCCATCACTGCTGGCAGCGTGAAGAGCAGCACCAAGCCCATTTGATAGAAAGAAATAAAGCCGAGGTTGAAGGCGGCCCAGCGCAGGCGGCCACTGAGCAGCGGCATCTTGCGCAGCACGCTCCAACGGTAGTCCTCCTCGCCCGCCCAGGGAATCCAGGAGTAGCCGCCCCGTCGCCAGAAATTGAACGTGAGCCGCAGCCCCCATACCGTGGCCAGCACGGCCATCAGCGTCATGCGGGCATCCCAGCCACCTGCATAGGCGAAGTACCAGGTATAGCCGATGGGCATGATGCTCCACAGCTTGTCCACTTGGCTGCAATTGCGGGTGATTTCGCTGACCACGAAACAGGTGAAGGCCACGCCGCACATGAGCTTGAGCATGGCCAGCAGCATGTCCAACTGCTCAGGGGCCAGCGGTGCGTCGTATTTGAAGGCCACGAATGGCAGTACAATAAGGGCTAATAACAGGAGTACAATGGTCTTTAGCATAAGTTATCGAATTTGTGGCAAATATATCCCAAGTGAATGATAAATTATAAACGATGAATTTACAAGGTATTGATTGACAAGTATTTGCAAATCCAATCGATCTAATTTATTAATTCTACTTCAATAAGGATTTATGGTTTCATGGCTTCAAGGTTTGGGCTTTTTTGAAAGCCTTTGCGGCCAAAAAACAGCCCAACAAAATCAGTGTGGTGGATAGCATTACTGACAGCCGCTTTTAGAATTGATGTTCGGGATGAGCAAATTAGCAGACTCCTCCGCTCGAAGGCGTCTGTTGCCAATTTCAAAAGCGTTCATCTATACTACGGCTCTATTGAGTAATAGCAGCCCCGCCAATCCCGAGGTGTCGGGACAAGTTCCGCAATCCGCAATCGTTCCGCCTACCCCCTCCGGTTTAAGCTATGTAGCCTAAAAAAAACTATGTTTTGGGATCAGCAAAAAAGTCAACAAGAAAAGCACATTCCTCAAAAACTGTGATTATGTTTGTCTTGTATTTGGTCTTCATCTTACTTAACACCTTAATAACATTTTGGAATAGAACCATTGAAAAAGACCCCTCCAAAGGGGCGTGTACTATTTGCACCAATACACTTGATTTTTATTCCCACCATTCAAATTCAGCTTTTACAAAAATAGCTCACACCGAGAATTCCTAAAAAAATCTTCAGCTTCTAAACTGACGTCCAATAAAATGGCTGGCGTTGGAAGGCTGTTAGCCAATGGCCAACGGCCAACGGCACAATCCAAGTTGCAGAAAATAAAAAGCTACGAGTTGCAGGTCACGAGTTGCGAGTTTTAGAAGGTAAAACGATGGATTTCGTGGTAAGAACCACCTTGCTCGCAGCTTGTAACTAGCATTATCTACTCATTCCTAATCAATCTCCTTTAGCTTATGAAATTCAATTTATCGTTTACACAAACTTGGAAAACCCGAATGAGCATCGCCTTGGTGGTGTTCCTTGGCCTGTTTTCCACACAGCAAGCATTGGCGCAATGCAACAATCCTTCGCAATTTGGCACCATCAATGCGCCAACCAACAACACCATCACCACCATCACCACCTGCGCCTTTGCTGGGGAATACAGCACCATCAACAGCGCTTCTGCTGGCTCCACCTACCTGTTCAATGCGACGGGAGGTGCGGGCAACTACATCACCATCCGCCAGGGCACGCCCGGTGGGACTGTGCTTGGGTTCGGGTTTGCACCCATTAGCGTCGTCTGCACGGTATCCGGCCCGCTGTACCTGCACTACAACACGAATGCAGCCTGTGGCACCGATGGCACCTGTCATACAGGCACGGTGCAGTGTACCAGCTGCCCTGGTGCGCCCGACCCATGCTTGAGCATTTCGCCCATAGCATGTGCCACGCCCACAACGGTAACCCTTAGTGGCACAGGGCTTTGGAACCCCGGTAGCTGCGGCTTCTCCACGCCCGGCACCGAGAAGCTGTACAGCTTTACGCCTACGACCACGGGCGTACACGACCTGCAAGTGACCTCCACCAACAGCGGCGGCTTTATTGACTATTTCATCAAGGATGCTTCCGGTGGCTGTTCTTCTACGGGCTGGACCTGTATTGACGATATTTTCAGCCCAACTACGATAAGCATGGGAACACTAACAGCAGGTACGACCTACTATATCCTGCTCGACCCGGAGACTATCTCCTCCGTTACCCATACTTTCCAAATCAACTGCCCGGTGGCTGACCCTTGCGCAGCGCCCATCGAGACCATCGCCTGTGCCAGTTCCACAACGGCAACCCTGGTAGGTGCAGGTGCAGGCTGGAACGTAACCAATTGCGGGTTCTCTACACCCGGTGCTGAGAAGGTTTACAGTTTCACGCCTACCGTATCCGGCACCCACACGTTGCAGGTCACTAGTGCTTCGGGCGGCTTCGTGGATTATTTCTTCAAGGATGCTGCTGGTGGCTGCTCCTCCACGGGCTGGACTTGCATTGATGATTTAAATGCCGCTGGCAGTACCAACTTCGGCCCATTGACAACAGGCACCACCTACTATATCTTGTTGGATGCAGAGGGCACGACTGCCCGGACGCATAGCTTTCAAATCAATTGCCCGGCGCCGCCCGTTGACCCTTGTGCAGCACCCATCGAGACCCTTATTTGCAGTGATACAACGTCGGTAACGCTATCAGGCAGCGGCGCTGGCTGGAGCCCCAACAGTTGCGGCTTCAGTACGCCCGGCGCTGAAAAGGTTTACAGTTTCACGCCTACCGTATCCGGCATCCACACTTTGCAGGTCACAGGTGCTTCGGGCGGCTTTGTGGATTATTTCTACAAGGATGCTGCTGGCGGCTGCTCCTCCACTGGCTGGACATGCATTGATGACATAAGTTTGCCATCATCCACAAATTTCGGCCCGCTCACAGCAGGCACGATCTACTATATTCTGCTGGATGGAGAAGCTACGACATCTCGAACGCATACCTTCCAAATCAACTGCCCTGCACCGCCCATAGACCCCTGCGCAGTCCCTATCGAGTCCATTATTTGCGCAGATACAACGTCAATAACCCTATCCGGTACTGGCGGTGGCTGGAGCCCTAACAGTTGCGGTTTCACCACACCCGGCGCTGAGAAAGTTTACAGTTTCACACCAACCGTATCCGGCCCCCACACGTTACAGGTCACAGCTGCAGATGGCAACTATATTGATTACTTCTTCAAGGATGCTTCGGGCGGCTGCTCCTCCACTGGTTGGACTTGCATTGACGATTTAAATGCCGCTGGCAGTACCAACTTCGGCCCATTGACGGCAGGCACCACCTACTATATCTTGTTGGATGCCGAAGGCACGGCTTCCAGGACGCATACCTTCCAAATCAACTGCCCAGCACCAACGAGCTTTCCCTCCAATGGTGCGGCCACGGTGGCTTGCCCGGCCTTGGCCGTTGCGCCAACCGCCCCCAACCTATACCTCACCGCTATACCCGAACTGCGGCCCTATCACGCCAGCAGGCCCGGTCATCACTGAGGTGCCAAACCCGCTTACTTGCGAAGGCACTAGAACCTATTCTTACACGTACATAAACTGCGAGCTTGGCCTTGAAGGGGTATGGAACTTCGTCTATACCATCGAGCGGGAGCCATTCACTGTCCCAGCCAACGGCTCGGCCACAGTGGCCTGCCCGGCCAATGCTACACAGCCCGTGCCACCCGTGGTGCTGAGCAATTGCGGAGAAAATATCGCACCTACTGGCCCGGTCATCGGCGCAACGCCAGCCTGCGAGGGAACGAAAACCTATACCTGGACCTATACCGACTGCGAAGGCAACAGCCTGCCTTGGGTGTTCACCTATACCATCGAGCGCAACCCGTTCACGGTGCCCGCCAACGGCGCTGCCACGGTGGCCTGCCCGGCCTTGGCCACACAGCCAGTGCCACCAGTAGTGCTGAGCAATTGTGGGGAAAATATCATACCTACTGGCCCGGTCATCGGCGCAACACCAGCCTGCGAAGGCACGAAGACCTACACTTGGACCTACACTGATTGCGAAGGCAATAGCCTTCCTTGGGTGTTCACCTATACTATTGAACGCAACCCGTTCACCGTGCCAGCCAATGGTGCTGCCACGGTAACCTGCCCAGCATTGGCCACGCAGCCCGTGCCGCCCGTGGTGCTGAGCAATTGTGGGGAAACGCTGACACCTACCGGCCCTGTCATCACCAACGTGCCGAACCCGCTAACCTGCGAGGGCACCCGCACCTATACTTGGACTTATACCGACTGCGAGGGCAACACGCTGCCTTGGAGCTTTGTATATACCATCGAGCGGGAGCCATTCACCGTGCCAGCCAATGGCGCTGCCACGGTGGCCTGTCCCGACCAGACGGACGTTGTCCCAGTGCCACCCGTTGTGACCAGCAACTGCGGCGAGGTGCTGACGCCAGTTCGCACCGAAACAGCAAAGCCATTGTGCGAAGGCACACGGACTTATATCTTCACTTACACGGATTGCGAGGGCAATACGGCGCAATGGCGCTTTATCTACACCGTTGAATACCAGGATTTTATCATACCCGTCAGCATCGTAGGTGCGGTGGAATGCCCTGTGAACGCCTTCGAGCCAACGCCACCCGCCGTCAACGACAACTGCGGCATCCTGCTCGTACCTGTTGGCCCTACCGTGACCAGCACTACCAACCCCTTTGGCTGCGAGGGCAGCCGCAAATACGAGTGGATCTACACCGACTGCGAGGGCAATTCCAAGCCTTGGAGCCAGACCTTCATCTTTGAGTACAACGGCGACTTCTTTGCGCCTTTGGATGAGGAAAACCATGTGACCTGCTTGGCTTATGCTGTTCCGCCGGTTCCGCAAACGCTGTACGATTATTGCGGTCAAACCATCAAGGTGAGCGGCCCAACGGTGACCCAGGACATTGCAGCCACCGGCTGCACCGGCTGGCGGAGGTACAGCTACGTCTATACCGACTGCGGCGGCCACAGCCACCCATGGAGCTTCACTTACTACATCAACGACAATGAAGGCCCGCTCGGCACCTGCCCAAGCGGTGGCAGTGTCGGCGGTGGAAACCCTGTTTCTGTCAGCGTAAGGGATCTTGGTTGCATCGAAGACGTGCCCTGCCCTGCCGACTACGATTTCATGTCGAAAGTGGAGGAACTGTTGGAAGCGGGCAATTATTTCGATGTTTGCGATGGCGCAAACGTCATCGTGACCCTGGACAGTTGGAGCGACCTTTGGGAATGTTCCGACCCTGACGGCGACGGCGTTTATACGTTTGGCCGCACCTTCTACTTCCGCATCGCCGACCATTGCGGCAACGAGTACGCATCGCTTTGCGAAGTGACCTACTCCGGCAATTGCCAGCCGATCGAAACCTTCCGCCCAAGCGATTGGGGGATTGGTGGCGGCCTGCCTGGCACAGCCGTTTCTGCTTCGACGACCGATTTGCAGGTTATTGGCACCTTGTTGAACAACAACCCCTTGTTGGTCGGCGGTGGCAATCGGTCCATCCGCATCACCGATGCACAGTGCGTGGTTGACCTATTGCCCGGCACGGGCGGCCCAGGCGTATTGGGCAATTGCAACCAAACGAACTGCGGCGCAGGTGGCTGCAACCCAATGGGCATCGGCGGCATGAAGAACAGCCTGGCGGCCAACGCCATCGCCATGATGCTCAATATGCGCTACAACGTGGAGTACAATGGGTTGACCATGAACGGGATACGGAACCAGAGCCTTGCCTGTATCAATGTGCACCCTTGCATCTTGGCCTGCGATGCAAACGGCAACAACTGCTATATGCGGATATTCGATGAGTTTGGCGGGGCTGTAAGCTACCCCTACACCGTGGGCGGCCTGTTGGACTTAGCCAATTTTTACCTCGGCGGCAACGTGAGCATGAGCGTTGGCCAATCGGTGATTTATGGCACTGGCCTGAACGAGTCACTGCTGAATATGCTCGCATACTGGAACGAGGCACGGCCAGCAACCGCCTGTGACGCAGGAAACGGCGTCGCACCGGACGGCGACGGCAACAAGTCCGTCCCAAGTGCAAAGCCAAGTTCAAGGAGCGGCCTCGAATTCAGCCTTTCGCCCAATCCGGCAAGCAACATGGTTACGTTCATGATGGCAGAACTCGCTGAACCACAGGCGGTTGTGTTTGAACTGTACAATTCGCTTGGCCAGCAGTTGCTGCGCAAAGACTTGGGCAAGCTGAGCTTTGTCAATGAGCAGATAGACCTTGGCGGCTTTGGCAATGGCCTTTACTACGTGAACGTGAGGGCTGGCAATGAGCGCTATGTACACAAGCTGGTCATCAGCAAGGATTGATTTTGTGAGGTTGATATGAGTTGATGTGGTTGATAAGGGTTGATGAGGGCCCCGTATCAACCCTTATTAACCATGCACGACCTGTCCCGATTTTTCGGGAGAACTTGGCGGCTCACAGTATAACGACACTTAATAGTTACACATTGGGCCATTCCGCAGCACGTCGGGATGGCCCATTTTTTATGGCTTAACGTGAGGTTTGGATTACCACAATAGTTTTAGAAGGAGGAACCTAGCCTGGAAATTCCGGCAGTTCCTTTTTGCGAGTCAAACCCGTCAGTTCCGGAACTGCGGGGTGTTGATAAGCCCGCCTCTCGAAGGGATCTGCGTCAGTTAAAAAATAGCACTACCACAAATTACAATAGTCCCGATGCCCCGTGTAAGTCGCCGAGCCTATTCATCCGCTCTATCCGGCTGCACCACGGGCGGCATTTACTGCAAACGACGACGCTCACCGTTTCAGAAATTGCCCCGTGTACTCGGGGTGGGGTATTCGGCGTTGAATAATTTTTCGGATGCGTTTTTTGAGGAGTTTGAGGAAAGGCCGACAGGTATGAGGGGGAAAGATTGAGGCTGACGAATTCAATTCGAGGGATTCAATTCGAGGGGGGCACCTCCCTTGCTAAAACGTGTCGTCCTTCCGGGACTTTTTGCGGCGCACCCCAAAGAATTGAATATCTCGAATTGATTCGAAATTTTTGGAACATTTATTCTACATTAGCCGCTTTGCCATCAGGAGACCTCAAAAACAACCAAAGGCAGCCTTAAAACACTGACCGATATTTTTGATGCCTGCAAAATGCGGTCACCAAAAGAGCGAACCGCCTCCATACCTTCCATCCCCAAACTTAAAGCTGAGTGATAATGATGAAGAACGAAATAGAAGCTACTACGGACTATACCTATCTGGGCCTGTTCACGGGTGCTGGCGGCATGGACTTAGGTAGTGAGCAAGCGGGGTTCATCCATAGAGAACCGAACGAAATCTTGGACTACGCCATTGAAACCCTGAAAATCAACCGACCGGACTGGGATTTGCACCGCGGCGATGTGGGGGAATACACCCCAAGTTTCAAAAAAGGCCTGGACGTATTGCTGGCGGGCTTCCCCTGCCAAGGCTTCTCCCTCGGCGGCAATCGGGATGAAAACGACGAAAGGAACACCTTGTACAAAGAGGTAATCCGCATCGCCCATATCATGCAGCTACGGGTCATTGTGATGGAAAATGTGCTGAACCTCCGCACCATGCAGCACCCCGAAACAGGGAAGCCCTTCGCCCGCCAAATCGCCGAAGAACTGGCCGCCATCGGCTATACCACCAAATTCGATTTTTTCAGGGTATCGGAGCATGGTGTACCGCAGACCCGGCGCAGGTTCATCTTCATCGCCTACAAGGCCGATACGCTAAAGCATTTTCGTTTTCCCAGGCCCCAGAAAGACACCACCATCCGGGATTTTGTCTTTGAACTCGGCCAAGACCTGAGCATAAAACTGCCCAACCACGACCCCCAATGGGGCTTCAAAAGCTATGCACATACCGAAACTGGAGCCGCCTTCGACCCCTCGGAACAGGCCATCCCCGTCCGACTGAGCAGGACGGCCTCGGAGGGCACGCCCATCCGGGACTTCGACTCGCCCTTCCCCGCTATTGACACAGCCACGGTATGGGGCTGGGCCATCGGCAACGTCACCGCCGAGCGGATAGACAAAGACCGGGACAATGCCATGTACGTCCGAAACCCCGAATCCACCGCCAAGCTCTGGCGCATAAAAGCCAGCAAACTCCGCTCCTTCACCGCCCGTGAATACGCCCGCATTCAGACCTTCCCCGACGACTGGGTGTTCTACGGCAACAACAAACGGGAACTCCAACTGCAAATTAGGAATGCCGGGGCTTTGCACTTGCTGCTGTCCCATCTGCTTAGCTGAAAGAACGAGGAAGGATGATTGGAAGAGGGGAGTATAGTTAAGGACAGCGGATAAATTTCGTGCACAAACCCTAAGAATATTAGTATTTTGGGGTAACCACTTAGGAATTTCAGCACCATTTTTACATTTGCTTAAACAAACCGAAAACACTTACACATGGACAAAATAACTTCCCCCGGTTATGTCTTGCCACAAGTCCTAGCCATCGCAAAACACCAAACCTTGAAAGGGGGTGTGAACCAACCATTGGTCGTAAAAGCGATGGGTGCCGTCAACTACCGCAGCGATGAATACGTTCTTAAATACCGGGGTGGGGAAGGGATGAACGAAATGACGAGCGGTCTCGAAATGATGGGTTCGTTCATGGCCGCACAAGTTGAAATTGCAACGCCCGAAGTGGCAATTGTAGTGGTGACGGACGATTTTTTGGCGCAATTGACGGGCGAACCCGAATACCATAACGTTTTCAAAGGGAAAGGCATCAATTTTGGGAGCAAGTACGAAAAAATCAAAACCGACGTCTATAAAGGGCAGACCTTGACACCCGAACAAACGCAACAGGCAGCAAGGATTTTCGCATTCGACCTGCTGATTGACAACGCTGACCGAAATGACATAAAACCCAACCTATTTTTGGCCCACGATAATTTATACGTGTATGACCATGAAAAAGCGTTCGGATTTTTACGACTTTTGGCGCTCTTTCAGTCCAAAAGTCCACCTTGGCAGTTGGATGACCTTGCGGTCAACACGGCCATGAAGCATTTTTTGTTCAGGTGGCTGAAAGGAAATCACCGCATTGATTGGGACGAGGCCGTTTCCACCTTTCAGTGCTTGGATGAGTCGTTTTGGCCGAAAGCCTTGGAATTGTTGCCCGCTGCTTGGGACAATCCCACCGACAACACCTACAACCGCATCCGAGAACGTACAGAAGGAATCGTCAATCATTTAACCGAATTCAAAACGGAGATATGGACACGACTAATCCAATAGTGAGCTATCAGTACCAAGTCCTCCGCTACCGCCCCGATGCGGTGTCGGGCGAGTTCGTCAATGTCGGGCTGGTCTATTACGACCCCACCCAGCGGCTGTTGAAAGCCAAAATGGTGGACAAGTACAAGCGCATCTCGCAGTTCTTTACCGACGTGCCAGGCACTTTCCTACTGCGCTCGCTCAAGCAATTGGGCAACAACGCCCAGCAACTGAGCCGCCAATTGGAGCAAGAACTGGATTTCCAAAAGTACCAGACCATTGAGCAAGTTACCGCCTCGCTGCTGCCTAAGGACGACAACGGGCTGTACTTCTCCGAAACCTTCCGGGGAATCCACTTCGACCATGAGGCTTCGTTCCGGGAACTTTACCACCGCATCGTGGAGCAATACTTGGAGCAACCCATCGAGCGACACGACGACGCCTACGCTTGGCGGCACGTCTATAAATCCTTCTTCGACAAATACCAACTCACGGACAAGCTGGAACACAAAACCGTGAAAACCGCCACCGATACCTTCGAATTTGAGCGGGCCGTGCAAAACGGGGCGCTCCACTGCTTCCAAACCGTCAGCTTCGACCTGAAAAATGAGGCCGAAGTGAAAAACAAGATTTACCTCTGGAACGCCCGCATCGAAGAACTGAAAACCGCCGAGCAAGCGGTGAAGCTCTACCTGCTTACGCTACTGCCTGAGAATCGGGAATTGGTGGAACTGCTCCAGAAAAAACTGGACATTGATGGGGGGAGCGTGGAGGTGGAACTGGTGAGGGAGAGCGGGGCGGAGAAGGTGGTGAGGGAGGTAGTGGAACGGTTGGAGGGAGGGCATTGAGATACTTTCCTTTATCAACAGCCTGCTAGCGCCACTAAAACATAGCTTCTTACCTATGGGTTAGAGAAGAATGATTACCTTTAACACCTGACAGAAAATCTCACAACATTCCTAACTTTGCAGTCAATTATTTGAAATATCAGTTAATGGTAAACGAAATTTCATTCAAGAACTTTAAAGTTTTCAAAAGCAAGCAAACGCTTGCCTTGCGCCCTATCACGGTGCTGATTGGAAAAAATAACTCTGGTAAAAGCGCTGTGCTTCGGCTCCCTACTTTGATAGCTGCTGGATTAAGAGGCGAACCCATTAATTGGAAAAACAATGTAGGTGACGATGCGACCAACATTGTTGAATTAGGCTCTGACTTCGAAGACCTGATATACAATAGAGTTGGGTCAGGTAACTTCGAACTTGGGGTATCGAACCCAAGCACTAAAATTGAAGCTGTCATTTCAAAAGAGTACGGGATACTTGACTATAGATTCAACAACCAAGAAGTTGACATAACTGCAAGTAAATTTTCTGGGCTAATTGTTGATGGGAAAGATTACGACAACTTACAATTGAACATTGATTATTTGGGAGCAATAAGAGCTAAACCCGATTCCGATTACACTTCAACCAGACGGAAATTCGAGAAAATTGGAATCGAAGGCAAAAATGCCTATCAAATTTTGATTCAGGATTTTATTGGAGACAATACTTTAATAGAAAAAGTGAGCGATTGGTATGAAGCCAACTTTGAGGGCTGGAAAATGGAAGTTGTTAAGATAACTGCTACAACGGAAACTAAATACGAAATTGCTATTTCAAATACATCGCTGGATGCTATAAATATTAAGCAAACCGGTTCTGGCATCCATCAGGTATTGCCAATCGTTGTGCGTTCGTTTATGCCTGAAAATGAGCCGATACTTATCATCATAGAAGAACCAGAGACACATTTGCATCCTGCCGCTCACGCCATTCTTGCGCAACGCCTTGTTGAATCTTTCATGGAGGACAACAATAAAACCTATCTTATTGAAACTCACTCACAAAACATGGTTTTGAGATTCAGAAGATTGGTGGCTGAGGGTAAAATGAACAAAGATGACTTGGCTATATATTATGTTGACTTTGATGAAGTCAAGAATGAAAGTACCTTGAAAAAAATTGAAGTGGACGAAGGTGGTGGAGTAGAATGGTGGCCAACAGGAATTTTTGGCGAGACAAATCTTGAGACAAGGGCCATTTACAACGCTCAACTAAACGACGCTAAAAATGTGGATTGAAATTAGTAAAGACATATTTGAACAAAGCGATTTCAAGGGGTTGAATTATCTCTATCAGCTTTTATCATGGTTTCCCAAAAGTGATTCCAATGATTCCATTCCGAGGTATAATATTTTCATACGCCAAGATCAGGTTAGCCATACAGATAACTACAAGAGACTAACACAAATCGAAGATAAGTTCGATGAGTTGATTGATGCTGCGTTTAATGAATTTGTCAATACTAGTAGTTCTGGGAAAAAGGCAGATTTTTTCATTACGTCTAAGAGGATAGAAAGAGGCTTTAACATTGAGGAAGCAATTCGCTTTTTCAATCAGCCTGTTTCAGTCATTCTTGAAAATAACAAAAATGACGCCCGTTTCATTAGAACTGTTATCTACGCTTTCGGCAGAAAAGGTATCATTAAAAAGCACTTAGAAAACGGATGGATTCAATTTGAAAATGCTGGTGGATGCTCCAATGTTAAGAATTTCATTGAAGGGGAGTTGAAAAAATATGAAGACCTTGCTGGAAGAAATGAGAGAGAAGCCTTTGAATATTACCGGGCTTTGGTAATTCTAGACAGTGACAAATCATATTCGACAGAGCCGCCAAAGCCAGAATATCTAAAACTTACCATAGAATTAAATGAAGTAAAGGTCGGTTTTCATATTTTAACTAAACGTGCAATAGAAAATTATTTACCAGACAAAGCTTTTGAAAATTTAAAAGGTAAATTGTCAGGGATAAATAAAAATAAGGATTTAATTGCGTGGATAAATACTTATTTGAATTTGGAGCCGCAACAAAAAGATTTTCTAAATATAAATAGAGGCGAAATTACAAAGGACAATAAAGGGAATAGTAAAACCTTGCCAGTCGAAATACAGAAACTGTATCAAAATGTTTCTCCCCACAATTTAGGGGTATTAGATGCAGGATTCAGGCTTTCCAATTTCAAAGATACTTATACTGAGTTATTTGAAAATAACCCTTCTGCTGTAAATTCAAGCACCCTTTTAAACCGAGCAGCTTCCACCAATTCCGCTGAATTTGAGGAAATCTTGAACAAAATCTACAAAATGATATGAGCCAGTCACTGATTATAAAAACCCAAATCGAGCGTCTATCAGGCTATATTGCAAGTTTTGAAAAAGGCAACTTACAAGTTCCTGCTTTCCAAAGGGATTTCGTATGGAAAAACGAAGCTAAGTTAGCACTGTTTGATAGTATACTCAAAGGGTATCCAATTGGCACAGTCCTTCTGTGGAAACCTGAAAATAGTAGTGAATTTGATTACGAAGGTTTTAGCACTGATAGGATGGGTACATATCGAATTCCTCCGAAAAACGCTAATTCTTTTTACATCATTGATGGAGTTCAGCGACTTTCTACACTAATTGGATGCTTATTGCACCCCATAAAATCGGAACATAAAGGTATCGACAGGTTAGAAGTTGAATGGCAGAAGGATTTTAATATAGTTTACAACTTAAGAGACGAAGCCTTCGAGCCTAATCGTTTTAAAAGCAATGACAAACTGGATTTTTTTCAAATTCCTGTTTACAAGTTAGTTGATGCTAAAGAATTTTTCGAATTTCAAAGGCAATTGCCCAAATTTGAATCGGATGAGCAAAAAATTAAAGAATACCTACAAAGATATGAGGACGTCAGTCTTATATTTCAATATTACGAAATCCCTAGAATCGAAATCCACGGAGGCTCCATTTCCGAAGCGATTGATATCTTTCAACGAATGAATTCAACAGGTGCAAAAATCACGGTAGATTGGGTGGTTTCGGCAAGGGCAATTGGAAAAGACCCTTCATTCAGGCTTGGAACAGAAATTGACAATTTACTCGATATTGATTTACGTGGGTATAATTTCCAAAACTTAAAAAGGGATGTCATCCTTCAGTCCATTACCAACTCTTTTGGTGGGGTTTATTTTGACCAAATATCTAAAAATGATTTTAGGAAAATTGAAGCATTAGTTGACAGGGATGATTTTATTGAAGTTACAAAAAAAACCTTTGGTTCTATCCAAAAAGCAGCCAAGTTTCTATTTGAAAATCTGTTTGTTATTGACAGCAAGTTGTTGCCTTATAACAATCAACTTATTTTCATCTCTGATTTCTTCAACAAGATTGATAACCCTACCACCATTCAATTTGAATCCCTAAAAAAATGGTTCTGGGTAACAACATATTCCAGTTATTTTACTATTTACAATCTGTCAAAACAACGGTTGGCATATAATAAGTTTCAGGAGTTTATTGAGAATGAAGAGGCTAACCCAATTTACAATGATAGAGGTGATGAGGAATTTGAAACGGTAGAATTCCCTAGCAAAATCGAAATGGGTAGTGTGAGATCTAAAGCTTTAGCGCTCTTTATGCTTCAGCACCAATCTTACAACCATAATTTGAACCCGGAATCCGTGAATGGTTTCAGAACAATCAAACTGTTTAAGGATTTCGGAGAGAATGGGAAGGAGGCAAACATAAGCGAAAATACGGTCTTAATAATTGACGATGAACACTGTTCAATTAGTAAGAGTCAAAAAGATTTGACCGAATGGCTAAATTCAGATGAATCCCACGATTTATTTTTCATAACAACAGATATGAAAACTGCTTTCCGAGAGGGGAAATCAAAGGGTGAAATTTTATCAATGCGGAGGGAATTGATTATGAGAAAAGAACGTGAATTCGTAGAAGGTTTTGATTTAAGGTATTTAGCCGACTGATATTGCCAGCCTCGACCTCTTCTGGCTCAAAGACGAAAGCCTCGCCGACCTCGACAACCTCCCCGACCCCGATGTGCTGGCGAATGAAATAGTAGAGAACTTGGAAGCGGTGCTGGAGAGTTTTCGGGGGTTGGTAGAGGAGTTGAATGGGAAGTGAAATGTGCTGTTTTTTTTTCGCACGATGGGTTCGAGACCGGACTTTGTTTCAAAAAACGCCGTTTCAGGAGAAAGCCCACAACGTGCAACTGATGCGGGCCGTGCTCGTTCCACCACGACATTTACCCAAAACCCCTACCTTGCACCCCGTCCCCCATACCTATCAATGAACAAAACCTTCCCCAAATTTCTTTTATCGCTTTTCGTCTCCCCAGCCAATCCACCACACCCAATCCACAAATCATGAAGTCAATTTTCACCTCCCTTTTTCCTCCTGCTCGCCACGACAAGCCTGTTTGCCCAGGGCCTCCAATCCCAAAAAATCGCCGCCGATTTGCAGAAGGCCATCGAAGCGACACCTGATGGCTTCCATTCCATTCACGTCCTACTGGCCGACCAGGTGGACTTAACCTCGCTCGATGCCCAGCTCACGGCGCAACGAGCGCCTGCCTCGCAACGGGCCACGGCGGTCATCATGGCCTTGCAGGAAAAAGCAGGGCAGACACAGGGTGAACTGCTCCATTTTTTGGAAGAACTGCCCGCTGTCCAAAAAGGCACGGTGCAGCCTTTGTGGATTGCCAATGCCGTTTTCATGGAGGCAAAGGCCCCAGCAATTGCTGCGCTCAGCCAGCGCTCCGATGTGGCTTGGGTTGGTTTGAACAGGCCAGCTGTGTTGCAATCTCCCGAAAGCGCATGCACAGCGCCACCTGCCTCGCCCAATGGCCGGGAACCGGGCCTCAGTGCCATCAAGGCCCCGGCGCTTTGGGCGAAGGGTTATACCGGCTACGGGCGCAAGGCGTACATCGCCGACACGGGCGTTGACCCGACCCACCCGGCCTTGGAGGCCCACTACCGGGGCCTGTACGTACCGCAGGAGCAGGCCTGGCTGGACCTCGACCCGCATACCTTCCTGCCCACCAACACCGAGCCTTTCGATTGCCAGACGCACGGCACCCACGTCGCAGGTACGGTGATGGGCCTCGACAGGCTGAACAACGATACCATCGGCGTTGCCTTCAATGCCCAGTGGATTGCATCGCCCATATTGTATGCCTGCGGCAAAAACACGCAGGGCTTGGCGCTTTCGCTGCAATGGGCGCTCGACCCCGACGGCAACCCTGCCACCTCCGATGATATTCCCGATGTCATCAACAACTCATGGGGCATCCCAGCCGACAGCATGATGGTCTCCGATTGCGGCAGCATCTATGTCGGCGTAGAGGCGGCCCTGGAGGCGGCGGGCATTGCCACGGTCTGGTCGGCTGGCAACGATGGCCCCGGTACTGGCACCATCGGTAGGCCCCAGAACATCAACACCCATGAGGTCAGCTTATTTTCCATAGGGGCACTTGATGGAAACAATCCCCAATTCCCCATCGCCGGTTTTTCCAGCCGTGGGCCGTCGCAATGCGGTGGCACGGGTTCCCTGCTCATCAAACCGGAGGTTTCGGCCCCCGGCTTCAACGTGCGCTCCAGTGTGCCCGGTGGCGGCTACGATTTTTACAATGGCACCTCCATGGCCGCACCGCACGTAAGCGGGGCCATCCTGCTGCTCAAGGAAGCCTTCCCGGATGCGACCGCAAAAGAACTGAAGCTGGCCTTGTACCATACCTGCACCGATTTGGGAACACCGGGCGAGGACAATACCTACGGCATGGGCATCATCAACGTGGAGGCCGCTTTCGATTATATGGTGGCGCAGGGCTTTGTACCCACGTCGCCGTTGGTGGCCAACGATGTGATGCTGCTGGATGCCAGCTTGCCTTTTTTCTCTTGCGAAACAGAGGTTGTTGCCAAAATCACGGTGGAAAATGCGGGTACGGACACCCTGTTTTCCTTCGATGTGTCCTATCAGGCAGGCGCAAGCGCCAATACTTGGGGGTGGTCGGGGTCATTGGCGCCCCAGCAACGAGCGGTGATTGTACTTCCGCCGTTGGCCACAGCGCCCGGCGCCTATAAGCTCCAGTTGGAACTACAGAACCCCAACGGCGTCCCCGATGCCCGCCCGCTGAACAACCGCTTGGTGAAAAACGTCCGGGTGTCGGATAGGGCCAATATTTCCGCCGAATTGGAAGGGCCTTCAGGGGCAGTTTGCGAGAACACCCCAGCCGTGCTGCGGGCGGCTTCCGAGGGGCCAGAAACACCAGCAATAGCATGGTATGATGCCCCAGTTGGCGGCAATAAATTGGCGGAAGGAACGGTGTTTGTCACCCCGCCCGTTACCCAGCCTACCACTTGGTTTGCGGAAGCAAAATACCAGGCGCAGGCCGGGCCGCTTGACCTGACAATCGGCGAAACCGGGTTGGACGATGTGCAGGAACTCGGCCTTTCGCTCGATGTCCATGCCCCCTTTACCTTGAAGTCCGTGAAAATTTTCGTGGAGGCGACTGGTGGCCGGGCCATCGTGCTGCGCAACGAACAGGGCGAGACCGTTTACCAAAAAATTGTCACCATTAGCACGACGGGCGAGGTGGTTGTCCAACTGAATTGGCAGATAAGCCCGGGCAGGTATTCCCTGATAAAAAACCTCGGGAAGCCGCTGTTCCACAACAAGACCGGTGCGGTCTATCCCAGTTCCGTCGAAGACATTTTCGACATCACCGGCACTACGGACGGCCTCGGAGCGGCTGGTGCCTGGTACTATTTCTACGACTGGCAAATCGCATTCACCGAGCCTTGTGGCCGCACCGCCGTTTCGGTCGGGGTGATGCCTGCGGGCAGCGTTCCACAGGTCGCCTTTGCCCTTGCCCCCGACAGCGTGGATTTGTCGCAACAACTGCCCGTGCAATTCACCAATGCCACCACGAATGCCGCCGGGCCTTGGCATTGGGATTTCGGCGACGGCAATGAGAGCAGTGAGGAAAACCCATCGCACCTTTACCAGGAGGCAGGGGATTATATCGTCAGCCTGCTCGCCGCCGGGCCAACGGGTTGTATGGGGTTTGCCCTTGACACGGTGCAGGTAACTGATTCATTCATCAGTGATGCTGGCACTGCGCCAAGCAGGCTCAAAGGCGTAACGGTCTTCCCCAACCCCGTGTCGGGAACCCTTTTTCTGCGCTTGGAACTGGGTGCGCCCCAAAACCTGGAATTGGAACTGTTCGACCTGACGGGCAGGAAGCTGCGGTCAGCCAGCTTTGCTGCCGTGCAGTCCGATTTGTTGCCATTGGACGTGGCAGGGCTTCCGGATGGCCTTTATTTTTTATTGGTGAAAACACTGGGGGGCAATGGTGTTTGGAAGGTGGTCAAGGGTGGGTGAAAAAGTGGTGAAGGGATCCGGGGATTCTTGGCGATTAAATGGCTTGTGGTGATAACCGCCATTGCCAAAAACAGATAAACTCAAGCGTTCACGAAGCAATTCTGTGGCCGCTTTTTTTTTTGGCGTAGGGTGTGCGGTATTTTGAATAAGTAGCGGTAATTTAAATTTCGAGAACCAACTGGCTAGGTCATATTGCAAATTAGGCGAGATATATGAAGCCATGCAGCAGCCGGAAAAAGCGGACGCCCATTACCGCACGGCACAAGTCTTGTGGGCAGCATTGGTAGCCTCAGCCCCGGGGTACGTGGAATTTAAAGAGAACTTGGCTTGGGTGGAGGGCAAGCTGGCAGGGGGCGGGGAGGCTTGAGAGGGCGTGTAAAGTCTAAGGTGACGCCTCAAAATGGCCGCTTCAAGTGTGCCAATTTGCAAGATTTGGAAGACCATTTTGAGGTGTCGCCTTAGACTGGGCAAATGGGTGTATTATTTCGGCCCCATTACTTAACTTCGCCCTATGTTAACCCGCCGTCATTTCATCTTATCCAGCCTCGGCTTGCTCGCCTTAAAGCCCCGCAAGCCCCATGTGGTCACCATCCGTGGCGAGATGCCAGCTGCCAAAATGGGCACTACCCTCGTCCACGAGCATTTCTTGGTGGACTTCATCGGGGCGGATAAAATCAGCACCGACCGTTGGGACCTGGATACCGTGGTAGAAAAGATACTGCCCCACCTGCTCGAAGCCAAAGCACAGGGCGTGGAGACCATTCTTGACTGTACGCCCGAATTCATTGGGCGTGACGTGCGCCTTTTCAAAATCCTATCGGAAAAAACGGGCATCAACATCCTCACCAACACGGGCTACTACGGTGCCGTGGGCTACAAGTTCTTGCCCGAATGGGCATTCACCGAAACTGCCGAACAGTTGGCGGCGAGGTGGGTTGCTGAGGCAAAGAATGGGATCGGCGGCACGGGCATCAAGCCCGGTTTCATGAAAATCGGGGTGAACGGCGGCGAACTCTCCGAACTGGAAACCAAGCTAATCACGGCGGCTGGACTGGCCCACCTCGAAACTGGCTTGACCATCTGCTCGCACACAGGCCCTGCCGTGGCTGCCTTCGGACAAATAGCGGTCTTGCAAAAAATGGGTGTCCAGCCGGATGCCTTTGTATGGGTACATGCACAAGGTGAACTAAAAAAACACACCTACACCCAAGCTGCCAAGCTGGGCGCATGGGTCAGCCTTGACGGCATCGGCTGGGGCGATTTTGAAAACTATGCCAATTGGCTCGATACGCTTAAAGCCAACGACTGCCTGCACAGGGTGCTCATCTCGCATGATGCCGGTTGGTACGACCCCGAAAAGCCGACCGGGGAAAACATCGTCGGCTACACGAATATTTTTCAAAAACTTTTGCCACTGCTGGAAAGGAAGGGCTTCAAATCAAGGCATATCGAAAAGCTGTTGGTAAAAAACCCAGCGGAAGCGTTTGCGGTGCGGGTGCGGAGGAGCACGGGTTGAAAGCTCCCAGCCTTTAAGGTAGCAAGTGGCATGATAGGTGGCACCAAATGCTGGAACTTCGTGGGCTGGGCCTGGCACTGGAGCTTGGTGAAGCACAGCCTTCATTAAGAAGGTCATGATGTGGGAATTGATGTTTCATTGGGTGTAAGGTTTACATTAGAATACAATCCTACTACAAGCAGTTGGATTGTTAACAATAACTCAGGTTGCGGAACACCAAAGCTTCTCGTAAAACATGAGTCATCCGCAACTTGGGTTATTGTAATAGCAGTCGGTTCTACTATTTTTCATTCAGCAAGGATTATCTCCTTGAAATAACTAATTGCTCAGTCAGCGTGGCCTCACCAGATTTCACCTGAACGAGGTAGATGCCATTTTGCAAGTCAAGTTGGATGGCATGCGTTTCATCTTCCAATTGCTGTGACCAAACTACACGGCCCAACTGGTCGTAAATCTTCAACATTGCTTCATCTTCCAAGCCATGCAAGTGGACGTTGACATTGCCACTAGTCGGGTTCGGGAACAATTCGAGTTCCAAAGCCTCGTATTGGCCAATTTTCACATCGCTGTTGCTTGGTGGCACAACTGCTTGTTGACCGGCACAAGTGCATTCACCAAGGTAGTCGCCGTGAGAAAGGTGTGAATTTATAGCATTACTGCTTACACAGAGGGTATTGCCATTGTGGCAAATCTTGACTTTTACATTGTTGTTGTTGCTGCATGTCCACTGGGGCGGGAAGTTTGGCCCAGTTCCATTAAATACATAATTGCTAATTAACGGTGCCGTGTCACAGGCATCTGAAATGCCGTCGTTGTCGTCGTCAGGGTCTCCAGTGTTGCAAAGGCCGTCACCATCCGTGTCCAAGCCGTCGTTCGCTGGGTTGACGTAGCCGGAGGAACAGTCATCGCAGCCGTCTCCGTCAGCATCTTGGCAGACGAATTTGTCAAGCTGGTCGGCGTCATTGCCATCAGCCACACCGTCGTTGTCGTCGTCTGCGTCCACGCAGTCGGCCGCTTCGTCACCATCGGTGTTTAAGAAGCCCTCGTCAATGGTGCCATCCAAGTCGTTGTCGGCCCCGTCGCATACCTCACAGGTGGAGTTGGCGTTGAGCGGGTTGGAGCCGCAGGCTGTCTCGTTCACATCGGAGATGTTGTCGTTGTCGTCGTCTGGGTCAATGCAGTTGGGCAAGTTGTCGTTGTCAGAATTGGTTTCTGGCACGCCGCAGCCACAGATGCCCGGCTCAATCTTGTTTGGGTCGTTGGGGCACCCATCGACAACCAGTGAACTGACGGTGTTAGTGCCGATACCCAATGCTGTGATGGAAGTGCCTGGGCCATAGGTGTTATTAGCTCCTTGGAAATCAGCGACCCAAATCTTCACGGAAACATTGCTACCAACTTTAACCGAACCTGCCCAGTCATTAGGCATACCTGCAAGGGTAGGTGAAATGTAAGAACCCACAGGCACCGTGACGCAACCACCGACGAAATTTGGATTGTCGAAAAATGAGACTTCGTCCGGGCCAGGCACGCAGTTCTTGTTCATTACCCAAAGGGCGTTGATATTGTTGTTGGCTGTTGGCCCACCACAGTTTTGGCCCTGCGGCCAGAAGTCATTGGAGAAGTCGGCATCGGTGGCATTATAAGCCCTGAACCCGTTGGAGTACCCTCCGCCAAAGTCCACGCAACTGTGCAAAACGGCTACGACATCTGAACCGACCTTTATGCTGGAAGCGGTATTGTTCGGGAAGCCCAACGATGAAATGTTCGGGTAGGTACCGACCGTCACGGTGACGGATTGGCCACCAAAATTGGCGTCGGCATAAAGGATCATTTCATTTGGAGCTTGGGCATGCATCAGCTGCCAACATAATAGGCAGAATAATATGAGGGGTGATAAGAGTTTTTTCATTGGAAAATGTTTTGAAAAGATGAGTAGGCAATAATTTTAAAAGGATTCAGAAGCGTCCCAGCGGTGACGCCTCGAAGTGGCGGGGATTATGTTGGTTCCTTAATCCGTCTTCTCCACCAACTCCCACAGCTCCTGCCCTATGATTTCCCGAAGCGCAATCTGCTTGCTGCGGAAAGCGGCATAATCATCTTTTGGGAATACTTTTTTGAATTCATCGGCAGTGGTCACTTTGCCGCTCGAATAGACCAAGGCGTCGTCCAAATTCTTGAAGTAAAAGGTCACCAGAAAGTCGTAGTCGCCATCAGCGTTGGTGGCAATCGCACGTTTCAGCACGTTCCAGCTTTTGAATTTACCATTTTTAATAGCCTCCTCCATCACCGGCTTTACCGATTCCAAGGTTTTCTCATAGGCTTCCATGTTGGCATCGGTGACCCTGATTTTCGACCTTAAAACATAGTCGCCAACAACTGTAATAGTTGTCGTATTGCCTGCCCCGAACCTTGGGTCGAAAACATCACGTGCGACAACGGTTCTAACGTTGTTCAATATTCCGATGGAAGAGGAGATTTCCTTTGCCGTTAATCCTTTAATGGGTTCATCCCAAGCTGTCATCTCCTTGCGGGCCTGCATTTCCTTACCACTGGGGAACAACTCAAGGATGGCATAATCAAAGTCAAAACTTCCCTTGATGGGGTACACCCTTCTGTACAATCCCCAAAAATTAATGGCCTTTGCCTCCTTCCTACCATCGTTCAGCTTTTTAAGAATCTTGTTGACATTCAGGTAATTCTCGTTCATGCCGGGCGTGACCTTGATGTAGGTGGCTTCCACGTATTCGGAATTGGACGTTTGGGCATGAGATGTGATTGTGATTGAAATTGTGGCAATAAGAATTGCGACAAACAAGAACATTTTGCTCGTTTTCATTTCGATTTAATTGAAATTTTATTGCCTACTCTGGACGGTTTTCGGCTTCCCCGGTTTAGATGCTTGCAGCAGTGTGCAGATTTATTGGAAAGGCGATTGCTTAACCCTTTGGGTACTTGCTCTCCACCCAACATTTGATGATGTCGAGTTCGGCGGCGGTGAGTTCGGTTGGTTTGCCTTCCGGGATGAAGTTGGCAGCGGGCGGCATGGTCTTTAAATCGAGCACCCGCTCCGCAAACTTGCCGTTGTTCAGGTTGTCGAGCATGCCTTCGTAGTTGGTGTAGTCCTTGGAACCTTCAGGGACCCAAGCTGGTGCAGTGCTCCCGCTGTGGCAGCCGCTGTAAGCACAGCTGTTGTCAATAATGGCTTTTACCTCGTCGGAGTAAGTAGTTTTGCAGGAATCATCTTCTTTATTGCAGGCGAAAACTGCCATTGCGAACAATGGAAGGAGAAGGAAAAATGAAGGCTTTTTCATGATTGAAAATCGTTTTTGTTGGTGAAAGAGGAATGGTTGATAGGCGCCTGTTCAACTTTTTGTAATCAAACCTTTGAAAAAGGATGTCCGGATAATTGTCATAAAAACTATCTTTATCCCTCACAATTGGTTGATTCTTTGACAAATATCCCCTGCCCTGTTTATGAAAAATTGCCGATTGTCCCAATCACAGGTCTTGTTGTCCGAAGCCCTGCTCCTGTTGACCGAAGCTATTTTCACTAACCAAAATGTGCCTGTCCAGAATGAGAAAATTGATTTGCTGCCTATCCTTCCTTGCTCCACTTACCTACATTTTTTGCCAAAACAGCCCTTTCGACAGCCTGGAACAGCGCCTCGCCGCAGCGCAGTCCGGCGCTCAGCACCTCGAAATCTTGAGCCAGTTGACCAATATGGCCTTCGGGGTGGACTTTGCCAAGGCGCTTGGATACGCCAAGCAGGGCGTGGCCCTCGCCGAGCAGTCGGGCGACAAGGAGTGGTTGCCGAAGTTTGAGGAAATGCAGGGCCGGATGCACGCAAACCTTGGCCAATTGGACTCCGCCAGCCTGTTTTTCGATAAGGCGATAAAGGGCTACGAGGCGGTTGGCAACCAAAAGGGAAAGGCCACGACCCTCTTCAAAATAGCCTGGGTACACGACCGGAAGGGGCAGTTCGAACCCGCCATGAAGGCCAATTTGGACGCCCTTCGCATCATGGAAGGGCTTGGCGACCAGAAGGGCATCGCCAGCGCACTTGGAAGGGTGTCGGATGTATTGTACAGGCAAGGCAAAGCCAAAGAAGCACTTGACTATGCCAAGCAAGGCATTGCCATTTGTCAAAAAAATGGGTTTAAGGAGGAAGAAACCAGTGTGTTGCAAAGTGCAGCTTATGCCTGCATGGCCTTGGAAGATTATAAGCAGGCCTTGACGTACTGCAACGAGGCGATCGCACTGGCCAGCAGCCTCAACATGGGGCAGTCCATTCTTGCCGACCATTACAATTCCCGTGGCAATGTATTTAAAAGGCTGGGCAGGTACAAAGAGGCAGTGGCCGATTACAAGGCATGCCTCGAACATGCTGAAAAGGCCAACTATTCCAGCGGGACTTACGCTGCCACTGCCAACCTGGGCGAGGTGAACCTACTCATGGGGAACTATGCTGCTGCGCTTCCCTACCAATTGAAGACTATCCAGATTCAAGAGGAAAGCGGCGACATTAACAATTTGGTGGAGAACTATGTGCATACCAGCAATATTTACGAGCAACTCGGCGACTACAAATCCGCCCTTTTGTTCCAACGAAAAGCCCTCAAAATGCGGGACAGCACGGCATCCATCCAAAGCGACGCCGCCATTTCGGAACTCCGCACCCAATACGAAACCGAGCAGAAGGAGGCCACCATTGCTGCGCAAACAGCAAAACTTAGCCAGCAGCGCACCGTGCAGTGGCTTTCCATTGGCATCGCTGCGCTGTTGGGGCTATTTGCTTTTTCTTTTTATAAAAACGGGGTTGCCCGAAAAAAGGCCAATGAATTGCTGACCGCAAAAAACGCCGAAAACGAACTGCTGCTGAAGGAAATCCACCACCGGGTGAAGAACAACCTCGAAGTGGTATCGAGCCTGCTGGCGCTGCAATCGGCGCAGGTGGACGACCCGGCATGAAGGACGCCATGCAGGAGGGGCAGAACCGGGTGCAGTCCATCGGCATCGTACACCAGAAACTGTACCAGCGCGAGAACCTCGCCGCCGTGGAGATGAAGGACTATTTCCTCAACCTCAGCGAGAGCATCCTCGACTCCTTCGGTGCCGACGACCGGGTGACCATCGAATGCGCCATGAACCAATTGGAACTGGACATTGACACGGCGGTACCGCTCGGCCTCATCGTGAACGAGCTGCTCACCAATGCCCTGAAATATGCCTTCCCCGATGGCCGCAAGGGGCACATTGAAATCAAATTGGAGAAAAAAGACCCCAACACCCTAAGTCTCCAAATCGCCGATGATGGCGTCGGGAAAACGGGTGAGGTCATTCACGGCACCGGTTTTGGCGGGCAATTGGTCTCACTGCTAACCAGACAGCTGGGTGGGGAATTAAAGGAAGAGGTCAAAGGCACCAATGGTGGAACCGGCATGGTTGTGCAGCTTGATTTTAAGGTAAAAAAGGCGGCATAAATGGAAAGTAAACTAAAAATCCTCATCGTCGAAGATGAAATGCTCATCGGGGCGAAAATCTCCCTCTTCCTCACGGAGCTGGGCTATGATGTGACGGCCATCCTGCCCCGTGCCGAAGAAGCTTTGGTACATGTGCAGGAGAACCTGCCCGACATTGCCCTGCTCGATGTGCGGCTAAAAGGTGAAATGGACGGCATCGCCTTGGCGGAGTTGCTGCAAAAACAGCACAACCTCCCCATTGTCTTTCTTACAGCCAACTCCGATGATGCCACCTTCAATCGGGCCAAAGCCACCAAGCCGTTCGCTTTCCTAGCCAAACCGTTCCGAAAAACGGAGCTGCAACGAGCCATCGAGCTGACCATCAGCCGCATGGAATCCGAGGCCAACCAGGAACTCCACAGCCCCGAAAGCGGAGGAGGAAAATACCTACCTGCTCGACGACCGCATTTTCGTGTGCTTCAAGGACCGAATGGTGAAAATCGTTTTCGATGCCATCCTTTACGTCGAGGCCGACCGCAATTATTGCCGCATTTTCACCCAACACAAGGAATATTTGTTGACGATGCCGATGAAAGCGCTGGAGGACAAGCTACCGCCTGCCCAGTTCCAGCGCATCCACCGTTCCCATATCGTCAACCTCGCCCATGTGGACGAAGTCGCCGAAGGGGATGTCATTATTGGCACCAAGCACCTGCCGCTCAGTCAGTCGCTGCGGGAGGAGTTCTTGAAGCGGTTCAGGATGGTATGAGGGGAATACCTCAACCCTTCACCCGCTGTTGGATGCCCTTGACAATAAATGGAACGACTCCTTCATGATAGATGTCACCTTCCGCACCCTTTTTCGCATCCCTTTGCTCTTATTCTATATCCAGCACCAAAGCCGTCTTCCCCGGAACAGCAAAAGAATTGGCCAGCGCCATTTTTTCTCCAGTTAGGATATTCACGGCATGCACCCTGCCTTTCAGTATTTCTGCAAAACGGCCGGTTTCAACATTCATCGCCTTATCGTTTTTGTTCATCACCACCATCACCGTTTTTGTGGGGTTGTACCGGAAGAAAACGTACATGCCTTCAAATGGCGCAAAATGCAGCGTTTCACCGTTGGCAATAACCGGATTCTTTTTCCGCCAGTTCAACAATTGCTTTAGGTACGTTTGGACAGCCAACTGGTCGGCATTCAAGCCTGCTCCGTTAAAACCATTGGCGCTATCCTCCTTCCAGCCGCCGGGGAAATCGGAACGAATAAGGCCGTCGTTTTTATGATTGGGCGTGTTGTCCATCAGTATTTCTGTGCCATAAAATAGCTGCGGAATGCCTCGTATGGTGGCCAAATAAGTCAGTGCCATTTTTGTTAAAGCTACATCCTGTTTTAATTGCATGAATAAACGGTTCATGTCGTGGTTGTCGGCCAACAGCAACAATTGGTTGGGGTTCGGATAGACAAAATCATTGGCCAGTGCTTCATATAATTTGGTGAACGGCGCATTATAGGATTCGCCTTCGTCGCCATTCAATGATTGCAGCAGTGCAGCCTGCAAGGGAAAATCCATCACGGTATTCAAGCAGCCATCATAGCCATCATGGTTTTTCTTTCCGCTTTGCCAATAAGAAGTGATCAATGGATTGGTGCTCCACTCCTCGCCCATGATGCTGAAATTGGGATATTCGTTCATGACGGCGCAGCTCCATTCTTTTAAAAATGCCTTATCGCTATAACCATAAGTATCCTGCCGCACACCGCCCAGTTGCAAAGTTTCAATCCACCAAATCGTATTTTGAATCAGGTAATTTGCCATGAAAGGGTTGTGTCCGTTCATATCCGGCATCGTTTTATCGAACCAGCCTTCGTTAAACAAATCCTTGTCATATTGTGAGGCATATAAATCCTGGTTGGTAGTTCGGCGGTGGTTGGTCGAAGTGTATTTACCGGGAAAATTGAGCCAGTCCTTAAAAGGCAGGTCGTTCATCCACCAGTAATTGCTGCCAGTGTGGTTGAGCACTTCATCAAAAATCAGCTTCAATCCCTTTTGCTTGGCTTTATTGGAAAGTTCTTGGTATTCCTCCAATGTTCCGTACCGTGGGTCAACCCGATAATGATTGGTGATGGCATAACCGTGATAGGAATAGGCAGGCATATCATTCTCCAGCATCGGCGTGGGCCAGATGGCCGTGAAGCCCATGTCTTTTATATAATCCAGGTGGTTGATAATGCCCCGTATATCGCCACCATGCCTGCCGCCGGGAAAATTCCGGTCAATCTTGTTTTCCCGCATGCCTTCCACCACGTCATTGCCATAATCGCCATTGGCAAAGCGGTCGGGCACGATTAAATAAACCGCATCGGATGAATTGAAGCCCTTGAACTGTGCGGCATCCTGTTCCCTTCGCTTCAGTTCATAGCGGTAGGTATCAACTTCCTTTCCTTGTTTTTTGAAACGGATGTCGAAACTGCCGGGCGCTGCCGTTGTTGCTATCAACAAATCAATAAAGAGATAATTCCCACTGTCACCTTTGTTGACTTTCATAATGGTAACGCCGGGATAATCAATCACCGGTGTTGTTTCGCCGATATTGACACCATTGATCAGCAGTTGGAGCTTGGGATTTTTCATGCCCACCCACCAGTTGAGGGGTTCCACATGATTTATCTGGGCAAAGGTGTTTGCAGCGATAAAATTTGTCAGGATGAAAAAGGAAAACAGCTTTATTCGTTTCATAAATAGGATTTGTCTTTTGCTGGTGCAAAGCAATAGTAAAGTTATCAATTTTCCAGCGGTCGGGTTCGACATGGTTTTGAGTCATGTCTTCACGAGTGAAATCCTCTTCAACGCCGTGACAGCACCACCCCGTTTCCATAGTATCGAAAAACAACCAATTTATCCTTCCGCCTACAGCTCCACTTCCAGCCGGTTGATTTTGCCATTCAATAGCCGCAGCTGCTGGCAGGGTAGCTCCGCTGTGACGCCTGTTTTAGACTTTGGAATGTGAGGCTGGAGACCTTAACCCAAGCCCGTCAACGAGCAAGTAGCTTGACAATAATCGGTGCAATGCTTGAACTAAGCTTGGATAAACGTAGCTTTGCCATCAATTTAGTTCCAACATAAAATAAATATGTCCAAGTTTCAAAGAAGTATTGAAGAATTAGAAAAGAATGCCTCCAAATGGTGGCCGGAGGTGCTAATGGATAAATACGCAATTGCTGCTGAATTGCCTTTGTTACTCAGCACACAAGATGATTTTTTGAACATTCTCGCTTTGTGCAAGAGCAGTCCATTTCAAGTGTTCAACTTAATCAAGGCTGCTGAATTCCCTGCCAATCTTTTCCTAAAACATTTGGCGGTCTTGTCTGATTTCGGCGGTGAGCCAATCCAAAGGCTTGGCCGTTCGTTTAAGGACATCTTTCCAACTTCACAAGATGGGAAGTATTTTATCGAGTTCCTTTGGAATGGTAGCAACCACAAATATGCATTCAAAAAGCTGCCAATCAACGGGTTAAACAATAAACGATTGGCCATCCAAGGCGGTGGGCTAATAGAAAAAAGAGAACTGGATGACCTACTAAGCGACATGATTGTATTGCTGCTGTTTGCCTCAACTTCAGCGCAAGCCGACCAAGCTGGTCTCTCAAAATGCGAGATAGGAACATTGCTTGGCAACGAAGAATTGCTTACAACTTTTGTCCGGCAAAGATATATCGTAGTCAGCCGCATCACAGGTGGTGCATCTGCAAATGGATTAGGGCAACTTGCCCAAACGGAAGTCGTTGACTTCTTGAAAATGCACTTGGACGATAGCTTCAAAATAAAGCGGAATGGCAACATCCCCGTCGTTGGGCTTGAAATCCCCTTTGACATTGTCGTAGAACGGAACGGCAAGAAAGCGGGAATCGAAATCAGTTTTCAGGTAACAACCAATAGCACCATAGAGCGGAAGGCAAGCCAAGCGGAAGAAAGGCAAATCGCCTTGCACAAAGCAGGCCATCATGTGGCTTATGTCATAGATGGCGCTGGCAATTTTCAGCGGTCTTCGGCCATTGCGAGGATTTGCAGCCACAGCGATTGCACGGTTGCTTATTCAATTGAAGAATTCAAGGTATTAACAGACTGGTTAAAAAACATACTATGAAGTTCGATTTTATTGACTTGTTTGCAGGAACGGGCGGGATTCGGCTCGGCTTTGAACAGGCCTGCCAAAGTGTAGGAATTGAAACAAACTGCGTGTTTGGGTCGGAAATAGACAAGAAAGCCTGTGCCTCTTACGAGCTTAATTTTGGCCACAACCCATTGTCCGATGTCAGGCAAATCGAAGAACTGCCAGCATTCGATTTTATGCTGGCGGGCTTCCCATGCCAGACATTTTCTTATGCCGGAAAGCGCAAAGGGTTCGGCGATACCCGTGGCACTTTATTCTTTGAAGTGGAGCGGTTACTGGGCAAATACAGGCCAAAAGGTTTCTTGTTGGAAAACGTGAGGGGGCTTACCACACATGACAACGGACGAACGTTTGAAACCATTATCCACAGTCTAAAGACCCTTGGATATAGCGTCAATTATTTCCTGTTGAACAGCAGTAATTACGGTGTGCCACAAAACCGGGTCAGGATATATATCGTGGGCATACTGGGTGAATCCATAAAAACCACCTTGCAATCCGACGCCGGGGCCGCCGACTCCCATCAATTCAAAATCAAAAGCGCACAGCCTACTTTGTTCGATACCAGCCCAAGCCAGAAAGTCATAAAAGATGTTTTGGAGCAAAACGTTGATGCAAAATACCACTGCAACCCAACCTTTGTCCAGCAATTGAAAGCTGTCATCGGCGAGGACTTGAACAAGCTCCACGGATACCGCCTCATAGACTACCGGGGCGGACAATCCATCCATTCCTGGAACTTGGGCACAAAGGGAGCCTGTACCCCCAATGAGATGGAATTCATGGACTTGCTGATAGCCAACCGCCGAAAGCATATTTTCGGCACCCATCAAGACGGCAAATCCCTCACCATTGAGCAGATTAAAACTTTCTATAAAAAAGCGGATATTCAAAAGGTCATCAATTCGCTGTTGGAAAAAGGCTATTTGAGCAAGAATGCGGATAAATACAACCCTGTCGCTGGCAATATGTCCTTCGAGGTATTCAAGTTTTTAGACCCTGAAAGCATTTCCATCACCCTGACCGCCTCCGATACAAACAGGTTGGGCGTGGTGCAAAACGGAATGCCCCGGCGACTGACCCCAAGGGAATGTGCCCGTCTCCAAGGCTACCCCGACACTTACAAACTCTTGCCGGACGACAATGCCGTTTACAAACAAATGGGCAATGCCGTCTCTGTTCCCGTCATCCGTGCGGTCATTGCAGATGTGCTGGCGAACAACGATTTTGAAAGCCTTGGCCGTGCCTTGATGAATGGGAATGGGGTGGAGGAGAGGCAGCATAGCGGGGAGGTGTTGGAGTTGGTACACGAATGAGCTGTCCGTGAAAGTCACAAAATAAAAGCCTTCTGGGTTCTTGATTTTATGCGCCCAGCCCCGCTGCGATGCCTGCTTTAGACTTTGGAATGTGAGGCCAGAGGCCTCAACCCAAGCCCGACAACGAGCACAGCTCGTGACGGGCGAGAGCGTTCTTTGATGGGAGTGGTAAAGGGGTGCGGCAGCGGGGGACAGCGGGTCTCTATTTCAAGTTAAAAGACTTTAGACTTGGTGGTATTGCAGGAACTCCAACTCTGCCTATGTAAGCCAAATACCTTTGTCGTAATTGATAGATGTAGGGTGAGTTTAGTTTATAATCACTCCTTTTCCCGTCAAATTCTGCTTTGCTTTTGACGACAAATGCAGTTTCAAAATCAATGAATGCGGTTTGATTATAAACTTTTGATTCAAATGGGAAAGAAAGAAGTAAATGGCGGCTTGGAACGCCATTATTAAAAAAAGAATCGTCATATGATTCACCCTTACTCTCCTTTTTTAATTTTTCTTTCTTCTTTCTATCCATAAATGAAGAAGCAGCCGTTTTTGAGAACTTAAGAAATTCTAATAAAGTTGCTTTCTTAGAATTAATATCGCATTCTGGAGTAATTAAAACAGCAAACTCATCTTCGCTGAATTTGAATATGTCACCTGTCATGATAGGTGCAGTTGATAGCAATTGTGTATAATAAATTCTATTGTAAAGCTTAGCTAATGACTCCTCTTTGTCAGCTACTGGAACATCGGCTAAAGTTGCTGCATTTGCAAGAGACTTAATTAAGTTATCATTTTGAATAATTGATTCATTTAATAAGTTTTGAAAAACATTTATCACTTCGGAGTTTGGCTCTGCTCCATCTTTAACAGCGTTAGAATAAATTTCTTTTATCCAGTTGGGGTCTGACAGCTCTAATTCATTAAAAATATCTTGAGCAGATTTGTTGATTGCATGACTCCAAAGAAATGGTGTTTGAAGGTGTGAATTACTTGCTTCAAAATTCTTGATAGCCTCAAATATTTTATTACATTCAGCTTCTATTTGGTCTTCCTCCTTAATCTTAGTTAAAAATTCAATTTTATTGCCAAAAATTTGTTTTAAACTTTCCTGAGTCTCAGCACCAATTTGTGTATGAGAATAAATAAAGATTAGTGAGTAGAATTTATTTTCTTTTAGTATATCTAATGGGTTTTTTGTAAATTTTTGTTCATCCAACATTTCTATGAATTCCCAATCCAAAATAATTGCTTTAAATGTTGAAATAGACTTAATTGTGTTCGCAAAATCAGTCAAGTTCCCAATTGGTAAAACTGGAATCCCGTTTTCCTTTATTCTATGGAACAGCCTACTCTCAAAATCGTTATGACTGAATACGAAATCATCTGCAAAAAGTATTACTCCTTCCATTTTATTGAGGTTCGTTATTGAATTTGATACTAAAGTTTGCTCCGGGAAGGAGCTTTTGTTTTTCGTCTTTGATAAGCGAAATTTCTGCATCAATCCTGAGCAGAATTTCTTTAGTGATGTATAGTCCCAAGCCACGACCATCTGATTTTAGTGAGAAAAATTCATTGAAGATTAATAGTTCAACATCTTCACGAATGCCTGGCCCATTATCTGCAATCGTAAGTGTGCTTGCTTTAGTGTTTATTTGAAATACTATTTCTGGTTTCTTTCCCTCATTCTTGTTTACCCAATAAATGGCATTGTCAAGAAGATTTATTAGCACCTGCAAAATTAAACCGTTGTTAGTCCTAATGATTACATCATTATCTTTCTTGATTGAAACATCAATCTTGTTGTCAATCTCTCGCCTGAAATATTTCACAACTTTTTCAATACTATCATAAACACTTACATCTTGGATTGCCTTGCGTTGAATTTTGAAAAGTGGTTGTATTACTTGCATTTCATCATAAACAAAATTCAGGTTCTCATCTAGTTCATCCAACAAAGCTAAAAGTTCCTTGTTTTCGTAGTCTTTATTTTTTGCTTTCACCTTAAAACTTTTGATGTTGCCTCTCATTTTGGCCAACAACATCAAAGCATCATGTGAAGCTTTTTCAACAGCCATTCCTAATCCAGCCAAGTCTTCAACAGTCTCCATCCTGTCTTTCATAACAGAATTATGTTTATTGACTGTTTCTAAAAACTTGTTTGCTTTTTCGATTACATCTCTGTTGTCAATTTTCTCCAAACTTTTTTCAAAAGCTTGATAGGATTTTGTTACAAGTGAATTAGAATCTTTAAATGCTGCATTTCTTTTTAGCTCAAGCTTGCCTTTATCAATTTTAATCTCTGTATTAAAAATTTCTGTGGCTGCCGTAACTAAGTTTTTGAAATCTTCTAATGCACCGTCAACATCCATAATTCCTTGGCGGTTGGTTGCATCTTTCAATACGGGGTTTCCTTCACGGCTGATGTAAACAAAACCAGTTAAGTCATTGTAGCTAATAAACTGTCCGGCTCTAACAGTAGCTCTTAATTTATCAAGATTTAACCAATCTTCTCCCTTCTCGCCATATGGGTAAACACGAACTCCGTCCCGTAAAACAAAAACAAAATTGTCTTTGATAAATTGTTCAATTGGCTTTGTCAAAATGGTTTTATCCGGTTTTGATAAATCAAAAGCATAGAATGAAAAATTGAACTCACCGCAAGCAGGCTTTCGGTTGTATTTTGAAAACCATCTTTCAATTGACACCGAAGCGTAATTAAATTTTGCCAAATCTTCTTTACTTAGCAAATTGATTTCCCTCATAAACTTTCTTGGCGGTACAGTAGATTTGTATTCAAAAAATAATACACCATCTTTTGATATGCTGCCTAACATTACAAACTGTGCCTGCTCAATTACATCTTTGAAAGTTATTGCATGTTCAGAAACAAACAGAGAATTGTCTTTGTATATTTTTACGTCAAAATCGGTTTTGAACTCCTTAACTCCAAGTTCAACAGCATTGGAGTCAATGGGTGGAATTAATCTCAATACTGCCTTATACAAATCTTCAAAATCTTTATCCCGCCATTCTTCTCTCAAATGATAAATGCGTATAAGTGTTCCGTGTGGTTTTTTTATTTCTTCGGGTGTATCGTAAACATACCATTTGTTGTGAACTTCGTTTAGTAGTTTGTATTCAACAGGTGGCTGGTTGAACAAATCTACTTTTTCAGGATTGAATTCTGAAAAATCCATTTCCAATTTCACTTCTTGTTGGTCCTTGGCTTTTGTAAACACCTCTATTTTCTCACCTAATTTGTGAATAGCAAATCTTCCAATTCCTTTTTCTCCTTGTATAATTCTTCCCTTCTTCGTTATATCTTTTTTATTTTTTCTTTTATCCAATTTATTTGGAGTAGCAGGTCGCAGCCATACATCTGTAATTGTATTCAAGGTCATTCCTTCTCCATCATCTTCAATTTCAATGTAGGGCCGTTCTTTCTCTGTCAGATAATTTTTGCCATAGTTATTCATATTAAAGAATCTCACATGCACATTTTCAGCATCGGCATCATAACAATTTTTGACGACCTCAATTACACCAACAATTTTGTTAGTAATTAACTGGTCGCCAATGATATTCATCAACCTTGCATATGGTTCGAAAGGTTGACTATTTTTTTCAATTATTGCCATGAATTATTTTTTAGCAATTAGAATGTATTCTTCTGGATACACCAAATTACTGTCTTTGTTTTCTAATTTGGAAAACCTACCTGACTTCTTGTCTCTTATTGTAGGTATCAGCTTATAAGGAATACTCCTTTTTATTATTTCAACCATTTTGAACCCTAAAGACTCTAAAATTTCAACAAAGACTTCTGCTGATTTTATTTTCACCCCAAAAAAAGTTGTATTTCCAACAACTAAACAAACATGGCCATTCTTCTTTAGAACTCGTCGCATTTCCTTAGCTACAATCTTCATGTCTTTGAAGTAGTTGGCTACTTCTTTTGCTGTCCGCTTATCTTTTTTTAAGAGGTCATCAATTATATTTTGTGCAAGTTCCGAGTCGCTATTAAGTTCTTGATTCAATGAGTAAAATGTTCCAATAAAATTTTTCCTGAAACCTGACAGGTCAGTAATGTATTCGTACCAATAGGCTGTTAGTTGATGTATATCAGCATATTCATAAGACGTTACATAGGGGGGCGATGTGATTATTGCGCCAACAGAATTTGACTTTATGGAAGTCTTCCTTGCATCTTCTAATCGAATTTCACAGTCAGTCGCTAGGTAACTATCTTTTGAAAGCTGATTAAAAAACTCTCTGTTCCTATTAATCATCATTCTTGTGTGGGTCTTGAAAGCGCTGAATGGGTCGGTTGGGTTTTTATGCGGGTCAATTTGTGGCTTGGTGCTAGATTGTAACCATTTTGAACAATTTTTTAAAATATGGGATAACGAAACTAAGAAAAATTCTTTAACAGTGACATCGGTCACTGTTAAGATATTTTCATATAAAAATGCAATTTTGTTTTTATGCTCTGGGAAAAACCAATAGTCAATCCTTTCATGCATCTCTCTTGAAGCATGGCCGTCAGCATCAAACATCTCTAGTTTTGCTAACATTGTTTCGAACTCCAACTCAATTTTGCTCGGTTCAATTGGGGAAATTTTTGCCTTGGTGATTAACTCTGCAACTGGATTGATGTCAACTCCGATAGATTTTCGCCCATGCACTTTGGCTTCAACCAAAGTAGTTCCGCACCCTGCGAAGAAATCCGCAACTACATCATTTTCCTGTGTGTAATCTTCAATGATTTTCTTTACCAAGTTAGGCAAGAATTTGGCAGGATACCTATGGTAGCCGTGTGTCCATTGTTCAGTTGAGCGGACATTCTTAAAGCACCACTCGGGGCTAACAGATATGTTATCAAAATATGCAATGATGCTTGAATTTGTCATGCTTTGTCGCTTATAGTTGTGTGAAACAAGTCTTTTACATCAATTTGTAAAAGTTTTGAAATTGCAACCATGTTTTCCACAGATGGCTGGGTGTCATTTGTGCACCATCTTGAAATAGTGGTTTCATTTTTCCGTAGTTGCAGGGCGAGCCACTTGTTTGTCTTGCCATGTTCAGCTAAGACTGCCTTGAGCCTATTTATAGCTTGTTTACTCATGTCAATTAGCGTTTGGCGCAAATATATTAGCTTTCTACACAAATCCAATGACTTTTTTTTACGTTTAGTTTAAAGTTCGTGTAGTTGCCTTGGTCTCCAGGGCATTCACTTACCTAATATTGCATCCTGTATCAAGGCAAGGCAATCTCAAAACGCCCAATCCCAGCACTTTTAATGCACATCCAAATCGCCCAAAGTTTTTGCATTCACATCGTAAAAATGTAGTAGTTATTGTCCTTAATTCGCTCACTACTAACTTGGCAAATTACTCCCAGCAACAGAATGTCATCAATTTAGTGGCACAAAAAACCGCTTCCTACACTTTTCCCTCCTATTCGCAAGTTGCGTATTTCCCGACACCAGTTCGTCTTTTCCCGAAGCTAGTTCGTCTTTTCCCGACACCAGTTCGTCTTTTCCCGAAGCTAGTTCGTCTTTTCCCGAAGCAAGTTCGCTTTCTCCCGAAGCAAGTTCGTTTGTGCCGGACGCTGGTACCGCCTTTCCCGAAGCTAGTACGCCTTTTCTGGACACTGTTACGGCCTTTCCCGAAGCCAGTACGCTCCCTCCTATCGCCGCACCACCACCCCCGCCCGTTTCCCCGTCGCCTTCCCGTTCTCGAACACCAACTGCCCATTCACCCAAACCGCCGTGATGCCGCTCGAAAGGGCGGTCGGGTGGTCGGCGGTGGCGTTGTCCTGCACGGTGGCGGGGTCGAAGAGCACGAGGTCGGCGAAGAAGCCGTTGGTCACCAGGCCCCGCTCTTGGATGCCCGTGTGCTCGGCGCACAGGGAGGTCATTTTTTGGATGGCGGTTTCCAGCGGGAGCAGTTTTTCTTGCCGCACGTATTTCGCCAGAATCCTTGGGAAAGCGCCGTGCCCCCGTGGGTGGCTCGTCGGGGCGCCGTCCGAGCAGATATTGGTATGCGGCCAGGCGATGAAATTGGCGATGTCGGTATCGAGCATGGACTTGCCCATGATGGCCTCCGTGTTGCCCTCGGCGTCGGGGTGGGCGCCATCGAAGCGGTCGGCCTCGGCGATGAGCCAGACCAGCGTTTGGGCGGGCGTTGCGTTGCGCAGGCGGGCGACTTCGGCCACGGTCTTGCCCTTGTAGCTGGGGTTGGGCAAAAACGCCGACAGCCTCGACTGCGCCGGGTCGAAGAGTTCCCGGCAGGCGAATTTGGCGCTGGCGAGGTTGTCGTAGTCCCGGTTCGGGAACAGCACCTTGAGCGTCGAATGCCAGAAATCGTAGGGGTAGCAGTCGGCGGTGATGTCAATGCCCTCAGCACGGGCGGCCTGCATGGCGGCCACGATGCCCCGGCTCGATTCCCATTTGCTTTTCATGGCCACCTTGATATGCGAGACCTGCACGGGCAGCTTCGCCTCCCGCCCGATGTTGATGATTTCGTCAATGGCGTCCTCGATATGGATGTCCTCGCTGCGGATATGGCTCATGTAGCGCCCGCCCGCCTCGCCAGCGATTTTGGCGAGGGCCAGCACCTCGTCCCGGTTGGAGTAAAACGCCCGCTCGTATTCCAGTCCCGTGCAAAGCCCCAGCGAGCCTTTTTCGAGTTCCGATTTCAGGCTGGCCTTCATTTTTTCCACCTCGGCAGCCGTGGCGTGTCGGCGGAAACCGGCCATGCCCATCGCATCCAGGCGCAGGGAAGTATGGCCCGTGTAGGAGGCGACGTTGATGGAGATAGGCTGGCGCTTCACCGCCGCTTCGATGCTGTCCATGGGTTCGCTGCTGCCGTCCTGCCCCGTGATGATGGTCGTGATGCCCTGGCTGAGGGCGGGCAGCAGCGAAGGGTCTTCGTCCAAGGCCCAGAAATGGTGGCTGTGGGTGTCTATGAAACCGGGGGCGAGCACCTGCCCTTTGCCGTCGTAAACGGGTTCGTTCTTAAAGGGCTGGAGGTCGCCGATTTCCCAGATGCGGTCGTCCATCAGGCGCACAGATGCACGGCGGGCGGGCGAACCGGAGCCGTCCACAAGCCGCGCATTTTCAATCAATTGCGTTTGGGGCAAGGTGATTTTATCGCCCTTCATAAATTGCAGCCCTGCCTGTACGCCTGCAAAAGACCCTCCGTTCGACAGCACGACGAGCGTCCGGTTTTTGTCAAAATCCGTCCATAGCAGGTTCAAAAAACCGACCCAGCCGCCCGTATGGGCTGCGCAATTGCCGCAACTGAAACCGATGCCGAAGCCGTAGGGATAGGTCGTGCCGTCGTTCAGCGGGGCGGGCTTCCTCATTTCGGCGTAGGTGGCGGGTTTCAGCAATTTGCCACCGTGCAGGGCCTGCGTCCATTTCAGCAGGTCCTCGGCGGAGGAATAGACATTGCCGTCGCCCACGATGCCGTCGAAGCGCATGAGGTCGTCGAGCTTGTTTTTGCCGTCCTCCCGGTGGAAGCCAATGACCCGGTTGGCGGGCGAGGCCTTCATTTTCAGGTTAAAAATATAGGTGTTCTTCAGCCCCAACGGGCGGGTTATTTTTTCGGTGAAATAGTCGGCGATGGGCTTCCCGGACAGCTTTTCGATGAGCGAGCCGAGCACGACGTAGCCCGTGTTGCTGTACTGCCATTTTTCGCCGGGGGCAAAGTCGAGCGGTGGCTTCACTTCCGCCAAAAGCTGCAAAATAGCCTGATTGTCAATGGTGTCCAATGCCCCGGTGTAGCGGACGGAGAGGTCGAAGTACTCCGGCACGCCGCTGGTATGGTTCATCAATTGGCGGACGGTGACAGTGGGGTAGGGGAATTCCGGCAGGTGTTTTTGCACTTGGTCGTCGAAGCCGAGCCGCCCGCCTTCCTGCAAGAGGCAGACCATGCTGCACATAAACTGCTTGGAAATGGAGGCGAGGTTGAACGCCGACGAAGCCTGCAACGGCTGCGGGTTTCGGATGTCGGTGATGCCGTAGTTTTTTTGGTAAACGACCTTGCCGTTCTCTGCCAGCAGCACCGTGCCATTGAACAGGGCATGGTCGTGGAGGTAGGCGAGGGCGCTGTCCAGTTGGGGGGCTTGGGCGAGGGCGGCTTGGGTGGTGAGCAGGAGGAGGAGGAAGTGGAGGATTTTTTTCATTGGTGAAATTTTGGCGAAAGGTAGAAGGGTGAGGTGAGAAAGTGTGGATTTTTCATGGTATGTCGCAAAAACAATACAAAATGCGCGTTGCGCATTTTGTATTGTGAGACGATGAAACAATGAAAAATACGTACTTCGCATTTTGTATTGTTTTGAAATCAAAAGTTGTCTTTCTTACTTCGTAAAATACTGTCTTTCATGCTTTTGAAAAATGTTTGCACCTAATTTGGTGGATTTCAAGGGTTAATTTTATCTTTGGGTTCACGCACCGAAAGGTGCGTATATTTCTGAGTTGTACGCCACTTAAAACGACCATGCAAAAAATCACAATCATTTGTTTCTTAGCGACACTTTTCAGTTGTTCAAACAATCAACATTTGCCGACAGCAATAAGACTGGAACTTCTGAGAAAACAAATCATGCAATTCAGCCGCTGCAAATTGACAACGGTGAGGAAGAGGGTTGGGTGCAGACATTAAACTTTCAATAGTTCAAAAATCTGAAAACGACACAGCAAAAATTTATAAGGCTGTTTCCTCTTACAACGGACAAGAATTAGGATTGCTAGTTTCTATACCTAAACGCAAAGAAGGAGACAAAGGCTTTGGACAAGGAATTTCATTGAGAAGCATCGGAACTCAAAGTGACTATTTACTTCGGACATTATACCAGCTTTACAAACAACCTGCTGACACGACTGCAACTTTTGCAAAAGACATCAACGTGACCTATGTCAATCTAAAGGAATTCGCAAAAGCAGTTGCAGGTCAAGAAGGACAATATACAGCAGCCAATGAATACAAGTTATTCTTTGAAGGTAAGAGCGACGAAGATTACGCAGAACTTTATTTAAATGTCAATCCAACTGATAACGGATAGAGTTAGAGAAAGACGAGGAATACCGACCAATTGTGCTACGTTTCCTTAGACAATAAGCGGCGTACAACATGGGTATTTGCAAAAGCTGGGCGGAGGGAAGTTGTACTTCAACTTTTGTTTTTCAATTTGGCTTCATATCCAGCAGGACGTTATAAATTTGGCTGTGTACTAATCATCAACTTTTATCTATAATTTAGCTTCAGGTAGCCGGGCGGACTGAATTCTATTTCCCAGCCTTCGCAAATACCTGTTCGTTATGCGGCATTTTGAATGGAATCTCCTTAACCAAAACTAGTTCACGATAGAAAAATATAATATGACCTTAACCAAATTTGCACTTTCAATACTTATTTTTCTGTTCATCCTATGCCTTAACAAGGCATATGGTCAAGATGAAGAATTTAAAATGTTCCCAGACTCTGAAATAGTGAACTTGGTTTTAGATTTTAGTGGCCATGGTTTTGCAATTAGAATTTTGAATTTGCCTAAAGAGGTAATGGGTTGTGCGTTAAGAGTACAAAACTTAAATGATACTTTTTCGGGTAATATTAAAATTGAAGGGCGTCAACTCTTTCTAGAAATGAAGGGAAATTATTCAAGAGCAGACACTTTCGTTGTTTATCTGACTTCAGATGCTTGGAGACTGCAATACCCTGCTGAAGTATTCACTCTACACGGTTCAAATCAAGTAAAACTCGGCTAATTGCTATAATTTAAACTGTGTGCCTGAAAACGACCCATGGATGCCAACTGGTTATAACCCATTTCTATTCCCCAAAAATGGCTTTTACATAAATCCAAAGAATGGAAAAATCAAAAAAGGATTAAGGCTAATAAACTCAGGTAACTATAGTATTTGTGAGCTAGAAAATTGGAAATATATAAGCCCTTATGGTATATATTTCGACAAAAATGGAAATAAGTTTAGAGGAAGCGATTTAATAAAAAGAGGTAAAATTGTATTAGCAAATTGGAACCTAGAAGTATTTCACTTACACTGGTTTCCCTAAACAATTTACGAAAGACAATAAAAAGTTGAAATGAAAAGTTGACATTTAAACTGGTACTTCCCTATATTTCCTTGCTGTTATTACTAAATGGTGGTATGCTTTGCCTATTGACGCACCAGACACCTTGCTTGCTGGCTTCCCATTTCCATTCGTTTGTGAAGGTTGGCATACTTCGATGTCCTTGCAGATTTTCGTGATAGAATTACTAATTGACTTCTTGACTTACTTTTCCTTTTGGTTGTTATTAGTATTCTGCGTTAACCGCTTTTTGACAATGATTAATGCGCTCAAAATTGTGACAATTGTGTTATGGATATTAGCCGGTCTTATAATTTCCGGAGCAACTTTAATTGCAAGCGACTCTAACAATATTTTCTATGTAAAACGACCTTTTGACATAGATATAATGGACACAGGTTACAAATTTGTGTGGCAAAAAACAGAACGACCAGACTATTATAAATATCATCCTAAACAGAAAAAAGAATGAAAAAAGACCGCATAACAGGCGTTTGGCTCAATGGCGGGTGAAGTGGTTAATTGAACATTCTGCCTCGCATCAACTTTTGTGGTGTATTGACAGTTTTGTGCTCCGAAATCCGCCACTGCGCCAAGCCGCAAAACGTTATCAGCCTAATCGCATCAAAAACCATCAAAACCTCCCCTCCCTATCCACATACTGCCAAGCCTCGCTTTCCCATACGCTATGCTCGCCGTCTTTAACTGTTTTGCACTGGTTGCTGACCTTGGCCTTGCCATTTTCAAACGGATAAGCGCAATCGAACTGCGGCTCGATGACGATGGCGTAGGACTTGGCGTCGGCATAACCGATTTTGCCGTTTTTCACCACCCGTATCAGCCCTTCTGCTTCGTAATCAGGGCCGTTGTCGAAGATGAACACGTCGTAAACCACGGTTTTCTGGCCGTCCAGGATGACCCATTTGCCGTCGGCGGTTTGTTCCATGGTCAAGGCCGTGGTGGTGGTTGGTGCGACGGTGTTACTGCCCTGATTGGCCTTGTCGCTGGGGCTTTGTTTGCAAGCAGTGGCAGCCAATAGAAAACCGAGGAGGAGCATCATTGGAAATTGATTTTTCAATATGTTTTTCATTTTTTTGAGTTTAAAATCAACGCTCATAGCGGGTAAGTATGAAAATTGAATTGAAGCAGAATCTGGTATCGAGAGAGCGGGTTATCAAACCCGCTGGTTCAGAAAGAAAATTGAAACCCGGAACCAGCGGGTTTGATAACCCGCTCCCTTGATACAGCGGACTGCGTCTTAACCTCATTCACGCTTACCCTTCATGGGCCAAAATTAAGACAAAACAGCAGATAGAAAACCCAACGGCCTCTCTCTCATCGCTCCGAAAACTCCACCCTTTTATACTCCGACTCATCCGGCGGCCCCGACGTTATCTGCAAAAAAGGCTTTCCAGACAGCGTCATGATGACCGAGCCGAAGGTCAGGCCCCATTGATTTGCAGCAACGCAAACGGGGAATTTATCGTCGTCCTTGGAGCGCAGCGCAGCCATGATGGTGGCATCAGTGATAAACCCGCTCGGAACAACCCTGCGCTGCACCGCCGCCAAACGTACGAAACTGTTTGATTTTACAGGTTTTTCCTCCTCCTTTACAGTCGGGTCGAATTTCTTGAACCACGGCTTCACGTCGTCGTTCACCAGCGGGTGGTTGGTGTGATAGACCGTGCCGTTCTCGTTTTTTGGGTCAAAACGCACCACTTTATTGGCGGAAGCCTCAAAATCATACACCTCGTCCCTGATGCCGATGATATAGTTTTGGCCGGAGGCATGGGGCACGTTTTGAATGAAACGCAACACCTCGTCCCTATTGGTGGAACCAAGCATGTGCCGCACGATGAACGCCACGGGCAGCCCCGTCGTGCTGGCTTTCAACTGCATCAGCGTGTTCATGCAGGCACCGATGCCCGCTTCGTTCATGCCGTTCAGGGCGATGCAGCCGGGGTGCGTCAAGATGAGCTGCTCCGGGCGGTTGCCGCTGCGGGCGATCCGCAGCAGCACCTGGTAGCCGTCGGTATAGGCTTCGATGTCCATGTTCTGGGCTATGTAGCCGGGCTGGCCATCACGGGCAGGTACGCCCACGCCGCTACAATGGTGGTTTTCGAGGTTATCCTGATAGACCCAAAATTCATCGAGGAGACTGAACACCATCACGTCGTTGAACGGTTGACCAGCACCATCGGCAATGCCCCTTATTTCTTCGTAAATGTCTGGCGTCCAATGCTTTATAGCAGCATCAAAACTTGTTTTTTGGTAAAAATCGGCCACTACCTCGTTGGCGTCCTTGCCAAGCTCTTGGGTTGTTTTTTCCTTGAACTTGGTGACGAGTTCACTGATTTCCTTTTGAAAATCTGGCCGTGCTGCAAGCCCAGTTCGTAACCTGTGCCCGAGAGGGTGACTTCCCGGATGGGTTGGCGACGATTTTTTGCTTCGGGAGCAGGCTGCGCAAATGCTTGATTTGCAAGGAGTAAGCACAGCACGAGGGCTGTTAAAAGATGAAAATGCGTTTTCATTCGAATGGAATTTTTGTGAAAGATAGAATTTGAGCTGACAAGGTTGCTCAAATCTGGTTGACCGACCATTCCCCCTACCTCGGCCTCCTCACCCTCACCGGGTCCTTCGGCTGTGGCAGCATTTTAACCTCCTGGGTTTCCAACAGTTTCATTGCCTGTTTCACGCCTTCTTCGAGCTGAGGGTCGTGGCCCTGGTTCACTAGTTTCGGGGTCATGTCCACCTCCACGTCCGGGGCGACGCCTTCGTTCTCCACGTCCCATTCCCCGTCCACGTTGAAGAAGCCGCCACGGGGGGCCGTGATGCCGCCGCCGTCCATCAGGCCAGGCACGTCCCAGATGCCGACGAGGCCGCCCCAGGTCTTCTTGCCCACGAGCGGGCCTATTTTCTTGAAACGGAACATATACGGCAGCATATCGCCGCCGCTGCCCGCCATTTCGTTGATGAGCATGACCTTCGGGCCGTGGATGGCGGCGTGTTGCGAGAGCATAGGTGTCTTGTCGCCCACGGGGTTGTTGAAGTAGCCGAAATGCGTCCTCGACAGCGCCTCGATGATGTAGTCGGCGATGTAGCCGCCCTGGTTGAAGCGCTCATCCACCACGGCGCCTTTCTTGTCCCGCTGCGCGAAGTACCAGCGGTTGAAATAGGTATAGCCCTCGCCGCCCGTGTTGGGCACCCAGACGTAGGCCAGTTTGCCGCCGCTGAGTTCGTCCACCTTGCGGCGGTTGCTTTCCACCCATTCGAGTTGGCGCAGGCCGCCCTCGTCGGCCACAGGCACCACGGTCACTTCCCGTGCGCCGTCGGTGCTGGGTTTGCTGTTGATTAAAAGGCGGGTCTGCTTGCCTGCCATGCGGTCGAAGGCGCTGAAAATATTGGTGCTGGCATCTAGCGGTACGCCGTTCACGGCCAGTAGGTAGTCGCCTTGGCGCACGTCCACGCCGGGCTGCGTGAGGGGCGCTTTCAGGGTCGGGTTCCAGTTTTCGCCGTTGAAGATTTTTGCGAAGCGGTACTTACCATTGGCCACCTCGTAGTTGGCACCGAGCAGGCCGACGGGCACCCGGTCCACGTCGGGGAAGTCGCCGCCGCCCACGAAGGAGTGGCCGATGCTCGTTTCACCGCCCAAGATGTCGAGCAAATAGTTTAGGTCGGAACGGTGGCGCACGCTTTCGACCCAGGGCGAGTAGGTTTTCCAGGCCCAGTCCATGTCGAGGCCGTGTACGTTTTCCACGTAAAAATAGTCCCGTTGGTAGCGCCAAGCCTCCCTGAAAATCTGCCGGGCCTCAGACAGTGGGTCCACTTTCATTTGCATTTCGGAGAGGTTCAGCTTGCCATCGCCCGGTTTTGGCGTGCCCGCCGCATCCACGACGCCCCACGAATTGTCGAGCATCCCGTAGAGCATTTTTTTGCCATCGTCGCTGAGGTCGAAGCGCACCAAGCCGCCCATAACTTCCTCCGATTTGCGCTCCTTCATTTTGTAGCGGCCCACGGCAAATGTGGCGGGATAAGTGGTGGTTGGGTCAACCTCCCAGGCCCCATAGAACAGCACGCCCTCCTCTCCGGCACTGAGGAATGCATAGTTTTTGGCGGGCAAATCGAGGGCGAGGATGCGCTGGCCGAGGCCGTCAAAATCAATATTGACGACCTTGGAGGTATCTTTTTTTGTCGTGTCGGGCTTCTCCTCCTCGTCGTTGAGGGGCTTCAGGGGCGAGGCTTCGCTTTTGGACAAAACGGCGACATACACACTGCGGGTGCCGGGGTGGCCATAAGAACTGAGGTCGAGCCAGCCCAAGCCGAGGGCGAAGTCGGTGCTGGCCAAGAAGTAGAGGTACTTGCCGCTTTTGTCCCAAGCCGGGGCCTTGCAGTCCGACATGCCATCGGTGAACTGCTTGGCCTTTTTTTGCGCCAGCGAATAGACGAAAATCGTGTTGAAATCATTCTTCAAGCGCTTGGAATAGGCCAGCCATTTCGAGTCCGGCGACCAGGCGGGGTAGATGTTGCGCTCTGGGTGCGCCGTGCCTTCGTTGTCCACCAACGTAGCCTTGCCCGTGGCGATTTCCACGTACCAGAGGTTGCGGTCGGCATCGCCGAAGGCAAGGTATTTCGAGTCGGGCGACCAAGCGGGCGTGTAGTAGAACGTGGGGTTTTGCAGCGCAATCTTCTTCTCGATTTTGCCAAAATTATCGGCGATGACCAATTGGTACTCACCGCCTTCGTCGCTGAAAAAGGCTATTTTTTCGCCATTCGGCGAACAAGCGGGACTGCGGTCGGCCACACCGCTGCTGGTGGTCAAGTTGCGCACATCGCCCTTCTCGGCGGGCACGCTGAACACGTCGCCACGGGCCGAGAACAGCACCCGTTTGCCGCTCGGCGATAGGTCGTAATCGGCCACGTTGGCCTCTACTTTCTCCCAATGCGGCCTTGCCCAAGCGAAATCGCCCTCCACGGTGATGTTCAATTTTTTAGGCTCACCGCCCTTGGTGTCGAGGGTATGGAGGTAGCCGCCATTTTCAAAAATGAGCATGCCGCCGCCCGCACTGAGGTTTTTGCAGTCAAAGTCCTTGAACTTCGTCACTTGTCGCAACTGCTTGGTTTTCAGGCTATAAGCCCAGACGTTCATGGCGTAGTCCCGGTCGGAGAGGAAGAATATCTCGTCGCCGACCCATTGCGGGTGCTGGTCGTTTGCCCCATCCCAGGGCAGTTTCTCCTCTTCGAAACTGGTAAGGTCAATGATTCGGATAGGCCCGTTCTGGCCGCCCCGGTAGTTGCGGAACTCAACCTCCCAAGGCAATACCATCTGGTAGGCCATGCGCTTGCCGTCCGGCGAAAAACTGCCCTCCCATACCCGTGGGATGCGCAGCGATTCCTCCAGCCCCTCGTGCCTATCGGCAGACAAGTTGCCGTCCGTGGACACTTTCCAGAAGTGGTCGGGGTAGTTGTACGGCGCATTGTGCCTACCACTGGCGAAGACGACCTGCTTGCCGTCGGGCGTCCAGCCTTTCACGACATCGGGCAGCGGGTGCCAGGTGAGGCGCTTGGGTTCGCCACCCGACACTGGCACAGTGAACACGTCGGCGTTGCCGTCGTACTCTGCGGTGAAGGCCACCGTATTGCCGTCCGGCGAGAAATGTGGTTCGCCTTCTTGGCCCACATGGGTGGTCAGGCGATGAAGGTTCTTGCCGTCATGGTCGGCCACCCACACGTCGCCCGCATAGCTGAAAGCGATGTGCCGGGCCGAGATGGCGGGGGTGCGAAGTAGGCGGGTTGCTTGCGCAACTGCTTGGTTTTCAAGGAGTAGGCACAGCATGAGGGCTGCGAGGAGGGGAAGTTGAGTTTTCATTATGATAGAATTTTGGCGAAAGATAGTAATTATTAGGTGGAACGCTTTGGATGCGGTTTGAGGCAGAAATTCGAGAAATTTGTTGCTCTTTTAGTGGTTTTCTACTTGATTCTAAACTGATACATCCCCGCAGGTGCCGTGCGTGGCTGCGTTTCTTTTCTACCTGATTTTGATTCGGCAGCTATAAAATACTCAACGGTTGCACCTTTTTCATGGTAAGGGATTTCATAAAAAAAATGGCTTGGGTTTTCGGTTGGGTTGAGCACAGCGCTTCTCCAGCTTGTTTCACCCATAACCCTCCAAAACAATTGAGCTTTGCTTTCAACCAGTCCTTTTTTACTATAATCAACGATGGTGGTATAGACGATGTTTTTATGTTTTGAATCCACTACTTTTTCTATCCTTTTGGTGCTGATAAAAAGCATTTCAGGGTCCCAAACCGCCCTTGTACGGCAATGCAAGGCATCTCCACTTTTCCAGCCATAGCCTGATGAATATTGCTCTTTAATGCCCTCTGATAGAAATGGTTCGTCCTTCAAGGCAAACTCAAAACCTTTTACCACATAACCGGGCATTGCATTTCGCCATGTTTGCAAGGCAATACTATCGGCTTTGATTTGGAATAGTGGAACATAAATGGTTTTGTTGACGATGATGGAATTGGTGTAAGCCGCTAATTTATCACCATCATACCTGTCTGTTTTAAGTCTCAGTATTTCATAAGGGCGGCCATACACTGTTTTTAATTTTTTCAGTTCATTCTCAATGATTTGTTCATAGACAGCATGGAGTTCATGGTTAACGGGAGGCTCGGCTACCAGCATCCGTTCTTCATCCAATAACTTCATAAAGCAGTCAATATGTTGAATGCCCATTTTTTCAAAATTGGAAATGATATGGTAGTTGTTGATGCCCTGCAAGTCTTGGTTGAGCTTGAAATATTGGGCTTCCGGCACTTGGTGGAATTTGTTTTCACTGACCATTATGCAAGTGGAAAAAGCTGTACCCAATCCATCGGTCATAAAGTTTCCGCCCGTGTTGATAAATGGTAGGTTCAATACTTCCAAGTTCAACCCTTTGCCCAATGGCACAATCGTGTTGTCATCTATTTCCGATTCCAGGGTTTCATGCTGTTTATCCGAAAACAAGGAATACAAAGCGTCGGTGCATCCCCATTTTGCCCTTGGAGGCACATAGAGGCAGTTGGCGTCAGCGAGTTTCATTTTGCCGTCAGGCATAAATATGGCACTTGGCCCCCAATCCCTTGTCCACCAAAAATCTATCCCCCGAGGCAGATAGACAAATGTATTGTGGGAAGCCTCAATGCCCCATTGGTCATACCATTTTTGTGCTTCGGCTTTTATGGTATCGTTCTCAACCAAGGTATAGAGGTGGTTGTCTTTGGCCAACTCTACAACCAATTTGTGAGGCAGCGCCAGGGGCCATGCCACCATTGTTCCTTTGGCAGGCTCCCATTCGGCGGCGGTGCGGTTGGTGTTGGCTTGGGTGTAGAAATTGTTTTCGAGGGTATTTACTTGTGCCTGAATATGTTTTACACAAGCGGGTGTGATAAAAGCCAGCAACAAGAAGACATTTTTTATTTTTTTGCCCATTTTGAAAATTTTATTTTTGAGTGAAAAGCAGTTTCTCATAGGGATTTAAGGAAGGCTATCAAAGCTGCTTTTTCCTCTTTTGTGATTTCCAATCCAAACTCATGCCCCTTCACGGCCATTGTTTTTGAAAAAGCAGGTTTGAATCCAGTAGGAACATAATCATCATCAAGTCTTCGTTTGTCAAGCCAGTCTTCCAACGTCGCCACATGGCCGCTATGCCCGAAGGGGCCACGGTACCAAACACCCAATAACGATGGGACTTTGTAATAACCAGTGCTGCGTCTTGTGTATAATGACAATTTAGGGTCTGTCCCGACCGACATGCCCAATATATCATACAAATCGTGGTGGCTGGCTGGAGGATTAAACCCATCCACAGGGGTCAATTTATTGTTTGTATAAAGTGGTGGCGTATGACAGGTAGCACACCCCTCCCTTTCAAAAACCAACTTCCCTTTTTTGACGATGTCTGGTGAACTAGGGTTTGGATTTTTCGGCGGTTTTAATGCGTACAAATATTTCCCAAGCGCAAATAATTGAATTTCGGAATAACGCTTATCGGTGCCGACAAATTCTCCCTTCCCCGGTTCCGTCAATGCCTTAAAATCAATGCCTGCTGGAATAAAATCATTGTAGCTATTAAGCATATCCAGTGTTTGATTGAAGGCAGCATAACGCATCATATCGCCAATATTGCGGTGCATCATCAAGCCTGTACGGTCAAGGTATTTCCGGCCCTTGATGCCAATCAGGTCAGGAATGCTGGCTGGCTGGTTATAATTAGCCCCATGCCTTATCATTACGCCCGGTGGTATTGCCTTTAAGTAAGCAATTATTTTTGCTGCACTGATGGTGTCAAGTTCAGTTTGTGAAAAATGGTTAACCCAAGGCGCTCCATGTAAACGCTTTCGGCCTGTTCGCATTCCATCGTCAAATTCTTTGAGCTTTTCTTTGGGCAATGATTTTGCGTAGGTTTCAGCATCAATCCCATCCATCCGGTCCATCGGGAAGTTTCCTTGTGCACCCTTAATGGTTGAGCCGTCAGGCATCACACGGGTATGGCACATGGCGCATGAAAAGATGCCTACCTTAACTTTTGATTTTTCATCAATCACGTAGGTATAATAGGGGAACGTATTTTTTGAAACCGGGATTTCAGCAGATTTAACCGATTCGTTCAGCGCTTTGAAGAACTCCTCCGAATAGTCAAACAAAATCAATGGTGAACTGAATACTTCCTCGCCCAGTCGCACTAAGTCTTGTTCAGTTCTTGGTTCGCTTTCAAATAGGTCAACCGGGTCGAGCGTCATGAGGGAGTCTATGTATTTCCGGTTTGCCTCCATGCCAGCTAAGCGTATCGGGTAGCTTTTGAAAACCTTCATTTCGGGAAGGCTGTAATAGTAGCTTTCAGAAATGGGCGTCACCTGCGTTGTCCCGTCTGGTAGGGGAAGCAGAAATTGCTTTATTGCTGCGATGTCCCAAGTCTTGGGGATTTCAAATAAGGCTGGTTTCAGTTGAAATCCAAGCATAAATACTGCAAACGTGCATATACTTATGAAAGATAAACGGGGGTAATTCATGTTGAAAAATTAATTTTTGATTGAAAAATTTGACCCAATGCCAAATGATTTTCCATTACCTCTCCCGCTCATAAATCGTCACCTCTTTTTCCCCTTTATCGTCGGTAAAGGTCTCCACCAATTTTACCACGCCATAAGGCAATAACTGAAAATTAAAGGATAAGGTCTCCAAAGGCATACCGGGCATTTGAAAGGTATTATCGCCAACAAATTCGAGGTTCACCCCATAAGGCATCCCATTCGTTTTATCGCCTTTTATCCATAATTGACTGTCTTGCCTGAACAGCTCCAGTTTATTGTTCAGGTCTTTCTCGCTGGTATAGTTCCCAACCAAAAGCCCCATCGAAGCTGGCTCGACGGCCAGTTTTTTGGCCATGCTGACGTTGTACGCCACTTTTTTGGAGCCGTCCTTTAGGCTTTGGACTTCCAATATCCTCTTTTTTGCCGTAGGCGAAGAAGCGGCTTTGTCCTTTTCAATCCAGGGGTCGCCGGTGAAATAAAGCTGCGTCACCAAGGGCTGATAGCCCTCCGCCGTAATCATCATGTGGAAATGTGCCGGGCGGTAATCGTCGCCGCTACCATAAGGCACAGGCAATATGGTCTTAAAACAATAATTGCCTTTATTGTCGGAATACGCGGTACCCCGGTATTTAAAATCTGCAGTTTCATTGTCATAATTACCGTCACCATCGCAATGCCACAGCTCTATTTTGGCTTTTTTATAGGGCGTCATGCAATCGTCGTGCAATATTTTGCCAATTAATTCAATCGGGTCACCTTTTTCGCCTTTAATACGGAGGCTTTCCCGCACTGGGCTGTTGGGGCGGTAAAAAGGGCCGAGCACATCGGAGGTGGTTTCGCACTCGCCCACGTAGCGTTGGCCGTCAAAACGGATAAACCCCGAGGCACTGACGGCGACGGCGGTGAGGATGGTTTGGCTTAAAAATGTTCTTCTTTTCATTGTTTTTTTTGATTTTTGATTAAAAAATATGAAGAATACCGAGCGGATATTTTTTCATTTGATGGCTTATCTTCGTGCTTCATCAACGGACAAGAAAAGACTATGAGCCAACACAACGAATTCGAGCACATCCTCCACCTCATCACAACTGCCCGCAACAAGGCGATTCATGCCGCCAACTCCGAACAAATCCTGCTCTATTGGGAAATTGGGCGCTATGTTTCAGAAAAATTGGACGGTGCAGAATGGGGCGATGGCACGGTCTTGAAACTTTCCCAATTCCTCCAATCGAAAGACCCTTCCCTGACCAATTTTACCAAGCGTGGCATCTACCGGATGCGGCAGTTTTACCTTGCCTACACTGACTTTGCAATTGTGTCGGCGCTGCCGACACAATTGAGTTGGACGCACAATCTTGAAATTCTGGCTTCAACCAAGTCCCAAGAAGAACGTGATTTTTACCTGCAATTAACTTTGAAAGAAAAATTGACCATCAAAGAACTCCGCCGTCAGCTCAAAAGCGGATATTTCGAGCGAAGCCTCTTAGCGAACACACTTTTACCACCGTCCTTGGAAAACTATCCTCGTGATGTGTCCAATGTTTTCAAGGATTCATACGTCTTTGAATTTGTCAATTTACCAAACAAACACGCCGAAAAAGATTTGAAGAAAGCGTTGCTGGGACAGTTACGGCAATTGATTTTGGAGTTGGGAAAAGACTTCGTTTTCATGGCAGAAGAATATCGGTTACAAGTGGGCATCAAAGATTTCAAAGTGGATTTATTGTTTTACCACAGGGAACTTTGCTGCTTGGTGGCATTTGACCTGAAAATCGAAGATTTCGAACCCTCTTTTTTAGGGCAAATCAATTTCTATCTCGAAGCCCTTGATACCGATGTGAAAAAGCCACATGAAAACCCAAGTATTGGTGTTTTGGTCTGTAAAAACAAAGACCATGAAGTAGTTGAGTATGCTTTAAAGCGCAATCTTTCCCCTACTCTGATAGCAGATTATGCTACGAAATTGATTGACAAAAACCTGTTGGCTCAGAAAGTCAAAGAACTGTTTGATTGGTATGACCGTGATAAATGATACCTCGTTATTAAAACCTCGACGATTCCAATTCCACATCCGACTCCTCCCAAGCCTCTTTGAATTTGGCCAACGTGGACTTTGCCTCGGCTTCCCGCCCTTGCGCTTTCAGACTTTGGTAGAGGCCAAAAAGCGACCAGCCATTGTTGCGGTTCCAAGCGAGGTCCTCTCGATAGGCTTTTTCGGCTTTTTGGGCTTGCCCAGCCTCCAACAGCATAGCGCCGAGTACCTGCCGTACGGGATGGTGCCAATTTTCAGGTTCACTGTAAGGAAGGTCGCCCTCCGCCGCCATGGCCTGTTCGAGTGCCTCAATGGCGGCTGGGTAATTGCGCTGGGCAGCCAATAATTCGCCCTTTACAACGGAACTGGAGATGATGGTCAAATCCTGGAATAGGGCGAGTTGGATGCTGTCCATTTTGCCCAATGGCTTGCCTTTGTTCGCCTCTTCCATTTTCTCTCGCACGGTTTTCAACAACGAAATGGAAAGCGTGTCCATGGCCGTCAGTTCCGCTGCCACTTTGTCCAGCATCCCCCTGCGGGTGTAGGCGATGCCCCGTGCATAGTGCCAATACAGCTTCAACTGTTGCAGCTCGTCCGCCGGGGCTGGGGTGGTGAGTATCTCGTTCCAGTTGCCGAACCGCACATAAGCCTCCAAGGGCACTGCTTCGAATGTTTGCAGGTATTCCATTTTGCTGGCCATGCCTTCTGGCGCTCGCCGGGCCAGTTTCTCGGCGGCATCAATGGCCATTTCGGACTTGCCCTGAAAGGTCGCTGCCGACCAGAGGAAATGGATATTGTGCGGATAATAGCCCAGCGGATATTCGCCCTGCGCCAGGCAATTGGTGATGTACTCCTCGTCCCGCTGAATGGCCAATCGGTTGCAATCCTCGGCATCGGCATAGCGCCCGACCCGGATGTAGATATGCGACGGCATGTGCACCAAATGCCCCGAAGCGGGAATCAACGAACCGAGCACATCGGCGCTCGCCACGCCCCGGTCAGGTGTCTTGGAAGCCTCCACGATGTGGATATACAGGTGGTGCGCCCCCGGGTGGTTCCAGTCGGTGGCAATAACCTGCTCCAGCGCCCGCACCGCCTCCGGAATGCCCGGTCGGGGGGTGCCCTGTTTGTCATAATAATCCCAGGGCATGGTGTTCATCACCGCATCGGCGTAGAGCGTCAATACCTCATTATCGTTGGGGTATCGCTGCGCAAGAGCAGTCATGGCAGCGGCATAGACCTTGCTCAACGAATCACGGTTCACGGCGGTGGAATCGGAAAAGCGGGTGGCCAATGCCTCCACCAAATCCTGCTCTTTCTGATTGGTCAAATGGCGGAGTTTCATCGCTTTTTGAATGGCCTCGAAGGCCGATTGTTCCCGTGCCTTATCGGGCTTGGGGTCGTTGATGTTCGGCCCCAAGGCAAGGGCTTTCCCCCAATAGGCCATCACGAAATTGCTGTCCAAATGCTCCGCTTCCGAAAACGCCCGGTGCGCCTCGCCCATGTTGAACCCATACACCAGTTTGACACCTTGGTCAAAATAGCGGGCAGCCGTTTCCGAACCCGTTTTTACGGCGAAATGGTATTTACCCATGTTCTCAAACAACGGGGCAGCCTCCCTCGTGGAATCGTACTCACTTAAATCGAACAAGGTACCGCCCCCGCACATGGCCAAGCCCGAAAACGAAGGGACACTGTTTTGGATGGGCTTCGCCATTTTTCGGGAATAAAACCCGGCGAACAGCAGGCCAGCGGCCAGCAGGATGGGTAAAAGGAATTGGTAGAAACGAAGGCTCGTGGATTGCTTTTTCATTTATTAAAGTTGATGTTTTATAGCTCACGCCGACAAGCTAAGGATATTATACCTTCCGCTTCATCAAATATTCCCCAGAAGGGTCTTTCTGTTTCATGGCAGTAGCTTTTCCGTTTTCCATCACAAATTCGATGGTCATGTCAGAAAATTCTTCAGCCTTGAACAGCCTGGATTTGTAGGGAATCAAATGGGTGGCGGGAGCACCCGGAAAGGACACTGTCAGTTCATCATTTTTGAGCGCAACTGTGAGGACGGAACCGGCTATTTCGTAATTCCCTGTATAAGCTTCAAGCGTTGCGGGGTCGCTGAGCGAGGCATCGGGCCTGCGCTTGAACACGGCTTCGCTTTCATCTACTGAGACCGTCAATCCGCCAATATCGCCTTGTGGGTTGGTGGTGAAATTAAGGGAAAAAAGCCCCAATCGCTGGTCATCCGGCGTATCGAAACGGTCATAATGGAAATGGCTCAATGGCAACTGGATTTTGTTCAGCGCAAACTGCATGTCCTTGTCCTTCTTGGTGATTTTAATAATGCCATAAGCCGGGTGTTCGTACTCACCCAAATAATCGTCCATTGGATGCGAGGGCTTTGTGCCAGCAATGCGACCTACGCTCGCCTTTTGTCTCGCCTCCTTGCGTATTTTCTTGCCTTCGAGGTACTCTCTCAACCGGCGTTCTTTCCACGGCGTTTGGTCAAGGCCAAGCAGGCGTTCATATACATTGAAATTGACAATTTCAATTAATGGTCGGCAATGGTCGCCAATGGCAAAAACAATGACACCTATGCTATCCTGCGGCATAAAGGAAACCTGCGAATAGATACCGTCCAATGCACCACCATGTTCTGTATATAAATGCCCCCTGTATGATGAGATACTTCGCCCCATGCCATAAACCGTGTTTTGCTTTTCTTTGTAATTTGCGGTCATGCTATTCCCGTTCGGAATGCTGGGTTGAAGCGTGGCTTGGAGCACTGCCGATGGTATGACTTGTTTGTCCTTGTATTTGCCGTCGTTCATCAATGCAATCAGCCAGTGCGACATATCATTGATATTGGAAATAACGGCACCAGCAGGCCCTACGCCTCCCTGCTCTTCGTACCATGGGATTTGGTACAAAATATTCGTGTCCCGCTTTTCGTCATAAGGCGTAAAATAATCACTGCTTTTCTTCATATCGGCGATGGTGAACACCGTGCTTTTCATGTCGAGCGGGTTGAGGATATTGGCCTGTAAATATTCCTCCCATGTTTTGCCGGTCAATAATTCAATGGAATAACCCGCAGCCGTGTACATCAGGTTATTGTATAAAAAACCCTGACGCAAAGGCTGGCTGGGTTCAAGGTATTTTAATTTATCAAATAATTGCTTGCGACTGAATTCGGATTTAAACCAAATCAAATCGTGGCGTGAAATGCCCGTCCGATGGGACAGCATATCACGCATGGTCACGTTATTGTTTAATTCATCGTTATAAAACTCAATGGATGGGACAAATTTCTTGATGGGCTTGTCCCATTCCAATTTGCCATTTTCCACCTCCATGCCGACGGCAACCGCCGTGAACAGTTTGGAATTGGAGGCAATTTGGAACAACGTATTGCCCGTGATGGGCGTTTTTTTGTCATAATCCCGGTAACCGTAGCCTTTGACAAATACGAGTTTGCCCTTCACCACAATGCCGACACCAACGCCCGGAGTGTTCCAGTCTTTGAGGAGTTGTTCCATGTATTGGTCAAAACCCGCCAATTTGGTTAGCGGGTCTTTTTGCTGGGCAAAAGCAAGGTTGGCCAAAAGGCCAAGGGCGAGGAATAAAAACGATTTTTTCATTTTATAGGAAATAATATTGTTGAATAGTTGAAGATTAATTCACGGTCAATTGAGGTTTTATAAGGCATTTATCTCGCCTTCGAATCATGGTTGTAAATCTCCCGGATGACCTGCCACCTGCCTTTGCGCTTTTCCCAAATTTGTATGTATTTCTCCGTAAAAGCCACTTTCCCTGTGGCGTCCTTCCCTATCACGGTTCCGGTTTCCGTCACCCTGTTTTCGTCGCCGAACACCTCCACCGTTTCATACGTGACGGTTTTTCGGATTTTACTGCTCGCAAAATCGGCCTCCATGTCCTTTTGGATGGCCGCTTTGCCCACGAGCATCGGCGCATCATCGGGCATGCTGATGGCGTCATCCGCATAAATAGCCAGTATTGTTGCGGCATCCCCGGTGTTGGCAGCAACGGCCCAAGCCGTATTCATGGCTTGTATTTCGTCCTTGATTTTGGACATATCTAGCGGGGTGAGCCATTGCTTGGCTATTTTCCACTCGCCGTCCTTTTTTTGCATCGCATTGGCATAGCTGCCCACGTTATTGATGGGTATATCGTAAACATTGGTTTTACCGTACACCTCGTAGTTGCCACGCACAACCCAAGCGTGCTCGGCATCCGACCAGTTAATGCCTATATGTTTTAAAAGCAACGTGGCATTGTTTTTACGGAATTGCTCCGCAAAATAATTGGCGATATTTTCAGCCCCATTGATTTGCTTGCCCTCTGGGTCAATGCGCACGGCGTCGTCGGTGTACATTTTCCTGAATGGCTTCATGGTCTTGTGCATTATAAGCGGCCATGAAACGGCGGGTGAAGTCTTGCAGTTCAAGCTCGTCGTTGACGGATTGGGCTTGTAGGCTGTTTAACGCAAGGCATAATATTGTGGCAATAAAAACGAGATTTTTCATACGATTAAATTGGTTGAATTGAAAGGAGGAATTGCAATGGGAAAATGTCGGCATGGCCAGCGCCACACCGACTTTCAATTTTCTATTCTTCTTTCTTATCGTCGTTGCTGATGTCCCGGATGGTCAGCCATTTGCCGTTGCGTTTTTCCCAAATTGCCATGTATTTTCCGGTGTAAACCACTTTGCCTGTTTCGTCTTTTCCGGTGCTTTTGCCAATTTCGGTCACCCGATTTTCATCACCGAATACCTCCAAAACTTCAAAGCTCACTGTTCTTTTATTTTTCCTTTCTGCGTAAAATTTCTCCTGTTCTTTTTGAATTTCGGCCCTCCCCGTCACAGCGGGCATATCATCGCCCATCGTCACTGCATCATCTGAATAAAATGAGGCTACCGTCGCTGCATCGCCTGCGGTATGCGCAACTGCATAAGCCGATTCCAATGCTTGAATTTCGGCTTTAATAGCTGCCATATCAGGTGGTGCGGGCGTTTCCACGGGTGCAGTGGCGACGGGCGCTTCAGGCGCTTGCTGGCAAGAAAACATTGAGAAAAGGCATACTGCCAATAGGGAATAAAAAAGGTTGTTTTTCATTTCTTAATTAATTGATGGTTTGAAAAATTAAATTGAATAAAGAAGGTGCAGCCCCAGCCTTCCCCGAGGCTGCCGTCTTCATTTGGTTATGTTTTTGGATAGGACTATTGCCTGCATTTGTAGCAAAATGGATAGTATTCCCCTCGCATGGAATAAATCGAAGTCCCGGACATGCTGCCCACAAAACTCGGCCTATTAGGACGGTGTTGGCAGTAACTTCCGGGATGATTGTCGCCCGCCCCAGATGGCGACGTGGCGCTGCCGCCGTTTGACCATTGCGCCAATTGATACGTCGAGCAACTGCTCAATAAAAACATGCTGCACAAGAGTATATGGCATGGAAAAATCTTTGCTGTTTTCATGATAGGATGGTTTTAGAACAGGTTCTTAGAATTTTGGTTAAAAAGGCGGGTTACTGCTTCATGCCCCATTTGGGAATTTCGTTCCGAAAGAAGGACTGCCCCTCTTCGCCCAACTGGTTGAAGTTGATGAAGCCCCCATTGGTGAAAGCGGTTATAAGCTTCAGGTAGAAAGTGAAAGGAAGTTTCGGGGACTCAACGGCAACCCCTGCGGGTGCTGCCGAAAACTCCCGAGAAACAGGCAATGTGTTGGCATAAGCGGCAGTTGCTCCCGTCTCCTTGGTTGCGCTTGACAGCATGGCCCCTGTCAGGGCAAGGCCCAGGGCTGCGGTGAAAAGACTTGTTTTCATTTGTTTTTTCATGACTAAAGGATTTGATTGTTTTGACTTATACTGCGCACCGCTAAATATTGTGCATGGTTAATAACGGTTGATGAAGTTGATAATGGTTGATAATCAACTTCATAAACCATTATCAACCCTTATCAACCAAGGACCTCATGCACAAAACTTGACACCGTGAGCTATAGAAGCTCGTTATTTTAGGTGCGGTGAAGTAACCTGATGGAATGCTCCTGTTTCATCAGCACTTCACCGCCAAATCACCTAAATAAAAATGGTCAATAGGGTTGGTTGTCTTTGGTTTTTAGAGGACTAAGTAGTCAGTCAAATCAAATTTGAAAAGTTCAAACCAACGTGGGTTCAATCATACATCATAAATCCCCCCCTAAACAGATGTATGATTTATGATTTATGATGTATGATTTGGGGGGCACCCAACATATCAGAATTGATTTGACTACCCACTTAGGCGACGAACTGGGTATAGATACACCCATTTTAGGTGTCGGTTTAGTCCTGTCGAGGCAAAACCCGTAACAGTCAGCGTCTCCTCGCCAGCGTGTCCATGCCAGCAGCTGGGCTTATGACGATGCCGTTTCCTTGCACATTCTTCAGAAATGCAGTGCCCCCATTTACGGCCTCTCCGACTTCAAGGGTGCCATTGTTTTCGATATGGCCAAGGGCGGTGACGCCATTGAAAATGCCGGTTTCGCCGAGGATGGTGAGCCTTGCGCCGTCTTGGATGGTGAGCCTTGCGCCAGCTTCCATCAGCAGGGCGTCAATGGGTGTTGGGGCGTACTGGATGACCGGGTAGAAGCTGGCGCTAGAGGGGATGATGACCTGTGTGAACTCGTCGGGCACACGGCCCTCGCTCCAGTTGGCTGGACAGTTCCAGTCTGTGGTGCGGCCCGGCTTGCCGCCCTGCCATACAGCGGTGGTTTGGGCGGAGAGCGAAAAGCTGAAGCCAAAGAAGAGGATGAGGGCGATAGAAAAGATTGTTGCTTTCATTTTACCTTTTTTTGATGTTGCGTTTTGAGTGGTTGCTTTCATTTGATTTTTCATGATTGAAGGATTTTGTTGTTTGTGGGCTTCTCAAGCGAATGGTTATTCGTCCCGATTTTCAAGCTTGGTTATCATGCCTTCAACTTCTTTTTTTTCTTTAAAATCAAACGGCTGAAAACCTGCCCTCCGGGAATGATGCAAAGGTGGGGGCTGGCAAAGGCAAAGCCCTACCTCCCATCGGTCAACGGCTACTTCGCAGGTTGCAGGGCGGGAATTTTTATTACTTGCTATGTTGCAAAGGGGAAGGCGACAGTTAGATAAGTCGCTGATAATGAGCCGATAAGGTGTTGCATGGTAGGCTCAGCCCCGCACCGCCGTCGGCCTTTCGCCAAATTCTTCTTGGAACGCATCCGAGAAATTATTGAGGGCCGCATACCCCACTTGGTAAGCAATTTCAGAGACGGTCAGCGTCGTAGTTTGCAGCAAATGCCGCCCATGGTGCAGCCGGATGGAGCGGATGAGCAGGCTCGGCGACTTGCCCGTGAGCGCCTTCACCTTCCGGAAAATCTGGCTGCGGCTCATCGCCAATGCCCGCTCCAACTGCGGCATCTCGAATTCCGTGTAGGACAGGTTCGCTTCCACGATGGAGCGGAATTTTTGGAGGAAAGCATCTTCGATTTCGGATTGCGCCCCGACCAAGGTCGAGGGGATTGCGGATTGGGGGGCCGCCGAATCCGAAATCCGCAATCCGAAATCCGCAATCGTAGCGTACTTCTCCTGCAGCTTCCTTCGCATCTCCAGCAAATTCTCCACCGTCACCAGCAGTTCCTCTTGGTGGAAAGGCTTGGAAAGGTAGGCATCCGCCCCACGCCGCAGGCCCTTGAGGCGGCTCTCCACGTCGGCTTTTGCGGTCAGCAAAATGATGGGGATATGGCTCGTTCGCTCGTCGTTCTTCAGGGCCTCCACCACTTCGAAACCGTCCTTTTCGGGCATCATCACGTCGCTCACGATGAGGTCGGGGATGGTTTCCAGCGCCTTTTCGATGCCCGCCCGGCCGTTGTAGGCGAAATCCAATTGGTACTGCGCTTGCAAACAGGCGGCGAGGTACTCCACCACGTCGGGGTTGTCCTCTATTAAAAGGACGGAAGCTTGTTCGGTATCGCTCGTCGCCAATTTAGGCAGCAGCTTCGAAGCGACAGGGTGACTCCAATTCACGCCGTCACTTGCTACTGCCTTCTTCGTAATCGGCAGCCGCACTGTGAATGCCGACCCCTTGCCCAGCTCACTTTCCACGCTGATTTCCCCGCCCATCGCATGCACCAATTCTTTTGTCAGCGCCAGCCCGATGCCCGTGCCGCCCGTCTTGGCTTTTTCCAGGTTGTTGGCCTGAAAAAAGCGGTCGAAAATGTTCGGAACGTCTTCGGCTGGTATGCCGCTGCCCGTGTCGGTGACGGTTAAAGGTTAGAATGGTGAGGAGTTCATAGCGCCACCCTGCAAATTTGTGCTGGCCCGCAGCACCACCTTTCCCCCCGAGGGCGTGAACTTGATGGCATTCGACAACAGGTTATAGACGATTTGCAACAAACGCTCCTGGTCATAGTCCATCACAATTTCCGCCTCCTTGCTCTCCACGCGCAGCATCACGTTTTGGACATTGGCGAGGGAGTGGAGGCTCTCGGCGATGTATTTCAGATATGTCAGCACATCGCCTTGAAGGTAGTTGATTTTCAAGGACTCGGACTCCAGCTTTGCCAAATCCAAAATCTGGTTGACGAGCCGCAGCAGGTTCTCGCCGTTCCTTTTAATTAACCCCAGTTTACCCTTCGCATCATGCTCCGTCCACCTTCCGTCGTCCACCGTCAACTGTTCTGTCATACCCAAAATCACCGTCAGTGGCGTGCGGAACTCGTGGGTGATGTTGGTGAAAAAGCGGTTTTTGGCATCATCCAATTTGCGCAGGGCAAGGCTCTGTTTTTCGATGATATGGTTTTGCTGTTCCAATTTTGCCTTGCTGCGCCTTTCCCTCAAAAACACAAAAACGGATAAGCCCAATAGCATCAACGCAATCAAAGTCGCTCCCAACAGAAAATTGCGCTCGGCATTTTTATGTATCAATTCTTTTTCCTGCTGTAATACATTGAGCTGCAATTCACTTTCTTTCAGGTTTTTATCCGACCGTTCTTCCCTCAACTCAATCATTCTTTGGTAAAATGTATCCTTAACCGCTAGGGCTCTTTTCAAATCGCCTTTTTCTTCGGACATACTGGCAATATGCGTCAGATAAGTCAGTTCACTTCGGGGGTTTTTCTGATTTAAACTGATGTCACGTGCTTGTGTAAAATAAGCTTCAGCTTGCACCCATTGCTTTTTTTTGTAAGCAATATATCCCAAAAGATTTAGATTAAATGGATACCTCCTGTCAAACTCCAAATGATATTTATCAATTATTCTAAGACTTTGCTGAATCAAATCTGTGGCTTCTTCATACTGCCCCCTGCGGAGCAAGACATTGGCCCGTTGAGCGTAGTACCAGTTTTCAAAAATGGGGTCGTTGAGCTGTGGCAATAAAGTATTCATTTTTGAAAAGTAATAATCACAGGAATCGGCAATAGCCTGAGGCTTATCCTCTCCCCATTTGACATTATAATACCACATTAATTTTTCATAAATCTCGAATAGAAAATCGGTATTTGTTTTATCTGAATTTTCATAGTATCGGGCACTCTGTAGCAGGGAATTCAATCCTTTGGGGCTTGTCTCACTTACGCCACTGTAATATTTTGAGTAAAAAATACCTGTATTTTTTAACAACAATGCCTGTATTTCGGGACGTGTATCCTGTTGCAATAAAAGCACCGCCTGATTGAAAACATCAAGCCCTCCTTTGGTATCCTCTTCTACCAATTCAGCATAAGCAATATTCCATAATACATGGTAATGCAACAGCTTATCTATTTTCGATGGTGGTATTTTATCCAAGTATGACAATGCCTTTTTGCCCATTTCGAGCGCAATGGAATGCTCTGACCTTTTAATTCTGTATTCGCTCAAATTCTTGTAAAGTTCAGCTAAAAGGTCATTGGGGGCAGGTTTGGCATTTTCAAGCAGCACCACTGCTTTGTTGAAATAAAAAATAGTGCTGTCATTATTGAACTGTGGTGTTTTTAAAAACCAGTTTGCTTGTTCCTGATAGGCTTTATTCAAAGTGGAGACAAGCGAAGGTGTTGGCGAAGATTGGTATTGGGTTTCCAACGCTTTGATATCCATTCTTTGAGCGAATGAGTAGGAAAGTGACAAAAAGTGTAGGATTCAATACAATGTTTTTTTCATAAAAAATGGAACTTCATTTTGGTAATTGCTCGATTAATCCTGCACTGGTATCCCCTCTCACCGCCGTCGGTCTTTCCCCAAATTCTTCCATGAACGCATCGGAAAAATTATTCAACGCCGAATACCCGACTTGGTAGGCAATTTCCGAAACGTTGAGCGTTGTCGTTTGCGGCAAATGCCGCCCGTGGTGCAACCGGATGGAGCGGATAAACAGGCTCGGCGACTTGCCCGTGAGCGCCTTCACCTTCCGAAAAATCTGGCTGCGGCTCATTGCCAATGCCCGCTCTAATAGTGGCATTTCGAAGTCCGTGTCGGACAAGTTCGCTTCGACAACGGAGCGGAATTTTTGCAGGAAAACGTCTTCGATTTCGGATTGCGGATTTGGGATTTCGGTGGCACCTGCTTCGGGCTTCCGAAACCCGAAATCCGAAATCCGAAATCGCTCTTGCAACTTCCGCCGCATTTCCAGCAAGTTTTCCACCGTCACCATCAGTTCCTCTTGGTGGAAGGGCTTGGAAAGATAGGCATCTGCCCCACGTCGCAAGCCCTTTAGGCGACTCTCCACATCAGCCTTTGCGGTCAGCAGAATAATGGGGATATGGCTCGTGCGCTCGTCGTTTTTCAGCGCCTCCACCACCTCGAAACCGTCTTTTTCGGGCATCATCACGTCGCTCACGATGAGGTCGGGGATGGTTTCCAGCGCTTTTTCGATGCCTGCACGGCCGTTGTAGGCGAAGTCCAACTGGTAGGGGCGACCTTCACGGTCGCCCGCTCCTTGCAGGCAGGCGGCAAGGTATTCCACCACGTCGGGGTTGTCTTCGACAAGCAGGATTTGCGGCAGGTTAGCGTCACCGGGCAGGGTTGCCAAAGGCATTGGCTTCTGTACCCTAGCGCTGGATGGCGTCCACCCTTCAAGGTTCATGTTTGCCCCTGCTTCAACGAATACACTCTTGTTAGTAATGGGCAGTTTCACCAAAAACGTCGTGCCAGTCCCAACGGTACTTTCCACCGATATTTTGCCGCCGAGCGCCTTGACCAATTCATGGGTCAAGGAAAGCCCGATGCCCGTGCCGCCCGCCTTGGAATGCTCCTGGTTTTTTGCCTGAAAAAACCGCTCGAACAGGAAGGGCAGTTCATCTGCTGGGATGCCCACCCCGGAGTCCGACACGGAGAGGTGCAGCCAGTTGTCCTTCACATCTGCCCGCATCTCCACTTTGCCGCCCGACGGCGTGAACTTAATGGCGTTTGACAACAGGTTGTGGACGATTTGCAGCAGCCGCTCTGGATCGTAGTCCATTACGATGGCTATCCGGTTGCTTTCTACCCGCAACATCAGGTTTTGGGCGTTGGCGAGCGAATGGAGGCTTTCGGCGATGTATTTCAGGAAGGTCAGCACATCGCCTTGTATGTAATTGATTTTCAGGGTCTTGGACTCCAGCTTCGCCAAGTCGAGGATTTGGTTGATGAGGCGCAGGAGGTTCTCCCCGTTGCGTTTTACCAGGCCAAGTTTGCCCTGCATCTTCCTCCGTCAACCGTCCACCGTCAGCCGTCAGTCGTTCGGTCATGCCCAAAATCACCGTCAGCGGCGTTCGGAACTCGTGGGTGATATTGGTGAAAAACCGCCCCTTGAACTCGTCCATTTCCCGAAGGCGCAAGGCTTCCTGGTGTTCGATTTTTTGGCGAAGCCGATTGCGATTAAACAGCCAAACTGCCGCCGCCGCTAACGCCAGGTAAATCAAATACGCCCACCACGAAGCCCACCACGGCGGACGGATGGTGAAACGCAGTTCGGCGGGCTGCCCGCTCCAGGTGCCATCGTTGTTGCTGCCATCCACCCGGAAGGTATAGTCGCCAGGGGCGAGGTTGGCGAACTGGATGCTGTTTTTGTTGCCCAGGGAAATCCAATCCTCATTGCCCACCCCAACGAGTTGATAGCGGTACTGGTTTTGGGCGGGGTTGGTGAATTCGAGCGCCGCAAAGTCAAAGGTGAGCAGGTTTTGGTCGTGGGAGAGTTTAAGGGATGAGGGATGAGGGATGAGGGATGAAGTGGGCAGAGCAATCGGTTGGTTGTTAATTGAAAGTCCAACGATTTGTATCTGGGGAACATTTTTATTGAAACGCAGGCTGTCGGGGTGGAACATGGACAACCCATTTACGCCGCCGAAAATCATTGAGCCATCTCGCAGTTTCAGGTAACTGGAGCTATTAAACTCATTGCTCTGCAATCCGTCCGCAGCCGTGAAATTTTTGGTCGTTTCGTCCCGAACATGGAAGCGGCATAGCCCCTTGTTGGTGCTCAGCCAGATGTAGGGCGCTTTGTTTTCTGCCAAAACGCCATACACCACATTGTCGGGCAGCCCGTCAGTTGTTTTAAACTGCTTGAACTGCCCCGTTTTTTTGTCCAAACGGTTCAATCCGCCACTTTTGTACCCACCCAAAGGTATCGGGCGGGTTCGAGCGGGTCGTCGGCGACGCTCAGGACAAAATCGGAGGAAAGTGAAGTACGGTCTTTTGGGTTGTTTTTGTAATATTCGAAGCGGTATCCCCCGGCGTTTGGAACGGCTTTGGTCAAACCCTCATACCCGAAAATCCAAATGGCTCCGTCCGCATCCTCGAACAAAAAATGGGAAAAAGTAGCGGATATTTTCTGCGGCTTATCATATGGGAACGCCGTACTTGTTTCCGTTTTAGGGTCAAATTTCAATAAAGTTTTTTCGCTGGCGCCAAACAATGCCCCAGAGCGGCTCACAATCAAGCCATGCCCATGCTGCCATGGAAACGATTTCACGGATTTTGTCCGTGCATCCGTACGATAGAGTTTATCCAAATCATTGTCGCTCGACCAACCATTGCCTGCTGCATCGAAACAGGCATGGAAAGTCCCCCAATCATTGGTAGTGTAAGTTGGAAAGCGGTTGACGAAATCGTTGTTGGCTATTGTAGCCCGGAAGGATTTTGAAGGATATTTTTCACCGAACCTGAACAAGCTATAAATTCCGCCATCTGGGGCTTCCAGGAGCTGACGTTGCGAAATTTTGGGCAAATAGCTTTTGAAATGCTTTGCCTTCTCATTGATTTTGAACAGGCCATATCCATCTGAGCCCACCCACATCACGCCACTTTTGTCGAACATGATTTTGGTGCATCCTCCCTCGTTCCCAAAAATTGAATCTGTTTTCACCTCAATTTCCGGCAAGCCTTGGTTAAAAAAGGCAGATAACTTCCATTTCTGGAGCCGCCCCTTCCTGAAAGCCCACAAAAACCCATCCCGGCTAAATTTAAAATTGCTGGCCTTAACAGACCGCTGCTCTGTGAAGTTTTGAGTTCCATTGGAGTTGATTAATGTCCATTTTATTTGATAAGAAGTGTCATAACCCAGCGCCAATATGTTGCCTTCGTTATCTGCTGAAAGTACCCGATAATTCCAGCCGCTTGTTGCCGGTTCAGGTGAAAATTTCTCTGTCTTCAGGTCAAGCCAATACAGCCCTTCCATCGTTGCTACCAGCAACCTATTCTTTGCGTACAAAAGTTGGGATTCCCCCTTTGCCGCCCATTGCTTGACGGGCGGCTTGGGAATCATTTTGCAGGGCAGTTCAATCGCAGCATCCTCTTTTTTCCCCGCCTTTGCCAACAAATCGTTCGGCGCATTGATTTTCCAGATCCCGACATCGCCCCAGAGCCATAAAGCCCCGTCCGGCGTCTGTTCCATGGATGGTATCCAACTCGCTAGCCCGTTGCCAAAATTTTTATCCCCATCGTGTAATACGTGGTAAAAACGTCCACTTGACGGGTCGAAAATGTCCAATTCTGCCTGAAACGCCACCCAAATCCAGCCCCGGCTGTCCTCGAAAATGGAGCGCAC
>JADKBS010000007.1 GCA_016714985.1 Saprospiraceae bacterium | reverse complement strand
TCGCCTACAGCCGCCACAAGCAGTTCGGCGGCACCGACAACCAAGCCGCCAAGGACGAGGCCAAGGCAGCCCTCTACAGCGCCCACCAGGCCACCGCCACCAGGCTCGAAGCCACCGCCAACGGCAATGCCACCTACCTGACCGCCCCGGCTACCACCTCGCAGGCATAGGCGGCAAGGCCAGCCTCGCACGGGCGCCGCCCCGGCATCAAGAAAGTCGAAAGCGCCAAGGTACGGGGCCGGGTACAGTTCATCCTGCATGCCACCAACCCCCGCATCATCAAGGGCATCGTCGGACGCTCCAGCGAGGACAACGGCCTTATCTGGCAAAACGGCCTCCACGAGTACGGCCTCAACTTCACCCTCGAAAGCCAGCCCAGCGGCAAGGCCATGCTCTACCAGTTCAAGTTCCGGGCCACCAACAGCCGGGAAAGCGACTGGAGCGAAGCGATACGTGTGGACGTTTTTTGATTTACGATTTACGATTTACGATTTACGATTTCCCCGGCGGGTGCGTTTGCTTGTCGGGGATTTTTTTTGCACATGACCCCATGAATAGCCCTGCCCTCCCGACGAACGCATCGGGAGGGCAGGGCTGGGGGGAAGAATGGTTTAGAAGCCCGTGATGTCAAGGAACGGGGGTGTAGCATGGACTGGTAGTCCGTGCTACGGTTATTTCATTTTTTGCATGTAGCCATAACCTACGGCGGTTTTGGCGCCGATGCCGTGTTCGGAGAGGGCAAGGTCAAGCCATTTTTTAGCCATTTCGACCATCGTTGCATCCCCGCTCAAGCCCACAGGTTTAGCAAGTAATTCAAATCCATCCCATTTTTTTATTGGATTTGTGTCATGAGACGCTACAGCCGTTTGGAATTGACTTTCTGATGTAACGGTCAAAAACATGACAGGAACGACTTTCAAGAAATCGGTTGGCGGGCTATAATCTTTTTCTTTATACCAATCTTGATAATGTACATTAATCACATCAGGCATCAGATGGGGTGGCACAATCGGCAACCCTTCAAAAAAAACTACCTTTCCTTGCCTTTCCATACCAAGAGCACACTTTTCTTTTTTATCGGTTAAGTATTCGCTTGTTTCTTTTCCATTTTTGTCCTTCTTCTTTTCAGGTTTTCCGTTTTTGAACAATACTCGTTCAATGCTTTCAGTAGCACCAAAAAGAACACAGAACAATTCACTGGTTTTCAAGGCACGATATTCAGCATTTACCATTGGATAATCTTTCTCTTCATCCGGTGTATTTTCACCAAATACTTTGGTGATGGCCCAACTACGCACTACACCCTTTATGCTGCTTGCAGGAATATATGGTGCACCATACACATGGTGCAGTGTCATATTGGTTTCGTAAATTCCTCCACTCAAGCCGCATATCAATCGCCAATCGGGATTGATTTTTATGATTTCGGATTTATTGTCAGGAAAAAGTGATTTTACTTGGGCCTCTTGTCTTTTTCCGATACCTACAAAATTTAGGGAGCCATAATTAGGCCGAATGAAGAATTTATCCCCCGTTGGAAGGCGACCATCTCTATATTCCCGATAATCATTTTAAAAAAGAAGAACTTGTTTTTGCCTGGAGCATCACCGATGTACCGGGCAGCTTTTTGGTATTTCAGGGCAAAATTATCAATGTCAAAATTACCCAACCGTCTTACTGCATTTGGTAATTGCGTTTGTTGGATGTCCAGAGAATCCCAGAAATCATATACAGGGTGACTGGTTGAATGATTTGATTGACCTTTTGCTGACGTTGTATTTGAAGGAGCGGGAGCAGACTTACCACCATGAACAACTACCCCTTCCACCTCAATTTTAGTAATTATTCCGCCTACCATTTCATACTCACATTCCTTTTCATTGTGGTCTAAATTGCTAAAAGACACATTAGAAAGGGGCATAGGAGGCTTGCCGTTGAGTCTATCCAACGCAACGATGATTTTGCCTTTATTTGACTTGGAAAGTTTTAATATTCCTTTTGGCATGGCATTTTTTGTTTTTATTTTTCCAATAAGGCTTCCGTAAAACGGCGATGCCAATTCATGTAAGCCAACACTTCATTGGTGAGTGAACGGTAGTTGGCCGAATCGTCCATGCTGACTACTATTTCAAGTAGGGTTCCACTGGACAGGTCAACTATTTTTTTGTTGTCTTTTGCCAACCATTCAGTCAAGTCCTCATAAATCCGGTTGTAAGCTCTTTTTTGTTTGGATTTAATAAAAGCTAGTGCTGAGCCAAGCCCATTAGTCTTGACCATCATCGGAAACTTCTTTGAGTAAGATTTGTATTCGTCCAAAGTAGATTTGCCCGGGTTACTATCTTTGAACTCCATGACTCTCATATAGGCAGTATTCGCCCTACCTTGTTCGAGTTGTTGCCTGGTATTAGGTTCCATAATTATTAATGATTTGTAGTGAGAAAATAGGTTCGCAAAAGACCTTTTCCAATGGTCGCATTGCCGCCAAGTTGAAAAATGGGTGGACGGTTATCTGAGAAAAAACTCATAGCATCCTCATCCGTTGCGGTTGCTTTTTTGCCGTACTCTTTGGAAGCCATTACAAGCGAATACATCACTGAATCAGTTGGCAGGTATTCTTCAGTAAAAAGGGCACCGTCCTGTACTGTCCCAGTCTCATTGTTGATTTTGGTGCGTGTTATTACTTCAGTGGATTGATTGACAAAGTCCCTGAAATCATCGTCACTCAGTACCACGAGATTTGTTTTGAGCAACCCACACCAATAAGAAAGAGAATTATCAGAAAATATATTGTCGGCCAACTCCGTAGCTAACTCTTTCAATTCATTTTTAGCTGTGGCTGCAAAAGCATACTCTTCCAAAACGACATTTTTGTTGATGCAAACTGAAATGTCTGATACCAAACACCCACCATTGGTCAAATCCTTCGTTGCTGCAATTGCGGCATTAAGCTTCGAAAATGCAGTACAACCTGCTATGCCCAAATCGCTGGCAAACTTGTTCAAAACCTGCTGGCACGTAATCCATACAAATACGCCTTTCATGCTTTTCACTGGAAACAATAGAATACGGGCATCAGTGAAGGCGAGGCAACCTGAATACTCACTTGCGTCTTTGAACATTGCTTCAAGTTTCCGCTTTGGGCTTTCTTCGCCGCCGCTCTTCAACGAGCCGTCATCGTAGCCGAAGAACCGATGAATTTTGACATCATCATCATCCCAATTATTAAATGCCTTCGAGTTTACTTTAGTCTCAAATGCTTCTCGCAAAGCCCCTTTGAGTGAAGAGCCTTCGATTTTGGGAAAGGACGTATGCCGCTCTCGTTGGATGGGCAAATCTACCATGCCCAGGTCGTCGCCGCTGCCTGCATGGAGTGGTGTCTCGCAAAGGAGAAATAGTGGATTGATTTTTTTATACATGATTACGAATTTTTTATCTCTGATGAATTAAAAAGTTCAACGATTTGGTTTGCTTTGATAGTTCTCTTCATAAATTGCTGATAAATGTGTCTTTCGCTTTTCAAATCATTTTGTACTATGTACAAATGCTTTAAGCGAAAAACTATTGATGGATTAAGTTTTTCTTTAAGCAATTTTGCCATGCCATTTAACAACTTAATCTCATTATCCTGCAAGGTGGGTTTTTCTTTTTTTTCTGCTGTATATGAATACACTATCAACCATGTTTCAACAGCCGAACCTCTTTCACCTTTTTCTATTGCAATTGTGCTCCGTTCTACAAGTTTTTCGGCAATGTCTTTCATTTTGTCTTCGTCGCTGAGACAAATGGACGGCTTTATTTCTATTGAGATGAACTCATTTTCTTTTGGAGTGATTAAGATGTCTATGTCGCCCTTTCCTTCATATTCCACACTATGCTCTACATTACATGCTCCATACACTTCTAAGAAGCACTCGAACAATTTATGTTCTATCAAATAACCAAAAATAGTGGCAGTAAAAGGGCTTGCTGTGTTTGAGTATTTAGCAGTCAAATTACCCAATGTGGTTAATTTAAAATCATCCTGCTGAATTAATTTCTTTTTACGCATCTCCTCAATTACCTCTATTCTTGCATTCTTGCGCTTGTTTTCATTGTTCAGTGGCACGATAAATTCTTCAATAACACCCCAATCAAAATTTATTGGCAAAGGACCTATTTCTATAAGTTTACTACTGTCTTCATAGAGATATAAAAGCGGCATTTTTTCCAATTGTGCCATTAAGGTTAGGGGTGGTATCAATGCTTTATACCCACCGGAGATATTCAATATGGTGTCGTCGCAGCCCTTTTTTAAATCAACTATTAGTTCAACAAGATTGACAAATCCATAATTTTGAAATCTTTCTGCGTCTTGCACTTGCAAGTGTTTAACAACGTATTTCTCCTTGTCAAAATGAATAGCATGAAATTGCTCCTTTTTTGGTTCAAATCTGACTCTAGATAAACCTTTATTAATTCGCACGCTGTCACCGAAAGTGCTGTTTCAGTAGCAATAAGATGAACCTCTATTTTATCGTTTTCAGCTATTTTTAGTAGACTGGTTATCTCGGCTGAAGCATTCGGCCGGAATTTGTCCAACCAATAGTCTACTATTATTTTTTTATATCACTTGCGTCTGCACCAACCACTGCATCTTCAAGCCGACCATAAATGTCATCTATTGCCTTATACCCTTTATCCTTGAATTCGACATCATCTTTTACCTTTTTCTTCATGTAATTGGCAAAAACAGAGACACCGACAGTTGTAATTACTCTTCTAGTCATTTTCTGGGCGTTTAAAATTTCCAACATAAGCGACACCATATCCTTGCTCTTGCATTACATCTGAAATGGATTGACCATGAATCTTATTAAAAATGCTTTCAGGCTCTTCTTCAGTTTCATAATAATAGACACTACCTGCAGGCACTGCTTTGAGCATAGGTTTGGGTTCATTTTTGATAATATCGTAACCACCAATGGAAATAGGTTTTCCAACACATGCAGCCACTAAGGTTGCTTGAATGCCTATCCTTTCTAAATCAGGCTTCCAGCCATGTTTGGTAAAGAATGCTGGTGTGCAAAGATATATTTTGAATTGCCCTTTTTGAAGGTTAGGTTTCCTGATTTCCAAAGTATCCCTACCTACTTTCTTAATTTGAATGAGTTTGGTTTCTCCACCGAGATGTACGACAGAGCGATTGACGTTATCCGTTGAATATTCAGCATCACTTGTGATAATCCGCATTTCGATTTTGTCCAACCGTTTGGTATCCACCCTGTACAACAAACCCTCCTCGGCGCTGCGAGTGGCGTCGTTTCGCCCAATGCCAACCTTTGGTTCAGATTTAATAAAATCCCCTAATTTATAAGCATCATCTATGATGCTGATAGTCCCAGCCAAATATGCGCTTAATTGAGACTCAGAAATAAGTCCTCCATCTAAATTTTCCGCCTGTTGAAATTCTTCGGGATGCAATAGGTATTTTAAGAAAGACTTCTTCTCAGAAAGAATAGATTTTACATGGCCCAAATGAAGTAAATTGACTTTGTGCCTTTGCTGTGCTTCAATGCCCTCTGCATCAGTTTTGTATTCCACTAAATCAAGTGGCAATGGGAGGTAATTGACATTGCCGCAGTTGTAGTAAATGCCTTTAATCTGAAAAAATTTCTCACCCAACTTTTTGGGTACCTCCAAAAATGTTATTTCCTTGCCTTTTACAGTAGCTAATGCGGTGCGCATAGCGCCGTAAATCACAGAAGGATTAGGTGGGAAATTGCCGTCAGCCCAGCTTTCATCACCACGGGCGAAAGGTTTTCCGTCTCTAAAGAACAATGTATCTAATGGTTGCAATGTCAATTCCATATCAAGCTATTTTGGCTTTTATTTCTGGTTGTTGTTTCTTTCTGTTAATTTTCAAGAACAGGGCAATGCCGATTGCTTCGGTGAGCAATTCCAATTTGAAATTGCCTTCTTTTCTCTTGTTGGAGATCATCAATGTTTCTACGGTGGTTTGGATTTCCGCAGTTTTGCCTGCTTGCTTTCCCTTTTCAGTCATGGATCTTTTTACCAATCGGGAAAGCTCTAATTTGACCATGCCGCTATCTGTAATATTCCCTGCTCCATCTTGCAGACTTGAAAATTCCGTAGCAAGATTTCTTACAAAGGTGTCTGAACAATAACCTTCTTCAAAATACCCTACTAACCTTTCTATAGCTGTCCAAAATTTCAAACCTTTGGCAAGCTCCCATCTAAAAAATGTCTCGTGGCTTTCACCTGATTTTTTAAGAACACTAATAGCAAAAGCATCCCTGTCGCCCCCTTTAGGTGATTTAGCAAGTTTTTCCATTTCCCTTGCCTTATCCAACACGATACTAAGCGGGGTTTTGTAGTGGGCAATCACAATCCCTGTGGAAAAAGTGAAGTCGATATTATCCTTGAAGTATCCTGCTTTGCTTAGTTCCATACTCACTTGCTTATGGAACTCAGTACGAAGCCAACGCATGACTTCGAACAATTCGGCCAAATTCACAAACCCTAAAAAGTCATCGCCACCCGAATAGGCAACGGCCCCTTTATCTTTATTCTTGAAAAATCCCTTAACATTGTTTGCAAAAGCGGTTAGTAGGCGTGAAACTTCACCTTGATAATTTTGCAAGTCGTTTCCTTTGAAAAAATTAGTATCACCACTCAAAATTTTCCCCATTTGATCACCGTCAAAAGCAACGAGAGCATAATAAGAGGATATCGGTTTCCCTTCAAAAACTTCTTTCCAACAAGTAAGCAGAGAATTTATATCAGTTCTTTCTAATACATCTTCATATCCATTTTTCTGCAAGTATTTTTCGGTAAGATTTTCTTTGAAGCATAGTTGAGCGTCCCATTCATGGTCACCAAGACATGCCTTGTATATTTCGAAAATCCCTTATTGGCAGAAGTAAGGTTCATAGTAGCTATTTCAGCAGTGGATGCGAAAGTGTCTTTTTTTTCATAAAATCGCTTGGTCAAACTCACAGCACTCAATCCTTCATTTTGTGCTATACGCACATCACCTTTTTTCAGTTTTTTACCTTGTAATGCATAACGTCCATCTGTGCCATCACCGAAAAACAAGGCATTACGCTCTCCATCTAATGAACATTTCCTACCTGCTTCGCCATAGGTTGGCATATTGCAATCAAACTGTTCGAATACCCTCACATTTTTGACCGAAGCCATAAGTGTTTCAATTTCTTTGTATGCCCTTCTATACGCTTCATCGCTTTCACCGCTGATTGGATGGAAAAGCCAATTGATTTCTAAATGCTTGGCTATTTGGCAATAAAAACCATTTACACTATCAACTTTAGCGTCAGCAAGTGCATTTTCTGCCAATTCTTTAAATCTTTTTTGTGCGGCTTTTTCAATTTGGTCGCCGATGTCTTGCATTTCAGATTCAGACTTGCCCGATATTTTTCCTAAAAAGCGGTTGGGTATAGAACCATTTTTTTCGATTTCCTTCGGAAATACAAACTCGATTTGATTTCGATTTGCTACTACGGAAGCGGCATAAATCAATTCGCCCAAGATTCGGCTACCAGCATACAAATCCTGCGTCTTTCTTGCTTGGGCAATGAATGATTGGACGGGGCCGACGGAGAAGAGGAAAAGGTGAGGATTCTCGTTTGTCATAAAATATTGTTTTTAAACTCCGTTTGAAGGGAAGAATCTGCTTTGAAACTACCATTGAAGGGCACAGTATTCATAGTAGTAATAATAGGTGTGTCTTCGTTATGTAATACAGATACAATTATTGGAGATGCAAAACGGGATTGGCCATTTGCATGAGCTAGGTTATTAGGATAACCTTGCCTCCCATGTAATTGGTTAGTAACATTACTTGTAAGAACTGGAATATTTTTATTTGTTTTTTTTCTAAATTCAATCTCTTTAATCCACGGATACTGTTGCATTGTACCTTGATAAGTATTAATTATCGTGTTCTCATTTTTTTGATAGTAGCTTGAAAACAAATTTATTAGATTCAGAATATACGCAGTATCAATATCATTTTGATTTGATTCGTCCTGAGAGTCAAGTGATTTTTTCAAAATCTTCACCCCGCCCATTGCTCTTCGGCTTCTTTTTCCAAAGCCACCTAAAATTGCCGTTAATTCAAAAAGTGCAACCAAATGTTCCAAAGAAAATTCAGGAGTACTCTGAATGGATAAAACAACATCAAAAGTACTTCCCGGCCTGAAAGCAGGTAAAGCATAGCCTTTATGTGGGACTGGTTTTTCTAAGCCAGTTATCTCATTCTTATTGATAATCCTAATTGTAAAACAACTCCTTCCAGAATTGTCTCCGAAGATTTTTCCTTCCTGTTTCTTCAATTCCTCCAATGATAGATGCCCTTTCATTGCCCGCTACCAATACCTTAAAACTCCTTTAATGGAACTTGGGCGCAGCTCTGGTGTTTGTCCATCCGCTCCATTAAGGAACATGGGTGTAATGGTCTTACAAGTGAATGTAATGGTTTTCATGCCTGTTTATGTTTTACTGATAGCTCAATCTTGTTATTTTCTTCTTTCACCCATCTCCAAAGTGGATAGCCTTCTTGATAAGTGTTTTCAAACTTCTTTGGCACTTTGGTCAATTGGAAAGTGGCAATGAATAATTTGAAAAAAACCTCTCCTCGCTCGACTACTTCCTCATTCTGCTCAACAAATGGCTCAAAGTCGAGGTATTCTCCATCACTCATTTGCTTTCCAATTTGCTGACTCCATTGTCTGATGTCGCTTTCACCAGCCAACCATGCTTCTTCACATTTCATTACTGGCAAGCCTTGAAAGGTAAAGATGACCGTCAGGCGTTTGGGCAAGTGGGCTTCCCAGTCATTGTTCAATTCTCCAATTGCAAGAATCACAGTAGCAATGAAAATGGCTAGCATGGCTATCGCTTCAAAATTGTTCTTCCACAAGTCATTGAATGGTGTGACGACAAGCCTCAATGCGAATAGCGCCATGAACAGGATGGGTACATAGAACCATTTTTTGCGCTTCTCCAGCGCAAAACCCAATTTTGCTATTGTCTTTTTGCCTACCATGAGATTTCGTTTTGTCTTGTCCCCGACTGCCGACTGCCGACTGCCAACTTAGGACTCACCGTCTGCCTCCTCACCGTCCCAAACCCCTCCCCACTACCTTGCCCTAGCCCAATAAAATCCGGCATGGACAAATTCGCCTTAAACTCAATGGTAAAGGCCAGCACTTTGATGTCCTTGAAGCTCACCCATTCCTCGTTCAGCACCTTGGTGATTTTCACCTCGAAGCGTTTGTCGAGCGTCCAGCCCACGCCACGTGCGAAGGAGAGGATATGGGCGGCGAGGATGTTTTCGAGGAAGGCGATGCGCTCCACGAGGCCGTCCAGTTGCTGCCATTGCTTGAAGTTCTCGCTGTTCAGTGCCCGCCATTTGTGTAGGCGGTAGGGTAGGTGGGTCTCCCAGACGTTCAGGTTGATCTGGTCCACGTGCAGCCGGGCAATGCGCATATCGTGCACCCGTTCACCAATGCGCAGGCTCCAGTCCGATTGGCTAAAAAAATGGTGGGCCTCCTCGATGCAGTCGTCGAGGCAGAGCAGCATGGGCCGCATCTGTTCGCCGTGCGTGTCAATCTTGTACTGTATAAGTGGATAGCGGTGGTGGTAGCGAGGCTTGCGGGGGTCTTCGTCGTCGGGATATTCGGCATTATCGTGGTTGTGGAACCACTCGTTTTCGATGCCTACTTTTTTGGCGACGGCACCCCGGAACTTCTTGAGTTCCCAAGGTTTGATATTGGTATCGAAGCTGACTGAAAGCAACCGCAGTTTCTTCATAAGGGGGAGTATTATTAACTATGGACTATCCTATGTTCTCTGTGTATCGTCGGCGTAAGGTAGGCATGTTCCTACTTGTCAGCCAACTATACACTACTTATTTATTTTATGGTTATAAATGGCAAGGGAACGGTGTATTTTGTTGAGGGAACGGTTGGACGGTTGACGGCTGACGATGGACGGCTTACGGCTTACGGCTTATTGCTTTCTTCTGAAAGCCCTCGTAATCGAAGGCCGTATCGGGAGGGATTTGCCTTTCGCTTGCTCTTCATTTTTTCCTTGCGCAAAATTCAATCTTGTGAACTCAACTTTGACACAGTTTTTAGAACAGTCTCCAGCCGTCCACCGTCCATCGTCCACCGTCCATCGTCCACCGTCCACCGTCCATCGTCCACCGTCCACCGTCCATCGTCCACCGTCCATCGTCCACCGTCCATCGTCCACCGTCCATCGTCCACCGTCCACCGTTTATTCTTTGAATTGGATACAACCTTATGCCATCCCGTGCTTACTTTGCTCTTTGTACCAAACCCATATCCATGCGATTCTTATTTTTCCTATTGCCCAGCGTCGTGTTTGCCCAAGCCAGTTGGCAGGAGCATACCAATATCGAGGGGCGTTTCCGCATCCTGTTGCCCGGCAGCTTCACCGAGAAGGTGGATTCCGTGAAGACGGAGGTGGGGCATTTGGTCTATCACACGTTTTTCCTGCAAACGGACGAGAAGACCGCCGACAACCTGTTCTACATGGTGAGCTATTGCGACTACCCGGCCAGCGTGGTCTTCGCCGATTCGGTCGGGCTGGCCGAGGAGCTGTTCCAGACCACCATCGAATCGGCGGCGGAGGCGATGAAGGGCAGCGTGGCCTATGCTTCCGATATCCAGTTGGACAAGCACCCCGGCAAGCAGTGGCGGATTGATTATTTGGATGGCAAGGCCGTCATCAAGAACCGGGCTTATTTGGTGGGGAACCGCTTTTATTCCTTGCAGACCATTGCGTTCAAGGAAAAAAGCCTGAACAGCGACGGGACGAAGTTTTTTGATTCGTTTCGGTTGTTGTGATTCGGCGAAAGGCGAGATTCAGCTAGGTATAGCGCACCGGAATATTTGTAGCGGTTTCCTATTATCAGCGTTGAGGTGCAGCGCACCGGAATATTACGGTGCGCTGCACTTCAAAGCCTAGAATTTTGCCTTGGCTACAAAGATTTCGGTGCGCTGCACCTGTTTCAACCCCTGATTCGCATAAAAAAGGGAAGTTGCCGTGAGACAATTTCCCTTTTAAGCTTAGTGGTAAACAGACTGCTTCTTGGACAATTCCGGCATGGTTACCACGCCCCAGTACTTAATCCAAGTTACGGTTAATTTTGAAATATGGTGGCTAATGAGGCCAATGAGATTGCTAAGCGTCCTGGTTTAAGGGTTAAGCTAGGGTTTTTGAAGAACCCCTGCCCCCATCAACCCTTATCAACCCCATCAACCCTTATCAACCGCCTACTTCACCGAAGTAAACGACGCCCCGATATACTCCCGGTTCAGCCGGGCGATGTTCTCCACGGAGATGCCTTTTGGGCATTCGGCTTCGCAGGCGGTCACGTTGGAGCACATGCCGAAGCCCTCTTCGTCCATTTGGTGAACCATGTTCATGGCACGGCGCTTGGACTCTGGTTGGCCTTGCGGCAACAGGGCGAGGTGCGACACCTTGGCGCTCACGAAGAGCATGGCAGAAGCGTTCGGGCAGGCGGCCACGCAGGCCCCACAGCCGATGCAGGCCGCAGCATCAAAGGACATGGCGGCTACCTCCTTGCCGATGAGGATATCGTTGCCATCGGGCGCAGCGCCCGTGTCCACGCTCACATAGCCGCCCGCTTGATGATGCGGTCGAAGGAGGAACGATCAACGACCAAGCCTTCAGGACGGGGAACGCCTTGGCCCGGTACGGCTCTATCACGATGGTCTCCCCTTCGTGGAAATGGCGCATGTGCAACTGGCAGGTCGTCGTGCCCGATTGCGGCCCGTGCGGCTGGCCATTGATGACGAGGCTGCAAGTACCGCAGATGCCCTCCCGGCAGTCGTGCTCAAAAGCCACGGGTTCTTGCTGCTTGGAGGTCAGGCCCTCGTTCAGTACGTCGAGCATCTCCAAAAAGGACATGTGCTCGTTGGCATCAACTTGGTATGTTTCGAAGCGGCCCGCTTGTTTTGCGTTCTTTTGCCGCCAGATTTTTAGGTTCAGTTTCATTTTACTTTGGTTGATAAGGGTTGATAGTAGGTTGATAAAGGTTGATGGGGGCCAGCATAAACCCTCATAAACCCTTATCAACCCTTATCAACCGTTACTTATAGCTCCTAGCAGCTACCTTGATATTCTCATAAATCAGCGGCTCCTTGTGCAGTTCAGGCTCCTGTGAGGTGTCCTGCCAGCCCCAAGCGGCCACGTACATGAAGTGCTCGTCGTCCCGCAGGGCCTCGCCATCTTCCTGGAACTCCTCCCGGAAGTGGCCGCCACAGCTTTCGCTGCGCTTGAGGGCATCGAGGCACATCAGTTCGCCCAGTTCGATGAAATCGGCGACACGGGTGGCCTTTTCCAACTCTGGGTTGAACTCGTCGGCGCTGCCCGGCACGTAGAGGTCGGCGTAGAACTCGGCCTTCAAGTCCTGGATCATGCGGCGGGCCTTGGCCAAGCCTTCGGCGGTGCGGGCCATGCCGCAGTATTCCCACATGATTTTGCCCAGGCGGCGGTGGAAGCTCTCGGCGGTCTGCTTGCCATTGGTGGTCATAAAACCGTGGAGGCGGTCACGCACCGCTTTTTCTGCTTCCGCAAACTCCGGCAAATCGGTGCTGAACCTCGGCGTCCTGATTTCCTTGGAAAGGAAGGTGCCGATGGTGTAGGGCAGCACGAAATAGCCATCCGCCAAGCCCTGCATCAATGCCGAGGCACCGAGGCGGTTGGCGCCGTGGTCGCTGAAATTGCATTCGCCGGTGGCAAACAGGCCGGGGATGTTCGTCTCCAGGTTATAGTCCACCCAAAGCCCGCCCATCGTATAGTGGACGGCGGGGTAGATCTTCATCGGGTTGCGGTAGGGGTCTTCCCCGGTGATTTTCTCGTACATCTCGAAGAGGTTGCCGTATTTCTCTTCTACGACCGCCTTGCCCAAGTCCCAGATTTGCTGGGCGCTGGGGTTTTCGAGGTTCATGGTGTTCGCCTTCGACTTGCCATATTTTTGGATGGCATCCGCAAAGTCGAGGTAAACGCCCAAGCCCGTTGGCACGATGCCGAGTCCTTCGTCGCAGACGACCTTGGCGGCACGGCTGGCGATGTCACGGGGCACCAGGTTGCCAAAGGCAGGGTAGCGCTCCTCCAAATAGTAGTAGCGGTCTGCTTCCGGGATGTCGGCCCCTTTCTTGCGGCCTTGGCGAATGGCCTCGGCGTCTTCCTTTTTTGCGGGGCGCCCATACCCGGCCATCGTTGCGGAGGCTCTCGGACATGAGCGTGAGCTTGCTCTGGTAGTCGCCGTACTGCGGGATGCAGGTCGGGTGTATCTGCGTGTAGCAGGGGTTGGCCATCAAAGCACCACGGCGCACGGCTCGCCAAGCGGCGGTCACGTTGCACATCATGGCGTTGGTGGAGAGGTAGAAAACGTTGCCGTATCCACCCGTGCCCAGCACCACGGCATGGGCCGCATGGCGCTCTATCTTGCCCGTGACGAGGTTGCGGGTGATGATGCCCCTTGCCTTGCCGTCCACCAGCACGACGTCGAGCATCTCGTGGCGGTTGAACATCTGCACCCTGCCCAACGAAATCTGGCGGCTGAGGGCTTGGTAGGCCCCGATGAGGAGCTGCTGCCCTGTTTGCCCACGGGCATAGAACGTGCGCTGCACCTGCGTGCCGCCGAAGGAGCGGTTGTCGAGGGTGCCGCCGTACTCACGGGCAAAGGGCACGCCCTGTGCCACGCACTGGTCAATGATGTCCACGCTGACCTCGGCGAGGCGGTGGACGTTGGCTTCCCGTGCCCGGTAGTCGCCGCCCTTGATGGTATCGTAAAACAGGCGATAGACGCTGTCGCCGTCGTTCTTGTAGTTCTTGGCGGCGTTGATGCCCCCTTGCGCAGCGATGGAGTGCGCACGGCGGGGGCTATCGTGGAAGGTAAAGCATTTCACGTTGTAGCCCAACTCGCCGAGAGAGGCAGCGGCAGCGGCCCCGGCTAAGCCAGAACCCACCACGATGACATCGAGGCGGCGCTTGTTGTCGGGCGAAACGAGCGGCATGCTGCTCTTGTATTTCGTCCATTTTTCGGCGATGTCGCCGGGAGGTATTTTACCGTAGAGTTCCATATTTTTTAATGGTGAATGGTCATTCGTCATTGGTCATTGGTCATTGATGGTCATTGGTCATTGGTCATTCGTCATTGATGGTCATTGGTCATTGATGGTCATTCGTCATTCGTCATTGGAGGTCATAGTTTCCGCTTCTGCTCAATGGCTAATGACCAATGACAGTTTACGAATGACGGAGATAAAACACAATCGGAATCACTGCATACGCAAGTGGCACCAACACGGAGTACGCCTTGCCCAAGAACTGGATGATGGGCGTGTATTTCGGGTGGTTCCAGCCAATGGTCTGAAAAGCCGACTGGAAGCCATGCCAGAGGTGCAGGGCAATGACGGCCATGCAGATTACGTAGAAGGCCACGAAGCCAAGGTTGGAGAAAGTGGCAGCGACCAATGAATAGAGGTCTTTCACCTGCTCGCCTTCGATGTTCACCATTTGCACTTCGGCAGCACCCGTTTTCATCTTGAACCAAAACTGTGCAAGGTGGAGGATGATAAACACCAACATGATGATGCCGAAGAACCACATGTACTTGGCCAAGGCGGGGTTGGTCTGCGTGGCACGGGTCTTTTCGACGGCATAGCCTTGGCCTCCCCTTGCTTCACGGTTTTTCAACCAAAGGGCGGTGCCCACGATGGTATGCATCACGATGAAAGCGAAATTGCCAATGGAAACAAACTGAATCAGGGGGTTGTGCCCCATGAAGGCAGCGTAGGAGTTGAAGGCCACCCCGTTGTCATCGTTCAACAATTGGAGGTTACCAATCAAATGAATGACGAGGAAAAGAATCAAGAACAGCCCCGACAAGGCCATCAATAATTTTCGGCCAATGGAAGAGGTAAAAAATCCGATAAACCAGTTGCTCATCTGTAACGGCGTATTAGTTTATTGTCTTGTGCCTTGACCCTGCAAGGCCGCTTCAAAAGCGGGGCAAATGTATTCCAATAAATGATTTTCACCAAAAAGGGTTGCGGAGGGATTGGAAAGGTGGGCTTATTTAGAATGGTTTAAAATTACGCCTGATGATAAATCCTAGTTTATTGTTATTCGACCGACTGGTGGAGCTTTGGCAAGGCTTGAGGCGATGCCTACAAATGGCCGTTACCATTGTGCAAGTTTGTTGGGCTTGAATGGGCCATTTGCAGGAGTCACTTCAAGCCCTCTGGCCTTAGTCGCCGACCAATACTATTCGCATTACCGTTCTTTGCAACTGGCTGATTTCCAGCCAATAAACCCCGTTTGGCAAATGGCCTATGGGCAGTTCGGCCCGGTTGGTTCCTTGTGCCCAACGCTTTTCCATGCTTTTTTGCCCGCTGGCGGTGTAGAGTTTAGCGGCAGTAAATGGCTGGGTTGTTTGGATGAACAATTCGGTGGAGGCAGGATTTGGGAAAACCTGCAAAGCGGCAGGGGATGCTGGTTCAAATCCAGCATTGGCACAGGTCGTTTCGATGATATAAATGCCCGTGTCACAAGTGATTTGGGTGGCATGTGCGCACAGCACAATCAGCGTGTCAATGCCCATGTAGTTTGGGGCAGCATGGTAAATCAAGGAGTCGGCAGCAGTGCTTCCCTGAACAATCCCGGCGACACCATTTGCTGGCGCCTGGATGATTTGGGCTTCGTTCCAGGTTGGGTAGCCAACAGCCCCAAGCCGCAAGGTCTCGCCACAAACGACCGTATGGTTTTCCGTGAAACTGCCTGCACTGGCAGCAAACGGTTGGGAACCAAAGAGGAAAAGGAGTGCTAAATGCTTTTTCATGACGCAACGTTTTCCAAGAAAGACAGGTGGAAAGCTACAATGGATAAGGTTAGCAACAGCTATTTTCATCCATTGTCGGAAATGCGGCATTTGCGTTCCTACAGGGTATCGCCATACGTACACCGAAACCCCAGTTTCGGTTTGATTGTGGGGAATTGAGATCGACCTAATAGTTGGGATTTTGCCTTGGCTACCTATATTGCGGTGCGCTGCACCTCAAAGCCTAGAACTTTACCTTGGCTACAAAGATTGCGCTGCGCTGCACCTCAAAGCCTGAGTTTAGGTGCCAGCTACTTCTTATCCTGTGGAGTGAAAAATGTCAAATGTCCAAAATGGGCATTTTCTCATTTCCAGTCAGGCGCGTGAATATTGGCATTTAAAGTATTGTATTTCAATCGTTTATTGGCGTATTTGTCAATAACATTAAAGGCTTGATTGTATTCGAATATCAACAAATCGCCGTTGGGTGACCAACGTGGACAAGGGGAGTATTCAGCTATATTGAAACAGTTTACAATGTCGCCGATTTTACCATTTATGAAGCCAGTAATGCAGGCTTTTTCACCGTATTTTATGATAATGTTTTCTTCTGTCGGTGAAATTTCAAATCCCATTACCACGTTCTCGAATTCTGTTTCGAAAGTAAGGTTTTGAACATCAGAGCCATCCGAATTGGAGGAGTAAATATCTGTTGTCGGTAAATATTTAGAGGCGATGAAATAGAGCTTGTCCCCATCCTTCGACCATTGAAGCTGACTTAAGCTTTCGAAATATGGGAGCTCAATTGCGTTCTGGGTTTCCATGGTTTTGATATCGTGTTGAACAAGGTAGCTTTTGTCGCCCACAGATTTCCAACTTAAGAGTTTACTGTCATCAAACGACCAAGCTATAGAAGATGAAAGCTTTGCCCACGAAAAATCTTTTGCGTCAATTACTTGCTTAAAGTAGGTACCTCCAGTGTCTATGATGTACCAACCTTCAATGCCAGTTTCAATACTGTGGAAGGCAATTTTATCGCCAGCATGTGAGAAGAAAGGATGTTCGCCCAAGACAAGGCCTTTTTTAAGGTCTAAGTTATTGGCTGGGCTAATCACAATAGCAGTTTTTTGCGTTCCAAATACTCCAAAAGTCTTCCAACAATTCATCAAGATTGTCATAATCCTTCACTATACTTTTTTCGTAGACCAATTTGCCTTGCAATGAATCCAAGCTGAAATCAATGTATCCGTTTGGGTGATAGCCATTATCTTTTTTGCATCCGATTATTGATGCCATTGCAAGTATTGTCAGTACAATAAATTTTTTCATGGCGAATGGTTTTATTGGAAGCAACCTATACCGCCATGAGGAAAAAGTAAATGATAATTGGCTACCAGTGGGTTGATAATATTCAAAATCAGGGTAAAACAAGCCATTTTAAGGCTGTTTCATTCAATTGAGGTGCCCTAAACTTTCCAAACCTCAAAGCGGAAGCAATATCACCGCTAGGTGCGGATATTCCTATACGTAGATTTTGGCCTGACATGGTATTTATTTAGCGCCAGTGGTTGTCATCGACACTAGGCGGCCCCGTTGAAAGGTTGCTATTTGATTTTTTGCTGATGCAAAGCATCTATTTTAGCGGCAAGGGTATTTTTGAAAATTGCAAGTATCTATTGCACCAATCCCGGGATCACCGTTAGTTAGGATTCCATAAAGGGGCCGCAAATTGTTTTTTTGCCTCTGCAAAAGTACAATTTGCGGCCCCTGAAAAATTTACATCGCAAAAATTTCGCTTGACCCTGATTCGGGAAGTGTCTCCACACTAATTTTTTCTTTGCCGCTTCAATTCTTATCACCCCTTCACATTGTACTTCACCGCCGTCTTCGTGTTGTAGAAGAAGAACGAATAGATATCGGCAACCTCGTCAATCACTTTGGAAGTAGGCTTGCCAGCACCGTGCCCGGCGTCCGTTTCGATGCGGATGAGCACGGGGTTGTCGCCTTTGTGGGCGGCTGGCAGTGCTGCCGCAAACTTGAAGGAGTGGGCAGGCACCACCCGGTCGTCGTGGTCGGCAGTGGTGATCATGGTAGCGGGATAGGCCGTTCCGGGCTTTAGGTTATGGAGCGGGGAGTAGCCCTTGAGGTAGTTGAACATTTCGGTGCTTTCCTCGCTGCTGCCATATTCAGGTATCCAGCCCTTGCCAACGGTGAACTTGTGGTAGCGCAGCATGTCCATCACGCCCACGGCTGGAAGTGCCACTTTGAAAAGGTCGGGGCGTTGGGTCATGCAAGTGCCCACGAGCAGGCCGCCATTGGAGCCGCCACCGATGCCGAGTTTTTCCTTCGAGGTGTATTGCTGGGCAATCAGGTATTCTGCTGCCGCAATGAAATCGTCGAACACGTTCTGTTTTTTCATCAGCATACCGCCCTTGTGCCATTCCTCGCCGTACTCGCCGCCGCCACGCAGGTTGGGCATGGCGAAGACACCGCCGTTTTCCAAAAGCAAAATACGGGAGGTACTGAACGAGGGTGATAGGCTGATGTTGAAACCCCCATAAGAATAGAGATAGCAAGGGTTGTTGCCGTCCATTTTCAGGCCTTTTTTATGCACCACAAACATGGTCACTGGGGTGCCATCCTTGCTGTTGTAGGTCACCTGTTTCTCCTCGTAATCGGCAGGGTTGAACTTTAGTTTCGTCTCCTGGAAAATGGAAGATTGCCCAGTTGCCACCTCGTATTTGAAAATGGTAGGCGGGTAAAGGAAGGAGGTGAAATTGTAGAACAGGGTCTTGTGGCTTTCCTTGCCACCGGGGGCACCTGCCGTTCCGACGCCGGGCAGGGAAAGCGGCTTTTTGCCAGAGCCGTCGTAGTTCATTTCGTAGATTCGGTTGGTGGCCTTTTCCAAGTAGCTGGCGTAGAGCTTGCCGCCGCCCGTGGAGCAGCCTTCAAGCAGGTTTTCGGAGGTGGGGATGATTTCCTTCCAGCCCGCCTTGTCCGGCTTCGTCAAATCCACTTCCACGAGACGGTAGTTCGGTGCGTCAATATCGGTGAGGGCTAGTGCCTTGTTGCCGATGGTGTGCACGACCGAGGTCTTGTTATCGTACCCTGCAAAAAGCGTCTTGATTGGGCCATCCGTGCTTAGGTCCTTGTGCAGTACGGCATAGCCATTGGTGCCAGGGGCAGCATAGATGAAAAGCTGCTTTTCATCTTCGCTCACCTGTGCGTTGTGGTAATAGCTGGGGTTCTTTTCATCCTTGTAAATGAGCTTGTCGGCGCTCTGTGGTGTGCCCAACTTGTGGTAATAGACCCAGTGGTTCATGTTGTTGCCGCTGAGTTCGGTGCCCTTGGCGGGTTCGGGGTAGCGGGAGTAGAAGAAGCCGTCCTTGTACCAAGCGCCGCCGCTAAACTTGACCCATTTCAGCACGTCGGGCATTTGTTTCATGGTGGCCACGTCGTACACCTGCAGTTCGCTCCAGTCCGAGCCAGCATCCGAGCGGGCGATGGTCATGTACTTGTCGTCGCCAGAAACGCCGACGATGCTGATGGCCGCCGTGCCTTTTTCGGAGAGTTTGTTGGGGTCAATAAACACCTCAGGCGCTCCGTCCAAGCCTTTCTGGCGGTAAAGTACCGATTGGTTTTGCAGGCCATCGTTTTTCGAGAAAAAATAATACTCACCAACTTGGTAGGGGGCACCGTATTTGGGGTAGTTGAACAACTCCTCGAAGCGGTCTCGCACGGACTTGCGGAACGGGATTTTGTCCAAATAGCCCTGCGTCACCACGTTCTGCTCCTTGACCCAAGCCTCCGTGTTGGCGGCGGTGTCGTTTTCGAGCCAGCGGTAAGGGTCGGCGACGGAGGTGCCGAAGTAGTCGTCCTTTACGTCTTCAGTAGCGGTCTTGGGATAGGTAACTGGGATGTTCGGGTAGTCCATATTTGTAGTGGAGGATTGGTCGCCCGCTTTGTTGCAGCCAATGAGGGCTGCGGCGGACAAGGCGAAGAGCCAGAATTTTTTCATGATTTGTCTATTGTTTTGATGGATTTGCTGTACGCAAAATTGCGCCGCAAGATAGACAAACTGGAGGATGTGTAGTTGCAGGGTTGATGCTGCTCAGCTGAATTTCATGGCGGAAGTGTAAACCCTATTCGACAGCATGGCAAGTACCTTGGTCAGGTTGTCGAACCCCTTTCCACGGGTCATAATGGTGAGGATATAAGGCTCGTTGCCAATGATGACCACGCCTGATTGGTGCAGCTCATCTGGGCTGCCTATTGCACTCCATTCGCCGAACTTGTGCCAAATTTTCGTTCCTGCGGGGAAGCCTTTGGCAAAGCCTTCCTTGAAGCTGGAATTTTCCATCATTTCGCTGGCATATTGGGAGTACTCCGGGCTGTTGAAGGTGGAATTGTAGATGGCTTTGATGAACATGGAATATTCGCTGGCAGTGAGCATGTAGCTGCTGGCCCCGGCTTGCACTGGTGGCAGTCCCAATTGGTTCAATAACATGGTGGCATACCTTGCATCTGAATTTTGTTCCAAGACCGAGGTAGCTCGGTTGTCAGAGTGAGCAATCATGTGATAGATAAGGTCGTGAACGGAGTACTGCTTGCCATCTTCGATGCTCGGTGCTTTGAAATATGGGTTTGATGGCAGTTTTGCGTCGTCAATTTTTGCAGTTAGCTTTTTCTCCAAGGTGCCAGGAACAGCCTCTGCTGATTTCAACCATGCCAGCATCATGGCGACTTTCATCAAGGAGGCTGGGTGATACCTGATCGTGTTGTTGATGGAAATCCACTCGCTCGTGCTTGTTTTTCTGAAATAGATGGAGGCATCTTTTAAGATTCCCTCTTTTTTGAGGCTGTCAATCAAGGAACCCACGGCAGCCTTTGTGTTTTTTAGGTTTGGTGACTCATCTTTTGGCTCTACTGATATGATAGGCCGTATGTTTTTGTAGGTGCTGAGGCGCTTAATTTCATAAGGAGGAGTTTGCTTTATTGCTGATTCAATGCTTTTACCATAGTAGAAGTACGCTGAAATAGTGGTGATTAGGATGCCAATTGCGAAAGAGATTATAGCAACGTTCCGTCTTCTAAAGAATGAGCTTTGGCTTGGCTTGGATGTTCTGTTTTGCATGATGTACTGAGTTTCAAGGTGTGTTATTTTTACACTTAACGGTTCCTTTTTCAAAAGCCACATCATTCATTTTGCTAATTTGATTTTTGTCATTTGCTTGACTTAGTTACAGATAGCCAATCATTTTTCTTCCTAAAAACAGGTTTTTAGAAGACAAACTTGAATAGGTGAACAAAAGCAGGGGGGTGGAACAAAGTTGAAAATAAAAACAAAAAGTTTTGAAAAAGTTTTGAAATCAAAAACAAATACGTTTACTTTGCTGTCGCAATTGAGTTGATAACCAAAAAAATGTTTTAAACATGGCAGCATATCACCTTTCCCAAGCGCCCCAACCAACCAGCATCGCAAAGGAACTGCTTCAGTGGTTCGGTAAATATTGGTTCCAGATGGTCATTGCCTGCTTTGTCTGGCAACTCTACACCAACCGGGAAGTGAAGTCCTCGGTCAGCATACTGGAGCCTATGGCCGTGCAAACGAGCATGAAAACCGAAAAACTGAACGCATCATTTCCCGAAGAACCTGCTTTCCCAAGCATTTTCAACGAAGACCGCCCGGCCAAGGCCACTGTAAAATCTTGGAAATCCAGCGATTTCAAAAACCTGAGCTTTGTTTTCGACCCGGAAATGGCCAATCGGAAAGGCGTGGACGAGGCCATTGTCAAGGAGAAAAACACCGCTTGCCGTAAGTACGTGGAGCGTTTCGCTGCTACCGCAATGTCAGAGATGAAGCAGTTTGGCATACCTGCAAGCATCACCTTGGCCCAGGGCCTGCTCGAAACGGATGCTGGGGGCAGTAAGTTGGCCACTGATTCAAACAACCATTTCGGCATCAAGTGCCGCAGCAAGTGCCGCCACTGCACCTGTCGCAACTATTCCGACGACGATGTCTTCGACATGTTTCGGGTGTTCGACTCATCTTGGGAGAGCTTCCGGGAGCACTCAAAACTGCTCCAGATTGACCGCTACAAAAACTTGAAGAAATTCGGAACCACCGACTACAAAAGCTGGGCAAGTGGCTTGAAAAAAGCTGGCTACGCCACGGATAAGAACTATGACAAGAAGTTGATAAAGATAATCGAAGAACTGGACCTGCACCAGTTTGATAAGTAAGGATTGAAGGATTGAAGGATTGAATATGGGGCTACCATCAATAAAAATTTCGAGGAACTAATCTTGTAGTTGTTCGATGTCGAAATAAAACAAAAAGGCCTTCCAAGTTTCAGGAACTTGGAAGGCTTTTTGCCGAATATTCAATCCTTCAATCCTTCAATCCTTCCTCAAATCTCCTTCAAAGCCCGAAGCAGAAACCCCCAATACTTCTGCACAGAACTAATCTGCACTTTCTCATCCGGCGAGTGGGCACCACGAATATTGGGCCCAAATGAAATCATCTGCATATCGGGGTAGTGCTGCCCGACGATGCCGCATTCCAGTCCAGCGTGGCAGGCATAGACATGGGGTTTTTCGTTGAACAGTTCCTCGAAAATGCTGCTCATCACCTTTACGATATGCGAGGAGGGATTTGGTGCCCAGCCGGGGTATTCGTTGCCGAACTTGACCTTGGCGCCAGCCAATTGCATGGTGGCACGGATGGCATGAGCGAGATCCATTTTTTCAGAATTCACAGAGCCACGGGTCAGGCATTGGATAGTGAACTGGCCTTCCTTTACCAATACCCGGCTCAGGTTGTTGCTGGTTTGCACGAGGTCTTCCACGTCTGGGCTCATACGGTGGATGCCATTGGGGCAGGCATAAACCACGGCCAAGAATTTTTTCTGGAATGGCAAGGCCAATACCGTTGAGGGCATCTCGGATGCTTCGCAAACGACAGCCAAATCTGGGTCGGTGGTGGCGTATTCCGCCTTCAGGGCGGCGGTTTCGTTTTTTATGAATGTTTGAAAATCAGCTGCTTTTGCCGAAGGCACCACAGCCGTGGCGAAGCATTCACGGGGTATGGCATTGCGCAAGCTGCCCCCGTCCATGCTCGAAACCCGCAGCCCAAATTGGGCAGCAGCCGAGGACAAAATGCGGTTGCATAGCTTGTTGGCATTGCCCCTTCCAAGGTGGATGTCGGTGCCGGAATGGCCACCAGTCAATCCTTTAATGCCGATTTTATAGGCCGTCATTCCAGCAGGCGTAGGCTCTTGGCGGTACTTGCCTTCGCCCGTCACATCAATGCCGCCAGCGCAGCCGATGGTCAGTTCCCGGTCGTCTTCCGTGTCGAGATTGAGCATGTACTTGGCGTTGAGCAGGCCACCTTTCAAGCCTTTGGCACCTGTGAGGCCCGTTTCTTCATCAATGGTAAAAAGTGCCTCAATGGGAGGGTGGGGGATGGTCTTGGACTCCAAGATGGCCATGATGCTGGCCACGCCAATGCCGTTGTCAGCGCCGAGGGTTGTGCCGTCGGCCCGCACCCAATCGCCCTCTACAAGCATCTTGATACCCTCCTTGTCGAAGTCGAACTTGGTGTCGGCGTTCTTCTGGTGAACCATGTCCAAATGGCTTTGGAGCAGTAGGGTCGCCTTTCCTTCCATGCCTTTGGTGGCTGGCTTGGTGATAATGACATTGCCCACTTTGTCCACCTTCACAGGCAGGCCAAGCTTTTTGCCGAAGTTTTTGATGAACTCAATGACCCGTTCTTCTTTTTTTGAAGGACGTGGCACGGCGTTCAAGTCAGCGAAGTAGTTCCAAAGTTCCCGGGGTTCGAGGTTGCGGATGGCTTGTGACATAATGATTAGAATTTACAGTGGCGAAGATAGGGAGGAAGTCAGATGTAGTGATTGTATTTTATCAGGATTCCCATTAGCACCTGAAACCAAGGAAAATTCAAGTTGTCATACTAATTGCATTTTGCCTAAAGAAATTTTAGACTCATATAGTTTGTTATGCGAATATTCATTTACTTTGCATCACGTCAAATGATTTTGCCAGACCGGCCATTCCAGACCGGCCCTTCCAGACCGGCCCTTCCAGACCGAAGGGAAATACGTTGAAACTGGATGGAATTTGACACCTAAGTGTTTCAGTGAAGATTTGGTAGTGGCACAAAATACTGAAAATGGCATCCGAAATTGCTGGATGCTGCACTGGTTTTGCTATTGATGGTCTTCAATAGATAGAAACGGGACCAACTGCTGTTCTACTTTTCCGAGATGCACAGCAGTAGCCCCGTCTATTCACGTAAGTAAACCTAGCAAAGGTATGAAAAAGACAATTGCTCATCCAATTTTGCCTGTATTGTGCGGATTGGGGACATGGCCAAATCAATTCAATCCAGGGGCATTTAGAAAAATGCTGCTCCCCATTGTACTGCTGTTCTACTTTTTTACCCTATCTGCACAAGAAGAGGAATTGCCCCCATGTGGCTGTACAGAAGGTGCAGCGCAAATCGGCTCTGGTGTCGGTGTACCTACGCTACAAAGTGCCATCAGCCTGGGCTTGATAGTCTCTGCTGCCAACTCCCCCAGCACGCCTCAGCAAGTTTGTGTCAAAGGAACCTTGACCGCCCAAAACATCAACTACACTTTTTTCTTGTCTGTTGTCACCATGGATGCAAACGCCGAAATCAAGGTGAACACCAATGGTACGCTGACCTTTGACAACTCCACTGTGCAAGGATGTACCACTATGTGGAACCATATCGAGGTATCTGGTTCAGGCAAGCTCAACAGTTTTTCCTCTACCATACAAGACGGGAAGCAAGCTTTCAGGATTCGCACTGGGGCGCGTCTCAAAATCAAGGGCAACCAGTTCATCAACGATTACGTGGGTATCTTTTTGATCAATGCTACACCCAATACACTTGGAAAAGTTCACTTAGACGACGTGTTTACTGGAAACAACTTCAGCACTTCCCAATCAGGCTTGAAATCGCCTTATGCTGGCCAACTGGGGTTTGCGGGGATACAGAATACGGGTATGGCGGGGCTTACGGTCGGTACGACCAATGGCGCAGGCTCTCCGAACACCTTTACCAACTTGTTGAATGGTGTTGTAGCCTATAACGCTAGCTTGGCCGTGAATGGGGCGTCTTTCACAAGAATAAAACAACAAGCAAACAGCAGTGGCATACGCTTGGACGGCCTATGCGCTGGAGTTTTCGCCAAAAATAGCTTTACAGATTGCAATTTTGGCCTCAATTCGGTTACTGCTTTCTCTATTAATTTTTCCGATAACACCTTGACAGATATCCATGATAGGGGTGTTTATATTCAAGGGTTTATTGATGGTGTTACTCCAAAAGGAAATATTGTTGTAAACTCGAACAATATTTCTACACTAAGTAGTGGAGTGCAAACAGCTGGAATTCATGTCACCGGTGTCAATACATTAAACGCAGCCTCCAATATCGTCACGGTCGGGAACGCAACCGGGTTGCTTGAAGAATACGCTGGCATTTATTTAGAAAATTCCTATTTTTCAAGCGCTCTCCCTGGGTTTGTCAGTGGTAATACAATAAATGCTTATAGTGGTGCCAATGGCATCCATTGGGGAAGTGGTGCAAATAGCATCACTGAAAACAATACCATAACCTTGTTTGAACCCGCTTCAGGCTCGCCAAGTAGTTTTGGATTTGCAACAGGAATCATTCAGGGCTGTAACGACAATGCCATTACCACGGGAAATACAGTGCTTGGTTACGGTACTTCCAATAATTTAACGGACGGCATCAGTACGGTGTTTGGCAACAATATGACTTTTTGCTGCAACGGGACTAATCTTACCAAAAAAGGCTTTAATTATTTCGGTACAGGTACCCTCTGGCGCATCTCACAAACCTCCTTCGGCACCCATGAGGTTGGGTTGTTTGTACAGGGCAACTCCAGCTTCACCGTGCAAGAAAACCAGGGTAACCAGTGGCTGGGAACGTATAGCGTGGCCGGGGCTCAGCACACGGGGTCTGACCCAAGTGCAATCTTCAATTCAAGGTTCAGAGTCAACCCCTTTGCCTCCCCGTTCAAACCACTTGTTGTATCTACACCCAATGCCCCAGGTGCCTCATGGTTTACCCCAGGTTCTGGATCACCAATGACTTGTGCCCAGTTCCCAGAATGCGGTATTCCGATTATAGGCGAGGATTCCCCAATCGATTCATTTGATATTATCATCGCACAAGGGCTATTCGCAACTGGCACACCACAAGAACCGGTCATGCGGTGGGTGGCAGAGCGGGGGCTTTACGCACGGCTGCAGGCAAACAATTCACTGCTTTCATTGAATCCTTCCCTAACTTCGTTCTATAATGCGAACCAGACCACCAAGGTGGGGCTTTACCAGACCGTCGAGAACGCCATCGCCGCCCTTTCTGGCCTCAGCCCCGTAGAGCGTGCACAATTCAAGGCAAATAGCGATTTGATTTTAAGCCATTTGAACCAGCTCGTGCAAAAGGACTACCAGATGGTGGACGCTTCTGCTGCTCAGCTTTCCGCACTTGCCCTCGACAAAGAGAACCTGACCAACAGCATCTACCAGTTGGAACTTGCTAACGAGGTTCTCTATGCCACTATCCAGGGTGCCCTCTACGCCCAAATCCCAATTGTGCAGGCACAAAATGCTGCCCTTGTGGCCAGCAATATTTGGGAGCAAAATGAAAAGACGGTCAATGAGATTTATCTTAGCTGGCTGCTCACCAACGATTTGACGACGGCACAGCTTGCCCAACTTCTGGCTATCGCCTCCCAATGCCCTTTGGAAGGTGGGAGATCGGTATTTGTTACCAGGGGCTTGTATTCCCTGAAAGTACGGTCCAATTTCGAGGATGGAATCCTCTGTGCGGGTGCGGAGAACAGAGAAGATGGGACGGTCATAGCCGCAACTATCCCTGAAGCAGGGTTTTAGTTGCAACCAAACCCTGCTTCGGATGAATTCACCGTAACTTTTGTCATAGCTACCCTGTTACAAACTCCTGCCAAAATTACCATCACCAGCATGGTGGGCCAGCCAATTGCCGAGTATGTTGTTGAGGGCGGAACGGAGAGCATCAGCCTTCCCGTCCACCAAATACCAGCCGGAATTTACTGGGTCAAATTAAGCACAGCTAACAAACCTGTTGGCGTGAAGAAACTAATCATCACTAAGTAATGGTGGTTTCACCAACAACTGCCGCCGGGATTACTCACCCGGCGGCAGTTGTTATTTTCAACAGCAAAATCTTAATATCCTATGAAGAATATCTTATTTGCCACCTATTTTGCCCTAAGTTCATTTTCAGCCATAGGCCAAGACGACCAATTACGAGATAAACTCTGGCTCTTTGGCTATGAAAGCAACCCAACAGACCTAAACTTCGGTGGTACCAATATTGACTTCACGTTGACCCCACCTGATATTTATTATGAGTATAGGCCGATGGATTTTCAAGAGACCAATGCAAGCGTATGTGATGAACAAGGCAATTTGTTGTTTTATACCAATGGTATTTATGTGGCGAACAAAAACCACCAACAAATGCAAAATGGGGGAGGACTAAGCCCTGGAGGCCTTAACTCAGAATGGAACACGGTAGGTTTGTTGCTGCCCCAGGGGGCGCTGACACTTCCTATGCCTAATCACGATAGCCTATACGTTCTTCTCCATGCTTCTTATGATTTAATTAATTTCCCAGGTGTTGATGGTGTGATAATCACTTTGTACTACTCCATTATCAACATGAACAAAAACAACGGGCTGGGGGCCGTTGTGGAAAAAAACGTGGTGCTTACAGATAGCTATCTCTCGCTCGGAAAAATCACCGCAACCAGGCATGGCAACGGCAGGGACTGGTGGATACTGATGAACGAATTCGACACCAACAAGTATTTCAGGTGGCTCTTGACCCCGGACGGGCTGCTAGAGCAGGGGCAACAAGCAATAGGAAGCATTATTACAAACGGCTTGGGTCAGTCTGTTTTTTCGCCAGACGGTTCAAAATTCGCCAGCATCAACCTGGTGGGGGACGACAACTGGGGCAACTGGGTAGATGTTTACGACTTCGACCGCTGCACGGGCCTTTTGAGCAACCAAATCCAACTGTTTTACCCCGATACCGCCTATTCTGGCGGGGTTGCATTTTCACCCAATTCGAGGTTCATGTACGTGTCCCAATATGTGAGGGTTTTTCAATTCGACCTAAATGCACCCGATTTGGCGGCTTCACGGGACACGGTTGCCATCTATGATGGGTTTGGGGACCCCATATCAACGACCTTTTACCTTGCACAACTCGCTCCGGATGGAAAGATATACATCAACAGCAACAACGGCACAAAAAAACTACATGTCATCAATAACCCCGACATGAAAGGGGATTCCTGCAATTTTGTGCAGCATGGGATAGACCTACCCACTTACAATTCGTATTCTATGCCCAATTTCCCGAACTTCCGGCTTGGAAAGTGGGAGGGCAGCCCCTGCGACACGCTAATAATGTCAGCTACCAAAGCCAATCACGCTTTTCCCAAGATGTTTGTTTATCCCAACCCGGCTGAGGATTTTATCAGGTTGTCGAGCAGCCTGCCGGGAAGCCCTGCCTTGCACTTCAGCTTGTTCGATGCCACCGGTAGAACAGCGAAAGAAGTCATCGCCACCGGGGGCAATGAGTATAGCGTGGATGTGTCAGGCCTGGCACAAGGCATGTATTTTTACGCTGTCTCGACGGAAGACGGAGAAGTGTTGAAAACAGGAAAATTGATAATTGCCAGATAAATCAGAATAGGCTCAAACGACTCTCAAAACGCCTCCGCCAAAAAGAAGTACAGTCCCCGCTGCCTTTTCCCCGGCCCGCCGGAATTCGGCTGTAAGCCAAAAGCATAATCCACCCTAATGTTTACCCTTGAATTTTGGTTGAACAAGATACGAAGGCCACCGCCAGCGGCGAGGTTGAAGCGGTCGAAGGCAAATTCGTCGCCACTGTGAAATGCCTGTGCGCCGCTAATGAAGGCCACCAGTCCCAACCGTTTCCAGACCTGCCAAAGCTTTGAATCCGAGCCTTCCTTCCAAAACGGCAGCCGATACTCCGCCTCAAAACCGGTCAAGTCAAAATCCTGGTAGGTGCCCCTGAAATAGCCCCGAATAAACTTGTGTCCATTGGTGCGGGAAAGTGCCCGGAAGGGAATATCACCATTGCTGGTTTGGATGCTAACGAAGCCCCGCAGCGCCAGCGTTTGGTTGGAAAACGTGTTGACATAATGCCGGGCGTCGAGCATGAAGCGGGCGTAATCAAAATCGGCTCCGAACCATTTGTGGTAGTGCAGCGCATTGAACTCCAAAAGGCTTCCGTGCAGCGGATTGGCCACAAAATCACGGGTATCATATAGCAATTGGATGCCTGCACCAGAGCGCCATCCTGTGACGGGCAGTTCGGTCAACCTGATTGAATCGGAATTCAGGAAGTGGTGGGTTTCGGGAATTGGCTCGTAGTTGAACATCGTCTCCATGTCATATTGCAAACCGAGGTAAAGCCCTTTGCCGATTTTGCGCAGCACCACAGGCGAAAACTTGATACGGTCGGCCTTGAACAGCAGGTAGTTCAGGGTGTCCCTGGTGTCATCGGTTTGCGAAGCAATGAGCATCCCAGCATCATTGCCGATGCCGTAATTCCGGTCGGTGTAATGGTTGTAAATGGCTTCGCCACGGGTGCGCCAGCGGTTTTGCGAAGTGAAAAACTCCCATCGGCCCTCTACCAGCAGTTGTTTGGCAGTGGTATAAACCGTGAAAAATTCCAACTGGGAAATGGGCGTTTCAGGATCACCCTTTCTGAAATCAAAATATTTGATGCCGATGACGCCAAGCGTCAATTTGGTCTCCGGCGAGTAGCTGATGGCAGGAAAAACGTCGAGCTTGCGTTGCTTTTTTTGCTGCGCAAGGCTGTCCTGCGAAAAGGTGGTCATCGAGGCCAAGATGGCGGCCAGCAGGCAAAGGGTGCGTAGTTGAAGGTTAGATTTCATGGTGGGGAGTTTTCGGGAAAGGTAAGGTGGTTTTTTGTGCTTGGCAATGAAATTAATCATGGAACCAGTATCCTGCTGGCTCTCCGTGTCTCTCTGTGTCTCCGTGCCTCTGTGTTTATTTACCACGGAGGTATTGCGACACAGAGAGACACAGAGTTTCTCCAGTTTTCAACCAACCTTCCTATCTTTTTACGTGTCCGTTAAAACAAAAACCCGCTTGCTGCGATTAAAATCATGCAGCGTGTGCAAATTCGCCGCTGAAAAGCATCTACCGTAAAATTTTCAAGAAATGACCAAAGGCAAATTGTTCAAAAGAATATTCCTCATTGTAGGCGTCTTCCTGCTCCTCTTCATCGCAGCGCTCGTCGCCATCCCCTTCTTTTTCAAGGACGAAATCTTGGAACAGGTCAAAAAGACCGCCAACGAGCAGCTCAAAGCCAAGGTGGATTTTAATGGCGTGGACATCTCGCTACTTCGCAGCTTCCCCAGCGTCAGCATCGGGCTGAACGACTATTCCGTCACAGGCATCGAGCCGTTCGAGGGCGTGAAACTGGCCGCTGGCGAATCGGCCCGTGTCACCGTTGACTTCTGGTCGGCCTGGAACTTCGGCAAAGTGCCACTCAATATCCAGTCCATCACACTGGATAAGCCCGAAATCAACGTCATTGTATTGGCCGATGGAACGGCCAACTACGATATTGCGAAGCCGAACGCCGACACGAGTACCACAGAAACGAATTTCCAAATCCAACTTCAGGAGTACGCCATCAATGGCGGTAACATCACCTACGACGACCGCCAAGGTGGCACTTACGTGAAGCTGACGGGCCTCGACCACAGCGGCGAGGGCGATTTCACGCAGGATGTTTTCGACCTGGACACCAAGACCGAAATCGCTGAAATGACCGCTGAATCCGGCGGCATCGGCTACCTGAAAAAAGCCAAGGTTAAGCTCGACGCTGGCTTCAATATTGACATGCCAAACTCGAAATACACCCTTCGGGAAAACGACCTGCGCATCAACGACCTGAGCATAAAGGCCGATGGCTGGGTGGCCATGCCCGGCGAGGACATTGACATGGACTTGAAATTCAGCGCTCCGAAAAGCGAGTTCAAATCTTTGCTGTCCATGATTCCGAACGCTTACACGGCGGGTTACGACAATGTGAAGGCCGATGGCACTTTCAAGCTGGATGGCACGGTAAAGGGCAAACTCACCGCCATTGCTTACCCGGCCTTCAACATCCTCCTCGACATTGCCGGGGGCAGCGTGAAATACCCGGATTTGCCCCTCGGCATCTCGAATATCAATACCAATATCAAGGTGAACAGTCCCGGAAGCGACCTTGACCAGATGCTGGTGGATGTGTCGAAGTTCAGCCTGAAAATCGGCAGCAATCCACTGGAAGGCTTTTTCAAGCTGCGCACCCCCATGAGCGACCCCGACGTGGACACCAAAATCAAGGGCGTGCTGAACCTCGAAGAACTGAGCAAGGCGTTCCCAATGGAGGGCGTGAAATCGTTGAGTGGCATCATCAACTCGGATATTGCGGTGAAAACGAGCATGAGCACCATTGACCGGGGCGACTACGCCAACGTGGACATGAGCGGTACGGCTTCCATCAAAAACATGAACTACGCCGCCGACGGGATGCCTGCCATCAATATCGGCGCCATGCAAATGGACTTCACGCCACAGCAGGTGAACGTGCCTAGTTTCAGCATGAAAATGGGCAAGAGCGACCTCAGTGGCAGTGGCAAGATTGACAATATCCTTGCTTATTTCTCGCCGGATAAAACCATGAAGGGCAGCTTCACGCTTCGCTCCAATTATTTCAACGCTGACGAATGGATGACGGAGGAAGAAGCACCTGCCACGACCACTGCGGCCCCAGCTCCGACAGCAAGTGAAGAGGTTTTCAACCGCTTTGATTTTACGTTGGATGCTTCGGTGGGGAAGGTGGACTACGATGTTTACAAAATAGAAAACCTCGTTGCCAAGGGCAATTTCACGCCCAACGCCTTGAAAGTCAACCAATTGAGCGGGAAGCTGGGGCAGAGCGACTTCAATGCCAGCGGCACGATGACCAATATCTGGAACTACCTCTTCGAGAACGAAACCCTAGGCGGCAACCTCGCCATCCGTTCCAGCTACATGAACCTCAACCAGTTCATGACCGAGGAGGGTGCTGCGCAAACGGCCACACCGCCCGCCGAGGCTGCCGAGCCGATTCTGGTGCCGGATAACATAGACATGAAAGTGTCGGCGGACATCGCCACGGTCATCTACGACGACATGGAATTGAAGAACATGAAGGGCACGCTTTCCGTGAAAAACGAGGAGGTGCGCTTCGATAACCTGACGGCCAATTCGATGGGTGGCAGCATGAACATTGCCGGGGGCTACAACACCAAAAACCACGAAAAGCCCAAGTTCGATTTCTTGATGAAACTCAAGAACATTGACTTCCAGCAGGCTTTCGCCAAGTTCAATACGTTCCAGCTTTTGGCGCCCATCGGTAAATACCTGACGGGTACTTTCAACACCGACCTGACCATGAGCAGCGACCTGAAGAAAGACCTGATGCCCGACATTGGCACCATCACCGCCAAGGGACTTTTGGAGACGCTGAACGGTAAAATCACGCTCGCCAAGCCGCTGCGAGAAGTCGGTAATAAGCTGAACGTGGACGCTTTCAAAAAGCTTGACTTGAAGAACTCCAAGAACTGGTTCAAGGTGCAGGACGGCGCTGTAATGATAGACCCCTTCTCGCAAACGGTGGACGGCATCAAGATGGATTTCAGTGGCTCGCACAAGCTCGTGGGTGATATGGACTATAAGATTTTGGCGAAAATCCCCCGTTCCAAAATCGGCAAGAGCGCCATCGGTGCAGCTGCCAACACAGGCGTTGACTTCCTCGCTGGGGAAGCTTCAAAGCTGGGCCTGAACCTGAGCGCTGGCGAGTTCTACAACGTGCAAATCAACCTTGGTGGCACGATGGACAATCCCAAAGTGACCTTCAAGGTACTGGGCGCCGAAGGTACAGCCGAGGCCGTGAAAGACGCCGTGGTGAGCAAAGTGAAGGAAGAAGCTCAAAAAGAACTGGACAAGGCAAAGGCAGAAGCCCAAGCCAAACTTGATGAAGAAAAGAAACGCTTGGAGGCAGAAGCCCAACGGCAGATCGACAAAGCAACTGCCGAAGCCAAAAAGAAGTTGGAGGCAGAAGCCAAAAAGCGCTTGGACGACGAGGCCAAAAAAGCCGCCGACAAAGCGTTGGACAAAGCAGGAAAAGAGGCCAAGGACAAGGCCAAAGATGCCTTGGATAAGATTAAGATTCCGGGTAAGAAGGATAAGGATAAAAAAGGTGGGGGAGGGTAGTGGGTTACCGCTTTCCATAAGACAAACCCTACCAGTACGTTGGTTGCTGGTGGGGTTCGTTGTTTTGCAAGAATCATTGCAATCTTTCAATCGGAAATTCAAATTGATTTAGTTTTGCCCGCTGAATTGGAGGCGCTGCAGGCAGCCCCCCAATCCCCAATCCGTAATCCAAAATCCGCAATCTTATGAGGGCTTTTATTTTTCCCGGTCAAGGTTCCCAGTTCGAGGGCATGGGCAAGGACATGTACGAGAACAATGGCTATGCCAAAGAACTGTTGGAACAGGCCAATGAAATACTCGGGTACCGCATCACGGATGTGATGTTCGAGGGCGATGCTGAGGCGTTGAAACAGACCAAAATCACCCAACCAGCCGTGTTCCTGCATTCCATCGTGAAGGCAAAAATCGCTGGCAATGACTTCCAGCCAGAAGCTGTGGCAGGGCATTCGCTGGGTGAGTTCTCAGCGCTGGTGGCTGCGGGTGGTTTGACTTTCGAGGATGGGCTTCGGCTTGTACAGCAGCGGGCGATGGCCATGCAGCGGGCCTGCGAAATGACGGAAAGCACCATGGCTGCCGTACTTGGCTTGGCCGATGAGGTAGTCGAAGAGATTTGCGCCAGTATAGATGGTGTGGTCGTTCCAGCGAACTACAATTGTCCTGGCCAATTGGTCATATCTGGCTCGGTGCCAGGTATTGAGGCGGCTGTGGCCAAGTGTACCGAGGCAGGTGCCAGCAAGGCCATTGTGTTGCAAGTAGGCGGGGCATTCCACTCGCCGCTCATGCAGCCAGCAAAGGAAGAACTGAAGGCGGCATTGGAGGCTACCAATTTCACAACACCTGTTTGCCCAATCTACCAGAATGTGAATGCCTTGCCTGAAACCGACCCAGAAAAGATTCGCCAGAACCTCGTTGACCAGTTGACCGCACCTGTACGCTGGACGCAGACCATGCAAAACATGATTGCAGATGGCGTGACAGAATTTATTGAAGTTGGCGGTACGGGCAAAGTGCTGCGAGGCTTTGTGGCAAGGGTTGATAGGCGTTTCCCAACTTCGGCGTTGTAAATAAGTCCGTTAGAAAAGGGTCAACACACTAAGGCTTTTTCTCCTCATTTGTATGTTTTCCGTCCGCTAATGGGTGTTCAGTTATTTTTATTTGTATTTTTTCGAATCTTGCTGCAAATTGGCGCTTGAAATCAAGCAGGATAAGGAAGAGAACGGTGCTAAACCATTGTCATTCGTTCTTGTTTTAATTGCAATTTCTTCTTTCAAGCGTTTAGTAATTTCAAAATGGCAGGAACCATCATCAATACCGGCAGCATACTATTGGCTGAGCCATTCATGCTTGACCCCAATTTCAAGCGTACCGCAGTACTCCTTTGTGAACATTCCGAAGAAGGCAGTATTGGGTTCATTCTGAACAAGAAACTGGACATGCGGGTGGATGATCTGGTGAACGGGTTTCCGGAATTTAACGCCAAGGTATTCTTTGGCGGCCCTGTACAGACTGACACTATCCACTATATCCACAACGTTGGCGATTTGTTGGAAGAAAGCCGCAAAATAGCAGATGGTGTTTGGTGGGGTGGGAGCTTTGAGCAACTGAAGTTCTTGATTTCTTCTGAACTTATCACACCTGACAATATCCGTTTTTTTGTGGGCTATTCAGGTTGGTCTGACAACCAATTGGAGGAGGAAATGGAAACTGGGTCATGGGTCACGGCGAACATGCACCCAAATTATGTTTTCAAGTCAAAGCCCGATTCGCTTTGGTCGCAAATCATGTCCAATAAAGGCGACCACTATGCCGTGATTGCAAGTATGCCAGACGCTGTGACCTATAATTGATTGCTTGCCATCCAATCATTCTTGAGCCAGTTTTTAAATCTTTTTAAGTTCTACCCAACCTCTCACCTATTGATAACTGTCTGTCGGACTGTTAAGGAAATGGATTTTTGTAGTAGGATTTGCACAGATGCGTTACGGGTGATACCTTGTGAGGGATTTTTTCACCTAAAATAATACTTAACTCATGAAAGAAAATACGCTAATCGTGTTGTTCCTAGCAATAGTGGCAGTCACACCTTATTCAGCCTTTTCTCAAACTGCCACAATTGACATCGTGACCATGAAAGATGGCAAGGCACTAAAGGGTCAAATCCAACAGTACACGCCTGGCCAGACCTTGAAGTTTCAAACCGAAGACGGCCAGAAACTGGAAATAGCGGATTCCGATGTCTCAAAAATCCAACAGGGAGTTGAACTGGGCACTTTAGAAGCAAATCGCAAAACGAACGAGCTTCCAACGGCGAGGACACGTGGACTCTACGCCAATTCGATGCTCTCATTTGCCGTCGGCAACAGTGACGACGAGGGTGTTTCATTGGGTGCTGGTTTCTCACAGGTCTTTGGAAAGCAGATCAACGATGTGTTTGGCTTAGGCTTAGGTGTTGGGATAGACAACTATTCCAGAAGGGGTGAAACGGTTTACCCATTGTTTGGAGAACTTAGGGCCTTGTTCCCTTCAAAGAAAGAATCTGGCGGGTTCTATTCCTTGCTTGGTGGCGGCTATTCGTTAGGTTTTCCCCGCAAGTCTTTAGACATAAAAACAGCCGAAGGCGGGCCAATGGGCTACTTGGCCATCGGCTATAGGGCCGCTACTACAGAGGGAGTTGACATCTACATGGACCTAGGGGCAAGATTCCAGAGCGCCCATTTTGAGCGGACACTTTACAACGGAGATTTGGAAATCCGTGACATTGATTATCGGAGAATCGTGATTAGGGTGGGAATCGGCCTTTGGAAGTGATCCAACCTTTTTGCGCAAGCGAAAACCACGGCATTTGCTAAAACAAAGGACATATACCGACGAGGATCTGGTTAAAGGCTGTGTAGCCAACGACCGATTCTGGCAGGAGCAGTTTTATCGCCGCTTCTTTCCTGCCATGATGGAGATGTGCCTACGCCGAACCGATGACCGTGACGAGGCCATGTCAATCGTCAACAATGGATTCATGCGGGTTTTCAAAAAAATCCACCTCTATTCCTTCAAAGGCTCTTTGGAAGGATGGGTGCGCAGGTTGGTTTGGCACAGTCTTGCCGATTACTTCCGTGACCAACAGAAATACATCCATTTCCTTGTTTTTGAAGAGCGGGATGAACCCGTTCATGCCAGTCCTACCAGTCAACTTTATGCAGAGGACATCCTCCGGATGGTAGATACGCTGCCACCTGCCAGCGCAGAAGTTTTTAAGCTGTATGCGATAGAAGGGTTTTCCCATGCTGAAATTGGCGAGCAATTGGGTATTAGTGATGGAACTTCTAAGTGGCATTTGGCTACTGCCCGGCAAAAACTCAAGCAATTGATTAATCAACACGATTTAAGGAGCTATGCAGGATAAACGAATACATAATGACGATGCATTTCTCAACTACGCATGGGGTGAGATGCGCAAGCAACTTGATGCGGAGATGCCAACGACGGGAGCAGATCGCCGACGTGGGTTCGGTTGGTACTTGTGGCTTATGGTGATGAGCTTTTTTGTCGTATCGGTTGGGACAGGCTATGCTATTTGGAATAGAAAACCAGTGCAGTCAACCACCAAGGTTTCCAAGCCAATAGCAGAGGAGGCATCCCCAATGGGCAATAGCAATCAAGCATCTTTGGAATCAAAGAATAATGGGCAAAATGATTTGCCTAAAAAAGCAAATAACAACATTGCCGCTTCCAATGTAGCGAAAGATGCCCGACGGGAAATCAAGCACAGCAACCATGTTGGGGAGCAACTATCGCCAAATGAAATCACTGGCAACGCATTGACGAAGCGAAAAGAAAGCCTACTACCTTTAGCTACTAATGATTCAGGTAAACAGCTTCAAGAATTTATTGAAACATCCTTGGCAAAATCGGATGAAACTTTACCAGTAACCGAAGCCAGCGATGCGCTTGAGCAGTTTGGGATGGCCAGCTTTCCCGTTGGATTCACAGCGCCCAGTATTGCGGTGATAACGCAATTACAAAAAAATAGCAAAAGAATGGCCATCGAAGCAAGCTACATGCGTTCTGTTGACAATCCTGCGTCGGGCGTAGGGGTTGGCCTTCTTGTTGGTAATCCTTTACAAAATAACAAGTTTAACTTGCAATTTGGACTAGGCTATATTTTTGTTCAACAACCACTCAATGTGGAGCTTGCCGGATACCAATATGATGGCAGCGGCGCTGTGTCAGAAGAAGTTGTTTCTTATGGTACGAACTTAGATGCCGCTGACAGAGTTAGCGCAAATTCAAATGCGGTGGTTCGAACCAGCCGTCAATCTGGGCTTAACCTCCATTACTTGTCAGTGCCTATGAGGTTATCCTACTCCTTTAACAACAGGTTCAGCTTGAAAATGGGAATTGACGCATCCGCTCTACTAAATGCCAAATCGGATTATGTGGGAGGTGGGGTGTTTGAAAAATTGTCTTTGACTAGTAAAGGATTTTCCAACGATGCAGAAATATCAAACGGTAGTGGTACCTCAAACGATTATGCTGTAGCGCCCTTTGATTTGCTGTCAACCGTAGGCATAGAATACCGAATTACGAACCGACTGAGCCTGGCATCACAATTCAGGTATGGGTTGATTGACGTTCTGCCTAAAAACAAGACTGCTGATTTCAACCGGCTTTTGCAGTTAAGCATCAGCTACCATTTGCCCAATAAGCGATAAATTGCGGGCTATATGCTGCCACTACTGGTTTTGTCGGAACAGCTTAACGAAAGTTTAGAACTTTTGGTAAGCTGTTCCGACAAAACCAGCAGTGGATTGGTATAATTCATTGGCCAATGACCAATGCTCAATATTTACCGCCATGCTTCTTTGCCAAAAACACCTATTTTCCATCCCAGAAGGGGTTTCCTACCTGAACTGTTCCTACATGTCGCCTTTGTCGAGGCCAGTGGAACAAGCTGGCATCAATGGGCTGCTACGGAAAGCACGTCCTTGGGAAATTACGATTCCCGATTTTTTTGAGCCAGTAGAAAAGCTCAAGAAGTTATTCGCCAGCCTCGTAAATGTGCCTGATGCCCAACGCATCGCCCTTGTACCCTCAGTTTCATATGGAATTGCCTCCGCCGCAAAAAACTTGGTGGTTCACCGAGGGCAGAATATTGTAGTGGTGGACGAGATTTTTCCAAGCAACTACTATTCCTGGCAGCGGCTGGCTGAAGAAAATGGAGCAACGCTTAAAGTGGTCAAGAGGCCGGTTGACATTGAAGGTCGTGGCAGGTTGTGGAATCAATTGGTATTGGAATCAATTGACAAGCAAACGGCAGTGGTTGCCTTGCCCCATGCACACTGGACGGATGGCACGCTGTTCGACCTTAAGGCCGTACGCAACAGAACGAATGATGTCGGTGCGGCACTCATCATTGATGGCACGCAATCGGTAGGTGCCCTGCCATTTGATGTCGCTGAAATACAACCAGATGCCTTGGTCTGCGCAGGCTATAAATGGCTGATGGGCGCTTATGGCCTGGGCTTGGCTTATTTCGGAGAGCGGTTTGACAATGGTACCCCAATTGAGGAGAACTGGATTAACAGGTTTGGAAGCGAGAATTTTGAGAACTTGACCAATTTCCAACCATCCTATAACCCTGCAGCCAATCGTTACTGCATGGGTGAAAATAGCCAATTCATTGCAGTTCCAATGCTATCAAAAGCATTGGAACTATTGCTGGAATGGGGAGTGCCAAACATTCAGGATTACGTCCGGCAAATTGCTGCACCGTACCTTCAAGAAATGCTGGATTTAGGTTTCGGAATTGAGGAGCGAGAATGGCGGGGCAGTCATCTGGTTGGGGTAAGGTTGCCACAAGGGCTTGATTTGTTAACAGTCAAAAAAGCGACTTCATCAAGCGGCGTGCATGTTTCTTATCGGGGCGGGGCCATGAGGATTTCACCGCATTTATACAATGACAGCACCGATTTTATGCGTTTAATGGCTGCAATAAATTCGGTTTGCTCATGAATGTACTTCGCACGATTTTCCTGTTTTTTTTGGCAGCAGCGCCAATGCTCGCTTTTGGCCAAATGAGAATCTCTGCCAAACTTTACGGTCACTTGGCGGCCAATGGCGCAAGGGGCGTGCCTGTTATTGATCGAACTTCAACAGAACTACTTGAATTTAAGTGGGTTTCACCTGCCATCCTTGTTTCCCTCCAGAACGGGAAGTACCATGAATTTGAAATTACCAATTTCCTGTTCCAATCTTCCCCAAATGAGGGAACGGATGCTCGATTCTCCATTGGTGCAAAATATGAGTACGGCAAAATCTTCACAAGGAATCCGAACAGTTCATTTCGTTTTTTGGCTGGTATCTCAGCAAGGGGATATTACGGCGTGGAACAATTGAACGGACTAAATCCGAACGGGTCACCAACTGAAAACAAGGTTCTCGGACTTGGTTTTGCCTTGAATCCACACCTTGAGTACCAACTGTACAAAAACCTTTATTTTGACTTTTCGCCCTATTGCGATGTGCTGAACTTGGCAGTTAGGGATGAATACGTTTTCAATGAATTCATTCCAGATGAATTGCGAGGTGCCCAGGACTTTTATCTGCTCAAGTTGCAGTTCTTCCTAAGGTTTGGGCTTGCTTGGAGTTTCTGAACAGGCTTCATAAAAAATGCCGCCCCAAAATGGAGCGGCTCGATGGAATTTTATCACTGAGAAGGAAAAGGGATGAGTGTTTATCTACAGATTGGCTTTTGGTATGGATTAAACTAAAAATTGGAAACCATAACTTGCGAGGACTGTGCAATCCGGCCATTTTCAAGAATAGCCACGATATAAAGCCCGCTTGTAAGTTGGCTGACGTCAAGGTCAGTATGTTTTTCACCTGCAGGTAATGACAGCTTCAGCACCTGCTGGCCAAGGGGGTTGAGCAACAAAATATGGCAATCTTCCGCTGTCGAGAATGGAATATCAATATGAAGGTTGTCAGAGCTTGGGTTAGGCGAAAGCCTGAGTTGTTGCGTATTGTGCATGCCCGAGTGGCCATCTATGGATGCTTCATCCTCTCTCAGCAAATTACAGGAAGTGAATAAATCACAGGTGCCATCCTCATTTGAAATAGCGGTTGCCATCTCACTGGCCCGGCATTCCCCATCTTCGTTACCACATGCAATGCACCTGAAAATCTGGTCAGATTCCAATACAATTTCCCTACAAGCAACGCCATCCATCCCATGTGCGCCATAGCCATCCAATAGGCTAAAAACGATTTTGGGTGTGTAACAACCTCGCTTGTAAGGGGCAGATAAGCTTTGGAAAATTTGAATGGAATCGGAATTGGCATCGAAATCCACGGCTATGTAGTCGTACTCAAGGTCATAAGGTTCAACTCCACCCAATAGTTCTTGTGGGGTAGGGTTGTAGGAGAATATGATTTTTGCAGTTGGCTTCAGGCCTACCACATTTTCTGCATGTATTTTGCTGATGACATTGATATCGCACCCACCGCCATAGGGACAGTTGACGTACTCAATGTCAATCCGGTCTTCTGTACAAATTTGACACGTTGTGTAGGTGACGCAATCCACCACATCAGGAGTGTTGAAGGGGTCGTCATCCCTGTCAATTTCAAGGCAAAACTTATAGCCTCCAAATTTTTTGAAAGTATGCTGAAAGGAAAAGCCTTCGTACACGGCTATGAATTCTCCGTTATCGGCAGCTGTAATCCACCATTTGTATTTGTAGTTGGAACTTTGGCTTGCATCAAAACACGCTGGGTTATCATAGTCAACCATGCCAATGAAAAAGCAAGGTTCAGGCATCTCTATGAGGTTCTGAATGTCCTTGATGCATTGGGCTTGAACCTGCACTGAAATGAACATGGATAGGGCGAATGAACATATAATTGCATTTTTCATAACAAGAAATGTGTTGAACCGGTGTCTTGGTCGGCATGCAGATAAAGAAAATTATTGGCTATGCCCAAAGCACGTGTGTAGTCGGTTGGTTAAAAAATAAAAATGACAGGCGGCACTCGTGTTAATGAGGACGCAAAAGGTAAGTGAATGCACAGTGTTGTTAAAGCCGTTAAGGCAGGTTCAAGCCCAATTTGCAAAAGCATAAACAGGCTCTGAGACGGCAAACGCCGTCAATGGATATGTTCGTGGGAAAATTCTGTGTGCGAGAATTGCACAATAGTGGGTTATAGGATGCTTACAAGCAAAAAGGAGGGCCAGTTAAGTTGGCTCCGTATTTTCGTTTTGGATCAGTTCGATGCACAAATAACGAGAGTATTTATATTATTTTCAAATATTCTTTGGTTTTTTTTGCACCAAGGAAAATAGAGGCTTCGAAAACCCTAGTAAAATCAAATCTTATTATTAAAATAAAAATACTAAAAATTTAAATTTGAATTTTCTATTCTCTCAAAGACTACTTTACCAAGGTGACCCCTCCTTTCAATAATTGTGAACTGCCATCTATGAATTCTACCTCTGCATACCAAACAAAAACAGCAGGATCCATCGCCTCTCCCTTGAAATAGCCATCCCACCCATAGTTCAGATCATTTGCCATGAAATCAAAAGCCTCATAGACAGACTCGCCCCAGCGGCTGAAAACCATGAATGTTTTGACTTTGACAGGCAAATCAAGGTTGGAGAAAACAGTGAACTTGTCGTTGATGCCGTCATCGTTGGGCGAAAAAGCATTGGGTACATAGACATCATTGGATTTTTTGACCAATATGGTAATCGGCGCAGTGTCTTCGCATCCACTTTTATCAATGACTGTCACTGTGAAACTGATGGTCTGCAATGGCAAGGCCATTGGATTCAAGCAGTCAGCACAAGAAAGGAAATCAGCTGGTGTCCATTCAATGGTTTCTACTTCGCTAATGGGTATGTTCAGTTCAAGGTTCAACTGGATGCTGTCACCAAGGTCAATTAGTTGGATAGGTTCTATCTCCAAATTCAATTGAACTGCTGGCTCAATGACTATGCTGGTCGTTTGGCTGCAACCATTTGCATCCTGAATCGCCAGATCATAGCCGCCGGGCAATAGGTTGGTGAAGAGGGGTTGCAAGCTATAACTATCTCCACCATTGATGGAGTAAGCGTAAGGCGGCAAACCTCCCAAAACGTTTGTAAACACCACACTTCCGAGCGTGCCCGTACAAAGTGGTTGCGTTACCAATGGAGTTGAAACGGGAAGTTCGGAACCGACGGTCACTTCGTCCAAAGCGGTGCAGCCATTGCTATTTTGAGTAACAATGAGCTGGTAGGTCCCCGGCGCTGAAATGGTCGGGATGGCAGAATTGGCACCAGTGGTTATCGTGCCATCAAGTGTATTCCAAGTAAAGCCAAATGTACCGTTGCCCGATGATCCACTGCCGTCGAGGGTGTTGTTTTGTCCGTTGCAACTCAGCAGGAACGGTGCCCCGGCATCGGCCAGCGGGCTTATCGTGTCAATTCCAACCGTGGTTTGGCTTTCGGTGGTGCAGCCATTGGCGTTGTTGCTTACAAACAGCAAATAAACTCCTGGTTCGTCCACTAGTGTGCTTAGGTTGTTTGAGCCTGATACGATGTTCCCATCCGCTGTCGTCCAAAGGTAGCTAAGGTTGGCGCCTTGCAATATGGTTCCCTGTATGGTCACTTGATGGATGCTGCAAGTCAATTGACTCGGCGGGGCGATGGCAACTTGTGGCGCTGCCAGATCAGCCAATACCTGAACCAGATCGCTTGAAGAGCAGCCGTTTTCGCTGTTGGTTATGGTTAGTGTGTAGCTTCCTGGCTCATCCACCACTGGGCTTTGAGAATTTGCCCCACTAACGATATTTCCGTTGTTTGTGATCCATTGGTAGCTGAAGTCGTTACCGAGGCTACTACCTGCACTATTCAACCCAACCGTGTTGGTGTTGCAGGTTATTTGCCCATTTGCATTTGCCACAGCAATCGGATAGGCAATGTTTTGAGCTACTTCTATTTCGACGGTTTCAGTACATGAATTGGCGGTATTGGTGACGGTCAGGGTGTAAGTGCCAGGTTCGTTCACTTGTGGGGTGAGCGTATTTGCGCCGTTTACAATATTGCCAGCAAGTGTTGACCAGCCATATTGAAATTGTGTACCAGTGGAACTGCCAAGACCATTCAAGGCAACCTGATTGGTGATGCAGTCCAAGCTGTCTGGCACAGCGGCAACTGCCGTTGGCAATTCTATATCCTGCCCTATCACCACCACATCGGAGCTTGTGCAGCCCGTGGTGATGTTGGTCACCAACAATTGGTAGGTACCCGGTTGGTCAACAGTAGGTGTAAGCGTATTTGCCCCCAAACTGATATTGCCATCCCCTGTGCTCCAAGCGTAGGTAATTCCCGTGCCTGTTTCAGAGCCTAGTCCATTCAATTGCAAGGAGTTTTCCAAGCAATTCAAAAAACCGTCTTGCCCAGCTACTGCAGTTGGCACGTCATTGTCCAAATCCACCACTACATTGGCAGTGCCACTACAATTGTTGAGGGTATTGGTAACGGTAAGCAGATAGGTTCCCGGCTGATTAACCGTTGGTTGAAGCCCATTATTACCTGTCACTATAAAGCCATCTTGGGTTGACCAATCGAAAACGAGGCCAGTGCCCATATCCGAAGCAGTAGCATTCAAAATGACTTCCTCCATGCTACAGGTTAGGGTAGGGGCTTGGGCAATGACGACCGTCGGTATGTCCTCATCTGGTGTGACCTGCACAAGGTCGGAGGCTCTGCATCCATTCAAGGTATCGGTTACCGTCAATTCGTAAATACCTACAGCATTCACAGTTGGCTGCAAGGTCGTTGCCCCATTGATGATAATGCCATTTAGGCTGCCCCACTCATAAATGAAATTGGGGCCCAAGCTTGATCCATTTCCATTGAGGGTGACAGTATTCGATTGGCACGAAAGCTCGGCATTTAAGCCAGCTTCTGCAATTGGGGCATCCGTATTTTGAACTAAAAATGCCTCGACTATTGCAGAGCAACCATTTTGCAGGTTGGTGACAGCCAGTTGGTAAGCGCCAGGTGCATTGACCAATGGGGTCAGCGTGTTTCCGCCAGATACGATTCCGGGGCCGTTCCATTCATAGGCATAAGCTGGCCCAATACTGCTGCCAATACCGCTCATGTTCAGTTCCACGTTCGTGCAATTCAATTCTCCAATTGCTTGTGCAGTGGCAAATGGCAGCGCCAAGTTTTCATAAACCGTCACTTGGCCGATGGTAGTGCATTGGTTTGTATTGTTGGTTATGGTTAGATGATAGGTTCCGGCAGCATCAACAGTCGGGTTCAGCACATTTGCACTTCCAAGGATACTTCCATTGCTTGTCGTCCATTCATACGAATAGTTGGCTCCTTGGCTTGAGGCAGTACCATTCAATTTGATGAAGGAGTTTATGCAATTGATAGTGTCAGGCGGCGAAATGACCGCCATGGGAAACGCCAAATCTGCCTCCACTGCAACTGTAGCTTCCACAGTGCATCCGTTTTCCTCATTGGTCACAACCAGGGTATAGGTTCCTGCCGCTGTGGCAACAATAGAAATCCCATCAACAGGGCCACTGACTCCACCATCTGAAGTTGACCAATCATAGCTCAAATTAGTACTTGGTGGAATATTGCCGATTGTCGCCTCAATATTGACTTCCGAATTCCCACAGTCAATCATGGGCTGAGTTGGGATTGTAATGGTAGGGGTATTGTCATTTGGCGCCACCGTGACGCTGCCTTGGGTTTGGCAATTATTAGCTGCATTGAAAATGGTGAGCAGATAGGTTCCAGGGGCATTAACAATAGGCGTTAGGCTGTTTTGTCCAGAAAGGAAACTGCCATTGGAGGTTGACCATAGAAAGCTAAAACCAGCGCCTTGACTTGAGGGGGTGGCATCCAAAAGCAAGCTTTCAGTGTTGCAATCGAGGGTGCCGTTGGCCACTATGTCCACGATGGGAAGGTCATTGCTCTGCAAAACCTGTACTTGAGCCGTGTCGGAACAGCCATTTTCCAAACTTGTAACTAGCAGCAAATACAGACCTGGAGCAGCAGCTGTTGCATTTAGCTCAGTGGTGCTTCCGTTGAAAACACCGTTCGTGGTTGTCCATTGGTAACTGAAATCGTTGGCATTTCCCAGCACATTTCCCGCCAGCGCAACCGAGTTTTGAATACAATCCAACTGGCCGTTGACCGATGCGTTTGCTTGGGGCGGTTGAATGTCCTGTGAAACGATGACTGCCGCTTCTGATTTGCAGCCATTTGCCAGATTCTCAACTTCCAACTGGTAGTTGCCAGGGTTGGAAGCTTGCAAACTGGTTGAATTTGCATTAGGGATAGCACTCCCGTTCAAATACCACTGATAGCCAAACCCATTTCCAAGTGAGGAGCCAGTGCCATCCAAAACAAAGGCTGTGGTAGTGCAATTGAGTTGTGTCGGTGCTTCGATGTCTGCAACTGGAGCGCTAATGTCAATGCCAACAATGGCAGTTGTGGTTGCTTCGCAATGGTTGGTTTCATTGGTCACAGTGAGGGTATAAACACCTTGGGAATTGACCGTCGGGTTCAGGGTATTGCCGCCGGCAACAATGCCTGTGCCTGTCCATTCAAACGTGAAGTTTGCACCTTGGCTGGAACCACCACCGTTCAATTCAATCAGACCATCCAAACAGGTTATCGTACCGCCAATAGCTTGTGCAACCGGAACTTCTTGGTTAGCCTCCACCATGACGATGGCGGTGTTTGTGCAACCATTGGAAGTGTTTGTTACCAATAAGGTATAGATGCCACCTTCTTCTACCTTGATATCAATCCCATCGTCAGCACCCACGATGCCCGGCCCGGTCCACAGATAATTGATATTGTTCCCAAGTTCCGAGCCTTGTCCAGTCACTGCGATGGTTACTGCTTCGCAATCAAGGCTGTCATTTGCTTGAGCTAAAGCTGTTGGAAGTGTACTGGTAGCAGTGACCGTGGCTGAGGCCACTTCCGTGCAATTCCCTCCGTCCGTGATGGTAACTGTGTAGGTTCCCGTGCCCAATCCAATTTGGTTTTGGGTACTCGGAAGGCCATTTGACCATGCAAAACTATAAGGAGGGGTGCCACCCGTGACCCCCAAGTTGATGGTTCCGGCGTTGGGCGTATTGCAATCCACAGGAGAGGCTGTTGCAACAGCGCTTATCAATGGCACAGATCCGATTGTTCCATTAGCCAATGCAGTACAGCCGTTGCCATCTGTGACCGTAACTTGGTAACTTCCTGCTGGCAGCCCTGAGATATTGGGTGAATTTGGCAAGCCATTGCTCCAACTATATAGATAAGGTATGCTTCCGCCAGTGGTGGCAATTGTAATGGAACCAAGCGTATTGCAATCAATTGGGGTCGTGGCAACTGTGTTTTGAATATCGCCCAGAAAAACATTTGCCGCACCCATAGCCACTCCCTGGCAATTGGCAGTAGTAGTAGAAACGGCTGTAAAGATATAACTCCCAGGTGTGCTTGTACTGAACTGAAAAGGCGAACTAGTGACTGGTATGGGACTTTGGGTAATGCCATCCAAGGTGTAGCTTATCAGCCAGTTTGGCTCGCCGGTTATTTCTATGGAAAAAACATGTTCATCACTCGCACTGCCAAGGCAGCTATTTCCCCCTCCAGCCGAAAGACTGGCTGACGGGATTTCAATGACGTTGGCTGTTGTACTCGCCAGCACCTCAGTGCCACATTGGTCAGTTATGGTAACTGTTATTAGTTGACCATCCGTCGGGGTGATATTGATGGAAGGGGTAATCTGACCATTGCTCCATTGGTAGGTATAGGCACCGCCGGTGATACCGTTGCTGATGGTCGGTGAAAGGTTCACCGAGTTGCCTTCACAAACTTCAACGGTAGGTAAAATGGCATTGAACCCGGGTAGGTCCGAAATGGTAAGACTGTACTCAAGCGATGAGCATTCACAGCCATTGGCTACTGATATTTGAATGCTTTCCAACACTTCTGAAATATTGTCGGCAATGAGGGTGATTGGAAGCACAATGCTGTCTTGGCCCGCAGGTATGATAACCGAAGCTGGCAGCACGCCAAAGTCAACGCCCTCGGTTGCTGTGCTCGAAGGGAGCAATGTGATTTCGATAAGAACGGGTTGGTTAATATCGCTGTCGGTATCCCGGTAGAACGTGAAATGGGCTGGTTCACAGCCTTCCAGGAAATTTTGAATACCAGTAGAAGGCTCGATATTGCCTGTTTCGGGGTCTCCGCCAGCATTGAAGCTGCCCGCTCCCAAGAAAACTGCCGAGTCAAAAATACCGTCCCCGACATCTGCGATGACCAAGCGGATATGGTACTGTTCGCAAGGAATTACATTGGCAGTGGCGGTCAGAACGGTTGTCCAGCCATCGTATTGGATGTCGGTCATGTTGGTAGTTGCTCCGCAATTTGCCCGGTTCGGCACAAAAAAGGCAGAGTTGTCTAGTTGGTTGACGTTATCAATGGTGACGTATAGGTTGGTGGAAGGTACGGTGGCGAGGTTTTCTCCATTGAAGGAAAAGCTGCCATTGATGCCTGGCCCACTTATGAAGAACCCAAATAGGTCGTTCATGCCTGTGTTGACAAACTCACAGTATTCTTCCGAGGCGAAAACATAGTCGAAAGAGACGGTATTTCCGGTTGGCACAAAGTCGAATTCAATGCCCTGAACATCCTGGATATTAGCTGTTGCGAAAATCTCCAAATCAGGGTCAGTACTGGGGCCTCCAATGTTCAGGCCAGCCTGGTCGTCGTTGTTGGGGCCGGCGGCATCCGCAATATCGCCTGTGCAGAGGATAATGCCATTTGGGATGCCAATGGTCGAATTACCATCTGAAAAGCTGCCCCTACCTAAGCCAACGCCAATGGCGTTCAGATTGGAAACTTCATAGCAATCCCCTCCGAGAAAAATATCGTTGATCAATATCTGAGGGCTGAGCACACCCTGCGTGGCGATTTTGCCCGGGTCAAAGGCTTGGCCCTTTTTGCCACAATCTTTGCAGCCGATAGAAAACCAAGTGGTCGATTCGGATTTAGAAGGGGCGATATTCGATTTTTTAGCAAGGAATTCGTGGCAATTTTGCGCAGCAACAAATGAGAAAGAAGGCGAATAAGCCTGGGTACTGCCCAAGAGCTTGATGACCGGGTTTCCGCCTGGCTCGTTCAACCATACCTGATAGGTTTTGCCCAAGGTTAGGCCGCAAACCTCGATATGCTGTTCTTGGTTTGCGAAAATGATGGCCTCACGATGTTGGCTCCCAGTCAAGTTCAAATAGGTAGTGGATTGTGAAGCTGCAAAATTGGCCCCCAATAAAAACAATCCCGCCATTGTATAGGTGTGTAGTATCAGTCTCATTCTCTTCACGTTGAATCAGTAGTTGGTTTTCTCAGGATTGGTGCAAAGCACCTAGCAGCCATAAATCCGTCATAGCCAATCATGCAATGATGGATTCAACGAATGCCATGATTCTGTTGTATGCACAAAATCCTTTAAGGGCGAGTCATCCTACAAAACGTAGGTGCTTGTTCAGAAAATCAAGATTTGTTCACAGTGTTCGTAAGGAAAAAGGGCAAGAAGTGTTTGGTTGCAACCTCAAAAACAAAGAGGCGGACAACAATAGGGTAGAATGTTTGCGGCAGAGCGTTTTCTAATAGGGAAATACAAATGTAGTAATTACTATAACAACTTCTATAGTTTATTTGCTAAGTTGGAAAAATGTTTACTTAGCGAAAAAAATTAGTTTCGTCGAATAGGCATGGTACGTTTGGGTTTTGTGGTTTTAGCAATTCAGTGCTTGGAATCAGATTAAGTTTCGCAAGGTGAATTCGAATTTAAGCCGTTTACCTTCTCTTTCTACAACAACCTTTGTTAACTTACCTTCCTTTTTTTTAAGGATTTGGCTCATTCGTTCCAATGTCAAAAGGCTGGCAGGTGATCTGTTGATTCGCTTGATGACGTCTCCAGTCAAGATTCCAGCAACATCGGCAGGTGAGCCTTCGATGACATAGTGTACTACGTAATTTTTCAGCCCTTGTTCCGTTGCAATGATAACCAAACCGCTTTTGTCGAATTCAAACTCGGCATTGTACCTCCTGTTGGGTGTCAAGTAAAGTTTTTGCCCGGGATAGTCAATGATGACCAGAAAACGACTTAGTACCTCGTTGCCAATGATGCCATTTCGGCCTTGCATTTTGATGGTATCCATTCCAATTGTCACTGATTGGAAATTGGTGATGACATCGTTGCATTCGAATTCGCCGAGATGGAGGGTAGTAACCCGACCCAAATGGCCAGTAATGAATCCGCCAAGCCCTGCACCGATATTGCCTTGAACGGTATTGGCGGGGGGCTTTAGGTCAGGGTGGGTATCAGAGTTCAGGAGGAGGGAAAGCATCGCACCTGTATCGAGCAGCAATTTTACGTTAACCAATGAATCGCTTTGGGTGCGGATGGCCGTTTGAAGGTAGGGCTTGTTCTTTTCAATCAAAATGGGCAGCGATTTGGTTTCACCGATCAACTTTTTTCCTTCCTTGCTTTTCGTCAGCGTGATTATCTTCCGTTCATAGTTTATTTTGACCACCAACCCCCTGAACAAGTCGGCCCCAAGAATCCCGTCCACTTGTATGCCGATCATTTCCTCAAAATTGAAATAATCCTCCTGGAGCACCAACATGCTGTGGTTGGGTGCCACCATGTTTTCTATGTTTAGGTGGATGCCACGAATCAAGTAGGCGGTCAGTTCCGTTTTGAGGTCTGAGCCAAGAATTTTAAATTCCCGCTCGTATGGGATTCCCAGTGCGTCGGTGACACTTTTTTTCGAAAGAATTGAATTCTCGGCACCGGTATCGAAGATGAACTGCAAGGGGAAAATTCTGGCAAAGGTTACCCTTACCAAGATTAGGTTGTTTCGGAACTCAAAAGGGATATCTATCTTGTTTACATCCTTCAACAACTCATAGCCGGGTTGGGCTAAGGTCGTTTGCCGACCCAGCAAGAAGATACAGATGATGAGAAGAGATGACTTCATTTGGATTTATCAAACCGAGTCAAGCTCGACCAAGGTGGTTTCAACTTCATGAAGCTGACCAGGAATCTTTTCACCAGACAGTATTTTGAACAACAAGGTTGCAGCAGCGATGCCAACCACTTCGCCCGAGTGCCTAACATGGGTGATGCCGGGAAATAAATATTGTGGGGCCTTTCCATCGCTGATGGAAATCAGGGCAATATCGTCTGGAATTTTCAACCCCAATTGGTTGATGGCATGATAGGCGCGGACCAACAGTTTATCGGACATGGTAAATACCGCAGTTATTGAGGTATTCTCATCCAATAATTTGGACAACTTGAATTCTACATCCTCCCCATCTTGGACTATAAGTATTGAATCTTCTTCAATGGCGATTTGATGTAGTTGGAGTGCCCGCTCAAAGCCTTCGATTCGAAGCAATGTCATGGACAGCCGTGCATCATCAAAGATTCCAACCATTTTTTTGTGGCCTTTATCAATCAAATATGCTGTGGCCTTCATGCTCGCAGCCGAATCGTTTATGGTCAAAAATGGGATTGTGCCATTGCTAAGCACACGATCAATCTGCACCACAGCTGCCCCCATTTCTTGAAGTTTCAGCAAGTGTTCGAGGTTAGTAGTTTCAGCTGAAACCGAAATAAGAACACCATCAACAAACATTTGGATGCAGTATTCAATCAATTCCTTTTCCCTTGAGAACCTGTTGTCAGATTGAAGGAAGATGAGGAAATACCCATGCTGTTCCACCACGTTGCTGATGCCTTGCAGTAATTCAGGGAAGAAAAAAGTGTTCACTTCCGGCAAAATAACAGCAATAGTCTTTGATTGCTTTGATTGGAGGTGCTGTGCATTGGGGTTGGGGTGGTAGTTGAGCGCATTGGCTACTTCCCTTACTTTTTCCTTGGTTTCCGGAGCAATATCAGGATGGTCCTTCAAGGCCCTTGACACGCCAGAAATCGAAAGTCCGGTCAATTTGGCGATGTCTTTGAGCGTCGATCGCTTCATTGATGCTGTTGTATTGTAAGTATAAATGTTAGGGACTGGGTTATTCTTTGTAAATGTAAACCTTTGCCTTCATAGAAGGCATACACCAAAAAAAAGTTTTCAACATCAAACGTTTGAGCAAAGGTTAAAGCTCAAATAGCTGTGCAATGGAAGTTTTTCTTCCAGACAACAGACCCACTGAATGGTATTATTTTAGAGATTTACAAAGTTTTATTGGAAAGTGGTTCACAAAGACCAATGTTTGGACGTTTAGAACTTATTTCTCAGCTTTGCCCCGTTCATTGGGTTTTTACACTTTACAATAGTTGTTTTTTTTGAAAGATTGTCCCATATCCATATCCTCACTAAAAGGCTTTACAACTAACTTTTGTCTAACTAAATCAAAATTTTGTATGAAACTTAAGTTTGACTTTCTAGCGAAATGTCTGCTGCTGCTATTCGTGGCAATGGGCATGAGCAGTCTGGCAATGGCCCAGCGCACCATCAAAGGTGTTGTGACCGATGCGCAGACAGGCGATGCGCTTATCGGCGCCAACGTATTGGTGCTTGGTACAAGTACAGGTACCATTACAGACATTGACGGCTCTTACGAGCTAAGATTGCCAGATGGGGCTACCCAACTGGAGTTTACTTTCACGGGCTATGCCGCTCAAAAGGTAACGATTACTGCTTCCAACGTTTATGATGTGAAATTGGATGCTGGTGCAGTGCTGGATGAGATTGTGGTTGTGGGGTACGGTTCCGTGAAAAAATCTGACCTGACAGGCTCGGTTGTGTCGGTAGGTGAGGAGGATTTCAACAGAGGGGCGCTTGTCTCTCCGGATCAACTCATTCAAGGCAAAGCTGCAGGTGTACAAGTTGTAAACAACAGTGGTCAGCCAGGTGGTTCAACAACGGTCAGGATAAGGGGTAACTCATCCATCCGTGCAGGCAATCAGCCGTTGTTCGTTGTGGATGGCGTGCAGCTTTCTGGTGCTTCGAGCAAGCCTGGAACCAACACCGGCGATATTGGAGCAACTGCAGGTTCCAACCCATTGGCTTACCTGAACCCTGCGGATATTGAATCCATTCAGGTTTTGAAAGATGCTTCCGCCACTGCTATCTACGGTTCAAGGGGAGCGAATGGTGTCATCTTGATTACGACCAAGAAGGGCAAATCGGGTGCACCAAGTATTGATGTAAACTCTTACGTGGGTGCTAGCACTATCCTTCAGAAGTACAAGGTGCTCAATGGGGATGAATATCGTGATGCATTGGCTGATTACGACTTTCCAACTGACCCCAACACTGGTAGAAGGAATGGTGACTATGGTAGCAATGTAGATGCTTTTGATGAGATTTTGCAAACGGGAATCACGCAGAGCCATAACCTGTCTATCGGGGGTGGTTCCGACCTTGGCAATTACCGCGTTGGCTTTAGCTATTTCGATCAAGAGGGTATCATCAAGAACAACAAGCTGCAACGCTATACTGCTAACCTGTCAGGCAACTACAAGTTTCTTAAGAGTCGCCGCTTAGGCTTGGATTTTAATGTGATTGCTTCACAGACTATTGATAATGGCCCTGCAATCTCTACAAATGCTGGTTTCCAAGGTAGCCTTATCGGTTCGGCTCTCCAATGGAATCCAACCCACCCGCTATACGATTCGCTTGGTTCTCCAATTATCACCCCACAATTTGGAAATACTTCCATCAATCCCATAGCCTTGCTTGATGCCTTCAGCGATCAGTCCAAATCTTTTGATTTGATTGCTCGTATTTCTCCATCATTCAAGATTTTGGACAACCTTACTTACAAGATTGACTATAGCATCATCCAAGGCGTTGGCAATCGGAATACCTCGGTAGCTAGATGGATGAACATTCAAAATATTGAAAACAGGGGTCTTGCCTCTGTAAACCATGTGGAAAATTCTTCCACTATTCTCACACATACTTTGAACCTGAATCAAAACTTGGCTTCCGGAATCAACCTTAATGCGGTAGTAGGTTATGAATACCAGAAACGTACAGAACGCGGCAATGGCATGACGGCCCGTGATTTTGCAATAGATGATTTCGACTATTCTGCCATCATGCAAAATTCGAGTAATAATTCCAGGGAAATATACGCTTACTATAACCCTGATGCTGAGCTGCAATCATACTTCGTGCGCGCCCTCGTTAATGTTCGTGACAAATACCTTCTTACCGCAACCATGCGTGCAGATGGATCTAGCAAATTTGGTGAGGATAACCGCTATGGTTATTTCCCAGCAGTTGGCTTGGCTTGGAACCTGCACAATGAGGACTTTATCGGAAATGACCTTTTTGACCAATTGAAGCTTAGGATTGGTTGGGGCCAAACGGGTAACTCAGATTTTCCTTCCGGAGCGGCTACCACACAGTTTAGATTCGATTCTTCAACGGGAAGTACAGCGGGGGCAATTAATCCTGAAAACTCTGGCAACAAGAAGTTGAAATGGGAAACGACGACGACCTCGAACATTGGTCTTGATTTCTCGCTTTTTGATTATCGCCTGACAGGTTCTGTTGAGTATTTTAACAGGGGCACAACGGATTTACTTTTCCGTCAGCGTGCTGCATTGCCTGGCCCAGCAGTTCTTTATTGGACAAATCTTGATGGAAAGGTTGTTAACAAAGGTGTTGAACTTGCACTGAACGCTACAATATTGAGCAAAGAGAAACTTACTTGGGAACTTGGGGGTAACCTTACTTTTATCAGTAATGAGCTACAGGACTATAAAGGGGCGAACCTGCTCTACGGAACGCTTTTTGGACAAGGCATCTCAGGCGCTACTGTGATGCGTGTGGAGAATGGCCAGCCGCTTAACGCTTTTTACACTCGCCAATTCTTGGGCATAGGGGAGAATGGCTTCGGTGAATTTGTTGGTGGTACTGCAGAGACTTTGGGCTTTGTGGGGGATCCAAACCCCAATGTGCTGGTTGGAATAAGCACAAGCCTTACAGTTGACAAATTCAACTTCAGCATGAACTTGAATGGTGCAATGGGCCATCAAATTTACAACAACACCAAGAACAGTGTTATCCCCATTGGTAACTTGGGTACTAGGAATATTGATGCCTCTTTGTTGGACGGAGACGTTCGGGAATCTACTGCCAACTCGATCAAGCCATCCTCCCGTTATCTTGAAGATGGTAATTATTTGAGGTTGGCAAATACCACTTTGTCCTACAATTTTGGCAACTTGGGAACAAGTGTCAAGAATGTGAGGGTGTACCTTACTGGTCAAAACCTATTGATATTCACCAAGTACACTGGATTTGACCCAGAAGTGAACGTTGTTAACATTGCCGAAGGCCTTCCTTCAGCAGGAATCGAATACATCCAATATCCGAGCGCAAGAACTGTGCTGATGGGTGTGAACTTTTCTTTCTAATTTTGTTTAACAAACAATGGATTAGTTTTTTCTTAAACTTTTAAGCAAAACTAATTCTAATCAAAAAAAGCTAATTTGACATGAAATACATCAAATTTTTAGTCTTCTTAGGGTTCTTCGGTGCATTTTCTTGCACAGACCTTGATGAGAAACTGAATGACAAGTTGTCTGAAGATGTTGGTACACCTGATGTAGCTTCATTGCTTCAAGGTGCGTATGGCGGGCTGCGCAATCCATTTCAAGACCAATCAAGGTTCTGGGCTGCTCAACAGCACACCTCTGATGAAACACTTGGACCTACCAGGGGGCCCGATTGGGATGACAATGGTATCTGGCGCGTCCTTCACGACCATACTTGGACTGCAGAGCATGCATTCCTAGAAGCAACATTTAACGAATTGTTGCAGATAGTTTACACCACAACAAACATCCTTAGATTTAATCCAACTCCTCAGCAAGCTGCCGAATCGCGTTTCCTAAGGGCTTGGGTCATGTTTTGCGTAGCGGATGGTTGGGGCCAAGTTCCCTTCCGTGATGTTGATGTATTGGATGAACTCGCAATTGCGCCAGAAGTTTTCAACAGCACACAAGCTTTGGACTTCCTTGAATCTGAGTTGAACGCAATACTCAATGATTTGCCCGACGGCCCTGTAAATAGGGCGAATAAAGATGCAGCAAAGTTTCTCCTCATGAAGATTCACCTTAACAGGGGAACATTTGCTGACCGTGCTGCGCCTAAGTTTGAAAATGCCGATATGCAGGAAGTAATCAATCTTGCAGACGATATCATCAACTCTGGCAAGTACTCTATTGATGACAATTACTACGACAACTTTGCACCGAAAAACGATCAGCTTTCATCAGAAAATATCTGGACTGCGGAGAATGTGGGCGGTGTGAGCAGCGGCAACGTGCGCTCCCGTTGGTTCCTCACCTTGCACTACAACCAAAACCCTTCTGGCTGGAACGGTTTTGCCACGCTTAGTGATTTTTATGACAGCTTTGAAGATTCTGACATCCGCAAAGGGGCAGAGTATGCTGGTATGACCGAGATTGGAGGCATTCGCGCTGGTTTTCTTATTGGCCAACAATTTGATCAAAACGGCACAGCACTGAAGGACAGAAAAGGCAATGACCTTGCATTTACGAGAGAGGTTGCGTTAGTCGAGGCTGGCAATGACCTTGAAGTAACTGGTATCCGGGTTATCAAGTATCCCATAGATTACAATAGCGGAGACAATGCGGATAACGATTATGTGTACTTCCGATATGCTGATGTGCTTCTTATGAAAGCCGAAGCGTTGTTGCGCAGTGGCAATGCAGGTGCTGCCTTGGACATCGTCAATGACCTTCGTGGCCAACGTAGCGCAACTGCGTTTGCTTCCTTGAATGAAGTTAATCTATTGGAAGAGCGGGGTAGGGAATTTTATTGGGAAGGCTGGCGTCGTCAAGACCTCATCCGCTTTGGAAAATACTTGGAACCTTTCCAAGGCAAGCCCGAAACGTCTGGTCCAGAGCGTCTGCTTTTTCCGATACCGGCATCTGCCCTTGCCGTCAATCCGAACTTGGTACAAAATCCAGGGTATTGATATTCAGTCAATTGCCTTTATGGACAAGCAATCAAAAGGCCGCCAATTTGGCGGCCTTTTGTGTTTTTATAACAATTTAGGAGGGTATGGGAGGAGAGGGAAATAATGAAATTATTTCTCTCTCTTCCCACATTTTTGGGTGTTTTTGGGCTGGAAATTGAAAATTTTCACCCCAAAAACACCCCTGCTAAGTAGTTATGCGTATTTAAAGTTTAGGTCATCGAATTATTGTGACTGAACCAGAGAAGACGGAAGACTTGCCGTCAATGAATTCGATTTCTGCCATCCAGGTATAGGTGCCAAGGTTGGTCAATTTGCCGTTGGCACTGCCATCCCATCCAGCTATTTCTAAGTTCATTTGGCTGGCATGGCGCTCAAACACCAAGCCTCCCCAACGGTCAACAACAAGCATGTGCTTGATAATGCCATAATCGGGGCTTTGTAAATAGAAGAAATCATTGATGCCATCATCGTTTGGCGAAAAGGCATTCGGAGCGTAGATGCGGCGACTCGAGTCAACAAATACAGCAATACTGGCGGTGTCAGCGCAGGCTCCGTTGTTGGCAATTAGGGTATAGTTGGTTGACTCAAGGGGAGTAGCCATTGGTCTTACGCAATCCAAGCAAGTCAGGGTTGACCCTTGCCAAGCCAACGCAAGACTGTCGCCCTCGTTCGTGATTTGCGGGAAAAGCTCAAGTGTTTCACCTTGATGGATGCTGTCAGTCTCCGCTAATTGCACGTTGACAGCCGCTCCCATCTCAATCTGCCAAATCACATCAGCGGGATTGCAACCATCGAATATCGTGAGCAGGTAGGTGCCGGGTTCGTTTATAGGGAATATTGGGTCAGTACTGCCATTCTGCCACTCGAAATTCTCACCAAGTAGGCTGGCGTCAAGTTCTAGCACGGCATTTTCGCAGACTACCGTATCAATGTAAACAGTATCAGCCAATGAGCCTCTTATCACGAGTGGAGTAGCATCATTTGTGGGCGTCTTCCAATAGTCGCTGTTGCGTATTGGCCCCATGACCTGAGGTAGGTTGTAAAGCACGGCTCGGTTGTAAACCACACCAGGTGCTATATCCTGAACCTTGACCCTGATGTCTATGGTGTCCTTAGCCAATGGGAGGGTAATGCCTTCAAGCCAGACCACATTGGGTGGAAGATTGGGTTTAAGGCTCATGCCGCTTGGGCCGTCCAGAACCTCTTTAAAAGAAAACCCAATTGGCAGCGTGTCGAGAATGGCAATATTGTAACGAAGCTCGCCAGATGAATTGTTAAGGATGTATCTCACCAACACATCGTTGCAGGCAAAAATTGTGTCCGGCACAAATTCGTGCCCAATGGAAATTGTGTACGGACAGGAAGCCGAGGTCACCTCATGTGCCACATCAAAGGATGAACACCTGGTGAAAACCGAAAGGTTATAAGAGCCTCCCTGTGTTACGTCAATGGCCGGGGAGGATTCGCCAGTATTCCACATAATGTCGTTGCCGAAACCGCTGCCATCCAAGGTCAGTGTTTCGCCGTGGCAGATGAACCAGAAATAGGCAAGTGTATCGTTGTCGTACTGGGCTATGTTTATCCTGGTACTATCTTCAAAGCCACCAGAGGCTTGGTTGTCAGAAAGAGATTGCAGGCCGTAAAGCGAAGGGAGGTCAAGTAACTCTGCCTGTGTGGCATAGCCGCCTTCTGGCACATCGCTAACGAGCAGCTTCACTACCAGCTTTTTTACACTATTGCCCAATTCAATGTTATTGAAGCGGAACGAGCCCGGCTGGCTCGTCGTGTCAATTGATACCCCAAGAGAGTTTTCCAATACCTGGTCAATGTAAAAACCTGGCGGGAGTCGCTCTACGAAGTCAATACCCGAAATTGTTTGACCAGACCCATTCACCAAGGAGTAGGTGCTGGTAAGGTCCGAACAAGCCAATGTCGTTACGGGCGTCAGGCTGTTCTTCATCTCCACAGAAAAAGGGCAGGACGCGGCATCGAGCACGGGGAAAACAGGGCCTGTTGCCAACCGGGTCTCTTTGCCAGTCATCTTGTCAATTAGGAACAAAGCGTCAACAATGCCAAAAACCGACCTCCCGTAAGCGTATAAATCGCCGAAGGCGTCAAAATAAAGCCCCTCGATTTCGTTCTCCAGTTCAATTTGGTTGAGCGGTGTCACAGTTCCATTGATTACATTGACGCGCACGATTTGGCGGCTGAGCCGGTCGTAGCCAAATACCCCGACTCCATCTAGATCGAAAGCGATGTCCACCAGTTGCCAATTGCCAGTGAGGGGGACAAAGGTGGTGGTGAAATTGGTGTTGCCCAAGTCTGTTCTGGCAATCTTCGCATCGGAGCCGCCCGGCGCGGAGCCGATGCTGTAGAGGAAGTTCCCGTCGGGGCTGACGTCCCCGGCGAGATAAACGAATTGATTATCGAGGGGTGGTTGGCCGAGGTCCTGCAAGGCACCAGTCGCATCCATCCGTATTAGGTGGTTGTTGAAACTGGATATTCCATAAAGCAAGTTGTCCGTTTTTCGGAAGCCTATTGCATCAATACCAGTAGATGAATTGGACGACAAGGTGTTGATGTTCAATGAATTGCCAGCGGGGGTGACGTTGAACTCAACGATTTCACTGGGGTTTTGCACCACCAGGAAAACTTGCCCCGTGCGCTGGAAAGGCACTTGGGCCTGACAGGGCAGCAATGCTGTGTCCAGCAACAGCAACAGGATAGACCATGAGAACTTTAAAAAAGAGTTATAAGGCGTTTTCATTGAAAGCAAAAAAATGAGCGTTTGAACTACCCACCATGTAAAATTAGCAATTAATCCAAAGATGGAATAGTGGTTTTTCGTCAGAAACTTACCTATAAAGTACCATAGTTTCTCGATAAAGCGACGATTATGCCTTGAACCTTTGTACTTTTGATGGCATTTCGCAAAAAAAACATCAACACTCTGTCAATGCGTTACAGCATACTATTCCTGTTGTTCACCGTACTGTGTTTTTCATGCAAAAAAGAAGCGAGCAACACGGGATTGTCTGAGAAAATAGCGCCAGAGCAGTCTGGCATCCGATTCGCCAACATGGTGGAAAACTCCAACGAGTTCAACATTTTCAACTACCGAAACTTCTACAACGGTGGTGGCGTCGGTATTGGCGACATCAACAATGACGGGCTGGCCGACGTCTTCTTCACCTCCAATATGGCCGAGAATAAGCTCTACCTCAACAAGGGTAATATGCAGTTCGAGGATGTTACTGGCAAGGCGGGAGTGGCAGGCAAACGGGCTTGGAGCACTGGCGTTGTCTTAGTGGACATCAATGCCGATGGCTGGCTCGATATCTACGTGTGCAATGCAGGCTACGTGGAAGGTGACAACCGGGAAAACGAACTTTTCATCAACAACCACGACCTCACCTTCACGGAAAAAGCCGCCGAATATGGCCTTAATGAGGACGGCTACACTACCCATGCTGCCTTCTTTGACTTCGATCTCGATGGTGACCTCGACTGTTATATCCTCAATAACAGTTTCATGCCCGTCAATACGCTCAACTATTCCAATAATAGGGAATTGTACGCAGCGGATTGGCCCGTGAAGGATTTCCTTAAGGGAGGTGGTGACAAGCTGCTTCGCAATGATGACGGCAAGTTCGTTGACGTGACCAAACAGGCTAATATCTACGGGTCGCTCATTGGCTTCGGCCTTGGCGTGACGGTTGGCGACGTAAACGGCGACAACTGGCCTGACCTGTTCATCTCCAACGATTTCTATGAGCGAGACTATTTGTATATAAACCAGAAAGACGGCACTTTCAAGGAAGAGGTAGAGGACTGGATGGAGCACCTCAGCCATGCCTCCATGGGGGCCGACATGGCCGACATCAACAACGATGGATACCCAGAAATCTTCACCACGGAGATGCTCCCTAGTGACGAGACCCGTCTAAAATCCAACACCGTTTTCGAGACGTACAGCACTTACCAACTCAAGCAGGAGCGGGGATTTTACCACCAATACATGCAGAACACGCTCCAGCTTAACAATAAAAACGGCAGCTTCAGCGAGATAGCCTACTATGCAGGGGTGGCCGCCTCCGACTGGAGCTGGGGGGCGCTTTTGTGGGACATGGACAACGATGGCTTTCGAGATATTTATATTAGCAATGGTATCGCTAAGGACGTGATTGACCAAGATTTCATCAATTTTTTTGCGGACGAAATAGTGCAAAAAATGGCACTTTCCGGCAAAAAGGAGGCCATCGAAAACATCATCGCCAAGATGCCCTCCAATCCCATTCCGAACAAATCCTTTCGCAACCGGGGCGATCTTACCTTCGAGGACATGGAAAAAAAATGGGGCTTAGACACGCCCTCGTTTTCCAACGGTGCTGCCTACGGCGACCTGGACAATGATGGTGACCTCGACCTCGTGGTGAACAACGTAAACCAAGAAGCCTTCCTTTACCGAAACCTATCCAACGAAAAAACGGGCAACCACCAACTCACCGTCCAACTCAAGGGCAGCGGCAAAAACACCTACGCCATCGGCTCGAAAGTCATGCTTTACAAGGGCGCAGCTATACTGAACCAGCAGTTAATCCCCACCCGAGGCTTTCAGTCGTCAGTTGACCATAAAATGGTTTTTGGCCTGGGAAAGCAGCCAACTGTTGATTCTATCGTGGTCATTTGGCCCGACCAAAAAAAGACCCTGTTGGCAAACCCGCCCATTGATACCACCTTGGTTTTTGAGCATAATTCTGCTACAAGCAATGGATTTGCTGCTTCGAAAATTATTGAGGACCAATGGTTCGTTGCCGAAAATCCGCTATTTGAGACACATCGAGAAAACAGCTTCGTGGATTTTTATTCCGAGGGTCTCGTCATGCGCATGGTGTCGAGAGAAGGGCCACGGGCTGCCTTGGGCGATGTGAACGGCGACGGCCTGCAAGATGTCTTTATCTGTGGCGGAAAGGGGCAAGCTGGCCAAGTTTACCTGCAAAACAACAGCGGAGGGTTCCTCAAAACCCGGCAGCCGGGCCTCGAACGGGATTCTTCACTGGAAGACACCGCTGCTGCCTTCTTTGATGCCGAGGGCGACGGCGACCTTGACCTCTACGTTGGCTCTGGTGGAAACGAACATCCTGAGTCGTCGAGGGAAATGCAGGACGGGGTTTACTTCAACGACGGGAAGGGCCTATTCAACCACGACAACCGTGCCCTGCCGCTCAACGGCCTCAACACATCCACGGTGTTGCCATACGACTACGACGGCGACGGCGATCAGGACTTGCTCGTCTTCAGCCGGAGCGTGCCAATGCGGTACGGTGTTCCCCCTCAACATTTTGTGTTTGAAAACACGGGCAAGGGCATTTTCAAGAATTCAACAAAGGCCGTCGCCGACGATTTCATCACCATCGGCATGGTGACTGATGCCACGCTGACCGACCTGACGGGGGATGGAAAACCCGAACTGACCGTGGTGGGGGAATGGACTAACCCAAGGGTTTATACAATGAACAATGGCAAGTTCGAGCGGATGAAAACCGACCTTGACGGCTACAACGGCTGGTGGTTCGCCATCGAAGCTGCCGATTTGGACGGGGATGGCGACCAAGATCTTGTACTGGGCAACCGTGGCGAAAACTTTTACTTTACGGGCGACACCGCTAACCCGGCCGCTATGTGGGTCGGAGACATGGACAAGAACGGCATGGTCGAGAAAATCATTACCCGAAGAATTAATGGCAAGGACATGCCGGTGCCCATGAAGAAGGAGCTGACCGACCAGATACCAAGCCTGAGAAAGGAGAACCTGAAACATGCCGATTTTGCGAAGAAAGCCATTCAAGACCTTTTTCCGAAGGAAATTCTGGAAAAGGCAATTGCTTGGCGTGGCAATTACTTCAAATCTGCCGTGGCGCTCAACGAGGGCAACGGCAAGTTCAAGCTGATGGCACTGCCGAGGGAGGTGCAATTTTCCTGCGTGAATGCCATTTTAATCACCGACCTCAACGCCGACCAACGTCCAGATCTCGTGATGGCAGGCAATGACTACGGCCTGCAGCCACAGTTCTCCCGCTTGGATGCCAGTTTTGGGCATGTTTTGCTGAACAGGGGCAGTGGCAATTTTGAGCGGGTCGAAAACCTGAAGTCAGGCTTCTTTGTTCGGGGATGCGTCCGGCAGCTTTTCGAAGTTAAGAAAGGGAAGGAGCGCCGCTTGGTGGCCCTCGTGAATGGCAGGCAGCCCAAAGTTTTTAACTTCAAAAATGGCGGTGACGAGGCAAGATGATTGCTGGGTTACCAGTCTTTTGAAGTCTTGATGACTTTAGAATTCAGGGTTACCCCCTTTTTACTACCCCAACCAAATCAATTCAGGCATAGCCCGTGCAATGCTATTATTCATTGAAAATCAACGAACTGTGAGTAAATACAACGGCAAGGAGATGAAACGGATTTTGATTTTTTTCCCAATAGCAAGTTACTTGGTTTTGATGTTGGGCTGCGGCAAACAAGGCGGCCCAACGGGCAGCGGAGCGCCCCGATTTGAACTGCTCCGCAAAGACGTGACTGGCCTCGACTTCAAGAACGTGATGAAGCAAACCAGCGATTTCAACGTCTTCAACTATATGTACTTCTTCAATGGCGGTGGCGTGGCTGCCGGCGACTTCAACAACGACGGCTTGATTGACCTGTTTTTCACCTCTAACATGGATGCAAACAAGCTCTTTCTGAACCAAGGCAAGCTCAAGTTCAAGGACGTGACCGAACAAGCTGGTCTGCTGCAAGGACTGGTGATGCCTAAATGGACGACAGGTGCCTCGGTGGTGGATATCAACAACGATGGCCTGCTCGACATCTACGTCAACCAGATGGGTAAATTCCAAAATATTAATGGTCGCAACTTGCTCTACATCAACAAAGGCGTGGAGGGAGGTGTACCAAGCTTCGCTGAGGAGGCAATCCCTTACGGGCTCGACCTCGTGGGCTTCGGAACGCAAGCTTCCTTCTTCGATTATGACCTCGACGGCGACCTTGACATGTACCAGATGAACCATTCGTTGCACGCAAATGGTACTTTCGGCCAAAAAAAGACCTTTCAAGGCACCAGGGATTCATTGTCGGGCGACCGCCTGATGCGCAATGATGACGGCGTTTTCACGGACGTGACTAGCGGTTCGGGTATCAATAGCACGGTCATTGGCTACGGCCTCGGCCTCGCAACGGGCGATATCAACCTTGATGGCTGGCCGGACATCTACGTCGGCAACGATTTTCACGAGAACGACTATTTGTATATCAATGTGCCAAAACCTGGTGGCGGGAGAATGTACCAAGAGGTGCTGACCGAGCAAATACAGCACACCAGCCAGTTCTCAATGGGCGTTGACATTGGCGACATTAACAACGATGGATGGGCCGATATAATTTCGCTTGACATGTTGCCCGAAGACCCGTTCATCCTCAAAAGCTCACTTGGAGAAGACGACTATGCGCTCAATCTCTTTAAGTTGGGTTATGGTTACAACCAACAGTTTGCCCGAAATATGCTCCAGCTAAACCAAGGGGACGGCCATTTCAAGGAGATTGGCATGTTCGCTGGCGTTCATGCCACCGATTGGTCGTGGGCCTCCCTTTTTGCTGATTTCGACAATGATGGATGGAAAGACTTGTTTGTAGCCAACGGCATACCGCACCGCATGAACGACATTGACTATGTGAAATTTCGGGAAAACAGCGATATCCGATGGAAAGGGAACACCAACAACCTGGAAGACCAAGACTTGGTTTATATTGACAAAATGCCCAAAATAAAGCTAAAAAACAAGTTTTTCAAGAACACGTCAAACTTGCGCTTTCAGGACATTGGCGGTGAGGTGAAAGACAATGTCGAGAGTTACTCCAACGGCTCCGTCTATGCCGACCTTGACAACGATGGAGACCTTGACATAGTATCGAACAATATTGAGGATGAGCCATTTGTGTACAAAAACCTCACGGCAGAGCAGGGTAGGGGAGCACAAAATGGTTGGCTAGGAATCAAGCTGAAAGGCTCCAAAAACAACGGAGCAGCCATCGGCGCCAAGGCAGTGGTTTTCAAAAAAACGGGCGAAAAAATCGTTTATGAGCAGTTTCCGGTTCGGGGCTACCAGTCCAGCATGATAGGGCCGCTGCACCTCGGAATTGGCGATACGGCTTCCGTGGATTCCATCCTGCTTATTTGGCCCGATCGCAGTTATGAGCAAATAAAGATTGCCAAATACAATGCACTGGTCGAGGTGGCTTGGAAACCAGATTTGCCCATTTTTGATTTCGAGGATTTTGCCAGAAAACCCACGCCATCCTATGCTTTCAAGGACATTACCTCCGCTGATGGCCTCATGTTCAACCACAAGGAAAACCCATTCGTGGAATTCAACCGAGAGCGCCTGATACCCAATATGGTCTCTTCAGAAGGGCCTGCAATTGCCGTCGGAGACCTGAACGGCGATGGATTGGAGGACGTGTTTTTTGGCTCCGCTAAGCGCAACCGAAGCGCCATTTTCTTACAGACCAAGGATGGGAAATTCGTAGAAAAAACACCCAAGGCCATACAAGCGGACAGCCTCTTCGAGGATGTGGATGCCGTTTTTGTGGACATTGAGAATGATGGCGACCTTGACCTTGCTGTTGCCGCTGGTGGCAACGAATACCAAGCCAAAGACGAGGCCATGAAGCAACGATACTACCTCAACGATGGAAAGGGGAATTTGCAACGTGTTGATTTTCAAGGTGTCTACATGACGGCGTCTTGTATAGTACCTGCTGACTTCAACAAGGACGGGTTGGTGGATTTCTTTATTGGCGCAAGGGCTACACCTTGGAAATATGGCATTGTTCCATCTTCTGCTTTGCTCCAAAATAAAGGAAATGGCCAGTTTGAAGATGTGACTGATAGGATAGCCCCCGAACTCCGACAGGTCGGCTTTGTAAAACAAGGCACTTGGGCTGACATGGATGGCAACGGTCAGATGGATTTAGTCTTAGCCATGGAATGGGGACCAATTACGATATTCCAAAATGACGGTAAGGCATTGAAAAAATCCGCAATCCGCAATCCGCAATCCGCAATCGCAAGCGGCTGGTGGAATTTTGTTTTGCCAAACGATTTTGATGGCGATGGCGATCTGGACGTATTGGCAGGCAATGTTGGCGAAAATTCCCGTTTCAAACCGAGTACAGCAGAACCATTGAAGTTGTATGTGAACGACTTTGACGACAATGACCAAATAGAACAAGTGCTGACCTATCACCTTGGAGGCAGGGAAATACCGTTTGCAAATTTTGACGAAATCACCAAACAACTTCCACCTCTCAAAAAAAGATACCTTTATTCCCGAGATTTTGCTAATGCAAGTGTGACGGAAATATTTGGCAAGGAAAAAATCAAGAAGGCCATATTGCATGAAGTCAACGAGTTCCGCAGCATGTATTTCGAAAACTTAGGCAACGGCAAGTTTGAAGCCCATCCATTGCCGGATGAGTTGCAGTTCTCGACCATGAACGCTGCCCAATTGACCGATTTGGATGGAGATGGCAGCATGGAGGTCATCCTAGGCGGCAATTTCTTTGCATGCAATATCGAAATGGGGCGCTATGATGCAAACTTTGGAAATGTATTGAAAATCGGGAAAAAAGGCCAAATGCAGGTTTTCCCGCTCGGGAACATCAAAATTGATGGAGAAACAAGGCGAATCCGTTCCGTTAAAATCGGATCGAAACAAGCCTTCATATTCGCCAGAAACAATAGTTCAGCAGTAATCATAGAGGCCACGCCAACAAAGCAGGTGCAATAACAGGTTTGTTCAAAGCACATGCACTAACTGCACTCTCAAATCACGAATTAGGGGTGTTAAGAAAAATGCACTGGTGCATATTTCTTCCTGTTTATGCGATAAAGTGTTTCCACCGAAGGTGGTAAAGTCATAAAAAATCATAAAAAATCTGCGTCCTTCTGCGTCAAAAAAACTGCGTCATAATTTTTCTTAACACGCCGAATCACGAATCACGTCACCTCCTATACTTGCTCCCCTCATTCGTCCATTCAATCTTGCCTTCTTTATTGGCTATCAGCATTGCAGCTTGGGTATAGGCTTGGCAAAATTTCAACAAATAATCATAATCAATGGAGTCGGCATTATCGGCAGCCTGGTGGTAGTACTTGAAAACCGATTCGTCCATAGCGGTGATGCCTGGCGCAAAATCAACTGCGGGTATTCCTTTGGCAGCGAAAGAAATATTGTCCGACCTTTCATAAAGATTTTGTTCCGGTGCAGGGTCGCCGAGCATAGAAAGTCCAACTGTACTGCCTGCTTTTACAAGGTCTTCATCCAGGTTGGTCAAGCCCTTGCCGATGACGTTGAAATGGGCAGTGGAATTATAGCCCGCACCATCTGTGTTCAAGTTGAAAACAACTTGATCCAAGGGCACAGGTGAGTTGTCGGCAAACCACTGACTCCCCAACATGCCCATCTCTTCGGCGGTACAGGCCAGGAGAAGCACCGAACGCTTGGGGGGATTTGCTGCTAACTCTTTGGCCGCAGCCATGAGCGCCACGACGCCTATGCCATTGTCACGGGTGCCATTGAAGATGCTATCTTGTGGGGTATAAGCCGCCCCTCCTTGCTTTCCAGTTCCAACATGGTCGTAGTGGGCACTGAGCAATACGAACTCATTGCGCAGCACCTCGTCCGTCCCTTCTATATGGCCAACAATATTGGAAGCATACACTTTTTCCTCGGCACCAGGCACCAGCTTTAAGGCAGCTATATGGGAAGTTTGGTTGAGCTTGGTGGAAATGACACCTTCGCCTTGTTCCTTCGCCCAGCCATATACAATCCTCGCCCCTCCGTCAGCATCATGGTCCAAATCCATGCGCTCCTGCTTGAAAAAACCTTGTGCAAACTGCCATGGCAACCCCATCCGATAGGCTTCAATCAAGGCGATTGCACCACGCTCCGAGGCCAGCTCCTGTTTGCGCTTCATGGAGGCGAATACATCATTTGGCGTATTGCCTGTTGGTAGGCCTGTTATGGTCACCACGATTTTACCTTTTACGTCCAGGCCTTTGTAGTCATTTGTGCCATCGGCCTCGTCCACCCAACCATGCCCAGCGAAAACGATGGGGGCTTGCTGGTCTATTTGTGAGCCATTGATAATCAAGAGGTTGTCTTTTAGACTGAAAGTTTTATCACCAATCGTGAGCAAGGCATCCTTCGGTGGTTGTACTATTTTGAAAGGGACTTTCTGAAAGCTGCCGTTGAGGGCTGGTAAGCTTTTTACACCATACTCGTTCCAAGCCTTGGCGATGAAATCGGCGGCCATTTGCTCGCCCTTGGATGCTGTCCTACGGCCTTGGAGTTCATCGGAAGCAATGTATTTAAGGTTGGCTTCTACTTCGGCTTTTGTAAAATTGAAAGCTGGCGATTGGGCATTTAGGCAAAAAATGGAGAGCGTATTGAACGCTAAAAGCAAAAAAGACTTCATGGTATTTTTTAATTGAAGCGCAATGTTAAGCAAAAAGGCACGTTTATGCGGCTGTTTGCTTGCAAACGATGGGAGGTTCGGCATTTTTAAGCTTGGCGGACTTTCGTAGCTTTGCAGGCGAATTCACCAAAATGCTTTATATTCAATGAAAAAACTATTCCTCATTTGCATTGGGCTGCTTTTTCTTCAAAGTGTTCATGCGCAAGAACTCAAAAATCAGAAAGATTCGCTCAGCTATGCGATGGGCGTTTTGATGGCCCAGAACCTGAAAAAGCAGGGAATGACCAATATTGACCCTTCAATTTTGGCAAAGGCCATGCAGGACCAATTTGCGAACACCGCTCCACTGATGGATTTCAATGCCTGCAATAAATATGTAATGGAAGTCCAGGGTAAGGAAAAAGAGGCACAAAAGAAGCGGAACATAGAAATAGGCCAAACCTATTTGACTACAAACGGTCAACGCAAGGGCGTGGTCACTTTGCCCAGTGGACTTCAATATGAAGTGCTAACAGAAGGAACTGGTGCAATTCCTACCACTGCCAATAAAGTAAAGGTACACTACACAGGTACTTTGATAGACGGAACCATTTTCGATAGCTCCGTCCAGCGGGGCGAACCCATTGTTTTCCCTGTCACGGGCGTTATCAAAGGTTGGACCGAGGCCCTTCAATTGATGAAGGTAGGCTCAAAATGGAAATTGTTTATTCCCTCAGCACTTGCTTACGGCGAACAAGGTGCTGCTGGCGGCAAAATCGGCCCGAACGCCACCTTGATATTTGAGGTGGAGTTACTTGGCATAGAGCCATAGTGGCCCACCCTAACACAATACAAAAAGGTGGCACATCAACCGAGGTGCCACCTTTTTGTATTTTTGCCAAAACAATTTTGACGCCCCGAATTCAACATTTTTATGCACATAGACATTATCACCGTCCATCCTGAATTGTTGGTAAGCCCGTTTGAGCACAGCATCATGAAGCGTGCCCAAGAAAAGGGCTTGTTAAAGGTCGAAGTCCACGACCTGAGGGATTTTGGTTTCGGCAAGCACCAACAAGTGGACGACTACCAGTTCGGCGGCGGGGCAGGCATGGTGATGATGGCAGAGCCATTGGTAAGCTGCATCGAAAAATTGCAGGCAGCGCGGCAATTTGATGAAATCATCTATTTGACACCAGATGGAAAGCGGCTAACCCAAGGCATCACCAACCAGCTTTCCTTGAAACAAAACCTGCTGCTCATCTGCGGCCATTACAAAGGGATTGACGAGCGGGTAAGGGAGTATTTTGTTACCCTTGAAATCTCCATCGGTGACTATGTGCTTTCGGGTGGGGAACTTCCGGCCGCTGTGCTGGTGGATGCCATTGGTCGGTTGATTCCAGGGGTATTGGGCGATGAAACGTCTGCCCTTTTCGATTCATTTCAGGACAATCTATTGGCACCGCCGGTTTATACCCGGCCAGCCGAGTTCAGAGGATGGAAAGTGCCGGAGATTTTGATGTCCGGCCATTTTGCCAAAATCGAAGAATGGCGAATGGAACAGGCTTTGCGCCGCACCGAAGAACGCAGGCCTGATTTATTGGAAAACCTTGATAAGCAATGAACATCGAAGTATTCCGCAACTATTGCGTAGCAAAAAAAGGGGTAGAAGAAACCTTTCCTTTTGGTGAAGAAACGCTTGTTTTCAAGGTGTTGGGCAAAATGTTCGCCCTGACTGGCCTTGATGAAATCGAGTGCAGTGCCAACCTGAAATGCGACCCAGAATGGGCCATCGAATTGCGGGAGCAGCACCTGACGACATCACCCCAGGCTACCACATGAACAAGAAGCACTGGAACACCGTACGCTGTGAGGCTGGTTTGGACGATGGTTTTATTAAAAACTCATTGACCACTCCTACGACCTCGTGGTATCCAGCCTACCCAAAAAAGTACAGGAAGAACTGAAGAACCTTTAAGTAAATGATGAATGATAGACGATTAATTTGCAAGGCACAGAACAACAGGTGTTTGCAAGTTAAGGCGATTTTATTTGTCCATGAAATATTACCAACGACCTCATTGTGGCTGAACCCTCCGAATTTGATTTTATCATTGTGGGCCAGGGCTTGGCCGGCACCTTGCTTTCCCACTTCCTACTGCTTGAAGACCAACATGTAGCGGTAATTGACTATCCACATCCAGGCCGGACATCGAGTATTGCCGCTGGCCTTATCAACCCTGTTACGGGCCGTCGGATTGCCAAGAGTTGGCGCTTTGAAGAACTATTCCTGTTTGCCAAACAAACCTATCATGAATTGGAAGTGATGCTCGAAGCCAACCTTTGGGCTGACCGCCAAATCGCAAGGGCTTTGCACAACAATTTTGAGGTAAATGAATGGCTCAGGCGCAGCAGTTTTGCGGAGTTCCAGGATTATTTGTTCGATGAGCCTGACATGTCTCAGTTTGAAGGGAAATTGCATCCCCCTCACGCTTGGGGCGAGCTTCGAGGTGTCGCCCAGGTTGCGTTGCCTGTTTTGATAGAAAAATGGCAAGGACATCTGTCAGACAAAGGGATGTTTATTTTGGATAATGTTGATTACCAACAAATTGAGCCAACAGATGGCGGAGTTCGCTACAAAGGCTTACAAGCAAGTAACCTGGTCTTTTGCGAAGGTGCCAAGGCAGTATCCAACCCTTTTTTCAACCATCTTCCTTTTGTGCCCACTAAAGGCGAGTTGATGCTCATCCGCATCCCAGAACTTGAATTTGAGCGCATCCTGAAACACAATATATTCATCATTCCGATGGAAGCGGGATTGTACTGGGCTGGCGCTACAAGCAGGTATGAGTTTGATGGGCCATTGCCCAGCGAATATGGCCGTGATTTTTTGGTGTCGGAATTGGAGAAAACATTGGCCGTGCCCTTTGAAATTATCGAACATTTAGCAGGAATCCGTCCAACAGTGGCTGATGTTAGGCCATTCTTGGGCCTTCACCCTGACTTCCCCTGCATGAGCATTTTCAATGGTTTGGGTACGAAGGGGGCTTTGATGGGGCCTTTTTTTGCGAAGCAAATGGCAAATTACTTGCTTGGCAAAGGCAAGTTGGATGAAGAAGTTGAAATTGGTCGAGTAGGCAATGTCGAGCAAAAGGGACATAATTTCACGAAGCCTGCGTAAAAGCGGCATCCCCATTTGTTGGGATTTTTTAGGATTGACCAACCCAATGATGGAAGTCCATCTGAATTCCCGTAACTTTGAAGGCCATAACAAATCCATGATCATGAAGCGAAGAAAGTTCCTGCAACAATTGGGCTATTCTGTACCCAGTGCCATCCTACTACCATCCTTTCTTGCAGCCTGCGGCGATAAGTCGTCCGATGACGAAGCTCCACCAGAAATTGTAAAAGACAATAAGTTCGAAGACTACACAGTAGTTATAGTAGGTGCTGGTGCAGCCGGCCTATACGCTGGTTGGTATTTGCAGGAGCGTGGCTTCAAGGTGAAAATCTTGGAAGCATCCAACAGGGTAGGGGGCAGGGTAAAAAGCCTAAAAGGTTTCGCAGATTTTGATGTTGAACTGGGTGCAGAGGAAATCCATGGCAATAAGACAAGGTGGTATGAGATTGCGGTGAACCAAGTTGGTGCCAAGCTGAATGATACATCCACCAAGGATTTTTACTTTTTCAAGGAGGACTTTGGAAGTATGACGGAACCCCCGCTTAAAACCGAGTCTGAAGCTGGGAGCTATGCCGAGTTTGTCAAAACCATGCAGTTCGTTGAAAATGCGCCGCTTTACACTGGGCCAGACAAGACAGTGGAACAGGTTTTTTCGACATCTGGTATCTCTTGGAACATGTTCGGGGTGGCGAACGGCATTTTGGGGAATGAATACGGCACTTCCAACAACCGCCTTAGCATAAAGGGGTTGGCGGAAGAAGATAGTCTTTGGACGGCTGGAGATGAAAGTTATAGTTTGAAGGACATGTCCATGCTTTCGGTCATGGAAACTAAGTTTGCTCCGGTTTTAGACAAAGTCGTAAAGAACGCACAGGTTAAAAAAATTGACTATTCTGGCGATAAGGTCGTATTGACCGACCAACTCAACAAAACCTACGAAGCAGACCGGGTCATCATTACAGTGCCCTTGACCGTTTTGAAGGAAGGTGACATCAGTTTTGTGCCCGCTTTGCCTTCCACCAAATTGGATGCCTACTCAAATATAGGCATGGGTGGCGGCATAAAAGCCATTTTTAAGTTCAGCCAGCCATTCTGGGATACCCTTACCGACAAGGATCTCGGGTCAATCATAGGATACAATGAAGTGCCTGAACTTTGGGCAACTGCTGTCGGAAGAGGATCTACGCCATTGATAACTGCTTTCGTCATGGGTGAAAAAGGAGAACAATTCAGTTCCATGTCGCCCAATGATGCCAAAGGCTTCTTGTTGGGTCATTTTGACAATATTTTTGGAAATAATACAGCTTCACAATCTTTATTGCAAGATGGGTTTTACTTGCAAGATTGGGGAAAAGAACCGTTCATCCGAGGTGCCTACTCTTATCCTATCGTGGGCGGTGGATTGATTTTCAGGAAGGAGCTTGCCGCAAGCGTAGGTGATCGCTTGTTCTTCGCTGGGGAGGCCACCCATTTTGAAGGGCATAGTGGCACTGTGCACGGAGCAATAGAAACTGCCATTAGGGCAAAGGATGAAGTGGAGGCAAGTGTTTCTTGAAAAAATTAGTAGAAGTTTCGTTGGAATGTATTTTTTTATCAAATATGAGAGATAGTTTTGTATTTTTAGTAAAACAAATATAATGTACTGCATGGGGGTAATTCGCCTTGGCTTCACTAAGGTTATTTCTAAGGAGCGAGGAAATATTTTTTTTAAAAAAAATACAATTTAGTTTTTTTGGTATGAATCTTTCTATACCTTTGGCCAAGAGAAAGAAAGAAAGAAAGAAAGAGAATTTATTTAGCCCTTAATACCCAACCTGCACTTCGACAAGCATTTTTGTCCAATTTAGCGATTACCGAGGCAATCCATGCCTCATCTGCATTAGAGTTTCTTCCCATGGCATCTTGAATGCCCAAAATTTCTATTCAGAAATATTTTTCGTAACCGACTAAATTAAAAGCGAGTGAAACCGACTTTGCTTGTCACGTTGTTTTTGGCACTTTGCTGCCAAGCACAATCACAAATCACATACGTACGCCAGGGTGCCAACGGGAATGGTACTTCTTGGTCAGATGCCACTGGCGATTTGGCATTTGCCTTGTCAAATGCAACCACTGGTACCCAGGTTTGGGTTGCCCAAGGCACCTACAAGCCAACCACTGGCACCGACCGCAACGCCACCTTTATAGTTAAGGACGGTGTGAAGTTGTTCGGCAACTTCAATGGCACGGAAACTTCCATCGAGCAGCGTACAGGCACTCCAAGTGCTACCATACTTAGTGGTGAGATTGGCCAAGCTGGCCAATCTGACAACTCCTACAATGTGGTTTTGATGAAGAATGTCGGTACAGGCACCATGATTGATGGATTTGTAATTGCAGCGGGCAATGCGAACGGTCAACCCAAGGAGGCATTCCGTACCCGCTGTGGAGGCGGTATTTTCATAGACGGTGAAAACGGCAGCAGCAAACCAACTATCAGCAACTGTGAGTTGCTCAAAAATTTGGGTCGTGACGGTGCAGCTGTTTACAACAGTGGCCGCAGCGGTGAAAGCAGCCCAATATTTGTGAATTGTACTTTTAAAGGAAACGAGGCTGGTCTGGACGGCGGTGCAATGTACAACGATGGTCGCCTTAGGGGAAAGAGCAATCCAACACTTGTCAACTGCACGTTTGAAAGGAACATGGGCACTTACGGCGGTGCAATCTGCAATTCAACGGAAGATGGCGCTTGCAACCTGACCCTCGAAAATTGCGTGTTCAACGAAAATGCAGCTTACCTACGTGGGGGTGCAGTATTCAGCCTCAATGGCGATGAAAAATGCTACACAGAATTGCTCAATTGCAAGTTCACAGCTAACTTCCCTGATGACCAGAACATGATTTTCACTACCACTGCTTCCCGTGACGGAGCTTATAAAATTGCGGGACAGGACTAAAATACAAACCAATTGGAATTAACTGAGGCATCTAAATCTTAGCAGACAAAACCAACTTTTTTCGTGATTCACTGGCAATGTTAGTTCCACAAAATTGTCTCAAAACTGATAAGGGTGTTCAAGTGCAGACTTGAACACCTTTTTTATTTCAACCACATCCGTATCTTGCCCCTCGGGAATACCTGCCCATCCCGCAGAAATGCCTACTCCAAAAGAAATACTAAAGCAATACTGGGGGTTTGACCAGTTCAGGCCGCTACAGGAAGACATTATTCGCTCCAGCATGGACGGAGATGACGCCTTGGCATTGTTGCCAACTGGTGGTGGCAAGTCCATCTGTTTTCAAGTACCTGCCCTTTGCATGGACGGGGTTTGCCTCGTCATTTCACCCCTGATCGCCTTGATGAAAGATCAGGTCGCCAACCTTAAAAAACGTGAAATAGCTGCTGCTGCCATTTATTCGGGTATGGCGCTAAGGGAGATTGACCGCATTCTTGACAATGCGGCCTACGGAGGTCTTAAGTTCCTCTACCTTTCACCAGAGCGGTTGACGACTGACCTTGTTCGAGAGCGAATAAAAAAAATGAAAGTCTGCCTGTTGGCCGTTGATGAAGCACATTGTATCTCGCAATGGGGCTATGATTTTAGGCCACCCTACCTCCAGATAGCGGAAGTCAGGGAACTGATGCCCAAAACGCCAGTCCTTGCCCTAACTGCCACAGCCACACCTGAGGTAGTGATTGACATCCAAGAAAAACTGCTTTTCAAGCGCAAGAACGTTTTTCAAAAAAGCTTTTCAAGGCCAAACCTCGCTTATGTAGTCCTAAATGAAGAGAACAAAAGAGCCAAGCTACTCGATATACTCCGCAAGGTGAAAGGTTCGGGTGTTGTCTATGCCCGTAACCGGAAAATGACCAAAGACATCGCCCGGTTTTTGGTGGAAAACAAGGTTTCTGCCGATTTCTACCATGCCGGACTGACGCCCGATGAGCGGTCGAACAAACAAGAGGCATGGATTTCTGGTCGAACGGCCATCATGGCGTGTACCAACGCCTTTGGAATGGGCATTGACAAACCCGATGTGCGCACGGTTGTCCACCTGGATTTGCCGGATAGCTTGGAAGCCTATTTTCAGGAAGCTGGCCGGGCTGGACGTGATGGCAAAAAATCCTTTGCCGTGCTGTTGTACGCTGAAGAAGACAAGCGTAGCTTGGAGCGCAACCTTGAGCTGGCTTTCCCGCCTTTACAGGACATCCGCCAAGTCTATCGGGCATTGGGAAGTTATTTCCAATTGGCAGTTGGGGCTGGCGAGTTCCAGACCTTCGATTTCGACATCGGCGATTTCTGCAAGAACTTCCAGTTGGAGGTTATTAAAGCTCATTCCTGCCTGCGTATTTTGGAACAGGAAGGCTGGATTGTGCTGACCGAATCGGTTTGGATGCCAGCAAGTTTCATGGTATTGGTCACGAGGGAACAACTTTACGATTATCAATTAAGGAACCCTGGATTGGATCCCGTCATAAAATCACTGCTTCGTTTGTCAGAGGGCGGTTTTCAGCATTTTGTTCCAGTGAATGAGGCCGCAGTCGCAAGGCTACTGAAAACCACACAGGACAAGGTGCTGCCGGCCATACAGCGCCTTCACAATGAGCGAATCATTGAATACCGTCCTTTGAAAGACAAGCCGCAATTGACTTTCACAAAGGAACGGGTTGATAGCAGCAACCTGACCATAGACATTGACAGCTACAAGCTGCGAAAGGAGCGCCAACGCAAGCGCATTGACAAAGCCATCAACTACGCAACATCGGCCCAGTGCCGTAGCCAAACGCTGTTGGAGTATTTCGGGGAAGAGGGCCCGACTTGCGGTGTTTGCGACGTTTGTCTTGGCCGGACAAAATCGGAACTGTCAACAGATGATTTTGAGCGTTACAAACTGAAAGTCAAGCAGTTGATTGTGGCCGAACGTATCACGGAACAGCAATTGAAGGAGGCTTTCTCCTCCAATCGGCAACAGGCCGTGATCCAAACATTGACCTATTTAATGGATGAAGGCTTGGTCACCGTAGAGCGAGGAATCTTAACATGGAGGGACAAGCCATGAAACGAATCATTTGTACCGTCAGCAATGACCTCACTTACGACCAACGGATGATTCGTATTTGCACGACCTTGGCGAAGGCTGGATATTCGGTAAAACTGGTGGGTAGGGGGCTGCCCGAATCAAGGCCATTGACCGATCAGCCTTTTGCGCAGCAAAGGATGAAACTGATTTTGAACAAGGGCAAGCTGTTTTACCTGGAACTGAACCTTCGGCTTCTTTTCAAACTGCTTTTTGGAAGTTTTGATGTAGTGTATTCGGTGGATTTGGACACCTTGCTTCCTGCGAGGTTTGTTGCATTCCTCCGAAACAAAGCCCTCATTTTCGATGCGCACGAATACTTCACGGAAGTACCAGAGTTGGTGGTAAGGCCAATTTCAAAAAAGGTTTGGGAGCTTGCTGCAAGCATGGCAATTCCAGGTTTAAAACATGCCATCACAGTAGGGCAATGTCTCGCTGATGTGATGGGGAAAAGGTACGGCGTGGCATTTACGGTGGTTCGGAACCTTCCAAATAGGGGCGCTGCGGTTGCGCTTAGGGAAAGAAACCGACCTTTTGTTTTGATATACCAAGGGGTTTTGAATGATGGCCGGGGCTTAGAGGAGTCTATCCTTGCCATGAAATACCTTGAAGATGCAGTATTGTGGCTTTGTGGGGAGGGGGATTTGTCCCGAATCTTGCGTGAATTGGTTGCAATGAATAACCTTGGAAACAAGGTCAAGTTCTTAGGTAAGCTACCACCTGAGCGACTCGCTGAACTGACCAAGCAGGCAGATTTGGGGCTTAACCTATTGAAAAACAAGGGGTTAAACTATTACTATTCGCTGGCGAACAAAGCTGCTGACTATGTTCATGCTGGCCTGCCGTCGTTAGCCATGCGTTTCCCTGAATATGTCAAATTGAACGAAAAGTACGGTGTATTCAAACTTGTAGATGAGTTGGAACCAGAGCAAATTGCAGCGGCGGTCAATGCATTGCGGAGTAACATAAAACAATATGGGGAAATGGCCGCCAATTGCCGAAAAGCAGCGACAGAACTCAACTGGGAGGAGGAATCCAAGCGGTTGCTTGAGCTTTTCGAACGCCTCGATTAAGCTTTTATTCTTCCACGTAATTCAAGTCCTTGCCATAAGTCTCCGGCAAGAAGTAAAGTACCAATAAGGCAATCACCACGCAGACGGAACCAACGATGTAGGCGCCCCCAATCAGCCCATAGGCATCTTTCATTTGCTTGAAAAAACGTGATGGGCACCAAAGCGCCCCGTGCGAAGTTGGGCACGGTCGTGGTAACGGTGGCACGCAGGTTGGTGCCGAAATTCTCGCTCGCTATGGTCACGAACACTGCCCAGTAGCCCACACCAAATCCGATAAGCAAGATTTTGAAATAGAAATAGTCTTGACTAATGTCGCCGCTTGAAAGGTACCAAACAATAGTGGCAGCAGAGAACAGGTGGAAGAAAAGCAGTGCCTTTTTTCTGCTTTTCACCAATTGGCTCATGATGCCACTGGCAAAATCGCCGATGGTCAGACCGGTATAGCACCACATGATGGCTGCACCGCCCGTGGCAACTGCTTCGCTCATGCCAAAGGACTTGCTGAACTCTGGGGCCAGCGTGACCAATATGCCAACGACGAACCAAGTCGGCAAACCTACCAAGATGCACTTCAGGTATCGGTAAAAACGCTCTTTGGTATGGAAGATTTGGAGGAAATTGCCCCGCTTCACCATTGCACCTTTAATGCTATGGAACATGGTGGACTCAAACACCGAAATACGCAACAATAAAAGCGCCAACCCAAGCCCGCCACCCACGAAATAGGCTGTGCGCCAATCCCAAACCTGGCTGACGAAATAGGCTACGACTGCGCCAAGTATCCCTACGCTCGCAACGACCGTAGTTCCATACCCTCGTTTTTCCTTTGACATGATTTCGCTGACGAGCGTAATGCCAGCGCCCAGTTCACCCGCCAAACCAATGCCCGCAATGAACCGAAGGATTTTGTATTGCTCCACCGTCTGCACAAAGCCATTGGCAATATTGGCGAGGGAATATAAAAGGATAGAGCCGAAAAGTACGGACAACCGCCCCTTCTTGTCACCAAGTATGCCCCAGCCGAGTCCACCAATCAGCATGCCAACCATCTGCCAGTTGAGCAGTGAAAGGCCGATGTCCTGAATGGCTGTTGGGTCGGAAACACCAATGGATTTCAGGCTTTCTACCCGGATGATACTGAACAGGAGTAGGTCGTAGATGTCAACAAAATAGCCAAGCGCAGCCACCGTCACGGTAGAGTAGATAACAAGGTTGGATTTCTCTTTGGTCATACGATTCAATTTTACCGTGCGAAATAGCAAAAAAATAAGCACTTGATAGTTGTTTTCTCAGTTGTGTGTAAATCCTATCTTTGCGCCCGCTTTTGAAAATGACGAAAGACGAATGCTGGAATGAAAGAGCCATGTATTCAATTCATCATTTTACCATTCATCATACATCATTCATAAAATGCCTTTACAAGCTGGTATCGTAGGCCTTCCCAACGTTGGCAAATCAACCCTTTTCAATGCTTTGACCTCTGCCAAAGTACTTGCTGCCAACTATCCTTTTGCCACCAAAGACCCCAACGTGGGCATCATTACCGTGCCCGACAATCGCTTGGACAAGTTGAAAGAATTGGTGAACCCCAAATCGTTGGTGCCAACGACCATTGAAATCGTGGACATTGCGGGCTTGATAAAAGGGGCGAGCAAGGGCGAGGGCTTGGGCAACCAGTTCTTGGCAAACATCAGGGAGGTGGATGCCATTATCCACGTAGTGCGCTGTTTCAAGGATGATAATGTGGTACACGTGGATGGCGGCGTTGATCCCGTGCGTGACAAGGAAGTGATTGATACCGAGTTGATTCTCAAGGATATAGATTCGGTGGAGAAACGCATTGACCGTTTGCGCAAGCAAGCCAAGACGGGCAAAAAAGAAGATGCCCATGCCGTTACGGTTGCAGAAGGCATCATGGAACACTTGAACCAAGGCAATCCCGCCCGTTCGCTCCAACTGGAAGGCGACGATGCCGAACTACTTCGTGACATGATGTTGCTGACGGCAAAACCTGTGCTCTATGTTTGCAACGTGGATGAGGCCAGCGTCAACGATGGTAACCAATACACGGAAAGGTTCAAGGAAGCCGTGAAATCCGAACCAGCCGAGGTCATTTACATAAGTGCCGCTATTGAGGCAGAGATTGCGCAGATGGAAACCATAGAGGAGCGCAACGAATACCTTGAAATGATTGGCCTTCACGAACCCGGCGTTAACCGCTTGATCCGTGCCACCTATAAACTGCTAGACCTGATTACCTACTTCACGGTTGGTGAAAAAGAAGTTCGTGCTTGGACAATTCGCCGGGGCTGGAAAGCGCCAAAGGCGGCCAGTGTCATCCACACCGATTTCGAGAAAGGCTTTATCCGTGCCGAGGTCATTAAGTACGATGACTGGGTGAAATATGGGTCAGAACACGCCATCAAGGAAGTCGGAAAAATGGGCGTGGAAGGAAAGGAGTATGTCGTTCACGACGGCGATTGCATGCACTTCCGCTTCAATGTTTGATGAAAAATCGGTGGCAGGTTCTATTGCCTAAAGCCGACTACCCATCATCCCCCACAAACTATTCGCCGTCCACCATCCACCGTAGGCCGTCCACCGTTATCCATTTACCGCATCAGGGTCACATTGCCTTTCTTGGCAAATGATTGACCGTCCTCGCATTTCACGATGGCATAGAACCCATACACATCGGGTGGCAACTGCTTGCCCTTATAGGTTCCGTCCCAACCAATGGAAGGGTCGTTTGACTCAAAAACCTGCTCGCCCCAGCGGTCGTAAACGATGAGGTTTGCTTCTGTCAGGTCATTTCCAAAAACCTTGAACATATCGTTTTTCCCATCGCCATTTGGCGTGAACCCAGTGGGAATGAAGATGAATGGCTCCTCGCAAAGCGTCAGCACCACAATCAATAGTTGCTTCTCAATGATGCAGCCATTGCCGTCAATGACCTGCAAAGTATAGCCCGTTGTTTTTTTAGGGTTTGCAGTTGGGTCATGCTCGTTCGGACTGTCCAATGAGTTGGATGGGGTCCAGTCAAAGCTAAAGTTTGGGTCAAAGGTAGCGGTCAATTGCACCGACTCGCCCCGCAGAATAGTGTCAATTAGTGGCGCAATCTCAATCTCGGCAGGTACAAAAACAAAGACCCTTCTTTCAACCTCACAAAAACCTGTCGCATCGGTCAAAATGACCTGATAAACAATGGAGGTGTCGGGAGTGGCCGTCGGGTTGATGCTGTTTGAATTATCGAGCCAATCGGGGGGGAACCAATTGAAAGTGGCGGCTTGGTAAGCACTATCGGGGTTGAGTTGGACTGCGCCATTTTCAAGGCAAAGTTTTAATGAATCGGCCAAGGACTCGTTGTTGAAAATCACAACGGGTATCTCCTGTTGAAATGTGTCCAAGCAGCCATTTTCTGCGGTAACAATTAGGCTTAATAATGCAGGGCCAGGGCTGTCCAACCTGAACATTGGATGTTGGACCGTATCCGTCCAAGTGTTGCTGCCTTGTTCCAGTGTCCAGTTCCAATCAACGATGTCCACCAAGGTATCAATGGATGAATTGGCGATAGTTAGGACGAACTCCTCCTCGCATTCCACATTGGAAATTTCAAAGTCGGCAAACAGCGAATTGATATTTAGTTGGACGGGCGCTGAAAAAGTATCGGCACAAACGGTGCCCGGTTCAGAAATCAGCGTGATATTGTAGAGCCCCGTATCGGGATAGGTATAGGTCGGGTTCTCTAAGTTGGAAGTGGCATTGGGGTTGGTTGGGTCATTGAAGAACCAAGCGTAGTCATTGGCATTGATGCTTTGGTTGTCCAGATTCACCGTCAGGCCCTTGCAAATGACTTCAGGTGCAAAAAAAGAAGCTGTTGTTACCGCACATTGGCCGATGTTCACTTGGTAGTCACGACGTTTTGAACCCATAAAAACCCCACCTCGATACTCCTCCACACAAATACCGATGACGAACTGACCGATTATCTGTGGAATACCAGTCAGCAGTCCCGTATTAGGGTCTATTGCCATAAAAGGCGGCCCGCCAATTTGATTATTGGCATTGTAAGTTGGAAACCAAGGTACAGGCAAATAAGGCGGGTTGTTGGGAGGTTGGGGCCTCGGAATACTCGGAGTTGCCCCAGTCAGGGGGTCGCAAAGTCGGTAAACCAAAGAATCTCCATCTGGGTCAACCGCTGATTGGTCAATCTCAAACGGCTCGTTAACACATAAATAGAGTGGGGGCCAATTATTGAAAACTGGGCTGCTGTTGCAGGTCGTCATTGCAAAACTGTCCAAAATAATGCTATAGGTGGCACCCACGCTATCCGGCAGAATGAGGTTGGTAATGGTTCGGTTTCTACAACACCGTTGGTAGGCCAAATGGTAGCCCCCAACTATGTAGGGTAGCGTATCAATGGCAGTATAGGTGGTGGTATGTACACAAACATTGGGAGGGACCGCCAAACAAGGATTGTTCAGCACGGGGTCGAGCGTGTCGTTCAACATGGAGTCCAAGGGTACGTAAATGGTTGCAACAAGCTGATTGGTCAGGTTCGAGAAAACGCCGATGGCTGCTGGAGCATCAAACCAAGGCTCCCCATTGTAACAGTCCCTGAAAATGGTCAGTTTTATTTCATATACGTCGTTGCCAAGGCATTTATAGTTCATTTCACCGCCGACAATATGCGTTGCCTTTGCTCCGAAAGGAACCAAGAACAACATGACAATAGCCAACAATAGAAGCCGCTTGGACATAAGGTTTCGATTGATGAATTTTCTAAAAGCAAATTAGGCAACCCATTTCGTTACCTGCCACTAAAGTCCAATTTTTGTTTGTTTGTAGCCAAAAAAAATGAAAACATGCCAATGGTCAGCCATCTAACCGCTACATTAGTGCCATAATTGTTATGAAAGTCTTCCATATAGAACAGATACGCCGCTTGGATGCACTCACCATTGAGCGGGAGCCTGTTTCCTCCATCCACCTAATGGAGCGGGCCTCAAGGGCATTTTGCCAATGGTTCTCCCGACAGTTCCCCAACCGTAACCAAAAAATCTTCATTTTTTGCGGCACGGGCAACAACGGTGGCGATGGACTCGCCATTGCACGGTTGCTGTGCAAGGATTTTTACGATGTATCGGCCCATGTGCTCTACCTGACGCCTGAACTCAGCAAGGACGCCGCCGAAAACTTGCGTAACCTTAGAAGGGTAGGGGGCAGCGTGGTTGGAACGGAATTTAGAGAAGGAGAAACCAAACTGCCCAACTTGCCTGCAGGCTCCATCCTTATTGATGCCATACTTGGAAGCGGTTTGAACAAACCAGTGCTTGGTTATTGGGCCAATTTCATCGAGCACCTCAACGCCCAACCTGTAACGAAAGTCGCTGTGGACATTCCTTCTGGCATGTTTGCCGATAAGCCTACAACGGGGGTTTCCATCCTAGCTGACTGGACGTTCAGTTTTGAGTTCGCCAAACTTGGCTTCCTTTTCCCTGAAAACCAGTACCGCATCGGCAAGTGGATGTGCGGGAGCATAGGGCTGAACGTACAGGCGGTCCAAGGCGAGCCGACAGCTAATTATATTTTGGATGAAAAAATGGTGAAGCCACTGCTTCGTACCCGCCACCGCCACGACCACAAGGGCACTTTCGGCCATGCGCTCCTGGTGGCAGGCAGTTATGGGAAAATGGGCGCTGCCATCCTCGCATCAAGGGCTTGCCTTAGGAGTGGGGCAGGATTAGTGAGCATCCATTCGCCCAAATGCGGCTACGAAATCCTTCAAATCTCCGTGCCAGAAGCAATGGTCAGCGTGGACGAGCACCAATATTCCGTTACGCATGTTCACGAGGATTTGGTGAAATACAAGGCCATCGGCATCGGTTGCGGCATCGGCACCAACGAACTGGCGGCCCAAGGCTTGGCGGATGTATTGCAACGCACCAAATGCCCCGTGGTACTGGATGCCGATGCCTTGAACCTCTTGGCAGACCACCCCGATTTTTTCAAGTTGGTTCCAAAAGACAGTATCCTGACCCCTCACGTCAAGGAGTTTGAGCGGATGTTCGGCACTACGGCCAATGATTTTGAACGCAATGCCCTCCAAATCAAAAAGGCCAAGGAATTGGGCATATACCTGATATTGAAAGGTGCCAATACCGCCATTGCCTGTCCCGATGGACATTGCTTTTTCAACAACAATGGCAATCCCGGCATGGCCACGGGTGGCAGCGGCGATGTGCTGACGGGTATCCTAACCGGGCTTTTGGCACAGGGTTATCCGCCATTGGAAGCCTGTCAGTTAGGCGTCTATTTGCACGGCATGGCTGGTGACCTCGCCATGCTAGACCAACAGCAGGAGGCCCTGCTGGCCAGCGATATCATTGCCCAGATTGGCCGGGCTTTCAAACACCTTCGCCCAATCGAATGAAAGCGGAACTGTGGTATATCGGCAAAACGGCATTCGGCTATTTGGACGAGGGTATGGCCATTTATGAAAAACGCTTGGGACACTACCTCAGCTTTTCTACCACCCTGGTTCCTGATATAAAAAATGCGGGCAGCCTCAACCCCGAACAACTCAAGCAAAAAGAAGGGGAAGCCGTTTTTTCCAAGTTGAAGAAGGATGATTTTATAGTTTTGCTGGACGAAAGGGGCAAACAACTGACTTCGGTCGAGTTTTCCGCTTTTATGGAGCAAAGGCTTCAAATGGGTTCTAGGCGATTGGTATTCCTGATTGGGGGCGCTTGGGGCTTCTCCGAGGAGCTTTACCAGCGTGCCGATTTCAAGCTTTCTTTGTCAAAAATGACTTTCTCCCACCAAATGGTCAGGCTGTTCTTTTTGGAACAACTCTACCGGGCCATGACTATTTTGCGGGGAGAGAATTATCATAATGAATAAAAAAGTTGGCAGTTTGACAGTTGGCAGTGGGCAGTCAGGGGCTGCTAGGCTTCTTGGGCAGCATCTAGTATCCAACATCCAGCATCCAAAGTAACCAGCATCCAGTAACCAGCATCCTATAAATAATGACCATCACCGTTACCCTTATCATCATCGGCATCACAGTCCTCATTTCATGGCAGGCATTTAGTAACCGTGACCTATTTTTAAAATTCATGCACTATCCCTATGAAGAGCACCGGGACAAGGAGTACTACCGTTGGGTCACTTCTGTATTCCTGCATGGGAGTTGGATGCACTTGGCAATCAATATGTTCGTGCTGTATAGTTTCGGCACATTCATCGAATCAGTATTTGTTGAGCTTTTTGGCGATGTAATGGGGAAAGTCAATTTCCTTGCGCTCTATATTCTTTCAGGTGTTTTTGCCGATATTCCAACTTATTTCAAGCATAAGAACAACCAATCCTTCAGCTCAGTGGGTGCGTCAGGCGCCACTTCCGGTATCATGTTCGCTTTTGCGCTGTTGTTGCCTTGGGAGAAGATTTATCTTTTTGGAGTGCTACCAATTCCTGCAATAGTTGCAGCTGTTCTCTATTTGGTTTACTCTTCCTATGCCTCCAAACAAGAAGCAGGTAGCCGCATAGACCACGAAGCCCACTTCTGGGGGGCAGTCTTTGGGTTTGTCTTCACCATCGCCTTGAAACCGGAATTGTTTTCAGCTTTTCTGAGGAAAGTAGTGAACGGGCTGCCGTTCTAATGCGTCAAGGATTTGTGAAGCGAAGCCAAAAACAAAAGGGGAGCCGGCATTGCTGGCTCCCCTTTTATTTCTCAGGCAATCGGAAATATCAAATGCCCAACCGCTTCCTAATTTCTGCTGGCACCGCATCCTTATGCACCATAATGCCCACCGTTTTCAGTCTGAAATACGGCTCCGACATATAAATATAGCCTGAATAAGGGCTGATTTCCCCCCAAGAGTTTTTCACATAGAAATAGGTCGTGCCCTGTTGGTCTTTTGCAGTGCCAGTGACGTGCATAAGGTGGTCGTCGGTCGTTGAAAAATTCGTGAACGTCTCTTGTCGAAGCTCCTGTGTCACCGCCACCTCTTCATCGGGTTTCGTGAAAATATCTTCCCGCTTTTCATTCACCGGCAAAACAGCTATGCCCTTGCTGCCAGAGAACCCCTTTTCGCTCACATCACCATCCCAGGCCACGCTATAGCCCTTCGAAATGGCGTGTTTCGTGATAGTCACGAGTTCGGAAAACGGCACATTGTAGTAGCTGCCGTTCGACCAGTTGTCGGGTATTTCTAATATCATTTGCTGGTCGAAAGGGTGGTGGGTATAGGAGGTAAAGCTGATATAATCTGATGGATTGATGCCCAAGGTGGCTGCATAGGTTTTGGGGGTGAACTCTTTGCCGTTGACGATGAACTTCTCAGGCGCGTCGCCCATATAGGCATCCAAAATGCCGGAAACGCTGGAAACCCATTTGTTGCTGGGCTTTTTTTGCTGGGTGATAACATCCAGCATGCCTTTCAAGGCAACTTCCATTTCCGAATGGTCGTGCATATAGTCGCCCGGCAGCTTGCCGCTATAGACCGATTCAGGCACTGCGCCCGCCTCCATAAAGGCACTAATCACGTCATGGGAAAGTCCACCTTGCCCAAATTGCGCTTTGCCTTGCCTATAGACGTAGTTCTTTGCTTTGTCCATGAAGGTTTGCCGAACAAAGTACATTTCTGAAAGGTCGTACTCCTCTTTTTTGCCCATCCGAATCAGTTCAGATTCTAAAAAAGAAGAAGTGGCAAAGCTCCAACAAGTCCCTGTGTTCTGCTGGTTCTTGATGGAGGTACAGTTGCAATCGCTGGTCAACGTGAACTGGTACTGCGCTTGTGCAACCAACGAAGCCAGTAGGGCCAATGAAAAGAAAAACGCTTTTTTCATGTTATTTTAAGTTGAGAGGTAACTACTTAGCATGTGGTGTTTTTTGGGGAAAAATTGAAAATTTTTCCCCAAAAAACAACCCAAAATGTGGTGGGAGAGAGAAAAAATTTCATTTTTTCTCTCTCCCACCACACCCTCCTAAGCAGTTAAGTCTAGAGTTGAAAGTCAGGCAGTGACTCGAAGCCTTCACCTGAATCTGTTTATATGTCGTTGTAAATCAGCATTTTATCTACTTTCGATTGCAGTGGGCCGAAATGCCCTATTTTGATTTCGGCCATGCTGCGGCCTGCTTTGGCGCAGTCAATTGGGCTATGCCCATCTAACCAAGCGGTGAGAAACCCCGACCAAAATGCATCGCCCGCACCCGTGGTGTCTTTTACTTCTACCTTGCGGGCTGGCAGGAATTCCCCCTTTTTGCGATCCGCAATGAAAGCTCCATCGCCGCCCATCGTAACGCAGACCAGCGAGGCACCCATATTTATGAAATATTGCGCAGCAAACTCAGCACGCTCAAATGGACTGCCATACAACCGCTCCCAATCCACCTCACTGACCTTCACAATGGCCCCAAGGTTGCAAAACTCGGTCACAAATTTTCGGGGGTCTTCCCGGTCGGGCCAGGTTTTCGTCGCAAAATTGGCATCAATGCTGAGCTGACAGCCCAGTTCGACTGCCCTTCGAGCAGCCTTCATGATGACGGTTTGTCCCGGTTTCTTGCCCAAGCCAAAACAGGTCGTATGGAAAATGGCGGTTTGTTGCAACCTTTCGTCTGGTAGTTGGTTGGCTGCAATACGAGCATCCGCCAGTCTGTATGCCTCAAAATTGGCGACTGTTTTTGTACGGGTTACTAAAATGAGGGTGGTTGGAGCGGAGACCTGCTTTACCATCGTGCAATCAACTCCCGTTTTTTTGACAAAATCAATCAAATAGCCTCCCATGTCATCTTTGCCGACGCTGGCTACAAGGCAAGTGTTGTTGCCAAGGCGGGACATATTCATGCAAAGATTGGCAGGGCTGCCACCAATATGGCGCTCAAAGGACTTGGCTTCTTCCAATGATTCTGCAAACCCACTGCTGATGAAATCAACCAAAAGTTCTCCAGCACAAAGTATGTCATAAGGGCGTCCACGACGATTTTTCATAAATCTAAATCAGGCGTTAATACTTTGGAGGGTTTGGGAGGTGAGAGAAAAATTACATTTTCTCTCACCTCCCATCTTTTGGGGTGATTTTTGGTAAAATTTTCAATTTTTACCCAAAAATCACCCCTTACCAAAAGTTACAGTCAGGCGTTATTTGATTGGCGGTATATTGTTCCCAAAATTCAAATTGACGCCGAAAAGTAGGAAAATAAGTATGAACACTCAAAGGCAATTCCTTATTGAGCAATTGAAAAGCCAACATTTCGACCTGTTGGTGATAGGTGGTGGCATCACGGGCGCCGGTATTGCACTTGATGCAACCACCCGTGGATTGAAGGTTGCCTTGGTAGAAAAGAATGATTTCGCCGCAGGCACAAGCAGCAAATCCACTAAATTGATACATGGTGGCTTGCGTTACCTGAAGCAATTGGAGTTGAAGGTAGTGAAGGAAGTAGGGCAAGAGCGGGCTATTGTCCACCGTTTGGCGCCCCATCTCGTGAAGCCGGAGAAAATGCTGCTGCCCATCTATAAAGGAGGGACTTTTGGTAAGACAGGAACTTCCATCGGCCTTTGGCTCTATGATTTTTTGGCAGGCGTAAAGGGAGCTGACAAGCGTAAGATGCTGGCAAAAAAGCCTACACTCCAGCTGGAGCCATTGCTCCACGAGAATGGACTCGTGGGAAGCGGCTTTTATGCAGAATACCGCACCGACGACGCCCGCCTTACCATTGAAGTGATAAAAACGGCCATCCGTTTTGGGGCCGTTTGCCTGAATTACGTTCAATTGACTGATTTCATAGAAGAAAACGGCAAGCTCAAAGGGGCCGTGTGCCAGGATTTGGAAAACGGAGATTCCTTCCAATTCACGGCCAACACTTTTGTAAATGCTGCTGGCCCGTGGGTAGATGGGCTGCGTGAAAAAGATAAGTCCCTGAGCAACAAGCGGTTGTTTCTTTCAAAGGGTACGCATATCGTTGTGCCTTGGGAGCGATTACCTTTACGCCATTCAGTATATTTCGACGTTTCAGATGGCCGTATGATTTTCGCCATATCTCGTCAGAGGGCAACCTATATCGGTACCACGGACACGGCATTCAAAGGGGATATTGACCAAGTTTTTGCTGAAAAATCGGAAATCGAGTATTTGCTCAATGCCGCCAATGCCATGTTCCCAACTGCCCTATTAACGATGGACGATGTGGAAAGTACCTGGGCTGGCCTACGCCCCTTGGTGTACGAGGAAGGCAAATCTGCAGGTGAGATGAGCCGTAAGGACGAGATTTTCATCTCTAAATCAGGGTTGATTTCTGTGGCTGGTGGCAAGCTAACGGGTTACCGTAAGATGGCTCAGAAATTGGTGGATTCGGTGCTGAAAATGCAAAAACAAACTGCCATTGTTTGCTTGACCAAGCAGGTTGCATTGACGGAAGACGCTTTTGAGAACTTTGTGCAAGTTGTTGATTTCCAAAAAGATATAGAATTGAGATTGAAAGGGTTTTCTAACCAATCTACAACTGCCAACTACTTGGTGGAGAACTATGGCAAAACTGCCCTGCAAATCGTTGATGCTGCTTTTGCCGAAGGCAACTTGACCGATGAAGCCTTGATTTTGATTGAACTTCGGCATTGCCTTGAAAATGAAATGGTTCTGACGCCCACGGATTTTTTTGAGCGGCGCACTGGCCTATTGTATTTCAATATCCAGCGGGTAAGGCAGCATTTGGATGCGGTTTTGGCTGTATTTCAAACGGTGCGGCACTGGCCAAATGAACAAGTCGAGGCTGAGCGTCAAAAAATCGTGGATTTGATGGCAAGGCTCCGGCCAGTGTGAGGTTGAAAACCTAATTTTGGGTCTTCATTGGACTTGGCTCCTAAAACCTTATTCAGCTATGACTTACCGACCACTTATTTTCGTAACAAACGACGACGGCATCAATGCCCCTGGCCTCAAAGCCTTGGTGGACGTTGCCCGTGATTTGGGCGACCTGATCGTTGTTGCACCCGATTCCCCACAGTCTGGCCAAGGCCACGCCATCACCCTCAAAGACCCGCTGCGCCTAAAACGTGTAGATGTTTTCGATGGTGTAGAAGCTTATGAATGCAGCGGCACGCCTGTGGATTGTGTGAAGTTGGGCAAGCACGTTCTGTTGCACCAGCGGGAGGCTGACCTTTGCATTTCAGGCATCAATCACGGCTCAAATGCCTCCATCAATATCCTGTATTCTGGCACGATGTCCGCTGCGATGGAGGCTTCGCTAGAGGGCATCAATTCAATTGGTTTCTCGCTTCTAAACTATGAATGGGATGCAGATTTTGAGTCTTGCAAGCCATTTTTAAAGGAGATTATGCAACATGTATTGGCGCACGGCCTTGGTGGGTGCAAGCTGTTGAATGTAAACATTCCTGCTGTTCCAACTGCCTTGTTGAAAGGATTTCGTGTTTGCAGACAGGCTGAGGCACGTTGGAACGAACGCTACCAAGAAGGCACCGACCCTCGTGGGCAAAAGTACTATTGGTTAACTGGGGAGTTCATGAACCAAGACAAGGGGGATGATACCGACGTGTGGGCATTGGAGAACAATTACATTTCCGTTGTACCTTCTGGCCATGACCTAACTTGCTATGATGCCATCGAGGGCTTGAAAGCATTGGAACAGAAAGCGGCTGTTCCTTATCTGAAATAAAAGCGTTATGGCTGGACGTTTCTCAAACAGCAATACCTAACCAATTACATAGCGCGTTAAGTAGGTTGGAAGACAAGACGCAGTGTGGACGTGACTTTTATTCACACCGATAGTTTTAACCCTTCCACCTGCTCCCAACTAATTCAATCATGCTTGAAAAAAATTCCTTGCCACTTGGGCTGGCACTTGCGACCCTGCTCCCATTAGCAGCTTTTGGACTATTGTTCGGTCTGTACAGTTTGCTGGAAACCCAAGGTTGGGTCAGCAGTGGTGGTTTCCGCCCTATGTTCCGTGAACGTACTTGTGCCATTTTTGCAATTGCAATGGATGTCTTCCTGCTCAATTATTACCAAAAAAGATACCTCAACGATACTGTTCGAGGTGTGGTGATAGTTGTAGCCTTGTTGGTTATTGGCTGGTTGGTGATGTTTGGCAAGTACGTTTTTTAAGCAACTACTTCCTCTTTTTCAAAAACCTTGCGGAGCAAGGTGCCAGTTTGTGCGCCGAACCCACCCAACAACCCGCCAATTAAGCCAGTAATAGGCATCAAATAACCAGAACCGACCTTGAACAAAACCCCGATTTGGTCGGCCAATTGGTTGGCATTCATTGAGTTGAGGAAGCCTGCATAGCTGCTCCATAGCAGCGTGACAGCGGCAGTGCCTGCGGCAAAACTGGCGGCGCTATTTTCATATTTGAAGAAAAAACCCACCAAGGCCGCCACTATGGCGATGCTCCAAAAGGGAAAGAAATATTGGGCGATGGATCCCAGTACGAGTATGATCAAGGTTTGAAGACCGAATTTTTTCATTTTTCAAGCATTTTTGCGAAACAAGACCTTTCCAAGTTTCAAAAACTTGGAAAGGTCTGGAGTGCCTTTCATTAATTGATTTCGATGGAGCAGAGCGTTGGCTTGCGGTTGTCTTCCGCATTTTTCATGAAGAACAGCTCATTGTACTCGCCTTTCACCCATTTATCCAAGTCGGTTGCATAGAATCGGCTGCCGGGATTTCCTGATTGGCCGCCTGGGTAGAGGCCATAAGCCTTTATTTCATCGCCAAGCTCCACTACCATGCGCCAAGATGGCCCGTTGCCGCCCGCAATGGCGTTTAGGGCTTGGCCATATCCGCCCACTGGCAAGTCCATCCTTGAAAAAGCAGGGATACGCCCTAAGTGCATGATGGAGAACTTGCGGTAGGTTGCCCAGGCAAAATCAGGTTTCATCAAGTCGGTGCTCAATTCCTTCAATGTGGCAAGGAACGAAGCTGTTGCAATCTGCTTGGCCGTTTCCCTTTCAGGCGTTTTTTTATCATCAAAAATGAGGTCGCTGGGGCTGTTGGCAGTCAGCTCGACAACTCTCCATTTTTCGGGCTTGAGGATGGGCAGTGAATCCTTGAAAACCATCACTTCATCAAAGGCCATCTCATAGAACTTGTCCCACCAAGTGGTAAAAATCACAGGCTCCACCTTGTCCTTGTCGAAACGGAAGTCCCATGCTTTCAGCTTGTCGTAGATGGGTTTTTGCAATGCGCTTAGTTGGGTTGTATCCACCTGCGCCAACATGGCTGGAAGTCCCTCCGAAGCATGCAAACTAAAATTGTCGTTTTGCAGTGCCATCATGTCCTTCGCAGTAATGCTGTCCATTTGAGACAACCGCTGATTGAGGTAACGGCCTCGGTAGTGGTCGAAATAGGGGCTATTGTAATAATAGGGATAGCTAGGGTCGGTGGAATGCTGGTTAGCAGAAGAGACAAATCCCCGTTTTGGGTTCTTGGTGGTTGGCACTTGGTCACGAGGTATGAAGGCTGACCAGCCATTTTTGGAACTGGAGCCGTCCTGTACGTAGCGGCCTTGTTCTTTGTTCTTGATGGGGTATTTTCCGTTCGCTGTTATGGCAATATCACCATCCTTTGCTGCGAAAACGAAGTTCTGGGCTGGGAAATCATAATTCGTAAGTGCTTTTCGGTAGTCCTCGTGATTTTTGCCTTTGGCAAGGCCAAGAAAGGTCATCATCTCATTCGGGTTGGGGGCTTCGTGGCCTATCCAGTGCATGGCCAAGCCCTGCCAGTCGCTATCTTTAGAATCGTAAACGATGGGACCCCATTCCGTCCAACGAACAGTGTCATACACTGGGCGATCCATGCCCCTTACCCTGATGGAGTCAATGACCAACTTGACTTTTTTGATGCCGCCATTGTACTGGTAGGAGGTCTTGGCTTCGTCCGTCCATGAAATCTGGTACCAGTCGTTCACGTCATGGCCGACATTGGTTTCGCCCCAGGCAAAATGCTCGTTGAAGCCCATCAAAACGCCAGGCAGCCCCGGCACGGAAACCCCGTAGATATTGGCATTGGGTGTATGGATTTGCAACTCGAACCAGATGGATGGCAAGGTAAGCTTCAAGTGTGGGTCATTGGCAAGGATGGGCTTTCCCGACAGGGTTTTGCTTCCTGCCACGGCCCAGTTGTTGCTACCCAGCACTCCACGTTCCTTTTCATAGACCTTGTGTTGAATCAAGCCGATCGCCTCTTGCGCTACCGCTTTTTCAGCGGGTTTGGTGGCTTTGAAATTCCAAGGCGTGCCAGTAGGTATTACAGGTGACTGCTTTGGGTTGATTTCAGGGTAAAGTTTTTTGAACATATCTGGCCCAAGGATTTTCAATGCATTGGACGATTCGAGGTCATCCTCGCCAAAGCAAAGGGGTCTGGTCCATGTATTTCTTGACCAAGGCCGATTTATAAGTATTCCAAGGCTCCGGTTGGAAGCCCATCAACTTCATCTCAACGGGATACTTCCTTGGACTAAGTTCGGAGAGGTACTTATTGACGCCCGCAGTGTATGCGTCCATTATGGAGGACACCTCCTTGCTTTCCTTCCAAGCTGCGGCAGCACGTTCGGCACCGAAAAGGATTCCTTGTCTGCGCTTCAATCTGTCGTTCTCCAATGCATCTGGGCCAGCTATTTCCGCCAACCTCCCTCCCGACGCACGGCTAGCCAGTTCCATCTGAAAAAGGCGGAACTTGGCTGTTACATAGCCTTGTGCAAACATTGCGTCTTCCATGTTTTCTGCGAAAATATGGGGCACCATTCTTTCATCGAATAGGATTTTTACCTTTCCCTTCATCTCTGGCACCTCGATTTTTTCAGGAACAAAATCGCTCACCGACTCAGCATTTTGCCAAAAACCAGTAAAGGGCTAATAAAGGGGCCAATGGGTGGGATAAGGGTTTCCTTTGTTTTCGTTGGGTCGTCTGGTAGAGGAGTCTGCACAGGGATTGGCCTGTTCAAAACATAAATAAGCCCTAAAAGTGCTGACAGGGAAAGTAGGAATTTGACGATTTTCATGAACTTAGTTTAGTTGAATGCTGGTTTGCCAAAAGAGACTTTCACTTCTGGCGAAAGTCGGACATAAATCTTCACGATTAGCTGGGAGTGTGGGCCGATTCGTGCACTTTGGTACATTTTCAGGGCATTTTTGATAGCCGTGAAAACGATATTTACTGGGGTACTTGCAGGGTTTTCGGCCAAAATTGCATCAATCCGCCCAAGTGGAAAAGCATCAATGTCACTCTGCAATTCGATTTCCAAGGTGGGGTTAAGTGACATAGATACAGAGAAATAACTGGCCTTGAAACCATAGGCCTCCAATTTGGGCAACGTGGTGATCCATGAGTCTATCAAGCCCATCCATTTCTCCTTTGGCAGCTTCGCTGATGGATGAGGCCTGCTCCATGATGGTCTCACCCTAAGCAGAGGTGATAGTTTGTTTTATTTTATCAAACATTGTTGATTGCTTTGGTCAATGAAAACAGTCCGCTGCGATACATGTGTACACGCCAAAGGTATGAAAATTCGTTTTCAACTCAAGAAAAGCGGTAGTGCTAACTTTTAACTGACGCAGTCACTTCGAGAGTCGGTGCTATCAAACCCCGTATTTTCGGAACTTCGGGTGTTGATTACAATGCCTCTCGCAGGAAGCACTGCAATTATTTTAGGTCCGTTCATCTTCATCTGTTGAAAAATACCACTACCAGAAAAGCAACTTCAATCATTTCAATCGAGGTTTTGGTCGAAGAAAATCAGGTGGACAATATTGGGTTGTACTATCTTGCCTCAATTAAATTATTCCGATGAAAATACTTCAAATCGAAGGACTGACAAAGCGATATGGCAGCATCACTGCTGTCAACAACCTCAACCTGGAAATTGAATCTGGTAGCGTTTATGGAATTCTTGGCCCGAATGGTAGTGGGAAGACCACTACCTTGGGCATCGTTCTTGGAATTACCGAGGCTGACAGTGGTAGTTTTACCTGGTTTGATGGAAAATATGGAAATGACGAACGGTTGCACATCGGGGCCTTGCTAGAAACTCCCAATTTTTACCCCTACCTGTCACCTTTCAAAAACCTAGAAATCACGGCACATATCAAGCGGGTTGCGTCTCCCAAAATTGATCAGATTCTGGAACTGGTAAACCTCGCCCATCGCCGTGACTCTGCCTTTAGCACGTTTTCCTTCGGCATGAAGCAGCGCCTCGCCATAGGTGCCGCCCTCATTGGCGACCCTGAAGTGTTAATTTTCGATGAACCCACCAACGGCCTCGACCCACAAGGCATTGCCGAGGTTCGTGAAATCATCCACCGCATTGCTGCGGAGGGCAAGACCATCATCATGGCCAGCCATATCCTTGATGAGGTGGAAAAAGTATGCAGCCATGTGGCCATCATCAAGCGTGGGAAGCTCTTGGCAAATGGCGAAGTTGGGGCGATCCTCAGCAACGACCGCCAAGTGGAAATTGCTTCGGAAAACCTTGGCCGCTTACGGGAATTGTTGTTGGGTTACCCTGGGGTAAATGCCATTGCAGAGAAGAACAAACTGCTTCAATTGATGGTCAACCCAGCATTAACTGCCGCTGAACTGAATAAACTCGCATTTGACAACGGCTTGATTCTCAATCATTTGTCCATGAAGCACAAAAGCCTCGAATCGGAGTTTTTGGAAATCACGGCTGGCCAATGAATTTATCAACTACACAAAATCGGACTATGCTTCATTTGTTGAAATTGGAATGGCTCAAGCAAAAGAACTATGTGCTTTTTAAGCTCCTTGCTGCTGCCTATATTGTTTTTCTACCTGCCTCGCTCTTCATTGGGAAAAAAATGGAGCTTGGCACAGGTGTTCCGTTTAACCCCGCTAAAGATTTTTTCCTGTTCCCAACCGTTTGGGAGTGGCTTGGCTACTTTGGAAACTGGATGGTTTTTTTCGTGCTTGGGTTCCTTGCAGTATTGATGGTCACCAATGAATTTGGCAACAAGACCCTTCGCCAGAACGTCATCGCTGGACTGCACAGAGAAGAGTTTTTCAAAAGCAAATTAATTTTTATGAGTGTGGTGGCATTTTTTGCTGCCATATACTACATGGTCTGCGCCTTAGTGATTGGCCTGTTGCATGTGGATGACACCCTTTATTTTTCAACGGTTTTCAAAAACATGGACTACGTCCCAAGGTATTGGCTGATGGGCATGGGTTATATGAGTTTCGGTTTACTGGTAGGTCTGCTTACCAAAAGAACGGGGATTGCCCTTTTCGTTTATCTAGGTTACACCATGGTTGTTGAGCCATTTCTTCGCTGGGTGTTCCACTTGTATTTTTTCAAGAACATCTCTATGAGCTTTTACCCATTGAATGCCATGGAAGATTTAGCACCAATCCCGATTATCGAATTTGCCGATGACATGTTAAAAGAAAACGGTTTCAGGATTTTGCTGACGCCTATGGAGGCGGTGATTGCTACCGTGATTTATTCATCTTTATTTCTGTTTTTTAGTTATAAAAGACTGAAAAACAGTGATTTGTGAAAGGTTATTGGCTTTGTAGCTTTTCAAAGAGTTTGCTGATAAAGGTCTTGTCCTCAGTGATGATTTCGGCCTTCCCCACCATGTTTTGGTAATAGTCGAGCTTGTGGTTCAAGGTCGTAACCAAGCCTTTGTCAAGGATAATGTCGGCATAAAAAGCATTGTCTTTTGCAACTGGATAAACCTTGCTGACGGTGGCCCGCACAGTCCCTTGCTCTCGGAAGTCATAGCGCTCAAACTTGATATTGACCAACTGACCTTTTTCCACCTTACTACTTTTGGCCACAGGTAGGTTCACTTTTCCAACGTACTTCTCGGTCTCCGTTTCCGGCATGATGTTGAACAGGATGTCTCCGCTCTGCACAAAATCCTTGGCCTTAATGTCTGTATAGAACTGTACCACGCCACTGCCGGGAGCCACTATCAAATACTTGTCTTTCCAAGATTTAATTTCTCGCTTTAGCTCGTCCAGTTTTTGGTTCAATTGGAAAATAGCTTCACCAGTTCCCTTGTTGGCCTGGGTTTGGGCCTGAAGCTTCCTCACGTTAGACTTGGATATTTCACCTTTGATTTTCTCGATATCGGAAAGCTTGTTTTTGATGTCAGCTTCCTTTTTTTTGATGGCCGTGTTCAGGTTGAAAACTATCAAGGCATCCAAGGTATCCACTGAATTGGCATACTGGCGGACAGCGTTGTCGAACTCTTTTTTCAAAGCGCCCAACTCTGCATTGGCACTTTTCAGCGTGGCTTCCATGCTACTCAGTTGGCGCTGGTACTGTGAATTAACAGATTCCACGGCAATAACTGTTGCGTAGTCAACTTCTCCGCTATTGTCGAGCGGCACCAGCTCCAAAGCGGTGAGGAAGTTGGAATAGCTTGGGGCGAGTTCACCGATGCTTAGGTCTTTGTTTGGGCTGTAGCTGCGCAATTTTTCGATGTCGAGTTGACCAATGCTCTCCATGTCTTCTTCCAGCTTGAGCACGTTTTCGTAATTGGCATTGGAAGGGAATACCGCCAAAATATCTCCGCTGTTTACCTTGGCATTGTTCAAGACTTTTACTTCGCTGATATATTCGGATTTTGGCGAAATGACCGTTATTGGCGGAGTTTCAGTGGAAATGATGGCATTGCCCGTCACGATGTTGGGGAAATGAAACATAAAACCTGCAAAACCCATCAGTACAATGGTTCCAATCAGAATGCAGGTACCCCAAGTGGCGACCCAAGAGGGCGGCGTGGCCAATATTTCCTTTACCTCGCCGCTCAGGTATTCGATATTATCTTCTTTCATTTGCGGCTTAGTTTGATTGAAGTACTTCTTCGAGGTTGTCTGGCAATATACTGCCGTTTCCTCCCATGCCCGATAGGATGTTTCTCTCAGCAGTCTTGCTTTTTGGCGGTGCCAATGGAATCACATTGTGTATGTGGATTGGAAGGTTGATTCGGCTGGTAAAAGTAAAATGGTCTTCTCTTTGAAAGCTTCCTCAATCCTGCTGAGCACAATGGCTTCGTTTTGACCGTCAAGGTCATTGGTGGCTTCGTCGAGAAACAATATTTCGGGCTGTTTATAAATGGCCCTTGCAATCAGGATTCCTTGTTTTTGGGCCTTACTTAACCCAACCCCACCTTCGCCGACCATCGTATAAAGTCCATGCTGAAGTCGCTCCACGAAAGGCAAGATATTGGCAATTTTTGCTGCTTCCATCAATCGCCTATTGTCAATCGTTTCTTCTCCAAGCACAATGTTCCTCGCTATGGTATCGTAGAACAAATGCCCTTCCTGTGCCACAACGCCGCATTGCCGAAGCCAGGCAGCGGCTTGGAAATCGTCCAATTTGAAACCGCCAAACTTGATGATACCTTCTTGTGGCTTCAAAAAAGTGGTGAGGAGATTGAGCAGTGTGGATTTGCCGCTTCCGTTGGGCCCCACAACCGCAGTCACTTTTCCTGTGGGTATTTGGAAATCGAGATTGCGAATAATCCAAGGAGAATGCTCACCCTCATACCTGAAATGAAGGCCTTCTGCTTCGAGCATGCCACCTTCTGGAAGTTCGTCTATGCGGTCGTTTTTATTGGCATTGTCGTAGGTGAAGACCTCATTCATTCGCTCCATGCCCATTTTTGCCTCCTGCCAGCCAATGAAGAACTCGATCAATTGACGAATCGGGCCATTGAGTTGGGTAAGGATGAAAAGCACGGCGACCATCACTCCAACACTCATTCCACCTTCAATGACGGCCATCGCCGCCAAGAAAATAACGATAATATTGCGAAGCTCGCCCAAAGCAAAAGGAATTTGTAGCGAAAGCTCGTCCGATAAGGAATAAGAACCGCTTACCTTGTATAGCCTTGCTTCGGAGCGTTCCCATGCCCATCGCTGGGTTTGCTCGGCATTGGCCAATTTGATGTCCCTTATGCCACGAATCAGGTCGGTTAGCCGGCTATACCTTTCTGCTGCAAGTTTGTGGCGATTGAAGTTGAGCGATTTTCTTTTATTGATGAAATGCCGAACGAATAGTACTTGCACCAACGCAAACAAGGTCACTGTCAGGCAAATTTTAAGGTTGAAAGCCAGTAACACCAAAAGTAGCAGGCTGATGACCAAACTCGAATAAATGACTGAAACAGCATCTCTGGTGAAGAAACGATGGACCCTTGGATTGTCATAAAGTGTCTGCATCACATCGTCGGTCATCCTGGACTGGAAGAAGGTGGCAGGAAGCTGGAGCAGTTTGATGATAAAATCCGTTAGAAGCTTAATATTGAGTTTGGCGCCGATATGAAAAAGAAGGAAGCGTCGGATGAAGTCCAAACCGATTTGGCTAATGAACAAGACTATCCAGGCCACGACTACAAAAGGCAACAACTCTGCATTTTGCTGCTCAATGCTTTCGTCCACAATCAATTGCATGATGAATGGGAAGGTGGCAGCTAAAAGGCCGCCGAACAGTACGGCAACACCCAGAAAAGCCAAAAGCCCTTTAAAACTGACCAAATTTTCCCAGATAAAGAATGGCCTTTGACGTTCGACTTGGGGGTTTTCAGCGGTAAAGAAATTGGCAGTCGGCTCCATCAATAGGATGATACCCTCTTGCCCATAGCCCGCAGGGTCGTTGACCCAACCTTCCAAAAACGAAGATGGGGAAATGACTGCCAACTGGTCAGTGCTTGGGTCTGCAATCGTTACTTGTTTGGCATCGGCTTCATAAACGACAACAAAATGGTTTTCTTTCCAATATGCAATGCCTGGCAACGGTATATCGTCTATCAACCTTTGGTAGCTCAACTTGGCCCCCACGGTGTGCATGCCCAAACCTTCGGCAGCTTCGCTGATGTTCAGCAAGGTAACACCATCTTGCTTTTGGTGGGCCAACGGGCGCAGTTGCTCGGTCGTGAAAAACTTCCCGTAGTACTGCGCAATCATCCTGAGGCAAACTATTCCACAGTCACGTTGGTGCAACTGTTTGAAGTGAGGATATTTTTTTGACATAATGGCTCAATGCATCGGGTAAGACGAAGGCAATCTAAGCAGGCAGTTTGAATCCGGTAAGTATGGCAATTACCCAGTCTTCCAATTCCCAAAATAAAAAGCCCCCGTTTCAACCTTCCCGAAGGTAAAACGAGTAATGGTAATTTGCCTCCCTGTGTAGTTTCTCTAAAACATTTAACTCCTCGTAACGTGTAAGAGCCTAATTATCAGGCACAATAACCGTACCGAAACGAGCTGTAGCCCTGAATTTGTCTTAACTAATTTTGTTATGGGTGGGAAATAGTGCGAAGAAAAAAACAACCTTGAGTGTGGCGCCTCGCAATAGTTAGTGGTGATCTAGCGCAAATATAGTTTGGTTTAGATGAATGACCATGCGATTCCTGAAAATAAAAAGCCGACTTGGTGAACCCACCAAGTCGGCTTTATGTCGAGAACTCGAAAAAATTTAGTTCTTGAAGTAAGCTGGGCCAACATCTTGCCCAGTTTTAGCTTTTTCCAAGCGCAACTTGAATTCTTTGGATTTTTCCAAATCGTTCATCCTTGCGTAAATCTCGGTAAGCGCTATGAGCGTATTTACATCATTAGGCTGCATGGCCTCCGTTTTTTGGAAGTAGGGTAGGGCCGTTGCCATCAAACCTGTGGATTCATCCAACATGAGCTTGTACTTTTTTTGGCTTTCCTTGTCCATTGGAAGCGAGTTCGCAGCTTTGATGAGTTCAACGGACTTGTTGAAGTAGAGCGAACCGATACTATACACTGCGTCGAATTGTTTTGCATCCAAGCTTATGGCCTTGTTGAAATAGCTCAACGATTCATCAAAATATCCTTTGGCCAACTCAGAGTTCTTATCCTTGGCATACTCGCCATTGAACAAGTTCATATAAACATTGCCAAGTGCAGAGTAGATGGAAGGGTTGTTCGGTTCAGCCGCAACTGCTTTGCCGAGCAACTGCTTGAGCGCTTCGTAGTCTTGCTCAGCAATTTTGGCGTTGATGCCAGAGAATAGAATCTCCGTGCTGGTCGGGAAAGCGGCTTGACCTTTTTCAAAGACTTTCCAGGCCTCCTCCTTTTGGCCAGTTGCATACAGCATATCAAAGTACTGTGCGTAAACGGAGGCTTCTTTTGAACCTGCCTCGTACAATTCCTTGAAGAGTTTCAAAGCGGCTTCTTTGTCGCCAGCAGCACTTGCACAGTAGGCTACCACATATTTGTGATTGGCCATGTCTGCCTCTGCGATGACTGGATCGCCAGCATTTTTCTTTACAACATCATTGATTTTCATTACCATTTCAAGCGATTTGAACGCACCTTTATAGTCGTTCATCTTGATTTGGGCGTTCCCGATATTGTTCAATTTACCGGAGGATTCCGTCATTCCTTTTACGGCCTCCTTTATTTCAAATTTCTTTTGAGCAAGTTCCAACGCCTTCATGAATGACTCGGCAGCAATGAGCGGTGCTGTTGGATTCTCAGGCTTGAAATCCGGGTTTTTGAACAAGTTGGTAAGGTCCTTGTCTGCCAAGGCGTTGTAGATATCGCCTTTGGACTGCCAAGTTCTAACCTTGCCTTTATTGATTTCAGCTGCGGCAGCGAAATCAATCATTTGAACAGCCTCTTTCAGCTTACCTTCATTTGTAGCTGGGTCAAGACTTGTAACATAAGCTGCCAAGGCTTTGTCAGCCTTGTTTAGTGCCTTTTCCGGGTCTTCTTGTGCAGAAACCAGGTTGGAGAAAAAAAACATGGCCAATAAGCCAAATACAACTTTTTTCATTTTAGATGTAGTTTGAATTAATGTTCTCGTCAAAAAATTTTCAAAGAAGTGATTGCTTTGAAAACTACCTTATGACGCATAATTACCTGAAAATCCACTTTTTTGATTGTTAAGATTTATGTAAAATGCAGAAACTAAGCTTCAACTGGCCCCTCTGATTGTCCTCCTTCAATCGCTCCGTCATTTGTTGGCTCAGAAGGTGTGCTTTCAACCATTGGGTCGACGGCTTCTTCTTCTTCATGAGGAACAACCGTCACATCGGCAATCTCATCGTCGCCATCCAATCGAATGACCCGTACGCCCTGCGTTGCCCGGCCCATCACCCTAATGTCTGTCACAGGCATCCTAATAACAATGCCAGCCCTGGTGGTGATCATCAAATCTTCGTTTTCAGCAACCGATTTAATGGCGATTACTTCGCCTGTTTTCTCGGTCACTTCCATCGTTTTCACCCCTTTGCCACCACGGTTGGTGAGACGGTAATCGTTCGCTTCGGTTCGCTTGCCAGTTCCTTTTTTGGAAATAGTCAAAATTGTGTGAGTTGGATCATTGGGCTGTATGATAGCCATTCCCACTACTGAATCTTGCTCATTTTCCAAGGTGACGCCAATAACACCGCTGGTATTGCGGCCCATTGGGCGAACGTTCTCTTCTCTAAAGTGTATGGCATTGCCTTCTTTGGTTGCAATGAACACTTCATTGTTGCCGTTTGTCAGCCTGGCCTCCAAAAGCGTATCACCTTCGTTGATGCTAATAGCTATGATGCCACCATCCCTTGGCCTTGAATATGCCTCTAAGGAAGTCTTTTTCACTTGCCCATTCTTGGAGCAAAAAAGGATGTAATTGTTGTCTAGAAAGGCTTGGTCTGTCAGGTTCTGCACGATAATATAGGCTTTGACCTTGTCATCCGCAGGAATTGAAAGCACGTTTTGGATAAAGCGTCCTCCAGAATTTTTTGTACCTTCTGGTATCTCATAAACACGAAGCCAATAGCATTTGCCTTGTTCCGTAAAAAACAGGAGGTAGTTGTGATTGCTGGCCACGAACATGTGTTCTATAAAATCCTCTACCTTGGTTTTGCTACCTCTTGCACCCCTGCCACCTCGGCTTTGGGTTCGGTATTCAGTTGCCAAGGTTCGTTTGATATAGCCACCATGCGTAATGGTGATCACCACGTTATCGTCGGCAATGAAGTCCTCCATGTTGACTTCACTCTCTTCATAAGATATTTCAGTGCGGCGTGCATCTCCAAACCGCTCTTTGATTTCAAGCAATTCATCCTTAATAATTTGACGGCGGACGCCCTCATCTTCAAGGATTGCGTGGTACTTTGCGATTAGCGCCAAGGTTTCTTCGTACTCCTTCCTAACTTTATCCCTTTCGAGGCCGGTCAACCTTTGCAGACGCATTTCAAGGATTGCCTTGGCTTGCACCTCTGACAGGTTGAAAGTGGACATCAAGCCTTCCTTGGCTTCATCCACTGTGGCAGATTTTCTGATGAGGGCGATTACTTCGTCCAAGTGATCGAGTGCAATCAACAAGCCCTCTAGGATGTGGGCCTTTTCCTCAGCTTTTCTAAGATCGTATTTTGTGCGCCGAACTATGACCTCTAACCTGAACAAAATAAACTCTTCAATGAGGTCTTTTAGGTTCAAGGTCATTGGGCGGCCACGCACAAGCGCCACGTTGTTTATGCCATAGGAGTTTTGGAGCGGCGTGAGTTTGTAAAGGAAATTAAGGACGATGCTCGCCATGGCGTCCCGCTTGACCTCAACCACGACCCGCAATCCAGTCCTGTCGCTTTCGTCCCTCACATCACTGATTCCTTCGATTTTTTTTTCGTTGGCCAACTCTGCAATTTTGGCCACGAGCATTGCCTTGTTTACTTGATAAGGAATCTCGGTGATGATGATGGTTTCACGCCCATTGGGGGCCGTTTCGATATTGGCCCTTCCCCGCAAAACGACCCTTCCTCTGCCCGTTTCCATGCCCTCTTTTACACCAGAATAGCCATGTATGATGCCCCCTGTTGGAAAATCTGGCCCTTTGATATGGGTGCAAAGCTCTTCAATGCTGATTTCTGGCTTGTCAATGGTGGCAATCACCCCGTCCACCACCTCGCTCAGGTTGTGAGGCATCATATTGGTGGCCATACCTACGGCAATGCCAGACGAGCCATTGATGAGCAAGTTGGGAACCTTGGTCGGCATGACGGTCGGCTCCTCGAGCGTGTCGTCAAAATTGAGTGCAAAATCAACGGTTTCCTTTTCAATATCGGCCAAAATTTCATCGGTAATACGCCGCATTCTTGCCTCGGTGTAACGCATGGCAGCAGGGCTGTCACCGTCCATGGAACCGAAGTTCCCTTGACCGTCAACGAGCGGATACCGAAGCGACCACTCTTGCGCCATCCTTACCATGGTGTCGTAAACAGAAGAGTCGCCATGTGGATGGTATTTACCAAGTACCTCACCCACGATACGGGCCGATTTTTTGTGTTGCTTGTTGTACGAAAGACCAAGTTCGTTCATCCCGTACAAAACCCTCCGATGCACTGGCTTTAGGCCGTCCCTTACGTCCGGCAATGCCCTTGAAACAATGACCGACATTGAATAATCAATGTAGGCGGTCTTCATCTCCTCCTCAATATTGATAGGGATAATCCTTTGTCCTGAATTCATATAAGATGGTTCGTGCTTATTTGATGAAAGTTGTCAATTTTGGGTTTTGATCCATAAGATGCCAATTTCATCAAAGAAAATCACAGCGATTAATGATTCGTGTCGCTTTCTCGAAAAGCGGTGCAAATGTAGCAAAAATAAGGGAGGATTTTGCTAAAAAGAATAGGTTTTTACCAATAAAAAAGAACCAAATTCGCTTGGCTTTCAACTACGATTTCCGTATCAATTTTTAGTTTTTTCAAACAAGGCGAGTAGGTTGGAAATTTGACCTTGTAGGTCCTTTCGATTTACGATGAAATCCAGAAATCCATGTTCAAGGAGGAATTCTGATGTCTGGAACCCTTCTGGCAAATCACGCTTGATGGTTTCTTTAATAACCCTAGGCCCAGCAAAACCAATTAGTGAATTCGGCTCGGCGATGTTGAGGTCGCCCAACATGGCAAAAGATGCAGTTACACCGCCAGTAGTAGGGTCGGTCATTAAGGAGAAATAGGGTAGGCCCGCTTTCGACAATTGGGTAAGTTTAGCGGAGGTCTTTCCCATTTGCATCAATGAAAAAGCCGATTCCATCATCCTCGCCCCACCTGATTTGGAAATAATGAGGAATGGACAACCTAAGCTGATGCTCAAGTCAATAGCCCTTGCTATTTTTTCGCCAACTACCGAACCCATAGAGCCACCAATGAAAGTGAAGTCCATTGCTGCAACGACCAAGTTCCGCCCTTCAATTTGTCCTTTTGCTACTGAAATTGCATCTGTCAATCCAGTTTTCTGGTGCTCTTCCTGAAGGCGCTTCGTGTAGGGTTTTAGGTCAACGAAATTCAGATGGTCTTTGGAAATGAGATTGTCGAAAAGTAGTTCAAAGTTTTCTCCAAAAAGTAGTTCAAAATAATCGTGGGAGCCAATCCTGATGTGATAGTCGCATTTGGGGCATTTGTAAAAATTGACCCTGACCTCTTTCATGGTACTCATCTCGTTGCATAACTTGCACTTGTACCACAATCCATCAGGTGTTTCCTTTTTGAACTTGGTAGCTGTCTGAATTCCGTCTTTTAATCTTTTGAACCAACCCATTAGAAGTGATTGTTTACGCTGTTTTGTACAGAAATGGATGCAAAGAAAAACAGGAAGACGGAATTTTGGGTAATTTTAAGAAGTAAACTTCCCGAACGGCACAAAACAAAACATGCAGGCGAGTGCCCTATAAGGGAATCTTGCCTGCATGTTTGTGGATCAACGACCAGTTAGAATTTGTTTGTACTTAACTCAAGTTGCGAATTACAAGTTACAAGTTGCGAAAAATGTGGTTCTTTCTATGAAATACATGGTTTTACCTCCTAAAACTCGCAACTCGTGACTTGCAACTCATAGCTTTTTATTATCCAAAAATTGGGTTAAGTACTAAAATTTGTCAGGCTGTCACCTCTTCGAAGGTTCCATCACCTTTTTGCCTTTTGACAACATTAAGCTTGCCAGTGTCACCGTAGATTTCCTTCGATTTGCGGTTGTAGGCCAGCGCTGCTTCCTCAGCTGTGTCGAACATGCCAATGTGCATTGACTTACCGTTTTGTGAAATCACAGCCCTGTATCGCTGATTTTCTTGGTAAACACCCGTGTAACCAGTCTTGCTGCTCGTCTTTCGCTTACGGCTTGCAACTGCCCTTGACCTGTAAACGATGTTCTCTAACCGACAGTCCAACTTGTTTCCATTCTTGGCCCCAACTAGGTTGTCAGTCTTGGACTTGGTGTCAATCAGGAATTTTTCCGCAATTACCTTGTGAAGGTACAAGGTTTCTGTTTTGAAACTGCCATCCGCATTTTTCCAAGTTTTTTGAAACACGGCACAGCCACTTGAATGCTTCCGAAGATTGTTGATGAAATCTACTTTAGCAAGGTAAGGATCCGATGTTAACCACTCGTAAACGTTGGCGTCCAACACGATGGTGTCATCTGCATTCTTGAGTTTGATTTTGTAAAGCACGCTCTCTGATTTTGATTGTTGTTGTTACTGTTCTCTGACGTTCTAATAAAAACCTCTTAAAAAGTGAATTTGTTTTTCTGGCTGTTTGAATGGCAAATGTTTAAAATTAAAGTCAGATAGCGATGGCATGACAGATAAAAAAAAATGAAAAATGAGTGTTATGGCTTAAATTAAGTGAAAACACTCATCTCACATTGATGTATTCAGGAGATAGAAATTGTCAAGGGACTCAATCTAGTACTAAGTAAGCTGTTTTTTGGAAAAAAAGTTCAACTCAAACGATTGAGTGACTAAAATAACAGTCAAAAAAGCGAAATTCGGATAAAATTTTTGTACGCTGAATTGAATGCTGCTTGAGTTTGTAACAATAATTATACAACCTTGTCGGCGCAAGAAGAGCTTGCAAATGCATCTGGCTTGGCTTTGAATACAAAACCCATGCTGAGGATGTAGCCCATTGCTTCTTTCAATGCAGTGTTCGATTGGAAGGAAGGGTCAGTATTGATATCTGCATGCACTTCCAACTCAACATGATAAAAGTCAAGCAGGTCACACATGCTATAAGCCACTTCTACCGATTTGGCCACTTCAAGAATCATTCTTTCCCTTAGGGACATTTGTCTTTCTATTCGGGAGTTCTTGATGAACATGAACCCTCCTTTCTTTTCACGAAGGAAGACTATGACCGTAGCAAACTCAACCGCACCACTTCTGACTTGTGAGTCGGAACCAATGCAAACCTTGAGCTTATGCCCAGCCTCGGTTTCCCGCATGATTGTGGCTTCAACGGCTTCTTTGATGGGGACATCAATACGCTGACCGTTCAATTTTCTCCAGAATTCCATGGGACCTGATTTTGATGATGGTTCAAACATGACAAAGTTATTGAAAAATATAATCGTTTGTTGCTTTTTCTAATAAAAAAGGCTGAAAATTGGGACTGACAACAAAGAAAATTTTGCAAAAGTTCCTAAAGGTGGAAAATGGTGGGACTGAGGAAGTGCGGATCTGAAGGCTTGATGTGCCTAATACAACGCTTCTCTGATAATAATTGTGGAAGTAAGCGCCTACACCTCTTCAGGGGGGCACCAAAATTATCAAAGACCATAATGGTTAGTAATCTGCGAGAGGTGGCATATAGAGATAGCAGTTTATACTGCACAGTAAATAGGTTTTGTGAAAATGCTGTTGGCAGTTGGCATAATGCCAACTGCACAAAACCTATTAGCGCTGGGAAAAGGTAACTACTTAGGAGGGTGTGGGAGGATAGAGAAAAAATTTCATCTTTTCTCTTTCCTCCCAAATTTTGGGGTGTTTTTTGGGAAAAATTGAAAATCCCCCCCCTGCTAAGTAGTTACGGGAAAAAAGGGCTTACCCTACTATTTGAACCGTATTGCTTTTACTGGACTTATTCTTGTTACTAACCAAGAAGGGATGGTAAGGAAGAGAAGGATGACCGTCAATGCTATGATGTTAAGCCCCAAAATATTGAAAAGGTTCAGGTCAATAGGGGCTTCGCTCAGGTAGTAATTTTCTTCTGAAAGTTTAATAATGCCGTATTTTGACTGGATCAGGCAAAATCCAATTCCAACCAAATTTCCAAGGAAAAGCCCCAGCAAAATGATGTAGGCGGCATTGTAAAGGAAAAGCTTTCGTATGCTCCAATCCGTTTGTCCAAGCGATTTGAGCACACCAATCATATTGGTGCGTTCCAAAATCAGAATCATCAGCGCCGTGACCATGTTAATAAGCCCCACCACCAGCATCAGCGCCAAGATAACCACCTCGTTGATGTCCTGCAAGGCGAGCCAATCGAAAATCGCAGGGTATTTGGTGCGGATGCTCTCGCAGTAAAGTTCATTGGGCAGGATTTCATTGTAGATTTGGCCTGAAATCGGCTCCATATCGTTCAAGTGCTGAACGGAAATTTCAAAACCGCCAACTTGGTCAACTTCCCATTCCAGCAGTTCTTGTACTTTGCGTATGTCAACGATGGCAAATTTTCGATCATATTCTTCCAATCCTGTTTTATAAATGCCCGTGACAATGAATCGCTTGGCCAAAGCTTCACCTGCTTTGACGTAGTAAAATATGAATTTGTCCCCAACACCAAGCTCCAACCTGGTTGCTGTTTGTTTAGAAAGCACTATGCCATTTCCAGCGCTATCCGGCAACTCCAATTTTTCGCCCTCGACAAGGAACTTATCGAAAAAAGTCCAGTCGAAATCTTTCCCAATTCCCTTGAGCACTATCCCTTCAATCTCTTTTTTAGTTTTTATGATGCCCGGCTTGAGCGCAAAAGATTGCACATGCCGAACTCCTCCCTTGGTAGTCTTGACCCGTTCCCAAGGAAGCGGGAACCCGAAAATTCTGGCAGGTTCACTGTACGAGATTCGGCCCAGCGCCTTCACGATTGGTAGGAAATCCTGATTGGCACTAATGGGAACTGATTCCATCGTAGTTCGGTTGATCTGGGTACTGGTAATGTGGATATGCCCCCAAAAGCCGAAAATCTTCTCTCCAATTTGATTTTTGAACCCAGAAATGATGGCCGTAGAAATGATCATCACAGCCAAGCTCAACGCAACTGCCACGATAGCAATGCGCACAATCAGGCCCGTGAAGGTTTTCTTGGTGCTGAAGGACACCCGCTTGGCGATGAATAACGGTAGGTTCATGCGTGCAAAGATATTTGAATTGGGCATTGCCAAGGCAATTTTCAAAGCATAGAGAATCAACGGTTGACTTGACTATTTTTGCGGCCCATTAATTATCAATGGTTCATGAGGGTTCAGGTTTCAAGGGAAAGCCTGTTTGGCCATTTTTTTAAAAGGTTTGGGAGCTATCAACGCCATTTCGAAAATGCCGCCCACTACCAATAATCGAGAAATCCCGTAAAATCCCGAAAAGTCGGGACTGGATCTGGAACTTGAAACCTTAACGAACCCTTGATTTTACTTTTGTTAATCAATTTTTGACTCAATGAATCTAATAGAAGAATTGCGCTGGCGTGGCATGTTCCACAATGCGACGGAAGGAGCTGAGGAGCACCTTTGCACTGGAATGAGAACAGGGTATATTGGCTTTGACCCTACCGCCTCTGCGCTTACTATCGGAAACTACGTTCAAATTATGTTGCTGACGTTGCTTCAAAAAGCAGGGCATCGGCCAGTCGTGCTGATGGGCGGTGCAACGGGTAGGGTAGGGGATCCTTCTGGCAAGGACAAGGAGCGTGAATTGAAGTCGGTGGAAGAATTAGATGCCAATCTTGCCAGGCAGCAGGCCCAGATGAAGAAGCTCCTCGAGTTTGGCGACAAGGGCAATCAAGCAATCCTTGTCAACAACCATGATTTTTACAAGGACATGAATGTGTTGACCTTCCTTCGGGATGTTGGCAAAACACTGACCATCAACTACATGATGTCAAAAGACAGCGTAAAGAACAGGCTTGATTCAGGGATGTCCTTCACGGAATTCAGCTATCAGTTGTTGCAGGCTTACGATTTCCAGTGCTTGTACAAAAAACATGGCGTGACCATTCAAATGGGGGGAAGCGACCAATGGGGGAACATTACCTCTGGCACCGAATTCATACGGCGCAATCTACAGGAACATGCACACGCCATTACCACGCCATTGCTCACGAAAGCAGATGGTAAAAAGTTTGGCAAATCGGAGGAAGGCAATATTTGGCTTGACCCCAACTACACCTCGCCTTACAAGTTTTACCAATTCTGGATAAATGCTGATGACGCTGACCTATCAAAGTACATGCGTTATTTTACCCTGAAGTCAAGGGAAGAAGTTGAGGCTTTGGAAGCTGAACATGTTGGCAATCCCAATGCATTGAAAAGGATTCTTGCCGAGGAGTTGACGGTGCGGATTCACACTTCGCCTGTTTTCAAGTCAGTTTTGAATGTTTCAGAATTGTTGTTCAATAGCAAAGCCGGTAAGGAGGCGCTGTTTGAGCTTAGCGCTGAGGATTTGAAAACTGTTTCCAATGAAATACCAAGTTTTGAAGTGCCTAAGACTGTATTTGCCGATGGGGTAAACATCGTTGACTTAATGACTGATATAGCCAAAATGCTTCCATCTAAAGGCGAGGCAAAACGTGCTATCCAAGGTCAGGCCATTGCCATGAACAAGGAGAAAATCACGGATGTCAATACGGCAGTAACCCATGAATCCCTTTTGCATGGCAAGTATATAATGTTGGAGAATGGCAAGAAGAACAAAGTGATTCTTGTGGCTGTATAACCGGGCTAATCCTTGAAAGGATTTCGGGGCACCCAATCAGTTGATGGCTTGAGGTAGTCAATAATGGGGCCAAGCACCTTGTTGGTGAGTTTGTTGTTTGCCCGGATATAGCAAAACATCTGGTGGGCTTCTGCGCCGAGTGTACTCTTAATCTCCATTGCTGTACGGGCATAGACAATTTTTTTCACCTTTTTTTCGATGCCTAACTTCAGAATATCAAAAAGCATGTTGTGATAGATATGGTAAGCTCGGTTTAGCTCAGGTTCAAATCCAAGGAAATGAGCTTCCAACTCGTGGTGGTTGTCTATGGTCGTATAATAGCCAATCAACTTGCCGTCCAAGAAATAGCCGTAAATATTGAAATGGTCGCCAAGTTGCCTTTTGAGTTCAGGCATATAAGTCTCATTTAGGGCAACCATGTTGAAGTCTTGGTTATCAACAACAGCCTTGTACAATTCATACAACCGATGTTGATACTCAAAAATTTGAGCGTCAGTCAGCTTTGATTTTTCTATGCCATCCAGCGATTTAAAGGTCTTCCTCGCCCTCACCTTGTATTTGGAGGAAATATCATCCATGTAGTCGTCAAAGCTGAGCCAGTTTTCTCTTAATTTCAGCACCATATTGGGATGGAAGTAAAACTCACTGAACTTCCTGTCAACCAGCACTTGAACGGGGGCCTTGTGCCCTTCAGCAATGTCTTTGATAAAGATGCCGTCTATATTGGTGCCCGATGATTCCAGTTCTGCCTGTGTCACGATGAGTGCTTCTTCCAAAAGGTCAAATGCAGTTGCTTTGTCCACCATTTCATGGAAATAAAAGCCGTGCTCCCCCGTGAGCAGAAGATTGCCACAAATCAGAAGGTTGCGGTTTTTGCCAGCTACTAGGTTTCGAACGATTCTTCCAAAAGCCCTGACCAAGCAAGGATACCGCTTGAAATCCTCGTCTTCGGTCATCACACTTTCACCCACGCTGAAAGGGCTGACCTGGCAGTAAGCTATCCCAATTGGGGCTTTGTCCTTGTAGAAAACCAAGTAGCTGAAACGCATTCCCCTGGGATGGCTTGTTTCGATTGCCGTCAAAAACGGGAAATGCAAAAAGGCATTGTCACGAGGTGCGGCAATCGTCCAGTCGTTTGGGAGGTCCGCAATCCTTTTAAAGGTGCTGAACCAGAATCCAGCTATGGAAAGAGATTTTTTATTGGTCACTTGAAAAGTAGGGTTGGCTTTTTTTCAAGCGAAGTTGCCCCGAAAAACACAAGTCCTCCTTGCGTTTCATAAGCAGGTTGGAATGTGGTTTTGGCTTTTTCGCTCCGAAAAAGCCAAAACCATGAGGTGCTGGTGAAAAAGCTGGGTAAAGCAATCGTCAATGGAGGTGTGAATTAGGTAATTGTTGAACAATGTTCGACACTCGAAATTTTTGCAGTTAATTGAAAATCAACGTGTTGCAAGAATGACTCATGACGATTATTAGCCATTGGTTACTTATTCGCAGTTGAGAACGCAAAAAACGAAGGATAGTTTTAATTACCAAAACGATTAGGCTCAGCTTCTTGCATTAATTTTAGGATAGCCTCATAAATGTCTTCTGAGTTTGGTTTTGAAAAATAGTCGCCATCAGAGCCGTAAGGTGGGCGGTGTGGTTTAGCGGTCAAAGTAACGGGTTGACTGTCAAGGTATTTGTATCCGCCTTGTACTTCAAGCACTTCCCGCATCATATAGCCAGTGGCACCGCCAGGCACGTCTTCATCCAAGAAAATAATTCGATTGGTTTTTTTGAGCGACGCTACGATGCTGTGCTCCAAGTCAAAGGGCAGCAAGGTTTGAACATCAATCAATTCAACAGAAATGCCCGTCGGTTCCAGCAATTTCAGGCCTTCCAACGCAACTCGGATATTGGAGCCATAAGTAACCAATGTAACATCACTTCCTTGCCTCAGAATATCTGGTACCCCAAGCGGAACCGTGTATTCGCCCATATTGTCAGGCAAGCGTTCTTTCAGGCGGTAGCCGTTCAAGCATTCGATGATGAGCGCTGGGTCGTCTGAGTTGAGCATGGTATTGTACATGCCAGCGGCCTGTACGAAATTGCGGGGCGTTAGAATATACATGCCTCGCAATGAATTGATTATCAAGCCAATGGGTGAGCCGGAATGCCAAATCCCTTCCAACCTATGTCCCCTTGTTCGGATGATGGCAGGTGCTTGTTGGATACCATTGCTGCGGTACCGCAATGTCGCCAAGTCATCAGAAAGGGGCGCAAGCCCATAAATCAAGTAATCAAGGTATTGGATTTCGGCAATGGGCCTAAGACCACGCATTGCCATTCCAATAGCTTGACCCATAATCGTCCATTCCCGGATGCCTGTGTCGAAAACCCTTTCTTCACCATACTTTTCCTGCATGCCCACGAAGCCTTGATTCACGCCGCCAATTTTGCCTACATCTTCGCCGAAAGCAAAAAGTTCCGGATATTTTTCCAAGGCCTTGTCGAAGAAATTGTTCAGTACTTCGAACCCGTTTTTGGTAGGAGAGCTTTCCGAATAGACAGGTTTTATGACAGGCACATTCAAGGCGGAGTACTTGCTTGTGCTGTAAAGATGCGTGTGGAACCGCTTGTGGGCAAGATTTTTTGACCTGTCGAGCCAAGCCTTCAAGGCTGAATTGTCTATGCCCGGTTTGGTGCTCACCAGGAAAAAGAGTTGACGGGCGTTTTTTACTAAATCGGAATAGTGAGGGTTGAGCATTTCCTTAATTTCTTTCCTCAGAATGGAAATGGCCTCATCATTACTGTTTTGCTGGATTTGGTCATAGATTTGGGACAAAGTATTCGCCTCGTCTTTCACTGATTTCATATAGGCTGCCCAGGCCTTGTCTTTACAATCCTTTGCATAGAGCTTTGCTTTTTCTTGAATAGCATCTATCTCCGCTTGGGAGGCCAATCCAGCGTCCACAATCCATTGCGCCATGATTTTATTGCAATCATTTTCACGTTCCCAGGCAAGCCGTTCAGGAGATTTGTAGCGCTCGTGAGAGCCAGAGGTTGAGTGGCCCAGCTGCTGGGTACAATCTTCCACGTGGATGATTGCAGGAATATGAGACTTGCGCATCTGCTCTGCAGCTGACTCATAAAGTTCGCATAGGGCAGGGTAGTTCCAGCATTTTTCCTTGTATATTTCAAAGCCGTGCCCCGATTCGTTTACCCGAAAGCCTTCTAACACCTCTGATATGTTGCCTTTCGTGGTCTGGTAATGCTTGGGCACCGAGATGCCGTACCCATCATCCCAGATAGAAATCATCATGGGGAGGCGTTGAACACCAGCCGCATTGACGGCCTCCCAAAAGACCCCTTCCGAAGTGGAAGCATCTCCAATCGTGCAGAAGCTGAGTTCATTGCCGTTATTGGAAAATCGTGTCGAATCGGCAAGTACGGGGTTCTCCCTGTATTTCTTTGATGCCAGCGCAAGCCCAACTGCCCTTGCCATTTGCCCGCCTGTGCTCGATATATCGGATGAGGTGTTGGTCATTTGACGCTGGTCGAGCCATTCACCATTTTCATCAACTATGGGTGTAGCAAAATGGCTGTTCATTTGCCTGCCACCTGACCATGGGTCGTTTTCAGTATCAGCGTAGAGCTGCGCAAAAAAATCTTCCACTGTTCCCAAGCCCAATGCAAAAATTAAGGTTTGGTCACGATAGTACCCTGAGCGCCAATCGCCCTTTTTGAAAGCTTTTGCCATAGCAACTTGGGGTACTTCTTTCCCGTCTCCCACAATGCCGAACTTGGCCTTGCCACTCAAAACTTCCTTTCGGCCCAGTACACTGGCCTCACGGCTCACACAGCCAATCCAAAAATCACGTAGGACTTCCGACCGGTATTTGTCCTCCAAGGTGGCTGTAGAGCCAGCCGGGGCGAGTATGTCTGAAATTGGCGATTCTATCATTTGTCAAATAATTGGTTTGATACTTGGCTATAACGGGACTTCAATGAAATTAGGGTAAAAAATTGGTGGAGCCAACAAAACATAATTCCAACCATTGTTCAATTTTACCGCAAAATTAGAGAAAAGTTCTGGTTTTTGGTTGCCCGGCATTTTTAGGTGGAAGAATGTTAATGGGCACCAAATTCACATTAACATCGCGTTAACCGCCAAAAAATGGCAAAGTATTTCATCGTAAGGAAGTTGAGCCTACTTTTGTACCGTCAATAAGACATCAACAATCTAAACTCATATTCGATGAAAAAATTTTCTTTCAATTTTCGCATTCTTGGCATTCTTCGCCACTGCTTCTTACGCACAGCCTCAAATGAAGTTTGAGGTTACCGAAATCAATTACGGTGACATCATGCAGGGCAAGCAAAGCGACCCAGAAGCTGTTCGTACTTTCAAGTTCACTAACACTGGCAACGAGCCGCTCATCATCAGCAATGCAAAAGGTAGCTGCGGTTGCACCGTTCCAAGCTATCCAAAAGACCCAATTCTTCCTGGCAAGACGGCCAACATTGAGGTGCGCTACGACATTGCCCGCCTTGGCCCATTCCAGAAATCTGTGACCATCACGACCAACGAAGCAAACCCAACACATACGCTTCAAATCAAGGGCAAGATTAATCCTAAGCCTTCTGAAGAAAGCGTACCTGCTTCTGGAAGTGGTTTCGGCGGCTAATTTCCAATTAAATAGTACCATGAATAAGCCCAAGGATGCGCAATTCCTTGGGCTTTTCTATTTTCACCGCTGAAACAAACAACTCACACATGTTTTTACAAATAGCCAAGAAAGGCCAAAATAGATGGTGGATGTACTTGCTCAGCATCCTGGTGATAGGGTTAGGTGTTTTGGTTGGTCAAATGCCTATCTATGGGCTGTTGATTGCCAAGGGAGTTTCTGGCGATGAGATAGCAGAAATGGCCACAACTTTGAATTTCGAACCTGCTGGAATCACACAGAACATGACGTTGTTTTTCATGCTGCTCGCCTTTGCAGGTGGAATGTTGGGGCTTTGGTTCAGCGTGAAATACCTACACCGCAAGAAATTTCGTTGGCTGATCACCCCATCGGAGCGTGTCAACTGGCGCAAGATACTTTTCAGCTTCTTACTTTGGATGGGGCTTACCTTGTTGGCGGAGTTGGCTTTCTTCCTAATCCACCCTGAAAACTATGCGGTCAATTTTCAGCCAGCACAATTCTTTGGCTTGGTTGTGGTGTCTTTGCTTATGTTCCCGATTCAAACATCTTGGGAGGAATTGGTGTTCAGAGGTTATTTAATGCAAGGTGTCAGCTTGATTTCCTATTTCCGTTGGATGCCTCTTTTGGTCACAAGTGCAGCTTTTGGCCTAATGCATTTCATGAATGAAGAAGTAAGCGCCTTTGGCCTAGGCACTACAATGACCTATTATATAGGTACTGGGCTTTTTCTTGGAATCATCACTCTAATGGATGATAGCCTCGAATTGGCGCTGGGCGTCCATGCTGCTACCAATATTTATAGTTCTTTGTTCGTTACATTTGAAGCGTCATCTTTGAAAACTGCAGCGGTATTCGAAATGAAATCGGTGAACATGTCAGAAATGCTCATCGCTTTTTTTGCTGCCGCCCTTGTTTATACCTTTGTTGTGGCCAAGAAAAATGGCTGGAGCAATTGGTATGACAACATTCTAGGCCCTGTGGCCAAGCCGAACAACGGCCAAGTATGACGTTTGACATTCATTTAAAACTTTCACCCAACTTTCTTTACCATGAAACGATTGATTTTGATTTTTGGCTTGCTTTCGTTGACTGTTCTCAACAACAGTTGCAAGGATGACGACCCCGAGTTCAACGATTGTTGGCGAGCTCCCAACAAGACGCAACTAAAACTCACCCTGCTCGAAGGTCCGACGATTACGCCACCTTCAAAGATTTCCATGTTCTTCAAAGTGACCGACGAGAACAACAACCCTGTCGGCTATTTAACGGAAGAGAACTTCGTGATCTATGAAAAAGGCGTGAACGACAGTTGCCCCCGTGTCATTTCTGAATTCGAGGCCAAGCGAAAGATTTCAAGCAGGGAGCAAGTCTTCAACCATACCACCTTGTTGGTGCTCGACCTTAGCGGTTCCGTACTTCAACAAAGCCTTCAACAAGTCAAAGACGCAGCGAATGCCTTTGTGGAGTCCATCGTGCCACCACTGCCCGACCCATCCATCTCAATGGGCGTTTATTGGTTCGATGGCGAGGATGTGCTCCATGAACTTGAGCCTGTGACCAGCAGCCTTGTTGACCTGAAGAATGCCATCAATGGTGTTACCCAAAATATCAGCAACGACAACTCTACCGACCTGTATGGCGCAGTCATCAAGGCCGATGCCATCGCCGATGGGATTTTGGCTGACTACCAGGCATTGGACATCACCGCTGCAACATCGGTTGTACTGTTCACGGATGGGGAAGACCGTGCAAACCGTTACCCCAAACAGCAGGCTTATGATGCCGTTGCAAACTCGCCAAAAGAAATTTCTTGGTTTACCTTGGGCGTAGGCAACGAAATCAACATTCCCGACTTGCAGAAAATTGGCAGGAACGGCTTTTTCCAAGCTGCCTCCATTTCCAATTTGACCACCGTTTTCCAACAGATTGCCACTGTGGTGAACAATGAAGCCAACAGTTACTATTTCTTCGAATATTGCAGCCCCATTAGAAGCGGGGCCAACAACGGCCTAATCATCGAAGCTTATGAAGGGAAGGAAGTCGGCTTTTTACAATCCAATTTTGACGCCACTGGGTTCACGGGAGGCTGTCAGTTTTAGACTTTCAGTCCTAAGTCACGAACGGGAAGTTGCAAAAGCAGCTTCCCGTTTTTTGTTTGCAAAAATGGGGTTATCGCTTTCGATGAAAAATTGGCATCCTTCCTTACCTTGCCCCCACTTTCACATTCAAAACAAAAAGAGCAATACATGAATCAAGGTACTCGCATTCAACTTTCCGTCATGATGTTCCTCAACTTTTTCATCTGGGGAGGTTGGTTCGTGACGATGGGCACTTACCTCGGCAGCACCCTTAAAGCAACGGGTACGGAGATAGGTATTGCCTATGGAACGCAATCATGGGGAGCCATCATCGCACCGTTCATCATTGGCCTCATTGCCGACCGTTTTTTTGCTGCGCAAAAAATCCTCGGCGTGCTCCACCTAGTAGGCGCAGGATTGATGTGGTATATTTCCACAGCGCCAGGTTTTGGCCAGTTCTTCCCTGCCTTGTTGGTTTACATGATTTGTTATATGCCTACCTTGGCTTTGGTCAACTCGATTTCGTTCCGTCAGATGAGCAATCCTGAGAAAGAATTCCCCAGCATTCGTGTGCTCGGTACCATCGGATGGATTGTTGCAGGCCTCATAATCGGCTGGTTGGCTTGGGAAAAATCTGCTTCCTTGGAGCTGACATTCAAGATGACCGCAATTGCCTCCTTGGCCCTTGGCATTTTCTCTTTTATGCTACCCAATACCCCGCCTCCCAAAGCTGGTCAAACAGTAACATTTGGCGATATAGTTGGGCTGGATGCGCTTTCCATGTTGAAAAACTCCTCGTATTTGACCTTCTTCATTGCATCAATAGCTATTTGCATCCCCCTCGCATTCTATTATTCCTTTGCCAACCCTTTCTTAAATGAATTGGGTGTTGAGGCTGCTGCCTCAAAACAAAGCCTTGGCCAGGTCTCTGAGGTATTGTTCATGCTCATCATGCCAGTGCTCTTTGTTCGTTGGGGTGTAAAACGGATGCTTTTGGTAGGCATGGCAGCTTGGGTGCTTCGTTATATTTTCTTCGCATTGGGCGACAACGAAGGCAACTTCTGGATGCTGTTGCTGGGCATCTTGCTGCATGGCATCTGCTACGATTTCTTCTTCGTCACGGGTCAGATCTATACCGATAAATTTGCCGGCGAGAAATACAAAAGTGCAGCGCAGGGTCTCATCACCCTCGCCACTTACGGCCTTGGGATGTTGATCGGCTACTCCATCTCAGGCGTTGTCGCCGACGCTTTCAAAACTGGCGAAAATGCCCACAACTGGATGAACATCTGGCTGGTACCTGCGGCAATTGCAGGGGCGGTTTTGTTGCTTTTTGCCCTATTGTTCAGGGAAAACAAAACGAAATCCTAAGTTTATCGGGACTCGGCGATGCAAAATAGCCCTGCTAGCGTTCAAAACGCTAACAGGGCTGTTTTCCATCGCTGAGCTTCAGTATTGATTTTACGTAAATTGATTTGAATGTCAAAAATCTATCTCAAGCCCAAAAAAGACGAGGCACTCCGCCGCTACCACCCTTGGGTTTTCTCCGGGGCCATCCTTCGCACCGAGGGCAAAATCACTGATGGTGAAACGGTCGAGGTTGTTGATGCAAAAGGCGAATACTTGGCCACCGGCCATTTCTCAGAGGGCAGTAGCATTGCTGTGCGGGTTTTTTCTTTTGAAAGAACAACTGGCGGCCTTGATTTTTGGGTGAAAAAATTGAGCGAAGCCTACCATTATCGGCTTAGAATCGGGCTGATTGGCAAGGAGCACACATCTTGCTTCCGACTGGTTCATGCAGAAGGCGATGGATTGCCCGGCCTAATCATTGATATATATGGGGCAACGGCAGTCGTCCAGTGCCATTCAGTGGGAATGCACCGACAGCGGGAACTCATTGCGGAGGCTCTCCAGGAACTTGGGGAAGGGTTGTTGACGGCTGTTTTCGATAAAAGCAAGGAAACGCTTCCGCCAAACTATGCCGCTACTGTTTCAAACGGCTACCTGGCTGGCCAATCCGATGCGCAGGAGGTTAAGGAGAACGGCCACAGCTTCTTCGTGGATTGGGAGACTGGCCAAAAAACGGGCTTCTTCCTCGACCAACGTGACAACCGTCAACTGCTAAGGCGCTATGTGGAAGGAAAGTCCGTGCTGAACAGTTTTTGTTATTCAGGGGGATTTTCGGTATATGCCTTGTCGGCAGGTGCTAGCCTCGTACATTCTGTGGATGTTTCACAAAAAGCCATTGAATGGACAAAGCGGAACCTTGCCATGAATGGCTACGACCCAGAAACCCATGCCTGCTATGCGGAAGATGTGTTGAAATACCTGCAAAACTGCCCAACTTACGAGGTCATGGTGGTTGACCCACCAGCATTCGCCAAGAACATCAGCAAAAGGCACAATGCCGTGCAAGGCTACAAACGGCTCAACGTTGCCGCCATCAAGAAGTTGGCACCCGGTGGCATCCTCTTGACTTTCTCATGCTCCCAAGTGGTTGACCGTGAATTGTTCTATCATACCATCACCGCTGCAGCAATTGAAGCAGGGAGGAAAGTCCGGGTCATGCACCACCTCTCGCAGCCACCCGACCACCCCGTGAGCTTGTTCCATCCAGAAGGCTCGTATTTGAAGGGGTTGGTGCTGTACGTGGAATAAGGGAGCGGTGGAATTTGGGAACTGGTTGGGGGGCAACCCTACCTCCCCGTTGACCTAATTGCTAAAATTCCCAACAAAAGTGAAGCGGCCTCGTCACACGAAGTGACAAGGCCGCATTGCAAATGGGAGTAATGTTGTTAAAATCGGTTATAGGATCAGCATGGCGTCGCCATAGCTGAAAAAGCGATACTGTTCTTTTATGGCCTGCTCGTATGCTTCCATCACCAATTCGTAGCCACCGAAGGCACATATCATGATGAGCAAGCTCGATTTGGGCAGGTGGAAATTGGTTACCATCGAGTTGGCGATGCTGAAATCGTAGGGTGGGTAAACGAAAAGGTTCGTCCAACCCTCTGCTGATTTCAAGAGGCCTTCAGCAGAGACAGCGGTCTCAATGGTGCGCATGGAAGTCGTACCTACGGCGCAAACTTTTTTGTTAGCCAGCTTAGATTTGTTGACCACCTCAGCCGCTTGTTGCGGTATCCTGAAGTATTCGGCGTCCATTTTATGCTTGCTAAGGTCTTCTACGTCTATGGTGCGAAAGGTGCCGAGGCCAATGTGCAAGGTCACCTCAGCGAAGTTCACCCCTTTGATTTCAAGGCGCTTCATCAGTTCCCGGCTGAAGTGGAGGCCAGCAGTTGGAGCGGCCACAGCACCGAGTTCTTTGGCATAAACGGTCTGGTAACGATCACGGTCAATCTCCTCGTCGTTGCGGGTAATGTATTTTGGGAGCGGTGTATTGCCGAGGAAATCAAGGTTTTTGCGGTACTCTTCTTCGGTACCGTCGAATAGGAAGCGAATCGTACGGCCACGGGAAGTCGTGTTGTCCACCACCTCGGCCACCAGGATTTCGTTGCCTTTTTCGTCCATGAAGTAGAGTTTGTTGCCTACCCGGATTTTGCGGGCGGGGTCAACAAGCACGTCCCAAAGGCGCTGGTCGGCGTTGAGTTCACGGAGCAGGAACACTTCGATTTTGGCACCTGTCTTTTCTTTTTTGCCGTACAGTCGTGCAGCGAATACCTTGGTATTGTTGAATATCATGGAATCGCCATCATCGAAATAGCCAAGCAGGTCTTTGAAGATTTTATGTTCGATTTTACCGGTATCTCGGTGAAGTACCATGAGCCGTGACTCGTCTCGGTTCGGGGCGGGATGTTGGGCAATCAGGTTCTTGTCAAGCTCGTAATTGAATTGAGACAGTTTAGTCCTCATTGAATTTTACGGAATTTTATGAAGGAAAAGGCAACTATTTTTAAAAAGCCCGCAAAAGTAAGAAAATTAATGGTTTTCCATCGCTTTTATATTGTACGAGCCTAATTTTTTTTTAGGAGGGTTTTCGATTATTTCTTTGGTGTAACCGAAAGTTTGCCTTAAAAAATATTTCAAAACCTTCAAAGTGACGAAAGTCACGGTATATTGCGCCACTGTCCACCAGCTTTACGCCTGTAAATCAAACATAACGAACCTAGCCAAGAATACATGAAATTTGGGTTTATCATAGACAATCGCAAGTGCATCGGCTGCCACGCCTGCACCACCGCCTGTAAATCGGAGCATGAAGTGCCAGTTGGTGTCTTCCGAACTTGGGTCAAACAAGTCGAGAAAGGCGAGTTTCCGCACACTCGCCGCATGTTCTCTGTCATGCGCTGCAACCACTGCACCGATGCGCCTTGTGTAGAGATTTGCCCAGTGGAGGCGCTATATTTCCGGCCCGACGGCATCGTGGACTTCGACAAAAACCGCTGCATCGGCTGCAAATCGTGCATGCAGGCTTGTCCTTACGACGCCCTTTATATTGATCCCGATACCCACACCGCAGCAAAGTGCAACTACTGCGCCCACCGGGTGGATATCGGCCTGGAGCCTGCCTGCGTGAACGTCTGCCCTGAGCACGCCATCATTTCCGGCGACATGGACAACCCTGATTCCGAAATCTCGCAACTGCTTGGCCGTGAGATAGTTACCGTGCGTCGGGAAGCAAAGGGAACCCATCCGAACCTGTTCTATATAGATGGAGACGAAGCTTCCTTGAATCCCATTGCCACTGAGAAGTTGGACTATACCCTTTGGGGCGCACAGACCCGTGGCGTCGGCCATTTTGCGAAGCAAACCGAAAAACTTGCCTTCGACAACGGCGACCTGCTTTCTGCCTTGGCCGATGAAAAGACAACAGGCATCGTTGCTCCGCAAAAATCGGTGGACGTGCTGATGAACAACGGTGGCGCCAGAAGGGTGTACGATGCACCCAACAAAGGCTTGCTTTGGGGATGGGAGGTGAGCGGGTATGTTTTCACGAAGGCGATTTCGGCAGGCGTGTTCTTGGTTGCTGTTTTGGGTTTGGCTTATTTCAATTTCTTCAAAGTTGAGACTGCCTTCTTGGAACCAGTCGGGATGCTGTTCGTGGGAGTAATTGCCTCGTTGCTTTTCTTGATTATCACAACAGCCCTTTTGGTCAAAGACCTTGACCAGCCCAAACGCTTCCTTTACGTTATCCTTCGCCCACAATGGAATAGCTGGTTGGTAAAGGGCGGGTACGCCCTGACCATTTTCGGCGGTGCGCTCACGATAACATTGGTAGGTGCTTTTCTCGCACTGGATTGGCTTACCCAGATTGGCATAGTACTCGGGGTAGTTTCGGGCATCATCACTGCCGTTTATACTGCCTACCTTTTTGCGCAAGCAAAAGGCCGTGATTTCTGGCAAAGCCCCGTGCTTGCCTTGCACATGCTGATTCACAGCTTTGTAGCTGGTGCCGCATTCTTTGGCATCCTTGCGCTCATTGATGCTCCAAGCGAGGGGTGGTTGACGTATTTGAAAGCTGTCATGGTAATCGGAATTGCCGTGAACCTTTTAGTTATGTTCGTAGAGCTTACCACCACCCACATGACCCAAGAAGCCAAGCTGACTGCAGACATGATAACCAAAGGCAGTTATAAGCAGCTGTTCTGGTGGGGCGTGGTCATCATGGGCAATTTGTTGCCGCTTATCCTCATGCTGTCCGGCATGGGTTACGGTGTCCAAATTGGTGGCCTGTTGGCACTCATCGGCATCTATTTTACGGAAAAAATCTGGGTGGAAGCGCCACAGCGCATCCAGCTTTCATAACACGGACTGTCAGTCTGTGAAACAGACCAACAACCCTGTGCCTCTAACATTTAAAAATTAACAACTCAGTCATGGCACATCATCAAATCTTAATCATCGGCGGCGGAAACGCTGGCCTGTCAATTGCATCCAAGCTGCTGATAAAGGATAGTTCCCTGAAAATCGGCATAATCGAACCTTCTGAAAAGCACTACTACCAGCCCGCTTGGACGCTGGTTGGTGGCGGAGTTTTTGATGTAAACGACACTATCAAAAACGAAAAAGACTTCATCCCAAAGGGCACGACTTGGATTAAGGATTCCGTAGCAACCTTTCAGCCGGAGCAAAACCAAGTGACCTGCAAGAGCGGGGATAAACACACTTATGATTACATGGTGGTCGTACCAGGCATCCAGTTGGACTGGCATAAGGTAAAGGGGCTGAAAGAGACGCTCGGCAAAAACGGGGTTACGTCCAATTACCTCGTTGACTATGCACCCTACACCTGGGAGTTGCTCCGCAATTTCAAGGGTGGAAACGCCATTTTCACCAACCCGAACACCCCTATCAAATGTGGTGGTGCCCCGCAAAAAATCATGTACCTCGCTGGTGACTATATACTCAAGAACGGCCTCCAGCCCAAGTCGAACATCCATTTCTACTCCGGTGGCGGCATCATTTTCGGGGTGAAAAAATATGCCGATACGCTGAACGAGGTCATTGCCCGCTACAAGATTCAAACGCATTTCAAGCACAACCTCGTCGAGATTGACGGCCCTGCGAAAAAAGCATGGTTTGAAAACGAGCATGGCGAGCGCATCGAGCAGTCTTTCGACATGATTCACGTGACACCGCCGCAGAGCGCACCGGATTTCATCAAGGATAGCCCGCTTTCCATCCTTGAAATTGACGCCAATTCAGGAACGCCTTGTATGCCGGGCCAGCACACCACCAGCTTCATGGGCTGGGTGGATGTTGACAAGCACACTTTGCAGCACAAGCGTTACCCAAATGTTTTCAGTTGCGGCGACGTGGCCAACACCCCCAACGCCAAGACTGGGGCCGCTATCCGCAAACAAGCGCCTGTTCTGGTCGAGAACTTGCTCCATGTGAAAAATGGGGGATCATTGGACGCCAAATACACCGGCTACGGCTCATGCCCGCTGGTGACTGGCTATGGCAAGCTCGTGCTCGCCGAATTTGACTACGACAACAACCCTATGGAAACCTTCCCGTTCGACCAGAGCAAGGAGCGATGGAGCATGTGGATGCTGAAAACGAAGGTGTTGCCTTGGCTGTATTGGAATCGCATCCTGCAAGGAAGGGCGTAAATAACATCGGTGGTACCATCACTTGAAGGGGTCGCCGCTTTATTTGAGAACAGATTGACAAAAGTGTTTTTCGAGGGCAATAGGTTGAATGATAGGTCAAGGAATCTGCTGAAGCAACACGTACATTTCAGGAATTACTCCGAATGGAGGTGTGATAAAAACCTCTTTGGTAGCTATGTACAATACAGCTTTTTCATTCCCTTTTCCAGCAAAGATGGCCTTCCCATCTAGATTAGCATCGGCTTCAAAATAGCCTTTCGCAATGAAGGAAGCGTGTAGGGAGGTGTTATTTGGGTGATACAAGATAGTGGTGAAAAGCTTCAAAATATCATTGCCTGGGCCTTGAATAATGATTCTACCGTCTTGGTTCAAATCGCCGCACCTTAGTGCCATCCTATTGCCAAGGGAATACTGAGCACCGTTGCCGTTGGTTGGAAAGTTCGGGTCGGTGAAATCAATCAAGGCTGTGTTAAGTGAAAGTTGAACAGGGTTCTCCGTCATTACCCCAAAGTGGTTTCGATGCCTGACACGCGCCCGAAAACCCAATCAAGATGGCGTTTTCGCCCGTTGTTAAAAAGACCGAAGCATCAGCAATCATTTCATTGCCGCCACCATTTAGGTGTTGATATTTGGGATAACTGGAATACGGTTCAAGTGTCGGCAAATAGTTCTTTGCACGGAGGTCGTCCCTCATCAGGGTGCTGTAAGTGAAGTTATCGTTCATGAGCGCACCTGAGGCCCGCGCCTGTTTGGGCAATGGCAAAAACAGGCAGCAACAAATAAAAGATGCCAAGGATAGTCTGACGTAGTGAGCAGTTCATTTTAATGACCTTGTTTGTTTGATGGATGAATGAATAGAGGGGAAAGCAATGAGCGCAACCAACTGAGGAGAGTCTATTCATAGGCAAACACCATTCCATATACATTCGCAAATGGGCTACAAGCACAAACCAACCTTCATCGAAAAAATGGCCGAAAGCATCGGCCTAATTCCCAACCTCCATAGCGAGGAGGACTATGCTCCGTCCGTCGAGAGCCTAACCGAGCCGGGTGACTTGTCCAAGTACCCGCCCCCCGACCAGTGGAACGACTGGACGGAGTACGAGGCGAAGACCTGGCCGAAGAAGGAGAAGAAAACCTACTCCATCGTGCCAACCACTTGCTTCAACTGCGAGTCGGCTTGTGGCATGTTGGCGTACATTGATAAGGAGACGAACCAAGTCCGCAAGTTCGAGGGGAACCCGTGGCACCCCGGTAGCCGGGGACGCAACTGCGCCAAAGGCCCGGCCACCATCAACCAGATAACTGACCCAGACCGAATCTTGTACCCAATGAAGCGGGTAGGGGAGCGGGGCAGCGGCCAATGGGAGCGGGTGACCTGGGACAGCGTCTTGGACGACATCGCCGGACGTATGCGAAAGGCCATCCAAGAAGGGCGGAACAACGAAATCGCCTACCACGTTGGTCGGCCAGGCCATGAGGGCTATATGGATCGGGTACTGAAAGGCTGGGGCGTGGACGGCCACAATTCCCACACCAATATCTGTTCGTCGGGTGCGAGGTTCGGCTATGCTATCTGGTACGGCCACGACCGCCCGTCGCCCGACCATGCCAATGCCCATGCCATCCTGCTCATTTCGGCGCACTTGGAGTCGGGGCACTATTTTAACCCGCATGCCCAGCGCATCATGGAGGCGAAGATGAAGGGCGCAAAGCTCATCGTCCTCGACCCTCGTTTGAGCAACACCGCCAGCCTCGCCGACGAATGGCTGCCCACCTACCCGGGCACAGAGGCGGCATTGCTCTTGGCCATTGCCCGTATCCTCTTGCAAAAAGGCTGGTACAACCGCCCCTATATGGAGCAATGGACGAACTGGGACGCCTACATGAAATCGGAGCATCCCACGAAGCCGCAGACCTTCGAGGCGTTCATCGATACACTTATAGAGGTGTACGCCGAGTACACCCCTGAGTTTGCGGAGCAAGAAACGGGCATCCCCGTCGCACAGACGCTGGAAGTGGCCCGTATCATCGGGGAGGCGGGTACCCGCTTTGCGCAGCACAACTGGCGAAGCGCCGGGAGCGGCAACCTTGGCGGTTGGGCAGTGGCCCGTGCACTGCATTTCATCTCTGTGATAACTGGTTCGGTAGGCACGGTGGGCGGCACATCGCCCAATACCTGGAACAAGTTCCACCCCCATTTCTTCGACAATCCCCCGGCGCAGAAGTTCTGGAACGAACTGCATTTCCCGAAGGAATACCCGCTGGCCTATTTCGAGATGAGCTTCCTGCTGCCGCACTTCCTAAAGGATGGCCGGGGCTTCATGGACGTGTATTTCAGCCGAGTGTTCAATCCCGTTTGGACCTACCCCGATGGCTTCATGTGGATGGACGCCTACAAGGACGAGAAATGCTTCGGACTACACGCCGCCCTGACTCCCGTCTGGAGCGAGACGGCCTATTTCGCCGACTACGTGCTGCCGATGGGCCTGGCCAGCGAGCGTCACGACCTGAATTCCTACGAAACACACAGCGGCATCTGGATAGCCTTCCGGCAACCTGTCCTTCGGGAAAAGGCGAGGCGGGACGGCAAGAACTTCCAGTTCACCTACGAGGTCAACCCCGGCGAGGTATGGGAGGAGGACGAGTTCTGGATTCAGCTTTCGTGGCGGATTGACCCTGATGGTTCGTTGGGCATCCGCAAGCACTTCGAAAGCCCTTACCGCCCCGGCGAGTGTATCACTGTGGACGAGTACTACCGCTATATTTTCGAAGAAACAAAGGGATTGCCGGAGGCCGCCGCCAAGGAAGGCTTGACTGCACTCGATTATATGCGCAAATATGGCGCCTTCGTGGTGGAGGAAAGTGTTTACGAAGTAAACAAACGCCCACTATCGGCCAAAGAACTCGATGGAACGGAGGTCGCTGCCGATGGCCGGGTATTGAAAAAAGGCAAGACCGTCGGTATCGTGCATGAAGGAAAACCCGTGGAGGGCTTCCCCACGCCAAGCGGCAAAAACGAGTTCTTCAGCCAAACGATGGTGGACTGGAAATGGCCGGAATACGCCATTCCGCAGTATATCAAAAGCCATATCCACGAAGATGAAATGGACCGCAGCAAGGGCGATTACCCGCTCGTGCCCACGTTCCGCCTCCCGACGCTCATCCACTCCCGCAGCGGCAATGCCAAGTGGCTCTATGAAATCGCCAACCGCAACCCGCTTTGGATGCACCCGCAGGACGCCGCCAAATTCGGCGTAAAAACGGGCGACCTCCTGCGCATCAACACCGAAATCGGCTACTTCGTGGACAAGGTCTGGGTGACCGAGGGCATGAAGCCCGGCGTGGTTGCCTGCTCGCACCACCTTGGCCGCTGGCGCCGCCCCGCCGACCCTGCTGGCAACCGCTGGGCAACCGCCACGGTGCAGATTGACAACGACGGCAACGGCGGCTATAAGATGAAGCAGCTAAAGGGTATCCACCCGTTCAAGAGCGAAGACAAGGACTCGTCCCGCATCTATTGGAGCGATGGCGGCGTCCACCAGAACATCACTTTCCCCGTTCACCCCGACCCGATTAGTGGGATGCATTGCTGGCACCAGAAGGTCAGGATTGAGAACGTACACGAGGGCGACCAGTATGGCGATATTTTCGTGGACACAAAGAAGTCCATGGAGGTCTATCGCCGCTGGCTCGAAATGGCAAGGCCTGCACCTGGGCCAGATGGGCTTCGCAGGCCGCTGTGGATGAAACGGGTATTGAGGCCGGTGGAGGAGACGTTTTATATGAAGGAATAAAAAGTTGAGGGTCAGCATTTGCTGGCCCTCAACCCTTTATTAATCACTAATCCACACTCCGCTTCCGCCACCTCACCTCATACAAATCCTTCCGCCTATCCCTCAAATTCTGCACACTCCCATTTCGGTGCAGCTCCTTCAACAATTCCAAATCAAGGTCGGAAATGAGAATCATCTCGGTGTTGGGCGTGGCTTCTTCCTTGATGCCCGTGGTAGGGAAGGCGAAGTCGCAGGGGGTGAACACAACGGACTGGCTGAACTGGATGTCCATGTTGTGAACCTTGGGCAGGTTGCCAACGCTGTAAGCGAGGCAACATAGCACTCGTTTTCGATGGCACGGGCCTGGGCGCAGTGCCGTACCCGGGAGTAGCCGTTCTGGGTATCGGTGAGGAAGGGCACGAAGAGGATGTTCATGCCCTGGTCGGCGAGGATGCGGGCCAATTCGGGGAACTCCACGTCGTAGCAGATGAGGATGCCTATTTTGCCGCAGTCGGTATCGTAGGTCTTTATCTCGTTGCCACCGCTCATGCCCCAGACCTTCACCTCGTCGGGGGTGGGGTGCAGTTTCACAAACCGCTCGGATTCACCGTTGCGCTTGCAGAGGTAGCCGACGTTGTACAGTATGTCGTCTTCCACATGGGGCATGGAGCCGGTGATGATATTGATATTGTAGCTGATGGCCAGTTCCTGGAAGCGGTCACGGATGGGGATGGAAAAATCGGCCAACAGGCGAATGGCCTCCGACTCGCTGTACTTGTTGTAGGCGGCCATGAGCGGGGCGTTGAACAGTTCAGGGAACAGCACGAAGTCGCAGCGGTAGCCACTCACGGCGTCAATGAAATACTCTGCCTGTTCGATGAGTTCTTCAAGGCTGTTGTAGGGGCGCATCTGCCATTGCACCAAGCCCACCCGCACGTATTCCTTTTGGCTGACGGGCGTGCCAATGGAGGGAGCTTCATAGTAGATATTGTCCCATTGAAGCAGGCAGGCGTAGTCCTTGCTGGCCTTGTCGCCGGGCAGGTAGCCCCGCATCACTTTTTTTACGTGGAAGTCGTTGGACAACTGGAAGGTGAGCACGGGGTCGTAAATCTTTTTGAGCTTCACCTCTTGGATGTACTCCTTCGTGGAAAGCTCCTTGGCGTGGAGGTGGTAGTTGGGCAGCCGCCCACCGAAAATGATGGCCTTTAGGTTGAGGTTCTCGCAAAGCTCCTTGCGGTAGTCGTAAATTCGGCGGCCCAATCGCATACCCCGGTAGCTGCTTTTGATGAAAACATCAATGCCGTAGAGCACGTCGCCATCGTCGTCGTGGGTGTCGAAGGAGTAGTTGTCGCCACAGATTTGGGGATAGGTATGGTTGTCTCCAAACTTCTGGTAGTTGACAATGATGCTGAGGGCGCATCCCACCACCTCGTCGTTCACCGTGATGGCCACCTGCCCATCGGGGAATTTCTCGATGAGCGTCGCAATGGTCTCCTCCGGCCAGTAGCTGTCCTTCATGCCGGAGTAGGATTCCTGCATCAGTGTTTTCAAGGATTCGTAGTCGGAGATTTGGAGGAAGCGGAGTTCTATTTTATCTATTGTCTTGGTCATGAATAGTTTTGAGTTGTGAGTTTCGAGTTTCGAGTTGTTGTCAAGCATTGTCCCACAATGTCCTGGTATGCTCGAACGCTGAATCATTTCAATGGCAAAATGACTTAGGTTGATTTATGGCTTTTGGTTTTCAGAGGTGCAAAGCTACACCTTTGCCTTTTTCCTTTATTACCACCCAATCCCATAATCCTCCCCATGATTGCTGCTGCCGCCCCATAGTGTGCCGTGGGCATGGTCGAAGAAGATGGCATTGATGGGGCCGCTGGTGCGGTCTTGGTAGTTGATTTTGTAGCCCATCTTCGCCAGTTCCTTGCGCACCCAGTCGGGCATGGCGCTGTTGAGGGTGAGGTGGCCGGGCATGCGCTCATGGTCGCCGAAGCTGGCGTGCATCTGGTAGGTCTTGAAGCTGGGCGCCTCGCTGGCCTCTTGTACCGTCATTCCGAACTCCACCATGTTCAGGAAGAACTGGATGAGGCACTGGTCCTGCTCATCCCCGCCCTGCATCCCGAAGGCCATCAGCGGCTTGCCGTCTTTTATTGCCAGGCTGGGGGTCAGCGTCACCCGTGGCTGCTTGCCGGGGGCCAGCACATTGAACGGGTTTTCCTTTTCATCCAACACGAAGGACTGCATCCGTTGGCTCATGCCGAAGCCTGTGTTCCCGGCGATGCAGGCGGGAATCCAGCCGCCGCTGGGGGTGACGGAGACGACCCAGCCCTCGGCGTCCGCTGCCTCGACGGTGGTGGTGCCGAGGGCGAAGTCTTTGAGGAACTTGGCAGAGAGTTGAGGCGACGCCTCAAAATGGCCGATCAAGTCTGTAGATTTGGTAGGGTCGGGAAGGCCATTTTGAGGTGTCGTCACCTCAACAGGCTCAACGCTCCCATTCCCCCAATCCTCCAACAAATGCAGGTACGGGTTTTTGCCCCCCTCAAAGGGGTACGGGTCGCCCGGCCCGGCCTTGGCGTCGTTTCGGTCGGGGTTGATTTCCTTGCTCCGCAATTTGGCGTACTCCTTCGACAGCAGCCCATTGATAGGCTCGACAGGCGGCACGGACGGGTCGCCATAGTAGAAATCCCGGTCGGCAAAGGCGAGGTTCATCGCTTGATAGACCGTGTGGATGTAACGGGCCGAATTGTAGCCCATGCTTTTCAGGTCGAAGTTTTCGAGGATGTTCAGGGTTTGGAGCAGGGCGGGGCCTTGCGTCCATTCCTTCAGTTTATAAACTTCAATGCCCCGGTAAGTGGTCATGGTTGGCTCCTCGATTTTCACCTTCCAATTGGCGAGGTCGGCTTCGGTAATCAGCCCGCCCTGCTCTTGGCAGCCCCGAGCAAATTCTTTGGCAATGTCGCCCTGGTAGCAGCGCTCGTAGGCGGCGTAGATGGCCTCCTTTCTGTTTTTGCCTGCGGCAATGGCTGCCCGTTCCGCTTCCACCAGTTTGCGAAGCGTGGCCAGCAAGTCTTTTTGGACGAATAGCTCACCTGCCTCTGGTGCTTCCCATGCATTGCCGAGGTGCGGCAGGAAGACCTTCTTGGAGTACGGCCACTGCTTGATTTCCGCCTTGTTTCGCTCGATGGCATTGGCCGTTTGCGCTTCAATGGGGTAGCCATCGGCCAATTGCATGGCAGGGGCGAGCACCTGTTCTAGGCTCATCGTACCGTACTCGGCAAGCATGGTCATCAGTCCGCCGGGTGTGCCGGGTGTTACGGCTGCCAGTGGGCCAAACTCAGGCGGGTATTTCATGCCTTTTTGCTTGAAGAATTCAGGGGTAGCGCCCGTTGGGGCCACACCGAGCGCATTGATGGCGATGACCTTTTTCAATTTTGGATGGTAAATGAGCGCCTGCGTTTCCCCACCCCAACTCAGCACGTCCCACATGGTACAAGTAGCCGCAATCATGGCGCAGGAGGCGTCCACGGCATTGCCGCCCTGCTGGAAAATGGCGGCCCCGGCGGTTGCGGCCAACGGCTTTCCCGTGATGGCCATCCAGTGCCGGGCATGGAGCGGCGGCTTTTGGGTGTTGACGGGCAAGTTGTTGAAGGACTGGGCAGTGGCGAGGTGGTGCCAGCCCGTTGCGAAGCAAAGCAGGATGCAGATGATGTTCCTCATGTCAAGCGGATTTTGGTCTAAGACGATGAGGGCGAAAGGTAGGGAATCCTTTATGAATTCCTCCATTACTTGTGTTTTCGAATCAGCTTGCCAAAAGTTTTAGCTGTCCCTTAAACACCGTGCGATGGTTTGCACTAGGCTACAGCTTTTCGCTCCGCCCGTGCTTTCAGCTTTTTCGCCAATAGGTTGGCCAACAAAATCATGGTTGTGAAGAAGGCAAACCTTGCAATCATATCCCCCCAGCGCACATAGAAAGTGATGCGGTCATTGAACTTGATGTTCTGGCGAATGGTGGCCTCTACCTCATATTCCGTCGGCTGCTGCACGTCGCCCCGCTGGTTGATGAAGCAGGAGGTGCCAGTGTTGGCTGAGCGGGCAATGCTGCGGCGAGTCTCCACGGCACGGAGGCGGGCGTAGGCGAGGTGTTGTCGGTGGCCGCCGGAATCATCCCACCAGCCGTCGTTGGTCATGATGAAAGTGGCCTCAGCGCCCGCCCGCACGTAGCCGCCGTTGTAGTCGCCGAAGACGCTCTCGTAGCAGATGCTGGGGGCGACCTTGCCGTCCGAACTTGGAAAGGCTTCCCTGTATTTTTGAATGCCGTGGCCTTCCACCGAGCCGTCCAATTGGTCAACGATGGGTTTTAGGAAAAACAAAACCTCGTGATAAGGGAGGATCTCTGCCCCCGGCACCAGTTTGGATTTGATATAAAACGGGATGCTGTCCTGGCCGGCCTCCAATTGCAGGGCGGCGTTGTAAACTTCCAAGTATAAAGTGCGGCTGCCCCGCTCAATACGGCGGGTGTTTCTGGTATGGGGTTCGCCGTCCTTGAACAGCTTGTATGCACTGACACCGGTTACCAACTTAACACCGGGATGCTTTTCCACAAATTGCTTGGCAACTTGCATGGCTGGGTGGTTTTCCATATCGTCCGTTCGAATGCCATCAAATGAAGTCTCTGGCCAAACAACGTATTTGGTGTTGGGCGTTACCACTTGTTCTGAAAGCCGGATGAAACGCTCCATCTGTTCCCTGTCAGGTATGTTGAACTTCTCGTAATGCGGTTCGAAATTGGGCTGCACCACGGCTACTTCCACGTCACGGCCTTCGTCTTGGATATTGAAATACCAGACGAGGGAAACGGCGATGGGAACCAGCACGAGCAGCTTGATGCGCCAGAAGTTCCAGCCCTGTGCCAAGGCAGCCTTCGGTGAAAAGCGGAATTCCATCTTCTCCAACAGCTTGAAAACCAGTACGTTAGCTGCCATTACCCAAAGTGAGCCGCCGAACACGCCCGTGTATTCGTACCACTGCACGGCTTGCGGAAACTGCGCAAAGGCGTTGCCGAGCGTGAGCCACGACCAAGAGATTTCCCAGTTCAGGTGGAGGAACTCAAAGCTGAGCCAGTAGGCCACGAACGAGAGGTAGCCCGTCTTGGGCAGGTATTGCCTCGTTTTATGGAAGAACCAAATCGGCACGTACATGAACCAAGCGTTCAACCAAATGGCCACGATGCCAGCAATGAAGGCCGTATTGCCCACCCACCAAGTTACGAGGATGTTCCAGAGGACGAAGGCGTGGTAGGTGTAGGGAAGGATTGAAGGATTGGAGGATTGAAGGATTGAAGGGGGCGTCAGATTGCGGATTGCGGATTTTGGATTGCGGATTGGGGGTGCTGCGTTCCTTGGCAACCTCATATTCGATGATGAGGAGGGGTACCCAGGCGATGAACAAGAGGATGGTCGTGGGGAAGGGAGGGAAGCTGAGGGCTAGCAGCACTGCACTCAAGGTGCTGAGGCCGAGCCAGCGGAGGCCCTTGGGGTGACGGGTGTATTTTTTCCAAAATAAGAGGACAATGCTTGCCCAGGCCAGCACAAAGAAGAATAGCGGGCGGTGGCCCCAAAGGGTTTCGGCTTGCCAAAGGCTGTACATGTTCCAGCCAAGGGCTAGGGTGGCGACGGATGTGCCGGCAAGCAGGCCAAGCCTGAGGCGGTTGTTCATTTCGACAGTTATTTTAAGCAGCATTTAGAATTGCTGAATCTGATACAACAACAACGGGAAGCACTCATTTCGGTACTGTGCCGTTTGCGAAAGTTTAACCAAAATTTCCGCAGCATTGAAAACAATGGCTATTGACAAATCATTTCACTCCCAGTCCAGGCCCAAATGCCTCACCCGCTTGCACAAAGCTCAATTTCCCTTCCGTATTCTCGGCCATTAAAATCATGCCTTGAGAATCCACGCCACGAAGTTTGCGAGGGGCAAGGTTGGCCAACAGCAGCACCCGTTGCCCGATGACTTCCTCCGGGGTGAAATGCTCTGCAATGCCCGATACTACCGTACGCTGCTCGAAGCCGAGGTCAACACTGAGTTTCAGGAGCTTGTCCGCCTTCGGAATGCGCTCGGCTGCGGTGATGGTGGCCGTGCGGATATCGAGTTTGGCGAAGTCGTCATAAGTGATTTCGGATTTCAGATTTGGGATTTCGGAACTTGTCCCCACACCTCGGGATTGGGGGTCACTGCTAATTGGCTGAACAACTGCTTGACTTGACTGCCCATTGTCAACTGTCGAACTGCCAGCTATATTCTCCTCTGCCTTCAGAATTGCCTCCAACTTAGCCTTCTGTCGCTCGATGATTTCTAAGCGACTCTTGTCGTTTCGGTCGTTGATTTTGGCGAAGAGGATTTCGGGTTGGCCGACTTTGTGCCCTTCGGGCAGCAGGGTTTCGCCGTTCTGCAGCTTAACAATGGTTGCTTCCAACTCCCCAAATTCCACTTTTGGTAAATTGAGCAACTGCCTGATTTTCAACGAAGTAAATGGAATGAATGGCTCGCAAAGCACAGCCAACAGGTTCACCAATTGCAAGCTGGAATTGATACACTCCGCTATAACGGGAGATTCCGGGTCAGTCTTGCGGATGGCCCAAGGTGCGGTGTCTTGCAAGTACTGGTTGCCCCAAGTGGCGATTTCAACGAATGAGCTAGCAGCGCTTTTCAGGTTGAACTGCTCAATATCGGTAGTTAGCGAGCTGACCATTTCAATGACAGCTGATGGGATTGCTGCGGTGCTGGAAGCTGGAGTAACCCCATCGTAATAGCTATTCGTTAACGTCACCACCCGATTGATGAAATTCCCCAATTTGTCCGCCAAGTCCTTGTCATAAAAGTCCACGAACTCGTCCCACTTGAAGTCAGCGTCCCGGTTCTCTGGCAGGTTTCGGATGAGCGCCCAGCGCAGGGCATCTTCCTTGTTTGGGAAGTTGGCGAACTCCTCCAAATACTCGTGCTGCTCAATTCCCCAGCCCTTGCTCTTGCTGAACTTTCGTCCCTCGAAATTCAGGAACTGATTGGCGGGGACGTTCACGGGCAGGGCGTATTCCCCATGTGCTTTCAGCATGGAGGGGAACACGATGCAATGGAAAACGATATTGTCCTTTCCAATGAAATGGACGAGTTGAAGTTTGTCAGGCCCGCCTTTCCAGTAGTCTTCCCAGTTCTTGCCGTTCTCGGCGGCCCATTGCTTCGTGCTGCTGATGTAGCCAATCGGCGCATCGAACCAGACGTAGAGCACTTTGCCCTCTGCGCCCGGCATCGGCACGGGGATGCCCCAGTCGAGGTCACGGGTAATGGACCGGGGTTGGAGGCCTTCGCCGTCATTCAGCCAAGAAAGGCACTGACCAACAACGTGGTTTTTCCAAGCCTTTGGGTCGTGGTGTTGGACGCCATCAATGGTTCCGTTTTCAATCCATTCCCGTAGCCAATCGCCGTGTTTGTCGAGGCGGAAATACCAGTGGCTGGTCTCCTTGAGCACAGGTGTGGAGCCGCTTAGCACCGATTTTGGGTTTATCAATTCGGTGGGCGATAGGGTAGAGCCGCAGCGTTCGCACTGGTCTCCGTAGGCTTCGGGGTTGGCACATTTGGGGCACTCACCGATGATAAAGCGGTCGGCGAGGAACTGCTGGTACTGTTCGTCGAAGTATTGCTCGGAGGTTTTCTCGTCTAATTCGCCGCCTTTTTCAATCAGTTTCAAAAAGAACTCTTGCGAGGTTTTATGGTGCAGTTCGGCGCTTGTCCGATGGTAGAAATCGAAGCTGATGCCCAATTTTTCAAAAGTTGCTTTATTGAGCGTATGGTATTTATCTATGATTTCTTGCGGACTGATGCCGTCTTTTTTTGCTCGCATCGTGATGGCTGCCCCGTGCTCGTCAGAGCCACAAATAAAGGCCACATCGCAGCCCATGCCACGCAGGTAGCGAACGTAAATATCTGCTGGCAAATAAGCACCCGCAAGGTGGCCGAGGTGCAATGCCCCATTGGCATAAGGTAGGGCTGAAGTAACGGTGTATTTCTTGGATTTATCCATTATCAAAGGAAAAAGTACAAAGTTAAAAGTCTAAAGAATGGGGGCTTTGGGGTTGAGTTTGCGGCTGCGAAGATAGCCGTAAAACTTTAATCGAAAACCAGCGGTCAAGGTTCCAAGCCTAAAACAAAAAAGCGGGCCAATGCTATTGCAAAGGCCCGCCCGCTAATGTGCTAAAAAGCGTATATTTTAGTTGAACGGATTGGAGAACTTTTCGTCCACGATCAATGAACGGTCGGAAAGGGACTCCAAGAACGCAACCAATGCCTTTTTCTCCAAGCTGGACAGGTTGAGGCGGAGTGGTTCGCCATCGTCCCCAATCAGTTTTTTGTCGAGGTTTGGATGCAGTTTTATGCCGTTGTCATAAAACTCCACCACTTCTTCCAAACTTTTGAACCTACCATCGTGCATATAGGGGCCAGTAAGGGCGATATTGCGGAGGCTGGGGATGCGGAACTGGCCATTGCGCAAGCCTGAATCTGTGGTTGTGAGGTCAAGGCCGTTGTTGGCAGTGCCTTTGGGGCCACCACCGCCGAACCCGAAATCAGGGTCGCCATACTCACCACCCGGGCGGTCGTCTGCCATGAAATTGTTGCCGCTGTGACAGCTTGCACATTTGGTTTCAGCCCGGAAGAATACGTCCATGCCCAATTTTTCCAAGTCAGACAAGGCAGTTTGGTCACCTGTCATGAAAGCATCGAATCGGCTGTCAACGGATACCATGCTGCAAAGGAATTGTGCCAATGCATCGGAGATGCGCTCCTCCGTGATTTGAGAGTCACCGTAAGCTTTGCTGAAAAGCCCAGGATAATAATCGGTTTTCGCCAATTTTTTGACCAGCACGCTGAGGTCTTCCATGCCCATTTCGATGTGGTTCTGCACGGGTTTCAAGGTAAGTTCCTTGGCCGACTGCACCCTCGAATCCCAGAACAGGTTGCGGTTTAGCGCCACATTGATGATGGCCATTGAGTTGCGGTCTGTAACCTTGCCTTCAAAGCCCTTGCTACCAGCAGTTGGGTCTGCAAATGCAAGCTCCTGCTTGTGACAAGAAGCACAAGCCACGGCGTTGTTGAGGGACAGTTTTGTGTCATAGAATAGGACACGCCCAAGCGTAGCACCGTGGTCGGTTACTTGTGGGTTGAAAACGATATCGGGGAAAAATCCAAAGCCTGGGTCAACCACTCCTCCCGAATTATTTGTAAAAACAGTGGGAGCGTTGGCATTGAACTCAAACTGCATGTGTTCGGGCAAGTCTAAGCTGGCATAGTTGTAAGCTTGCTCCGGCAAGTTAAGTTTTACAGAATCAACCACTTTGGGTTCTTTCAAGCAGGAAGCCAAGCCGATGGTCAGCATTACCGCAAGAGCAATAAATAGCGCATTTTTTTTCATTGGAAGAGAATTTTATGAGTTGAGAATGCAATTATATGGTTTAATAGCCAAGTTTCAAGCCAAATGGCAGACTTTAACATTGTCTGAACAGTTGGGGTCAAAACGACCTTGGCAAAACAAAGTTCATATTGAGTGCAACCGGGGGAATGAATTGGAAATTCGGCACACCCGCGTTAACGTCTAGCCCAATTACGAGGGCTGTTTCAATGGATATCGAAAATGGAGGCTTGATGCGGTAGGCGATGCTCCACCTTGGCCCCATTCCCATTACGGCTCTTTCGGTTGAGGTTTCGCCAATTAAATTGAAATTGCCTAAGGAAAAGTAAAAATCCCAACCACGGTAGAACGTCCATCGCTCGCTGAACTCCTTCATCCTTGTCCCGCCGATGCGAAAATTGAAATTTGCATTCTCAACCACATCAAAAACTCCATCGCTTACAATGAAGACACCAATGCTGGTATGAAACGCCCTGTTTCCATTAAAACGATTGAACTCCACATTGTAAGGCCCCGATTGCAGCGGATTGCTCCTGTTGAATGGAATCAGCTGTGTCAACAAGGGCGTGGTATTGATACTGACCAACCTGTAGCGTTCGGGATAATCCCAAACCTCTTTGATGGTGTCGGTTTGCGCAAACAAAGGTGCAGTACAAACCAAGAAAGCTATGAAAACAGGGTATTTCATCGGGCTGCGAGTCGGTTTTTAGAAGGTGAAATGGATGTAAAGGGAGTTTGGCATGGCGGGTAAAAAAGACAACCTGCTTGTTCGTTTTGTTTGGTCTGAGACTCCTCCACCAATTTGGTCTAAACTCTCTCCATAATAGTACATGACATAAGCATAAGTTTCGGTTGAAAACCGCACATGCTCACCCAGTTTGAAATAGACACCGAGTAAGGGCCCTGCACCTATCCCAAATTGTTGGTCCCTGCTTATTAGGCTATCGCCAAACTGGAACTTGCTCCTATCTAAATCATAAGTGCCCACAGCATCAAGGCCGTAGTACATGTCGAACCGTTTATGGAGCGGCATGACCCACTCCCTGCCAAGCCTCAATTTTACGGAAGTCTCTGTGGTTTTCAAAAGGCCGTTGAACGAGTCCTCTTCTTTTTGGTCAACCTTGGCATTCGCACCAATGCGCCAGACTTTGTTGTCCTTTAGTGTTTTAAGGCTGAACAGGAAAGGGTCTTTGAGGATGTCTTGTCCGCCCGAATTGAAGAACCCGGCAAGTGTGTTGGTGATATTGATACCCAACATGGTTTGGGCATCCTCCTTTGATTTTGATTGCTTTTGCGCAAGCAAAGGGAGTTGAAGCAAAATAAAAGCGAGCAAAGTCGCAAGCGTGATTCTCATGCTATGATTTTGGTGTTTGGTGTAATAGACGGTCAAAATTGAGAATTCGTTTGTGAAAGGTGGAATTTATTTTTGAATGCCCAATCTCGTTAAAAAAAAAGGCTTTATTCGTTGCCTTCAACTCGAAGGATTAATTTTGGCCCCTGTTTCAAAATTCGTAACTACTTAAGGAGGGTATGGGAGGAAGAAGAAAAAATTTCATTTTTTCTTCTTCCTCCCATATTTGGTTTTTTTTGGAAAAATTGAAAATTTTTCCCAAAAAACACCCCCAGTTGAGTAGTCACCAAATTTCGATGAAAAAAAAGGTCAAAGTCAATTCAAAATGTCCATGAAGTTCAGGTTACTACTAAATGCAATTTTGCTCACAAGTGCTGCATTCGCACAAACCGGAAAACCGCAATATCCCATCCAGCCCGTACCTTTTACCGAGGTCAAAATCACCGACAAATTCTGGGCGCCCCGTCTCGAAACAGTCCGTGAGAAAACCCTGCCCTATACCTTCGGCCAATGCGAAGAATCAGGGCGGGTGAAGAACTTTGACATTGCTGCAGGCAATGCAACTGGCTCCTTCTGCGGGGTCTATGGTTTCGATGACTCGGATGTTTACAAAATCATAGAGGGGGCAGCCTATTCCCTTCAAGTGCATCCTGACCCCAAACTGGACCTGTACGTGGATGGCTTGATTGAGAAAATCCGCTTGGCACAGGAGCCGGATGGGTATCTCTACACTTGGCGCACCATCAATGAAAAGGAAAAGGCGGCAGGCATTGCCAAGAAGGAAGTGACGGGTGACTATTACAAAGGCACCGACAAGCGCTGGGTTTACGAGGACAAGCACAGCCATGAGACCTACAACCTTGGCCACCTTTACGAGGCTGCGGTTGCACACCACCTTGCAACTGGCAAACGAAGCCTGCTCGACATCGCCCTCAAAAGCGCCGATTTGCTGGATAAAACCTTTGGTTGGGGCAAGCTGGAGCAAGCCCCCGGCCATCAAGAAATCGAACTTGGCCTCGCCAAGCTATACCTCGTCTCTGGCGAAAAACGTTACCTCGACCTCGCCAAGTTCTTCCTCGACGTGCGGGGCTACAACAAAGAGGAATACAACCAAAACCACCAAAAAGTAAGAGATCAAAAAGAAATAGTGGGCCACGCTGTGAGGGCTTGTTATATGTACGCCAGCATGGCCGATGTGGCTGCGCTAACGGGCAGTCAAGAATACACGCCTGCACTGAACGCCCTGTGGGAGGATGTTGTGGGTAGGAAGATGTACGTGACTGGCGGCATTGGTAGCAGCGGCTCCAACGAGGGCTTCAGCAAGCCTTACGATTTGCCCAACTACTCGGCTTATTGCGAGACTTGTTCCTCCATTGCATTTGTGTATTGGAACCAGCGGATGTTCCAACTTACGGGAGACAGCAAGTACGTTGATGTGATGGAGCGCACGCTCTACAATGCCCTCAATGCGGGTCTTTCGCTGTCGGGCGACCGCTTTTTTTATCCAAACCCCTTGGAAAGCCGCAAGAATGTGGAGCGTAGCCCGTGGTTCCAGTGCGCTTGCTGTCCCAGCAATGTGTCCCGCTTTTTTCCTTCCATTCCCGGCTATGTTTATGCAAAACGTGGCAATGAGGTGTTTGTGAACCTTTATGCCTCCAGCGAAACCAACGTCACCAATATCAACAGCAAGGGACAGGAGGTGAAGGTGCATATTTCACAGCAAACTGACTATCCTTATGACGGCAAAATCAAGATTGCCATTGAACCTGAAAAGCCCAATACGTTTACGCTTAAAATGAGGGTACCTGGCTGGGCGCAGGGCGATGCTGTTCCTTTTGATCTTTATGGTTTTGCCAACCACGATGGCAGCCAGGTGCAGGTTTTGCTGAACGGCAAAAAGATTTTGGGCGGTATCAAGGATGGCTACATGACCATTGAAAGAAAGTGGAAGCAGGGCGATACGGTGTCGCTCATCTTGCCTATGCCCATCCAGCAAGTGAAGGGCAATTCAAAAATAGAAGCGACCGCCGACCGCTATGCCTTACAGCGTGGGCCGCTTATTTATTGCCTCGAAGGCAAGGACCAGCCCGATGAGCGAGTACTAAGTGTGTATGTACCAAAAGATGTGGAATTCGCTTCGCAATACGAGCCTAACCTGCTTGGAGGCGTCCAGACCATCAGTTTTGTTGGGTCGTTGGTGAATAAGAAAACGGCGCCGGACCAAGGCGAGCTGTCCCCGCTCAAACTGAAAGCAATTCCCTATTTCGCCTGGGCCAACCGTGGCAAGGACAATATGCTCGTTTGGCTGCCCAACGATTTGCGCAGTACCCGTCCATTGGCGCAGCCAACTTTGGCGGCAAAAAGCAAGATAAGTGCCTCGGAGGGTTATAAGGGCGAACTCAATTCCGTTGCCGATCAATGGATTCCCAAACATTCCAATGACCAAGATAACCCGTTCGTTCATTGGTGGCCGCATTTTGGCAATGCGGAATGGCTGCAATGCGATTTTGAAAAAGAGGAGCAGGTCGGAACAGCTCGTATCTATTGGTTTGATGACGAGTCAACAGGCGGTGGCTGTCGGGTGCCCAAGTCATTCGTTATCAAGTACTTGGAAAATGGCGAATGGAAGAAATGCTACTCCCACGATGGCTGGCAAGTGGTAAAGGACAGCTGGTCGGAGGTGCAGTTTGAGCCTGTGAAAACCACCGCAATGCGCCTTGAAATCCAGTTGCAGGAAGGGGTGAGTGCAGGTGTGCATGAATGGGAGGTGAGGTAACACGGGCCTAATTTTCCCTCTTGGCGTGGACAGTTAGTTCCCTGAAGGAATGACAAAGTCGCATTAGGTGCCTATCCTCGTCAGCCGTCCACCGTCTTTCGTCAGCCGTCTATCGTCCACCGTTACCGTGCTACTTCCAATCCGGCATTTCCGCATTTTGGAACAATGTCAGTCTGCCCTGGCCTTGGTCACTCATAATTGTAATATTCCGCTGCGAGTTTGGGGCATTGCTGGTTTCAACAAAAACGACCTGTGCGCCATTGGGCGAGAACTTGGGATCAAGGTCGTTGTAGCCCGAAGGCTTTTCAATAGAAAGGTCTGTTGTTGCTCCAGTCGCTATTTTTTTCACGAAAACATGCGCGTTCAACTGGCGGCCATCCGGAGTTTCAAGCCCGTCAATATCATGTGTAAAAAGGATGGCACTGCCATCAATACTGAAAGAAGGGCCGCCGATGTTTCCAGGAAGGTCTGATACAAGCTCCTGTTCCAAGGAGCCGCTGGGGCTAAACAGCAAAATTCGACCAATATAAGGCTGGCTGCCGACCGTCCTTGCCGCCACTTTATTGGTGACAGGTGCCCAATCCACCTCCACAAACTCCTCCGTGACGGGCAATTCGGCAAACAACTCAAACCCGCTACCATCCAAATTCACTTTGTAAAGCCGGTTCCGGTTCATGAAAAGCAGTTTGGTACCATCCGGCGACCAGCAGAAATCCAATTGGAACATGTCCTTGCCGTCAATTGGCAAAGCGGTTGGCACTAATGTCGGATCAGTACCGTCCCGCTTCATCACAAAAATTTGGGTATTGATGAAATTGTTGTTCAAGAAGGCCACCTTATCGCCCAGCGGACTGATTCGGGGACGGTAGCTGCTGCCAGCGAGTTCGGTCAACTGATAGAGCGGGATGCTGGTGTTGGCATTTTGCGCAGCAAAAACGTCGTATTTGCCATTGGCGACTTTGGTAAAGACAAAAGGGTGGGGCGGAAAATCCTTGGTCGAAAAGCTCCAAACCTCACTGAAAACTGGATCGTTCTCCCCATCATGCGCCACTACTTGCCAAAAACAAGTGGAGCCATATTTTACATTGGTCAATTGGAAAATAGTATCTGTGATGCCTTCGGCAACAAGGTCGCCTGCCCCTTGCTGGGAGTGGAACGTATAGACATCGAAGGTCAATTCATCGTCATCGGGGTCGCTGGCGGTCCATTTCAATTGAAGGGTATTGTCAAGCCCGGTCGCCCCGTTCAATGGTTGGATGGCGTCGGGTGCCGATGGAGGGGCGTTATCCTCCGTTTTTTCCGCCATCGTGACGATGACCGCACTTTCCTTGTTCTCCAATATGGTCACTGTTTCGGAGGCAGATACAAGTCCTGTTTTCTCGGCCCGGATGGTGTAGGTGCCCACTTCTATCTCATCAAATTTGAACCGGCCTTGGGCATCTGTGAGAACTTGGCTGGTCGGAGGGTTGGTGGAGACGATTGCATCGGCAATGGGGGTGCTTGTTCCTTCAACCAACACTTGGCCTGACAATGCGCCAAATATATCTGGCTTAATGGTGTCCTCTGTGCAGGCCGAGGCAAGCAGTATTGTCAATATTGCTGCGCAAACAAGAAGTTGTAAGCGATTGATTCTATGGATGTAAAAGTTCATTGTCATCTATTTTTATAGCCCGGATATTGATTTACAGACCAATTGAAGCAGGGTGCGAAAAGAATATCGCAACTACTAAAAACCGGGGTCCCGCTGTTTCTCGGTTTCAAACTTTCTTGCACCTTCTACCTTCCTGCCGAAGTAAAAATTCACGCCAATATTGCCACGCCAGTAGAAATCATTGTACTTGCCCTGTTCAATCTGGTCGAGGCGGTCGTTGATGAGGTAGTTGTAATCGGCGCTGAAACGGATGCCTGTTGCATCATTCACCAACACTTCAAAGCCACCACCAATTTGTGCCTTGGCATAGACTGAAGAACTGAAGTCAAAGCGAGTATTGACGTTTTCAGTGATGAAACCTAAGCCGGAATAAATGAATGGCGTAAACTGGTCGTAAGGGAATAGCCTGTACTTAAATGCGAAGTCGAAATAGCTGACTTTTGAAGAATAGAATTTTTTGGTGGAAAGGGAGTTAAAGCCCGTATTGAACAGGATTCCGATGGCTGGTTTTGGATTTACTTCAAACCCAAGGTCAATGCCCGTTTTAAGAATGGCGTCTGGGTAGTCGCCTTGATAAAGCATGCTTGAAGTGCCAGCCTGAAAAGCCCCGATGCCTCGGCGATTGTCTATGCGCTTGCCAAAAATATCAGTCTTGGCAATCATCTCTTTTTCCTTTTTGTACTCTTTGATGGGCGATTCGGCCACCATTCTTGCCTCTGCTGGTGCCCATAAGTCACCTTCGATGCCTTCAATCACGAGGCTCATAACCGCTTTTTCTATGGCTTCCGTAACCGCAATCTCGGAGGGTTCATTGTAAGTGAACCCTGTCTCAACCTCCAGGAGCCGTTTGTATTTCACGAACTGGAACATGCCACCGTCCAACTGCTGGGAGAGCAAGGTTTTTGAGGTGTAAACCGTTTTCAGGATTTTACCATTACTTGCTGATACGGCCCTTAGATAAACCGTCACCCTGTCCTGTCGGTACTGGCTGCTGCCGCCTACGCCAAAATAACGCAGGCCAGCACCGCCTGTGATCACATTTGCATCGTAGCTCACGATGCCGCCTTCCAAAATTACACCTGCATAAAGAAGTGGCGGCAGGAGGTTGTCTTGGCCCTCGCCACTTTGGTTGTTGTATTGTGCCCGGCTGCTCCTGATAATTTTGCGCTCGTTGAGCAGGTTGCCCACATTTTCCCGCTCGATTGGGATGAACCAGCCAGAATCGTCCAATGCTTTGATGAGGATATTGGTAGCCCCTTGTGTGACGGCGGTGCTCCAACTAGTGCCGCCTTCCGTGGGCTTGTACTGCCCAGATTGATCACGGAATTTATAGATAGCTACCAGTATTTTCTCTTTAGGGGCAGGTAGGCTCTTAAGTTCAAGGGTGCTTTGGGTTTCTTCGCCCAAGCGGGCCTTTGTCTGTTGGATGGGCTGATATAGGTAGGAGCCACAACCTGTTATTAGGATGGCGACAAGGGCGATTGAAAATTGAGTCAGCCAAGGATAGATTTTGTCCATGATTATCAGCTTCTGTTGTAGTTGGTTGAGAAGGCTACTTCGCAACAAGTGAATAGCCTGTGTTGGGAAGTAAACTTCCCAACTATTACAGGTGTCCTAACAAAGAGGGATAAAAGGGGGACATCAATCTTTAGCGTGTGGTGTGGAAGGGGATTTTAGCTATCTATCAAAAAAATGGAATTACAATTTGGGTACTCTCGCCTTGTGCTTGGTCGAAAATGGTGATTGTCAGCCCGTCGAGGGTCGAAGCCACGTCAACTTGGAAGTTGCCGAGGGTATAGACGCCGTCCTGAAGGCCATCCTCACCAAATTGGTCTGAAATCAGTTGCCTTGAGATTTGACTGAGCAATAGGTTGTTTAGGTTGCTGGCAAAAGCATCCACCGAGCTTCTGGTGGAAGTGGCCTTGTTTCGGTTCTCGGATGTCAAATCCTGAACTTGAGCGGAACTGAGCAGCCAATTGTAGTTGAAGGTATCGCCACCGAAAGCAGGATTTTTTGGTTTATAGACCATGTCTTGTGCCGCCAATTGCGAAGCGAAAAAGCCAATGGCCAAGGCAAAAAATGTTTTGAATAAGTTTTTCATGGCAATAAGTTTTAGCCTAATAAATCCCGCCGCCTGAAATGTCTTCAGCACCAATTTCTTGGTAAGCAGCATCTGGGTTTTTGATTTGATTGTAGAGCATTTCCACCAATTCTACCGACAGTTGCTCCATGAGTTCCAACCTTGGTTGAAGGCTCAACTGGGTCAGTTCTGTGCCGTCGAGGTCAACTGCGATGCGGGAGCCGTTGCCAACAAAAGCTGGCTGTTCCCTTATTACGATGGAGTAGTTGGTATTGAGGTCTTCCTCCACGACACGCCAGCTTCCGTAAAACAACTCGTAAAAATCGTGGGCCAATTTTGACCTCGTTTCGTCCAGCACAAGGCCTTCAATTTCGATGTCATCTGCATTCAGGCGGTCGGAATTTGGCGATCGGGTAATGCCTTCTTCCTTGCTTTGTAATGCTTGTTTTGGCCCCTGAAGTTCAGCCTTTGCGACTAGTTCATCGTTCTTGAAGATGAACAATTGTAAGGCATCAAACTGGCCACCTTCGACTAAAAAACTAGCGTTGAGCAATAGGTTAGGCTGGTCTGGTATCGCCAAGGTCTTGCCTTCCTTTAGGAGGGTATCCTTGTTGATTAGCAGGGCCTTGTACCTAAGGTGAAGCGGGGAGGTGGTATGGTTCTGACACCAAGTAGAGATGATGGCGTTGCCATCAGTTGATTGAATTTCAACCCAAGCTGTAACCTTGGCGGTAGGCTGTGTAAAAGTTGTTGCTGCCAATAAGTGCAGCAGAAGTAGGGTGAATAGTGTTTTTTTCAAAATGCCTTTATTTACCAGGGGGGTAAATTTTAGGTCATCGCTCGGTTGGGATAGTTTGTGTTTACTATTGTCCAACCCTGTTTACAGTTACTTTCAAGCCATCGCCTAATTGGCGGATGATGAAGCCCTCGCTGTTGATATTTTCGAGCACTTGGATGATTTCGTTGTTGCTGCCAATTTGTACCAATTCACTCCTGATTTGGTTGCTGTTGATTAACTGCTGGCTTATTTTGTTGTTGGAGCCATCTTGGAAGTTCACCAACTCGTTGTCAGCGCCGTAAGATACCAATTCGTAATAATTACTATTTCCTCGTTGAATGAGGGCCAGTTTGTTGCCTCCCTCGGTTTGAAGGATTTCAGCAATGTTCAAATTCCCAGTTTGCAACACCCTTGCTAGGTTCCCTTCAAGATTTTCCTGTTGTTGCATCACCCGAAGCTGGTTGCTATTCCCCGATTGTTGAATATAAGCCTCACTTCCTGCCCTCGTCGTGCCCAAGTTGAGCAGTTCGGATGGCTGATCTAGCAAATTCGATTCGTTCAGCAGTTGTGCCGAACTCGGATGGCTAAGCCCCAGTGCAAAAAGCACAAACAGGGCTAAAAGCTGCCTTCTTTCAATCGAAATTAGCATAGTGTGGAGGATGGGTTTCAACTTGGTGTACCAGAGCAGGGATAGTTTCGCAAAAACAAGTTCGATGGGGAAAATCATTCTTTTCCCCATTCGAACCTACTAAAGTCTTAACCAGAAAGCTGATATATTAATCCCTGTATCTTTAAGAAAGGATTGGAGGATTAAAGGTCTGAAGGATTGAATGGTTAAGGCGTCTGCGCTCAAAGTCATTCAATCCTTCAATCCTCCTCCTCTTCAATCCTTAATTGTTCGACTGCGTAACCGTGGCCGTATTGTTGTTGCCGATTTGGCGAACGATATTACTGTGCTCGGCACCGGTTTGAGAGTTGATGGTTTTGTTGGTGTTGCCCTCTTGACGTATGGAGCTGGAGTTCAAGTCTCCCTGCTGCACCAAAAGGATGGAGTTGTTGTCCCCGATTTGGATGAGGCGTGGGTCGTTTCCAGCACCGGCGAAGTTGTTGTCGCCATTTTGCAGCATGTTGATTTGGTTGGTATTGCCTTCCACGGTTGCGCCCATGCTGTTGGAGATACCGTTTTGCGTAACGACGTTTAGGTTGGCGTTGCCAATGATGTTCAATTTGGCAAATTGGTTTTCGCCATTCTGCGCCTGGGCAGAGTTATTGTTGTCGCCCCTCACGTCAATCTGAGCGGAGTTATTGCCCACGCCAAGCTGCTGCTGAACGGACCTGTTGGTGTTGCCGAGGTGAGAAATTAAGGCTTTGCTGTCATCGGACTGCAGGTCTTGGTTGGCGATATTTCCATTTCCGTCTTGTGTGATAGTGGCCTTGTTCTTATTGGCTTGGATGGTCGAAACACCTTGATTGGCATTGCCGACCTGCTGGATGAAAACGTTGTTTTCGTTGCCGGTTACTTGGTTTTCGGCGGTATTGGTACCACCGTTTTGACCCAATGAGAGGTCGTTCAGATTGCCAGTGTGCTTAACTAAGGTCTTGTTCTGGGTGCCTACTTGGGTGAGGTCAGTGCTGTTGCCATTGCCGACCTGCTCAAGGTTGTTGGAATTGGTTTGGGCAAAGGCAGCACCTGCCAGCAAAAGTGCAGAGAAAAGGAGAAAATGCTTTTTCATAGGGAGTTCTTTTTTGAAAAATGAAGTTGATGACGCAATGTGATTCAAGCATGAACCCCACGCACCTGGATTATTGATTCTGAGTTTGATGTATTACCTTGAAATAGTGTGTAGAATGACCAGTTGGCTTGTTGCTGCCAATTGTAGGCAACAAGCCATCAAAAATCAATGTTTACTGGTTCAGCTGCTGTGAGTGAGATGGAATAAAAATGGGTAGATGGAAATTGCTTTTTGATGTTTTGCAGCGAGGCAAAGGTAAGCATGGGTTTTTCTATCCACCAATCAGGGTAAAGCCGTATTTTGCACCTACGCATTTACACTTACTCTACTCCTAAAATAAACAGTTATGGTAGTAAATCTCTTGGAAAAACAATGTTTTTTGGCTGGTGACCATACTCATTTGAGAGAATTGTTGCATCCAAAATCCCACAATGGAAAAACCTTTTTCAGTTTGGCCCATGCATACCTCGATATTGGGGAAACATCACTTCCGCATCGCCTTTGCGGTTCTTCAGAGACTTATTTCATCTTGGGTGGAGAGGGCGAAATCAATATTGATGGGCAAGCTTTCCACATTTCAAAAAACGATACGGCATTTGTTCCTGCCAATGCTATCCAATGGGTGAAAAACACAGGGAACACCCCGCTTGTATTCTTGTGCATCGTAAGCCCACCTTGGTCGGCAGCCGACGAAGAGGTACTTGAATAACCAAAACTGCTTTCCAATTTGGCGGATTTTCCTTCTATTTTTGCGGTCGCAAATGAAAATCCTCCTAATCACAAAGAAGTTTCCTTATCCGTTGACGGAAGGCGAACCGATTGCCATCAACTACCTCGCCAAGTCGCTGGTGCTGTTGGGGGCTGAAGTGGATTTACTGGTAATGAACACCAGCAAGCATTTTTTTGACCCAGAAAACTTTCCTAAGCACTTGAATTTCTTTCGAGAAATACATGCCGTCAGCGTTCAGAACCAAATCACGCTTTATGGGGCCATCAAGAGTTTGCTCACTGGGAACTCTTATATCCTTGACCGTTTCAAATCAACTGAATTTTCTAATAAAATTGCAGAACTGCTCAATTCGACCAATTACGATGTGGTTCAAATGGAAACCATCTATTTGGCACACTATATTAATGTGGTAAGAGCGAACAGCAGCGCAACCTTTTCGCTTCGACCGCATAATGTGGAGCATCGGATTTGGGAGCGGGTTGCAGCCATTTCGCACAATCCAATCAAGAAATGGTATCTCAGAAACCAGAACAAGCACCTTCGGGAATTTGAATTGGATGCCATAAACCAATTTGATTTGTTGATTGCCATTACCCAACCAGATATGGACGCTTTTCGAAGCTTTGGCTTCAACAAAGAAGGTATCATCGCACCTGTTGGGATCAACCTTGCAGAATATCCTGAAAATGAAATGGGTGCCGAGTCAAGCAAGCGGCTCTGTTTTATAGGGGCGTTGGACTGGATGCCGAACCAACAGGGGCTTGGTTGGTTTATAGAGAGGGTTTGGCAAAAATTATCGGGCGCGCATAAAGGTGTCCAGTTTCATATTGCCGGCAAAAACACCCCTGATTGGATTCGCCAAATGGCTGGACAATTAGCCATTGTTCATGGTGAAGTGCCCGATGCAAAAGCATTCATTCAACAGCATGGAGTTTTGGTTGCACCGCTATTTTCGGGTAGTGGCATCAAAATCAAAGTACTGGAAGGAATGGCCTTGGGTAGGGTAGTGGTCACAACAGACATAGGGGTTGAAGGAATACCTGCTGTCAATGGTCAACACCTGCTCATTGCCAACAGCGCTGAAGATTTTGAACGGCAGTTGAAATGGTGCTTTGAGAACCCAGGGAAAGCTGCCGAAATTGGAAAACAGGCAAGAGTGTTCATTCAACAATCATTCGATTTGCTAGAAATCGGCAAAAAAGTGTTTGATGTTTACAGTGCCAATCTAAATGGCTGAAAATCAATAATTTAAATTTTTTTATTCATGAAATCATTCAATCTTTTATTCATCTCAATCTTCACGGCTGTTTTACTTGCGGCCTGCGGCGCAAATGACCAAAACATTGAAACAGAAGATGCGCTCCGCGATGAGGTGTTCGTCATCCACGATGCGGTAATGCCCCGTATGTCCGAGATTGTCGCTTTTAAGGGCAAGTTGGAAGCGCTTACTACGGATTCATTGAAGGAACAAGAAATTAAGGCGGCTATTATGGTTTTAGAAAAAGCAGAGGATGGTATGATGGAATGGATGGCACAGTTCCAGCAACCCAATAAACTGCGTGGATCTAAAACCCACGAAGAAATCATGACCTATCTGGAACAGGAGAAACAGCGTATTACCAAGGTCCGTGACGACATGAACAATAGCATTGAGGCCGCCGAGCAGCTACTTGCATCCATGCCGAAACCCGAATAAAGCTATTGGCGTGAATTCAAAACAAGTTGGAGAATTAGGAAGGTAGGCAGTGTTAGAAATTTGGATTACTGTTTGTTAAAAATCCTTTAACAAAATTTAATTTTACTTCCATTGCTCATGCATCGAAAAAAGCCTACCTTTGCGCCTCTTTTGAAGAAATGGCAGAAAATTCGCAGTCAAAGCTATGAAACTTAGGTTTTCAACTGCATTTTCCCATTCATAATTCTACCATTTATCATTCATCATTTTAAAAATGGACATTAGAAATATCGCCATCATTGCGCACGTTGACCACGGCAAAACGACACTCGTGGACAAGCTTCTTGTGGCCGGCAAACTTTTCGGAGCCCATGAAACGCCCGGTGAACTCATCATGGACAACAATGACCTGGAGCGAGAGCGGGGTATCACCATTTTGGCCAAAAACGCTGCATTCTGGTACAAAGGCGTGAAAATCAATGTTATTGACACCCCTGGCCACGCCGATTTCGGTGGTGAAGTGGAGCGGGTGCTCAACATGGCGGACGGGGTGCTGCTCTTGGTAGATGCCTTCGAAGGCCCAATGCCGCAGACCCGTTTCGTTTTGCAAAAAGCCATAGAACTTGGCCTGAAACCCATTGTGGTCGTGAACAAGGTGGACAAAGAAAACTGCAAGCCCGACGAAGTACAGGACTTGGTTTTCGACCTTATGTTCAACCTGGGCGCTACGGAAGACCAGTTGGACTTCCCTACGCTGTTCGGTTCCGCTAAGCAGGGTTGGATGAGCAAGGATTTCAAGACCCCGACCGATAATATCACACCGCTTTTGGATGCTATCGTTGAGTATATTCCTGCTCCAAAAGTGATTGAAGGCACACTTCAAATGATAGTTACCTCCTTGGACTATTCCAATTATATCGGGCGTATTGCCATCGGTAGGCTGCACCGTGGCACCTTGAAATCCAACCAGCAAATAGCGCTCGTAAAGCGGGATGGCACCATTGTACGCCAGCAAGTAAAGGGGCTTTACCTTTTCGAGGGCATGGCAAAGGTGAAGGCAGAAGAAGTGCAGGCTGGCGATATTTGTGCCATCCAAGGCATCGAAGGTTTTGAGATTGGCGATACTGTTGCCGACCTTGAGAACCCAGAACAACTGCCTGCCATCAGCATTGACGAGCCGACGATGAGTATGTTCTTTACCATCAACGACTCACCATTCTTCGGGCAGGAAGGAAAATTTGTGACCTCCCGCCATATCCGGGAGCGCTTGGAAAAGGAGTTGGAGAAAAACCTTGCACTTAGGGTAAAAGACGGCGAAACAACCGACTCTTGGAGGGTTTTCGGACGCGGTGTTCTTCACCTCGCCATTTTGATAGAAACCATGCGCCGGGAAGGCTACGAAATGCAAATCGGACAGCCACAAGTTATCTTGAAGCGAATTGATGGCCAGCTCCACGAGCCAGTGGAAGAACTTACGATTGACGTTCCAGAAACGGGTTCTGGTACCGCCATTGACATGGTGACACGACGCAAGGGCCTCATGACTTCGATGGTGCCAAAAGGCGACCGGGTTATTTTGCGCTTTGAAATGCCATCCCGTGGAATCATTGGTTTGCGGAGCAACCTGCTCACCGCCACTGCGGGCGAGGCAATAATGACCCACCGTTTCATGGAGTTCCAACCTTACAAGGGGGACCTACCAAAGCGCCAAAACGGTTCCCTTCTTTCCATGGAACAGGGCAAGGCCATACCTTATTCCATTTTCAACCTTCAGGACCGTGGCAAGTTCTTCGTGGAAGCTAACGAGGAGCTTTACGAAGGCCAAATCGTGGGCGAAAACTCACGCCCTGGCGATATGACAGTCAACGTGACAAAAACCAAGAAGCTCACCAATATGCGTGCTTCTGGTGCGGATGAAAAGACGAAGCTAACGCCTCCTGTCAAGTTCAGCTTGGAAGAAGCCTTAGAGTACATTATGGAAGATGAGTACGTCGAGGTTACTCCGAAAAATATCCGCTTGCGCAAAATCTACCTCAAGGAGTTTGAGCGCAAACGCAATACCAAGACGGTGGAACTTGTCGAAGAAGAAGCATAAAAATTTGCAGTTTTTGCTGCTTTATTTTCAATATCAAAAAAGCTCCAGGTGGGATTCCACACTGGAGCTTTTTGGTTTATTTCCCCACCCTGAAACTTGAAACCATTTTGAAACCTGAAACCGCTTATCGCTTCCCTCTCCCAAGCATCATCTTCTCCCGATACATCAATTCATCGTTTTCGGCGGCTTCGAGTAGGTATGCAATCAGAATTTCATGATTGATGTCCTTGGTTGATAGAAATCGCTTGTTGTAAACCTGTTTCCTGTTTCCCCGATCTAAATAATTCATTTCATCGGCGAGCAGGTTGCCATAGTTGAAGCCGAATTCGACCCCTTGCCATGTCTTGGTTCCCCACGAAACTGTACCCGGCCAAATATAGCAAACACCTTTGTGCTGCTTGTAAAATGGAACGTTGAACGAAAGTTTCTCCTTGATGTCGGGTACGGTGTCGAAGATGATACCTCGAAGGGTTTCCACGATTTCCAATTGGTCTTCTGGTAGGAAACCAAGCAGTTCGCCCATAGAATTGAATTTGACGTTTTGGAATTGTTTCTTTTGAACCATACAGTACTTTAATTTTTTTATAATTTTTTTTGCAAACATCAAGTTAGTGAAAGCGTTAAAATATCGAATGTCAAAGCCCTAAATTTGGGCGTTTTTCTAACCAGTAATTCATTTTTTAAATCAACTACAAACATGAAAAAATTCCTAGTAATCCTGATTGCTCTAACTATTTTGACCTCTTGTGTTTCAAAAAAGAAATTTCAACAATTGGAGGAGGAACGTAACAACATTCGTTCCTCTTATAGCAAGTTGGAAGAAGACCTGAAGGAATGCGAGCGCAACAAATCCAACCAGAAATCCGACTACGACCTGAGGCTCAACACCCGTGAGGCTGAACTGGCCGCCGAGCGCAGCCGTGCTAAGTCGCTTGAAGACCAGATTAATAATTTGCAGGGAACCAATAAAAACCTGCTCGACCGGCTGAGCGACCTCTCTGTCATCAGCAAGTCGGGTGCTGAGAGCATCCAAAAATCGTTGGAAGCCATCAACCAGCAGAATACCTACATCAAGGACCTGACGGGCACCATCCAACGCAAGGATTCGCTAAACCTAGCCCTTGTGATGAACCTAAAGCGTTCGCTTTCCAATATCAATGACGAGGATGTCAATATCGAAGTCAAGAAAGGCGTGGTGTATATCTCCCTTTCGGACAAGATGCTCTTCAATTCGGGTAGCTACACCATCAAGCCCGCAGCGGAAGATGTTTTGGGCAAGATTGCAAAAGTAGTAAACGACCACAACGAACTCGATATCCTTGTGGAAGGCCATACCGACAATCTACCCATCAAAACAGAATTCATCAAGGACAACTGGGACTTGAGTGCTCTTCGGGCAACTTCTGTGGTGCGCTTCCTGCAATGGAAACATGGTGTGAAGCCAGAGCGCATGACGGCTGGTGGCCGCAGCCAGTTCGTGCCAAAAGCAACCAATGAAACGGATGCTGGAAAGAGCACAAACCGCCGCACGGAAATCATCATACTACCCAAGCTCGACCAGTTTTTCCAGTTGTTGGAGCCGAATGCGGGAGGCGGTAAGTGATTGTAATTCAATTGAATGAAAAGCCGATATGGTTCGCTGTATCGGCTTTTTTAATTGAACTACTTATTGTGTCATTTCAAGAACAATTTAATAATCGTTAAACAACTTACTTGCAGGAAATTTCGAAAGATGAAAACATTTCTTTTCGTATCCTTTATAAATTTCTTTTCGATCTCTTTTATTGGCCAATTACATGGCCAAGAGCATTTAACAATACCAGAGAAGTTTTCTGTACTTCATTTTAGGTTGGGTACCAACTCATTACGTGAGCTTGGGTTTAATGCAAATTTATTCAATCGTAAAATTCCTGAACTAACAATTGGTTTTGGCTATCGGTCAAAAAATGAATCGGACATTGTGGATGTAGTTGATAAGTGCTTCAGTATTTATCCAATGGGAAGGTTGATAAATCTAAAGGCTCAAGGCCCGTTTTTCACCATTGGCTATGAGATGAAGAACAAGGTTGGACGAAGACAAGTCGTTAACCCCGCATTTCAAATCCAAGTCAGGCGTTTGAAGGCAAAAAACCTTAGTTACGGCAACCATGATTGTGACGAAATGGAAACAACATTGACTGAAAGTTTCAATGCCAAGGTTCTTGACGTGAATTTTAGGGGAATTTTGGATATTGGTTCAAATGAATCTTGGGCAGATTTTTATATAGGAATGGGTGTATGCAGAAGGTTTTTGAAGAAGGAGATTTTTGAAATTAACAACGTTAAAGTAAACAAAATCGGCAGGGAGCCTTTTGTGCCAATATTCAGCTTCTTCTTAGGTCTTCGATTCAGTTTCATGGATACGATCTAGTCCAGCAACTGCAAGTTACTGCCTGATTTAGCTTGTTTCATCAACCAATCTCAATTTTCCAAGTTTCCGATTTCCTAATCAATCCCTTCAACAAAGCTATCTGCCCCAAATGGTAAATATCGTGCTGCAAAACGCCAGAAACCAGCATCCTGTACTTCCTGCCAGTCACAAATTCGGTATCTAAAAATTCTTCTTCCCTTTCTCCAAGTTGCTCCATTAGGATCGTTTGCTGCTCCGCAAAAGCAGATTTGGCGGCTTCCCAGGTCGCTGGCGTTTGGCTTTCGGCACTTGGCCAATTATCGGCATCCGTCACATCCGCCCTAAAATCCCTGTCGCCAAGCAGGCGTACCGTGAGGGCCTTGCGCCATTTGACCATGTGCCAAAGAATGACTGCTATGGAGTGCCCGTTTGGTGGCTTCACCAAAGCCTCCACGGCTGAAATGTCAGAAATGACATCCAAAAAGCTATCCCCAAACCAAGGGTTGTCATCGTAAAACGAACTGAAATCAGCGATTATCGAGTGGAGTGAAGTCATGGTTGATGCGATGAGTTGAGAAGAATACCAGATACGAGCCTTGAAATAAAATAATTCGTTAATGCGAAAATGCGGAAAATATGCCGTAGCACATGGCGTTTTTAACCCGTACCAAAAACGCAGAGCGACATGATGGCTAACAGAAAATTTGAACGGGAGGCTGCCTATCGGAATAGGCTGGCCATTTTGATTGCATTGGTTGCCCACCTCATTTTGCTGGGTGCAATCGTTTTTCGTTCCGATATCCAAGGGCTTATCGGGAAAGACAACCAACCAAAATCAGCCGCAAAGTCTATTCTTCAACCTTAGAACAGGCCATGCAACTCACCTTGAACGGTGTTCACAATCTTGCCCAAATCCTCTGGGTTGTTCTCAAAATCATTCTCGTCAGCATTGATGACGAGCAACTTACCCTCTGTGTAGTTGGCAATCCACTGCTCGTATCGGTCGTTGAGCCTTTTCAGGTAGTCGAGGCTCATGCTGCCTTCATAGTCCCTACCCCTTGATTGTATGTGAGCGACCAAGGTCGGAATGCTTGCTTTTAGATAAATCAAAAGGTCTGGCGCCTGTATCTGGGACGACATCGTTTTGAACAAACTGAAATAGTTTTCAAAATCACGGCTTGTCATCAGCCCCATGTCGTGCAGGTTTGGGGCGAAAATGAAGGCGTCCTCATAAATGGTTCGGTCTTGAATCACCGTCCTTTCGCCTTGCAAAATCTTCAAAACCTGTTGGTAACGATTGTTTAAGAAGTAGATTTGCAGATTGAACGACCAGCGCTGCATGTCGTGGTAGAAATCGGCAAGATAGGGATTATCGTCTGTGCTCTCGAAATGGGTGTCCCAACCAAAGTGGCGGGCGAGTTTCGAGCACAATGTCGTTTTGCCAGCCCCTATGTTTCCGGCGATTGCGACGTGCTTTACGATGGGTTTTACTGGTTCATTCATAAGATTAGGTAGTGCTTCAATGGCGGCACGAAAATAGGAATTTTGGCCATAAACAAGTTTTTCTCTTCAACTTTGAGCCTAATACGGATTTGGTGGGGATTCCAAACCTAAAGGCGCATTTTGTTTTTATCTCTTAAATGTATCCAATCATCTAAAAAACGATTATGCAGATAGACCGTGACCTAATATTGAAGCTCGAAAATTTGGCAAAGCTTCAACTGAACGATGCTGAGCGTGAAAGATTGGCCAGTGATATGGGCAACATCCTTGACATGGTGGAAAAACTGAAAGAATTGGATACAACCAATGTTGAACCCTTGGTTTACATTTCTGAAGTCGAAAACCAATTGCGAGCGGATGAAGTCAAGCTGCAGGTTTCCAATGAGGAAGCCCTTTCAAACGCGCCAGAATCGAGCAAACCATTTTTCAAAGTGCCTAAAATTATCTAATGGGCATGGAAAATTGAAATCACCAACAAGTTTATGAAATCAATCATTTCTGTAAAGGACCTCTTCAAGACCTATTATATGGGCGCTAACGTGGTGAATGCCCTGCAAGGTGTCAACCTAGACATCCACAAAAACGAATACGTGGCACTGATGGGGCCATCGGGATCTGGGAAATCCACTTTGATGAATTTGATAGGCTGTTTGGATTCGCCAACATCAGGCGATTATATCCTCAATGGCTCCAATGTCAGCATGATGGACGACAGTGAGTTAGCCGCTGTTAGGAACAAGGAGATCGGCTTTGTGTTCCAAACGTTTAACCTGTTGCCTCGTTTGTCGGCACTTGAAAATGTTGCGCTTCCATTGGTATATGCGGGGATTGCCAGGGCAGAAAGGCTTGAAAAAGCCAAGAAAGTATTAAAGTCTGTTGGGCTTTTTGACAGGATGGACCACAAGCCTAACGAACTTTCGGGTGGTCAGCGCCAAAGGGTAGCAGTGGCAAGGGCTTTGGTGAACGATCCAAGCATCATCCTCGCCGATGAGCCAACCGGCAACCTTGACTCAAAAACGTCCTATGAAATAATTGGGCTATTTGAGGAGATTCATGCTGCAGGCAATACCATCGTACTCGTAACGCACGAGCCTGATATAGCTGAATTTGCCCACCGAATTGTAAAAATGAAGGACGGCAGGATAGAAAGCGATAACTTGAATCCAAATGTAGTGAGAATTGCAGACATCGCATTTGCCAAACAAACGGAAGAATAGGACAGCTTAACCCAAGTTACGGCTAATAAAAAGCTACGAGTTGCGAGTTTTAGGTACGAGAAACAACTGTGAAATCCCAAAAATCGAGTTCTTCAAAAAGAGAGGCGTTTTAACGACTACTTATTTTTTGAAACGTTCTTCTGCTCTTTTTGCCGATTCCCATTTCACGCCAATCATTTCTTCCATGGCAATAATGGCCAATTGGATGTCCGTTTCAGCGTTAAGCCGCTTTTCCTGTGCATTGGTATAGGATTCCGAAGCACGCAGCATATCTTCCATTTCGAGGTCTGCATTTTTGAACCGCTGCTGAGAAACTTGGTGGGTGTTCCGGGCGTCTTCTTCTGCTTTGGTGCGCATTTTGAGCGTTTCAATGGCCAAAAGCAATTTTTGGTAACGGGCCAAGGTTTCTGCCCGTATTTTCATTTTGTGTTGATTGTTCTCCATGTCCTTCACCAGTACATCAATTTCTTCAATTCCTCTTTTTCTTTTGTTGTTGGTGAAACTGCCCAAACTCACACTGGACGAGAGTTGATACAGTGGGTAAAGAATCAAATTGTCCGATTTGTCCTTTTCAAGGACGTTTGCTAAACTGACCTCGTTGATGTTGAAGCCGAATTTCAAGTCGTCCTGCCATTCGTAGCGTTGCAATTCCACCTCTTTTTCTTCAATTGTCTTTTCGTAGGCCAGTATCTTTGTTTCAGGGCTGTTCAAATAGGCCAACTGAACGAGGTAGTCTTCAAAACTGGCAGGTCGCTGGCCTTCCGGTGCCACAATAGTATTATAGTCAAACTGCTGCGCATGGATGAAAATTGGCGTCGTCAGCATGGTAGCAAATACCAAGCATCTGAATGGTAGCAAATAATTTTGTTGGCTCATTTTGAAACGAGTGGTTGTTGGACGGGCGAGTATATGAATCAAATACGCCTCAGTCACAGGTGTTTAAACATTGAAAATCCAACAATCAGGCCATAGCATGGGGGAGGGTATTGGAAAGAAATGACAAAACTACGCCAAACTATTTGTGCGGTAATATTTTTTGGATTAATTTTGTACACCTTTTCAACCTCTCCCACACTCAATTTGATTCACGTCTGATTTTTTCCAAGGCTATTTCCCTGTGATATAATGAAACTTATTGATGCAAAAATGGCATTGCCATTTTGCTCGAGTCTGCCAGATTGCCCCCCCTTTCGTTGGTTGAACAAAAACAATTAGTCCATCGGACTGCCTATTAGGAAGTAGCACTATGAACGAAAACGAGTACACTTCAAGTCAAATTACTTTTCCATCAGGCACTTGCCTTCACGATATTTTCATGCGGGAGGTAACCCGTTGCCCAAATGCGACTGCAATCATATTTGGCTCACAGTCAATGACTTATGCTGAGCTTGACCGCCGTTCTGATAGCCTTGCTAAACAACTCCTCCTCCTTGGTATCCAAACGGAAGACTTTGTTGCCATCTACTTGGAGCGCTCCTTTGAAATGATTGTTGGTATTTTCGGCATCCTCAAAGCGGGCGGGGCCTACGTGCCGATTGACGTGGACTATCCCAAAGACCGCATGGACTTCATGATCCAGGACAGCCAAGCAAAGGTCATCCTGACCCAGCGTCACCTCGCTCAAAACCTGCCCACATCAAATACTCAAATCATCACACTTGACGATGACCCAGAAATCTCAAATCTCAAATCATCGAACTTAAATCTCAAATCAAAAAATGTCGCACCGGGCAACCTTGCCTACATGATTTATACTTCGGGGAGTACTGGTAAGCCGAAGGGCTGTATGCTCACCCACGAAAACCTTTGCAACCAACTTGAGGGCCAACAGGCCATTGCCCCTGAACCCATAGGTGCGATGATGCTCACTTGTTCCATCAGCTTCGATGTTTCGGTGCTAACCATATTTTGGACAATTTTACAAGGTGCGCCCCTTGTATTGCCCCATCAGGGTGAGGAAAAAGACATGGCGCAACTTGCTGATACTATTTACAAAAACAAGGTCACACACATTCTTACCCTTCCTTCTTTATATACCTTGCTACTCGACCAAGCACCTGCACAAAAATTGCAGGGTATAAGATTGGTCAACGTCAGCGGGGAGGTTTGCCCCACATCGTTGGCTCAAAAACATGAGCGCATCATCCCCAATGGCCAGCTTTACAACCTATACGGCCCTACTGAAGCCACCGTGAACTGTACCTATTTCACCTTCCCAAAAGGCTTTAACGAACCAAAAGCGCCCATTGGCATCCCCATCCTTAACTACAAGATTTTCATTTTGGATGATAAAATGCAGGAGGTGCCCCGCGGTGAGATTGGTGAGATTTACATTGGCGGCACAAAGCCCGTTGTCGGTCGTGGCTACTGGAACCGCCCCGAACTTACCGCCGAGCGGTTCATTCAACTCTCACCCTCTCACCCTCTCACCTCGCTCACCCTCTCACCGCTCTACAAGACCGGTGACCTCGCCCGCTGGATGCCAAACGGCAATATTGAGTTCTTGGGCCGAAGCGATTTTCAAGTCAAATTCAGGGGCTACCGAATCGAATTGGGCGAGATCGAGGCAGCCATTTCCAACCACTCTGCTGTGCGTGAAACAGTAGTGGTGTTAAAAAATCCGCACCAGGTAAACGAGGGGAAGTTGGTGGCTTATATTGTTAAAAATAAGGGCAAATCATTGACCATCAGCGAGTTGAGGGATTTTCTGTCCGCCTCGTTGCCTGATTATATGCTGCCCTCTCATTTCGTTTTTCTTGAAAACCTTCCGCTAACGACCAACGGTAAAATTGACCGCCCTGCTTTGCCTGACCCCGCCAATGACCGGCCAGACCTTGACCAGCCCTACGAAGCCCCACATGGGGATTTGGAAAAGTATATTGCTGAAAAATGGCAGGTGCTGCTTGGCATCAACCTCATTGGCCGACACGACAAGTTCTTCGAGTTGGGCGGCAACAGCATCCTCGCTGCAAAGTTCATCGGTGGGTTGATGACAGCTTGTGAGACGAGCATCTTCATCACCACCATTTTCGACCATCCAACGGTGGCGGGTTATGCGGCCTTTTTTGAAATGAATTACCACAACCTGCTTAGCAGGCTGATAAAAAATATGGAGGCGGAGCCTCAACAAAAATCAGACACACCTGAGAACATAGTTTCCAACAACTATAATCCTTTGGCAATGGGAGCGACTGGAAACGGTCGCTCCCAACATTTGACCACATCGGACATCCTTAGGTTCAGAAAGGTCATTCCTAAGCACTTGCCTTTACAAATTGGGCCAAGATCTGAAACCCCAATCCCGAGGTGTCGGGACAACGAGGTATCGGGACAAGTTCCGCAATCCCGAGGTATCGGGACAAGTTCCGCAATTCGCAATCCCATATTCATCCTCGCCCCGCCCCGCTCCGGTACGACACTGCTTCGAGTCATGCTTGCAGGGCATCCTGGTATGTTTGCATGCAACGAATTGCAACTGCTTCATTTTGAGACGCTTGTAGAGCGTGAGGCGGCTTATCAGGGCAAATTCGCCCTTTGGTCGGAAGGCTTAATAAGGGCCGTCATGGAACTCAACCATTGCGAAGCAGAAGAGGCAAAACTGCTGCTCCACAATTTTGCGAAGCACGGCATGACCACCCGTGAAATGTTCGAGCAACTGCAAGAATGGGTCGGCGACCGCCTCCTAGTTGACAAATCGCCAAGCTATGCACTTGATGGTGAAGCCCTCCAAAAAGCTATCTCAGACTTCCCAAATGCCCGCTTCATCCACCTCGTGCGGCACCCATACAGCATGGTGAAGTCCTTTGAGAAGTATCACATGGACCAGGTGCTATACCTGCACCCGCATGATTTTTCTTCGCAGCAATTAGGTGAACTTGTCTGGCTGGTAAGTCAGCGAACTACTTTGGATTTTTTGAAAAATGTGCCTGCAAGTCAGCAGTTTCGCATGGTTTACGAGGATTTGGTGCAAAACCCTGAAGCCGTCATGCACGCTTTATGTGAGACGCTCGGCATACCTTTCCACGAAGGCTTGCTCGACCCCTACAAGGACCTTGATAAGAAAATGACCGACGGCATCCACAAGGATAGCCGCTCGATGGGCGACAGCCATTTTGACCAAAAAAAGAAGATTGAAGCCAAGAAAGCAGCGGACTGGAAGGGCGTTTTGGAAGATAATTTCCTGTGTAAAGAAACATGGGAAACTGCACAATCACTTGGTTATGAATCAGTTGAAATGGGGCCTAAGTTACGAGGTAGCTTCAAGGTACCTCCTAACTTGGAGCAGCCGGCCACCCAGCAATCCAACAATTCAACAATCATACAATCCAAGGCAATCGCCATCATTGGCATGTCATGCCGCCTCCCCGGTGCCAACAACATCGATGAGTTTTGGCAAAACCTGGTGGAAGGCAAAGACATCAGCCACCTCGTCACCGACGCCGACTTAGAGGGGGAGGGAATCCGCAATCCCGAGATGTCGGGACAAGTTCCGCAATCCCGAGGTGTTGGGACGAGTTCCGCAAACCGCAATCGGGTGAATCGCACCTACGCCCTTGACCACCCCTACGCCTTTGACGCAGCCTTTTTTGGCTATCAGCCACGGGAAGCGGAGATGATGGATCCACAGCACCGGATTTTTCTTGAAACGGCGTATGAAGCGTTAGAATCTGCGGGCATCAATCCGGCAAGTTTTGAGGGGAATATCGGCATATTCGGCGGGGTGGCCCGGAATACCTACGCTTTGAACAATTTGCTGACCAACAAGGATTTATTGGAAAACAGCGGAGGATGGTACCAAGAAATGCTTGCTTCAGACAGTACCTTCAGCATCAGCCGGGTAGCTTATAAACTCAACCTGCGTGGCCCAGCCGTCAATGTCCAGACAGCCTGTTCAACGGGTGGGGTAGCGGTTCATTTGGCCTGCCAAAGCCTGCAAGCAGGTGACAGCGATGTGGTCATCGTTGGAGGTGGTCGGATTCAAGCGCCCGTGTTGGGCGGTTATGAACACATTGAAGGCGGGCCGCTTTCTGCCGATGGTTATTGCCGAGCCTTCGACACCAATGCAAATGGTATGGTTCAAGGCCACGGCATGGCAATGCTCGTATTGAAAACCCTCGACAAAGCCCTTGCCGATGGCGACCATGTTTGGGCGGTTATACGGTCTTCTGCCATTAACAACGACGGCTTGGACAAGACGGGCATCACTGCCCCAAGTGCCAAAGGGCAGGCTGCCGTCATCCAGAAAGCCTTGCAAAAAGCAGGTTTGAAGGGCGACCAAATCAGCTACGTGGAGGCGCATGGGACGGGGACTTTCATTGGCGACCCCATTGAGATTCAAGGACTTATGTTAGGTATGCAAATGAGGGATGAGGAAAGAGGGGTGAGGGATGAGCAGTCCCCAAATCATCCCACATCCCACATCCCACATACCTGCCTAATAGGCGCTGTGAAAACCAATATTGGTCACCTTGACGCTGGGGCGTGTATTGCAGGAATCATCAAAACGGCACTTGCACTGCACTTTGAGCAAATGCCCGCCACCTTGCATTTTACGAAGCAAAACCCGCAGCTTGATATTGAAAAAACGTCTTTTGAAGTGAATGCCGAACTGCGTCCGTGGAAACGGGGCGAGCAGCCACGTTACGCTGGCGTCAGCAGCTTTGGACTTGGAGGGACGAATGCGCATATCATTTTGGAAGAAGCACCTTTGGCAGGTCTTGTCCCGATCCCTAGGGATGGCAGTCCACAATTGATGCCTATTTCCGCTAAGACTGACGAGGCTCTGGGGCAGTTGGTTGAGCGCATGACTGGATTTTTTCAGAAAAACAAAGGCATATCGCTACCCGACGCTGCATCCACCCTCGCCACTGGGCGACAGTTTTTCCCAAAAAAAGCCGCCCTACTATTTGCGGAAGGCAAGGAAAAGCCAGAAATCATCTCCCCCCAATCATCCCTCCCCAATCATCCCTCATCCCTCGTTTTTATGTTTCCCGGCGGTGGCGCTCAGTACGCTGGCATGGGGATGGACTTGTACGAGTCGAATAGCTATTTCCGAAAACAAGTGGATACTTGTTTTGATATTTTGGAACAGCAGCACGACTTGAATATTCGTGGCCTTGTTTTTCAGAGCGGTAATGTAGTGGATGAAAGCATCTTGCAAAATCCGGCATCTGGTTTGGCGTCCCTTTTCACCATTGAATATGCCCTTGCCAAACTCTGGCAGCATTGGGGCATCCAACCTGCTGAACTTATTGGGCATTCTATGGGAGAATATACAGCGGCTTGCCTTGCTGGGGTCATGACGTTGGAAGCGGCGCTTGGGTTGGTAACAGTGCGGGGCAAGTTGTTCGGAAACCTTGAAAGGCAACGGTTGTATGTTGAGTGTGGCAGCGACCGAGGAAAAGCTGAAACCGTATTTGACACAAGCGCACACGATTTCGGTAATAAATAAAGTGGACAGCCTTGTGGTCAGCGGCACGGCGGCAGCGATTGATGACCTGCAAGCCCGAGTGGCCGCTTTTGGCATTGATTCCTCCAAAATCCACATCAAAGTCCCGGCGCACTCGCCGCTAATTGAGCCGATTTTGCCTGCGTTCCGCAAATATTTGGAGTCAGTGCCGTTGAAAGCTCCGCAAATCCCCATCGTCAGCAATGTGACTGGCACTTGGCTAACCGCCGAGGAAGCCACCAGCGTGGACTACTGGCTCCGCCACCTCCGCCAAACCGTCCGCTTCGCCGACGGCTTAGACACACTTGTGAAACCGTCAACCGTTGACCGTCAACCGTCAACCGTCAATAAGAACCGTATCTTCCTCGAAGTGGGACCCGGGCAGACACTTTCTACGTTTGCCCGGGCTCTTCCCACTCTTCCCGACGAGGCTCGAATCATATTGGCGTCGGTGCGGCACCCCAAAGAGGTGCGCAACGACGTGGAGTTCATCCTGCGTACCCTAGGAAAGCTTTGGGTAAGCGGCGTGGACGTTGACTGGAAGTCGTTTCATGAAGGGGAAAAACGAAGGAAACTGCCGCTTCCAACCTATCCATTTGACCCTAAGAAATATTTCATTGCGCCGAAACGCACCGCTGAAACCCAGTTCGGCAAGGCCGCTTCCACTACCGTAAGTTTAGAGGTTTTGCCTCAAACAACTGCCGAACTTGGGTTCGTCAAAACAAGCCCTATGAGTGAATTAAACACTTCCCGAATCCCCAACCTCATTGCCGAAATCAAGGCGTCCCTTTACGAATTGAGTGGCATGGAACCCACACAAATGGATGCCTCGGCAAGCTTCTTGGAACTTGGTTTTGACAGCCTTTTCCTCAGTCAGGCCATCATACGTTTCAACCTAAAATTCAAGCTGGACTTGGGCTTCCGAGTACTTTTCGAAGAAGCCCCGACGATAGAAGCCTTGGCGGAGTACCTGGATGGACTGATTCCGGAAGGAATGTTTTCACCAGCGCAACCCCTGACCCCAAAAGTGGAACCTAATCTGGTCATTCAGGGCCAAACGCTTCAAAACGGAGTACAACCATTTCCCCAGGTTTCCGAAGTATTTACCCCGTCAGCCATCGGGGCGGAAATCTCAAGCCCAAGTTCACTCCAGCAAATCATCAACCAACAATTACAGTTGATGCAACAGCAGTTGGTGCTGTTGCAGGGGCAACCATTGGCACAATCAGCCACTCAACCACCTCAAATACAACAAGTTAGCCAACCTACGTCCCCCCAATCCCGAAGTGTCGGGACAAGTTCCCCAATCCGTAATCCGCAGTCCGCAATCGAAAATCCTGAGGTTGAAATACAGCGATCTACCAAAGGCGTCACTGCCAAGCTGAACAGCTACAAGAAGATTTCGACGGGCGATGATTTGAGTGAAAAACAGCGCCAAGGTTTGCATGTTTTCATGCGGCACTACGAGGCAATGACCCCGAAGTCGAAGGCGTTGGCGCAGCGTCACCGGCAGTATTACGCTGACCCTCGGTCGGTGACGGGCTTCAGCAAGTTATGGAAAGAGGTATGCTACCAGATTGCCCATGAAAAGTCCAAAGGCGCTCACATCTGGGACGTGGACGGCAACGAGTACGTGGACTATGTGATGAGCTATGGCGTGGCACTTTTCGGGCACATGCCCGATTTTGTTGAAAAAGCCGCCGTGGCCGCCATCCAACGGGGCAATTCGATTGACCTGCTGCCGCTCGAAGCGACCGAAATTGCAAGGATGATTTGCGAGATGACCGGCTTCGACCGGGTGACGCTGGCTAATACGGGTACGGAGGCAGTGCTGGGCGCTGTTCGAGCTGCACGTACTGCTACAGGACGAGAGAGAATCGCCGTTTTCGATACGGACTACCACGGGATGATTGACGAGTTTATGGTGCGGGGTGTTCATTTTAAGGATGAAACAAAATCGTTACCATCTTCTCCTGGCGTACCGAAATATAATGTCGAAAACGTGCTAGTGCTGGATTACGACGACCCCAATGTTTTGCAAAAATTGGTGCGGAACATGGACGAATTGGCTGCGGTCCTTATTGAACCTGTGCAGGCACAGAACCCACATTGGCAGCACGGTGACCTCATCAAGAAAATTAGGCAACTCACTGAAAATCAAGGTGTTGCGCTAATTTTTGATGAAATAATCAACGGATTCCGCCTTGACCAGCGTGGCGCTCAGGCATGGTTTGGTGTGGACGCCGATATCTGCGCATACGGAAAAAGTATTTCTGGTGGGCTACCATTGGCAGCGGTTGCTGGTAAGGCAAAGTTTATGAACGCCTTTGATGGCGGCTATTGGGGCTATGGCGACGATAGTTCTCCGGAAGGAGTAATCGCCTATTTCGCCAGCACGTTTATCAAAAATCCTATAAGCGTAGCGGCTGCTCATGCAGCCTTGCGTGAAATACAACGACTTGGCCCCGGCTTGCAACAGGAATTGAATGCAAAAACACAAGCGTTTGCAACGCATATTCGTGAGATTTTCCTTCGGAAAAAAGCCCCCCTGATGATTCAGTCGGCGTCCTCGTTCTTTATGATAAAAAATGCCGACGCCAAGCCGCTTACCCGGTTGTTCAACTACGTGCTGCGCACAAAAGGGGTGAACATTCGGGAGCGTCCGTGCTTCATTTCCACGGCGCATACGATGGCCGATTTCGAGCGCACTTATACGGCGTTCGAGGTGGCAATTGATGAAATGTTTGATTTGGGTCTGATGGAAGCGTGGGAGGGGGAAGACCTCAATCTAATAGTTGGCAGTCCGCAGTTGGCAGGTCTTGTCCCGACCCATCAGGATGGCAGTCATTTTCAACGAGACACATCAGTTGTTTCTGAAATCGCAGAGTTAGTGCCCCAAACCCGAGGTGTCGAGACAAGTTCCGCAATCAACATTCCGAAATCCGAAATACCCACAACCGAGGGTCAGCAAGAAATCTTTCTATCCGATCAGTTCTCGTCGGAGGCTTCCAAGGCGTACAACATAGCGACGGAGCTTCGCTTGGAGGGCGATTTTGACGAAGGAAAAATGCGGTTTGCTTTGCAGGCAATGGTGGACAGGCATGAGGCACTTCGAACTGTTTTTACAGCTGATGGCATAACCATGAAAGTGCTTCCAGTCCTGCAAATTGAAACACCTTTTGTTGATTTGAGTGCTGATCCTGAACGGCTATCCGACCTTCACAACGAAGAAGCCGAGCACCTTTTTGACCTACAAAACGGCCCACTTATTCGCTTTAAAATCGTCCGATTGGAAAAGCGAGTTCACCTCGTTTTCATCAATGTCCACCACATCATTTGCGATGGATGGTCATTGGGGATTTTGACCAGGGAATTAGGGGAGTTGTACGGGGCAGACTTTCCAAGTTTTAAAAACTTGGAAAGTCTTGGCACCCCTAAGCAGCTCAGTCAATTCGCCACGGAACAAGCTGATTTACAGCGACTTACAGTTTTTAAAAAGAACGAGCAATACTGGCTTTCGCAATACGAAAAGGGCGTTCCAGTCCTCGACTTGCCTACAGATTTCGCCCGCCCGCCTGTCAAAACCTTTAACGGTGCGGTTGAAAAAATCAGCTTCGATGCCGAGTTTACTGCTCAAATACGGAAGGCAGCGGCAAAGCTGGGTAGCACTTTTTATGTATTCATGTTGGCGGCATACAAAGCCTATTTGAGTCGCCTCACCGGGCAGGAGGATATTGTGGTAGGTGTTGCAGCAGCAGGCCACAACTTGCCGGGCAACGCCAACTTGGTGGCACATGCCATTAGCCTTTTGCCGGTTCGCACAAAGGTGAACCATGCAGGTGAGTTCAAGGAATATGTAAAACAAGTACGCAAACAGGTGCTCGATGCCTTCGACCACCAGCAATATACTTTTGGGGCTTTGGTGAAAAAGCTGAAAATCGGTCGGGACGCCAGCCGTAACACACTGGTCAGTGTGGCTTTCAATCTCGACAGCCCGTTAGACGACTTGAAATTTGGCAAGCTGAGGGCGACGACCCGTGCCATTCCTCGGCACTATGAGACGTTTGATACTTTTATCAACTTGAAACCCCATGGTTCCACTATAGATTTTGAGTGGAATTTCAACAAAGACCTGTTCAGGAATGAAAGCATAAGGACCAGGCTGGCAGCGTTCGAGGTGTTTTTGAAAAGCATCGTTGAAACTAGTTTAACCCAATTTGCCAATTTGCCAATTTGCCAATTTCCAATCTTGACTGAAATTGAAAAAAGGCAGTTGGAAAAATACGGAAAAGGCGAATTCAGCGGCGATTTTCCGCTAGACGATACCTTACATGGCTTATTTGAGAAACAAGTTGAGCGCACGCCTAACAAGGTTGCCGTACGTTTTGAAAATCAATCACTTACGTACCGTCAACTCAATGAACGGGCCAACGAACTTGCTGCTCAATTAATCGAAAAAGGCATGAGGCCCGGCAGCCTCGTCGGCCTGTGCTTAGAGCGGTCGTTGGAGATGATGGTCAGCATCTACGCCATCTTGAAAGCGGGCGGCGCTTATGTGCCAATAGACCCTCGAAATCCCCAAGTGCGGATCAAACTGATTTTGGAAGATGCCGACTGCGGGTTTGTTTTGACCCAAAAATCGGTGTTGCACCAGCTTCCTTCATTTGCCGGGCATACGGTTGTTGTAGATAAAAAAGAGCATTCAAGCATCAAAAACTTGACAGGCCAACACCCCCAAGTCCGTATTACGCAATCCCCAATCCGCAATGCCTATATAATCTACACCTCCGGCTCTACCGGCACCCCCAAAGGCGTGGCCATCAGCCACGCCAATGCCATCAACACGCTGTTTGCCATCAACAAACAGTTGAAAATGAACGAGTTGGATACAGTGTTCAGCGTGTCGAGCATGGCGTTTGACATGAGTATTCCCGATTATTTCTTGACACTGATGACCGGGGCGACGTTGATTTTGGCGGATGAAGCGACCAAAAGAGATGGTTTTGCGCTTCGGGAAAGCCTCGAAAAGCAGCGCCCGACGGTGATGCAAGCCACCCCAACCACTTGGAAAATCCTGCTGCTGGCAGGTTGGGAAGGCGACAAGCAACTCCGAGCAATTGCCGGTGGCGAAGGGTTTGCCAAAGAGCTGGCTTCCGACATGATGCACCGCTGTGCCAAGGTTTGGAACGGTTACGGCCCGACGGAGACGACGATTTACGCCACTTGGCAGCTCATCACTGAGGAGCACTTGGCAGCTTGTCCTGGCGAGTTTGCCGCCATCGGCTCGCCCATTGCCAACGTTGAGTTATTGATTTTGGATAAAAATGGGGAACTGGCACCAATGGGCGTGCCGGGCGAGCTGTACATTGGTGGAAACGGGGTCGCAGCAGGTTATTTAAACCGCCCTGAATTGACGAAAGTAAGCTTCGTCCAATCCGCAAACTCAAGGAGTGGGGCCAATTTCCACAATCCCGAGGAGTCGGGACAATTTCCACAATCCGCATTTTACAAGACTGGCGATCTCGTCCGCTACCTCCCCACCGGCGAAATCGAGTTCCTTGGCCGTATTGACACCCAAGTGAAAATCAGGGGCTACCGGGTGGAACTAGGTGAAATCGAAGAGACGATGAAGCAGTTTCCTGGGGTATTGAACAGTGTCGTGAATGTTTTGAGTGACACAACAGACAGCCAGCGGCTCGTGGGGTATGTGATGGAAAACGGAAAGCCGCTCGGCAAAGGATGGGAGTCGCAATTGAAAGATTTTTTGCGAAGCAAGATGCCCGGTTATATGGTGCCCTCGGTCTTCCTAAAAATGGACGCTTTCCCGCAGAACAACTCCTTGAAGGTGGACAGAAATGCGTTACCTAAGCCTGAATTGGGCAACCTCAACGCAGGCAGTTATGAAGCTCCAAAAACACCGGGGGAGAAGCTGCTTGCCAAGATTTGGGGCGAGTTGTTGGGGCTTGAAAAGGTAGGCATTCATGATGATTTCTTCGAGTTGGGTGGACACTCGCTCGCTGCCGTGCGGATGATGTCGAGTGTGAAGGATGCTACAGGGAAGAAACTCCCGCTTACGATCCTTTTCCAGCATGCTACTATCCATAAATTGGCGAACCAACTCAATGGGTTTAACCAAAGCAACAATAGCGATGATTTTGGTTTAAGTATTGAAAACCAAGGTTTTACGTCGCTTGTACCCATTCGGGAAGGTGGCTCAAAACCAGCACTCTACCTAGTGCATGGCGGTGGCTTGCATGTGCTTTTTTACCAAAACATGGTGAAGTACATGGAAAACGACCAGCCGATTTATGCCCTGCAGGCCGTGGGCTTGAATGGTGACCGGGAGCCTCTTGACCGTATTGAGGACATGGCGGCGCATTATGTTTCGGAAATATTGCGAAGCAACCCAACCGGCTCCTATTGCCTCGCTGGCTACTCACTGGGCGGCATCATCGCATGGGAAATGGCAAAACAGCTGATGCAGATGGGCAAGGAAGTATTGATGCTTTCGCTGTTCGATGCTGTGGCGAAGAATGAGTGGTCGTCTAGTGGTTCGCAAGGCGGTTTCTCTAAGAAAATGAGAAAAGCAGGTTACAATCTTTCCTTGCTTTTGAAAAACCCTGTCCATGCCATTGAATACAAGACCCATGTTCTGAAGATGCAGTTTGAACAGAAAAAAGGCAAGCTCAGGACTGCCTTCCTGAATGCCAAAACAAATGAAATCGAAGAAGGGTATATCCCTTACGGCTCTAAGGTATATGAAAAAAGCTTGGAGGCTTATGGGAAATATGAGTTGACACCTTTGGACATAAAAGTGGATTTATTTAAAGCCAAAGAGCAAATGTTTTACCTGAATGACCCCATCCATTACGGGTGGGATAATTTTGCGCTTGGCGGTGTTGTCACGCATGAAATTTCGGGAAATCACCTTACCTTGTTTGATGAACCACACGGTAAGCAAGTTGCCGAAGTCATGCAAAACCGGATAAAAGAAATAACTGTTTCAGTGCTAAAAGAATAGGAAAAAAAGCCCCCTGCAACACACTATATTTTGTAACCCAAGATTTGAACAAACATGAAGGAATCCAAACAAGACATCATACAAATACTCGAACTGCCGAAAGAAATCGGTCTGGCTGGGGTTCGTGTAGTGTTGTTTGATGCCACTAAATTGCCAAACCATCTCGTATTTGAGATTGGCAAAACACTATCGCCGAACGAACTCCGCAAATCCGCCAAGTTCCGTTTTCAGAAAGACCGCTTGGTGTACCTCACGGGCCGTGGGATGCTGCGCAAGCTTAGCAGCGAAATGCTGAGAATCCCCACGGATCAACTGGTCATCAACGAAGGGCAATACGGCAAACCCTTTATCGAAGGCTTTGAGCGGAAATTGCCGTTCAACGTCTCCAATTCGGGCAACATGATTTCCATCGCTTTCGACTTTTCGAGCAGGGATGTGGGCTTGGATATCGAAGTGATAGACAAGAACGTGAATTATTGGGAATGGGCCGGCCATTATTTCTGTAAAAGGGAATGTGACATGATTTACTCCCACCGTGATTTTTTCCGATTCTGGACGATGAAGGAGGCACTCTTGAAAGTAACCGGAGTAGGGCTTGTAGATGACCTAAACACCTTTGATTTGTCGGGAAAGATGAACCGCATTGCCGTTCAAGATGAGCGGTTGTTGCCGTTTAAAGACAAAGCTTTTACACTATATACCTTTGACAATGAACAAGTTGCATTCACGATTGGTGTTGCTGGTGCGCAGCACTCTGAGCACATTAATACAGCGACCAGGGGCAAGGACGCCAATATTGGCAACCTTACTGTTCGGCATGTTTATTTTTATTGATGGCCTCGCTGCCCAAAACGCCATCAACCGCTCCGTACAGGTCAGTGCAAAGTTCATGACCAGCCCCGATCGGCTGGAGTTCTCCTGGCCTTGGGATTGGTCGGATGGGGGCTATTCCATTTACCGCAAGCACCCAGATTCTACCGGATGGGGGCAGCCTATATTCATGCTTCCCTGGGGCAGCACCAGTTTTACCGATTATTCCATCAACGCCAATTCGGTTTTTGAGTATGCTTTTTTTAAAAAGCGGTTCGAGACCGTTGCCAAAACAGTGCAAGTGCCTGCAGGCTCCACACTCGTTTTTACCATCGAGAATATTTACGGCAACGGCTTATGCTGCAATTTCGGACATGGCTGGTACCTGACGTCTGCCTGTGGCAATATCCTGAGCGGCGGGAGTGATTTTGGCTTCGCAAAAAGCGATACCATCACCATTTGCAACAATGGCCAACCAACGGAGCCGCTCACTGTCACCATCAACCCCGATATGTTGGTGAACAATACTTGGTGGAAGTTGAAAACCTTGACTGGCCAGGTAATAGACAGCAGTGGTGCGCCAGGGACAAACCTCGCCGAGCGGCCTAAATACGGTTACATCCTCGCAGGCTCGAACTTGTCAGCCGTTGAAAACAGGGGCAGTTTGCTCCTTGTGGTGGACGTTAGCTACAGTCAGCCATTGGCCAACGAAATCGCCCAACTCGAACTTGACCTTTGGGGTGATGGCTGGAATGTGCATAAAATCGAAGTCAATCCAAGCGATGCAGTGCCTGCCGTCAAATCCTTGATTGTCAATAAGTTCCAGCAATTGCCCGACCTGAAAACGGTCTATTTGCTGGGGCATGTTCCTGTGCCATACAGCGGCAATTTTTATGCAGATGGCCACTTGGAAAGCCATTGGGGAGCATGGCCAGCCGATGTGTACTATGGTGAAATGAACGGTATTTGGACAGACGCCATCGTGAACAACACGACTGCCCTAGACACCCGAACCCAGAACGTGGCAGGAGACGGAAAATTCGACCAGAGCGACATCCCCACCAAGGCTGAACTAGCAGTTGGCCGGGTGGACCTCACCAATATGCCTTCTTTTGGACTTGGCCATATTGAATTGACCCGCCGTTATTTGCAAAAAGCCCATGCCTTCAAAACTGGACAACTGAACGTGCCCCATCGTGCCCTAGTGGACGACAACCTCGGCATTGCGCTTGGCGCACCAGCGGCCAGCGGCTGGCGCAATTTCGCTCCGATGTTCACTGCCGACAGCGTGCAAGCGCTCGACTATTTTTCAACCATGAAAAACGAGGCCTACCTCTGGTCTTTTGGAGGTGGTAGTGGTACACCAACCAGTGCCAATGGTATCGGCAGCACACAAGACTTTGCCAATGATTCGCTCCGCAATATCTTCACCATGCTCTGTGGCAGCTTTTTTGGTGATTGGGACAGCCCGGACAATTTCCTGCGAGCGCCGTTGGCCTCGCCGGGGTGGACGTTGACAAGCTGCTGGGCTGGCAACCCACCTTTCACTTTGCATCGCATGGCAATGGGCGAACCCATTGGACAAAGCCTGCTCCGTACCCAGAATGCCACGGAAGGTGACTATTATCCCGGCCCGCAATTGGTACATACTTCCCTAATGGGCGACCCCTCTTTGCGGCTGCACCCGGTAAAGCCCATTGACAACCTGACCGCCACGGAAACCGTTTCGGGGGTAGAAATCAGTTGGACAGCCCCAGCAGGGGAAACAGTGGCTGGCTACAATATTTACAGGGCTGAAAATCCTTTGGGCGACTTTGTCAAGATCAATTCCAACCTTGTAACTGCAACCTCCTTCCTCGACATCGTGCAACCTGTGGACAGTGCGCTTTACATGGTAAGGGTGGTCAAGTTGGAAACCACAGGCAGTGGTAGCTATTGGAACATGAGCCTTGGCAAAACGGCTTGGAGCAGCGGTGACCCATGCAATGGACTGAATATGGAAACGGAGCTTATGGTTAGTATTTGCGAAGGACAATCTTTTGTTTACAATGACACAACTTACTCGCAATCAGGTATTTATGAGCACCATTTTCCTGCTGCGAATGGTTGTGATAGTATGGTATTGGTCTATTTAGAAGTTTTGGTTTCGCCTACTGTAAACCTTTCAGCTTCAATATGCGAAGGTGAGTCCTTCCCAGTAGGTGATACTACCTTGTCGGAAACTGGTTTGTATGAATTGGTTATTTACAATGACATGGGCTGTCTGCAGCGCTTGGTGGTAGCACTCACGGTTGGGCCAGTTTATGAAATTGAGATAGACTCCAATTATGTCCCTCCCATTGTAGTGGACGGAGTATCGCATTCCGGCGAATTCACGGTTACCTATACCTTGACTTCTTCCTTGGGTTGCGATAGCATTGTCAACTTCAATTTCTATCCTTTGGTAGCTTCGCAAGAAACCTTGGCTGACGACCTAATCAGGATTTACCCCAATCCATCGAGCGGTCAATTTTTCATAGAGAACAATACTGGAATTCAAGGCTTTTCAATTGAGCTTTTCAATGGCATGGGGCAACAGGTTTTTGCGCAGCAACTTGGAAATGGTAGCCAAACCAAAATTGACATTCGACACCTTCCTAGTGCGGTTTACTGGCTGAAAGTCAAGGGGGCGACGAAAGAAGATTTTCGGAAAATTGTTTTGATACAATGAGCAAGTCTATTTGGCTAAAGTATAGGTTAACCCAATTTGGAATTTGAACGGATTATGTTCGTCCATTTTTTGTTCCAAATAGCCCGGATTTTCCAATAAGAATTTACCGCCGTATAGGAAAACCTTGTCAATTTTCTTCCAATTCAAGAGTCTATAACCAACGGAAAAGGAGAAAGAGCCTGTTTTATATTCAAAACCCGGCAAAAGTTCAAGACCATATAACTCAAGTTTAGATTTAGAAAAATGTTGCCCATTGGTGGAGAAAACCCCTTTGTGCAAGCTGAATATTGGCAAGGCCTCAATTTGGACAGCAAATTTGCTTTTAAGGCTATAGCTCATTTTTACTGGAATGAATAACTGGGTTAGAATGTATTTGTCTATGTACCTCAGTACATTATCACAAGGCTTGCCGGGGTTTGGGAAACAGTGGTCAAAAGCCGTCATGAAGGTATTTTGCTCAAATCCGAAACCCAAACCTGCCTTGAGGTTCAGCTTTCCGAATTTCAAAATTCTCGCATGAACTCCAAACCGGTATTGTGTGGTTCCCCATCCGGATTCTTCTAAATGGCCGCTAAAAAAACGCTGATCATGAACTTGGAAAGCAAACTGCCCTGTTACTTCGAGCCTTTCCAACAATGGGGATTGGCAAAAAGCGTTACCACACAAAGCGATAAGTGTCAGTAAAGAAAGCAAGGTTTTCATAAGCGCTGATTTTTTGACTAAAAATACATAATATCCCTCTGGAATGCAACAACAACCTTTCCTGCTTTTCCACGTACCTTAGCGCAGTTATCCAATCCGCCTTTAATGAAGAGTATCATACTAGTTTTCATCGCAATACTTAGTGTTGCCACGCTCCAAGCCCAAGACAAAGCCTTGCTCACTGGCAAAGTCGTGGACGCCCTCAATGACCAGCCCATTGACCTTGTGACGGTTTATCTGAAAGGAACCAACAACGCTGACGAGACCGACCAGACAGGCAAATGGCGGCTCGAAGTGCCTGCCAATCAGCGTATTGTGCTGGTTTTCAGTAGGGTAGGGTATAAGGAAACCACAGTGGACGTGGAGCCACTGCCCAAAGGCGCCAAGCAGCAAATTGACGTGGCCATGCCCCCTACCGATGCGTCAGTAGAAGTGATTGTGCAAGAAAGCCGGATTGAACAGGGCGGTATGATTCGGGAAAAAACTGACGAGCTTAAGCTGTTGCCTTCGGCAACTGGCAACCTTGAAAGTGTGCTGCCCCACTTGGCACTTGGTACCTCTTCGGGTTCTGGTGGTGAACTCACCAGCCAGTACAACGTTCGGGGCGGCAACTACGACGAGAACCTCGTCTATGTCAATGACTTTGAAATCTACCGTCCGCAACTTATCCGGGCAGGGCAACAGGAGGGCCTCACCTTTCCCAATATGGATTTGATTTCCAACCTGACCTTTAGCTCTGGCGGCTTCGAAGCGAGGTATGGTGACAAGCAGTCCAGCGTGCTCGACATACACTATAAGCGGCCTGAAAAGTTTGGGGGCAGCGCCTCGGCCAGTTTGTTGGGTGGCACGGCCCACCTCGAAGGTGTAAAGCAACTGGGCGGTGACAAATACAAAAAATTGCGCTACCTCCTTGGTGCCCGCTACAAGACCACCCGCTACCTACTCGGAACGCAAGACATTACTGGACAGTACACGCCCAATTTCGCCGATATTCAAGGCTATTTCACCTACGACTTCAACCGCAACTGGCAGCTTGGCCTCATCGGCAATTTCAACCGCAGCGAGTTCTTTTTCCAGCCCGACGAGCGCCGCACTGCTTTTGGCCTCGTCAATTATGCCTTGGAACTGTTCAGCGTCTTTGAGGGACAAGAAGTGGATGACTTCACCACAGCCATGACGGGTGCCTCGCTCACCTATTTGCCCGAAAGGGACAAGAATCCACTCTTTGTCAAACTGTTGGCCAGTACCTACCGCAGTGATGAGAACGAGCGGTTCGACATCATTGGGCGTTATTCCCTTCGCCAAATCGAAACCAACCTCGGCTCCGACGACTTCGGGGAGGTCGTCTCAGAACTCGGCGCAGGTACCCAACACCAGTACATCAGAAACTACTTGGATGCCAAGGTGAGCAATGTGGAACTGAAAGGTGGTGTGGAATTAGGAGTCGGCAGTTCGACAGTCGGCAGTTTACAGTCTGACCAATCCGCAATCCGCAATCCGCAATCCGCAATCGAAAAGAGCCACTTCCTCCAATGGAGCCTCAAATACCAACGGGAGGACATTGACGACCGCATCAACGAATGGGAGCGGCTTGACTCGGCGGGGTACTCCCTGCGCTACGATACCACGCAGTTGCTCCTTTATTCCGTTTTGAAAACAAAGAACAACCTAAGCAGCAACCGCATCAACGCATACCTGCAGGACACCTACACTTGGCGGCGTGACTCGGTGGGAGAGCTAAAAGCATCCATCGGGGTGCGTGCGCAATACTGGGACTTGAACGACGAACTGTTCGTGACGCCACGGGCGCAATTGCTCTATAAACCGTTGCGCAGCAAAAAAGACATTTCCTATCGCTTCGCAACGGGCTTGTACTACCAGCCGCCGTTTTACCGAGAGCTTCGCAATCCGCAAGGTTTGGTGAACCAGGATGTTTTATCGCAAAAATCGGCGCATGTAGTGGGCGGCTTCACCTATGATTTCTTTATTGGTCGCCTAAGTCCGACCAAGTTCCGCCTCATCATGGAGGCCTATTACAAGAAGCTATGGGATGTGGTGAGTTACGAGATTGATAACGTGCGCATCCGCTACTCCGGCTTGAACGATGCCACGGGCTACGTGACCGGGGTTGACATGCGCCTGAACGGCGAATTCGTGCCGGGTGTGGAGTCATGGTTCAACCTCTCCCTCCTGCGGGCCAGGGAAAAGCTCGACGGCGTTCAGCATTTTGTGCGGGAAATCGGCAAGGAAGACGGCACTCCCGTTGACGACGTGCCACGCCCCACCGACCGCTTTTTGAACCTCTCGGTCTTTTTTCAGGACTACCTGCCCCGTAACGAGAACTTCCGTATGCACATGAGCCTGTTCGTGGGCACGGGCCTGCCATACGGCTTGAAGGACAGGAACACGGTTTATCGCAATACCTACCGTTTCAAACCTTACCACCGGGTGGACATTGGTTTTTCGTTGAAAATCTGGGATGAATTGCGCAAATCGAAGCGCCCGAAGAGCATCTTCCGGGGCACCAAGGCAAGTTGGCTCAGCCTCGAAATCTTCAACCTCATGCAGGTGAGCAACGAAGCTTCCCGGACTTGGATCAAGACGATTTTTGCGCAGCAGTTTGCGATTCCGAATTATTTGACCGGCAGGTTGGTTAACCTACGCTGGAGGGTGGAATTCTAAATCCACAACTATGTACATGACGACCACATTATACCGACCTGTTGGATTAAAAGAGCTGGAATTGATTGAGCAATCCGGCTGGAAACTATTTCCTCCCCGACTGCAGGAGCAGCCCATTTTTTATCCTGTAATGAATGAGGAATACGCCATTCAAATCGCTCGTGATTGGAATGTGCCTGCCTATGGGGCTGGTTTTGTTACCAAGTTTGAGGTCAATTCGGAATACCTTTCAAAATTCGAGGTACAGAACGTGGGCGGCGCCATACACAATGAGCTTTGGGTACCTGCCGAAGAATTGGAGGAGTTCAATGCGCAAATTGTAGGGGCAATAGAAGTGACGCAGTCATTTTTTAAAGAGGATTAAGCTGTCTCGTTTGGTTCATTCTCTTTTTTCTCCCACTTCTTCCCCTCAAACAACTCATACTGCTGCAATCGGCACTCCAGCGACCCATTGTATAGTTTCACCTTCCTTGTTGGCCGAAGGCCAACATGCTTCAATGCCTCCATATTTGCACTGATAATCCATGCCTTGTGCCCGGCATAGTGGCGTTTCAGTTGGTTACCAATTTCCTTGTAATAGGGCACTATGTCGTCATCGTTTTCAGGTTGCAGGCGCTCGCCGTAGGGTGGGTTCAGTATCAAGGTACCTGTTTCTGTAGTGGCTTCCGATTCGAAGAAATCGCCTTGTCGGAACTGCATGAAACGGCTCACTCCAGCCCTTTTGGCGTTTTGTTCCGAAATCTCAACCGCCTTTGGGTCAAGGTCACTACAGATGATTTTTCCAGCAAAACGCGTCTCGGCTTGTTGCGCCTCGTCCTTGATTTTCTGCCAAAGTTCCCCATCGAAATCGGGCCATTTCTCGAAGCCAAAGTCTCGGCGCTTGCCCGGAGCGATGTTCGCAGCCATCATGGCCGCTTCTATGCCAATGGTCCCAGAGCCGCACATCGGGTCTATCAGCGTCTGCTCGCCATCCCAACCAGTGAGTTTGATGATGCCGGCTGCCAAGACCTCGTTCATGGGGGCCTCGGTGCGGGCAAGCCGATAGCTGCGGCGGTCGAGGGTATTGCCGCTGCTGTCGAGCGAGAGGGTCACGGTCTTGTCATGGATATGGACATTGAGGCGCACATCGGGGGTTTCCACGTCCACCGAGGGCCTCACTCCGTAACGGTCACGGAACTGGTCAACGATGGCGTCTTTGGTTTTCAGCGCAACATAATGCGAGTGGGTAAAAATTTCGCTGTGCGTGGTAGCATCAATGGCCAGCGTGTGCTTTGGCGACAGGAAGCGTGACCAGTCAATATCCCGCACCCGCTTGTAAAGCTGTACTTCGTGATGGGCATAAAATGATTCAAAAGGGACGAGTACCTTTAAGGCAGTGCGTAGGCAAAGGTTGGAACGGTAGAGTAGGGCATGGTCGCCACGGTAGCGCACGGCACGGGTGAGCAGTTCCACATCGGTTGCGCCGAATGCCTTCAACTCAGCGGCAAGAACTTCTTCCAATCCAAATTGGGTCTTTGCGACGATTTCAAAAGTTGGCTTGTTCATGCCGCAAAAGTAATACGGTCAGTCAGCTTATACTTATACAATGAAAACTGTGAGTGGAAAATATTCGGATTGTTACATTTGCGAGGTGCTGCAAAAGAAAATAGACTTTAGAGAATAGACTTTAGATGGAGACATGGGATGTTAAAGGTCTAATGTCACTTGCCTGAATCTGATGTCTAAAGTCTAAACTCTAATGTCTTAAGTCAATTAAACATGTCAAACACCAACCAACGTCGCAATTTCCTCAAAAACGCCGCCGCATTGGCCACCCTTGTTGGCCTGCCCACTACTCGCAACTACGCCAAGGCCGATGCCTTTGAATTGGCCGATGCTGCTTCGCAAATGATGCCCGCTTTTGGCAAACCCATCTTTGGCTTAAAGGTAGCGCCCATCAAACAGGTGCGAGTGGCCGTTATCGGCCTCGGCAACCGGGGCGAGGAGCACGTTCGCCTACTGAACGCAGTTGGCACCGATAAGTGCAAAATCACTGCAATCTGCGATGTGCGGGATGAAATAGCGCAGAAAAGCCTCCAAATGCTAAAGGAAAACGGGGGCCAAAAACCAGCGGTTTACAGTGGCAAACTCGATGCTTGGAAAGAACTTTGCAAACGGGATGATATAGACCTCGTCACCATTGCTACACCATGGGAGGACCATGTGCCGCAGGCTGTTTTTGCGATGCAACAGGGCAAACATGTGGCCATTGAGGTGCCCTGTGCTCTTACAATTGATGAGTGCTGGCAATTGGTCAACACTGCCGAGCAGACCCAGCGCAATTGCATGATTTTGGAAAACGTCTGCTACGGCGATGAGGAGCTTTGGCTGCTCAATATGGCGCAGAACGGTGTCTTTGGCAAGCTGACCTATGGGGAATGCGCCTATATCCACGACTTACGGGAGCTGTTGTTCTCAAAAACCTACTATTATAATATGTGGCGAATCCGCCACAACGAGGCCCGTGATGGCAACCTATACCCGACGCACGGCCTCGGCCCGATTGCCCAGTACATGGACATTGACCGGGGCGACCGCTTCGACTACCTCGTGAGCATGAGCAGTATTCAAGCTGGGCTCGATGAATACGCCCAGACCGTCGAAACCGACAATGAGTTCTACAACCGCAAGGGCTTCAAGCATGGCGACATGAGCAATACCCTCATCAAAACAGCGATGGGACGCACCATCCTCTTGCAACACGACGTGACCACGGGCCGACCTTATAGCCGCATCAATTCTTTGGCTGGAACAAAAGCGTTCCACAAGGGCTATCCCAGCCAGATGTCGGTCAATGGGAAGGGGCACGGCTTTTTGAAGGCAGATGAATACAAGGAATACCGGGAGCGTTTCGCACACCCGCTTTGGAAAAAACTGGAGCCATTGGCTGAAAAGAATGGTGGCCATGGTGGCATGGATTTCGTCATGCTTTGGCGCATGATTGACTGTCTGAACAGAGGAGAGGCATTGGACATGGACGTGTATGACGCTGCCGCTTGGTCGGTGGTGACGCCCGTTTCAGAACTCTCGGTGCAATTGGGCAGTGTACCCGTGCGCTTCCCGGACTTCACAAGGGGCTATTGGGAAAACGAACGAAAGCTGGGGGTGATGGCGAACCCGTAGGGCAAATTTGGGAAATTAAGAAATTGGGAAATTGGGAGATTTCGCAATCCTTTAATTTCCCAATTCAACCAATTTCCCAACTTTAAAACAAAGCCGCCTGCGGCAATTCTTTCCTTGTTTCTTTTTGCTCAGCAACGGGGGAGGGTTTCTGTTTGAGCAACCTTTTGGCAACCCGCAGCCGATAGGTGTAGCGGGATGTTTCTTCGTCGAAAATACCGAAGTGGTCAATCTTGTCAATGCGCACCTGCTCCGCAGTATGGATTACCTTGCCATCTGGAAGCAGGATACCTGTGTGGGTGATAGCCCCTGCTGTGTTTTCGAAATAAGCAAGGTCGCCTGGCATGGCCTGTTCAATGAAATCCACCAATTCGCCCTGATGAACTTGCGTATCTGGAGTCCGATGCAAGGAAATTCCAACCAATTTGAAGACCATTTGAGTGAAACCACCAGCATCAATGCCGAAAGGCGAGCGGCCGCCCCATTGAAACGGGGCCAACAGATAGCGTTTGGCAATCTTTATGACCCGCTCAGGTGTTGCTTCGAGGTTTTCGGGGAAAACGGCTTGACCAGCGTAATTATAGGTCTTGCCATCGAAATTGAACCTCATGCCATCAAAATCAGGAAGTCTGGCACCTATGGGGATTGGCATCACAAAATCATTGGACATCAGTGGCTGGAAGAGGTCGAGGCAATAGGCGAATTTTTCAGTAAAAAGCTTGTGTTCCGAGCTGGTCAGCGGCTTTATTTGCCGGGCCTGTGCCCAAGCAATGCAATTGTCCCAGGTGCAACGGACCTTCACCCAAGTCTTACCTTTCCATTCGAGCAATTCGACAATTTCGCCGAACAGCAATTGGCTGACTTGCTCGCTCTTGTCGGACGGGCTGCTTCGGAGCGGCACTACACTTAAATGGCATAAGGCGAAGTCCATAGTAGTTGAAGGATTGGATTTGGAAGGCAAATCTGGCAATTTTCATTGAAAACAAACTAAAAAAAGCCAGATGTGAAAATATCGGCCAAGCTCTTGCCGTTCGGTTACTCTATGAAAAACAGCTTACATTTGCCGTTGTTTCATTCCAAAACATTGATATCCATGTCCATGCGCAAGTATTTTTATCCCTTTCTGTGCTTCCTGTTCCTTCTTGATTTGCAAGCCCAAGACCAATTGTTCAGCCAGTTCTACTCGGCTCCGCTAACCTCCAACCCTGCCTTGACGGGTGCTTTTGAAGGTAAATTCCGGGTTTCGAGCATTTACCGTGACCAATGGCGCAAGGCTTTGGAGGATCCTTACCAAACTTTTGCGAGTGCCCTCGACCTGCGCTGGCGGATGGGCAAAGAGCGGTCAAGGTACCATGACCATGCAGCGGTTGGTGTGATGTTCATGCAGGACAAGGCAGGGGCCATCAATTTCAGTTCGACAAGGATAGCGGTATCGGGAGCCTATCATAAAGCCTTGGACATCAACAACACACAATTCCTTTCTTTGGGCTTTCAGGCAGGGGTTGTACAACGGAACGTCAATTTCGGCAATGTGACTTTTGAGGATCAATTCAACGGAACCACCGGCTATTCTGATCCAACCGGGGAGCGGCTGCCAGAAAACAATTTTTCTTTTGGCGATTATTCGGTCGGCCTGAACTATGTTTTTTCTCCCAAAGCTTCGAAAATAAGGCTGTTTGCAGGTGGTGCTATTCATCATTTCCATAAACCAACCGTCAGCTTCTACCATCGTGCCGACAAGGATGCTACTGTTCCTAATAGCAAATTGGCTCCAAGGTACTCGGCCCAATTAAGCGCCCAAGTACCAATAGCGGATAAAATCAACTTCTTGCCCAGGGCCATTTTCGATAAGCAAGACAACCACATGAAGTTGGACGTTGGTGGAAATTTCCGCATGGGCCTCAGCGATTATAGGACTGTTTCCCTGCACCTCGGTTCCTATCTCCGGCCTGTGCGTGACTTCGACAACAGCTACCGCTTGGATGCTGTGGTCGCTTTAGTGGGTATTGAAATCAATAACGTACTCATAGGCACCAGCTATGATATTTTCCTTGGCAAGACCGCTGGCTTCAAACGGGGAACTTTTGAAATGTCAGTGGCATATTTGGGCGACTACGAAGATGATTTGATTCTTTGCCCAAAATTTTAGCAGCAGCCAATCTTTATTTTAAGTTTTTTTCCACATAGTTTTCCACATACCTTTTGATTGACTATCAATCCATTCTCCATTACAAAATTCTTGAATGAGTAGATAGGCATTGACGTAAATAATTGATAATCAGTCACATTTTTAATCCCTTTAATTGATTGCCAACATTGGGGCGTGGATAAATTATTCGTCCGATTTTCGGTCGTAAATAGTTGTTGGCGTATCTTCGTCATCCTTTTCTATGAGAAATACTACATCTCGGTTTTTACTTCCGTGAAACATTAATGGTTTGGGTTCCGTAACAGAGGGGAGAGTCTGTGAACGGAGGTTGTTTGGGCGTTGCCTCAAGTTTAGCTACCGTTCCGTAAATGGGTACGACCGTATGCAATTTATGTATTGCAAGAAATGATATTCGTTCGTACCTTTATGAGAAGTTTTTAAATCCTTTTGTCTATAGTATCAGTAAGTTAGATAGGCTCCTGCTACAAAACGATGTAGCAGGACTTTTTTTTGTCCAAAACCCAAGTATAAAACCAAAAGGACAGACATTTCTTTCCCACAAGGCAGCTATCTTTGCGCCGCTTTTTAGGAGCCGTTGAGCTTGTTCCGGTTTTGGCCACAGCTTAGGCCATTAATTACCATCATAGTCAATGACTAAATGGCCAATGACTCACTGCAAGAAGTCTTCATCAAAAACAAATCAGCAATGAATTTTGACCTTATCGTTATCGGAAGTGGCCCCGGGGGCTATGTAGCTGCCATACGTGCTGCACAGTTGGGAATGAACGTGGCTGTGGTTGAGCGGGAATCACTGGGGGGCATCTGCCTCAACTGGGGTTGCATACCAACCAAAGCACTTTTGAAAAGCGCCCAAGTGTTTGAATACATTAAACATGCCGCCGACTATGGCATCACGGTTGACAAAGCCAAGCCAGATTTTGAAAATATCGTGAAAAGAAGCCGTGGCGTGGCCGACGGGATGAGCAAAGGAATCCAGTTCCTTTTGCGCAAGAACAAAATAACCGTGATAGATGGGAACGCAAAGCTGCTGCGAGGCAAGATGGTAGAGGTCACTGCCGCTGATGGCAAAAAAAGCGAATATTCTGCTAACCATATCGTTTTGGCAACTGGTGCAAGGGCCAAGGCACTGCCAAACCTGCCCATTGATGGCACAAAGGTCATTGAATACCGAAAGGCAATGTCGTTGGAAAAGCAGCCTAAGCGCTTGGTCGTGGTGGGTGCCGGCGCAATTGGGGTAGAGTTTGCCTATTTCTACAATACCATTGGTACAGAGGTGACGGTCGTTGAATTCCTGGAACAGGGCCTTGTGCCAAGGGAAGACCCAGAAGTATCTAAAGAACTGACTAAGATTTTCAAAAAAGAAGGAATCAACGTGCTGGCAAACACCTCGGTTGAGTCGGTTGATACAAATGGAAAAACCTGTAAGGTCAAAACCAAAGACCGCAAAACTGGGGCTGAAAACATCATCGAATGCGATGTGGTACTCTCTGCAGCCGGTGTGACGCCCAATACGGAGAACCTCGGCTTGGAGGCACTTGGCATCACTACCGACCGTGGCGTGGTGAAAGTGGATGAGTTCTACCGAACCAACGTGCCTGGCATTTACGCCATTGGTGACATCGTGCCTGGGCCAGCACTGGCGCATGTTGCCAGTGCAGAGGGTATTATTTGCGTGGAAGCCATTGCTGGTCACCACCCGCAGCCGTTGGACTACAACAATATTCCATCCTGCACCTATTGCTGGCCCGAAATTGCCTCAGTTGGCTATACGGAGCAAGCAGCCAAGGATGCGGGCTATGAGATTAAGGTGGGCAAATTCCCCTTCACGGCATCTGGTAAAGCAAAAGCAAGTGGTTCGGCCAGCGGTTTCGTAAAACTCATTTTCGATGCTAAGTACGGCGAATTCTTGGGTGCCCACATGATTGGCGCCAACGTCACCGAAATGATAGCCGAAGTGGTCGTTGCACGAAAATTGGAGACTACTGGACTTGAAATCGTCAAGGCAGTACACCCGCACCCGACCATGAGCGAGGCAGTCATGGAAGCTGCGGCTGCGGCATACGGTGAGGTTATTCACCTTTGACCGCCGCAGAAAATAGCTTATAAAATAGCAGGGGGGAATTAAAAATTTTCCCCCAAAACGTCCCAAAATATGGGAGAAGACGGAAAAAAAGCATCTTTCTGTCTTCTCCCACAGCTTCCTAAACCTTTACGAAAATTATCAAGAAGCATTCCTAGTTGAAGAATGTACTGCTCAGTAGTTAGGGTTCAACCACCAACTACAACGGCGATGGCATCAATAATGCCATCGCCGTTGTAGTTGATAATCGTGGGTTAGTTTGCGGAGCAAACCAACAAAAACCCATTTTTTGAACCTACCCCTTACTCAATATTGAGGAAGACTCTTTTTTCATTATAGGCCAACCGCCTTTTTGAATTCCACATCTCCCGGCTTCACGCCAGAAGGGAAAAAGCTTACCAGTTCGCCCTTCTCATCTACCACATACTTGCAGAAATTCCAAGAGGGAGCTTGGTCATTCCAGCCGTTTTTGTCCTTTTGGGACAGCCATTGGTAGAGTGGGTGCATGTCATCCCCTTTCACGCTGATTTTCTGGAACATCGGAAAGGTCACGCCATAATTCTTTGAGCAAAAATTTGCAATCTCGTCATTGCTGCCGGGTTCTTGGCCCATGAAGTTGTTAGCCGGGAATCCAAGTACCACCACCTTGTCGCCATATTGCTTGTGGAATGCCTCCCAATCAGCATATTGGGGCGTATAGCCGCATTTTGAAGCCACATTTAGCAATACGATTTTCTTGCCTTTGAAAGTCGAGAAATCAACTGGCACGCCTGATTCGAGTTCGGGCAGGTTGAAGCTATAGAAAGAAGTTGAGGATGCCGTAGTGGCATCGGAAGGGCGTTGCCTTGCGTTTTGACTTGTGCAGGAGACTAGCGCCAATACAGAGGTCAAAAAGGATAACAGTTTTTTCATCATCGTTTTTTGGGGTTAGAACATGGGACGAACGAAAAGGTTTTAGAAGACTAATGGTAATTGCAGCGCTTAAATTTTTATTTTATCAAAAAAATACGGTTCTTACGTGCTCATTCTTAGGAAGTTATAAAAAACAGGCACACTTTTATCATCGCAGCCACCTGATAACAAACATCGGTACCTATGAGGAGTCATCAATCACCGTCCATTTATTCCATTTACCATAACTGCCTTCCCTTCTACTTGGACAGGGTGGACATCTCCATGTTAGACGAGGAAACGCCCGGCTTTTCCGATGCTTTCTTGGAGGAATTGCTGTCCGGCACGCTGGCTAGGCAAGTGGAAACAAAAGGCATTACAGCCGATAAAACAAGGCACCTATATTTTGAAGCCAGGAATTTTCAGAAAATCCATGGTGCAAAGACCTTTTCGTTTGGGTTTCCAATTTTCATAGACACCTTCAATAGCGACTTGGTGGTTGCACCTGCCTTTATTTGGCAATTGGAACTAGAACCTGCGCAGACCAAGGTTGACGCTTGGGTGATTAAGCAATCAGCTCAGCGAAACATACAGCCGAATTATCGGCTATTGGATCACCTGAAAGAGAAGTACGGATATGATTTGAGGCCAAATGCCGAGGAATTGGCTTTTTCAAAAAAGATTTCCATCGAACAACTAGCTACCTTCTGTGGTGAACTGGCAGCTAGGCTGAATATGGAGGTACACGGCCAGCCCCATGTGATACTGCCTTGCCCAGGCATTGATGAAATAGGCGATTTCACCCAAAAAGGCGCACTGCATTGGTCGGGGGTACTTGGTATGTTCCCTCCTCAGAACACCCGCTGGTCGCCTGGCAAAGTCCGCCCAGAGGATGTCTTTGTTGCTTCCAATGATATGGAAATAGAGCCAGCCATGTTTGCCTACCAGCCCGACGACCCAGAGCAAACGACTGCCCTGGAAATGATTGCGAAGCAAAAAAACACAGTTGTAGAAGGGGAGGATGCCCTTGGAAAAGCACAGACCTTGGTCAACTTGCTCATCAATTCATTGTCCAATGGCAAAAAATGCCTTGTTGTATCTGAGCGTTCCCAATCTCTGAGCTTTGCTCAACAATTATTGGCAAAAGCTGGGATTTTTCAGTACAATTTCCTATTGGACGATGCCCTGCTCGATAAGATGCCGTTGCTCGAACTGCTCCGTTCGGCGGCAAGCGGGGGCGGAAGGGAGATTGCTTTCAATGCTCAGGATTTCGCTGGGAAAAAGACCAAATTCCTTCGGGCCAAGGAGGCGATGCAAGCAACCTTTCAAGCGGTGAAGGGCAAAGTATTTGGAGATCATGATTGGACGGAAACTGTTGGGCTTTTCATGGCCAGCAATCGCATTGAAGGCAAAGAGCGGTTAGCCAGTCACTTGAACGCCAGTGATTTTGGGTTTTACCCGGCCGAACATCAGCAATTGGTAGAAGGAATCTTGAAAAGCGAGCCACTGTTTGAGGCCATCAAAACGCTTACACACCCGTTGTCCAATCTCAACGATCAGGTTTTCGTCAATTCAGAGGCCCAAAAGTCGAGGCAATTTGTTGAAACAAACCTCAGGTTGTACGTGGCCAAGACGCATGAATTGCAAAAGGAATACATCAATCAAACAGATAGTTATGCTGCTCGGCTGAAGGAACATTACCGGGATTATTTCAACAACTTGGATGCAATCTCCAAGTCACTCATTGAAAAAATCCAAAACCACACGGCACTGCTTGGTGGAGGTTTTGCCTCGGCTGGGTCTGGTGCTTTTGAATGGCCTTCTTTTTTTTCATCGAAAAGGAAGAAAATCAAGCAGGCACAAGAGGAGGTGGGCAAAGCATACAGGGCATTTGTCAAGAATTATGAAACCAATCCTTATTTCGATTTTGGTTTTGCGACTTGTAAAGACGGCGAGAACATCTCGAAGACCATCGAAAACGCCCAGCAATTCAAGGAAGCACTGGCTGTTTGGTATGGAAATGCTGATGCATTGGTACAAGAGGAGGTCATGCGCCTGAACAGCAAGACCGCTCACCCTGCCCTGGATGTAAAGGAGCAAATCACGTCATTGGAGTTTGACCTGAACACGTTGATTGAAGAAATAAATGAAGCTGGGCTGTACAAGAAGCCATTTGAGAACAAGACATTGACCATTCCCCAGCGGCAGAAATATTTGGAGAGCATTATTGAGCAATTGGAAAACACGCAACTGAACCTCCGTGATTTCCAGCAGTTCCATGCTTGGCAAACCAATTGGCTTGGTTTGGGCGGCCTGGGGCAAAAAGTGGTGCGGGCCTTGGTCAAGGTGAAGCCCGGCGATTGGGTGGCAGCGTTTCAAAGTTGGTACTTCAACAGCCTTTTGTCGAAAGTCCAACTGCCCAATCTCCCAGAAGACAGCAATTCGTTAGTTCAACACAATGAAACTTGGGGACAACTAAGGCCACTGATATTCAATCAGTTGACCATACTTTGGCAAGAGCGCCAGACAAACGAGCAAAAAGCGCTCAAAAAGAAAAACAAACAGGCATGGCAGTTAATATTCGACAAAACTGGGCATAAAACGGCTGTGAACTTGCCGCTTTCGATCATTTTTGAAAACAGCTTTGATGCCGTTACATCCTATCTGCCCTTGCTTTTCGTGACACCGCATATTGCCCTGAACGAGTTGCCGAACTTACCCAACTATTTCGATTATGTGGTATTCGATGAGGCCAACAAATTCCCTGTGGAAATGGCAACTTCCATTGCGCCACTGGGCAAGAAAATGGTCATAATGGGGAGCAACGACAGTTATGGCAACGAAACCAGCCTATTGCAGTATGCCCTGGAAAACGGCGTTCCCTCTGCATTGATCACTAATCGTTACGAACCACCCACACCTATCTCTGGCTTGGTGGCAGGTGACGCCCTTATGCTCGACCGCCGCATTAACTATCAGATTGATAACGTGGAAGGCCGGTTCCATGAGTTGGAGGGCACGAACGACACGGAGGCGCAGCACATTCTTCGTTTGCTCAACCAAATCAAGCAAACGCCTCAAAGGGTATTGCCTTCGGTTGGTATCGTGACCTTCACCGTTGAACAGCGTGACCTAATTGCCAATTACCTACTGAAACTGAAACAACAGAATGCTTTAGGCAGCGAGAAAATCCATCAGTTGGAGCGCAATGGGATGGGCGTATTCCATGTGGATGAACTATTCGGGCAGTATTTTGACATCATCATCATGTCTTGCACCTATGGCGCCGTGAACCTGAAGGGGGAAATGACCAAGAAAATGGTATTCCTTAACACCCCTGCTGGAGTTGGGCACCTGCGCATGCTGATTAACAAGCCGGTAGATGGTTTCCATATCGTGCATTCCTTGCCAGAAGATTACCTCCAACAAATCGAGGCCAAGAAATGGGAAGAGGGCACATGGTATTTAGCGCATTTCATCCGATTGGCAGAGGCCATGAAGAACGGCAACCAACCACAAATCTTGATTTCTAACGAAGCACTGGGCAAACGGCAGGGCGTTGAGCATCCTCCTTCTACCTTTGCCAATGAAGTCGTTCGGGCCTTGGAACCTTATATGGACAGCAAAAGGATTGCCACGAACGTGGCTACCGATAACGTGCATTTCCCCTTGTTCGTGAAGCCAGCCCATGATGGTGGACGGCCAGTTGTTCTCGTACCAGATGGCTATTTCGCTACCACGGCCTTTACCTCGTCCCCTTGGGAGCAAGATCAAGTCAGGACCCTTGAAAAATCGGGCTTTGCCTACCTGCCCATTTGGTCGGTGAACTGGTTGAAGAACCCCGGCGTCGAGGCAAGGCTATTGGCCAGCAAAATCATCAAATTGGATGGAAACCCTGCAAGCGGCGCCACAAAAGAGGGTTCAGAATTATTGGATTTGGAGGAGAAGTTGAGGGATTAAGCCCTCACTTCGGCTTCACATGGAACAGCACCCCATCCGGTATTGGCTGCTCCGCAATCTTGTCCGACGACCAAGATACCTTTAGCTCATCACCTCCTACGCTTTCAATATAGCGCACCAGGATTTCATGTTGGCCAGCCTGTAATGGCACCATGCCCGTCACTTTTTTAGTTCCATGCAACCCATCGTTGTCCACCACCATTTCATTGTCAATCAGCAGGATACTACCATCGTCAGAGGCAGTGGAAAAATGATAGACTGCTGTTACAGGAACCTTGATAAACCCCCTAAACTCGTAGCCGTACCGCTCGCCATCAGCGCTTTTCACTTCGAGGTTGAAGTTCTTCATAAACCCTTTTTTCACCGCCTTCATCTGGTCGAAGTCAGGAATTTTGTTCCAGTTGCCTTCAAAGAATAAATACTGTAAGCCAGGAGCCATGCCGCCAAGGTTGGTGCTGGGCTTTGCTTCTTTTTTCCAGAAGGTCTTTTGAAGCGTGCCGCTGATGGGCTTGCCATTGCGATAGGAACGGGCGGTGAGTATGGTCGTTTCTGTCAGGACTAAAGGCGATTTGTAAACGGGTGACTGGGCAGTTGGCGCCGAACCATCCGTTGTAAAATGGATGTCAACATTGCCGCCTTCATCCACAAGCGACAATTCCATCTTATCTATGAAAATATCACGGGGAGCCTTAGCAATGGGCAGCAAGTGAAAATCCGGCTTGCCCTTGAGCTGCAGCATAATGACCGAATTGATTTTGTCGGGCATTGTCTGTGGCAATTCCACTATGATGCCGTCATCCATGCGTTCGACCTTCGGGGCTTTGGCGGAGGGGTGGCCGAGGAAGCTGGCACCCATTGGTACATTGGCGATTCCGTTAAGCACAAGGCGGCTGTCACGGGGTGGTTCGAAAACGTGAAGGTAGAGGATGGTGTTGCCATCCTTTTGCTTCATGGTGATACGGCCCCAATCGAAGTTGCCGAGCGGGCTGGCAGCGGTACCATAAATTGACTCGCTGTTCTTTTTCATCCAATCGCCCATTTCTCGCAGCCTTTGGATGCTTTCATCTGGAAATAACCCTTCGGCAGTAGGGCCAACATTGAGCAGGAAATTGCCGCCTTTACTTGCAATATCTGCGAGGTTGTGCAGCAGTTCCTTTGTGGACTTGAAGTTTTTGTCGGCCTTGTTATAGCCCCAATTGGCATTCATGGTCATACAACTTTCCCAATCTACACCGGGCAGGCCGGTGGCAGGGATTTCCTGCTCTGGCGTACCAAAATCCCCGGCAAACTGTCCAGGTGAAGTAAACCCAGCCATGCCGTCTCGGTGCGCCCCGACCCGGTTGTTGATGATGACATCGGGCTTAAGGTTGCGCACGAAGTTGTAGAGGTCTTTCCCCCTCTCGCTGTTCCAAGTAGCTTCCCATTCCCCATCGAACCAGAGCACATGCGGGGCATCGCCGTAATTGGTGAGCAACTCCTTCAACTGTTTTTTCATGTAGTCCACGTACCGATCCATATCAGCGCCCTTGGTGGAGCGGTCTTTTTCCCAGGTACGGCGGGGCAGGTAGTCGGGGTGATGCCAGTCCATGATCGAGTGGTAGAAGCAAAGTTTGATGCCCTCCTTTTTGCACTCGTCGGCCAGCTCTTTGAGCACATCTCTTTTGAAAGGCGTTTCCATGATATCGAAATCACTGGCTTTGCTGTCATAAATGGCGAACCCATCGTGGTGCTTGGTGGTAATGACAATGTATTTCATCCCCGCCTCCTTGGCCATGCGCACCCAGTCCTTGGCGCTGAACTTGGTTGGGTTGAACTGTTCCCGAAACTGGTCGTAAGTGTCAAGTGGTATTTCAGCGGAGGAGCGAATCCATTCACCATAGGAGTCCTTCCCCCCCCATTTGCCAGCGGGTACTGCATAAAGCCCCCAGTGTATGAACATGCCGAAACGGGCATCCCGCCACCATTCCATGCGTTTGTTGCGTTCTGCAGCCGGCTCGTTCAAATAGTCTTTCTGGCGGCCGGTGCGTTTGCCGGGGTTGCAGCTTTCGGAGGTGAGGCTAATTATGGCTATGGTTATGAAAAGGGTGGTGAAGTTGAGTTTCATACTGACATGGTGGTTGTGAATGAATAGGGGTAAAGGTCGAAAGATTGTGGAAATCAGGATGGTAAAAGTTGATGGGGAAGGAAGTTTACAGCCCATGAACAGGTTTGTGCTAATGCTATTGGCAGTTGGTAGTTGGCTGTTGGTCATTGGCCAACTATCAATGACCTATGAAAGGCAGCAACGTTTACCATTGGTAACAACAAGAATTGTTGGCAGTGAGATGTCAAACGTTTTGTGCATTTTGACAAAAATGTAAACTGCAAGAAAATCCTCCAACCCATGTTCGGAAAATAAAATTCCTGACCATTTGCCTTCTATGGTGTAATCCCAAAGGATAGTTTTAATTTTCGATGGGTCTCAAAATTATTGGGCAGTTGCTTCATGCAATAAGAAATCGCTATTTCTCCTGCTGGCTCAAATTCGGCACAATTTTGTTTTCAATGCTGTAGTTCTAAAAATGAAAAAAGGCTTACTTCTCCCCACCACACTACTTTCCCACTGAAATTTATAGGCTATTCCATGTTGTAGTGATGCGCTTTTGGCGTAACCACAAACACTATTTCCCATTACAGCGGACAGCTTTCGGCTGCCGGTTTTCGGCTGACTTTTTACGGCTTACAGGTAATAAACACTTAGCTACATGAGAAAAAAGGCTTTCAACATCCCAGTATTTTTGGGGGTGCTGCTCATTCTTGGCAGCCCGGTTTTTGTAAACGCAACAAGCTATATTCCGAAACCTCTGGTTTTGTCGGGACTCCTTCCCGAAAGTTCAAAACTTTCGAAGAGCAGTTCCGACAAAACCAGCCTTGTGGTGGTACACGATATACCGAACGCTACCAAGTTTGAACTGGTTAGGGGCATGGTCGTGGTCCAAGCCGAATTGGATAGGGAACCAGCCAGTTTTATCTTGGATACAGGCTCTCCGATGATGATTCTAAACGGACGGGAAAACGAGGCGAAAGCCATACAAGTAGCCAGCCTGCACGGCAGCATGGCCGGGGATTGGAAGACCATTGCATCGTTCTCATGGGCGGGGGTGCAAAAATACGAGTTACCTGCGCTTACCACTGATATAGGCGCACTCGAAATGGTCACAAACCGCCCCATCGCTGGGCTTATCGGCTACAAGTTTTTGGAGGATTTCGACCTTTTGATTGATTTTGAAAAACAATTGGTTACGCTGGTGCCACATGGCAAACCAGCAATTATGAAAGGTTGGTCCTTAAAATCTCAAATTCCTTTTACAATGGCAGGCCACTTGCCCGTCATAGAAGCCCAAATCGGCAATAAAAAGCTGCGCCTCGGCCTCGACACTGGTGCCAATACCAATATGCTCGACCTGCAAAAGGCCTTTGAACTGGATCAGGAATTGGTCACGCCCGTGAACAATGCTGGTGTGCTAGGAATGGCTGGCGGTTCAAGCAGAACCTATGCTGGCTATGTGGTTGAAACCACCGTAGGCGGCCTGAACTTCTGGAACATGCGCTTTATCTTCTCCGATATTACGCATCTTCAAAACTTGGTGACGAATGGCGTGGACGGGCTGCTTGGGTTCCCTTTCTTTAAATCTGGCAAGTTTTCGATTAACTATTCCACGAAGATGATTTCCATTTGGGAATGATAACTAAGGCAGTTACTAGACACGAGTTTCGAGTTATGTGGCCCTGTGTAAGCCGTTTTTGTTCCCGCCCTTGCGAACAAACGGCTTACACGAGCGACAAAAATCGAAGTATTACGATGCCGAATTTTTAAAACATAAAAACTTTAAGGTTTTGAATTCCCCTTCTGTCTTTTTAAGTGAACTGGGAAAAGTGAAATTAGACTGTTTAAGTTGGTAAACACCTGATAATCAGTGTGCTGACAAATTCATCATTCATCATTCACTAATCAACCTCCACTTCTACTTTCGCCTCGGCTTCTTTTCTCTTCTTTTTTATCCTTGTCTTCCTTGGTTTCTGGTGATTTTTCGACCCTGATTCCAGCTTTCCTGGAAACCGCAGCATAGGGGCCGATGACCACTTCTTCGCCCTCTTTTAGGCCTTCCAGGATTTGGATATAATCATCGTCTTGGATCCCGGTCTTCACGGTTCGCTGCGCAACGGTGTCGCCGGGCATGGCCACAAAGACGACTTCAAGCAGGTCGTCGAAACCCGCTACCGAGGCTGCCGATGATTCTTCCTCATTGACTTTTTCTTCTTTTTTCGGGGCATCTTTTTTCTCTTCCTTGTCTCTTGTCCCTACTGCCTGAATCGAAACACTTACCACCTTGTCAACGGTATTGGTAAGGATTTCAACGGAAGCAGACATGCCCGGCCGGAAAGGGTAGGGCTTGCCCGGTTTTATCAGGTCTTTGTACGACGATTGGTCAATATCAATTGTCACGATGAAATTGGTCACTTGATCGGTGGTAAGGTTTACTGAACCCGTGGCAGAGCTGATGAGGTTATTGGCGGTATGAGCGATTTCAACCACCTTGCCCGTGAACTTGCGGTCTAGGTAAGCGTCAATCTCAATCACTGTGGTTTGGCCCAAAGCAATGCGGGGAAGGTCGTTTTCGGTAACTTCTACCTGCACTTCCATGTATTTCAGATCGGCGATGCGCATAATCTCTGTGCCCGCCATCATGGACGTACCCACGACCCGCTCGCCTTTTTCCACGTTCAGTTTGGAAAGGATTCCGCTCATGGTGGCATAAATGGTCGTCCGCTTTAGGGTGGTATTGATTTCCTTCAAGGATGCCTCAGCGCTTTTTATTTGGTATTCGTTGGACTGGGCCGTCTGTTGGGCAGAGCGGATATTGGCCTCTGCCGCCCGAATGTTCGATTCCAGTTGCTTGACATTCGTCAAAGAGGCATCGAAATCCTGCTGCGAAACCACGCCGTCCTTGTACAGTTTTCGTTGCGCTTGTGGATTTCTCGGGCGTTCGTCAACTGTGCCTCCAACTGCTCCTTTGATGCCCTGGCGGCCTCAATTTGTGATCTCGAATTAGCCAATCCAGATTTTGAGCTGTTCACGCCAGCTGCTGCCCGCTCTACCTGAGAGTTGTAAGCCTCTGGGTCAACCCTGGCCAAAACCTGCCCCACGGTGACGCTGTCACCTTCCTTTACGTAGAGTTCGACAATCTCGCCCGATACGTCCGAACTGATTTTGACCTCCGTTTTGGGGAACACTTTGCCGCTCGCCTCCACCTTTTCCTTGATGGTGCGCAGGGCCGCTTTTTCGGTTTCCACGGTCTCACCCGTCTTGCTGTTCCTGCTTTTGACGGCGGCTGCCACTAGCAGCACCGCAATCAAGCCGACGATGCCGAAAATCAACCAATTCCGTTTCTTTTTTGACGTTGCCATATCTAATGAATGATGAATGATAAATGAGGAATGATGAATTGGAGGCCGCAATGTAGGGCGGGCCACGCTTCTTCATCAATCCAATTTTATGGTTTTTCCAAGGTAGAAATCAAGGATTTTCAGCCTGAACAGGTAGTCGTATTTGGCCACCGTCAGGTTGGTTTGTGCGATGTCGTAATTGTTACGAGCCGTCAGCAATTGCAAGTTGTTGATGGTGCCCAATTGAAAGCGCTTCTCGGCGTTTTCATAGGCCACCTTCGTGGCGTCAATTGATTTTTGCGAAGCATCCAAAGTCTGTCTGGCGTTCTTGGCGCTTGCAATGGCCTGTTGCACATCGTTCTTCAATTGTTGCTTGGTTTGGTCGCTCTGCAATTTGGCATTGAGGATGTTCACCTGTGCCCGCTGCACATTGATTTGATTTTGGCCATTAGAGTAGATGGGGATACTGATGGCTGCGCCAATGTTTTGGCCAAAGTTGTCCCTGATTTGGTTAAAATAAGGGTAGTCAAGAAACTCCTCCTTGAAGTTTGGTGCATCGTATTCAACGTTCAGCTCCGTTTCACCCTGGCCCAAGTCAACATAGAAAGTTTGTGACTCCCTCACCGTTCCCAGGTTCAACAGGTTAAACTGCTTGGCGGCATCTGACCAGTTGGTGCTCAAACCGCCGAAAATGCTCAGGGTAGGAAAATACCCAGCCCTTGCCAAGTCAACGCCAACTTCTGCGCTCTGCACCCGAAGTTCATTGGCAGCCACTTGGGGCTGGGTGTTGACGGCCTGCGCATACACGGCAAAAAAATCAAAGGCATCGGGATTGGCATCCGCTGGAATGGTGAAGCTGGCGCGCTCGATTTTGATATTCGTGGAAGGGTCAAGTTGCATCAAACCTTTGAGGTTCAGGTAACTGATGTCAATGGTGTTTTGCGGAGTGCACGATTGCCTGCTCGTCGTTGGCGATTTGCGCCAGCACATCCAAGCGGTCGTTTATTGGCAGGGTGCCTGCAGCAATGCGCTTGTCGGTTTGGTCGAGCTGTTGCTGGAAAGCGCCTGCGCCTGTTGCATTCTCCAATTGCTCCTCCGATAATAGGATGTTCAAGTAGGCATTTGCAATGCTTAGCGCAATGTCATTGAAACTGGAAGCCGCATCTTGTTCGGCAGCTTTCAGGTTGATTTTGCCCTGTTTGATGGTATTGTTGATGTCCGCCACCGTACACGCGTTGCACCAGCGTTCAGTCCCATGCTGTTGAAAGCGATGGTTTGGCTTTTCAAATCTGTTGGAAACCGGGTCAATGGTTCGGCCAAACTGATAGCCGAAATTGGAGTTGGCGTTGCACTTGGCAACCGGGAAAGCTGGTTCTGTTTGTCATTTAAGGCAGCCAATTGAATGCCGTTCTCAGCCTGTTTCAAGGCAATGCTGTTGGTGCGGGCATATTCGATGCAGCGCTGCAACGACCAAATATCTTGGGCTGGAATGGCTGTGACAAAGAACAAGTTGGCCGAAAGGAAAGCGAAAATAAACGCTTGAAATACGGTGTTGGAAGTCCTCAACTTCATATTTTTAGTTGTATTGAAAATGTCTGGCAAGTATAGAAGCTATTCCTCCTTCCTTTTAATTAATTCTATCAACGTCGGCCTATTTTGGATAAATGGCATAGAAGCGATAGTTTTCCAAAGACAACCCCTGAACTATTGCTTAAACCCCACTTCACCAACCGACAGCCTCAAACCGTCCACCGTCCCCGTCTTCGTTTATCGACCTTTCAAACCAAGCAATAATTTCAGTGTCCTTTTTGGCCGCAACCTCGACAGGCAGGTCAACTGTCTTACGGTTCTTCATGTCCACAGCGTAATTGGTGCCCCGTGCGCCATCTCCCTTTTCCATCAAAATAATGAAGCGGTTGTTCCTGAACGACTTGTTGATGGCCGTACTGAACCGTTTGGGGCTTTCAAAGAGTACGTTCAACGAAAACTCCTCCTTCTCGTAGTCGTAGTCGGGGGCAAGGGCTTGGTAAGTGTCTTCCCCGTTCGTTGATTTCAACAGGAACATGCTGCTGTAGTTCTCGCCCTTCACAATGGGGAACTCCGCTGAAGGCAGCACCGGGGTAGGTTGGCCAGGTGCGTTTATGTCGAACACGAAAGGCCCCTTGCTCGCCGCATAGCCCACAATATAGTTCTCCCAAAGCTCCAGCCGCTTGATGGAGCCGCTCTGGGCATCCTCGGCATAACGCTCGTTGAGGTACTTGGGTGTGAGCGGTGTGGAAAGCTTCAGCGTGGCTAAATCGAGCAGGTAGAAATTGTACCAACCACGGATGCCCACTTGCTTGCTCACCTTGTTATAAGTGATGTCCGTCAGGTAGTAGGGATAGTCCGGGCTGAAATTCACGGGCAGCACCTCCCGGAAAAGCTGCTTGCACTGGCCGTCATACACGGAAAGGATGCGGTGGCTCTCGCCAAGGTCTTTGTCCTTGGTTTCTTCTTCGGCGGAGATGACCACAAAACGGTCGTCGCTGCTCGCCCAAAACATATTGCCTTCGAGCGTGCTGCCCACCAACTTGCAGGTCGGTCGGCTTGGCGCTATTGGGGTCGGGGCCTCTGCCGTCGTGGTAGTGGTGTCGGTGCCTTCAGGTTGCGGTACCTCCCCATTACTTGTCGTCGGCTCAGAGCCGCAAGAAAAATGGAGCGTCACTAACAGGAGGAAAAAAAGCTTGGAAAGGAATTTCATTGCCGTATTTGTTTTCGGCAAAGTTGATGAAAGATTTGGAAACTAGTGGAAGGAAATAGAATCAACTATTCGAAAACACATAACCGGCATTGAGCTTAGTCATTACACCAACAACCTATCAGCCTCTACAGCCTTCCAATTCAAGTGAAAATTGATCCATCAAAAGGCAGCGCATACACCCTCCAACCGATTCTGGGACAAACTGACTGGGGAAATTGTCCCGAAAATAGCCAACTGGTAGCCAATTCAAGTGGGAGACTATGAACCAGCGATGAAGGGAAGACCAAGATCTTGATAAAAGGTACATTCGATGCTTTTCGGAAGATGGAAATAACTAGGCACGGGGAAGGTTGTCCTGCTGCTGATTGAGGTTGGCATTTACGGCAGCCTGTTAGCGCCGCCGCCTCTGCCGCAACCTCGGCTGGTTCCACTCCTCCCGTTGGGCAAAGTCCACGATTTTCCGCATGGCGGTCAGCATGAGCAGGAATACGAGGTAGGTGATGGTGAGCACGATATAGACCCATTTGTACGAACCGGCATCGTTCATGCTGAGTTGGCTGAAGAGTTGGGCCAAGAGGGCGGAAACCGCTGCCAATCCTACAAAACTGAGCATGGAACGGGTCCAATAGCTGTCCATGTTCTTGGCGAAAAGGCTCATGATGGCGTTCAATGCAGCAAAGAAAAGCAGAAAGGAGGCTGCAATCGTCCAGGGAAAACGCTGCTCAATTTCCATGCCGCCAGCCCTGAAGGCGAGGAAACCAAGGTTGAAGACCAAAACGGCGGCCAAGAGCATAATTGCTTGATAAATAGGGTTTTGCAACTTGGCGAAAATTGGATGCGAGGTGGTACTCATGGCTTCATTGTTTAACGGTTGCATGGCTTCATGACTTCATGGTTTATCCGAAACAGCTTAGGAGGGTAAGGGAGGAGAGAAAAAATGAAATTTTTTTTCTATCCTCCCATATTTGGAGGTGTTTTTATGAAAAATTGAAAATTTTTCCCCAAAAACACCCCCTGCTAAGTTGTTACGTTTCTCCAAACAAATCGAACTCGGCGGCGCTGGTCACATTCACGGTGGCAAAATCGCCAATCCGCACGAAATTGGATTTGGCGTCCACCAGCACCTCGTTGTCCACTTCTGGGCTGTCGAACTCAGTTCGACCAACGAAATAACCACCTTCCTTTCTGTCGAACAGCACCTTATAGCTTTGGTTTACTTTTTCAAGGTTTTTACGGTGACTGATTTCCTGCTGGATGTCCATAAGGCGGGCAGCACGGTCGGCCTTCACTTCCTCCGGCACGTCGTCTTCGAGGTCGAAGGCGCTGGTGTTCTCTTCATGGCTGTACTGGAAAACGCCGAGCCGTTCGAATTCCATTTCCCGCACAAAATCGCAAAGCTCCTCGAATTCTTCCTCCGTCTCGCCGGGGAAGCCGACGAGCATCGTGGTTCGGATAGCGATACCGGGCACCCGCTCCCTCGCCGTTTTGATAAGTTCGGTAGTTTCTGCACGGGTGATTTGCCGCCGCATCCGCTCCAGTACACCATCGGCACCGTGTTGAAGCGGGATGTCGAGATAGTTGCAGACCTTGGGCTGACGTGCCATTGCATCGAATATTTCCAAGGGAAATTTGCTCGGATAGGCGTAATGCAGCCGAATCCATTCAATACCTTCCACTTCGCAGAGGGCATCGAGCAGGGCGGGCAGTTCCCGTTTTTTGTAGATGTCGAGGCCGTAGTAGGTAAGCTCCTGAGCGATGAGCATCAGTTCCTTCACGCCCCGCTTGGCTAAGCTTTTTGCTTCCGCAACAAGCGATTCGATGGGCCGTGAGACGTGTTTGCCCCGCATCAAAGGGATGGCACAGAAGCTGCAGGTGCGGTTGCAGCCTTCCGAGATTTTCAGGTAGGCATAGTGGGGTGGGGTGGTGATGACCCGCTCCCCGATGAGTTCCTGCTGGTAGTTGGCGTTCAGGCGGGCGAGCAGTCCGGGCAGTTCCAAGGTGCCGAACCAAGCGTCCACCTCCGGTATTTCTTTTTCCAAATCATCCTTGTAACGTTGTGACAGACAGCCCGTTACGTAAAGCTTTTCAATGCCGCCCTCCGATTTGACGTTGGCATATTCCAGTATGGTATCAATGCTCTCCTGTTTCGCAACATCAATGAACCCGCAGGTATTCACGATAACAATATTGGCATCTTCCTCCTCGCTGTCGTGTACCACCTCGTAGTCGTTTGCCCGCAGTTGGGTAATAAGGTTCTCGCTGTCCACCAAGTTCTTGGAGCAGCCGAGGGTGATGACGTTGACTTTGTCTTGTTTGTGACTTCGGGCCTTCATGAAATATCAAATTCAAGTTGCGGAGCACCTCACTTTCTCGTCAAACCGGGCATCCTAAAAAAAGAAGGCTATACATTTTCACCGTTTTGGGTCCATTTGTCATGGCTTTTAGGCCATCTCTGAATCACGTTTAGTTACACTTCATTTCGCAGAGTTGGCCTAAAGGCCATGACAAAAGAGTTACGGGAGCCTTCAAAAATTTTATAAAGCCCTTCTCTTCAAAAAAGTGACTTAAGTTGGGGTATCCGCAACTTGGGTTATCAAGTATTGTTGGCAGCAAAGGTAAGAAGGGATTGGGTTCCTGCTTTTTTTAAAATCCATTGTAACCTATTAGAAATGAAAAAAGGCTGGGGCATCGAGATGCCCCAGCCTTTTTACTTTTTCCAAAGTACTGCCCAACAGCTTACTCGACAATGGACAGTTTGAGCGTCCTCGTAGCGTTCTCGGTCCGAATATTAACGAGGTAAAGCCCGGTGTTCAGGCTGTTCGTTTCGATTTCGTAAGAGGTGTCACCCTGGGCGAAGTCGATGGCCCTGCGCTCCTGAACCAATTGGCCGTTGGCGGTAAAGATGGTGATGTCTGCGGCCAACTTGGCATTTGTGCTAAGGGTAAGGAAGACGGATTCGCCCAGCTTAACGGGGTTTGGTCCGAGGGTCCATTTTTCCTTAGTGGTCAAGACGGAGGTATCGTTGATCAGCTCGCCTGTTTTCAGGATTTTTTGACCTGAAAAACCAGCGCAGGTGGAATACTCATTGAAGCCCAAAACCTTCCAAAGATAGCTTTTATTGGGCAGCAAGCCATTGACAACCGTCGTATTTGAATTGACGATGAGCCGCCTGGTAGGCTGGCCAGAAGTCGTCATTTCGATGAGGTAGCTGTCGGCACCGGGCACGGCGGTCCATTCCAGCGGCACGGCATTGTAGGTAGGCACAAGCTCTCCGCCTTGCGGGCTGACGAGGGTGGGAGTACCAGTTACCTGTTCCAAATTTGGCGTGTAGTTTGGGCGAATATAGTTGCGGCTGCTGCTGAAAAGGCTGTTCTTGATGGCCTGTTTTTGGTCGTCCGTGAAGTGATAGTCGGAGCAACCGTAAACATAGTTCATGAAGTTCTGAATGTCGGGTGACAATGGCTGCCCATTGGGGTCCAGTGCATCCTGGTTGTAGGCACAGCTGTTGTTTGGGAACATGAAGTCGGCGGGTGTGTCACATAGGCAATCTCCACCACAATTGAAGCCCTGACAATTGGTCATGTTGACCCGTTCAGTAGGTTCCACAGGGTGTGGTAAAACCAACTGGGTTGCCATGTAGGTTTTCATCCCAGCCACCAGTGCATTCCCATCCATAAAAAGTGTGGTTGAGGCTAAAAAAATGCCCGACTTCGTGGGTTGCCACGAGTTTCTCGGTAGCCGAGTTTTCCTCCAGCACCACCCAGTCATTTCCTTGTGGGCCGGCTCCTGGCTGGTAGAACCCTAATACACCTTCCTCCCCAGTCTCCTTGGAAATGAAAATGTTGAGTGCATTGTAAATCATCTGGTTGGCGATATCGTTGAAGCCCGAATTGATAGGGTCGCTATGAATATCGTCATTGTTGATGTACCTGAACTCCTTGATATAGAACTGGATTTCTTGGTCGGCATAGTTCTCGTTCAACAGGCAAAGGGCGCCAAGTGCTGCCTTTTCTGATGTCCGTCCAGTACCATCTGCATTGGCTACCATGTAGAACCTAATAGGCACATAAGTGATCGCACCCCTTTCAAATGCGAAGTCGCGCATTTCATTGCGGTTGAAGTGGAACTGCTCCATGATTTTTTTCCCCTCCTCTAGAGTGACCCCACATTTGTGGTGCTGTGCATGGGCAGCAGTAATGGCAATCAACGCAGTGAAAGCAAAAGTGCCTAATGCTCTAATAATTTGATTCATTTTATGATTTTTGAATTTTGCGTTTTGAGGTCACAAAGTTAGGAAAAAAACATACCCAATACTTGTCTTTGCCCCGTCAAATACGGTTTGTGGTATAAGAAAAATCCTACCTTTGCGCCGCTTTTGAAAAAGGCAATTTCGAGCGACTAACTAACAAACTTCGGTTGATGAAGTTTTGATTGGATTGAAAATTCGTTGATTAATTAAAGTCAGCATTCAACCTCATCAAACCTCATCAACCTAATCATTTTAATATGAGCAAAGTAACCGTAATCGGGGCTGGCAACGTGGGTGCGACCTGCGCAAACGTCATTGCCCACAAAGACATCGTGAATGAGGTCGTCCTCATTGACATCGTAGGGAACCTCGCCAAGGGCAAAGCACTTGATACCTGGCAGCAGGCACCCATTGACAACTACAGCACCTACCTCAGCGGCGGCGACGACTATGCCGCTTCGGAAGGCAGCGAAATCGTGGTCATAACGGCTGGCGTGCCACGCAAGCCGGGCATGACCCGTGACGACCTTATTTCTACGAATGCCCGTATCGTGAATACGGTGACGGAGAACATCATGAAGCACAGCAAAGACCCTATCATCATTGTGGTTTCAAACCCCCTCGATGTAATGACACTGGCTTGCTGGCGTTCCTCCGGCCTTGATTCCTCCAAAGTGTTCGGCATGGCTGGTATCCTCGACACAGCCCGTTACCGTGCTTTCTTGGCAACGGCACTTGGCTGCTCGCCAAAAGACATCCAAGCCCTGCTGATGGGCGGCCACGGCGACACCATGGTGCCGCTGCCCCGTTACACCACGGTAGCTGGCATTCCTGTCACCGAACTGATTGGCAAGGAAGAATTGGATGCCATCGTACAGCGCACGGCAGTTGGTGGCGGTGAACTGGTTCAACTGATGGGCACTTCTGCATGGTACGCACCCGGTGCTGCTGCTGCGCAAATGGTGGAGGCCATCGTGCGGGACGAAAAACGCATTTTCCCAGTTTGTGCCAAATTGGACGGCCAGTACGGCTTGAACGATATATTCCTAGGTGTGCCTGTTATCTTGGGCAAGAAAGGCATCGAGAAAATTATCGAAGTGAAACTCAATGCCGACGAGCAGGAACTGCTGAAAAACTCTGCCGCCGCCGTGAAAACGGTGATTGATGTTTACAACAATATGCAGCTTTGATCAATTAGTTGATTTTGTAAAGCTGAGAAAATAAAAAAACCTGTTAGCCTTTGTTGCGCTAGCAGGTTTTTTTTGTCAATACTGTGATTATTCAATGGTTTAGGAGGTTTCTGGTTTCAGGGAATCACCTGCTAAATTCAACTTTGCTTATGTTGATTTACGATAGCGCCTATTCTAAAAATGATAGTCTTTTCCAATTGAGCACGAAACACCCGTGAAACCTGAAACCTGAAACCTTCACAAACCATTGTTATTGGATGACCAGTTTTTCAACTAGTTCAATCCCCTTTCCTTTCAGGCGGATGAAATATGTGCCAGCAGTTCCAGCTATTTCAGCGCTGATAGTCTGGTAGCCTTGTTTCAAATGGCCTTTGTAGATGGTGGAAACTTGGCGGCCATTCAAGTCGAAAAGTTCGATGCTAGCGTTTGTTTGGTCATTGATGAGGTTGATGACAATGGTGGTTGATTCCTTAATTACGTTCGAGGCTACCTTCAAACTGTTCCCAGGAATCTTCTCATCAATGGCTGAAACCGCAGTAATCTCATCCGTTCCCCAGACATTGACGGGAATGTACTTATCGCCTTCTTTTTTCCAAATGATACCGATTACTTCTAATTCACGGCCTGCAACGACGCTCACTGAGTGTGAGTATTGTAAGCTGACTTCTTGCCCGGCTGGTGCACCGCCATTTGAAATCAATTGGCCGAATGTCTCCGGGGTAAAAGAAGCACGAAACAGTTTTGGGTGAACGGCATTGTTGCCGATGCTTGCCTGATAGGCTGTTACGTTGCTTTCGAGCAAATATACGCCGAGGTAATACTCACCTTGGACAGCTTGGAAGAACTTGACCTTGGCGTCAACCTTGATAGTACCATCCACGAAAATCGGCTCAAAACCACAGTTTACCTGGGGAGCCTGGTCGAAATTGGCGTCAATCGCCTCTTTTAGCGCTGTCAGTTTTGCGTTCACATTGCCAGAAGACACACCTTGGTCTGTTGCGTTCAAAAAAAATCGTGGTTGATAGCCTCCTCCCAAATTCTCAGATATTTCTTCGGCTGCAGCGACCCTGAGGCCACCATCGTAGTGTGCCGCAATGAAAACGGCCTTATCGCCATTATCCTCAATGGCGTCCTTGAAATAATTCCAGCCCCAAGTACCACAGTGGGGGCACCAATCAGCTGTACGCTTGGTCACTAGGCTGCGTTGCTGCTGTTCGACTTGTTGGGCAATACCCTTAACAAGGAAAAGTACTGCAATGAGCAGGGTAAAACTATGCTTTTTCATGTGGGAATTTTTTAAGCAGTTGACAGAAATTGCTTGATTTAAAGTTGAAGATACGATTATCGAAGTGCTTGGTCGTTCAAGCTTCCAATTCCTTACAAAAACACTGCCTGAATAATATTGTTTGTCGTTGGGCTGACCTTAAACCGTTCATCCAGCCGCCAGCCAATGACCCAAGCGATTTTCCCGCCGCTTTCCATGATCCAAACCTTTTCTTTTTCGAGCCTCGACAGCTTGTTATTCGAAAAAAAATCTTGCAGTTTCTGGCGCTTACTTCCCATACCCAGTGGGCAGAACCAGTCGCCGGCCTGCCAACGCCTGATGGTTATTGGAAAGGCTAAGCAGCCCTCGTCCATAAAGGCAATATAAGGTGCATGGCTTAGATCATCAACAGTGCTATTCAGTTTGTTGATGACCAAGGAACGACCATCGGGGAGGCTTATGGGGGCATCGGGGAAATTGTCAATAGTTATTACTCCTCCAAAATTTTCCCCTGATGAAAAAATTAAAAAAAATCGGTCAACCAATAACCGCCCGGATGAGCTTTCAAACCAATTACCAGGCTGATTGTCAATGCTTTGCAGTATTTGTGCGACTTGGTCACTGTTGAAATGGTATGGCTTCAAAAATTCATAGAGCACGGTTGCTGGAGCAGGTAGGAGCGCAGTTTTTTATGGTCAATTTTGAAACCATCCCCATTTTGCTCAAAAACAGCTTGTTTGATTTGGTCAATGGCAAAATCATTAAGCGCTTCCGCTTCTCGTATCCTCGCAAGGGTATCTCCTCCTTTTTGTTGGAACTGAGGGTTTATTTTTTCGAAAACTGGCGTGATATGATGGCGGATGAGATTGCGGTTATACTTGTCCGATTCGTTGGATGCGTCCTCCCTAAATTGGATACCATGTGCCGCTGCAAATTGGATAACCTGCCTTTTTGTGGCAAATAAAAGGGGGCGAACCAAATGGCCATTTTTTTCAAGAATCCCATGCAAACCCCTTAGGCCACATCCCTTTGCGAAATTGTAAAGCATGGTCTCAATGCTGTCATCCAAATGATGGGCTGTGGCGATTTGGTCGCATCCTGCCAGTTGGCGGGTTTCCTCGAACCAAGCGTACCGCAATTGACGGGCTGCCACTTGTATGGACAACTTGTTCTGCTGAGCAAAGCCTTGTGTGTCAAATTGGGTGGTAAAAAAATCGACTTGAAGGGTCGCCGCCAAATCCCCTACAAACGCTTTATCCAAATCGGATGCCTTTTCCCTTAGCTTAAAGTTGCAATGAGCGATGGAGAATGGCAGTCCTGCCAAATGAAATAAATGGCAAAGCACCACCGAGTCCACCCCGCCACTGGTAGCAATCAGGGTTTTTGAACCCGGTGCTATCAACTGCTTTGTTTTGATATTTTGAAGAAAGGAATCGAGCATTGTGACGTAAAGGTAAGATGCAGTTTCAAGGCACCGAAAAAAAACGGGACAAGCAGCAGATGCTTGTCCCGTTAAGGTAAAATTTGTTGAAATCGGATATTACTTTGCCATCACCCGCACGTCAATCCGGCGGTTCTTGGCCTTGTTTTCTTCCGTGTCGTTCGGAGCAATTGGGTGTTGGTCGCCATAGCCCTCAGCTTCCATCCGGCTCGGGTCAACGCCCAGACCTACCAAGGTGGCCTTCACAGTATTGGCACGGACGGCAGAGAGTTTCATGTTGTTGTCCTTGTTGCCAACATTATCGGTATAGCCCCCAATCTTCAGCTTCACGGCTGGGTAGCACTTCATGATTTCGACGATGTTGCCGATTTGCTCAGCCGATTTGGCCATGTCCAATTTGGAGCTGCCCGTCTCAAAAGTCAAGCGGTCGAAAGAGAACCAGGTGGTCTTGTCAACTGGCTTTGCTTTGTCTTCGATAAAAGTGACCAAGTTGCTTTCCATACCCTTTTCTGGGATGTTGAGTTCCACGCCGCAAGCCAATTTCTTTTTGAAAAAGGCACCGAGGCCGGAAGCGGCGTCAGCCACTGTTTCAGCTGCGTTGTTTACTGCTGAGGCTGTGCTGTCAACTGCGTTCTCCACTGACTCCGTTACGGTTTCTACGGCACCGGAAACATCTGGCTTGTTGCAACCTTTCCAGAAATAGAGCAATGTGAGAATGCCCAAAATGCCCAACAACCAAGGCCACCAGTTCATGCCACCTACTTTTGGTGCATCGGTTACGTTCACTTTCGGCGCATCAAAGCCAGATGCAAAACCGAGCAAACTGCCCATGCCGGCAGGAAGTGCGCTCATGATACTGCTCTTCTGACCACCAAGGAAGGAGGCGAGTCCAGCAGCGTTCAGGCCCTCGTTTTTGATCTTACGGCCAAGGAAGCCCATGATGAGCGGGCCAGCTAGGCCAAAGCAGGGAGGAAGTAGCGCTTTTCTTGACCCCAGATGAGTTGCTTACAAGATCAAGAATACCACCCACTTTGTTGCCAAACAGGTTGCTCATCAAGCCGCCAGCGACATCCTTGGGGTCGCCATGGGCGAGGTTGCCACCGCCAATCAGGCCGGAGAGGTTGTCGAGGAAACCTGCATTGCGGTTGTCGCTCAGCATGCTGAAAATGCCAGAGAATGCATTGGAGTCAGTTGATTTATTGACCAAACCCCCAAGGATGGTCGGAAGCAGGGCACCAATGGCCTTGCTGATGCCGCCTTCGCTTTCGCCAAGGTGGCTTGCTGCACTTGAAATGATTTGGTTGGTAACCATGCCTTTCAAGTCATCGAGAATGTTTGCCATAGCAAATGTTTTAGTTTTGAATTGTGAAACAATTGGTGAATATGCAATACTTGAAAGCATTGCTATTAAGTAGAAAATGGAAATTAATTGAAATTATAAAATTGATATAATGTATTGAAAATCAATGCAATGAGCCTAAATTTATTGCACAAAGCTTAGATTTTCTGTTTTTTTAATATCAACTAATTTCAACGAACTACTTTTCCTTTTTGGGTAACTATCTATGAGGGGGTGTGAGGAGAGGAAAAAATTTCATTTTTCCCTCTTGCAACTCAGTCTTGGTTTTTTATTGAAAAAATTGCAATTTTTTCAATAAAAACGTCCCTAGCTAAATAGCTGCCTTTTTCGAATCAAATGGAATAGTTTAATGACGGAAGATTGGATAGGCCGTCACATAATTGAATGGACTGGTTTGAATTCAGGGCGCAAATGTGATATTTATTTTGGTAAATTTATTGTTTTTGCGCATTAATTGTAAATTAAGTACCGTGGGAATAATTACCAAGCTGAGGAAGACCTCAACTTCACATTAAAAAAGCGGTTTGTGGGCATCCAGCCCACAAACCGCTTTTTTAATTCTCTTTATCGGTGGCTCAACTGCCGAAACTATCGCTAAATTGCTTTTAGGCTGGGTATGCCAAGCATCAAACCAATAGCACCATTGCCAAAATCCCCAAAAAGTAGATCCCCAAGAATATGGCAGCCATTTTATGCTCCTTTCTTTTCACCCGGTTGAGGTCAATTTCTTTTTTCTTGAACAGCCGGAGCTTGTTGCCCGTCAAAATCAACTGGAACATAACCGCCGCAATCAAGGCATAAGCAAGAAGGTATATTTTATCCATGAGCACCATATAGCCCACATCGGGCAGTGCGTCTGAGTAGCTTTGCTGGAGAAAAACCGCTGTGAGGAGGCTGCCAACCGGCAAGCTGATGCGGGCATCCACATAGCTTGGGAAAAACAATAGAGCGCCCAAAGCGGCCAGTATAACAATACTAAGTGGCAACAGGAGTTTCAAGATAAAATAACTGACTGGCCGGGTGATGGTAAACCTAAAATTGAAATTGGAGAAATTGGTGGCCGGGTAGTCTGGATTGCCGAAATCGGTGCCATAATTGTGCATTCGGGAGGCCAGTTCTGAACCCATGATATCCCATCCAGCCAGCTTCATTTCTGGCCTGAAATAGACGGAAGCAGAGGTGGTGTCTTTTACAAAAACAAGGGCATCGGCAGGGTAGTCTGGGTGCTCTATTTGAATTTCAAGCTGGTGCTCGTCCAGTGGGAACCGCTCCAGTTCAAAAGGATGGAAAAACCGTCCCTCGACCCGGTAGCCTTGGTAGTTCCAACCGCCTTCGAGGGTGATGATGGTGTCTTCGAATGCCTCTTGCGACATTCCCCATTTTTCTACCATGTTCACGAATTCGATTCCGGTTGGATCAATCTCTCCCCTCCATTTGAACCAGATGTAAAAATCCCCATAAAAACTGTGCTCATCCAAGTTGAGGTCGTAAAGGTTCATCAGGTAAACGCCTGTATAGACCTTCTGGGGTTCTGCAGCCTCGGCCATAAGTGGCAGCAGGACAACGACCCACCACAAATAGATTTTCCGTTTCATTTTAAAGCTTTATAAACTACAACTTCACCACTTTCCAAACGGCGTTCAAATCAGCAGTACGGACATGGACAAAGTAAACACCCGTTCCAAGTTGTCCTATATCAACTTTCATAAGGTCATTTTGCGAAGCGAGGAAAGTGCCAGCCTTAACCGTTTTGCCCGTCAAGTCCACCAAATGGTAGCTAGCCATTTTGGCAGCATTCAAGTCAAATTGAATGTTCAACTCACCAGACGCCGGGTTTGGGTAAACGAGGATGCTCTCGAATGGAGTAGTTACGTCAGGATCAGTACCGCTAACACCGTTTTGAGTGACTTGAACAGTATCCAAGGCAAAGGCAGTGCAGCCGCTTGCATTGGTAACTAACAAGCTCACGACATATTCACCTGGTAGTGTGTATTGGTGGCTTGGGTTTTCGGTGGTGCTAATATTTCCATCTCCAAAATTCCAAACAAAAGCATTGGCATCGCCTGAGCTTGTGTTCGTGAACTCAATTGAAACGGGTGATGCAATATCAACGCTGTCGGTTGAAATTTCAAAAGCGGCATCTGGGGCGTCACCTGAGCCGTTGGCGGTCACTACCACCCTGGTCCGCTCGCAGACCTCATCCATTTCGATGACCCAGTCATAGAAATAATAATAGGTATCAGTGGTAATGTCCGTTGGGCCGGTGATGGAAACGATGTACGGCTGTATAATGGGGTAGTCAATAGCTGTAGTATTGCCATAAAGCGGCTTCCCGCCAGTTTTGATGATGCTGAAATTTAAGCCCACTGGGATGTTCCAATCCAGGTCAACTTCAACCTCACCAACTTGGTTGACATTCACGATTTTTTGCTCAAGCACATCAGAAAGGTCATTGAGCAGTTTTATTTGCCGAAGGCCGGTCTCCTCTGCAAAAACCTTCACCGAACGTAGTTTGAAAGGTTGAAGGGCATTGAACCGAAGGCCTTCGTCCTCGTCGAAAAGGCCGTTTGCCCCTATGTTCTTGTCGGGAAGGCCAGCTGGGATTAAGTATTTGGCTTGGGCATAAAATGTGTCCGCTTGAACAATGGCCGGTGTGACAAACACCATGCCTTGACCTAGCAAATTGCTGGTGTATGGTTCGTCGTACCAAGTGACCTCCGCCATGCCTGGCCCTTCGTATTCCGCCCTTAGTAATGCTTGTCCGCCTTCGCAGACGGTGTTTGTACCTTCTGCTGTGGCAGACAGCCGTGCTCTATCAATGACAATGACCGTTTTTTCAAAAATATTGTTCAGTGGACGTTCGTCTGCATGTCCGTTTGGAGAAACAAGCGTGACTCTCAGCCGGTGGGTTCCTTCTGGAACGTTCAAGGTTGGCAAGTGGATTTTAGCCCGTTGGGTCTGTGCCAGTGAGCCGGTCCACTCGACTATATTGTTTACGCCGGCAATTTCATAATGGATTTCCAAAGTGGTAAGTGTATCCATCCCTGCATTCTCAAAATAGAGAATTGGTGAAACTTCCTCATCGCAAGCAATTTTGGGGACTTCAGAATCAACCACCAGCACATCTTTAGCTACATAAGGAGAAACTGGCACATGGCCTTGTGCTACGAGATAGTTGAAGGCGTCCAGCACATTGATGATACCCATTCCGAATGTATTGTCCTCGCCGGGGAAGCCAAGGTCCCTGGCTGTGTAATACAAGGCCAATTTGAAGTCCCTTCCGGTCAAGTTGGGGAATGCTTCTTTCAACAATAGGATAGCCCCAGATACGTGCGGCGCTGCCATGGAAGTGCCGCTAAGAAAACCGTAACCACCGGGGATGCAGGAACGGACATCCACCCCTGGTGCCGAAACCTCCGGTTTGATGAGCAGCGAACTGTCTGGGTCTGGGCAGTGGGACGGGCCTCGGCTGGAGAAACTGGCAATGTTGAGACTTGTTGAATTGCCGTTGAGGGCACCGACTGTGAACGAATTGACCAAATTCAGATTGATGTTATGGGGCTGGGTAATGGTGCCCACGCCGGGGCCTTCGTTCCCTGCTGAGAATACGACCGCAATACCCGCTGCCTCCATCGCAAGTACGATTGGTATATATACGCTGTAACAGTCCAGCGTATCGAGGTTGGGATCGTACCATGAATTGTTGATGACATCTGGAATATCGTCAAAGGTGTTGGGATTGCCATCAGGGTCAAGCGACCATTCAAAAGCTGCGACGTTGTCTTCTGTGCTGATTCCGCAAAGGATGGCAGCGCCGATCCATTGGGCATTGAAGGCAACACCAATCGTATCGTTCGTCCTGCGTTCCAACCCCAAAATGGTTCCATTGACGTGCGTGCCGTGGTAGCCGCAGTCAAAAGGTGTTGTGTTCTGAAATTGGCTTTGATTGTCAATATCGTACTCGAAAAAACTCGCATTGGCGGTGGTGTGAAAACCCCTGAACTGCGTCGCAATTGCAGGTACGTCGGGGTCCACGCCTGTATCGCTCGTAAAGGCCAATTGACCGTAGCCCGTATAGCCCATTGCCCATAGGGCTGGTGCATCAATGGCCGCTAACCCTGTTTCCCGGTTGTTCGGCTCCAATGGTGGTGCAGGTGCCAAAGTCATGGATTCCATTTTCAAGGGGCCGTTCAGGCCAATCCAAGCAACATCGGGCCTTTGGCTCAATTCGGCAATCAATTCTTTTTGCTGCTTCGCAAAAATGGCGTTGGCCAACCAAAAATTGCGAACGGAGTTGGAAAGTGTATGTGGTGAAGATGCAATCAAATCAAGTAAACTTGACTGCGTTGAAGCCGCTTTTTCCTGCAATGCCGAAATAACGGTTTTGGCTCTTTCATCTGGCATAGCCCTTTGCTCAGTGAGTTGTTGGTCGAGTGCTTCAAGGTCAACCTGGTCTGCCAACACGATATGGACATGGTGGTAATCGTCAGGGAATTGACTTATTTTTTCCAACAACTTTCGAGAGACCTTCTCCATGTTGAAGTTTTGCGCAGCAACAAATACTGGAAGGAATGGCAAGATGAAAAACAGGGTGTAAAGATTTCTTTTCATAACAGGATGATAAAACAATTGGCACCAGAGGTGGTGAAATGATTCTGGATGTTACTGAATCGTTTTTTGGGAAAATTGTTGAAGGGTGCGTCGGCACTATTAAATAGTGTACGGCCAAAGGTAGCTGCTCAAATTCGTTTTACGGTCAATCGCAACCCAAATTTGTGCAGTTGTGCGACCAATCTTTATTGCCAACCAACCAAAACCCAGTTTGAGCCTACTTTTGAGAAAAATTGCGTTGCATTGCCATAAGTTTTGCCTCCTGTTGGTAGTTAAGTAACTTTGCCTTTCGAATATGGATTTTGGATTTCGGATTTCCATTGGGAGGGCATTCAACTTCCGGTCCTTCAATCCGCAATCCCAAATCGGCAATCCGCATTTGTCATTCCCGTAGGGAACCAAATCCGCAATCCAACCACTGTGTCTGTAAAAGTTCAACATCTGACAAAACTGTACGGCGCTCAAAAAGCCGTCAACGACCTGAGTTTTGAGGCTCGCAAAGGCGAGGTGCTCGGCTTTCTTGGCCCCAACGGGGCTGGAAAGAGCACGACCATGAAAATCCTCACCTGTTTCATCCCACAAACCACTGGAAAAGCCGAAGTCTGTGGCTTTGATGTGGAGACCGACCCATTGGAGGTGCGCAGGCGCATCGGCTATTTGCCGGAGCACAACCCTTTGTACAAGGAAATGTACGTTCGGGAATACCTGCAGTTTGTGGCCAAGCTGCACAAGGTGCCCAATGTCGCCAAAAGGGTAGCGGATATGGTGGAACTTACCGGGCTTGGTCGGGAACAGCACAAGCTAATCAGTTCATTGTCAAAAGGTTATCGGCAGCGGGTGGGCCTTGCCCAGGCCATGCTACACGACCCAGAAGTGCTCATACTCGACGAGCCTACCAGTGGCCTCGACCCCAACCAGTTGGTCGAAATCCGCAGTGTTATCAAGCAGTTGGGCAAAGAGAAGACCGTGATTTTCAGTACCCATATCATGCAGGAGGTGCAGGCCCTGTGCGATCGGGTGCTCATCATCAACAAGGGCAAAATCGTGGCAAACGATGCCATTGGCCAGTTGCAGAACCGGGTCAGTGATGAATTGGTGGTCACGGTGGAGTTCCAGCAAGCGGTTAACGTGAACAAATTCCAGCAAATCAAGCACCTTAAGCGAACCGAATCGCTGGGGGGCAACCGCTGGCACATCGTTGCCGATGCCAACAAAGACATCAGGGGCGATATTTTCCGGTTTTCGGTGGAGAACAACCTGACCTTGCTCGAAATGCACAAAGAGGTGGTCAGTGTGGAGGATGTTTTCACGGAACTTACAAAATGATTTGGGCAAAACTGCCCAAAAATTCTTTGGAAAAGATTCATGCAGAAAATCATAATCATAGCCTTGTTGTTGTTGAGCGTTGGGCAGTTGTTTGGTCAAGACACCAGCCTGCTCACCAAGAATTACCGCTTTACCAATGGCGTTTATTTCAACCTCGAACAATTGAAGGCCGACCAACCAACCTATCCGATGTCCAAGTTGGTCGTTCATTCGTTTACCAATCCACAGACTTCCCTGACGCAGGTTGACTCGATTTTTTTGAAAGGTACTAAGCAACCTATCCCGCTCGATTCGATATGGGCGATTTGCATGGATGGTGTTCCGGCCATTCGGGTGCCAAATGACGAGATAAACAAGGAACTGCCCAATTTTGCGGCCTTGAAGTTGCGGGGCAAAATCTGCTATTATACCTACCCCGATTACAGGACCAAGAAAGTGAGGGTAGCCGCCTATAACCCATTGACTGGTAGGCCCTACCGGCAAGGCTATGTGGAGCGTGAACAGGAGGTTTTTATCGAAAAAATCCTTCATTTCCAAACCGGTGAGGTGAAGGATTTCACCGTGAAAAACCTATTATCCTGGATTCAGGACGACCCGTTGTTGGTGGAAACGCTGACCGAGTTGCCCAAAGAAGAACAACATGAGAAACTGTTCAAATGCCTGCTGATTTATGTGGACAGGAATCCAGCTTATATAATGATGAATGATGAATGATGAATTTCCTAATTTCACTTAATTTCCAATTTCTATCCACTTCTTATCCATGCTGACCATATTTTTCAAGGAAATCAATACTTTTTTCAGCTCGCTCATTGGCTATATCGTCATTGGTGTGTTCCTGACCATTTTGGGCCTCATCATGTTCGTGTTCCCGGACACCAGTCTGCTGAACTATAACTACGCCACGCTCGACCAGTTGTTCGACATCGCTCCTATGGTCTTCGTCTTCCTCATACCTGCAGTGACAATGCGCTCCTTTGCCGAGGAAACCCAGACCGGCACCATCGAGTTGTTGGCCACCCGGCCATTGAGCGACCTCCAAATTGTATTGGGAAAATTCCTCGCTTGCCTTGCCTTGGCGGTGATTGCCTTACTGCCGACCCTACTTTACTACATTACCGTCTATCAGTTGGGTAGCCCGAAAGGTAACATTGATAGTGGTGCCATCCTCGGTTCTTATATCGGCTTGGTTGCACTGGCAGCGGCATTCGTGGCCATTGGGGTATTTGCCTCCTCCATCACCAACCACCAGATAGCCAGTTTCGTCATGGCCGTTTTCCTATGCTTCCTCGTGCATTGGGGCTTCATGTTCCTCAGCAAGCTCCCCATTTTTGTTGGTCGGGTGGATGACGTGGTGCAGATGCTCGGCATTGACTACCATTACGCTTCCATCAGTCGGGGGGTTATTGATACACGGGATGTAATTTACTTCTTATCGGTCATAGGGGTGTTTGTGGCGATGACGGTGACTTCGTTGGAAAGGAGGAAGTGGTAGAGACTGGATTCTCCAATAAAAAAGCCCGCTGGAGGTATCCAACGGGCTTTTTTATTGTGGCACATACTATGCTGCCTCGTGCTGCTTCTTGAAATAATAATAAAACGGCGTCCCCAAAGCTATCAAAAACAACCCAATACCTGCCTCACGAGGTTGTTCTATCAAGGTGTTGATGAGCAAACCGGCACAGAACACCAAGAACAGAATAGGTACAACAGGGTAGCCGATTACCTTGTAAGTGCGCTCGGCATTGGGCATTCTTTTGCGGAGCACGAACACACCCGCCACCACTAAGGCATAGAATATGAACTGGGCGAATACTAGCATATCCGTCAATTGGTCGAAAGTACCCGAGAAGACGAGGACACAGGACCAAATTGCAAAAATGATGAGGGAGTTGGTTGGCACTTTGAACTTGGGATGAACGAAGGCCGCCGATTTGAAGAACTGGCCTTTCTTTGCCATTGCATAATAAATGCGTGCGGAGGTTAGAATCGTGGAATTAGTGCAGCCTGCCGTGGTCAATACAATGAGCACGGATATGGCAAAAGCACCACCATCGCCCATGAACTTGCGGATGACCTCCACGGCTGCAACGCCGTTTTCGGAATTGGCAACGGCCATCATCTCGTCAATGGGCATCACATAAAGATAGGCCATGTTGACCAGCACATAGATGGCCATGACGATGAGCACCCCGAAAATCAGGATTTTTGGGATGTTTCGATGTGGGTCCTTGATTTCATCGCCAACGAAGCCGATATTGATCCAGCCCTCGTATGCCCAAAAAGAGGCCAACATGGTGATGAACAACACTTTTAGGAATCCGAAACTTTCCCCCATTTTGTCGGGCGGGTAGGTGCTGGCATCGGTGGTGAGATTGGCGAAGCTGCCTCCACTCATGGTAAAGCCCATCACGATGATGGCCAATAAGCTGACGACCACAATAATGGTGATGATATTGCTGACGGTGCCGCCCTCCCTGACGCCCCGGTAGTTGATGGCCGTAAGCAATACAATAAGTCCTACCGCAGCCAGTTTTACGCCCAGGTTGGCGAAAGGGGTGAATATCCAAAGTACCTTCATGGTCTCCCATTCTCCCCCCAAAATTGGTAACGGATAGACTGCATTCAAGGACTGCGCAAACACGTATGCGATGGCCGCCGTGCTTGCCGACTGGATGCATGCGAAGCTTGCCCAGCCATAGAAATAGCCGTATTTTTCCCCATAAATCTCCCGTAGATAAACAAAGGAGCCTCCAGATTCCGGCAGCAACATAGCGATTTCGGCAAGGGTAAGTACGCCAAAAAGGGTGACGAGGCCCGCCAGAATCCAAGCTGCAATGAGCAGTTCAGGTGATTCGCAAGCCAGCGACATGGGTGCCACTTTTTTGTAAACGCCAGAGCCGATGATAGAGCTGATGATGAGGATAATACCTGTGCCAAGGCCAAAGTACTTGACAAGTTCAGGATTTTGCGAGCCAGAAGGTTTATGGTCCATTTTGTTGCTTTGAATGAAAGTTCGGGCGAAAGATGAGAAAGTTCTTTGATAATTTTTCCAATCCTTTATTTCGGCAACAAGCTATTGCAAGATTGAACGATGAATGCTTCCATTTTGGATAAAAAGCAACTTTTCAAACAGGTTTTGCTTACTTTTGTACGGTTGGGCGTTTTGATTTCAAACCCAATTCCTGCTTATGACCGCAGTTCGTTATCCTGATTTCAAGAAATTCAAGTTCCGTGAGCTGAAATTCTATTCCTCCACGGAATGGCTGGCTGATAACAAAAAAAAGTACCGGCAAGTGTTCGACCGCTGGGATACTTCTTACGTCTATGCTGAGCTTTCGTTCTACAACAAGTACTTCGACATAGACGATTGGGATGTGGAAGTAGAGCTACGCTGCTACCATATAAAAAAGACCCGAAAAGAACTATGTGCCTTGCCATTCAAGCGGAAGGTCAGCAAATACGACAATATCGTTTACATTCGGGAGGGCTGGGGCAACAAGTCGGATGGGACTTTTTGGAAGAAAGGAACCTATGCCTGGGAGGCGTTCATTGAGGGTGAAAAAGTGGCATCCAAATATTTCTACATCGAGGATGCTGGTGAACATGCTTTGAAAAATGGCAACAACGGCTATATCCAAGTGCATTCGTTTAAGCTTTATGAAGGGCCTTACGATGATGTAATGGAGGAAGACCGGAAGTATTACCGGAAGTTGGATGCGAACGACACCCGTTATATCTATGCCGAGATTTTACTCAAGAACGCTCATTTCGACAAGCTTTGGCAATGCGAACTGTTCGTGAAATACTACAACGAGGCAAGGGAGTTGAAAGGCCAGGTCATCCGCCTTCAAAAAATCGAGAGCAAGGATGAATACTTGAAGATAAGTGCGGGGTGGGGGAGCAACGTGAAAGGTTCCTGGCGCAAGGACAAATACACCTGCGAGCTAGTTTTCATGGATCAGATGATGGCGGCCATATCTTTTGAAGTTGGCGACAAATTCGAGGAGGGCTTGCCGCAAGTTTACATGCCAAACCACTTGGTGCCTATCATCTTCACGCCCTCAGAGGAGTTGAACGAATCATTTGAAGAACTGATGGCAAAGCTGGATGCCTTGGTGGGGTTGAAGGAAATCAAGCAAAAAGTACAAGAGCACGCCCGCTATATCCAGTTTTTGCAGCTTCGCAAAAACGCAGGTTTTGAAGAGAAAGAGACCATCAACGTCCATTCGGTTTTCATAGGAAACCCGGGTACAGGCAAGACGACCGTGGCCAAGATGATGGGGCGGCTGTACCGCAAAATGGGCCTGTTGTCCAATGGCCATGTTCACGTCGTTGACCGGGTGGACTTGGTGGGTGAGTACATTGGCCAAACGGCACCCAAGGTGAAGGATGCCATCGAAAAAGCCCGTGGTGGCGTGCTTTTCATTGACGAAGCTTATGCCCTTGCCAGAACCGCCGACGACACCAAGGATTTTGGCCGGGAGGTCATCGAAATCCTGATGAAGGAAATGAGCGATGGCAAAGGGGATATTGCGGTCATTGCCGCAGGCTACCCAAAGGAAATGGCCAAGTTTCTCGACAGCAACCCCGGCCTGAAGTCCCGTTTCCGGCACCATTTTGAGTTCACGGATTATTTGCCACAGGAGCTTTCGCAAATTGCTTTTTATGCTTGCCAAGAAAAAGAGGTAAAGCTTACAACGGAAGCCAAGACCCGCTTGGACGAAATCATCGTCAACGCCTACCGTGACCGTGACCGGAGTTTTGGCAATGCCCGGTTTGTCTATGATTTGATGGAAAAAGCCAAAATTAACCTTGGCCTTCGCATCATGGCAAATGACGAACCTCGCAGTTTGGACAAGGCAACCCTCGAAACCATTCTTTTTGAAGATGTATCGAATATTGCTTTCAAGCAGAACCGAGAGTTGCCATTGATACCAATTGACGAGGATCTTTTGCGGGGGTCTATTGCAGAACTAAACAAGCTGGTAGGTTTGGAAAAAGTGCGCTCTCAAATCCTAGAGCATGTGAGGCTGGTGCGTTACTACCGTGAAACGAACCGAGACGTGCTAAACAGCTTCTTCCTGCATACCGTCCTGATTGGCAATCCCGGAACTGGCAAGACTACGGTTGCCCGGATTTTGACGAAGATATACAAGGCGCTTGGCATATTGGAAAGGGGGCACATGGTGGAGACTGACCGTCAAGGCTTGGTTGCTGGCTTCGTTGGCCAGACGGCTACAAAAACCGCCGAGAAGATTGACGAAGCGATGGGCGGGGTCTTGTTCATAGATGAAGCTTATTCGCTTTCACAAAAAAGCAATACGGGCAATGACTTCGGGGACGAGGCCATTCAAACAATTTTAAAAAGGATGGAAGACAGGCGGGGGCAGTTCTTTGTATTTGTTGCAGGCTACCCTGATAATATGGAGGCGTTCTTGAAAGCCAATCCTGGCCTCAGCAGTCGCTTTGACAAAGTGCTGAAGTTTGAGGACTATTCGGCAGAAGATCTTTTAAAAATTGCGCTGCAAATGCTGGAAGAAAAAGGCATACTACCGGCACCAGAAGCTGAGGAGCATTTGACGGCTTATATGAAGTTCCTTTATAACTACCGTGACAAGTATTTTGGAAATGCCCGAACAGTGCGGCAAGTGGTGACGGAAACCATCAAGAATCAAAATTTGAGATTGGCAGCACTCTCACCCGATGAAAGGGAGAATGTGTCTTCCAATATCTTGATTCTTGAGGATGTGATTGATTTCAAATTGGACACTAGCAACTTTATATTCAACAAAAAAAGCATCGGGTTCCGTCGTAGCGGTGATTAAACCGCTACGTACATCACTTCTTTTACTGCCTTGATGATTTTGGATGGGTTGGGCATGTATTCCTCGACCAAAGTTGGGGCGTAGCCCAAGTTTGTATCGGCTGCGTTGACCCTTACTACAGGAGCATCCAAGTGATCGAAAGCATATTTCTGCACTTGGTAAGCGATTTCCGACGAAACCCCAAACATTGGCCAGGACTCATCTACCACTACCAATCGGTTTGTTTTCTTGACAGATGCAACAATGGTGTCAATGTCCAACGGACGGATAGTCCGAAGGTCAATCACCTCTGCGGCAATGCCCATGCCTTCCAGTACTTCGGCGGCTTTCAGTGCTTCGAGCACCATTTTATTAAAGGAAACGATGGTAACATCTGAACCTTCCCTTCGCACGGCTGCTACGCCAATGGGTACGATGTACTCGCCATCTGGTACCAACCCTTTATGCCCATAAAGCACTTCGGATTCCATCATGCACACTGGGTCATTGTCCCGGATGGCCGATTTGATAAGACCTTTGGCATCTGCGGGGTCAATGCAGGAAATCACCTTCAGGCCAGGCACATTACCCATCCAACTTTCAAAAGTTTGCGAGTGCTGCTGTGCCAACTGGCCCGCTGCGCCAGATGGTCCCCTGAATAGAATGGGGCAGGTAAAATCGCCTGCTGATTGTGATAAAGTCTTAGCGGCATTGTTCACAATTTGGTCAAATGCCAATACGGCAAAATTCCAGGTCATAAACTCAATAATCGGGCGGAGGCCATTCATGGCAGCGCCAACGCCAATACCTGCAAAGCCAAGTTCTGCAATTGGCGTGTCAATGACCCGGCGAGGGCCGAACTCATCCAACATGCCTTTGGTGACTTTGTAGGCCCCGTTGTATTCCGCTACTTCTTCACCCATGATGAACACGTTGTCATCACGCCTCATTTCTTCAGACATGCCCTCACGCAGGGCTTCCCTTAATTGAAGTTCTCTTGCCATTTTGGTATATGATTGTTTTTCGGCCGCAAACTGCGGCAATTTGAGTGCAAAGTTATTTTGTGCCTGCAAACTTTTCGTTAAAAAAAACGAAATGATTGCAAAAGATAATTCTTAACAAGTCAGAAAAAAATCGCAACAGTTCTGATTCGTTCAAGTTAGTCGGTAATTTCAAAATTAAATCACATTTTTTTTTAACTTCCAAAATTTAATAACGAACTTTGACGTGTAAACTACAATTCTGTATCCACTATGTCCGCATTCAACATCAGATCATTGCTAATTGTCGCAGCCTTTTTTTCGCTATTCTCCTGCGAAGAGATAGTCGAACTTCCTTTCGATTTAGAACCTACCATAGAGATTAGGAGCAGACTGTCCGAAGATGGTTTGAATGCCCAAATACTTTTGGCAAAATCGGCAGCAGACAACACTTCAACTCAGTACATAGATGAAGCAACCGTTAAGGTGTTTAAGAAAAACGCTTTCCTCCAACAATTAGTGCTGTCATCGGATGCAAACAATTTGCCATGCTACAAGACCGAGAATTGGGTGCCAGAATTTGATGTTGAATATACTTTGTTGGTTGAAGTGGAAGGTTTCAAGCCAGTAAGGGCAACAACCAGCGTTCCAAAACCCGTAAGCATAGAAGAGCCTATCTTTGAAAACACCTCCATTGATGACGGTTCAGAGATGGTTCAAGTCAATTTTGATGTTTCTTTCAGTATCACAGACCCTGTCGGCACCTCTAATTATTACCACCTGTCTTTTTACCAAGAACTTTATGACTACACTTTGGATAGCCAAGGCACTCCTGCACTAATAAATAACTCGAAGCAGTATGCCAAGATTGCCATTAAAGAGGCGGATGAATCTGGGCCAGCCGAAAGATTACGGCACAGCGATTATCTTTTTAGCGACGAACAATTTAGTGGACAGTTGTTAAGGATGGCTTTTGAAGGTAGCTTTGTATATGACAAAGCGAAGAAAGTACCAGGTCAGTTTTTTGTAGTGCTGCGTACGGTTTCAGAGGACTACTACCTGTCTGAAAAATCAAAGCAAAGCCAACCAAATAACAACGATGGTGAGATAGTCAAAGGTGATGTTATTTTCAACAATACAGATAATGGCGTAGGTACTTTTGCTGGATTTACCTCAAATACAAATATGTTCAAACTTCAAGGCTAAGTGAATGATGAATGATGAACGATTTGCAAGGCATTGATTGACAAGTATTAGCAAATCCAATCGGTCTAACTAATTTCTTCAACTTCACTAAGAATTAAAATTACCGATTTCAAGAATAGTTTTTTTGGCGGCATTTCTCTTCAAAACCGCCCAAACCTATCACGAAAAAAGCGGTGTAAGCATTGATAATGCTTACACCGCTTTTTTCGTGATGGATGCAACGGGAAGATGATCGAAGAATAATCACCTCGTTGCGCCCAATGCTACTTCTTGCAAAATCCAGTATGGCTCATTTTCATTGTTTAAAAAGTTGAACCTATATTTCCAATTTTAAGATATGCAAAGGATACTGGTCGGGGCGAAGCTCGACAAAGTTCCAATCGTTGAACCAATGATAAGTTTCGTTGGTAAGTAAATCAGTGACCTCAAGATTGAACCACTTGCCTCTTAGACCAAGTAGATCCTTTGGCACCTCCACATGAGCTGTTCGGTTGTGCTGTGGGTCAAGGCTTATGATGCACCAGATGATGTTCTTCAAATCAGTAGTTGCCTTTACGAAACTTATAATTTGGTCATTGTCAGTACCCGTAAACGTCAGGTTGAACATATTGTGCATCGCTGGATTATCCTTCCTGATTTTATTCATTTTGGTAATAAAATCAGTTACCCTATTCTGTTTTGCCCAGTCGTGTTGGACAATCTCGTATTTCTCAGAATGATTATAGCGTTCCTTGCTCCCCGGAAAGCGCTGGTTGTACATGAGTTCAAAGGCAGGGCCATATACGCCGCAATTGGAGCCAATCATAGAAGCGAGGGCATATTGTAGCATAAAGGCATTTTCACCTTTGTCAGCAAGGTAGCTTGGAAGAATATCGGGTGTATTGGTGAAAAAATTGGGATGTACGAATTCACTTATATCCCCATTGATAATTTCTGAGACATATTGTTGAAGGTCATGTTTGTTGGAGTTCCTCCAAATGAAATAGGTGAAAGATTGATTGAATCCAACTTTTGCAAGCTCTTCTTGAATGACGGCCCGTGTGAATGCACCAGAGAGGAAAATAACGTCTGGATAAGCAGATTGGACTTCAACAATCAACCAGTTCCAAAACCCAAATGGCTGATGGTGAGGCGTACTCGCATAAAATATTCGGACACCTTTTTCTGCCCAAAACAAGAAAATCCGCTTCATTTCATCCCAAAGGCTCCTCCAATCCTCGCATTCAAAATTAAGGTCAACAATGTCTTGATAATTCAAAGGAGGAACTTCCTCCACAGCCAACCTGCCATCTGGGAGCTGATGGAACCAATCAGGATGGTCTTTGGTATAGGGGTGGTCTGCCGAACAGCGCAAACTGATGTCAAGGGCCATTTCAATCCCCGATTTCTTGGCAGATTTTACAAGATTGTCAAAATCCTTCATGGTTCCAAGCAATGGGTTCACTGCCATGTGCCCACCATCCTCACTACCCACCGACCAAGGGGAACCAACATCACCTGGCTCCGCAATTACACTATTGTTCTTTCCTTTCCTGTTCGTTTTTCCAATCGGGAAAACTGGTGGCAGGAACAACACATCGAATCCCATATTGGCAATACGGGGCAAAAGCGCTTGGCAATCTTTAAATGTGCCATGCTTGCCAGCCGTTTGGCTTGCAGAACGGGGGAACATCAAATACCAAGTGCTGAACAGTTCCTTTGGTCGCCCAACACGAACCAGCATATTCTTGTCAAAAATGGTAGGAAATTGCTTTAGCCGGCATTCTCCAAACAGTTGAATAGCCTCTTCACTGAGCAGAACCTTGCAGGCTTCCTCGTATTTTGACGGATTTTCCATCAAATTCAGCCAGTCCTTTAGTTTTTTTGCTACTGACTTGTCAGCCTGGTCAGCTGCTTTCTTTAGCCAAACTGTTCCTTGCAATAAATGGTTGGCCAAGTTTTGGCCGGCATTGCTTTTCCATTGCAATCCATGGTGCCAAGTGGCAAGGTGGTCAACCCAAGCTTCAATTCTGTACAAATAAAAGCCTTTGGTCTCTACGATGAAAGTCCCTTCCCATTGTTCATTTTCTGTAGGTTTCATGGGGGCTTCATGCCATGTTTCTTCACTTTCTGATTTATAGACAAGGGATGCCCTGATTACGTCATCGCCATCGCAGAAAATATCTGCGGTGACCTTTACCTCCTCGCCTGGAATCCTTTTTATATAGTGATTCCCATCAGAAAGCAGGGGCTTCACATTGGTGATAATTGCACGGTTTCTCATATTATCAAGGTTCAGAATTATGTGAATCAATTTTGAAAAATGTAGAGTGGTGTCAAGTTCAAAGGTAGTTGCAAGTTTGTAATGGGCAAAATAAATAACGGAACAAAGGCTGGTCTAATAAACCAAAACGGCCAAGCAAAACATGCCTGACCGTTTTGGTTTATAAAATCAATGGGCTTAGCGTTGCATTAACGCCTTCCACCGCCGCCTCCGCCACGGTACCCGCCACCGCCGCCTCCGCCACGGTGCCCGCCGCCTCCGCCTCCGCCACGGTGCCCGCCACCGCCGCCTCCGCCACGGTGCCCGCCGCCGCCGTCGCCATCTTCTAGGTATTCGTCATCGGTTGGCATGGTGCCATCTGGCTTCACCATCAGTGCCTTCCTTGAAAGGCGGAATTTGCCAGTGGTCTTGTCAATACCTATAAGCTTTACCTTCACAGGGTCGCCTTCTTGGAAGACTTCTTCCACTTTCTCAATGCGGCTATGTGACATTTCTGTAACGTGGAGCAGGCCACTCTTACCACTGAAGTCAACGAATACACCGTAAGGCATAACAGTTTTCACAATGGCCTCATACACATCGCCAACAGATGGCGTGAAGGTAATTTGGCGCACACGGGCCAAAGCCGCATCAATATTTGACTTGTTCGGGCTGGCGATGGTGACACGCCCTTGGTCGCCAATTTCTTCGATATTGATGATGGTGCCAGTGGTGCTTTGGATTTCTTGGATGATTTTGCCACCAGGCCCGATGACAGCTCCGATGAAGCTCTTGTCAATGAATAATTCGGCAATGCGTGGGGCATGAGGCTTGAGGTCTTCCCTTGGCACGGCCATCGCTTCTGCCATCTTGGAAAGAATATGAATACGGCCTTCTTTGGCTTGATTAAGGGCCTCTTCTAGTGCCTCGTAGCTAAGGCCATCAATTTTGATGTCCATTTGGCAGCCACAAATGCCATCCAATGTGCCTGTTAACTTGAAGTCCATATCGCCAAGTGCATCCTCGTCACCAAGGATGTCGCTAAGAATGGCGTATTTGTCGCCTTCGGCAATCATGCCCATGGCAATGCCAGATACCGCTTTTTTCACAGGAACACCAGCATCCATCAAGGCAAGTGAGCCTGCACAAACAGTAGCCATTGAAGAAGAACCATTGCTTTCCAAGATGTCGGAAACTATACGCACAGTGTATGGGAAGCCAGTTGGCATGGCCATTTTCAGCGAACGGCTGGCAAGGTTGGCATGCCCAATCTCACGACGGCCAGGGGCACGAAGGGGTTTTGTTTCACCTGTGGAGAAGGGTGGGAAGTTGTAGTGCAGGATGAATTTTTCAAAATAAATCTCCATTGCCGTATCAATCATGGACTCGTCCAACTTGGTACCAAGCGTGACCGTTGTCAAAGATTGCGTTTCACCCCTTGTAAAGACTGCGGAACCGTGCGGCGAAGGCAGGTAGTCAACTTCGCACCAAATGGGTCGGATTTCGTCGGACTTGCGACCGTCGAGGCGAACGCCATCTGTGAGAACCATGTTGCGAATGACCTTTTTCTTCAAATCCTCCAGGCATTCTTTGATATAACCCGTGTTATCCTTCATGAACTCTTCACCCTTTTCAGTGGTGAAAGTCTCAATGACACTTGCTTTTATTTCATCAAACTTGGTTTTGCGGTCTTGTTTCTCAAGGCCAGCCTTGGCAACTTCATAGACTTTCTCCTTAGCCAGTTCATTAACCTTGTTCTTAATCTCTTCGTTTTCAACGATCGCAGGAACCTCACGCTTGGTGAGCGCCTTGCCACCAACTTTTTGCGCAAGTGCCAATTGAGCGTTGCACTGAACCTTAATGGCTTCGTGGGCTATCTTTATGGCCTGAACAAGATCGCTTTCAGAGCACTCCTTCGATTCTCCTTCCACCATCATGATATTGTTCAAGTCAGCTGCCACGATGATATTGATGTCCGATGTTGCACAAGCAGATTTGCTTGGGTTAACGACAAACTGGCCATCAATGCGGGCAACACGAGCCTCAGAAATGGGGCCTTGCCAAGGGATTTCGGAAAGGGTCAAGGCTGTAGAGGCTGCAAGTGCGGCGTAGGCATCTGGCATTGTATCCTTTTCTCCTGAAATCAATTGGATGATAACTTGGGTTTCCTCCATGAATCCATCAGGAAACAAAGGACGGATGGCACGGTCAACAAGGCGTGACACGAGCACCTCGTAGTCTGAAAGTTTTGCCTCCCGGCGGAAAAAGTTGCCGGGGATACGGCCTGCACTCGCAAATTTCTCCATGTAGTCAACAGAAAGCGGAAAGAATGCTTGGCCTTCCTTAACTTGCTTTGCCGCTACGACTGTCGCAAGTAGCATGGTGTCGCCGATCCTAACGACGACCGACCCATCGGCTTGGGCTGCGAGCTTGCCCGTTTCGAGGATCACCTCTTTGCCATCTGGCAAATTGAATGAGGTGGTGGTTGGAATTTGTTTACCCATTTTAATTGAGTGATTGTGGCCTGGCCGTTTACCAAGCCGGATTATTTAAGATACTGTATTTACCTTGCTGTGTCCCAGTGTATAGTAGCCTAAACCACAAAACCGGGGTTGGATTACAGCATGCACCTACGATTACGCATTTGCGAAACCAGTAATCAGCTGTTATCCCAAAAAAAAGTGTGCAAGAAGAGTGGGCCAGAAGATGCCCGGCGAACCTGCGACATCTTCCGGCCCTATCTGCTTTAGCCACGGATACCAAGTTCTTGTATCAAAGAACGGTACTTACCGATGTCTTTGCGCTTCAAGTATTCAAGAAGGCTTTTGCGCTTGCCTACCATCATAAGCAGGCTCCTGCGAGTAGCATGGTCTTTCTTGAACTTGTTAAGGTGCTCGGAAAGGCTTTTGATTCGGAAAGTGAAGAGAGCGACTTGACCTTCAATGGAGCCAGTGTTGTTGGCATCGCCACCGAATTTTTGGAAGATTTCTTGTTTCTTCTCTGAGGAAAGATAAACTGCCATTAATAAAAACAAATGCGCAAAAAACAACACCCATAGGGCTGTAACTCACTGTTTCTCAATGATTTATTGAAGGAACAACTCGTCCTATGAGCCTGCTTTTAGCCGTTAGTGATTACGGAAATCAGTTACAGCGGCGCAAAGGTAGGTTTTTTAGCAGATGAAATACACATACTAAAACTGTTTTTTTATAAAATGTTTGGCTTGCCTATGTGAAAACAATGAAGAAGATAAGATTAATTTTGCCATCGTTGAAAAATCAGTCAAATGAGGAAAATACTTATCTTAGCATTCTTGGCATTTGGTTTTCATGCTTATACCTATTCCCAAGTCAGTTTTTCGGACATTTCAGGGCAGTCAGGTGCCAACCAAATTGGCTTGAACTACGGTGTCGCCATTGGTGACTACAACAACGATGGGCTGGAGGACATTTTTGCTACTCGCATGGAGGCTGGTGGCAATCTCTACAAGAACATTGGCGACGAAAATGGCGGCAATCCGAGCTTTCAAAACGTTACCCAAGCAGCGGGTATCAATCCTGCTCCATCGGCACAGTTTGCTATCTGGGGCGATGTGGATAACGATGGTTGGCTCGACCTTTTCATTGGCGCACGGGACGAAGGCAATGCGCTATATCGCAACAACCATGATGGAACCTTTACCGAAGTAACTGCGACGGCTGGAGTCACTACAGGGGGAAGGGTCAAATCGGCACTTTTCGCTGATGTGGACATGGATGGTTGGCTGGACATCTACGTGGCTAGGCTCGGCTGGGAGAACATTCTTTATCGCAACAACCAAGATGGAACCTTCACAGATATTACTGTCCAAGCGGGCGTCACCGATGCCTCCATTTCAATGGGGGCCATATTCTTTGACTACGACAATGATGGCGACCCCGACCTCTACCTCACGCACGACGCCAACGTGCCCAATATCCTTTACCGGAACAACGGGAATGCGGATGGCACAGGCGTGACCTTTACAAATGTTTCGAACCTTACGGGAACCAATATCGCAGCAATGGGCATGGGCGTTGATGTTGCCGACATCAACAACGATGGCTGGTTCGACATCTATATAACAAATCTTGGCGCCAATACGCTCCTACTAAACAACGGAAATCCGGGTGGATTTGGCAATTATTTCTGGAGCACTGCTGAGATGGCGGGAGTAGCTGACCTTGGTATGGGGTGGGGGTGCAGCTTTTTCGACTACGACAACGATGGTTGGCAGGATTTGTACGTGGCCAACGACAGCTATTTTTCGCCATATCCAAACCTGCTTTACCACAACAACGCCAATCCTTCACCAAGTGGTGTCACCTATTCGATTGCTAGCCAAGGTACAGTGCTTCACAGCATGGAAGGTGGTTATGGCTTCGGATGCTTTGACATGGACAATGATGGGTTGCTTGATATTTATTTAGCCAACTACGGCGGTGACGTAGGCAATCAATTGTTCAAGAATGAAATGAACAACAGTAACAATTGGTTGAAAATCAAGGCAGTAGGAGTGGAGAGCAATAAGTCTGGCATTGGGGGCAAGGGCTGTTTTGAAAATTGGCAATCGCAGCTTAATGGACGAAGTGAACGGTGGCAATAGTTGGGCCTCGCAAAGCAGTCTAATGCTGCATTTTGGGCTGGGTTCAGCCAATTCGGTGGACTTGCTGACGATCTGTTGGCCAAGCGGTATCATTGACAGCTCTGAAAACGTGGCAGCAAATAAAATGTTGGAAATTACAGAAGGCGAGAGTAAGCTAAGCAACCCTGAACACGACCCTGAACCTTCTCCAAGCCCGAATATTGACCCAAATCCAGTTCATTTCATAGAAGGACATGAACCACTTGAGCTGACAAGCCAGTCGGACGTTCACTTGTCTGGCAATGAAGTTAGGTTGATGCCAAACCCATTCCTCGAAGAAGTTGTGGTTGTTTTGAATGAAAAGGCTTTACAGGCTAATGTGTTGAAAATCAGTTTGTTGGACGGACTTGGTAGGGAAATGATTGAAAATGAAGTCAAAGGAAAATCACCCTTGATAAGATTAGACACAAAAGCAGTTCCCCCAGGGCTGTACTACCTCCAAATCGTTTCTGAACAGGGGGCAATCACAAAAAAGGTTATGAAACTTTGACCAGTTCGCCGTTATCAATTACCAGCTTTTTATAGTCGCCTCCATAGCGTTTGGCCATTTCTTCGGCCCGCTCAGGGTGTGTGTCGGTGATGAAAACCTGTCCAAAATCGCCCTTTACCAACAACTCAATTAGTTGGCCCACCCGCTTGTCGTCCAATTTATCGAATAGGTCATCGAGCAGGAGCAAGGGTTTTTGCTGTTTTTGCTGTCGCAACAATTCATATTGAGCAAGTTTCATGGCCAAAACGAATGATTTCAGTTGACCTTGAGAGGCGAACCGTTTCAGTGGCAGGCTTTTCATTGAAAAAACCAAATCATCCCTGTGAATGCCTACTGTGGTGCGCTCTAATATTCGGTCTTTTTCCAGGCTTTTTTCCAAGCGTTCTATGAAATTCCCTTCTGATAATTGGGATTGGTAATCGCATTCAACAAACTCGGCTTCCTCGCTGATGTTTGCATAATACAGGTTGAAAGCGGGCTGGAATTGCGCTATGAACCATTGCCTTTTTTGAAAAATATATTCAGCTGGTGCTTCCAACTGGTGATTATAGGTTTCCAGCAAGAGTGGATTGAAGCCGCCTTCGTCCCCAAATTTTTTCAGGGCAGCGTTCCGTTTGTCCAAAATCCTGTTGTAGTTCACCAATGCTTCAAGGTATTGTGCGTCGAGTTGGCAGAGCGTATTGTCCATGAAGCGGCGGCGCTCTTCGCTTCCTTCCAATGCCAGCGCTGTGTCGTCGGGTGCCAGGAACACAACAGGTAGCAGGCCCACGTGGTCGGATAGGCGAGGGTAGGGGGCATCGTTCCGTTCAAAGACCTTGCTCTTGGCTGGCACCACTTTGGCCACAATTTTCTCCGATTTTTCGATGAAAAACTGTCCCTCCAACCGAAAGAAGCCCTCGCCTTTTCGCACCACGTTTTTGTCGGTGCTTTGGAAATGACTCTTGCTCATGCACAGGTAGTAAATGGCGTCGAGTAGATTGGTCTTGCCCATGCCGTTGAACCCTGTGATAAGGTTCAACCGCTCCGCAAATTCGACGTTCTCGAACTCGTAGTTCCTGAAATTGGTGAGCTTGATTTGCTGAAGGTGCATGGGGCAAATGTAGGCATTGTTTAGAGTTTTGGTCTTACAATCAAGACGCCCCAATGTTGTTGCAGTTTTGGTATTTTTAGATGAAGCAAATTTCCATCCCGTTGAAAATCAATTTTTTGCGAAGCAACAAGCTTTGAAAAATCGCCAGTTTGTTCAGCCTGTTCATGGGCGGATTCCTGGTATTCAAACAGGTGTCAATAATTCGATGGAAGCTATTCCTTGTCCAAAAAAGCGCTTTTCGTTCAAACTCAAGTTGAATGGCTCCATCAACACATGCCAGTCAATGAGGTGTACAACGACAGGGGCGTTGCCTTCCCTCGGTTTGGCCCTTGCAAATGCGTGGAATTGCCTTCGGTATTTTTCAAAACTGATGGGCAGCGAATGGGCATCCATGTAACGGTTTTCATCCTGCGAATTGGCATAAAATGCATCCTCATATCCATCGAGCCAAGGAGAAATGGCCCGAATGAAGCCATAAATCGGCGCATATTGTTGCGCTTTGCCAAAATACCTTTCCTTGCCGCCGCCCTGCCACACATCCCAAGGCACGAGCATATTGCCGCCACAGGCATACGTAGCGGCAATCATTTTCTGAACCAACCAATCCCGTTCATTGGAGAAGGTAAAAACCTGGGCCTTGCCAAGCCGCCTTGCCTCCCTGATAGTGGCGTAGATGAATTCGGGGTTTGCCCTGCGTTCTGGTATTTCGGCCACGCCAAAGTCAAATTCTGAAAAAGGGAAAAGCTCCCAGTCCCCTTCGAAGTTATTGCAGGAAAATGGCACATCCCTGCCAGCCATGGCAGCAGCCTTGCGTTTCATTTTGCGATGAAACTCCCTGACCGAAAATTCCTGAATAGCAGGAGGTTGCACTCCAAGGCTGTCAGCTTTTTTTTTGCAAAATTCACAGTAACAGATGTCTTCCCATTTGTTGCGCTGCAACAAAAAACCCATAGCCGGGTCGTCCACTTGGAAGCCATGCGCACCTGCCTTTAGTGCTGCTTCAATATGTGCAAAATAGGTGGCCTGAAATGCAGGACTGTTGACGCAGCCCCACCAATTGTTCCAACCCTTCATCCATGGGGCTGTAACTTTTTCACCTTTAGTGTTTAGGACACGGCCTTGATCGCTGTTTGTGCTGCCCAAGGGCAAGTCGTGCAGGGTAGGTGTGAGCGCTACTTGTAGTTTATAGCCCAAGGAATCAGCTTTTCGGATGAAATGGGGGTTGGTGGTATATACCCAGTTAAGGTAGGTAGCATGGAAGCTTTTAGCTGCATTAAATGTCTCAAGCGTGTCATTGGCATCCCGTGGCCGCTCCCATCGGCTGGAAAAGCAAACATCACTGTAACGGGGGGCACCCGGCGGCAGCGCTGTTTTTTCTGTTGTTTGCTGCATTGTAAGCCATGCATGGGTTGCGCAACCTGAAATTGCAACGCAATAAAGCAAGCAAATGATGATGAACCGTGGGACATGATTGTTTTTAACGGCAAGATACGTGCCCATGGGGAAATAAAAAAGGCAGTAGCCCTAAAGACCACTGCCCAAAAACAACTTCTATTGAGATAAAGGCTTTCCGAATTTATGGGTCAGTTCACGGCGACCTTTCCTTCTTCCACGATTCTTTTCATGCCGTTAACCAACGTGAATACCACTCCGTTTTTTGGATAGACGAGCCTAAGCTCGTAGTTGCTGCCTTCTTTCGGCTGCGTATTGATGTACCGTACGGAAACCGGTTTTCCTTCGTACTTAAACTTGTAGCCCATCGCCCCCATTTCGCTGTTGGGGAAGGCAGGGTTCTTTTCGTTAAATGGCACCACTACTTTGTTGTCGAGGTCGTACAGTTGCAGTATGAACTGCTCATCCATAATGGCCTCTTGATTGACATTGCTCAAGTCAAAATCAACGAAAGTATAGCGCCACTCGTCAGATTTGATTCGCTTCAGCTCATTCTCGCCATCTCGGTTACGAAGGCTGATACCCTTGAAGTTGACAGAAGTGTTTTGAACAATATTGTTCAAACGCTCCTGTTGCCGAAGTTTAATGGTTGCTTGCAGCTCTGCCGGAACATTGGGTGCCTCAGCACTCAGCGATTCGCTTGGCGACTGGTTGATGATTGGCTCAGGTGATGTTTGAGGAATTGGCTCAAGTAGTTCCTGTTCCCTTTGCTCAATCTTTGAGTCAAGTTCATAGCGTTTGGACTCTTTGCGAATTTGGGATTCTTCCTGCTTTTGCTGTTGTTCCTTCAAAGAAATGCGTTCCCGGTCAATTTCCTCCATTTTCAAGAGTTGCTCTCTCCCGTTGAAGCTCCAATGACTTAATCTGCGCTTGGTATTTAGAACCGCTTTCTTTTAAGCGATTGATTTGGTCTGTGAGCGAAGCTACCTTATCGTCATGCTTCTGGATGGTTTTGTTGAGTGTTGAAATCGTGCCTTTTAGTTCTTCAATCTTGGTGTGCAATTGCTGAATTTCTAATTGCAACACAACCACACTATCTTTAAACTGCTGCAATTCTTGTTGAACTTCTTCTAGTTTGAACACGGCTTGATCCCGTTCTTGGCTTACCAGAACGATTTTTTCGTCTTTGCTCTTGATGGTTTGTTTTAATTCGGTGATGTACCCGCCCTGAATAAGAATTACGGCGAGGACAATGCAGGACAGCCGAAGCTGAAATTATCAGGGGTAATTTTTTTGTCATGCTGCTCATGGGACCCAATTTTGGGCAGCCATAAAAACAGAGAATAAAGCCTTTGGTAAAATGTTGTTTTAGCCTTTTTTCAGTGTTCTCCTGCTGCGGTGATGGTGTCAGTCAAAATCCCATCTGGATGTTTTCGAATTCCTCATACGTGATGGGTGGTGCTTTGGGTTTCAGTTTTTTACAGAAATTTATAAAAAAATGATTTTATAAAAACCTGATTGTTAAACAACTGCATGACTACTCTCTTTTCAAACATTATACCAAAAAATCATTTATGGTAAAAAATAATTTATATTTCTTTCTTCTACGTGCTTTAAGGCAGGATGTTTAAGCATGGTGAAGAAAGGTGGCCAAAGAAACGCCCGGAGTTTTGTATAGGATGCTGCCAAATGCAGCAATTAATTGAACTAACGAGTTAGCAACGACTTGCCGGGATAGTAGGCCATATCTCCCAGTTCATCTTCAATGCGCAGCAATTGGTTGTACTTGGCAACCCGGTCGGAACGGGAAGCAGAACCGGTCTTGATTTGGCCAGTGTTCAACGCCACGGCAAGATCCGCAATAGTGGTGTCCTCTGTTTCGCCAGAGCGATGGCTTATCACGCTGGTGTAGCTGTTGCGAGTGGCGAGGTTGACGGCATTGATGGTCTCGGTCAGGGAACCGATTTGGTTCACTTTGATAAGGATAGAGTTGGCAACGCCCTTGTCTATCCCTTGCTGCAACTTAATAGTGTTGGTCACGAACAAATCGTCACCAACAAGTTGGATGCGCTTGCCAATGGATTGGGTGTGAGCCAGCCAGCCGTCCCAATCGTCTTCGGCCATGCCGTCCTCGATGGAGAAGATAGGGTATTTTTTGCTCCAATCCGTCCAGAAATCCACCATTTGGGCCACTGTGAGCTTTTCGCCAGATGATTTTTTGAAATGGTACCCCCCGGTTTCCTCGTCGAAGAACTCAGAGGAAGCGGCATCAATCGCAATCATGATGTCTTCCCCGGGAACGTACCCTGCTTTTTCGATAGCTTGGAGTACCGTTTCGATGGCCTCCACATTGGATTTCATGTTGGGGGCAAAGCCGCCCTCATCGCCCACGTTGGTGGAGTAACCTTTGCTTTTCAGCACGCCTTTCAGGTGGTGGAAGACCTCCACACCCATGCGCAACGCCTCCGAAAAGCGGTCGGCACCAACAGGCAAAATCATGAACTCTTGAAAGTCAATGCCATTGTCGGCATGCGCACCCCCATTGAGGATGTTCATCATCGGCACGGGCAGTACATGGGCATTGGCGCCACCGATGTAGCGGTAGAGTGGCATCCCGCACTCCTCAGCAGCAGCCTTGGCGATGGCCAAGGAGACGCCAAGTATGGCGTTTGCGCCGAGCTTGCTCTTGTTGGGCGTACCGTCCAGGTCAATCATCAATTGATCGAGGTAGCGCTGGTCGGTCACTTCCTCACCAACGAGGTGGTCGGCGATGATTTCTTCCACGTTTTCGACGGCTTTTTGAACGCCCTTTCCGAGGTAACGGTCTTTTCTCCGTCACGCAGTTCAACGGCTTCATATTTGCCAGTGGACGCACCGGATGGAACGGCTGCCCTTCCGAAATAACCTTCTTCCGTCAAGACTTCCACTTCTATCGTGGGGTTGCCCCTGGAATCGAGGATTTCCCTCGCAATGATGTCAGAAATTGCACTCATGTCTTAGGTTGATTATGGTTGATACGGTTGATACGGTTGATAAAAGTTCGTGGATACCCCAAATCGTCAATAACCCGTGAACCTTTATGAACCATTATAAACCCTTGTCAACCCGTTTGTTAAGCAAATTGTGGTACAGCTTCGCCTTTTGATTCAGCAATCATTTGTACGAAATTATCGAACAGGTAGCGGGCATCGTGTGGCCCGGGTGAGGCTTCAGGATGGTATTGTACTGAGAAAGCCTGCTTGTGCTTCACCCGAAGCCCTTCTATTGTATCATCGTTGAGGTTGATATGCGTTACCTCAATATCGGAGCGGTCGAGCAGTTGGTCGGCCCGAACGCCAAAGCCGTGATTTTGGCTAGTGATTTCGCAATGACCTGTCACCAAATTTTTCACTGGATGGTTAATGCCACGATGGCCGTTGTGCATTTTATAAGTTGAAATGCCCATCGCCAAGGCCAAGATTTGGTGGCCAAGGCAAATGCCGAAAAGCGGTTTGTCCGCTGCCAAAATGTTTTTTGCTGTTTCCACTGCATAGGCCATCGGGGCAGGGTCGCCGGGGCCATTGGAGAGGAAGTACCCATCAGGGTTCCATTTTCTAACTTCGGTAATGGGGGTTTTGGCAGGGAAGACTTGCAAATGGCAACCCCTTTCCACCATGCAGTTCAGGATGTTTGTTTGACACCAAAATCCATTACTGCCACTTTGAACTTGGCATCTGGATTCCCCAGGAAATATGGGGAAGCGGTACTGACCTGACTGGCCAACTCCAGGCCATTCATGCTGGGCACCTGCTCCAATTGCTGCTTTAGCTCAAGTATATCAGTAATTTCGGATGAAATGATGGCGTTCATCGCCCCTTTGCTTCGGATATGCCGAACGATGGCACGGGTATCAACATCCGAAATGCCAACCAATTCTTCCTGTATGAAATAATCTTGGATAGTGGAAGTCGCCATTGGGCGGCTGTACTGCCAAGTAAAGTTCTTGCATACCAAGCCCGCTATCTTTATATTGTCAGATTCTGATTCTGAAATGCGGATCCCATAGTTTCCGATATGCGCATTGGTGGTGACAAGGAGTTGCCCAAAATAGGACGGGTCAGTGAACACTTCTTGATAACCGGTCATGCCTGTGTTGAAACAAAGTTCACCAGTCGTAGTGCCGATTTTCCCGGCAGATTTACCGTGAAAGATGGTGCCGTCTTCAAGGAGTAGTACCGCTGGAACTTGCGTCATGCGTTAAGTTTTTTTAAAGAATTTGGTAATGGAAATGGAAAGGATGGCGGCTGAATAAAGCCGTGACTTGAAGGAAGTATGCTGGTGTTTGTTTTTATTAATAGCCACTTAATCTGGTTTTGAACAACAGCTTTTCAAAATCAGCGGCAAAGATAACGCTTGCCTCATTAAATGAACGTTAGAATCTGGAATTGTTGAAAAAATGAGGAAATGAGCAAGTTGATGGCACTACTTTGGAGCGCCAGGTTTTGTCCATTTGAAATTGCTATTGGCCTTTGGCTATTGGCTAAAAGCTAACGGCCAGAAGTATAAACTACGAGTCACCTCCTAACTGGGCTTCCATTTCTAATACCCTTCCAGCTTTTTTACCAGCGAGACATTCCGATCAAAATCGAACATGGTGCTCCTCCGAAGGTCATAATGGGCAAGCCAAAACGCCCGCAAAGCGCTCACATAACTTACCCGTGCGGTCTCCTTCTCGTTCACAGCAACACCAAGGTCGAGCACGTCTATTTTACCGATATAATAGCGGTTTCGGGTCATTTGCTCTCTTTTCAAGGAAACATCGTATGCCCGTTTTGACAAGGCGACTTGGTTGCGAAGCAAATCGAACTGCTTTACTTTTAGTAGTATTTCCTGTTCAAATTGCACTTTTTCTTGGCTTACGTTCAAACGTTCGAGTTCCCTTTGCGTAAAGGCGGTTTCGAGCCTCGCCTCGCCTCGGCCCCAATTCAATATAGGTACATTGAGGCTCACCCCAACCACTTGATTGCTCTCCAAGGAATTGTAGGCATCACCAATTGTTTTGCCGCTTTGGGTGAATCCTACTTGTCCTGAAAGATTCATTTGGAAACCCCGCTGTGCTTTTGCCTCCTCAACTCCTGCATCTGCCTCTGTTAGCGTCCTTTCAAATCGGATGACATCACTGCGGTACAGGTTCGCATATTTCAAGGCGTCATCACCATTCACCAGAAAGGTTGGAATGGCCTCCGGGGTATCCATTTTGAAAAACACCGCTTTTTTCAAACCCAAAAAATTGCGAAGCCGTTCAGTGCCTGTCTGCAAGTCGAGCAAGGCTCGCTGTACCGCAGCATCAGCGTTCATGGAGGAGAGTTCAATTTGCAGCAACTCCGTTTCGGCAATCCTGCCTACCTCGAAACGTCCTTTTGATATATTATATAAGGTATCGGCATTTGCTTTGTCACGGATGGCAGAACGCAGGTTGAGCTGTGCAATGAGCACATCGAAGAACAGGGCAGAAGCATCCGCAGCCACAGTTTCCATGCGTTCAGCATACGCACGGGTGGCTTCTTGGTATTGTAGTGGCCTGATTTTCTTGTCCCATTTCAATTGGTTGTAGCCAAATATCGGCTGGTCTATGCCCACATAAAAAGGGGTGGACACGTATGAGGTGGCATCACCAACGGTTTGGTTCAACAGATCGAGCCGACTCAGACCCGTGCCAGCGAAGATAGTACCTCCTGTTTTTGTGATACCTTGGGCCAAGGCAATCCTTGCAGAATTGAATAGGTTGGATTGACGAACAAACTTGTTGGTGCCATCTGGCAAGGTGATTTGTCCAATGGATCGGTTCAAGCTGGGCAATTGTCCCGAAAAAGAAAGGCTTGGTTTATAGTCTGCTAAAAAGGTCTGGTAGGACCAATAGCGGTTTTTCAACTGCATGGCAGCTGCGAGCGCATCTGGTGCGTCGCTTTGCGCAAGCGCAACCACTTCTTCGAGGCTCACTTCCAACGTGTCAGCTTGGGCCTTGGCTTGGTATTGAAACAAAGTGAAAGAAAGTGCGAGAAGGATTATTCGTTTCATGCAGTGATAGGATTTCAATGGAATCATGAAATATTTTAATTGACTTCATTCAATTCGAAGGGCCTTGATGGGGTCTTGTTTGGCTGCCTTACGGGCTGGGAACAAACCAAAAACCAACCCAATTGATGCGGCAACACCAAAAGAAAGCGCAATAGACCAAGTTGACACCACTGTGGGTATTTCCGAAGATTTAGACACCAACACAGCGGCCAAGACACCAAGGCCGATGCCAAAAAGGCCGCCAATCAGGCTGATAATAACTGCCTCGAACAAAAATTGCAGCACGATGTCGGTTTCCTTGGCACCCAAGGAGCGGCGTACCCCAATTTCCTTGATGCGCTCCATCACCGAGGCCAGCATGATGTTCATGATGCCGATACCGCCAACCAACAATGAAATGCCAGCGATGGCCGCCAGTACCCGGTTGAAAATGTCCTGTGTTTTTTGTTGTTGCTGCAGCAGCAACTCAGGCACTTCGACCTCGAAGTCAACGAGGTCTTTGTGGCGGCGCTTGAGGATTTTTGCGATGACTTGGGCAGAAACTTCCAAAGTCCCAGCGTCCGCTAGCCGAACCACAACTTTATCCAATTGGTGGTAGTTCTCGTCTTCCTTTTTTGAACCTTCTTCATCGTTGTCCCAATCCTCTGATTTGATTTTATCGGCAGTAATCCTCGCACGGTTCCTGATGCGGAGCATAGCACTGGTGACAGGCACATATACATCGGTGTTGGAGTCCCGAATGCCAAGGTTGTCGAGGCTTTCCTTGCTGGCAACCCGTTTTTCGAGCACCCCAATTACCTTGAACCAAGACGTGCCAACTTTTAGCCACTGCCCGATCGGTTCAGTCTCTGGGAAGTACTTGGTTTGCACTGTTTGCCCAATGATGCAAACGGGCTTTCCACCTTCTATATGTTCTTTGTGAAATAGGTCGCCAGTAGCAATGCCAAGGTTGTTTAAGTCAAAAAATGCATTGGTGATACCGACTACCTTGGCCTTGCCCGTTTTTCCTCCAAAAACTAAATTGGTCTGCTCGACCACCTCTGGGCTGATTTTGTCCACACCCGGAAGCACTTTTTCGATGGCTTTAAGGTCTTCCAAAGTCAAACCTGGCGACCAAGGACGTTTTCCTTCCTTTCCTTTACTGTTGCTACTTCCACTTCCACTTGAGGAAGATTTAGGCGTATTGGCGGTTTCCTCTCCACCTTCCCCTTCCTTGAGCACTACCGAGTTGATGACGATATTATTTGTCCCAATTAGTTTCATTTGATCGAGCAGTGCCTGCTTGGCTCCCGTTCCGATGGCGAGCATGGCAATCACTGCTGCTACACCAAACACAATGCCCAATGCTGTCAGCACTGAACGGAGGAAGTTATCTAAAACGCCCTCTACTGCCAGAATGAAGTTGAAAATGGTGCGTTGCAAAGTGGATGGTTTATAGTTGGTGAATCGGGATAGGATTAACCGAATATGATGACATTGCCGCCTCCAGCCTCATTTTTTGGCTGGTAATCTTCCTTGACTTGCTGCAATTTCTTCTTGGCTTCTTCCTGCCTTTTCTTTTTTTCTTCCTCCATTTTTCGGTGCAGTTCCTCCTTGATTTTCTTTTCAATGGGCACCAAGGGCATTGTTTCTGCCCCATCCGGAATGAGCAGCATAACTTCTTCGCCTTCCTTTAAACCATGCTCAATAATGACTTCGTTGTCGTTCGTCTCACCCGTAATGACTTCTTGTTTGGCAATTTTGCCATCCGATTTTTTGAAGACATAGGATACGGAGTCGCTTTGTATGGCTTCCAGTGGCACATAGAGCACGTCTTGAAATGTATATGTCAAAATTTCGTTGCTGGTGGTCATGGCGGGTCGCAAGATGGAGTCAATTTCCTCTAATTGCACTGTTATTTCAAAAACCTTGGCATCGTAGCCCTGCAGTTGCTCGCCAACATTGGCCACTGTAATCACCTTCCCTGAATAGCTATTCTCTGGGAAGGCGTCCACCTTTATTTTCACGTCCTGACCTTTTTGTACTTTCCTAATATCAACTTCGTTTACGTAAGTCTTAGAAATCATGGTGCTTAGGTCAGGCAACTCGGCCACTACAGGATCCCATGTACTGATTTGGGAGCCAGGGCCAACTTTCCCATTCCAACTGCGAGCATAAATCAACATACCGCCTTTTGGGGCCGTCACCACAAATTGGTTGCTAAGGTCAACAAGCCGCTGCCGACGCAGTTCAACTTGGCTGAGCGTGGCCAGAATTTCACTGATTTTTGCCCTTGACTTGGTTTGGGTGAGTTCGTACCTTTTTTCCAGTTGCTTAAGGTCACGCTGCGATTTCTCCAAGTCGATCTCGGCTTGCTGGATGACCATCCTGGGTTCGTATTTACTTTGCTCTACCTGTAGCCTTTTCTCATCCATCGAAAACTGCATGTTCACCAAATCGTCCCGTATCCCCCTGAGTTCGATGGCCGTGTCAATTTTGGCCTGCTCTAATTGTGTTTGTGTCTTGTCAATCTCGGTTTGTGCTTCTTTCAGCTTGGTCTCCAATTCCGTGCGGTCGAGCGTCGCCACATAGTCACCAGCTTTTAGTACAGTGCCTTCCGGCACCATATCGGAAATGGTTGCTTGCCAAATTTGGGCAGAGCGCATACCAGATGGACCTTTGATTTCTTCGGAGTTTTTGGCTTTCAGTTCGCCAGTAGCAGCAACGTAGATCTTGAACTCGCCCTTTTTTACGGTCGTGCTAAGGCTTTTTGCTTGTGCCTTGCCTTTGCTGCTTTCACTGCAAGCGGAAATAGAGAAGACGAAAGCTAGGTATAATATTGCGAATGAAAATCGTTGAACAGAGGGCATAGTTGATTCCGTTTGTTGTGGTGATTTAAGTTTCATGGAGGCAAATTGAATTGCTTCGCTTGCCAAATGGTAATGACTAATTCATAGCTGAAATAGTTGCTAGACTTTGACAATCAAGGCAAAATAAACGTATAATCCCTGATTGAGAAAAGGTATCGGGTTAGACAAAAAAGAAAATGCGCTCCATTTGACTTGAATCAGCAATTGGAACGCATTTTTCTCGCTTTGCGAAGCCATCCTAAGCTTGTGCAGTTGGCGTATTGAAATTCATGTGCGGGTACTGTGGAGTCTCCGGCTCATGGATATGGCCAAATTGCGCCTCGAACTTTTTGATATTGTCGGCCAGTGCCATCATCAGCCGCTTGGCATGTTGTGGCGTTAGGATGATGCGGGATTTCACCTTTGCTTTTGGCACATTCGGCGCCATCATGATGAAGTCAACCACAAATTCAGAGTGGTTGTGGGAAATGACCGCAAGATTGGAGTATTGGCCTTCAGCGATGTCTTCTGGCAGTTCAATGTTCAACTGACCAGGCTGGATTTTTTTATCTGACATTTGAGTTGATTTAATTTAAAGTCAGGCTGTATTAACGAACTATTGATTCAAAGGCTCGGCAATATCAACATATTTGCCGGAACCGCAAAAGCATGGAACGTTTTAGAGATGATTTTGGTTGCACGCTGGCAAACTAGAATGCTTCTTGTCATAAAAATCATTTGAAATGGAAAATCAATGGAAATCCTATTTTGAAGAAAACCAAAAAGTTTGGGACGGAAGGGTGGAAACCCATCTCCAATCAGAATTTTACAACCAGGCTGGGTTCATGGCTGGTAAAAGCTCATTGACCGAAATCGAGGCCAACGCCTTGGGAGATGTATCGGGTAAAACCCTGCTGCACCTACAATGCCATTTCGGTCAGGATACGCTTTCATGGGCAAGGCAAGGGGCCAAGGTTACGGGCATTGATTTCTCTGAAAAAGCGATCCAGACCGCAAGAACTATCACAGCGCAATTAGGTTTGGATGCCCGATTCGTCCATTCTGATGTTTATGATTTACCGAATGCCTTGGATGGCCAGTTCGATATTGTGTTTACAACCTTTGGAGGCATCCCTTGGCTACCAGACCTTAACAAATGGGCAAAAGTGATTAGCCATTATTTGAAACCCGGCGGCACATTTTACATGGCCGAGTTTCATCCCACGCTTTATCTATTCAATTTTGATAACCACAAAGTGGAATACGGTTATTTTACGGAGCAAAATCCCTATTCTGAGGCTGTTACTGGGACGTATGCCGACCTAAAGTCCGGGATACAAGGCATAGAGCACTTCTGGAACCACTCAATTTCAGAGGTGATGATGCCTTTGGTGGAAAATGGGTTGCAAGTTGTTGAATATCAAGAATTTGACTTCTCCCCCTACAACTGTTTTCCCAATATGGTAGCCCGTGAACCGGGACGATTCGTTTGGGGCAATTTTGGGGTGCGGCTGCCGCATGTTTTCAGCCTTAAAATGAAAAAAGTAACTGCTTAGGAGGGTATGGGAGGAGATAGAAACAATGGATTTTTTTTTCTTTCCTCACATATTTTGGGGTGTTTTTTTGGGGAATTTTTCAATCCCCCCCCCAAAAAACCTGCTAAATAGTTACTGCAAAAAACGGATAAAACTATTTGAAGCCGAAGGGTTGGTTGCAGAGCCAACCCTTTGTGTTTTACATGTACTTGGCCAAGAACCCCAGCATTGCTTTATAAAATTCAAACCTGTTCTCCTCATTGTGAAACCCGTGACCTTCGTCGTATTTCACCATATAAAGCACATCTACCCCCTGTTTGCGGAGCGCCGCTACGATTTGGTCGCTTTCGTCAATGTTCACCCTTGGGTCGTTTGCCCCTTGCACCACGAAGAGCGGGCATTTTATCTTGTCAATATGAAAAACGGGTGATGAAGCGTACATATCATCTTTGTCCTTTTCCGGGTTGCCGACCATAGCGTACATCATCTCCAAATATGGTTTCCAGTAAGGCGGTATCGTGTGCATGAAGGTGAACAAATTAGAGACGCCAACATAGTCTATTGCGCAAGCATACAAGTCAGGTGTAAATGCGGCACCTGCCAAGGTGGCGTAGCCTCCATAGCTGCCACCGTAGATGGCTACTCGTTTTGGATTGGCTATGCCTTCGGCAATGAGCCATTGAACCCCTTCCGTGATGTCGTCCTGCATTTTTTTGCCCCATTCCTTGAAACTGCACTCCCAGAACTTACGACCATAACCCGTGCTACCCCGATAGTTCATTTGAAGTACGGCATAACCACGATTGGCAAGCAATTGGATTTCTGGGTTGAAGCCCCAATGGTCACGAACCCAAGGGCCGCCATGTGGGTTAATGATAACAGGAAGGTTGTTTGATGGCCTGCCAGCTGGCAGCGTGAGATAGCCATGAATGGTAAGCCCATCCGAGGTTTTGTAACTGATCGGTTTCATGGTGGACATGTCCAGCTCGTTGAGCCAAGGGCTTACCTCCACGATTTTGGTCAAGGTGTCTGCTTTTTTATCGAAAAAATAGTAGGCACCAAGCGAGCGGTCGCTGTAAGTCCGAACCATGAACTTGTCCTCGTCCTTGTTCATGGCTGTGATTGCAATCTCATAACCACCGAGTTCCTTTTCAAGCCGTTGGTAAGTTTTTTTGCTTTCATCATCCAAGAAGTGCAACTGGCGTTTATCGGTGGTGTAGCTGATTGAAGTCAGTTTCCGTCGTTTTCTTGAATGTCCAAGCTGTGTGACATCCACTTCAGCATGCTCAAAAAGCGGTTCGCCTACTTCTTTACCTGTCAACAAGTCCAGTTTGGTGATGACGCTGCGGTCACGCCCACGGTTGGAAGCAATGTAAATTTGATGCTCATTCTCAAAATCGAAGAATAGCGGGGTCACACTTTCCCGGAAATCGGTGGTCAGGACAGGTTGGAACGGTGCATCCTCCGTTGGTCGGTAGAGTAGGGTAGCGTTGGTGCCCCCGACTATCTTATTGGCGATGCGGAGCCGCCCTTCATGGTCGGTCATCCAGCCGTCGAGCGGCTCCATGGAGTCGGTGTTTTCGGCAAGTTGGTGAATTTCGCCAGTCACAATATTGAGCCGATATGGCTCAAAAAGCTGTGGGTTGTTCTTGTTCATGGAGATGATGATTTCATGCTCCACGTCTTCGAGGTAGTCTATTAGGTCAATGCGAACGCCATTAAATGGGGTAAGTTCCCGTTGGTTGGAGCCGTCAGCGTCCACTGCAAAGAGGTGGAAATCTTCATTACCACCCTCATCCTTCCCAAAAATAAGTTTGTTGTCCTTCCAAAAGAACCAAGCAATGTCCCTATCCGTTACTGTCGTAACCCGCTTTGCCTTTTTGCCAGTTGTTTTTTGAATAAAAATATTCAATCGGCGTTTGTAAGGGCCAAGGTAGGCGAACAGGTTGCCGTCTGGTGAAAGTTGGTACCTTGATTTTTCGGGAAGCCTGAAAAAATCTTCTACCTTATATATATGGTGCTTAGTACTTTCTTCATGCAGGATGAGCTGTTCAATCTCATAAGCAGGGGAGGGGAGTTTGATGTCACCAGGCAGTGATGCTTTGTTTTTTTTCGTTTGACGCATTAGAGTATCAGTTTATGCCACAAAGTTGTAGGTTTTGTCTTTATCCGACCTGTTTTTAAAACTTTTTGCTGCGCAACAATTCAAAAAGGTAGAATTTTGCACAGAACAAATTTCTCTCAGTACCAAATACGGTAAGACCAAAGAACGGTTTTCCGGCGTTTACCAAAAATATGACCATGCATACGAAAGATGAACTGTCCAAAGCGAAGAAAAAGGTAAAAGACAAAAAGGACTTTTACCAACACCTGATGTCGTACGCCATCGTTAACACATTTTTATTTGCACTCAACATAATTACTTCACCGGGCTACCTTTGGTTTGTTTTCCCGCTGATGGGCTGGGGTGTAGGTCTTGCTTTCCACTATGTTGGTGTATTTGGCATACCTGGGTTTGACATCCTTAGCAAGGAATGGGAAGAGCGTGAGTTGGAAAAAGAGCTTCGTAAGGATTCCCAGGCCCAGTCAATTGAGAAACCCAAAGCGTCAGTCGAAAAAGAAAATCCCTTGAACTGAAGGAATTACGGAAGAACTATGACGAATCTGAATTTGTCTAAATCTGCAATTTTTTGCAACCTTTTCCTTCGTCGTTATTGAATGGTAACTGCTTAGTAATACGTGGATATTGGGGAAAATCGAAAATTCTTCCCTGAAAACATCCAAAAATAGGGAGGAGAGCGAAAAAAATCCTTCCTGCAATCTCTTCTTACACCTTCAATAAGTCATTACATTGAATCAATGAAACTTAAATGATAAAGCAACCTGACATCCACCAAGAAGCTGAGAAAAGGGTGAAATCCAAGGCAAAATTTTTCAAGCACCTTTTCGCCTATGTTGTCGTCAACAGTTTCCTATTTCTTACTGCGTTGTTCGATGGCGAACCTTTCGGCGCGATGCCAGTGATGATTGGGTGGGGCATCGGATTGGCTTTTCATTATTTGAAGGTGTTCGGGATCCCAGGCTCTGGGGTTTTGAGCAGTGAATGGGAAGACAAGGAATACCAAAAAGAATTGGAACGATTGGAAAAAAAGCAGCGGGTCAAACGACAGCCACCAGAAGAAAAGCTGGAACTGAAAGAGATGGCCAAAAATTATAAAGATACAGACTTAGTCTAGGCTTGTCTGATGTCTTTTTTGCAAGTGTTAATGCGGTTCATTTCGCCTTGCTGAAAAAAAAAATCTTGTTCAAGAATTTTTTTTTGAATGGTTTGGTGAATTGAAAAAAAACAAACTACATTTGCACATCTTTAAAAGTAGTTTTTGTGTTTATTTGTTTGGGTTAAAGACCCTCGGCTCCCCGCCGAGGGTCTTATTATTTTAGGATGAAGGGTTCAGGCCAAAAAGCGGTCTGACTGGAGGCTTGATTTTCAGGTACTGTAATCCTTCAAATGAATTTTCAGAAATAACCTATTTTTGCCCTCGCTAAATTCAATGATAAATGAATCAACAAGTTAACGTGCGCTGGGGATTAGTGGCTGCTGTGGTAATCATTCTGGCTTTGAGCCGTTTTTTGCCACATACCCTGTCATTCAGCCTCTTCAATTTTTCCCCGCTAGGGGGCATTGCGCTTTTCAGTGCAGCCTATTTCAACCGTAAGTACATGGCTTACCTTCTGCCGATGGTAGTGCTCTGGCTGACCAACTTGCTGCTTGACAACCTTTTCTTTGCCCAATATTATAATGGCTTCGCTTGGTTTGCCAACCCAGAGGTTTATTTTGCCTTCCTGCTGATCGTTTTGATGGGCAGTGGCTTGTTGAACAAGATAACCGTTCCGAGGGTAGGCATTGCGGCAGTTTCAGCTTCCATTATCTTTTTTGTAGTCACCAATTTTTATGCTTGGTTCAATACTGACCTTTACCCAAAATCACAAGAAGGACTTATAGCCTGCTATGTCGCAGCTATTCCATTTTATTGGAACACGCTTGCAAGTGACATTTTCTATTCTGTTGTCTTGTTTGGGGGCTTTGAATTGGTTAAGCGTCAGTATCCAATGTGGGTGCTCAGCAAGGCTTGAAAAACAATACCATCAAACAATTGTTAGCAAAGAAATGGCCTGTTGGAGGTTACTCAACAGGCCATTTTCATTTTTTGTTACCATTCAACATGGGGTGTTTTTAGGGGGAAATTGAAAATCCCTCCTTAAAACACCCCCAAATGTGGGAAGAGAGCGTAAAAATTCATTTTTTCTCTCTTCCCACATCCTCATAAGTAGTTCCCATTTATTATGAAATCGACTGGGTGGTCACCTTCAGCCCAACATTCACCCAAGTTAGTAGAGGATTTGGACTTCTACTGGGAAAGTGGCAAAATGGTGCTTACAGCATACTTTCTAAAAAATCGGGGGTATTGCTGCAAAAACGGTTGTAGGCATTGCCCTTTTGAATTCAGTAAGGCTGCCAACAAGCAAACAACGAAGTTTGAAGATGGCCCTAGCCGTTAGGACGGCTTAAACCCAAGTTTTTCTTCGAGGGTTAAACTCAGCTTTGGCAGTTGCTGCCTTTCAATCAGGAAGCTTGTCAGCCCTGCTATTTCCTTGAAAATATAATGCTTGTCAAGGGCACCTTTTAAGTAGTCCTTGCCAGTGGAGCCTCCGGTGCCGGTCCGGGTTCCAATCATCCGGTGAACCATGTTCATGTGGCGGTAGCGCCAAGTGGACAATTGTTCGTCTATTTCTAGGAGCAGATTGAGCAATTGGAATGGCGTCTGCAACATTGGGTAGCCCCTGAAAAGGAAGATGAAAAGCCCTGCTCGGCAGGCTTTTGGGCTGAGTCGGCGGCCTTGTTCCGCTTCCTCACCAAAGAAAACCGTGTTAAAAACCGTAGGTTGAAGCGCTCATTGGGCATTAGGCTTTCAACATACCTGGCAGAATAATCCGCCCAAAAGGGATGCCTATGAATTTCGTTCGGCTCAAATGGTGGCCAGTTTCCTCGTCGTCAAAAAATGGCATCCGCTCTAGCCATTCGTTTACCAGGTCCAACAAAGAGGGCTTACTTTCTGTATCTTTGATAAGATCAACATGTTCTTGCCGCAATTGGGAAAGATAGTATTCCTGTGCATGGCGCTCGGTGTAGCGGAGACCAAGCCTTGCCTCGGCCAATTTGAACTGCCAGCTTTGAAAGCCGGAAGCTGGTCGCAGGAAGTTGCGGAAGTCGAGGAAATCCATGGGTGTCATGGTCTCCATGATGTCAATCTTATGGACTGCAATTCGGAGGATGACGACTATCCTGTTCAGCCGATGAACGACCGTCTGTAGGTCGGGTGAATTATCGTTGATGATGCCTTGGCCCATGATTTCAGCAATGGACTCGATTTCGTACATGATTTGCTTGAACCAAAGTTCGTAGGATTGGTGGATGATGATGAAGAGCATTTCATCATGGGCATGGGCATCGTTCAAGTCGCTCTCCAATTGTTGAGCGTTCAGGATTTTTTCCAACTGAAGGTAATCGGAGTAATGGACGTCTTTTGTTTGCATAATTTGGCTGGTTTAAATTCAGGCCGCCAAGGTACAGCATAGTTTTTCATAAAACAGTCAGGTTGACAATTGTCAAACAAACAAGGTAAAGGCATTACCTTGTACTTTTGTGACTACTGGGCGTGGGATACTTTTAGGAGGAAAATCGAAAATTTTCTCACTAGAACCATCCTAAAATGAGGGAGGATAGCGATAAAACGAGCTTTTATCGCTATCCTCCTACACCAACCTGGGCAGTTAAGCGTTTTTTCTTTACCATGAAATTCTACCTCATTGCTGGTGAAGCCTCTGGCGACCTCCAAGGCGCAGCACTTGTGAAAGCGCTGCGAAGTGCCGACCCAAATGCTGAGTTGCGGTGCTGGGGCGGCGAACTGATGGCCGAGGCTGGGGCGGAGGTGGTAAAACACTACCGGGAACTCGCTTTTATGGGGTTTGTAGAGGTGGTCAAGAACCTCCCAGCCATCATCCGTAATTTCAAGCAGGCCAAAAAGGATATTCTCTCCTTCAAACCTGATTGCCTTATCCTGATTGACTATCCGGGGTTTAACCTGCGCATGGCAACTTGGGCCAAAAAACATGGCATTCGGATTTTTTATTACATCTCACCCCAGCTTTGGGCATGGCATACCAGTCGGGTGAAAATCATCAAGGATTGCGTGGAGCGAATGTTCGTCATTTTTCCATTTGAGGTGGATTTTTACAAAAAGCATGGCGTGGAGGTGAGTTATATTGGACACCCGCTTGCTGCTGTTATTGCGCAGCATACGGCAACCCAAGACTTTTTTTCAAGGAACGGCCTTGAACGCAATCGCCCAATTATTGCCCTGCTGCCCGGTAGCCGACGGCAGGAGGTCGAGCGGATGCTGGCCACCATGTTGGAAGTTGTGCCCCGGTTTGCTGAATATCAATTCATTGTGGCAGGAGCACCATCCTTGGGCACAGATTTTTACAAACCATTTTTGCTGAAAGGACCACCTGTCAACCTGGTAACTGCACAGACTTATGACTTGCTGGCCCACGCCCATGCTGCACTCGTGACATCGGGTACTGCCACTTTGGAAACGGCCTTGTTTATGGTGCCCCAAGTGGTCTGCTACAAAGCTGGCTCATCATCCTACCGACTGGCAAGGATGCTGGTAAACAAGGATTTGAAGTTTATTTCCATCGTCAATTTGATTGCAGGAAAAGAAGTGGTTAGAGAGTTGATTCAAGATGATTTCAAACTAGCGAACGCCGTAAGTGCGCTGGCCGAAATTTTGATGGGACCAAGAAGGAATGCCATGCTGGCTGAGTACCAAGCCATTGGAGAACAACTTGGCGAATTGAATGGTGCAGATTTGGCCGCCAATGAAATATTGGATTGCCTCAAATCTCCTTGAAATAGGTTCTCCGCCGTTTATGGATGCGGTATTCAAATTCATTCCAAAGCGTGAGAACGTTTTGATTGCCCTCCAACATCGGGTTTACATTGAAATAGCTATAGCCCAATTTCAAAAATGTGTTGCCAAGCTCGGTGAAAATGATGCTGTGGACACCACGTTTTCGCCAAGCCTCCTTTACCCCAATCAAGGTCAAATCAGCACTGTCATTGTAACGTTGCGCCAACAACAAATGAAGGAACCCAAAGGGAAAAAGCCTCCCTTTCGCTTTTTGCATGGCTTTGGCCAGGTTGGGCATGGTAATGCCAAAGCCGATGGTTTCGCCATGCTCGTCCTGAACGGTGCAAATGAATTTTGGAGGCAACATGCCAATATAATTTTTGATATAAAATGCTTGCTGTTCCTCGGAAATGGGCACGTACGTCGGCAGGCGGTGGTAGGTTTCTTTCAGCATTTTGAAGAAGACCTTGCCAAGCTCCATCATTTCAGATTTATGTTTTGGGCGGGTCAACGTCAAATGGAAGCGCTGGAGAACTAACCCAGCAGTTTTCTTGATTTTTTCGGGCATCGGGTTGGGCAATTTAGTCTTAAGCTCCAACCACTCCAATTCTTTTTGGAACCCATGCTGTTCAAGATGATAGGGGTAGTAATCATAATTGTAGAGGGTGGTCATGGCACCCATTTCTTGGAACCCCTCCACCAGCATGCCGTTCTTGTCCAGGGAGTTGAACCCATAAGGGCCTTTCATTCGGGTACATCCATGTTGCTTTGCCCATTGCTCGACCGCATCCAATAGGGCCTTGCTAACCGATAAATCGTTGATGAAGTCAAACCACCCAAATCGGGCATGAGCCGTGCCTAATTGATTGGTTTCCAACCCGTTGACGATGCCTACAATGCGCCCAACCATTTTGCCTTCTCGCCACACCGTGAATTTTACGACCTCAGAATGCTTGAACGCAGGGTTTTCATGGTCGTCCAGCCAAGCCAATTCCGAGGCTATAAGAGGGGGAACCCAAAATGGACTGTCGGAATACAGTTGGAATGGGAATTTGACAAATTGCTTTAAGTCGGTATGGGAATTGACGACTTTAATCTCAATTTTCATGCTTGCAAAAAATACTTTTGGACTAAAACCTGCCTGACAAGTAATTGGTTGACTTGCCAATGTGAAACCATCACTTTTGCAAAGCAACATCTTTTTGCAGTCAACCTTGCATGATAATTTTCTCGCCTTGCCTTGACCTCCGTCATTCGTTAAGGCCTGGTTAAAAGCGATATTCCCGGTTATCTTGAATACGAATCTTTTTGGCGCCTTCGTTTTCATTCAAATTAAAACAACAAGACCATGAAAAAAATCGCATTGTTGGCTTTGGCCATTTTCACCTTAGCCATTTCATCTACAGCTCAAATCAGGTTTGGCTTTCGGGCTGGACTTAGCTCTTCCCAGCTGAATTCAGAGACCATTCAGCAAAACGGCGTATCCGTTGCCATTAAGGATGCCAACTATGGGTATCATATCGGTGTGTTTGGTCGTGCAAAACTTGGCGAGCATTGGTACCTACAACCGGAGGCCGTCTTCAATTCCACTTCTGTGGACTTCCAAGTGACCGATTTTGGGGAAGGCTTCATGGACAAAGTACTGACAGAAAAATACCGCAACCTCGAAATTCCGTTAATGATAGGCTACAAACTGGGGCCTCTGCGGGCAGAAGCTGGCCCCACGGGGCAAGTCTATGTCGCTAGTAAGTCGGAATTAGAGGAAATCGGCAGTTACGAACGCCGCTTCAACGACTTTACCCTTGGTTATCAGGCAGGTATCGGCCTTGACATTTGGAAAATTACCCTAGACCTTCGTTATGGCGGTAATTTCCAGAAGTTTGGCGAGCACATGAGCATTGGTGGGGAGCAAATCAATTTCTCTCAACGCCCTGCAAGGTGGTTGATGAGCGTCGGCTTTTCCTTTTGATTTGGTTTGATTTCCAAATAAACTACAAGGCTGGCAGGGTTCCGAACCCTGCCAGCCTTGTAGTTTATTTGGAAATTGTATCGAAGAATTTTTCCTCAATACAACCAATCCCCCAAACCATCCTCACTTTATCTCCGTTCAACAGCTCACGAACCAACTTCCGCTAATGACTAGCTACCAAGTCAGCATGACCGAAAAGAATTGGTGCAATCCTGTATCGCAGACGATCGGATTGCGCAGAAGAACTTGTACGACAAGTACAAGAAGGCCATGTTCACGCTCGCTTATCGCATCACCGGCGACTTCGAGGCCGCCAACGACGTATTACAGGAGGGGTTTGTCAAAGTCTTTCGGGGCTTGGCCAATTTCCGGGGCGAGTCCACTTTAGGGGCATGGATTAAAACCATCATCGTGCGCACGGCGTACAGTCACCTTCGTAAGGGCAAGGAGTTTTTCGAGCCGGTTGAGAACATCCCCCCATCATCCCAGGTGGATTGGGGGCACTACCTCGATGCGGAATACCTCGAAAAAGCCATTCTCTCACTACCAGAGGGCTACCGAACGGTATTCACTTTGGTAGAGATCGAAGGGTACGGCCACAAAGAAGTGGCGGAACTGTTGGGCATTTCCGAAGGCACTTCAAAATCGCAGTTGTTTTATTCAAAAAAAAGGCTGCGGGAAATACTAAAAGGCCAGGTTTGAACCAGTGAAATAAGGAAATTGATTGGAACAAATGTCTTCAATCCTTCAATCCTACAGAATGGAAGAACAGAACAAAAAAACATTAATCGAAGCGCTGTCCTCGTTGCCAGAACACGAGCCGAAGGAGATGCTCTGGGAGCAGATAGCGGAGCAGATGGAAAGCGGATTGGAGTCAATTATGCCACAGCAATTGCTATTGTCACTGCCGCAATACGAGCCACCTACCAACGCATGGGATGGCATTGCGAAGCAACTGGACGCACAAAAACCCCAAGCCAAAATCGTGAAACTTGGTTGGCGAAGGGGATTGGCGGTCGCTGCATCACTGGTGTTTTTGCTGGTTGCTTATTGGTACTTTAATGGCGGCAACCAATTGGAAACCAATGTGGTGGCCGTCAATTTCAGCGAAGAAACGGTTGACCCACTGCTGTTGCAACACGATTGGGATGCAGACGAAGACGCTTTTGGGGAATTCCTAAGCCTTTGCGAAGCAAAAAAAATAGTGTGTGAACAACCTGAATTCAAGTTGCTCCAAGGTGAACTGGAGGAACTGACTGCCGCCAAGGAAGAACTAAAGGTGGCCATTGGCGAGTTCAGCACGGATGCTGACTTGGTAATTCAAATCAAAGAAATTGAACTCGAGCGCAATGGCGTACTCAAGAAAATGATGGCAATGCTTATATAAATTGTTTCATGGGTTCCTGGTTACCTTTTTTTATTGCTCCCAGAAAGTTAGGTGTGTTTGCAATGAAAAATAGTAACCATGAAACCATGCAGCCATGAATCAATGAATCCATGAAGAATAGCTCAAAGTTGCTGATTGTCAATGTCTTAGCCTTGTTTTCCATTAGCATGGCAGCACAGACAACACTTCAAGTAGTGACGAAGGTGATGGAGAACACTTTCCCGTACAAGAACGGCACGGAGGTGAACATCGAGGGCGAGAAAGCAGAAATAAAGGTGGAAACTTGGCAACGCAACGAGGTCAAAGTATTAGTGGAACTTGTCTCCAAGAACATGGACCGCAAAACTGCACAAGCTGACCTTGATCAAATGGTGTATAGCACTGAGCAGGTCGGAAGCAAGCTCTATTTTCGAAACTACCTATCTTCCAAAAAAGGCACAAAAAAGTCCACTTCCGACATTAAGGCCATTTACACCATCACCTTGCCTGCCGATTGCCCTGTTTATATGAAGAACAACTACGGCCTTTCGGAGATAAGCAACCTAACCAGGTCGTTGAGGGTGAACAGCCAATTTTCAAAAATCAACCTTGAAAACATCAGTGGCCAAATCGGCATTGATACCCGCTTTGGCGATATACAAGGGAAAGACATTGACGGTAACGTGACCATCAACTCACGCCGCTCAGATATTACCTTGCATGACATCAAGGGTACTTGGAACATCAATTCACAGTACGGCGTGATGAAATTCTTCACAAACCCAAGCCCCGATTTGCTCACCATGAACATCACCGGGGAAAAATCAGATGTCTATTTCTTTGACCCAAAGCCGAATTACTACGGCTACACGCTTACCGCCCATTACGGTACTATCACTGCCCCCAACAACCTGAAACTCAATTATTTGCAAAATACCACCGACCTCAAGAAAGCTATTTTCTCCTCCAGAATTGGCAAGTCCAATATCTCTGTCAAGATTAGTTTTGGGGACATCATCATTAGGAATCCATAGAAAACACCTTGGCTTGGCCAATTCCTGCGGCCCATTTGGAGGATTTACCTTCAATTGGGCCGTTTTTGTTTTTGCCTTGCAACTTTCATTCTTTTCCCTACTTTTCGCCCTTGGAAGCTTGAAGGAATTGAAATCAGACAACTGAAAAGGAAGCTGACGCCTTCACAATCCCCCAATTCAACCAAAATTTCCTATTTTCCAATTTCCCTTATGCCGCTAATCATCATTCTAATAGGGATTGTAGTTCTTCTGCTACTCATTATCGGGTTGCGGATGAATGCCTTCTTGGCGTTGCTACTCGTGGCACTTGGCGTTGGTCTGAGCATGGGCATGTCGGCGGCTGATACCTTGGCTGCCATGCAAAAAGGGGTAGGGGGTACCCTTGGCACTTTGGCCCTCATCATGGGTTTAGGGGCCATTCTTGGCGGACTGATTGCAGAAAGTGGGGCAGCACAGGTAATTGCACGGCGATTGACAGATTTGTTTGGAACAAAGAACATCACATGGGCAATGGTGCTGACAGGGTTCATCATTGGCATTCCAATGTTTTACAGTGTTGCGTTTTTGATGGTGCTGCCCATCATTTTGCAATGGCAAAGGAGACCCAACAGCCGATTTTGGTGGTGGCGCTTCCCATTATTGCATCGCTTTCTGTGATGCACGGTTTTCTTCCTCCTCACCCGGCACCCACGGCAATTGTTGATTTTTATAAGGCCAATATGCAGCTGACCCTGATTTACGGGTTGATCATTGCGATACCAACCGTCATAGTGGCAGGGGTGGTATTTGGCAAGACCATGCACAAGATACCCACCGTAGTCAACGAGAAACTTTTCAACCTGACCACCCATGCTCAAAGCAAATTGCCTTCTTTTTGGGTTTCGGTACTCGTTTCCTTGACGCCTGTCATTCTGATGGGCCTCGGTGCAATGGGAATGCTTTTTTTGCCAAAAGAAAACCCACTCAATCAGGCCCTGCAATTCATGGGTGACCCAGTTATTTCCTTGTTCGTGTCCGTTTTTGCAGCAGTGTTACTGTTGGGCAAAAAATCGGGAAAGCGCTTCGCTCAATTAATGGATGGAATGGGCGAATACGTCAAGCCCATCGCCATGATTTTGTTGATAATTGCTGCAGGTGGGGCTTTCAAGGAAGTGTTGGTGGGCAGCGGTACAAGCGATTATATCGTTGGTTTGATGAAGGATTTGACGCTTTCGCCGCTCGTTTTGGCATGGTCGGTAGCGGCAGTGCTTCGGATTGCGCTTGGCTCGGCGACCGTGGCAGCGCTCACAGCAGCTGGTATCATGCAACCGCTCATTGCCATGGGCAATGTGAATCCAGAACTAATGGTTTTGGCAACAGGAGCCGGCTCGCTAACCTGCTCTCAAGTGAATGATACGGGCTTTTGGCTGTTCAAGGAATATTTCAACCTGACCATCTGGCAGACATTGCGTTCATGGACGGCCATGGAAACCATTGTTTCGGTAGTTGGGCTTGGGGGGTGTCTTCTGATGGATTTTTTTATTTGAAAACCCAAGTTTCGGACGGCCCTACTTAAATCACTCTTTCTGCGGCGGAACCGCCGAAAGAGTGATTTAAAAAGTGTTTTGGTGGGTCTTCGGCCTACAAAACACTTTTTTGACGAAAGGGCGAAATTGCTCCGCAACGTAACAGACATTATTGGGAAAAACTTTGTAAAATCCCCACAGGTCTAAACTTAGGGGTTGTGTGATAAGTCCCAAATTAGAACTTTTTGCAGTTTGTAAAAAGTGCTATTTCAAGTATTTACAAAAATAAGTAAAGCTAAAATGGGACTTATTACACAACCCCCTAACTTGGCCAAAAGATTTCCGAATAATGTCTAATTTGGAAAACAAAATACTCGACAAATGACAATAGGTCTTATTGGCTTGGGCAAAATGGGATTTCCCCTTGCCCAAAACATGCTTCGCAACAAATTCACCGTCGTTGCTTTCGACATAGATGACGCCAACCGCAAGAAATCGGCAGATGCTGGTATTGTGACCACTAGCAGCATACAAGCGGTGGCAATGCACTTGCCTTCGCCCCGTATCGTTTGGAGCATGGTTCCTGCAGGCCTGGCCACGGAGTCGGTGCTGGCGCAATTGCCTGACCTGCTCTCGCCCGGCGACATCGTGATTGACGGCGGAAACTCCAATTACAAGGATACGCTTCGTCATTACGCCATGTTCAAGGAGCATGGCATCCGATTTCTCGACTGCGGAACGAGCGGTGGGACGAGCGGTGCATTGAACGGAGCCTGTACCATGATAGGCGGCGATAAGGATGCCTACGAAGTATGCAAGCCGCTCTTTGATGCAATTTCAATTGAGAATGGCAGCCTCTATGTTGGTGCGGCAGGCAGCGGACATTTCACCAAAATGGTTCACAACGGCATCGAATACGGGATGATGCAGTCCATTGCCGAAGGCTTCGAAGTGCTCAACAAAAGCCAGTTTGACGTTGATTTCGAGGCCATTGCCAAGGTTTGGAACCACGGATCTGTCGTGCGCAGTTGGCTGATGGAATTGACGCAAAACGCTTTTTCAAAAGACCCAAAATTAGCTTCGATCAAGGGTATCATGCATGCCAGCGGAGAGGGCAAATGGACCATCGAAACCGCCTTGGACCTTGGAGTCCCTACGCCTGTCATTGCGCTTTCGCTGCTCATGCGCTTTAGGTCACAAGAAGAGGACACATTTGGGGGTAAGGTTGTGGCGGCACTGCGCAATGAGTTTGGAGGCCATGCAGTAGAGCGGGCAGGGTAATTCAAACATGGCATTGTTTTTTATTGTGATGTTGGGTTGGCGAAATTTATTACTTGTATATCCGAGTTGCTATGAAATCTTCTTCCTTGATTTGCCTGTTATTTCATTCTTTCCTTCTGGTGGGAAAGGCTCAAACCACTGAATGGATACCTGTGCTAACGGAGGCCTATTCAATAGAATTCCCAGCCGAGCCTGTTGGTGAATTGCAGAACCTCGAATCTGGTATTGGCCCATTGGTTCTGGATATCAAGATGTATGAAGTAGTTGATATTGAAAAAGATGATAATTATGTCTATGGAATCCTATCTACCAAGTATCCAGTCGGTACGATAGACATTAGGAATCCAGAAAACCTAAAACAAGTACTGGATAGCAGCACAAAAGGCACCTTGGACAATTCAGGGGGCAAACTGCTAACGGAACGTGATATAGAACTGGGTGGATACGCTGGAAAGGAGCTTAGAATCGAGTTGAAAGATGGCGTTGCGGTCTTGATTCAGCGGTCTTACCTGACAGTAGATAGAATGCTGGTGGTTCAAATAATTTGTGACCCCAGCAAAGAGGGCAATGCCGCTTCAAAACGATTTTTCGATTCTTTCCAAATAAAAGTATAGATGAATTGTTTTTTGCCGCATTTCAGCAAAAATTAATTGTATTGCTTTCAATGTTTGGACAATCAAATTTTTCGTGCTTTTTTTACAGCCGATTTCGACCCCGCAGGTTCTTAGCGATGTTTGGTAAGACCATTTCCGATTTATATTTGCTCTCCTTAACTATCACTTTACAATATAATTCTCTCCATTTCCATGAAGATGTACCAATCGGGATACCCCCAGCAGCCTGAAGAGATTATTAGCCTGTTTTTTTGAAAAAATTGTTTTGAACATTGGTTTGGTAGCGTCCAGCCTTTTTAACACTATAAATCGAGGTGATGAAAAGATTCATTTTTACACTTATTGCCCTAACTTTCATTCAGTGCAGTGTTTCTTCCTTGTATGGCCAATGTGGCGGAGGTCCCTGTACAGTACCAGTAGCAGCATTTGACATAGCAAGTGCTTGTGTCCTTCCCAGTCCGCAAGCATTGAGCTGTTACCAAGGAGCCACCATCAATAGTGGCGTTGTTGATCAACCACCATCATGGTGTACCACAGTTGAGAATAACCAATGGTTCGCCTTCACGGCCACTGGAACCTCAGCTTCCTTTCAAATTGAGGCATTGAACTGTGCATCAGGCGGAGCGATACAAGCTGCTTTGTTGGATTGCTCCTTAACCTTTGTATCGGATTGCCTTGGTAATATTTCAGAAAATTCTACAGTCTCTTTGAACAGCAACACACCTCTGAATATAGGTGAAGTTTACCTACTAATGATTGATGGCTCTGCAGGTGCCAATTGCAACTATGCCATCAACGGTTCATCAGCTATTACTGCGGGTCCTACCAGCCTTTGCATTCCAGATGTAGCGCCATCAAATTATACCTCTACAGCCAACGCAGATTGGTACCTTGTTCCAGCCAGCGCAGGACAGTTTGTCGGCCCATCTGTTGGTACCAATATTTTTGTGGAGTGGTTGGTACCGGGTAACTTCCAGATTTGCGCACAGAATACGGTTTGTCCCAATATCCCACCGTTCTGTCTTGATGTAACGATAGGGGAAAATGCCCAAGCTACCTACAATGTCAACCTGTGCCAAGGTGAATCGGTCAACTGTGGTGGAAACACCTATACTTCGGCGGGTTCTTTCAACAGCACAGTTCCTGGGCCAGGCGGTTGCGATAGCTTGATAACGTGCATCGTAAGCGCCATCCCACCCGTTAGCTCACCTATGCAGACGGTCAATCTATGCGGACCAGCCGAATTCCACCTCTGCAACGATATCTACACGTGGTCGGGTATTTACACTTCCATTTGCGAAAACTGGCAAGGATGCGACAGCACGGCTTCCGTTAACCTCAATATTTTAGAACCATTGGCCAACATCAGTGACCCCGGTGTCTTGGGCTGTGGGCCTGATTCGGTGATCTTCCTTGATGGCTCTGGCTCTGGCTTGGCCTTTCCTCCCAATACGTGGACGATGCAATGGACTGGCCCAGGAATCGTCGGTCCTACCAACCAAATCCTGTGCTGGATAAACCAACCCGGCGAGTATTGCTTGACGGTCACCCATAGGACTTCAAATGGCCAGTTTTCTTGTGAAAACTCGATGTGTGTTAACGTGATAGAAGATATCCAGTTCCCGTCAGCGCCACAAGTTACAGGCCCAACGACGGTTTGTTCAAATTCTACTTCCACCTATACTGCCAACCTGCAAGGCTCGGTTATTCCTGACTTCCTAACTTGGACGGTACCCAACGGGGCAACTGTAACGCAAAATCCCCTAACGAACACAGCAGTTGTGAATTGGGGCAATTCCAGCGGAGGCCTTTTATGTGTGACTTCAAACAATGAATGTGGTGCCTCACCGCCTGCTTGTCTCAACGTGACCGTAAATGCCGGGCCAGCTGTACCAGTTATAACAGGGCCTGCAACTGTTTGTGCCAATAGTACGGTTCAGACATATACCGTCACCAATTCGGTGGCTGGGGTCAACTATAATTGGACGGTGCCGGCTGGGGCAACTTTCACAGGGTCTGGAAATACCATTAATGTAAATTTCAGCAACGTAGCCAATGGGGCTGTAACGGTTTGCGCAACTGCCACAAACAATTGTGGAACAAGCACACCCGGCTGCGCAAACGTCACGGTAACTGGGCCACCTGCAACGCCTACCATGTCGGGGCCTGCAAGCGTATGTGCCAATGGTGGTAGTGCAAATTTCACTGTAACCAATGTCCAGAATGGGGTGACTTACACGTGGACAGCACCTCCAGGAGCAGTTGTGACAGGTACTGGAGCGAGCGTTTCCATTGATTTCACCAACTCAAGCCCCAATGGCCAAGTCTGTGTGACCGCAACCAATTCCTGTGGAAATCCCTCAACTTGCCAGCCGATCAGTGTTGCAGCCCCTCCCACTGCTATTTTGAGCGGCACAGGAGAATTTTGCCAAGGGACGACGCCTTCCATCAACTTTTCCATTGAACTTACTGGACAGCAACCTTGGACCCTGACCTACGCCATCAATGGTGGCGCTCCCATCACGTTGAATGCCCCAAGTTCGCCCTTCACTTTTCCAGCGACCGTCGCAGGAACTTATACCTTGGTAAGTGTGACAGGTGCAAACCAATGCACCGGTACTGTTTCGGGGTCAGCGACTTTAACAGAAAACCCAGCCCCAACTGCCACCATGACGGGAGGGGGCACTATTTGTGAAGGAAGTGGGGATAATATACCGCTTGGTATCACACTTACTGGTGAGTCACCCTGGACCTTACAATGGTCAATTGATGGGGTTGCACAATCCCCTTTATCTATCAACAGTAGCCCATTTACACTTCCAATTAGTGAAACGCTCGCAGGGAACATCACCATTGGAGCGGTTAACGACAACAATGGTTGTACAGGAAACGGTACAGGTTCTTCTTTGGTAGTGGTTAATGGTTCACCAGCCGTCTTCGATGTGGTTATTGAATGCAATGACCTCAATACAGCTTACACCGTCTCTTTCAATATTTCAGGCGGGGAGCCAAGCACCTATTCTGTACTTCCAAACAATGGCAGCTTGATAAATGGCACGTTTACCAGCAACCCTATCCCAACAGGAAGTGGGTACTCGTTCGTCGTTGCCGATGCCAACTTCTGCAACACCATCAATATAGCCGACCCAGTCGTGGTTTGCGATTGCGATACCAGGGTCGGGACGATGGACTTGGGCTTGTTGACGAATTGCGGCCCTGGCACAATTACGCCCACCTATGATCCTACCAACCAGTTTTTGGATGGGAATGATGTTCGTGTTTTCGTCCTACACGCTGGTAACTCGATTAGCATAGAGCCACCTGTCATTGGCACCTACAGCTCGACTTCCATTACTTTTGACCCGGCGACAATGGCCTATGGCACCACCTACTATCTTTCAGCCATGGTAGGTGACGACGATGGTATTGGCGGTGTCTTGGCAACCGACCCCTGTGTACAGGTTGCACAGGGCACACCAATTAGATTCTATCAAATACCCTCGGCCACCATCAATGGTGGTGGGGAGATTTGCATTGGCAATAGCCTTGATTTGACTTTGACCCTGACTGGGGATGCACCTTGGGAGACGACCATTAATGGGCAAGCGGTTTCAATTTTCTCCTCTCCATTTACCTACAATGTGACACCTAATACAACAACTGCCTACGACCTGACCAACGTGATGGACTTGAATTGCAACGCACCCATCAACGACAGTGAAACCGTTACGGTTAATACACCACCGACAGTTGGAACTCCGGTAACGCAATGCGACCCAACTGGCACGACCTTTACGGTAAGTTTCCAAATCACTGGAGGTGACCCTTCTTGCTACTCCGTTACCCCACTGAACGGTACATTGACAGGTGACACATTTACCAGCAACCCTATACCGGATGGTTCTGGGTACAGTTACACCATTACCGATTGTAATGGCTGCACGCCAGTATTGGTCGAGCGGCCTTTGGTGGATTGCTCCTGCCTCTCAACTGCTGGCAATTTGAGTTCTACGCCGCTCAGTCTTTGCGGCACGGAAACCAGCGACCCAACTTACGACCAGACTGGCGAGTTCCTCGATGCGGATGATGCTCGTTGTTTCATCCTTCATGCAGGCAACCCGCTTCAGCCATTGGCCACCAGTTCGACGCCGGAATTCAGTTACCAAGCAGGCATGAATTATGGTCAAACCTATTTTATCTGCCCCGTTGTTGCAAACAGCGATGGCAATGGCTGTGTTGACCTCTCAGACCCTTGTGTTAGTATCGGTGGCTGTGTTGAGGTTCGTTTTCACGAAATACCCACGGCCTTGTTCGGCCCCGACGAAAGCATCTGTCTTGGCGATGCCGCAACGCTTACCTTCAACGTGACTGGCGCTGGCCCTTGGAATGTGCAATACATGGATGGCCAGGGCAACTCGTTTTCTATGGATTTGAACACAAGTCCCTCCAATTTTGATGTTTCACCCACTGCAAGTACGTTATACACACTCACAGGTGTAACCGACGCCTTCTGTGTGGGTACTGTTTCAGGGGTGACAAACGTAGCGGTCAATGAACCGCCACAAGTACAAAACATCATTGAAACCTGTTCCGCCGATGCCACAACTTTCACTGTTGTATTTGAAGTTACAGGCGGCGAGCCTGGCACGATTACCGTTACGCCAGCAACTGGCCTTTTCAACAATGGTGTTTTCACTAGTCAGGCATTGCAAAGCCCCTCGCAATGGGCTTTTGCCATAGATGATATAAATGGCTGCGGCCCGGTAAACATATCTGGGGCAGAAAACTGCAATTGCCTTACGAATGCAGGCATGATGAGCACCAGTGCAATTCAGGTATGCGAGGATGAAATGGTTACGGCCCCAGCCACCTTAGGCTCATTCCTCGACCCCAATGATGTACTGGTTTACTACTTGCATACTGGCAATGGACCTTCTTTGGGCAATGTTATTGCGACCACAACGGCCAGCCCTCCGGTCTTTGGTTTTGATTCAGCTTCAATGGACTATGGCGTCACCTATTATGTGAGCGCAGTTGCTGGCAACAACAATGGCAGCGGTGACGTGGACTTGATGGATGACTGCCTTGATGTTGCTTCGGGCACCCCTGTTTTATTCAACCAATTGCCAACGGCAGCGATAAGCGGTACGGCGTCCATTTGCCAGGGCATGTCAACACCCGTAACTTTCACCGCTACCGGCGAGGGCCCTTTTACGGTTACTTACACCATAAATGGGGGCGCACCACAAACAGTGCAAGTGCCCAACAGTGGTACCTTCAACTTGGATGTTTCACCAGATGCTGATCAGGATTTTGCCTTGGTTGCCGTTCAGGATGCCAATTGCGATAACACCGCTACGGGCACTGCCACGCTTACTGTGAATCCAAATGTGGATGCAGGCACCGTCAATGGTAATTTTGAATTCTGCCGGGGAGCTACGGGCGTTATTGACCTCAACACCAAACTGGACGATGCCACTGCTGGTGGCACTTGGAAAACGCCCGGCGGTGAAATCATACCCAACGGCAATTTCAATATCGCTGGCCTACCTGCAGGGACGTATGACTTTGCCTATTCCGTACCAGGGCTGCCTCCTTGCCCCAATGACGAGGCCACCGTTCAGGTGGTTATCCACCCGAATCCAGTGGCCGATGCGGGCGAGCCAGCCAACCTTACCTGCGAAGACAGGGAAGTAACGCTTGGTGGCCCAGCCACTTCGCAAGGCATGGAATATGCCTGGACGGGAAATGTGAGTGAGCCGAATATTGCAAATCCAACTGCCTCACAACCAGGGACTTATGGGCTTACTGTCACTTCGCCACAAGGCTGCTCCGCTACGGATGAAGTCGTGATTGGTGAGGATGTCGTGCCGCCAACGGCTGATATTTTTGTGTCCGATGTTTCTTGTTTTGGTGAAAATGATGGCTATATCACCATCAACAATATCACAGGCGGAACGGCACCTTACCAGTGCTCCTTCAATGGTGGCCCGTTCACGGAACAGAAACAATTCACGAACCTTGGCCCTGGTGGGCAAACGATCGTAATTATGGATGCCTTTGGTTGCGAAACCACCCTCACGTTCAATATCAAAGAACCTGTTGAGGTGACAGTTGAAATAGAAATAGATGGCAATTTCGAGGGCGACGACCCTATCGTTAACCTTGGCGATCCCCTGACGCTTTCTATCCAAACGACTCCTCCAGTGGGTGAACTGGACAGCATCGCTTGGTTCCCCTGCCGACCTCGTTGACTGCGACACCTGCGACAAAACACTCTTTACCTGACTCAACAAACCACTTTTTCGGTGTACGTGGAAGAGGCGGCTGCAGCGATGAAGATCTCATCACCATTTTTGTTCGCAAGGACCATCCTATCTACGTGCCGAACGCCTTCAGCCCGAATGGCGACAACACAAATGATATACTGATGATCTACGGAGGAAAAGAGGTCAAGAAAATCAAGTCCTTCCTCATTTTCAGCCGCTGGGGTGAAACGGTGTTCCAATTCTACAATTTTGAGCCGAACAACCCGTTGTTTGGCTGGGACGGTAAGCACCGTGAAGAGCTGATGAACTCCGCCGTGTTCACATGGTATGCCGAAGTTGAGTTCGTTGATGGATTGGTCAAGCTATTCGAAGGGGATGTTTCCATTGTTCGGTAAAAACAATTTTTAGCTATGCGCAGCAGTCAGGCGGTGACTTCAAGTCACCGCCTGACTTGGGCAGTTTGCAAGATAGGTCTCCCTCATAATGTCCAATAAAACCGCTAGGGCAATGAAAAAAACAGGAAAGGCGTTGAACCTCAACGCCTTTTCTGTTTAATAGCATTTTATGAAATACACATTCGCTTTTGGCTTAAGCTTATTCATTGCAACGCAATGTGCTGCCCAACTTGGTTTTGTGGCAGGTTACAAAACCTTTAACGCCCCCAAGTGGGAAACTTCGTGGGGTTCCTTTCTCAATGAATCACCATACCCAAATGCTGGCTGGCAGGTTGGAATGGATTATTGGTTCAGGTTGAAAAAACGTAGGATTGAGTTCATGCCTGAAATCAGCTTTGCCAGTTTCAAACACTCCTTTTCGGAAGGTGAAATGAACCTAAAACAGTTGGGGCTACATTTTAATACAGCAATTTATATTTTTGACCTTGCCAGTGATTGCAACTGCCCGACTTTTTCCAAAGATGGAAATACGTTTGGCAAAGGCTTTTTTTTGGAGGTCTCGCCGGGCGTCAGCTTTTTGTCCAATAGATTCGCAGGTGAAGCTGGCTTACTGCCATATTACCCCAAGAATTCAGTGGCCCTTGGCGGGAGCTTGGGCGCAGGGTTGGATATTGGCTTAACCGACCTGTTTGATTACCCCCTGGCTCGTTTTTTTCACTACCCATCCTTAAAGTCTATAGATGAATTACGTCCCGCAGGAGTGGAGGAGACCTCTTTATCCCAACTCTTCATCGGTCTTCGTTTCCGAATTCATTTCAAGGAAATGGCCAAGGCCCGCTACCGTTGAGAACAATGTTTTGAATGGTTTTGTAAGGTGTGACAAAAAACTTTGCGAGATTTGCAAGTAAGTTGGCAAATCCAACGCAGAACAAGCACCAGACCCATTCTCAGACATGACCGAGCATACCATCGTCCATCTTTCCGATTGCAATATCTACCAGCAGGACAACCTCGTCTTGCAACACGTGAACCTAAATATCACCAAGGGGGAATTTGTCTATCTCATTGGCAAAACGGGGAGTGGAAAGTCCAGTTTGCTGAAAACCCTATACGCTGCCTTGCCGCTGAACCAAGGCAAGGGAACGGTCGCAGGGCATGACCTGAAATCGCTCAGCAGGCGATCAATCCCATTGCTGAGGAGGAAATTGGGAATCGTATTTCAAGATTTCAATTTATTGGATGACCGCTCGGTGGAGGCGAACTTGGTATTTGCCCTACGGGCAATGGGCTGGACGGACATGGCCAAGATGAAGGCTCGTATCAACGAACTTTTGGAGCGGGTTGACCTCAAAGGCAAAACGATAAAATGCCCCACGCCATTTCGGGTGGGAGCAACAGCGGGTGGTCATTGCACGGGCCTTGCTCAATCACCCCAACTCATCATCGCTGATGAGCCAACGGGCAACCTCGACCCCGAGACCTCTGATGAGGTGCTGCTATTGCTGCGCAAATTGGCACAGGAAAACGACACGGCCGTCCTGTTCGCCACGCACGACTATCGCATCCTCGAAAACTTCCCGGCAAGGATCGTCAGATGCCACAACGGCAAGGTCTTCGATGAAGAGGATGTGGTAGTTTGACAAAGCCAACCTTCAATTCATCCATGAAAATCGTGGGTAGGTAGAACTTGCCTTGAACAACAGGCGAGCGCTATTATATTTGTGTTCAAATAAATGAAACAACATGTCTAAGCATCCAGTCCGTTTTACAGGCTTTACCAGGTTCTTTTTGGTCATGCTGTTGGTAGCGCCAATTGCCTATATCGCTGCTTCCTATTATAATGGTGAGGACGGAATCCAGAAAATCAAGCAACTGCTGCGGGCTTGACAAAACAGAAACAACAACCTCTTCGACTCAAACTGAAGAAAATGTTGACACTGCGTCAGCCAATAAAGGTGGAGCCACACAAGACAAAGCGACGATAGCGGAAAATAAACGCCTCAAAGAAGGATTGGAGTTCAAGAACAAGCGGGTCGAAGAGCTATTTCCGGGAAAATGAGGAGTTGAAGCGCAAACTGAAAGCGCCGAAAAAAGTTCTAGAGGAATCCAAAAATAGCCATCAATTTTTCACACATCAATCTTAAATCATGGGTTTCATATTCACTGCTTTGATGAATGGCGTTGCCGTTTGGCTCGGTGCCAAATACTTGGAAGGCGTAAAAGTTGAGGACTTCACTCGTGCCATCATTATTGGTTTGGTGGTTGCCGTCCTGAATTCCTTTTTGGGTACCGTACTTGATTTTGTTCCAAGTCCGGGCACCATTGCCCGCTTTGGCCTATTCAATTTGCTGATGGATGCCTTGGTGCTGATGTTGGCAGATTATTTCCTGAAAGGGCTTTCCATCAAGAATTGCTGGTGGGCATTGGCTTTGGCCGCTGTGGTCAGCGCAGTGAACATAGTTGCGCATTGGATTTTTTAAGTCAAATTGTCCCAATAAATACTTCTGTTGAATAATTATCGAAGTAAAATAAAAAGGCCGCCCGGAATCTAATTCCGTGCGGCCTTCCTATTTTTCTAGTTACATGTCAGAAACTCAAAGCTTCGGACAATTCACCTTCTCCTTCCTCGTAGCAGGATGGTAATAAATCAAGGAAAGCTCAAAAGCGCCACGGTGGTTGGTCGGTGGTGTCAATTGGTTGGATGCAATGTCGTAGCTGACGCCGAGGTTCCATCGCTCCAATTCGAGTATGGCGGTGAAAGTGACCGCTGGGGTTGCCATTCCGCCATTTACATCCTTGGCCAAATGGCCCCAAAGTCCAGTACGGATGGCGACTTCGTTCCAGTCACGGTTGGTGTAGCGGATATTGGCACCATAAAGGGCCAACATGTTTTCTCCTTGACCAATCACTGCGACTGCAGGAAGTATGCTCAACTGATGGCTGAATGGCAACTCGCCACCTGCATGTGCCACCCATTTCATGTCCATGGATTCCGAGCCATCCGCATCTATGAAGGAGACCTTGGGGGCATTGACATGGTTCACTGAACCGCCGATGTAGAAACTCTGGTTGTCATCAAAAACCGTGTACCAGACCAAGCCAGCATTGATGTCCATATAGGTGTCAGTTGATTGGTTGATGGACTCTCCATTGTCACGTCCGTAGTCAATTTGCTCCAAAGCGTTGTCAAATTGGGAGCTGAACCAAAGTTTACCTTCATCCATGGAATGCTGGCCAAAACCGATATGTGCGCCACCTATCAAATACTGGTCGTACTGGCGGTACCGGCTTCCGTCCAATTGTTTCATATAGGAAAGGCTGAAACCGCCCGTCTGGCGGACATAGTTTGAACTGCCAGCCCTGTCGCTGAGGGCAGTTACCCCGTAGGCAAGGTAGTCGCCCTTGCCGATCCTGCTCTTTGCATCGAAACTGGCACTCATGGTCTTGAAAGGCCTCGAGTCGAGGATGCTGCTCCATTGTTCCCGGTAATTGACCACGGCCCGCCACTTGCCGGGATGAACCCCCGTCATAGCAGGGTTCAACTGCATGGGGGATGCATAGAATTGCACGAACTGTGGGTCTTGCGCCAACAGTTGAAAGCAAAACAGTAGGAAAATGGAGGAAGTATAGATTCTAATTTTCATGGTGGAGTATTTTTCTTAGCAGGCCGTTTGGCCAGCTAAGGTTGTTATCTAATGAGTGTGGTTTCGCCCTTGAAGCTCTCGGTCATGCCATCTTCGTATTCCGCTTCCAAATACCAGACATAGACCCCAGCCGGCATTTCCTTGTTCCTGAAACTGCCATCCCAGCCACGGGTGGGTTCATTGATGGGGATATCAACGTCTTGGTATAGCAGCTCGCCCCATCGGTCAAATACCTGGAACAGTTTTATCATGGTTCCTGATTTGCCATGCACCAACAATAAGTCGTTTAAGCCACTTTCGTTGGGTGTGAATCCAGTGGGAACGAGTACCCGCCTTGTCTTTTTCACATGCACTTTGATATGGTCCTCTGCTTCGCAACCCATTTCATCAATGGCCACGACATAGTAGTCGTTCGAATATTCGGGTGTGGACCAAAGGGCGCTTGAGGTCAAGGTGCCCGTGCAATCTGACATCGTGTCCTGCTCCAAAGTGCCACAGTAGGATGCATCCCAGCTGAACATGATGTCGCCTTGGGCATTAGCTGGCACGGCAATGATGGGGAACCTTGCCCCAAAATCCACCATGTATTCGTCAACGGGTTCCCCCCAAACTTCGATTTCTACGGTAAATTGTGGCGGTTCCTCCACGGTGCCTGGCACGGAGAAGATGCAACCGTTAACGTCCTTGATGCTAACGGTATAGTCGCCGGCTTCCAAGGCAATCAATGTGCTGCTTCCAAAGAACTGGATGCCGTTTATGCTATAGGTAAATGGAGGTGTGCCACCAATTGGCGTAACGGTAATGGCGCCGTCCCGTCCTTCGAAGCAGGAGACATTTTTGATGGTCAGGTCGGCATCAACTTCCTGTGGCGCACTGATGAAAACGGAGTCAATATGGGTACAGCCGTTGGCATCCGTTACGGTCAGGTAATAGGAATCGGCGGCAAGTTCAACCTGCTTGGGGCTTGTACCGCCATTTGACCAAACATAGGTATAAGGCGAGACACCGCCCGTCAGATCAGCTTGGGCAATCCCCTCCTCATAGCCAAAGCAAGTGTTGTTTGTAACCTGAAAATCAATTGCAATGGCAATGGGTTCACCAACTTGTACCGTGGCCGTATTGCTGCAACCAGTAGCGTCTGTGACTACCACCGAATATTGACCTGCTACCAGGTTGGTTGCATTGGCTGTGACTTGGTTGTTTGCCGCTGCATCCCAAGCGTAATCGTAGGGACCAAGTCCACCTGCCACGCTGGCAACAGTTGCTGCACCATCGGCAGCCCCGGCGCATTTTGCGTCCTCAATCAGGGTGTTAATGCCGAGTGGCATGGGGTCTTCCAACAACCTTGACCCAGTGCCAGTACAACCTTGGCCGTCAGTGACCGTGACGGTGTAGGTAACGCCACCAGCTAAGTTCATCAGTAAATCAGCGGACGAACCATTGCTCCATTCGTAAGTGTAGGTGCCATTGCCACCGGCCAAGACTACCACGTTCATCTGCCCATCTGCGTTGCCATGGCAAGTAGGTGGGGTAGTGGAGATATTGACGTTATAGGCCGGCCACTGCACAACGTCCACCATATCGGTTGCGGTACAGCTTTGTGCATCCGATACCGTTACCATGTATTGGCCAATAGAAAGGTTGTTGATCGTGCCATTGGTCAGGTTTCCGGGCGACCAATTGAAGGTGTATGGACTGGTACCGCCTGTTGCGGTTGCTGTGGCAACGCTTTCATTTTCGCTGTAGCAGCTGACAACGGTTTGCGCAGCACTTACTTCCAACGGCATGGCCGGCTGGCCGACGGTAATGCTCCCGAATGCTTGGCAGTTGTTGTTGTCCGTAATGGTGACGGAGACCAAGCCTGCTCCCAACCCACTTGTTGTTGGCTGGTCCGGTGTACTGCCCGCACTCCATTGGTAGGTGTAGGGGCCTTCACCGCCAGTAACCGTGACACTTGCCGTTCCATTGGACTGGCCATTACATCTTACATCTGTTTTTGAAATATTCAGGTTTAAGGCAGGGAACCCGTTGATACTAACTGCCCCAGTTGCCGTGCAGCCGTTCAGGTCTGTGGCAGTTACCGTTATTGGCCCAACCGGCAAGCCACAAATGGACTGTGTAGTGGACATATTGGCATTGTTCCATTGATAGGTAAACCCGCCTACACCACCTGTTGCGCTGACCGATGCGCAGCCATCGCTTCCACCAACGCAGCTTACGGGTTGGGTTTGGATGGCAGACACGATGATGGAAGGAACATTGTTGACAGTGAGGTCAACTACATCGGTACATTGGGTGGCATCTGTTACCACTATCTGATAGACACCGGGACAAAGGCCGGGTAGATTGCCATTGTTTTGGGAGAATGTCGTTCCGGTGGTTGTGTTGGTTACGTCATAATTATAAGGAGATGAGCCACCAGTTACAGAAATCTGGATGGCTTCATTGCAGACCCCATTACAGCCCACTGAATAGGGCCCAGGATTGGTAGGGAATGCATCAATCGGGCAAAACTGGTACAACAAATCGTTGGCCCCAACACCAACATTGCAAGCAACCCCGTTCACTTGGCTCCTAACCTGAACGTTGACATTTTGGCCATTGATCAACCCGGAAATGATATGTGAAATATTTCCGTTGTTGGGTGTGACCCAGCCTGTATTGTTCACATTAACCTCATAAGGTAAACCGGGATTCGCATCATTCCATGTAGCCAGCATGACACCGACTCCTTGAACTTGAAGGGTGACAATTGGGGCTGCAAAACTGTTCAATAGCTGCACGCCAATGGTGTCCTTTTGGATACAACCATAGCTGTTGGAGGCAGTTACAATATAGTTGGTGTTGTTGTTGGGAGTGGCCGTCGGGTTAGGACAATTGGCACAGGAAAGTCCCGTGCTTGGGGTCCAGGAATAGGTTAGGTTGTTTTGCGATTTAAAGGTAATAGACCACCAGTTCACCTTACCCATTGCATTGATGCCTTGGGCATCGGATACCCTCAAGTTCCAGTTTCCATTGATAGGGGCACCATTCAAAGCTGACCAGTTGCCTTCTGGGCGGTAATTCCCCGTGAATGGGGCAGTGCCAGATGTAACAGGTGTTATGGAGGTGGTGGTAAAACAGGTGTTCGTATAATTGTCGCCGTTGCCACCGTTTCCCGTTGACAACATCAGTTGTTGGTTGTTGGGTGCACGAAGGAAGATGTCAAGGTCACCTACAAAGTCGGTGGAAATATCAAAACAAATTGACACGATGTCGTTCACCGGGTTGGTTATCGTTCCCGGGTTCAAGGAATTTACCAAAATTGGGGAGGCGTATGGATTCGCAACGGGGTGATTGCTTGCCCCCAGTGGATAGTTGTCGTCAGAATGGAAAGTCACGTTTGGCGAAGCAGGTACCGGGCCACTTACATTGATGCTGATAGGTTCGCCAACACAGATGATAGTATCGGGTGCGGGTGTCAACAATTCATCACAATTCAGGCAATCGGGGTGCATAGGTGGAAGGACGTTCAGGTTGATAGTCGTGTCCCAAGTGCAGCCAAATTCGTCTTCCACCGTAAATATATAGGCCATGTCGCCAGCATTCACTGGTGAAACATCAATCAAATCAGGGGTGGACGAATAAATGGTAGGGTGGGCCTTCCAGTTCCAGTTCACTAGTGCTGGCTTGAACGTTTCCACATCAGGGTAAAGCGAGGGGTCGAATTCGATGGACCAAGAGAAAATAAACCCGTTGTCTTGCCCCCAGAGGTCGCAGACTTCAATCACCCAATCGCCATTCAGCGGGCAGCCAACAAAATTGTTCAACGATTGAAAAGACTTATAAGTGCCAGATGGGAGGGTGCCAACGTTTTGGTTGGCGTTGGCATACTGGATCCAGGTCTGGTTGTATTGGGGATTGGGCGACCACCCGTAGTCGTAGCCAGTACCGGGTATTGGGACAGCCGTTGTCTCGTCGTTTTCGTAAGGGATGCCCAGGAAAACCTCGCCGCCGGTTTGCCCGGCATGGTTGTGCAAAATGGCATTTTGGCCATTGGGGCAGGTCAGCTTGATTTCCAAATCCCGCATCCAAGTATGCTCCATGTTGACGAAAATTGCCAACAAATCGTTGATATTGGTCAAGGTTTGACCTGGGGAAAAGTTCCTGAACGAGATGGCTGTTTCATAGCACGAACCATCCCCGTCTGGCAAGGCCAAGGAGTCGGAGCGTATGCCTGTGGTTTGAAACCTGGCCTCCGTAGGCTCCACGGACACGGCGTAGTTCGGGTCCATTATATTGATCATGGCCTCATAGGCAATAGTGTCGCCTGCACAGATTTGCGAAGGATAGGCACCGAGTTCAAAATGTGGATTAGGGGCAACACGAATCCTTTGGCTTATGAAATTGGTGTTCTTGCACCCGTTTATGTCAACGATCTCCAACTGGACGACGTACCCGCCCGGCTCTTCAAAAACATGGGAAACGTTTGGGCCGTAAGTAAATGTGCCATCCCCAAAATCCCATTCAAAGCTGCTGGTTTGGTCAGACTGGGTGTAGGCGACGCCGTTCTGGGGGTAATCCCCCTTGCCATTGAAAAATATCCGTTCGCCGGGGCAAATGTCAATCCAGCCCGTATCAACAGGCTCAACCGCTGGGGCGGAGCTTTCCAGTTTGGCAAAAAATGTTTGGCAAGAGGCAATGCAGTTGATGTCTGCACTCCAGCCTGCCGCAGTGAACAGGAAATCAGAGTCGAACTTCACGGTAACACAACCGCTCGTATTGGAGGCAGAGGCTTGAATGATGAACGATGAGCCGTTGGTAAAATCGCTGGCGCAGGCTATGGCCGGAGCATTGGTAGAGCTTCCATTGAAAAAGCAGAGTTCATCGCCAAAAATAGGTTGACAGGGGCAAATACAAGTTGGATATAATTGCCCTGTCCGGTCGGGCAAATTGTGGTAGTGAAATGTTGGTTGTTGCCGTAATTGCTATTTCCTCCGCCACTGTCAAGGAAGAACCCGTTGCAATTGGTGACGGAGCTAAGGGAAGAGGTCATCAGATAATTGGTGTTTTGGGAAACAACCTGGGCCACCACCAAAAAAAAGCTTGAAATGAAAAGGGTAAGTTTCAAGGTCATAGTCTTATCAGAATTGGGAAAAGTGTAGGGGAATGGTTTAAAAAACTCGATTGTGCTGCTTTAAATGCCAAATTCATTTATTGGCACTCAAGTGTTCGTTCAATAACTCGTTGAACCGTTTTCCAGAAATCAAAACGATGGCCTTATCCGTTTTTTCAATTTTGATGACCGTCTGTTTTTCCCAATCCCGATGAAGGGCAAATTGCTTTTCGAGCAAAAGGATATTGATGGCGTCCAAATCTTCCACACGGACAGTAGTAGCCGCCTCTTTTGCCTTTTCGGCAGGAAGATCGGTCAAATACCAAGAATGATCCAGGTAGAAGGCCCATCGCTTCAGCAGAAAAGGGTTGGCGGACTGCAATGATTCAAGGTATTCGCCGCTATGTATAGCATATAGGCGGCTGTCGATGGGTGTTGCCGTGTGGGACAGTGTTGATTGTGCGGTTACAAAGGTAGCAAGGCAAGTAGAAAAAAGAAGTGCCAGGCAAAGATTTTTTTTCATGATGTCATTAGTGTTTGCAGGGCGCTCAGGTAGTGTGGTTGCAAAAGTATTTCTTTGATTGGAATTATTGCCACCAAATGAATTAAACAATGGCAAAAAGACGACATTAACGATCAAACGTTACAAAACTAGGAGGGGAGAAAAAATGTAGATTGCACACTCGGCCTGGGGGATCGGTTGGGATGGCCTCTTTTTCAAGGCGCTGCGACAAAGAGGATTTGGTCGGTTGTTTTCCACAAATTCTTCAATTTTGCCGGAGTTTGGCCATAAATTTGCTTTTTACAGATACGTTTTCTGCCCTTGGAATTGTACGTCAAGCAGAAATAGCGCCTTATCTTTCGCCGATTATTCATCAAAATATCCCGTGAATGAAATCTTCTATCAACCGACTTATTTTGGTCTGGTCATTATTGCTGCCAATCTTTGCCGCTGCCCAAACTTTACCTCCCAATATTTACCCATCGAAATCATTGCCCAACGGGCATCCAAAGCATAATGGACTTGTCGAGCAAAAACTGCAACATGGCTCGATGATAGCGAAGCCCAACAAGCATCCGGTTTGTGTCTTCGATGAAATGAATGAGTTGCAGTGCCAGCACGACCACGGTTTTGCCAAAGAACTTGAAAGGTACTTGCACGAAGCTGTCCCTCAGCTTTCCGCCAATTCAACTGCCAAAAGCTTGGCCGAACCTTTGTTGACCATCTCGGTGGTCGTCCACGTCATCCACAATGGGGAACCAATCGGTCAAGGGCAGAACATCTCGGATGCCCAGGTGCTGGAGCAGATTGACATTTTGAACGAAGACTATGCTTCGCTCAATGCCCAGTTTTACAGTACGCCAAGCCAATGGATGGGGGTGGCCGGATTTCCAAATATCCAGTTTTGCCTCGCCAACAAAAAGCCCGACGGCAGCCCGACCAATGGCATTGACCGACGCCAGATGATGGTGACGGGCACCACTTGGAACAACAACAACATTAACTCCACCATAAAGCCTGCCACCAATTGGAACCCCAACAGGTACTTCAATATCTATGTGCTGCCCATACCGGGCACCACGGCGCAGGGTGGGGTAGTGGGCTTCTCAAATTACCCCCTGCCCGGGCAAATTGGTGGCAGCACCGATGGGGTCGTGATAGATTACCGATGGTTTGGGGGGCCAAGCTTCCCCGTTTCCGGCCATCGCCCCCTGACGCACGAAACGGGGCATTACCTTGGCTTGCCGCACCCGTTCAATGGCAACTCCTGTTCCTTGGACGATGGCATCGCCGATACACCCAATATTGACGGCCCTACCCGCGACAAGGCAACACTGAATTGTCAGGAAAGCTATCCAGATGGCCCAATCTCATGTGGCAACGAACATTTGTACGTCAATTACATGGACTATGTGAACGAGAACTGCTATACCTCCTTCACGGCTGGGCAAGTGAACCTGGTGCGCGCTGTGTTGAATGGGACTTCTTCTGGCTTTGGCTATGGCAGCAGGAACAATTTGATTGTCTTTGCTCCGCAACAATGCGCCATACCTAGCCTGGATGCTGGCATTGTCAGGGTGGTCGAGCCAAACAACCTGACCTGCACGAATGGCAACCAAATCACGCCTTTGGTTTCGCTCCGCAATTTTGGAACCAGCGACCTGACCGCCGCTATGATTCATTACCGCCTCAACAATGGGCCAACCGTCAGCTACAGTTGGCAAGGCAACCTGTTCCCCGGTGAAAATGAAAACCTGGGCTTGGCACCTTTCATGGCCCCCAATGGTGCCTATTCCATTTCGGTCTGGACGACCCAGCCCAATGGCCAATCAGACCAAAGAACAAACAATGATACTGTGGCAGTGAACAGATTCAATTATCTCGTCGAAGCCCCACCTTCATTTGAGGATTTTGAATCGGAATCTGGCTTTCCAACTTCCGAGAGCATGTTCCAAATTGATTTCTCCCAAGATGGGTTTGTTTGGCGACTGTCCAACGATGCCTCGGGTTTTGGCCAAGGAAACTCGGCAGCCTTGTTTGATAATTTCAACGACATTAACGGCATTCCCATTCAAGAAGGTGCCTTAGACCTGATGATAACGAAGCATCTTGATTTTACCAATATCCAAAATACGATGCTCAAGTTCGATGTGGCCTATACTCCCATCTTGGCCGACCTTGGCGATACCTTGTACATTTTGGCATCCACGGAATGCGCCTTGAATTTCGAAAACCTTTTGTACAAAAAAGGGGGGGAACAGTTGGCTACCGCTCCGGTGCTGTTTGCCGAATTTACCCCAACTGAGAGCCAATGGCGCACGGAAACCATTGACCTAAGTGCCTTCGATGGCCTGCCAAGTGTGACCTTGACCTTTTTGAACAAGTCAAATTTTAGCAATCGCCTTTTCATTGATAATATCGGCATTGGAACCAATTGCGCAGGCATAACAACAAGCATAACAGGCACACAACCAGATGATTGCGCCGTTGGCTGCAATGGCGTTGCCACCATCCAGGTTTCCAATTCGAACGGTAGTTTGCAGTACGAATGGGCAGGTTTCCCGAGCTTAAACGGGCCTACAAACAACCAGCTTTGCGGTGGCACCACTACTGTCACCGTGACCGATGCCATTGGCTGTTCCAAAACCGTGGAAGTTCTAATAACGGGCCAACAGCCAGCCAGTTTGACCACCTCCTCCACCAACGTAACAACGTTTGGTGCAAATAATGGTACCGCCACCGTGACAGCCACAAACGGTAGTGCCCCTTATTCCTATTCATGGAGCAATGGCTTCCAGCAAAGCAACGTGCCAAGCACGAGTTCCACCGCCAGCAACCTTGCCCAAGGAACCTTCCTTGTGACCGTAACAAATGGCAACGGCTGCACCGCTACTGCCAGCATTACAGTAGGGTCGGTTTGTACTGGCTTTGGGGTTGCATTGGCCCCAACCATGCCAAGCTGTTTTGGGGGAGCGAACGGCAGTATTTCCATTATTCCAACTGCAGGGACACAACCTTTCAACTTCAATTGGGGCAATGGCCAAACTTCGGCTACCGCCACAAACCTGACTTCGGGCATTTATTCGGTCACAGTGACTGATGCCAACGGCTGCCCCGCCACGAGCCAAGCCAGTTTGCAGCAACCTGCCCAGCTTGTTCTAAGCATGAGTGCCTCGCCACAAACCTTAAACGGGGTGAACAATGGCTCCGCTTCTGTTGTGGTAACTGGTGGAACAGTAGGCTACACCTATGCCTGGGGCAATGGCGGCACAATGGCCACCATCAATAATTTGGCCCCAGCGTCTTATACAGTTACGGTAACGGATGCCAATGGCTGCACCGCCACAGCCAATGTTACCGTTAATTCGGTCAGTTGTGCCGCTTTTACGGGGAGTTTGAGCATTGAAAATTTGGACTGTTTTGGTGAAAATGACGGCACTGCCACGATTACGGTGAATGGCCCGAACACACCTTTTACTTTCCAATGGAGCAACGGCTCAGTTGCTCCGCAGTTAACGGGACTACCTGCTGGCCCCATCGCTGCCACTGTGACGGATGCGATAGGTTGTGTGCTCAATTTAGCTGGTATGGTAAGCCAACCTGCCCAGGTTTTGGCCAATGAATCCAGTACCCAAGAATCTTTTCTAGGTGCAGCTGACGGTGATGCCACGGTCAACCCATCAGGCGGTGTATCGCCCTATCAAATCCTTTGGAGCACAGGGCTACTTCCAATAGCATCATTGGCTTGGCGCCCGGCACGTATGGCTACACCATCACGGATGCCAACGATTGCGCCAATATCGGTCAGGTCACGGTCACGACCTCCACCTGTTTCATTACCCTGGAAATGAACGCAACCCCAACCAGTTGCCCCGATTTGGCCAATGGCACCGCAACGGCAACGATTGTCGCAGGCGGCAGCGGCCCTTTCAATTACCTATGGTCGAACGGCGCAACCACCAGTACCATCAGCCAAATAACGAGCGGCAATTATTCCGTGACGGTGACGGATGGGTCAGGTTGTTCGGAAGCTGGGCAGGTAACCGTAAGCTCAGCAGATTTGACACCACCTAGCTTGATCTTGTACAATTCTGTGCAGGTTTCCTTGGATGGCGATGGCAACGTTGAACTTGAACCTTCCGCTTTGGTCGAATCCGCCAATGACAATTGCAGCATGGTCTTCTATGAAATAAGCCCTGCCCAAGTGGGCTGCGACCAAATTGGAGAACTTCAAGTCACTGTCACCGCCACCGACAACAGTGGAAACACCACCTTCAAAACGACCACTGTGCAGGTGCAAGACTTATTGCCGCCCGTTATCGTTTGCCCGAATGACATCGTAACGACAAGCTGCCAAGCCTTGAGCTATCCCACGCCAACAGCGGTGGACAATTGTTCCACCGACATCAGCTTCAACCTAGAATCGGGGCCCGCAAGTGGTCAGGTTTTCCCAGTTGGCGAAACAACCGTGTTCTGGAGCGCAACCGACGAAAAGGGCAACAAAAGCACTTGCAATTTCACCGTGCTGGTCCTTTCAACCTTGGGCCTACAAACCATTGCCGACGACGTAAGCTGCTTTGGCTACAGCGACGGCAGCATTGCAGTTGCCGTAACAGGGGGCCAACCACCTTATACCATCGTGCCCAGCGATACAGACCAATTGCCGGCAGGCACCTACGGCATAGTCGTCATTGACAATGCTGGATGCAGCCTGTCCAGCACAACGATGATAACCCAACCTGATGAACTGGCGTTGAACGTTTCCAATATAACCCCAGCAACCACGGGCCAATCCAATGGCGTCATTGAATTTGAGGTGGATGGGGGTGTTGCGCCCTATGCTTACGCTTGGTTGCAGGGCGGCGTCTTTTTGCCCAATTTCAATCCAACCGCTGCCCCTGCTGGCATGTACCAAGTCAGGGTGCAGGATGCTAACGGCTGTATCTTCCTTTCCGGCTTGATAACGGTAGGTTCGGTCAGCAGCAGCACCGAAGCAGAATTGGAGCGACGGATTACCCTGTCCCCAAACCCAAGCACGGGCTTGATTTATTTCCAAACAGACCTTATCATCACCGAACCGATCAGGCTTGAAATATTTGATGCAGCAGGCAGGTTTTTGCTGCGCAACAAGGTTGATTCACCATCAAAAACGATTGATTTGCAGGCGTTTGGCAGCGGTATCTATTGGGTAAAAATCCAGTTGGGCGAGGCGGTGGTTTGGAAGAAGTTGGTGAAGATATGAGGTAATAAAGACTGCCAGTTCGTGCTTTCGGCACATAAATGCCCTGACGTGATGCCACCCCCATTTAGTTCAGGCAAGTTCGCAACTTGTCTGGCTCGGCACTTGCAAACTGGCAAGCGTTCCTTTTGTGACTCCAAAGCCATTTTGAAAAGGAATGCCAGCAAATAGATCAATGCACTGCTGTTCAGTTGCAAACTGAACAGCACTGCTTTTTTTGTGGTTGCTAAAAACAAATTTGCATCAACTGGATTAACCCTCCGGCAAGCTTTCACGCACTTTCACCAAGACCTGGCTTAGGCCGTAGGTGATTTGATTGAGGATGGCCCTGTCGGGATTTAAACCAAGGGTGAATTCCTTTTGGTAGCTGCTGTGCTCGGAAGCAAGGCTGAGGATATCGGCATAGAGGGTTTCGTCTTCCGGGCCAAACACGCTGCGCAATTGGTGCAGCGCTTCTTCCAGGTTGCCATCTGCGATAAGGTTGTCCACTTTTTCGAGGATGGGAAGTATTTGTGATTTTGGGCGTTTGAGGTGGTAGCCTGCATTTTCGAACAAACTTAGGGCGCTGCCTACTTTCATGGAAGAAATGGAGGGCTGTGGGCTTAACCTTTTCTTTAAAAAATACCCTATGAAAAGGCCCGTTATAAGAATTATGGGCAAGAGTATGTACCAACTGAACGGAGAGGGTGGAACTGGCGCTGAACCTACCTTTACTTTCACATTTTTAATTAATACAACCTCTTCCCTTGGGTATGGCTTTTGTCGAGCGTATCCGTTCTGTACAATTTATAATGCCACTGATAATCATTGGCTGGATCAGTATTATCTTTAGCGGTGACTAACCAAGTCCATTTAGTTTCACGTGGAAAATCTATTTCTTGCCAATTATCGTTGGCATCTTCAGTAGAGGATGAAATGGTGAATTTAGATACATCAAATATCAGTTCCGCCTTCATATATTTTCCAATTTTGAAAGCCTCTTTGGATGTATTGCCGCTTGATTTTAAACCAACAGTGTCAGGGAAAACGGTAACCGTAAAGTTAATTCCCTTGCCTATTTCCAATTCAACCGGATTGGGTTCATACCTGGACATTCCCATAGGTGGGGTAGCAACTTGGTCTAAATTTTTTTCCACCGATTTTTTTTTCTTGGGATTCAAATCACCACTTTTATCATCTTCAGTTTTGTTTTTTGAGCTCTTTTGGTTAGTTGTTTTGACCTTGCTTTCTGGGGTTGCTTCGTTTCCGGCTTGAATCTCGCCACTTTGGGGCTTGGTATCACTGTTGGGGTAGTCGTCATTCTCACTATCAACCTTATACGATGGGTAGTCTTTTCCCTTATCAACAATCCCATCGCCGTCTAAAGAGGCAACTTGCGCTTCCATTATTTTCGCCATTTCAACCTTAAAAACCCCTTTGGGATATTCATTCAGGTATAATACAGCTGCTTGAAAATTGACATTTGGGTCACTTGAACAAAACGCCTCCCAACCTCCAACTTTATCGGCTTCAAGGAAAATCCCCTTGTACATCCCGTCAAGGATGTTTGCCAAAACTGTATATTCCTTTCGTGTATCCCATATTGAGTCATATTGCTCGGCATTGCTTTTGGCCCATTGCAGTTCTTGCAGGGCTTGTGGTTTCCAGGCATTAAGTTTTCGGATGGCACGCCTTTCATATTTGCCACTGGCGTGGTGCTTGATAAAATAATAGAAAGCATCGGGCGAGTTGGCTTCGCAGGCGAGTGTCAATGCTTTGCGGATTGGCGCTTGCTGGATGGCAAATTCCAGTTCCGTTGGGTTCGGTAGCCGTTGAGGTGGCCTTGTTACCTGACAGGTTGCCAGCAAAAAAATAGCGGATATGGTTAAAAGCCATTTTCCGACAGGGAAGTTGATAGAGTTGGGAATGGGTTTCATTGAACAGTTATTATGGCAGTGGTTCCCATGCTTTTTATGGATATTCCCTCCTTGCGAATATTAGCGACCGAGGAACTTGACGCACCTCGGTCACATTTTTATAATGATGGAAATGAACAGGTTAAACATTCATAGTGTAATTGCCACCGTGGAATATTTATCAATTCATCGTCGCTCCTTCATTGGGTTCGGCGCAAGCCTTGCCAATGTCGCCGACCTCGGCTTTGACCAGTTCGAATTCCTTATTGATGGTGTCAAAACCGGTCATCTCAGCTGCAAATCCATTGATGAACTGAACTGCACCGTTCACCATTGGTTCGAGGTTGGCGCTTAGGCTGTCGAGTACAGCCAAGCCAGCGATTGCAGGCAATGAGATGTTTAAATTAAGGGCCCTAAGTAGCGGATTCAGCACTTTGTCCATTTCATTGGTAAGCAGGTTCATGATAGGCGCAATCACGCCTGTCGCTCCGGTAAGAATCTGCTGAATGGTAAAAGAAAAGTAAGAAGTCACCCAACCACAGGGGTAATAAATCCGGAACCTACCCCGCCCTTTGGAGCACATTTTTGGATAGCCACCATAGGGTACGGTAATCGTCCGGTTGAATACGGCAGTAAGCGCTTGCAGTGAGTTAATCAATGGCCTCAAAGCATTGAGCATGGCGTCAAGGCTAATGTTTATTTGTTCAAACTGAAGCGTCCAAGATGCCAAACTGTCCATGTTTGAGACGATTGGATTAATGCCGTTGAGCAATGCTACTTGCACGCCGTCGAACAGGGCAAGCTTGGGGTTCAATCTTGAACTGACAGCCTCCAAGCGGCCTCTCAGGTCATCCCTCAAATCAGATTCGTGAAGGGTTGTGATGCAATTTTGAGCAACGCCGAAAAGCGCCAAGAAGCCATTTTCTGCATTCATGGTGACGAGCAGGCCATTGTCCACTGTCCGGATATTGGGCAGGATTGGGTTATTGATTTTTTCCCTTGTTGGCCCTGCCAGTTTTTCCACTTTATCGGAGACGAGCATTGCCTTATTGATGGGAATTTTGGTATTGTCCACCACCGTTTTAAGGTTTCGTGCCTGACTACTAATGGATGGTACGATGCTCGCTACCGTTAGCAGTTGAGAGGCCGTGGCCAAGCTGTCGTTGACCCAATGCAATTTGTTATTGACGATTTTTGATTTCACTAACTCGTTGTAAACCGATCTCACGTCGTTCTCCACCAATTCAACTTTGTGTTCAAGTTGCTGGGTATGGTCTTTCGCAATCCCCATGTCATGAATCAGCTTTAGTGTTTCCATGTCCGACGAGGTGTCCAACTCACCCATTACGGTCATTGTTTCAGAACTTTTGATGTTTGACATGATAAATGGGTTTTATATTGAAACCATTTTCAACAATTGCAATTTAAGAGAGATAATATATATTTTTATTGACAAAATGCATTAATTAATATAAGAAATATCATCGAAATGTCCATTCGGGTTCCCGGTTGTGCGTATATTATCTTTACAAAGTAAAAAAGTACACCCCGATTTCGCAAGTGTTCCACATTAATGGTTCATGAGGTTTTTGGTTTACTGTCGTGAAACTTCGTTTTCTGGTTTAAGGGGAATACCTGCTAATAACTTTTTTGCAAAGGTTGATTTGCCAAAGAACCCATTCCAAAAAATTCACGAACTGTTGTATGTGAGATAAATCAATTACTCCTAAAATTTTCATCATTGATTTTTAAAAATAAAAAAAAAAAAATTTATTTTTTAAAAAAAAAAAAAAAAAAATTTAAAAAAAATTTTAAATAAATTTTTTTTTTTTTTAAATTTTTAAAAATTCCTTTTTTCAAAAAAAAAAATTTTTTTTTTTTTTTTTAAAAAAAAAAAAATTTTTTTTTTTTTTTTTTTTTTTAAAAAAATTTTTTTTTTTTTTTTTTTTTTTTTTTTTTTTTTTTTTTTTTTTTTTTTTAAAAATTTTTTTTTTTTTTTTTTTTTTTTTTTTTTTTTTTTTTTTTTTTTTTTTTTTTTTTTTTTTTTTTTTTTTTTTTAAAAATTTTTTTTTTTTTTTTTTTTTTTTTTTTTTTATTTAATTTTTAATAAAAAAAAATTTTTTTTTTTTTTTTTTCCCCTCCCTTTCTTTTTTTTTTTTTTTTTTTTTTCTTTTTTTTTTTTTTTTTTTTTTTTTTTTTTTTTTTTTTTTTTTATTTTTTTTTTTTTTTTTTTTTTTTTTTTTTTTTTTTTTTTTTTTTTTTTTTTTTTTTTTTTTTTTTTTTTTTTTTTTTTTTTTTTGAAGTTAGCCCCTGTTATTTGCAGCATTTCAAGAGGAGGTGGTTAATGGTCTATCTTTTAATAACCCCTCGTCATTTTAACAAATCCTCGTTATGATGGTTAAACAACGTAATTTACAAATTGCAGTTTGGCTTGTTTGCCTTCCGTTTTTTTATGCTAATGCCCAAACTGAAATACAACAAAGGCCATCTAGCGTTAGGGGTTTTTCGTTTGATTTCAATGGCGATGGAAAATGGCAAGTAGATGAAGGTGTCAACGGAAAGTGGGTGGACGAATTAAGGTTGATGGGCACAATGGAGCTTTCAAGAAAATTGAAGCTAGTTGCGGTGGATGAAATCAGGTTTGACCAAAGCAATGCTACTAACAAAATCACGAGAGCATTTATAAGTTATGGCAATGTATTCAAGTTCAACAAGGAAAAATTAACAGCTCCCCAAAGTATTTCCCTAAAATTTGAGGGTGGGGGCTATTGAGTGGCACCATCTCTGAGCGACCCCCGACTTATAGCTGAGAACATTGAAAAGTATTTTACGCCTGAATCCTTCTATGGAGGCAGTATTCAGGCTAGAATGCCGATTGACCGAAAGGAAATCCTTACAGCATACATAGGTGCGCATAGTGGCGATATTTTAGGCGGAAAAGTGAGTCCAGCAGTACAGGATGCCTATGTCATGCTCAAACTACCATTGATTAAGAACATAGCATTTGACGCACAGTTTGGCAAGTATCAGGGAAGCGTCCATTTCGTGAATTATTGCTACCTAAATTACAAACCCCAGGTTGAAAAGGTGAACTTTGACCTAAGGGCAGGCAAGCTCCTTGCATTAGACAAGAGCCCTTATGGTGTTCATGTAGGCCTGACTCGCCCATTTCATTTTATCGAAATTGGAGGTTATTACCAATGGAGACTGAACATGGTCGGCGACAGACAAATATTTGGTTTTACTTGGAGATTTCTAAAACCCCAAAAGTTGGTTGAAATCATGAATGCCTATAATTTCATTTATGACACCAACACCAACACGTTGAGGTTTATCATTCCATTCATCAATTTAAATGTAAAACTATGAACGGCTCCCACTACAAGGTATTTAGCTTGCTTATTGGACTCTTTTTATTGAGTATTTTGACGGGATGCTCCTCTGCTGAATTTGTCTTTTTAGGCATCATCAAGAAAACCTATTCGGGCAAAGCAGCAGCTACCGCAGGCAAAGGAGTCGTCAACAACAATACGACAACAGCAGTTGGCCATTACAAAGGGACCAGTTTAGACAGTGCAAGCATTACCGGATTGGTAGTTGCGCCGGATAGCCTGCTTTTACCCTATGCACAAGTCTCCTTTCAGCCTTCAGGTTCAAGCATAAACGAGCCTTGGATTACATTTGAAACAGATGAACGAGGAAGGTTTTTCATCGAAAATGTAGTGGCCGAGGATTATGACATAGCCTGTCTTTACCCACAATACCAATTGAAACTTGTATCAGGTGTTCGGGCAAGAAGAATCGGAAGCAAACCTGAGGTGGAAGCGATTTTCCTTTCAGCACCAACATTAAAATAAATCTGATAAAAATGAATCGTAACAAGCATTTAACCTATTTGCCATTTTTGTTGCTGGCATTATTTTCCATCGGCGGCGCTGTTGCTTTGGCTAGTAATTCATTGACAATCATTGTTGTTGATAGCACTAAAATTGACACAACGGTAGCATCTATTGTCGTTGAAAACACATTAGAACTCAACGACGAAGCAACCATACTTCTAGGGCAATTATCTGACACGACAAAATGCCGAAAATACAGAATAGAAAAAAGGGAAATCGTTATAAGTAGCACCCGTGGGCAGTTGACTGATACAGGCTGGGAAAACATGGGGGAAGACTCCCTGAACTGTAAGGAAGACCTTCCGGCTGACGTTCAGAATTGCACCAGTACAACCATACCCGGGGCTTCACTTGGCGATGAGGATGAGACTATCACTACCTGCGTTTATTATCGCTATTCTTGTATTGAGAATTGCGGCGAATGCAAAGCTAGCGATGTTATAGAGACCTTTTCCGTTGCATTACCAGGCTGGACACCTTTAAAACAAGCAGCGGAACTAGCAGCCGAGTCCATGCCGATGATTAGCAAGTTTTCAATTAATGTGGTCGGAAAGGTATCAAAAATAACAGGCGAAAAATGTTGCCTGAATGACAAATCCCAACCACCCGTAACATATGAAAAATGGACAGGCGCTGTGTCAGCTTCTATCTCACTTACGCTTAATATACCAGGATGGCATTGGTCTTTTGAAAGAGTTTGGCAAGGGTTATTCCAAATAAAGGCAGTTGTTAAACTCGGTCCCACTGTGACCATCTCACCATCGGGTACAGTTTCCGTTACAGGTACTAAGTATTCAACTTGTAAGGCCGATTGTGCTTGCTGCGTCACAACAAGCTATACAGCTACTATCGGATTGAAGGTAGCTTTTGGAGGAGAAGTTGAAGCATCGATACAGTTGTATTTTTGGCCACACACCCAATTCAGAGCTGGTGCTTATGCTAATTCAAGCTTAAGTTCAAGCCTTGGTTCTTCGGGAACCTATAATTGGGATGAATGCCCCAAACCTGGATTCTCAGGAAAAGTAAGCTATGGCGCTTTGAAAGGGAATGCTCAGTTTGGCGTAAAATTCAAGGGCTATGACATCAGCTATTCTTGGGAATGGACACTGTTGCCAGGTGGGTCGGTACCCTTTTGATGTAGGGCTGAGTATAAATTTATATTCATTTCCTCAAGCAAATTTTTTCCAAAAGATTCTTAAAGCCTATAAAATTGCAAAATGAAAAGAATAATAATTCTAAGAGCGGTCATTTTTTTTATCGGGTTAGTTTTGTTCAATCATGAAACAAGCGCCCAAAATTATGACATAAAAATTAGCACAGTACCTTATTCCTTGATAAAGGATAATGCTGTGAGAATGGCCATATCCGTTCCTACGGGTGTATATTTGGACAAAATTGGAATGAGCCTAGAAAAAAAACCTGGTGCATTGGCATTCCAAGAACCTGAATTTCTAGTGTTGGCATTTTTCAAGATGATAAAAACTGCTGATATGGAAGGGATGGTAAACTTGTATGATGAAGCAAGCAGGGGGTGATTAGGGAAAGACTCAATATTGCAATTGCAAACCAAGCGTACCAAGCTTTCAATGATTTCGAACTTTTCAGCAAGAACGAATTTGGCAGTTTCATTAGAATTCGCTTTAATTTCATTAACACACAGACCAATGATTTTTTCCCTTGGGTATTAATGATAAGGAAGATTGGTGACCGTTACTACCTGACCGAAACTATTCCACTGGATCATCTCTTTATTTCAACTTCTTCGGCTCACCCATACAATCTAGATAGGAGTCAGATTAAGAGCCCTCCGATAGACAAACTGACATCCTTTTCATTTGCACAGGATGGAAATGATATACGGCAGGTAGAAAATGAAATGGACAAGGCCAGTGCCATTACCGTGTGGTTAAAGCTTGATTTTTACGACCCTGATAGCATTGAACAAAACCCTACAGCAGAGATATCCTTGTTGGAGCAGATGAAAAACACGCTCGTACAGAAAGATTCGACAGCCTTTATAGATTTATGGGCACCTGATGAACAGGCAGCAATGACATCAGATGTTTTTCGCTCCGACGTTGAGGTAAACCGGGCCTTTTACAAGGAAATTTCCGACCTCAAGCCGCTCGGTTTTTTAAAGGCAGGAGATGAAATCGTACTTTTTTTCCAATCGAAAATGGGCGATTCGTATTTGCCCTTGCAAATGATGGCCATGAAAAGGATTGGGAACAAGTACAAACTGAGAGCAAGTTTAGACAGTGAACGAATGGAGGGTTTTTATGCTTGGGAAATTCTCAACAATCCGTTTGTTAAAAATTCCATAGAACGCTATTTTACAAAATGAGTGATTTTTATCAAGAAACACACGGTCACGCCATCTACATTGTAGCCAGCATAAACACAATTCGCTCTATCATGCCAACAAAATAACGAGTTAACTAGTGAATAAGATGAAAACGATAATTTTTTTGCTACATTTTTTGTACATTTCGACGATGGCCTATTCCCAGACTGTGTATGGCATCACTGGAATGGTAAAAACACCAACCGCTTATTCTCTTGAAAGTGGAGAAATGTCGGTAGGATTCAATCTATTCTCTGATCAGTTTCAAAAAAGATATGGAAAAGAGACATTCCAACAATGGTCGGCTAATATCAACGTAGGATTTTTATCTTTTTTTGAAGCAGGAATCAGATTGGTTGGCGTGCCTAAAATCTCCATACAGGACTCCAATTTGCCTTATGATTATTACATTGACAGAAACATAAATTTCAAATTTATCCTTCTGCGAGAAAAAGACAATTTGCCACAGATTTCATTTGGTATGCAGGATGCAATTGGCACCCGAATTTTCAACTCCACCTATTTTGTTGCCTCAAAAACTTTCAATATTCAAGAGAAGACAGAATTCAAATTTTCCTTTGGTTATGGCACCAAGTTGAGCCAGTATATTTTTGACGAACCTAACAATTATCGGCTGTCAGGTTTTTTTGGAGGGACAGAAATTGGATTATATAATTTTACCTCTATAATGCTGGAGTATGATGCAAAGGATGTCAACGCAGGTATCAGCATAAGGCCCGTTCATTGGTTGAACTTATTTGGATATTATACATCTTTGAAGGATTTAGGATGTGGAATCTCATTCAAATTTGAGATTTAAATAAAAAGAGAGCCAAGTGTTCCCCGCTGGCACATGGTCTTCCCCAAGTCAACGCTGGTTCAAGTCTCATATCTCTTGACCTTATCCTGTCCCATATTTTTGACGGTTTAAAAGGAACTCAATTGTGTCAATTCTGCAAAAGCAATCTTGACAGCCACCCCAATGTTCTGAAAAGTTGTTGTGCGATATGAAGTTAGGCTCCCTATGACTAACTTGTTGAAAATTAGAGACTTAGGAGAATTGTTTGCTTTCGGCAATCAAAAACCTCCGTTGTGTCAAATCTTCCCAACCCACCCACAAAGCTATATACTACCTTCACAAATGCCCTGACGTGATGCCCCCTGCACACTCCCACTTAGTTTCGGAATCTTTACAGCTTGCCTGGCTCGGCAGTAGCAAGATGGTAGGTGTCCCTTTTGCGACCCGAAGCCATTTTGAAAAGGAATGCCAGGAAACCCGCCCATACACAGGCTGTTCAGTTGCAAACTGAACAGAACTTCTTTTTTTGATGGCTGCTGGAAACAGACTTGTCACAACTGGTTACCTGAAGATGAGGTTCGTATTGGAGAGCAGGGCACCGAGCGGTATGACGGTCGTGGGCCGGTCCTTGTTATCGTAGATATTTTTGACAATACGCTGAAATATAACATAACTTATAGATGCCTTCTTTTTTTCCACCATTCACTACCTTTGCCCAAACCTCCTAAACATCACCGCCCAAAATGAGCAAAAACCCATTCACCACCATCCTCCACAAGTACCGCAGCCTCGCTTTCTCCGAACGGGACAAGGGCGACCGCTTCGAGCGGCTCATGCAGGGCTACCTGCTCACTGATAAGCAGTATGCCGACCAACTCTCCAATGTCTGGCTTTGGAACGAATTCCCCAGCCGCCACGACTTCGGCGGCAAGGACACGGGCATTGACCTCGTGGCACGTACCGTGCAGGGCGACTATTGGGCCATCCAATGCAAATGCTACCAAGCCGATACCTTAATAGATAAGCCTTCGGTGGATACTTTCCTGTCCACGTCCAGCAAGCAGTTCCTGTCGGTAAACCGGATGGAACAGGTGCGCTTCTCCAACCGCCTATGGATTAGCACCACCAACAATTGGGGGCCGAATGCCGAGGAGGCCATCCGCAACCAGAACCCGCCGCTGAACCGCATCAACCTCCACGACCTGGAACAAGCGCCCGTGGATTGGGAGGCGCTCGACCACGGCACTTCCGGCGAAAAGGCGAGGCTGAAAAAGAAAAGCCCCTTCGCCCACCAGCTAAAAGCCATCGAACAGACCCACGCCCATTTCAAGACCCACGACCGGGGCAAGCTCATCATGGCCTGTGGCACGGGCAAGACTTTTACCGCCCTCAGCATCGCCGAAAAGGAAACGGGGGGCCGGGGCCTCGTCCTCTTCCTCGTGCCGAGCATTGCCCTGCTGGGCCAAACCCTGCGGGAATGGAGCGCCGAGGCCAACGAGCCAATCCACGCCATCTGCGTTTGTTCCGACACGGAAATTGTGAAGAAAAGAAGCAAAAACGAAGACTCCGATTTGATGAACACCGTGGATTTGGCCCTGCCCGCTTCCACGAACATCGAGACGATAAAAAAGAAGTTGCTCTACCAGCAACAAACCGACAAGCCCGGCATGACCGTGGTGTTCAGCACCTACCAAAGCATCGAAGTCGTCGCCAAAGCACAGGCCGCCGTTATTGGCAGCGACCCCAACAATTCCAACAATCCCAACAATTCCAACAATCAAGTTTTCGGCATCTTCGACCTCATCATCTGCGACGAAGCCCACCGCACCACGGGCGTCACCCTGAGCGGGGAGGACGAATCGGCCTTTGTGCGGGTACACGACAACGAATTCCTGCGGGCAAAAAAGCGGCTCTACATGACCGCCACGCCCCGGCTCTACAACCAGGACACCAAGGACCGGGCGGCACAGTCCGACGCCGTGCTGTGCAGCATGGACGAACCCAAGCTATATGGGGAAGAGATTTACCGCATCGGCTTCGGGGCAGCGGTGGAGGCCGGGCTGCTCTCCGATTACAAGGTGCTGATACTCACCCTCAGCGAGGCCGACGTGCCGCTCAGCATCCAGAACGCCCTCACCGAAGGCAGCAAGGAAATCAAGATTGACGACCCCGCCAAGCTCATCGGCTGCATCAATTCGCTGAGCAAGCAGATACTCGGCGACCACGGCATCCTACAGGCCAACGACCCCGAACCCATGCGCCGGGCCGTGGCTTTTTGCCAAAACATCAAAGTATCGCAGGGCATCACCGGGGCCTTCAACCATATCCGGGACAGCTACCCCGAAACCCTGCCCGCCGAAAAACGGGACAGCATCGTATCGCTCACGGCGCAGCATATTGACGGCAGCATGAACGCCCCGCAGCGTGACCAGCTCATGTCCTGGCTCAAAAGCACGGACACCGAGCCGGGCGAGTGCCGGGTGCTCACCAATGTGCGCTGCCTCAGCGAAGGCGTGGACGTGCCCTCGCTAGATGCCGTCATGTTCCTCAGCGCCCGCAATTCGCAGGTGGACGTGGTGCAGTCCGTCGGGCGGGTAATGCGCAAGGCACCGGGCAAGAAGTACGGCTATATCATCATACCCGTGGTGGTGCCCGGCGACGTGACGCCCGAAGCCGCCCTTGCCGACAACGACCGCTACCGGGTCGTGTGGACGGTGCTGAACGCCCTGCGTGCCCACGACGACCGTTTCAACGCCATCGTCAACAAGATTGAACTCAATAAAAACAAGCCGTCGCAAATCATCGTCGGCACCATCGCCGTCGGCACGGCAGACGGTACACCGACCCCCAATGACGGCAATGACGGCGCCAGCCGTAATGACTCCAATGACAAAAATGCCGCCGCCCAAGCCGCCATTGCCCGCCAATTGGCGCTACAATTCGAGCAATTGCAAGGCGTCGTCTTTGCCCGCATGGTGGAGAAGGTCGGCGACCGCCGCTATTGGGAGCAATGGGCCAAGGACGTGGCACAGATAGCCGAGCGCCATATCGAGCGCATCAAGCGGCTCATCGCCACCGAGGGCAGCCACCGTGCCGCCTTCGTGGAATTCCTCAGCGGATTACAGCGCAATATCAACCCCGGCATCACGCAGGACGAGGCCGTGGAAATGCTCTCGCAGCACATCATCACCAAGCCCGTGTTCGAGGCGCTGTTCGAGGGCTACAGCTTTGTGAAGAACAACCCCGTGTCGGTGTCCATGCAGGCCATGCTCGACCTGCTAGAGGCGCAGAACCTCGACCGGGACGCCGAGACCCTCCAGAAATTCTACGAATCGGTGCGGATGCGGGCGGCGGGCATTGACTCCGCCGAGGGCAAGCAGCGTATCATCGTGGAGCTTTACGACAAGTTCTTCAAGACCGCCTTCCCCCGCATGGTGGAACAGCTCGGCATCGTCTATACCCCCCGTGGAAGTGGTGGACTTCATCATCCGCAGCGCCGATTGGCTGCTGAAAAAGGAATTCGACCGCCACCTCACCGACGAGCACATCCACATCCTCGACCCCTTCACGGGCACGGGCACTTTCATCACCCGACTGCTGCAAAGCGGCCTGATAGCCGAAAAAGACCTCGAACGGAAATACCTGCACGAACTCCACGCCAACGAAATCGTGCTGCTGGCCTATTATATCGCCGCCGTGAACATCGAAAATGCCTACCACGATGCCACGCCTGACCCCGACGACGGGATTGGGAAGGAGAAATACACGCCGTTCGATGGGATTTGCCTGACGGATACTTTCCAACTCAGCGAATCGGACAATATCTTTTCCGAGAAATTCCCGCAAAACTCCGAACGGGCGATGGCGCAGAAGCAAGCACCGCTGCGGGTGATTATCGGGAACCCGCCGTATTCGGTGGGGCAGAAATCGGCGAATGACAATGCGCAGAATCAGGCTTATCCCAAATTGGATGGCCGCATAGCCAGTACATACGCCAAAGAAACCGAAGCCACCAACAAGAACTCGCTCTACGATTCCTATATTAAGGCGTTCCGTTGGTCGTCCGACCGATTGGACAAGGATGGCGGCGGCATCATCGCCTTTGTGTCCAATGGCGCATGGATTGACGGCAATGCCATGAACGGGTTCAGGAAGTGCATTGAAAAGGAGTTTACCAGCGTCTATATCTTCAACCTGCGGGGCAACCAGCGCACCAGCGGTGAATTGTCCAGAAAAGAAGGCGGTAAAATATTTGGCTCCGGCTCCCGCACGCCCATTGCCATTACTTTTTTGGTAAAAAACCCGACTGCTAAGAATGAAAAGGCGCAGCTATTCTACCATGATATTGGCGATTACCATAATAGAGAGGAGAAATTGGACATCATCAAGAAGTTTGGGTCAGTGGGAAATGCGGGGATGAATTGGGATGTGTTGACGCCGGATAAGAATGGGGATTGGTTGAACAAAAGGGATAACGTTTTTGATGAATTAATACCAATTGGGGATAAAGATGATAAGAAAGGTGCTTCCAGCTATTTTGTTCCTTTTTATTCAAATGGACTAAAGACCCAAAGAGATGTTTGGTGCTACAATTCTTCAAAAGAAACTTGAAGATAACATTAGAAACTCATTTGAATTCTACAATGACCAAAGAATATTATTCAAAGAAGCCAAAAGCAATAACCCGGCTTTAGACCCAAAGGCATTCATTTCTTATGATAATACAAGGTTTAGCTGGTCAGAAAATACCATAGTTGGCTTGAGTGCTGATAAAGTGTATGAATTTGACCCTAAAAGTGTGATTATTGGAGCTTATCGGCCTTTCTTTAAGCAGTATGTGTATTTCGATAGGACATTGAATGAAAGGGTTTATCAAATGCCGAAACTGTTTCCGAATCGAAATCAAAATGTCGTTATCTGTGTTCAAGTCTGGCGCAAGAAAAGATTTTTCAACCCTAATTAACTGAATCCTGACCTTCACTTAAACGGCGACACCCAATGCTTCCCCCTCTACTACTACGAGGAGCAAAAGCAGCAAGCGCCGACGCTGTTCGGGGAAGGGGATGGGGAGAAATACTTGCGGCGTGACGGCATCAGCGATTTCATCCTCGCCCGTGCGCAGAAGGCATACGGCAAGGTCGTAACGAAGGAAGACATTTTCTACTACGTGTACGGCTTCCTGCACCACCCCGGCTACCGCAGCCGCTTCGCCAACGACCTGAAGAAGACCCTGCCCCGCCTCCCCCTCGTGGACGAGCCAAAGGATTTCTGGGCCTTCAGCAAGGCAGGCCGTCAACTGGCCGAACTGCATTTGAACTACGAGTCGCTGCCGTTCCCGGCGGGGGTAGTGGTCAGCGGCGAGGAGAGCGGCCATTTCCGGGTGGAAAAAATGCGTTTCCCCAAAAAAGGCGAGAAGGACAGCATCCTGTTCAACAGCCAAATCACCATCTCGAACATCCCCCTCGAAGCCTACGAGTACACCGTGAACGGCAAATCCGCCATCGAATGGGTGATGGAGCGGTACCAAGTGTCGGTGGACAAGGATAGTGGGATTCGGAATGATGCGAATGATTGGGCAAAGGAAGTGGGGGATGAGCGGTATGTTTTGGGGTTGGTGTTGAGGGTGATAGGGTTGAGTTTGGAGACGGTGGGGATTGTGGGGGTTGCCGGAAGTTACTTTTTAAAAACTTATATTAATGTTGAAGAATCTATTCCAATTAACGATGGTTGGCAAATTCGCACACATTGGCATTGCTTTGATGATTGGCGTGGCTTTTCCTGATAGGGATAGTTGTTTTCTGACTTGGAAGAGAATCGTTAGCTTCATTTTGCAATTGAAAAGTGATTTAGATGAGGAGGAAAAGCAATGTTTGTTCCTTCAAAAGCAGTGCATTACCACGGCACTCAGTTTTTCAGACTTTAAAACTGTGGGATCATAAGGGGAGGACTTATGCAAGGAGTATGTTTCCGGAACTGAGGATGAAAAGCTTAGATGAGCCAGATGCAATTATGGGATGACATTGTGTTTATTGTGAGAACAAATACAAACTACCAATCCAATGGCGCACTGACAGAGGGGACTTAATGGAAAAAAGTATGAAGCAAAGGCAAAATTATTGTGCTTAGGCATTCTGGTTCCATCATCCAGATAGGATTTTGACGACGACCCAACTAAAAGGAGGATAAAATTGAAAGGAATTATGAAGGAGGTTCGGACTGCGTTTTAAAATTTGGAATTGTCAAAACCGGCCAAATAGTACTGGCTTGCCACGCAAGAAAGACAACAAATTACAGGCGTGCTAGTCAAATTGAGGTCGATCCTAATGAGAATGGATTCACGGGCGGCTTTACTTTCAGTTTAAAAAATGGCAGTTGTCACGCATCAAAGGTGACAAGATGCTACGCAGAAAAGATTTGGAAAGGCTGAACAAGTCAGATTGCCGGACTTACTTGCAATGGAAGCCTGAATCACGGACTTAGGGATTTCAGTTTATTAAGATTGGAAGTTTTCCCTGTAGGCTCGGCAAGGCATTTAATCCGTGATCTGACGCAGGAAGATGATGCGAAGGGCTGCACAAGGCACTGGATGACTTGCTACCTGCAATGAGCATGGACATGGGCGGGCGGGCAAGACTTTCCAAGTTTTAAAAACTTGGAAAGTCTATCACCCAACTGTTCGGATAATGCCCTGCTTTACACGACCATCACACCACAATATTGATCATCCTTCCCGGCACCACAATGACCTTTTTCACGGTCTGGCCTTCCAGCCATTTCTGTACCCTTTCCAATTCCAGGGCGGCCTTCTCCAGTTCGGGCACGCTCAATCCGGCGGGCAGTTCCACCAAGTCCCGCTTCTTGCCATTGATGCTGACGGGGTAGGGGATGCTGTCTTGCACAAGGTACGCTGGATTGAATACTGGATAGGGCGCTTCGCAAACGGTCGTATCATGGCCCAGTTGGTGCCAAAGCTCCTCGGCGGTGAAGGGTGCGAACGGTGCCAATAGTCGCACCAATTCATCCAAGACGGCCCGCTTGGAGCAGTTGGCGCTGCGCAATTCGTTGACGCAAATCATGAACGAACTCACACAGGTATTGAACGAAAAGCGTTCGATATCGTCCGTCACCTTCTTGATGCAGGTGTGCAGGATTTTCCATTCTTCCTTCGTCGGTTCGGCGTCGTTGACGAGCGGCTTGCCGTTGTTTTCATCGAAAAACAGCATCCACAACTTGCGCAGGAAGCCCGACACGCCGTTGATGCCCTTCGTGTCCCAGGGCTTGGCCTGTTCGATTGGGCCGAGGAACATCTCGTACATGCGGAAGCAGTCGGCGCCGTGGCGCTCCACCATTTCGTCGGGATTGACGACGTTGTGCAGGGATTTCGACATTTTTTCCACCCGAAGCAAAAGCGGAATGGCTTCACCAACGAGGGCCGTATTCACGCCCGGCTGTACGTTTTCAAAACGGCTATCGCTCTTTTGCAATTCAGCAAAGCTGGTCAAAGAAATTTGCCAATCGTCATTCACGAACTTAACGGGGACGTACAATTCCATCGTCTTGCCAGCCTCGTTCTTCACCTCCATGATGGCCGATTTGCCCTGGATCATCCCCTGGTTCAGCAACTTCTTGTACGGCTCCTTCGTCGGCACCAGCCCCTTGTCGTACAGGAACTTGTGCCAAAAACGGCTGTACATCAAATGGCCAACGGCATGCTCCGTGCCACCCACGTACAGGTCAACGTCCTGCCAGTAGTTCAGCGCTTTTTGCGAAGCAAACTCCGTGTCGTTCTTGGCGTCCATGTAGCGCAGGAAGTACCAGGATGAACCAGCAAAGCCGGGCATGGTGTCCGTTTCACGGTGCCAGCCCTCTTGAAAATTGACCCAGTTTTCGGCACGGGCCAGCGGCGATTTGGCACCGGAGGCGGGCTTGAAGTCGTCCAATTCCGGCAGTTCCAGCGGCAATTCCTCGATGGGAAGTGGGTGCGCCACACCGTCGGCATCGTAGGCGATGGGGAACGGCTCGCCCCAGTAGCGCTGGCGGCTGTAAATGGCGTCCCGCAAGCGGAAATTGATTTTGCGGACCCCGATGCCCATTGTTTCGATGCGCTGCAATATCTCCTCAATGGCGTCATTGACCTCCATCCCGTTGAGGAAGTCGGAGTTGATCATCTTGCCCAACTTGTCCTCAATGGTAGCGCCGGGGTACATGCTTTTGTCAATGATTTCGACGATAGGCAGGTTGAATTTTTTGGCAAAACGCATGTCCCGCTCGTCGTCGGCGGGCACGGCCATGATGGCGCCAGTGCCGTAGTCTTTCAGCACGTACTCGGCCATCCAAATGGGGATTCGCTCGCCATTGAATGGATTCAAAGCATAAGCGCCTGTGAATGCGCCGGACACTTCTTCGTCTCTGACATGCGGTCACGCTCGCTGCGGGTGTTCACGTAGGCGAGGTAATCGGCGATTTCCACGGCTTGTTCCGGCGTCGTGATTTGTTTCACCAAATCATGCTCCGGCGCAATCACCATGAAGGTTGCGCCGAAGATTGTATCTGGTCTCGTCGTAAATATTTCAAGTTCAGGTTCTTGGGCAGCCTCCCCAATCCGCAATCCGTAATCCGCAATCCGAAATCTCATCTGTGCGCCCTGCGATTTGCCAATCCAGTTGCCCTGCATTTTTTTCATGGCATCGCTGAAGTCCACGGTGTCGAGGTCGCTCAACAGGCGGTCGGCGTAGGCGGTGATGCGGAGGCTCCATTGGAGCATCGGCTTGCGCTCCACGGGGTAGCCGCCCCGCTCGCTCACGCCGTCCTTCACTTCGTCGTTGGCTAAAACGGTACCGAGGTCTTCGCACCACCAGACGTAGGTGGTCTTGCGATAGGCTAAACGATAGTTCATCAGCACATCGTCCTGCTCCTTGGGGGTCATGGCGGCCCATTGCGCAGCAGTGAAAACTATTTCCTGCGTGGTGGCGGCCTTCACCCGTGCGTTGCCTTCCAATTCAAAAACTTCTACCAGGCCCTTGATAGGGTGCGCTGTTTTGGAATCGTTGCAATACCAGTGGTCGAAAAGTTGCAGGAAAATCCACTGCGTCCATTTATAGTAGCTGGGGTCGCTGGTCTGCACCTCCCGGCTCCAGTCGAAGCTGAATCCGATTTTGTCCAACTGCTCCCGGTAGCGGGCGATATTGGCGGCGGTGGACTTGGCGGGATGGACGCCCGTTTGGATGGCGTACTGCTCGGCGGGCAGGCCGAAGGCATCGTAGCCCATCGGGTGCAGCACATTGTAGCCTTGCTGTCGCTTGTAGCGTGCGAAAATATCGGAACCGATGTACCCCAGCGGGTGGCCGACATGGAGGCCAGCGCCAGAAGGGTAGGGGAACATGTCGAGGACGTAGTATTTGGGCTTGGATGAGTCGTTGCTCACTTTGTAAACTTGGTGGTCGGCCCACCATTTTTTCCATTTTTGCTCTATTTCACGAGGATTGTATTCCATGACGATTTGATTGATGTTTAAACGCTTGTAGGAGCGTACTTTACTAAAAAGGTGCGAAGAAATAAAATTTCATTAAACTTGAAATGACAAATGGCTGTTCAAGGGTTCAATACCGTAAAACAAGGATTTTTGGCTCAAAAAATGCTGTTTTGTTTTTAATAGTTATAAATTGCAACGTTTTTTGAAAATTGACTGCTCTCCGTGTTCTCACCACATTGTTTCAACGACCAATTTTTGTAAAGGACATATCATAGAAATCAAGGACTATCAACAATTTTTGAATCCATTTATTTGGTTTTTTTAGAGAAAACTGTTTAGAAAAAAAATTGTCCCATGACTACACCGGTTTACACCACTAATCCTTTGCATGTCTTGTATTTGAAGGTTGTCGCCTTCTCCTTTACCTGCTTTTTGATGGGTGTCTCGTCCATGCAGGCACAGGTATTGACCTGTCCCAACAACTACACTATCAACCTGCCCACCAACGTCTGCACCCATTCCATCAACTATTCAAGCCTGAACTGGAGTTCCACCATTCCCGTTTTTGACCCGGTTTTTTTCCCTTTGCAAGGCACTTTCCTGCCAACTGGTGTGACCACGGTGACTTTGGCGGCAACGGACGGAAACGGCAATTTCCACACTTGCGATTTTGAGGTGAACATTTTGGCCTTCAATTCCACCAATTTTGTCTGTCCGCCACAAGTGACTGTGTCGCTGGGTGGGGATTGTGAACACATCGTTACGGCAGATGATGCACTTAACCCAAACTACACCATCTGCAACCAAGATTACAAGGTGGAGCTTTTTGACGACAACAACCAATGGGTACAGGCTGTCATCAATGCCAACCAAGTCAACCAAGCATTCAATGTCCGGGTAACGAACAACGAAACTGGGCATGCTTGCCAAACGGTGATAATCGTGGGTGGTGGGGAAACACCCGCCGTGACCTGTCCACCAAACAAGGTTATTCTCTGCAACGAGCCTAACGATATGAGCCATACCGGTAGCCCGTTGCTGACCGGGTGTTTTGAAACAGTTGACATCAGTTTTACCGATAACTTTACATTCACGCTATGTCCTGACTCCATAGCCTACCAAATTCAGCGGACTATTCAAGTCGTTTCACCCAACGGCAGCCAGATGACCTGCAGCCAACTCATCACAGCGATACGATTTAGGTTGAACCAGGTGCAGTTCCCCGACGATATAGATGGAGTTGCCAATCCTGCCTTAACATGCAGCGATGAACTGAACCTTTCGCAAACAACACACCCTGACCTAACAGGATGGCCAGTTGTGGCTGGGTTTCTATCCAATACCAACACGCATTGCAAGATGGCCGTGGCTTTTACGGATAATATTACCCAATTGTGCGGTGATTCTTACCGTATCAGGCGGGCATGGTCGGTTATTAACCTATGCAACAGCCAAACGAGGCGTGATACACAGACCATTGTGGTCTTGGATGAGGAGGCTCCACATTTTGAAATTCCCGAGTCTCTGTTTTTCAGCCTTTCAGGAGGATGTGTTGATTCGCTATTGCTACCTCCTGCCGAATTGATTGCAGAATGTTCAAATTATGACTTCCAGATGGTCACGCCTTGGGGGGAGTTTGATGAGAATGAGGCAGTATGGATACATCCCGACACCCTGCCCGGCGATTATCCCATAACCTATGCATTTACGGATGCCTGTGGGAATGATTCTACACAAACCATGTTGCTCCGAATCAGGGAGGACTCGTTGGTAGCATGCCCGGCAAACGACACCATCAGTTGCGACCAGTATTTCTCGGTCATTTCACCAGCCATACAATCCAATAACCTCCAGGTGTTAGGTACGCTCGGTCTGCCTGAATTTCACTTGAACTGTAGTTTTGAGTTATCTGAGTCTGATTCTGTGGAAGTGGACAATTGTGGCAACGGCTTTTTTTGGAGGACTATTACCGCCACTAATGAGGTGGATACCTTGACTTGCGAGCAGTTGGTCAGCGTGCAGCATTTGTCCAATTTTGAGGTGATATTTCCGGCAGATACTGCTTTGTGCGTATCGCCCATACAGGCCAATTTGCCAGAACCCCAACTGTTTTCCATTAACTGCGAAACAGTTACCGTCACCTTTTCCGATATGATAGAGCCGATGGGTTCAGGTGGATGTTACAATGTGTTGCGTACTTGGTATGCCACCAATGATTGTGCCTTCAACGGGAATCAAATTGGCACCGACAGCTTGGTAGCCACGAGGCGGCTGCGAGACAACGGGGACGGTCAAATTTCCTATACGCAAGTTATACATATCAACAACAACGCACCAGTCAGCTTCCCCAATGGTTGTGAAATCGAGGATAAATATGTCGGCGCAAGTACTTGTACCGCCAATTTCATTCTCCCAACCCCAATGGTAGAAGGCTGTGGAAGCCAACTGCTCATCACCGTGAACGGGAACCTCGGAACAGTGCTCGGAGCACCTGTCAGCCTTTTGCCAGGGCAATATAACGTGAACTATAGGGTGACGGATGAATGTGGAAAGATGCAGACTTGCAGTACGAGTTTTGTGGTCTTGGATACGATCGTACCTTCTGTTGCGTGTAAGACAAACTATGTGGTCAATCTTGGTGCAAATTGTACCGTAGGGGTTTCAATGTCAGAATTGATTACAACTGCCAGCGACAATTGCAGCAACAATCCAACCCTGAGCAGCCACCCTGACAACCTCGTTCCTGCTTTGACTTTTGGAGCCTGTGAATTGGGTGCACAAACAGTAGATGTTTGGGCTACCGACCAATCTGGTAATTCCAGCCAATGCCAAGCAACCCTGATCGTTGAAGGTGGGGCAAACTGCGATTGCAACCCTGTGTTGGGCGGCAAGATCGAAACCGATGTTGGGCCAGACATAGCCGGGGTCAAGGTGGCGATTTCCAGCACCACCGACTTTTTTACAGAGGTGCGCACAAACAGCACTGGTAATTTTCTTTCAGACATCCCATCCGGAGGGGACTATATCCTTACACCAAGCATGGACACGCTGCCGGTGAACGGGGTTTCCACATTTGACATCGTTGTTATCAGGAAGCATATCCTTGGCATTGACACCCTGGATTCACCCTATAAAATCATTGCTGCCGATGCCAATCGGTCCAATTCTGTCACCACTTTCGATTTGGTGGAGATACGAAAGCTGATTCTAACCATCTACGACGATTTCCCCAACAACTCCTCTTGGAGGTTTGTGGATGCCAACTATGTTTTCACCAACCCTTTGAACCCATTTCTTGAGACTTTCCCCGAATTCGTCAGGGTAGATGATGTTACGCAAGACAATCTCAATGTTAACTTCATTGGCGTTAAAATTGGGGATGCGAACGGGAGTGCCAGTACGAATTTTACATCTAATGATGAGAAACAAGAGTAGGTGTACCAGGGAAACTATGTTCGTACCGCCAATTTATTTTCCATTAGAACCTTGAATGTTTGATTTTTTCAGAATAAAGAACGGAGGGATGGTGGATTCTTGATTTATTCTATTTATTTTTCAAGAAAATAAAAAACAGTTGCCATCGGTAGTTGGCATGTTTCAATTTCGTCTTAACTTTGCATCGCTAAGAATACCCATAGACATATCCAGTAGCGAATTGATTTTTCTTTAAACCTTTTTCTCACTCAAACTCCGTGCGCTATGGATAATGTAAAAACAAAAAAGTTGACAACCCTGATATCCAAGCTGACTATTGCCGCCAACAAGGCCGTTGCTAAAAAAACGGTTGACGCACAAGACCCACGGAAGCAGACTTCTATTACTGGGCTGAACGTCCATGCCAATTATGACCACCGAAGGGGTTTTGCACATGCCAATTTGCTGCGTACGCAACTCGGCTGAGCGCTAGTTTTAGGCACCTTTCTCGGGATGCCTCCAATCGATTCGGAAAATAACAAAGCCGATGCTGTTTCAAATCAGCATCGGCTTTTCTATTGTAAAAAGTAACTATTGAGCAGGGGGGAGAAATTGAAAATTTTTCCCACGCCCTCCCAAGTAGTTGCTGTAAAAATAGCTGCTTGAGAGGTTATGGGAGGAGAGCGAATTTTCGGCGAGGCATTTTTACTTTCTCACCAATTTGACTAATTTTTTGTCAAAAGGATTTAGTGCTGTTCCCTCCACATCTGCTTCTGCCTCTATCCTAAAACTGGAATCCACCGCTTGCAATTTCTTGGCGAGGGATACTAAGCCTTCGGTTAGGAAATTCTTCTCCCCAAATTCATCCACCTTGGACTTCTGTAAGCTGAAAGGTAAGGTGAAATCAACGGCAATAGGTTCGTCGGCAGGTACCTCTATGCGCTGGCGAAGGGTGATTTCCCCAAGCAGGTATTCGTCCACCAGCTTTTCCTGGCCACGGCCACGGCTGTATTTTTCAATCATTTTCAGGTGGACGGACTTGACCACCTGCTGGTTCTTTGAATGGAAGACCAACTGGCCACTGACGGCTTCAACTTCTTCAAATACCATTTCTGGCAGCATCAACTCCACTTTGACGCCTTCAATTCCGAGCCATTTTTTTACTTTTCCGAACATAGGTACTGTGGTTTCATGGTTTCAGGTTTCATGGTTTCAGGTTTCAGGTTTCAGGGTTTCTGGGGGAGGTACGTCAAACAGAAAATGGAACCCTTGAGCCAAAAAGGTTGAAGCAACCAATTCAAGCACAATGCCTGCCCCCTCTCTGAAACCTGAAACCCTCTGAAACCTCAGGCCATCAGACAAACCTTCGGTGCCAGCTTTTGTTGAGCGGCTTGAGCCAGTTTTCTTCCAACTCCCTTTTTGTCTTGACCAAATTATCAAAAACAAGGGTTTCGTTGGTGATTTGGCCCGATTGGTAAAGTTCGGCAAATGTTTGGCTTGGGGCAGTTTTCACCTCGTCATCTTCCATCCATGCAAAGTTCATTCGGTCGAAAAGGTCAACCCCGAGCTGGCTTTCTACCTGTTTGATGAAATGGACGCTCTTGTCAATGGAACATCCACTGGCGTCTGCCTGGCTTTCGTCCACTGCCAACAGGATAAAGCGGTTGTGCAGTACATCGCCGTGCGCCCTTAGCTGGCGGTTGTGGCTGACCCAATTCTGGGCAAACTGGTTCACAACTTGTTTCAAAGCCGCAGCCGTTTCTTCTGGGATAGGCTGATTCGACTGGTAAATCCAAACCCTTGTTTCTGCTGGAAAATGCTGGAACGGTTCCATGATTGAGTATTTTGACACCAAAATTAGGCAATTTGGCGCAGTACGCTGATAGCTGCGTCAATCTCTTCTTTGGTATTGAAATAATGTGGCGAAATGCGAAGTGCCCAATCCACCCCTTTTTCAGTGAAGTCAATATGGGCATTGATGGTGGTGCCGATCCCAGCATTGATATTGGCCCCTTTCAGAGCCTTTGTAATTTGCTCTGGTGTTTTTCCATCAAAATGGGCGGTCACGATACCGCAAAGCCTTCGCCCCCTGTCCAAGATGCGAACACCATCCAAGTTGGAAAGTTGTTCTCGGGTATAAACGGCCAATTCATTGACAATAGGCTCGATGTTCTCCAAGCCAAGAGCCAAAGCATATTCAATTGCAGCCTTTGAGCCAAGTACGAGCGCAAAGTTTTTCTCCCATTGCTCGTACCGAATGGCCGTTGGTTCAAGAAGATAGCTATCCGGACTGTTCCAAGCGCCACCTTTTGAATCCGGGAAAATCGTTTCATATTCTGCGCCCAGGGCCAAATCTGAGACAAAGAGAAACCCTGCCCCCCTTGGCCCACGCAGCCATTTTCGCATGGTGACGCTCAAGAAGTCACAGCCGATTTTGGCGACATCCAGCGGCATTTGGCCAGCCGACTGGCACGCATCCACCATGTACCAAATATCCCGCTCCGTGCAGAGCGTGCCAATGGTCTCCACATCTTGCATCAATCCGGAATTGGTGGGTACATGTGCCACTGCTACGAGCTTTGGGCAAAATTCGTCCATCAACTCTTTCATGGATTGTGGGTCAACACCACCTTCTGGCAATTTTTCGGCCCGCAACAGCTTGATTTTGAACCTTTTCTGCAAATTGATGAAAGCAACTTGATTGCTTACGTAGTCGTCGTCGGTGGTAAGCAGCACATCGCCCGCCTCAAATGGGATGGAGGACAGCGCCCTAAAATAGGCATCCGTTGCACTCCCAGCAAATGCGATATTGTGGGGCTTGGCATTCAAAAGCTTGGCCGCAGCATTGTAGAACCCAGCGGTATCCTGGGCGTGGGCGGCGGCCATCTCATAACCTCCATGAAGCGACTCTTCCTCCAAATACCCCTTTATGGCTTCTATGACTGGAAGCGGTGGCAAACTCGCACCTGCATTGTTCAAATGGTTGTGAAAAGCGCAGCCAGGCGTATCATTGCGAAGCGATGGAATATCCATAATTGTGCAGTTGACAGTGGATGTTGAGCGTTGACGGTTTAGGATTTCTTTCGAACGACAAAGCCCTTGCCCACCGAATATTTTGATTTGCCGAAAAAGAAGAAGTCAATTTTTATAATGGCGTCGGTCAAAAGGGTCATGGCTGGCTCCTTTACCGATGGCCGCAGCTTTACTGCTTTCTCTTTCTGTCCAGATACATTTCCTGCATTTTCCTTGAAAAGCCTTTGAATCAAGCCAGTCCAGTACATTTCAAGTAGGGCAATCAAATGACCGCTCAGGTTTTTTTCTTCCAAAACCTCCATGCCATATTGCGCTGCCCATTGGCGGAACTCCACAGGGTTGACCAAGTACTCGTGCCCGAAAGCGTAGGCCCCTTGTGCGATGGCCCGCCTGCCCATCAGCCGGTTGATGGGGTCGTAAGTCCAAGGGAAATTGATTTGGGGGAAAGTTATGAACCCCAGCCCGCCCGGTGCCAGCACCCTTGCTATTTCCTCGGTCATGCGCTTTGGCTTGCCAACGTGTTCCATCACGTCAACACTGGTCAGCAATTGGAAACTGTTGGCTGGGAAAGCCAAATTCAAGGCATCTTCTTTTTTGTAAAGAAGGTTTGCGATGTGGGCATTCATGCTTTTTGCGAAAGCAATATCGTTTTCGTTGATGTCGCAAGCTGTAACCTGCTGACAAAAACCAGCAATCATTGGGTCGTAGTCGCCCTCACCTGTGCCAAGGTTCAGCGCTGATGCGAATGGCTTGGCAGTGCCGTACTTCTTGAGGTTCTCACGAATGAAAAGGTAACGGTTGCGGTAGGTAGGAAATAGGAGTTTGTAATTCATCAGTTAAATGGACAAACTAAATGCCAAGCATTTTTAAATATTCTTTGCGGCCTCTCTTAATTGAGCTGCCACTGCCGAATTCCCTTGCCCCTCATAGTTCTTGGCCAACTGCTCGTAAGCGTTTTTGATGTTTGGCAAAATGTCAGCCTCCAGTTTGATGGCCTCTCTAAAATCATTGGCGGCTGCCGAGAGGTCGTTGCTATAAAGCCCGGCCATGCCCTTGTAAAAATAGCCGGTGCTATTGCCCGGTGCAGCTTCAATTGACTTTGTGGCGGCGTTCTTTGCTTCGGCAAAATTGCCCGTATTGAGGTAGGCCATGGTGAGTTTCATCCAAGCCTGCTCGTTGTCGGGATACTGCGCCACCTCTTTTTTAAAGGCTTCGATGGCTCCTTGAAAATTCTGCGTTTTCAGTGCCTGCTCGCCCTCGAAGACTGCACCACCGCCCTGCTCGATGGAAGTCAGAGGAACACCATTGGCAGTGATGGCGTAGATGCTTCGCTTGTTGGGCCAAGTACCTGACCGCAAATGTGCCCCTTTGATGTAGCGGGAAGGGAAAATGCCGTAGTCCCAGTTTGTTTCATAGCGGTTCGAGAACTTCACGTACTTGACCTTTACTTTTCCATTGAATTTCTTGTCAACATAGGCATGGGCGACGTAGGAAAACGAAGTGCCGATGGTCACGGTATCCGTCATCCCTTGGCTGATTTTTCCGTTGGTCTCCAACCAATCAATGGCTGGTTTCATGCTGATGCCCCAGTAGTCGGTCTCGAAATTGCCGAAGGCACCAGAAATGCCTCCCGCAATTGGGTTGAAATAGACGTAAGGGTACTTGGCGTTGCGGGCAATGAACACCGCAGGCTCGACCATGAGCAGGGCCACTACTGCCCAAACTGCATATTTCCCGACCTTGTTCTCCGTGACCAAACTTTCCAGCCTTGCAAAAAACACGGCTGCCATTGCCACCATCGGCGGGTAAGCAAACGTGAGGTGGCGCCAACCATCGTGCAGTGTGCTGTCCTTATAAACAACATACAGCACTGGAAAAACAGCGGCGAACAGGGTCATGCTGACTGGCAGTGGAAGATAGGTCTTTAGCAAGGATCCCATCAGGGCTATGCTTCCCAAAAGGCCAAGCAAGGTGAAAAGCGGGACTGTTTTCAAAATCCAACTGATCGGGTAGTTCCAAGGAGCTTCGTCCGACATGATGTTCTCTCCCCCAAACAGCACCCTGATGCCAACGCTCAGTTTTGAAAATTCGCTCAGCGCTTCGAGCGGATTGCTAAGGGGGGCTTGGAGCGCAAACGGCCAAAAAAGCACGGCCAGTAGGTAGCCTACCAAGGTGATTCCAAGCGTCCAAGCTGCGTATTTGCCAACGGGCGAGCCTTTGGCCATCAAGCCTCCGAACCCATTTTTCATCAAAAAATCCAAGCCCGCATACATGAAAAACATGGCCACGAGCAATAGACCGCCTGCCCTTGTGGATATGGCGATGCAGATGCCAACAACAATGCCCAAAGCGGGCCTCCATAGCTCCTTGATGGTGGCTTGGGGCTGTAGTTCTCTAAAGAAAACGGCCATGTAATACAATCCCATTGCGAAGCCCAAAGCAAAGGGGATGTCCTTGGGGTTCATCAGCGAATCACCGAGGAAGCGAGGGGAAAGGAACATGAAAAGCAAGGCTAAAATCCCTGCCCGCCAACCTGCTATTTCCTTGGCCAAAAGGGCTGTGAACAGCATAGCTAAAACCCCAAAAATGGCATTGAAAAAATGCCGCACGTTGTGGTAGCCAGCATCCTGCCAGATTTGGCCCAGTACCTTGTTGGCGAAGCCAGTCACGATGTCGAAAAAGCCACCATAGTAGTGCATCTTACCTTTTTCGATGAAAAGCGCCGAGGTGTCGGCCCCCATCGTGGCGTAATAGTTGACAAGCTTGGTGGAGTAGTCGTTTTGGTATTCATCGTCACCGTTGATGCCGCTGCCTAACGCTAAAATAATGGTAATGAGCAAGATAGCGAGGCTCGTCCCCAAAAAGACTTTTCGGTAGAGTGGGTCTTTTTCCGTAGCCGTTTCGGGCCGGTCGAGGAAACGGGCAGGGTTGAAGGTGCTGGATTTTGGCTTTGGCGTAGCCGCTTGTGTACGAACGGGCTTGGCGGGTTTCTTACTCATGTTGATACGATGCTGATTTTGGCGGCGCAAGATAGTTTAAAACTCTTTTTGGGGAAGGGAATTGTGAATTTCAACCACCTTCATAAGTGCTGCTGAGCCGTACCAAGGGCGCAATTCCATTGTCAGGCTGCCTGCCTGTATGGCGGGGTCGGTTTCGGTCAATGTCTTGGCCTCCTCCAAACTCGTTACGTTGAAAATGTAAATGCCCCGAACCTCACCATTGTCCATGAAAGGCCCGGCAACTACTAATTTGCCTTCTTTGGCCATCCGGCCAATATTGTCGAGGTGGGCCTTTTGCAAACGGGTAGCTTCTTCCTTCGATAGGCTACGGTTTGGGCCTGATTTCAAGAAGGCCATCACGTACTGCTTCATGCCGTATTCATCTGCTCCAAGTTGCCTGGCCAAGGCCGTATCTTTAGTAATTGAGTGATGGTCAATGATTTGGCCGAATAGCAAATGGGAAGCCAATAGGCATGATAAAAAAGCGAAGGAGGTTTTTACAGACATGGCATTTAAATTTTTCAATGATTGAGACCAGCAAAATAGCAATTCCATAGTGGAATTGTATTCATTACCCTGCTATTTTGATAATTCAAGGGAACAAACAGTGGTTTACGATGGGAACCAAATTCAGTTCCATCCTGTAATGATGCAAAAAAATCATGAAAGACCTTGTAAAATCCAGCAAACTCATCGCTTTGGTTTTGCGCCATAGGCCCGACAAGATTGGCCTTGAATTGGACAAAAACGGTTGGGTTGCCACTACTGAACTGCTTCAGCAACTGAAGGAGCACGGCCATCGCTTTGACCTTGAACTGCTAAAAGAGGTGGTGGAAACCAACGACAAAAAGCGGTTTGTTTTTTCAGAAGATTTTGCCAAGATTCGTGCAAACCAGGGCCATTCGGTGGAAGTTGACTTGAACCTTGAGCCAAAGACCCCGCCTTCTTTTCTATTTCATGGCACAGCGGAGAAGAACCTAGGTTCCATCAAGGAGTCTGGTTTGGTAAAAGGCAGTCGGCATCATGTTCATCTATCGGCTGAGGAAGAAACTGCCAAGAAAGTGGGTAGCCGGCATGGTAAGCCTGTCGTTTTGACCGTTCACGCAGGTGAGATGCGAATGGATGGGCATCAGTTTTTTCAAAGCGAGAACGGCGTTTGGTTGACAGATGCCGTGCCCGCAAAATACCTTGCGTTTCCGAAATTTCAGTAAAGCGTTGAAACATAAAAAGCCACGAAAAGCAGGGCATTGAAAAGCAGCCAATTTTTCCAATCCACGTAACGGGTTGTCTCAATGCCCAATACCCGCCAATTGTACCACAACAGCACCAACCTGTCCACCAGGAAGGCTACAACTGCGGCCCAAGCGATGCCTTCCAACCCCCATTTTTTTCCCCACCAAAAACTCAGGAAGGCAAGCACGGCCAATTCCAACAGGGCTGTTAGTGTCAAAACGTAATTCTTGCCAGCAGCCATCGTCACCACTTGTGGCAATAGGATGCGGCTGGCGAGAAGCAGGTTGAAAATATTGAAGATTTGGGCCGAGGCTTTGAATTCATCGTTGAAAACAAGTGGGAAAAGAATGGGCGAAACCAGCATGGAAGCCATGCTGATAGGGTAGAGCCATTTCGATAACTGCGTAGTCTGCGACTTGATACGCTCCAATCCAAGTTGCTGATTTTCAATTATTTCTGGTGTCAGTGCCACGCTAAGCGCACCAACCATCAGTACAGCTAAAGGCAATTCCCTTGCCCCATACCTGAAAATGGCAAAAGCCGTATCATCCTCAAAAATATGTGATACCGCCAAACCACTGACGTACTCCGAGCCTTTGCCAATGGCAGCAAAAAGCAATAACGGCAACATGGTTGGGAGGTATATTTTCAAAAAGCCGAAATCAACCCGAAACTCCGAATGTCGAATGACCACGGTAGCCGTCCAGATGAGTTTCACCAAAGCCCAAATCAGCAAACCGCACATGGATTCCCGAAGGGAAAGGTTGAAGAAAATAGGAAGCACGACAAGGACAAGTTGAAGCCCAAAGCTAACCGCCCCGAACACAACGATTTGACGGTACTTACCCAACAGCATGTAGAAAATATGCAAAAGGAAACTTGGTGAATTGAGTACCAAAAACACGGAAAGGTAATCGAGCAAAGGCAACTGCTCAAAGCTGGTAAGCCGTTGGCTGATGGGGGTTTGGAAACCAAAAAATAGGCTTCCTGTGAGGAAGGCTGTCAAGGCAAAGAGCAGGAAAACATTGAAGATTGCACGCCGTTGGGTTGCCCCATCCAATTTGGCGTATAGCTGCACTAATGCATTTTGCCCCCCTACGACCCAAAAAAAACAGGCCAAGCTCGCCAAGAACATCAACGCCTCATACACCGAGACAAGGGAGGTAGGCAAGCCCGCTTTGACCAATAAGATGCCAATCAAAATAGCCGTGCCAAACTGCAAGACCTGAAAGATTTGCAGTGCGTTTATTTTGTTGATGGTTGGCATCTAAATCAATGGTATTCAATCTTTTAGTTCAACTTCCTTTTCGTTGAAAATAACGCCGTACTCCTTCAACTCTTCCAAAACCGGTTCGTAAATCGCTTTTGTAACAGGGATGTTGACCCCCGTAGCGATGATTCGCTTGGTCATCAAAAACTTAGCGAAAATAGCTAGCGGCAGGCCTACCAACCTGGACATGGCGGTATCCTCGGAGTCTATGCCTTTTAATGCCATTGTAGAAGTGAGGTGGAATTTTTTACCCTTCAATTCGTAGTGGAACTCGTGCTGCATGAGGATGAGGTCTTTGTCCTTGGGGGCAAGTTTCCATTTTTCAAGGAGAAGTTCTTCGAGTATAAGCGCAGGCGATGCATTGGGAGTGCCTATTTTCTTTTTGCTGAAAAGCCCAAGCCAATCCAATTTTTTCATCACTGGCGAAAACTCCGACTCGCCCAATAACTCAGCTACCCTTTCCTTGACCGACGCCCCAGGTCGGCCCGGCTTGCTCAGGAAGGCCTCCATCAATTCGTGGTATGTTATTTTTCAGAATCCATGATGGGGTAGGTACCGTCCGTAAGTCCAATCTGCACGAGGGCGTTCCACGCATCGCAAAAGCCCCGATAACGGATGGTGCCACGGGCCAAAGAGGGAATGTCGTCGAGGCCATAAGCCTCCCGGTATAGAAGTGAATCCCGGTTTGCATAGACCTCAAATGGCTCGTCGTAGCCAGGTATTTCTATCAACTTATATTCCTTGAAAAGCCGATTATAAGGTATATACTTGAACTTGCCATTTTCAAGGAACTGGGCAGTGCCCTGGCCAGCCTTCACCACGTTGCGTGGGTTCCAGGTGAACTTGTAGCGCCAAGGGTTCTGCTTCACGTTTTCCAGGGCAATAAGGCCCCCAGCGTTTGAACTGAAGGCGGTGATTTTGCCGCCTTTCGACTTTATTTCATCTATTTTTTGCATCGCCGACATGTGGTCAATGCCAGGGTCGAGGCCCATTTCCCCCATGAAAGTCAGTTCCTTGTTTCGGAACTCGTCGCTAAGTTTGTGGATGTCTTTTGAAACATACGACGCCGTGATGAGGTGTTTGTTCAAGTGGATACAGTCGTAGGCTACCTCCACATGCATGTGCGGCGGCAATAGTGAGATGACCACATCGGCCCGAGAAATCAGTCCTTGACGTTCCTGCACCTTTGAGGCATCGAGGTAAACACCCCGGCCATTGGGGTGGTTGCCAACCTTTCGGGTTGCCGTTTCGAGGTCTGCATCGGCTACGGTGACCGACCAGCTATTTTCCTTTGCCGCTTTGAGTAAATATTGGATACATGCGTTGGCGGATCGGCCTGCACCGATAATTAAGATATGGTTCATACGAATTGCTTGCAGTTTATGAGTGCCCAAAGAATTGTCCAAAAGGAAGAAGTTAATCTTTGAACAATGCTTAAAATCGGGGCGCAAGTTAGTCATTCGTCCAAATATGGGATTGGTTGCAAAAGCGAAGCGGTTTTTGCATTGGTGGCGAATTCATCAAATACACGTAAGTTTGGCCGTTGGCAAACCCTTTTTTTATGAAAAAACGCACGATTACCACCCATTACGAATGCTACGATAGCGTGGAAGAGCTTCCCGAAAATGACCGGGCAGTATTGCTGTTGGCAAAAAAATCGCTCGAAAATTCTTATTCGCCCTATTCCCAATTCAAGGTTGGGGCCGCTGTTTTGCTCCGCAATGGCGAACTGCTTGGTGGCAGCAACTATGAAAATGCGAGCTATCCGCTGTGTATTTGCGCTGAGCAAACCGTACTGACCACTGCGGCTAACCTTTATCCTGGGGTTGCTCCGCTCATGATCGCCGTAGCCATCAGGAACTCCAACCAGGTCATTGACAAGCCAGGGTTGCCCTGCGGCGCCTGCAGACAGGTAATTTGTGAAACGGAAATGAAGAACAACCAACAAATGCGAGTAATTTTGCAGGGCGAAACCGGGCCAATTTTCGTCTTTGAGAATGGCCTTGATTTGCTGCCCTTGGCTTTTGACAGGACTTTCCTTTGAACTGGGAAATGTAACTACTTAGCAGAGGTGTTTTTTGGGGAAAAATTGAAAATTTTTCCCCAAAAAACACCCCAAAATGTGGAGGAGAGAGAAAAAATGAATTTTTTTCTCTCTCCTCCCACACCCTCCTAAGCAGTTACTGGGAAATTAAAAATTGGGAAATTAGCAGCAGACCCCCAATTCCCCAATTCCCCAATTTCTACCTTCTAACTGTGTACAAACTCATTCTCAAACCCATCCTTTTTCTTTTCTCTCCTGAGAAGGCCCACCATCTTACGTTGCTTTTATTGAAAATTGGCTTGGCCATACCACTCATTGGCTGGCTACTGCGCCGCAATTACGAGGTTAGGGACAAGCGGCTCGAACGCAAAGTATTTGGGTTGACCTTCCCGAACCCAGTGGGCTTGGCGGCGGGGTTTGATAAGGATGGAAAGCATTACGAGGCCATGTCGGCCTTGGGTTTTGGTTTCATTGAAATCGGAACGGTGACGCCTTTGGGCCAGCCCGGCAATCCATTGCCACGCCTGTTCAGATTGCCAGCCGACGAGGCGCTCATCAACCGCATGGGCTTCAACAACGAAGGGTTGGCTGCGCTGGTTGAAAGGTTGAAAAAACGAAAACCGGGCAGTCTTGTCATTGGAGGGAACATCGGGAAGAACAAGGTTACGCCCAACGAACAGGCAGGCAGGGACTATGCCATCTGCTTCGAGGCGCTGTTTCCGTATGTTGACTATTTCGTCGTCAACGTTAGCTCCCCCAATACGCCCAACCTTCGTGACTTGCAAGAAAAAGGCCCACTGACGGAACTGCTCACCGCCATCCAACATTTGAACAAGCAAAAAAAACACCCCAAACCGCTGCTTTTGAAAATTGCCCCTGATCTTACCGACGGGCAATTGGACGACATTCTCGACATTGCCCAAGCAACTAAATTAGATGGCGTTATCGCAACGAATACAACCATTTCGAGAGATAGCTTAACAACAAACGCTCAAATTCTCTCGGAGATTGGTGCAGGGGGGCTAAGTGGGAAACCCTTGAAAAATCGTTCTACGGAAATCATAAAATACCTCCACCAGAAATCTAAAGGAAGTTTAACAATTATAGGTGTTGGTGGCATTGCTGACCCTTCCGATGCCATTGAGAAACTGAATGCTGGTGCGGCTTTGGTACAAGTCTATAGCGGATTGGTATATGAGGGGCCTACCTTGGTGAAGCGCATCAATCGGGCAATTTTGGACATGAAATAAGCCTCAAAACAGATTAAAGAAAATCCTGTTGGCATCCTATTTGAAAAGGTAGTTTTACCACTTATCTTCCCTTTCATACAATTTCACACATTTCGTAAAACCAAATCAATCATGTAAGCCATGATGTTCAATCTTTTTATCAAAAAACAACACTTAATTATGTACAAACTCGAATCTTTTAAAGACATCAGGATTTGGTTGGTCATTGTCTCGATGATCATCTTTTTTGTCCTGGTTTTCAAGAGTTACCCAGCAGGCTGACCCTGTTTTCAATCAGCAATTGAGCGTACCCGACAATAAAAATGCCTTCTGGTGACAATGGCCAGCAGGCATTTTTTGTGACAGCGTACCCAATCAATGGTTCGTGAAGGTTTCAAGTTTTAGGGGTGTGCCTGCTAAAAACAATTTTGAATAGGTTGATTTGAAAAAGAACCCATTCAAAAATGATATTCATTTACAATTGCGCCAGAAACCTCCGTGAAATCCCGAAAAAATCGGGAGAGGCGCTGAAAAATGAAACTTTAGGAGCCATTGCCAATACGAGACATGGTAATCGGGTATTAGGGTTTTTTAGGTTAAAGCAAATAGCACAGCCGCAAACCATTTTGGAAGAAAGGCCATTTAAACAATTCGTTTTGGCCGAAAACCCGAAAACCCGTTAGCTGCTCGTCTATTGTATTTTCAAACTCAGGTCAAGGCTGGTAGCCGAATGCGTCAACGCCCCAACCGAGATATAGTCCACCCCAGTTTGGGCAACACGTCGGACTGAATGGATATTTATCCCGCCAGATGCTTCTGTTTCAAAGCGCTTGCCAACGATTGCCACGGCCTCTTCCAACAGCGGCAACTCGAAATTGTCGAACATGATGCGGTTGATGTTTCCAATTTCCAATACCTCGTAAAGTTCCACTAAGTTTTTCACCTCTACCGTAATGCCAAGGTTCAAACCTTCGACTTTTTGGTATTCCAGCACTTTTTCAATGGCCTTTCTTACCCCGCTGCATGCTTTGATGTGGTTGTCTTTCACCATAAACCAATCGGAGAGGTTCTCACGATAGTTATGGCAGCCACCTATGCGAACAGCGTATTTTTCGAGGAAGCGGAGCAGTGGCGTTGTCTTGCGGGTATCGAGGATTTTTACGGGCAAATCTTCTACCTCGAACTGGAACTCGTGGGCTAAGGTGGCTATACCGCTCATTCGCTGCATGATGTTCAAAGCGACTCGTTCGGCCTTCAATAATGCCTGCGTGTTGCATTCCAGTGTAAAGGCAACATCGCCAAAGCTGACATGGGTGCCATCCTCAATCAATTTGGTAAACGAGGCGCTGGGGTCAACTTTTTGAAATATGCGCTCCGCAACGTCCACACCTGCCAAAATACCGGCATCCTTCACCAGCAACTTAGCCTTGCAGCGTGCATCGGTTGGGATGCAAGCCAAGGATGTGCGATCGCCTTGTGGGGCATCTTCGAGAAGGGCATTTTCGATGAAACTTTTAAGCTGGTGCTCAAAATTGGGTTCAAATTTCATTAGTGTTTGTTTTTAGTTCTGAATTTTATGGGGGTGGTTCGTTTTTCGTTTTTCGTTATTGGTGAAGGAATTCAATCCGCAATCCCCTCACGGTTCCGTCCGCAATTTAAGTATGTTCCCCATGTTATAGCAAGAGCGGCAGCGAGCTTCGTAGCTTTCTTTTTCGCCGAGCATGACCTGTCCGGGGTCGTTGGCCAACCGAAAAGAATGCGTCGCTAGGTTTCCGCAATGCTGGCAAATGGCGTGTACTTTGGTGATGTACTCGGCCACTGCAAGCAGGTTCGGCATTGGCCCAAAGGGACGCCCTTTGAAGTCCATGTCCAAGCCAGCCACGATTACACGTTTGCCTGCTAACGCCAATTGCTGGCAAACCTCTGTAAGCTCGGCATCAAAAAACTGTGCCTCGTCAATGCCCACTACGCTTATGCCATCTGTCAACTCCAATATCCTTTTTGAATGTTCAATCGGCACCGCAAGAATGAAGTTCTCATCGTGCGAAACCACCTTGACCTCATCATAACGGGTGTCAATTTTTGGCTTGAAAATCTCCACTTTTTGATTGGCGATTTTAGCCCGCTTCAGCCTGCGTATAAGCTCTTCCGTTTTGCCGGAGAACATGCTCCCGCAAATGACCTCAATCCAACCGTTGCGCTGACCTTTGAAATGTGGCTCTAAAAACATGATTGCACTGGTAAACTAAGGGGCCAAAATTTTGCAAAACCAAGCTAAGTCGGTGTTTCTAGCCTTGGTTTGACTAGTGATCTTTGATTTTGGAATCTGTTCGGTGAGACAAAAAAGGCATTAAAATTGGCAGTGATTGGGCAAATTGCCCGAATTGCCTACCTTTCGGCCTTTATTTTACAATGGGAGTGCGAAGGTAAGCGTTTCCCATTTTTTTCAAAACATTCCAACCCATATTCAATGGATTTTCAAAAAAGCAATGCACTGCTTGACAAAATCAACGCCCTTTACCGCAACATCAGCGGCGACCCCCGCAATATTTCCAATATCGAAAAAGACCTGATGCGCAGCTATGTGCAGCAGTTCTACGAGTGTTTCCTGCAATTGGAGGGCAAACCTGCGCCCGTTGTAGTACCATCCCCGCCGCCGGCAGCAGAACACAAACCAACTGAACCTAAAATCACCTTGCGCCGGCCCGAAACCGTGCTACCGCCTCCTCCGCCGAACCCTGAGCCACCAAGGCCAGAACCTCCAAAAGTTGAACGGCAGCCAGACCCCGTGCCTGCACCTCCTCCGCCGCCACCGCCACCGCCTGTTGTTGAAAAACCAATAGTCGTTGAGACACCTCCACCGCCTCCACCTCCTATCGTGAAAGAGGCACTTGCGCCGCCGCCTGTCTATCAAGCTGTTCCAATTGAAGACCCTGATATAGCCGAACTCTTTGCCTTCAAGACTGCTACTGAGCTTTCCGAGAAACTCAGCCAGTTGCCCATCGGCGACATCAAAAAGGCGATGGGCCTCAACGAGCGCATCTCCACCCAAGCAGAGCTTTTCGGGAATGACTCAAATATCTTTGAAACAACCTTGAACATGCTAAACCAATTACGAAGCTTTGACGAAGCAAAGGACTATTTGGTGAAAAACGTGGCTTCCCGTTTCAACTGGGCCAGCAAGGGCAAAAAGGACAAAGCCAAGGAGTTTATCAAATTGGTAAAGCGTAGGTACTAGGATTGCGGATTACGGATTGCGGATTAGGGCTGCCAGACGGCACCGCTTGGCCATGAGATGCCAGATTGGTGGGCAGGTTTTTCGGTGTTCAATATCCCGGGGAAATGGCAATTGGGAATGATTTTCACATCGAAGATTTCATCCAAAGTGTTCAAGTAGTTGACTTCTCCGACAATTTTTCCAGTCGGTATATGTACCACTGCTACCCCAACCTTGCTATCTGGGTTGATGAGTTTCAATTTGGCGGCACTTACTGATGTGGGACGTAGCCTTGACAGGCCGATAAAGGCATAGTCCCCATAAAAATCGAGGCCACGGGCAAAACCTTCCAAATGCACGATGCTCTCCTGCTTGCCATCCGAAAGGTTCATTTTTAAGAACTCGCCTGTTGCGGAGCAAAGAAAATAAAGTGCACCTCCATATAGCCTCGGCGAATGCGGCATGGCTAGGTTTCTGGCCAGTACCTCGTTGGTCTTAATGTCCATTAGAATGCCGTTTCTCGGTAACTGCTCCCTCCATCCTTGAGGGGTGTCAGTTTCGCTCATGGCCGTGGCATATCTCGGTATGCCATCTTGAAGGGCCATACCGTTCAGGTGGCAGCGGTCTTCCTTGGCCAGTTTGGTGATGAACGGTGGTTGCCAAATTGGCTTAAAATTGAAATCACCGTCCAATTTTGAGATGCACGAATAGAATGTGTTGACACCGAAGAGCTGCCCCTTGGCTCCGAAGGCGAGGTCGTGTAAGTCCAAATTGCCCGTGTAGTAGGTTGTTCGAGGCATGTAAAGCGCATCGTATCGGACTGTTTTTTTGGGGTAGGTAGTCGCAAGTTCAGGGGAGTTGACCAGCACCAAAACTTCGTGATGGCAAGCAATGGCCATTTTGTTGTCCTGCAAAGCCAGGCCCATCGGCCTTGGGAAGTTTCGGGGCAATTGCGAAAGTTCTTTCCCATTCTTAGAGGCCAAAAAAATTAGCTTGCCCTTCTGGAACACGCTTATGGCGATGGTAAAGTTCATTTGCCGCAATAAGGCAGGTATCTCTGGCGAGTAGGTCAAACTATATGGCGTCAGCGGATTCGACATTGGTTTTTTTCTTTGAGCCGCAAATTTGTGAAAATCTGCAATCAAAAGGATATTCTTAGCTTTGCCTCATGAACGTTGAACAATTTTTCGAGCTATTTCTGGAAGAACTCAAGTCCCGTGATAAGCTGCGGGAGTACTACAAATTCCACGACGACCCCGGCAAGTTGCCTTTCCGAAAAGCCTATTTCACCCAACGCCTACAGTACGTCCTTGACCAAGTGCATGCTCACCCCCTCTCACCCTCTCACCCTCTAACTGTCTCACCCTCTCACCCTCTAACAATTTGGGATTGTGGCTGCGGCTACGCCACGACCCAAATTTTTTTGGCGTTGAACGGTTTCGCCTCCCGTGGCACCACGCTTGAATTCTACTTCAAGGAAATACCCACCCGCCTCGACTTCTGGTCGAAATATGGTGATATGGGTCTTGTGCGTACCAGCTATGAAGATGTTTTTTCCACTCAAATAAACCCCAATTCCGAGGACATCATCATCGTGCAGGATACGCTGCACCACCTTGAACCCTTGCAGGACAGCCTCCACATCTTTTACCAGACCCTGCGGCCCAGTGGCCAACTAATTGCCATCGAAGAAAATGGCAATAACCTGATTCAGCGCATAAAACTCTATAAGCAACGGGGCAACAATCGTATCATTGACTACTACGACGAGGGCCTTGGCCGTATGGTAACTATGGGCAACGAAAACATCCGGCCTTACCATGCCTGGCGCTCGGAATTCATCAAAGCTGGATTTGAAATGGTGGAGGACAAACTTAACTATGTCCGGCTCTTCCCGCCTGGTTTTTTTCAGAAAAAACAGCCCTTGGAGGTACAGCAACGGGAGCAGGCGCTTTGGCAGCGTTATGGGCTGCTACGGGAGTATTTTTTCTTTGGGGTGAATTTTGTGGCGATGAAAGTTTGATGCTGGATCGGATACACCGTTTTAGAAATTGGGCACCGCGCGGGGGGCCCCCCCCCCCCCCCCCCCCCCCCCCCCCAGTATCCAGCATCCAGCATCAAAAGCATCCACCTCACAGCTTCCTTACCCAAATATTCCGGTAGCTCACCAAGTCGCCATGATCTTGCAGGATGAAAGGGCCGTCGCCGTGGGCGATGTTCTTGGGGAGACCGATGTACTCGGAAGTTCCTTTTATTTCCGTGTTGTTCTGCACCACCACGCCATTATGGATGACCGTGACGCTGCCCGGTGCAGTTCGGACGCCGTCCACGCTCCAGCGGGGGGCCGTATAGATGATGTCATAGGTCTGCCATTCCCCAGGTGGGCGGCAGGCGTTAACGAGCGGGATGGTTTGTTTGTAAATGGAAGCTGCTTGCCCGTTCGGATAGGTGGTATTGTTGAAACAATCGAGCACTTGCACCTCGTAGCGGCCTTGAAAGAAAATGCCGCTGTTGCCCCGGCCTTGTCCCTCGCCCTTCACGACAACAGGCGCACGCCATTCGATGTGCAACTGGCAGTCGCCAAATACTTTTTTAGTAAAGATGTTCCCTGAGCCGGGTTTGACCGTCATGGTGCCGTCCTTTATTTCCCATTGTGCAGGCGTGCCGTTTTCATGGGTAAACTCGTTGAGGTTGGTTCCGTCAAAGAGCTTGATGGCATCGCTCGGTGCCGATGTGCCATTGCCGGGTGTTATGACTTTCGGTACGGTCTCCCAAGCCTCGGTGAGTTTCGGGTCCCATTTTTCCGACGCCTTTTGATCGGCGATTTGTGCAGTCATGATTCTTTGCACTGCGAAGCAGATAAAAACGATGAAGATTAGCTCTTTTTTCATGTATGAAATTGTTGGTAACTACTTAGCTGGGGGAGTTGTTGGGGAAAATTGAAAATTTCCCCAAAAAACTCCCCAAAATGTGGGAGGAGAGGGAAAAATTTCATTTTTTCCCTCTCCTCTCACGTCCTCCTAAGTATTTACAATTGTTGATTAAATTTTGCGAAGCAAAGCAACGAAATGGTGGGTGAATTGGCTAATTTTTTTTCTTGGAGTCGATCTGCTATTTGAAAATAGCGACTTGTCTCTCTTTCAACGCTTAAATGTAAATGCCAAAAACCGATTTAACCTCCCAAGCCATTTATGCTCCCTGCTTGGTTGCTCAGCAATAGGTGCCTCATTACCCATCCCCTTGCCGTAGGCATCCAAAAAAACCTTTCGCACATTGTCCTTAACCATGCCCCGCAAGGGAATTCTAGCCATCAGTCCGTACATAGCCGCATTGCCTTCGGTCATGGCGGAAGGATTGGCTTTTGCCCAGGCAATAGCCGATTTCAAGTCCGCCAGGTATTGGCCTATGACCGGGATATTGTATGGAAAAACGGTCAAATGGATGCTTGGCGGCAACTGCTGCCTATCCACGACCCAGCCCTTTTCCTCCATGAAATCGGCGATTACATAAATATCAGGTTTGTTGTTTTTGGTCGAAAAAGCGAGGATGTTCATGCAGGGCTTGCCGATGATTTCGATGTCGGGCAGGGCCACTAAGCCCGCCCTCAGCAGGTCGGTGGCCTCCAGCATGGCTTTGGCGTTTTTCAGGTAGCCCTCTTGTCCGAGGTGCTGCAGCCCAGCCCAAGCAGCGGCAACTGCTCCGCCGGGCCGGCTGCCCAGCATGGTCGCTGTGGCAAAGATGCCGCCACTGTATTCGGTGTTCACAAAGATTTGATGCTCAAACACTTGTGCATTCCGGTACAGCACAACGGAAGCGCCCTTTGCCCCAAAGCCAAACTTGTGCAAATCACCTGACATGGAGGTAACGGCGGGCACCCGAAAATCCCAAGCGGGCAATTGCTTTCCCAATTTTTCCACCCACGGCAGCATGAACCCGCCCACGCAGGCATCCACATGAAAAAAGAGGCCATGTTTTTCGGCCAAATTGCCAATAGCGGGAATCGGGTCGAGTACGCCATGGGCAAAGGAAGGGGCCGATGCCAAAAGCAGGATGGTGTTCTTCGTGATGAGCTTTCCCATCGCTTCCACGTCGGCCGCTTGCGTGGACTGTACCTTCGCTTTGCGGAGCACCAAGCCAAAATAATGCGCCGCCTTGTCGAAGGCCGGGTGGAGGGTGCTGGGTGCGACGATTTCAGGCACCTTGATGCTGGGCCTGTGCTTTCTCGCCCACTCCCGATAGGCATACATGGCCAGTAGGATACTTTCCGTGCCGCCGGAGGTCATCGTGCCCACTGCTGAGGCCGGGCCGTGCAGCATATTGGCGACCATTGCCACCACTTCCTTTTCCATTTTCAGGATGCTTTTGAAAAGAAAGGGATTGATGTAGTTTTCCGAGAAATAAAGTTGGTGGGCTGCCTTCAAAACTTCGTGATGCTCCTCGTCAATATAATATTGGAGGCTCCACGTCTTTCCTTGCAGCCAATCCGTGTCGCCAGCCTTGACAGCTTGCATGGCTTGGAGGATTTCGGCCTTGGATTGTCCTTGTTTTGGTATTTCCAATGGAATTATCTGATGTTTATTTAGAAATAGAGAATTCGGGTTGTACCACCAAATACATCCAACCGGTAACGCAGACCGGCGAAATATTTGTTGCCAAGTTTGGGCTGCTGCTTCAGGGTGCGGCCTACCGCAATATTACGGTGCGCTGCACCGCATGGCCCATATACTCTAGGAATCTACAAATATTGCAGTGCGCTGCACTTTTGTCAAGCCAACACTGCCCGCCGTTTCAATTTTTGCACCCAAAGCATCAACACCAACCCAATCACGAACCAAACGAACAAAGCAAAAATAGCACTCCGCATACTGCCCGTCAGGTCGTCCAAGGTGCCCCACATCACCAGGCCGAGCATCATAGCCAGCTTTTCGCAGACATCGTAGAAACTGAAATAGCCGGCATTGTTCCCGGTCTTGGGAATCAGCTTGGAGTAGGTAGCTCGGGAAAGGGCCTGTATGCCGCCCATCACAAGGCCGATGAAGAACGCAGCGATATAGAAATGCAAAGGAGTTTCGATGAAATGGGCACCAATGCAAATGAAAATCCAAACAGTGATAGCGATGGTCAAAGCCTTGAAATTGTCCATTTTTTTGGAAATCCAAGCAAAAAGGTGCGCCCCCACAATCCCCAAAATTTGCAGCAACAGCATGGTGATGATGAGCTGGGTTATTTTCAATCCCACCTCTTTTTCACCAAAGGAAGCCGCCATGAACATGACGGTCTGCACCCCCATGATGAAGAAAAAAAAGCTGAACAGGTAGTTGCGAAGCAGCTTGTCCCCTTTGATATAGCCCCAAACTTTTTGCAGTTCGTAGTAGCCGTTGAGCAGGTAGTGCCCAGTCTGGCGTTTTCCATTGATGCCTTTCGGCAAGCGGGCAAAACTGATATGTGCAAAGCCAAACCACCAAAGTCCGGTTATCAGGAAGGCGAGGCGGGGCATTAAGGTGCTGTCTTCGACGCCCAACTGTTTGGCGTTCATGATGAGCGCAAGACTGACGAGCAGCAGCAATGTTGAACCAAAATAGCCATAGGAAAAACCCTTGGCGCTGGTTTGGTCCAAGCGGTCTTCGGTGACGATGGCGGGCAGGTATGAGTTGTAGAAAACGATGCTGCCCGCATAGCCGACCGTGGCTATCAGGGTACAGAACAAGCCCCAGTGGACATCCTGCACGGAATCGAACAAAAACAGCCCCATACAGCCAAGGGCGCCCATGTAGCAGAAAAACCGCATGAAGGCCCGGTGGTTGCCGGAATAGTCGGCCACGGAGGAGGCGATGGGCGAGATGAGTGCTACGATGCCAAACGCCAGGCCAAGGTTGATGGAATAAATCGCAGTGTTCTGAAACTTGAATCCCATCACTTCGATGATGGTGTTGCCGTTGACCTTGGTGACGGTGTTGTAATAGGCCGGGAAAATGGCCGAGGTAATCGAGAGCACATAGACAGAATTGGCCCAGTCGTACATGAGCCACCCCCAAATAGTACGCTTGTCGTTCTTGACAATTGCGGTGTTCGTTTGACTTGTCATATTTAGGCGTTTTCGTTTCTGGCTTAAAGGTAGGATTTCATCGGAAAATGTGCCATTGATAAAGGTCAATGCCATTACTTGCCGATCAGGGTGAAAATCATAAACATTACCTTTGCCACAAAACGTAGATATGAAACCGACCGTAACGATACTATTCCTTCTGCTGTTTTTCAACTTATTTGCGCAGCAAGCCAAGCCCTTCGTGCTGGGTGAAATCCACGAAATCAATTCAACGAAATTGTCGGAAAGCCGAACCCTAAACGTCTATCTGCCCGAAGGGTACGCCGCTTGCGACACCTGCAAATATCCCGTCATTTACCTCTTGGACGGCTCCGCCGATGAGGACTTCATTCACGTGGCTGGGCTGGTGCAGTTCTGCAATTTTTCATGGATAAACATCCTGCCTCCTTCCATTGTCGTGGGCATCGCCAATGTGGACAGGAAGCGGGATTTCACTTTCCCCACCACCATTGAACAGGACAAGAAGGACTATCCAACTACGGGCGGCTCTGCCAATTTCATTGATTTTTTGGAAAAGGAGTTACAGCCTTTCATAGAGAAAAAATACAGAACCGCTGGTGACAAAACCATCATTGGACAGTCCTTAGGTGGCTTGTTGGCAACGGAGGTTTTGTTCAAAAAGCCAGCACTGTTCACACATTATATAATCATCAGTCCGAGCCTTTGGTGGGATGGGGAGTCGTTGCTGGGGCATTTACCAAACTCTTTTCCCAAAAACACAAAGGTTCATGTCAGTGTGGGCAACGAGGGAAAGGTTATGGAAAGAGATGCAAAAAAGCTCTACAAAAAGCTGAAAGTAGCAGGCTTACCAACCGGCTACAATTGCCTTGGCAAGGAAGACCATGCGAGCATCATGCACTTGGCATTATTCGAAGCGTTCAAATGGTTGGGAGGAAAAAGCAAATAGTTGTCGTTTCGTCACTTGTCCATCTTCATGGTAGTTCAAAAGACCAGCTCATTTCACTTAATTCCCCATATTTGCCTTCCAATTTATGAGCAAACGATTGTACCTCCTTGCTGGACTTTTCGTAGTATTGGCCATTTTGTTGTGGCAATTGCTTTTCCATGCACACCCATTTTTGGATGAAGTGCTTTGGGAAATACACACCATATTTTTGAGTACTTTACTGGTCTATTTTGCGGTCAGTTCGTTGGTAACCAACGATTTTATGGACTTCATAAAGGTCGTATTCAAAACGGTCTTCAAGGTATGGTTGGTCATATTCATCAGCTTTTCGATGGCAAAACCAGGCGAACAAGCAGCTTTCTTGCTGACGACTGCTTTTATCCTCGGCTATTTGGAAGGCCTTTTGGACATTGATAAATGGATGATGGACAAATCGTCAGTTCCTTTGTTCAAGCAGCTCGTAGTCCAGACAAAACGACAAAAAACTTTGGCCGTTATATTGCTCATGAGCTTGGTGCATATTGTTTGTGCGGTGTTGGTCTTACTGCTTTGCAATGTTTACCATTCATTGGGTTGAAACTGATTTTCACTTAACCTTTCACAATACTAATCCATGTTGTCAAAATTCGCTGTTGTTATTTCTTGTTTTTTACTTTGTATAAATGTCCTCCATGCCCAGCCCGACCGCTGGCAGCAACGGGTGGACTACCAGATGGACATTGACATGGACGTTGCGAAGCACCAGTTCAAGGGCAAGCAGCGCCTGAAATACACCAACAACTCGCCCGACGAATTGGACAGGGTGTTTTACCACCTGTATTTCAATGCCTTCCAGCCCAACAGCAACATGGACGTGCGCAGCCGCAGCCTGCCCGACCCCGACCCACGGGTGAAAGACCGCATCAGCAAACTGAAATCGGACGAGCAAGGCTGGCATAAAATCACCTCCCTTAAAATGGACGGCAAGGACTGCAAATGGGAGGTGAACGAAACCATTTTGGAGGTGGAGCTGCCCAAAGGCATCAAGCCGAATTCCACCGTGGAGTTTGAGATGGAATTCACCTCGCAAGTGCCCATTCAGGTTCGCCGCTCTGGCCGAAATAGCGCCGATGGCATTGATTATTCAATGGCCCAGTGGTACCCCAAGCTCTGCGAGTACGACTACCAAGGCTGGCATGCTAATCCATACGTGGCCCGTGAGTTCTACGGCGTCTGGGGCGATTTCGATGTGAAGATTACCATTGACCGGAAGTACTGCCTGGGTGCCAGTGGCGTACTTCAGAATGGCGGGAATATCGGCTACGGCTACGAGCCAGAAGGCACTGCCGTGAAGCCCGACCGTGGCGACAAGTTCACCTGGCACTGGAAGGCCGAGAACGTCCACGACTTTGCTTGGTCAGCCGACCGTGACTACAAGCACGTGGTCTATCGCCGAAAGGATGGGCTGGTGTTCCACTTCCTTTACCAAGACAAAGAGGATACCCGCAAGACTTGGGAAGCCGCCCCGCTCCAAATGGACAAGGCTTTTGATTTCGTCAACAAGAATTTCGGGCAATACCCCTATAAATCATATTCCTTCCTCGAAGCTGGCGACGGCGGCATGGAGTACCCGATGGCCACCTTCTTGGCGGCTGGCGCTGGTCTTGGAACGTTCATCCATGAGGCCGTACATGCTTGGTATTATGGCTTGCTTGGCAGCAACGAAAGCCTCTACGCTTGGATGGATGAGGGGTTCACGGAGTACGTGACCTCAGAGGTGGAAAACTACTTGATGCAAGAAAAACTGATGGGCGGTACGCCCGTCGAGAACCCACATTTGGATAACAACGTGGGCATGATTCGCTTCATGAAATCGGGTAGGGAAGAGCCACTTTCCATCCACAGCGACCACTACACGGCCAATGCGCCATATAGTGTGGGTGCTTATGTGAAAGGACACGTTATCTTGACGCAATTACAGTACATCATGGGCAAGCCCGTGTTCGACAAGGCATTCAAGACCTACTTCGACACCTGGAAGTTCAAGCACCCGAACGTCAACGATTTCATCCGGGTGATGGAAAAAGAATCGGGGCTGGAGCTGGACTGGTTCAAGGAGTACTTCGTCTATACCACCAAGACGATTGACTACGCCGTGAAATCGGTCGGAAAGGAAAGCCGCAAGGAGACCAAAATTACGCTGGAGCGCAAGGGCCTAACACCCATGCCGCTCGATATTACTGTCACCTACAAGGACGGTTCCAAGCAGGTTTACAATCTCCCGCTTGACCTCATGCGTGGAGCGAAAAAAGGCACCGAGTTCACGGGCAATAAATACTCCGTACTGCCCGATTGGCGCTGGACGCACCCGACTTATGAATTTGTGATTGAGGAAAAGCTGAAGAAGGTTGATAAGGTGGAGATTGATGCTTCGCTGAGATTGCTCGATGTGGACAGGGAGAACAATGTGTGGGGGAAGAAGGGGGATGAGAAGGAGGAGGAGGATTAATTAATTTTCCGCCATTCTTTACCGTTGATTCTGAAACCCATTAACCCTCCCATATTTGGAGCAATAAATATTAGGGAATCACTCTCTGTATCAAGAAAAATGTTGTGGTACTCATACCCACCCAATATCACTGTGTCCTTGAAATTGGAGTTCTCACAGTTTTGCGGTAGGAACCACTGGTCACGCAAATGTGTTGAATCTATTTTAATGTATGCTTCAGACATTCCCTTACTACTAACGTTGCTTGAACTTAAGAACATTTTACTTCCATTTTTATTTGAAAACGAACATTTAAAGTCGGTAGCTACAACTTGACAACATTCGTCAATTACCAATTCATGAAAAGATGTATTTTCTTGTGAAGTTACCCTTTCATAGCACTCGAAAACAAGGGTATCATTATTTATGCCAACGAATGATACCTTATCACCAACCTTATAAGGAAATAAATCAGTTTGGCATTCACTTATTTCAATATCATCAGGGCATCGTACCTTTTGGCATTCGTTGCAGCTTTGAAAAAAAAAGATGTTAGACAACAGAAAGAGATAAAAAATTGGTTTCATACGATTCGTTTTTAATCAAATGCGATATGCCTTTGTTTTCTATGCTAAGTTGTCACAATTTTAACATGCCCAATATGATGTTCCCCATGCCAAGCATACAACCCAGTCATCGTATCCATCGAATAAACCTTGCCATATTGCGGGTGAACATAAGTTCTGGCAAAATCTTCTTCCTTCATGCTCCGCAATAGATGTACCCAGCGATGGTGAACGCCCCGCAGAATTTGCAGCGAACTTTCCACGGGCAATTGGCTGTCCGGTAAATTGGCCCACTGTGCTTCCAAGTAGGGTTTAATCATCGGAGCATCTTCTGTCAGTGCCAAATGCAGTCGGCAATAGGCATTGATATGGCTATCCGCCAAATGATGAACGACTTGGCGAACCGTCCAGCCATCAGGTCGGTAAGGCCTATCCAATTGTTCCTCGGTGATGCCGAGCAAGGCAGCTTCCAGTTCTTGCGGCAGCGCTGCAATTTTTTCTATCCATGCAGTACGCATTTCAGGCGTCACGCTCTCCGGTGCTACAAACTTACCGATTGGGTATTTCAGATTTTCCATATTGAAGGATTGAGGGATTGAAGGATTGAGGGATTGAAGGATTGAAGGATTGAAGGATTGAGGGATTGAAGGATTGAAGGATTAAGGGTTAAAACCGCATTTCCATGCGAATATCGGCCCGAACGAAATCGTTTCTGTCCAAAGGTACTTCCTCGAAGCCAAGGTGCCGATAAATCTCAATGGCCGTTGCGGAGCCTTTGGTATTGGAGAACAAATACAGCAATTCCGCACCAACGGCCCTTGATTTTTCGATGGCAGCTTCACAAAGCAGACGGCCAATGCCATAGCCACGGTAGCGTTTGTCCACGGCCATTTTGATGAGTTCATAGGTCATGGCATCGTCTTTTATCAGTCCGGCAGTCCCAACGATTTCACCGTCCAATTGCGCCAGCAAGATATGGCCACCGCCAGCCAGGATGGATTCTTCTGGTTGGCTGCAGTGCTGGTGGTCTATCTCTTCCATGAAATAGGCGTGGGTAATCCAAGCCTCGTTGATTTCCTTCCAGCGTTGGAAGTGGTCAGGATGGTAGTCTATTATTTGTACCGGGTTAGTCACGGGTTTCATTTTCTTTTTTTTGGCAAAGCTATATCTTTAGCTAATATCCGCTTGCCGTTTGCCTTCGTGGCGTTGCAGTTCCCTAACGGGATGACAAAGGGGGCATGGGTTGCCATCGTCCACCGTCTATCGTCCACCTACCACCGCAAGGTAAGCAATCCAAGGCCCAACTTCCGTGGAATATTGCTTGGCCATCACCCGACTGATTTGATGGATATGCCCTAGGTCGTGTACCGTCCAGCAAGACAGCAGTTGCTTCAAAGTCACCACGCCAAGGGCAGGATGGATGCCCTGTTTTGACAGGGCATCATCATCCAGCAAAGCATCTTTCAGGATGCGCAAATTAACTTGTCGTAGTCGGGTAAAATCCTGCAAGAGCTGATCTAAGTTTTTTCCTTTGCTCACCTCGAATTGGGCATTGCGGTCGAATGGCGCAAACGGCTCGCTCGTGCCCAATTCAAGGATCTGTTTCATGCGGGGAATCCAGTCAGTCTGCTCACCGTGTATCAAATGGCCAATGACATCGAAGGGGCTCCAGGTCTCGCCGCCTTCGTTCTTCATTGTCCAGTCGTCGGAGAGGCCGACTAGCATGGTGGAAAGCACAGCTGGGGTGCGCTCCAGTATTTCGAGTGATTTGTCGATTGAGAATTCCATCGGAAAAAAACAGTACGGGGCCTCTCGCCCCGCACTAAAAAAGATTGAGTATGAATAAACTTTTCTTTGGTTTCGAAGGCAAATTAAGCGGGAGTTTGGACTACCTTTGGCAGCCGGTTTTTATTAAGTCGGTAGTCCGGCATCGTAAGCCATTAGGTGCAGCGCACCGAAAGATTACGGTTCGCTGCACCTGAGTGCCGGGGTTAATTCCTTGGCTACAAAGGTTGCGGTGCGCTGCACCTTTTTTTCTTAGCTACAAAGATTCCGGTGCGTTGCACCTGAAAGCCGAGGTTTTTGCCTTGGCTACAAAGTTTCGGTGCTTCGCAACTGTTTCAATCCTTAGTTCACATAATTTCCAAATCACAAACCACCGATATGTTCCCTTGGAAATCCGTCATCAGTATTAAGCCCGTCTGCAACGTTCCCATTTATCTACAAATCGCCAATCAGATTGTCTGTCAAATCAAGGAAAGCCACGTGCAGCCGGGGTCGAGGCTGCCGGGAAGCCGGGCCATGTCCGAATTATTGGAAGTACACCGAAAGACCGTCGTGGCAGCTTACGAGGACTTGGAAGCACAAGGCTGGATTGAAATCCATCCCTCCAAGGGGGCATTTGTGAGCACTAAACTGCCGGAGCGCAAGCCTGCCCGCATTGCGGAAGCACCCATCAAAAACGGGTTCCCGGCACAGACGGGCTTTGAGGTAAAACCCTACCTCAACATCCACGACCCGAGCTATGCGCCGCCCGGCATCATCGGCCTGCACGATGGGCCCGACCTGCGGCTGGTGCCCACCAAACTCATTTCGCAGACCTACAAAAGCATCCTCACCCGTAGGGCGCATGTGCCGCACTTGCGCTATTTTGAGGTGGAGGGCAACCTTTACCTTCGGCAACAATTGTCAGAGCACCTGAACGAAAGCCGGGGATTGCAAACCACTCCGGAGAACATTTTCATTACCCGTGGTAGCCAAATGGGAATTTTCCTCGCATCCTCCATCCTGCTAAGTCCCGGTGACATCGTGTTGAGTGGTGACCCCGGTTATTATTATGCCGAACGGGTGTTCACTCATTTTGGTGCCAAGGTGATTCGGGTGCCCATTGACGAGCATGGCATGCGCACGGACATGGTAAAGGAAATCTGCGAAAAGCAATGTGTACGGATGCTGTACATTACGCCGCACCACCATTTCCCGACCACCGTTACGCTTTGTGCCGAACGTAGGATGGGGCTACTAGAAATCGCCAATCTATGCAATATAGCCATACTAGAGGACGATTACGACTATGACTTTCATTACGAGAGCAGCCCGTTGCTCCCACTCGCCAGCGCCGACCAAAACGGCATGGTGGTCTATGTCGGCTCCATGAGCAAGACCTTTGCACAATTCCTGCGCATTGGATTTTTGGTGGCTCCGCCCAACCTCCTTAAGGAGATTGGAAAACTCAGGCAAATGATTGATGTGCAAGGTGATTATGCAATGGAGCAGACCATCGGTGAACTGTTCAGGCTGGGTGAAATCAAGCGGCACATGAAAAAAGCGCTCAAGCTATACAAGCAGCGACGTGATCATTTCTGCGACCTGCTCACCGAACAATTGGGCAATCGTATCCAATTCAAAAAGCCGGAGGGTGGCATGAGTATTTGGGCGGAGTTTGACGCCAGCCTCCAACTGCCCGTCGTTGCTGCTGCTGCAAAAAAGAAAGGGCTTGTTGTTTCCAATGGTAAGGTTTACGACAAGGCGAGCGACCACAATTGGAACGCCTGCCGCTTGGGCTTTGCTGGGTTGAATTTGGAAGAACAAGAATTTGCGGTGAAGGTGTTGAAGGAAGTGATGGGGTAGGGGAGCAGCTTTGTTCACAGAAGGTTAACACAGATTGCCTCCGACTTAGTTTCAGGTGTTTATTCTTTAAATTAATAAACTTTAATTATTTAATTTTTATAATAATTTAATAATTAAAATTAAAGATGTTAATGTAAGGTATAAAACCGAAATAAAATCGAATCTCTTTTTGCCGCCTTGACACTAGTCCAAATCCGGCTATATATTTGCACTCGACCTCATCCAAATAATTCATGCATTCAACAACATGGTAGAACGCCTTCAACGGTTATTGCTTTTAACAGTCCTGTTTTCGCTGGTCACAGCGAGACATTTGCCTGTTGATGGTCGCCTTGGAAGCGGTATTTGGGAAAGTGAAGTTCAAACTGACTTAACCTTGCTCATCGAAGAAGAGGCAGAGTCTGAACCCGAGACGGAGGAGCTTCATAAAAAAGATGGAGGCGATGATGGTGATTTCAGCCAAACGCAAAAAGAAGATGCTTTTTCCAATAGTTCAACATCCGCCAGTTTATTTGCGGAATTCCTCCCGAACCATGTCTTATTCCCTTACAAAACCTTTACAGCATTTCAAATAAAGGCAAGCATCTCAGCACTAGCCAACTCTTCCAAACCACTGCTTTTCCTGCTTTTCCACAATATCAAGTCTGACCTCGCACACCCAGCCGCCTGACGACTGTGGCATGCGTGTGACCCCCTGTTCGGCTGTAACCCTTGTCGTGTTTTTTGTAATGAATTGATTACGAGCGACTTGCATACATACTGACAAGTTACTGTTCCTACCACAGCCCTGCTGCCTTCTTAGCATTCGTCTCTATTTTCCTTTTTCTCCATCTAACAAACCTTCTTTTTCGGACAATGGAGCCTTGGCGCTGCTGTTCGAATCAACCTTTTCACATGAAAAAAGCACAAGTCGTTCAAAATACGGCCATCCCAGCCGACGGCCTCGCTGGCCTCAAACAAAACTGGCAGGCCGATGCCACTTCCGGTTTCATTGTGTTCCTGCTGGCACTTCCCCTCAGCCTCGGCATCGCCAAGGCATCCGATTTTCCGCCGCTCATGGGCCTGGTTTCGGCCATTGTGGGCGGCTTGGTCGTCAGCTTTTTTGCTGGCTCCAAGCTCACCATCAAAGGCCCAGCGGCTGGCCTCATCGTCATCGTGGCGGGGGCCGTGGCCGACTTCGGTGGCGGCGAGACGGGCTGGCACCTGGCCCTCGGCGCCATGTTCGTGGCAGCCGTCATCCAAATCCTTTTTGGTGTTTTGAAAATGGGCAAACTGGCCGACTTCTTCCCGCTCTCGGCCATCCACGGTATGTTGGCGGCCATCGGCATCATCATCATTGCGAAGCAAGTGCCCGTGCTGCTCGACATTGACCCAGCCCTCGCCAAGGGCAAAGGACCTTTCGAACTCATCGCCGACATCCCGCACTTCATCGCCCGCCTCGACCCACGGGCCACGGCCATCGGTGTGGTGAGCTTGGCCATCATGATGGGCTGGCCTTTTCTTAAGGGTGGTTTTTTGAAAAAAATACCTGCGCCGCTCATGGTGCTGCTCATCGCCATACCCGCCGAGCTAGCGATGGACTTCCAGCACACCGAGCCGCCTTACGCCCTCGTCCACATCGGCAACCTCATAGACAGCCTGCACCTGAACGTGAACTTTTCGGGCTTCGCCCAAACGGGACTTTTCATCAAATACGTCATCATGTTCGCCCTCGTGGGCACCCTGGAGGCGCTGCTGACCGTGAAGGCCATTGACCTCCTCGACCCCTACAAGCGCAAGTCGGACTCGAACAAAGACCTGATTGCACTCGGCCTTGGCAACCTCGTGGCGGCATTGCTGGGCGGCCTGCCCATGATTTCGGAGGTGGCTCGCTCCTCTGCCAACGTGAACAACGGCGCAAAGACCCGCTGGGCCAATTTCTTCCACGGCTTTTTCATGCTCGCCTTTGTTTTGCTGGCCAGCCGTTTCATTGAAATGATTCCGAACGCCGCCTTGGCCGCCATGCTCATCACGGTGGGCATCAAACTGGCGCACCCGAAGGAGTTCATCCATATTTTTCAGATTGGTAAGGAGCAATTGGCCATTTTCCTCGTAACCATCTTCTTCACGCTGCACGAGGATTTGCTGGTGGGCATCGCAGCGGGGATGCTGCTGGAAGTGCTGATTTACCTGCTGCACGGAGCGCCGATGTCCGCACTGTTCAAGGCACCGGCCAGTGTCTCCTTCGAGGGCGACCACTACGTGGTGGAGGTGGAAAAAGCCGCCGTTTTCACCAATTGGCTGGGACTTAAGTCGAAACTCGAAGCCATTCCGCAAGGGATGCATGTGGAAATTGACCTATCGAGGACGAAGCTCGTTGACCACTCGGTGATGAACAACCTGCACCATTTTGAATATGACTATATTGCCCACGGAGGCACGGTCGAGGTCAAGGGGCTGCACGAGCACCAGCCGTTTTCCATGCACAAGCACGCCGCACGGAAGCGGCCAAAACGAGCAGTGGAGTTCAATTCGTGATAATTTCACCCTACAGCATTGCCTTTGGCAGTTGATTGTCTTTTTTATCACAAATGGACTGACTGCACTTTGTGCAATTTTGGCGTTTATTTTTAAAATTCGAAAATCCATAATCATGGGCAATATGTCCTCCACCTTCAACAAACACAAGGTCCTCCACGACCTGGCGCACCATCTACCGTCACAAACGCCGCTGAAGGATTTCATACACCACAATACGCTCCATGCCTTCCAGCACCTGCCGTTCTACGAGGCCATCATCCAGGCGGGCAGGATTTTCGGCTACAACGTCACCTTCAACGTGCACGAGTACCGCTCGCTGCACAAGGTGGGCCGCATCCGGGACGAGGTGCTGGACATGGTCATCCGCAAGCGGAAGGGCGAGGCGGCATTGGCCACTTGGCGGGAAAACTGCCTCGTGAAGCAGTACACCCCCACCTACGACCCCCGCATCGGCAAGCTGCGGGCCAACTGGAAGCGTCACTACCACCTTGACCTCGACAACCTCATTCAGCCGCTGCTCTTCCGCATCGTCGGGAGCTACCTCGACCAGGGCATCGCCATCTGGCAGTTCCCCTTCGAGGAGCGGGGCCTGCTGAATGCCGTGCGGGAAGTGGAACGCAACAGTTTTGCCAGTTTTTTCAGGACAAAACGGGTACGACAAATGCTCTTCGATGAAAAATTGACACTGGAAAAAATGCTGGACAGGCTCGTGGGCGACCCCCGGCTGTACGGACAGTACCTCTTCGACCAACAGTTTGGGCACAAGGGCTGGTCGGGCATGATGGCGGCCATCGAAGCGAACCCGCACTCGATTTTGTACCAGAAAAAAGTGCAGCTCTACGACTTCATCCACCTCGAATTGTTGATGGAAATTGACAACCTCGACGCCGAACTCGGTACGGATTGGTTGCCGCTGGCAAAGAAAGTGGACGGCCTCGAACCGCTCGACCTCTTCGCCCCCGTGCCGGGCACAGAGTTGCAGGAGGTGAAAAAAATCTGGCAGGACGCCTTCGAGTGGAGTTACTACGACGAGGTGCTTTCCGGCCTGCGGCAGGCGAGACTTGCGCAAAAATCGAGCAAGGCCGTGCCCGACCGCCGCAGCTTTCAGGCCATCCTCTGCCTCGACGAGCGGGAGGGTTCGCTGCGCCGCCACCTTGAATCGCTCGATTCCGACTGTGAGACGCTGGGCTGCCCCGGCTTCTTCGGCGTGGAGTTTTTCTTCCACCCGTGGGGCGGCAAGTTTTATGAAAAACTCTGCCCCATCACCGTCACGCCCAAGTATTTAATCAAGGAAAAAGAAGCGGGCGTGAAGCACGCGGACGAACTGCTCTACACCAAGGACTCGCACAAGTTTTTCAGGGGCGTGCTGGCCTCGCTGTCGCTGGGGCTGTGGTCGGCCATCAAGCTGCTGCTCCAATTGGCGAAGCCCGAAAAAAACCAAGCCGCCAAGGACGCCTTCGCCCACATGAGCATGGACGCAGAGCTGGTCATCGAGCACGAAGGCCAGCAGGAGAACGGCCTACAAGTCGGTTTCACCATCGTGGAAATGGCCGACCGGGTGGAGGGCCTGCTGCGGGGCATCGGCATGGTGCAGGACTTTGCGCCGCTGGTCTATGTGGTGGCGCACGGCTCCAGCAGCGCCAACAACCCCCACCACGGCGCCTACGACTGCGGGGCTTGCAGCGGTCGGCCCGGCTCGGTGAACGCAAGGGTTTTTGCCTTCATGGCCAACCATATTGAAGTTCGTAAGTTACTGAAAGACAGGGGCTTGGAGATTCCTTTCGATACGATTTTCATCGGGGCGCTGCACGATACCTCTGCGGAGGAAATGGCGTTTTACGACGACAAGAACCTCTACCCCGACACGGCCGTTTTGCACGAAAAAAACAAGGCCGTCTTTGAAAATGCCCTCGACCTGAACGCCAAGGAGCGCAGCCGCCGCTTCGCCTCGATTGACGTTCACCAGGACATCCACAAGGTGCGGGAGGCCATCCGCCAGCGCTCGGTCTCGTATTTCGAGCCGAGGCCGGAGCTGGGGCACAGCACCAACGCCCTCTGCTTCGTCGGCCACCGCAACCTGACCAAGCGCCTCTTCCTCGACCGCCGGGCCTTCATGAACAGCTACGACTACCGCACCGACCCCGACGGGCAGCGGCTGCTCGGCGTGCTGCGCCCCATCCCGCCCGTGTGCGGCGGCATCAACCTCGAATACTATTTTTCGAGGGTGGACAACCAGAAACTGGGCGCTGGCGCAAAGCTGCCGCACAACGTGATGGGTCTCGTGGGCGTGGCCAACAGCTCCGACGGCGACCTGCGCACGGGCCTGCCCAAGCAGATGGTGGAGGCGCACGACCCCATGCGCCTGCTGGTGATGGTGGAGCACGAGCCAGCGGTGGTGCTGCGTACCATCCAAGCCGAGCCGACGCTCTACGAGTGGTTCGCCAACGGCTGGGTGCACCTCGTGGCCATCCACCCGACCAACCACAGTTTCCATTATTTTGAAAACGGCCAGTTTGCCCCCTACGAGCCGCTGAACGTGCAGGTGCCCACTTCCGACGACATCCACGGCCTGATTGAAAATGCGCCGGAGATGAAGTCGAACTATATCGTTCATGCCACGAAGGAGAATTTGCCGGTACATATCATCAAAAATCCAAACTAAATGATAATGAGTGATGATAGGCATAGACTTATGCCTAATTCATTTTGCCAAGGGCAGACAAACATTTATCATTTTTCTTTCATCATTTAATCCATGTCACTATTTCTTCCATACTTCATCCTCGTCCCGCTGCTCGGCTACCTCTTGAGCAGCTTCGCAAACAGGCGGGCCGAAGGCTTCATTTCATGGACAGCCATGCTGACAGCGGGATTGAACCTGTTCGGTATCATGGCACTTGGTGCCCTTTGGGTGTCGGGTGGATTTCAGGACTACCACTACAATGGCCCCGTCATATACAGTTCGGAGGATACGGTCTTTGCCATTGACATATTCTTTGACGGCACCACGGCGGTCTTTGCCTTCGTGGCCTCGCTGCTCACACTGCTCGACACGATTTTCAGTCGCTACTATATCCACCGGGAAATGGGCTTCAAGCGGTATTTCAACAGCATCCAACTGTTTTACCTTGGCATCCTGCTCATCCTTTTTTCGGGCAATTTGGAGGCGCTGTTCGTCGGCTGGGAAATCATCGGCATCACGTCGTTCTTCCTCATCGCCTTCTACCGCCACCGCTACCTGCCCGTGAAGAACGCCCTGAAAGTCGTGTCGTTTTACCGGGTGGCGGACATCTTCCTGCTGCTGGGCATCTGGATTTGCCACCATTATTTTCATAAAAGCATCCATTTCAACGAGCTGCAACTGGCTTGGGAACAGGGCACCCCACTCATTACGGCGCAGCCGTACACCCTGCTGATTCCGTTGATTTTCCTCGGTGTGGCCTTGGTGAAATCGGCGCAGTGGCCGTTCAGCTCCTGGCTTCCACGGGCGATGGAGGGGCCTACCTCGTCGAGCGCCATTTTCTACGGCTCGCTGTCGGTGCATATCGGGGTGTTCCTGCTGCTGCGCACCTACCCGCTCTGGGGCGACAACTGGACCTTCAAGGCGCTGGTGATTGCCTCCGGGGTGCTCACGAGCCTGTTCGCCACTTTCACGGCACGGGTGCAGTCGTCGGTGAAGACGCAGATTGCCTATTCGTCCATTGCGCAGATTGGCGTCATGTTCGTAGAGGTGGCGCTGGGCTGGCACAAGCTGGCGCTGCTGCACTTCGCCAGCAATGCCTTCCTGCGCACCTACCAATTGTTGGTGTCGCCATCGGTGCTGAGCTACCTCATCCACGACCAGTTCTTCAATTTCATACCGCCACAGCACAATTTTGCCGACAACCTTTGGGGCAAAATACGGATGTCGGTCTATGTGATGAGCATCAAGGAATGGCGCATGGACACGGGCATGTACCAGTGGTTCTGGAAGCCGCTGAAATGGGTGGGCAACAAGGTGGCGGCCTTGGGCTTCCGGGGGGCGATGTACCTCTTCGTGCCGCTGTATTTGGTGGGGCTGTACTTCGTGTACCACAAGGGCGCCGTGCCGATGCGGGCGATTGGTGTGCTGCCCGAAGCCATGTCCATCGCTGCGCTGTCGCTGGTGCTGATGGCCTTCGTGGAGCGTGGCGACGCCCGCCGTGCCTGGACGCTCATCGTGATGAACCAGCTCTTTGTGTCGCTGGCCGTAGGCTTCAACGAGCAGTTTGATTTTGGGCAAATACACTTGTTCCTCAGCGGCATCGTGGCCAGTGCCGTGGTGGGCTATGCCGTGCTGAACTACCTGCAAAAACAGGGCGAGGCGATTGACCTCGGCAAGTTCCACGGGCACAGCTACGAGCACCCGAAGCTGGTCATTGTCTTCCTGCTGGCGAGCCTGTCATTGGCGGGCTTCCCCATCACCCCGACCTTCATCGGCGAGGATTTGCTGCTGTCGCACATCCACGAAAACCAAATCGTACTGACGGTAACGACGGCGCTCGGCTTCATCGTGGGTGGGCTTGCCATCTTCAGGATATATGGCCGAATCTTCCTCGGCCCGCACGAAAAAGGCTACCACGAGGTGGCCTACCGGTCTTCTTAAAGCATGTGATTGGATGTGGCCGACGTGGCGTTGGCCGCATCTTTTTTCAATGCGTGCTAGGGAAATACGAATAGCTCACACTGTTAGGTTTTCCAGAAAAAATCGGGACAGGCCGTGCATGAATAATTAGCCTTTTGTCATTGGCTGTTTGCCAAAAGCCCATGCGTCAACGGGCAGGCGCTCAATAACGAAGAATAGCATCCTCCCTGTAATAGCCTTGCGGGCTGGTCACCGTTTCCGGTGAAGGGTAAAGGTTTTCGTAAAATGTATCGGCAGGCTGGGCCGGGGTGATGCGCACGCCCGTGCAGTTTCGGTAAACAACCTGCAGGGATGTCAGGTTGTAGGCGTTCAACACTTCCGGCGGTACGGTGGGGAGTTTGAACTTTACCGTGGGTTTGGCGATGGAGCCAAACTCCCAAAGCAAAGTCATTGATGGCTGTGTTTTTAAACCTTACAAAGAAATGGCTTAAATCGGAACTGCTGCTGAAGGTAAATTCGGTTCCGGAGCCTTCCACTTCGAAATCGAAATCGGGGTAGGTGAAACTGGTGGGCAAGGTTTCGGAGTAGATACTGGTGCTGAAGCTTCGGCCATCATCGGGCAGCCATCCACTGGCACCAGCATGGTATTTTTCGAAAACATTGGAAGGGAGGTAGAACTGTTGGGTTCCCGACAGGTTGCCATACAAATCGTACAGGAACAGCCGCTCGGGATTGCTGCCGGGCTGCGCCACTAGGCCAGAAATCCCATACGACAACTGGGCATCCGTGTCGAAGTCAATGGACGTCGGCGAGGCGATGATGGGCAGGTCGGCGTGCTGCACGCTGGTCGTTTCGCCAACGGGCAGTGCATCCTGAAAAAAATAGCGCACCTGGCCGTCGAGGTTGCTGCGGTACACCGCCAATGCGGGCACGGTTGGCTGGGAGGTGTTGATGGGAAACCCGATTTGCAGGTTGTTGTCGGCATTTGAACTGCCGCTGCCATTCCCGATGCTGCTAAAGACCAAAGGCGATGGGGCTATCGTCCCACAACCTTCAATAACTATATTGGCCCAACCAACGGGGAAACTGCCATCAAAATCAAGGTAACTGGGATATTCGAGCCACCAAGCGCCGCCTGCGGGCATTTCGAGGTAGCTGTAGAGCCGGAGGCCCTTTTGTTCAAGGTTGTTGGGCCGGTTCACCACGAGCGTGGCCGTGAAATCGGCAATATTTCCCTCATAGGTTTCGAGCGTAACCGTAGCGCCATTTTCGATGGGCTTGTAGTCGAGCGTGGTGCCGTCTTCCTTGGAGGCCACAATATAGCCTGTCTGCGATGCATCTTCGAAATAGTCGGCACTGATATGCACCGTCAGCAACATTGCCGGGTTGAGCAGCTTGGGGTTCTCCTCCTCCATGTTTTCTTCTTTTTTGCAAGCAAAGAAACCGAGCATGACGACCGATAATAAAAGAAAGCGATAATTTTTCATGTGTTGAGGATTTGATTTACAGTGGCAACTCAGGCAAAAAAGCCAAGCACCAAAGGAAATGATTTGAGATGCTCCAGCAAAAATGACGAAAGTATGGTTCAATTTCCACGAAATTTCAACAATGGTCGCCATTTGTCATTCCCCGCTCGCACTCCACCGCTTTCCCATGCTGGAACAAGTCTCCTGACCTAATCATGTCCCATATCTTTTCTAGCCCTAGCGGGGCGAAATATTTATAGAAACAGGGAACTCCCCCATTTTTTAGCCCCAGCGGGCAGAGGCGATTGGTTCTATTTTTTTGATTTCAGCTATAAGATAGACCCTGTCTGCCGACAGGCAGGTTATACCTGAAATCAAAACGCCTTCAAAAATTAGAACCAATCGCCTCTGCCTTTGGGGGAGCGGGTGAACCACCGTAACGGGGGAAGTCCATGCCCAGCTGGGGCAAGCTGATATCCGTTTTAAGTCGGTTACGGTGGCTATCGGAAGGGAACCAGCGTTGCAGGGGAAGCTCATGCGCCAACGGGTAAATTTTTTACCCATTTCCATCGCCATTGAACATAGGCGATGCTGTAGGGTTAATAAATATGAAGCGTCCAACGGAAGGTCACACTTCATCCCATTTCAAAAGAAACATACTCACTTGCAGATTGCTGGCGGGTGGAGCTTAACAATAGCTTTTGACCGTCAAAGTATCCTGCACTATTTTATAACTTTAAAAACATTAATCATGTCCAACAACAATGAAAGCAACAACAGCGGCTGGATATTTCTGGCCGGACTCGCCACTGGCGCCGTAGTCGGTTACTTAATCAATAGCGACAAAGGTCGCCAAGTGCGCACCGAAGCCGCCACCAAAGTCGTGGAATATGGTGGGCAGGCACGTGAATTTGCACAGGAAAAAGTTGCCACGGTAGCTTCCACAGTGAGCAGTATCATCGAGAAAGGAAAGGCTTACGCCTCCGAGGTGAGCACCAAACTCCAGGACCGCATCAAGAGCAGCTCCGAAAATGCGCAAGATGTGGTGGAAGGCGCAGAAACTGCCTTCCAGCAAGGTGCCACCAAGGCCAAAAACCACCTTCAGGAAATATCAGCGAGCTAAAGACCAATGTGGCGTGGCATCGGCAAGCCATCGGCTTGCGGGTGCCCGCCCATTTTTCTCCAAAAAACAACGAATTTCGAGGTGAATTCCTTTCATGTTCAAGCGGGCAATTGTCCAATCTTGATAAATCCTAAACACTATGATTAACCACCGCATCAACACCCTCGCAGAACTTCAAGCAGAACAGGACCGGCTGGTTGGCAACATGCGGATCATCCGTAAGGAGTTCACCCGCAGTGCCGAAGAGACCACTTCCAAAGGACGTGATTTCTTGCTCCACAACGTATTGCTGCCCGTTGGCGCCATTGGCCTCGGTGCTTTTGTTGCCAAGAAGCTGACAGACATGGGTGGTTCCGACGAAAAATCCTTTGGACAAACGGAACCTGCTGCCGAAGAAAACAGCAACGGTTGGTTCTCGAAACTGATGTTGGTTGCGCTGCCATTGGTGCAGCAGTATTTCGTGAACGCCAAAACAGCGGAACCCACCGCCAGTTCAGCCCCAAGCGACGAGCAACACTACGACCTGCAAGCCAACGGTGGCGGCGGTACCGGGTGGCACTCGACGGTGGCCCTGATGGCCATTCCGCTGCTCCAGCAATATTTCTTGCAAAAAGCAGCGAACGAAAGCGAACATTCCATCAAGCTGGAACTGGATGGCAGCGAAGTGCTGGATGGCACCATGGCCAATCGGAAAAGCACCGCTTCGGTCATTTTCGAGACGCTTTACAAGCTGCTGCCTGTCGTGCTACCGATGGTGCAACAATTTTTTGCCGCTGGCAACAACCGACATGAGGATGACGCCGCCAACGACGTGACTGTGAAAAATGGCCAGCGCACCGAAGTGGCAGCTTGATAGAAGGGTAATTTGGCAATCTTCCCAAATGCCCAAGCCTTGTGTGACCGAAAAATACCCACCAACTTTTCTAAAATATTCATCCATGCGACCAATGCAATAATTCCACTTTTTCAGGAGCGGAATTTGGAGTTGGAAGCGCCAATTTTATCAAAATGAAAAACCCAATTTCCATCGTGCTCATCATCGTGGGCCTTGTCTTGGGCATCTACGGCATCACCCTGCTCGGCGACAGCGGCAAGACCGTTGAATTGGGCGGCATCGAATTGGGCGTAAAGGACAAGGGTGCCCAAACCCAAGCCTATATGTTTATCGGCGTTGGCGTAATCAGCCTTATTGGCGGCATTGCCATGGCCAAAAGGAAATGAACCAGTGCACAGGTATAAGGTAGGGTATCGGTTGATAATCAACCATGGACAAAAATTGGCGGCTCGCCGTATAAACAACAGTTTATAAACCTGGTGGGTGAACATGAAGGCAACCCGTCCGTTTTAATTTAATGAATCTGCTGCGAATTATTTAAGGCAACCAAAAATGCTTATGCTACTGGCAATTCTTTGAACGATGCTAATCATTTAATAATGGAAGCTACTACCATGGACAGCCAAATAGTGTGTAGATTTCAAACCGCCTTACATTTTTAAACAGCAAAATTAAATCAAGCAACAATAAATTTATTATCATGAAGAAGAATTCAAAAATCGCAGTAATTGCCGGACTCGGCGCCATCGCTGGCGGTGTGGCCGGGTACATGTTAAATTCGGACAAAGGACGTGAAAAGCGCCAACAGGCCAGTGACGTTATCAAGGAGCAAAAAGACAAGGCGACAAGCCTTGCAGGCGACCTTGCCGATAAGGCAAAAAACGCAGCCTCCGACCTGGGCGCTAAGGCAAAGCAAGCCATGACCTCCGTGTCCAACAAAGCCGAACAGGTAAAGGAAGACGTGACAGATGGCGTGGGGCAACTGAAGGCCAAGGCCGACAAGATTGGCACGAATGGCCACACAGGTATCTCTGCATAACCTGCATTGTTTCCAAAACAAGCGGCCACCAAGGCCTCTTGTTTTTTCTTTTTCTTTATATTGGCGCACATGAAAAATACAGACGAAATACTAACTTCCGCAGGCGAGACCTTCGAATATGCCCGCCAGTACATCAAGCAGCAGGGTGACTACATTCGCCTTGAGGCAGCGGAGCGCATCAGCAAGACCACCTCTGCCATGGTCACCGCACTCGTGCTTGGCATTTTCTCCTTGTTGGTGGTCATCATGCTGTCGCTGGCAGCAGCCTTCTGGCTGGCCAGCAAATTGGGGTCGTACCCCGAAGCTTTCATCATCTTGGCAGTCGCTTATGCCTTGCTTGGGTCATTGGTCTATCTCTTTAGGCGACAACTCGTCACCATCCCTACCTTGAAGCTGATGCTCAATGCGTTCTTCGAGCGGGAAAATGAGGCAAGCGGGCAGAAGTGATGACCTGGATTAAATCGGATAGGATAGCGTTCAACAGCGTCCCTTCACCCGCCAAATCTGTCATTCAGACAACCCCGTCTGAATCGCCGATTACACGGATGCTGCACACAAAACGTTCAGGAATACGCCTGTCGGAGACAGGCTGATAGGTGGTTCAAGTCGGTGAGGGTGAACCAGCGTTGCGGGGGGAAGACCGTGCGGCAGCCGGAAAACCAAATGCCAGCCGGACAGCTTTCTTGGAAACCTTGCTCAAACTACCGATCTTATCACAGTTTTTAAAGCACTGCCCTAAGGGAATGCGGAAGACTTGTGCCAACGGACATCCTTAATCTTTCACCAGCACAAAATCAAAGCTGACGGTCACTTCATTGCCGACCTTGATGGTGCCGAGCATCATTACGGGTGGCTCCATGTTGTAGTCTGTCATCTTTATTTTTTTGGAGGCGGAAAGTTGCAGGTCGCCATTGGGCAGCAGCTTGCCGGTGGCCGTCAGGGTGACGGATTTGGTGGTGCCAGCCATGGACAGGTCGCCAGTGGCTTCTATCGTGACGGCATTACCGTCACCGATTTTTATCGGTGCATTGCCGAAGGAAAATAGGATGTACGGGTGCTTGTCCGATTTAAAAGTCTCGAAGGTTTTGTCGTCCATTTTCTTCCCTTCTTTGCTCTTGATGCCCTTCACTTCTATCTTGATTTCCATATCCTTGAGGGCGGTAGGTAACTTGTCCTTCAGCTGGAGGGTGCCCTTTCCACTTATTTTGCCTATCTGTGAGTCCCAATCGTGCAGGGTGGAGGTGCCATGAATCACGCCTTTTACGGATTTATAGCTTACCCCCGCCGATGTTGTAACGGGAGCGCTCGGGGCGGTAGCTTTGTCCGCTTTGGGAGCCGAAGGTGGCGGTACTGTTTCCTGTTTGGTTATCACGGGTACTTCCGGTTCGGGCTTGGGTGCCGTCATGGGTTTTGTGGAGGTCGTTTCCTCGGGCTTTGCCTTTTGCGCAGCTTGGTTGGACTGCCTGACCTCCTTTGTGGGGGTGGGCTTGGGTTTCGTTGTGGTGGGTAGGGGCAGTGCTTGGGTTGCTGGCGCTGGTTGAACGGGTTCAGGAGCGGTCGTTGGCGTTGCTGGGACAGCGGTCGAGTCCATTGCGGTTACGGGCGGCGGGGCGGCGGCTTCTGAGGTTTGGGGATCGGAGGCATTACCCTCCGGGCCAGACGAACACTGCGCCAAAGCAATGGACAAAATGCTAAATGCCAACCCTGCGGCAATGGTGGTGAACGAAGCGTTCTTCATCGTTTTTAGTTTTTTATTGGATAAAAGATTGGCGATACTGCAATCTCATAAATCTACTGCAAAATTCACCGTGCCAGCGTCGATTTGTGGTGATTTAAATCAATGGGGCGGCGGTCATTATTCAGTGTACAAGTGAGCCAGCGGGTACTTGTTACAACGGAGACGGCGAACCAGCGTTGCGGGGGAAGACCATGCACCAACGGGGAAACCTTGATTGGCAGTCCGCTTTTCCACCAAACTGATTATCATTGTTTCAATAAAATCATTGACCAATGACCGCCAACGATGTTTTAGACAAAATCCAACATTTGCCCAAAGACGTGCAGGAACGCCTTTACCTGTATTTGGATTTTTTGCACAATACCTACTACGAGCAGGGTGAAGCCAGCCAGCATTTTTTCCAAGCGCATAAACTAAGCCCATCTGACAAGGCATTCTTGGAACAACGCATTGCGGAAGCCAATGCTCTCCCCGATAAACAGCTTAACTGGCGGGAGGCTCGCCAAACCATATTTGAAAAGCACAAGCTGCCACAATGAGCTACAACGTTAGGTTATCAAACGAGGCCATTCAAGCTTACAACGAGGCAGTAGCTTGGCACGAAGGCCAGCAAAAAGGAAAAAAGTTGAAAAGAATGTTTGCGAAGTGCTAAAAAATAGTGCTAACACTAAAGAAGTCAACCCATACTTCATGACCTGGAGCGGCACCCAAAAAAACCTCGTCGCCATGCAATTCGAGGAAATCGGTTTCGTGAACCAGCATTTTGTCCAAAAAGAAGTAGTATTTTGAACCAATCTTTCGGACGGTAACCAAGGTGTTCTCCTGGAAAAAAGTGGACAAAAAACCATCATAGAACAGTGATTCTTGGCTATCGTTCAGTCGTCTTGAGTAAAATGCAAAATAAGACGATGGAGAGTATTCAAAGGAATGGTGGTCTTCGGCATTGTTTTGCGACATGCCCCATGCCACCGGGTTGGTATAGGATTCATTCCCCATTTCGTACTCGTTCACTTTGACCAGGAACTCAATTTGGAAGTTCTCGAAGGTGCTTAGCTTGGGCACATCATTGCCCACACCCCACGTATATTCCTCTGACACATCGGTTTGCAATTTCAAATAGCCATTGTCGATGCGCAAGTCGTAGCCAGTATCAGTGCCTAAGTTCCAATCTTTATCGTTGTCTGAGAAATCATCGTAAAACACCGTGAAAAGGCAATCGCCTACGAGGCCCTCGTATGTATTTGGTGCAGATATTTCGCAGTTGGTACCGAAGAAATAGGGATAAAGCCCTTCTGGTGATTCATCTTTTCCACAAGCAGTGACAAGGGTCATCATCAAAAAGGCAGGCATTGAAAGATTTGGCGTTTTTTTCATGGCTGTGTTCCGTATGATTAAAATGGAATTCAAGGATTTGGGCATTAGAAAATAGACAGTTTGCTGATATTCAAACACCTGTCTAAATCCTTTTGTCCGATTTCAATGATCTGATCATTTAATCGGAATATATTAATGTATAAAGCCATAATAATACGATGTTTTATAATGGAGATTATTGATTGCTAAGCTGAGCGGACAACAAAAACCAAGTAAATTGTCAATTTTTAAACGGTGTTAAGGTATATTTCTGGCAAAATCGGAAAGATAACCTATCAAGACATTTTTCCCGATTTTAACGCCCATCGATGGGTCTTCTTTTATAAGTGCATCGGCTGCCGCACCGAGTATGGCGTTCTTGGGATTGTTGACGATTTTATAGCCATCGTATATTAACTCGATTCCCTTCACAAAAAACTTGACAAACTTCCAATCGTCAGGGATATTTCGCTTTATTTCATCGAACCCTTCGTCAATAGCTTCTTCCAAGGCTGCCGCTTTTATTCTTTCATCGATGTTGTCATTGACATTGTGCAGGCAATAAGTAAGGCTGCTTGAACTGTTCAAATTCTTTACCTCGTACTGGAGCACTTTGCCGAACAGACTAGGCTGTGCCACCTTTAAACTATATTTCAAGAACCCGGCGTCAATGGATGTTAGGCTCTCTGTTTGGCTAGAATAGGCATTAACACTGCTGCACGCCATTCGTATATTATTAGGCTCTATCCCCTTTATTGTGGTCACTGAATAAGCATCAGGGGGCATATAGCTAAAGAATAGCCTACTTTCCGAAGGGTAAATGGTCAAGCAGGATACTTCAAACAATTCACCGAGCTTGTAAAGGTCGGCTCCGCTCAATAGCTGCTCGGCCTTCAGTAGCAGTTCTTTTTGGTGCAATGGGAAACTGCTCTTGAACTCCCTAACAGTATAAAACTCCTTCACTAAGCTAATGGCTTTTTCCTTGGACTTGGCCGCATATTCTGGGAAGCCCCTAGCCACTTTGCCATAGTCACTGATGCTTTTGGACATTCCATAGGCTTTCGTCCCGGCTTTCTCTCGCAAACGGGGTACCACACTTGCCGTTTCTGTCAAATCTTCAATCGAATAGCTTTTATCGAAAATGCCTTCTTCCACCCTTTCCTTGGTGGTGGGTGTCAGGCTAAAATTGAGGGATTGGTAAAGCCAAACCAAATTGGCTCTTGACAGATTCGTGAGGCTGTTGAGCAGGTTTTTTTCAAAGTCCGTCCTATAGGTAAGGTTTCCATAAAATGCCTTTTCGTAGTCAGTGAAGTCCATCCGATCGGAAAACCTAAAATTTGCCGCTTTGGCTTTGGGTATGACCCTAAAGTTTTCAAAGCCAAATCCGTATTCATCAGCGATGACGGCATAGCCTTTTCCTATTTTTTTCCTCACCCAGTCCATGCTTTCCTCCTTGTTTTTTGGTCGCTTGTGAAGGTCTTTTTCCTTGCCTTTGGCCATGTAGCTAATGGAATAAGATAGGCCAAACCCTGCTCCTGCACCCACTGCCCCGTTTAGTAGCTTGTTGGTGCTCACGCTTCCGTCTTTTCGATAGGAAGAAATGATGTTGGAATTGGAGCCAACATAAGCAGAGGCGGCTGTAGAAAGCAGGATAGTTCCCGCACCTACTGCGTTGATTTTGCGCTCGAAATAGGCATTGCTCACGGTCAGCCTCTCGTTAGGGTCACCTGGTACTGGTGCCACTAGCCCTATGGCCCTTTTGCCGATGCAACCTGTTCCAAGAATGGCGGCCATGACAGCGAGCAGTAGCGTTGATTTGGTTGTAAGCTGGTTCATCGTATCGTTGCTTGTTATAGTTCGTTGCTAAACATGGGTGCGAAGATGAGGTCGAATGTAATGTGCTGGAGGGCTTTGTCCTTGTAGCCGAACTTCACCCCGCCGTTTTCAAACCGCACGGACTTAGGGAGGCTGTGGGAATAATTGAGGCTTAGCCCAATGGCCCTGGATATATTGATGAGCAGCCCATATTTCCAGACAAAGCCAGACGTGTTGATGCTGATGGGCTTGAAGCTGGAGTCGCTGTCACTTGAGCCGGCATTGAGTGTGGAGCTTTGGAACCCCAGTCCCAAAGTGGGTACAAAGTACTTGGAATTGGGTAGCAATGCGAGGGCTAGGCTGCTTTCTCCTCCCACGTTTTTTAAATCCACGTCGCTGGGCAGCCGAAGGTAGTTGGGGTCTATTTTGAAATAGGAGCCATAAAAACTGAAATCGTACACTAACGGGTACCTGCGGTAGCTCAACCTGAGGTTGAAGCCGAAATCGGGCTTGATAATACCCTTGCCAATGTTTTCATGGAAAACCGAATTCTGGAAGCTGGTGCGAGCGTAGCCACCTCCGAACCAAAGCCCTCGCTGTCTTTCCCTGTTTGCTTCGATAGTCTTGGTGAATGGATTCGCCTGTGCCGTTGATTCAAAGGCTATTCCAATGGCCAGCATCATACATGCCGTGGCGGCAAGCTGACGAGTAGCAGTTTTTATCATACCAATTCAAGTTGTGCGGTTAAGATTTATTACCATGCACCATCGCCTTTGATGGCGACATTATGTTTGGCAAATGTAATACTAACCAGTAAACTATACAAACTCGTTCAGGTGATTTTTGGTGATATTGAAAACCTCTAAATTGACAGTCCATAATATGGATATAAATAGCCAATTCCTAGGCAAACGCATAGATGGCACATTCGTTGAAAGAAAACTGCATTGGGTTTTCCTCACCTCCCATTTATCACCCCCATAATCTCCTCAAAGCTCTCAATACCCGCCCGCAGGTTCTCGATGATGTCATTCGCCAGCACATCGGGGTCGGGCAAATTGTCGAGGTCGGTGAGGCTGTTGTCCTTTAGCCAAGTAATGTCTAGGCTGGTCTTGTCCCTTTCTACAATCTCCTCGTAGGTGAACCTGCGCCACCGCCCTTCGGGATTGGTGTCAGGGTGGTAAGTCTCCTTGCGTTGGTGGATGTTGCTGGGATGATAGCACTCGATGAAATCGGCGAGGTCGCTCAGTTTCAGCGGGTTCTTCTTTAGCGTGAAATGGATATTCGTCCGGAAATCATAGATCCAAATCTCCTTGGTCTGTGCATGTTTGGAAGCGGGCTTGTTGTCGAAGAACAGTACATTGGCCTTCACGCCCTGCTTGTAGAAAATGCCTGTCGGCAAGCGGAGGATGGTGTGCAGGTTAGTGGTCTCCAATAGCTTCTTCCGAATGGTCTCACCTGCACCGCCCTCGAACAGCACGTTGTCGGGTAGCACCACGGCGGCACGGCCATCCGATTTGAGCATGGTGCGAATATGCTGCACGAAGTTTAATTGTTTGTTGCTGGTAGTGACCCAAAAATCCTGACGGTTGTAGGTCAGGTCTTCGCTGTCCTGCTCGCCCTCGTCGTTGGTGAAGGTCATGCTGCTCTTTTTGCCGAAGGGCGGATTGGCCAGCACATAGTCCACCCGCAGGCCGCTGTCGGAAATCAGCGCATCGGCGGGAGAGATGAAATTGTCGCTCTCGAAATCGCCGATATTGTGAAGGAACAAGTTCATCAACGCCATCCTTCTCGTTCCTGCCACGATTTCGTTGCCGAAAAAAGTCTTGTGTTTCAGGAATTCCTTCTGCTCCCGGTTCAGGGAATAGTTGTTGGTATTGGCGACGAAATCGTACGCCGCCAAAAAGAAACCGCCCGTGCCGCAGGCCGGGTCGGCAATGGTCTTCATCGGTTCGGGCCGCACACATTCCACCATCGCCCGTATCAAGGCCCGTGGGGTGAAATACTGCCCGGCACCGCTCTTGGTGTCCTCGGCGTTCTTCTCCAACAGCCCTTCGTAAATCTTGCCCTTCACATCTGCGCCCATCGTGCTCCATTGCTCCTTGTCTATCATGTCAATGAGCTTGTAGAGCTTTGCCGGGTCTTGTATCTTGTTCTGGCTCTTGGTGAAGATTTGCCCCAGGATGCCTTTGCTGTGCGATAGTTCCCGCAACAAGGTGGTGTAGTGGCTTTCCAAATCAGCGCCCCGCTTATCGGCCAGGCTTTCCCAGTTGTATTCCACGGGGATGGGCAATTGCCGATTGTACGGCGGTCGGCTGAACTCGTCGGCCATCTTCAGGAACAGCAGGTAGGTGAGCTGCTCCAGGTAGTCGCCGTAGCCCACGCCGTCGTCGCGCAGGGTGTTGCAGAAAGCTCCAGACTTTGCTGATGATGCTGGAGGTATTGTTGGTGTCGGTGGTCATATTTAACCTGATTTTCTTTGATTTTGTAATTGTTTTCGCTTGTGACTGCCCCACTGTGCGCCGCATTTGTCATCGCCGAAGGCGGTCGGCGACGTCGTGAGGATGCTGTATGAGACGCACATAGACGTCGCGGTTCCTTTGGGAATGACAAAAGCGACAGTCACCGTGACGAACTCCTAATCCCCAAGCGTTGCCTGGACGGGTCGGGAATAGACTTTCCAAGTTTCAAAAACTTGGAAAGTCTGCGGCAGCACTACCCGCCTTTCTCCCCTTCCCTTTCTTCTCCAACTGCTCCCGCTCCCCCCTCACCCGCTCCAACAACACCCCCGCCGCCTCGTCACTCGGGTCTTGCAGCAGCTTGCCCTCGAAGGCTTTTTCAGAATGCTCTGCCGCAACGCCTCCGCTTGCACCAGGCTCGCCCCAATGCTCTCCTCCAGCTTGTCGCAGACGGAGAGGCGGGTCTCGATTTCGGCGACGATGTGGTGTTGTTCCATTGGGTTCCCACAATATGGAATCGAAAAATTTCTCAATGAGCTTAAAGAGACTGTTTTCTGAGCTGTTCCAGTTGCAGTTTCAGAAGCTTGATTAAAAAACAGCCCTTGTTTGCAATAGGTAATAAAAGGTATTTTTGATTCACTTCAGAAAGAGGACGAATGAGTCCTATGTGCCGCTGAAAGCAAAACTCTTTTTCAAAGTCAATAATAATTGGAATCCCAAAAGAACCCGTTACAGTATAAAGAATATCTCCAATTTTAGGTTTTCTATGGTCTTTTAGTGAATAATAGTAATCATTGCCAACTTTAAATGTGTTTTCAAAATCAATTTTACTCGTAGTTTTATTCACATTT
>JADKBS010000006.1 GCA_016714985.1 Saprospiraceae bacterium | reverse complement strand
GGGGATGTTCCAGCAAGAGGTTATCGGATTTTTACTAATTCCACTTTCACACAAGATATTTAACACCAGAAGACTATGTAGTATTGTTGAAACAACTATTACTATTGGTGCATTTGCATTCCCTTATGAAATTAGGGTTGCCTGGTAGTTACAAGGCAATATTTTGATTATTCACACAATGAAACTTTGTACAGGACTATATAACAACAATAAATCAATTGCTTAATGGAGCTGCAATAATTGTTGGAGTAGTTATACTAGGAATCCTCTACTTTACAAAATCAATTTTTTGATGGCATAGATTTTTGCCATTCATTGCTATAATTTTGTCGTCTGGAATAAGTTCAAACAATCAGCTTCAACAAAAATTAATTCAAAATAAGGAACAATCCAGATATTCAGTATATTTAAAGACAGCATTTACATTAACGTCCATTCTGCTCGCTATAGTGTTCGTGATTGTTTTTAAATTGGGTGCACTTGGCTTAATCCTAAGCGGTCTAATTGTCAATGTCGCCTTTTTTATTCAAGCTGTTCATTACCTTAAGGATTTTACAATTGGAAAATTTAATACAAAATGGCAAAGGAGGCTTTGATATATGGAAGTGGCATTTTACCACATCACCCTCGTGCCGCATCCTCTCCTTTAATAAATAAAACGTATTATTGGAATATTGGCTCATTATCCGCACTTGGTTCATATAGCATTGGCATGCGATTTTTATGCCATTAGAATCATATAACATGATTAATACTGCATTTACACCAATATATTTTCGCTTAAGAACAGAAAAAGATGATATAGGACTCAAAAAGAATGTTAGAATAGTACAGATTCTAAGCTTCTAATAAACACTATAAGTGCTGTTATTTGGCCCCTCCAATCATGAAAGTTTTGCTGCCAGATGATTTCACCCTGCCATTCCTTTACTACCAATACTTGGTATGTAGGGTTTGTGGCAGAACTTTATACAGCATTTGTGTTGCTGAAATATTTTCAAACAAAAGACAAGGTTCATCTCCCTAATTACAGTTACGGGGATGATAGTAAATACATTAATTTGCATAGCATTTGTCAGGCAATATCAAGAGCAAGCCATATCTTGGGCATTTGCAATCAGTTTTATGTTTTGGGCATTTATTAGCTATATCTACAAAAAAAGAGTGTCTGAATATACTAGTTTCAATTTAGAATTCATCATATTTATTTTAAGCTGTAGCCTAATTACTTTCTTGTCATTCTTTCTTTACATATTCTAATGAAAGAAAACACTAAAATGCAACTATTCATAGCAGCCTACAAAAAACTGCTACACTTTCATAATGCCGATTCGTACAGGTATAATATACTTCAAACAACTATCAATCAAGCTGAAAAATATTGCTTGCAAAATCAAAATTCAATACCTCTAATAGAAATATTAAACGATTTTTACAATTTTGACATATTCATCTACTTTTCTTTGACTGGTGATTTAGGAAAGTACCATGTGCTTTTTTGGCCCGTACAACTAAATCATATCGAAATGATGATACCGGTTTACAAAGCTTTGACAAAAAAAGGTAAAACAGTTGCTTTCATATGTGCTAGAGAAGATGTTGGAAATCTTATCAAAGCAGAAAATGCCCTTTAATATCAATACTAGAAAACAGAAGGCATGAGGTAAGTTATGATGGATTTCGACGTTGGAGACAATTAAGGAAAATATCCAAAAGTGCGTCTCAACTGAGAAGCCTCTAAACAGTTTCGGCATCTGTTTTCAAAATGCTCTAATGGATTTTATTTCCTAGAAGACTATTCCATCATATTTAAGATAGCTCAGGAAATGACAGGAGCTGAATATCACTTATTAGGTTATGACTTTTCTACCGTATGTAGAGCCGTGAACGTCAACGCTAATTATTCAAAAATACCAACAGGGAATATTCAGCATGGCGCTATCAACTACATACTTTCTCAATTTTCAATATGCACACATCAATTTGTGTGGGATAAAATAACATATGATTATTTACATAACTCTGGTTATCAAGGTCAAATGTATCAACAGGTTCTCTAGAATTCAAGAAAAATTTAAACAGAATTCTTCCACAATGAAGTTTCAGCGTATATAAAAGCATCAAATAAAAGAGCAATTCTAATTTGTTTTTCAGGGCCTGTCACATAATATATCTGTAAATGGTCACATAGAAAATATAAAAATTTTAGATAGAATTATCCCTAAGTATTCAGATGAATTATTTATTATAAAATTACACCCTAAAGATGATATTTCTTACTATAAAGCATTATTTAAATACGAAAACATCCTCCTAATTGATAATCAACATAAATTCTACAAAGAACCCGTTCATCAATATTTACATAAATGTAGGGTAATAATAACTGGCGGTTCTACGGTAGCTATTGAGGCGCTACATGCTAAAATTCCAGCAATAAGTTTGATGTAAATGAAGAATTAAACCATGTTGATTTTTTAAAAAGCGATTTAATATACAAATGCTATAATGAAAAAGATTTAAAATTATCCCTAGACTCAGTTCTAAAAAACGATAACAATTTCAGCGGAGAATGGCATATATTTCAAAGTATTCTGAAAGCTTTCACGCTCTACAAAATAACAATCCAGCAAATTGTTATTGCTGATATAATTGAAAAAAAAATTCAGAATTGAAATCATAGAAAATGTGTGGAATAGCAGGAGTCATTAAACAAGGAAGTAAGGAAAATTTAAAGGCAATACTTACCCGGATGCTGGAAGCGACTAAACATCGGGGGCCTAACCATACGGGTACATTCATTTCAGACGGTATCGCAATAGGAATGAACCGCCTGTCAATCATAGATCTTTCCGATTCTGCCAATCAACCACTTCATTCAGAAGATGACCGTTACTCTATTGTATATAATGGGGAGGTGTACAATTTTCCTGAAATTAAGAAAACCCTAGAATTAAAAGGTGTTAGATTCAGAACTCAATCTGATACAGAAGTTGTTCTGGCCGCCTACATTTTATTATGGTAAAGAAATGCTTGACATCTTGAGAGGGATGTTTGTATTTGTGATTTGGGGACAAAAAAGAACAGCTACTTTCGGAGCCAGGGACCATTTAGGAATTAAGCCATTACTCTATAGTTTACAAAACAATGAATTTGTTTTTTGCTCTGAGCTTAAGGGTTTCCTAGCTAGCGGACTATATAATGAAAACAAACTTGACATACATTCAATAAACAGTTACTTAGCCATAGGCAACACCATTCCGCCCTATTCAATGGTTGAAGGTATAAACGCCTTAAAAAGCGGACACTACTTCACTTTTAAAAATGGACAATTCAATGAAACGCCATACTGGTTCCCCGAAACGATTGAGCCAATTTCATCCAAAGACATAAGCTATGATGAATGTGTTCAAAAGTGAGAGGAGCTAATGTTAGCAAGTGTTATGGAGGGGTAATGAGTGATGTGCCATTGGGAGTATTTCAAGCGGAGGTCTTGATTCGGCAATCGTAACTGCGGCAATGAGAATATGCGGTGTAAGCGATATAAAGACATACACCATTGGCTTTGAAGAGAGTCCATTAGGGATTGATGAAAGCAATGATGCTGTTGAAATTGCAAGATTTTACAACACTAAGCATTCTGCTGTAAAAATTAGCAATAATTTTATTGAAGAAAATTTCATTGACTATGTTAAAGCTTTGGATCGACCATCTGCCGATGGTTTTAAATACATATTTGGTTAGCAACATACGGTAAATGGAGTGACGGTGGCACTTTCAGGACTGGGGCAGATGAACTTTTTATAGGTTATTATGGGTATCTTCAATACCTAAATAGAAAGCCAAGAAGACCATTTAACTACTTAAAAAATTTAATTAAAAACCCCTATATAAGTGAGACTATCACAGAGAAAACTTACCATGTGCTATATGAAGAATTTTCTAAAAGCGACGATATTTTAACTTACATTTTTATTCTACAAAGAAATCACGAACGTTTTAACACAAAGTTGTTAAAAACTTTGATGAAAGCTATATAGCATGACAAGGGACATTATAAAAGATAACTACTATTCTCTAAGCATGATATTGTTAAAATCAAACAACTTTACATCAATCAATTCATGAGCAATATGCTTCTGAGGGATTCAGATGCTGTGGCTATGAAGAGCTCTTTAGAAGCAAGATTTCCACTTATTGATAGGCGTATTGTAGAATTCTCCTTGCAAATTCCATTCGAGTACCAGATTCAAGATTCAACATCATTGGGTGGAAGAAACTATTCTAAGAATGGCCTCAAAAGAATATTGAGAGTGCGTTTGTCAACGAATTACCACCAAATTTACTCAATCACAATAAACGTGTTCAATTGCAACCAATATTTGGTTAAAAAACCATTAGCTGGGTTGCTTGAGAATACCTTTAATCAACCATCCGAAATTTTTGAACCAAAAGAAATTACAAAACATTACAATCAATGGCGGAAAGACAACTCTCATTGGAAAAAAGTTTGGAGTATTTTCATATTAGACCAATGGTACAAGAATGTTTTTAAGTTAAATTGAAATTGCAAATAAAACTGAACAATGGATATTTCTAGCATACTCTGCGACCCAATTACAAAAAATCCTCTTACCCTATCTGAGGGTGAACTACATTCAGGCGATGTTAGATACCCGGTAATAAATAATGTACCAGTATTACTGGTAAACAAAGAAGATTGCAACAAAGCTGTAGAAATATTAAAAAACCAGAAAAACAAGGTTGGTTTTAGTTGGGCATTGTCTCATTGGGGTGATCTTAATATTAATGAACTTTTACAAACTCCCAATAGCAAAGGTGAATTATTGTTGAATTTTGGTTCAGGCTCTCCACTTGAAAAGGAAAAAATGACCGAAAAAGGGTACAAAGTAATTTCAATTGATATTAATGCAGGTTATAGCGGCGTAGATATAATTGCTGATGGACATTTACTGCCTTTGAAGAGTGAAACTTTTGAAATGCTTACGGCATTTGAGGTTTTAGAACATTTACATGAGCCATGGACAGCAATCAAAGAAATAAATCGAGTTTTGAAGGTGGGTGGAAAGTTTGTTGGTTCTGTCGCATTTCTAAAGGAGTTTCATCATTCATATTTTCACATGAGTTATATGGGAGTCAAAAAACTTCTAGAGTATGGTGGATTTGAAATAGAGATTATTTATGGTGGTCAAAATATTTTTAGTCGCTTAGTTCATAATATAATCCCTTTGGGGCCATCAAAAGTTTCAAAGAAAATATATGACATGTTAAACACTATAATCATGTTTCTTAGGAAAAAATTCTGGCAAACTAAAACTGGAATCAAGTACGATAAACCGATTGATAGATTTGACAGCGAGTATTCTTTTTCTTTTGAAGAATATGAGAAAATAATGTTTACCCCAACAGTTCTTTTTAGGGCAAGAAAAATTAAGAATCTTTAAAATCGGACTTATGTTTTTAGAAAAAGTTATGATGGTCAATAAGATTATAACCGATTTGGGTTGTGGGTTAAGGTATTTATTTATTACATTGTATGGCAAACAAACGCTGCTGGAACTTAAATTTCCTAGTTTCAGGTTTCCAATTTACATTCGAAATAAAACATCTGACGTTCCGACATTCAATGCGTGCATCTTGGATGAGGGTTACAATTTTAACTTGGGATTTGAACCAGAAACAGTAGTTGATTTAGGTTCAAATATTGGCCTAAGTGCAGTATATTTTGCGACTCGTTATCCTACGGCGAAAATAATTTGTGTTGAACCAGAGCAAGATAACTATGATTTGCTCGTAAAAAATACAAAGCATTTGCAAATGTAAAAAATATCAAATCTGGGATTTGGCATAGAAAGTCAAAATTAAAAAGTGAAGGACGACGGAGGAGGCAATTGGGCCTTTACTGTTGTGGAAACGACCGATGATGATGGATTGGATGCAATAACCATTGATGAAATTTTAGCGATAGGGGGAATTGATAAAATAGACTTACTCAAGATTGACATCGAAGGTGCTGAAAGGAATTGTTTAGTGCAAATTACGAGAATTGGTTGGGCAAAGTAAAGGTCATAGTTATCGAGTTACATGACAAAACTGTTCCTGGTTGTATGAAAATTTCTTCACTGCTTTGCAAAAATGCCGTACTCAATTTTTTAGAGGTGAAAGCATAATTTGTTATTTGGGCAGGCTAGACCGTCCTTTTAAGAAAAAGGTGAAAGTATTTTAAAATCTTTACAAAAAAAAGATATGAAAATTTTTGGCATTTGTCTAATTAAAAATGAAGTTGACATAATAGAGGCTTGTCTCAAGGAGTACAGCAATTGGGTAGATAAAATTATAATTTACGACAATGGTAGTACCGATGGTACTTGGGAGTTAGTTCAAGAACTTGCCAAATCTAATGATAAAATAATACCTTGGAAAAGTGAAGCAAGGCCATACCATGATGGATTAAGGTCGTATGCGTTCAATGAATTCAGGCACTTATCATCGGAGGGTGACTGGTGGTGTGTCAAAATGGATAGTGATGAATTTTATATAGATAATCCTAAAGAATTTCTACCAAAAGTTTCTAAGTGGCATAATGCTGTAACAAGTATGCACTTTGAATACAAACTAACGCACGAAGATGTTGTAGAGTACAAATTTAAAGATAGATTTCCAGAGGATAGAGAACACTTAAAATACTATGCGAAAAAAGTAACTTCTGAAACTAGATTTGTACGATATTTTGATAGGCTAGTCTGGCCTGATACACATGCGTTTCCTCTTGGAAGTAACCTTTATAGCCCACTCAAGATTAGAATTCAGCATTATCAGTACAGGTCTCCGAAACAAATTGATGAAAGACTTAAAGTGAGAAGACAAGCCACAAGGGATGGATACAAGTATTTTAAAAGAGATGATGTAGAGGATTGGAAAGAGAAATTAGAGTATAGAAAAAACCTAATAAGGGAGACACCTAGTTTTGAAGTCGGATACATTAGTGACCCAAATATCATTCCTTGGTATTGGAAAATAATTTGGACAACGATGTATTTTTTAAACTATTTCCTTAATAAAATACAAATTTTGCCAAACTCTGAAAAAAAAGTAAGTGTCTTAGTCACCTGTTACAATGGCATGCCTTATATAAAGGAAGCCATGGAGTGTATATTAAGCCAGACGTATCAGAATTTCGAATTAATCATAATAGATGACAATTCGAGTGATGGAACCTATGAGTTTTTGATAGAGTTTGCGAAAATATTTGGAGATAAAATTAGGTTGCTTAAAAATCCGTATAAGGGTAGAGGTAAAGCTTTGAATTATGGATTAAGTAAATGTACAGGAGAATATGTAGCAATTAATGATGCTGACGATTTTTCCCTTCCGCTTCGCTTAGAAAAACAAGTGGCATTTTTGAACCAAAATCCAGAATACGGTCTTGTAGGAACTATGTCAGTGTTAAGGCACCTAGAAACAGGTGAGATACTTGAGTATTCTGAAAATAGGCCAGTACATGACAAAGATATAAAGTTTTTTTTCATGAAAGGGCAACCAATTCAGCATGTAACAGTTATGTTCAGGTTGGAACTGGCAAAAAGAGTTAGTGGTTATAATGAAGAAATTAGGTTCTTGTTTGACAGGGATTTTTTCTTAAGAATAGGTAAAGTATCTCTGCTTCACAATTTGGAAGAAATTTTGGTTCATGTTGGAGAGCATAACAAAAGGTATTTCAAACTAAAGCATGTAGGCTTGGAAAGGGCTAAGCTGAGTACAAAATATCAATTGAAAGCAGTAGATGATTTCAATTTCTCTCCTCTCTACAAAATCCCTATTATAGCTAAGTACCTGTGGACAATGATTCTCGAAGTAAAAAATAAGTTCAATTAGTTAATGCTATTTAGTTCAATTAGTTTTGCTATTTTCATGCCAGTGGTATTCATACTTTACTGGTTCGTAACAAATAAAAAATTAAGGGCACAGAATGCATTGTTATTAGTTAGCAGTTACTATTTTTATTCTTGCTGGGATTGGCGATTCCTGTTCTTACTGATTTTTTCAACTTGCCTGGATTTTTATACTGGAAAAAAGATCTTTGAAGCGCAAACGGAAAGGAAGCAGAAAACATGGCTAATCCTGAGCATAGGAATCAACTTAGGTTTTTTGGCACTTTTCAAATACTACAATTTTTTTATACAATCATTCACAGACGCCCTTGCTCAATTGGGGTTTCAAATCAATCCATGGACGTTGAGTATAATTCTCCCGGTGGGTATCTCCTTCTACACATTCCATGGATTGTCTTACGTCATTGATATTTACAAAAAAAAGATTGAACCTGAGTCCAATTTTATTGATTATTCCGTGTTTGTTAGCTTTTTCCCATTATTGGTTGCAGGCCCAATAGAAAGAGCGACACATTTGTTACCACAGATAAAGAAACAACGCATATTCTCCTATCCACTTGCGGTTGATGGACTAAGACAAATACTGTAGGTTTATTCAAAAAATCGTTATCGCAGATGGCTGTGCAGAGCATGTGAATGCTATTTTCAGCAACTACTCAGAACAATCAAGTAGCACACTGGCTTTAGGGGCCATACTGTTTTCTTTTCAAATCTACGGTGATTTCTCAGGCTACTCAGATATTGCCCTAGGTACAGCGAGACTTTTGGGAATAGACCTATTGCGAAACTTTGCGTTCCCATATTTTTCTAGAGACATAGCCGAATTTTGGCGGAGATGGCATATATCTTTGACAACATGGTTCAGGGATTATATTTACATTCCATTAGGTGGAAGCAAGGGTGGAATCAAATCAAAGATTAGAAATACCTTCATCATATTCTTAGTAAGTGGCCTATGGCATGGGGCAAATTGGACATTTATTTTCTGGGGGTTATTGAACGCACTGTATTTCTTGCCATTGATTTTATTGGACAAAAATAGGGATAACATTGAAACAGTTGCACAGGGTAAGCTACTCCCAACTTTCAAAGAATTTATCGCTATCATTTTGACGTTTTCATTAACTACATTTGCATGGATATTTTTTAGGTCTGAAAGTCTTGAAACTGCATTCTCTTACGTTGCAAAATTATTTAGCAGTTCATTGCTTAGTCTTCCAACCGTGTTACCCATACAACTAATATTTTTACTCTTTTTCTTTCTGATAATTGAATGGTTAGGAAGAGAGCAAAAATTTGCCATAGAAAAATTATTCATACACTCCGCACAAACAGCTAGATGGGGAGTTTATTTTATGTTGGTATGGTCAATATTTTATTGGGGAGGAAAACCACAAGAATTTATCTATTTTCAGTTCTAACATGAAACAGTTCCTTAGTAAATTATTTTTATTCGCTGCGACTTTCTTATTGCTGATGAACGTTTTGGTGCTTATTGGGAATTCACTTACAAAACACAAAGTAAGAAATGTATATACCTTACCACAGGGAACCAAATATGTGGTCATGGGGAACTCAAGGCCGGAATGCTCCATAAATGATTCTCTTATTGAGCACCTATCTAATTTTTCAAAAAGTGGAGAGGCTTATTTCTACACTTACTTGAAAGTAAAAGAGTTACTGTCATACAATAAAAAATTAGAAGCTGCGCTTATACAGTTTACGTTGGAAGATATTACTACAAAAAGAGATGACTGGGTATGGAATAAGATAAATCTTTCAAGTAACTACGATAATCACTCTTATGCAATGACTATGGATGAATACAATGTACTAATGACACAAAATTTAGCAGGCTTCATATATGTCCATCACTTTCAAACCATTGTAAGGCAATTTCGCAATATTTTTCTAATGAACGACATTGAGAGGAAAAAACAATGGGGAGGATATTTGCCTTTAAGTAAAGAAAACACCGAAAAAACAACCGAAGTGACCACCCCAACCGATAGTTTGAAAATAAGTCCAATACATAAAAAATACCTAATTGAAACGATAAAATTATTATCCGATAACAATGTAAAAGTATTCTTGATAAGTACACCTTTGCTTAAACCCGATAAAGATAGATTAAGCCAAGTTCAGGTAAATGAAGAGCTTGGTAAATATTCGCTTGGAACACACTATATTGATTTTCAGAATTTTCCCTTGTCTAATTCAGATTTTGCCGATCCTTGGCATCTAAATCGCAAAGGAGCAATAAAATTTTCAAAATTCTTGAATACGCTACTTAATGAAGGCGTATTGAACCATAGTGACAGTTTACAAAATTTGATTGAAATAAAAATGAAGTCTCAATCTGTTTTGTAAACAAGTAAAATTTGAATTTACCCGTTAATGAAAAAGAAAAACATTATCATCGGCTCAGGGCCAACAGGGATAGGGACAGCCATAGGCTTAGAAAACGATTGCATCGTTTTGGAAGCAAGTGGCAATGTTGGCGGGTTTTCGACCTCCATCGAAATCAATGGTGCCATATTTGACTATGGTGGGCACTCGTTCCATACGCCACACCCTGAGGTAAGGGAATTGGTCTATAGCAACATAGATATGTTTGAGCAGAAAAGGGACGCTCGATGCCTATCCTATGGCGATTTGATACCCTACCCTTTCCAAAAGAACTACAAGCAGCTCTCAGATGAAGCTATCATCAACGAATGCCAAGCAGGCATGGAATTCACGGATGATGGAAAAGGGTCGGCAAACTTCGAAGCGTTCATTGAACGGCGGTTCGGCCCAGGCATTTCCAAACATTTCATGCTACCCTATAACAGGAAATTATGGGGCAGGGACCTAAAGCGCTTGGCTGCCGACTGGACTGGCGAACGAGTTGCCGCTCCTGAAGGGGTAAAAGAAAAATTCGATACCCAAGGAGGAGCAAGAAAGCCACTGCAAGGTGATACGAAGGTAGCTTATCCGGCAAAAGGTGGTTTTGGTGCCATTTTCGACGAGTTAGGCAAAAAAATCAAACACATTGAACTGAACACACAAGTTGCCAGGATAGACCCCAAAGGCAAAAAGGTTTTTACGAGTGCGGGGCAAAGTCATGAATACCACAACTTGGTATCCTCTATGCCTATCAATATTTTATTGCAATTGATAGAAGGAACACCTAGTGAGCTAATTGAACGTGCCAAAGAGTTGGACAATCTTTCTTTGAAACTGGGTTTAATTGTAATAAATCATCCTGTTGATACCGAGATTCAAAGGATCTATTCTGCGGAAGAGAAAATTCCAGCCCATAAAACTGCTGTAAACCACAACTCTTCCGATTATTTGAGGTCCCTTCCAAAACACGGCATCATGATGGAAATTTCGGAAGGTCCAGAGAAAAAGCTGATTAGAAGCGATACAGAAAAATGGATAGCAGACAGCTTGTTGGAAATGAAATTAATTAAATCATTGAGCGAAGTGGAGAAAATTGTTATCCACGATGCAAAATATGCATATCCTGTTCCAACACATAACAGGGATGAAATTGTGAAAGAAATACAGGATTGGCTAAACGAACACCAAATTTACTCAATTGGACGATTTGGACAATGGGCCTATATAAACTCTGACGAATCTCTACAAAGAGGATTAAATTTAGGAAGGAAACTATCAGAAAAATAACATGGAAAAACAACATAAACAACAAGTTAAGGAAGGAGAAAGGTTCGAGTTTGGGAAAAACTGGAGAAGTTTTCTACAGACCCTTACAGACGAGAAAATTTCTAATGCAGAGGCATCTTTAAAACAGATGCTTAATGTTGATAACCTAATCGGCAAAACATTTCTTGATATTGGTTGTGGGAGTGGTTTATTTAGCTTAGCCGCACACAATTTAGGAGCCGAAGTTTATTCATTTGATTTTGATGCCGATTCAACTAATTGCGCTCGTTATTTATGTGAAAAGTACAATAAATCGGAAAATTGGATTATTAAGGAGGCTAGTGTATTAGATGACAATTTTATGCAAACCTTGGGTAAGTTTGACATTGTATATAGCTGGGGGGTTTTGCATCATACAGGTTCGCAATGGAAAGCAATTGAGAATGCAGCGAATTGTTGCAAAACAAATGGGGTACTTTTTATTGCACTTTACAATGACCAAGGATTTAGATCAAAGATATGGTTAAAAGTAAAGCAATTTTATAATAAAAGTTCATTCCATCGTTTTGTTATCAAAACAGTGTATTATCCTTACTTTATACTTTTAAATATTGCCTTTGATATCGTTCAATTAAGAAATCCTCTCGAATTATATAGGACATACAAAAAAAATAGGGGCATGTCAATTATAAACGATTGGAAAGATTGGCTCGGAGGACTTCCTTTCGAGGTCTCCTCCCCAGAACAAGTATTTGATTTTTTAAAAGTAAAAAATTTCAACTTGGTCAAATTAAAAACTACAACATCTATGGGTTGTAACGAATTTGTTTTTCAAAGAATCAATGATTTGGGTAGTAACATATAACTTTGGTGCTGTGAAAGCTGGGCCTGTTATTAGGTTTATGCGGTATGCTAGCTATTTTAATAAGGCTAGATTAAAAGTTTCTTTTATAACCATTGAGAAAAACAAACCGAAAGACGAGGAAAGCCCCTTTTACGATGTACAAGGGATAAGGGCAAATTCCCCCGCTGAATTAAACAATAAAGTATTATTAAAATTAAGCTCAACTAATTTAAAACCCAAAGCTATAATATTTCTCTCACTTGATTTTTACTCCTTATTCCATCTGTTATATTCAAGAAAACATAAAGTTCCATTAATTTATGTTAGTACAATGCAATTCGATATCAAGAATAAGGCTTATGGCGTGAAAAGAAATATATTCATGCGGTATATATTAAAATATTTCTACCGCTTGACATTTAAGCAACTTGATTATATAGTTAGTAGTAGTGACGAATTACTTGAAGATTTTCTAAAGTTAAAAGTTCCTAAAAGTAAATTAAAAACTATCTATAATGGAGTGGATGTTGAGAAATTCAGGCCTGTAAATTATAACGAAAAAACAAAGTATAGAAATCAATTAGGGCTCCCTGAGAATTCTACTATAATAACTTTTATAGGTTTATATGTAGAGCGAAAAGGAGTGGACTATCTCGCAATGCTTTGGGAAAAATTCACAGAACGTTACCCCCAAGAAAACTTACATTTATTACTAGTCGGGGAAAATGCGCTTGATGTGCCAGAAAATTCTCATAAATTCAAGAAAGAATGGCCTATAGCTAAAAATAAACTAGAAGCACGTCAAGATGTATCATTTTTACCTTTCCAGAGAAATATAGAATTTGTACATTATTGTTCTGATTTCTTCATTTTTCCTTCCAGATTGGAGGGAATGCCCAATGTACTACTGGAAGCAATGTCAAGCGGATTGCCTATACTTGTAAATAAATTCAAAGGATTTTCATCTGCTTATGGCATTAATGGTGTACATTATCTATTGCTTGAAGAAAACTTGGAAAAAGACATTCAAGTACTTAAGTCCATCATAGAGAACAAACTGCTAAGTTCGACACTTTCAGTCAACGTAAGAAAATACACGATTGACCATTTTGCAATAGAAAAAAGCATCCAAGATTATCTATATTTAATGAAATGAATTTAATATCACAAATATGTTTATTCTTAGCAGCTATTGGTGTGCTGATAAGTGATAGGTGGTTAAATAACAATATACCAGGCTTTAATGCAAGTTATCTAATTTTTCCTTTTCTACTTTTAAGTATTTCTAATTACACTGTTTCTAAGGGGAAAGTTTTTATTCGCTTAGTCTTATCCTATATTACAGTGCTATTGTTTTTTTTTATTGCTGGTGGAGCACAAGGATACGTTTTACTTACGACTACCATGGGCACTGCTTTAATCGCTTTAGCAGCCTACAATATGAATTTCAGGGTTTTGTTTGTAAAATTTTTTCAACCTTTATATGTGTTCTTAACATTATTAACAGCTTTAGCCTATTATGCTGGGATGTGGCAGACTAGATCATTAGTAAGCGAAAGGCTAACATTTATGAACAACAACGAAAACATAATAGCACACCAACTATGTGAAGGACTGGCATTTTGTCTTTATATTGCTTTTGCAAAAGCACAAAAGATGAAATTATTCCTGTTGTTTATAGCGTTTTTGTTTCTCATCCCAATCTCAGCAACATATCTAGGACAGGAATAGCAATAATGTTTTTAATATTATCAATTTTCGCATTTGCAAAACTCAAAACAAAAGGATTACTAATGACTCTGTTTTTAGGAGTAATTATCTCAATTGTGGGATTGCTTCCAAGTCTTTCCTTTCTGACTGGAAGTAGGCTTTTTGAATCATTCGTTGAGCGAAGCGTTGATACTTCAGAAGATATTAGATTTCAATTGTGGGAAGTAAGTTGGGCAATTGCTCGTGAAAATATTCTTACAGGAATTGGTTTTGGAAACTATGTAAGTGATGTCTACCGTTACAGAATTGGTGAAAATGCTAATTTAGGGTTTGAAGGGTTTGGTTCACCTCATAATTCTTTTATAGATTTGATATGGATTGGAGGAATATGGCTAGTAATCATTTATTCAATCATTCTTGCAAAAGGCTTAGCGGGAGGTATCAAATTGTTGAGAAATTCAGATATGGACATAAGGGCAATAGGTGCATTAGTTACTTCTTTGATTACAGGAATTTTTTTATTCTCATTCACAGGTCAATCAGCTACGGATAAAAGAACATGGATAATGCTTGCTATTTGCTATTTATGGATTGAGGAAGGTAAGCAAAGGTTAAAGTATCAATCAAAATAAAAGCAAGGGGTAATCAAAGGAAATTGTTCAAGCAATTGTATGTTGCTATTTATTAAGTTTCAATATTTTCCTTTTGTTAAGTACTTATATAAAACCCAAGCGATATATCTTTTTGAATGGATATAATTAAAAAACCAGTACTAATACTTATGATTATAGGTCTGTTAATTAGTGACCGTTGGCTAAACGAAAAGACACCAGGGCTAAATGCAAGTTATCTAGTATTTCCTTTTTTAATATTTAGTTTTTCAAAATATAGCACAGTTTGGAACAAAAACCTCTTATATTCTTTACTAATATACATAGTAATACTAACATTTTTTTTTGTTTTAAGTGCTGGGGAAGGTTTTACTTTGTTAACAACGACCATCGGTACTACTTTAATAGCTATTGCGTCTCTAAATACAGGGTTCAGAGATATTTTTATCAGGAAAATACACTATATTTATCTTACTTTAACAATGATTATAGTAATTGCTTATTATCTAAATATGTGGGAGTATAGAACGCAAACAAGTGATAGGTTAACTTTCATGTATAATAATGAGAATATAATAGCCCATCAATTATGTGAAGGACTTGCATTTTGCTTATTTACAGCATTCTCAAAAATAAAATTGAGATGGTTGTTTCTGGTAGCATCTTTATTATACTTAATTCCTATAGTTTCAACAATATCTAGAACTGGTATTGCAATTATGTTAATTACAATTTTGATTTTCTCTTATTCAAGACTACAACTAAAAGGATTACTAATAGCATTATCTTGCGCATTATTGGTATCCGTAGCGGGGCTTGTCCCAAATTTGTCATTTTTGTCCGGAAACAAACTCTACTTATCTTTTTTGGAAAGATCTTCAGAAACTACCGAAGATATTCGCTTTCAACTATGGAGAGTTGGTTGGAATATTGCTAAAGAAAATATTTTGACTGGTGTGGGTTTTGGAAATTACGAAAGCGACTCATATAGATATCGTATTGGAGAATTGGCCAATTTGGGCTTTGACGGATATGGATCACCACATAATTCATTCATTGACTTAATATGGATTGGGGGCATTTGGCTAGTTTCTACTTATATTGTTATTCTATATTGGGCTATTCAGGGTGGTTTTAGACTATTAAAATCATCACATAATGAAATAAGAAATATTGGAGCACTAGTCCTATCTCTTATTACTGGAGTATTGTTGTTCTCAATGACTGGCCAAGCCGCCACCGACAAAAGAACTTGGTTCATTATCGCAATTTGTTACCTGTGGGTGAACGAAGCAGATAAAAGAAGCCAACTTAAAAGCCTAAGCTGATGTGTGGTATTTATGGATGGATTGGTTCAATAACTAGCTTCACCGTAAGCGACAATAATAGGGTTAGCAAGAAATTACACCATCGTGGGCCAGATGATGCAGGCTTCATACAGGGAGAAACATTTGGCCTAGGGTTCAGGAGATTGAGCATTATAGATTTGAGCGAAAATGGTCATCAACCAATGTCCATCAATCAAAATAAAGAACATATCATTTTCAATGGAGAAATATACAATTACCTCGAAATTAAGAAAGAATTAGAAGCACCGATTTCAAAACAATAGGGCATTCGGATACAGAGGTTTTGATAAACCTGCTTTCACAAAAAGAAGCGACCCTTTCCATGTTGAACGGTATGTTTGCTTTTGCCTATGTGGATGAAAACAAGGGTAATTTCATAATTGCAAGGGACAGGTTGGGGGTAAAACCATTGTACTACACCTTACAAAATGGAGTCCTCTATTTTGCTTCAGAATTACCAACTTTGCTGGAGTTTGGGTTAAAAAAAGAAATCAGCAAATTGGCGCTCAACAAGTATCTCCGATTCGGGAATATTGCCTCACCTGAAACCATATACCAAGGTATATTCAAGTTGGAACCAGGCCATTTCCTGATTGGTAGGCTAAATGAGCAAGTTTTAGTTGAAAAAAGATGCTGGTGGTCGCTCCCATCGAAGGAAGATGATAGCTTGACAGAAAGTCAATGGTTGGAAAAAATAGACGACTTGCTTTTGGACGCTACTAAAATAAGGCTGATTTCGGATGTTCCGGTTGGACTTTTCCTTTCTGGGGGCTTAGATAGTTCCTTGGTAGCTCATTATGCTTCGAAACAGAATGAATTCCAAAAGCCCAAGGCGTTTACTGTGGTATTCAACGAGGAAGATTACAATGAATACCCTATTGCAAAAGATGTAGCAAAGCACGAAGGACTTGAACTTGTGCCATTAAAACTTGAACAAGACGCAATCAAAGATCTTGACCTCATTACGGCAAACATAGGAGAACCATTCAGTGATTCATCCTTAATCAACCAATACTATCTTTCAAAGGAGGCACGAAAACATGCTACAGTTTTTTTAACCGGAGATGGTGGAGATGAAGCTTTTGGTGGATATACCGAGTACCTTAAAGCTTCTCGACTAGGCAAGTACTTTGGAACTGCTAGTTCATTGGCCAAAATTCTTTATTCCCCAATGCAATGGCTTATAAAAGATGACACCAATCTAAAACAGCAGTTGGCTAAGTTATCAATAGGCCCAAAATACTTAGGTGCAGGAATAAGAATGAATTTTATGGAACCGATTCTAACTAAACTAATCGGTAACCAATTCAAAGTTGATACGGAAGAAATTACTGAACAAATCTTTATGACCTGGGACAAATCACAAGGACTTCCATTGGTCAAGAGAATGCAATTCTTCGATTATATCCATTACCTTGAACCTGATGTTCTAACTAAGGTTGATAGGGCAACCATGCTACACTCCATTGAAGCTCGCAGCCCTTTCTTGGACTATCGGGTAGTTGAATTAGGTCTTTCTATACCCAATGAACATAACATAGACGGGAAAACAGGGAAAAATCTTCTTCGGAAATTAGCACTTACACATCTACCAGCAACTGTTGCCCATGCGCCCAAAAAAGGGTTTGGACTACCCTATCGAAACTGGATAAATGAAGAAATGAAGAAGCATGTATTCGATCTTAATAAAAAAAATGGTCACAATATATGGGATAAGGAAATTTTCAGAAAAGTTGTTCAAAATGCAGATACTCCAAAATATGACATGTATTCGATATTTTGGAGGATTTGGATGTTTGAGGAGTGGTATAAGTCAAGTTTCAAAAACTAAATCATTTCATAATGTGTGGAATTTTTGGCATTGTTCTTAAAAAAGACACCGCTATCGATGCAAAAACTATCAACTCAGTAGTTGATAGACTTTTTTATTTGTCTGAATTCAGGGGCAAAGAAGCTTCGGGCCTGGCCGTGAAAAGCACGCTGATGAAGGAAATAGGCATTGTAAGGAAAAGTTGCCCAGGCAAAGCGTTTATCAAATCAAGTGCTTACAAAAAATTCGTTGCTTCTTATTTAAATGAACAGAATATCACTTCCGGCATTAGCTTACTGGGGCACACAAGAATTGCAACAAATGGCTATGTGAGCTTAGACAACCAACCGATTGTCACGCATGGAACCATCGGTGTACACAATGGCATCATTTGCAATATAGAAGAACTTTGGAATGAACACACAGACCTGGAAAGGAAGCAAGTTATTGATACAGAATTGCTCATTGCACTGACCCGACAAAGGCTTGACGAGAGCGAAGGCAAGAACATTCAGCGTGTGTTGTTTGATACAGATGATGAAATGGAAGGTATGGCCTCATTCGGGATGATTTTTGATAAATATGGCCATACCGTTGTTGGAAGCAATTGTGGGTCTTTTCACTACATAAATTCTCCAGAAATATTCGTATTTTCATCAGAAGAATACATCCTTTCAAATATTGTGGAGATATTATCACCCGAGGACAAGAATAAGTTTCCCATATCCCAGTTGAAACCGATATCCTTTGGAACTGTAAACGAAGAAACATTAGAATTCAAGTTGATTACAGAGAGAGAGGTAGCTATTAACATTTCAAAACAGGCTAATTTTACCATAAAAGACCACACAAATGAAACACCCCCAAAACCATACTTTAATTTGCAACCCGAATCCACTATTCGTTCTATACTCGAGAACAATATTGTGGCAATTAACAAAATAAAAAGATGCACTAGGTGTATTTTGCCAGAAACTCACCCATTTATTGAGTTTGACGAAAATGGGGTTTGTAATTATTGCAATGATTATACAAGAAGGCGAACTAAATTAAAACCAAAAGGAAGGGATTTGCTGGAAGGCATTATAGCCCCCATGAAGCAAAATTCAGGTAATAACTGTATCGTTCTCCTAAGTGGCGGTAGAGACAGTTGCTATGCTTTGCACCTCGTAAAGAAAGAACTAGGATTGAATCCAGTGGCGTATTCCTATGATTGGGGCATGCTTACAGACCTGGGACGAAGGAACCAATCAAGAATGTGTGAAAAACTGGGGGTAGAGCACATTATTGTTTCTGCCGACATAAAAATGAAAAGGCGAAATATCAAATTGAATGTTGAAGCCTTTCTCAAAAAGCCTCATCTTGGAATGATTGGCCTTTTTATGGCAGGTGATAAAGCATATCACCATTTTGCACATTTATTAAACAAGCGGTTTAATTTACCCTTAATTGGTGGTGGATGTCCTTTAGAATACACTTTTTCAAAGAAGGATTTACTGGTGCTAAACCTTCATTTATGAAAAGGACATTTATGGATAGGTTAAATATAATACGATTCTTTGCGACACAAGCAATAAAAAATCCGTATTTCATTAATGCTTCAATTTTTGATAACCTTTTGGCTTACAAATACTACTTTATGGAAGTATTGGAAATCACGAATTTGTTTCAGTACCTTCCCTGGGACGAGCATGTTGTAAACGAGACCCTTATAAAAGGATACAACTGGGAACTTGCACCAGATACGCCAACCAGTTGGAGGATAGGAGATGGAACTGCCTCATTTTACAACTATATTTATTACACAGTGGCGGGGTTCACTGAAAACGATTGCCTGAGAAGTAACCAAATAAACGAAGGATTAATGACCCGTGAAGAAGCATTAGCCTTGGTAAAAGAAGAAAACAAGGCAAGGTATGAGTCATTGAAATGGTATTGTGATACCATAGGCGTTGATTTGGAATATGCTATAAAAAGAATAAATAGTATCCCTAAATTATACCCTCTATAAAAAAACTGGGATAAAATTATAGTGCTTTGAAAAGCAAGAAGAAAAAAATAATATTAATATCAAGGCAAAGTGGCCTAGGGGGAACCGAAAGGAGGATGACTGATTTATATGAATATTTGACATTAAATAACTATGAAGTTCGCCTTTATTTTACAACATCGAATCACGTAAAAGGAATATTCTCACGAATAAAAAATTCGCCATTGGGGAGATTTCTCAGAATTGTTAGCTTACTTACATAAATTCAAGCCGCACTTAATTAATGCATTCGATATAGAAACTGGAATTTACGCCAAACTCGCCATACAATTGCTCTTCAAAGGTACAATATTGGTGTCCGGTTATGGTGCTGAATCTATTACCGATAAAAGAACGCAGAAAATACTCAGAAAAAATTGTTATTAGCAGATTTATATATATGCAATTCACGTAAAGCCTCAGAAAACTTGCAAGCCTACCTAGGCTCAAAACGAAAGGTAATAACAATTCGTAACGGTCTGGGCATTGAAAGGTTGAACAAATCCATACCAGGAAGAATCGAGTGTAGCTTCCATTTCTGTTGATAAATACGTTATCGGTTATATTGGAAAACTCGACAATATAAAACATGGGGAAAGAATATTCTACTTAGCACAAAGAATGTTACAAAACAAGAAAAATACCCTAAGCCCTTACATTTTATAATCATAGGGGATGGACCAAACAGAGAAATTATAATTGATTCATTAAATAAATCTGATGAATCTGTAAGGAATGCTGTAACAATAATGGGCGCCGTAAAAGATGCGGGCGCATTAGCTAAATATTTTAATTTAGGATTGTTGTGCTCAGATAGTGAAGGTTTTCCAAATGTTTTACTAGAGTTCATGTATTTTGGCGTTGTATGGATATCCACAAACGTTGGAGATGTTCAGGAAATAGTGAAACTTGGTAAGTCAGGTATAGTGCTTGAAAATTGGGATGAGCAAATATTCGAGGAAAATTGCTTAAATTTCATAAATAATTATATACAATATGAAGAACTATCTTCAACAGGCAGAAAAGTATTTATCGAGAACTATACAATAGAAAAGATGGGTAAATCATATTTGGAGGTTTATAATTCACTCTTAAATTAAAATCAACTATATGTCTTCTAAGGTAAAGGATTTCTTTGAAGTAACAGAAAACTATCTCCATAAAGATTTTGGGGTAACTTTTAGAAAGGAGATAATCCACAAAGAAGTAGGTAAAATATCAGGGAAGAATATATTGGATATTGGTTGCGGCAATGGTTCCATATCCATGCCATACGTATTGGAGAATGAATTAACACTACTTGATTTTTCTGAAAACATGTTAAGTCTTGCCAAAAAAATGATTCCCAGTAGCCGACAAGCACATGTAGCTTTGTTGAATAAGGATTTTTTTGAGTTGGACGCAAAAGAAAATTATGACACAATATTTTTTATTGGAGTAATAGCACATGTTCAAAGACCACTTGGTGAAAGCCTTAGATTTTTGAAACAGTTAATTGCTTCAGATGGTGAAATTTATTTTCAATTTACTGATGACAATCACTGGTTGTCGAAATTGGAATCAAAGCTGCGAAAGACAAAATATGAAATAAAAAGGACAACGACTGATACCGTTGAGACAGAACTAAAAAAATGTGGGTTGTACATCAAGAAGAAAATTAGGTATGCAGGAATAACGCCAGGCATGGGAAAGCTCCCAAACAGTTTTCTTTTAGCGTATGTTAGAATTGTATCACAATTCAATGTTTTAAATTTTTTAAAGGCTGAATACATCTATGTACTAAGAAAAGATAGCTAATTCGTAACTACTTAGCAGGTTTTTTTGGGGGGAAAAAAAATGAAATTTTTCCTCTCCTCCCACACCCTCCTTGTTAGTTACCAGTTATTTATGAAAAGGGTAACAATTATCCCAATAAACAAAAATACATCAAGAACTAATTGATGGTCAAACCTCCGATGAAAATTCTTCTACTATCAGACAACCTTGCGAATGCCAAACAGTGGAAAAATGCGATGATAAATTACGCAGGTGTAGAAATAATAGAATGGAATATCAATGCAAAGAATAAGGCATACAGATCCATAAAATTTCTTCTTTCTTCTCTATTTATAAAACAGATTCTAAAAAAATACAATGCAGACATAGTTATTGGATACCGGACAACTAGTTATGGATTTTTAGCAGCTAGGTCAGGCATTCACCCTTGTGTAATTGCTGCACAGGGTGAAAATGATATTTGGCCAATTACAGGGATAACCGTACCATTTAAGAAAATGATAAGACGATATGCTTGCGCAAAATCTGACTTAATCCATGCTTGGGGCGAACACATGAAGCAGTCAATTCTGCTAACAGGAGTGGAGGAAGATAAAATAATTGTTCGACCACGAGGTATTGATTTGGAATTATTTAAATGTAGTGATGCAAAAATTGAATTGCAAAGTCCTTTCAGATTGATATCAACTAGGTCGCTTTACCCAGAGTATGGTCATGAAGTAATTATTAATGCTTTGAAAATTGTAAAGGACAAAGGCTATCGTTTCTTGTACACCATTGCAGGTGATGGGCCAAATAAGCAAGCGATCGAAGAGCAGATAAAGCGTCTTGGGCTTGAAAAAAACATTAAATTAGTAGGAAAGGTAAAGAACGAGGATCTACCCCAACTTTTGCTGGAAAGTGATTTTTATGTATCAATGCCACATACAGAGGGTGTGTCGGCATCGTTGTTTGAGGCTATGGCGTGCGGGTGTTTTCCAATAGTTTCTGATTTAAAAGCCAACAGATTGTTCATTACAGACAGCATCAATGGCTATTTAGTTTCAGTGGGAGACTACCAGAAGCTGGCATCAGTCGTTATCGAAGTAATTAAAGATTCAACCATTTGGAAAAAAGCTATTGCGTACAATCTTGAATTGGTCAAAGAGAAAGCGGATTTAAAGAAAAACATTCAGTTCTTTGTAGAAAAATACAAAGAATTATTACTATTGAGTAAACACTAAACGATGGTATCGTTACATTAAAGAAAACTAATCTCTTTATGAATGGTATGTTATTTTGTTGAATGCAGCTCAATGGTAATGTTAAACCTCACCTATTACCATGTGCGGAATAAGCGGTCAGTTAAACTTTAACAACTTCAAACCAATCGATGTGAATCTTCTGGTGAAAATGCGAGATTCATTAATCCACAGAGGGCCCGATGATGCTGGCATTTATGTCAACGGTCCACTTGGATTTGGCTTTAGAAGGTTGTCAATACTAGATTTAAGTGAGGCTGGACATCAGCCCTTTACCTCAGAAGATAGCCGATACACAATCATCTTTAACGGTGAAATTTTCAACTATCAAGAATTCTACGATGAACTAAAGGCCAAAGGATATAGGTTTGTATCTAAATCGGATACTGAGGTTCTATTGTATTTGTTTATTGAAAGAGGAAAAGCAATGCTCAACTCCTTAAATGGCATGTTCGCATTTGCTATATGGGACAGCATTGAAAATTCACTCTTTATAGCTAGGGACAGGATAGGAATAAAGCCACTGTATTATAGCATAGATAATGATACTTTCTTTTTTGCATCAGAGCAAAAAGCTATATTATCAGCAGGGGTAAATGAAGCATTGAATCAAGATTATTTCCAAGAGTTACTTCTATTCAAATACATTGCAGGACAACAAACTATTTTTAAGCATATTCAACGACTGCTGCCTGGGCACTGCATCACCATAAAAGATTCAAAAGTAAATATTACTCAATGGTGGAACTTATCTGATAAAATTCAAACAAACAGAGAGAATTTGCCATCAAATCCTTACAATTGGTTTGAGGAGACTTTTTATTCATCGGTCAAGTATCGAACTATAAGTGATGTACCATTGGGTTTAATGCTAAGTGGAGGATTGGACTCTGGGGCAATAGCTGAAGGCCTACACAGGTGTGGCTACAATGGAAGCTCTGCATTCACCGTAACTTTTAAAGATGTGCGATATGACGAAACCAATTTAGCCAAAAAAGTTGCTGAGAAATTTGATTTGAAGTTTCATCAAATTGAAAATGAGCGGATAGATATCACAAAAGAACTCCATGACGCAAGCTGGTTCAACGATGAACCTTTGGTTCACCAAAATGATGCGCAGATGTTGGCATTGACGAAAAATGCAAAATCATTGGTTACAGTACTTCTTTCTGGAGAAGGAGCTGATGAACTGATGGGAGGGTATTATCGTTACAAACCATTGAATCACAGCAAAACTATAAGGTTTAGCTCAGGATTGCTCAAATTGCTTGGGGGGTTGCCGAGCCGGAACATTGTCAATCGTTTTGATAAATTAAGTCGCTACTTAAAAGATGATTCACTAACCAGTTTAGTCCTTTTTAATGCCTCAAATTTATATCCAACAGATTTAGCGGCCTTTGGTATCCAAATTGACCCAGACCAGTTTGAATACAGGCATCAAATTATTCGTGAAAGTGTTAATCTCTATCCCAATGAGCCAGCTAGGCAAGCCATGTATTTCGACATGTTCACCCACTTGAGTTCGGTATTGGACCGCAATGATAGAATGAGTATGGGAGCATCCATTGAATGTCGGGTTCCCTTTCTCGATTATAGATTTTTGGAAATGATTCCTGCAATGCCCAGCAATGTATTGCTGAATGGTAAAAAAGGGAAACACCTACTTTGCCAATCAATCGGCAAAAGACTTCCTCCTGAAACATTGGCTTTCAAAAAACTGGGGTTCAGTGTTCCCTGGGAGCAATACCTAAGAACCAATCCATTTATTAGCGAATTTATTGAAGAGATGGAAAATGATCCAATTTTTGAGTTGCCCATCTTCGAACAATTGCCAATCAAAAAGATAAGATCACTATTTTTACAACGAGTCCCAATTGGCGAAACATTAATACGACAATTATTCATGCTTAGCGTATGGTATAATACTTATTTTAAAAATCTGGCCAATAGCTAAAACTTTGCAGGATTTCACTAATCTAAAAACAATTTAAAAATACTTCAAAATACTAACCTTGCAAGAAAATGGACAACGATTCAAGCCAAGTAGAATACAATGCATAATACCTAAATTGCAAAAAACCCGATTGTAACCATCCTTAAGAATATTTAACCGAGAAAACATTATGCGTAGGATTTTAGAGAAAATAATTTTTCCATTAGGAGACAGGTTGTTAGGAACAAGTGTCAGCAAAGAACTTATAACACAACGTAGTTATACTAAATTAAGTGAATCGGCGTTGGCAAAATTGCAGCATGACAAATTGAACGCCCTTTTAAAACATGCAACAAGTACTTGCAAGTTTTATAAGCCGTACAATACCGTTTCTACTAATCCCTACGAATGGCTAAAAATTTTCCCAATAATCAAAAAATCAGACACTACTGATTTAACAGAAGAATTGTTGTCCGAAAAATACAAAAATAAAAAATTGTTGAAATATGAAACAAGCGGGTCAAGCGGAGTACGAGCAGTAGTATTTGTAGATAAGAAAGAGCAGTCTATTTTTAGGGCAATCCTTATAAATTGGTGGGAATGGACAGGTTTTTATCTGGGGAAACCTATTTTTCAAACCGGTATGAGTCCGCGCAGAAGAATTGTAAAAACAATCAAAGATAGGCTTACCAATACCTACTATTTCCCCGCATTCAATTTTGATTCAACAACTGCCACGGAACACCTTAACAAGATTAAGGACATAAAAAATCTTCATTTAGGAGGTTATGCTTCAAGTCTCTATGTGCTTGCTCTAATTGCAGAGGAAAAAAAACTTAATATTCAATTTGACGCTGCCATATCTTGGGGGGATAAAATGTTTGACCATTACAGAGAAAAAATAGAATCTATCTTTAAAACTAAGGTTTATGAAAACTATAGTTGTAACGAGGGTATTATGATTGCTCAGAAAGTTGATTTACCGTATTTCTATATCTATACTCCAAATGTTTATTTGGAACTCCTTGATCAAGATAATCAACCAGTCAAGGATGGTGAGATGGGGCGCGTAATTGTGACTAAACTTGATGGCTATGCGATGCCATTGATAAGATATGATACAGGCGATTTGGCGATAAAACTCCCCATCTCAGAATATCCAGAAAAACGAAAATTCAACTTTCCATTGCTGAAGATGGTAATTGGCCGGAATACCGACATTATTAAAACTTCCGATGGGAAGAACTTAATAGTCCACACATTTACAGGAATTTTCGAATTTTATCCTGAAATCAAACAGTTTAAAATTATCCAAGAATCTTATGATTCCATCATAATAGAATACATACCTTCAAATGATTTTACAACCCAGGTTTTGGCAAGAATTGTTGAGGATATACATACTAAAACCAATAGTAGTATAGAGATACAATGGAAAAAAGTAGATTCAATAGCGAATACTGCTTCAGGGAAACCTCAGTTAATTGAAAACCGACTCATAAAAAACAGTTTAACCACTGCCATAAAATGAAAATTCTTACAATTGTTGGCGCACGCCCGCAGTTTATTAAAGCTGCCGTTGTATCTCGAAACCTTGAAAAATATTTGGGGATAAAGGAGTATATACTGCACACTGGTCAAAATTATGACAACAACATGTCAAGCATTTTCTTTGAGGAGATGGACATACCAAAGCCTCATTTTCATTTGAATATTCACGGCGGTGGTCATGGTGTTATGACTGGTAAAATGTTGGAGGGCATCGAACAAAAAATTCAGGAACTCAATCCAGCAGCTGTACTCGTATATGGAGATACCAATTCTACACTTGCGGGAGCTTTGGCCGCAAAAAAGCTGCATAAAAAGGTAGTTCATGTTGAGGCGGGTTTACGAAGTTTCAACATGAGAATGCCTGAAGAAATCAATCGGATAATAACAGATAGGATAAGTGATGTTTTGTTTTGCCCTACTACTACAGCCATCAATAACCTAAAACAAGAAGGTTTTGACAACTTCCACAGCGAAATTGTATTGAGTGGGGATGTAATGCAAGATGCCGTATTATTCTATCAGGATAAGGCTTCGCAAATTTCCCATATCGTAGATAATTTACAACTTCAACCAAATGGCTTTATCTTAACCACAATTCATCGAGCAGAAAATACGGATAATGTAGCGCGTTTAACTGCTATAATCAACGGACTAAATACAGTACATCGTACCATTCTCCCGGTCATTCTACCATTGCATCCTAGAACACGTCAAATCATAGAAAAAAATGGAATTGATATCCATTTTACTATAATTGATCCAGTTGGATATTTTGATATGCTCCAACTTATAATGAACGCCACCCTAATTTGCACAGATAGTGGTGGGCTACAAAAAGAAGCCTATTTTTGCAACAAATACTGTGTAACACTTAGAGATGAAACCGAATGGATTGAACTTGTAGAGGGCGGCTACAATAGGCTTGCTGGATCGGAAAGTGAGAGAATAATTGAGGCTGTTACTGATTACATCAAAACGCCATTCCCTCCCAAAGTCGAGCTTTATGGGGGAGGATTGGCCGGAGAAATTATATGTCACCATCTATCACAACTAATTGACAGTGAGGTTTATGCCGTCTGAAAACATTTGGGTAATAAACCAATTTGCTGGCACCCCAGAATCTGGGTGGGGAGAACGTCATTTTTACTTCAGCGACACATGGCTCAAGCAAGGTCATAAGGTTCAAGTAATTTCAGGTTCTTTTAACCATATGTTCAGCAAGTTGCCTGATGCACCCATGAAATTAAATCTTGAGGTTGTTGATGGAAGGAATTTTTGGTGGGTCAGGGTGCCAAAGTATAACCCACAATCGGTTTATAGGTTTTGGAGCATGGTTGTATTTGCTTGGAGGGTCTTGTTCTTACCTACTGATAAACTTGGTAAACCAACCATCATCTTAGTTTCTTCCATGCCTATCTTCCCCATAATCACGGGATTTATTTTAAAGAAACGATTCAAGTCAAAGAAACTTATTTTTGAAATCAGAGATATTTGGCCATTAACAGCAATACAACTTGGCGGAATTTCAAAATGGCATCCATTTATTCAATTAATGTTATGGGTTGAAAGGTTTGGCTACAAGAAATCTGACTACATTGTTTCCTTATTACCTAATGCTGGCGAACATATTAATGCTATCTCAGGCGTCCCAACAAAATTCAGGTATATCCCAAATGGGTTAAGTCAAACGGTATTGAAGCATGAACCACTAGAGCATGATGTATTGGATGCAATCCCGGCGGACAAGTTTATTGTTGGCTACACAGGGACGTTAGGGCTGGCAAACGCTTTGGAATACTTGGTTGAAGCTGCAAAATTATTAGTAAGCGAAAAAAGTATCCACTTTGTCATCGTAGGCGACGGATATTTAAAAGAAACATTGATTAAGGCATCTTCTGGGTATGAAAATATTACTTTCATTAGAAAAATAAAGAAGAACCAAGTTCAGAGTATTCTAAATCACTTTGAGGTATGCTTCGTTGGAAGAAATGACACCCCACTGTTCAAACATGGTGTATCTGCAAACAAGTATTTTGACTACATGTTGGCCGCTAAACCCATTTTGGATTCTAACAATTTAATCAAAGACCCAGTTGAGCTTTCTGGGTGCGGCATTATTGTAAAGCCTGACGATAGCGAAGCGATTAAGGAGGGAGTACTTAAGCTGTATAATATGTCAAATGAAGAACGCCGTGAAATGGGATTGAAAGGAAAGTCGTATGTGGAGGAATTTCACAACATCAACTCATTGGCCGAGTCATACAGTAGTTTGTTTCACTGAATGAAATCAGTTTTAATTACTGGGGCAAATGGCTTTGTGGGAGAGACTTTGAAAGAGATACTTTCTCAGCAATTCGAGATTTTAACGCTAGGCTTGAATGAAAGGAATCTAATTGTATGTAACCTATCCAATGAAATTCCAAAGCTTTCAAAAACCCCTGATTATGTAATTCATGCAGCAGGAAAAGCACATTCAATTCCAAAAAATGATAAAGAAGCCTTGGATTTCCATCAAATCAATTACCAAGGCACCTTGAACTTGTTAGAAGGGCTCACAAACACTAACAATACCATATCACAGTTCATATTTCTTAGCACAGTTGCCGTTTATGGCATGGAAAGAGGTGAAAACATCGCTGAGGATTGGCCACTGAAAGGAGATACACCGTATGCAAAGAGTAAAATCATGGCCGAAAAAGCTGTAGTTGATTGGTGCAACAACCACAACGTTAGGTATATAATACTTAGGCTACCTCTCGTGGTAGGTGAAAAAGCCCCTGGAAACTTAGGTGCAATAAAACGAGCTATACTTAAAGGGCACTATTTTCGAATTGAAGGTAATCATGCAAAAAAAAGTGTTGTGCTCGCAGAAGATATTGCTGCCCTGATTCCTAATTTGGATGGCAAACAAGGAATTTTCAACTTGACAGATGGCATAAACCCAAGTTTTTTCCAAATTGAAACGGCAATTTCAAAGGAAGTTAATAAACCAATTAACTGGACATTGCCAATGTTTTGGGCTAAAACACTGGCCATTTTTGGCGATTTATTGACATCAATCAAAATACCATTCCCATTAACTTCCGATAAACTGATGAAACTTACTTCCACCCTGACCTTTGACGACAGGGCTGCAAGGGAAACCTTGGGTTGGCAACCAAAATCAGCTTTCTAAGTACCAACAAAATGCTTAAATTCAATTTAGAATCCTTCATAGCACAACATGTGACCGGCCGCCCCAAGAGTTTGTTCTCGGATGATATAGCATCCAATACTGATTTATTATTTGAGCGGATAAAGGGCAAATCCGCCTTGGTCATAGGGGGTGCTGGTAGTATAGGTTCATCCTATATCAAAGCGCTGCTGCGCTTCCAACCGGGTCGCTTGGTTGTAGTTGACATTAATGAAAATGGGTTGACAGAACTGACAAGGGATCTCCGTAGTACCAAAGGTTTGATAGTTCCACCAAACTACCTTACTTATCCTGTCAATTTTGGCGATGCTGTTTTCGATAAGATTGTAACCAAAGAAGGCCCTTTCGATATAGTTGCAAATTTTGCGGCACACAAGCACGTAAGGAGCGAAAAAGACCAGTTCTCTATTGAGGCAATGGTAGAGAACAATGTTTTAAAAGCTGTACATTTGCTTGATTTATTGAAAGAGAATCCTCCAAACCATTTTTTTGTGTCTCAACTGACAAAGCAGCCAACCCAGTCAACGTCATGGGGGCCAGTAAAAAACTAATGGAGGAGGTAATATTGGCTTATTCTCGTACGATTCCAATTACAACCGCTCGATTTGCCAACGTAGCTTTTAGTAACGGAAGCTTGCCTGCTGGCTTTTTGGAAAGGTTGATGAAAAGGCAACCGTTGTCAGCCCCAAATGACGTGAAGCGATATTTTGTTTCCCCAGAGGAATCTGGACAAATTTGCTTACTGGCATGTATGTTAGGAAATTCTGGTGAGATATTTTTTCCCAAATTGAATGAAAAATCTGATATGCGGCGATTTTCAGAAATCGCCAATAATCTGCTTTCTGAAATGGGGTGGGAAGCCGAAACTTGCGCTACCGAAGAAGAAGCAAAAACAAAAGCGGCAAATTTGGATGTAGGGCAAAACAAATATCCTGTGTATTATTTCGCTTCAGATACTTCAGGAGAAAAACCTTTTGAAGAATTTTATACAGGCTACGAAACCGTTGATTTCAATCGATTTAAATCTTTGGGGGTGATATTAAATGCTCCAAGTCAAGCCATTGAGAATATTCAGGAGATGTATATTTCTTTAAAGCAGTTGTTTTCAAGAAAGGATATCCACAAAGCAGATATTGTTGCATTGATTCAACATTACATCCCCAATTTTGAGCATATTGAGACAGGTAAGGGGCTTGATCAAAAAATGTAAAATGTACTTATTTCTAAAACGAATCATTGACATTGTCTTAACACTGGTAGCATTATTGCTGCTTTCTCCTTTGATGTTGCCGATAATTCTTGTACTTAAATTCACTGCTGAAGGAGAGGTTTGGTATTTCCAGAAAAGAATTGGGTTGAATAATCAATATTTCGACATTTGGAAATTTGCTACCATGTTAAAGAATAGTCCAAGCATTGGATCTGGCACCATTACTGTCAGAAATGATCCAAGGGTAACGCCAATTGGAAAATTCTTGCGTAAATCCAAAATAAATGAACTCCCTCAAATCATCAACGTGCTTATAGGTGATATGAGCATTGTCGGTCCAAGGCCACTTGATGACAGGGCTTTCAATGACTATTCCAAGGAGGTTCAAACCAAGATTTATAAATCCAAACCTGGAATAACCGGTATTGGTTCAATTATTTTCCGGGATGAGGAGCTTTTGGTATCATCAACAGAAATTCATCCGCATGAATATTACCGAAAATTTATTGCTCCATACAAGGGTGCCTTGGAAATGTGGTACCAACAAAACGCATCCTTGTTTACCGATTTTAAAATAATTTTTCTTACTGCATGGCAAATTTTTTTTCCAAAGAGTAATTTTGCTTATAAACTTTTTAAGCACCTACCGGCAAGGCCGGATTTCTTATCTACTAATTAAATTTTATGGCTAAAAAAGCATTAATAACTGGTATTACTGGTCAAGACGGTGCTTACTTATCGGAATTTTTGCTCAATAAAGGGTATGAAGTGCATGGGATTAAGCGCAGAAGTTCAATATTTAATACCCAGCGTATTGACCATCTTTACCAAGACCCCCATGTTAACCATAGAAATTTCATATTGCACTATGGCGACCTGACTGATTCGACGAACATTATCCGCATTGTGCAGGAGATACAGCCGGACGAGATTTACAACTTGGGGGCACAATCGCATGTGCAAGTTAGTTTTGAAACCCCAGAATACACCGCCAATGTAGACGCCTTGGGTGTATTGAGAGTGCTGGAAGCAGTGCGTTTGCTGGGGTTGACGAAAAAAACCAGAATATACCAAGCATCCACTTCGGAGCTATATGGAAAGGTACAAGAAATACCCCAAAAGGAAACCACACCGTTCTATCCTCGATCGCCTTATGGTGTTGCAAAAATGTACGGCTATTGGATTACCGTAAATTATCGGGAGGCTTATGATATGTATGCTTGCAATGGCATCTTATTTAACCATGAATCCCCGATACGGGGCGAAACGTTTGTCACCCGAAAAATCACTCGAGCCGTTTCCAATATTGCGCAGGGCTATCAGCAGAAGCTATATTTAGGCAATCTTGACGCAAGACGGGATTGGGGGCATGCAAAGGATTATGTGGAAGCAATGTGGCTCATGTTGCAACAGGACAAACCCGAAGATTTTGTAATTGCTACCGGTCAGACAAATTCCGTCCGTGAATTTGTACGCATGGCCTTCGAAGAGGTTGGGGTTGAATTGGTATTTGATGGTAATGACGAAAACGAAGTTGGTATCGTCACAGCTTCTTTTCATCCCGATTTCCCAGTGCAGGTTGGGGCCACGGTGGTTGCAATTGACCCAAGGTATTACCGTCCAACCGAGGTGGACTTACTTATCGGTGACCCCAGTAATGCGATGAATAAATTAGGTTGGCAACCCAAATACAACCTAAAATCGTTGGTTGCTGAAATGGTTGCTTCAGATATGATTCAAGTTAAAAAAGAATTTATCCTGCGCTCATCAATGCCAAGCGAAGATTAGTTTGAAAATGAATACCTTATCCAAAATATATATAGCCGGGCACAATGGTATGGTAGGTTCAGCCATCAAAAGAAATCTTGAGAAATCTGGTTTTTCCAATTTATGCTATAAAGGTTCCAAGGAATTGGATTTGCGAAGCCAAAACGAGGTGAAGGAGTTCTTTCGCAAGGAGAGACCTGAATATGTGTTTCTTGCAGCAGCAAAAGTTGGTGGCATTTTAGCGAACAACACCTATCGAGCAGAATTTCTGTACGACAATTTAATGATGCAGGCAAATGTCATCCATGCTTCGCATTTATTTGGAGTGAAAAAACTGATGTTCTTGGGTTCGTCCTGTATTTATCCAAAGTTGGCTCCGCAACCCTTAAAAGAGGAATATCTATTAACAGGAGAATTGGAACCTACAAATGAGCCTTATGCCATTGCAAAGATTGCTGGTATCAAGCTATGCGATGCTTACCGGTCACAGTACGGTTGCAATTTTGTCTCAGTGATGCCAACCAATCTATACGGCCCTAACGACAATTATGATTTGGAAAAATCGCATGTGCTACCGGCCCTTATTCGGAAATTCCATGAGGCCAAAATGGCCAGTTCCCAAGAGGTGGTGATTTGGGGCAGCGGAACACCCAGAAGGGAGTTTCTTCATGTGGATGACCTCGCCGACGCTTGCTATTACTTGATGAAATATTACGATGAGTCAGGGCTTGTCAATATAGGTGTAGGCCACGATATTTCGATAAAAGACCTGGCTTTGCTCATAAAGAAGATTGTTGGTTTTGAAGGGGAAATTGTCCACGACACCAGCAAGCCGGACGGCACGCCCCGAAAATTGATGGATGTTTCCAAACTGCATTCGGTGGGTTGGAATGCAAAAATCGGCCTAGAAGATGGCATACGTACAGTTTACGAGGGCTTGGCCGAGAAAAATTGGTATTGATTCATGAATCTTCAAATCAAAAACAGGTTGTAACTAATTAGCAGGGGGTGTTTTTTGGAGAAAAATTTTCAATTTTTCTCCAAAAAACACCCCAAAATGTGGGAGGAGAAAAAAAATGAAATTTTTTCTCTCCTCCCACACCCTCCTAAGTAGTTACAACAGGTTAATATTAAAACAATGGATGCGCAGTATATTTTTCAATAGGTTTTACCCATTATTGCTGTCATTTATTTATGCAAATTTTAGCCAAGCCCAAGGCGCTGGCCTACCACTGGGGAGCACCAATTACCGTGTTGTAGATCGTTTGGAAATAAAGTCTGGCCAAAATGCTCCTTTTCACACTAGTTTGAAAACTTATACCCGTGGTGAGGTTGCAGCCTTGGCAATCCAAATGGACTCAGCCACTTGGTTAACGACAATGGACAAGGTGGATATTCGGCGGGTACTTCGGGACAACAACGAATGGGTAGCAATAGGCGCACCAGCATGGCGGATTGGGCAAAAAAAACCAAAAGAGAACTACATTCAAATTGGCGAAGACAGCCTAGGCCCTATTTACCGGATACGAGACCAGCCCTATATCGAAGCCTGTATGGCGAGCGACAAGTATGAACGGTGCAAGGCGCCAATCTGGCGTTACTTCTACTCTACCCCAGCCAATTGGCTTGAGTTGAACAAGCCAAAATTCCATGCCAGGGTAAACCCTATGGTCAATTTTGGAGCAGCTAACCCGAAAAACGGGAAGCCACCCTTCATCAACCAGCGGGGAATAGAGATAAGGGGCGGTATTGATGATCGGGTCTATTTTTTTTCCCAAATCACCGAAACTCAAGCTCGATTTTCCAATTATGTGAATGAATATATAAGCAAAAAATGACTTTGCCTGGCAACGGGTTATATAAAGATTATGTCAGTACGATTTTCAATAGTGAGGGTTCCTACGATTTCCTGAACGCACAAGGCCATATAGGATTTAAGGCGACGCCCTCTATAGGGCTGGAGTTTGGACATGGCCGGCAATTTATCGGAAATGGGTACCGTTCCCTGTTGCTCTCCGATTTTTCAAACAATTATCTTTACCTGAAGGCCAATTGGAAACTTTGGCGATTTCATTACCAAAACCTTTTCACGGAACTTGCCAGCACTTCCGCCAATGCCAATCCCGGAGAAAACTTCTTGCCACGTAAATACATGGCTGCCCACTACCTTGGCTTTGAGGTGACGAAAAACTTTACCATCGGTCTTTACGAGGCCACTATCTTCAACAGGGATACCAGCAGCAGCAATTCCTACGAACTGCATTACCTCAACCCGATCATCTTATACCGGGCAGTAGAGCACCTCCTTGACAGCGATGACAATGTGATAATGGGCTTGGACTTTAAATGGAACCTGTTCAAGCGGATGCGATTATACGGCCAATTTGTTTTAGACGAGTTTCAGTTGAGCGAAATAACCTCAGGAAATGGATGGTGGGCCAATAAGTACGGATACCAGCTTGGTGCTCAATACCTGAACATCGGCGGTATTGACCACCTCGACTTGCGGGCAGAATACAATGCCGTAAGGCCATATACCTATACGCACCGTGAACTCAACGGGGCAAGCTACTCCCATTACAACCAAGCACTTGCACATCCGCTCGGTGCCAATTTCAGGGAATTTCTCGGAATTCTCAGGTATCAACCTGGCTCAAAATGGACAGCTGAAGCACGTTACATCCATGCCTTTTACGGTCAAGACACCAGTGGTGAGAACTGGGGCGGGAACATCCTTTTGGATTACACCAACTTGGTTAATTTGTTTGGCAATGAAATAGGCCAAGGGATTAAAACGACCACCAACTTGCTAGGCATTGACTTAAGCTATGAGATATGGCATAATTTGAGCATTGACCTGAACTACCTTTTCCGTAAAAAAAAGACTGCCAACCCATCAAGCAGCGGCGTGGACACTTTCCTTGGAATCGGTGTACGATGGAACACAGCCCCATTGAGGATGGATTTTTGAAAAAAGTCTTTTTCCTCCTATTCTCTGAGAAAAATTAAGCTTCACCATTAAATCCATAATAGACTACTTTGAACAGGAACATGAACAAGAATAACTACGTAGCCATCATGGCCGGAGGCATAGGCAGCCGATTTTGGCCGGCCAGCCGAACGGCAAACCCCAAGCAGTTCCTCGATATACTTGGTGTTGGGAAATCCTTGATTCGACTGACCTTTGAGCGGTTTCAGAAGCTATGCCCAACCGAGAATATTTTCGTGGTAACCCATGAAATGTACAAGGGTTTGGTGCTCCAGCACCTGCCCGAACTTGACGAAACACAAGTGATTTGCGAACCAAGCCGCAACAATACGGGGCCATGCGTGGCCTACACTGCCTTCAAATTGCACGACTTGAACCCAGATGCGAACCTCGTGGTTGCGCCATCTGATCATGTGATTTTGAAGGAAGATATTTTTATCGAAAAACTGGAAATGGCTTTGGCTTATACCGCAGCGCATGAAGCCATTGTGACCTTGGGCATCTCCCCTACTCGACCGGATACCGGCTATGGCTATATCCACTTCGCAAAAGAAGGGCAAGACGGCATCCACAAAGTCCTCAGTTTTAAGGAAAAACCGGATTTGGAGAAGGCAAAATCCTACCTTTCTACAGGTGACTATCTCTGGAATGCAGGGATTTTCATCTGGAGCACCAAAACAATCCTGAAATCGTTCAGCGAGTTGGCTCCCAGCATTCACAACTTGTTGAACGCTGCAAATGGCGTGTATAATTCGCCAAATGAGGTTGCTTTTATTGCTGAGAATTATCCTAGAACACCCAATATCAGTATTGACTATGCAATCCTAGAGAAATCACCAAAAGTTCACACCATCCCTGCCGACATGGGCTGGAGTGATTTGGGGACCTGGGTGTCCCTATACGAGGAAAGTATTAAAGATGAAACGCAATGTAGTGCAAACCAAAACCGCCCTATTATCGAATGTCAAAAATTCCTTGATTCGGACTCCACCAGGCAAACTAGTTGTGATTGAAGGGCTTGAAAACTACATTATTGTTGATGAGGGCAACGCCCTCCTAATTTACCCAAAAGAAAAGGAGCAGGAGATAAAATTGGTTGCGGGAATTGCAGAGAAAAATTGGGGAAGGGAGTTCAATTAATAATTACCCAAATTAGTGTCTCAAACCAGTAGTGGTGACGAATATAAAGAAAAAAATAATAATAGTTGATAACTCCTCTTGGAATATCTATAATTTTCGGTTGCCTCATGCAAGGAAATTTGCAAAAATGGGATATGAAGTTGTTGTTGCAACTCCAATTGATGAGTTTATAAGCTACTTAGAAGAGCCCAGTGTTTTCAAACATGTTCCAATCAAACATCTTTTCCCACAACAGAAGAATCCATTTCAGGATATATTGTTCTTCTTTGAGTTACTAAAAATTTATAGGGAAGAAAAGCCAGATTTAATAATTCAATTTACGGTTAAACCAAATATTTATGGAAGTATAGCTGCAAGGTTATTGGGACTCCCTGCTATTTGTGTGATAACTGGCCTTGGCTACCCCTTCCTACATCCCAAAGGGTTAAACAAACTTGTTCCTAAACTCTATAAACTAGCATTTAAGAAAATACACAAGCTCGTCGTTTATAATCATGATGACAAAGCACATCTTGTCAACAACCACATCATAGCCGAAGAAAAATGCGTGATTATACCAGGGTCAGGTGTAAATACACAGAATTTCAGGCCCTCTGAAACTCGGATAGAAAATAACAATATCATTTTTCTATTTATTGGTAGGTTATTGAAAGACAAAGGAATAATTGAGTTTGTAGAGGCAGCAAGGCAATTGAAAAAAGAAAACCCCAAACTTGAATTTCATGTCTTAGGCAATTTTGCATATTCCAATCCTTCGGCTGTTACGAAGGATCAACTGTTTGACTGGGTAGAAGAAGGAGTTGTTAAATACCTTGGTTTTTCAAAAGATACCAGATCCTATATCGAACAAGCAAGTGTTATGGTACTGCCGTCACACAGGGGCGAGGGCGTTCCACGTTCCATCTTAGAGGCAATGGCCATGGGAAAGCCTGTCATCACCACGGATACCGCTGGCTGCCGGGATACGGTGGTTCATGGGGAGAATGGGTATTTAGTGCCCGTAAACAATACTGAAGCACTCACTTTGGCCATGTCCACCTTATCGAATTTAAGTACAGATTCTATTCTGGCAATGGGCAAAGAAAGCAGGATTAGGGCGGTGACCCTTTTTGACGAAAAAATTATCACTGATGCATATCTGAAGCTATTGGATGAATTGTTTAGGCATGAAACCAAAACCCCGTCAGACCCAGTTGGTCAAAAATTATTTTGACAGTATAGCTAGTGTATATCCTAGCCGTTACTTCAAAAAGAGCCGCTATCACCATTATTTCTTTACTCAAAGAATTCAAGATGCCATAATTGAAATAGATGATTTCTCAGGAAAATCTATCCTTGATATTGGAGCAGGTACCGGTGCTTTATATGATGTTTTAAAAGTCAAGCTACAACATTTTCGCTATAAAGCGGTTGATATTTCCCCAGAAATGCTTTCAAATAGCAACATTCCAATCGAAGACCAGATTATCGGGGATGTGACCAGCCTTAATTTTGGACGCCAATAGTTTTGACTATATATTTATGCTTGGGGTAAGTTCATACCTTAGAAAAGAAGATCTTGAACAATTCATGCCGCTCTTTGGTAAATGGCTAAATGATGAAGGAAGAATTATAATTTCCTTTACGCACCGCCGAAGTTTGGAGCATCTGATAAGAACTTGCATCAAGCCATTATTGCGGTTGCTACCATTCAAGAAAAGGGGTGTTATCCAACAAGATTTTAATCTTACGGCTTTTTCTTTGTCAGAATTCTCCAAATTACTTCCTGCTACCTTATTTTTGAAGCAGGCAAAATGGCATAATCAAACTTTTAGTCCATTCAACCAATTACTCCCACAGCTATCCATCCAGTTGGCCTATTACTTGAAAAAGCACCTTCCAGGCTACCTCCTCCCTTTTTTTAGCGCCGATTTTTTAGTGCATTTGCATAAGGTTCGATGAAAAGAAAAACAGCAGAGGTGTTGCTGATAGCCTATTGGTTCCCACCAGCCAGCAACCAAACTTGGCGAAGCTACCGAATGTTCTCTGCCCTCCAAAACTATTTTAGAGAAATCAGAATAATCTCCACAAGCAACAGGAATTTTTTGCCTATCAAGGATTTCAACGACACTGCAAAGCATGTATCTACAGCCTTGACTTTGGATCACAGGCTGTTTACTTATTTTAACAGAAAAGAAATAAAACACGTAGATGAAAAATTTAAGCCTAAATGGGCTTTTAAGATTTATAATCTTTTCAATAGTTTTCCTTTCAATCTATTGATTGGAGAAGGAGGTTTCTTGTATATTATTTCGGGATATAAAAAAGGCCTTGGTTTAATAAATAAAAAATATCCAACGCTAGTATTCTCTTCTTATCGCCCGTATAGCGACCATGCCATCGCCTACCTGATCAAATGTTCCCGACCCCATACTACTTGGGTGGCTGATTTCCGTGACTTACATGTTGACCCTGCGTTAAAAGAAACTTATTTCCCAAAAATACAATCATGGTTCAACAAAAAAATCTTGGCCAAAGCCGATGTTGTAACTACTGTTTCTAAAGGATTGGCAGAACACTTGAAGGCATTCCATCCCAACGTGGTAGTGCTCCGAAATGGCATAGGTGAATTACCAATAACCCCGGCTGCCAACGCCGATTTACCAACTGCCAAACACTTTACCATCACCTACACTGGCTCCATGTTCCGAGACCTTCGCAAGCCAGACTTGTTGTTGGAGGCATTGTCCGAATTGATTGCAGCACAAAAAATAGCCGCTGAGCAGGTGCAAATCCGGTATGCAGGCAAGGATACGGCTACTTGGATACCGCTTTTGGAAAAATACGGGCTTGTCCCGAGCATCTTTCTTGGCCTTGGCAATGTTACGCACCAAGAGGCCGTCCAACTACAGTGCAGTACCCATATCAACCTGCTGTTGACGTATGCCACTCCTGAGCTAAAGGGGAATGCCACTGGGAAACTTTATGAATATTTGGCGGCCAAACAACCAGTTTTGTTATTGGTCAATGGCTGCAAGGACGAGGAATTGGAAGAAATATTTGAAGCTACCAATGCAGGAATGATTGCTTACGATTCCATGAACCACAAGGATTTGGTCAAGGCATTCCTGCTGGAAAAATACAAGGAATGGCAAATGACTGGCCTGGTGGCTCCTGCAATTGCGGATGCTGACTTGGATGCTTTTCGTTGGGAAAACATGATGGCAGCCTTCTTGGAAAAGCATGTTTTTAAGACTGGTTTTGCCCAAAAGCCTCTGGTAGATTTTGAAGTAAAGTAACGACTTACCAGGGGATGTTTTGGGGGGAAAATTTTCAATTCCCCCCCAAAAAACATCCCAAAATCTGAGAGGAGAAAGAAAAAATTTCATTTTTCTCTCTCCTCCCACACGCTTCTGAATAGTTACGAAATAAAAACAAATAACCCTTAACCTAACTCAAATTTCAAGCAAATGTGGAAGTACTACATAAAAAATTGACGTGGCCTGAGTTTCGCCAAATGGAATTTGACAACATGGTTTTAAACTGGATGTTAAGACTATTTTCGAGGAAGCAGAAATTTGAGCTAAGCTCAGTGAACCATTGTAAAAACACCAATACCTATCTATAAAATTCTTTCCATCGTTGGTGCAAGACCCAATTTTATCAAATTGGCACCTGTCCATGCTGCCTTAGTAGCCGACGGAAGTATAGAGCATATCATTGTGCATACTGGTCAGCATTACGATGCGAACCTTTCTGACGACCTATTCAAAGAATTGGAAATTCCAACACCAAATTATAATTGAGGCATAGGTTCAGGGCGACAAGCACAACAGCTTGGGCAAATGATTGCGGCGCTGGATGAAGTAATGGAAAAGGAAAACCCTGACTTGGTTCTAGTTTATGGTGACACTAATTCCACCGCAGCAGGCGCCATTGCGGCAGCAAAAAACGGAATTAAAGTCGCCCATATAGAAGCAGGGCTGCGTGAATACGATAAGTTGATTCCTGAAGAAGTCAACAAATTATTGACAACATCCGTGGCTGACATTTTTTTCTGCCCGACGAAAACCGGGGTCAGTAACCTACAAGCGTCGGGAATAGCCGATAACGTCCATCTCGTTGGCGATGTCGGCATTGATTTGATTTTCAATAATTTAGAACGCATTATTGGCAACAAGGGCATTTTTGAAAAGCTAAATATAATCCCCGGTCAATATTATTTTTTCACCTGCCACCGTGCCAATAACACGGATAACCCTTTGGCCCTCAAGCAAATCATCGAAGCAATGGCACAACTGGATTTGCCCGTAGTCTTTCCCATACACCCCCGAACAGTTAAGGCGATTGATAATCACCACCTGCCAAATCCAGCGAGTTTTCAGCAGGTGCACTTGGTTCCGCCTTTAGGCTTTTTTGATGCCCAAACCTTGATTCGCTTCGCCAAAATGGTCATCACCGACTCAGGTGGCGTGGTGAAGGAGGCCTATTTTCATAAAACGCCGGGGGTCATCATAGACCGTCAAATCGAATGGGTGGAAACGGTGGAAGAAGGCTGGAATAGGATTGCAGGTCCAGATTGTGAACGGATTTTGGAATTTACCAAAAACTGGGAAACACCATCACGACATACCAATTGCCTTGGCGATGGTACCGCTGCCTTAAAAATAGCCGCTATCATTAGAAAATACCTTGATGTTAAAAGCTGACAATGTACTCGTGCTTGCCCCACATACAGATGATGGTGAACTTGGCTGTGGTGCTACCATTGCAAAGTTGATTGAACAAGGCTCAAAACTGTTCTATGCCGCATTTTCCACGGCTGATGAGAGCGTGCCCGCCCATTTCCCCAAGAACCAACTCGAATTGGAGGTACGGGAAGCAACAAAAATCCTTGGCATTCCCCAAGATAATGTGCTCATATTTAAATACCAAGTCCGAAAATTGAACTATGTTCGACAAGAAATACTGGAAGAATTAATTAGGATTAAACCGATCATCCAACCGGACTTGGTTTTCCTGCCCTCTGCCAACGATATCCATCAAGACCACCGCACCATTTACGAGGAGGGGCTTCGTGCGTTTAAATTCTGCTCAATATTGGGTTATGAACTGATTTGGAACAACCTCAGTTTTACAGCAGACACTTTTGTCAGCTTGGAAGAACAACATATCCAACTGAAAATCAAGGCATTGGAAGCATATAAGACCCAAGAAGGAAAGCCGTATATGTCCAATGCGTTCATCAGAAGTTTGGCAGTCGTAAGGGGAGTACAATCGGGTAGGCCATTGGCGGAAGCATTTGAAAATATCAGAATTAACCTATAATAAATTGCTGCAAACACTAAGAAGATTGACGGAGCACCCGCTTACAATTAACCGCAAAGTAGTTACATTGGCCCGATATTTAGATTGGCAGCTTAACTCGAGAGCAGGTAATCCTGAAATCATTAAATTATGGGTTGAAGGCCTGAGCCTTATAGTAAGGCGTGGCTACCATGCTAGTACGGCTTGTCATTATTTCGGCTTGCCAGAGTTTGAGAGTATGGGCTTTTTGTTGCATTTTCTCAAGCCAGCCGATTGTTTCGTGGATGCTGGTGCTAATATTGGTGCCTATTCGCTTCTGGCTTCCGGGGTTTGCGGGGCCTTTAGTCTTGCTTTTGAGCCAGATACCAATGCAGCCCAAATGCTCTTGAAAAACCGAGCACTGAACCATCTTGAATCACAGATAGACGTGCATGAAACTGGACTTGGGGCATCCTATCAATCGCTGCAAATGACAACCGGCAAAGGCATTCAGAACCATATATCAACTCAGACTGATTCACCTGGAACACATATCCGCATTGTTCCGCTCGACGATTTTTGCAAAGCAAGGGTACCCGTTTTGATAAAAATTGATGTTGAAGGCTATGAAACGGCGGTAGTTAAAGGTGCAAAGAATACCCTAGCCAATCTAGGCGTAAAAGCACTCATAGTTGAGAGCATGGGGCTTGGCCAACGTTATGGGTTCGATGAGGGGGCATTGCATCAGCAATTGCTTTCGATTGGGTTTCAGTTGTTTGATTATCAGCCGTTTACGAGGAAATTTCACCAAATAGTCACACCAATATTTGGAAATAATCTTTATTTGAGGGACGTATCGTTTGTAGAAAACAGGGTGAAAAACGGTCTAAAAATCAATATAAATGGTAGCTCCTTCTAAGCAGAAAATCGTGGCCATCCACCAGCCGAATTATTTTCCTTGGTTGGGATATTTCTACAAAATTGCGGCCTGTGACGTGTTTGTATTCCACGATAATGTGGAGCATTCAAAGCGTTACCCTACTAGGCGGACCTTAATTCGGAAATCGGCAGAAGACATTGCACCCATTTGGTTGACGGTTCCCTTAAAAAGCATAGTGACTTTACATTCATTAAGGATTTGGAAATTGCCTCCAATATGGAATGGCGAGATAGGCACTTGCGGCTTATAAAAAACGCATACTTCAAAGCAGCTTTTTTTGATGAAACATATCCCATCATTTACGATTGTTTTGCAGGCTTGGATGCTTATCGCCACCTTGTTGATATGAACATCTTCATCATTAATACCTTGTCGGGTTTGATGGAAATCAATAGGCCCACTATGCGTTCTTCTGAAATGCCAGTTAAGGATAAAGCTGATATGTTCAACCTTGAAATAGTAAGGCATGTTAATGGCACAGCATATTTGAGCGGCACGGGTGCAAAAAGTTATCAATCAGAAACAATGTTCAATGAAAAAGGGATAGTGCTTAAATACAGTCCATTTAATTCTTTTGTCAGCGAGCGTAAGTTGGGAATTGCATTTTCACTTTCTGCATTAGATGCCCTTTTCCACTTGGGCATAGCTGGCACAAAAAATTTGTTGAATTCATGTCCAATCGCTTAAAAAAAATGGGGCAAGGTATTATTGCTCAACGCCTTGCTTTTGTTCATACTGCTGTTTATTGTTGAGCTGGTATTGGAAAAGTACAGCATAACTGAGCGTCCAAACAACACTTATGCAAGGTTCATACGTTTGCGAGAAATCGGGTTGCCGAATCAAGACCTAACCACCTATCCACCTGCATACTTCCCAGATTATGCCGACAATGTTGAATACAAGGAATACACTGCTAAGTTAGATAGTTTTGGCTTTATCCAATCAGAGACAATACTACCGGATGCCAAGAAAAATATTGTGTTCATTGGTGGATCCACCACAGAATGCTTTTTTGTGGATGACACCTTGCGTTTCCCAAGCCTAGTTGGCAAAATGCTCCAAAGAAAAGGCCATTCAGTAAATACGTTTAATTCTGGTGTGGCGGGAAACCATTCATTGCATAGCATTAATATACTAATCAACAAGGTAGTACATAAAAACTTCCAGGTTGCTGTAATGATGCACAATATAAACGACTTGGTACACCTTAGTTATAACGGAAGCTATTATGAAGAAAAAAATTCCCCGACAAGGGCCAATATTGTCAAATTCACAAAGCCGGAAATTAACAATCATGATTTAAGTTTCTTCAAGTCTTACTCCTATTTTTTTCGTCTAAAGAAAGCATTCCAGTTGGTTTTCCCATCCGTTTATGAAAGAATGTATAATGCTCAGACGAAATTAAGTCCAGTGGTAATTCCGAAAGAATTTCATTGGATAAAACCCGGACCAATAACGCTGCCACAAGTGAACCAATTTGAAAAAAACCTAAGACTGTTTATTGGGTTATGTCGGTCATCGGGCATACAACCAATACTTATGACCCAATTCAATAGGGTCAACCCGGATGAGTTCTATCTGAACCCCAAGAACAAACCTTTTTTAGACAAAATTAAGGCTTCTCAAATAACTGTAGAGGATTTTTGCCAATACTATGATTTGTTTAATGATAAGGTGAGAGAGGTGGCCGCCGATGAAAATGTGCTGTTGATTGATTTGGCCAAACAAGTGCCGCATACCAAGGAATATCTTTACGATTATGTACACCTGAACAATGGTGGTTCAAAGTTTGCTTCAAAGGTCATTTACGATGTGCTCGACACCGCCATTTTTAATGGCACCAAAACAGTAAAATGAGGATTTTTTTCCCCAGCAACAACTTGCCTGAAAGGCTATATGCAGCCCAAATTCTGTTCGTGACCATGCTGGGATTGAAGTTTGAAACAGAAATCGTCAATCAACCCTACACTCAGATTTATTTAGACAATGGCAGTTCTATTATAGTTGAAGACCATTTCTTCAACCAATACCCAATCGAAAAATCTTATTTTCAATATATTGCAATCCCAAGGAATGTAAAATTGGCCAACAAAAAAGCAATACCTTTTTTGGCTGAACAGGATATTCCTTTGTTGTTTGGCAATGACCATTGGAATATTGTAGGCAAGCAATCCGTATTGGGCATTGATATTTTTGCAGCCACTTTCTTCTGTTTGACAAGGTGGGAAGAAGCTGTAAATACAGTGCGGGACCTGCATGGCAGGTTCCCTGCTTCGGCAAGCCTTGCCAAGAAGTTTGGATTCCTTCACAGGCCAATCGTTGATGAGATGGCGGCCTTGCTCCGCAATATTTTAGAATACATGGGAGAACAGTTGCCACCAAGTGCCAAGAAATATGAACTGCAAATAACACATGATGTTGACCAGCATTATCTGTGGTTAAATTGGTTTGGGTTTTTCAAAAAAATGGGTGGCGACATATTAAAACGCAGGGACATAACAACTGCCATATTTAGTTGCCAAAGCTTTTTGGGCCATAAGTTTAAAAAATACCCTGACCCTTATGATACTTACGATTATTTAATGGATGTTTCTGAAAGTTATGGCATAAAATCTCATTTTTACTTTTTGGCTGGCGGCAATACTAAATACGACAATAAGATGGAGCAGCAAATAGGCAAAGCTGCACCAATATTAAAAAGAATAAATGACAGGGGCCATATAATTGGCGTACATCCAAGCTATCTAAGTGCCACAGAAAATACTGTTTTTGACTTGGAAGTAAAGCGGTTTCGAACCATTTCACCCCAAGCGGTGACGCAAGGCAGGCAACATTTCCTTCGGTTCGAAGTGGGAAAGACCTGGCTTTTTTGGGAAAAAAACGGACTTCAAATGGATAGTACACTTGGTTATCCAGAGCAGTCAGGGTTTAGATGTGGCACATGCACACCTTTTCCTGTTTTTGATATTTTTGAGAGAAAGCAGTTAAAACTCATAGAGGCCCCTCTTACGGCAATGGATACCACTTACGCCGTTTACCAAAAAGCTACTCCTTCCGAAATGGAGGCAGACCTCACTAGCCTACTTGAAGCTGTCAAGAAATACAAGGGCAGATTCACCCTTCTTTGGCACAACACCTCCTTTCATGTGCCTGAATACCAAGCATTTGCGCCAGTTTACGAGCGATTCCTGCAGGCAGCCACTGCCTCTTCGTAGGCTTCCGCTATTCGCTTTCCCACCACCGGATAGCTGCACTCCCGTACCACTTTTTCCCTAATAATGTTTTTGTCATAGCATTGGTGTCCTTGAAGGATTTTCAATAATGCTGCTGTTAGCGCACCCTCATCCCCTATTGGCACCAAAATACCCGTTTCCTGTGTTACCCATTCTTCCAACCCTGGCACACTTGAAGAAATGACCGGCAAACCCGTAGCCATGGCTTCAAGAATCACACAGGGCAACCCCTCCCGGTTGCTGAACAAGACAAAGGCATGGCTGGCCTGCATTTCCCGTTGAACAACCTCAGCCGACTGAACCCCAAGAATGCGCAGCTTGTCCTCCAAACCTAACGACTGGGCCAATTGCGTTACGTGGGCCGTACCTTCATCCCCACCAATGATGGTCATGGTAAAATTTGGTTGTTGCAAAGCCGCTTGGCGAATGGCCCGAAGTAAGCCAGACATATTTTTATGCTCCTCATCGAGGCTTGAAATATGGATAAATCGAAAAGGGCTGGGTGATAGTTTTGGGCCAAGCGTGAAAAAATCAGTGTCCACGACATTTGGATTTACCAGATATTGACCTTGCCAACCTATTTGAATCATTTTGTCCCTCATAGGCTTCGTCACCGCAAAAACGCCCCTAGAATCCCGAACAAGCAATTTCCCGAGCCATTTGTTAAAAAAACCGATTGGTGGGGTTGGCATACTGAAGCCGCTCCAGTGTTCAGAAAGGAAAAGGGGCAATTTATATTTCAGCTTATAAAAATATGCTGCCATTCCTGCAATGGTAACGATGTGCAAATGAATCACGTTGGGTTTAAAACCTTTCTGTATTGTCCATTTTATGCCCATAAAAAAGCCTCTTGCCAGATTGATTCGTGCCAAGATTGGATTATTGCTTGCCGGGCATTTGACAATGATTATCCTGTAACCTTTATCATCAATACTTTCCTCCACGATGAATCGCTTATTGGGATGAATGATTGCATTAATCACCACCAAATCGCAAAATAAGGCTACTGCCTCTGCATCCCTTTTGGTAAATATACCAAGCACCTTATGGTCGGGGCGGGGCCACCAGCTTGCCAGCCAAAGGGCTTTTATTCGTTGATTCTTTGACATACTGTATGCTTTATGGTAGCTGCCCGATACTTGTAGTCGGAAATTTCATAAAAAGAAAAAAATGCCTCCCAGTCCGTATGCTTATTAAAACGCGCTGCGAGCATTTTATAGGCATGCTTCCCTGAAAGCTGGTGCAAATGAAGGAACAAGAAAACAAACAACCCTTGGTATTCTATATTGCTAAAAGCTGCCCGACCAAACGCATAACGGGTATATGGCCCAACTAAGTAATTTGGCAATCGTTGGAACAAGGTCGCCTCGCAGTCAGCCAAGACCTTTCCTGTACTTGGGTTTTCGCCTATCTTTAATTGATACTCGTAAAGGCCAATCAAACAGAAAAGCAGGCCATTCAAAACCTGCTTGATTTTATCAGTCGGGTATTCTTGAATCCAACTACCACCGTCATGGATTGTTTCAAAAAATCCACCTTCTGCTTTTGGCCTTGTCAAAGTCAGGCAGAGTTGTGTTGCAATGCGTTGGTATTTCTTATCGCCAGTCAGGTCAAATGATCGTATGAAAACAGCCATTGCGACAGCATGTGCCAAGCCTGAATACCAAGGGGAATTTAGGCCAAACTTTGGCACAGATTGAAAATAGGGCAGCCAGAATCCTTTTTCATCCAAATTACCCATTTCTGATAAAAAATTTGCCATTTCAAGGAACCTGTTTTTGCTTGTTTCAGCATCTAACTGAATGAAGTCGTTCCAACAGACCAATGCAAAATAGCTCACCATCAATGGGTTATGTGATGTAAGCGTAGCATGTACCCATCCAAGCGGAATGCCCTTGTCGTCGAATTGAAGTAACCTTTCCAATTCAACTTTATCATGAATAAATCCATAAGCCAAATACTGAGGCATATAGGCAGGGTCTTTGCCCGCCATTTTTAACCAAATCCCAATTTCTTCTTTGCTCCGTTGTTTCATATTTTCCAACATGCCCATTTTATCCAGCAAAAAGCTGCCCTTTGCAATGGACTTGAGCCACAAGGTCTTCGCATAATATTTTAAGCTCCTATCTGGCATGGTGTTCATGGATGGCAGTGGTCAATATTTGCAGCAAATTGTCGAGCATGGTTTTAGCCCTAAAATTTGCTTTGAAATGAGCAAATGCCCTTTCACTGATATTGGCCCGGGTTTCAGGAGTTGCCGTAAGGCAGCATCGAATAGCATTTGCGAGTGAGACGGGGTCGCAAGGTTCGCAGAGCCAACCAGCCTCGCCACCGTCCAGCACCTCTGGTATTCCTCCAACCTTTGTGCTGACTATCTGAATGCCATGGGCCATCCCTTCTACATTGGCCAAGCCCAATGCTTCAATAGAGGAAGGTATGCAAAGCAAATCGTTTACATGCAGTTGTTGGTGAACCACGCTTTGCAGTGCTGGGCCGAGAAAGTTCAATTTAATGTTTCTGGTGTTTTTTGTGCGTTCTTCCAAGCTGACCCGTGTTGAATTTGGAGGCCCGATGATGGTAAAATGGAAGCGAAACTCTTTCAACAATTCCAAAGCTGTCAGCAGGTCCGACAGCCGGCCTATGTCATGCCTGTGCTTGATAAAAACTATTTTTACATCGGGCAATGCCTTAAGGCGAAGCGGTTGAAACTCAATACCTTCATCGTTTATTCCCTGGTAAAGCCGCTGAACTTTGGCCGATTGAATACCGTACTGGGCTACTATGAATCGCTTCAAATAATCGGAACAGGTGAGTACTGTTCGAAGCTTCTTAACAGCTATTCTTTCAACTATTTTCACAAAAAGGAGTCCCCTTCCACCAGGAACCTTGTAAAAATTTCGGAAAGTGACCACAGCGACGTGGTCATCATTGACCATTCCAACTACTGGCATGCCAACTCCAAGCAAACTGGGTACCAAGGAATAGATTGCGTTGCCAAATAGTACCACATCAAACTGATTGGACTTGCGAAGCTTTTCAATCCCTCTCCAATAGGCAAAACCCAGAAACAGGAAATCAAGTATTCTGACTAATTTTGGGCACTTGTAGTGAAATTTGAAAACAAAAGGGCTGCTTTGCTCAGCATCGGCAGTCAGAATAAAGACTTGGTGTTCTCCCTTGCGCAGGTCGTTGATTTTCAACAAATTCTCGGCAAGGCGGGCGGGACCGACCACACCACTTTCAAAAATATTTGCACAGAAAAGAATTTTCATGGAAATCAAAAATGCGGTTGACGATGTCGTAGTTGAATACGAAATCAGGCCGAAAGATAGGATTTCGTTTGGATTTCGAGATTTATGGGGAGCTCGGGAACTACTATACTTCTACACATGGCGTGGGGTTCGAGTACGATACAAGCACGCCGTACTGGGAGTGGCGTGGGCAGTTTTGCAGCCCTTGTTTTTTGTTGGATTGTTCACCCTTATTTTCTCAAGGGGCATCAAAATCAGCCCAAATGGGCTGCCATACCCTGTTTTTGCCTTTGCAGGCTTGTCACTTTGGCATTATTTCAACACTGGGGTAGTCCATGCCGCTACGGGCCTGTATGCGAACGCCCACATCATTCGCAAGATATACTTTCCACGATTGGTCATTCCAATTTCTGCCGTTGGAATTGCCGCCTTTGATTTTATTTCTGCTTTCGCCTTGCTGATAGGATTGGCCGTTTTCTATGGATTACCTGCAGATTGGGGGCATTTCATCGTAATTGCACTGCTTTCTATCGTTCTTTGCAGTTTAGCATCCGCAGGCCTGGGCACCTTGTTGGCCAGCTTCCATGTCCGTTTCAAGGATTTTCAATATTTAATCCCGTTCCTGATGCAGACCATGCTGTTCGCAAGCCCAATCATCTACCCGACCTCAACGCTGGGTGACGCAGATTGGGTAAAGTTCCTTGATTTCAACCCAATAACAGGACCAGTGATTATGATGAGGTCTGCATTTTCAGGGATTCCAGTAGATTGGTTAATCGTTGGAAGGAGCAGTTTGACTACAGCCTTCACTTGTGTTGTGGGGCTGTATTTTTTTAGAAAACTTGAATCTCATCTTGCCGATTTGATATGAAAGCAGCTATAGAAATCAAGGCTTTAAGCAAGGCATATAGGCTTGCCCACCAAGGCGTGACTGCGACAAACCTGAGAGAGCATCTCTTCAGGCTATTTTCAAATCGCCAATCAGAAGAAGTGTTTTGGGCATTGAAGGAGATAAATTTGACCATCAATTCAGGTGAAGTTGTTGGCATATTGGGGAAAAACGGCGCAGGGAAAAGCACCCTGCTTAAGATTTTGGGTAGAATTACCCGACCTACTACTGGTTCGGCAACGGTTCGTGGGAAGTTGGTGGGCATGCTTGAGGTTGGGGCCGGCTTCCACCCCGAACTATCTGGCAGGGAAAATATCTGGCTCAATGCCGCCATTTTGGGCATGAAGCGCCAGGAAATCAGGGCCAAATTCGACAGTATTATTCGTTCGGCAGGCGTAGAAAAATTTTTGGATACCCCACTCAAGCAGTTTTCCGATGGAATGCAGTTGAGGCTTGCCTTTGCAATTTCAACCCACCTTAATCCCGATATCCTTCTCTTGGACGAGGTGCTTGCAGTTGGCGATATTGATTTTCAGCGAAATTGTATGGCAACCGTAGAGCAGGCTGCAAAACAAGGCAAAACCATCATATTTGTTAGCCATAATTTAGAGGCTATGCAGGCGATTTGTCAACGGGGTATTGTTCTCCATGACAGTAAAATCGTTCAGGATGGCCCAATCAATCAGGCTGTTAATTTTTACCAGCAACTTTGTTCGAATGCAGGGACTTATGTAGCATTATGATAAAACGGTAGGCTGTTTTAAAAGCCACCTTTACATCGCCATAAAATCTGTGAGCTACCTCAATAGCACCATCTTCCCAAAACCTTTGTTGAAATATTTATCTGCACTTGTGTCAAATGCATCCCAATCCTTGCCTGTGGCATCCTGAACCGACATCCGGTAGAGATAAACACCTTTGGCCAACCTGTCCCCAAACTCGTCCGTACCATCCCATGCAAAGTCGGTCTGGTGTGTTCCTACTCGCAAGGGACCAAGTTCATCTTGGGTTATCTCCCGAACAACACGACCACTCGTGGTCATAATCTGGATTTTGTACCTTGCAGGAGGCTCCGTACCGGTCATGGTATAAACGAATCGGGTGCTTGTCGTGAATGGGTTGGGATAGTTCAAGAAATTTGATACAGAAGATTTTGTAATGATTTTGAAGCCGATCTTGTAATCGAACTGACCAGACAGGTTGCCTGAAATATCCTTCGCCTGCACAATCAATTCATGGTCGCCATCAAGGGCGAAACTGGGGCTCAATTCAATGGTGGCTTTATTTTCATTCGTGCTCAAGGCTGGATGAAAGCGGAGGTTTGGGTCGTTGAAATATACTCGCCTAATTGGCTCAATACTGTCGGGATATAGCAAGGACAACCTGAAAAGCGAAGTATCATTGAGCGGGAGGAAGGGGTTTTCATCCTTCAGGCTGATAAGAATTTTCGGTCTAGCGGACACCAAGTCCCCATCCAAAATCCTTATGCCGTCAAAAGTGACATCAAGTAGGGGATTTCTCTGGTCTCCCTTGAATTCAACAGTTGATGTTAGCACATTATTGACCCTTGTTGTTTCCAACTGCTTGTCGGCTGGATTTAACTCCACCATAAAAACATAGCGGCCGCTAAATTCGGCATCGGCCAGGTTCAGTTCAGTGGTCAATGTATCGTGGGCTGCCATTGGGCGTTCTTTTTCAATTATTACATTTTCGTTGTTGGATTCACTCTTCAAAGAGTACTTCACCCAAAGGCTATCAGCGCCTTCAAAATCTGAGAGGTTCTCCACGAGGCACTTAAATCGGAACTGTTCCCCTTGCTGCAAGGAATCACTTAAAAAAACAAATCCGCTGCTCGGGTTCAACGCAAAATCGGGCAGTCCTTTAAATATTATCCTCCAATGGTCAAGTTGAGCAGATGTCCTATCCAAGGAGTCTTCAGAGTTGAACCGCAATTTGAGATAGGGGAAAGTCTGTGCATTCAAGCCACTTAAATCATGCTCTCCTGGAGCCAAACCACCAATGATTACACTATCCATCAAAGTATTGGGATCAAATGCAAGCACATCAACAGAAAAAGTATCAGGTGTTGGGTTTATGGCAGGTTCGATCTCCCAAATGAGTTTTTCCCATTGCTTGACTGGGCCGACCGGGACAGAGGTAATATATCCCCTGTCCCAATAACCTGGCAAGGAAAAATTCACCCTAAGAACTTGAGTGAGGCTATCGGCAAGGGCTTCTTTGATAGGCCCCACATCTTTCTGATAGGCAAACACATAAGGTAACGGCCCAGTATTCAAGGTATTGCGAAGGAGGGTTGCCCCCTGCTCTTCGAGCACTTGGAACAAATCTGTTCCCAGTGCTATCGTATCGTTTTGCCATTCTTGTGGCTTATAATTGCTCGTCAAAGACAATTGGTTTGTAAAGACCAGCACATAGTTTTTGCTTGGTACAACCTCTCTGAGGAACTGAATGAGTTGAGTCCTATTTGCCAAATCCTGTGTTGAAAACAAGTACATTGGCACATTGTGGTTATTGGGATTTATAAGTCCATATTGCGAAGGTTGTAGGTTCACCCATTCATTCGTACTTAATGAGTCAAATACGGTCACATACATGCCCGAAGGCGTTCCATACATTCGCCCCCTAAATGCATTATTGATTTGAAGTTCCATATTGTTGACACTATTGACAGCATTTCGAATAAAAACATCCTTAAAATTGTCAATGAACTTCAAGTTTTCATGCGTTTTCAACTCCATATCAATGAACTCATTTTCTTTAATTTGGTAAAAATGAGATTGGTTCCAGCCACCTGAGGAGGCATTTAAATATACAAAGGAGCTGTTGTCCCACGCATAGCCATCCTGTGGCGATATGCTATCTGGACTAATTCTCCAATAGTAAACCATTTCGTGTTGTAAGTTGGTTGCTGGGTTCCACTTTAATACCCCTCCGGCTTGCATGATTTTATGTTCTATGAATAATGGGCTATTGAAATTTGACGTAGTGTCCATTTGGAAAACATAGGTCCGCTCAGGTGTCAACGGCTCCAAGGTAGAGGCACTAAGTTCAACATCTGGATTACCAACTATGGCGAAATCGTTTGGGTAAATGCATGCTACGCCATTGTCGGAAATATAGAAGGTGTGTCCAAGGGTTCCTTCACTGAACAATTCGTTGTTTTGCTCAGCCTGTGGCCCTGGAAGTTCCGCTATCCTGTTCCCATCATCAACTGTCACGAACAGCTTGTTGAAACCATGCGCCAGTTTACCAAGCAACGGGATAGAAACCAAGTATTCTGAACGATTGGAAGGGGCTGCAACCAATTCTTCGCTTATCAAAATCACACTGCCATCTGGAAGCTCACGGCTGACCTTAACTACCAAGGAGTCAGCAACTGCCATCCCAAGGTTGACAATCTCAAACTTGGCTTCAAAATTCGCAATTTGGGTATTCAAACGTTCCGGTGAAAGCCTGAAGGTCGAGCCATCTACTAGGTAATCAGGCCCAGGGGCAGCACCGAAGGCAAGTGAAGGGTCACCGTGAAGGTTAAATTGCTGTCGGATTAAATTCAACCCGAAGTCAACCGAATTTGAGCCTAAAATAACGGACTGCATGGCATCACCAATCCCTTTCCCGTAATGACTTCCACCAAGTGCTTGATACAATTTTGAAGCGAAATTATTGAGTGCTCCAATATATCCTTGACCTGATGTTGCGGCGAAGGCAATAGCAGCTTTATCTTCAAAAAGGCAGAATCTTTCGCCTATTCCTTGGCTTGGTGAGTGGATGTTCCCTGAATAACAACCAAGGGATATAAGCAACGGGTATTTACCTTTATTGTTAAAGTTATCAGGATTGTCAATACTGAAGTCAAAGGTCCCCACTGCCGAGTGTCCGAAAAAGGATATGATGGAAGTGCCGTTGTTGATATAATCAAAAATCTGGTCCGTTTGTGATACCTGTATTGGGTCAGTGCTTGATTTGTAAAAGCTCTTGACTTCAGCCCCAAAGCTTGGCCCTTCGATTATTTCCTCCATTTGAAGTAGGCCACTCTTGATGGAACTTTGTTCACCTTGGGTTAAGCCCCCTCCCATGTGCAAAACGTTTTTCATCCAAGCCCGTGCCGCTATGTCCTGAGGAAGCATGCTATTGGATTCAAATTCTTTGACTTTTTTGAGGTAGGTTGATACATCCTTGGGTTTCAATGCAGCTAGCCTACCAATCGGAATGATTGGTGTATAGCGATCCGTACCGGCCAAAAGCAGGTTGTCTGAACCGGGAAAACTGTAGGTCGGAACGAAGAACCCACTGTTAAGTGCACTTGAAAGGTTGGCAGAAGAACGATACGAGGGGTATTCTCTTCCTTTGCCGATAATGAAATAATACTTAGTGCTGTTCCAATTCTTTTTTGCAAAATGTCCAAAATTCCGAACAGCAAATGGATGCCATTCTATGCCCCAACTGAATTGGTCGTAAAGCTCCTCAATGTTGACCACGATGGGATTGAAATTGCCGCCTGCTGAAGATGCTCTGAAGTTCGCATATTCTTGGACATGATTGTTGCCATTGCCATCGTCCAAGAGTCGTTTGCTTGTGACAATAATAAAATCATGGTCAAGCTCCCCATAGTTGATAAAGTTGACATCGCTCAATGCTGGGATATTAACAATGCCAGATGCTGTGTTTACCAGAACGAGCTTAGGCTCCAACGCAGAGGGAGGGAGTGCCAATTTCACCAAACCACCCTCCACAGTGCCTTCTATCCTTAGCCTATTGTTAAGGTCGTATAATATGGCCTGACCACCGCTTGAATTGAAATTTGCAATCTCCAAATACCTGACACTGGAAGAAGGGGCTACTTTAAATGTATGGCTCGTCTTTTGTTCAAAATCGAAAAGTCGGGGATAGGTGAGAATGATATTCGAAACCCGGTGAAAATCGTTGCCTGCGTTGGGGCTGCTTATCTTTACGGTCATGTTCCCGCTCAACTGCGCATTGGAAAGGTCAATCGAAGGGTTTTGAACCTGATAGCCAAAATAATTAGCTGTGTGAACGACTTGGTCGTTTAAACTCACTTCATGTGTGTGTTGGATATACTTACCAGAAAAACGAAGCTGCAACTTTGCCCCTATATTTCCATTGAAAATGGCAGTGGGCGTTAAAAGGTGGTTTGAAGTCAACAAGTAATCCAATGAAAAACCTTCCGACAAAGTAAAATCCGACAAGCTGATATTATCGGGAGTAGCTTCTTTGAAGGCTTTATTTGAATAATTGACTACAATATCCTCCATGTAATAGGCATCTGGAGTGGGCAGATTAGCTAGGTTGTTTGTCGTATTGGCGAACCTCAAATTGGTTGTAGTTGGAACCCAGGTCAAAAAATATGCCGACGTATCGGTAAACATACTGTAAAGGGGGTTCATCATCATTGAATCAGGATTCGAAAAAAGGAATCGGTCAAGTTCGGATGTGTTCTTTTGGCCATAGAAATCAATAAAATCAGCTGACCCAAAAGCACCATTGGTGCTCGTGTAAATAGGCTCCTCCTGCCCGTTGTGCCAAAGCTGGAACTGGCTACCTGATACTTGTCCAATCGGAATTCCGGCATCTGCCAAGGTCTGCCCAACTAATCTATATAAGCCATCTTGGGCAACCTTAATCTTGAAATATGACTGATCGAACTTTATCCACTCATTGCCAAACAGTGTGTCAGTACCATTCACGATGTATTGGGCTTCCATTTTCCCAATCGCAAAAAACAAGACAGCAAGTACAAACAGGTTCTTCATAATGAGCAAATTTCTTAGGTGTAATTTTAAAGGTAAAAATAGCGTGAACTTTTGTATTTTGGGTAGTGAGGCGTGCGAAAAGCTATTACTGGTTCAATTGGCGGAACAAAATAACCTCCGCCATCGCAAGTACTTTTTTTGTTCCACCTTTGTTACGATGGATAAAGTCCCTTGAAGTTTGGGCGGCGCTCATTCGGAATTCTGGGTTTTCGAGGGTTATGAGTACCTCAAAAAGACTTTTCCCATCTCTGACTTCAAAGGCTGCACCATTTGCCACCATCCACCTCGCCTCCCCAAACTTTTGGAACTTCGGCCCAAAAACTATGGGCAAGCCGAATGCCGCTGGTTCCAACGTATTATGGACACCCTGCTCAAAACCTCCCCCGATATAAGCAACATGACCAAATTGGTAAATGGAAGACAATAAGCCTATAGTATCTACTACCAATAGCCTACTAGGTTCATGTCCGGCTCCCAATTTGGAAAACCAGGTAAAAGGCACAAGCAGTTTTGATGCAATTTCCTTCAAATGAGCCGATTGTATGTCATGAGGGGCAAGAATGAACTTCCAATCCTCAAAAAATGGGCTTGAAAAAATCGGGGACAAAATCTTTTCGTCGAGAGGCCAAGTGCTGCCGCAAACCAAAATCTTATGGTCGCCACAAAAATCTTTGACCAATGGCAAATCTATGGGATTGGCAGCTATTTCGGCGACCCTATCTACCCGGGTATCGCCAACCACCCCAACCTTGTATAAGCCATTTTGTGAAAGCAAATCCTTGGATGCCTCATCTTGCACTAAGATATTCGAAAAGGCACCGAGCATACTGCGATGCAAGCCTCCATACCATTTGAAGAATGCCTGGGAGGGCCTAAATATGGCGGAAATCAATAGGCATGGAATTCCATTTTCCTTAAGTTGGGTAAGGTAATGGTACCAAAACTCGTATTTGACAAAAAGGACAAGGTCTGGCCGAACCATTTTCAAGAACTTATTGGCATTTGAAGCAGAATCGGCGGGCAAATAGGCAACCCAATTGGCAACTGGGTAATCCTTGCGGATTTCGTAGCCAGACGGCGAGAAAAAAGTCAGTAGGATTTGAATGTTCGGATACTTGTTCCTGATGGCTTCAAGAAACGGCCTACCCTGCTCAAACTCACCCAAGGAGGCGCAGTGCATCCACAGAAGTCGTTGGTTATCAGGTCTTTGGCTCAATTGCAAAGCGGATAAATCATCCCATACCGCTACCCTACCCTTCACCCATTTCCTAGCCTTTTCATTCCAAGCTGAAGCAATCCGAATGCCCAGAAAATAGACTTGTGTCACGCAGTTATACAACCAAAGCTGGAAGCAATTCTGACCATTGGACATCAGTTCAATAGTTTATTTCATCGGGGTTTTCTCCAATAAACAATGGAAGCATCCAAGTTAACCTATAGCCATACAATAGGTCTATGCGCTTCTCCAATCCGGGCAATTTTGTGTCAAAATTAAAACTTCGCCTTCCATGTGTGAAGCCTTGATACAGTTCGACGCCAATGGAAAAATTGATCAACCGGTTGTTTGCAATATGCTGATAACCAATAAATTCCGTAAGAACCAAGCCGCTTGCGAGGCGGTCATAGCCTTTTTTGTAATCATCGCCAAGGCTCGATACAAAGACCTGTGGTTCATCTTGGATTCGAATCTTATGCCTGAGCAGCCCTGCTCCAGCAGTAAGTCGAATACCGGAGCGCTTGTTCTTCGATGAAATAGGAATGACTTTGCCAATATGGGCACTAAACGACAATCCTCTTTCCCGTAGCTGAACATCGGCAAACCCACCATCATCTGCATAAACAAAGCCTTCTGACCCTCTAAGGTTGCTCAATACATCAATATTGACTTTTTTCCCAAACAAGAAATCCCCTTGAATGCCCACAATAAAATTATTGGAAGTGTAGTAATCAATATTGACACCTGCCAGAAAATTGGCACCAAAACGGGTTGCCATGTCTGCACCAGGGACTTGACCCCCATATCCAAAATTGAGCAAAAGGATAGATCCTTCGTTTTGACTTGCCTGAACCCGTTTCTGTCGGTTGATTTGCCCGCTAAGATTGATGGCAATTGCAAAAAGGAAAACGATTGTGACAATTTGTTTCATGACGCAATTAATTTGTTTTCAATAGCTTAAGCAGCCAATATAAATTTGTCTATATATTGATTTCAGGTAACTAGTTAGCAGGGGGTGTTTTTTGGGGAAAACTTTCAATTTCCCCCCAAAAAACACCCCAAAATGCGGGAGGAGAGAGAAAAAATTTCATTTTTTCTCTCTCCTCCCACAATCTCCTAAGCAGTTACGATTTCAGTGCAATTGATTGAATTTCAAGCAGTCGTTCAATCGTAACTCGTAAATCCAAACTCGTAAATCTACTGATGATTTCAAAATCAGTGCCTTACTGACAAGGCCCTTTCGTGTATTTTTTCACCCCAGCATTCCGTGCACTGCACTCGTTGGGGTAAGTTTTTTTGTCGCAACCACAGACTGGTTGATAAATCTCTGGGCAATCCGACTTTCTGGGATTTGGATCAATGCAATCACTGTTGCACTCTCCATCCTGCCAACTTTTCAGGCCAGCTTTCTCTGCCATGCAGGGGTTGCCATAGGTCTTGCCGTCACAGCCGCAGACAGGCCGGTACTCTTTCGTACAACCTTTGTCCACGATTTTGGATGGGTCAATGCAGTCATTGCATGGCCCTTCCTTCCAAGTCCGCAAGCCTGCCTTTTCTGCTTCGCAAGGATTGGCATATTCCTTCCCATCGCAGCCGCAGACAGGGCGATACTCCCTAGTACACCCTTGATTAGGGTTGATTTTGCTGGCATCCAGACAGTCATTGCACTCGCCTGGTGTCGTTTTCATGATGCCAGCATGAGCAGCAGCGCAGGCATTTCCGTAGGTAACACCATTGCAACCGCAAACTGGGACATATTCTAAGGTGCATATTCCAGTTGGGTTTATCTTCTTAGGGTCAACGCATTCGCCGCATTTTCCTTCTGTAAAAAACTGAACACCAGCCCGTTCTGCTTCGCACTGGTTGCCATAGGTAGTGCCATCGCAACCACAAACTGGGCGGTACTGCATCGTACAGACCTTACTGGGGTCAACCTTTTGCTTATCAATACAGGCAACCTCCTGTCCACCGTCAAGGGTTAGCCCCTTTTTGCAGGTACTTGATAGGAACATTGCGCAAGCAAAAACCAATAGTAAGGTAGTGAGCTGTTTCATAAAGGTTGTATTTGTATAGGAATGATCAAAGCGCACTGTAGGGGAATAAGAGCTAAACGCCAATCTTCTAACCTACTTTCACAAAATAAGAATCGAGCGGATTGAACCCGTACGCTATTTAAAGTCGACTGAAAAATTTCTTTTGCAAAACGAAGTACTTCAGGACGATGCTGCCCGGCAAGATGCCCTGGTTGTTGGGTTGGGGAGAAATACGGATTTTATCGAGCAGCAATTCAAGTTCAAACCGTTTTTTGATAAACAATACCAGCGCCAAAAAAAAGGAGAAAAAGGCCCCAATGACTGCTTGGGCGTGCAACCATTTTGCTTGCATTAGGAAATTGAATGCAGCAAGTGTATCCATCATTATTCGTACAGGCAGCAAGAATGCAAGTTTGACAACACCTTCATTTTTCAACAACATGTAATAGCTGTTCCTGAAGTTGAGGTAGGTCTTGTAGGGAGAATGGTAGCCAAGCGTACCACCACCGAGGTGAAAAACGGTAGAGCGTGGCGTGAAAACGACTTTGTAGCCAGCTCTCTTGAAACGCCAACAAAGGTCTATTTCTTCCAGGTGTGCAAAAAAATCGTTATCGAAGCCGCCAAAGCCATGGAACAAAGGCCCTCGGACCATCATGCAACAGCCTGATGCCCAGAAGATTTCTACCACATTGTCGTATTGTCCATTGTCTTTTTCGACTGTGTCGAAGATTCGCCCTCTGGCAAAGGGATAACCCAACGAGTCTATCCAGCCACCTGCTGCACCAGCATATTCAAAATATTCGGGTTTTCCGAGCGCCATGATCTTAGGCTGCATGGCGGCTATGGCCTGGTCTTTTTCCATTGCCTCCACCAAGGGGTCTAGCCAGTTTGCAGGCACATCCACATCCGAATTGAGCAGCAGGAAATAATCCTCGTCCAAATTTTGGAGGGCCAGGTTGTAGCCTTTGGAAAAACCAAAATTCTCTTTGAGTTGGATGATTTTCACCAGAGGGTATTGCTTTCGCATGAAACTTACTGAATCGTCCTTGCTCGCATTGTCGGCAACGTAGATCTTGCAATTTGGATAGGATGTCGCAACAACAGAAGGCAGGTGTTTTTCAAGGAAATTGCGGCCGTTGTAATTCAAAATAACAACTGCAACTGATGGCATTTCCTTGTGTTGCCACTCCGTGACCTGTGCTTGAGCAGCATCTAAAATTCTTTCTGCGACAATTTGATCGTGGGCAATTTGAGACTTCAGTACTTCTAAATCCTTCAACTCTGCATCTGGTCGGATGAAATCCACCAGTTCTATGACCAGTTCATCCTCATAAATCGACTTCTTGAAATCGAAAATATTGACCTCCACTGTACGGTTGTGGTATTTGCGCAAGGTGGGTCTTTTTCCGATATAGAGCATACCCGGTAGGCGAAGTCCATCGTAGTTTGCGAAGCAAGCATAAACGCCATCGGGTGGCATAAGCTTTAACGGTTCCTTGATTTCAAGGTTGGCTGTTGGATAACCGATGGTCGAACCAATCTGCTGCCCTTTAACCACCTTGCCTGTGAGCGTAAAATAGCCACCCAACAACCTCGTCACGCCAGCAACATCTGCAGACTCAACAGCCTCCCGAATACGGGTAGAACTCACGGCGAGCTCATCCACCTCCGCTTTTTCAATCTCGATGACCTTGTAGCCGTAACTTCTCTCGTACCAACGCAGGAAATTAATGTCGCCTTGGCGGTTCATGCCAAAACGGTGGTCGTAGCCGATGACTATATGTTTTGGCTCAAACTTGCCAACAAGGAACCGCTGAATGTACTCGTCAGCACTGAGCTGCGAAAACTCAAAGGAAAAAGGTACGATGACCAAGTGGTCAATGCCCGTTTTTTCAAGAAGCGCAATTTTTTCCTCTGTGCTGGTAATCAGCTTCAGCGTATCGTCCTTTGGGTAGATAATCTGACGGGGATGCGGGTGAAAGGTGATGATGATGCTCTCACCGCCAGTAGCCAAGGCCAAGTCTTTGACCTTTTTGATAATCTTGTGATGCCCGCAATGCACCCCATCGAACGAGCCGATGGTGATAACTGCATTTCTGAATTGAGGCAGGTTGCTGAGGTCCCTGTGCAATTTCATGGGAGCAAAAGTAATTCGATTTCGCATTTCGCATTGCCGAATTCAAGCCTTTGGGCAAAAAATCTCAGGCATTGCATTTTTAGGACTGGTGCAAAACTGAAATAGTCTGATGATCTATACCTAGCACCGCCAAGTTTTGGCATGGGCAAAAGTAAACCTAAACCCCAGTTTTGATGGGATTTCGCCGGGACTGTTGTTCCGACCTACGTCGGGTGCCATGCCCAAAACTTGACGGCGTGAACTTATAGTGTAGAAGAAACGATCAATCTGAAGCATCAACACATGCACTTGTACTTTTCTTTTCGTTGAACAGCCCAAAAAAACAATCTGCGCATCAGCATCATCCCTTCATTCATCATTCTCGACTACCTACCTGATAACAGTGTGTGTGGAAAAAAATTAAAATTTTACCCAACAAACCTTTACCACCTTGCAAAGCAATCGCCCCGATTTATCCCTTTAGTAAGGGAACCTAATCCGAAATCATGCTACTTTTGTGCCTCTCATAAAAATAGCGTACCATTTAGGAGAGGCTGAAACTGTATCACAAGTCAGTTGTGCCTACAACGATATATGCACGCTAGCTAGAGGGCCACAGTTTTGGGTTGTTTTTAAGAAAACTGAAATTTTTCTATATAACACCAACACTGCTAAGTAGTCACAAATGCCAAAGATGGAAATTGATAAACAACAGATTGTGGATGCATTGTACCGGGTGAAAGACCCCAGTACTGGCAAGGATATCATTGCGGCACGCATGGTTGAGAACCTGCAAACGGAAGGTAACAACGTCAACTTCAACCTTGTGCTCCCCTCGCTCAACAGCCCGCACAAGTCCAACCTGATTTTTGATTGTGTTGCAACCGTGAAGGAGGTTTACCCAAATGCTGATGTCAATGTGCACGTGGTGGCCAAAGCACTGGGAGCAGAAGAACGAAGCAGTTCCGTCCCTCAAATTAAGAATATCATAGCCGTCGCCTCCGGCAAAGGAGGTGTTGGAAAGTCCACGGTATCCGTCAATTTGGCTTTGGGGCTGAAGCGACTGGGCGCTAAAGTAGGCTTGATAGACGCCGATCTATATGGCCCTTCCATTCCAACCATGTTTGGATTGCAAGGCCAAAGGCCACGCATTCAAGAAATAAATGGCCAACCCAAAATCATTCCACTCATGGCCTACGACATTCCAGTAATGTCCATTGGTTTTATCATCGAACCTGAGCAGGCTGTGGTATTAAGAGGCCCAAGGTTGGCAGCAATCATAAAGCAGTTTTTCAATGATGTGGTTTGGCCTGACCTCGACTACCTGGTAGTTGACCTTCCGCCCGGAACTGGCGACATACAACTAACCTTGGTACAAACTGTTCCCGTGACGGGGGCCATCGTCGTTACCACGCCACAAGAAGTGGCCGTTGTGGATGCGGTGAAAGCTATGAACATGTTTTTAATGCCATCGGTCAATGTGCCCATCTTAGGCGTGGTGGAAAACATGGCCTGGTTTACGCCAGAAGACATGCCAGACCGCAAATACTTCCTTTTTGGTCAAGGTGGCGGCAAGCGACTCGCCGTAATGGCTGAATCGGTATTGCTTGGACAAGTGCCTATTGTTCAGGGAATAAGGGAAGGAGGTGATTCAGGAAAGCCAGTAGTTGTCAATCCACAGTCGATGGTTGGAGAAGCTTTCATAAAAATAGCTGAAAATACCGTCCGGCAAGTGGAGATCAGAAACGAGCGATTGGAGCCGACGAAAATCGTCAACGTAACGAGCTAATGACATGGATTTGACATTCAGGGAATACAAGCAATCCGATTTTTCAACTTTGGTAGAAATGGTTCTGGGACTCTACACCAAGGATGGAACGAAAGCAACGCAAATGAGTGCTGAAAAAATAGCCTTATCAATAGAGCCTCTCATTTCGCCTTCAAACCCCAGTGAAATCATCATCTTTGAGGCAAATGGCGAAACGATTGGCTATTGCATACTAAACCGTTTTTGGAGCAACGAATATTCAGGATGGATTGGCTATGTTGATGAATTGTTTATCCAGCCAAACCATCGGAGTAGCGGCATTGGGGAACAGTTTTTCATGTACCTTGAGCAAAATTCTAAATACAAGTTTGTAGCTTTCATGCTTGAAACTGTAAAGAACAACCCTAAGGCAACCCGATTTTACCAGCGAATTGGCTTTGAATTACATCACAACCTTATGTTGTTCAAGCAATTACAAAATCAATGATTATGTTGGAACAAGCAAAGTCAGACCTTATTGCGCAAATCAACCATGCTTTAGACGACGTTCGTCCGCATTTGAAGTCAGATGGCGGCGATATTGAAGTGGTGGACATTACGGATGAAATGACCGTGAAAGTGAAATGGCTGGGCAACTGCCAAAACTGCAATATGTCATTGATGACCATGAAAGCTGGTATTGAGGTCGCTATCAAGGCAAAAGTACCAGCGATACAAAACATCGAGGCCGTAAATTGATTCAGCACCAGATACCTAGCGATAGGTGCGCTAACATGGCTGAACAAGTGTTTGCTTGGTGCAGTCCTTCAACTATCCAATTGCAATTTCCACAATAATGACAGAAGGTTCAAAAGTCTATCCTCACGTGATACCGGACATGGAGCAATGGCCGATTTATAAGCTGTCGGATGACCGCAAGAATTTCATAGAAGAAATAGACGAGTACACCTTTCATAGAGTACTAAAGTTGCATGGCGACGACCTTGATGATGTGATTGCAAAAACGGCCTATATGGAACGCATACGGATAAAAGAGGAGCCGTGGAAGGTTGACCCGCCGCAAGACCATGTGTTTTGGCGCAAAATCAGCAAGAAATTGTTTGGCAAGCCAGATGAAATCTTAGCAGATGAGGAAAAAAAAGCCAAGGAAGAAGACTTGCTGAGAAGAATAATTCATCGTTATAGTGAAGAAATTGTGGGTACCTTCCGCATTCCCACCTTTCAGTTTGCAAGAAAGTTTTTGACAGTGCTCTTTAACCGCCTGCTGAATACAGCCGCTGCAAGGAACATGAAGCGTATTTTTGGTACTAAATACAAAGTTTATGAGCGCTTGCTGACTAAGGGCGAAGTCGAGAAACTGAGGACTTTGATGACAAAAGGAACGGTAGTCATTGTTCCAACACACTCCTCCAACCTCGACTCAATGCTCATTGGCTATGCACTTGACACTATTGTTGGGGTGCCCTCATTTAGCTATGGCGCAGGTTTAAACCTATACAATACGGGATACACGGCTTATTTCATGAACCGTTTGGGGCTTATCGAGTGGACCGAAGGAAGAAAAACACGATCTACCTTGAAACCCTCAAAGCCATGTCCAACCTTTCCATTCAACGAGGCACGAACAGCCTGTTCTTCCCAGGTGGCACAAGGAGCCGTTCAGGCGGCTTGGAGGACAAACTGAAAATGGGATTGCTTGGAACAGCAATGGAGGCTCAGCGTACCAATTTCCAAAAAGGGAAAAACGAGAAAATCTTCATCGTGCCGCTTGTCCTCAGCTACCATTTTGTCTTAGAGGCAAAATACCTCATTGAACAACACCTTAGTATAACAGGCAAGGAGCATTATGTCCGATCAAAAGACGAATTCTACAGTCTTCGGAAAATATTGAAATTTGGGTGGACTTTTTTTTCGCAGCCATCGGAGATAACGCTGTCCTTCGGCAAGCCGCTTGATGTAATGGGCAATTTCGTGGACGACGATGGCAATAGCTACGACCGATTTGGGAAATTGGTGAAACTTGAAGAGTACTTTCAATCTGGTGGTCAAGTGACAGATGACCTCCAACGTGAGCAAGAATACACCATTATGTTAGCAGATCGGTTGGTGGAACGTTACCATAAAGAGAACATTGTTCTAACTAGCCATGTGGTTGCCTATGCCGCATTCAATATCCTAAAGCGCCTGCATCCGCACCTTGATTTGTTCGGGGTGCTGCGATTGCCGCCAGATGAATTTGTCTTTCCGATGGAAACGATGCTGGAAATTGTAAACCAGACAAAGAATTTGCTAATAGATATGAACCAGGCTGGGAAAATTAAGCTCTCCAATCAAATCTATTTCGATGCGGAAGACTTGTTGAAAGATGGGGTGCGCAACCTTGGGGTCTATCACATTGACAAACCTTTGGATTATGAAAGTGGCAATTTGATGAGCCAGGATTTCAAATTGCTTTATTTTTACCACAACCGATTGGACAATTACAAGCTGAACAAGAAGTTCAATTGGAGCCCAATCGTTGAAAAAGCTCAACTTGAAACCGCCTAAACCGGTTAATTTTTTAAAACAGTTTCTTATCTTTGGAATCTATGAAAAAATGCTTTTACCTCCTTATTATGCCAATGTTCTGGTGGTCATGCGCAAACGATAAAACACCAACTACCTCACCAAGCGAAGCACAAGCAGCCAATTCGAGTACAGTTGATAACAGCTTAACGCTCCCCCCTGGTTTCAAAGCCTATGTTTTCGCTGAAAAATTGGGGGAAGGTGCCCGCCACATTGCAGTCAGTTCAAATGGCGACGTCTATGTCCAAATGCACACGCTAGCTGGGGGGAAGGGCCTTGCGGCACTTAGGGATAGCAACGGCGATGGCCAAGCAGATATTACCGAATATTTTGGCTCCCACACTGGTACGGGCATGGAAATCCAAGGCAATTACCTTTATTGCTCATCCGACGATGAAGTTTATCGCTACGAACTCAAACCTGAATCATTATTGCCTGACGAAAACACAAGAGTGCTATTGGTAGGTGGATTTCCGAAACAAAACGAACATGCCTCCAAGTCATTAACGCTTGATGATGATGGCCACATTTATATCAACATTGGTGCTCCAAGCAATGCCTGCCAAATAGAAAACCGCGCAGCTGGCTCCTTAGGCCAAGACCCCTGCCCGCTTCTAGACAAGCATGCAGGTGTATGGCAGTTTGACGCCAACAAGATTGCTCAACAGGCATCAGCTGGCAAAAGATATGCATCTGGAATCAGAAACGCAGTGGCTTTGACTTGGAACAAGGCGACCAACGGCCTTTTCGTCGTTCAGCATGGACGTGACCAACTCTCAGAGTTTTGGCCAAAAATGTTTACCGCTGATCAGAACGCAGAGCTTCCTGCCGAGGAGTTTTTCCAAGTAAGCGAAGGTGATTTCCTCGGTTGGCCTTACTGCTATTTTGACCCGATGCAAAATAAGAAAGTGCTGGGACCAGAATACGGTGGAGATGGTAAGAAAACTGGCCGTTGTGAGCAAGCTAAAAACCCTATCGTTGCTTTCCCAGCACACATGGCACCCAATGATGTCATTTTTTACAACGGAAATCAATTCCCTGCTGAGTACCAAAACGGGGCTTTCATAGCTTTTCACGGTTCTTGGAACAGGGCACCAAAAGAGCAAAAAGGATTCTTTGTGGCCTTTGTCCCGTTCAAAGATGGCAAGGTAGCAGGCGAATGGCAGACTTTTGCAGAGGGTTTCGCTGGCGTCAAACCCGTTCCCTCCCCAAGTGACGCCAAACATAGGCCTTGTGGCTTGGCCATTGGGCCTGATGGGGCATTCTATGTTAGCGATTCCGTTGAAGGAAAGATTTGGAAGATTGTTTATGAAAAACAGGGTTAAGACCTTCGCCTCTAAGCGATTTCAGCTAAGGTCTCTTTCAAAAAAAATGGGGCTGCCGTCAACCGGCAGCCCCATTTTTGTGGGAATCCTCGACAAAATGAGCATTGTCAAGTGTTTCGTGAGGCCCTGAAAAGATGCAGCCAATTGCGTTGCAACCTTTCAAAGACCAAATCGCTTTTTGTTGCTTTAGGCTATCTTCATTCAGCTATGGCGGATGGGATTTTGAAACAAATTGTGGAGAGAAATAGGGCTGGCAAAGGTTTACATGATTCATGATGTCTTTGTTTTTTGTCTGGAAAAAAGTGGATACTTGAGTTTTGCTCTTTCAGAAATTGTTGATGCTGATCATAAAAATGATACGTGAAGCAACCTTTCTCACAGGTCTATAGCATTCAAATTGTGATGTCCTACTTCATTAGCTTGTCAAAAAAGTTCGGTTTACCATTTCCATCGGCGTCAATAGCTGACACCCCATCTTGCACTTCATTTTTGTAAATGGATTGGAATAAATCAAGTTCATCTTTGACTTCCTCTGGGTGACCGCTTCTAGTTTCCTTGTCCCCTTGCGTGTATATATGACCAATTAGCCGATCATCAAAGCCATCCGCATTAGTGTCCACGATTTTGGTTTTGATGGTCAGCCCTCCCCATTCGTTATAATCATTGACGCCATCATCATCGCTATCCAAATCCCAAAAGTTTGGGATTTGATCACCATCCAAATCCAAGGAAATACCTGAAAATTCATTGTGGCTCTGCCATTGATTTTTATTCCCTTCCTTGACCTGAACCACCAAAGGTTCGACTTCGTACTCGTCATGAAAGCCGTTATGGTTTGAGTCGCTCCATTCGTCCCATGGGTCAATCATTCCATCCCCGTCTTTGTCAACACCCAATGCCTCAATTAGATCATTGATACCATCATTGTCGCTATCCCTGTCTTGATGATTGGGTATATTATCCCCATCGTTGTCGTTTGTCAGCTCAATCTCATCTGGAATCCCGTCGTTGTCATCATCCAGGTCTTCTTCATCGGATACACCGTCCAAATCAAAGTCGAACACAAGTTGTGGCTTTTTCCAAGTTGTTTCCAATTGGCAATTCATGCTCGATATAACTGCAAAAAGCAGTAACATCAATCGAATGGTGCTGCTAGGCAAGTGTAAATTTTTGAAGTGTTTGGGCATAATTTCACAAAAAATGGGGATAATTTGTTCAAATGAATCAACTTTGCCCTCTTGCTCGTATTGCGACATATTGAGGCAAAAAATATAGGCAAAAAGGAGGATTGCCGCAAGAGGCAGCACAAAGGATAGATGAATGGGTTAGAGACCAGGAAAGAATGTGGAGGGATTGTTCTAAATTACAAAAACAATACCAAAAATCGTTCATCTTGTAACGAACTATTGCTGATGAATTTTGTTCTTTCAGATGTTCTTATGGAAAAACCCAAAAAAACCTATTGAAAATTCCAATATCGAAAGGTTGTTTGCCGTTAAACAGTCGAAAAAATCTTTTTTCTGGCTTTTCTAAGCGATAAACCACTTTATCATACATAATCCCTGAGGGTATCAGGGCAAATCTTCTTACGATTAATGAGAGCTTTAGTCATAACCCAGTCGATTACACGTCGGGATGCCAAATCACTTGAAAAGTACATGACAGAAGTTTCCCGCTATGACGTGCTTACGCCAGAGCAGGAAGTTGATCAGTTCAGGAAATACAAAGAAGGGAGTTTGGAAGCCTTCCAACGTATTGTCAACTGTAACCTAAAGTTCGTCATTTCAGTTGCGAAGCAATATCAAAACTGCGGTCTTACACTTGGCGACCTCATCAACGAAGGTAACCTTGGGCTTCTAAAAGCTGCAGAACGTTTTGATGAAACAAAGGGCTTCAAGTTCATTTCTTACGCAGTTTGGTGGATTCGTCAAAGCATTCTTCAAGCCATCGGTGAAAAATCAAGGGAAATCAGGGTTCCGTTCAACCATCAATCCAACCTGATGCGAGTTATGCGCACCCGTGATGACCTCATGCAGGTATTTGAGCGTGAGCCAACGATGGAAGAAATCGCTGCCGTCGTAGAGATGACGTTGGATTCTGTGGAAAAATGCCTCTCCACAAATGGCAGGTGCAGCTCCTTGGACGCCCCAATTGGTGATGACGAGGACGTTGACCTCACCTATTTCTTGGAAAGCGATGCAATTCCAAGCCCCGACACGAAAGTGGTTCAACATGAATCAATGCAAAAAGAAGTGGAATTGTTGCTGAATAGCCTTCCGGAAAATGAGGCCCAAGTACTTGCACTTTTCTATGGCATTGGCCGTGACCGTGCCTACAGCCTTGACGAAATCAGCGAAATGCTCGGCGTCGGCAAGGAACGTATCCGCCAGATAAAATACAAGGGCCTTAAGAGCTTGCAATCCAAAGTGCAGCGGCACGGCCTATATTTCAGCTTGAACTAAGAAAGTCATCAAGCAATACCCACAAGCGGTGGCATTTGAAAAAATGCCACCGCTTTTTTTATGAAACCAATACGAGTTTAGAGCAAAAATTATCTTTGCACCCGTTTTCAAAACCACACTCAGATGAAAAAGAAACTCAAAGTTTTCAAATTCGGTGGAGCATCCGTTAAGGATGCCGCTGGTGTTAGGAATGTTTCATCCATACTAAAGTCCTTTCAAGAAGACCCACTAGTCATTGTTGTCTCCGCAATGGGCAAAACTACTGATGCCTTGGAAAAAATTGTGGCCGCACATGCAAACAAGACGGGGGAGGCAGCCTTTCACCTCGAAAACGTGAAGCAGTCGCATTATGCCATCATTGCTGAATTGTTTGGAAATGAGCACCCCGTTTATGACGATGTCAACGATACATTCGTTTCGATTGAATGGGTACTGGATGACGAGCCTCATCCAAACTACGATTTCATGTACGACCAAATCGTTTCTGTTGGCGAATTGGTTTCCACCAAAATCTTGGCAGCCTATCTCAACCATATAAGTTTGCCCACAAAATGGTTGGATGCCAGAGATGTAATCCTAACCGATGATATTTACCGTGAAGGTTGGGTACAATGGGAGGAGACAGTTGAAAATGCTAACAAAATAGCCAAACCATTGGTGGAAGCAGGTGGCTTTGTATTGACTCAAGGCTTTATCGGGAGTACAAAAGAGAATTTTACTACCACCTTGGGTAGAGAGGGTTCTGACTATACGGCAGCAATTTTCTCCTATTGCCTAGATGCGGAAAGCATGACTATTTGGAAGGATGTGCCCGGTGTGCTAACTGCTGACCCACGAATTTTTGAGAACGTGGCGAAATTGGATAGGCTTAGCTATAGAGAGGCCATCGAGATGACGTACTACGGCGCTAAGGTCATTCACCCAAAAACCATCAAACCGCTTCAAAACAAAAGCATCCCACTCAATGTAAAATCGTTTCTCGACCCCACGGCCCCCGGCACTTTTATTGGTCCAGATGTAGATGACCTTTATCCCCCTATGGTTGCAGTAGAGAAAAACCAAGCACTGTTGAACATTTCTACCCGTGACTTCTCATTTGTTGCGGAGCATCACATGAGCCATATCTTCACAAAGATTGCCGAATTCCGTTTGCAAGTGAACTTGATGCAGAACACGGCCATCAGCTTTGCAGTCTGCGTGAATAGTGTTGATGATCGAGTTCAAAAATTTGTGCAGAGCATAGAAGACGAATTCAAAGTAGTGGTTGACTCCGATGGCTTGGAACTGACAACTGTTAGGCACTACACACCTCAAACACTGGAGATGCTGCGGAACGGCAAAATAATTCTGGTCGAGGAGCGCACCAAGAACACAGTTCAGATGGTCATGAAAATTGTACCGGAACTGAAGCGAAAATAAGCTGATAAAAAAACGTCATCTTAGCTTTTCAGGATATGGCAAACTGTATGAGTGTAATCGTGTGATTTTAAAGTCGCACCCAAGATCGATAATGGCGGCGGTATGGAAGATGCCGCCGCTATTTTTTTCAGGTTTCTGAGCCTACCTATCTATTGTAGGCCAATCCCTTTGATGAAATCAAATGCTCGTTCTTCCGACCAAGCGAACTCATGGTTTGGCCTCCAAAAGCCAACATGCCCGCCGTTTTTTGGTATTTCCAAGTGGATGAATTCATGATTTTCGCAAAGTGCTGTTGGAAAGCAAACGGGCGGCAAGATCGGGTCGTTCAAGGCTTGTACCAGCAAGGTGGGTACTGTGATGCCCGTCATGTAGTTTTTAGCAGAGGCTTTTTCATAAAAATCAGCGGCATCTTTAAAATCATTGAGTGGTGCAGAAAAAAATTCGTCAAAATCCCGCCAGACTTTTATTCGATTGAAATTTTCGAGGTCAATTATTCCGGGGTATTGGCTTGCTTTTACTACCATTTTTTGTTTGAGGTAGAACAAGAACCGTTTCCGATAAATGATGTTTTCAAAATTGTCGAGAATCTCAGCACCAGCCCTTAGGTCTGTAGGCGCTGAGAAACCTACTGCTGCTTTTACGGGGTCAGGAACTTCCTTTCCATGAACTCCAAGGTATTTCATGGTTATATTTGCCCCCATGCTGAACCCGCACAACACGATGGTTTCGTAGTTTTTCCGCTTTAATGCGTGGTTAATGACCTCTCCAATATCAGCTATGTCTCCGTGATGGTACATGCGCTTGGCCCTGTTCATTTCGCCACTGCATGAGCGGCAGTTCCAAGCAAGTGCATCCCAGCCATTTAGGGTGAAAATTTTGGCCATACCAAGTATGTATTGGCGGCAGGAGTCTCCTTCCAATCCATGCGTAAGAATAACGAGGCGTTTTTTGCCATTGTCCACCCAATCCAAATCCAGGAAGTCGCCATCCATTAGAATAATTCGCTCCCGTTCGTATTCAATGCCCTTCACGTTGCGCAGCAACACAGGAGCTATCGTTTCAACATGCCCGTTGATGAAAAGGCGGGAACGGCGGTAGGTTGATTTAGGAACAAGTGGCAAAATGGAAGGTATTGCTAACAGCGAGTAAATATTTCGCTATTTGGTGATTACTTTATTTCATAAAAAACAAAGGAGGCCCGTTCTGGGGAACACACAGCCATTCTGTCGCCTTCGGCAATAACATAGTATTGGAGTGCCCCTGGTTTATCCACGGAAATGGAATAGACACCATTGCTGCTCGCTGTCATTTCCACCTGTTTAAATGTTTCAGCAGGGCCTTGTCGGTACATCAGCCAAACCTTCAGGGCATCTGCAACTTTGGCATTTATGCTGGCCTTTGTACCCGATATAACGTGGTTTACATCACTGACAACAGGGTTTTTCCCATTAAACAAAGGGTGCTTCAATAAAGACTCCGTACGCGCTTTCATCAGTTCCTCAATACCAATGATGGTTGTACTACCAATGTCAATGGATTTGTACAAATTTTTCTCAAAATCATCGAATGAATAAAGCTTATTCGGGTCTTCTTTGACGGCATCCTTAATGGTCGATTGCATTTTTTTGGCTACTTTTAAGTATTCATCGTTGGCAAAATTATCCTGAAGAATTGTCCGACAGTGGCCAACATACACCTTTCGCCAAAACGGGTTGACCAACAAATTCGTAATCAAAGGCCGTTTTGGATTCTTGTTCTTGAAGTGTGAGAAAAGACTGAACTGCTGCAATTCTTCATTGGTCAACTCACCTTGCTTTTCACCATCCAGCCTAAACCCGCCAAAAGAAATATTCAAGTCCCATATAAGTGGGGTCATCAAGCCATCGGGGGTTCGGTACAAATAAAAATTATGGCTGAACCGACCAGTGTAACTGTCCAAATTCACAAGAATGTGATTAAAGGCATGCATCCATAACGTCATGTCAATATTAAGCTTCGAAGGGATTGCATCGGGGGTAAGACTTACTGTTTTTGACAATCCGACCAGATCCTTCCAACCTTCTTCATCTTTACTCTCCAATTCATACCAGCCACTGTAGCATTTTGTGTCGTCGCCAACATAGGTCAACGAAGAGTACTCACCTTCTTTGCAACCGGCAGGTGCCGGCAACACGTCTTCCCATTCTGGGTCGCATTTAAAAAAGCTTCCGTTTGATTTACCATAGGTGTCATCCAAAAACTTCTCATCAATGGATTGAACATTGGAATAAAGACCAATATAGCCACCATTAACATAGACTTTGGCGAAATTGCACTGCGGTGCGGGCATGTACTTCCTTGCAATTTCATAGGAAACGGCCTCTCTAACAAAGCTTGGATCCATGAATACATTGCCCAATTTCAAGGTTTCAAATCCTCCTTCAAATCGCTGATCCTTCTTGGTATGGTTGGCTTTTAGGTTAAAGGGAAGTTTCTGCTTGTTGCGTTTCCGTGGGTTCTTGTAGGAACTGTTGCCTTTATACCTCACCCCTACCCCTTCGTATAGCTTGCCGTCAATTTCGACTGTCGCCACAAGTCGCTCTTTCAAACCACGGGTTTTCAAGGAATCCAGTGATTTGCTCCAATCCGTCACCTTGAACTGGATGTTTATGACGGGAACTCTGTCAGCATCGTAAAGGCTTTGGGCGTAACCAACTGATAAGTAAAGGATTGCAAGGCAGGAAAGCAGTATTTTTCTCATAACAGATGAATGGAAGAGGTCAGCTGCAATGCCGATTATGCGTTTCCTTGCAGAATCGGCAATGCATAGACCATTTACTTATTCAACGCCTCAAGCGTAGATTTATGCTTCTCCCACATATAATTAGCAGGACTATAACCAATTAGCCCCGGATTTTCAGCCACGATGTAATATTCAATGGATTGCTCGCCATTCTGGGGCACTATGATCACGCCATAAATATTGTTGTTGGCAGTACCATCATCAAATTTCCCATCATCGTGCATTGAAACCATGGTGTAACTGCCTTTCCCATCCAGCCTGTAGTAAAGTTCTACACGCTTTGGAAACTTGTCAACCTTGGTTGTGATATGAAATTGCTGCACTTTTTGGCTGGACAAAGGCTTGCGTCCTTCCACCTGAACTTGAGAGATTTCTGGTGGGAAAACCGCCAATTCTGGGTGTGCTTTCAAAAAGGAAGTCCTGCGGGTCATCAACTCCAAAAGACCGGGTATTTTGCTCTTTTTCCCAACCGTTTTGTTAATGCTAGCATCAAACTCGGCAATAGAATAGTACTTGTTCGGGTCTTCATTCACTGCACTGCGAATAATAGCTTGCAATTCCCTGGCTCGCTTTTCGAATTTACCACTTGTGAACCAATCCTGAAGTATATTCTTCATGTGAGTTAGGTAAACTTTTTTATATTCAGGGTCACTCAAAAGTTTGCTAATCAAGGGTTTCGTAGTATTCTCGACATGAAGCAGTGGGTCAAGGTCTTGTAGTCCTTTCAGCTTTAGGTCGGAGCCTGAACCAATGTTCTTGAAGCTGCCAAATGCAAGGTTCAAGTCCCAAATGATGGGCGTAAAGCGACCATCGTCATCTTGGTAAAGGTAGTAGTTCACACTGTGCTGGCCAGTGTAGCTGCTCAAATTCACAACCACGTTGTTGAAAGCCAACATCCATAAAGTATTGTCAATATTAAGAACAGTTTCGATTTTGTCAGTTTCCTGGTTGAGAATCCTTGTCAACTCCATCAAATCCTTGGTACCATGATCAGACAGCTTTTCAAAATTATTCTCGTAGCAACCAATTTGGTTGTCATATTCTAAGGAGCCGAAAAGGTTGTTTTTGCAACCACTCGTTTGCTTTTCGCCGGCGTCTTGGTTGGCTTTGAATAAAGCATTGTCTGCACTTGCAAAGTAACGATTCAGGAAATTGGCATCTGAAACTGATTCGATATTGGCATAAAGGCCATAGTACTTGCCATTGACGCTTACTTTGGCGAAATTGGCTTTAGGGGCCGGCATGTAGCTACGGGCGATTTCATACCCTAATACTTCTCTCAACATACTTGGATCACGCAGCGTATTAGATAGTTTCACGACTTGCACACCTTGATAGTTGGCCGATTTGTCCTTGGTGTCCAAAACAATGTGCAACGGATTGCGAGGGTTGTTGGGTGCAAAGGACTTGAAGCCACGATACCGTACGCCAGCGTTTTCGAAACGCATGCCATTGATTTCAACCACGCCTGAAAGCAAGCCGTCTCCATTGAAACGCAAGGAATCCAGAATATAGCTCCAATTTGTCTGTTTGAAGTTGATTTTGATGTCCTGAATCTTGTCCATTGCAAAAAAATCAATTGGGGCGGGCTTGTTTTGCGCGCTGGCAGTAGAAATGCTACCAAGCAGGAACACGAAAAGGATGAATGAGAAATGCTTCATGTTGGAAAATATCTTGTGCGGTTGTTTTCTTCTAAGAATTTGATTGTCAGTTACTTGGACGAGGAATATAGTTGCTGACGCAAAAAATCCGTTTTCTCGTTCGAATAATGGTGCAATGATATAAAAAATGTAAGAAGTGATGGTTAGAAGTCATCAAGTCAAATCCTCGAAAAATCCAGTTTTGGTGTTCTTTTTGACTTTGTTCCAATGAAAATAGCGTCCGTTCATCACTACATAAACCCCCGCAGGAAGTGTTTGAAGGAAAGCTAAAGCGCTTCCCAAATTGAAGAACCCATCTGATGAGGTGCCAAAAGCATAAGGAACCATTGCTCCTGTAAGTACAATGGTCTTGTTCTCGATTCCATAGTTGGCAATGAAATCCGCAGTTTTCACCATCGTGTCAGTCCCATGTGTAATCAGAATTTTGTCGAACGGGCAACGAAGACAGTTGTGGGCAATGATTTCACGGTCGTTGTCCTGCATCTCAAGACTATCCACCATCATTAATGTCTTCACATCAAGGTCAACGGTGCAGCGGCCCCGCTCAAGCATGGTGGGCACATGGGTACTTTTAAAATAAAGCCCACCTGAAATGTAGTTGTACTCCTTGTCAAAAGTCCCTCCTGTAATATAAACCTGGATCATGGTCAGAAAGTTGGTTAAGGCTGATTGCCTTGAATTGCGAATACAATCGCAAAGATTGAGAATTCTGGGCTTCATTTGCTTCCTCCGCCAAAAAAATTGTATGCTTTTACAAGTTGGCAGATTGAATGGAATGCGGTTTAGCCAATATTATGCTTTGCGAACAAGGCTAATGGAGAATTTATTTTTCAATCTTTCAAGAATTTGCAACCATCTTTGTTACAAGATAGTCCTTTGCTTCGTTCATTTAAAATCACCTGGACTGCCTTGGTCTACATTTTTTCACAACAAAATTTAATCGAAATGAAAAGACTTCTCCATTCGGCAATTTGCACCTTGTTGTTGCTTGCTTTGATCAGCCAAGCAGCTTTTTCTCAAGATGCGATTGCCCCAAACACCTCCAACAAAGTCACTATCATCCAAAAAACCCAGAATGAAGATGGCTCATGGTCGGTGAAAAAGAAAACCGTAGAGAAAGGACAATCTGCTGAAGATTATATGAAAGAGCTGGAAATCAGCACACCCATCGAATCAGTCAAAGAGGTTATCATTGTCAATGGTGACGAAGCAAAAACAGAAAACCCTAATGCCGAAACCATCATCATGATTCGTCAAGGCAATAACAAGACGGAAATCAAATGGGATGACACTGAAGGCGGTGAATTTCCCAATTTCAACTGGAACGACGAGAAGCAAATGCACCGTAGTTTCAACCGTGACATGGCAGCGTTCACCCTCATAGGGGATGAAACGGCAGAACCAAAAGCTTTCTTGGGCATCTACCCGGAGCGCCATGAAAATGGCGGCATATTGGTGACGGACATCGTACCTGGTGCAGGCGCAGCGGCAGCCGGTCTTCGTTCAGGCGACATCATCATCAGTATTGATGGCAAAACATTGGCATCCCGTGGCGGCCTTTCCAGTACTTTGGGGGCATATAAACCAGGAGACAAAATCGAAGTATCCCTCCTGCGTGAGGGTCAATCAATAACAGCGATTGTGGAATTGACTGCTCGCAAACATGAGTCGAATAGAAACTACACCTTTAATTTCAACAACAAGGCTGAGCGCAATCCCTGTGAAGTGTTCATAGGAGTGACCATCGGCAGTTGGGGCCGTGAAGGCGAAGCTGGCGTTGGCATTGATGGTATCATCCCAGGATGGCCAGCAGAGGAAGCAGGATTAAAGGAAGGTGACCGAATCCTGTCAATGGATGGAGTGGATGTGAACACTCATAATGAATTGGTTATTGAGCGTGACAAACATCAGCCAGGTGAGTATTTCAAGGTTGAATTCTTGAGGGATGGGAAGGTCATGAAGACCAAAGCCCGTTTCAAATCTTGTGATAAAGAGGAAGTCAAAGAAGATGTTCTCGAGCAAACTAAGACGACCGAACTGCCCAAGATTGAAAACAGCCTCGTATTGGAGGAGATCAACGCTTTCCCCAACCCTACCGTTGGCAACCTAAGCGTGACCTTCAAGGGTGAAGCAATTCCTACGATTGTAACCATTACTGACATTAATGGCAAAGTTGTTTTCAACGAAAATCTAAAGAACTTCGATGGCCTCTACAACCGCCAAGTGGATGTAAGTCAAGGCGCACCAGGCACATTGATGGTCAGCATTCGCCAAAATGGAAAGGTGTTGACAAAACCTGTGGTACTTTTAAACAGGGCGTAACCTAATAGTGTGCAACTGAAAAGCCCCGACAGTTTTCCAGCTGTCGGGGCTTTTCAGTTTAGTGGTCATCAACCTAAGTCCTTCATTGTCAATTGAATGCGCCTTCGCTTCAAGTCCACTTCAACCACCCGGACGTTTACCTCTTGGCTTAGGAAAACCACATCGGCAGGGTTGCGCACATATTTGTTGGAGAGTTGAGATACGTGAACAAGCCCATCTTGCTTAACTCCAATGTCAACAAAGGCACCAAATGCAGTAATATTGGTAATGATGCCAGGCAAAACCATTCCAATGGTCAAGTCCTCAATACTTCTGACGTTTGCAAATGTAAATGCCTTGGCCTCCCCCCTTGGGTCAAGACCGGGCTTTTCCAATTCCTTCATGATATCAGTCAAGGTTGGCATCCCAACCTTTTCGGACACGTACTTATTGAGGTCTATCTTTTTTCGAAGATGAGGATCCGCAATCAGTTCCGGCACCTTGACCCCAAGATCTTTTGCCATTTTTTCAACAATCACATAACTTTCAGGGTGAACCGCAGAATTGTCGAGCGGGTTTGCTGCCCCTCTTATTCGCAAGAAACCAGCGGACTGCTCGAATGCTTTGTCGCCCATGCGGGCAACTTTCTTGAGTTGCTGCCTTGATTCGAACTGGCCATTTTCGGTACGGAATTTTACGATGTTCTGAGCCAATGAGGGGCCAAGGCCAGAGACATAAGTGAGCAAGTGCTTGCTCGCAGTATTAATATTTATTCCCACTGAGTTCACACAACTCTCCACGGTACGGTCAAGGCTTTCTTTTAGCTTAACCTGATTGACATCGTGCTGGTACTGGCCTACACCTATGTTCTTGGGGTCGAGCTTTACCAGTTCAGCAAGTGGGTCCATAAGTCGCCTTCCGATTGAAATTGCCCCCCTGATGGTCAAATCAAGGTCTGGAAACTCCTCTCTTGCCACTTCTGAGGCAGAGTATATTGATGCACCTGCCTCACTGACCTGAAAAATATTGACCGGATGAGCAAAGACTATGTCCTTGCAAAGATCCATGGTCTCCCGACCTGCCGTTCCATTTCCGATGGCAATTGCTGCGATATGGTATTTCTCCACATTGTCTTGCAAAATCTTGCGTGCCATGTACTCATCTGAATTGGGTGGGTGCGGGTAAATAGTCGTGTTGTGCATTAGGTCGCCAAACTCATTCAGCATCACCACTTTACAGCCGGAGCGGAAACCTGGGTCAATTCCCATGACCCTGTGTGGGCCAAGTGGGGCTGCGAGTAACAACTGCCGAAGGTTTTCCACGAAAATATTGATGGCTTCCAAATCAGCCTTTTCCTTCGATTCATTCCGAAACTCCGTTTCGATGCTGGGTCCCAACAACCTATCGTAACTATCGTGCAAAGCTTGTTTGACTTGCTTGGTGGAGCCGCCGTTCCCCCGCAATAAATGGTGCTCCAAACGGTTTAGCACTTCTTCGTTGTCGGGTTCAATCGTCAATCGAAGAAAGCCCTCGTCCTCCCCCCTCCGCATGGCCAAAAGGCGGTGAGACGGGCAGTGCTTTAAAGGTTCGCTGAAAGCATAATAGTCTTGGTACTTGGCTGCCTCTTCCTCTTTTCCACGAACGAGTTTGGAAACAATTTGAGCGCCCTTCCTGAAGGCAAAACGTACTTTTTGGCGTACCTGTTCGTCTTCGCTGATCCATTCAGCGATGATGTCCCTAGCTCCTTGCAATGCATCTTCAAGGATGGGCACTTCATCCGTCAGAAAAGGTTTAGCTTGATGCTCGGCATCTTGTATCCGTTGTTCAAAAATAATTTTGGCGAGTGGTTCCAGCCCCTTTTCACGTGCTGCGGTTGCACGAGTTTTGCGTTTTGGCTTGTAAGGAAGGTAAATATCTTCCAATTCGGTAGGGTCCCAACAATTTTCAATGCGATTGCGAAGTTCTGGGGTCATTTTCCCCAGTTCCTCAATAGTGTGAATTACGGTTTCCCTGCGCTTATCCAATTCTTGCAGCTTTTTCAATTCTTGTTGAATGGCTGCAAGCTGAACCTCATCGAGGGAACCTGTCACTTCTTTCCTGTACCTGGCTATAAATGGAATGGTGGCACCCTCCGACAGCAGGTCAATCGTGTTCTCGACTTTCTTTTGGGGTATGTTCAACAAGCCCGAAATGATGCGAGGATAAATCATAGTATTTGTCAAATTGTAAACAGGGATTGGGTAGGAGTACCAATTGGCCCAAGGAAAAGGACTGAACAAAGCCTACCACGTTGTTCACTTCTCGTGCTGCTCATTTTTTTACGTAACTACTTAGGAGGGTGTGGGAGGGGAGAGAAAAAATGAAATTTTTTCTCTCCCCTCCACTTTAGGTGTTTTTTGGGAAAATTGAAAATTTTCCCACCCCCCCTCAAAGTAGTTACTTTTTTACTTCAAGAACGAATCAACTTCGTAGTATTCCAAGCCGAAAGCATCGGCAACGCCTTGGTAAACAACCTTGCCGTCAATCACATTCAGCCCAAGCTTTAGTGCCTTATTTTCACTACAAGCTTTTTTCCAACCCTTATCTGCAAGCTGAATAGCATAAGGAAGCGTGGCATTGGTCAATGCCACTGTGGACGTATAGGGCACTGCGCCAGGCATATTTGCAACACAATAGTGAAGCACGCCATCCACCACATAAACTGGGTCGGCATGTGTTGTGGGTTTTGTCGTTTCGAAGCAGCCTCCTTGGTCAACAGCAACGTCCACCAGCACCGTGCCCGGAGCCATGTCTTTGAGCATATCCCTGGTAATCAAGTGTGGTGCCTTAGCACCGGGAATGAGTATGGCTCCAACTATAAGGTGGTGGGTCTTGGACAAACGGCGAATGTTCAACTCGTTAGAATACATGGTAACAACATTGGCAGGCATAACGTCAGACAAATAACGCATCCTTGGTAGGCTTACATCGAGGATAGTGACCATGGCACCGAGGCCAGCCGCCATTTTCGCAGCTTGCATACCAACGATTCCTCCTCCTAATATTAACACTTTAGCAGGTTGCACACCCGGTACGCCACCCAACAAAATACCCCTTCCACCCATCGGCTTCTCAAGGAATTTTGCGCCTTCTTGGATCGCCATGCGACCTGCCACCTCCGACATTGGCACCAATAATGGCAAGCTACGGTCTGGCATTTCCACTGTTTCGTAGGCAAGGCAAACTGCTTTGCTGTTGATCATGGCCTTCGTAAGTGGCTCGTAAGAAGCAAAATGGAAATACGTGAACACCAATTGGTCTTTCCGAATTAGTGGGTATTCTTGCTCAATAGGCTCCTTTACTTTCATGATCATTTCGCCTTTTTCAAAACATGCTGCAGCAGTATCAAGAATCTTGGCACCAGCTTCCTCATATTCAGCATCAGGAAAGCCACTGTTCTCGCCAGCGCCTTTCTGTATAAAGACGGTATGGCCCCGTTTCTTCAGCTCCAACGCACCTGCTGGTGTTAGCGCTACACGGTTTTCGTTTGTTTTTATTTCGGTAGGTACTGCGATAACCATAAAACTTGGTTTTGATTTGATTATGGAATGAATTTGAGGGCGCAAAGATAGTGCAGGGTACAGAAGGAAGGGCAGAAACCCCGTTTTTTTTAAACCAATTAGCTTTGGGCAAAAAAAAAGCCCAGGTTTTTGCCTGGGCGAAAAAAACGAATCTTACAATTCTTTAACCAAAACTTACACGCTTTATAGTTTTTCAACATTCGTGCCAAAAATTAGATTTCTTTTTAATTTAAAAAAATATCTTCATTGTAGTTCGGAACAACTCCCCTTGCCCTTGCTACGTCAAACATGCGTCCAACGGCAGTTCTCCCCTCCCCACCCAAGTTCTTGGTAAACTCATTTACGTATAACTGAATATGGCTATTCATTACTTGCTCGTCCATTTCCTGTGCGTTCGCCCTCACGAATCCCTTCGATGCATCAGGATGATCGAATGCAAAATTCACACTGCGATGCATAATCCTGTTGATGGAATGTAACACGCCAGAAGGCAATGACCTTTTAGCAACGATACCTCCAAGCGGAATTGGCAACCCAGTTGACTCCTCCCAATACTCACCGAGGTCAATGAGCTTTTTCAAGCCCTTCTGCTCGTAAGTAAACCTGTTTTCATGGATGATAAGCCCTGCTGCTACCCTACCCTCCAGCACCGCCGATTCAATTTCAGAGAAAACGGTTTCAACCTTCTTGGTTGCATTGGGGAAGGCAAGGCTTAATAGAAAATTGGCTGTCGTCAACCTGCCGGGAATTGCAATCACCGCATTTTGTATCTGCTCATCAGTCATCTCTTGACGGGCAATCAGCAAGGGACCACAGTTCTTTCCAAGGGCGCTTCCCGCATCCAGCAGCACGTACTTGTCCAATAGATAGGCATAGGCATGGTAACTGAGTTTGGTGACATCAAGCTCCCCAGACACTGCCCGGCGGTTCAAAGTCTCTACATCTTCCATTACGACTTTGAATTCAAGGCCCTCTGTGTCTATTTTACCATGTACCATGGCGTCGAAGATAAAGGTGTCGTTGGGGCAAGGTGAAAAACCGAGTGTTAGTGTCATGGATTCACGGATTTATGGTTTCATTGTTCAGGGATACACTGATTCATGGTTTCAGGGATACAGATTTGCATAGTTACCCGCTGTTGGATTTTTTTCAATTCTTGTGAGCAATCGAACAGCTAAACAATGAAACCATGTAGCAATTTGAACAATTGAGCCATGAAACCATGTAACCATGAAACAATTGAACCATGAAACCATGCAGCAATGGAACAATGAACTAAATTTGCGGCATGATAAAGATTTTGTACGAAGACAACCACTTGATAGCCGTAAACAAGCCGAACAATATTCTAGTTCAAGGCGATGAAACTGGCGATGAAACTTTGGGTGACCAAGTTAAGCAATACATCAAGGAAAAGTATGAAAAGCCAGGAGACGTCTTCCTTGGAACTATCCATCGTCTTGACCGACCCGCAAGTGGCGTCACCATTTTCGCCCGCACGAGCAAGTCGCTCGAAAGGATGAACAAGTTTTTTGCGGAGCGACAAATCAAGAAAACCTATTGGGCAGTGGTAGGCAAAAGACCAGACCCGCTCAACGGTCACTTGACCCATTACATCCTGAAAGATTCCCATAAAAACGTCGTAAAAGCATTGGATAGTCTGAGCAACCGTTCAAAAGATGCGAAACGTGCCGATCTTGACTACGAGTTGATTGCCGAGATTGGGGAGCATTTTTTGTTGAAAATAGACCTGCAAACAGGCCGCCCTCATCAAGTTCGGGCACAATTAGCCCGAATTGGTTGCCATATCAAAGGGGATGTGAAATATGGGTTCCCAACACCCAACAAGGATAGCTCCATCCACCTACACTGCCGAAGCATTAGTTTCGAACATCCGGTAAAAAAAGAAACCGTACAGATTACTGCCAGCGTACCAAATGAACAGGTTTGGAGGTTGTTCAAAGGCATAAACGACGATTGAACATCTTTTTTCAATCAAATTTTTTCAGCTAAAATATTGATAATCAGTGTATTTTAAAAGTTAAAAATAAACAAATTATTATTCACCTAAAATAAGGTATAGGATAGTACAGGATTTCCGAGATACATTTGCATCGGATTTTTACTTATATTACCAAACTTGCATTCTTCAACTTCGAGACAAAGGCGTCCAAATTTTTCTCCTATCAAAATCTATCCAAAGGGGCAATCCATGCCCTTAACCTGAAAGTATTTAAGCCATTCTGTTTTTCCAAAATTACACAAACAGCCATTGCTGGCAATGCCCAGTTTTTGTTTTATTTCCAACTTAGGCAACCAAGCACTGGTTACGAATCTTAAACATTATTCTTTAACCTAAATCAGGTCCCATGACACGAGTGTTACTCAGCTTCATGTTGGCAATGCTATGTATTGCCTCCAATTTACTTGCACAGGATACCGTTCCTCCGGTAATAAATTGTCCGGGGAATACTACCCTCCAACTTCTTCCAGGCCAATGTGAAATCGTTCACAATTTCATGGTCAGTGCGACCGACAATGCACCGGGCTGTACGCCTACCATTTCCCAATATGATGGGACTGGCTACACGTCGGGAAGTTATTTTCCAATAGGGACAACTACCCTTCGATTCCGTGCCACAGATTGCAACAACAATCAATCAATCTGTCAATTCAACATTGTGGTGAACGCCTACATACCACCAACCAATGCCCTAATTTGTGATGATGATTTGCACATTTCTCTCCCAGGTTCCTGTGAAATGTGGTTGACAGCCGATGCTGCACTTGAGGGCACTTATGGCTGTTTCGACGATTTTTTGGTTGATGTTGAATACACTGGTTCCAATTACATCGGTTACAATTATGTGGGGGAAACAATCACATTCAAGGTGACCGATACCAGAACTGGCAACATGTGCTGGGGTGAGGCACTGATTGAAGACAAGTCTGGCCCTTTCATTGACAATTGCGATGACTATACCGTAATTTGTTTGGAAGATGTCAGGCCAACTTCTGTTGGTGGCGATGTGCCATCCCCAACTTTCGAGGATTGCATGGACTTTACCACTAATTATGTGGACATGGTGACGCAAGGCGCCTGTAGCGATCCCTACTCCCAGCGCATCATGCGCATTTGGTCGGCTACCGACGAGCAGGGCTATAACAGTACATGCAACCAAATGATCACGGTAAATAGAATATCACTGGCCAATATTACCCCTATTTGCCCCAATGACATTACAATAGAATGCAACCCAGCCGTGGCAGCCAATACGTCACCCGCAGTTACAGGTTATCCAACTGTAGTGATTGCAGGCACTACCTATCAAATTCCGGAAGGAGCCAACGCAGTTTGCAATATCACTGCTTCTTTTTCTGATATGAGAATTCCGAAATGCGGGGCTGGGTTCAGGCTTATCCGCACTTGGACTGTTCTGGACTGGTGTATGCCGGTTGACTTTGTGGACAACCCTTGGACTTGTACTCAGGTTATCCATTACAACGATACTACTGCACCACAGTTCAACGCCCCGGCCAACATGACCGTAACGGCCAACTTGGCTGGTTGTAGGGCAAGGCCGATTATTCCAGCTGTTAACATTTCCGATTGCTCTTCCTACACGGTTGCTATCTTCACGCCAGTAGGCACAATTTCGGGAAATGGTGGTCAAATACCTCAGCCAGGGCTTCCCTTCGGTTTGCACACCATTACTGTAAAGGTCACAGATGCATGTGGCAACTCAACATCCAAGACATTTACCATCAACGTTTTGGACAATACCAAGCCAAATGCTGTCTGCGACCAATTCACGGTGGTGGCGCTTGATGACTACGGCTATGGCTTCGCAAACGCCGAGACCTTTGACAATGGGAGTACAGACAACTGTTGTGTGGACTATTTTCACGCAAGGCGCATGACGGATGATTGTAACAATCCTGCTAACCTTGTTTTTGACCAGTATGTAGAATTCTGCTGTGAGGATGTGGGCACCCCAGTCCAAGTCATTTTCCGTGTATTCGATTGTCACGGCAATTTCAATGATTGCATGGTCAATGTTGAGGTTCAAGACAAATCAGGCCCGTCTATCACTTGCCCACCGAACGCCTCCCTTTTCTGTGGACAAGATTACACGAATCCGACATTGGTAGGAACGGTTGAAACCGACCCTACTTTGCAAGGCCCACTTGATGGTTTGGCAATTGACAATTGTGGTCTTGATATCGTGGTGGCCCAATCTGATGCAGGTGCTGTTACTTGCGGCGCTGGCACCATCTATCGTACCTATTCTGCAACTGACCCTGCGGGAACCTCCAGTTTCTGTGTTCAAACAATTACAGTTGTCAACAACAACCCATTCACAGGTGCCAGCATAATATTCCCGGATGACATTACGCTGAATGGTTGCACATCGCCGACCACGCCGACCACAACGGGTTCGCCGACATACCCCATTCCAAACGGTTGCCATTCTTTGGTTTCAGGTTTTGTGGACCTTCCACTCACGAATGCACCGGATGCTTGTTTGAAGATTTTGCGCACTTGGTCCGTGATTGACTGGTGTCAGTACGATGTGAACAACCCTGGTGCTGGTGGCATCTGGACTGATGTTCAAGTCATCAAGGTAATGGACGGCTTAGCCCCAACATTTGCCTCCTGTGCAAACAGGACATTCTGCAACTTCAAAGATGATTGCAGCGATTTGGCGCCTGATCTGAGCGTAACGCCTACAGACCTTTGCACACCTGCCAACCAAATTGAACTAAGGTGGACAGTTGACCTCAACGACGACGGCCTGAATGACCCAGGCTACACCACTTCAGGGTTTGGGCAAAACACGACCAATAACTACCCAGTGGGTACGCATAGAATCAGCTACCGGGCAACAGACGGCTGTGGGAATTCCAGCTTCTGCAACTTCCTTTTCAGCATTGAAGATTGCAAAGCCCCCTCCCCAGTTTGCGCCAATGGTTTGATTGTGGAAATCATGGCTTCTGGCATGGTTCCAGTAAACGCTACTGCTTTGCTCGACCCATCTTCCTCTGACAACTGCTCGAACCTCGCCGATTTAAATGTTTCGTTTTCGCCAGATGTTACGGATGTATCCCATATCTACACTTGCGATGACCTCGGCACCAATGTGGTTCAAATCTGGTTGACGGACGAAGACGGGAACTCTGATTTTTGCGAGACTTTCGTTGTCATCCAAGACAATATGGGAGCTTGCACCGGTGTGCCACTCATCGCCATCAACGGCCGAATTGCCAATGAAGGCAACCAAGGCATGGAAGACGTGGACGTGGACCTGAACGGCAATGTCAACAGTTCGACTGTGACTGGAATCAATGGCACTTACCAGTTCCCCGGATTGCCACTTGGACAAGACTACACGGTGACGCCATCTTTGAACAGAAGTCCTTTGAACGGGGTGACAACCTTCGACTTATTGCTCATCAACCAGCATATTCTTGGCTCGGTTCTATTTGATTCACCTTATAAAATCATCGCAGCTGACGCCAATAGGTCGGGAACCGTCACGGTAAGTGATATTGTGGAACTGCGTAAACTCGTGTTACACGTGACCGACCAGTTGCCTAACAACCCATCATGGCGCTTTGTGGACGGAAACTTTGTTTTCCCTAACCAAAACAATCCGTTCGCAACGGTTTTCCCAGAAGTTTGCAACATCAACGACTTAGCCACCAACAGCCCAAGCATTAACTTCATCGCCGTCAAGGTTGGTGACGTAAATGGAACCGCTACAACCAATTTGGCCTCGGCCAATACGGACGAGCGGAATGCGTTGGACTATTACTTCAAAATAGCTGATCGGAAAGTAGCAGCAGGTGTGCCAGTAACGGTTGACTTCAGTGCCAATATGACCAACATGCTGGGCTACCAGTTCACCTTGAACTTTGACCAATCGGCGCTGCGCTTTGAAAAACTGACGCCTTCATCCAATCTTTCCATCGAAAACTTTGGTTTGAACCAATTGGAGAAAGGTGTGATTACTACAAGTTGGTACCAATTGGCCGCTGAAAAAAACGGAAAAGAGGAGACCCAGTTCTCCATCACCTTCATCGCCTTGAAAGCTGGCAACTTGAGCGAGTTGATGAACATCAACTCCAGCCAAACGATTGCTGAAAGCTATGAAAAAGGTGGCTTGATAAGGCCAGTGGCCCTTGAGTTTACCAAGGAAAACGGTGGTTCTGCTTTTGGTACCCAGTTTGAACTCTATCAGAATATTCCTAACCCGTTCACTGGCGAAACCATCATTCGGTTCCAATTGCCTGTGGCAAGCAATGCAGCACTGACTATATATAATTTGGAAGGTAAAGCCGTAAAAACAATAAGCGGCGAGTTTGCAAAAGGCTACCACGAAGTAACGATCGAAGCTGGCAGCCTTCCAGCAAGCGGGGTGTTCTACTACCGCTTGGAAACGCCTGGATACACGGCTACCCGCAAAATGACCTTAATTAAATAATTCAAAAGAAAAGCTGCCGAATTGGAGACTTGCAAAAGTTAACACTTCGGCAGCAAAATTTTAGTAACTCGGTTTTTGGGATTGGTCTCCTCTCCGGCTTGCCGGGGAGGGGCTTTTTTTATTCAGGACACTGGTTTACGGATTTCAAGATAGGAGGATTAATTTACTCATCCTCGTCCTCATCGTCGGATTCAAATGCACTTACTTCGCCTTTTGGGAGCGTTGCCTTGTAAATCAATCTCGAACAGTTTTCTTTTTTGAAAACCTCCTTGGCCACTCGCTGCATTTCTTCCACGGTTACATTTTGATAAAGATTTACTTCTCGATTGATGATAGAAGCATCACCGACCAATTCAAAAAATGCAAGGTTGATGGCCTTGTTCAGCACGCTGACCTCTGAGAACACAAGCGAGCTTTCGCTTTTGTTCACGATTTTTTCAAGCTCTTGCTGCGCAATGGGCTGGTCGGTCAACTGTGCAATTTCTTCCCAAATCGCCGCCTCCGCAGCCTCCATCGAAACCCCGTTCGTAGGTTTGCCCTCAACAATTAAAAGGCCTGGGTCGTTGCTTGCCGTTATATAGCAGTCAATATGGCTGAAAAGCTTCTTCTCCTTCAATAACCTTCGGTACAGCCTTGAGGATGGACCACTTGCCAGCACATCGGACAATAGGTCAACGGCGTAGAAGTCAGGATGTATGCGAGCACAAGTATGAAAAACAAGGTAAAGCGCATCAACCGGCACTTTGGCCTCAACAATTTTTTCCCTAAAATCAGATTGGTTGGGTTCAGCATGCAAAAGACGCTGAGGCACTTCTCCTGCAGGAATGTCCCCAAACCATTTTTCAACTAGCGTTAAAGTCTTGGATGGATTCACATTGCCTGCAATGACAAGAATGGCGTTGTTGGCACGATAAAACTTGAAAAAGAAATCCTTTACGTCGTCCAATCTTGCATCTTCCACATGCTTGGGTTCCAGCCCAATAGTCGGCCAGCGGTATGGATGGACTTTGTAGGCGAGGTCGGAAATGTGGTGCCAGACGTCACCATAAGGTTCGTTCAGGCAGGTCTCTTTGAATTCCTCCACCACCACCTTTCGCTGCGTATCCAACACCTTTTCATCAAAATTTAGGCTCAACATACGATCACTCTCTAGCCAAAGCGCCACCTCCAAGTTTTCGGCAGGCAGCACTTGGTAGAAATTGGTCATGTCGTTGTTCGTGAAGGCATTGTTCTCGCCACCAGCCAATTGAATGGGGTCGTCGAAATCAGGAATATTCGCGGAACCACCGAACATCAAGTGCTCGAAAAGGTGTGCAAAGCCCGTCTTTTCAGGGTTTTCATCTTTGCTACCAATGTCGTAGAGGAGATTTACGGCCACCATCGGAGTGCTTTTATCTTCGTGCAGCAGCACTCTAAGGCCGTTTTTCAAAACATGTCTTTCGTATTCTATCACGGTTAGTTGTTGCCAGAAAATTTATTTCCTAGCTGTTTTGGCTTGTCGGGAAATAAATTTCTCGACTACAGGATTGCAAAAGTAAGAATTCAGGATTGCGAAGCGCCAAAAATAACAACCTATGCATCTATTCTGTTGTACCAAATTTTAAAGCTATGAAAAGTATCCACATCTCAAGGATGGAGCGCCTGCGCTCCATCAATGTCCGTATTGGCTTTGCAGCCGCTATCTTGTTCGCCATTTTCGCCTTCAATTGGACTTCGGAACGAAAGCCTCTTTTGGTTTTTGAAGAAGAATCCTATCCCGCGGAAGTGACCATTAAGCCCTACACTGTTAACCAACCAAGGCAACAGTCCGTACCGCAAACCGCCCGCTTGAAACCAAATGACTTGATTGTGGAAGTGCCAGATTTAACAATTGGATTTTTGCCATCCACTATCCCCGTTGATTCGAATAGTACCTCGGAAGTCGAGCTTGGCAATGTCGGCCCGCTTGTAGTTCATACTCCGACAAGCAGCCCCTCCTCCGCCCGAAGAAACAGAAAACCCATCTAAAATCTTCAAAATCCTAGAGGATATGCCCGCTTTCAGTGGTTGCGACCAAGAAGTGCTTTCAAAACAAGAAAAACAAGAATGCACCACAAGCATGTTGTTAACCTATGTATATTCAAAAATCAGGTATCCCGAAATCGCCCGCCAAACTGGCGTTGAAGGCACAGTTTACATCAAATTTGTCATAGAAAATGATGGCTCCGTGAGCAATGCCATTATTCTGAGGGACATCGGAGGCGGCTGTGGGGAAGAAGCCCTAAGGGTCGTGAACAGCTTACCAAAATGGACACCTGGCATGCAGCGTAAGGTTCCGGTTAAGGTGCAATTTAGCCTGCCTGTAAAGTACAAGTTAAACTGATAAAGCCCTTACTGTCAATTCGTTACAAAGCATCAAAAAGCAAAAACGACAGAAGGACTTTTGTTCATTTTTTCTTCTCCTCGACATAAGCAAGTTTGCTGTTCTTGTACTTCTCTTTCTTCAACATTTCCTTGAACAAGGACATGGTGTTTAGCGGGCCTTGGTCGGCGGCGAGGTTAATCATCCAAGCAGGGATACTGCCAGCAGGGTCAGAGTTCAAGAAGTAATCCACCTGTACCTTGCCGTTGCCAATTGGAGTAAACACCCAAATGATTTCGCATTTCTTTATTCTGATTATGTCATCGCTTTCCTTTTCTAACCAGTGGCTGGACGTGCTATGGGAATGCAGTGCCAAAGTCTTTTTATCTTGCCAAAACTTGGAATGCAGTATAACGTCCCTGTTGTCGAATGGCCAAGGAAAATCAACTTCGGTATAATAATGCACCTCCGTATCTGAAATTCGCTTTACGACCCTTGAGTTGGAAGCGCCATAGCTCCATTCATCGTATCCTTTTACATCTGTAAGTACGGCTGCAATGGTCGTCAACGAAGCCTCAATGGTGGTAGAGAACTTCAATTCCTTGATGTTGGTGCCAGCTTGGTCACGGACATAGACCTTAACGCCACCTTTGTTCTTCTTCAGCACCCAGTCCTGGGCATGAACCGGGCTAGCCAAAAAAGCGAAGCCAACGGCAAGCAATGCAAAAAGTCGAAAAGTTTTTTTCATAAACGGCTTTGTCAAACGATAAAAACGAATCAATCGTAGGATTGTTGAAGCAGAATTTGCAAGGTTTCCTAATTTTGGCCCAAATCCTGAAACGACTTAATGACGGTTCGTTGGTGCGATTTGCAACAACAATTTAAGTTCTTTCAATTCCAATTTGTTCTCCAACCAGAATTTATGCGGCAATACCTTGATTTGCTCCAGCACATCCTTGAAAAAGGAACAAAGAAAAGCGACCGAACCGGCACTGGCACCCTTAGTGTTTTTGGCTATCAAATGCGATTCGACCTAAGAGATGGATTCCCGCTTTTGACCACAAAAAAACTGCACACAAAATCCATCATCTATGAACTGCTGTGGTTTTTGAAAGGCGACACAAATATAAAATACTTACAAGACAACGGTGTGCGGATATGGAACGAGTGGGCGGATGAGGAAGGCAACCTCGGCCCTATTTACGGTAAGCAATGGATATCGTGGGAGAAGCGAGATGGCAGAACCTTCAACCAAATTGAAGAGGCAGTAAGGCAAATCATACAAACACCCGACAGTCGCCGCATCATCGTGAATGCATGGAATGTGGCCGATTTGCAAGAGATGAAACTTAGTCCCTGCCATGCTCTTTTCCAGTTTTACGTCGCAGACGGGCGCCTTTCCTGCCAGCTTTACCAACGATCTGCCGACGTCTTCCTTGGCGTGCCTTTCAATATTGCTTCCTATGCTTTACTACTGCAAATGATGGCGCAAGTCTGCGATTTGGAGCCGGGCGAATTCGTGCACACCTTTGGGGATGTTCACCTCTACTTGAACCATATCGAGCAAGCGGAACTACAGCTTACCCGTGCACCAAGGCCATTGCCCCGCATGGAAATCAACCCCGCAGTGAAAGACATTTTCAGCTTCAAATACGAGGATTTCACACTCCTTGATTACGACCCACACCCGCATATAAAAGCGGAGGTAGCAGTCTGAATGGTAGGAAGGCAAGCGGTTTGATGGTATGAAAATTACCTTTACCCACTTGCCTCCTTACTTCACACTTCCATTCTTTACGATGTTACATCAGCTTCGGCGCCTCAATGTTTTACTTCTAGAACGTCTGAGCAAGAAGAATTACCTGCTATTGGCCTGCATCCTAATTGGAGTAGTGGCTGGCTTGGCCGCTGTTTTGATGAAATCAATGGTGCATTGGGTGGAGGAACAGGTGCAACAAGGGCTTGCGACTGGGCAGACCAACTATTTTTTGATATTCATCACGCCCATTATTGGCATTTTGTTGAGCGTCATCTTCGAACAGCGTTTTTTGGGTGGAAAACTGAAGAAAGGGGTCACGAAAATCTTGTTTGCCATCACTCAAAAAAAAGGGAAACTTGACAGACGTGATACATACGGACACCTTATTACTAGTGCGCTAACGGTTGGAATGGGTGGCAGTGCTGGACTTGAAGCGCCAATCGTACTCACAGGTAGTGCCATAGGTTCCAATATTGCCACGCAACTAGAACTTGGGACAAAAGAACGCACCATCCTGCTTGCCTGTGGTGCATCTGCTGGCATAGCAGCCATTTTCAATGCTCCAGTGGCAGGGGTCATTTTCGCAGCAGAGGTATTGCTGACCGAAATCACCATCCCCGTATTTGTGCCCTTGCTCATCTCGGCGGCCACGGCTGCTGTGCTGGCGCAATTGTTTTACGATGACCGACTTTTCATGCTTTCGGAAGAAGGATGGAGACTGAAGAGCATACCGCTATATTTTATGCTTGGCATCATTTGTGGGCTGATTTCGGTCTATATTACCCGAGTGACTCACTTTCTAGAGAAAAAACTGGGTAGGTTTAACCTGCGAATTCGAAAAGCCATATTGGGCGGCTCGCTGCTTGGGCTAATGATTGTTATTTTTCCACCGCTTTATGGCGAGGGCTATACAACCATCGAAAAATTGATTTCAGGCAACGAAAGCCTATTGCTCAAACGCTCCTTGTTTGGCGAATTCCAATCAGAATGGTTGCTATTGGCTTTTCTTGGTTGTTTGGGCTTCTTGAAGGTTATAGCCACCTCCCTGACCATAGGTTCAGGTGGCAACGGGGGCATATTCGCTGGCTCGTTGTTCACTGGTGCTGTTAGCGGCTTCATATTTGCAAGGCTAATCACGCTTACAGGATTGTTGAAAATAGTGGAATCGAATTTTGTTGCGGTAGGCATGGCTGGGGTCATAGCCGGGGTGGTACATGCCCCTTTGACGGCCATTTTCCTTATTGCGGAAATCACAGGGGGATATTCGCTGTTCGTGCCATTAATGATAGTATCAGCGATGTCGTACTTTATCACTCGACATTTTGACCCAACTTCCGTTTATACCCGACCACTAAAAGAGGATGGAGCCTATATCCAAGCTGACCGTGACAGCTTCTTGCTGAACAGCATAGACCTCAACAAAATCATAGAAACAGATGTGGAAACCGTGCCCGCCGACCTCCATGCTAAAGCGCTTATCCAACGGTTCTTGAAGAGCAAACAAAACATTTTCCCCATTTTGGACGAGCAAAAAAAATTCGCTGGGATTGTGTTGTTCGAAGATTTAAAAGACCTGCTTTTCGACGATAATCGAACCGAAAACCTAAATGCAAGGGATTTGGCCATCATGCCGCCACATACCTTGGTACTAAGTGAGAGAATGGGCGACGTGATGAAAAAATTCGATGAAACCTGGGTCTGGAAACTGCCTGTACTCAGTGAAAAAGGCGCTTTCATTGGCTTTGTTTCAAAGAAAAAAATCTTCACACGGTACCGACATTTACTGAAGCAGTACAGTCAAGGGGATATTATTTTCAGGGATGAGGAATGAGGTTTATCCATGAATGCGCTCAATTCAGTTCAGCCCTCCTATGTAGTACATTTCTACTTCGCCAACGTTTTTGGCCGGCACTTTGCCCCGGTATTCGCACTTGAACTCATCCTTTACAAAAGCAAAGGTTGAGGCAGAGATATTGACCTTCCCAGCATCGCTGCTACTTTCCATTCTGGAGGCAATGTTTACAGTATCTCCCCAAATATCATAGGCAAATTTTCTGGAACCCACTACGCCAGCTACCAGTGGGCCTGTGTGGATACCAATTCGAGCTTCAAAAGGAGATTCCCCAATTTTCTTTTTTTCCCGATTCCAGTCGTCCAAAAAACCTTGAATGGCGATTGCGGCCTTCACCACATCCCTTGGGTGGCCAGCACCGTCATCGGGTATGCCTCCTGCGCACATGTAGGCATCGCCGATGGTCTTGATTTTTTCCAAACCAAATTGCCCGATGATACGGTCAAAATTCTTGAAGGCATAATCGAGGTCTTTCACCAATTTTTCTGGTGAAAGCTGCTTGGAAATGGCGCTGAAGCCTTTGAAATCGGTAAATAGAACGGTAGCATTCTCGTAGCGGCGAGCCGCAGCAGAGCCGTTCGCCTTTAGTTCGTCGGCAATGGCGGCTGGGAGGATGTTGAGCAGTAGTTGCTCAGAGCGATTGCGCTCTTCCTCAATGATTCGATTCTTTTCTGACAAGACCGAATTGTGCTTGCTGATAGTTAGATACCGCATAAAAACAGCGCCTCCAAATAGGATAACAAGCCCTACCAAGGCGAGCAGTAGGTTTCGTTGGCTGTTGCGCAAATCAATCTCTGCTTGTTTTTGTTGCAGTTCCGCCTGTTGCTGTTGAACCAACATATCTTTCTGGGCAAGCTGCATAGAGTCCATTACGCCAACAAAACTCATGGAATCGAGTAAACGTTCTTGTTCTGAAAAGAGGAGCTGCTGCTTCATCTGAGCTGCGGTCATGTTCTGGATAGCCGATTCCTTGGCAGCAATCATTTTTTGAAGACTGGATTGCTGTTTCGCAAGATTTTCTTTTTCCTTAGAGAGGTTGCTAACCGTTGCCTCCAGTTGTTGGTTTTGGGCCTGGGCTTTTGCCATGTCTTCTTGCGTTTTTTTCCGCCTTGAAAGGAATCCACCACCGCCATTTGATGCAGCGGCGGCATCGGCATTGCCTCCTAGTAAAGCTATTTCCCGCTGGATTTTTTCAAGGTCTTTTTTCTTTTCCAAAGCGGTGGCAAGCGTTTTCATGTGCAGCAAATTGTCCAATTTGAGGTCTGCGTCGGTCGTCTGGCTGTTGCTATCCTCGAAGGACTTGAATGCCTTGGACTTCATGACCTGCCGCTTGCCTTCCAATTTCATTTGGGACTTGCCTTTTTGGTTGAGGCTGATGGCGAGGTACTCTTTGTTCTTCAGTTTCTTGGCGGCGTCACCTGCTTTATCGGCCCATTCAACCGATTTTTCATAAAAGCCTTCGTTGAAATGCCATTCAGCAAGGGTAAGTGCATTATTGATGAAATCCTCTCCGGTTACTTTTAAGGTGGTTTTCTCTAGGTTCTTGATGGCGTCGGATTGTGCTATCAGCCCGATGCCAGCAAAAAATGAGGTGAAAAACAAGAAAAGATATTTTTCCATTTGTACAGGGTTTTAAAAATCGGCGAAATTTAGCGTTAATTTTAGAAATGTTCCTGCATTGCTTCTTGGGGAGGTCGTAGTTTTGCCCAAACGACAATCTTCCTCAAGATGAAATCAGTTTTTTTCACCGCTGTTTACGTAAGTGTTTTGACCATGTTACCAATGGACAATTTGAATGCACAAACCTTTGATTGGCAAGGCCATAGAGGCTGTCGTGGGATATTGCCAGAGAACACTGTGTCAGGCTTTCTCAAGGCTTTGGAGTTTAACGAAGTCACGACTTTGGAATTGGATTTGGCCGTATCCAAAGACCAGGAGCTTATTGTGAGCCACGAGCCATGGATGTCGGAAACCATCTGCACGAAACCTGATGGAAGTGCAGTCGCAAAGAACGAGGCCATGAGCTTGCGCATCATGGATTTGACCTATGAGCAAATAAAGCAGTACGATTGCGGGAGTCGGGGAAATAGTCGGTTCCCAGAACAGAACAGACTATCAACGTACAAGCCTTCCCTAGAGGATGTGGTCGCCGCTGTTAGGGTGCATTGCGAAGCGGCAAGTCGCCCCATGCCCCGCTTCAATATCGAGATAAAAAGCCACCCACAGGGCGATGGCATTTTCACCCCCAAGGTAGAAGATTTTGTAAAACTGGTAATAGCTGAACTGGAACGGCTGAAAATCAGCCAATTGAGCTGTGTCCAATCTTTCGATACCAGGGCCATTAAGGCCGTTCATGAATTGGCCCCGGGTCTGACCCTTGCATTTTTGGTAGAAAACAAGGACGGCCATGAGGCCAACTTACAATTGATAGACTTCCAGCCACCCATCTATAGCCCTGACCACAAATTGCTTCGCAAAAAAGATGTAAAAGCTTTGCACAGAAAAGGCATCAAGGTCATCCCATGGACGGTGAATGATGTCAAATCCATGAGAAAACTTAGGCGCTGGGGCGTTGATGGCATCATCACCGATTATCCGAACCGCATCGCTGAGGCTATGAGATGATTGTCCGTCATTTTCCCTACCTTGGCTAAAAAATCCTTTTATGCGTGCCTTCGGCCTTGCCATTTTCTTTCTATTTTTAACTGTTATTGGTTGGTGCCAACCAGCCATTGCCTTCGAAAAGCAGGTGACAAGGCATTCAATGAAAACGATTTCTTCACGGCTATATTCCATTATAAGGAGGCCATGAAACGAATGCCCGACGATGCCGGGCTTTGGTTCAAATACGCAGAGGTGGCACGTCATTTCAATGCTTTCGAGATAGCCGAGGAGTATTATACCAAAGTAGTTTCGAGCAGCGATTCCGGAAAGTTTGGATTGGCTGCCTTTTGGTTGGGGCAAGTGAAAAAATGCCTTGGGAAATACCAGGAGGCAAAAACAATGTTCGAGGCATTTATTTCAAAAAACGAAGACCCCAATTACTACACCGACTGGGCTATCCAAGAAATCAGCGTTTGTGATTGGGCTTCCTTGGACACGGTTTTCGTAGCAGATAAAAAAATTGGCTTGGCACATCTCGACAAAAAAACCAACACACCATTTTCGGAGTTTGGGGCTGTGGAAGTTAATGGCACCACTTATTTCACAACTTATCGTTTTGACCTTCCTAGTGATAAGAACCGCCCGAAACGAAAACTCTCCAAAGTGCTGTTTTCGGATAACAAGGGGAGAGGCAAGCTGATGCCCAACAATTTCAACGATGAAAAAAAATTGACGGCGCACACAACCATCAGTCCTGATGGACAACGGCTGTATTTCACGATTTGTGATTATGTGAATGCCTCTTCCATTCGGTGTAAAATTGCCTTCAGGGACAAGGACAAGCGTGGCAAATGGTCAAAAACGCCAATCATCTTGCCCAATAGCATCAATATGGATGGATTCACAGCTACCCAGCCGAATATTGCCTTCGATTCGCAGCACATGGAGGAGTCCCTGTATTTTGTTTCTGACAGGCCCGGGGGCAAAGGCAAGCTCGATATATGGAAATGCCAAATCCAAGAAGGCAAGTTTGGCGAGCCGGTTAACGTGGGCGACTTAAACACCCCTGAAAACGATATTACGCCTTTTTTTCACTCCCCATCCAATAGGCTATACTTCAGTTCAGATGGTAGGAGTGGCATCGGTGGCTATGATATTTTCTACATTGAGCGGTTTCCTAAGGGCGAAAAATCTAGTTGGGGTGAAATAAGGAACTTGGGCAAACCCATGAACTCCAGTTTCCACGACCTATACTATGCCCCAAATGCCGATGGCAAAGGGGCATACCTGTCCTCGAACCGACCCGGCTCCTTTTATCTAGACCCAGAGAACAAGGCTTGTTGTCACGATATATATAAGGTGAGTTTTGAAGATTTACCATCAAGGCCAACCAACCCGATTCCAACGCCCCCCTTGACTATTCAGCCTTCGCCTCCGATAAAGACCTTTGAAAAGCTGGAGGACTTCCTTCCGCTTGCCCTTTATTTCGACAATGACGAACCAGACAAACGAACGAACAAGATTGCCACAAAGAAAACCTACATAGAAACCTATGGGCGTTTTTTTCAAAGGAAAAACGAATTCGTGGAGCAATACATACAGCCAATAACCAACGAAGATGAGCGGAATGAAGCCACCCTCAAGATTTTGGATTTCTTTGAGGGCGAAGTAAAAAAAGGCCATGACCACTTGCAGCTTTTCAGTAAGATCTTGCTGAAGCGACTGAATGGGGGCGAACGGGTCGAAATCGTCATAAAAGGCTACACAAGCCCCCGTGCAAAATCGGACTACAACGACTACCTTGCGCAACGCAGAATAAGCAGCCTGCGAAATCATTTTTCTGAATGGCAGGATTCGGTTTTTGAACCTTTCTTGAAAAATGAAAAATTGGTCATAAGTGATGCTCCCTACGGCGAAAGCCAGGCCGAAACTGGAATCAGCGACGATCTTTTCGATGAACGTAACAGTATTTACAGCGTTGGTGCATCAAGGGAGCGCAGGGTGGAAATTATCGAGGTCAAATAGGTGAATCCTGGTTCCTTTCGTCATGAAATCTTCGTTTGTCCCCATTTGGCAAACTGGTATTAACTTTGCCGGTGATTTGTTCAAGCCAGCAATTGACGGCAACCCATTTTCTGCAATTAATTAGCATGGCAACCAAAATCGAGAAATTTCTATGAAAAAGCTGTTTTTACTATTAGTTTTTGCAAGCTTCCTCTATGCCTGCAAAAATGAAACTGCTAACGAAACCAACAGCCCAACACCAGCCAATCCGTCCAACACCGCACCTTCAGCACCGATTACCTCAGACCCAGCCACTTCGCCCTCGCTCGAATCCATGAGGTCGTCCGCCTTGCAAGAATCTGACACCTTGGGTAGGCTTAGGCAGTCATTCATTGCCCTACAAGAAGAGTTCAACAAATCGAAAGGAATCGTGCCAGATGTAGGCGACGTAACGGTATCGGTAGATGAAAAGCTGAACTTGCGGATTGAAAATAAATTAAACGGCCATACCTACCTTAGTGTAGTGAAAGTGGCAGACCTCCAGCGCAGGAATAATGGGATACTGCTGCTACCGGACTTCCACCCTCGCAAGCACCCTGGACTGAAAATAAAAGTCAAGGAAGGTCGGCCCAAGGTGCAACTTTTCATAGACGGAAAGTTTGACAAAGAAATGGAGTACATCGAATTTTCGTTGAAAGACCGCCCATCCATGGAAAGGGTCGTTCCAGCAATCGTACAAGCAATGAACATTTCCAATGGCATGCCGGAACGTTCCAATTAATAGTTAAAAACTAACTATTTTTAGGGTGTGTGAGATGACAGAAAAAATTCATTTCCCCTACCCCCTCCCACATTATTGAGTGTTTTTTTGGGGGATTAGAATATTTTCTCCAAAAACGCTCCCTGCTAAGCAGTTAAGTTGAAAACAAATCAAACCATACAACATGGCATTCAAAATTTATACAAAGACAGGAGACGAAGGCCAAACCGCCTTGTTCGGTGGAAAACGATTGCCCAAGAGCCATTTGCGAATTGAGTGCTATGGAACAGTAGATGAACTCAATTCCTTTCTTGGCCTCGTGCGTGATAGTTCACAGGACAGCCATATCCGCTCCATACTTTTCGAGGTTCAGAACCGCCTTTTTGACTTAGGGGCTAACCTCGCCACCGACCCTGAAAAGCAGTTGTCGATTCCGTCGTTGACGAATGACGACATCCAATTGCTTGAAAATGAAATAGATGCAATGGAAAGCAGCTTGCCCCAACTCAAAAATTTCATTTTGCCAGGGGGGCATTTGGTCGTATCAAATTGCCATGTTGCAAGGTGCGTTTGCCGTCGGGCCGAGCGATTGGTTGTAGCTTTGAGCATGGAAGAAAACGTAGCAGCTGAAGTACTAAAATACTTGAACCGATTATCGGATTATCTTTTTGTGCTTGCCCGAAAATTGGGACAACAAGTAGGCGCCGAAGAAGTGATATGGAAGGGACGATAAGGCCTGTCGAAAATCATTTGCCTTTTTGAATGGCTTTCTTGCCAACATTCTTACCTTTGCATCCCGTAACACAAGAAAGGAAAAAGTAGATGTAAATTGGGATTATCGCCCAATTCCTTTTGCTTTTTCCTTTTTACATTTTAATTCTTTTCATGGCTAAGTACATTTTCGTTACGGGCGGCGTTACATCTTCTTTGGGAAAAGGCATCATTTCAGCTTCGCTCGCCAAACTCCTTCAAGCAAGAGGCTTCAGTATCACCATCCAAAAATTCGACCCTTACATTAACGTTGACCCAGGGACCTTGAACCCATACGAACATGGGGAATGCTATGTGACCGACGACGGGGCGGAAACCGACCTTGATTTGGGCCACTACGAACGCTTCTTGAACACCCCAACCTCCCAAGCGAACAACGTGACCACCGGGCGGATCTACCAGACCGTCATCAACAAAGAAAGGGCCGGAGATTACCTTGGAAAAACGGTGCAGGTCATCCCTCATATCACGGATGAAATCAAGCGCCGGGCACAGCTCCTTGGGGCCACCAATAAGTACGATATTGTCATTACGGAATTGGGCGGTACGGTTGGGGATATCGAGTCCCTACCCTACCTAGAAGCACTCCGGCAGCTTCGCTGGGAACTTGGCCGTGACAATTGCATGGTCATTCACTTGACACTTATCCCTTACCTCAATGCAGCCAAGGAGCTAAAGACGAAGCCAACACAGCACTCTGTAAAAGAGTTACTCAGTGCGGGTATCCAACCTGATATACTTGTGTGTCGTACAGAACATTCCATCAACATGGACATCCGGCGGAAACTGGCCTTGTTCTGCAATGTGGACATAGGCTCAGTGGTGGAGGCAATTGATGCCGAAACCATTTATGATGTGCCATTATTGATGGCCAAGGAAAAACTGGATGCCACTGTCATGTTGAAGCTCCGCTTGCCAGACCGCAAGGAACCTGACCTCGCCCCTTGGAAAGCCTTCTTGGGGAGGCTTAAAAATCCCGTTCATGCTGTGAGAATTGGGTTGATTGGCAAATACCACGAACTCCAAGATGCCTATAAATCCATTTTCGAGGCATTCATACATGCAGGAGCGGTCAACGAGTGTAGGGTAAAAGTGGTACCCATCCATTCAGAAACGTTGATTGGAACGGCTGAAGAGGTAAGGCAGAGACTGGAAGAGTACGATGGGATTTTAGTAGCTCCTGGATTTGGAGAGCGTGGTATTGAAGGTAAAATCAATGCCATCAAATATGCCAGGGAACAAAAATGCCTTTCTTTGGCATCTGTCTGGGGATGCAGTGTGCGGTAGTGGAATTTGCACAAAATGTCTTGAACTTACCAGGTGCTGCCTCGGCGGAGGTCAACCCAAAAGCGGAGAACCCGGTGATTGACCTTATGCCTGAACAGCGAAAAATCACCAAAAAAGGTGGGACCATGCGGCTTGGAGCCTACACCTGTGATTTGAAAAAAGGTTCAAATGCCAATAAAGCCTATCGGTCGCTCCAAATCAGTGAGCGGCACCGCCACCGATACGAATTTAACAACGACTACTTGGAACAGATGGAAAAAGCGGGTTTGTTGCCGACTGGCATCAACCAAGAAAACAATCTCGTTGAGATAGTAGAGCTTAAGGGCCATCCTTGGTTTGTTGGTGTACAATTTCACCCAGAGTTGAAAAGCACGGTCGAGAACCCACACCCGCTTTTCGTTGATTTTGTAAAGGCTTGCTTGAAGTAATGTCAAAACAAATTTGGTTTTTTGTTTCGCTCTTACTGGTAACATACTTGGTAAGGGACAACAACTTCTTTTGGGACACTGTGCAACTAGCGTCCAAGCAAGGTCATTATATCTATGAAACAGGCTTTCAATCACTCATCTTACCCAACGAAATAGATAGTGGGCACCCTCCATTGTTTGGGGTTTATATGGCTACGGCCTGGAAAGTGTTTGGAAAAACACTGCCAGTCAGTCATTTTGCAATGCTTCCTTTCCTTTTCGGGATTGTTTATCTTCTTTTTCAGATTGGGTCAAAGCTATTTGGAAAGCAACTCGCTCCTTGGCTCTGTTTATTCTGCTTTGCTGATCCGGTACTTGCAAGCCAAGCCATATTGGTAAGCCCCGATATCGTCCTCACATGTTTCTTTTTGATGGCGATTTGGGCAATTTTGGAAAAAAAATGGGCAATGCTCGGGGTTTCCATCGTGGTACTGAGCTTGATAAGCATGAGGGGTATGATGTTGTGCATGGGGCTTTTTGCATTTGCCATTTTCGTGGAGGATGATGGCTTTTCCATTCGCAACGTGTTACGGAGGTTCATCCCATTCTTTCCTGGAATTTTGCTTGCTGCAACCTTCCTGATTTACCATTGGCAGAAAACCGGATGGATGGGGCACCATGCAACTTCTACTTGGTCCCCAAGTTTTGAAACCGTTGACATTCGAGGTTTCGCCAAGAACATCATGGTCCTTGGCTGGCGGTGCCTTGATTTTGGTCGGGTCTTCGTTTGGATTGTACTTTTTGCAACTGTGCTATTTGGATACAGGAAGGCAAAAACACCCAAATTGAAAATCAATCGGAAGGACAAGGGCTGGCAGTTGATGGCATTGCTGTTTTTTGTCTTTATAGCAATTGTACCCATTCAATTGTTCTATAAAGGATTGCTTGCGCACAGGTACTTGCTGCCTTTTTTCGTAGCCTTGAACATTTCCACCCTTTACTTGATAGAAAAATCTGCCGCTCAATCCAGTATTGAATGGTTTAAGAAAATTTCAAAACCAATTGTCGGCATAGGATTGGTTACGGGCAATTGCTGGATTTACCCGCCTAAAATATCAATGGGTTGGGATTCTACCCTTGCGCACCTACCTTGGTATGGCCTACAGTGGCAGGTTCAGCAGTATGTTTTAGAACACGACATCCCATTTGAAAAAGTAGGGACGGCATTTCCGAACATCGGCCCAAGGAGGTACCATGATTTGAGTGAAGAGGGCAAGGGTTTTGTCGAAAAAGACTTAGTGAACAACTGCTATGTTTTCTATTCAAATATTATGAACGATTTCTCGGAAAAAGAAAGGGATGTCCTTAGAAAGCATTGGCAGCCCGTTTTCACCAGGAAAGTGGGGGGTGTAGAGGCCCACCTTTTTCAAAACCCAAACCTGGTGCCATGCGAAAACTAACTATGAATGAATTGGACAGGCTAAGCCCTGGTGCCTTCGCCTCGACCAAGAAAATTCCTGTAGCAATTCTGCTTGACCATATCAGGTCTGCGTTGAATGTAGGCTCGATTTTCAGGACTTCCGATGCCTTTGCATTGGAGAAAATCTACCTTTGCGGCATCACGGCTACCCCACCCCATCGTGAAATCCTAAAGACAGCGCTTGGTTCAACGGAAACAGTGTCTTGGGAGTATTGTACGAACTCACTTGAAGCGCTAGCCAAACTAAAAGCAGCTGGCTATGAAATTTGGGCAGTTGAACAAGCCGAAGGAAGCATACCGCTGCAAAGTCTTGACTTCCAAGGCATCGGCAAATTGGCCTTGGTTTTTGGGAATGAAGTAGATGGCGTTGGTGATGATGTACTACATGCTTGCGATGGCTGCATAGAGATTCCACAATTTGGCACAAAGCATTCACTGAATGTGGCTGTTTGTGCCGGCATAGTGGCTTGGGAAGCGGCAAAACGTTACAATTTCAAGTAAAACTCAAAAATGTCCTATGAATTTCTGGTTGATAAAATCTGAACCTGGCGAGTACAGCTTTGATGACCTTATCAAAGATGGTAGCACTGTTTGGAGTGGCGTTAGGAATTACGCTGCCCGAAACAACCTAAGGGCAATGAAATTGAATGACCCTGTGCTTTTCTACCATAGTGTGGACGACAAAGAAGTGGTAGGGATATGCAAGGTCTCTAAGGAGTTTTACCCTGACCCTACCGCTTTGGAAGGTGACTGGTCAGTAGTGGAGGTAGTGCCATGGGGCAAGTTGAACAAAGTGGTTCACCTCTCGCAAATCAAATCGAACCCGTCCTTGCAAAATATTGCATTGGTCAGAATTGGACGGCTCTCTGTCATGCCACTTGAAAGAGAAGCATTTGAGACCATTTTGAAAATTGGAGAAACGCCATTCCCGATGTGACTAACTAAAACTCCTTCGTCTTTAAAGTAATTATTGAGCATTGTGACATGGAAAAGTCCTCGAATTATTGGCAAAATGGTGTTTTTTGTCACTAAAATTCTCTAAAATCTATTTTCTGTGACGTCAAAAACCAACATCAAATCCTAGCTAATCTTCATGCTGCCAATTTTTTTTCAACATTTTCTGAAAGATTCATTGAAATCATGAAAATGTTTGACGTAACTTTGTGACGTAAAAAAGGTTTGACCAAGGTTTTGTTTTAACAATTTTGTAATTACCTTTGTGATTCCAAATTTGACAATCTTACTAAGAGCTGTATTTATCTCCCCGTATTTCCCTTAACCGATTCGATGGATTTTTCCAATCAAAGAGAATTTCTCCTCTCAGGCCATTGCGTTTTTCACTCCCCATTCATATAGAGAGCGCATTTAGGCACATGTCATGATTCTCCCTCGGTCAAAAAAAAAGGCAACGTCACCAAAACGTTTGTTAAGGGCATTTTTATTTCAGTTATTAACCAAAACAGAAACAAACATGAACATCGCCAAGAAAAGGATCCTGATTATTGAGGATCATGAAAGTATTAGGCTTTTGCTGGGCACGATGCTTAGCAAAATTTATGACGTTGTAACCAAGAAAGATGGCTTTGATGGCATGGCTTGGTTGACAAAAGGCAATCTGCCCGACCTCATTCTGCTTGACATGAGCATGCCACGACTCAGTGGCAGTGATTTCCTAAGAAATATTCGTCAAAGTGGGTTCTACAGGGACATACCAGTAATTGTCGTTTCTGGAAATGATGGCGAAGAAGATATGCGCAACTGCCTCATGTGGGGGGTTGATGACTATTTGGTCAAGCCCTTCAATCCCATCTCCCTAAAGAAAAAAATAGAACTAGTGTTTTCGGGCGTTCAGAATTATGCCCTGAATTGAAAAAAAGAGAACGATAAACTTGATTGGAGTTTGACTGAATTCGTCACAAACTCCCTTGGTAACAAATCAAAACGGCATTATGAACTCAAATTTACCTAAACAAAATCCTTCTGGATTTCTTGATGAAATTATAGTCCTCGGCTTTGATGGCTCCTTCAACGAATGCCTTATCAATGCTTCCGGCATTGAAAATGCCTTTAAGATTCGTGATTTCGAAAACTCATTCTTAGCTTTTCAATGGCTTCACAAAGCTATGGCATCCCATGAAAATGTGGACCTGCCCAAAGCCATTGTGTGTGAGTTTGGATCTTTGGAAGAAGAGAATTTTTTGTTGCTTCAAAATGTGAAGACACATCCCCAACTGAAATATCTGCCGCTAATAGCCATGAACCGTGATGGCCTGAACCATAAGTTGGCAGCGATGGAACTTGGGTTCGATGACTATTACGATGTTCCTGTACATTGGCAAGTACTCAAAGAGCGTGTTGAATTTTTGGCAGATTTCAAGCGTGAATTTGATGTACAAGTGGAAGAAGAAGTAGAACAATTCGGCGTACATATCTCGCCTGCCAAAAGGGTTTTCGACATCCTTTTTGCGAGCTCCATAATCCTACTCATTAGTCCACTGCTCCTTTTGGTGGCATTGGCCATCAAACTTGAGTCGAGGGGGCCCATCATTTACCGTTCCAAACGCGTTGGTACCGGTTATCAAGTCTTCGATTTCTTGAAGTTCCGTTCGATGTACCAGAATGCCGACCAGCGGCTTAAAGACCTTGCCCACTTGAACCAATATACAGCCAACAACAATGGCCCGCTGTTCACCAAAATAAACAACGACCCAAGGGTGACGAAGATTGGAAGGCTCATCCGCAAGACCAGTATTGATGAGTTGCCACAAATGTTCAACGTACTGAAGGGCGATATGTCAGTGGTTGGCAATAGGCCGCTCCCTATGTATGAAGCAGAACAGTTGACCCGTGACCTTTGGGCAAAACGTTTTCTCGCACCGGCTGGCCTCACTGGGCTATGGCAGGTGACCAAACGTGGCAAAAACGATATGTCCACCGAAGAGCGGATTGGCTTGGATGTGGCTTATGCTGATAAGCACTCTTTTGGTACGATTTGAAAATCATTGCAAAGACCCCGTTTGCGCTTATTCAAGAAGAAAACGTCTAAAGGTCGTTAATGTCGGATTGCGGATTGTGGGTGAAATACTTGTTTACCGACACAAATCCGCCATCCGCCAAACGAAATCCGAAATACAACAATGGTTTCCATTATTACCGTAAACTACAATTCATTAGAAGTAACTTGTGAATTGCTGGAATCTGTGCGCAAGTTCGGTGGAAAAGACGTGGAAGTCGTGGTAGTTGACAATGCCTCGGCGAATGACCCGGGCGAATACCTGAAAAACCATTTTCCGGAAGTAATATATGTCAGAAGCGAAAAGAACCTTGGCTTTGCGGGTGGCAACAACCTTGGCATTAAGGCAAGCAAGGGCGACTTCTTGTTCTTCCTCAACAACGATGCTGAATTGACCGATGGGGCTATCGAAACCCTCCTGAAGTTGTTCAGCACAAATTCCGGAATCGGCATCGCAAGTCCGAAAATTTGTTACCATAACGCTAGACCGGGTAGTGAGCAGGACGTGATACAGTACGTTGGTACTACGCACGTTCATCCGCTCACTGCCCGGAACAGCACTCTCGGCGAGCGGGAATTGGACAACGGACAGTATCAAAAAGCACAACCAACCGCCTATGCACACGGTGCAGCCATGATGGTGCCCCGTGAAGTTTTGAACAAGGCAGGAATGATGTCAGAAGATTTCTTTCTGTACTACGAGGAGTTGGACTGGTGCGAACAAATCCGAAGGGCTGGTTACGATGTGTGGACTGAACCCAATGCAAAGATTTACCACAAGGAAAGCTATTCGGTTGGGAAAATCAGTGCCTTGAAGACCTATTACATCAACCGCAACCGATTGTTATTTATTCGGCGCAACAAGACAAGTAATCAATGGAGGGCGTTTTGTGTGTTCCTGTTCTTGTTCACCATCCCAAAAAACACCTTGATGTTGGCCCTTAAAGGCGATTGGGCAAATCTCAAAGCATTCCTGAAAGCAATCCGGTGGAATTTCACCGAACAAAAAATAAGTCCAAGCTCTACTCCCCTTATTTTTTCACTCAAGGCAACTTGATGAAAGAACTGGCCTCGAAAAACCTAAATTATAAGCCAGTCTCTACCCCCCGAACTTTTTTCCCTCAATCTGAAATCATATATCCTGCAGCTTAAATCATAAATCCTTTTGATGTGAACATTGATTTCAGAAACAAGATAGACGATTTCAGATTTTTTGTGACTGTCCCAAAACCAAAAGATACCAGACTCTACCCCCCGAACTTTTTTCCCCTCAATCTGAAATCATATTTCATACAGTTGAAATCATAAATCCTTTTGATGTGAACATGGGTTATAGAAACAAGATAGACGATTTCAGATTTTTTGTGGCTGTCCCAAAACCAAAAGATACCAGACTCTACCCCCCGAACTTTTAGAGCAACCTTGCCGATCCCCTTCACGTGCAAGTCACGATACGCTACCCCCTTATTTTTTTCTGACAATTCTTACACAAATACAACTGGGCCTGACAAACCCCGAACATGCTCCAATGGAGTCACATTCTTATTTTTGCCAAAACACTGAACAAGCACGATGGAATTCATTAACTTAACTTACGTAATTGTATCAGCTGTCTTGATTTTCTTTTTAGTGCTGCCAACATTGAATACTTTTCTTTCATTGTTCACCACCGAAAAGCTCAAGGAGCCTGACCAGCCTAAGTCATTCGATTTCGGCAATATCATCACCGCCTATAAGAACGTTGATATTGCCAAGGGCCTCGTGAAATCGTTGCTAAAGCAGCGCCACACCAAGCATCATATCTACCTTGTGGCCGATGGTTGTGACCTCCGCAACTGGGATATCGAAGACGAGCGCCTGACGGTGTTGCGACCCGATGAAGCGCTAAATCTCAAGGCCAAAAGCATCATCAACGGCATTGAAAACTTTGTAAGGCCTCATGAGTATATCACTGTATTTGACGCCGACAATCTCGCACACCCTGACTTTCTTTCGGAAATGAACCGCTACGGAAATGCTGGCTATTTGGCCATTCAAGGGCAGCGCACCGCTAAAAACCTCGATACATTGATGGCCAGCGCCGACGCCTTGGGCGAATTTTACAAGAATTTTATTGATCGTGTGGCACCTTACCGCCTTGGTTCATCGGCAGTCATCAGCGGCAGCGGCATGGCCGTGGAGGCGGAGCTTTACAAGGCGTACCTCGCCAGCCCAGAAATCGAACAAGGCAAGCACCAGTGGAAGAAGATGCTCCAGGAAGATAAAATCCTCCAGAATTTTTTGCTCCGCAAAAACACAAAAATCGCTTATGCTTGGGACGCCATTTGCTATGACGAGAAAGTGACCAATGCCGACGCCGTGGAGACGCAGCGCAGCCGCTGGTTGTTCAGCTACTTCCAGAACATCCCGAATTCACTGGGCATCCTGCGCCGTGGCCTCCTAAATTTCAGTTGGAACCAGTGGCTTTTCGGGCTAGTGACCATCGCCCCGCCGATGTTCGTCATGCTTTTCGCCGCCTTTGGCCTTGCCATGCTTGGTTTGCTGTTGAACCCTTGGGTATCTTTGGCCCTCACAATGGCCGTGGTACTGTTCATCTTGACCATTTTTTGGACGCTGAAACTCAGTCGTGCGCCCCAGCCAGTTTGGAATGCTGTGGCAGCGATGCCTTCCTTTGTTTTGCGGCAAATAAAAGGGCTGTTCAAAATGGCCAATCCAAATAAGAACTTCAAGCACACGGAGCACAAGGTGAGTGTGACGATTGAAGATGTTTTGAAATAAACCGATTTTAGGAGATGCAATATTCCGCTGAAGAAACGATTGGCATCATCAATCAATGGGACGAAACAACGAAGTCCCATTTCCACCGACTCGTATCGGTGAACCTGACCATTTCAATTCGGGTGATGATGGAGAACGACGATTTGAGTGCCGAGCAAAAATTGTCGGAAATCAACCTACTCAATGAGTTCCACCACCGATTGTTGAGTTGGTGGCGCAACGGCGAGGGAGAGTGGCAGTCAGCAGAAAAGCTGTTTGGCCTGCTCCAGTTTTATGCGGAGAAAATGTTGAAGCGGGGGGCATTAGAATTCCCGGTGGCATCGGCGTTTGAGACGGTGCAAGGGCTTAGGGCACAAAGCAACTGATGAAGCCATTGACTTATATCGCTTGGTCAATCAACATCTTGCTAATCGCAGGCTTGTTTTTCGCCCTCCACAAATACGGTGGCTGGCGAAACCTCTGGGCAAAAATCAATAGTAGGGGCATTGAAAAGACCTATCACCATCGTAAAAACCTGTTTGAAATGTTACCTCCAAAAGACGGGGCCATCGTCATGCTTGGCAACAGTATCACTGCCTGGGGCGAATGGCCAGAACTGCTCGATAATCCAAACGTCATAAACCGGGGCATTCCCGGCGACCATTGTGATGGGATGCTGGAGCGCCTTGAAGAAATCCTTCGGCACCATCCATCAAAGCTGTTCTTGATGGCAGGCGTGAATGACCTCGCATTCTTCTCCCCCGATACGGTCTGGCCGAAATACGAGCGGCTCGTCAACGAGATTTTGAAGAGTTCCCCTGAGACGAAACTATACCTCCAATCGGTACTTCCCGTCAATAACATCGTATCTCCGACAGCTGTGGACAATGAAGACGTGGACGCCCTAAATGAGAGAATTAAGGTGTTTGCAGCAGCAAAAAACCTGATTTTTATGGACGTGAACAGTGTGCTGAAAGATTTGGACGGAAATTTGGATGCAGCCTATACACTGGACGGAATCCACATTAACGGTGCGGCCTATTTGAAGTGGGCGGCTGAAATCCGACCTTTATTAACCCAGTGAAAGGGGGGTCATTTCTGAGGAAACTATGATTTTTAATAGTCTTACATTTTTGGCATTCATCGCCATTTTCCTGCCGGGCTATTTCCTGTTGAAAGGAAAAGCCCGTTTGCTTTGGAGCTTAGCAGGCAGCTACCTGTTCTATGGTTGGTGGGACTGGCGCTTCCTAAGCCTAATCTTCATTAGTACATTGATGGACTATTGGCTCGGTCTCAAGATTGACCAAGCGCACGAAGACAAACGGCGCTACCGTATGATGGTGTTCAGTTGCACGCTGAACCTGACTTTCCTCGGTTTTTTCAAGTATTTTGACTTCTTCATCAATTCTTTTGCGGAAATGATGACCTCTTTTGGCATAAATGCCGATGTGGGTACGCTCGGTATCATTCTTCCGGTAGGCATCTCGTTTTACACGTTCCAGAGCATGAGTTATACAATTGATGTTTACAGAAAGCATTTGGTTCCAGAACGTGATTTTATTCGCTATGCAACTTTCGTAGCATTCTGGCCACAGTTGGTGGCGGGCCCCATCGTTCGGGCAAGCGATTTTTTACCGCAATTCCAAAAAGACCACGAATTCCATTGGGATAGGGTCATCAGCGGCACGGGACGAGTACTTTGGGGTTTTTTCAAAAAATGTGTAGTTGCCGATTCATTGGCACCATTCGTTGATCAGGTTTTTCAAGAGCCAAACGCCTTTACCAGCATCAATTTGCTCATAGGCATTGTCTTCTATTCATTCCAAATTTACTGCGACTTTTCAGGATATTCTGACATTGCCATCGGCTTTGCTAGAATTCTTGGCTATGATTTCAACGAAAACTTTAAGAAACCCTATTTCAGTCAAAACTTCAGTGAATTCTGGCAGCGCTGGCATATTTCACTGTCGAGTTGGCTGCGGGATTACCTCTACATCCCACTTGGCGGCAACCGCAACGGCAAGTTCTCTACTTATAAAAACAACATGCTGACCATGCTGCTTGGCGGCCTTTGGCACGGGGCTAATTGGACCTTTGTCTTTTGGGGCTTCTTGCATGGCATGTACCTTGTCATGCAACGTCAATTGGGGAAGCCATTTGGGGCAGTGATGAATGGGCTACGTTTTCCGAAGGCACTCAAAGTAACCATCAACATCGCCATAACCTACTTCTTCACCTGTTTCGCATGGATATATTTCCGCAGTTCAGATTTTGGCATTGCCACCGACATGATTGTTGGCATGACCAACCTAGATGGCTACAGTTTTGTGAGCATGATGAACAAGTTTTGGGTGGTAAAAGGAGTGCTGCTGATCGGTATTTTGCTAACGGTAGAAATCTCTGACACCAAGCTCCATTGGAATGGATTGGCTTATAGGAACCCAGCTTTCAGGATTGCGGCTTTTGCGACATTATTGTTATTGATAGCGTTCTTTGGCTCGTTTGGCAGTGGGGCTTTTATCTACTTTCAGTTTTGATAAAAAAAGCGGCGACACCTTTTGTAAGGATGTCTCGACTTTGTGTAACTCAAAAAGTTGGGTTTACTCGAAAATCTGTTTGACATTCAGTTTGAACCCCTTCAAAACGGAAGACTTGATGACGCCTTCTTCTTCTGCAAAGGAGAAAAGCTGGTAACGGTCGCTGTCCATGACATAGACTTCGAGGGTCTTGCTGCGCTCGTCCACTATCCAGTATTCCTTGGCAGCGAAGCGTTCGTAGAGGTCTTGAATTTAAATACCATGAAAAAATCATTTTGGATATTCGGCACCATTGCCTTGGCGCTCTTGGTTGACAGGGGTGGCGGCTGGTTTTTATCAAAAATTACGAAGGAGAGCCAATTTCGCTACTCCCGTTTGTACAATGGGAGTGAAGATGCTGCTGTCCTGTTTGTTGGCAACTCAAGAGGCCTTTCGTTTTTCCAGCCCTATGCCGAGGAAAAAACAGGCCTAAGAACCGCCAATCTCAGCTACAATGGCATGCCCATAGAACTGGCTTCAACTCTAGTGCAAGACTACTTCGATCGTCACAAAGCGCCAAAAGTGATGTTGATGGATTTGTCGTTGTTGGACAGCGTGCGCATGGACAACAAATTGGCCTACCAATTCAACCACTACACCCCCTTTTCTGGTCGGCTGTCCAAACTCTTACGGGAAAGATTCTCCAACGATTTTTACGCCGGCAAGCTCAGCCACCTCTACCGTCATAACAGCGAGGTATTCCAGCGCACCTTTTTTTATTGGAAAAAATCGGACAAAGATTGGCTGCTCGACCGGGTGATTTCCCCAGAAATGAAAGCCAATGTTGGGAACCAGGCACTACTACGGTTCCATTATGACAATAAAATGCTTGGCCACTTGGCTAAAATGGTAAAATACGCCCAAGAAAAGGGAACAAAAGTGGAGCTGGTTGTCAATCCATATTACCCCGATTTTGTACCAAAAATTGTCAACCTCGACACCTTGGTAATGGACGTTCAGCGAACTTCTGGCGTCACCGTGCGGCGATATACCAATGCTGTGCAAGAGTCAGCAGCTTTTGGTGATTTCCAGCATGTGAACAAGGTTGGGGCCAAGTTGTACATTGACCAATTGATAGCCGATGGGGTCATTTCCTCCAAACCCAATTGAACTTAATCTGTTGATTTGTGGTATTATTGCGACCAAAAATCAAAGGATTTGAAGAACTATCTTTCCCTCGTAAAATTTAGCCACACGATTTTCGCTATGCCCTTCGCCTTGCTGGGTTTTTTCTTGGCGGTAAAAAATGGCATAGGGGAAGTCAGTTGGCGGCTATTCGGTCTAGTAGTGCTTTGCATGGTCTTTGCTCGCAGTGCTGCGATGGCATTCAACCGATACATTGACAGGGACATTGATGCCCAAAATCCAAGGACAGCAGTTCGTGAAATACCTGCCGGGGTTGTAAGCCCTAAGTCTGCCTTGATGTTCACAATCGCCAATTCGCTACTCTTCGTTGTTTCCACTTTTTTCATCAATAAAGCTTGTTTTTTCCTAAGTCCGGTTGCTTTGGCAGTGGTACTGGGTTATAGCTACACCAAACGCTTTACGCCATTTTGCCACTTCGTACTTGGAATTGGATTGGCATTGGCCCCGCTTGGCGGTTATCTGGCCATGGCCGGGCAGTTTGACTTGGTTCCCATATTGTTTGCAATTGCCGTTTTCCTTTGGGTATCGGGCTTCGACATCATTTATGCCTTACAGGATGAGGCTTTTGACCAAGCCAATAAACTGAATTCGATGCCAGCCTACCTGGGCAAAGCGAAGGCCCTGAGGTTATCTGAATTGCTACACTTGATTTGTGGCTTTACGTTTATCGCTGCTACATGGATCGCATCAAAACAAATCCCTGATTTAGGGATCATGAGCCTACTTGCAACTGGCATTTTTTGTGGACTGCTATTTTATCAGCATACACTTGTGAAGCCCCACGACCTTAGCAAGGTGAACCTCGCCTTTTTCACCACTAACGGCATTGCGAGTTTGGCAAGCTGTGGATTAATCATCCTTGACCTATTTTTTCTTTGAATCAGAAAGGATAGCCAATGGCCAACTGAAAGCTTGTATTTGACTTGAACCTACCCCAGACATCTCCTATTTTATTAATCTCCCATGTTTTTGGGTCAACGAAATAGCTGTATTTTCGATTGGGGTCGGGGTCAGGGTAGTTGTTGCGGATGGGCACACCAAGGTCGAACCTAACCACCGTATAAGAAATGTCAAACCTTAAACCATAACCCACAGAAAGCGCTACTTCCTTCAAGAAATGATCTTGGTTGATAACGCCAAATTCATCAAATCCCTTTTCAAAGCAATTTGTGATCCTGGCCTTGAATCATCCTTTTTCATCGTCCAAATATTGCCACCATCCAAAAAGACTGCCCCATAGAAATTGAACATACCAAATGGCCTTGACATCAAGAAACGGTATTCGATATTGAATTCCATTTTTAGATCGCCCGCCTGGTAAAAGAGATTGCGGTTTTCAACAGATGTTTCGCTATTTCTATATAGCCCAGGCCCCAGTTCACGAGTGTACCAGCCTCTAATACTGGATGGCCCACCAACAAAGAACTGCTTGATGTAGGGTACGTTGCTTGACTTGTAAAAAGGCGTTGCTGCACCAAGGTTCAACCTCGTAACTAGGCTGCGATTAGTGGTAAACTGCCAATAGCGCCTGCCATCAAGCTCCAGTTTGACATAATGGGAAAAGTCAACAGCGCCAACCTTGAAGTTCACATCCTTATCAAATACGCGATTGTACAGGGCATTGATACCCATAGCCTCAAGGCCTGACAAATCGAAAAATCCCCGGAAATACCAAGATGTGCCCGTAGGTTTTGGGGCGCTTGTGTAAACGAAATCAATGTCCTTCAAAAACATGCCAGTGATGAACTGAGGGGAAAAACTAGCATTAAGTGCTGGTTGTTCTTTCAAGATCCTGTCAAAAGGGGAATCTTCAATTACTTTTCGCCCAAGCACGTCCACACCGAAATGGTTGAAAGAAACCCTGTGGTTGACCGACACCGGCACATCGTATCCAAAAGTGATATTGGCGAATTGCAGCTTGTAATTGCCCAAAAGCAGCAAGTAGTTATAGCCCGCTGTAAAGCGACTGGTCGCCTTTTGCCTAAGATTTTTATTGAAAGTTGGGCCAGTTACCCCCCATTTTCGCAACCGCTTCCAAATACCCATGTAGTCAGCGAACCTTGGGAAAAGAAGGCTATTCTGCATGTTAAAATCAAGCGAATTCAGTAGGTTTGCTTTCTTGTCCAGGATATTCAGCTCTGCACCGAGGTTGAGACTTGAAATGAATAGCTCAGCTCCTTTTAAAAAGTTCCGATTCCGAAGTGAAACATTGCCGGTTGGGCCGATTAAAAGGCGTCTGCCCAAGAGGACTTCAGACCTTTCAGTTAAGTGGCCGTTTACAGCGCCTTCAAATTCCCATTTTTTGTTGCTTATCAAATAGATGGAAAAGTCCATTACGCCTTTGCTTAGGGTAGTATCCACATTGGTCACGATCTTGGGCGTCCGGAATACACCCAATACCCCTAATTGTCTCACGGAATTATCAAAGGCCTCTTGGCTATAAACCTCCCCTGGGCGCAAGTATATCGAATTGGCCAATGTGCGAGGCTTTACTAAGAAAGGCTTGCCACCTGTACCGAAAAAAAGTCCATCTATCAAAGTATCTGGGGTGATTCCTTGAATGTTCGGGTCGTAATCAGGATAGACATAAATGTTCCCAACCGTGAATTTTTGATGGTTTGGTTTGTTCTGAGGAGTGAGCACTTTCATCCTGATACTTACTGTTCGCTTCACGTTTGAACTGTCAAAACCCTCTAAATTGGAAATATTCTGCGGATAGAAATAGGCATATCCATTGTCCCGGAGCAATTTTGTGATCCTGGCAACCTCTTGGTCATACAGTTTTACGTCAACTGGACTCCCCTTTTTCAACAAAGAATTATTGGATGAAGCAAGTAGCAACCTTAACACTGCTGTGTCTTTGGATTGGTACTCCAAAGAGTCAATATAATAACGACTATCTGGGTTGACAAAATAGGTCACACATGCCTTTGTGCTGTCACGATTCGACTCCACCTTGTAATCAACATCGGCATAAAAATAGCCTCTGGTTATCAGATAGGACTCCATCGCTGCAGCAGATTCATTGGCCGAGGTGGTATCAACAAAAACGGGGTCTTCACCCCTGTTTCGTAGCCAGCGACTAAATTCAAGGCCAATCCTTGACTTGTCAAAAGTATCTTGGGCAACATAGTAGAAATACTGACGAGGAATTCTAAACATCTTCTTGTTCTCTCTTTCCACGTATAGGTTTGAAAGTTCAGAAACCAAGCTCGATTTGTTTTTTATCCTTCCCTTTTTTTCGTTCAGCTTGATAATATTCTTGTGGAGGTACTGCTCACCTTTCGATTTGTCGAGAAACTGGGTAGTATTGCAGCCACAAAACAGGAGGAAAGTGGCAACAGCTATAATTGTAAAAGGGTAGCGTCGAATTGGCATCATACTGCTTGGTACTATTACACTAAAACAGCGGAATCTAGATGAAATTATCCATCAATCAGTTAAAGTTTATTAAATCCTTGCATGAAAGGAAGTACCGTCAAAAGTACCATAAATTCATTGTGGAAGGCGTAAAACTCGCCAATGAAGTACTAGAATCTAAAAGATTAGTGGTTGAATTGGTTATCGCAACACAAGAATGGGTTACAGAGAACAAAGGATTGATGCATGACAAGATGACCGTTTTGGAGGTAGATGAGCATGAACTAAAAAAAGTTTCCTTGTTGACTACACCTAATCAAGTCTTGCTGGTAGCGAACCAATCCGATCAGCCTATCAATGAGAATACTGTCAAAAATGGCCTTTCGCTTTACTTGGACGATATTCGGGACCCGGGCAATTTCGGAACCATCTTACGCATAGCCGATTGGTTTGGCATAAAATGGGTGTTCTGTTCACCCGGCAGCGTCGAATTTTACAATCCTAAAGTCGTTCAGGCGAGCATGGGAGCTTTTTTAAGGGTAAACAGCTTAGAAATCAGCTTCTCTGATTTTGTAGCAAAGTTTCCTGATTTGCCTACTTTCGGTGCGATGTTGGACGGCATTTCCATTCGTGAAGGCCAACTTTCTGCTCCGGGGATTATCGCTTTGGGGAATGAAAGCAAAGGACTTTCTTGGGAGATTCAAGAACAAATCAAGCATAAAATCAGCATACCCAGGGGAATTGGTGGTGGAGCCGAATCGCTGAATGTAGCAGTGGCGACCGGAATAATTTGCGCTTTTTTTGCACCAAACTATAAATGAAAACGGCGACGACATTTTCGATGCCGCCGCCGTTTTCATTTATAATCTTCGGTGGTTTTGCTTCGTTGAACTGCCGAAAAACCATTTCGAATTTTTCTTTTTTTGGTTCATTTAAAAGGGATTATGAAAGGAAGCCTCGCCTGCACACCTTCCATCTTCATCCACTTCTTCAAGGTCTTGTAGTTGGGATAGATTTCGTTGAGTTCCTCCTCCACAGCTTTTCCTCGAATACCTTTATCACCACCCTCCCCTGTCAACTCAGCAATCAATTCTTGCATCGGGTCAGGTTGCCTAGGGTATTCCAGAAGTCTGTATTTTTCGAGGCCCGCAAGTTCCGCTGCTGTTGACAATGCAAGCTCGATCCCACCAACTTCATCTATTAAGCCTATTTTCAAGGCTTTTTCTGCAATCCAAACACGACCTTGTGCGAACTTATGCACACTGTCCCTGACCATATCTCGTCCGTCAGCTACCCGTTTGAGGAAGATTTCGTAAATTGATTGCGTAGCGTATTGTAGTTGTTCTGCTTCCAGCGGGGTTACATCATAAAATGGGTTTACACCAGTACTATACTTGGTTGTTTTAACGGTGTCCCAGTGGATGCCCAATTTTTCGTCAAACAATTTTGACGCATTCGGCATCATACTGAAAACACCAATGGAGCCTGTCAGTGTATTTGGTTCTGCAATGATTTTATCTGCATTGCAGGCAATATAATAGCCCCCTGAAGCAGCATAATCACCCATAGAAACAACCAGCTTTTTACCTGCTTTCTTGATAAGCTCAAGTTCCCGCCAAATATTTTCGGATGCGATGGCACTGCCCCCTCCAGAATTTACCCGCAGTACAACGGCCTTCACTTTTTCGTCTTCCCGAATCTCTCGAAGCAATTTCACGTATTTTTGGTCAACGATGGACCCACGTGGACCTTCATTCATCAGAATATCACCTTCAGCATAAACCAAGGCAATCCTTTCCTTGGACTTAAAATCCTTTTCAATGTTACCCCAAGGCATAATCTTCCAAAGTGATGACATTGATTTTATCCGCTTCCTTTAACCCAAAATGTTGCTTGAAATCACTGATGACCTCATCCACGTAGCCCACCTTGTCCACAAGCCCAAGCGATACTGCATCATCTGCATTTCTTACCTTTAGGCCATCCGAAATTGACCTCAAGGTTGCAACTTCCAATTTCCTCGATTTTCCAATGTCCGCCAGATAGTTTTGGTAAACCGGTTCCAAGAACTCCCGCATTTGCAAGCGATTGTTTTCGGTCATCTTGTTCAACCTAAATGGCTCCGAACCACTCTTGAAATCACCTGCATAGAAGACCTCCATCTTCACACCAATCTTGTCGAGCATATCCTTGAAAAAAGGAATCATGGCAGAAAACCCATGAAATTCGACGCTGCCCAATGGATTGACATAGACTTGATCCGCTACAGAAGCAAGATAATAAGCTCCTTGGGTGTAATTTTTTGAGTTTGCAATGACATATTTGCCGCTCTCCTTGAATTTTTCGAGTGCCCTCCGATAGGTGTCAGCAGTTGCCAAGCCCATACCAAGTCCGCCTTCAGGATTGATATAGACCCCTTTTATATTTTCGTCTGAAGCAGCATGTTCCAATAGATTGAGTACGTCTTTCAGACCCAAAACATCATCATCCTTAAAGGCTTCCAACCCAGAAGATTCTACGTTGTTTGTTTGCTCTGGAACTTGATGGTCAAACTTTAGATGCAAAATGGAGTTATCGCTGACAGAAACTGATTTCTTGCCAGCACTTCCCAACAGTGCGCCGAAAACAAATATACCTAAGAAGAAAAATAAAAGCAAAGCCAAGGAAACCCCAAGGCAAGAGGCAAAAACGTTCTTAATGAATTGACTCATTTATGTTCTTTGATTGTAAGTTAAATATCAAGCCAATGATAGAACATCGAAGTTAGACTGACGTTCACGAAGGTGGCGTTTTTATAGATGAATGCTGCTTGCATCAATACCAAGTTGGAAAATTGGGGGTCAAACAATTGATTATTTCAAAGGGAGGAACACCTCGGCCATCATGCACCGAACACTACCACCGCCATAAGTTTCGATGGTTGGGATCGGCGATGAAAGGATATTGGTATGTTTACTGATTTGGGCAATTTGCATATCTGTCAAGGATTCGAAGGCCCTTCCAGACATCAGTAAAAAAGTCTCTCCCTTTTCATTGCTAACTTGCAGCATATTGCCCGCAAAGTTCAACATCTGCTCCAGGGTTATTTCAATGATCTCCTTACCCGTTGCGGCAAACTTGTTACGGAGCATTTCTTCTTCAATCTCACTTTGTACGGTTTCCATGCAAATCACAACAAAGGATTCCCCCAAGGCCATCATCACATTGGTATGGTAAATCTCCATTGAATTGCCGTCAACTGCATGAAATGGAACAGCGGTGTATCCCATCAATTTGCAAAATCGCACTAGCAAATCTGGGTGTGTTCTTGCGCTTAGGCAGGCATAAACAAGTTTGTTGGGTCTATCAATGATCATGCTTCCTGTACCCTCAAGGTACTGGTCAATTTCCTCGTACTCCTGCAACTGGATTTTTTGCTCGACCCGAAACCGCTCTTGGATCCCCTTGATTATATCGTCACGCCGCTCCAACCGACGCACAGGTGCATACATTGGATAAGTAACGATGGTGGCGTTTTGATGAAAAGTTACCCAATTATTGGGAAAAATTGCATCGGGCTTCAAGGGCCGGTTTGTGTCCTCAACCGTGATGACGTCCACGCCAACGTTCCTAAGTTTTGCAACCATTGAATCAAACTCAGCGATGGCGAGTTTGCTGATTTCAGAACTGGAAAGCAAATTGTCATTGGATTGGAAGGCGTTGCTGGAAGCAGTCTCTTCATTAAAGCCAAAATTGGCAGGGCGTACCATCAATATATGGGACGTGGTTTGCGCAGTTTCTTTAAGCATAATTTGGATTTAGGCATTTCTGGGGCAAATAACCGAGTTTTTAGAGAATTCGCATCATTTTACCTACACCAACAAAAAGTTTTCCGAGCACGACAACGAAAAAAGCCTGCACAACGCTAAGTTGTACAGGCTTTTGTCATTTATGTAATCGAAACAATTTACTGCTTCTGCGGTGCTGTGCCACCTGCGGCAGGTGCTGCAGCAGCTGGATCACCGATTACATCGCCTTTGATGTAGATAATTGACTGAACAGGGTCAGTATTGGCAGTGATGGTGACCTGCTTGGTTTGTGGGCCGCTCTTGCCCTTGCTATCAAACTCTACTTTGATTTTGCCAGAGCCACCGGGAGCAATTGGCTCTTTTGGCCACTCAGGAACTGTGCAACCACAGCTACCTTTTGCATTGCTGATAACAAGCGGTTCTTTGCCCGTGTTCTTAAAGACATATTCGTGCTGAACTTTCTCTCCAGCCTTTACCTTGCCAAAGTTGAATTCAGTTTCTGGAAAAGACATCGTCGTTGTCGGTCCAGTTGGAGCTGGAGGAGTTTCTGCACCAGGCTGGGCTACAGCTGCATTGGGGTCAGAAGTTGGAGTGGCAGTAATACCGGCAGCGTCAGCCGCAGGGACTGCAGCGGTGTCGGTGGCAGCAGTCTCAGCGCCATCGCTCTTGCAGCTTGAAAGTGCAGCTACTGTGAGAACTGTGAGAAAACCAAGTTTGAATTGCTTCAACATCTTCTTAATTTTTTTGTGATGATAAATTTTTTGTTGCGCTTTGTATCAGCGGCGCAAAATTAGGGATTTTTTCAATTAGAAAACCTCCGCAATTGTTGCGCAAATTTTAGCCAAAGCCGTGCCCAGCTTTGCACAATGGGTTTCCAACGAATGTTAACGGGGTGTTAAAAAGCAAGATGCCCGGTGAATTACCACCGGGCATCTTGAATACTTATTTTCTAAGCGCTTATCAATACTTGATTGAAAGCGTGTAATTGTCCGTGTTGGTACCAAGAACGGTATTTTCCTCGATATCCGTAACCTCTACAAGGTAATAGACTTCCGTTGAGCTTTTGTAAACAACGAAAACGTCACCAATTTGAACCGTGTCAGAAACTTTGTAGTTGCCCCATTTGTCTATACCATCACCCGCCGCAGTATAATTGCTTGCAGCTTGAAGTTCATCGGCACCATCATACAGTGCTACGATAGCTTCTTTGGAGGCAACATCACCGAACTCAACCGTGCCATTGCCAGCATAGCGGATGTTCGCACCATTGATGCCACCGATACGACGACGCCAGTTGTCACCAGAGCCAGCGATGGAGTCAATACCCATGTCACGAAGTTCTGACTCAACAGCTGAACTACCAGTACCAATACCAGTGTCAAGGTCCAAACCACCTGTGCCTGCAGGGCCAGCTGCATTAAGAAGTACACCTGTAAGCGTATTCTCAATGGCAGCTTCAACCGTTACGTCAAAACTTGCTTCATCTTCAAGTCCGCCATCATCTCCTACAACTACCCGATAAGTAGCTGTACCAGCAGCAGCGTGAACATGAACCCCAATATCCCAAGTCATTACATCAGTTGGGCTGGTGATAAGGATTGGGTTTGCGACAGCATCAACACCGTCAATGGTAAGGTCATCAATAGAAACCTTTGTGTTACCCTCATACACAGTTACTGATTTCAAGGCATCAGTACCTTTTGTTGCCTCAACGGTAACCGTAACAATTGTGCCTGCGTCTTCAACCACTGTTGCTGGATCTGGGCCATCAGTAATCACGACTACTGGAGTAAGTTTAGGGTCATCTGTACCTTCATCGCCACAACCGGTGGAAAGGATGGCCGTTGAGAGCAAAATTGCACTGGAGAAAATCCAAAGAATTTTTTTCATGTCGAAATTAATTAGTTAAGTGATAATGGTTTAAGGCTTGTAGAATCTTTTTTTGACGCTTGGTTTTTTTGAGTGATTTCCTTTTGTCAAATTCCTTAATTTCTACAAGCTGTATTTTTGTCTAAGACTTGCAACCATAAAAGAGGTCACAATCATGTTTTGTTCACTTTTTTTTGCGAAAATTTTGTAGCATCCTAAATTTTCGTCGGAAAAACGTTCGCAAAGGTAAGAATGATGCTTGTTACTTGATTAAAATTTTGTTAACGAAAAAAAATCAATGCCCAGACCACGATCATCTGCTTAGATGTAAAATGTCAGCAAAAGAATCCCCTTACAAGTCCTTAATTTGCAGCGTTTTTCCTCAATTCCTTTTCCTGATCATCAATATCATCAAATATGTCACTTAAAATTGAGCACACCGTCCTTGACCGCTTTCTGCGGTATGTAAAAATTGACACTCAATCTGACCCAGCTTCCAAAACAATCCCCTCCACCGAAAAGCAAAAAAACCTTGGCAAGCTGCTGGTTAAAGAACTAAAGGCAATGGGCGTGCAGGATGTCAAACTCGACAAGTATGGTTATGTCTATGGCACAATCCCATCTACAACCAAAAAGCTAGTGCCGGTGATATGTTTTTGTTCTCACATGGACACTTCGCCTGACTGTAGTGGTGAAAACGTTAGACCTATTGTGCACAAAAACTACCAAGGCCAGGACTTGGTATTGCCAGATGATACAAGCCAAGTAATACGGCTAAAGGACCACCCCAACCTCGCTGACCAGCTTGGCAATGACGTCATCACCGCAAGCGGCACTACCCTATTGGGTGCCGACAACAAGGCAGGCCTTGCCGAAATCATGGATGCGGCCAATTTTTTGATGGCTAACCCAAGTTTGAAGCATGGTGAAATCAAAATCCTCTTTACCCCTGACGAGGAAATAGGCCGTGGAGTTGACAAGGTGAACCTGAAAAAATTGGGGGCCAAATTTGCCTATACCGTGGACGGCGAGAAAGCTGGCAGCCTTGAAGACGAGACCTTTTCAGCTGATGGCGTGCTGATTACCATTAACGGCGTCAGCGCCCACCCTGGCTATGCAAAAGGCAAAATGGAAAATGCCATAAAGATTGCCAGTGAAATTGTGGCTTCATTGCCCAAAGACAAGCTTTCGCCAGAGACAACTGATGGGCGAAGCGGTTTTGTTCATCCAGTGGTGATGGAGGGTATGGCCGAAAAAGCGACCATCCGTTTTATCATCCGTGATTTTGAGGACGGCAAATTGAAAGAACATGCTGACGTGCTTCGCAAAACCATGGAAAAAGTGTTGAAAAAATACCCCAACTCCTCCGCCGAATTCAAGGTAACGGAACAATACCGCAACATGAAGAAGATTCTTGACCAGGAACCTGCCATTATGGCCAATGCCATTGAAGGCATTAGAAGGGCAGGCTTGAAGCCGATACCTTCTTCAATTCGAGGCGGTACCGACGGATCAAGATTGTCTTACCTGGGATTGCCTTGTCCCAATATTTTTGCAGGGGAACATGCTTTCCACTCAAAACATGAGTGGGTTTCGGCACAAGACATGGAGGCGGCGGTTCGTAGCATTGTCCATATAGCCTTGGTTTGGGAGGAAAAAAGCTAAGCATTTTGACAAAGGCCACCCTGTTTTTGTTACAAAAATTGGCAAGAATAACTCCATTTAACAGTTTCCCTGTTTTTGACCACATTCTTAACAACAAAGGACAGGAAATTAACCATTCCTTAGAAGGGATGGGTGCCTAACCAATTTACATTGCTTGTAGAAACCTAATTAGCTCATCAAAACGACTTAAGCCATGTTAGCACCATCATTAAAACCCGTCCTGTTTTTACTCGTTGCCTTGCTAGTGCTTGGCAGTTGTACCAGACCCGAAAAATTGTTGGAACGAGGCAACTATGAAGGAGCCATTTCAGCGAGCATCAAGAAGTTGTCGGGCAAGAAGAAGAAAAAAGTAAAGCATGTGAAGGCTTTGGAAGACGCATTTTCGAGAGTCACTACCCAAGACATGCGGGAGATTAAAGTGCTGGAAAAGGAAGGGAGAACTGAAAACTGGGTGGAAATCAACCGAATCCATCGCCGTATCAAGCTGAGACAAGAAATGATTGAGCCACTGCTTCCACTTTATGCAAGTGACGGTTACAAGGCGGATTTCAAATTTGTCAAGGTGGAAGAACTTGAACTGGATTCAAAAAAGAAAGCTGCCGACTATTATTACTCCGAAGGCAAGCGATACATGTCAGAAGCTGAGCGTGGCGACAAACAAGCCGCAAGAAAAGCCTACGAAAACTTCGAGGATATACAACGCTACTACAAATCTTACAAGGACGAGGAGAAACTGATGTTACGGGCCAGGGAACTAGGTACCAACTATGTCCTTTTCAAGATGGAGAACGATAGCCGGACTATTTTGCCCAAGGACTTCGAACGTGAAATCAAGCGTATCAGTGTAAGGGACTTGGACTCAGATTGGCGTCAAGTCCACCTCAATCCTGATGCGGCACGCAATTATGACTATACGGTGGTAATGCGGTTAACCCAGATTGAGGTATCGCCGGACTTGGTCAAGGAGCGAGAGTATATTGATGACAAGACCATTGAGGAAGGTTGGGAATACGTGCTGGACGCAAAAGGTAACGTGATGAAGGACACTGCTGGCAACGACATCAAGATTCCCAAAAAAGTATTGATAAAGGCAAGGGTGTTCGAATCCTACCAGCACAAGGCCGCACATGTAGGTGGAAAATTGGAGTTTTTTGATAACACAGACCGGGAAATCATCCACACTGAGCCACTTGCTGTTGACGCCATTTTTGAAAACTATGCTGCCAAATTTGATGGCGACAAGCGAGCTTTGACAGAGGACTCAAAAAAGAAAATAGGCAATCAACCTCGGCCTTTCCCTTCAAGTGAGGCATTGGTGCTACAGGCAGCAGATTTGCTTAAGCCTATCGTTAAGGATAAAATTGCCAGAAGCAGAGTGATAAGGTAATTCTCATCAAAGGCAAAAATGCCCCGACTGAAGCAAACCAGTTGGGGCGCTTTTTTTGTGTTGGTAAAAAAAGTATCCCTTTACGCCTTACTTCCTTTGTTCTTTAAGAATCGCCTCATCTTGAAGTATCAACGACACCCCTGGTTGCTTCCACCAATCACTTGCCTTTAGCTTTTTCAAGGAAACTACGCCTTTGCGGTAATGGAACGACTTTCCGGAATAGTACTCGTGTATTTCTTCAAAAGCGTCGATCGGCAGCATTTGCCAATCTTGAAAACTAACATAAGCGTTTAGTTTTACGTCTGTTGCTAGAACAGATGGCTCCTGTAAAAATAGCTTCTTGTATTCATATTTATAATCATAGCGCAAGGCTGACAGGTCGGCAAGGATGGCGGAAGCCGTAGGGAATCCACCAGCACCCTTTCCATAAAAAAACTGTTCATCAGCCAGTGCACTGGTTAGCACTACCCCGTTGTATTCATTCCTGACCGTATGGAGCAAATGCGGCGGTTTCACAAATTGCGGCAGCACAAAAGCCGCTACCTCGCCATTCGGTTGTTTTACGGCCCTTGCGACTAATTTGATTTGTGCACCCTGGGCCGAAGCCACCTCCCTGTCAATGGCGTTCAGCCTATGGATTCCGTGACAAACCAAGGTAGATGGGTGAGCTATGACCCCGTAGGCATGTGCCAGTAAAAGGCATAGCTTGTTGAGCGCATCATGGCCTTCTACATCGAGGGATGGGTCACTTTCGGCAAAACCCAGTTCTTGGGCCTGCTTCAGTGCTTCTGGGTAAGACAGGTTTTCGTTGAAAATCTTTGACAGAATATAGTTCGTGCTGCCATTTATGATGCCTTCAACGCCATGAAGCAAGTCATTGTCATAGTACTCTTCAAGGTTCCGGATAACCGGGATACTTGCACAGCAAGCCGATTCATAGAGCAATGGCGTATTGTGAAGGCTTTGCAAAGAAATCAGCTCCGGCAAATGATTAGCTACCATCTTCTTGTTGGCCGTCACTACCGCCTTTCCGTTTTGTAGGCTCTCTTTTACAATTTCAAATGCAGCCACCGCGTCATCCGTCATTTCTACAATGACATTTATTGCTGGGTCATCGAGCAGTTCCCTTCTGTTGGCAGTAAATACCTCAGACCCAATATTCCGTGGCTTGTTTGGGTTTTTTATGCAAATTTTTGCAATGGATGCCATCAAGGAGGGAGTGTGATTCAAGACTTCATAGACGGCGCTCACTACTACACCGTAGCCAAACAGCCCGATGTTCATTTTCTTTTGATTCGACATAATTCAGTTGGAATGAGGAAAGCTACAGCAACTTCAGCTTCCCAGTGTTTGTAGTCGGTAACTTCTTAGTTAATGATGAATAATGAACAGATTGTCCCTGGTTGTCGGGAATTTTATCTGCAAGACATTGATTTACAAGCATTTGCAAACCTGATTGATCTAACTTATTTATTCAACTTCACTTGAAGGGTATTGGGGTATTTTTAGGTGGAATTTTCAATTATCTCCCCAAAAGCACCCTGCATCTTAAAAGTTACCAATTATCAAAAAAAACGAGGGAGATTCGCTTGCCAAAATGAAAAAGCTCATCTGGCAAGTCGCCAGATGAGCTTTCAAGGGTGGAAAATGCTTCCAATATTTGAACAACTCACAGCGACTTATCTATCCCGAACCATTCGGTTCAGGGTTGGAATTGACACCTTATCGCTGCATTTTCAGCATTCGACAGGTTGTCAAGGCGTCGTAGGGCCATTCCCTCAGCCTTTCTTGATAAGTGTTGCGGCTCAATGAACTTGTGGCAAAGGTATTACCTCCCCTTTAATGCACAAAATCAACCAAGGATTTTGTGTTGCAATGCTTCTTGCAAAAGCTGTTCACGGTTTACGGCCACCACGCCACTTTTCTCTACTACTTGTCCACCTGCCAAATTGGCCATCTGGGCAATCATGCGGATAGAAAGGTGAGCAGTCAATGCCAAGGTGGCCATACTAATTACGGTATCTCCTGCCCCACAGGGGTCTGCCAGTAAGCGAGCTTTTGTCGTAACGATTTCCTGATTCGAGCCATCGTCATAGAAAATGCCTCGCTCCGATAGTGTAATCAAAATGGCTTTACAGCGAATCCTTTGCCTGATAATACTGGAGGCTTGGCTAAGTGCCTCCATTTCAGGGGGCACATCGTACCCAAGTATTTGTACGACCTCTTTTAGGTTCGGCTTAAAAATGTCAACCCCTTGGTAAGACCAAAAAAAATTGTGCTTTGGATCAACAGTAACTGGGACGCCCAATTTTTTGGCTTCAGCAAGAATGCTGCTGATCACTTCCTCGTTTAACACCCCCTTATTGTAATCCTGAAAAACTAGGCCGGTAATTTTCCCCTTTTGCAAATATTCAATTGTCCTAGCCACTATTTGAACTTGATCTTGCTTGTTGAGTTGGCTGGTCACTTCTTTGTCCAATCGGAGCAGTTGCTGGCCACCTGCCATGACTCTGGTCTTTTCGGTGGTCATTCTGTCTTTGCTTTTGACTATACCCGCTGTTGGGAGCCCTTCTTGTCTCAATTTTTCAACCAGCATCATCCCAGCATCATCTGGGCCAACAACGCCTATCGTGACAACATTGGCCCCAAGTGCCTTGAGGTTGATCGCTACGTTTGCCGCTCCTCCTAAGCTAGCGGTTTCTTGTTCATACTCCAATACGGGCACAGGGGCCTCTGGCGATATGCGGCTGACCTTTCCAACAACATAGCGGTCAAGCATCAAATCACCAATGACCAAAATGGTTTGATGGGAAAATGATTGGAATATTTCATCAATGGAAGACAGGAAGGGAGACATTGGTTATCTTTAAAAAACAAAAAAGCCGACTTCCAATGAAGGAAGCCAGCTTATTTAACCCCAAAAAACCAAATCTTTAAAGCAAAAAATTGCTTCGTATATCTTTAGTAAATTTTTACTTTTCTAAGTTTGGATTGCCCTTCAGCAATCATGATTGATTAAATCAACGATGCAAAGAAAAGAAGTTTTTCTTCATGGCTCCAAACTTTTTTCGATTTTTTTTTAAAATATGTAGCTACAATTGTTGTAAAATAGTTCTTTTTTATAAAAGGTGAATTTTTTAATTTTTCAACTTATTGATTTACAACAAATTAAAATCAACAACCTTTTTTACGTCACCAAAAAATTTCTTGCTAAACATGCAAGGAAAAATATTCAATGCAAGCCCTACCTTTGCTCACCATTTTGAATTGGTTGTTTGTCGAAATCGGCAAATGTCCTAGTTCTTGAAAATTGTCTATTTCCAACTGACCTAGGAATTTCAGTATCAAAGAAAAGCCTTATTCATCATGGGAATATCAAACACCAATTTCACGGCGCATTGACCAATCTTGGAAAGTGAAAATCCTTTATCTGATCCCTATATCCCTTCTTTTTCAAGGCTTCAACAAACAGGAAGCCGAGCATGTGCGGTGCGCTGAAAGCAACGGCAATTCTCCCAAGAATATAATTCTCGTAATCGGCGACGGCATGGGTCTATCACAAATCTCAGCTGCCTTCTATAATATGGGGCGAAAATATAGCTTGGAAGCGTTTCCAATCATCGGATTTCAAAAAACCTATTCAGCCAACAACTTGATAACTGACTCTGCTGCAGCTGGAACGGCCATTGCATGCGGATGTAAAACAAAGAACAATTTCATAGGGCTTGACCCAAACGGGAACAAATGTGAGAGCATACTCGAAGAAGCCGAACGGAATGGCCTGGCGACGGGCATGGTGGTGACATCTTCGATACAACATGCTACCCCAGCCTCATTCATCGCCCATCAGCCAGCCAGAAATCTTTATGAAGACATCACACTCGATCTCTTAGATTCTGGCATTGACCTTTTCATAGGGGGCGGCAAACAGCATTTCGAAAGGAGGGAAAAGGACGAGAGAAACTTGACAGAAGAACTAAAAGGCAAAGGCTTTGAGATTTTTGACTATTTCAACAACGACCTTGCCACTATTAAGCCAGATACATTAAAGCGGTTTGGTTATTTTACAGCTGACAAGGAGCCATTATCGGCAACGGCAGGACGTGATTTTTTACCACTGGCAGCTAATTTGGCCGCCAATTTCTTAAATCACAGAAGCCCCAATGGCTTTTTCCTGATGGTAGAAGGTTCACAAATAGATTGGGCTTGCCATTCGAACAAAACGGAGGCTCTTTATTCCGAGATGGAAGAATTCGATTTGACGCTCCAAAAGCTGCTTGAGTTTGCACGCAAAGATGGCAACACCTTAATTATTGTCACTGCCGACCACGAAACAGGTGGATTGGGTCTCAACAAAGGTTCTTCAAACCTTTTGGTACCGAAATTCACAACCAATGGGCACACAGGCACCATGGTACCGGTCTTTGCATTTGGCCCAAAAGCGGAATTGTTCCGTGGGATTTATGAAAACACGGAAATCCATGATAAAATACAGCAGGCTTTTGGGTTTTCTAAAAACTGAAACTTCTTGAAAACCAAAATCGCCATAGTCCGTTAACATTTTTTAGAACGCTTCCGACTCAACAAATACCTAATTCAAAATAAAACCACAGCATGACAAACGAAAGACAAGAAAACTTAGCGTTGATTGAACAGAGTGCGAGAGATTTTACAGAGTCTCATATACGTCCCTATGTAATGGAGTGGGATGAGGCACAGTATTTCCCAATGGACATGTTTCACTGGATGGGCGAGTACGGCTTCTTGGGGATATTGGTTCCTGAACAATACGGCGGTTCTGGACTTGGCTATCAAGAATACATTACTGTCCTCTCAGAAATTGGCAAGGTGTGCGGCTCAATTGGTCTTTCCGTGGCTGCCCACAATTCCCTTTGCACCAACCATATTTTTTCATTTGGTAATGAGGAACAAAAGCAAAAATACCTTCCATTACTTGCCACTGGCAAATGGATTGGTGCTTGGGGCCTTACCGAACCCAATACTGGAAGTGATGCAGGAAGGATGAAATGTGTTGCCACAGAGGATGGTGACTATTTTGTACTTAACGGCACAAAAAACTTCATCACGCACGGCAAATCAGGCCATGTGGCGGTTGTTATCGCTAGGACTGGGGAGCTACTGGACAGCCACGGCATGACTGCATTCGTCGTTGAACGAGGCACACCGGGCTTTTCTGGGGGCAAAAAAGAAAACAAACTCGGGATGAGGGCAAGCGAAACAGCCGAAATGGTGTTCGACAATTGCCGGGTACACAAAAGCCAAGTGCTTAGCAAGGTTGGTGATGGTTTCGTCCAGTCTTTGAAGATTTTGGACGGGGGGCGGATTTCCATTGCAGCTTTGTCAATTGCCATTGCAAAGGGAGCATACGAAGCAGCTGTAAAATATGCCAAAGAGCGGGAACAATTCGGGAAACCAATCGCTGAATTCCAAGGAATCAGCTTCAAACTTGCCGACATGGCAACCAAGATAGAAGCTGCCGAACTGCTTACAAGGCAAGCTGCACATTTAAAAGAAGCTGGTAAAAAATGTACAAAACAAGCAGCCATGGCGAAATACTATGCCTCTGAGATTTCCGTGCAAGTCGCCAATGAAGCTGTCCAGATTTTCGGAGGGTATGGTTATACCAAAGATTTTCCTGTGGAAAAATTCTACCGCGACGCCAAGCTTTGCACGATTGGAGAGGGCACCAGCGAAATCCAGAAAGTAGTCATTGCTAGGGATCTCCTCAAATCCTAGCCTTGTTCATAATGTTTACCAAAACACAAAAACGGGTCATCTTGAAAATTTTTCAAAGATGACCCGTTTTTTTTTGGTAGTAATGCTTCCGTTTTTACCTTTGTCCGTCTTAAATTTCCTACCGACAGATTATTTTCCCACAACATTCTCATTGTCAATCATTTGTACTATGGATGCACTACTCTATCAAGGAGTGACGAGGCCATCCTAAAACCGATTTACGTTTGGCGGCTGCTCCCAAAGCAGTGACCTGCCAGTATCACGCTCTTTTTTTTCTTTTTTCATATCTCAAAACCCTTCAGCATGGTCATCGGGGTTGCGGTTGTCCCCTACCCCATGCAATTTCCCGTTTGGCAAAACCTGAATAGCTTTGATAAGGGCCATCCTGTCCACATTTTCCAATGTGTGCCCCATTGACCAAAGTTGTTTCCTTACTGTGGTATCAATTGCTTCCTGTTCGCAGGTAATAACATCTGGCAGCCATTGGTGGTGAAAGCGTGGGGCCCACACTGACTCATCAAGTGACATCCCGTAATCTGTAACGCCAAGCAAAGTCTGCAAAACCGCCGTAATGATGGTGGAGCCTCCTGGGGCACCAAGCACCATGAATAGCTCGCCATTCTTTTCAACAATGGTTGGGGTCATTGAGCTTAGCATCCGCTTGCCAGGTTGAATCGCATTTGCCTCCGCACCTACCAGTCCAAAATAATTGGGTACGCCAGGCTTTGCACTGAAGTCATCCATTTCGTCATTTAGGAAAAAACCGGCACCTTGCACAATTACCTTGGAGCCATAGTTCAAGTTGAGGGTGGTCGTGACAGACACGGCATTGCCTGCTTCGTCAACGATGGAAGTGTGGGTGGTTTCAAAGGTTTCAACCCCTATCTTAACCGCTGGGCCTAATGTGCCACTTGATGTTGCTTTTGTGGAATCATAATCCTGAATCCGAACGCTGAGGTAATTGGGTTCCAATAAAGAATCAACAGGCACAGGGTAAAAATCGCTGTCGCCAAGGTATTTGGCCCGGTCAGCATATGCCCTTCTTTCTGCCTCCACTATGGCATGAACCGATTTGGCCGATTGAAAACCGTAGGTTGGCAGCGGGAATTTTTCCAACATGGTCAACATTTGCATCAGCACGATTCCGCCGCTGGAAGGTGGGGGCATGGTAATGATGCGGTAATCCTTGTATTTTCCAACAATAGGAGTTCGCCATTTTGCCTCATAGGCTTTCAAATCTTCAAGTGTTATCAACCCACCGCCCCTTTTCATCTCAGCCACGATTTTTTCGGCTGTTTCGCCTTGGTAGAAGCCGGCTGAACCCTTCTCGCTAATTAGTTGGAGCGTGTGGGCAAGGTCAGACTGCACCAACTTGTCGTTCATTTTCCAGACACCTTCTTTCACGAATGGCTTGGCATCGGGGTTCATTTTCTGGAATTTTTCCTTGTACTCGTTAAGCCGCTCCGCCTCTGATTGGGTAATGGCAAAACCCTCCACTGCCAACCGGATGGCAGGTTCCAATAGCTTCTTCCAATCCTTCAGTTTGCTGTATTTCTGAAAAGCAAGCTCCATCCCCGCCACCGTACCGGGTACCCCTACCGAAAGATGGCCCTCCTTGCTGACCGACTCCAACACATTTCCCTCGCCATCCAGGTACATATCACGGTGTGCTGCAGCCGGGGCTTTCTCCCGGTAATCAAGTGCATCGGAAGTGCCGTCGGCAAGACGGATCACCATGAAGCCGCCGCCGCCAATATTTCCAGCCCTCGGATAAACAACGGCCAGAGCAAATTGCGAAGCAATGGCTGCATCCACTGCATTACCACCAGCCAACAAAATTTCTTCCCCTACCATGGCTGCCAATGGGTGCTCAGCTACGACCATGGCAGTGTCTTCGACACTGCTCTGGACGATGTCATAAGGTGGCTTTTGTTTGCCGAACTTGCAGGCATTTGAAATTAAAACAATTGAAAATATCAAAAAAATGATGCACTGTTTCATTTTGGTACAGTAGTTGGTAAACATTATATCGAAATTGAATTGGTGTTTTTTCACCAAGCGATTCCACACAGAGGCCATGCCAAAAACTGGCTGTTCCCTCGCACTTTGAAACACTCATCACCGGGAAGCGCCGAACGGAATCCCCCCTCCAGTAAGCCTCCCGGTGATACACTTTCCCCTCTCAGCCTAAGAGAAAGTTTGGTTAATTATTTTCATGGTTATGTTGTCGTGCCATCAGTTGATGGCACTTTTTTATTTACCCTTCTTCCTACCGCCGTACCTCAATCCTCTTCATCTCCATACCTTTGCTGGCAAAACAAACGTGCCAATGCTATCAGCTATTTCACCGATTGACGGCCGCTATGCGGGTAAAACAAAGGAACTTTCCGAATATTTTTCCGAATTCGCCCTAATAAAATATAGGGTGTTGGTGGAGGTGCGGTATTTCAAAGCCATTTGGGAGTTCTCATTGCCTCAATTGAGCCAAATCAGTGCCGAGCAAATCGAGCAGGTAGTGGCAATTGCCTCGAATTTCAGCATTGAGCAAGCCCAGCACATCAAAAATATTGAGCGGACCACCAACCACGATGTAAAAGCCGTCGAATATTTTATCAAAGAAGAATTTGACAAGATTGGGCTGGGTGATTTTAAGGAGTTCATCCATTTTGGGCTTACGTCCCAAGACATCAACAATACAGCGACCCCCATGCTCACGAAGGACGCCGTGGAACAAATTTACCTTCCTTCCATCCAGAAAATACGAGACCTACTTTTTGATGCTTCACAACAGTGGGCTTCAGTGCCAATGCTCGCTCGCACACATGGGCAACCGGCCTCCCCTACCCGATTGGGCAAGGAATTTTTGGTGTTCGTAGAGCGCTTGGACGAGCAGCTTGCCCAATTGTCCAAAATAGCCTGGCGAGGAAAATTTGGTGGTGCAACGGGTAATTTCAACGCCCACCATGTGGCCTACCCTATCTCAGATTGGGTTGCCTTCGGGAACGACTTTCTGGATCGGCACCTTGGCCTGGTTCGTTCACAGCACACGACCCAAATAGAGCATTATGACAACCTTGCTGCCTTGTTTCATGGACTAAGTCGCATCAACACCATTTTGATAGACCTGTGCCGTGATATTTGGACTTATATTTCAATGGACTATTTCAAGCAAAAGACGGTGAAAGGCGAAATAGGCTCGTCAGCCATGCCACACAAGGTAAACCCCATTGATTTCGAAAATGCAGAAGGAAACCTGGGCTTGGCCAATGCAATTTTTGGTCATCTTGCCGAGAAATTGCCCATTTCCAGGCTTCAACGTGACCTAACAGATAGCACGGTGCTCCGCAATATTGGGGTGCCATTTGGGCACACCGTTATTTCACTTCAATCCATCGAAAAAGGGCTGGGGAAATTGCTGCTGAACGAAGCCAAACTCCAAGAAGACCTTGAAAACAATTGGATGGTGGTAGCCGAAGCCATACAGACCATCCTTAGGAGAGAAGGCTACCCACAGCCTTACGAAGCCCTGAAAGAATTGACCCGTGGCAAAGCAAAAGTCACCAGCCAGGACATCCATGATTTTATAGGAAATTTACAAGTCGCCGATGCTGTCAAGGCCGAGTTGAAAATGATTACACCAAGCAACTATGTCGGTATTTGACGATTGAAAACGCTATTTTTCGAACTCCACAATATACTCAGAGCAATACTTTCCCAAGTCGGAATATTTAAAAAACAACCTTGCTTTTTTTCCCAAACGCAACGAGGTATGCTTGTTGGCAACATCCTCTTGCGTGTTCAAGGGCTGAAGCGATGGATACCACATCACATGGCCGGGTTTGTCAACGAGTAATTGTGGTTCGGACCAGTCTTGCGAATTAGCACCTTCGCCAAGGTCGGCATGTTGGTTGAATGAAATATAAAGTTCACTTCCAACCCATGACTGCCCGACGACCTTGCCCATCAACATGACCCAACAATTCAAGTGGGTATTCCAACTGACGGATGGCCCCCAATGAAACCCACCAGTTGGGGATGAGGCTGGCCCACCACGTTTGTCCATTGGAATTTGCAAGGAAGCAACCGGCTTCCCGAAACTGTCCCATGCCGCATTGAACCCTTGGCCATCCCATCGCTTTGCCTTGCCTTGGGGTTTTCCAAATCACTCAGCGCAATCCTAGCCACGCTGATGCACTGACCACTCCATTCGGTCTTGGCATCATAGGTTTTGGCGTCGTAAGTTCCCGGATAACCATATTCGCCATAGAAAAGGTATAGATGGTCGCCAACGGCTACAGCTGAGGGATCGCCCACCCCGCCAGCAAAGGTCTTGGAGGTATTGTGCGGTTTAAGAATCATGCGGGGCTGTTTGTCCTCAAGAAAAAGCCCCTTGTTCTCCCAACTCCAGCCTCCGTCCGTTGACTTCATGATGCCAATCCGGCATACAGCAGCAGGGGTGATGCGGTCGGTAAGGCCAAGTGGCCAATCTTTATCAATGTAACCCTCGCCTGTTTTTTCATCAAAAGGCAGTGTCTCTGGGTAGTTTTCATTGTGGTAAACGGCATAGAGTGTCTTTCCACTGACATCCTTTGGGTCTTGGTAAACGGTTTCGAACCAAACTGCACCGTGTAAACCTGGTGTACTGGTGGGAGCATTTTTGGGCATATTCGGTGCGATATAAGCTGAGGCAGGATTGCTGAATGCCTCGTCAGCATTTCGGCCACTGGAGAATTTCAATTCCTTGGCTGCACCCCAAACTGGGTCTTCACCGTATTTACCAGGGAAAATCCTGAAAGTATCGCCCACCCAGGCTTCTGCCATATTGCAATCCACGAAGTTGTTGAACTTGAACGTGTCCGTTTGAATCAGCTTGAAGGTGGGAACTTTGAAGCTACCTGTTTCTACAATGCCGCTTTTTTCATTTTCAGGAGCCTTGCATCCTAGCAGTATAGTTAGCAATGCAAAAGCAAGCAAGTTGAATTGTTTGACTACCATTGGTTTGATTCGTTTTGATGGGCAAAATTAACACCCAATTCTCCATTTTTGAAAGAAAAATGCAATTGTTGCGACCGTTTTATCTTGAAACAGAAAATTGCGTTTGTGCTTGGCTACTTTTGCTGCATCAATAGTCTTGAATCTTTTTTGTCATTTACCACATCCTTCTCCTGTTATGAAATTATTCCATCTGGCATTTCTTTGCCTGTTCGTCCATTTACAAACCTATGCCCAAAGCCTTGACCATGTGAAAGGTGATGTCCTTATCCAAATGAAATATGGCCATGACATCCGTCCAGTGCTTCAACAGTTAGAAACATTTCAAGGTAAGCCTACCAATATCAAGTTGGTCAAAAACGCCTCTACCCCTTTACGCATTTGGTTGCTGCACTTTGACTGGACAAGCATAGACGAAACAGCCTTTCTGGATCATGTCCGTTCCATTCGTGGCGTAGAAATGGCTCAGCTCAACCATTTCATTTCACTTCGTGAAACAACACCCAATGACCCCATTTTTAATGCCCAATGGCAATGGGTCAACAATGGCCAAGGGGGAGGCACCCCCGATGCCGATGTTGATGCCGACCTTGCATGGGACATCACCACTGGAGGCACTTCCACCAATGGCCACGATATTGTGGTTTGCGTAGTGGAAGGAACCAACCGAAACCATACTGACCTACAAGGAAACCTTTGGGTAAACGATGCCGAAATACCTGAAAATGGAATAGACGACGACAACAATGGCTATGTTGACGACTACAATGGTTGGAACACTGGCTCGAATTCGGATAATATCCCTTCGCAGCAACATGGAACTCAAGTTTCTGGAATGATTGGTGCCAAAGGCAACAACCAATTGTTCGCAACTGGTATCAACTGGGATGTGAAAATCATGCACGTTGAATTCGGTAACATCACGGAATCCAATGTAGTAGAGGCCTACACTTACCCACTTATTCAAAGAAGGAGGTTCAACCAGACGGGTGGCCAAGAAGGCGCATTTGTTGTGGCCACCAACAGCTCGTGGGGGATTGATAACGGAGATCCTTCTAATTCGCCGCTTTGGTGTGCATTCTACGATTCTTTGGGGGTAGAAGGGATATTGAGTTGTGGGGCAACCGCCAACAACAATGTCAATATAGACCAAGTACTGGACCTGCCAACGGCCTGTACCAGTGAGTTCTTGATTTCGGTAACGGCCTCCAACAACAAAGACCAACGGACGTTTTCGGGCTATGGCACTACCCATGTGGATGTGGCCGCACCTGGGGAAAGTATCGTAACAATTAGCACAAATGGGGGGCCGAGCACCACTAGCGGTACGTCTTTTGCAACACCATTGACGGCTGGCATCATAGCCTTGATGTATGCTGCTCCTTGTTCGACATTAGGGGATTTGTCAATAGCCGACCCTGCGGCCGCTGCTAAACTCGTTCGTGATGCCCTTTATGCAGGCGTGGATGTTAAGCCTAACCTGTTGAGCGAAGTAAAATACGGAGGTAGGGTAAATGCGTTTAACAGTTTGAACATCCTCCTTCAAAACTGTGGGCCATGCCCAAGGCCTTATGCCGTAGAAATAACAGACATCATTGATACCGCTGCGGTCTTCAGCTGGATTTCGCCTGATTCTACCATCTTCAACAATATCAGGTTCCGGGCTTTGGGCGACACCAACTGGGTACAAGTTGACAGTGTTTCAAGTCCTTTCATTTTAAATGGGCTTTCAGCTTGTACGGAATATGAAATCCAGTTGGAGGCCATTTGCGCCAGCGACACTAGTGGTTTTAACAATGTTTCTTTATTTTTCGAAACTGATGGTTGTTGTGTAGCACCTGAAAATTTGAGCGTTTCTCAAATAACACCGGTATCAGCACTTGTGAATTGGGAGCAAGTTTTTGCAGCCAACAATTATAATTTATTGCTGACTTCAAGTTTGGGAGACTCAATTGTATTGACTACTTCGGGAAACAGCTTGATGTTGGACAATCTAGCAACTTGTGTTAATTATCAAATTCAAGTGCAGACGGTTTGTGATACAGGTACCACAAATTTCACCTTGCCAATTTCATTCACCACGCTGGGTTGTGGGGCATGCCAAGACTTTGTGTATTGCTCAACGACTGGCGAAAACACAGAAACAGAGTGGATTGAAAAAGTTCAAATCGGCTTCATCGACAACACCAGCGGCAATAATGGTGGTTATGGAGACTTCACTGGAGCATCGTGGCTGACCACTGAGTTGTTGACCTATTCCTCCAACCCAATTACCTTAACACCGGGTTTTTCGGGTGGCACTTACCCAGAATGGTTCACGGTTTATATTGATTTCAACCAAGATGGCGATTTCAACGACCCCAATGAGAAGGCTTTTGACACCGGTGCGACGACCACCACAAGCGTAACGGGCAGTATCGTAATACCAGGTACCGCAGCCATTGGGACTACCCGTATGCGGGTGATCATGCGATGGAACACTGCCCCTTCCGGCCCTTGCGCTGCCAATTTCAATTTCGGGGAGGTGGAAGACTATTGCATCTCCATCAATGCTGGAACGGCCCCAAATTGTGTCGTGCCCAATAGTTTGGCCATTTCTGACACTACCACAACGACGGCCCTTTTGACTTGGGATGCGGTTCCTGATGCCAACGGCTATACCGTACAATATCGGAAAATTGGGATAACCGGTTGGACGACCAAACTAGCAACAACTAACAGCCTAATGTTGGATCCACTGGAGTTTTGCAAGGAATATGAAGTTCATGTGCGTTCCAATTGCACAGGCTTGAACAGCGAGTATTCGGGTTCCATATTTTTTTCTACTTTGTGCATATCAAGCACCTTTGATGAAGCTTTGGCTACCGAACTTGGGCTTTCGATTTCTCCAAACCCATTTTCCGAGGAACTGAAGTTGCGTTTTAGGTTGAACCGAACCGAATCGGTCTCTTTGGAACTTTCCGACCTTTGTGGAAGGACTGTCTTTCAGCAAAAATTAGAATTGGCCGCTGGAGGTCATGACCTTTTGCTGACTCCGAATGTTGCTGCAGGCGTTTACTTCTTGCAGTTGAAATTGGTTGAAGGGCAAATTGCAAGGAAGGTAATTCGTTTCTGATGCAGGAGCCTTCTGTTATGGAAACCAATGGGTTAAAAAATGTGGCGGAGCAAAACCGCCGAAACACATAACTAAACTTCTTGCTGTTGGGCTTTGTCCATTTGCTGTTGGCCAACAGCAAATGGACAAAGCCCAACAGCAATTTCAAATTGACAAAACCTGGTGCTCAAAAGTATAAATTGGAGGCGGCAGATTAGTATTTTTGGGCGCAATCAGCATCATTAATTTGCGGGCACAACTCCGCCGCTTACCTTTTCTCCATCTTTATAGGCGTACCGCATCGAAATCACACCTTGCTGGTCGTAAAACAGGTGCTCGCCGTCCTTTTTGCCATTTTTATAGCTGACTTCCTGTTGCACGATTTCAATGCGATCGTAGTATTTTTTATAAAGCCCGTCCAATTGGCCATTCGAATAATGGCCTTCCTCAGACTTGTGAAAACCCTTGTATTTAATATAAGGCCCGTGGAGCTTGCCATTCAAATAGTTGCTCGATAGCTCAATTTCGCCATAAGGGCCAAATTCAAAATAGGTACCGTTCAATACCCCTTCAACATAACTAGCGATGGTATGGGGAAAATCGTGTTCCTTGTGAAAGACCACCCAAACTCCATGCTTTTTGCCGTTCTTGACGTTGCCTTTTTCGAGCAAACGGCCCTTTTGATCATTTCGAAATGCTTGCTGTATGTCAGAACCTGGTATTACCGTGAGTACATATCCAACCAAGTCAATGGAATCGCCTTTGGCTGCTTTGTCAGCACAGGAAGCAAACACTATGGATAAAGCCAGGAATAGGTAGGTGAATTTCATAAGCGTAAGAAATTAGAATGCTGATGCACTTACAAAATTCAAACCCAAATGTAAGGAGAGCTATTATTCACCAAGAGCAACTGTTTAGCAGGGATGTTTTTTGGGGGAAATTTTTAATTTTTCCAAAAAAAATACCCCAAGGTGTGTGGAAGTCAACTTGGCTGTTATTTCATCTCTATCGCTTTCCTTCCAATCGATCAACATAACCCACATCGCCGAGCCTGAATTTAATGGGAAACCGAGCGGCTTTTTCCATTTTCACTTCCAATTTGCAGAAGAAAGCGAGATCTGCATAGCACCATGCCTTTGGCTGGGTTGCTAAGGTCTTTGAAGCTGCTTCGGGGTTGGTGTTGATACCGCTGCTTAGCCAGTTTATGGGTGCATGGCTGAACAGCCTCAATTTGGGGTCAAATTGAAGCACAGCTTTTTGTGCCTTCAGCTCAAGATGGAGAAAGCAGCACAAACCGATGGATATCAACAACTTAGTAGTTTGCTTCAAGGGTTTAATTTAGGGGGATTAATCCAAGGCGCATTTACCCGCCCAGATCATCAAGCCTAGCGAAATGCAGCCTTTAATGGTGAAAAACAAGATGCCGGCCCATCCGAGTCGTTTGAACCATGTTTTATTTTCCGGTTTGCTTTCTACGGTATCCATGCTTACAAGGTTGAAATTGTTTAAACTTGAAAAACTCCCACGTTAAACCGCTCAATTGGCGAATGGTTTGCCATTTCTATTCCCATTGAAATCCATTTTCGAGTTTCAAGGGGGTCTATGATGGCATCAACCCATAAGCGAGCGGCAGCATAGTAAGGCGTTGTATGCGAATCGTATTTAGCCTGAATGCCTTCGAGCAGTTTTTTTTCATCTTCTGGGGTAATCTCTTGCCCCTTGGCTTTCAGGGAAGCGACTTGTATTTGAAGCAAGGTTTTTGCAGCCTGTGACCCGCCCATGACGGCAATTTTGGCAGTCGGCCAAGCTACAATCAAACGGGGGTCGTATGCTTTGCCACACATGGCATAATTACCTGCCCCAAAGCTATTGCCAATTACAATACTGAACTTCGGCACCGTCGAATTTGACACTGCGTTGACCATTTTCGCCCCGTCCTTGATGATTCCACCCTGTTCACTCCTACTCCCAACCATGAACCCGGTTACGTCATGCAAAAAAACAAGCGGGATTTTCTTTTGGTTGCAATTCATGATGAACCGAGCGGCCTTGTCAGCAGAATCGGAGTAAATGACCCCACCGAATTGCATTTCCCCCTTTGCAGACTTGGTTACCTGCCGGCTGTTGGCCACAATCCCAACCGCCCAACCATCAATGCGGGCATAGGCACATGTTATGGTCTTCCCATAGTCTTTTTTGTAGTAGGTCAATTTTGAATCGTCAACAAGACGCATCAATATTTCATCGGTATTGTATTGCTTGCCGGAGTCATGTGGGAAAATTTGATACATTTCATCCGGCTTCAATTTGGGCAAAGCGGAGGCAACTCGATCAAAACCAGCGCGGTCTGTGGCTCCCAATTTGTCCACCAAATCCCGTATGGTATCCAAGCATTCTTTGTCGTCCTTCACTTTGTAGTCACAAATTCCAGAAAGTTCAGTTTGAGTGGTAGCTCCACCAAGGGTTTCTTTGTCCACGTCTTCGCCGATGGCCGCTTTCACAAGGTAGGGGCCAGCTAAAAAAATGCTGCCACTTCCTTCCACAATCAGCGCTTCGTCAGACATGATGGGCAAATACGCACCACCTGCAACACAGCTCCCCATGATGGCAGCGATTTGGGGAATCCCCATTGCCGACATCTTGGCGTTGTTCCTGAAAATACGGCCAAAATGTTCCTTATCTGGGAAGATCTCATCTTGCATCGGTAGATAGACCCCAGCACTGTCCACGAGGTAAATGATGGGGATACGATTCTCCATTGCAATCTCCTGTGCTCGCAAGTTCTTCTTGCCAGTAATTGGAAACCAAGCACCTGCCTTTACCGTCGAATCATTGGCGACGATGATGCAAAGCCTGTTGCTAACTTTGGCCAAGGCTACTACCACGCCACCCGCAGGGCAACCACCATGCTCCTCGTACATTTCAAATCCTGCAAACGCCCCGATTTCCAACCAATCTGTGCCTTTGTCAACCAAGTAGTTGATTCTCTCTCTTGCGGAGAGCCTACCTTCAGCTTGTATTTTCTCCAATTTTTTTGTTCCCCCGCCGAGCCTTATTTTGACAAGGCGATGTTTCATCAATGAAACTTGGAGCTTTAAGGAGTCCTCATTCTTGTTTTTTTCAATGTCCATATTTCATACAGTTAATGGCCAACCAATGGTATTATTACAACCTGAGTTTCCAATTACAGTTCTCAAAACTCATCCTTTTCAATCAAATTTATGGACAAAAATCGATTGTCCCAAGAACCAGCAATTGAGAATACTTCAAAGACAGCCAATGGGCAAAGCTATTAAAATGAAAAACGGCGGGGAATAAGTCCACCGCCGTTTTTTCAGATTTTTTTCAATGGTGGTGACCACCTGGGCCGTGAACATGCCCATGCGCTATTTCAGTTTCAGAGGCAGGCCGCAAGGATTCAACTGTGCCCGTGAAATATAGGTTGACTCCAGCCATTGGATGGTTGAAATCAATGACCACGCCCTCTTGGGTTACTTCCTTTACTTGTCCATTGAGGCGATTACCTTCATCGTCCGACATAGGGATAATTGTACCAATCTGCAACATGTTTTCATCAACTGTTCCATCCATTTCAAAGGTAGAGAGGGGGAGCAGCACCACGGCATCTTGGTCATATTCACCGTAGGCTTCTTCTGATTTTATACCAAATGAAAATTGGTCGCCAGCAACCTTACCAGCAAGTTGCCGCTCAAATTCAGGAATCATTTGCCCCGCTCCATAAAGGAAAACCAAGGGGTCGCTGCCAAAGGTTTCTTCTACCAGTTCGCCCAAAACGTCGTTGTTTGTTAGCCTGTAATGAAGGCTAACGACGGTGTTTTTTTCAATAACCATTTTGTCTTGTTGAAAAGTGATGGATGTAAAACGAAGAATTACGGTTAGAATTCAACCAACGGCATCCGATTATTTGCGGCGCAAAAATAAGGAGTGCCAGTCAAAATTTATTGTTTACGTGCATTGCTTTCTAAGGAAGTGGCACAATCTTCAACTGCTGCCACTAATTTGTCAAGCTCTTTTAGGGTTGTGTAAACATTTGGTGTAACCCTGACGCCCTTGATATTTTCCCAATCAATGGCTACTGTGTGGATTTTGTATTTGCTGAAAAGGAATTCACTTACTTCAAGCGGCGATTTTCCATTAACTTGAAGTAGAGCGATTGCACCGCTGAATGCTGAACTTTTAGGCGTTCCAATGGTCACACCCGGCATTTTGAGTACTTTTTCAGTCCAGTATTGCTTGAGATAATACAGCCGCTGCTGTTTGCGCTCGTTGCCAATCATTTGATGAAAATCAATAGCAGTGCCAATTGCCTGCTCGATGGCAAATGACCTGGTACCCAAGTTTTCGAATTTGCGAATGTCCTCGCTTTCTGGTTCATTTGCTGCATTCAATGGATAGAGGTTCTTGATTTTGTCCTTTCTTACATACAATAGGCCGCTCCCAAACGGGGCACACATCCACTTATGTAGGCTAGACCCAAAATAATCGCAGTCCAAATCGCTGATTTTGTAGTCAATATGAGCAAAGCTATGTGCACCATCCACCAGTACTTCCGCCCCATTTTTATGAGCGACCTTGGCAATTTTCTTGGCTGGCAACAATTGGCCGTTCCAGTTAATCATGTGGGTGATGTGAACCAATTTGGTATTAGGAGTCATGGCTTTTTCAAATTCTCGGACAATCGCTTCTTCATCTTCGATGGGAAAGTCAAAATTCAACCACTTCAAAACAATACCTTCTCTATGGGCACGCTGTTTCCAAGCGTTTATCATATTGGGGTAGTCTTGTTTGGTGATAATTACCTCATCGCCTGCCTTTAACCGCAACCCGAAAATCACATTGGCGAGTGCTTCAGTTGTATTCCTTACAATTGCAACTTCTTCTGTTGCACATCCACCAAAATCGGCCAGTTTGTACCGTAGTGGTTCCCTTCCAGCATCCAGTATTCGCCACATGAAATGGGAAGGCCCCTCGTTGCTCAATCGGTTATAGTGTTCCACCGCATCTTGAACTACCTTTGGTTGCGGGCAAACGCCGCCATTGTTTAAATTGATGATAACCGGGGAAATGGTATATGCTTGACGAATGGCCATCCAGAAATCTTCATCCTTGACCACATCAATGATAGATCTTGCATTTGCAAGCTGAAGTCGTTTGAGCAAGTCCCGACCTTGAGCTTCGTAGATGAAAGGTGAAAAACTAGCAAGGCCAGCAACGCCAGCAAGACGGTTGATAAAAGTTCTTCTATTTTGCATTTCAGGCAAATTGATATACGAATGGCCAAACCTACTGAATTTAAATCAGAACAAAAAAAAGCGCCTGGATGAATGTTCATCCAAGCGCTTTGAACTTGTAATCGTGCAGCAAATTAATGCTGTACGACAAACTTCTTGGTCTTTGTGCCAGCCTTTGTAGCCACACGAACCAGATAAGTGCCATTCGGCAAGTTCGACACATCGTATTGCCGGGTCTGCTTATAAGCATTCTCAATTTCATCAATCTCGATTACACGGCCATTCAAATCGGCAAGCGTGACATTGGCCAAAGTTGGCTCCTCCAAATCAAGGTCAACAGTTAATTCACTGTTGGCTGGGTTTGGATAGAAAGTCAGGGAGTTGTCTGGCAATGCCAATTCATCGGAAGAACTGTAGAGGCTGATGGTCATGCGTAGTATTGCTGCGTCTCCGGGGCCAAAACCTGCCAAAAACCATTGGTCGCTGACAGAAACAGTAGATATCTGGAAATAATTGATTTTTGTGTTGAACCCATGGAAAATGGTGTTTGCAGCACCAGCATACTCAAGCATCAGCAAGTAACGGGTACCAGACTGAAGGGGAACGCCCGGCGTGCCCTCGTTGAGGTCAGACAATTGTACATTCACATCTGCGTAGTTTTGATAAGTGGCGGGAAAAGTATGCTCGCCAAATCCAAGCAAAGTGAGGTTTGGATGTGAAGTGACGTCCGTTTCTTGGTCGTCAAACCCATCCCAGTTTGCAGCAACATCGTCGTTCACTGCCAACAAATAGATGTTGACAGCTTTGTTTTCGATAGGATCATCTGGATTAACTGCACAGCCAAATTCCGCCACGGTCGCTTGGTAGTTCTCCACCCAGTTCTGGCTGGTGGTGTAGAGGTTGCCAATGAAATAATCACCGCCGCCGCCTGGGCGCAAACCACCTTCAAAATTCTCATCTTCATCATCTTTTGAATAGAAGTTGGAAGTCACTCGGAAGTTTTGTTGAACGGTGTTGTTGGTATTGTCAAAATCAGTGTTGGGGCTTGAAATGCTGTAACGCAGTACATAGGTGCCAGTCGTCAACATATCGGGCACAAAAAGTTCATCAAAGGAATAGGTTGAGTCTGGTGAATCTGCTACCAATGTACCAATATTGATTTCATCGGTGTAAACAACTGTGCTGCCTTTGAGAATCTGGATTTTCAATGCCACATCATCTTGTGCAGACCTGCCGATATTGTTCACATCTACGGAGAAGCCCATTGTGTCAGACTTGATTTGCGTTACAGGCTGTGCGTAGCTGGCTGGTGAAAAAAAGAAATCGCCAAGCCGGAGGTCGAATTCTGGCCGCTCGATGATGGCAACGTCATCAATGACCCAAAAATAGTAGTTGGCATCAAAAATGAACTTGAAACGAAACTGACTGGTATTGCCACCGCCAAAAAGAGGTATTGTTTTGACACTGTTGGCCGGCGTTGCTGCATTGGTTGCGATGGTTTCATTCACATTTACAGAGTCAAGCCAAGTGGTGCCTCCATCGTTAGACCAGGCCACCAGGCAACTGCTCTGGAAATTACGGTGGTATTGATTGAACTTTAACGAGATAAAACTTTGCCCTGTAAGGTCAATCACTGGCGAAATCAACTCTCCAAGTTGGGGAGCCGCTGCCACACCCATACCGAAATTACCTTCTATGCCTGCATTATCATAGAAATCAGAATCAAAGACGGCTGCGCCGTTGGTAACTGAAGGCGATTGAATACTTTCTGTCCCAGCATACGCTCCTAATGAGGCAGCGCCATCTGCATCCCATACCCAGAGCGCATCAGGGTCGTTGGATGCTACCGTCCAATCGTTAAGGCTACCACTGAATTCGCCATTAGGGTCGCCTGGGCCACCCCAAAGCACAGTTTGTCCGTAGGTAAAAGTTCCTACAACCATTAAGGCCAAAAGGCCAAAGACTTTTTTTGTAAAAAAATTCATTTGAAGAATATTGGTTGAAAGTTGATGGGGAGAAACAGTCGTGAACCGTTGGCAAAACAAAGTGATCATTGCCCTTGCATTTCAATTCACGACATGCCTGCTTCCAACATCATAGTGTTAACGAAAAATCAAAAGTTTCTTAGAACTCATTTTTCCATCGGAAATGACCCTTATCATGTATGACCCGTTGCTCAACTTTCCAACAAAGATTGGCTGTTGGCTGACATTTCCTGTTTCAAAACGGTTTTCTAAAACCTTCTGGCCACAAAGGTCAAAAATTTCAACAGTTATTGGTTCTTGATTGCCCTCAAATTCAGCAGTTAGCCAGACAATTTCATTGGAGGGGTTGGGAGAGACCGTGAAATCTATATTCTCCCTATCTTGACCTTCAACTGAATTCACATAAGGGGAAACATGAAGGTTCATGAAGGGAATCCGCCTTAAGGCCCAGGCGTTTGCCCTGAACTCGGTTTCTTCGCCTTCCCTTAACATGGAGGTGAAGGCTGGTTTGCCATCCGCATAGGAATTATAGAAAGCAGCCGTGTAATTTATTTCTTCACTGGCTGCAATTGGGAAAACCACGGGTTGGCCATTCTGGAAAACAGGGTTGAGATAGCCAACTGTAACGAAGTAATAAGTATCGTCCTCCAAAATGGTCTCTACTTCGGGCTGAAAAGAAATTGGCACAGTGACTACCTCATTGGATTCATTCCCCATCACCTTGTAGTTGTTCTGTGCAACGTTCTCGAATTCGTTCAGATTGGCCGTAGAATCATTGTTTACATCCCCGTTGTTATCGTCATTTTTCCAGCGATAAAGGTTGATGTTCAGCTCTGCGTTTTTATTAGCCAGCAACGCTGCGTTCCTAAATGCGAAGCTGACAGCCTCTGCCTTCAACTTGCTGCCTTTCGGCATGTAGTAGCAGTTGCCGATTTCGTAGGTGTGATTTTCAACTGGCAAAAAATAGCCGATTGTTGTGGGGCAAAATTCACTCTTGCTAAAAACGTCTTCGGTAACTTTAAATCGCCAGTACACCCTATCATTGAGCATGTTTTCATCGTCTTGGCTGGATGTTACCCAATAATGAACAATGTAATCTTCAGCATAGCCTGCAGGAGTCCATTTGTTTGGAAAATTAACATTTGTCCATGAATCGCTTGGTTGCACTGGCAGAAGAACAACCTCATCCTCAAAGGTTTTTTCATTAACGGAATTGAACACGGCCACATGGGCGATAATGCTGTTGTTGGCAATATTACCTGCATTTCGAACTTGGGCATAGAAGCTTACAGGGCGAACTTGGCTCGCAGGCACCCCAAAATCAGGTGCAACATTATAAAATAGTGGATTGATTTCTATATCGTTGTCGTAAGAATGGGCTATTCGGACATCGTCCACCAGCCAAAAATGGGTGTCAGAGGAGAAAATGAATTTCAGCCTTACTTTGGGCTTACCTGCAACCGACAATGGAAGCTGAAAGTTTGCCTCGCCACATGCTGTTTGAAAGAATCTTGACAATGGGTTGGCATCAATTGTGTCAATGAAATTTATGCCATCATCTATACTAATGGCGATGGAAGTTTTTGGCATACCAGTTTGGGCTGGATTTGCCAAAGCGACCAATTGATTGAAGCGTAGGTAAAGCCTCGTACCTGTCGGGATTCCCGACATGTCAATTTTGGGGGACAATAGGTCGCTCCGTGTAAAGGGCGATGAATTTCCGTACCTGCTGCAGTAGGAGGCATTGATCAACATGGCGCCATCTTCAACGCCCGGCCAACAAGCAAGGGCAAAAGCTTTATCGCCGACAGGTAAATGGACCATAGCGGAGTCAACACTGACCCAATGGCAGGAATCAAACTGGTTGCTGGGCAAGACAGACCAATTGTTGGGACCAACCAAAAAATTGTCTTCATGCCATATCACTTGGTCCAATAGGGGATTTCCATTGAGCAATTCAACGTCATCTATCATCCAAGCCACATCAAGTTTCGTCGTCCATCTCCATTCTATCTGGACATTCGACTTGTTGGCGGCTACTGAAGAAATGTCCAATTGTACCAATTGGGCGTTATGGGATTGCAAATTGTTGACGATCTCAAAATTGAGGTTGGGAAAAATGGTGAAGGTTTGCCAAGGTTGGTTACCAGCCCTCACCCGCAAGACTGCGTTCACATCTGGGTTATAACTGCTGCTGGAAAAGATATAAGTGTAGAATCTGATGAAAACTTCGCCCTTTGAGAACAGTCAATCAAAGGTGTTTTTAGATACGGTTGGCTTGCTTGGGGCAAAACACCTGCGCCGTATGAGTTGACGTACATGTAGCCATCTTGAAAACCTGGAGACTTGAACAAGGACTCCCTGCATGAAATTATTTGCTGGGAAGCCGGCGGGCAATTCAAAGGGTTGTCGCACTGTTGCCAAACAACCCCTTGGCCGCTGTCATCGTCAGTGGACCAACCTACAGGAAAGCTATTTTCAAACTTTTCATGAAAAAAAATCTCAGCTACATTCGCTTTGGATACCAATGACAAAAGCAGCAACACAAAGAGGAAGTTAGTTTTTCTTTTCATAACTGAACAATTGGATAGTGAGCGGTTTCAAGAGAAATGCCAAAGAGCCTATCTCCTGAATAGCCAGAAAATTAATACTACAAAAGAGAACACAATATCACAACAATTCGCTGCTATTCAGTGAGATTATCCCAATTATTTATTGAAACTTGGTCGGCCATATTGCAATCGAGTAGGAGGGAGTAAATTCACCCCTTGATGGTTCGTTGCGATTAATTCCGTCCTCTCAAACCACCGGAGGTCTCGTATCACAACGTTTCCTTAAGGCTTACGTCGAAGGGTGTACGTTTCTCGGAGTGAGACGTGCCCCCATTGTTTTAGGCGATTGCCCGAGGTGGTGGTTAGCAGGATGGAAATGTGCGCTATTCAAAAGCAGCCCTTGCGGGTGTTTCCCCACATTTATACCTGTTCCTGGCTGACCCTCTATTGTCGCATGCCCTTGATGCGGGTTCTGACCTTATACCATTGTTTCCAGATGCACATCCGCAGGTGGCTTCGCATCCATTCGTCTCTGGCTTGCAGTCAGACATTCCCATCGGCATTGGCGTAGCAGTTCGCCCAGCCCCGATTCACTGACGGCAACTTCTCCAGCCTTACTGACATGTTCATTGTTCGCTTTGCCAGCTTCTTTAGCTCCTCCTTGAACCGCTGTAGCTCCGTCTTGTTATAGTGGCGTATGACTTGTGGGCTGCAGACTTGCACCATCAAGCTATTGCCCATGCCAAGCGCACAAAAAAAAAGGAGCTGCATGTGAATGCAACTCCTATTTGAACAAATGTCGGGGTATCAGGATTCGAACCTGAGGCCCCCTGCTCCCAAAGCAGGTGCGCTAACCGGACTGCGCTACACCCCGTTTTTAAGTCAGAAGTTTGACAGTTGGCAGTTAAAAGTCAAGGTCGAAGAAATCTGAACGAGACTGCAAACTGCCAATTAGCGAACTTCTTACTTTCAAGAGGCGGTGAGACCGGGATTCGAACCCGGGGTACCAGTTTCCCAGTACGACAGTTTAGCAAACTGTTGGTTTCAGCCACTCACCCATCTCACCTGTGGGTTTTGCCGAAGCGGGTGCAAAGGTAAGCGCCCTTTTCAAAAAACCAAATTTCAGATGTTGATTTTTTAAAATTTCCTTTCGGCATAGGCAAAACCCAGACCAATTATTTTTCGTTCAGCGTCAAACGTATTTTTTTCTCCAATTCTGCTACGGTGTCTTTGAACACAAGGTCGGTCTCCATCAGGTCTTGTACGGTCTTGATGGAGTAGATTACCGTGCTATGGTCACGCCCCCGAACATCTCGCCAATATTTTTTAGCGATTTGTCCGTCAGGTTTTTTGCGAGGTACATGCTCAATTGCCTTGCAATCACGATTTGCCGTTTGCGGGTCTTACCGCCGAGCTTGTCAACTGGCAAATCAAAATGGTCGGCCACCAGGTTCTTGATGAACTCCAGGGTGATTTCCTTATTGATTTGAGAGACAAAGTTCTTCACTACCTCTTTTGCCAAGTCAACATCAATTTCCCGACGGTTGAGGGACGATTGGGCGATGACAGAGACCAGTACCCCTTCCAACTCCCGGATGTTGTTCTGGATATGGTAACAGATAAATTCTACCACACTATTTGGCAGTTCGACGCCCTCCCGGTTCATCTTGGATTCTAGTATGGCCACCCTTGTCTCAAAATCCGGCACTTGCAGGTCTGCGGAAAGCCCCCATTTGAAGCGAGAAATCAGGCGCTCCTCCATTCCGTCCAAATCTTTTGGGGGTCGGTCGGAAGTCAGGATGATTTGCTTGCCGCCTTGGTGCAACTGATTGAAGATGTGAAAGAAAATCTCTTGGGTCTTCTGCTTGTTGGCCAAGAATTGGATGTCATCCACAATCAGCACGTCCACCATTTGGTAGAAGTTCACAAAATCGTTGACGGCGTTGTTCTTGATGGAGTCAATGATTTGGCCCGTGAATTTTTCAGAAGACACGTATAGGACGGATTTACCTTCATGCAGCTTGAGCACCTCGTTGCCAACTGCATGGGCAAGATGCGTTTTGCCCAAACCCACATCCCCAAAAATCACCAAGGGGTTGAAGGCGGTACCACCAGGCTTTTTGGCTACTGCATGGCCTGCCGAACGGGCCAAGCGGTTGCAATCGCCTTCTATAAAAGTGCTGAAAGTATAATTTGGATTGAGTTGGGATTCAATCTTCAGTTTTTTGATACCGGGTATGACAAACGGATTCTTGATGCTCGTTGTGTCAATGCTGCCCGGGCTGATATTGCTTGCAGGTGCGACACTGGTTGTCGCAATCGTGTCCATTGATTTGCTGGAATCCTCATTCCTCGACTGGCGCAAGCCTGGTGAGAGAATTTGGTATTCCAAGCGACCCTTGTCGCCAAGTTCCTTGCGGATGGACATTTTCAACAGCGAGACGTAGTGTTCTTCTAGCCATTCATAAAAAAACTTGTTAGGCACTTGTATCGTAAGTGCATTGTTTTCAAGGCGGATGGGTCGAATAGGCTCGAACCAAGTCTTGAAACTCTGTCCGTTCACGTTCCTTCGTATGACGTGCAGACAACTATCCCATACCTTTATGCAATCCTTTACCATTCTCCAAATATGTTGGAAGTTAAAAATTAAGGTTTCAGTTCCCGTCCTTTTCGGGCTAAAATAGTATCAGTAAATCAGGAAGTGACTCTAAGTGAATGCTCTGGGCATCTCTGGAAGCAAAAGCGATATTGATTTGAACACATCGTTTTGCGTCTTTGATTGGAGAGGTGCAAAGGTGTGCAAATTCCATCAATACCACCACGCTATTTTCGAGTTTTTTTTCATTTATTTTGAGAAAAATTGACCGCCAAAAAGGGGCAAATTTATAAACTGCTCAAAATCAAAGAGATAGCTAATACGAAGCATAAATTATTGATAATCAATTAATTAAAAAAACGTCCATTGATTATCAGCAAGTTACGAACGGGTATTTACATCAACAATGAGGCTTCCTTTTTGATGGCGGACAAAGCGGTGTTGAGTGAGTTGGCTGATTGGCTTTCAGGTTGTGACAAAAGCACCCCAGCAAGCTCCTTGGAGGAGCCTCTAGGATCCACTTGTTCATACAAGCCGTTGATGTCAAGCACGGTATTGTCCCTGGCAATTTTGATGATTTGCCAAAGCTGCTCGCCCACGTAAACTTGCTGTGTGATGTTGTATTCAAATTCCTGCTGAATAGTTATCAGCATGGCCATTCGAAGGGCTGCATTGGTTTGGTCCTCCTCCCTCAATCTCAACATCAGGCTGGGTACGGCAATCCGCTCGCAGAACAAGGACAACCGCTCATAGGCTTGTAGTCTCGAAGGGATAGTGGTTCCGCTTTGGTTCTGTTTGAACTCCAATACCCTTAGCTGGTACTGTTTGTCGAGGTAGGTCTTCATCAGGTGGTGAACCGTGAGGTAAACGACCAACGCCGGAATCGTAATTTTGATAATCTCAAGTAGGGCTATCAACCAGTTTGACATAGTGCTTGTTTTTCTTTCTTAACGCTTGGATGACCTAAGGAAACAAGGCCTCGATTTTTTGGGGGCGCAAAGCTACTCCAATCCCTGAATTTCAAAAATCATTTTCCCTTGCACAACCATTCAGGCTTCTGGCTTGTTTTGAGCTGAAATTTGTCTTTTTTCCTTAATTTTGTGGACAAAAAAATCAAAAATATGTCAACTACCATAGCAGCATCGCCAATAAACCTAACAAATGGCGCAATCGAACAACTGAACGCCATCAAGGAAAGCCAGAATATCCCAAGCGAACACGGTCTCCGTATTGGGGTGAAAGGCGGTGGGTGCTCCGGTTTTTCCTATGTGCTGGGTTTTGATGCCAAAAAGGACAATGATGACGAGTTTGAGGTAGGTGGCTTGCGCATCCTTATGGAAAAGGCACATGCCATCTATTTGCTCGGAATGGAAATTGATTGGGTGGATGGGCTGAGCAATCGGGGGTTCTCTTTCAACAACCCGAATGCATCCTCAACTTGCGGTTGTGGAACTTCCTTCTCCGCTTGAAAACTGACGAACCATTAAATCGAATCCTCGAAAAAAAGCAACTGCTAAGCCGGGGGTGTTTTTTCGGAAAGAGTTTAAATTTTTCCAAAAAAAAGCGCCCCAAAATATGTGAGGAGGGAAAAAATGATTTTTTTCTCCTCTCACACCCTCCCTAGCAGTTACGAATAAAATTCAAAGCCCGGCAGGTTTCCGCCGGCTTTTTCTTGCTAAAGCCAATAACTTAATACTGGGTGTTCTAAACGCAAAAGTTGGTTTTAAACAAAACGGATTCACCCTCACGCCGACGAGTCTAATCCAAAACAGGCTGTTTGCTGCAGTTTTGATGATACATGACTGATTCGCTTGAAATAAAACAAATGGAGGGTAAAAGGAGGTAAAGATTCTCTTGAAATAAAACTTGCTACCAAAACTATCCCAACTGGGGCCAAAGATACACCGATGGATAGACTTGCCACCCAATGGCTTGATTTCCAGTAGAAATACGGAAAGGTGTAAGTATTTATGGATATGCCCCCTACCCTATCGCCTCCTGTGCCTCCATCCAGGCCATCATTGCACCTTCAAGCTCCTCCTTCAATTTTGCGTGCTCGTCCAGCAGTCTTTGGCTGTCGGGCCTTAGATAAAAGTCGGATAGTGCCATGCGGCTTTCTAAGTCCGAGATTTTGGCCTCCAATTGCTCTACTTTTTTCTCAGCATTGGCAAGCGTTCGTTGAATGTTCTTGCGCTCGTCATTGTTTAGGGCTTTTTGCTGCGCAACAGACGATGAAACCTTAGTCGCCAATTCAACATCCCGCATATTGTCCAACTTACGCTTTTCAAGGAAATAATTTATATCACCAAGATAAGTGAACAGCTTTTTATCCCTGAACTCTACGGTGGTTGTAGTCATTTCTGCCAAGAAATCGCGGTCGTGGGAAACAACAAGCAAGGTGCCTTCAAATTCGTTTATCGCAGCTTTCAACACTTCCTTGACAACATGTCCAAGTGGTTGGTAGGCTCATCCAATACAAGGAAGTTGATGGGGCGCAGCAGCAAACAGGCCATTGCCAACCTTGCCCGCTCACCACCTGACAGCACGGAAACTTTTTTGTCTTGGTCTTCGCCGCTGAAGAGAAATGAGCCAAGGACATTTCGCAACTTGGTACGCATCTCAGGCGGTGAGTGCTGCTCCATCGTTTCGAGCAGGGTTATCTTAGGGTTCAACTCCTCGGCTTGGTTCTGCGCATAGTAGCCGATATGTACGTTGTGGCCAATTTTAACCTCGCCCGAAGTGGGTTGCAAGTGGTTCACGATCATCTTGGCCAATGTCGTCTTGCCCATCCCGTTTTGCCCCACAAACGCCACCCGTGGCCTCGCTCAAGGGTCAAGTCCACATGGTTCAGCACGTTCAATGCCCCATAACTCTTGGACAGGTCCTTCACTTCGGCGACTATGACCCCGCTGCGTGGGCAATCTGGCCAGTGGATGTTCATTGTACTGGTATCCACTTCATCCACTTCTATACGGTCAATCTTGTCCAGCTTCTTCTGCATGGACTGCGCCATGGTGGTCTTATTGGCTTTCGCCATGAAGCGGCTAATGGTACGCTCCATCTGGTCAATCACTTTCTGCTGGTTATTGGCGGCAGCGGACATTTTCTCTCGGCGTTCGGCTCGCAGTTCGACGTATTTCGAGTAATTGGCCTTGTAATCATAGACTTTGCCCAACTCGATTTCAACGGTTCGCTTGGTGACGTTGTCAAGGAATGTTTTGTCGTGCGAAATGACGATGACCGAGCCTTCATAGCCCTGTAGGAACTCTTCCAACCAGATGATGGACTCGATGTCAAGGTGGTTGGTTGGCTCATCCAATAGCAGGAAGTCGGGGCGCTGGAGCAGCATTTTTGCCAACTCGATACGCATTTGCCAGCCACCACTGAACTCATCGGTAAGGCGGGTGAAGTCCGATTGCTTGAAACCCAGGCCCTTCAAAATCTTTTCCGCCTCGCCTTGGGTATTTACCCCATCCAAGAGGTGAAAATGGTGGTCGAGGTCGCTCATCTCCGTGAGCAAGTCCATATAGGCATCGCTCTCGTAGTCGGTACGCACCTCCAGTTCTTTATGGATTTCGGCAAGTCGTTTTTCTATCCGCTTTGTCTCGTCAAATGCCGTCATTGCCTCATCCATCACGGTCTTGCCCTTGGGAATGCTCATGTCCTGGTGCAGAAAGCCCAGCGTTGAAGCGGTCGGGCGCTGGATATTGCCATCGTCCGGTTTTACATTGCCAGCAATGACCTTCAGCAGCGTGGACTTGCCAGCCCCATTGCGACCCACAAGGCCGATACGCTCCTTGTCTCCGATGGTGAAACTGACCCGGTCGAGGAGGGTACGGTCTCCGTATTTGATGAAAATATTGGCAGCGGTTAGCATTTTGTTCGGTTGACGATTGACGGTGAACGGTTGACGGCATGGCGTTGGCGTTGGCCGTCCATCGTTGGCCGTATGCCGTCATTTTTTTTTCGGGGCGCAAAGGTAAGCAACCTGTATTGCCAAACGGCATTATAGTTTAGATTTTTGGGGAATGAAATCAGAATTAACTTGGACTACCTTTTTTGTTTGAACTAAAGTTTTACAACCTCCTTAACCCATTCTTCTCGCTCGTTTTTCAAGATTAAAAAATAAGTGCCGCTCGGTAAATGCGCAAAATTGAACGAGCGCACTGTGGTAGATGCAGCCGTCAATCGTTCAGCAAACACCTCCCTGCCTTGTAAGTCCCTGAGCAACATTTGAAGTGTAACTGGTTCGCTCACCATCAATTCCAACTGCATCTGCTGGTAAAAAGGATTAGGACTCACCTTTACGGATGGAAGCGCTGTGACGGTTGTTGTTGAGTTCCATGAAACATAAATGCTATTGGATATACCCTTGCATCCATTGGCATCCGTTACTTCAACGGTGTAATTCCCTTCCGAAACACCACCTTCTGATATATTGTAGTTGCTGCTATTTGCCCCTTGAATAGGAAGGCCATCCCGAAACCATTGGTAACTTGCGAATATGTCGTTCACTTCAAAGACAAACTCATTCCCATTCTGGTTAGATATGACGGGCATAGGGCTTGGAAATTGCGCTACCAAAATGAAGTTTTCGATAAACAAGCAGCCCTCCACAGTCGTCACAGACACTCCGTACTCCCCTACAGACAGACCTGTGCGGTCAAGTCCAATGCTCCCGTCGCTCCAATTTACACCAGCCATACCATTGCTCGAATTGTTAAGTGTCAAGTGAATACTCCCATCGCTATCACCTGAACAGAATACATCATTTACTTCCGCAGAAACAGAAACAGCATTGGTTGAATCAATCACAAACGTTTCTTCAAAAACACATCCCTCAATGCTCGTAATGTTCACGCTGTAAACACCAGCCGCCAAGATGGTTCGGTCAAGCTCAATGCTTCCATCGCTCCAAAGAACAGTGACGGTCGGCTCGGTTGCCCCATTGATGGTCAAATCAATGCTGCCATCTGCCTGGCCGAGGCAGGTAATATCCGTCACCTGGCCTGTCAGCGAAAAACTGTTCAAGGAAATCACTTCAAAACCTGCTTCAAAAATGCAGCCTTCTGCGCTTGTCAAGGTGACACTGTAATTGCCAGCCACTAAGCCTGTGCGGTCGAAATCCATGCTGCCATCATTCCAAAGGACGGTGATGGGCAGAGCGTCGGAGCCAATTAATGTCAAATCAACACTGCCATTTGCTGCCTCAGCGCAAGGCACGTCACTCGTTGCTCCGAGCAATGAAATGGCGTTTGAGTTGCCGACCGCAAATGTTTCTTCGAAAACACACCCTTCTGCACTTGTTAAGGTCACGCTGTATGCGCCAGTCGTCAAACCCGTGCGGTCGGGTTCGGTGCTGCCATCATTCCAAATGACGGATGCGGGCGGCGCATTGGAGCCAAGAATCGTCAAGTCAATACTGCCGAATGCCGCCTCAGCGCATGGCACGTCACTCGTTGCTCCGAGCAATGAAATGGCGTTTGAGTTGCTGACCGCAAATGTTTCCTCTAAAACACAACCTTCTTCACTTGTAACGGTCACGCTGTACGCACCGAGGGTCAAGTTCGTACGGTTGGGATTGGTGCTACCGTCATTCCAAAGAACGGAAGCATTTGTCAGATTCGAGCCTTCTAAAAATAAGTCAATACTGCCGTTAGCTGCTTCTGCGCAGGACGTCTCGGCCACGATACCCGATAGTAAAATGGTGGGAGAAATATTGATGGTAAATGCCTCTTCCAGCACACAGCCTTCGGTGCTGGTTACGGTCACGCTGTAATTGCCTGCCACTAAGCCTGTTCGGTCAAACTCGGTGCTGCCATCGTTCCAAAGGGCGGAGACAATGGGTTGATTCGTGCCTTCCAAGGTCAGGTCTATGCTGCCACTCGTCGCCTCGGCGCATGGCACAGACTCAACATTGCCCGTAAGGGATAAAATGGCTGCCACCGTTATTTCAAAATCCGCCTCGAAAATACAGCCTTCTGAGCTTGTGACCGTTACGGCATATTGGCCAGCCGCCAAGTCCGTGCGTACGAGGGCCGCACTGCCGTCACTCCAAAGCACATCAGCGGGAGCATCATTCGAGCCTACCAGTGACAACTGGATACTGCCATCGTCGGCATTGGAGCAGGGGATATTGTTTACCAGACTTGAAAGGGAAATGGAATTGGAAATAGCGACGGTGAAAGTTTCCTCGAATGTGCATCCTTCTTCGCTTGTAACTGTCACCGAATAGTCCCCAGCCGACAAGCCTGTTCGGTTTAGGTTTGTATTACCGTCACTCCAGATGGCATCAGTGGCATTCGAGCCATTCAATACGATACTAATGCTGCCATTTGTAGCTTCGGGACAAGGCACGTTGGTCATAGTACTCGCAAGTGATGCAATTGATGAGACAGCGACCTCAAAGGTTTCAACCCGGCTGCAACCTTCGGTGCTCGTTACAGTTACGTTGTATTGCCCAGCAGCCAATCCTGTGCGGTCGAGTTCAGTGCTGCCATCGCTCCAAACGATAGCCGCTGGTGGGTTGGATGTCCCTACCAGTGTCAGGTCTATGCTGCCATTGGATGCATTTGGGCAATTCACTTCGGAAACATTGGCCGTGAGCGATAGGCTGTTCAAGGCCATAATTTCATAAGTGCCCTCCAAGATGCAGCCTTCAGCACTCGTCAGCATGACGTTGTATTCGCCAACTGCCAAATTCGTTCGTTGTAAACCAGTACCGCCGTCGTCCCATACGACCGAGGTGGGGGCAGCGCTGGTTCCCTCCAACTCCAATTCTATATTGCCATTGGCTTCGCCAACGCAGGTTACGTTCGTGATGCTGCTGGCCAGCGCAACCGGGTTGGTTACGGTCAATGCAAATGCTTCTTCAAAAACACAGCCCTCCGCACTGGTGACGGTCACATTATACTGCCCAGCCGCCAATCCACTCCTATCGAAATCGGTGCTGCCATCGCTCCAAGAAACAGCGGCGGGTGGATTGTTCGTGCCTTCAAGGGTAAGGTCAATGCTCCCGTCTGTTGCGTTTGGACAGGATGCGTTTGTCGTTGATGTTGTAAGGGAAACGGTTTGTGCGGGGATAAGCTCAATCGTTTCAATCACCACAGCGCCATTGGTACCTGTGATAGAGGCCGTGTAAGTGCCATTCGCAAGGCCCGTGCGGGTTGTGCCCGTGCCGCCATCGCTCCAAATAATGGAAGGCGTCGGCGTGTTCTGCGAAAAGTTGATTTGAATACTACCTGTATTGGCGTTGCTGCAAACAGCAGTTGTTGAAGTGATTTGATAAGTCCATTCCTCCGTTGCATCACGGAGGCGATAAACGATGCCATTGCTGAGGCCCAGCATAAAAAGCGCTCCGTTCCTGTTTTCCCCAAATGAAACCAATTGGTTGTTCAAGAAGTCGGCAAGCTGCGTGTTCGTCCATCCACCATCTCCATTTGGCAGGACAGACCAGAGGCGTCCCGAACAATAGTCGGTATAGAGGTACCTCCCGTATAGCTGTGGGTAGGTAAATCCACGATAGACAAAGCCGCCTGTTACAGAACAACCCAATGTATTGGAATTGGCGTATTCGGCTACGGGCATCGTCAGCGTGCCAACGTTGGGACAATTATTCGTATTAAAAGGGTGGGTGCCTTCGTAGCAGCGCCAGCCGTAGTTCTCGCCGCCTACACTGCTGGCAGGCTGAAAATCAATTTCCTCCCATTCATTTTGCCCTACATCACCCATCCAAAGGTCGCCTGTAGTTCTATCAAAACTGAAGCGCCAAGGATTGCGCAGGCCGAGTGCCCAAATTTCATCGAGTGTTGTGGGGTTGTTGACAAAGGGGTTGCTGGCAGGTATGCCGTACGGCGAGCCGCCGTCCACATCAATGCGGAGCATTTTGCCGAGCAAAGAATTTCTGTTCTGACCGTACCCTTGTGGGTCGCCGCCTGAACCACCGTCTCCGAGGCCAATATAGAGGTAGCCATCAGGGCCAAATTTCACGCAGCCTCCATTGTGGTTGCTGTAGGGTTGGTCAACTTCCAGCAAGATAAGCTCACTGTTGGGGTCTGCAATATTGGGGTCATTGGCCGAAACTGAAAATCGGCTGATTTTGGTGTCGCCACTGTTGTCTGTGTAATTGACATAAAAAAAGCCGTTCTGGGAATAGTTGGGATGAAAGGCAAGGCCAAGCAGTCCCTGTTCGTTGCCACCTGAGCCTACCCTTGGGTCAATGTCGAGAAAAGGAGTTGGCAGTTTGGTACCGGCCTTTGTCAATATCCAAATTTTGCCACCTTGCTCCACGACAAACAATCTATCATCGCTGCAATGGGTGATGTCGCATGGGCGGGTAAATCCCGTGGCAAAGCTTACGAGGGATACTTGGGCTTGGGTTTTTCCTATGTACAAAAGGAGGAAGAGCAATAGTGTGGTGATGTTTTTCATGCTCGATTATTTAGATTGTTTCAAAAATCAGGAATCATTTCCTAGGAATGGTTAAAATCTCCGTCATGCGCCCGTCCAGGAACCAAAAGCTACCGTTTTGGAAAACGCCGTCCTCTTCCAGCATGATTCGGACGGGCTTATCGCCCCATTCTTTTACGGGAGTGGCTGCGAACAGTTCGATGGAATAGGCCGTGTTTGGGAAAAGCGGGTAATCGCCTTGACCGGGCACCCCTTGCTGTTTATCCCAAAGCCCGATGGTAGGCCCTGCGGCATGGCCGTGCAGGCCGATTGGATGGGTATAGACGCTGGCGACGATGCCTTCTCTCTTGGCTTGTTCCAAGGCCGAGGCAAGCACCTGGTTCCCGGTTTTCCCTTCGCTGAATTGCGCTGTCAGGATGTCCTGTAGCCGATTGCCATTGCGCAAGGCAGTTTGAAGGCCCGCCGGAACAGCAGTTTCACCCGGTTTTAACACATAAAAATGCTGCTGCTGGTCAGTGTTGAGCCGTAGATAAGTGATGCCAAAGTCAACATGGAGCAGGTCGCCCGGCAGGATTACCTCCTGTCTAGGCCGGAGCGAAAACGAGCGCAGGAACTCGTTGTTCGTACTGTCTGCCCGCTGGATGGAAACACTCGGCTGGAACCAGGTCTCCAAGCCAAGGTCGGTCACCCTTTGCCGCAGCCACCAGACCACATCGTCGGTGGTGGTGATGCCGGGATGGATGGCTTTTTCGGAAAGGCCCTCTTGTAATATGGTATGGCTCAAATGGCAAATCTGTGGATAAATTTCCAGTTCCCTTGGCGTCCGGGTTTCGAGCCAAGCCACGGCAAGCCGGTGGGCGCTGGCCACCCGTTCGTGGTATTTTTTGGGCAAATACTGCATGAAAGCCTCGTATTCGGCATGTGTCAGGCCATCGGCAAGTGCAAAGTCCTTGGAGAAGTTCAGCCCGATTTTTTTGGGCTGCTTCGACTCGATATGTTGCATGAGCGCCTCCCATTGGTCGGGATAAACATCCACGTTCCAAGCGCCCTTGAGCAACTTGCCAACATCATAGCGGGCAATGGCCACTTTTTCCAAGGGCTGCCCCTTTCCGGGGTCGTGGAACACCATGATGGTACGGCGACGGGCCGAAAGCCATTCGGCTGGCAGCATGGTCTTCATGACGGGATCTTCGGCATATTCCCTCGAAATGAGCACCCACATATCGAAGCCCTCCCTTCGCATCAGTTCAGGCAGGAGTTGGTCGAGCCGTTCTTCGAGGATTTCATCGGTCAGGTGGGCACGCTCCCGCTCTGAAAGGATGATAGGCATAGGAGACTGGGCCGAGAGCTTGGCGAGATGGACTGTTGCAAGCAGTAAAAAGGTAATTCTCAATTTTTTCATCAAAATTCAATTAAACAGGATACGCTCACAAATCTCCGAAATCAAACTCCAATTGCATCCCCTCCCCCATCATTTCTTTTTCGAGGTTGGAAACAGAGATGCCGAGCAGCCGCACTGCCTCAATCTCGTGACGGCTGGCATCGAGCAATTCAAAACTGGTTTGCTGCAAAGCCTCCAGCGTCCGTATCTCCCCGCCAAATGACTTGCTTCGGCTGATGATTTTGAATTCTGGTGTCTTCATTTTCAGCGTGACTGTCCGCCCAAAATTGTCGTGCTTAACCATGTAGTCGAACACGGTCTGGATAATGGGCACGAGGCGTTCCTTCATCTCCGCCGTCTCGCTCACATCCTCGAAAAATGTGCGCTCTGCCCCGATGCTCTTGCGGATGCGGTTGGGGTTCACAGGGCGGTTGTCCTCCGCCCTAACTATATGGTAGTAATGCCTGCCTGCTTTGCCAAACCGTTTCGCCAGCTCAATTTTTGAAAAACTGCGCAGGTCGCTGCCTGTTCGGATGCCCATTTTCTTCATGCGCTCCGCCGTCACTTTGCCAATTCCGTGGAATTTTTCAACGGGCAGCTTTGCCAAGAAATCGAGCGCCTCTTCTGGCAAGATGGTCTTCATGCCATTGGGTTTGTTGATGTCTGATGCCACCTTCGCCAAGAACTTGTTGAAGGAAACGCCCGCCGAGGCCGTCAGCCCCGTCTCCTCCTCGATGCGGCGGCGGATGTCCATCGCAATCTGCATGGCGGAATGGATGCCCTTTTTGTTCTCGGTCACATCGAGGTAGGCTTCGTCAAGCGAGAGCGGCTCCACTAGGTCGGTATAGTCTAGGAAAATATTGCGGATTTGGCGGGAGGCTTCTTGGTAGGCAGCGAACCGTCCTCGCACGAAAATGATGTTCGGACAAAGCCGCTGCGCCGTTATGCCGGGCATTGCGGAGCGCACCCCGTAGCGCCGTGCCTCATAACTGGCCGAGGCCACCACGCCCCTTGTTCCTCCGCCGCCAACGGCCACAGGCTTGCCTCTCAGCTCAGGGTTGTCCCGCTGCTCGATGCTGGCAAAAAAAGCATCCATGTCTATGTGGATGATTTTGCGGTAAAGGAGGTAGTCTGGATTCAATCAAAACCTGATTTGATACTCCAACCCTGCAACATACGCCCTGGTAAGGCCATCAGGACGGGTCTCCCTGACCACAAATGGGGTGGCAAGGCTGAGTTGCAGGCTGCCCTTTTCTTCTATCCTGTAATCAACGAATACATTTCCGTTCAGGGTGAAACCATCTGAACCTTTGATGGCTTGCTGCTTGCCACTGGCATTAGTGAATTGGTCTTCACCAAGGTGGTAGATGGGCAAAATGCTCGGCGTTATACTCCATTTTTGGTTCAGTTTAAGTGGGTAGGAAAACCTCACGAGCACATCCCCCATGCGCTGGAACTGGTTGGTAGTTTGAATTTCACGCAACTTGGAACTGGCTGGATAAGCTTCTGCAAAAAAGGCATTGTCATTGTCGGTAAGCGGTTGCTGGTAGCCCGCCATGAACTGTAGGCGCCCAAACGAGTGCCTGAACCCGAGCAGCAGGTCAATCGTGCCGAGGCTAGATTGGTAATCCATCGGCAGGGCGAGGCCGTACTGTGTGCGGTCGGCTAGGCTGAGGGGTATTTTTACGCCTAGCACCAAGGCTGATTTGTCGTTGAGTGCATAGGTGCCGTTCAGATAAATATCGGAAAGCCCAAAGACGGAAACATCGTTGCCCGATTGGCCAAGTGCGCCGAGCCTTATATCCATGCCCAGTTGCTCGTTGAATTGTTTCCCATATTCCAGGTAGGCCCCGAAAACGGCGATATCGTAGTCGGCAAGGCCGTTGGTCAAGCCGACTTTTAAGTGACTGGAAGAAGGGTTTTCATCCCTTGGCTTGAATGCATTGAGCGAGCATACGCCCGCATCGGAACAGCCTTGGGCAAATGAAATTGCCAATGGGAAAAAGGCGAGCAACAGGGTGAAAAAAGCCGGGGTTTTCATGTGAAATAAAGTTGTGACAAGTGATTCTAAAAAAACGTCTTGGGCAAAAATAATCAATGGTAAGTAGATTTACGAATTTGGAATTACCATGGAGACCAAAATCGTAAATCTACTAAGGTTCGGTCTTATCAGAAAAATTTGTTCATCAAGTTGAAATCAATATGGCCAGCTTGGCCGTGGCAGCCCCTGCAACCAGCACCTTTATTTACAGCAGGTTCGGTAACAGACCCATCCCCAGCGATGTAGCCCCAGACCCAACCATCGGCATCTGCATCGGGGTGGTCGCTTTGCTTGTAAAGGATGGCATAGCGACCGATCGAGCCATTGCTGTTCAGCAGTTCCTTGACGATGAGCGAGCCATCGGGGAAAGTGATGCCATCCTTAATCCTTCCGTCGCCATCGAGCATGGTAGCGGCGGGGGAATTGTAACGGGTTCGGAGTAGCGGCTCGCTGTGGCCCGTGCCACTGCTCTTTGGCAGGTTGGCGTCCGAGTTTTCAAACCAAGTAAAGCCGCTGGTGGACTTGGCCATTTCAAACAGCATCTTGTCGGTACCTGCCGTGCCCCCGTCGTCGTCGGAGCAGGCAGGAAGGATAAGGGCAAGTGCGAATAAGGTCATTGAGACCAATAAGAGGTTCTTTTTCATTTTCAAGAAATTTAGTTTAAAAATACTGATTGTCAGTTGTTCATACTGTGGCTACAGGCAACTGGAACATAAAAGCTGTGCCTTCGTTCAGCTTGCTTTGCACCCGGATAGTGGCATCATGTAGCTCTAGTATTTTCTTCGCAATGGCGAGGCCGAGGCCTGCGCCAGGGTTCTTTTGTTCCACCGGGGCAGCCATTCGGTACCGTTCGAAAATGGCCGATTGCTCGGCTTCTGGTATGCCCGGCCCATTATCAGCAATGCGCACCTCAACGCTGCGGCCCATTGCCCGTAGGGCGATGCTAACCTTGCCCCCTGCTTGGGTAAACTTGAGGGCGTTGTCCATCAGGTTTTGGATGACCCGCTCCACGAGGCTGAGGTCGGCGAACACCATGGGCAGGTTCTGCGGTTGTTCGAGGCGCAGTTCCACCCCTTTTTGCTTCGCAATGATTTGGTACTTCTGGAAAACGTCCTGTGCCAGTTCGGCGATGAAAAACGGCTCTTTCTTGGCTTGTATCTGCTTGGCTTCCAGCTTGCTGTACTCGAACAACTGCGAGATGAGCTTTGCCAGTTTTTCGGAGCTGCCAAGCGTTATTTCGAGGTACTGCTTGCGTTCATTGGGGGTCAAGGTGTCGTTCTTTATCAGCATTGTTTCCACATAGCCCTGCATGATGGCCAGCGGGGTGCGCAGGTCGTGAGATACGTTGGCGATGAGTTCCCGCCGCAGGTTTTCCACCGATTTCAGCTCCTCGATATTGGCTTCAATGGTATCGGCCATGTCATTGAATGTCGTGGCCAGTAAGGATAGGTCGTTGCCCTTGGCATTGGCCACCCGGGCCTTGCCGTCACCTTCCTTGAAGCGCCTTACCACTTCGATTATTTTTTGTAAATTCCTAGTAATCAACCAGATAGCCAACAGCCCCACCAGCAATGAAGCGAGTAGTGTCGTGAAGAAAACCACCATTCCCGTTTTCAGGAAATAGCTTCCCAGCAGGGTTTCGCCCACTTCTTGGTGCTGCATTCCGGCAAGGATGATGTATGCGTAGCCCGTCAGTTTTTCCTCCTCATAAATCGGCGAAGCCGAAAAGATGTTTTGTGCGGTAGGGGCCTTCGGGCAGTCGCCAAGGATGTACGCCTCCCCTTTTGAAGCTATGAACTGTCGGATGGGCACAAGGCTTACCCGCTCCCTTTTCACGGTGCTGAAGGGCACCACATAGTCTATGATTTTACCCGTCGTGTCCAATAGATAGACCTCCACGCTGGGGTTGATGACCATCATAGAATGCATGATGTCGTGCGTAGCGGATGTGTCTGGCTGGCCATTCACCAAGGGCTTTGCCTCCTTTACCAAGTGCTCGGCAAGGTGGGCATGCAGCCGCTGGCTGGTCTCCATCACATAGTTGCGGTAGGTGTAGGCACTCACCATCACGTACACGACCCCCAGCACTGCCATCACGAGCAGGAAGGTGGCGGAGATTTTCCAGTATAATTTGTTGCTGTTGGACATGTGCTAGGAATGATGAATGATGGAATGATGAATGGTTCAACATTCATCATTCCACCATTTATCATTCATCATTTTTAAAGTTCTTCATTAAATCGATACCCCACCCCCCAAGTGGTGAGGATGAAGGTCGGGTTGTGGATGTCAAGTTCTATTTTGCTTCGCAAACGGTTGATATGTGAATTGACGGTATGTTCGTAGCCCTCGAACTCATAGCCCCAAACAAGGTCGAGTAGCTTGGAACGGTTGTAGCTCTTGCCGGGGTTGGAGGCCAGTACATTGAGCAGGTCGAACTCTTTTGGCGACAGCTCAACCCGCCGTTCCCCAAGGGCCACCCGCCGTAGGTCAAGGTCAATTTGGAGGGCCCCGTACTGCATGGTGCTTGCTGCCGGATGTTTCGAGGGGCTTGCCCTCAGCATCTCCATGCGGCGGAAGATGGCCTTTACCCTTGCGATGAATTCCCGCACCCCGAAAGGCTTGGTCAGGTAGTCGTCGGCGCCCATTTCGAGGCCGAGCACCTTGTCAATCTCCTCAGTACGTGCGGTGAGCATGAGGATGGGCAGGTGCATTTCCTTCGCCCGAATGCGTCGGCAGACTTCAAGTCCATCCAATTTGGGGAGCATGAGGTCGAGCACCACCAGGTCGAAGCTGCCACCGAGCGCCTCCCGAAGCCCCTCCTCACCGTCCATCGCCTTCACCACGGTACAGCCGAGGTCTTTCAGGTGGATTTCCAGCAGGTCCACGATATTGGGGTCGTCCTCGACTACCAGTACTTTTTTGGTCATGTTTATAGTGGTTGTGGATGGGTTGAATTGGGGAATTGGTCGAACTGGGTGTTGGATTATTTACGCCCCAAATTTACCCGCTTATCCCCTACCAGTTATCACAGAATTATCACAGCATTATGGACAATTCCAAGCAATCAATTCCAAAGGTCACATAAAGGTTATGGAACATGGCCAATCCAATGCATTTAATGTCGCCTAGATTCCAATTTTGTTCTACAACGCATTAACAATCAATGCTTTGTGAAATATAGATACGTTTTTTCAAAAAAATAAACTTGTTATGTATATGCAAAACAACCGTGACGCTTGCCAGCAAGGATGGGCGGAACTTTGCAGCAGAAATTTCAAAGAAAGGCGCCGCAACGGGGGAGGACAGACCAACGGGGCGGCGTCCTTTTCAAAAAACAACCAAGCTTATGAAGTCCTCGTTTTATGCATTGACCGTCATATTGACCATGTCTTTTCTTTTCACAGCCTGTGGCGATGACGAAAGCGCCAAGCCTGTCGGAAAAGACCCGGACGCAGCCGCAATCATGCCCGTTGACCGCTTTTCGACCGAGGCCGGCACCCTCATGGTGCGGGACGCAAGCAACGGCCTCCCTGCTGCCGATTCGCCAATCAACTTCGACCAAGCGCCGTTCATCACCACTGGCCTCGGCCCCAACGGTGAGACGCTGGACTACTACAATTTCGACGTGATGCCCACCACGGCCATCCCCATCTATGTGCCGATGCACGATGGCGAACTGATTGATGGCCAATTGTTCATCATTGACAAAGTGCCGGGCGAAGCGGGCTACAACGATTTTTGGCAAATGAACGTGGTAGAGGTGCCCAAAGATTTTGTGGCCAACACCATCACCTCCTTAGGGGAAATCCAAGCGGCTGGCTACAAGGTCAACACCACCACCAATATCATCAACTGCCCAGTGGTGCCCAAAGGCTCGACGGCCAGCAAGCGGTTCGCCAACGGCGACAAGTCGCTGCACCGTGGTTGGTACAAGGGCAAGATCGTACACTATTTTACGTTTGAAGAAAAGGCTTTGAGCGGTACAAGTGTCCCAATTTCCCCCATCTATGTCACCTTTAACATCAACCCCGACCAGCCAAACGGCGGCCCTTCCTCTGGATTCGTGACCGAGCCGGGCACCTCCAAGACCCACAACGTACTGGCCACCATGCCCGCTGACGCCAATTATTCCCCACTTTGGTCGGTGAACGTTTTCGACAACGCAGATTTTGACGAGATGAGCAACCTTTCAACGGCCCAAGCCGCCAATATTCTTGGTTCGGGCGTGGCTTTGGTCAATTGCCCAGTGGTGAAATAACCACATCCATCCTTTATCAAATTGGTCAATTGCTTGGCGACGTGTGTATAACATGTCGCCATTTTTTTTCATGCCTTGTAAGGAAATAGCTGGCAAAAAGGCATCCATGTCTATGTGGATGATTTTGCGGTAAAGGAGGTAGGTTGGATTCAAAATTCAAAATATCGCTATTCCTTGACGAAATTGTTATATAAAGCCTTTCCTTCAAAAGAATAATATAATGCATGATAAATTCCAGATGGCAAGTGCTCAATTTCAATCTCTGTTTTGCCTTTGAAATATTTTGTTAGAACAATTCTCCCGTGCTGGTCGTAAATATGCAACCCCCCATTACTAACGAGTTGACACAGAGAAATAGTCAAAGCTCTAGCGAATGTGTTTGGGTAAAGAGCTAAACATGAGTCGTCAATAATAGAATTATCATTTATTGATGAGATAAACGGAGACAATTTAAGCACCATTGCATCAGCTAATCCATGCTGACCATTGACTTGTCCAGAATCGGATAAAGTGTAACCTGAAAGGTAATATCCTTCATCAGGAGCTAACACTATGTCAGCACCTAAGTCCCAGGAATTTCCACCATAGGTATTCTCCCAAATCAATTCTCCACTTTCATTAATTTTGACAATCCATACATCTGCATATTCAAATTTATTACTAATCCCACTCACTGATTCAGAATATCCAATCATCAAATACCCACTATCGTGATCTTGAATGATTTTTGATAGTTGGTCGCTTCCACTTCCACCGTACAATTTCTTCCAAACAATTTCCCCAGTTGAATCTAATTTTATTGCACAAAAGTCATCACTACCATGATTACCTGAAAAGTCGCCATTGTTAGAATCGGTCCACCCAGCAACAATATATCCACCATCTGAAGTACTCAATACATCAATACCAAGGTCTCTGTTACTGCCTCCAATAGACTTTTGCCACTCAATCCCCCCCAATGGAGACAATTTTAAAACCCATATATCGTCTTTGCCAAAACTGTCCGTAACATCAATGTCATTTGAAAATGTTCTACCAGTAAATATAAATCCTCCCTCTTTCGTTACATCAAAGCTGTTTCCAAAATCCATCCAAGAACCACCGTAAGATTTTTGCCATAATATTTGGCCAATTGAATCAATTTTAATTAGCCAGAAGTCAGCACTACCATTATTCTCTGGGATGTCGAAGTCCGCTGCACCATTCATACCCGCAATCACGAAGCTACCATCTGGTAGTTGTTTTACACAACTGCCCCATTCACCTCCCGATGAACCAATGGATTTTTGCCATAAAAGCTGTCCTTGCTGATCTAATTCTATTATCCAGAGGTCATTAAAACCATTATTATTCGTTAAATCATAATCAATAGATCTTGACTCCCCAACAATTAAATAGTTGTGGTCAAAAGTTTCAATAACATCATGCGCAATGTCGTAAGAGCTTCCTCCATAATTGGACACCCATATCACCTCCCCTGATTCGGAGATTTTAGCAGCAAGGTAATCGTTGTAACCATAGTTTGCTCCCAGGTCAAAGTCATTCGAAACAGCGTCCCCTGCGATTACAACACCTCCATCGTGGGTATAACACATCGCTCTCGCAATGTCCATGTGTGAACCGCCAATGAGTTTAGACCACTGTACTTGTGGTTGACCGATGACTAAATTTGCTATCAAAGAAAAGAGTATTGTTAAAAACCGGGTTTTCATAGCTAAATTGAATTTTGTAAGGCTACAAAGGTATTTTGTCCTGATGATTTAAAATGTTAAGGGAATTAATTCTTGTACTTTTAAAACGTCCCATTTTCCCCAAATTCTCCCTACGTTCGCCCCCCGAAATTCAATAAAGCGAATCAAGACCTCGAAATAAAAGGCTTCAAGTCGTTCTAATTCTCTTGGCCAATTATACCCTCACGCTGCCACCGCCTCCACCTTCCCCTGAAGGTTCGGCTGCGACATCCCCGAAACAATATCCACCGCAGCTACTCCAGCCGCAACCAGTTCCTCGTCAATCTTGGCATCCGTCCTGTTTTCCTGCACCCAAACCTTGCCGTTGATGATGTCGAAATGGAAGACGGGATAATAGACGTGCTTATCCTGGTGCCAGCCCATGCGCACGAGTTGGTAATGGTGGTTGGCCGTGTCTGCTACGACCTTGTTCTCCACGCCGGGCATGAACGGGGACTTTATGGCGGCGTATTCTTTCAAGACTTTTAGAATAGCGGACTGGTATTTTTTCATTTTTTCCATTCGACGATGGTTTGGTTGCGAAGTTCAAAAATAATGAATTTCAGCTTGAATTTTACGATTGCCCGTTGGAAAATGGGCGCATCCTGCAATTTTTCAAAACCGGATTGTGTAATCGCAACAAAAAGCGACCAAGCGGAGGATTGTTCTTCCAGCGCCATTTGGTAAATCAGGTATTGACCCAAAAGCTCGTAAAAAGAGTAAAATGGGGTCACTTCATCAAAGCTCTTGATTTCAACGGCGATAAAATCACCCGACTTTTCAGCGCCAATGAAGCGTTCCATGCCAAGGTCAATGAAAAAGTTGATGCCGCCCTCTGTGGGCACAAAAAGCGGGTCGTAAGTGATGTTCCAGCCTTCTTTTTGAAGCGCCGTTTTTACGATTTCGTGCAGCTTATCCCTTTTGGGCATGAGGTTTTAAGTTTCGTCAAAGGTATTGAAATTCAACCCAACTTGACAAGATTGCACCTCCACTTTCCCCAAATTCTCCCTACCTTCGCCCCCCGAAATTGAGCAAATGCGTCTAAAGACCCTCGAAATAAAAGGCTTCAAGTCCTTCGCCGATGAAACGGTCATCCATTTCAACGAGGACGTAATTGGCATTGTCGGGCCGAACGGCAGCGGCAAGAGCAACGTCGTGGACGCCATCCGCTGGGTGCTGGGCGAGCAGAAGAGCAGCGAGCTTCGCCTTGACACCATGACCTCGGTCATTTTCAACGGCACGAAAAGCCGCAAGCAGGGCGGCATGGCGCAGGTGACGCTGAGCTTCGAGAATACCAAGAACCTGCTTCCAACCGAATACAATTCCGTGGCAATCACCCGCAGACTCTACCGCAGCGGGGAAAGCGAGTACCAACTGAACGGCGTCGTTTGCCGCCTCAAGGACATCACCAACCTGCTGATGGACACGGGCATCGGCTCCAACAGTTACGCCATCATTGCCCTCGGCATGGTGGACGAGATACTGGCGGACAAGGACAACGCCCGCCGCAAGATGTTTGAGCAGGCCGCTGGTATTTCTAAGTACAAAGTACGAAAACGGGAAACGCTCCAAAAACTTCAAGCCACCACCGCCGACCTGGAGCGGGTGGACGACCTCTTGTTTGAAATCAACAACAACCTCAAATCGCTGGAAACGCAGGCCAAGCGCACCAAAAAATACTACGAACTCAAGGAAGAATACAAGGACTTGGCCATCAAGCTGGCGGCACTGAAATCGGAGTCGCTGAAGGCCAAGTACAAGGAAATCAAGGATTCGCTGGAAAAAGAGGAAGACCGCTACCGCCAACTCGAAATCGAGCAGCGGCAAATGGAAGCGGGGCTGGAGCAACAGCGCAAGACCAACCTCGACCAAGAGCAGGCCCTGAGCGAGCGACAACGGGAAATGAACCAGCTCGTGGGCCGTATTCGGGATGCCGAAAACGAGCGACGGGTACTGGAGCAGCGCATCACCTTTGTGGAGCAGAACAAGGCGAAATCGCAGGAGGCCATCGTGATAGCGAAATCCCGCATTGCGACACTGGATGACGAAATCGTCAACTATCGGGAGACCCTGCAAGAAGACCGCCGCCTCGAAAGCCGCCTCGAACAGCAGCTTGAAGCCGCCGAAAAGCGCCTCAACGACATCCGCCAGAGCCACGGCGAAATGAAGGCCGGACTGGATGCCATCATGCAGAACCAGCAGAAGGTGGAGCGTGAACTGTACGAACTGGAGAAATCCAAGGCCGTGAACGCCAACCAGATGGAGAACCTCCGCCACGACATCGCCCACGGCGAAGAGGAGGTTAAAAATAGACGGACGGAAACTGAGTCGTTGCAAAGCAAGATAAAGGAACTGGAAGCGACGGAGGCTGAGCGCCGTGCCGCTATTGAGGCACTCGAAAAAGCCGAGGAACAACGCCGGGAAGCCATTGCCGAAGGCGAAACCAAACTCGACGAACTGAAGACCCGCATCCAAAAAATACACCGGGAACTGGACTCGAAGCGCAACGAGTACAAGCTGACCAAGAGCATGGTCGAGAGCTTGGAGGGCTTCCCGGAATCCATCCGCTTCTTGAGCAATGTGAAGAACTGGTCGAAACAAGCGCCCTTGCTTTCCGACTTGATTTATGTGGAGGTGGACTACCGGGTGGCCATCGAAAACTATCTCGAACCTTACCTCAATTTCTATGTGACGGAAAACATCGAGGATGCCCAGCAGGCCGTGCAATTGCTGCAATCGGCGCAGAAGGGCAAGGCCAATTTCTTCGTGAACGATTCCTTCAAAGACTTCTCGCCGAGCATGGCGATGAACTCAGGCGATGTGCGCCCTGCCACTGATTTTGTGCAATGCGACCCGGCTTACCGCAACCTCGTCAGCTTCCTTTTGGACAATGTTTTTATCCTTGAAAAAGAAGAAGTTGCGAAGCAAATGGCTGGAGAAAACAGGACGCTGTTGGCCAAGTCGGGGCGCTTCATCCAGCGCAGGCATAGCCTAACTGGTGGCAGTGTGGGCTTGTTTGAGGGTAAAAAAATCGGAAGGAAAAAGAACCTCGAAATCCTTGACAACGCCATCAAACGGGGCGAAGAGGAAGAGAAAGTGCTTTCGACGGAAATGTACAACCTCAAGTCGAGCATCGAGGCGCTAAAGGGGCAACAGTCACGGCAGCAGATACAACAGGAGCAGAACTTGCTGAATCGAATTTCACAGGAGCGAGTATCGTTGGCGGCTAGGTTGGAGAGTTTTGAATCCTATATAAAAGATGTGGACGCCCGCAAGGCACAGACTTTGGAGCGCATTGTGGGCTTCGAGAAGGCCAATGCCGAAATAGAAAAGCAACTGGATGAGAAGATGCAGACTGCTGACGAGGCCCGCAAGCAAATTCACAATACTGATGGTAAGTTCCGAGCGGTGGCAGAGGAAATGAGCAATGCCAGCACGGATTTCAACAACAAGAACATCGAGTTCATCAAGCAGCAGAACAAGGTGTCTTCGCTTCAACGAGAGTTGTCGTTTAGGGAAAAACAGCTCGATGAAACGAAGGCGACAATGGCCAGCAACCAAAAGGCGCTCGACCAATCGGGTGACGAAGTGGCGCAAATCAACGATGATATTGAGAAGTTAGTGAAGGCGCTTCAAGAGAATTACGCCAAGCGCAAAGAGAAGGAAGGTTCACTTTCTGCTGCCGAGCAGGCGTTTTTTGCGGCACGCAACAGCATCCATGAAATTGAGGACAAACTGCGGGCGCTGGGCCGACAATCACAGGAATCGCAGATAAAAATCAACAACCTCCGGGAGAAGTTCAGCGACACAAAATATCAGCTCACGAATATTGCGGAGCGGCTAAGGATTGAGTTCAACCTTTCGATAAACGACCACGATGCGTTGACTTTGACAGCGGAACAAAAGGTCGGTTTGGACGAAAACGACCTGCAAATAAAGGTGGAGCGCATCAAAAACCGTTTGGACAACTACGGTGAAATCAACCCAATGGCAGTGGAAGCCTACGATGAAATGAGCGAGCGCCATACGTCCATCACCACCCAGCGGGACGACATCTTGAAGGCGAAAGATGACTTAATGGAGACCATCAAAGAAATAGAAGAGACAGCCACAGCGCAGTTTCTGGAAGCCTTCGGGAAGGTAAGGCTCTATTTCATCGATGCATTCCGCAGCTTGTTCACCGCCGACGACGCTGCCGACCTTATCCTGCTCAACCCTGACAACCCCCTGGAGAGCGACATCGAAATCGTTGCGAAGCCAAAAGGCAAGCGCCCACAGAGCATCAGCCAGCTATCGGGTGGGGAAAAGACGTTGACGGCCACCGCCCTACTCTTCTCCCTTTACTTGCTCAAGCCTGCTCCCTTTTGTATTTTCGACGAGGTGGATGCCCCGCTGGACGATGCCAACATTGAGAAGTTCAACAATATCATCAAGGATTTCAGCAAGGATAGTCAATTCATCATCGTCACCCACAACAAGCAGACGATGGCCGCCGTGGAAACGATTTATGGCGTTTATATGCCAGAGCAAGGTGTTTCGGCAGTGACACCCGTGGATTTTAGGAGCTTGAAGAATGATTTGGTCATGGCGGCGGTGGAGAATTAAATACTTTTTATTCCAATTTCAGTATAAAAAAGGGGCGATTTTTACACGCTAATTCTTTGTTGAGTATTGAAATTCTCAACAAAAATAGGGTATTGACATTAATCAACTTCTGCATTGACGAATAGCATTCGAGTAAAATGTAAATGCCCTCAACTTCGGGTCATAGGAAACGAATTTCTTAACTTAAAAATCCGAAGTCATGTCATTTGAAACCTCCACTACGATGATTGAATTTGGCCTACTCGGCGTGGTGGCGCTGACGGTCATCTTACTACTGGCGCTTAGAGCGCACTATCGAAAATTAGAAACTGAAAACCTTACCGAACTGCATAAAAACGAGAAATGGGGTTCGCCGGCAGAAGCAAGGACGAAATATCCTGAATTGGATATTTTCAGGGCAAGCACCTCCCTGCGGTTTTATGGAATTATGATTGCAACATTGTTGATGATTTTCGCCTTCAGTTGGACGACTTATGAGAAACATGTTGATTTCGCCAGCTTGTTGGGGACTGTACCAGATGAAATTGAAATGGAAACACCGAGGACGTTGGAACCACCGCCACCACCACCACCGCCACCACCACCCTCTGTTCAGATTGTTGCCACCAACGAAATAGATGTTGAAACCAAGATTTTCGAGGACATGTCTATTGACCAAGGCACAGAAATAACAAATGTACCTGTTCATGTTGAAAGAAAAGAAGCGGCAGCTGCCGCACCCCCTCCTCCTCCCCCACCACCGTCGGATGAGGGAGAACGGGAAATCTTTAAAGTGGTTGAAGACCAACCAACTTTCCCTGGCTGCGAGGATATGATGGTAAAGGCCGAACGGTTGGCTTGTGCCGAGAAGAAACTGTTGGAGTTCATTTATGCCAACATCCAATATCCAACGATTGCACGTGAGAATGGCGTCTCTGGGACCGTTTACATCCGGTTCGTGGTTGAACGTGACGGCAGCATTACCAATATAGAATCCATGCGTGATATTGGTGCGGGTTGCAGCGATGAAGCCATCCGAGTGGTAAAACTGATGCCGAAATGGAACGCTGGCAAGCAAAGGGGCAATCCAGTACGGGTTATGTTCACGCTGCCCGTTAAGTACGAACTGAAGTGACTTTGGAATCAGACGGTTTCTGCCTGCCTTTGGCAGATGGAAACCGTTAATTTCCAACTAAATAAACTTAAGGTTAAACACTGAATTTTGAGTTGAGGTAATTTTGAGATTCTTACTTGATTATTTTTGCAAGGTGATAGACGGCGACTTGTTTTGGTGGCCGTCTATTTTTTTGTTTTTTTGCCCCAACAACGACTATTAACAACAGAAAAGACGGACAATGAACATACTTCACCTCAGCACTGCCCAATCATGGCGTGGTGGTGAGCAACAATTGGCGTATTTAATCGAGGAACTTGAACTGCAAGGTATCCATCAAACTGTTTTTTGTCCAAGAATGTCGGTTCTTGAATCGCATTGCAGAAAAAATGGCGTTGATGTCATCAGCTTTGGAAAGACCTTCAACTTAGACCCACTTATTTCGAAGAAAATCGCAAGCATCGTCAAATCGAAAGGCATTACCCACCTTCATGCTCACGATTCGCCCAGTCATACTTTTTCGGTCATGGCAGCAGCTTTATTTGGTAATAATGCCCCCATCATAGTTCATCGGAGGGTGGATTTTCCAATCGGTAAAAACCTGCTCTCCAAATGGAAATATAACCATCCGAGCATCGTCAAAATCATTTGTGTCTCGGATTTCATACGGAAAATGGTTTTGAGCGAAATCCACCAAACACGAAGACTGGCGGTAGTACACAGCGGTATTGACCTTCCAAGGTTCAAAAACCCATCCAACACACTGAAAACCAATCGTTTGCGCAGTGAATTCAAGATTCCGAACAACCATTTCCTGGTTGCCAATATTGCAGCCATTGCACCGCACAAGGACTATGAAACATTTTTGGGGACGGCTGAAAAGCTCTTGAAATCTGGCTTGCCCGCCCATTTCCTGGCCATTGGCGGAGATGGAGGAGAAGAAGAAAAAATCCGTTACCTCATCCAAAAGAAGTCTTTGCAGGACAGGGTATTGCTCACTGGTTTTCGGAACGACATACCTGAGATTCTACCTGAAATTGACCTTTTACTATTCACCAGCAAAACGGAAGGCCTTGGCACTACCCTATTGGATGCCTTTGCCTGTAAAGTGCCCGTGGTGGCTTCCCGTACCGGAGGTATCACAGAACTGGTTGAACATGGAAAAACTGGATTGCTCTGCAAAGTGGGCGATGTTGATGGTTTTGCCCAAACGGTCAATAGCATACTTGCTGACAACCCACTTCGCCAGCGGTTGGCCGAAAACTCTTTTCAAAAAGTACAAAATTTTGGGAAGCAGCAAATGGCATCAGCCATCCTCAAAATTTACCAAGAGACCTTGGCTTAAGCCAAAAAGTCTAGTACCTTTCCAACATCTTTTAGCTCAAACCGCTTGACTAACTTTACCAACCCGCCAAGGAAAAAACCTGGCTTTGAGATTAACTGATTCAACTTGGCAGCGGATTTATCCAGCTTATTGATTTCCAAATATTTAGCCTCTCCTGACAATTTGGACAAACGATTGGCTACTTTCCACGCATTTTTCCTTGCGGCTATGAGGCTAAACGCTGCAAAATGTTCATCCTTTTTTTTGCCAAACCAGTCCACTAAAAAAAGCAATGGGGAAACATCGCTCAGTTTGTCCTGTACGGCATCGATCTTTTCCGCCAAAACCTGGTTGATGCCGTTGAAGTCAGCTTCCAACTGCGGTAATTGGTCTGCAGGAACGGTCTCTGCTGCCGCAATGCCAAGGTCGAGGTTGATATGCGCATTCATGCCCATCAGCAGGTATTGGAGCACCAATAAATCGAAACTCTTGGCGGCATCGAATGCAGTTTGCCATGATTTCGTGCAGGGAAGACCTTGCCGATAAGCATCGTAGGCCTCCAAATAGCGGTTGGCAAAAACCACGTCGAGTCGTTCCATGCGAGGGCCATCCTGATACCCGTTGTGCAGGATTCCCTCTCGGACTGATTTGGTTACATCCAAATATAAGGAAGCGAAAATCCCCAATGGGTCCTTCACTTGCCGGCTTTTGTTCGACGATGGCTTCCAATCTCATGATTATGCCATCAATGGTTGTCTCTTTCATAAGGCAGTTGTTGGGTCGTAACTATAGCTTACGCCGCCAAGTTTTGAGCATGGCCTCCAATGTAGGCCGGAACCCCAGTTCCGGCGAAATCGCACCGAAACTGGGGTTTCGGTGTACGTTTAACCATGCCCAAAACTTGACGGCTTGTAGTATATTTTGCAAGGAGCATTTTGAGGGGTATTTTCAATCCCCCCCAAAATACCCCCAAATTGCGGGAGGAAAAAGAAAAAATGGAATTTTTTCTTTCTCCTCCCGGACCCCATCCAAATTATTGCGAAGTGCCCATAATATTGGATGAAATTTAGCGCCAAGGTAGCCAATAAATCAGGGCCTGGACGACAACTATTCGCACGCGCATCCTTACCAAAGCAAGAACCAAAATAGACCGTATATTCACGCCGTAAAGTGAATAGGGGATTTAACAAAGAACTGTCAAATATAAAAATCAACTAAAATTCAAAGCATTTGTCCAACGAGCTGAGTCATCGTTTAACAGCGGTTCTATCAAGATTAAAGCAACTTGCCAATGTAGGCTTGGTGGTAGCTGTTGCTTTACTGATAAGCCTGTTGTACCCCAACAACGTCAAGTTCAAGTACGATTTTCAGCGGGGGCAAATCTGGAAATATGACGACTTAATAGCACCGTTCGACTTTGCCATAAGGAAGACCACTGAGGAACTTCAAGCAGACAAGGGCCTGATAATGAAGGAGTTTTGGCCTTACTATGCGCTAAACGAATCCCTTGCCAATGCCAAACTGAAAGATTTTGAAGCCGCATTTGAAAATTGGGAGTTAGAAAATGCTGAAGCCAACCCATCAAAACTGAAATTGGCGGAGATCAAGGGCAATTGCCTTTCCTTCCTGGGCAAACTCTATGCGAAAAGGCATCGTGCAGTTGAGCCCTGCGCACCTAACCACGGACCAAAAATTCGTCATTCATGTCGTAAGGGGCAATACAAGTTTTAAGCGAACGCTATCCAGTTTCGCCAGCTTGGAGAAGGCAACTACCGAAGTCGAAGCCTATAGTAACGACCCAAAAAACGGGGTGCCAACTGAAGTGGCAACCCTGTTAAAAGTCGCCTTGGTTCCCAATATCACCTTTGACGAACCCCGCACCACGGCGATGTTGGAGGACGCCATCAATAATATTTCACCTTCAAGGGGCTTGGTGGCACAAGGCGAAACCATCGTATTGAAGGGAAATGTCGTCACTGACGATGTTTATGAAAAACTGGCAAGCTACAAGGCCAAATTCGAATCAGACATAAGCTCCAAAAAATCGGGTTGGGTGGTTTACTTCGGCTATCTGTTGCTGACCGGACTTATTCTTGGGGCCTTCATCATGTATGTCAACTCCTACCGGCAAGAGATTCTTAAGAATTGGAACTACCTGGCTTTCGTCATGATTTGGATGGTCGCCTTTAGCTACCTAACCTATCTTGTAGAGCGCACGGAAGTTCTGAGCGTTTATGTCATTCCTTTTTGTGTAGTACCGGTGGTTGTAAGGCATTTTTTCACGTACCGGTTGGCATTTTTCACCCATGTGGTGGTCGTACTTATAGCCGGATTTTTGACGGCGGAAGGCCATCAGTTCTTGTTCACCCAGATTGTGGCAGGGGTAGTAGCAGTCTTGGCGGTAGCCGATGCCCGTGATTGGTCGAGGTTTTTCCGCTCGGTGGTGTCCATATTTTTAGCTTATTTATTATCACAAATAGGCATGGCCTTGATTGAGGAAGGTAGCTTCGGCAGTGTTGACTGGCAATCGATGGGTTGGTTGGCATTCAATGGGCTGTTGACCCTACTGGCTTTCCCGCTCATCCCGTTGACAGAACGCATGTTCGGCTTCACTTCCTCCATTTCTATGGTAGAACTATCGGACATGAACCGCCCCTTACTTCGAGAACTGGCCATGAAGGCACCTGGCACGTTCCAACATTCCCTGCAGGTTGGTAACCTTGCGGAAGCAGCTGCCAACGAAATAGGTGCCGACCCACTATTGGTCAGGGTGGGCGCCCTCTACCATTACATCGGAAAGACATTGCGGCCAGAATATTTCGTGGAGAACCAATCCGGCAACAATCCACACGAAGGCTTGCCGAGAACGAAAAGTGCCCATATCATCATAGCTCATGTACTCGAAGGGGAAATAATGGCCCAAAAGCAACGGCTACCAGTTAGCATTCAGCGATTCATCACTACCCATCATGGAACCACACGTGTCGAGTATTTTTACAAAAACTATGTAAGCGAAAATCCCGACATCCTTGTAGATGCTGCACAGTTCACCTATCCAGGCCCTTTGCCGAACTCCAAGGAAGAAACCATCCTCATGCTGGCTGACTCTGTGGAGGCGACATCCCGCAGCTTGAAATCACCCACAGGGCAAGACATTGATAACTTGGTGCACAAGATTTTCAAAGGGAAAATTGACCACGGTCAGCTCAGTGAATCAAAACTGACTTTTGGAGAATTGGAGATTTGCCGGGCAGTTTTCCAAAAAATGTTGCGGAGCATACACCATGTGCGGATTGAGTACCCGGAGTAAACCCCAAAACCCGAAACCCATTGTCATTCCCGAAAGGAACTTAAACCCGAAAACCTCCCAATTCCATACAGCCGCTACGATATGTCTTTATTAAAAAAATTAGCCAGCGAGACTGCCATTTATGGCCTTAGCAGTATCATTGGCCGGGTCATCAATTTCCTGTTAGTCCCCATCCATAGCAGGGTGTTCCTTGAGGGTGAATATGGTATTTCCCAAAAACTGTATTCCGTTGTTGGGATAGCAATGGTCTTCTTAACCTTCAGGCTTGAAACGGCCTATTTCCGCTTTGGCACCGACCCAACTGAACGAGAACGCAGCTTCGGCACAGCACTTACTGCCCTGCTTGTAGGGTCGGCTATTTGGGCGGCACTTGGTTTTGTGTTCCTTCAGCCGCTTTCAAGCTGGCTGCTCCTCCCCGACCGCACCGACCTCGTGGGGATGATACTCGCTATACTTGCATTCGACGTGATAGCAGAAATCCCTTTTGCACGCCTGCGATTGGAGAAACGGCCTTTTCGTTTTGCGACCATTAAAATCATTGGCATATTAGTGAATGTGGCACTAACGGTGGTTTTCTTGGTTTGGTGGCGCACCAATCCGGATTACCTTATTGGGGGAAGGAGTTATAATGCCAATTTTGGAATTGGCTATGTTTTTTTGGCAAACCTGATAGCGAGTGGGGTCGTTTTGTTGTTGTTGATGTTTACCATAAAATCCTTCAAAGCCCCAATAAAAGTACAGGAAGTAAATCAGCCCTTAGACGCCATACCTAAAGCCCAGCCATCCTTCAAACTTAGCTTTGATAAAGCCATTTTCAAAAAAATGGTCATCTATTCCGCTCCGTTAGTGGTGGTTGGCTTAGCTGGCGTAGCCGATGAAACGCTAGACCGAATATTAATGGAAAAACTGCTACCAGGAACACTGGACCAGAACCGTGAAACCATTGGTATTTATTCAGCATGTTATAAATTAACGGTCATTTTGGCCTTGTTCACACAAGCCTTTCGTTACGCCGCTGAGCCATTCTTTTTTGCGAATTCCAAAAACAAGGACGCCCCAGAACTCTACGGCCAAGTGGCCAAATTTTTCACTTTGATCAGCGCCTTGGGAATGCTCTTTGTACTGCTTTACCTCGATGCATTTCAGCATATTTTGGGTAAAGACTTTAGAGGAGCGCTAAATGCAGTACCCATCATTTTGGTGGCTACCCTTTTCCTTGGCGTTTATTATAATTTCAGCACTTGGTATCGCCTCACCGACCGCACGATTTGGGGCGTTTACATTGCTTTGCTAGGGTTGGGCATCACCATTGTTTTCAATACCCTGTGGATACCCGTCTTCGGTTACATGGGGGCGGCTTACGCCAAATTGCTCTGTTATGGTGCAATGACAGTGGCTGCGTGGTATTTTGGGCAGCGCTATTTCCCGGTCAACTATCCCCTTGGACGGATGGCGTTCTATGTGGGCTTGTCACTAGGGATTTGGTTCTTGGCAGAGAAAATGGCAGAAGCCCTCGGCTATTCATTTTTGTTAAAAATGGTGGTGAACAGTTTCCTGCTGGTAGGGTTCATTGGCATTGCTTGGAAAATGGAAAGGCAAAACGTTAATTCGATTTAATGATTAAAGATTTGATCAAATAGGGCGTTTATCCTTCAAAATCCAATATGCGCCTCCATTTCATCACAGCTTTCATCTTTGTACAATTCTCTTTGAAGTCCCAAACCATCAAATTGAATTTAGATAATATTGACGTAAGCATTGGTCAATCCGCCAGCGATATGTTCAGCGGCCAATTCAGTACACTCGATAGTATCTCCAATTTTGCAAAATTTATCCCAACCTCAGCACGTATAGTTTATACAGGCAGTTTGGAGTTTATCATGCGCCGCCGAGTTTCCGAAAAGCGGTTTTTAACGCTCGGTTTGATTTTGAAGCAATATGAGTATAGGGCCGTTTCCTGCATCCTGCCAACCTGCCGTCCTTTTGACACTTCTTGGACATTCGCTTACACGACGCTTCAAATGAGCCACCAATACCGTTTTGCCAGTACCCATTTTGTAAATATTTTCATAGAAAACGGGTTGCAAATTGACATAGCACTGGTTTCGAAATCGAACAATTTAAGGCCGTTTTCATTCAGTGCCATGTCAAAACTAAGTTGCTATTTTCCAATAAATGAGGTGAATCAAATTGTTTTCTCCCCTAGCTTGAGCCTTCCTATTTCTCGCTATAATAATCGAGAAAACGGCCAAGCTTTTCTTCCATACAGCTACGGTGCAACAATAGGTTATAGTCGAAATTTTGTGCTAAAAAACAAAGAATAATGTCAAAATTCTCCCTTCATTTTCAAGTCAAAATACAATTTTACGTAACTGCTTAGGAGGGTATGGGAGGGGAGAGAAAAAATTCCATTTTTCTCTCCCCCCCCACATTTTGGGTGTTTTTTTGGGGAAAATTGAAAATTTTCCCCAAAAAAACACCCCCGCTAAGTAGTTACCAATTTTACTTGCAAACAATTCGATCTGAATATGTCACGCTACATCCTTCTATTGCTTTTCCTTTCGAGCAACAGCCTATTGGCCCAAAAAAATAAAAATCAAGAAAGGCATCATCTATATCAGCAAGGTTGAGATGTACCATTTGGTGGAGATCAGCAAAACCGACATGGCAGTTGTCGCCGTTGAAAAGAATGACACACTTGTGTGGATTAAACGAAGGTAATTAATCAACGCCAAGTCGAGGCCGGAACCGAGGTTCCTGCATACATTGGGGCCATTCACAGTACATGGCGGCGTGAGCTATATCTTTTAACTGACACAGCCACTCCAATGGGTTGAAAATCCATTGGCAAAGACTATTTTTGCGAAAAACTTACCAATATGCCTTTCCGCCACCTATTGTTATCGCTCGCCTGCTTCATCGTGTTTTCATGTAAAAACGAAACTACCCCAGCACCCTCAAAAGCCACTTCTCAAAGACCAGACCCACATTCCTTGGCCGACCCCTTCAATGACAAAATGCTGGAACTGCAACTGAAACTGAAAGTAGATTTCGATAAAAAAATATTGTCCGGCTCTGCCAGTTGGTCGTTCGACCGTAAAGAGAAAACGAATGAAATCATCTTCGACACCGACAACCTAACCAATCGAAAAAGTGACCCTTGGGAAAGAAGAAACCCCAACCACCTTTACGCTCGAACCCCGTGACTCCATCCTTGGTTCTGCCCTCCGAATCAAGTTAAGCCCAAATACGAACTACCTCACCATACATTATTCAACGCTCCCAGAGGCCGCAGCGCTTGGCTGGATGGACGCAAGTATGACAGCTGGAAAAAAGCGCCCCTTCCTCTTCACGCAGGGCCAAGCCATACTTTCCCGAACTTGGTTTCCCTGCGTGGATAGCCCCAGCAGCCGGTTCACCTATGCGGCTGAAATTGAGACGCCCGATGGCATGATGGCCCTCATGAGCGCCAAGAACCCGCAACAAGTTTCGCCGGATGGCATGTACAAGTTTGAGATGGACAAACCAGTGCCACCATACCTTGTAGCCTTGGCAGTAGGCGATATTTCTTTTCAGCCTATCGGCAAAAGGACAGGAATTTATGCCGAACCTTCCATGCTGAAAAAAGCAGCTTGGGAGTTTGCCGATATGGAAAAAATGGTGGAAACAGCAGAGGGACTTTATGGCCCTTATGATTGGGGGCGCTATGACGTACTGGTTCTGCCTACAGGGTTTCCCTTCGGTGGCATGGAAAACCCCATCCTTACTTTTGCCACGCCAACCGTCATCACTGGGGACCGCAGCTTGGTTTCGCTGGTGGCGCATGAGCTTGCCCATTCTTGGTCGGGCAACCTCGTGACGAACGCCACATGGGACGACTTTTGGATGAACGAAGGCTTTACAGTCTATTTCGAGCGACGTATCATGGAGGCCCTTTACGGTGCGGAATACGTAGAGATGCTGGCCCAATTGGAGTTTTGGGAACTGGAAGACGAGGTACGGGCATTTGGCGAAAAAAATCCGGATACCCACTTAAAGGGCAACTTGAAAGGCCGCAATCCCGACGACGGCGTGGGCGACATCGCCTATCAAAAAGGGGCATCCTTCCTGTTGATGTTGGAGCGGCTGACCGACCGAAACAAATGGGATGAGTTCCTAAAAAATTGGTTCCAAGCCAACAAGTTCACTTCCAAGACCACAGAAGATTTCCTAGCCTACCTAAAGACCGATTATTTGGAAAAACATGGTTTGACTGCCAATGTGGACGAATGGGTCTATGGCCCTGGTATCCCCGCCAATTGTCCCAGACCCAACTCAACAAAACTCGCTATTGCTGAAAAAGCAGCAACCAATATTGTAAATGCCATCCCTGCCACCAAAGAATGGACGCCGCATGAGTGGGTGCATTTTGTGAGAAACCTGCCAAAAAAAACCACCGTCGAGACTTTAAAAAAATTGGATAGCCAGTTCAACTTGACTAATTCAGGCAATGCCGAAATCCGTTGTGCCTGGTACGACACTGCCATCCGACGTGGTTATGTCAAGGAAATTCTACCACAAGTTGAAGAATTTTTGGTAGGCATTGGCCGAAGGAGATTCCTAATGCCCGTTTACACTGCCTTGAAAGAAACCGGTCACGTTGAAGATGCTCGAAGGATTTTCACTAAGGCAAAGCCAGGTTACCACGCTGTTAGCTATGGTAGCATTGAACAGCTTTTGAAGTAAAGTTATGTTCCAAACACCGGCTTGTTGGCGAGTATCCAATTGCCTCCCACATTTAAGTATTGTCCTTGGGGGAATATTTCTCTAAAGTGTTCTTCATAAAATACCTCTGTTGCCTCCAAGGCCGATTCGGTGTCAACCAATCTGTTGTAAAGCAGTGTACCGTCCCTGGTTAGCTTTTTTTGTATATTTTCCAGAAAAATGGTTTTGGAGAATTGGTCAGGAACAACATCATCCAAGAAAATATCAACGACGATCAAATCGAATAGTCCACTTGAGGTCTTTGCGTAATCTTCAGCGTCAGTATGCAGCAACTTGATATTATTGGACAAAATTGGAATCGCATACCGGTTGGCCCATTCAACAATCTTGGGATCCGCTTCAACGCCAATACAGTTGAATTTTTGATGAAAAACACGTTCAAGCATATAGGGTACGCTGCCCATTCCAAAACCAAGCACTAGAAGGTTTTTATATTGCTTTTTAGCCAAATCCATCCGCTGGAATGCTTTCAAAAAGTTATCGTACAAATCGCCAAAAGAATAGACGGCATTAGTGGTGGTAAGATAAAAGCGACCTTTCCGCAGGGAAAGGTCAAGGGCGGGGTTGAGCGCAGTTGAAGCCTTATCTAATTGAATATCAACAAGATAGCTGAATAATTTTTTCAACTTAAAGAACCTGGTCACGATTTGGTCTCAAACAGTTTGAAAAATTTTCGGCCTGTCTCCTCCTTTTGTTCCCAAGGTCGATATTTGGCAGTTTCCTCAAATACATTCATCAGCAGCAACCTTTCCTCTGCCGAAAGATGATGCCCGTGAATGCTCATCATCCGCTCCACCGCTTCGAAAGCTTTTTCAGGAATATAGGTGGTACGGTTTTCTGTTCCGCCCCAAGAAAACGAAGGCATAAACTTGGGCAAAAAGCCACTACCGAAGATGTTGCAGCACAATCCCGTCACAGTACCTGTGTTAATCATGGAATTGATGCCGCACATGGTATAGTCGCCCATGAAGACGCCAATTTTCAATTGGTCTGTTTCCTCAATCTGACCACTCACATAGCTCCACAGTTTTACTTCGCTCCAGTTGTTTTTCAGGTTGGAGCAATTGGTGTCCGCCCCGATGTTGCACCATTCGCCAATGACCGAGTTGCCGAGATAGCCCTCGTGCCCCTTGTTGGAGTGGCCAAACATGACCACTGTTTTGACTTCGCCACCAACCACGCAATTGGGGCCGATGGCAGTCGGGCCAGATTTTGGCCCCCATTTTCACAACGCTTTCTTCGCCGAGCATGAATGGCCCACGAATGAGCGCCCCTTCCATAACTTCTGCATTTTTGCCGATATAAATGGGCCCTTTGGAAGCATTAAGCATGGCTCCTTCTACTTTGGCACCTTCTTCTAAAAATATTTGCCCATTGCCAATTACCGTGTTGGTTGCACTAATCGGGTGGGATTCCTTACCATTGGTCAGCAACTTGAAATCAGCTACAATAGCTTTTTCATTGAGCAAAAAAATGTCCCATAGCCGGTTGATCTTATAAACAGGTGCATCCTTTATTTCAAAGCTGTTGAGATCCTCAATATCATCGTACATGAGACGGTTGAACTGGTCTCGGTCGAGTACGGCCGCCACCAGCTCGCCATCCAACAACATAGCTCCACCATTTTCCATTTGGCTTATCAGCGAAACCAGTTCATAAGTTGGCAATACCGAACCATTGATGAGGTAATTGACCTCAGAAATGGTAATGTCATACCGCTCGGAAAGGTAGTCCTGCGTGATGAAGGACGCAGTTCCATTCATCCATTTTTCCCAACGTTCCCGATTGGTCATACCACCCATCCTGATTTCACAAACAGGGCGGGTAAAGGTGAAGGGGAGCAAGTGGTCCCTGGTTTCGTTGTCGAAGAGGATGAGATTTTTCATCAAAAAAGCTTGCGTCGGTAAGCAGTAAATGGTGGAAGTCCGATTGAACGGCAATTTTACAAAAAAAGCCTCAACTGGATAGTCGAGGCTTTTTTATCTTTTGAACTTTCAATGCATTTCTGTCTGAAATCAAGATTTGCTGAACTGTGAGAAGCGCTTATTGAACTTGTCAATTCGGCCCGCCGTGTCAACGAACTTCATCTTGCCAGTGAAGAATGGGTGAGACTCTGCAGAAATCTCCAGCTTTACCAATGGGTATTCGCTGCCATCTTCCCAGACGATGCTGTCCTTCGTTTGAGCACAAGAGTAGCTCATCCAAGCCTTGTCACAGGAGAAATCCTTGAAAATGACCTTACGGTAATTCTTTGGATGGATATCATTTTTCATGTCAGAATATTTCAATTTTAAAATTAGCGGGCAAAGATAGCTTTTTTTCCTGTTTTGCAAAACTGTTGACGAATTGATTTTAAAAAAAAAACGCATCTAATTATTTGATCTAATTTTGGATGCTTCAAAAAGACCAGTATCGCTGCAACCTAACCAATAACTTCAAATACAAGGCTATGAATTCTAATGCCTTACCTCCTTCGCTTGATACATGGACAATATTTTTTCTGTTCGCAGCAGCACAAGGGCTATTTTTTGCCATTGCACTTTTTTGGCACCAAACTGAAAACAAAACAGCCAACAGGCTTTTGGGTTGTTTTACCCTCGCTTTTGCGTTTTCCTTGGTTGATTATGTCGGGTTCTGGACGCGTTACAACACCTACTTCCCTTCAATTAGAGGCTTTTACGAGTATTTAGTATTCTTGTTTGGGCCTTTGCTTTGGTTATATTTCAAGGCGGTTTTTGGGCAAATCAAACGGCAGGATTGGTACCATATATCTGCTCCGCTGTTTTTTTTGATGCTGAAAATAGCAAGTTGGCAAACTTGGTTTCCGAGCCAAAACTTGTTTTTGACTTTTCAGGCAATTTTGATGATTTCACACATTAGTATATACGGATGGCTTTCTCTGCGCTACCTTCAGATGCAAACCAATGCCCGAAACATTAGCGATGCTCAAAGGAAATGGTATTGGATGCTGCTTTCTCTATATGGAGGGTTTCTTTTGGGATGGGTAGTCTATTTCCTCTTAGTGAATACACCTTTGTTTAGCCTGTTGTTGGATTACACCATTGCCTTGGCCATGACGATTTTCATTTACACAGCTGCTTTCCTTGGCTACAAACGACCCGAAATATTTCAGGGCATGGCTTTCCCTGCTATTTTCCAATCTGAAAAATACGTAAACTCGACATTAACACCTGCCGCAGCCGAATCCTTGATGAGGAAAATTGAAAAGGCAATGAATGAATCAAAACCTTACTTGGACTCATCACTTCGATTATCCAATTTTTCTTCTCAGGTAACTGCTTCCCCACACCACGTTTCTCAAGCCATCAACATGAAGGCTGGAAAAAGCTTTCCAGATTATGTAAACTGTTTCCGATTTGAACATGCCAAAGCTCTCTTGACCCAGTCCAATGGACATGAAGCCATGGTAACGGAAGCCATGTACGCTGCAGGGTTTAACAACAAAACAAGTTTCAACCGAATCTTCAAGGAGCAAACCGGCATGACTCCAACGGAGTACAAGGCTTCGCTAAAAAAAGAGCCCGCTAAAATTGACCTGCCTTGAGAGGAAAAACGTCAATCTTTATAAGAATGGACGCATTCTCTTAAAAGTGCATTGAAGTTTGCGTGAATCAAAAATCGTTCACATAAAATTCAGTGTCCATGAAAATTAGAACTTTAACAACTTCAATCTTAATTTTTTCCCAGTGCGCCATCCATCTCCATGGACAAGGCATCTTTGAAAAAATAACAGATCCCGCCAATCCTATCGTCAGTTTTACCCCGACTTCGGGCTATTCAGGTGCAAGTTGGATTGACTTCAACAATGATGGCTTGCTCGACCTTTTCACCAACTCAGAGTTCCTTTTCCAAAACTTGGGCAATGGCCAATTCAACCAAGTCGGTCAGGCAGTACATGGGATTGACAGTGCCAAACAGCCGGGCGACCTCAACGATGGACACACTTGGGGCGATTTTGACAATGATGGGTTCATTGACGTTTACCTTGCCAACCGACAGTCAGCCCTGTTCAGAAACAATGGAAATGGCAGTTTTTCAAAAGTGGAAGGCCCAATGTCCACCAATGTGAATGCTTGGGCCGCCGCTTTCGGTGACTATGACAATGATGGGCACCTTGATCTGATGGCCACACATCCTTGCGGTTTTATCGGCCAATGCCAAACCAATTTTCTGTTCAAAGGCGATGTTGCGGGTAACTTCGAGACCGTGCCAAGCGAGGTAACGACTGGGTTCGATGCTTACACAGTGGGTAGTTGGTCAGATTTTGACTTGGATGGAGACCTCGATTTGTTCGTTGGGAGTGGAGAAGTCGCCCAGCTTTCCCCTGACAATATTTACATTAACAAATTATTTGAAACTGGTGATGCAACTTTGGAGAAATCAGATTGTCCTATACTCTGTACCGACCAAAGGGACGGTCAAAACTGGAACTGGATTGACTTTGACAATGACGGTGACTTCGACGGGTTTGTAACCAACTATACCAAATCCAACGATTTTTACCGCAATGATGGCACTGGATTCCATAAGTTGGCACAAAATGACCTCGATAGCGACTTAACCAGCCTTGTGAATGGCCAATGGCTTACCAATGTTTGGGGCGACTTCAATAATGATGGCTTCATTGATGTTTACGTCGGCAACGATGGTTCTATTGACTATCTCTACACCAATGATGGCGATGGAACCTTCACAAAGCACACCGAGCCATTCAGCTATGCCGCCTCAAGCAGAGGGGCATCAGCGGGAGATTTTGACAACGATGGTGATCTAGACTTGTTCATTTCCGCCGCTGGACCTGCTGGCAAAGGGCTTTATAGCAACAAAGGCAATGGCAACAATTGGATAGGCTTCAATTTAGTTGGGAAAAACTCCAACCGTTCTGCCATAGGTGCTATCGTTAGAATCAAGGCATTCATCAATGGTGAACCCACGTGGCAAATCCGAGAGGTTTCCGCCCAAAGTAGTTTTTGTGGCTCAAATGATTTGAGGGTACATTTTGGATTGGCCAATGCAAATTTGGTTGATTCTGTAATTGTTAGGTGGCCCAGTGGCACAGTAGAGCAGCTAAGCTGGGTCAATGCCAACCAATATTGCCTGATAACGGAGACAGAAGGCTCAACTTGCGGTGTTACCTCAAATTCAGTTGAACGCCTGAACGATGATTGGGTCACAATTTATCCCAATCCAACCCAAGATGGAAGTTTTGGCATTGTTTTTTCAAAAAAAATTGAACAAAATGTTTCTGTAAGTGTCTTTGATTCGATGGGCAAAATAGTCTTTCAAAGGGTGTTGTCAGAAACGCCTGATAACCAGATACTTGTAGATACAAGCGAAAAAAATTCCAAAATTTTTTTCATAAAAATAACTACCAATAGTTGGGGTTTTACAAAAACCCTTACCTTAGCACGATAAAAATTAGAGAGAGCGTGTTTTCGCCGGGCTTGCTAGCATTTTTGCGCAAGCCCGGTTTTTTTTTGCCCTATTTTGTTTTAAGAAATGCGCTACATTTGGGCGGTTCAAATAGGGAACCATGTTTGATGTTCCTTCGTCCGTGTTTTTCACCTGATTTATAGATGGATTGGTAAAACAGGAAGTATCTCCGCAACCCCGTTTGCAGATTTGGAACGCCACATGTGTCCGGAACCATGTCTATTAAGAGAATCTTAACAAAAATTCTAAGTAAAATGAATGTACCATCAGATTTGAAGTACACCAAAGACCACGAATGGATTCGAATTGAAGCCGGGAATGTAGCAACGGTAGGCATCACAGATTTCGCACAAGGAGAATTGGGCGAAGTTGTCTATGTAGAAGTTGAAACAGTTGGCGATTCATTGAGCAAGGAGGACATCTTTGGAACTGTGGAAGCAGTGAAAACGACCTCCGACCTGTTCATGCCAGTTTCAGGCAAAGTAATTGAGTTCAATTCGGCAATTTCCGAGACCGGCAATGATGACCCCACCTTGGTAAACTCCGACCCATACGGCACTGGATGGATTATCAAAGTTGAACTAAGCAACCTTTCAGAACTCGATTCCTTGTTGGATGCAACAGCTTATTCAGCATTAATCGGATAATTTTTGAAAAAAACATTGGTACATACACCATTTTTTTCAAGGTTTGCATCTTGAAAGTATAGTTGTTTGAAATGAAGCCTTTTTTACCTGCAATCATCTGGGCATCAATCGTCTTTGGGATGTCGATTGGTCCAGGCATCCAACTCCCTGAGACAGCGATTTCGCCAGACAAGATTGGCCATTTCGTAGCTTATGGCATACTTACATTGCTCATAATCAAGGCTTTAGAGAAAAATAAAAAATTATCGTCAAAAACTGCTAACCTTACAGTACTGACGGTATCTATTTATGGAATTGCACTTGAAATAGTTCAATGGGCATTTTTTCCGAACCGCTACTTTGAGGTTTGGGATATGGTGGCCAACTTTTTGGGTTCATTTCTATGCTATTTAGCATTCAAATTTTTTTTCACTAAAACATAACCAACATGGATTTCGAAGTTAGTGGTCAATTAGCACTGTTCGTTTCCTTGGCAATTGTGGTGCTTACTATTGCATTGGTGTTTATTGTTAAAGGAATTTACAATAAGCGCGCCAATAGCAACCTCACCGCAAAGCACGCTGGGACGACTTTCAGCTCACCGCTTGAAGGCCGGAATAAGTACCCGGAAGTGGACACATGGTCGCTTGGAGGAACTTTCAAGAACTATGGCATCCTTGCATCCATTGTTCTCATGATTCTGGCCTTTGGCTGGACTAAATACGAGAAAGTCATTGACGTGTCCGGTCTTCTTGGCACACTTGACGAAGAAATCGAGATGGAGACGCCTCGTACAGCCGAGCCGCCGCCGCCACCGCCGCCACCGCCGCCACCTGTCATCCAGGAAGTACCTGATGATATTTCGGTTGAAACGGTAATTCAGCAAGACCAATCCATTGATGAACAAACGGTAGTAGAAGCACCGCCACCAGTCATTGAAAAAGCTGCGCCGCCACCACCACCACCTCCTCCTCCTCCAAAAGAGGATGAAGAAGAAATCTTCAAAGTGGTGGAAGACAAGCCTGCTTTCCCCGGTTGCGAGAATGTCTCTGATAAAGCTGAAAAGCAAAAATGTGCTGAGACCAAAATGCTTCAGTTCATTTACAGCAATATCAAGTACCCACCCATTGCCAGGGAAAATGGTGTTGAAGGCACGGTTTACGTGAAATTCGTCGTCGAGAAAGATGGCAAAATCACGGCTCCAGAAATCGTGCGTGACATCGGTGCTGGCTGTGGCGAAGAAGCACTCCGTGTAGTTCAAATGATGCCAGCATGGGAACCCGGCAAGCAACGTGGCCGTGCCGTACGTGTGCAGTTCAACCTGCCGGTGAAGTACAAATTGGAGTAATACCTTCCCTCATCCATAAAAAAGGGCGATTGGCTGCTGCCGATCGCCCTTTTTCCGTTTCAACATGTCCAGCTCAACAAAAATAATCCTAGACAAAATCCTTTGGAAAGGAAAAAGCAAATGGCTTCTTATAGGCGCAGCAATAGGTGCCTTTATTGGTCTGTTCTTACTGTTGGCCACGTTGCAGTTCTATTGTGATGTACAAAACCTGCTGACTGGCGATGCCAGCCCTGACGATCAGTATGTGCAGATAAACAAGAAAATAAACCTGTTCAACACACTTGGCATCAAGTCTTCCTTTACCAATGAAGAAATCGAGGCGTTGAACCAAAAGCCATTCATACAATCCGTTGGTAGGTTCAAGGCCAATGACTTCAAGGCCAATGCATCGAGCGATATGCTAGGCTTTTACACCGAGCTTTTTTTCGAGTCCATACCGCTAGATTTTTTGGATGCCCAAGAACCCGATTTTCGTTGGTCAGAAGGTCAGAATACCTTGCCAATCCTGATTTCAAAAGACTACTTGGCCCTTTACAACTTCGGTTTCGCCCCCAGTCAAGGCTTGCCCCAGGTTACCCCTTCCACTATTTCCAAGCTGAACATGGAAATCAGTATCAGCGGAAATGGCAAAAAACAAGAATTCTCAGGTCGCATCGTTGGTTTCAGCGAGCGTATCAATTCCATCCTTGTTCCGCCCGATTTCATGGCTTGGGCCAATGCGAATTTCGGCGGGGAAGCGGGGCCAACCTCACGGTTGATATTGAAAGTGGACAATCCTATGAACAAAGAGCTTCAAGCCTACCTCAAGGAGCAAGGCTATGAAGTAAGTACTGGCCGACTGATTGGGAGCCAATTTGGCGTCCTTTTGAAAGTAGTTTTGAGTGTCCTTTGGGCAATGGGCTTCTTGATTCTCGCCCTATCCATGTTTGTTTTTATATTGAACTTCCAACTGCTCATCGCTCAAAGCAGACCTGAAATAAGGTTGTTGCTTGAAACTGGGCATTTCCCCAGACACATCAGTCGGCTGCTGACAAAGCGGTTCTCTGTGCTTTTCTGTAGCGTACTTGTTCTGGTTTTCGGCGTTCTAATTGGCACAAGGGCATGGCAGGTAAGCTATTTTGACAACCAAGGTTTTGAACTCGAAAACGGCCTCGATTCAAAAGTTTGGACAATTGGGCTTGTCTTTTCCGCAGGTTCGTTGATACTCAACATCTTCAACATAAAAAGGGCGGTTGGGCTGCAATCAAAATAGGGCTATTGCTTTTCCTATGAACCTAATGTTCTCCATGCTATGAAATCGTAGTGATTGCAATTGGTAGCCTGCTGTGTCCTGTTAAAAAACAATCCTTTTCCCATGGTACTCCTCCGCCCTGACTACCGCATGTACTTTTTTTAAATTCTCTTTAGTCACCTTCCCTGCCGCCAAAATGATGATTTTACCTTCTACCACAGCATTCATTTTGCGCAGTACAGCCGCACCTTCAATGGCCGTCTCCTTGCCACCCGAAGTTAATACTCGCTGAATACCACTGATTCGTGTTAATTTTTCTATGGCGATTACTGGGTCCGGTGTTTCATCTATCGCTTTATGAAAGGTCACCAAAAGCGGTTTCGCCAATTCCACCAATTCCTTCGTGATAGCCAAATCAACCTCGTTCTTTTCGTCCAAAATGCCGAACACCACTCCTGCTACCCCGACTGATTTGAAGTAACGGATGGCCCGACGCATCTCCTCCAACTCCATTGGCGTATGGACAAAGTTGCCGCCCCTTGGCCGGACCATCGCCATAATTGGAATGGAAAGTGATTTCAAACAACCCTCCGTTAATTCAGGGGAAGGCGTAATCCCACCCACACTCAGGTCTCCGCACAATTCGATTCGATCGGCCCCACATTGTTCGGCACGGATAGCGTCTTCGAGGGTTTCGACGCAGGCTTCTAAGATTAGGTTTTTCATATAAAACTGGCTCTAGTACCTTTTTGATTTACGCCATACTTACTGCAAATCAAGCATTTAGCAGTATCATGACCTCTTGCTGGGCAATGTTCTCGCCCATAGAAAATGATTTGCAGGTGCAACTTGTTCCAAGTGTTTTCAGCGAACAGCGCCTTCAAATCCCGCTCGGTTTCTTCCACGTTTTTACCACTGCTCAACCCCCATCGCTCGGCAAGCCGATGGATATGGGTGTCCACTGGGAAGGCCGGCACGCCAAAGCCTTGCGACATCACCACGGATGCTGTCTTGTGCCCCACGCCCGGAAGGGCTTCCAATGCCTCCCAATCGTTGGGGACTTGGCCATCGTATTTTTCAAGCAGGATGTTCGAAAGGCCAAAAATGGCCTGGGATTTACGGGGTGCGAGTCCGCATGGCCTAATGATGCCTTCGATTTCCTTTACGTCCAGTTTCACCATATCAGCCGGGTTGTTGGCCTTGGCAAACAGGATGGGCGTCACTTGGTTAACCCTTACATCCGTACACTGGGCAGAGAGCAGCACCGCTACCAACAGTGTATAATTGTCGGCATGTTCGAGCGGGATGGGTGTCTCAGGGTAAAGGCTGTCAAGGATGGTGGCCAATCTCGGCAGCCTTTCGCCTGAGGGCAGGAGGGTATTTTTTTGGTTTGGTACTCGATGTTGCCATTTATTGCTTGATGAATTTTTGCGAAGCAACCTGCCCCTCAAAACTCACCTGCAAAGTAAACACGCCAGACGGCAAATCCGATACATTAAAGCTGTTTTGACCTGGCACTATTTCAAACTGCTTGATGACCTGTCCATAAGCCGTTGAAATAGTGGCTGTAGCAGGAATCACCTCGTCCCATTTAAGCAAGAGCGTATGCGCAGTAGGATTTGGCCAAACCTTAAAATCAAGCTTGCTATCCAATTGCTGCGCAACAGGGGTGAGGCTTGTAGTCGTCACATTGTCCATGCAGAAATAAGCTGGCGTGTTCATGCCGAATGCTCCAACATCGGAGGAAGACAAGTAAAACTCAATAAAATCGGCTTCCCCAAGCGGGCTAAGGTCGAGGTAAGTCCAATCTTTAATAATATAGTCCTGATCGTTGTTAGCAAAGCGATAGTCGGCAAGGTAGAATTCCACGGAGTCCGCTCCAACTTGGCCATTGAGCGTCTTTCGGATGGTAAGCTTGAAAAAATCGGGGTCGTTGCCGCTCGCCCCTCCAAATTTCTTGGCAAACGCATCCCCGTTCAACATGCTCAAATAGGCAAAAGTGCTGTTGTTGAGATAAAGGCTCTGCACTATCTTGCCTTGTGTACTGCCCGACAAGTACATGTTTGCGCTGCCGAAAACATAGCCCAACGCATAGGTGCCAGAACCATTCACCCCACTTCCAGCAATACAACTGTACTCGTTGGCAAAACCAGGTGTCGTCACATCCGTCATGGAAGAAATCGCCCAACCGTTCCAGTAGGAGAAATTAGGGTCGTCCACATAGTCGTTGGGTATTGAGATATCACCGCTGAAGAAAAAGCCCGTATCGTTTGCGTTATTGTCAAAGCTGCCGATGGGCAAGTTGAAGTTTTCAAAATCAGCCGTGGATTGTGCCAACAACCTCGTTGAAAAAAACAAGAAAACTAAAAGGTAAAGTGATTTCATAAAATGATTAAGTTGTTTAAGTTGTTGAATTTCAATGCTTTGCAAATTCGATTGCAACCCCCAACTGCCACGTCCTGCCCGGCATTGGTCTTCGCTCAATGACTTGATAGCTGGTGTCCCAAATATTTTCGATGGAAAAATGGAAATCGGCTTTTTGAGCAAAAACCATTGCGTCATAACTAACCCTTGCCGTGCCTATGTGGTAGCCTGACAACAATCCCAAGTCGGTCAAAACGGCATCGGTAAACTGATGGCGGTAAGCGAGGGTTGCTCCACCCCACCCTATTTCACCACCAACAAACCCTTGATTTTCAGGAACATAGTACAATTGTTGCCCCTTCTCGATTTTCGGAATAGCAAGTGCAGCTTGATGCGTAGAACGCACATGGTCATAGCCAAGGTCAAGCCGACACTGCCACGAACCCTGCTCTAAAGCCCAATGCGCACGGGCCTCAACTCCCCTACTCTTCACACCTGCAATATTGGACGCCGACCAGATTGGCTGGCCTTCGACAGGTCGCCATTGTATCCAGTTCTTGATATTGCGGTTATAAACGGAAGTGGCAAGGCTGAAATCCTGGCCTTTTGCTTTTTTGAAAAAACGGAGGTTAAGTTCCTCGCTCCAGCCCGATTCTGGATTCAGGTCAGGGTTGCCACCGGGCCGCCAGTGCAGGTCGTTGAGGGTGGGTAGCCGGAAATGGCGTCCAATTTTCGCCCCGATTTTTAGCCAAGCCCAAGGTGACCAGTCCACGCCAAAGGAGGGCGTGAAAGGCAAAACCTGCTTATCTGCCAATTCCATTCGGACATCCAAGTGGCCCGACCACCGCCCTAAGTGATGACGCAAGGAAGCATAAAGAGCCGCTTGGTTGCGACGTCGAGCCTCGCCATAATTCTTGGTCTGGGCCTGTGTCAACTGGTGATTGAGAGAGAACGACAACCTGGTAACAGCACTAAGGGTTCTATTGTAGTTTATTTCAGAAATCCCCGTCCAGAACCTGTTGTCATTCCGAATCTTGTTGTAAGAATCGAGGTAGCGGTTGTTGTCGTGGAAAAAAGCCGCCTTTGCCGACCAGGCATTTTTTCCTACCAAATGTTCCCAAGTGAGCGCATTGCGCAGTTGGTTGTCCACCAACTTCGCTTCGCTGATGTTTTGGACAATCGTGGGAGGGATATGGCGATCGGCTTTTTGCCACCAAACCATCAGGCCAAACAAGTGCTGGCCGTTTGGCCGCCAATGCGCAGAAATCATTTGTCCATAACGCCATTGCTGGGCGTTGGTCATCTTATTTTCGGGCAAGCCAGCGGCGGGTCGGTATGGAAAGTCGTTCTCGGCTTTTTGATGGAAAAAACGACTGGAGAAAGCCCATTTTTTACCGCCATGACCGAGGTTCAAGGCCTGGTGCTGCCAACCAAAACTGCCAAGCCCAGCCTGTATTTTCCCGTAAAGCCCCTTGTCAAATTGTGGCAGATTGTCCATTAGCACGGCGCCGCCAATGGCACCACTGCCCCATGCCGCCGAGTTGCCGCCGTGCTGGAAACTCACCTCGTCAGTGAATTGGAGAGGCAACAACGACCAGTCAAGCAAGCCCAGCATGGGGCTTTGGACTGGCAAGCCGTTCCAAAGGACAACAGTCTGGCTGGCGCTTGCCCCTCGAATAGCCGTGGTGGCAAGGCTTCCGAGGCCGTAACTTTTTAGGTAAATTCCAGCTTTTTGATGCAAAAATTCGGCGACCGATGTGCCTTGATGCATGGTCAAATCCTCTCCAGACCATTTCTCCACAAAACTTCCCGGCTGTGCATGCCGCAAAGAGGTGGCAACGACCTCTACCATCGGCAATGGCAAGAGGCTATCGGATTGTGCAAGCACCCATGTTTGTGACAGCAAAAAGAAAAAGAAAAAAAGATAGATGGATTTTGCCAAAACTACCTGCCGATGGTGGGCAAAAGTAAAAGCAGGTCGGAAACGAATAGGCAGGTAAAGCCCTGAAAATCAAGCCAGTGGCTACGGTTTACAGCGTTTCTTCCCTGGCTTTTCCTCCGAAAGCCCGATTGAGAAATACGCTATGGCAGGTCTTCTGACTTGCTCCTTTTTTGGCACCTTCCCAAGCAAGGCAGGAAATTGGGAAATTGGGAAATTGGGACGTTTGGCATTGAAGCAATTTCCCAATTTCTCAATTTCCTAATTTCCCCCCAGTTGCTCAGTGGTCTTTCGCCAAAAAAACAAATGGAGCTTACAGCAGCGGGGACTGTCCCGGATTTTCACCGGATTCCCTTTTCAGATTGTCGGCAGGGCCGAAAATCACCGTAGCGGGGCAAAGGTAATTGAAATTGGGAAATTAGAAATTGGCGATTGACTCGGCAGTTGGCAGTCAGTCTGCAGTCCAAAAGTCTTCTAGTCTCTTGCTGTTCACCTTGGCACTGACTAAACATCTGTCGAACTGACTGCCAACTGTCGAACTGCCAACTCAAGCCCCCTGTCGGATGGCTACCACTGGATCCATTTTGGCGGCCCTGTTGGCTGGCAAAAGACCAGCGATGATTCCAACGGCAATGGATATGAAAAAGCCCCACCCAATATTGGCAAGGTCAACATAAATGGGGAATGGCAATGCGTTTTTGAGTGCAGCAATCAGGGCATAAACAAAGACCAGCCCCAAGGCTCCCCCAATGATGCAAAGGATGATGGATTCTACCAAAAACTCCAGTAGAATTACCCAACTTTTGGCTCCGAGGGCTTTTTTGATACCAATGATATTGGTGCGTTCCTTCACAGAAACAAACATGATATTGGCCACGCTTACCATGCCCACAAGAATGGCGAAACTGCCAATGACAATGCCCACGAGGTTCAATACACCAAAGACGTTTCCTAGCAGTTTGGCAAGTATAGACATGGTATTGAGCGAAAAGTTATCCTCCTCCCTTGGTTTGAGGTGGCGTTCTGTACGCAAAGTCCCTGTTATTTCATCCTTCACCTTTTCGACGGAAACGCCTTCAACAGCCTTCACTTGCAAGGAGGAGCCCCATAGATTTTCGGCCTTAACATTTGCGACTTTTTTCGCCAACTCATAACCAATCATGACCGCATTGTCGAAATCCATGATATTGATGAGATCTTTCCCTGATTTCTTGAAAACACCAATCACTTCCATGTCACGGCCACCCATCGTGATTTTTTTCCCAATGGGTTCGATCCCAGCAAACAAAGCTTCCGCTACTTTGTAGCCAATCATCACCTTATTCATTCCGTAGTGATACTCCGTAGCGGTGTAATATCGTCCTTTATGGTATTCTGGCTTGAAGATTTCGTCCATATCGTAAGTCGTTGCTACGCAAAATACCCGTTCAACCGAATTGGAACGGTATTTCAATGTCTTCAAACCAACAAATAGGTGCAAGTCGGCAGCGGCGGCATCCTTCACTTTGGCTTTGATGGCCATCAAGTCTTCATAGCTGGGGTCGGGGCGGCGCTCGTACTTCCAGTAATTAGTATGGGGGTCTTCCGTCCAAGATTGCTTGGAAACGTAGATGACATCGTCGCCAAGCTTGTCCAAACTGCCCATGACGTTGTCTTGCATGGAGTTGACCGCTGCCTGAATGGCAATGATGCAAAAAATACCAATGGTGATGCCCAGTAAGGAAAGGAAACTGCGGAGCTTGTTACCAGTCAACTGGCTCCAAGCTTGGAGGGTGCTTTCTGCAAATATTCGTAGAATGACTCGCATATTGATTGCGGATTGCGGATTGCAGATTGCGGATAATCAACCGCAAAAACAGCAGACCTTTTTCAATTTAGTGGCTCTAAGATGAGGTATTATACCAAACCAAAGAACAAGGAATAGATGAAGGCAGTTTATTTATCCACGAAATACAAAGGAAAACAGCATGAGCACTCATTCCCCAACCAAGGCTGTCCAGATTTTATCCAATACCCGTTGCAGCAAACTCCTTTTCTCGGTAATGATGCGAGCCGTGCCCTGCATCTCTTGACGGAATGGAATGGGTTTGCCATAGCTCGTTACCAATTCGGCAGGAATGGCTATTTCCACTTCATAACCCTGTTCGCTGGGCACTGCGGCAATGCGCTGCACTGTCCCGTTCAGCACGCCAAACTCTTGGAATGGGTAGCCATCCAGACGGATGTTGACGGGCATTTGTTCTTTTACCTTTCCGGACCGGTTGCCCTGCAATAGCGCCTTGGCGAGCACCCTGCCCGCTCCATCCTTGGGCACGATGGTCAGCACCTCTGTGCCTTCTTCGACTTGCATTTGTTCGCTCCAAGCCTTGGTCAAGGCCACTTCGCCGCCTACTGGGGCTTCCATCAAATAGGTCTGCTTCCAAATGGTGATTTCGCCGACTAATTTTTCCACTTCTGACTGAAAGTCGAGCAGTTTCTGAGATTTCCCATCTGACTGAACCTGCTGTAAGTCAAGGATTTGGGCCTGCATCTGCCTTACCCTAAGGTTGTTCTGTGAAGTGCCAGAACGCAATGCCTCCAGTTCACGCCGTTTGGTCAGCCATTGCGATTGGCTTCTTTCAAACTCCAGTCTGCTGATAGCATTCGTGGTGAGCAGCTGGCTGTCACGGAGCACATTTTGATGTGCCAAAGCCACCTCTTCCTTTAAGATGCCTTCTTGCCTAAAAAGCGATTTGTTAAGCACCAGCATGTCCTCGATTTGCTGCTGCAAGTTGCTGATTTTCTGGAAGTTGATGTCTTGGGAGAGGAAGTACCGAAGGTCTTGGTGGCTTTGGGAAAAATTGGCGAAACTGGCCTGCAACGGCCCCAACTGCATCACCGATGGCAACCGCAGCTCAAGGTAGGCAGCCGTTTTATCCAGCAGCATTTTTTGCAAAACGGAATCCAGCAAGGTTACGTCCTGCAATCGTGCTGGGTTTTCGAGTACCGCCAGCAATTGTCCGGGCAGCACGGCTTGGCCATTGGCCACTTTTAGCTGCGCAATTTTGCCACTGGCCTTTGCTGCCAGGCGGATGGGCGGGTTTTGGGTCGTAAACAATGCCCTTGCCTCTACAACATCAGGGTAGCTCACAAAATGAGCAATGCCCAACAACAACACCAGCACAGCGAGCATGGCCGTAAGACCCCAGCGGAGCGTCCACCCAGGCGGGCTGCCGATGAGCGCCTCTATGTCGTAGCGCTCGTTGAGGCGGATGTTGGAAACGTCTGGCATTGTAGAAATGAAGGAGATGGTTAAGAAGGTTAGAAGGTTTAAAGCGGTTTAGAAGGTTTAGAAAGTTAAATTGAGTTCGTGGGTTTGCCCAATTAAACCTTTTTAAACCTCCCCAACATCATTTCAAAATTCACGCCCCAAAAGGAGGGCAACCGACAAGTTTTTGGTATCGAAGGAAGTTTCCCCTGGCAATGTCGAGCTTCCCGTTATAGGCACGTAGGCCAAACTGCACCCGCATCCCATTGGACAACAAAGGGCTTGCCCCGATTCCTGCAACAATAGAATGGTCAATTTTTTTGTAAGTCTCTGGCATGAAAAGTTTATACCGAGTTGGGGGGCCTTGTTGGTTTTCAATCACCACGTTGATTTCACCGGGGAACTCATCGGTTCGGTGCAAGAGGTAGCCGAAAGCATAACCGATATGGATGAACATCTTGAAATCCTTACCCGCCGAGAGTTGGAACAAGGCCGGCACCTGAAAATAATCGAAATGCTCGTCAATATGCCTGCCAGGAAGCGGGTTTCCTTGCCCATCTGAAAGCAGCACGCCCGACCGGCCTCCTTTCCGCTCGTAATTCAACTCGCCCCTGATGGAGATATTATCGCTGATGCCCAAAGTTCCAAATATCCCGAAAGTAGCGCCGAATTTATAATCGAATGGGTCAATCTGTACATCAGAAGCTTTCAACTGCTCCATGCGAAGCGCAGAAAGTGTCGGCCCGAAATACGCACCAAAATGGTTTTTCTGGGCATTAACCGAAATGGAAATAAATAAAACCAGGCTAAAAAAAAGCCGCTTGAACAGGTTAAAGGTCATTTGCTTTATTTTTTTACAAATGTAATGCCCTGCACCTGAACTATCCCAACAAGACAGGTATAATCCCCAAAATTGCCCAATCCCCGTCAATCCGCAATCCGCAATCCCAAATCCATAATCCCCTCACTCACACCCTTCCAGCACCCGAAGCTCAACCCTCCTGTTTTTCGCCTGCTGCACTTCTTCCATGGCCCTCGGAAACACCATCTCATGGTTCCCAAAGCCTTTCCAACTGATACGGTCGGCGGCAATGCCGTTTTCCAAGAGATAGCCATGAACGGTCTTCGCCCTATCTTCGGAGAGTTTGAAATCCCAACTCGTTGTGCTGACGGGCGGGGAATTTGGCCGGTTGACGTGCCCTGCTATTTCGATTTTCATGGAAGGGTTTTGCTGCATAAAGCGGAGGATTTTGGGCAGTTCTGGCTTTGACGCTTCCAGTAATACGGGCTGGTTTCCAACAAAATAAAGGTTGTCAATATCCGCCACGGAACCCGCCTTGGCCGGGCGGAGCGGCATGGGCACTGACTTCGCTTTTTTATCGGCTTTCACCATTTCCGTTTTCAGGAAATAGCAGCGGGCGTAAGCATCAATGCCCAAAACCGTACCGATAGGCACCGTTTTGCGGAACAGGCCATCTGCGCCAGTTTGAATGGTGTCAGAGACGTCCTTCGACCTGAAAACCACATCTGCGACAAGCGGCAGCCCAGTCTTTTCGTCTGTAACCTGCCCCTCTATCAATGCCATCGGTACAGGCATCAGCACCTCCACCGTGGCCCGGCGGTTGCGCTGGCGGCCTTCTTCGGTAGCGTTAAAGGTGGCGGGCGTTTTCTCCCCGAAATAAGCAAAGCTGATGAGGCTGTCTGCTATGCCATTTTTCACCAAAAAACCTTTGACGACGTTCGCCCGCCGTTCGGAAAGCGCCAGGTTATTGGCCAACGAACCGATGCTGTCCGTATGCGCCGTGATGCGGATGGTGAAACTCTCCTTGCCTTTGGCAAAGCCGACCAATTGCGCCAGCACCGAATCGGCAGCGGGCCGGAGGTAGTGTTTGCCGAAGTCGAAATAGACTTCGCAGGACTTGGCGGGTTTGGCACCACTGCTGGCTTGCTGGCCGAATACGTGGCCGAATAAGCAGGTGAAAAGGAACGACAGGAATGCTTTATTCATGTTTCCAAAATGGCTGGTACGTTGGATTAAACGTTGATTTTGGGCAAAGCTACATGCGGGGCTTGGGTTTTGATGGTTTTGGGGTAAAACTTAGGGGGTATGTCGCAGTTTTGGCATCCACCTGCTGGAAAAAGGAGTTGACCTACGCTACATACAAGAGCTACTTGGGCACGAAAGCAGCAAGACCACTGAAATCTACACCCATTACCTGCCCCGATTTCTCGGGGTCACAAAAAAAGGTTGGGGAAAGATAAAAAGCCCCCTGGATGACTTGGATTTGTGAAAATCTAACTTAAATTTGCCCGATCATACTTCGCACAATGAGAAAACCTAAAAAACAGGACAAAGCAAGTCACAAAATTTTGTGACGCTGCTATTCCTAACTTTGGACAAAAGCGGTTTCGTTTTTTACTTAGTCGCAATTGTTCACTTGAGTATGCAGGGGGTAAAGCGTACTTACCCGAAAACGACTAAGTAAAAGGCGCAATGCGGGTTTTGGTTAGTCGTTTTCGGGAGTGGAGTAGTTAGCGGTAATAATAACAAAAAACAATAGAAATGGATATTAAAGAATTTGTAAAAACAGTTGGAGAGTTGGTAGGAAAGATGAATGTGCAAGGCGCAATAACCCTTTTACATCGTTTTCAAAAGATAGCCCCAAACTTGACGATGTCATTATGCAGTCTTCTCAACTATCAGATATTATGCGGCAAATTAGGAACGGGGTAGTTAGTTTTGAAGATGCTAATGTTACTAAGAATAAGATAAGAATGGGTATTTTATCTCTTGCAAACGAGATTGAAGAAACTGTTCAAAATCATGAAGATTTGAAAAACGAATTAGCCATTAAAAATGAGTCCGAATATAAACCTACAATTCAGCAATTCCACTATGGAACAGGTGATAATGTAGGAGGCAATAAAATTACAAATCCATAATTATGGATGTGCAAACTCACTTCGGACAAGGTGATAATATTGGTCGAGACAAAATAATCAATATTTTTTCGGAAAAAGTATTGATTATGCAACCCTTGTTCAAAAAATCAATGAATTAAACGACGATTTAGAAGATATACCAGATAGCAAAAAAGAAAAAAAAGAAAGAAAAAAGAAAGAGATAGAAGATTCGAAAAAGCAATTAAGTGACTTCAAAAAAGACATAAAAAATTTCTATACTAACCTTCATATTGAAGACAAAGAGACTTTTAACGAAATTTTTGGAAATAATGCCATAAATGAGTTAGATAGTTTTTTTGTAGCACTTAATGACATAAAAAGTAAGGAAGCAAAATTATCATCTGAACAAAGAATTAAGAGGAGGAAACAATTTAATGATTGGGAGAAATATATGAATTCGTTGTCAGAAGAAAAATTATTTGAACAACAAAAAAGAGATAGCCTCAATTATTTGAATATTTTTGGATTGACTGTATCATCACTCAAGGAAAAATTAGAAAAACTTGGGTATTTCAATAACGAAATAGATGAAAATTTTGATAAAGAAACGGTCAATGCGTTGATGAAATTTCAAGGAGATAATGAAATGAGGCATATTGACGGAATGTTTGGAGAACTAACATTTCTAATGTTGGGATTAAAATTAGAAGAATTGAAATCAAAAACCGCTAACAATGCATGAAACGGCTATGCTGCCCAAGCCCAACTCACCAAGCCAACGCAGGGCAGCGCAGCGTCCATGCTCCCGTTCAACAAAACATAAAATCCCCTTACAACCCCGGATACCCCAGCACAAAACTCTTCTCCTCGAAATGCTCTGCCAAATAAGCAGGTATTTTCTGCATAAACGACTCCGATGACACCGACTCATGCCGGGCGCAGAGCAGGATGAGCAGTTCGTCTGGCTGGGTGTGCTCGTGCAGGTGCCACCAAGTCTCCTTTTCAAGTGGCAGTATCTTCAGGCGGTCGGTGGTCTTTTTGAGGAAAGCCTTGGTGGACTCGGCTTGGCAGGTCTCGGCGGCCAGGAAGGTGAGCGGCTGGTCGAGGTTCAGCGAGATGTTCTCTATGCGGCGCATGATGTCCACGAAGCCAGGTTCGAGGTGGGCGTTTTCTGCCACAATGACCTTGATAGACTTGAACGAGAAGGGCGACTGCACCATGTTCGTCACGAAGAGCATTTCTGGCGATTCATCGAGGAGGTTGTCGAGCAGGGTGCCGAAGAGGCGCTCGGTGGCGCTCACCCTGGGGTGCCAACCGATGACGATTTCGGTGGCCAGCAGTTCGTCCGCTGCCCGTTGGATACCGCTGACGGCGCTAACGTCCACCCGGTGGATGGGCGAAAGGGCAACCTGGCGGTCGGCGGCATGCTGCACCACAGGGGCGATGAGCTGCTGGCTTTCCTTGATTTTGGTGCGCACGTCCTTTTCATCGAGGTGGATGGAGAGCGGGAATACGGGTTCTTTTTGCCCCGGCGTTTTTATCAAAATGGCAAAGTCAACAAGGTTGGCGACGCTAGCCGGGTTGCTGATGGGCACGAGGATGCGCTGTGCCTTCTCTAAGCCTTTCGACGAATGCACGTTCTGCGCAGCCATGCGGCGGGCCACCCGGTCGGTGACGAAACTGCTGACAAGGCAGGTGATGAGGATGAGGAAGATGGTGGCGTTCAGCACCGACTCGTCGAACAGTTTTATTTCATAGCCAATCAAGATGATGGCAATGGTGGCTGCGGCGTGGCTGCTGCTGAGGCCGAAGATGAGCATGCCTTGGTCTTTCGAGTAGCCGAATATTCGCTGCGTGGCAATGGCGGCCAGCCATTTGGTGAGCAGGGCCACGCTGGTCAAAATCAGCGCCGTGACAATGGTTTTTTCATCCTTGAAAAAGACGTGGAGGTTGACAATCATACCCACGTTGAACAAGAAGGCAGGAATGAACAGCGCCGTGCCCGCAAACTCGATACGGTTCATCAAGGGGGAACTGTGCGGTATCAGTCGGTTAAGTACCAAGCCCGCCATGAAGGCCCCGATGATGGCTTCGATGCCCGCCAACTCCGCCAACAAGCCACAGACGAACAGCATGGCCAGCACGAACACAAATTGATAAGTGATGTCGCTCTCCACCCTTCGGAAAAACCAACGGGCAATCCTTGGCAACAGGCCAAAGACCAAGCCCGCAAAAACAGCCAAGGAGAGAATTAGCTTCACCCAAAACCAACCACTCATGGTGCCCTGTGCCATACCACTGATGACGGCCAAGAGGAGCAGCGCCAACGTATCGGTGATGATGGTGCCACCCACGGCAACGCCAACCGCCTCGTTTTTGGCGATGCGCAGGCGGTGGACGATGGGGTACGAAATCAGCGTGTGCGTAGAAAACATGCCCGCCAGCAGCAGGGCACCCATCCAATCCAATTCCAATAGAAAATAAGTGCAAAAGCCACCCAAAAGCAGTGGAAAGCCAAAGGTGAGCATCCCGAAAGTGCCGCTCTTGTGGCGGTTCTTCAAGAAGGAGTCCATGTCAATCTCCAGCCCCGCCCAGAACATGATGTAGAGCAGGCCGATTTTGGAGAGGAGCTTGATGCCGTCGCCTTGTTCAAGCAGGTTGATGCCATGCGGGCCAAGGATGGCGCCCATCAAAATCAGCCCCACAATACCCGGCAACTTGAACCGGTTGAGCAACGCTGGAACGGTCAGCACCGTCAGCAGCAGGATGCACATCAGGAACACGGGGTTCTTGATAGGCAATGACCAGTCGTGGAGGTTGAGTAGTATGATGTCCATTTAGGGGGGCAAAGGTAACGATGATTGCGGAATGCGGATTTCGGATTTCGGATTGGGCAACAGGAAGCGGGATTTTTGCGTACATTTGCGCCCATTTTGAAGGAAAAAGTAAAAAGGACAAACTAAAAGTACGAGTCCCGGGGTGCACCACTTTTTCCTTTCTACTTTTTCCTTTTTACTTTTCTTATGAAAAACATCCGCAATTTCTGCGTCATCGCCCATATTGACCACGGCAAAAGCACGCTGTCCGACCGTTTGTTGGAAACGACCAAAACCATCGCCGTCCGTGACATGAAGGCCCAAGCCCTTGACAGCATGGACCTCGAAAGGGAAAGGGGCATTACCATCAAGAGCCACGCCATCCAATTGTATCACCACCACAAGGACGGGCAGGTTTATACCCTGAACTTGATTGACACGCCTGGCCATGTTGACTTTTCTTATGAAGTGAGCCGCTCCATTGCGGCATGCGAGGGTGCCCTGTTGCTGGTGGACGCCACGCAAGGGATTCAGGCCCAAACCATCTCGAACCTCTACCTCGCCATTGACCACGACCTGACCATTATTCCTGTCATCAACAAGATTGACATGCCAAATGCCATGATTGATGAGGTGATGGACCAAATCATCGAATTGGTTGGAGTGAAAAAAGAGGACATCGTTTTGGCCAGTGGTAAGACGGGACAGGGCATCGAGGATTTGTTGACCGCTATTGTGGAGCGGGTGCCCGCTCCGAAGGGCGACCCGGAAGCACCGTTGCAAGCATTAATTTTTGACTCTGTCTTCAACTCGTTCCGGGGCGTCATCGCCTACTTTAAAATAGTTAATGGCACTATGAAAAAGGGCGATAAAATCCGCTTTTTCCATACCGCCAACGAGTACAACGCCGACGAGGTGGGCATCCTGCAAATGAACATGATTCCTAAGCAGGAAATGCGGGCCGGTGACGTGGGCTACGTCATCACGGGCATCAAGCAATCGAAGGAAATCAAGGTTGGCGATACTATTACGCACCATGCGAACCCCTGCAACGAGCCTATCCACGGCTTCGAGGAGGTGAAGCCGATGGTGTTTGCGGGTGTTTATCCTATTGAAAACGAGGACTTTGAAGACCTTCGGGAAAGCCTCGAAAAGCTGCAACTCAATGACTCCTCATTGACCTTCGAGCCGGAAAGTTCGGCGGCCCTCGGCTTCGGGTTCCGCTGCGGCTTCCTCGGCATGTTGCACCTGGAAATCATCCAAGAGCGCCTCAGCAGGGAGTACGATATGGAGGTCATCACGACCATCCCAAACGTATCGTACTACGCTTACACCACGAAGAAAGAGCAAATTTTCCTGCGCACCCCCGTTGACTTTCCCGACCCAACGATGTTGGATTATGTGGAAGAACCATACATCGGCGCACAAATCATCACGAAGCCGGAGTATATCGGTGCCATCATGACGCTTTGCCTCGACAAGCGGGGCATCTTCCTGAACCAAAGCTACCTGACCCCAACCCGTGTGGAAATGTCATTGGAGCTTCCGCTTGCAGAAATCGTCTTCGATTTTTACGACCGGCTCAAGTCCATCAGCCGGGGCTATGCTTCTTTCGATTACCATCCCATCGGCTACCGGGAAGGCGACCTCGTGAAAGTGGACATCAAGCTGAACGCTGAACCTGTGGATGCGCTTTCGGCACTCGTCCACAAAGACAAGGCGTATGCTTTCGGTCGCCGCATCTGCGAAAAACTCAAAGAACTGTTGCCGAAGCAACAGTTTGTCATCGCCATACAAGCCGCCATTGGCGCTAAAATCATCGCACGGGAAACCATCTCCGCCATGCGCAAGGACGTGACCGCCAAATGCTACGGCGGCGACATCAGCCGGAAGCGCAAGCTGCTCGAAAAGCAGAAAAAAGGCAAGAAGAAGATGCGCCAGATTGGCAACGTTGAGGTGCCGCAAAAAGCATTTATTGAGGTGCTGAAACTTGACTAAACGATTTCGGATTGCGGAACTTGTCCCGACACCTCGGGATTGGGGCCACAGCGAAGCCCTCTCAAGTCTTGGGACTTGGGAGGGCTTTTTTTGTTTTTTGCAATTCAAATTGCGCAGCTAAAAACTGAATGCCCCAAAAACCAGCCCTTTCACTACTTTTGGGCAAAATATCAATCAAAATGCTGTTTTCCAAAGGTACTAAAGTAAAATTCAGGCACACAGACGATGAAGGCGAAGTAAAGGGACTGCTCGAAGGGGGCATGGTCAATGTTTACATGTCGAAATACGACATGGAAATCCCAGCCTGGCCAGAAGACCTGATTCGGGCTGAAGAACACTTGAAATATCCTGTGAAGGCGAAGGTCGTGGAAGGCAAGAAAGAAGCTATAGCACCTACACCACCACCTATTTCCGTGGAATCGCAATACACCATCCTTAAGAGTTTGGGCATCCAATTGGCCTTTGAACCAATTGAGAGCAAGAGCGAAGTACCTGAGAAGTATGGCCTTTACCTCCTTAACGACACCCGCTACGATGTAGTGTTCGAGCTAAAGCTGTTCCTCAATAGCCGTGGGCCACAGACTTGGAGCGACAAATTGCGTTCGGCGAGCTACCAGCGCCTTGGGGAGTTCCTGTACGACGACCTCAACGAATCCCCGGAATTTGAAATGGATTGCCAATGGCTCACAACTGAGGGGCTATCGGAACCCAATTTCAAGTCGTTGAAGATTAAGCCCAAGACGTTTTTTGGCAGCCTTCGAACGGCGCCTTTCCTGAATCGCCCTGTACACTGGTACAGGTTGTTTGAAAAGCCGGAGCAAACAACGGAAGATAGCGGGGAAGACCTTTCAAGCTACACAAAACGCAATGCAAAGCCCACAGCCAAGGCAGGCGGGGGCAGCAATTTCCGAAACTACCAAGTGCCCGATGCACACGAACTGGCCAGTTTCCTCCCCGAAATTGACCTGCACATCGAAAAACTGACCGACAGTTGGCGCAAACTCACCAATAGCGATATATTGAAAATCCAATTGACCAAGTTTGAGTCATTCCTTGAGAAAGCCCAACGATTAGGCGTCGAACGGGTGTTTATCATACATGGCATAGGCGAAGGCAAACTGAAGGATGCCATCGCCACCCGCCTTTTGCAAAACCCACAGGTGAACACCTTCAAAAACGAGTTCCATCCAAGGTACGGCTGGGGTGCAACAGAGGTGATTTTTTGAGAAGCCAGTAAGCTGCAACTCAAGAACCACGAATCACGAATCAACAGTTGACAATCACATGAAATCGCCCTTACTTTCTTACCAATACATAGTTTTTTTAGCCATCGTTTGGCTTTGCTCCGCAATACCTGCCTCGGCCCAATTGATGGAGGTATCAGACGCCACCACCGCACCCATTACTCCCGAAAACCTCATTACCAATTACTTTCTTGGCGATGGTGTGGAGGTGATTGATGTTAGCTTTGAGGGAAGTCCAATCTCGGTCGGCTATTTCAAGAATGGTCAAAACGCCGTAGGGATTAACAGGGGAATCGTGATGACGACGGGCCGGGCGACCTCCAACAACTGTGATGTGCCAGAACAGGGAGGGGCAAATTGTTCTGGGAGTGACTTTACCTCGGCTGAAAACAACAGTTCTGCAACCGACGTGGATTTGAGCAACATCGCCGCAGGAGGCTTAGACGTGTTTGATGTGTCTAAATATACCATCACTTTTATTCCTACCTCCGACACGCTTCGTTTTAAATATGTGTTTGCCTCTGAGGAATATCCGGAATATGGCTGCAGCCCTTTCAACGACGTTTTCGGGTTCTTCATCAGTGGACCCGGCATCAGCGGACCTTACCAGAACAACGCCAAAAACATCGCCCTGGTGCCTAATACCAACTTGGCCGTTTCCATCAACAACGTGCATCCTCAAAACCCGAACACTGCCACCTGCACGCCATTGAATGCCCAATACTACAACCCCAACAATGGAAACAACCAACCAACCTACGACGGCTACCTCGATGTATTCGTCGCTGAAGTAATTGTGATTCCCTGTGAGACTTATGTCATTAAATTGGCACTCTCCGACGTTGGCGACCCCGCTTATGACTCGGGTGTCTTCTTGGAAGCAAAATCATTTGGCACTGGCTCCCTTAAGGTCGAAACTGCGACACTCAGCTTAGACGGAACCATCACCGAAGGCTGCGCAAGTGGAAGTATCAACTTTTCAAGCCCCCGCCCAGTGGCCAACGACTTAGTGCTGGACTACACCATTATTGGTACGGCCCAAAATGGCTTGGACTACCTAGCCATACCCACCAACCTCTTCATCCCTGCGGGCGATAGCACCATCACCATTGACATAGTTGGAATCGCCGACGGCCTCACGGAGCCGATGGAAAGCATCGGCATTGACATACAACGGGATGTGTGCAACCGGGATACTTTTTGGATGTACATCCGGGACAACGGCATTCTGCCGCCCGACCTTGGACTAGACCCGACGGTTTGCTCAGGAGATCCCATTTCCCTGGATGCCACCCTGCCCATCCCATTGCCTGACCCGCCAAGCTTTAGCGCCACACAGGACGTGGTCATCTCAAACGGCACACCTGCCTATTCTGCCGTGCAAGTGGTGGGAGTTCAGCCGATTACGCTTAGTGCTGGCGTCATAAAATCAGTCTGCGTGAACATTGACCACAATTGGGTGGACGACCTTGATTTGTACCTCATCTCACCTGGCGGATTGTTCATGGAGCTTTCTTCCGACAACGGCGCCAATTGCGATGACTATTCCAACGTTTGCTTCACCCCTGACAACACCAACAATATCGGTACAACATTCCCTTGGCCAATCTGCGCAGCGGGAGGACAGCCTCCCTTTACCAATGGCACCTATGCCCCAGAAGGAGTCTGGTCTGACCTTTGGGACGGCGAGTACCCTACCAACGGCCAATGGCAATTATTGGCCATTGATGACCAAACTGGGTTCAACGGAACCATCCTTGATTGGACGATCACTTTTGAACCACTTTACCAAGTCTATTATTCTTGGTCTCCGACCAATGGACTTTCCTGCACGGATTGCGCCAACCCAATTGCGATGCCAACGCAAGCCACGCAATATATCGTTACCGCCAATGACAATTATGGCTGCGTGGTAATGGATTCCATTGCCATCGCAGTAAATCCAACGCCCGATGCCCCAACCATCAATTGCACGGAAGTGACCGTAAACAGCATCACCTTTGATTGGGATGCAGTTGGTGGGCCTGAAGGCTATATGGTGAGCGTCAACGGAGGCACCCCCTTCCAAACGAACAGCACCAGCTACATGGCGACCGGCTTGGACTGGACTCAACCGTGACGATAGTGGTCTATGCCCTAAATTCTGTTTGTGATGGGCCTCCGGGCACCGCCACTTGCTCCACCCCACCCTGCCAAGCACCGAGCCTGTCTATCGTTAACATCACCAATATTACCTGCAACGGAGGCGTGGGTGCCATTGAATTGCAGGCAAGCGGCGGTTTTGGTGGTTACACCTATTCAGTGGGCAACCTCAACAACTCGACGGGCGTCTTCCTGAACATACCGGCCGGCACCTATACGTTCTCGGTTGCCGATGCTCAGAATTGTCCCAACAGCATTCAAGTCGTTTTTGGCGCTCCTGCTTTGATGCAAACAACCCCACAAATAGCAACGGGAATCACCTGCTTCGGGTTGTCGGATGCGACCGTTTCTGCCCCAACAACGGGGGGTGCCCCACCCTATAGCTTTGAATGGAGCAATGGCCAGACCGACTCCATCGCCGTGAACCTTGGTATCGGCCAACAAATCGTGATAGTCACGGACGACAACGGCTGCACCGTGGCCGGGACAATTACCGTGACGCAGCCACCACTGCTGACCGTCAATGCCAGTGCACAAAACGCCACCTGCAACGGCACGCCGACGGGAGCGGCACAGGCCGTCGTTGCCGGAGGCACAGCACCCTATCTCCTGCAATGGGATGCCGCTGCTGGCAATGCGACAACACCACTGGTGAACAACCTTGCCGCAGGTACCTTTACCGTACTGGTGACAGACGACAATGGCTGCACCGCCAATGCTTCGGCCACCGTTGGCCAACCAACTGCCGTTACAGTGTCCATCAACAATACAACCGACCCAACTTGCAACGGAACACCTACTGGAGCTATCACCGCTGAAGGAGTGGTGGCACAGGAAGCCTCAGCTATGCGTGGAGCAACATTACCAATAGTGCCACTGCCAATAACCTGTTGGCAGGCAACTACACCGTCACTGTCACAGATGCAAACAGTTGCACCGCAACCCAATCGGCCACACTGACTGACCCACCAGCCATCATTGTGCAGCTTTCAGCTAACGATGCCACCTGCTTCGGGGGGGATAACGGGAATGTAACTTCCACTGTATCAGGAGGCTCACAACCCTTAGATTTTTTGTGGAACAACAATGCATCCACCATTATCATCAATAATCTTTCGGAAGGCGATTATTGCCTCACCGTTACCGATGACAATGGCTGCACCAGTACCGCTTGTGAAGCGGTGGAGCAACCAACTGAATTGCAGCTAACAACTGACCCTACCAATATCGGTTGCCTCGGAACCACAGGTTCCGTTGACCTAAGCGTGACGGGGGGCACACCTTCCTATCAGTTCATTTGGGACAATGGCGAAGCCACCGAGGACTTGTCGGCCCTTGTCGCAGGTGGTTATACGGTGACCGTCACCGATGCGAATAATTGCAGTAGGACGGCCAGCGTCATCATCCAGCAAAATGATTTGGCAAACCTTATGCTGATACAAACAGGTGTCAGTTGCAAGGATGGCAGCGACGGCAGCATACAAGCCTCGGCATCGGGCGGGGCAGGCAGCTTCACCTTCGCCTGGTCGGGGCCGGGCGGCTACGACGAAACTACGCCAAACCCCACGGGCCTGTTGGCTGGCCTTTACTACGTCACCGCTACCGACGCCATCGGCTGTGCCATCACCGACTCCATTGAAGTGACCGAGGACAATGTGCTCAACGCTGATTTCCAACTGCAAGATGTTTCCTGCTTTGGAGAAATGGATGGGCAAATAACGGTCATCCCCTTGGGTGGCCAACCACCTTACCTAGTCAGCTTCGACAGTGCCGCATTTGCTGGCAACACCACCTTCTACAACCTCGACTTTGGCCTCTATGACCTCACCATCAAGGATGCCAACGGCTGTGAATGGACACAGGAACAGATTTTCATTGGCGAACCCAAGGAACTGCGCCTCGACCTCGGCCCCGACACCATCCTGCCCTACGGCACCACGCTGATCCTAAACCCCAACGTGGCCAACCTGACCGACCCCGACCTTGCCAGTTTCCTTTGGGAATCCAACAACCCGCTTATGCCGCCGCTCGATTCGAGCCCCAGGTCGGCGAGTTCGTGGTGACGGGCCAGTCCACCGTGACCCTGACCGTGGTGGACAAAAACGGCTGCACGGTGAGCGACCTCATCAACCTCTTCGTGCGCTCGAACAAGACGGTTGTTGTACCAACGGGCTTTGCCCCCGGCACGGGCGGCAATCCGCTCAACGACCTCCTGCATGTACATGGCAGCAGCGATTTGGTAGAAGCCATCAAAATCTTCCGCATCTTCGACCGTTGGGGAGAGTTGCTCTATGAAGCAGCCGACTTTCCCATCAATGACCCCAACATAGGTTGGAACGGCGAGTTCAAAGGCCAGGACATGCCCGCCGGCGTCTATGTCTGGTACCTCGAAGTGGCGTTCGTGGATGGGCAGGTTGAAAAGTTCAAGGGGGAAACGACATTGATACGATAAAAGCGAGTATAGGGTTTAGTGCCTTGCCCATCCCAAAAAATCACCAATATTGCAACAGCAAGCCACTCAATACATTCACCAATCGCACCAAAATGATAATCGAAATAAACTGGCGAGTTTTTATAAGCTCCATTGGTATGCTACCTAGTTAAATCAATGGCACACCCCGCAAGTTTTGAGCATCAAACTTGGCGGCTTCAAACAGCACTTACCACTTGGACTACGACGGGGAATAAACCACCGTAGCGGGATCCATGTTCCCCAGTTCCTTCAATCGACGAACGTGAGAAACCAATGCACCCATGAAGGTCAGTTTCATATTGTAGTTATAGCCAAACTCTTTGGCCGTCCGCTCCACGATTGGGGCGATTTTCGGATAGTGGATATGGCTGACGTGCGGGAACAAATGGTGCTCAATCTGGAAGTTCAGCCCTCCAACGTACCAGTTCAGCAGATGCTGGTTCCTGGCAAAATTGGCGGTTGTCTGTAGTTCATGTACCATCCAGTCATTTTCAATCAGCCCGTTGGACAGTTCCAGCGGCTGTTCGGCACCTTCAACGACGTGGGCCAATTGGAAGATAGTGGCGAGGATAACGCCAGTTACCCAATGCATAATGAAGAAGCCCGCCAATACCTGCCAGATGTTGAAGTCGGTCAAAATCAACGGCAACCCAATGATGACCAATAAGTATAGTGCTTTGAAACTGACCAATTTCACCCATTCCATCGCAGGGCTTCGGCGCTGAGCCTTGGTGATGCCTGCCTTGTTGTATTCGCTCAATTGCGAAAAATCCCTGACCAATTTTGAAATGGACATAAGGCCGTAGAGTAGGAATGCATACCAGTGCTGGTAACGGTGGATTTTTTGAGCGGCGCATGTTCTGAAAGGCGGAGCGGCCCACGTGGGCCTATGTCGCCGTCCAAGCCATCAATATTCGTATAGGTATGGTGCATGACGTTGTGCTGTACAAACCAAACAAACACATGGCTACCAAGCAGGTACATGCTGGAACCCATCAGGTTGTTTTCCCAAGCCCTACGGGAATAGGAGCCGTGGATGGCATCGTGCATGACGCCCATTCCAACCCCCGCAGTGCCTATGCCCATTATGATTACCAACAGCAGGGCAAGCCAAGCGCTCATAGGCAACGTAATGATCAGTACAAATGGAACGATGTACATGCTGAGCATTGCTGCTGCCTTTAGCCTCAACGTCCAATCTCCTTTGGGCGATATGCCTGTTTCCCGAAAATATTGATCCACGTTCCTTCGCACTGCGGCTGCAAAAAGGGTTTGGTTATCGTCTGGACTCTTGAATTTTATGTTCCTCATTTAAATGAATTCATTGATGTAATTTTCAAACGCGGGCAAGTTAAGGCGGCTGTTTGTTTTTTGCCCCATCACTTAATAAAATGGTAGTGGAAATGCAAAAAAAGGAACATTCGGGACTTAGGGGATATCCAACTTTTTAGGTTGGCAATCCTTGAAGATATGCAGGAGTACAGGATATTCACCTTTTTTCGACCAGTGATGGGGAGGAAATGTAAACCAGTGCGCTACAATTCTTGTCTATGTTTCAAATAGCTATTCATGCTATTTGAACAATAAACAACAAAACCGGAAGGATGTTGCCAATTTTGACAAAACTCACCATGGTTGGGGAGTACCACAAAACAAAAAAAGCCATTGGCGGGAGTGCCAATGGCCTTGAGATTCCATGCTTGTGAATGACACGTTATTTATTGTTAACCTTGATACCCGTATGGTTTTGGGGCCTTCTGTCATTTCAGGGTTCATCAAAGTGGCGCACCGCTGTTGTCGGTGATGATGACCTTGGTGTTGGGCGATTTCGCCAATTCCAAGAAGGCTTCGTTGTCGTTTTCGAAACTTTGCCAAATAAACAAGGCAATCAAAGCGGGGTTATTATGAAACGATTAGAAGAAAATTAGAAAGTGATTAAAGCAAAATCTGCCCCAGCAGCCATTCCTTTTCTGTCAGTACTTCCTCTCTTTCCATTTCGCTTTTCAATGCTTCCACTTCTTTACGACTGTTCCAATTGATGTTCAGGAGCTTGTCGGCAAAGCGAACAATGTTCAGGTAATTGGTGCGGTGGTAGCCGATTACCCGCTTGCGGTGGATGTAGTTGCGCATGGCGTCGAGGTGCGATTGGAGGAGGTCGTGCTCGCCGAGTTCGTACCAAGTTTTGAGCAGTAGGGTCTTGGCGGCAAGGTTGAGCAGTGGGTCACGGTAGTTGGCTTTTTGCAGCAGCTCCAGCACGGCATCGTAGCGGCGGCGGGCGAATTCGAGGCGAGCGAGGCTAAAACTAAAGGAGCTTTCCCGATAACTTCGTTCAAGGGTATTTTTGTATTCGTGGATAAAGCCCTGAACCCAGTCGAGATTGCCCGTTTGCAGGCCAGCGGCCACGATATTGTGATAAGTGAAGCGGCTGAGCACATTGTTTTCGAGGAGGTGGTTGGTTGCCAAACCTGATTTGTAAAGTTCAAATACTTCCTGGAAATAGGCTTTTTGGCCATCGTTTAGCCGCCGCACACAATAATTGATGGCAAATATGTAAAGCCCTTGAATATCTTCTGCGTTGAATTGCCCACTGGCACCTAGCAGGAGTTGTTTGAAGGCTTGGAAATGCTCCTCTTCGTTTGGTCGCTTCAACATCTTGTAACAATGCAGGTAAATGGCGACTGCCACTTCGTTTCGCAAGTTTTCATGTCCTGCCAACATGAGCACTTCTTCTTCCATAAATAGTTGGTTGTCAGAGCGATAGACACTTTTTTGAGCAATGGCAAAGCAAATTAGCCGAAGCCTTAAACTGACGTAGTAGGCATCCAGTGCCGTTGTCAATTGATGGATGGGAAGGTCGGCAGCAGGGTTTTGGGCAGTGGCTACCTGGTATTTCTCCCAATGCACCTGATAGCGGTGATGGTGCATTTGGGCATCCAGCATGGGATTTTCGGCCATAATTTTTTCGTGGGAAGCGCTGGTTCGTTCAAAGGCAGTCATCATGCCCCGATTACGATAGGCTTTGGCCAAGTTGAGCCGATTTGAAAGTTCGTTTGCGGTTGCTTCCTTAAAAGCCAAGTATTGTTCCAACAGCCGATGGAGGTAGCTCATCAGCAGGCGCAACTTTTGGTCGTCAAAAGGTTGTGAGGGATTCAGTCGTTGCCAAACTTCCGTTTTTTCCAACGATCCCATGGTGGTCAAACTATCGAACAAAATCACCAAATCGGAGCGGGTATTGAAAAAGGGGGAGGTGAGGAACTTGCGCACCTCCCTTAATTCTAAGGTGGAAAATGAACTGATCAACTGATTTAGGCTACTTGACTGCATAGGTTCGGATTGATTTAACGAATGGCTTTGCTTATTTAACGATAGGCTATGATGATTCAAATTTTCCGAGGTTTGTGAAACCCATTTTTTCCCAGAAAGAGGAACGACTAATTTTTCAAAACTATTCACATTTTATTTCTACAAAAATATTCAAAACTATTGATTTTGAACAACTAATTTATGTTTACGTAAAAAGTTAACTCTACAAACCTCGTTTTTTGATTTTGTTGGATAGCGCAGCTCGGAACATTTTTGCATCGTGAAAAGAATGTAGCGATGGCAACCGGTTGGTTTCGATGCATTCCAAACTTCACGAACCGATTATTATCCCACATTTGGGCATTGGCCTAAAATCCTCCCACACACAGGAAAAGGCAGGTGGCCCAATCTAAAATTGAGCGTATTATGAAAAAAGTTTTTCACCATTTGAAACCCATTTACATGAGAAATCCCTTGGTATTCAGCCTGTTGTGTTTGTTCCTCTTGGCTTACGGCCAAAAGGCGGCAGCGCAGTGCAGCCCCGACACCGAGCCACCAACTGTAACTTGTATTGCTCCCACGAACTTTTTGCTATCGCAAAACCAATCGGGCACCCTCTTGGCTGGCGCCCTCAGTGAAGCAAGTTCCGACAACTGCTCCTCTCAATTGAGCTTTTTCCTCAACGACGGCCTACCAGCCGCCACCCTACCCACGGCCACGAGCCTCGACTTCGATGCCGACGACATCGGCACCCACGATGTCACGCTCTGGGTCGTGGACGAGGCTGGAAACCACAGCCATTGTACCACGAAAATCCATGTCAAAGACGATTGCAATGGCGGCAATTCCAACCCTTCATTGGCTTGCAACGACTTGGTTACCATCCCACTGGAGGCAGGTGATAGTGTACTGGTCTATCCTGGATTATTCCTTGAAGGCAACAACTATTGCAGCAACTATGAAATAAATACTTTTTTGATTGGGGTTGGAGGCCCTCCCGGTGAAACTGCGGATTATTTCAGTTTTGACGTGGACGATACCGGTACACATTACATCAAGGTAAGGGATGTGAATACAGGCAATTCTTGCTGGGGAGAACTAGAGATAGGAATAGAAGCCCCATGCCCGATTGATACCGTGCCGCCCGTGGCCTCTTGTACTTTGTCGCAACAAATAAATGTTGCCCTGGGCGATGTGACCCTCACAGCCGAAGATATTGAGATTTATAGCGGTGACAATTGCTCCGATTCTTTGGACCTGAGATTGGAACATGCCCCCGCCTCGGCCCTGCCACCAGCCACTACATCGGTCACTTTCGGCATTGATGATATTGGCACCAATGAATTGGTGTTATGGACCATTGACGAGGCAGGCAATTCCAGCACCTGTACGGCTTTTGTCATCGTTGATACTTGCATCTCCTCGCCAATCATAGCTTGTGGGGACATCACCACCCTCAATGTTGCACCAGATGGAACGCCGACGCTGCTGTACCCTTCGGATGTGCTGGAAGGCGGGCCTTATTGTGACAACCAATATGGCATTAGGGTCCTTGGTGTCAATACCACTTTTGACCCTTATGTTTCGCTTGATACCAGCTATATCGGGCAATATACGGTGCAAATAGTACACTTGATTTCTGGCAATGCATGCTGGGGAACCCTGAACGTGGAGGAGCATGATTGCAATAATGAAACGGTCGCACCGATACCTTACTGCAAAAATGGCCTCCAAGTAGGTTTGTTGCCTACTGGTCAAGTGGATGTCTATGCATCAGATTTTGACGCTGGCTCTTATGACAACTGCACCAGCCCAGGCCATTTTGAATTCCGCTTGGAGCGGGCGCCCGCATCTTCTACTGCACCCAGTGCTGAATCTTTCATTTTTACGGCTGCCGATGCTGGGCCAAATGATATGGTGATGTGGGTGATTGACGAAGCTGGCAATGAAGATTTCTGCCTCATCACGGTGGAAGTATTGGACTGCAACAACGACGTGGTTCCCCCCGTGCTCACCGCTCCTGCCGATTATGTCTATGCCTCCACCGACTTTGAGCAATTTGTCTTTGATATCAACGACAATGCTTCGTTGGATGCCGTTTTTGGCGCAGCTACAGCTTATGATGCCTGTGGTACGGTTGTAATTTCGCAATCCAACCAAGTCCTTTACGACCAATGCAACCGAATTTCCCAAATCACCCGCAGCTTTATTGCTTGGGATGCAGCTGGCAACAACTCCGCTGTGGCTACGCAGGTCATTGACGTAAATTTCAAGTACAATATCTATTTGCCTGCCGACCACCACGCCAACGACCCCGGCGACCCAGCGGAGCTGACCTATATCAGCGTTGATGCCACCAACCTGATTGCCGTAGCCCATGACGATGTCGAATATGACCTGAACAACGACGGAAATACCGACCAAATTGACCGCACTTGGAGCATCATCAACTGGTGTAGCGTTGATTTACAGCAGCCGTTCCCAGTGCTGCCCCGCCTCGACACAAACGGCGATGGCATTCTTGGTGACAGCTACGTAGCAAGGTCGTTTAACGATGGCGTTCATTACACAGGCGGTTCGCTGCCGCAAACGGGTGGCGTGAAGTATTTGCAAAAAATATACTTGACCGATGTCACTTGTTTATTGGATACCGTGCCGCCCGTAGCTGTTTGCGTCGAAAACACGGTGGCCCAATTTGCCGTCAACGGCCCCAACCTCACCATCCTGCCAGCTGAAGTGCTGGATGAAGGCAGCTACGACAATTGTTCTGCTTTGAGCTTTGCCATTGAAATAGCAACCCTGCCCTCGCAGACCATGCCGACCACGACCTCGGCCAATTTCACCGCAGTAGGTGTCTATGAAAACGTCTATCTCTGGGTGGCCGATGCAGCTGGCAACACGCAGTACTGCAACGTCACGGTGGAAATCATCCCGCCAAAATGCAATCCCGACTTGGTGGCCCCCTATTTCTCCTACGTGCCGCCGGATAGCACCATCCATTCAGATGACCTCGCTGCGCTAAACCTTGACCCAAACAACGCACAGCAGATGAACCAATATTTTGGAGCAGTGGAGGTTTGGGACTATTGCGGCGTGAACACAGTGCTGCAATCCTTTGATTTGGTGACAAACTCCTGCGGTGGTATAAGAACCATTACCCGGAATTTCTTGGCAATTGATTTATCTGGCAATTCAACGTTTGCTTCGCAAACAATTACCGTAGCTTATGATTTCTCTTTCAATTTGCCGAAAGATTTTCTGCCCGGCGATGTTGGCGAACCACAGACCTTGACCTTCGTCCAAGGAAACCAAACACAGCTCGCCATCACCTACTCGGATCAGGTATTTAACTTCAACTGCAACAACCAGCCTACCCTCGTTCACCGTACTTGGTCGCTCATCAACTGGTGCAGTGCAGACCCCTCCGAAGCTCCTACCGACCTCCCCCGCCTCGACCTCAACAACGATGGCAACCCTGGGGATGGTTACACGGCTTGGGAAAATGGAGGTTCCGTTTACCAACTTGAAAATGGCCTTCCAGTGCAAAACCTCGGCGCTGGCAACAGCCTATACAGCTACCTTCAAATCATCCGCTACAATTACAACGACACGGTTCAATACAGTGCAGCGGGCAAGGTGTTCCGTGACAGCGATGCAAGCTGCGACTTTGATGCCGGAGAACCAAGCCTTGCCAATTGGAAGGTAAAAGCCATCGGCAACAACAGCGGGCAATACTACCATGCCACGACCAATGCCAACGGAAATTACCTGTTCGATGAAATCTGTGCTACCGACACGGAATTGGAAATCAGCTTAGATGTTGCTTTCAACTACGGCCTGACCTGCCCCACCACTTGGACAGTTGCTTTGACTAATAGCAACGTAGTTCAGCAAGACATCCCCGTTCAACTCGACTCCGATTGTGCCCGGATGGAGGTGAGCCTCGCCACGCCGTACCTGCGCCGTTGCTTCGCAAACAATTACACGGTCAGCTATTGCAATTACAGCGCTTCATTGATTGAAGATACCTATGTAATTGTCGAATTGGACAGTTTCATGGAATACAACAGCAGCAGCATACCCGGCCTATTGCTCAGCGGCAATAGTTACAGCTTCGCTACGGGTGATTTGGCCGCTGGCCAATGCGAGAATTTCCTCATCAATTTCGACCTGAGCTGCGAGGCTGAACTTGGCCAGACCCACTGCACCGAGGCCCGCATCTACCCCGACACGCTTTGCCCACAGAACGCCAATTGGTCGGGGGCAAACATCGAAGTGGAAGGCAACTGCCTGAACGATGAGGTTCGCCTGACCATCAAGAACACTGGCACCGGCAGTATGGCCGCCCCACTCGATTTTATCGTGGTAGAAGATGTCATCATGTACATGCAGGGGAGTTTCAACCTTGGCGCAGGCCAAACTTACCAGGTGCCGCCCATCCCCGCCGATGGCGCTACTTGGCGCTTGGAGGCCGAGCAAGCCCCGGCCCATCCCTACCCCGGCAACGTGTCCATATCCTTGGAAGGCTGTGACGGCATCAACGAACTCGGCTTGGTGAACCTCTTCCCAGTGGAGAACCCTAACCCGTTCATAGCCGTGGATTGCCAAGAGAACCAAGGCTCCTTCGACCCGAACGACAAACGTGCCATACCAGTGGGCTATGGCGATGACCATTTCATTTACCGCAATACGGACATCGAGTACCTCATCCGATTCCAGAACACGGGCACGGATACGGCCTTTACCGTTGTGATTGAGGATGTGCTGTCGCAATACCTCGACCCAACCAGCATCCGTCCGGGTGCGAGCAGCCATAACTACTCGTACGACCTCAAGGAGGGCAATACGGTGCGTTTCATTTTTGAAAACATCCTGCTGCCCGATTCGACCGAGAACCTGGCTGGTTCACAAGGCTTTGTGAAGTTCGTTGCGAAGCAAAAGCCGAACCTGGCGCTTGGTTCGGTCATCGAAAACACGGCTGCCATCTACTTCGACTTCAACGAGCCAATCACCACAAATAGGGTGTTCCATACCATTGGCGAAGATTTTATTGAGGTGATAAATAGTGCAAGTGAAACTGCGAACGTCCACGGTCAGCCTACGGTGTACCCCAACCCCGCTTTCGGCGCCGTGACGTTTGCTTTGCCAATCGAGTTGGGTGAAAACGCCCATTTCACAATGCAAGACCAACTTGGCAAACTCGCATACCGCCAAGCCGTTAGAGGTGATAAGTTCGTCTTCGAGCGCAAGGGAATGACGCCCGGCATTTATTTCTATTCGATTGAAAATGAAGGTGTTGTGCTCTTTACTGGCAAAGTAGTTCTAAAATAGGTTTAGGAAAGTCTAAATTAAGGCAAGTAAGTTCGAGGCCATACCGTGATTTTAAAACAGAAATTGTCAATAGCAATAGAAGTTTAAAATCATGGTATGGCCTTTTTTTATCAAAACGGATGCCCAAACGCAAAATTCACTTGCGGCGCCACGCTGCCATATCCTCCCTGACCAATCCAGCGGCTGCCTAGGGGCAGGTAGGGCTTTGAAACGGGGAAGGCGAGGTCGAGGCGCAGGATGAACAGGCTGAGGCTGAAACGGATGCCGAGGCCAGCGCCGGAGGCCAACTCCTCATAGAAATCACTGCCAAACTGCTCCTCCGCCGTGCCGCCCGCCGATTTGGTGAACCAGATATTCCCAGCATCGTAGAACGCCGCCAGTTCCCAGTTCTTGCCGAGTTGTTGGCGCAGCTCCACACTGCCCAGCAGCAGCAGGTTGCCGATGCGGTTGTTGACGACGAGGTCTTCGTCGGAGTCAGGTTCCAAGTCGGCGGGAAGGCGGCTGCCAGGGCCAATATAGCGAGGCCGGAAGGCCCGAACGCTCGATGGCCCGCCGATGGTGTAAAGGTCAAGGGGTGTGAAACCGCTTTGCTTGGAAAGCACAAAACCGCTCGAAAATGCGAGCCGGTAGGCAAAGGTGGTCTTGCGCTGAATTTTCAGGTACTGCCGGAAGTCTGTCTCCGTGAAAAAATTGAGCGGGTAGCCCAGGTCGGTGGCCTTGGCGACGGCTTTCGGCAAGAGGAAGCCGCTGCCATTCAGCACGAACCGCTGCCGGAAAACGGTTGGCCACTTCGAACGCACTATGGAGCGGTTGTCAAAGACAAAAGCATAGTTGGGCTTCAACCGCACTTGCGTAGCAAAAGTTAGGAACAAGCCCGTGCTATCGTTGGGAATATCAGCCAACACAGCTTCCTTCAATCCAGCAATACTAAAATGGCTGAACTGCACCCCAGCGTTGAAGGGGTTCAATTCATGCGTCACCGTCCCTTGCTTGTTTTTCTTCCAATAAAAGCCGCCTTCGCCTTCCACGCTGTGGATGCCGATGCCGATTTTGACGTCATTAATGGTGTCCAGCACATTGTAATAAATCAGCTCATGCTGCAAGGAAAAACGGGTAGCCGTCAGTGCGTTTTTTTGCCGCATTTTCCAACCGGGAATCCGCTGCGGCAGGGTCAGCGAAGCCTTGGTTTCGCTGGTGAAAATATTATTACTGTTGCCGTACTGTACCCAATTCCCCTCCCAGCCCAAGCGCAGTGTTTCGGCAGCGCCGAGCAGGTTGCGGTGCTGCCAATTCAAGCCAGCTTGCGCCCCGTAGTATTCTTTGGAGAAAATGCCGGAGACCGAGGCTTCCAGTTTCTTCGGCACTTGTGGCGTGAGGTAAACATGCGCCTCCAGCAGGCTATCGGCCAACACCGACTGCTCGTAGCGGATGTTCACGAACTTGTAAAAGCCTAGGTTTAGCAGGCGGAAGAGGGTGCTCCGGTATTTTTCATTGGAAAAATACTCGCCGCAGCCGAAGCGTATATTGTCTAGGATGACCCGCTTTTTCAAGGGCATTTCACCGAAGACAAAGGCCGTGCAACTGTCCACGGCCTCCCGTCGCTGGCCCTGTTCCCCGGCGGTCTGCGGGTCATGATCGGGGTAAATGACGATTTCACTGATACGGTAGCGGCGCTTTTCCCGGTTGGTCACATCGTCCTTGAAGGCTAATTTTAAGCTTACTGCACTGTCCGAAGTTAGTGTGTCTGCCTTGAAAATCAGGTTCTCTGGTGCCAGATTGAACCAGCCCTCGTTGCGCAACGAATCGGTGAGGCGCTGGCGTTCGAGGCCGAGTTTTTCAAAACTATAAGGCTTGCCAAGCTTCAAAAGGCTGCTGGCCTGCAGTTGCGACAGGCGCCGACCGATGTCCGTGGAGTCGGCTGGGTATTGCAGTTGGTGGATGATTTTAGCGGGCTGTAGCAGATAGACCTTGTGCCGCAGCTTCCGTTTTTTCCAAAAGCCCTTGACCTTCGTATCCACCCGCACCGAGAAAAAACCGTGCGCAGCCGCCGTGTTTTTCATCCGGGTCTGGTGCTGGGTGATGATGCCTGCTTCGTATAAAACGGGTTCTTTGCCAAAGCGCTTTGCCACCCAGTTGCCGAAGCCTTTTTCCTTGTTCGGGTTGTGAAAGACGTTGTAAACCCCAATCCTTGGCCGCAGGCCAAAAAGGCTTTTTGAGCGCCGGGGCAACACGATGTCTTTTTCCAATGCAGCTTCCAGTTCATCTGTTTTCCAATGCTTATCGGCGGGCTTGACCTTGAGTTTGGCGCCTTTGTAGAGCCGCTCCCCCTTTGGCAATAGCAGCGTCCCCGTGCAACTGCCGAGTAGCAGGCTGGCGAGGAAGGCGATGGCCAGGAGATGTAGGTGGTTGATTTTCAACTGAATAATCAATGATTATTATAAGTATTTTGTCGCCCAGCTTTGTCTCGCTATGTGTCGCTTTTGTCATTGCCGAAGGCAAACTGCGACGTCATATATGACAACACACATGACGTCGCAGTTTGCCTTCGGCAATGACAAAGCGACATACAGTTGGACAGCATATTTCTTTTCACTCATTTCCTATGTCGTTATCAAACTGCTGTAGAATTTGGATTTTAACATTCCGAAAGTTGCGAGCTTTAAGAATGTTGAAAACCAACGTCTGCCGCTACTTCCCTTTCCCCCGCAGCCGCTTTTTTGTATTCTTTCGTAAAAACGACGCCCGCCCCGGAATTCCGGCCACCGTCGCCGTTCAGGATTTCGAGGCCGTCCTCGGAGAAGCCCCGCAGCTTGATTTTGCCGTCGGGGGTGATCAGGAACTCTACGTAAGCGTTTTCGATGGTGCTGCGCCACTCGCTGCTCGACTCCGAACGGTCTTCCGCAGCACCGCCTGTCACCCTAAAAACCAAGCGGTTGTTCAGAAATGTTTTTTGCAATTGCAGGTTGTAGTTCGTGGTGCCCGTTTTCACGTTGTCGCTGCCAAAAGTGGCGTCCTCTTCCACGTTGAGTTGCAGGTCCACAAACTTGATGTACTGGCTGGCCAAGCTGTTGAATTGGTCTGTGATGAAATTATTAATCCCTCCGCCGCCAGCGGTGTCGAATTGCCAGTCATTTATGAAACTACTCATTATCAATAACGCAAACATTTGCTGGTAAAGCAGTGGCTGGTCTTCGTTCACCGTCCTTATGGCGTCCTGAATCGTTTGGTCGCCAGAATTTGCCAAGCTTTCGTAGCCGTCCAGCACATCTGGATACTCCAATGCAAAGGAAACCTCCGGCTTTCTGGCATCACCTTTCACGACGAAATTGATGAAAAAAGTCTGATAGTTACGTGCAGCTTCCGTATCTGTAGCACTGCCCGTTGCCTCCAAAAGGTACAAAGGCGAAGTGCGAATCACGTACCTCGCAGTCAGGTCAATTTCGGGGTTGGTGGGGTCACCTGTCCACAGTAGAAAGCTGCTCGGCGACACCTGAAAATCCCGTTTTACCAACTGTTGGTAAGAATAATGGTAAACGCCCTTCTTCACGTCGCATCGGCCAGCTAGGTTCATTTTGCCATCGGGGAAAATCTCCAAACTCAAGCGCCCGTCCAGCTCTCCCTCGAAATTGTCGCCGGTGCCGGGGTCGGTCACCACGGTCAGTTTCAGGCTGTCGTTCACATCCAGGTTCAGGTTCAAGTGGAAAGGGTATTTCTGTGAGGAGGCGGCCTTGGGCTTTGTTTTTTTACCATCGTCCCGGCTCACGAACACCACTAGGCCATTCCCATCGGCAGTGCTAGCCGCATCGTCGTAAATGTAGGTGAGCTTGGAGCCACTGAGCGGTTTCGCCGTCAGGTTGATGTCTGGCTGCGCCAATGGGCCACGCACCGTCCCGTTTACCGCTGCGTAGAGTTTGCCGAAATACTCAACGCCAGGTTTTTCCTTGGTGTCCATCACCTGCCATCTGCTGGAGGCGATTTGGAGGTCGTAGCGCAGGTCGGCCCAGTTCGTGGTGCGCAACAACCCGTTGATGGTCAGCAGATTGGAGCGGGGGTCGGTGAGCGTGAGTCCCGTCAGGTCGAGGCCGTCTTTGGTGAAAACCAACGCCTTGTCGCTCAGTTTGTAGCGGACGCCCGTCAAGGCTATCGTTGCGGCCACGCCATTGAGGTTGAGGTTGCCGTCGGGGCGTGGCGAGGCCGTCGTGCCGCCCATCGTCAGGTCGCCATCCAGTACGCCCACGGGATTGTCGAGGGTGCCTTTCAGGAAGGCGGCAAAATTGTCGAGGCGCAGCTGGCGCAACTTGGCCTCGAAGTCTAGGCTGCGCTGGCCGTCGGCTTGCAGTGCCGTTTTCCCATCCAATCGCAGCGACTGCTCGCCGTTGTTCAGGTAGAGTTTTTGATGGAAACGTCTTGCCCTGCTATGCTCAGGCTGTTCTCCGCATCAATCGTCCAAGCCTGGTAATCAAGCAGTTGTGCTGGGGAAAAATGCACGGTGTAACCATCCTTGAAACTCTCGGCATCGGCGAAGAGGCCGACCTTGAAGCGCTCCTTGCCCACGCTGTCCAAGGCTGTCAGCAGGGCAGTGGCCCGCTCGCCGTTGAGGTCGCCCGTGAGGCTAAGCTCCCGCACAAAGGCTTTATCGTACTGCTCCACCTTGGGGATTTTCAGGGCATAGTCGGCGGTTTGGCCATTGCCTTTTGCCGTGAAATCCAGCCCCTCCACCGTCCAGCCCTCGTAATTGGCTAGCGGCAAATTGGTCGTGAGTTGGAAAACGTGGTTTTTCCCGTTAAAAACGCCTTCCAGTTTCAGTTCCTCCAAGCCCGTCAGGCCCGGCACGAGGCCGCTGGTGAAGAGCGAAGGTTCCGTCACGGAAATTTTGATGGAAAGCTGGTCGTTGCGGATGTCCAGCGTTTGGGCATTTGCAGCACTTGTTTTGAAATAATGCTGCGCAAATTCCATCGGCCCACTGCGGCAATTGGGTGAGGTCAAAATGGCCTTTCAGTTCTGCGTTTAACCACTCAGACGTGACCACCACTTCGTTATCATCATTGTGCAAAGCGGCAATCACCGTCGTTTTCTTCGGCTTCAAACGAAGTGTATCGTATTGAATATCAATGGCATCCAGCGTGATTTGGGCATCAAGCGTGTCCAAGGAATTGCCCTTGGCAAAGCCGTCCATTTTGAAACAGGCCGTGGCGGTTGTCGCCGAGAAGCCGAGCGCCTTGAGGTCAATGCAGTTGAGGTAGGCCGTCCAGTTCAGTATTGGCAAAGGGCCATTGAGCTTGCCATTTGCCGACAGGACGAGGTTCAATTTGGGTTCGGGACTGTTCAGGTTTAGGTCAAAGTTCCCGGCGTTCAAGTTCCCAGAAAGGCTTATGTCCTCGAAGCTTTTCCCCTCCCAAGTCAGCGCTTGGATTTGACCGGAAAGCTTGGCCTTTGCCGTCTTTTCAACATCAAAACCATCGCCTTCCACTTGCAGGTTGAGGCTCAGGTTTTCGAGCTGCGGCACGAGGCTATCGGCGGTCAATTCATTGATTTTCAAAGCATTGCCCACGATACTGGCCTTGTATTTTTCACCGGCCAGACTTCCATCCACCTTCAAACTGCCCCGCTCTCCCAGCCCCAGCAGCAGATTGCCCACCAAGTCCGTGGGCTTGCCCGTTGCCTTGCCCTCCACGGTGAAATTGGCGGGCAAATCGAGGTACTGATTCAAAACGGAATCCGGCACGAAGGCCGACAGTTCCTGTTTGGTCAGGCTGCCCGAATAGGCCATGTCGAAGCCCAGGTTGTCCGGCTGGTCGAGGTGGAACAGGTCGCCGACCAAGGCCAGGTTACTGGTCTTGCCATCTCGTTGTGAAGTCAATTTCAGGTCGGCGTTCAAGTCAGCGAGGCTGCCTTTTAGCTTGCCCGTGGCGCTCATCCAATCGGGCAGTTGGATGCTGTTCGGAACGAAATCGGCGAACTGCTCGCCCCTCGCCTCCAAGCGCCGCAGGTCGAGGTCGAAACGCATGGACTTGGTGCTGGCCAGCCCGCTCAGTTTGCCTCCAATATCGAAATACGCCGTATCGGATTTGACGGGCGCAAAAGCCAAGGAATCGAGGTTGCCGACGCTGCCCTTCACGTCGAGGTTCAAGGTGCCCGACTGCCCATTCACGCTACCCGCCAACTTGGCGTATGCAGGCAGCATCCAGTTTTTTCCTTTCAGGAACGGGGTGAAATCGTCCTTGTCGAATTGCAGCGCCGTGATTTGCAGATTGCCGCCAATGCGCTGTAAATCAGCGATTTGGGTCAGGTTTCCGTTGCAACGCAGGTAAGTGTATTTGCCAAAACTAAAGTCGAGGTTCGTGGCCTTGAGGTTCTTCATATCGCCCTGCAAGCCCCCTTTAATGGCCCAGCGGGTGTCCTTCATTTTCTCCAAATCGGCCAGTGAGGGGTCGGTTGGCAGGAACCGCAAGAGGTCGCCGAGTTTACCCTCCGAGTCGCCGAGCTTCACCGTGAAATTGGACAGTGGCGGCTGCCCCTCCTGGCCAAACTGCAAATTGAAATCGCCCTTCAAACTCGTCGTATTGGCCTGAAAATCGAGCTTTTTCACGTCCAATGCTGCTGGCGAATAGGCCAGTTCGCCGCTCAGTTTTTGGATGGCAATGCCCGATTTCTCCTCGCCGGAAAGCTGCTCAACTTTCAGTTGAATGCTGTCGTTTTCCATTTTGAAATCGCTGATTTGGGCATTCAGTTTACGCCAGTCAAAATCAGCGGCGTTGAAGCTGCCGGGGGTGGGGGTGGACTTGGCCTGGCGCAGGGCGAGGTCGCTGTTTTCCAGTTCTATGTTGGGTGCAGATAGCTTAACGCCCTGCTCGTCGAGGTTCAGCGCAAAATCGGTCAGCGCCGTTTTTTGCAGGCTGGCGTCGAATTTCAAGTCGTTGGTCTCGTAGGAGATTTGGGAGTTTTCGATGCTGGCATTGCGGAGCAACAACCCGAAAACCGTGGCGGCGCTGCTGTCCGGGCTGGCGGTGGAGCGGTCACGGTAGGTGATTTTGGAATCTGTTAAGTTGAAATCAGCTGCTTCAAAGCGCAGTTGCACTAAATCCACCTCCTTCAGTTTCAGTTCCAAGTCCCCTACCCTCGCCCCGATAAACTGCTGATTGTCAGCGTCTTCCCACGTGAAATTCACTTGCTTCAATTCCAGCGAAGCGCCATCCAACTGCAATTGGAAGCCGCCAGAGGATTCGGGTTTCGGGGCCGTTTCCGTCGTTGTGAAAGCATCGAGGATAAAATCGAAATTGGCCTTGCCATCTTTCTGAAACAGCCTAACATCGGCGTTCTCCAGCACTATTTTTTGCAGCACCACCTGCTGGTCAAGCAAGGCCCACATATCAAGGTCAACGGCGAGGCTACCCACTTGCATGAGCGAATCACCTTCGGGGGTTTTTAGCTGCAAGTCCTTGATTTCCAGCATTTTGGGGAACCGAACCCCTACCCCACCGATATGCAGTTCGGTTTTGAGTTTTTGTGCCAGCCAATCTTCCAGTTTCGGCGTCAGCCAACGCTGCGTGGCAGGCTGGTGCAGTGCAAACAGCAGCAGGGCCACCAAGAGCAGTAGCGCAGCCAAGCTTATTAACAGGATTTTGAAAGGTCGTCGGAAGCGGCTCAATCGCTGTTTTTAATGTTTGCAAAAATTAAAGCTAGTAAGATAACGGTGCTAAGGGTGTGATGTTCAAACTTGTAAAAAATGATAAATGCTTGTCTGCTGAAGGCAGAATGAATCAACACACGGTCCGATTCATCATTCATCATTTATCATTTATCATTCATCATTCCGGCCAATCAAGTCCCACAAATTCCCATACAAATCCGCAAAAACGCAGACCGTCCCATACGCCTCGACGCTGGGTGGCCGCACGATTTGGATGCCTTGCGCCAGCAGGTTGGCATAATCCCGCTGAAAATCATCGGTGTGCAAAAACAGAAAGACCCTGCCGCCTGTTTGGTTGCCGATTCGGGACTCCTGCTCTTCGCCCACGGCCTTGGCCAACAGCAATTGGCAAGAACCTTCAGCGCCCGGTGGCTCGACAATGACCCAACGCTTGGTCGGCGACAACGGCGTATCCTCCACCAAGCGGAAATGGAGTTGCTGCGTGTAGAACGCTATGGCTTCGTCGTAATCCCGGACGACAAGGGCGATGTGGGTGAGATGCATTCTTTTATAATGATGAATGATAAATGATGAATGATGAATGAGAGGCCTTACGATGATTCATCATTTATCATTCATCATTAATTTACCTTTGCGGCACAAAACAACGAATTATGAAAAAAGCAGCTTGGGTTTCCTTCGGTTTTCTGTTGTTCATCTTGGGCTTCTCGGCCTTGGTGCTGAGTTTGGTCGGTGTGAAGCTGAGCTTCCTTGTATGGCTGGACTACCCCGGCGCCCTGTTTGGCTTCCTGGCCAAAATCTTCATGATTATCACCGGCATCGTGGTGGTGTACATGACGGTGACGGATTGGAGAAGGGATGAAGAGGGATGAGGTATGAGGTATGAGGTATGGAGGTATGGGGGCGAATACCTCATACCTCCATACCTCAAAACCTCTCCGATGTCCCTCGAACCACGAGCGGGCAGTGCTGTGCGCATAATAGGGCAGCATCTTGAAAGCGTACATATAGTAGTCCTTGTTGCCAATGCGAAGCTCATTGCCGAGGAAGTGGCGGTAGTCCTGAAAGTACATTTTGCGGTGATTGAGGAAGCTGCCCGCCTCCAAGCGGAAGCGCATGACGCCGGATTTGCCGAGGGTAATGTCGTTTTTTGAAATGGCGACGGAAAGGCGGTCATAGTCCACATCGCTGCCCAAGGCGCTGATGCCCTTGCGGTAGTGCAGCCATACATCCGGGAAATCGCTGCCAAGGATGAACTTGCGGTCGGGGTAGTCCATGTACTTCTGGCCAGGCCGAAAGCGCAGGCTGATGCCCGCCACAAGGCTTTGGCTACGGGACAGTCCGTCGTCCGTCAGGTGGTCGTTGATGGGCAGGTTGGGTTGGAACTCCCGTTTTTTCCGATAGAAAATACTGAAATCCGTTTGGTTTTCCAGTGGCGAACGGTCGGCGTACTGCACGACGGCGAAGCCAAGGATGCCGTTGACCAGCTCCTGTTGGTAGTCTGCCTTCCAGTATTTTTTATCGTAAAAACGACCGTAGTTCCTCCGGTAAAACGCCGTGAAGATGGTATTGTAGAGCGTCGGAATAGGATCCAGCTCGTTCAACTGCAGCACCTCCTGCCCGCCGGACATCCTGAACTGCGCAAATTTCTTGGGGTCGAAACGCCAGGTGAAATCGCCCGCCACCCGCAGTTTTTGTTCCGCAAGGCCGTAGTTCACCCGCCCGCCCGTCTCCAGCATTTTATTGCGGTTTTTGTCGAAATACTTGCGGTAGCTGAGGCCCACGTTCAGTTTCAGGCCCTGCACGAGGTTGTACTGCACCGAATTGATGGGCGTGGCCAGCGTGACGGACTGCCGCTTCCATGAGTTTTGCCAAGTATAGCCAAACAGCAGGTCGCCCCACTGCAGCTTGTTCGCCTTTTGGTCGAGGGAGTCCATGAACGGCTTCGACTCCCGAATGACCTGGATACTGTCTTTTTTCACATAATCTACCGACTCCTCGGTGGTCAGCGGCACGGGGCGGGCCTGGTTCCAGTAGGACGTGTCCTTCTCGTTGGCACCCTCGTTGACCTTCATCACCTCGTTGCCGAAGAAATCGTCGGAGAGCTGGGCAGCGAGGTCGTAATTGCGGTAAATGCCCGTGTAATGCGCCCCGAACTTGAAGCCGAATGCCCCGCCCGTGATGTCGTAGGTCTGGGAGAAGAGCCGCCAGACGGGTTCAGTGGCCGGAGTCACCGCCTGACTAGGCGCAATCGGCACGAAGTTCTGCCGGATATTGAAGGTATCGAAAAACGGCATCTGCGCCGAAAGCCCCGTGGTGTAGAGGTCGGCGCTCTGGATATTCCAGGTATCGTGGAGGATATAGACAAAGCCCCGAAAGACCGGGTCGGCGGCGTTCTTGGGCAGCACGGCGATTTTGTTGACCAAGCGGCCCGCCTCGTCCACAAAAGCCCCTTCGAGGCGGTAGCGGTAGTGGTTCATGGCGTTGTCGGCGATGGGCGAGACCATGTTGCGGCCAAACTTCGAGTAATTGCGGTAGAGGTCGAGGTCCATCTCCTGCGCCGAATTGAAGCTAAAGCCCTGGTTGTTGCCGCTCACCTTGCTCGATTCCATCACCTCCCGGAACTTGTCCGGCTGCTTGTGGTAGAGCTTCGACACCGACTCGGAGAGGTAAACGATGCCTTGCCCCGTGGTATCGAGGTTGCCGTCGAGGTCGCCCACCTCCTGGCCGAACAGCTTGTCCGGGGACTTCAAAATCTTCACATTGCCCTTGATATACACCTCGCAAGTATAGGATTCCACCTGCTTCCGGTGGAATTCCCGCCGCTCTATCGCCTTTCGGATGATGGGATAGGCCGGGTCTTCGGCATTGGCCTTCACCTCCACGCCGGCCAGTTCGATGGACTCCTCTTGCAGCACCACATCCAAGCGCAGGGGCTTGCCCGCCACCTCCACCGCCTCGGTATGCTGCTTGTAGCCGATGAACTGGAACACCAACTGGTGCCTGCCCTGCGCCAGCGGCAAACTGAACTCCCCCTTCAGGTTGGAAGTGGTGCCATTCGTCGTGCCCTGCACGTAGATGGACACAAAGGGCAGCGGCTCGCCCTTGGTGTCCTTCACTGTGCCTCGCACTTGGGCCAGCAGGAAAAGCGGCAGTAGTAGGAATAGGAAAAGGGTACAGGTCTTAGTCAACATGGGTGATTTTTTTGGCAAAGGTCGTAACGGATTGGGGTTGGGTGGTATTGTGGGGGGAGGAGCGTTTGCAATGGTGCAAAATGGGGATGCTGGGTTAACTCAATGTGAAATTTTGGGGAAATTTCGGGATGGGCATTACCATTTTCTGTAATAGGGGTTCGAAATGTTTGAAATTCTAATCACCAGAAATTAGCTTTGTCACTGTGTTGGGTGGATGCATCCACGTTTTAGTTCTTTAAAAATTTACTTATAACTGCTTTGTGGGTAGAAAGGGGGAACGTAAGTGGAAATGTCCGCTGTAGCGTGTATGTGCGGAGTGGCGTACATAGACAAGTTCGACGAAATAAAATGAAATCAAAATAAAATTAATAAAATATGAAACCAGCACTTTACCTTCTGATTGGACTTTTCATTCCATCCTTCCTTTTTAGTCAAGAATGTCCTTCAAACAACACTTTCAGTGATGCTTGTCCTGTTGTACTTACCAACTTGATGGGGACAGTAACAGGTTCTCTCAATCCAAATGATGATGTCGACTTCTACTCTTTCAACATTACCCGTGCCGGTGTGATTAACGTAAGAGTAACTGACGTTCCAAGTACGATTACAATGAACATTAGACTTTTTCATGAGTCTGACCTTTCAAACATATTAGATGAAGACGGTGGAGGTTTCGGGGAGACAGTCGAATTTGATGAATTAGTTTGCCCTGTTGGAAAATATTACATCCGAGTAGCTGAAAACCCGGTTGTTTCTCAATCAAGTCCTGATTTGTACAACCTTAAAATAACGTTTGACACAACGGATGTGTACGAATGTAATAACAATTTCGCAACTGCCACATCTATTGAGCTAAACGAAGATATTCAAGCAACCCTACGTTCTGAAGATGATGTGGACTTTTATTGTTTTACGATACCCCGTGCTGGGATAATTAATGCTCGTGCAACAAATGTCCCCGCAGAAATTTCTATGAATATGAGAATTTTTCACGAATCAAACCAATCTGGTTGGGTAGCAGAAGGAGGCGGAGGCTTAGGTGAAACTGTAACTATTGACCAATTAGTTTGCCCTGCCGGAAAATACTACATCCGAGTAGCTGAAAACCCGGTTGTTTCTCAATCAAGTCCTGATTTGTACAATCTAAAAGTGGTATTAGATACATCCGATATTTACGAATGCAATAATTCTTTTCCCACCGCTTCATCCATTTCACTTGATGAAGAAATACATGCAGCTCTTAGGTCTGCCGATGATGTTGACTTTTTCTGCTTTACAATACCTCGTGCCGGAATAATTAATGCTCGTGCAACAAATGTCCCCGCAGAAATTACAATGAATATGAGAATATTCCACGAATCAAACCAGTCTAACTGGGTAGCAGAAGGTGGTGGTGGCTTTGGAGAGACTGTAGTAATTGACCAGTTAGTGTGTCCAGCCGGAAAATATTATATTCGAGTTGCTGAAAATCCAAATACAAGTCAGACAAGTCCTGACCTTTACACCTTAAAAGTGACATTAGATACTTCCGATATCTACGAGTGTAATCATACATTCAATGAAGCAAAATTAATTCCTTGCAATTCGCCTATTTTTGCTTCGATTAGAAGTAGCAATGATATAGATTATTACAAGTTTAATGTTCCAGAAGCGGGAACAGTTACTGCTACAATAAGTAATGTTCCTGCAAATATTGACATTGAAGGGCAATTTCGAACTGATTTGGATTTTCAAATTGGCAATTCATTTTCCGCAGGAGACGGTCAAAGTATAATTGCAACTTTTGACGCCCCACAAGCAGGCGATTACTTTATTTACCTCACAGATGATGAAAGTAATAATGGTCAGTACAAATTGACATTAACATGCCCTGGCGTGGTGCAAACGGCAGAAAATGAATTAGAAAATCTAATTTCAATTTACCCAAACCCAACTAATGAAGTTCTTCATCTCGACATTTTAGGCAAATTAACTCCAAAACAATATAAATATAAGATAAGAAATGTAATTGGAGAACAAATTTTACACGAAGAGATAAGAACTTCAACTGTAACGATTGATGTAGGTAAATTGCCACGAGGTTTGTACATCATCGAAGTAAGTGAAGGGAAGGGAAAGGCAATAAGACAATTCATAAAAATATAATAAAAAATCGTCGAACAAAGCACTCCTGCCTATTTGCGCCAAGCCCAACCCGCAAGCCCAACACACGGCGGCATGGGCGTACATCCAAACGTTCGATGCAATGAAAAAGGGAAAATGAAATTAAAAACATTGCGCTAATTTGATTACTAAAAAAGCAAAAACAAAATATCATGAACCAAGATGCAGCATCAGTATTCCTCAACAATGTAATAGGTTACAAAGAAATAGCAAAAACCTTAGAAGGCGATAAATACAACTTGGCGAATAAAATTCACCTCAAAACTTCTTGGGCCCTTCGAAAAATTGAACCAAGTAAATGCTTGTCTTTCCAATTGTACCGAGGTGATGTTTACGTTAAAGAGGTTAAGCTAAGCGCCAGCATAGATTATGTGAGAGTGTTAATTGCATACATGAAAGAAGTAAAATTTGAAGGATATACTATTGAAAGTTGTGTAACACCAATAGCATTAAAAGCTACTGAAGAAGCTATTGTTGAATTCTACTCAGATGAAGAAATAAGGGGGAAAATTACTGAAGGTGTTACTAATCAAATTAGAAATAGTAAAATAATAAAAGGATTGATACAGAAGGATATCAGCACGAATCAAGCTTGGCTAAAACATGAAGTTAAAACCTTGTTGGCAGGCGAGTCGGCTTCTTCACTTGCAGGTGACTTGATTAACACAATGTCTAATAGCATATCTCAATTTCTATCATCTACAGTTGGACAACAACTATTAGCTGCAATTGGGAAATTTATGGCTACTGGCATGGGGAAATTACTTTTGAAGCAAATTTCCGTGGTCGTGGCAAAAGCACTTGCGGCAGGTGTATTCAAATCCGCAATTTTACTGGCAATAAAGAAAATAGGCGTAGGCATTTTAATAAAGACGGTTGTTGGCAAAGCAATTTTGGCATTACTTGCTTTAATTGGAATATCGGGTATTCCAATTGCATGGATTATTATTCCAATAATAGCAGGGATATTAGTTTATGAATACAACAGTTTCCCCGAAAAATTGGCAGATAAAATTCCTAAAAGCATTGCATCTAATATTCGTAATAACTTTGAAGAATTAAATAATACAGTAGTACAAGAAATTGTCAAGGTGATTTCTAATGAATTGGTAAATCAGCTTACAAAAGTTGAAAAGTAGCATATATAATTTTTGTTTTTTTTCAAGCCTATGAAAAGAAAAACTGCATCGAACAAGGCACCCCGCTGACGCACGATCTATAACTCAAATTGAAAAACGGCCTTGCTAGTCACCAGCTTTGCTCGTTGACTGACATTGGTTGCGCCTCTGGCCACCCTAAATAGGCCATGTATCTCGTGGCTTATGTAGGCCAGCGGCCGCAACCATAGCCCTTATGCCAGCACAGCTTGAATGCCGTCAACCTAAGGCCTACCCTACATTACATCTATCATCTAGTAACCCCCCGTTTTAACGGGGGCTGAACCATTGCCATAACTCCATCTATCTTCTTTTCAAAAACATCCCATCACACGATGCGGATGTTCTGTAAAGAAGATAGATGTGGGACGGGGTATTGCACGCCCCCGGTTTAAACCGGGGGTTACAAGATGATAGATGCACAACATTGTACTCAACATAAGTTGCCGACATTAAAGTCCAGCTTGCAACGAGCAGTGTCGTTCTATATTTATTTTGACAAGGATAGCCCCACGGGGCAACATAGCGTCCATGCTCATATAAGCCCAAAAAACTGGCCCCCTCCGCAGAAAAGGCCAGCCACAATAACACAAAAACTATTTACGCTCTGGCTATATCGCCCTGCTCACCGTCGCCGCCACCGTGTTGCTGAACTGCCCGATGGGCTGGTTGTTGGAGTCCAGCATGCGTACCCGGTACTGCCTAATCTCGGCATTCACGCCATCCGGCAAGGGGGTGGTGTCCGTCCAGGTGCGGCCCACCGATTTATCGTTCATCGTGAGGTTATTATTATTGGTGCGGTCACGCCAGACCTCGTAGCCTGCAAAGCCCCGCACGGGGCAGTCGAGGATGGCTTGGCCGTTCAGTACCGACACGGACAGCACGGGCAGGTATTCCACCGGATTGTCGCTGGATTTTGGCCTCGGCTGAATGCCCAGCAGTTTGGCGGTTGACTCGTTCATCTTGGGGTGCTGCCGCAGCCGCAGCACAATGCTTTTCAGCCGAGCGTACAGGTTGGGGCGGCCCGGTGGCGGAATTATATCAGCCTTAACTTCGGGCACCTGTGGCTCGTAGTTTACCAACTCCAAATTCGGGTTCTCAGGGTCGCCCGACCAGAAAATATTGCGGGTAGTAATGAAAAGGGATGAGGTGCTCGCATAAGTTTCTTGCCTTCCAACGATATAGGCCAACGATCTTTCATCGGCCGACAACTCGCTCATTTCCGATTCGGTAATGTCATAAGTCTGGTAGATGGGCTGTAAATTGGCATTGAAGTTTTTCAACCAAGCCAAATACTCAGAAACTAGAATAGGTGGGAAATACAAGGTTTCCATAAGCAGGTAGTTAATTGCGAGGCCATTGATTGGGTAAAATAGCGCCTCCCCTGAGCGCCGTAAATAGAGCCTTATCCGTTACTATCAGATCGAATCTTGTGCCTCTTGTTTAAGTTCAATGTCAAGGCAAATATCAAATTCCCTTAATACATAAACAAACATTTTCCAGATTTTTTTGCTATAAATCCCTTTTTCTTCCCCAAGGTTCATCTTGTGCTGAATCAGGTGAGTCTTATCGCCGATTGGATGACCCTTATCGCCGATAAGCTGCGTCTTTGCGGCGATTGGACGCATCTTGTCGGCGATGAGCGTCATCTTTGCGCCGTAGGGTGCAACCCATCGTCGCAAAGCATATCCCCATCGCCGACAAGTATATCCCCTGCCACGATGCTCCTATAGCCATCAATGACAAGTATATACCCAGCGGCGATGGTGCTAACCCAATCGGCTCCCAGGTTCATCACGTTTCCGGAAAAATGAACCCTGAAAAAAAAAATGCGGGATGCGTTTGGATTGTTGAGGGCTGTGCTTATTTTTGTGCGAAAGAAACAGGCTGTGGGAGACCACAAAAAAACTTGGAGCGTGCTGGCGAGGGCTGGGATGGTCTGGGGGTGGAAAACCGACTAAGAAGTATGGGTTTCGTATTTTACTTAGTCGCAAGTGTCCGTTTGAAAATGCAGGAGTAAAGCGTACTTACACGAAAACGACTAAGTAAAGGCGCATTGCGGGTTTTGGTTAGTCGTTTTCGGGATTGCCGTTGTTATGTGTGATTAAAAAATGAAAAAATCAGTAGAGAAATATTACGAATTGGCTCATCCATCTGAATGGTTTCATTCTGCATCTGAATTATTTGAATCAAGTGAAGTTCTGTTTAATAACAGGAAAAATACAGTATATCAGAAGAGGGACAAAGATGGTAATGTTGAGATTTCCAAATATGGAATTTCAAGAACATACCTTTTGCTGATTGGATTTGCAATTGAAAATGTAATAAAAGCAAAGCTAATTTCTGAAAATCCTGAGTATGTTAAAGAAGGAAAAATAGATTCAAATATTTCTAAAGGACATGATTTATTAAAACTATTTGATAAAATAAGAACTTTTACAATAGACGACAAAGAAGTTGAATTATTGAAAATGCTATCTGAGGCAATTCCTTATTGGGGAAGATACCCAATCCCCAAACGATGGGAAATGATAAATAAAGAGCAAATAGCAACAGAAGACATTCGGAATACCTTTATCGAACTTTATCATCGGCATAAGCTGTCGCCCGCACCTGATCATCTGCAATTTGCGGCGCACGAAGCTGGACTGCAACCGCAACATCGAGGACGGGGCCTGTGGGAACAGCGAAGCCGAACAGGCCTGGACGGAGTTTCAAGCCTTTATTGACACGGCCCAGTTGCTGGCCCAGGGCCAGTTTTCGGGAAAGGCATTTTATATTGATTTGCACGGCCACGGAAAAATGCCCTACCGTTTGGAGCTGGGCTATGGCTTATCGGGAAGTGCTTATAACAATACCGATAGCGTACTGAATACGGCTTCGTACCTCGCCAACAGTTCCATACAAAACCTGGTGAACACGAATAGCAGTGGCAGTACCCACGCAACATTGCTCAGGGGAGACCATGCCTTGGGAACCTTGCTGGTGGAGGCCGGGTATCCTGCTGTTCCGAGCCAGCAATTTCCAAATACCGGCGGTTTTCCCTATTTTAATGGTGGGTACAATACCGCCAACCATACCTGTATCGCACCGGGCAATACCGTCAATGGCCTGCAAATCGAATGCGACTCCATTGTGCGGAGCAGTTACCTCCATCGAAAAGCCTTTGGCGATTCCTTGGCGGCGAAGCTGCTGGCGTACCTGTCTTTCCACCAAGGTATTGACCTCAGCAATTGCAACGGCTGTACCCCAAGCCTGTCGGCCAACGGCAGCACAAGCCTTTGTCCCGGTGATTCGGTCAGCCTCAGCGCCACCGACTTCTGCAATGGCTGCACCGTCAACTGGTCGAATGGCATGACCGGCCCCAGCATCACAGTGCAAGCGGCAGGCGATTACACGGCGACGGTGCTGAACCCGGCCAACCCCACTGGGTGCCTAACCAGCCCCGCCTCCAATGTCCTCACCGTCACGGTGGTGGTGGCACCAGTGGCTGCCACGGTCATTGCTAGCGGCCCTACCCTACTCTGTCCCGGGCAATCCGTCAGCCTGACCGCCACGGGCATCTGCGAGGGCTGCACCGTCAACTGGTCGAACGGGGCCAGCGGGGCCAGCATCACCGTCTTCGATACCGGGGTTTACTCGGCCTTTTTGGTGGATACCTGCGGAACGGTCGGGCCAGCATCCCCACCCGTGGAAGTGGTGGCGACGGCTTTTGTGCCTGCCATCACCGTCAGCAGTCCGTGCCACCTGGCAGCCCCAAGCGCCGGCTCCAATTACCAATGGTATTTGGATGGTGTGCCCCTGCCCGGCGCCGTCACGCCGTCGCTAGTGGCCGAAGCAACGGGCCTGTACGCCGTTTCCATGACGAACGAAGTCGGCTGTTCCGGCATTTCCGAAGCCTTGTTCGTGGAGGCATGCGCATCCGCCGCCGTTGAGCCGGGAAATCACCTCAATTTGGCGGCCATCCCCAACCCAGCTTCCAGCGCCGTCCATTTCCAATTCAGCATCCAGCACCCCACGCAGCTCCAACTTGAGCTGTTGACGGTGAATGGCCAAGTCCTCAAAACGGCATTCGATGGCATCGCCAAGATGGGCGAGCATTCGATAAAACTGGACTTGGTGGACTTGGTGCCCGGTATTTACCTTTATCGGTTCAGGAGCGAGGAGGTGGTGCGGGTTGGGCGGGTGTTGGTGGTGCGGTGAGGGCGTTTGTAGTTGGAGCTTGAACTTCGTGCGATATGTTGAAGGCTATTTTTCCAAGGATGTTTGAACCACCGACCAGATTAAGTAGTTTTATTTCGAAATTAGCGCTTTATAACATGGAAAACTGGCAAGAATACATCCACAGCGACCCGGCAATCATGCTTGGGAAGCCCGTAATCAAAGGGACTCGAATCACCGTCGAACTAATTGTCGAAAGGCTTGGCTATGGCCAAAGCCCTGAAGATTTGCTGGTTTCCTACCCGCATTTGACCAAAGAAGCTATATTGGCATGCCTAAGATATGCTGTCGGTGTTTTGAAAAATGAGTCGGTTCATCCATTGCAAATTGCAGCATGACCATTGTAGCCGATGAAAATATTGATTTTCCAATCAGTTCGCCCCTCTACTAACCATTCACTTCCTAAAAAATGAACCTCGGTCAAAAAATGGTGTACTCTACTTGGGTTCTTGAGGGAAGTGCCCATTTTGGGGCTTGCCATCAAAAGGTTTTACCGAACACTGCTGCGGGAAAACCTTTTGGCGTCGAGTATAGCTATCATGAAAAAAAGATGAAACAGACGATATTCCTACTTCTCACAATTTTTGTATTCAGCTGCTCTCCAGTTGGTCATGACAAAGTTGGTGAAAACAATGTTGGCGACATTCCTTTCGACAAAAACATGGATGATGAAAGTTTCAAAATATGCGATGAAACGAACATCAACCAATACTATGTCAGGTATTCAGCTGATACTCCCCCTGGCTATCAAGGAGAGAAAAAAGGAATGGACAAAGCCATTTTAAGTAAATACAGTTTCCAGCCATCAGAGCAAGAAAATGGCTATGTCACCATAAGATTCGTTGTGAATTGCAAGGGAGAGACAGGAAGATTCAGGATAGAAGAAATGGATTTTGCGTACAAGCCTCGAAAATTTGACTCAAAAATCACCAATCAGCTATTGGAAATCGTGAAAAACCTGAAGGAATGGATTCCACGAAAAAGCGATGGAGAAAGTTTAGACTTTTATCAATACCTGACATTCAAAATAGAAAAAGGACAAATCGTAAAAATCCAACCATGAAAAAAGCTATTCCATTTTTTATTTTATTCCTACTTAGCTGGAATTTGTATGCACAACCAAATTGTGAAATCTATAAAGCGGATGAAAAATGCTACAACGCATGCCAGGAAGCAATGAGGGCAATAAGGTATGAACAAGGCTCGTATCAGTCACAAGCACATTTTGACAAATCAATCGAACTATGCCCAACATTTGCTTATTCCTACATGGAAAAAGCGGTTCCATACCTGAAAAGAGGGCTATTTGTCGAATGGAAAGCATTGATAGACAAAGCCGTTGAATTAGAGCCTAAAGAATACTTAGGGTATAGAGGTTGGTGCCGACTCCAGTTTTTGAGAGATTATGAAGGCGCTATAAATGACATTGAAAAGCTGAAAACCTTGGTCAATTATGACATAGGCTACTGTCAAACGGGAGACTATCATTTGAGCATTGCTTTGGCATTGTGCTACAAAGAATTGGGTGATATGGACAAAGCAAGAGAACTAATGCTCGAACAACTAAGCTCGAAAAAGTTTAGCGCAGGGCTCTATGATTATTACCATATTGGTGTACTCGAATATGAAGCCGGAAATCATGAAAAAGCATTAACCTACCTTGACAAACAGCTTGAAGCGAATGATTATTTAGGAGAAACGTACTATTTCAAAGCATTGGCGCATAAGCAACTAAACCAGCCTGAACAGTATTTGCAAAATCTAAAAACAGCTGAAACTTACTATCGAAGTGGTAAAATCAGAACTGACCCTTATGCGGAAATGATAGATAAAATTTATTTGAATGATATTTTAGAGGAAATGGAGAAAGCAACCAGCAAAGAATAAAATGTTTATAGCCAACAAAAGCTATCCACATCGGTGGCACTTGTCGTTCAATAACCATACAACCTACCGTTGGTACAAGTCTTTCGCCTTCCAATTCCAGCAGCATTTAAGCCCTAACGGAAAAGCAAAAGCTTCAGATGGAACTATGGCCGTTTTACGAATGGGCTGGTAGAATTGTGGGAGTGCGGAAGACTTGGCACAACGGAGTAACAGCCTACCGGGGCTTGTTGTATAATCAATGCAATTTCGTCCCAATCAAATTCAAGAACTCCGTCCTCGTCTCCACTTTCTCGAACTGGCCACGGAAGGCAGAGGTGGTGGTAAAGGAATTCTGCTTCTGCACGCCCCGCATCATCATGCACATGTGGTTGGCCTCGATGACCACGGCCACGCCTTGGGGCTTGAGGGTGTTGTTGATGGCGTTCAGGATGTCGAGGGTAAGGCGCTCCTGTACCTGAAGGCGGCGGGCGAAGACATCCACGATACGGGGAATCTTACTCAAACCGACGATATAGCCGTTGGGGATGTAGGCGATATGGGCCTTGCCCACGAACGGCAGCATGTGGTGCTCGCAAAGGGAGTACATTTCGATGTCCTTCACGATGACCATTTCGTTGTATTCTTCCTTGAACATGGCCGAGCGCAGGATGGCCTCGGCGTCCATCTCATAGCCGGACGTGAGGAACTGCATGGCCTTGGCCGCCCGTTCAGGGGTCTTCAGCAGGCCGTCCCGGTAGGCGTCCTCGCCCACTCCTTCGATGATGTTCCGGTAGTTGTCGCTGAGCTTGTCGGTCAAGTGCTTGTTGTAGTTCTCTTCTTTATGGTAGGACATTTCGAGTGTTTTTGACATTTTTTGGTCAGAATTGCAAAGTGAAAAGTAATACAAGGATGGGAAGAAAACAGCTTCCAGCGCATTTTGTTCCACTGATTTTTTGATACTGGGGCATATCCATCAACTTTGTGGGCGCTGTGACATTGCTGTTGGTGAGAAAAAATTTCATTTTTTCACACCAACAGCAGCAGGGGTGTTTTTTTGAAAATTTTCAATTTTCCAAAAGATACCCTCCCTCAAATTATTGAACACCAATGCAAATCAACCACAACGGCCTAGTGCTGCCTGCCGACACGCCGATTTTCACGGCCCAAAACCGTTCCTTCCGCTATGGCGACGGGCTGTTCGAGAGCATCCGGGCATTTGATGGCAGGCTGCCGTTCTTCCACTACCATTGGCAGCGCTTGATGGCTGGGCTGAGCAGCCTTGGCATCGAAAAGCCACCCTACTTCTCCCCCGATTTTTTCCAAAACGAAATCGCCAAGCTCACCAACAACCAAGGCAACTGGCGCATCCGGCTGACCGTTTGGCGCAGCGGGGGCGGACTTTACACGCCAGCAACCAACCAGCCTGAATTCTTGATTGAAGCGGTTCCTTTTTCGTCCAGCCGATTTGAGCTAAATGAGGGCCTTCGCATTGGCGTTTTCCCCAGTCCACTTCTGCCAACTGCCAACCTGAACCAATCAACCCCGGACAACCCCCAATTTCCCAATTTCCCAATTTCCAATTTCAAACTCACCTCCGCCCTACCCTACGTCCTAGCCGCCCAGTACAAACAGGCCAATGGCCTCGACCACTCCCTACTGCTCAACACGGCTGGCCGCTTGGCCTGTGCCAACAGCGCCAATATTTTTTGGGTGAAAAATGGCAGGCTGTTCACCCCGCCCCTTTCGGAAGGCTGCGTGGCGGGCACGATGCGGGCCATCTTGTTCGATATTGCGAAAGCGACGAAAATAAAGGTTCAAGAAAAAAAGGGGAGGCTTGCCGACTTGGCGGAGGCTGAGGAAGTTTTTTTGACGAATGCGATTCAGGGAATTAGGTGGGTGAAGGAAATTCAAGGCATGGAGCAACGATATGGCCATGAATTGGTGAAAAGGTTGGTAACAGCCTTGAACGAAAAAATGGAAGGGTTAAGGGCTTTCTTATAAAAATTGCAACTCCATACTTTGTCCTATCAAGTCGCTTTTGTCATCGCCGAAGGCGACCTGCGACGTCATGCGGGACTGCCCTCGTGACGTTGCAGGTCGCCTTCGGCGATGACAAAAGCGACAAACACGCCCTCACAACATTTTTTACAGGATAGCCCCTCTACCAAGTTGGGATGCAAGAAAAAATGGCCAGATGGTTTCAAACCACCCGGCCATTTGCATTTTTTGTTGAAAATGAAATAATAAATGAGCGTATTTTTGTTTGCAAAATCCTGTTAATCAGCGTTTTGCAAATTCATCATTCATCATTTATCATTTATCATTTTATCAGTCATCAAACCTTTCCGCCCGTGACTCCCACTTGGCCGGGGAGCGCCAGAGGGCCGACAGCAGCAGTTCCCGCATGAAGAGGAACTCTTTCGGCAGGCGGTCGTACATGCTGGCGAAAAGCTCTTCGTGGGCGAGGATTTCCTTTTTCCAAAGCTCCCTGTCCACGGCCATGATTTTCTTGAACTCTTCTTTTGGGTAGTCGGGCATGCCCGTCCAGTCAATGTCCCGGTGGCGGGGCATCCAACCGATGGGGCTTTCGACAGCACCGGCACGGCCACGCACCCGCTCCACGATCCATTTCAGCACCCGCATGTTCTCACCGAAGCCCGGCCAAGCAAAGGTGCCGTCTGGTTCTTGCGGAACCAGTTGACGCCGAAGATGCGGGGGGCATTGGGCAGCGGGCGGCCAAATTGCAGCCAGTGGTTGAAATAGTCGGCCACGTTGTAGCCCATGAAGGGTAGCATGGCAAAGGGGTCACGGCGTACCTTGCCCAATTCACCAAAGGCGGCGGCGGTCATCTCCGACCCCATCGTGGCGGGCGGAGAGACGCCGAAGTTCCAGTTGAAGGATTGATAGACGAGCGGCACCACCGTGCTGCGGCGACCACCAAACACGAAGGCCCGGACTGGCACACCCTGCGGGTTGTCCCATTCGGCATCAATGACGGGGTTTTGGTTTGCGGGGGCGGTGAAGCGGCTGTTCGGGTGGGCAGCTGGTTTGCCACTGTGGATGTCGTGCGGTTCGCCTTGCCAATTGGTCAAGTTGTTCGGTATTTCCTTGGTCATGCCTTCCCACCACATCACCATCTTCGGTAATGGCCACGTTCGTGTAAATAGTGTTCTTCTCGATGGTAATCATGGCGTTGGGGTTGGTTTGGTAGTTGGTGCCCGGCGCCACGCCAAAATAGCCCGCCTCCGGGTTGATGGCGTAGAGGCGGCCTTCCTCCCCTTCTTTTATCCATGCAATATCGTCGCCAATGGTCGTCACCTTCCAGCCATCCATTGACTTGGGCGGGATGAGCATGGCGAAATTTGTTTTGCCAGCATGTGCTCGGCGAGCCAGTTCTCTTCCCTTGCCATCGTGCTGGCAATGCGCAATGCAAAGCATTTTTTGCCCAAGAGTGCGTTGCCGCCATAGCCACTGCCATAGCTGACGATGAGGCGCTCTTCTGGGAAATGCACAATGTACTTGTTCTTGATGTCGGGGGCACAAGGCCATTTCACGTCCTCCTCGTTGGCTTTCAGTGGTTTGCCTACGGAGTGTATGCACTTCACGAATTCGCCCTGTCCGCCCAACAAATCCAATGCCTTGGCACCCATACGGGTCATTATTTTCATGTTCACCACCACGTACTCAGAGTCTGTAAGTTGGACACCGAGGCGGCTGAGGGGTGAGCCGAGCGGACCCATGCAAAATGGAATGACGTACATGGTGCGGCCCTTCATGCAGCCCTTGAGCATTGGGTTTAGCAAACCCTTCATTTCTTTGGGATCCAACCAGTTGTTGGTGGGGCCGGCATCTCCTTCAATCGGGAGCAGATAAAGGTGCGGTCCTCAACACGGGCCACGTCGCTGGGGTCCGAAAAGCAGGCGAAGCTGTTCGGGCGCTTCTCCGGGTTCAATCGGATGAAGGTTCCCTTTTCAACCAATTTTTCGCAGAGCACATCGTATTCCGCATCGGTGCCATCGCACCAATGGATATGGTCTGGCTTCAGGTGGCGGGCCATGTCATTGACCCATTTTTTAAGATCCTCGTGCGGGGTGTTCGGCTGGTTGTCCAGCAGAAAGTTGGATGAATCAAACATAGTTTACTAATTTGGTTGTTGTTCAAAAATGATTTGGTCAGGATTTTTCGGTCTAAGTTTAGGTAGTCTAAATTGATTTCGGGCCAAATTTACGGCGGCATTTTCATTCTACCCCACTAAAACAAAATTGATATTGGACAGGAGGTAATTTAGAGACTGTCAAAAGTCGTTTATTTGCCGTTGAAATGGACGGCAGCCAACAATTTAACAATCAACGCCTCCAACAATCAGTCAAAGCTTCATTTCGTTCAAACCAAAACTTGGTCATGACCATGCGATATACCATTTTTTCATTCCTTGCCATCTTGTTGTTTGCTGCTTGCAGCAATTTCGAAACCATTGAAAACAAGGACGAGAGCGGCAAACTGGTGGAACAATACACCATCAACAAGCAAACTAAAAAGAAAGAAGGTGCTTTCCTCGCCTTTTACCCCAACGGCCAAAAAAGGGAAGAAAGCTTTTACATCAACGACAGCCTGCATGGTGAGCGCAAGTTCTACCATGAAAACGGGCAGTTGGAGAGCATCACCACCCTTGCCAACGGCATGTACGAAGGCAAGTACCAGAAGTTTGACGAGCAAGGCAAGTTGACCAACGAAGGCCAGTATATCAACAACGAGATGTCGGGTATTTGGAAGCGATGGTACGACACGAGTGAGTTGCAAGAGGAAGTCACTTTCGCCGCCAACCTGGAGAACGGCCCTTTCAAGGAGTATCATAAAAATGGCAAGCTAAAGGCCGAGGGCGCCTACCTCGAAGGCGACAACGAACAGGGCGAACTCAAGGAATACGACGAGAACGGCGAACTTTTCAAGCGGATGTACTGCGAGTTCGGCGTCTGCGTGGATGCTTGGACAAAGGAGAAAGGCGACATGGCGATTGATTCAGCCCGGGTCAAGAACTTGGCTGAATTGAAAAGGCGGGCGCAGTAAAGGTCATTGCGGCCAATAGTCATTGTATTTGAAACTATTTTTGATGAAAAAAAAACTAACCAATTTATTGATCATCAGCGTTTTGGCACTAAACGCACACGCTCAAATCGTCGGGGGCAACAGCGCCTTTGAGTTCCTAACGCTACCTGCCTCGGCCCGCTTGACGGGGCTTGGCGGCCACCAAATCACCGTGCAGGACGACGACGTGGCCTTCGCACTCAGCAATCCCGCTGCGCTCAATCCGCTCATGCACCACCAATTGAGTTTCAACCATAATTTCATGGTATCGGATATTGGTGGCGGCTATTTTGGCTACGGCCATCATCTGGACAAGGCCAACCTCACCTTGCATGGCGGCGTTCAATACCTCAACTACGGCCAGTTCGATGCCACCGACCAAATGGGCAATGTGACCGGGGATTTCAAGGCTGCGGAATACGCCATTACCGTTGGGGCCGGTAGGAAATTGTACGAACGGGTGTCCGTCGGGGCCAATCTCCGCTATATTACCTCCCAGTTCGAATCCTATAATGCGAATGGCCTTGCCGCAGATGTTGCCGCCCTTTTCCACGACACGGTGCGGCTGGTAAATGTCGCATTGGTCATCAAAAATATCGGAGGGCAGTTGGATACCTATACCGATGGGAATCGGGAACCGCTGCCCTACGAGGCACAATTGGCCGTTTCCAAACGCCTCCGGCACTTGCCCTTCCGAATGACGGCCATTTACCGCTACCTCAACCGCTGGGACATCCGCTACGATGACCCAGGCTTGGAAGGGGATACTTTTTTCTTTGGGGAGGACAACTCAAACAACGACCGACCTTTTGTGGACAACCTCTTCCGGCATTTCGTGTTCAATGGCGAGTTTTTGCTGGGCAAAAAAGAGAATTTCCGCATGAGGGTTGGCTATAACCATTTGCTCCGCAAAGAAACCGAGGTTCGCAACCTGCGCAGCCTATCGGGCTTTGCATTCGGCTTTGGCTTCAAGGTAAAATGGTTCCGGGTGGACTTTGGCCGCAGCATCCAACACCTCGGGGCGGGGAACACCCATTTTTCGATTTCAACCAACTTTAAATAAGGATGAATGATAAATGATGAATGATGAATGGGTGCAAGGCAAAATTCATCATTCATCATTTATCATTCATCATTTCACAAACATGGAAAACCTACTCATTGCCGAAGAAAACGGCATCGTCATAGTAACCATCAACCGCCCACAGGCGCTGAATGCGCTGAACACTGGCACCTTCACCGACTTAAAGCATTGCTTTGGCGAGCACTTGGCTCATCGCACCGACATCAAGGGCGTCGTCATCACTGGCGCTGGCGAGAAATCGTTCGTTGCAGGGGCGGACATTTCCGAGTTCTTGCAATTGGACGTAGCTGCTGCTGCGCAACTGTCGAAGCGTGGGCAGGACATTTTTCTGCTCATCGAGCGGTTCCACAGGCCCGTCATTGCAGCAGTGAACGGCTTTGCCCTTGGCGGCGGCTGTGAACTGGCGATGGCCTGCCACCTGCGCATTGCAGGCGAGAAGGCCAAGTTCGGGCAGCCAGAGGTAAACCTTGGCATCTTGCCCGGTTATGGCGGTTCACAGCGGCTCATCCAGTTGATTGGTAAAACCAAGGCGATGGAACTGCTCCTTACTGCCGATATGATTGGAGCGGAGGAAGCCTTGCGGCTTGGCCTCGTGAACCATGTCGTTCCAGTCGGTGAAGAAGTGGCCAAAGCCAAGGAAATCATCGAAAAAATCGCCACGAAAGGGCCAGTTGCGGTGCAAAAAACCATTGCAGCGGTGAACGCCTTCTTTGAGGTTGGCGGCCAAGCAGGCTTTGATTTTGAATCAAACGCTTTCGGTGATACGGCAGGTACGGAGGATTTCAAGGAGGGGGCTTCGGCGTTTTTGGAGAAAAGGAAGGCGAATTTTAAAGGTATGTAGGTATGAGGTATGGAGGTATGTTGGGGCCAAGCATACCTCCACCTAAACCTGTCCTCCCCAATTCACCGTAGCCAACAAAGGACGGGTTCAACAAATCCTCCCGGTTGTACCGCATCGGCTCGCCCGTTTCATAGACCACCACTTTTCCACCTGCCTCTTCGAGGATGATCTGCGCAGCGGCCGTGTCCCATTCCATCGTCGGGGCGATACGGGGATAGACGTGCGCCTCGCCTTTTGCCAGCAATAAAAACTTCAAGGCACTTCCACGAGAAACCAGGTTTGGCGAATTGTACTTCGCAATGAACGCCTCCGTCTCCGGCGTGAGGTGCGAGCGGGAGCAGACGATGTTCAAACCTTTGTCTTTCATTGAAAAACTTGCCGCTTCAATAGGTTGCTCTGCCTGGTTTTTTATGCAAAAAGCGCCTTTCCCTTTCACGGCCCAGTAAAGTTCGTCCAAATCGGGAATGCCCACGACGCCAGCCACCACTTCGCCGTTTTCCACCAAGGCGATGTTCACCGTGAAGTCGCCGTTCTTTTTGATGAACTCCTTCGTGCCATCCAGCGGGTCAACCAGCCAGCAGCGGGTCCAGCTGCGCCGCTCGGCGTAGGGCAGCAGTTTGTTTTCTTCGGAAATGATGGGGTATTTCACAGGCAATGCCTCCAAACCCCGACAAATGACCTCGTTCGCCGCACGATCGGCACGGGTCAGCGGGGAGTCGTCGGACTTGGCCTCCACACCAAAATCGGCATTGCTGTTAAAGATTTCGAGGATGACGGTGGCGGCTTGGCGGGTGATTTCGAGGAGGGAGGGGATGAGGGAAATTAAGTCTTTCATATTTTTAGGCAAAACTATCAACTTGTTCCAATCGAAGCACCAAATTTGATTTTCGAGGCATCTTCAATTTACACGAAATTTAATATTGTTATGAAATTCAATACCTACCTTCATTTTGGGCTATTAATAATCGCCTTGCCAGCTTGGGTTCTTTTAAATGAAAGCATGCCCAAGAAGATTCAGAAAATTCACTTCATTTCAAGTGAAGAAGGATTAGATAGTTCTAAACTCTACTTGCAGGGATTTATTAGCGAAATAGACACACACCATTTTAACACTTACAACCATCAATTTGCCCATGTTAAAATTGATTCAGGCATCAATATAAATATAAGCGCAAGTCTTATAAGGTTAACCATTGACATTAAAGATTCTCAATTTACTGCTAACCTCATGGAAATGAGTTGTATGCCTCCTGCGAAAAAATTTCGAATCAAACGTCAACGACTAGAATTAATGCCTTATAAGCTGAAACAAGGCGAACGCCTAAAAGGCAATTATTACTGCACAGCAGAAGACGTTCATGCTGATACGATAGTAATCAAAGGCTCTTTCGATTTAGAGCTATTCCTATACTAAACACGAAAACTCAAATCACACCAACGGCACCACCGTCAATCCCAGCAACAGCGCCGCACAAACCCAAAGGAACACCCTATCCGCCATCTTCAACGGCCTTGTAGGTGCTGCTTCCGATGGCTCGAACATCACGATAATGAGCTTGAAATAATAGTAAATGGCCAGCAAAGAAGCCAAGATGCCCACTACCACCAACCAGCCCTGACCAGCAGCCAATGCAGCCGCCAACACCCGGTATTTTGCGATGAAACCCGCCAACGGCGGGATGCCCGCCATGGAAAGCATGGCCAAAATCACCGCCACTGCCGCCAATTGATTGGTATGAATCAAGCCTTTAAAATCCTGAATATCAGCGGCTTCGTTGCGGAGGTACCACAGCACCCGGAAGGCGGTGAGGCTTGCGATGCCATAAACGAGGGAGTAATAAACCAGCAAATTCTCAGCACCCTCGCCCTGGCTGAAAATGCCCGTGAGCATGAAACCCGTGTGCGAAATGCTCGAATAGGCCATCAGGCGCTTGACGTTGCGTTGCGAAGCAGCCACGAAATTGGCGACCATCAGCGTGAGGAAGCAGAGGCCGTAAATAGCCCATGCTACCGTCTGCGGGATAGTGCCCTCAAAGACTTGGAAGAACTTCAGCAAAGCGGCAAATGCGGCCACTTTTACCACCGTTACCATGTAAGCGGTCACAGGCACGGGCGAACCTTCGTAAACATCGGGTGCCCAAAAATGGAAGGGCGCAGCGGCCACTTTGAAGGCAAATGCGGCGACCGTCATTACAAAGCCCACTTGCAGAAGGAGTTGATTATCAGGCGTTAAGCTCGTGATTTTGGATTGAAGCTCCGCCAAGTCGAAAGTGCCCGTCGCTCCATAAAGCAAGGCGATGCCAAACAACAAAAAGCAAGACGAAAACGCCCCCAACAGCAGGTATTTGAACGAGGCCTCGTTGCCCTTCACGTCCGTTTTTCGGCTGCCCGCCAACACATAAACTGGAATGGATAGGATTTCAACGCCCAAAAACAGCATGGTCAAATTGGTATAGCTCACCATGCAAGCCGCTCCAGCAAAGCTGAACAGCGTGAGTGCGAAGTAGTCGGAGGTCGTTTTTTCCTCCTCGAAAAAGCGGCGGAAGCCCCAAAACCACAATACGCCCAGCACACAAAGCACCGAAAGAAAGGGCCTTGAAAAACGGTCCATGCTGGCCATATTGTAAATCAGTTCCTCGCTGCCGATGTGAAGGAAACTAAGGCCCAGCACAGCCAGCAACGACAAGATGGCCATCGGCAGCAGCATTTTCCGAAGGTTCAAGAATTCGGAAACGAGGGCGGCGACGCCTGTTAAGGAAAGTATGATTAGTTCGGTCATTTTTTAAGGATTGGAGGATTGAAGGATTGAAGGATTGAAGGAGGGCGTCGTGGCGACATTCAATCCTTCAATCCTCCAATCCTTCAATCCTTTCACTGCGCAATACCCTCCAACAACTCCATCACCGACTTCTCCGAAATGGCCAAAATCGGCTTGGGATAGACCCCAAAACCAATGATGAGCACACAGACCAGCAGCAGTAGCATGGTTTCTTGGTTGGTTTGCTTTTTATAGTTCAATGCCTCGTCCTTCACCTCGCCGAGCATCATCTTCTGGAAGGAGCGGAACATATAAACCACACCAAGTATGATGCTGAGGGCAGCAAAAGCGCCCAGTACTTGGTTGTACTCGAACAAGCCCAGAATTAGCAGGAACTCGCCCACAAAGCCATTGGTGAACGGCAGTGCCACCACGCCCAATACAATGATGAGGAACATGAAACCGAGCCTTGGGTCAATGGACCGGATGCCGCCCAGCTTGTCCATTTCGGCAGTGCCTGTGCGGCTCACGATGATGTCATAGACGAAGAAAAGCCCGACGGAATTGATACCGTGGCTGAGCATTTCCACGAGACCGCCCTGTATGCCCCGCATATTTGCCGAAAGCAGGCCCGCAGAAATCAAGCCGACGTGGGCAATGGAGGCGAAGGCGATGAGACGCTTGTAGTCTTTTTGTACAATGGAAATGAAAGAGGCGTAAAGTATGCTCACCACCGAAAGCCCAATGAGCCAGATGCCGTACTCCTTCAAGCCCAACGGCACCACGGGTATCAGCCAGCGGATGATGCCGTAGGTCGCCATTTTCAGCATGATGCCAGAGAGCAACATGGCGCCCGGCGTCGGGGCGATGTAGTAGGTCTCCGGCTGCCAAGTATGGAACGGGAAGATGGGCATTTTGATGGCGAAAGCCAAGAAGATGCCCGCCATGACCAGCCCCTGCTCCATCACTGGGAGACTGCGGCCCGCCTCGTACAACGATTGCAGCGCAAAGGTTTTATCGGGCGTGTGCTGGTACAAATAGATGAAGGCAAAGAGCATGAAGAAGCTGCCCATCATCGTGTAGAGGAAGAACTTCAGGGTAATGCGCTGGCGGCCTTCCCCACCCCATTTCAGGCAGATGAAGTAAATGGGAATGAGCGCAATTTCCCAAAAAAGGTAGAACAAAAAGCCATCGGCGGCGATGAAACTGCCCGCCATTGCTGCATCCATGAGCATCATCAGGGCATAAAGTACGTGGCGGTCTTCGTAGTCACGGTTCCAGGAAGCATAAATCACCATTGGCATCACGATGGACGACAAGATGGTGAGCATGAGGCTGATACCGTCCATCATCAAACTGAAACTGACGCCCAAATGCGGTAACCACGGCATCGAAAACGTGAAGGTCTCCTGCCCTGTTGTGTTGTAAGTATAGAGCATGAACAGCACGTAGGCCAGGTTCAGCAAGGAGCCGCCAAGCGCCATGTACTTGGCATTCTTACCCGAAAAATAGGCAAGGATGGCCGTGATGAGTGGTATGAGAAGTATGGGTAAAAGAAGCATTTATTCTTGGTTGATAAGGGTTGATAAGGGTTGATAAGAGTTGATATTCAGGGCAAAATCAACCCTTATCAACTTTTATCAACCCTTATCAACCCCTCAAATCAAAAGCGCAATCATCACAATCACCGCCAGTACAAAACCGACCACGTAGTGCTCCAGTTGCCCGGTCTGCACTTTGCGAAGCTGACCACTGACCGATGAAACGACCGTACCTGCGGCATTTACAGTTCCGTCCACTAGCCGTTCGATAGTGTTTTCGAGCAGGCCTGCGAACTTGTCGTTGGCTTGTACGATATATTTGCGATAGATTTCATCAATGTAAAATTTGCCAGCAATGGCGCTGGAAAGGCCAGTCAGTTCTTCGGTATCCTTAACGGGGCGCACCCGGTTTTTCACAAATAGGACGTAGGCATAATAAATGGAACCGAGGATAAGCAAGGTCGTGATGCCCATTATCAACAACTCCATGCCGAGGCTGGCGTGCATCTCGAACTTGCCCAGCACGGGTTCCATAAAGGTATCGAAGCTCTTGTGGATGCCCACCGCATGGGCAACCCCGTGCGGGATGCCAATCCAGCCACCGACGATGGACATGATGGCCAAAATGATGAGCGGTATGGTCATCGTGGCGGGCGATTCGTGCAGGTGGTGCTTCTGCTCCTCCGTGCCCCGGAACTCCCCGAAGAAGGTGAGGAACAACAACCGGAACATGTAGAAAGCGGTCATCAACGAAACGCCGAGGCCGAGCACGAAGAAAACCGGGGCAGTCTCCATCGCCGAAGCGAGGATTTGGTCTTTGCTGAAAAAACCTGCGAGCGGCGGGATGCCCGATATGGCCAGCGTCCCTATCAAAAAGGTCTTGTAGGTGATGGGCAAATGTTTGCGAAGCCCACCCATCCGTCGGATGTCCTGCTCGCCGCTCATGGCGTGGATGACGCTACCGGAGCCAAGGAACAAAAGCGCCTTGAAAAAAGCATGCGTTACAACGTGGAAAATGGCCGCTGTGTAAGCGCCCAAACCGAGTGCCATGAACATCAAGCCGAGTTGGCTGACCGTTGAGTAGGCTAATACTTTTTTGATGTCTGTTTGCAAAAGGCCGATGGCAGCGCCGAGAATCGCCGTTGAGGTGCCAATGATGGTAACGAGCATCGAAATATCGGGCGTCATTTCAAACAAAGCACTCGTGCGGGCAACGAGGTAAACACCCGCTGTCACCATCGTTGCAGCGTGGATGAGTGCAGAAACGGGCGTCGGGGCAGCCATCGCATCGGGCAGCCAAGTGAAGAGCGGAATCTGGGCGCTCTTGCCGACCGAGCCGAGGAAGAGGCAGCCGGCTATCAGGCTGAGGACGCCCACAGGCAAGGCTTGCAGGGCCGTCAATTTTTCACCATAAAAAAGCTGGCTGTAAGAAAGGCTGCCGAGGTGGTAGAACAGCAGGCACATCGCCATCAGGTAGCCAAAGTCGCCGATGCGGTTCATCACGAAGGCTTTTTTGGCAGCGTCGTTGTTCTTCATGTCCTGGTGCCAGAAGCTGATGAGCATGAAGGAGGCAAAGCCCACGCCCTCCCACCCAATGAAGGTGATGAGCAAGCTGTCGGCCATGATGAGCACCAACATCAGGAAGGTGAACATGTTGAGGTAGGAAAAAAAGCGGCGGAAACCGTCGTCCTCCCACATATAACCCACTGAAAATAAGTGAATTAAGAACGCTACACCCGTGATGAACAGCATGTAGGTGGCCGATAGGCGGTCAATCAGGAAGCTGAACTCCGACTGAAATGTACCACTCGAAATCCAATGGTAAACCATTACCACCACTTGTTGCGGATTAACGACTTGGTCGTAGAACACGGTTGCGGAGCATACAAACGACACGAACACGCTCGAACAGGCCACCCAGGCCGTCAGCGTTTTTGACATCCACTTGTACCCCGCCATGATGGTCACGAAGGTGACAAGGGGGGCGAAGGCGGCTATTTTGATTATTACTTCCACACTTTATTATTGCGGATTACGGATTACGGATTGCGGATTGGGGTCGTACTGAATCCGCAATCCGTAATCCAAAATCCGAAATCGAATCACCATTTCATTTTGCTCAAAATCGAAGTATCGGTTGATTGGATGTTTCGGAAAATCATCATCAAAATGGCCAAACCGACCGCTACTTCTGCTGCCGCTACGGCCATGATGAAGAACACGAAGACCTGCGCTTGGGCCTGTCCCCAAACCGTGGAAAAGGCGACCATGAGCAGGTTCACCGCATTGAGCATCAGCTCGATGCACATGAACTTCATGATGGCGTTCCGCCGGAACATCACCCCAAACGCCCCAATGCTGAACAGGGCGGCGGAGAGGAATAGGTAGTAGTTGATTGACATTTTCAAACGTTTCGAGTTTCGAGTTTCGAGTTTCGAGTTAACCCAAAGGCTACTCACAACTCGGAACTCGAAACTCAAGACTGGAGACTTTTTTTACTTAATAGCACCGCCCCCACCATCGCTGAGAGGAAGAGCAGTGCGGATATTTCAAACGGCAACAAGAACTCGTTGAAGAGCGTAGTGCCGAGACTTTCGACGGTACCGATTTCAGTGGCTGAATTGGTGACGGCTGTTAGGTCGGCCCGCTGGCCAGCGACCGTTAGCACGAGCATCATTAGCCCTGCGGAAACGACGGAGGCCAGCTTGAACAGGTTGCGCTTTTTGTCCACTTGGGCTTCCTGCAAATTGACCATCATAATAATGTAAAGGAACAAGACCATGATGGCCCCGGCATACACGATGATGTGGACGGCAGCGAGGAAATGGGCGTTCAGCAGGAAATAATGCCCTGCGATGGCGAAGAAGGTCAGTATCAGGTACAGCGCACTGTGGACGGGGTTTTTCACGACCACCACCATCAGGGCGCATAGCACCGCAATAGCTGACAAGGCCCAAAAGAGTATTTCTGAAATTGGCATATTTTGTTGGAGTTGATAAGGGTTGATGTGGTTGATAAGGGTTGATAAGAAAGGAGGGAAATCAACCCTCATCAACTTTTATCAACGCTTATCAGCTTTTCAATCAATATCAACCAATCATTTCATTGAAAATTGAGGTCTGTTTGGATGGCTTGGGTTGACGACAAGTCTCTGGCGACTCATGTCAATAAGGACATCCATTGCTTCCATCGGGATTGCACCTAAAAGTGGCTCTGATTCACCTGGAAGAACAAAAGCTTCAACCAATGCCTGCCTATTTTCAAAGTTCACCTCAATTGGACCAACCATATCAAGTTCCATTGTACTGCCATCAGCCAATTGGGCAAAATCAGTCCCAGTTGTCTCAAGTCCAAGCTGGGCTTTGATAGTTTCGTTTATGGCAAGCATGATAGCACCAGAATCTACAAGTATATCTAGGTTCATACTACGTACCATCCCTGGCTCAATCCGTTTTCGACGTACATCAATGAGGTCTTCCCCATTTTTTAAAACTACTTTCGCATAAATCAGTCCCATGTCAGTTTGTTTTTGGTGAAAAAATCAATGTTCCCCCAAATCTACCAAGTCGTTGATGGTAATATTATGCTGGTGAAACTTGTCCTTCTTGAACTCAATCACCGCTGGCGTCTGCCGCTTGGTCACATCCACCGGATTGTCCATCGTCTCCACCAATTTATCCTTACCGAATACGAAACCATTGCGGCCATAGTTGCTTGGAATGATGCGGTCGGTGAGGAAAATCGCCTCTTTCGGGCAAGCCTCCTCGCAGAGTCCGCAGAAGATGCAGCGCAGCATATTGATTTCGTAAACGGCAGCGTACTTCTCCTCCCGGTACAGGTTCTCTTCGTCTTTCTTCCGCTCGGCGGCAGTCATGGTGATGGCCTCGGCAGGGCAAGCCACAGCGCAAAGGCCGCAAGCCGTGCAGCGTTCAGCACCTGCTTCGTCCCTTTTCAGCACGTGGTGGCCACGATACACGGGCGCAATAGGTCGCAACTGCTCAGGATACTGCACCGTTGCGCTTTTCTTGAAAATATGTCGGAACGTGATGGACATCCCCCCCGCAATGGCAGGCAGGTACAGGCGCTCGGCGAGCGTCATCTGCTTTTTTTCCATCACTTTGCTTCTGTTCGTCAGCATAAACTTGTCATTGGGGTCATTGGTCATTTGTCATTGTCACTACGAAAATGACCAATGACTAATGACCAATGACTATAATATTCGCAACCCATTCGGCACCGGCCTTTCGGGCTGCAAAAGTGTCACTTCTTTTTCATCGCCAACTACTCCGAGCACCAAACATTCGGAGATAAAATTGGCGATTTGTTTTGGGGGAAAATTGGTGACAGCAATCACCTGTTTTCCCACCAAATCTTCTTTTTGGTACAGTTTGGTGATTTGGGCTGAGCTTTTCTTCACCCCAAAATCACCAAAGTCTATTGTCAACTGGTAGGCCGGGTTCTTCGCCTTCGGGAAATCCTCGGCGGAGAGGATGGTGCCTACCCGGAGTTCTATTTTTTCAAAGTCGGGCCAAGTTATCATTGTCTCAAAAGGAGGGCGGAATTCATTCCGCCTTTCTATTTTATTGGTGGCAGAATAAATTCCGCCTTCCAGTTAGTTCAACTTCCCCGTCAAATACATCACCACCCCCGTCACGAAAATATTCAGCAGCGACAGCGGCAGCAGCACCTTCCAGCCGAGGTTCATCAACTGGTCGTAGCGGAAGCGGGGAATCGTCCAGCGCACCCACATGAACAGGAAGATGAAGCCAAAAACCTTTAGGAAAAACACCACCGTCTGCACCGTGGCGAGGGCGTTCGGACTGAGGCCAAGCTCGTGCTGGAAGGGAAAATTGTACCCGCCCCAGAAGAAGCTGACCATGATAGCCGACGAAATGAACATATTGATATACTCCGCAAACAGGAACAAGCCCAGTTTCATCGAAGAATACTCCGTGTGGTAGCCGCCGATAAGTTCCGTCTCGCATTCCGGCAAGTCGAAGGGCGCACGGTTCGTTTCTGCGAAGGCGCAAATCATGAAAATCAGGAAGGCCAGCGGTTGGTAGAGCACATTGGCGAAGCCAGCATCTTGCTGCGCAACGATTTCCCGGAGGCTCAAAGTGCCAGTCATCATTATCAAGGAAATCATGCTCAGGCCCATCGCAATCTCGTAGCTAATCATCTGGGAACTGGCCCGCAGCGCACCCAGCAGCGAGTACTTGTTGTTGCTTGCCCAGCCGCCAATCATGATGCCATAGACCCCGATGCTCACCACCCCGAACAGGTACAGCACGCCAATATTGATGTCCGTGATTTGCAGCGCAAACGATTCGCCACCGATGCTCACGTCGCCGCCCCACGGGATGACTGCGCCCGTAATCAGCGCCGTCAGCATCGCTATGCCCGGCCCGATGATGAACAGGAAGCGGTTGCTCCCTTCGGGAATGAGTTCTTCCTTCGTGAACATCTTGATGCCGTCCGCCAAGGGTTGCAGCAGCCCCATCGGCCCTGCCCGGTTCGGCCCGACCCGGTCCTGCATCACGGCGGACAGCTTCCGCTCGGCCCAAGTGCTGTACATCGCTATCAGCATCGTGAGGCCGAAGACGGCGAGGACGAGGATAATTTTGAAAATCAGTATCGTCATTATTACTTGAATCTTTTGATTTAAGATTCAAGATTACATGATTTGAGATTTCAGATTTGCGTGACGCAGCCGCCCAACAATCTTAAATCTGGAATCATGTAATCTGCAATCTTAAATCAAATCACACATTATTCGGGTCCAAAGCCCCCACCCCCAACTCCACTTTCTCCCCATGCGGTAGCGCCGCTCCTTCCAGTTGTTTTCCTTCGAAACGCTCGCCTTCTGGGCTTTCGTAGTGGTTGGCGGAGATGACAGAGTGGCGGTTCACCTTCGCTGGCCCTTCAATGACCCAGTCGCTGGTTTGTTTCTTCTCAAAACGGCAATCGTTGCAAATCCATCCAGCCTCGCCGTTTTCGAGCTTGGCCACCTCGCCGTATTCGTCCTTGCGGGCCGTCACCCGAAGGATTTCCTCGCCTTGGTACCATAGGCGCACCTGGCCGCAGCATTTGTCGCAATTGCGGTGGGCATCCACAGGCTTGTGTACCAGACCCGGCTTTTGAAGCGGAAAGTCCGGTCAGTCAATGCACCCACAGGGCAGACATCAATCACGTTGCCCGAAAAATCGTTGTCAATCGCCTTTTCGATGTAGGTCGAAATCTCGGCATGGTCGCCCCGGCCGATGACGCCGTGAACCCGACCATCCGTGATTTGCTCGCAAACCTTCACGCAGCGGTAGCAGAGGATGCAGCGGTTCATGTGCAGCTTCACCTTTTCGCCAATGTCAATCGGCTCGAAGGTGCGGCGGCGGAACTCGCTGCGGGTGTCCAATTTGCCGTGCTCGTAGCCGAGGTCTTGCAGGTGGCACTCGCCCGCTTGGTCGCACACGGGGCAATCGAGTGGGTGGTTGACGAGCAGGAACTCGGTCACGCCCGCCCTGGCCTCCACCACTTCCGGCGAGGTTTCGTTGCGCACGACCATGCCGTCCATTACCGTGGTGCGGCAGCTTGGCACGAGCTTGGGCATGGGGCGTGGGTCTTTGGCCGAGCCTTGCTCCACCTTCACGAGGCAGGTACGGCAGTAGCCGCCGCTGCCCTTCAGCGAAGAGTAGTAGCACATGGCGGGCGGCACGAGGTCGCCGCCAATCATGCGGGCCGCATTGAGAATCGTTGTGCCTTCGGGCACTTCGATTTGGAAATCGTCTATGGTTACGAGTGGCATATTGCTTTGATAATCAGCGGATTCGGATTATTTCCAAATCCGCTTGATATTTTTTCCTTCCAAGTAGTTGTCGAAAATTTCATCCTTGCTAATCAAGTCCATTTCCTCTAAAATGGCTTGTGAAACGATGATTCTGTCGAACGGGTCACGATGAAAAAAATCCAACTTGTTTTGGACAACAGTGTGAGCGAAATTGATGGACAAAACCTCCATTTCACTTTCGACCACATCATCAATCACCGTTTCATAAGGCCCTTTGATGTTCAATTTGCCCAAAGCGGTTTTGATGGAAATCTCCCAAAGGCTGGCGATGCTGATAAAAATTTCATTCTCCTTGTCCTCAATCAAAGACTTGGCTGTTTGGCTCAGTTCGGGCGAACCTTCGTTGAACCAAAGAAAAGTATGTGTGTCAATTAGGTATTTCATCACATATAGTCTTTGAAGTCATCCAATGGGGCATCAAAATCAGGGGCAAGGGTGTACTTGCCCTTTGTCCGGCCAAATACTCGTTTGCTTTTTGGCTTCTCCATTTGCTGCTTTTCAGCCGCACGGGTTTCCTTCAAGAATGCGATGAAATGGAGCACCTCCTGTTTCATGCTTTCCGGCAGTCGATAGATTTCTGAAAGAATGATTTGCTCTGTCATGGCTTCAATTTTTCTTCAAAATTAAGCTGGTTCTAATTGGTTGAGCCTGTAATAATGCCGCACCTCCTTAATCCTCTCCGGCCTCGTCACATACTCCTCAAACTCATGTCGGAAATGCCGAATCGCAGCCGCAACGGGCCAGGCCGCAGCCTCGCCGAGCGGGCAGATGGTCTTACCCTCGATTTTGCTTTGCACGTCCCAGAGCAGGTCAATGTCCGACAAAGTGCCTTTGCCGTCGAGGATTTTCTTGATGATGCGCTCCATCCAGCCCGTGCCTTCCCGACAGGGGCTGCATTGGCCGCAGCTCTCGTGGTGGTAGAAACGGGCGAAAGTGTAGAGGTTCTTCACGATGCTAGTATCCTCGTCCATGACGATGAAACCGCCGCTGCCGAGCATGGTGCCCGTTGCGAAGCCACCATCGCCAAGGCTCTCGTAGCTCATGAGGCGGGGTTCTCCGGCGGCGGTTTTCAGGATGAGGTGCTTGGGCAGGATGGGCACGGACGAACCGCCAGCCACCACGGCCTTTAAGTCCTTGCCGTTGCGGATGCCGCCGCAATATTCGTCGGAGTAGATGAACTCCTCCACCGGAACGCCCAGTTCGATTTCGTAAACCCCCGGCTTGTTGATATGGCCGCTGGCCGAGATGAGCTTCGTGCCCGTGCTCTTGCCGATGCCGATGCCTGCGTAGGCGTCGCCGCCCATTTCGATGATGGGCACGACGGCGGCGATGGTTTCCACGTTGTTTACTACCGTGGGACAATCCCAAAGGCCCTTCACAGCCGGGAAAGGCGGCTTGAGGCGAGGATTGCCACGCTTGCCTTCGAGGCTTTCGAGCAGGGCGGTCTCCTCGCCGCAGATGTATGCACCGGCACCGATTTGAACGTAGCAGTCGTGGTCGAAGCCGCTGCCGAGGATGTTCTTACCGAGCAATCCAGCGGCATAAGCTTCGTCAATCGCCTTTTCGAGGATGCGCAGCACGTAGAAATACTCGCCCCGGATGTAGATGTACGAGGTGTTCGCCCCCAGCGCAAAGCTGCTGACTATCATCCCCTCCACCAGCAGGTGCGGGATGCGCTCCATCAGGTAGCGGTCCTTGAAAGTGCCGGGCTCGCTCTCATCGGCGTTGCAGACGAGGTAGCGGGGAACGCCCTCGGGCTTGGCCAAGAAGCTCCACTTCATGCCCGTGGGGAAGCCCGCACCGCCCCGGCCCCGTAGGCCGGACTTCTTCACCTCTTCCACGATGGCATCGGGGGCCATGCCAAGCGCCTTTTTCAAGGACTCGTAGCCACCGTGCTTCCGGTACACCTCCAAGGTGTTGATGCCGGGGATGTGGTCGTTTTTAAGTAGTATTTTTTGAGACATTATCTTTCTTGATTCAAATAGGTTTCTACCTTTTTTGAAATTGTCTTTTTAACAGTTGACCAACTGACTTTCTTCAACATTTTCGGGTCACCTTCCACATCGGCATCGCCAAAATAGATCAGACTTTTGAAAATATGGAACAAGTCAACATTAGGTACTTTTTCTTCAAAAAAGCCGACAATTTCAGCCATTTTGAACTGCTCAAGCAGGAAGTAAAAGTCGTAAAAATCCTTTTTTACGCCCCTTCTGGCAATGGCCAGCAGTTTCATTACCGCGATGTTTTCAATGGTTGCCAGCCGTATATCCTCCACTTCGATTCCTTCCGAGACAAAAGGGTACGGGTATTTCAAAAAGTCCACCTTCACATCGTCCAGCCTCACCTGCAAGAAAGGCGGCTTGTCCACCAAGATTTCGAGCCTGCCCATCGGTTGCATGGCTGAGATGATGGCATTGTTGTCAAAGTCCTCGCTCGTGAATAAGTCAAGGTCAATCGAAATGCGATGGCCGATTTGCAAGGCCAATGCCGTACCCCCCACCAATCGGAACTGCTGGAACGTTGGCTCCTGCATTATCGCCCTCAGAATTGCCAGAGTTGCTGGATGGACTGTGGCTGTTTGTAACACCTGAATCTTGATTTTGGCACATGGAACATGGTGCTGCAAAAACTCAGCGTCACCTTGTCCAAGTACCTGATTTTCAATGCTTCCCTCTTTATGCGCTCAAACCCGTACTGCTCCGTAAGTGTCCTCCAATCTTCCATCCGCCCCCGCATCAGCACCCGCTCGATAATGAAACGGGCGTGCTTTTCCGGGTCGAGGGTTTGCTCGTCGGTGTCCCAGAAGAGATTGGGAGAGAAGTGGCTTAGACTCGTTAACCACTTGCGATTTTGCGGGATTTCTCCCGTGTAAATGCAGGTGACGCTCTTGTAGCCCTTCCTTACTTCTTTGGTCTTGTAACCAATCTCCCGTTTGTCCTTGCTCGCCAACAGGACAAAGCCCCGCTCCAGTTTGCTGATGATGGAACCCAAAGTGTCGCAATCTTTCAGTTCAGGGTCGCCTACCAAAACCCATTGGTCGGGGTACTGCTTGCGGATTTCTTCGATGGTTTGCTTTTCCATTTTTTTAAGGTTTAGCAAGTTGTTGGGATTCAGGGATTTGGTTCTGGGCTGCGCTTGCAAGCGGCAGATTTTCAAGTACTGGTTATCCCACTCTAAAATTTTTATTCCATTCAATTACTGCCTCAATAATGCTGTCACAGTAATCTTCTTGAGATACACTTCTATTATTGGGGTGATATGCATCTATGACCATTCTTTTGGTTGAGTAAAAGAAATTGATGGGGAATTCCTTTGAGAAATTTTTAACAGGTGTAAAGTCTTTGATTTTTAATTCATTTTGAATTAACCAAAAGGTGTTCCCACAAATAATGACATCAGGCTCTGCCAATTTTATTTGCCTTACTAGAATAGACTTATTCTGCTGATAAAAAGATTTCATTTGCTCGTTATCACAAACTGAGTTGCCAGGAACTTTCTTTACATTCACAAAAGCTATTTTTTTCAGAATTTCAATTAGCTCTGGTTCATCACTTACCCAATTGATTTCACCCCAATTTTTATTGCTCAAGATGCCTACTGTTGTATAAATTATTGGATTAAAAGTTCTGCCCCAACCTCCCCTAATGCCATTTTCGTTTATTAGATAACCATCATTCAATGCACCTCTCATGCTCCACTCATTATTACCTTGACTATTCGCCTCTTTCAGAATCCACATGATTTTGATGTCAGCCTTTAGATATTCATCCAAATTAACAATCCCATCCGGGACTCCGCCTATTCGCAAAATTTCAGCTTCTATGCTGTTCAATTCATTTATAAAGGATTCATTTTCCATTGTAAAAAGTTTATCGGCTCAACAATACCGACTCCTCTCCCCCTTCCCATCCCATTCCCCCACTAGCGCATCCACCTTCTCCAGCGTCAGGTTCTCGTGGTACTGCGCCCCAATCATCATCATCGGAGCCGTGCCGCAAGAGCCGAGGCATTCGACGGTCTTGAGGGTGAACTTGCCATCGGGCGTGGTCTGGCCTTTTTTGATGCCGAGCTTTTGCTCTAAGTGCTTCACGATGTCGTCCGCCCCCAGCAGCCAGCAGGAGCTGGTATGGCAGACCTCCATGAGGCATTTGCCCACGGGTTCGAGGTTGAACATCGAATAGAACGAAGCCACTTCATAAACCTCGATGGGTTGGATGTCGAGTAGGGAGGCCACGTAGTCCATCACCGGGGCGCTCAGCCAGCCGTCGAACTCGGCTTGGGCCAAGTGCAGCACAGGGAGGAGCGCCGATTTTTGGCGGCCTTGTGGGTAGCGCTGGATGGTCTTTTGAACCAAGGCTAAGGTTTCGTCGCTGAATTTTATGTTGTCAGTTGCAGTCATGCAAATGGTTGATTTTCTATTTTTTATTTACTTCTCGTGTTTGTCGATTTTGCGTACTCGTCGCTTTTGTCATTGCCGAAGGCAACCTGCGACGTCGTGTGTGCTGTCTTGTGTGACTTCCCTTGTGACGTCGCAGTTGGCCTACGGCCATGACAAACGTGACGTTGCGGTTTACCTTCGGCTATGACAAAAGCGTCACGCATCCAACTCCCCCGCAATCACATTCATACTACTCATCGTCAAAATCGCATCGCTCAGCATCGCCCCTTGAATCATCTCCGGGTACGCCTGGTAGTAGATGAAACAAGGTCGGCGCAGGTGCAGTCGGAACGGCGTCCGCCCGCCATCGCTGACGAGGTAGAAACCCAACTCGCCATTGCCACCCTCGACGGCGTGATAGACCTCGCCCTTTGGCACATCCATCTCACCCATCACTATTTTGAACTGGTAAATCAGCGCCTCCATTTTCGAGTACACCTCCTCTTTTGGTGGCAGGTAGAACGCTGGCACGTCGGCATGGATGGGGCCGTCGGGCATGTTCTTCATGGCCTGTTTGATGATGCTGAGACTTTGTTTCATCTCTTCAAGGCGCACCATGAAACGGTCGTAGGTGTCGCCGTTTGTGCCAACGGGGATTTGGAAATCAAAATCCTCGTAGCTGCTGTAAGGGTTCATCACCCGCACGTCGTAGTCCACGCCAGCGGCACGGAGGTTGGGGCCGGTGAAGCCGTAGGCCAATGCCCGCTCGGCACTGATTGGCCCGACGTTGATGGTGCGGTCCATGAAGATGCGGTTGCGGAGCAAGAGGCTTTCAAATTCGTGTAGTTTTTCGGGAAAATGCTTCACGAAGTATTCCAGTTTCTCCCAAGCTTTTGGCGAAAAATCACGCTCCATGCCGCCGATGCGCCCCGTGTTGGTCGTCAAACGAGCGCCGCAGACCTCCTCGAAAATCTCGTAGATATGCTCCCGCTCCTGGAAGATGTAGAGGAAGCCGGAAAGTGCTCCGGTGTCCACCCCGATGACCGAGTCGCAGATGATATGGTCGGCGATGCGGGCCAGTTCCATGATGATGACTCGGATGTATTGCGCCCGCTTGGGCACTTCGCAACCGATGAGTTTCTCCACCGTCATGTGCCAGCCCATATTGTTGATGGGGGCCGAGCAGTAGTTCATCCGGTCGGTGATGGGAGCGATTTGGTTGTAGGGACGGTGCTCGGCCAGCTTCTCGAAGGCCCGGTGGATGTACCCGATGGTCGGCTCGGTGGACACGATGATTTCCCCATCCATCTTCAGGATGTTCTGGAAAATGCCGTGCGTGGCAGGGTGCGTGGGACCCAAGTTAAGGGTCACGTATTCCTTTTCGGGTGTCAGTATGTTTTGATTCTCAATCATTTACAAACAATCATTGTGATTTCAAAGCCGCTTTTGTCCTTGCCGTAGGCAATCCCGAGAAATCGGGACAAGCGCTGCGGCGTCATATTTTCCGCACATGACTTCCCTCGTGATGTTGCAGTTTGCCTGCGTAAATGACAAACGTGACGTTGAGGTTTGCCTGCGGCAACAATAAAAAGGGCATCACCGCCCAAACTTTGCATCATCCTTATCATGTTTCCCCAAATCCTCTAGCGGGTACTGCTTGCGCATGGGGAAGTAATTCATTTCATCCATGTTCAAAATGCGGCGCAGGTCGGGGTGGCCAACGAAATTGAAGCCAAAGAAATCGTATTCCTGACGCTCCATCCAGTTGGCCGTTGGCCAAAGTGAGGTTGCCGTTGGCACATCCAAATCACTTTCAGGCATGAAGATTTTAACCCGCAACCGCCTGTTTTGTGGCAAATTGTGCAGCTGATAGACCATGCCAAACTCCTGGCCTACTTGTTCCGGCATGTGCATTCCGCAAAGTGTAGTCAGGAAGGTGAAGCCCATTTCAGGGTCATTTTTCAAAAAAGCAAGCACGTCCATCAGGCTTTGCTTCGCAATAACAATATTTGGAAAGTCGTAAGCCTGCTCCACCGAAAGCACCTGTGCCCCGAAGCGTTCCCGAAGATGCCCGACGACTTCTTCCATCCAAGCGATATGTGGTTGTGTTGCTATCATTTCAGAATGTGAGAGAGTGAGAGAAGTGAGAGGGTGTAGGGCAACGCTTATTTCTCATTCTTCACGCTCTCACCCTCTATTCAAGTCCGTAAGCGTTCTGCATTTCTTTGTACTCGGCAGAATGCCTGCGGCGCAGGCTTTCGTTTTTGGCCAATTCTTGTATTTTCAAAATGCCGTCCAGCACCTGTTCGGGGCGGGGCGGGCAGCCGGGGATGTAAACATCGACAGGAATGATGCGGTCAATGCCCTGCAAGACCGAATACGTATCGAAAATGCCGCCGCTGCTGGCGCAAGCACCCATCGAAAGCACCCATTTTGGCTCGGCCATCTGCTCATAAACTTGCCGCAGCACCGGGCCCATTTTCTTAGAAATGGTTCCCATGACCATCAACAGGTCAGCCTGGCGGGCAGAGAAGCTGAGGCGCTCGGCCCCGAAACGGCCAAGGTCATAGTGGCTGGCCATGGTCGCCATGAATTCGATGCCGCAGCACGAGGTGGCAAATGGCAGCGGCCAGAGCGAGTTGGCACGGGCAAGTCCCACCACCTTGTCGAGCGAGGTAGCGAAAAAGCCGGTGCCTTCAAGGCCGGGCGGCGTATTTTCTGGTCTGATGTCTATATTCATATCAACGGTGGACGGTGGACGGTGGACGGTGGACGGTGCGGGGTCTCCGTCAACCGTAAGCCGTCTATCGTCCACCGATTTTCATTCCCACTTCAGCGCGCCTTTCTTGAAGATGTACATCAGGCCAATGAAAAGCACAGCCATGAAGGTGAACATTTCGAGGAGGCCCATGAGACCAAGCTTTTTGAAGTTGACGGCCCAGGGGTACATGAAGATGACCTCCACATCGAAAAGGACAAAGAGGATGGCCACAAGGAAATATTTTATGGAAAAGGGGCTGCGGGCGTCACCGATGGACGGGATGCCGCACTCGAAGGCGTCGTCCTTTATGGCGGTCTTTCGTTTGGGGCCAAGGACGTGAGTGCCCACCAGGGTTATCACCACAAAGCCTAAGGCAACGAACAAGACCATCAGAATGGGAAGATACGGATTCATGTTTCGGTAAAATTGAGCGGCAAAAGTAGGGACAAAAAATATTCTATGGCTTACGAATAATTAGGATGAAAACTACTGGAATTACTGATTTTTAATCAGTACAAGGGTGTTTTTTTACAATTTAAGAATGACTTTTGCGGGGCAGTTTAGGGTTTGTTTTGAAAAAAAAGCCAAAACAGGCAAATTTTATTTTGAAGATTTTTTTCATCCCCTAAGTTCAACCTTGTGGGCGCTAAAAGGTTTGCAAAATGGCTGCTTTATTTTCAACGTGGATAAATGCTTGTGGTTGCTCGGTTTTGCAATTTTCTATCCAATCACAACGAAGTTGAATAGCATTTGCTTTTTTTTGCAACTCAAAAAAACACTCCATGCAAATCATAGATTTTCAGCAAGAAAACAAGGTTGGTGTAAGACTGCATTTTCAGCACTGGCAAGTGGAAGGCGCACGTGCTGTCGTTTGCCTTGTGCATGGCATCGGTGAGCATGTCGGCCGTTACGACCATGTTGCCCGCTTTTTTTCGGAGAAAAAGATTACAACCATCGGATTTGACCACCAAGGGCATGGGCGCTCAGAAGGCAAGCGGGGGCATACGCACGGCCTTGATTCCATGATGGATGACGTGGAATTGCTGCTGAAACTGGCAAGCGAAAAATACCCCCACTTGCCCATTTTCCTTTATGGACATAGCATGGGCGGCAATGTAATTTTGAACGATATGCTGCGAAGAAAACCTGCCATCACAGGTTTGATTGCCACAGGGCCTTGGATTCGATTGCCCAAACAACCTTCCAAGTTGATTGTCGTTTTTGCTCAGGTGATGAATTTTGTTTGGCACGATCTGACCCAAAATAACGGGTTGGATATAAATGGATTATCAAACGACCCTGCAGTTATCGAGGCGTATTTGAATGACCCGTTGGTCCATAATCGCATTTCAGTTAAGACTGGATACGAACTGCTTGGTGGTGCAAAATTCCTTGACGAATTCACAGGCACTGCGCCCTGCCCTACCCTGCTCATGCACGGCGAAAACGACCCGCTTACTTCTCCTCAAGCCACCTTAGCCCTATCCAAACGCCTCAAAGGTGATGTGACCTTCCAACTTTGGCCGGGTCTTAAACATGAAATACACAATGAACCGCAGCAGGGCGAAGTCTTGGCCTTCTTGGTCAAATGGATGGAGCAGTTGCTATGAATTTCGTAACCTTGCGGTGGAATTGGTCATTGGTCATTTGAGGCCACTGGTCTTTTTCCCTAGACAATTCGACATCATTCTTTAACATTGAAAAAATGGATTTAAGCAAAGTACCCAAGTTCACCATTCATAATGCCAAGGATTTCATCACCAATCTTCCCCTATCTGTCAAGCCTGAATGGATGAACGGGGTGGATACGAATTTTCATTTCGACATAGAGGGCGATGGCGGCGGCCAGTTCAGCGTTATTGTCAAGGACAATCAGATGCAGGTTTTTGAACATTTTGAAGGTGAGCCGAAATGCAAAATCACCGCCAAGGAGAAAAATTTCATTGCCCTGCTAAGGGGAGAATTGAACCCGATGATGGCCGTTTTCACAGGAAAACTCAAAATCACGAACACGGCAGAAATCATGAAGTACGCCAAGTTGTTTGGGATTATGTAATATCGCCTACCCACCGATGCTGTTCGCTGAACACGAGGCCGAGACAACACATTTTGGTAATTGTCTCGGCTTTTCTATTCATAGATGGGTGAAATTGGTATGATTTTCACCGATTTGAAAAAAAATTTCCTTCCAATTAAACGACTCCAAATTTTCAAAGTCAATCAGACTGCTTATCCGCAAAAAGCCACAGTTTCAGTTCTAATTTTCAATTTTTCAATATGGATAGAAGAGCTACCCTTGCAAGGCTTGTTGGGCATTCCCGCTCAGACAAGGCAGTGAAGACCGTTTCATCGTTGGACATCCTTTCTGGGCTGACGCCCTACACTGGGCCATTTGGCTATGAGCAAGCTGCGCACTTGCTCCGCAGGGCCAGTTTTGGTGCTTCTTATCAACAGATTAAGGAGGCTGTAAACGATGGGCTTGACGATACCATGTCCAAACTGATGACCTTGCCCAACGACCCTCCATCGCCACCTGTCAACTATTATTTCACGGAAGATGTGAATACCCCTATCGGTGAAACTTGGGTGGACAAGCTCTACAGTGGTGCTGTCCAAGGACTTCGTGCATCAAGGGAGCAGTCTTTGCGAGCATGGACATTGAACCTAATGCACACGGAGGGAACCAGCATCAGAGAGAAAATGGTGCTGTTTTGGCACAACCATTTCCCAGTGGCAGATCAACCCGACACCCGTGTATTTTACAGTTACAGCCAATTGCTTCGATCTCATGCGATTGGAAATTTCAGGGACTTGACAAAGGCCATGACCATCGAACCTGCTATGTTGCGGTACTTGAACGGTGACGACAATACCGCAAATTCTCCAAATGAAAACTATGCAAGAGAAGTCCTTGAACTTTTCACCATTGGCAAAGGCCTTTTGGCTGGGCCCAACGACTACACCAATTATACAGAACAGGACGTGGTAGAAATGGCCAAGGTCTTTTCAGGTTGGCGGTCGAGAGTGGTGCTCAACAGCCCACCAAATGCCCAAACTATCGAAGCGTTTTTTACGGCAACCCGCCACAACCAGACCACCAAGCAACTCTCGCACCGTTTCGATGACCTGCAAATCCCCAATCTGGGCGATCAGGAATATGCTTTTTTAATTGATAAAATTTTTGAGAAAGACGAGTGCGCCAAGTTCATTTGCCGCAAGCTTTATCGCTGGTTTGTTTACTACGAGATACCGCAACAGGTGGAGGAAGAGGTGATTGCCCCAATGGCGCAAATTCTGCTTGATAATAATTATGAAATCAAGCCTGCACTGGAAGCCTTGCTTAAAAGTGAGCATTTCTTCGATATCCTGAACGTGGGTCCGATGATAAAAAGCCCAATTGACTTTGTAATTGGCCTGTTCAAGATGTTTGAGATTGACATGGCTCCTGCCAATTTATCCCAGTACTATGCTGTATTCTCTCAGGCATTTACAAGGACCTCCCAAATGCAAATGCCCTATTACGATCCACCAAGCGTAGCAGGTTGGAAGGCGTATTACCAAGAGCCTGTTTTTTACAGGCATTGGATAAGTTCGGTCACGCTTCCTTTCCGTCAAAATTATACAAACCGGATGCTGAACGCTGGGCTTACGATTAACGACGACAACAACAATGTGCTGTTTGCAGCAAAAATTGATGTACTAAAGTTCGTCGCCACCCTAGACAATCCAACTACAGCTGATGCTCTGATTGATGAATGTGTGAAAATCCTTTTTCCGCAGCCCATCACAACGTTGCAACATGGTTATTTGAAGGGGTTGCTGCTGCCAAATGGCCAAGCAGACACGGTCTGGAGCACACAATACAGCAATTATTTGAGCGATCCCAGCAATACTGCTGCTGCGACGCCTGTGCGGAACAAATTGACAGCCCTCCTTCGAGGCATGATGTACATGCCGGAATATTACCTTAGTTAAGTAAGGGTAAAAGGATTGAAGAACTGGCAGGTAAAAGGCTTACGCTGTCCCAACAATCTTCAATCCTTCCATCCATCAATCCTTCAATCCTTCAAAAAATGAAGCGGAGAAATTTCATACAAACTACCGGACTTTCATTGCCTTTGCTGCTCAATGGCTTCAAGCTCAGCGCAATGCCAAAGTCATCCATATTCTCAGCCATCAATAATGAAAACGACCGAGTGTTGGTGCTCGTACAGCTCAACGGTGGCAATGATGGCCTCGGCATGATCACCCCACTCGATCAGTACGACAAATTGGCCAATGCTCGTGGCAATATCCTCATCCCGCAGTCGAGCCTGCTTGATGTGGGCTTCAACCAAGCTTTTCACCCATCCATGACTGGCCTCAAAGGGCTTTTTGATGAAGGTAAAATGGGCGTGGTACAAGCTGCAGGCTACCCCAACCAAAACCGCAGTCACTTCCGAAGCACCGACATTTGGACTTCTGGCTCCCCAGCCGATGAGTATTGGGCAACCGGCTGGTTAGGTCGCCATTTCCAATTGGGGCAGCCGAACTTCCCGGATGGTTATCCAAATTCGGATTACCCAGACCCATTTGCGCTTACGCTTGGAGGCACGGTGACGGAGACTTGTCAAGGGTTTACCTCAAATTTCAGTATGGCAGTCAACGACCCGACCATGTTGAACCAGTTGGTGAATAGTGGCAATGACACTGCACCAAGTACGCCTTATGGTGAGGAGTTGGCCTATCTTCGGCAAAGCATTGAATCCACCAATGCCTACAGCAATGGCATCATGGAGGCCGCAGGCAACGCCGCCAACATGGTTACCTACCCCGATACCAATCTTGGAAACCAATTGAAAAATGTGGCACTGTTGATTGCCGGAGGTTTGAAAACCAAAGTTTATGTTGTGAACCTCGGCGGATTTGACACCCACGCAGGCCAGGTGGTACTTGACCCGACCTTGGGCACTCATTCCGAACTGCTCCAGACGTTAAGCGATGCGGTTACTGCGTTCCAACAAGATTTGACTTTGCTCGGCATCGAAAAACGGGTTGCGACCATGACCTTCAGCGAGTTTGGCCGCCGCATCCGCTCCAACGACAGCCTCGGCACCGACCACGGCGACGCTGCTCCCCTCATGCTTTTCGGGTCTTGCGTAAAACCTGGGTTCACAGGCGATAGCCCTGAAATCCCAGATGCACCAGAAGTGCAGGAAGCTGTTGCCATGCAATACGATTTCCGGAATATCTATGGCTCATTGTTGATGGATTGGTTCGAGGTCCCACAGGCCGATGTCCAAAACTTATTGTTCCCTGAATTCTCCTATATTCCATTGATGGATGGTTGCAATATCAGTGGAACAGACCAATTGCCCGCCCCCGAAATGCTGGTGCTTCCCTACCCCAATCCATTCGGTCGGGAGGTGAACGTTAAATTCAATTGCGGCAACGAGCACGTTCGCTTGAGCCTGTTCAACGGTGCTGGCCAAGAGCTGAAATTATTGATAAACAAACGCCTTGCCGCTGGGGAGCATACCGTTCAATTTGATAGCTCAGGCTTGCCAAATGGCAGCTACTATTTCCACCTGCGCCTCGAAAATGGGCGGCAGAAGACGAAATTGGTGGTGAAAAATTGATTGTTGGATTGCTGAATTGTTGGATTGTTGAATTGTTATTTCGCACGAACCACGATAACAATGAAACAATCCAACAATCTCTACCATGTGAATTTCCGCATAAACTTAACTCTTGGAAGCGGCAAATGAACGAAGTACCGTCGTAGCTTTGCCACAATTATTCCAAGTAAAATGAAGAGCAATTTTCTTGTTTTCCTCCTGCTACTGGCTTTCCTGCCCGTTTTCGCCCAAAAGCAGTCCTTTAAAGTGGCTTGCGTCGGGTTCTACAACTTTGAGAACTTGTTTGACACCATTGACAGCCCGGACACGGACGATTCCGAGTTCTTGCCTAATGGCAAAAGGAACTGGACGACTGAGGTGTACAACGATAAACTGAAGAACCTCGACAGGGTAGTATCGGAATTGGGAACGGACCTTACGCCGGACGGTGTGGCTATTCTCGGCATCGCTGAAATCGAGAACCGGCTTGTACTTGAGGATTTTGTGAAACAGGAAAAAGTGGCAAGCCGCAATTATCAGATTGTACACTATGATTCCCCAGACGAAAGAGGGATTGACGTTGGATTAATTTACCAACCCAAATATTTCACGCTCACGGGTAGCCAGGCGATTCCATTGATGATTTATGGTAGCGATGGCGAACGTAACCTGACCCGTGACATCCTTCATGTGAGCGGTTTACTTGATGGTGAAGAATTGCATGTGTTGGTCAATCACTGGCCAAGCCGCCGTGGTGGCGAAGCCGCAACCGCTCCCTATCGAAACACTGCTGCTGCCCTTTGCAAAACGGTAAAAGACTCATTGCTTGCGCTCAATCCAAATGTGAAAGTCATCATCATGGGTGACTTGAACGACGATCCAAACAGCCCCAGCGTCAAAAAAGTGTTAGAAGCCAAACCAAAGAAAGGAGATGTGAAACCGGGTGGTTTTTTCAACCCAATGTACGCCTATTTCAAAGAAGGATTGGGCACAATGGCCTATCAGGATGCATGGAGTCTTTTTGACCAGATCATCATCTCCGAAGGGCTTGTCAATGAAGACCAATCGGGTTACCGCTTCCACAAAGCGCAGGTACACAACAAGCCTTACCTTGTGCAAAAAACAGGGCAATACAAAGGCTACCCTTTCCGTACTTTTGATTTTGACAATTATATCGGAGGTTACAGCGACCACTTCCCCGTATATCTTTATTTAGTGAAAAAAGAGGTCAGCCCGTAAACTTAGAGCGATCTCTGAGTCATGTTTTGCCCTGCTAATTTGATAAAGATATAGGGGAGGGAAACAAAAGCTATGAAGTTATTTTCATCTGCGACAACTGCACACCCACAGATATTTCCGCCAATTTTAGCCGTCTTTGCCTTTGCGCCAAAAACCGTTTTTCAATTTCAACAAGCCTAAGCGGTCAATCCACTATCTTTGCCCAACTGCCAAGTTTATGATTGACAAAGCACCACTCGAACTCAACGAAGGATTCCGCTATGCCCTTGATGTCTTGGAAAAAACGAGACAAAGCCTTTTTCTGACCGGCAAGGCAGGAACAGGCAAGAGTACGCTCCTACAGTTGTTTAGAGGTACTACCCGGAAAAAGACCATAGTGCTTGCACCCACTGGCATTGCCGCCCTCAATGTTCAAGGGCAAACCATCCATTCTTTTTTTGGCTTCCCTCCTCGGCTCATCCAAGCCAGGGATATTTCCAAGAGTTTCACCAAGAAATGGTTCAGCCGCATCGAGGTACTCGTCATTGACGAAATTAGTATGGTACGGGCCGACATGCTAGATGCCATTGACCGTTCCTTGCGCTTGAATCGTGACATCCCCCTTCCTTTTGGGGGCGTCCAGATGGTGTTCATCGGTGACTTGTTCCAATTGCCGCCAGTAGTGGCCAATGAGGAAGAGCGCCGCCACCTGGAAATGACCTACGATACCCCTTATTTCTTTTCGGCACATGTCCTACGTGATTTTGATTATGAAAAAATGGAACTTCGCAAGGTCTATCGGCAAGAGGAGCGCCATTTTCTCCGGCTCTTGGAGGCAGTTAGGCACAATGCAGCAGATTGGGAGGATTTGGAAGACCTCAACCAACGATACCTCCCTGATTTCGAGCCAGCCCAATCCTTCATAACACTGGCAACCCGCAATGTTAAAGTTGACCAAATCAACACCATAGAACTTGTACAACTGGAGGGCTTGGAGGAATCCTTTTTAGCCAAAATCCAAGGTGAATTTGACCCAAAGCAATACCCAACGGAAATGGCGTTAAGGCTGAAGGTAGGCGCACAGGTCATGTTCATCAAAAACGATGCGGATGGCAACTATGTAAATGGGACGATTGGCAAAGTCACCAAATTTGATGAGGAAGGCATTAAGGTATTCACCGATGAACGAGGTGCCCCAAAAGTCATCAATGTGGTGCCCGCCAAATGGGAAATTATCCGGTACCGACCAGGCAAAGAAAACCCTGACGAAATCGAAGCAGAGGTTGTGGGCATGTTCGAGCAATATCCTTTGAGGCTGGCTTGGGCGGTAACCATCCACAAATCGCAAGGAAAAACTTTTGACAAGGTGATAATTGACATGGATTCCGGAGCGTTTGAGTTCGGACAAACTTATGTCGCCCTAAGTCGGTGCCGAACGTTGGAGGGTATTGTGCTAAAAAAACAGTTAAAGCCGAGCGACATCATGACCGACGAACGGGTTGTTGACTATTTTGAAAGAAATTTCTGATTGGCAACCCATTTTTCATCCAAACCAATTACAGTTTTATGAAAATCATTCTTAGGCAATCCTTGTTAATGACCTTGCTATTTTTGGCTCCCCAATTGGGAGAATCGGCAGTATCAATACGTAATATTACCAGTCAGGCCCAGAACACACAGGAAGTAGAAGCAGGCAAGCAGGACTTGAAACAGCATTGGACGAGCATCAAAAAAAGCCTTGGTGGGAAAAAGAAAAGACTGAAGGAGAGAATCTACAAATGGATTCAATTTGGCACCATTGCAATGCCAACGGGTAAGTTGTTGACCAGCATCATCCTAATGCTGTTGTCAATTGTCTTGTTGGCAATAAGTGGTGCGACCAAATATGGATTGATATTGGGCATACTGGGGTCGGTGGCAATCATTGGCGCAGTAGTATTTTTCCTGCTATGGATGTCTGACCGTTCTAAAACTGCGCCAACCATCAATTAGGCACCAGGCATCTCGCTGTCTTTTTTACGGTTTTTGTACCAGACAAAGCCAATGGCCCCAACAAGCAGGTATGGCATTGACAACATGTACAAGATCCCAGTGTTCAGGCCACTACCAGCTGTTCCCCCGTTCTTGAGGTTACTTTCAGCGCCCATTTTGCACATTGGGCATTGGGCTTCCGCATTCGGAATAACAGTGAATGCTACCAAGAAGGTAAAGGCGATTTTTACTATGAAGTTTTTCATGTTGGGCATCATTTATAGTAAGGTTTAATCATCAAGTAGAGAATGGGGCCAGTCACAGCAACGTAAAGCCAAAACCAATATACCCACCTTGCCATTTTCTTGTGCCTTGCAAACTGGCCTGTGAACGCCCTTATGTAGGTGAACAGAATGAATGGGAAAATAACAGCTGCAAGTATGATATGCGAAATTAGCAAGAAAAAGTAAACGGGCCGAATCCAACCCTCACCACCAAATTTGGTGTCGGCATTGGTGATATGGTAAATGACGTACCCCAGCAAAAAAAGCATTGAAGTCACCACAGCAGCAGTCATAGCTTTTTCGTGCTTTTCAGGCTGTTTGTTCTTGATGAAATACAAGCCTGCGACCAATATCAAAGCGGTCAAGGCATTCATTGCTGAATAAGCAGCTGGCAAAAAAGTGAAGTCAACGCTCGTTTCAAAATGGATGCGGTGCATTACGCTTACCAACAGGAGTACAATTGCTGTGATGACCCACGCAAGCCGATTCAGCTTTCTCTCCAAAATTGTATCAGGTTGTTTTGTACTCATACCAGTCTTTCTTTGCGGAAACAGGTCAACGCCGCTTTTGTTTAGGGACAACCTTAGCAACGTGCTCAATCATCCGCCCCATTTGCTGGTTGTTGTTAATGTCGTATAGTTTCCTGATTTGCAGGCTGGTATCAGCCATTGCAACCCCATTTTCGACATTAGGCAAATGGTAAACATTCTTTGAAAGCCGCTGCCATTCATCAGTGGAAGTACCTAGCAAATACCACTGTTGGTGGTCTTCAATCCCTAGTTCAGTTGCTGTCTGAAGCAGTGTCTTTGTTGAGTCGGGAATTATAAAGGACAGAAAGATGACATCATCCGTTTCGTCAAAGCTTTGGTGTACTTTGGCAATCCTGTCTGATAAAAGCTTTGCCTTCGACAAATCGGTTGGCAGGAAATTTATAATGGTCACCTTGCCATGCAATCCACTTGGGGTTATCGCTTGGTTCTGCTGGTTCATCAGGTTGAACCCATCTACCTGACCCAAATTTTCCAATTCAGCCTTTGCAGTTCTGGAATGCGTCCGCCCTTTGTACAAATAAAATAGAGAGCCAATCGGAAGGATAAAAAGCACAGCAAACACCACTGCCCTCCAAAATTTATTGGCTGGTTTTACTTCGTCTAAATTGTCCATTTTTTTGAAATTAACTATTTAGAAGGTGTGAGAAGTGAAAGAAAAAATTCCATTTTTATCTTTCATCTCCCACAATTTGGGGTGTTTTTGAAATTAAAAAAGGCGAGAACCGTTGGGGTCTCGCCTTTTTTGACTTTCAGATTAGGTACTTAGCCGTTAGATCGTCATAATCGAGACTGCCTGTGGCTGGCTTTTTGTTAACCTCTTCCAAGTTCTTTTGCTCAATCAGATTTCGCCTTGCACCCCATGATGCACCTTCCTGAAAAAAGGCAATTATCGCCCAAACCAATAGCAACATGGGTAGCAAAACACTCCAACGCAAGCCTTGAACCTCGTGTCCCATGTGCATAAAGTTATAGATGATAAAATATGCCTTATAAAGGCTGAACCCTACCATGACTAGCATGTAAACATAGTGCATGACGCCCGTAAATTCAACGCCAGGGACGAGGTAGCCCTTTGCAATTAATGCAATCGCAACCTCAACTAAAGTGATTACACCAAGAAGGATCAACCCTTTCACTACCAGTTTCTTCTGGTCATCATAACTCATGTGCGCATCCATATCTTCGAAATTTTAATTCTTTTTGTTAGCTATTTAGGAGGGTGCGATGGTGTATTTTGGGAAAAGCATTCAATTTCCCTCAAAAATCACCTCCTGCTAAACAGTTAATACTTTTTGAAAAATTAGGATTAAATGAGGTAAAACACCAAGAATACGAAGACCCAAACAAGGTCCACGAAGTGCCAGTAGAGTCCGATTTTCTCCACCATTTCATAGCGGTTGTTCCGACTGGCATATAGACCGCTCGCTGCGTTTATCATAACTATCGCCAAGAAAACAACGCCTGAAAAAACGTGAAAGCCGTGAAACCCAGTGATGAAAAAGAAAAGTGCCCCAAAGGCTTTAGGGCCGAACCCTTCCCGCAGGACTGTACCACCAGCAGTCTTGTATGCAGCATGCTCATACTGGTGGGTATTGTGGTTGACAGTTATCAAATATGGTTTGCCAGCCTCGAAAGCCGTGCCTGCCTCTGACTTGCCACTATGGGTGGTTTTCTCGAAAAAGCGGTTGTCTTCAACATCCGAAGCGCCTTTTGGTAGGTAATAAGTGGACTTGGCACCATGAATGTCTTGTTCAATTTTGGCATACCCTTGTGCTTCCAATTCCTGACCGCTGAGGTATTGACCACCCTCCACGTGTGTTGAAAATGGATTGGTAAAGATGGAAACCCCTTCTTCCTTAATCATAGTCGTCCACTCCCAAGCTTGGCAGCCAAGGAATGTCGCACCACCAAGAATGGTCAGGAACATCCAAAAAACCACGCCCCTTTTGTTGTTGCGATGGCCTTCTTGTACCGCACGCACCATGGTCACAGAGCTTGCGATGAGCACAAAGGTCATAAAGGTCACGAAAATAAGAGGCCACGGCTTGTCGCCATGGTAGAACGGAATTTTGTTGAAAACAAAATCGGCTACTGGCCACGTTTTACTACTAAAGCGCAACGCCCCATAAGCAATGAGGAATCCTGAAAAGGTAAAAGCATCCGTAACCAGGAAATACCAAATCATCAGCTTGCCGTAGCTTGCCTTGAACGGTTCTTGCCCACCAGCCCAGAGTTCCTGCTCTGTTTCGTGGCCATGCTCTAAAACTGCTGTAGAAGCCATATCTATTGAAAAAAAATGCTGGAATGTTAGATTGCTGAATTGTCGATTTGCTGAATTGTCGATTTGCCGATTTATTTTCTATTCCAATCAGCAGTTCAACAATAAAACAAAAAACCCTTCATCAATCAATCTTTCAGCGATACAATGTCAAGAATACGAACAAATAGACCCAAAGGAAATCCACAAAATGCCAATAGGTCAAAGTCAATTCAAATCTAAGCTTGCGCTTGGGCGTCGGTTTGAACTTTAACCCAAAAGCATGAATCAGCGCGACTGTCAAGGCAGCCAAGCCTCCAACAACGTGGGCAGCATGGAACCAAGTGATGATGTAAACAAAATCGCCCGAAGGATTTATAGTAAAAGGAACCCCTGAGGCGGCCAATTCCTGCCATCCCCAATACTGAAATACAAAGAACATGATAGCCAAAACAAAAGTCAATACTAACAATCCTTTGTATTGCGCCTCTTTCTCCTTTTTGAAAGCTGAATATGCAAAATGCAAGGTTAAGCTGCTCAACAGAATTACCAAAGTACTTACCTTGAAAATACTGGGCAAACTGAACTCTAACCAGTTGCCAGCTGATTGGCGAACCACGTAGGCACTGGTCAATGAGGCGAACATCATCAAGATGGAGCCACAACCTACCCACACCGCAAATTTGTGCGGGTGGATTTTGTTCCTACCGATATTCTCGTTTATGCTCAAATCCATTTTCAGATTTTGTCAATCCACAAGGCCGTTAATGCCAGTGGTAAATAAAAAATGAGAAGAACATCAATTGAAGGGCTGCTTTCCTGTCATTCTTCCGGTATAGATTCCATCCGAACCAAGCGTAGGCTACTGCCATAAAAGTTACCAAAATCCCGGATATTACCCCAGTCACAGCAGTAAAATAAGGCATCAACCCAACAGGAATCAAACAAAGTGCATAGAAAATGGCTTGCAGCCCGATATTCCTATCTTGTTTTCCATCCTTGTCAACCACAAATTTGAAACCCGCTTTTTGGTAGTCTTCGAAGCCCAGCCAGCTAATCGCACCGAAGTGCGGAAATTGCCAAAAGAACTGCAGCATGAACAATGCCAGTGCCAACGAGGTCAACTCTCCTTGAAACGCTACACAACCTATCAACATCGGCAATGCGCCAGGCAATGCACCTACAGCAACAGCCGAGGGCGAAATCCGCTTCATCGGCGTGTACAGGAAAGCATAGCTCAACAATGCAATGACTCCAAAAAAGGAAGCCCAAGGATTGAAGGTCGCCAACAACATTAGGCCGATGATACTGAGTACCCCTGCCGCCATCACTGCATCTGAGACGGTCATCCTTCCAGTAGCCAAAGGGCGGTTGGCTGTACGTTTCATCAATTTGTCAAAATCCCTTTCGAGCACTTGGTTCAGCGCATTCGCTGCTCCGGCTACACAAAAACCTCCCACGGAAAGGATCAACACTTCCAGCCAATCCACATCCCCAGTTGCCGCTATCAAGTAAGCCATGATGGCCGAGTAAACGACCGTCAATGACAGCTTGAACTTGACCAACTCTCCATAGTCCCTTACTTTTTGAGAAACCAGTCGTATGGGAGTTGCTGTTGCAGCCTTTGTTTTATAGTCCACTTAATCGTTTGTTAATCAAGTTAATACTGAGATTTCTATCCAGCTTTGTCACAAGTTACCGCCAGCGTAAACAGTAGGTATTTTGATAAAAATCACTGCCCCAACTGCAAAACGGTCACCTGTATTAATGGTCTTCAGTTTCGCCATCCCGTAATGGCTCAACTTGTGGGATCATCTCTTCACCATTCTTGCCATAATCGTATGCCCAACGGTGTACAGTTGGCAATTTGCCAGGCCAGTTGCCGTGTCCAGCATTTATTGGTGTGGTCCATTCAAGCGTAGAAGCGCCCCAAGGGTTTTTGGTTGTTACTTGTTTACCCTTCCAAATGCTGTAGAAGAAGTTCACGAACATCAAAACTTGGAAACCGAAAGTCACAATTGCAGCAATGGTGATGAACTGGTTCATTTCCGAGAAATGGCTGAATGTGTCAAAGTTGTCGAATCGGTAGTAGCGACGTGGAACACCGGCCATTCCAAGATAATGCATTGGCCAGAAGATAGCATAGGCTCCAATCAGCGTACCCCAGAAGTGAATTTTGCCCATCGTCTCGTTCATGAAACGCCCAAACATTTTTGGATACCAGTGATAAACCCCAGCAAACATGCCGAAGAAAGCTGCAACACCCATCACAATGTGGAAGTGGGCTACCACAAAATAGGTGTCGTGCATCTGGATGTCAATAGCAGAGTTTCCAAGGAATATACCTGTCAAGCCACCCGAAATGAACATAGAAACGAAGCCTATTGCAAACATGGAGGCTGTATTGTACCGTAGGTTCGATTTATAAATGGTGGTAATCCAATTGAATACTTTTACCGCCGAAGGCACCGCAATAATCAGTGTGAAAATGACAAAGAAGTTGGAAATGAATGGATTCACACCTGACATAAACATGTGGTGTGCCCAAACAATGAAAGAAAGGAAACCAATAGCCAAGATGGAATAAACCATCGCCTTGTAACCGAAAATTGGTTTGCGGCAGTGAACTGAGAGCACTTCCGATGTAAGGCCCATTGCAGGTAGGATGATGATATACACCTCCGGGTGACCGAGGAACCAAAACAAGTGTTGGTACAATATGGGGCTGCCACCAACGTGGTCAAGCTGTTGTCCACCAATGAAAATCTCGCTCAAGTAGAAACTGGTACCCAAGCTCCTGTCAGCCATGAGGAGCAAGAAACCAGAGACCAGCACTGGGAATGAAAGCAGACCCAAGATAGCCGTTACAAAGAAAGCCCATATTGTCAAAGGCATCCGCCACATACTCATGCCCTTTGTACGAAGGTTGAGGACAGTAGTAACATAGTTAATACCCCCCAAACCCACCGAAATCACAAAGAAGACAAGGCTCAAAATCCACAGCGTCATACCAGCGCCTGAGCCATCCGAGGCTTGCTCCAATGCGCTCAATGGCGGATAAGCAACCCAGCCACCAGAGAATGGCCCTGTGCTGAGGAACAAAGAATAGAACATTACAATGCTGGCCAAAAAGAAGAACCAGTAAGACATCATGTTCAACAACGGGGAAGCCATGTCACGAGCGCCCAATTGTAAGGGTATGAGCAAATTACTGAATGTACCACTAAGGCCAGCAGTTAGCACAAAGAATACGATTATAGTACCATGCATTGTCACCAAAGCATAATAGAATTCAGGTGCCAGTTTACCAATGCCTGTATCGGGGTTAACCTCAATCCATTTACCCAACAAAGGACGGAGCCAAGTGAGGCTTTCTTCTGGGAACCCCAGTTGAAGGCGGAAAATTATCGACATCCCAGCACCTATCAAGGCCCAAATCATCCCCGTTATCAAAAACTGACGGGCAATGATTTTGTGATCCATGCTGAAGATATACTTCATGATGAAATTCGACTTGAACTTGTCGCCATGTTCATGCTCATGAAAATGGTCATCAAAACCATATTGCTCAATCAGTTGGTCTTCACGGTCTTGAACGGCAGTCATTACGTTAGCCATATTTTGATTTTTTTCTTCTTTAAAATTAGTGGTTCTTATTGAGTCAAAATCTGGAATTCAGTACGGCGGTTCTTGGCCTTGCCATCGTCGGTATCATTGGTGTCAACGGGCTTTGTCTCGCCATAACCTTTTGTCCTCAAGTTCAATGGTCATCTTTGGATACTTGTTCAGCACCGCAGTAAGGTTATCCAATTCGTATTTGGATTTGTCATCCAACTCGGCAGAGCCTGTTTTGTAATACACGTAATTCAGTCGGATAACTTTCTCTTCCGGCTTTGTTGCTGAAAGCGCCTTATCAACAGCCGTATCGAAATCTTGTTTACGCTGACGTACTTCAATATCCAACACTTCATCTTTTCTTGGGTCGAAATCCTTTCCCCTTACACTAGACAAATAGAAGGACTGTTGCTCTTTCGCCCATTTTTCATATTCCTCTTCGGAGACGATACGTACGATCTTCTTCATGGAGAAGTGACCTTTGCCGCAAAGCTCTGCACAAGCAAGCTCATACTCGAAAGTTTTCCAAAGCGGTGGGCTTTTGGGGTCTTTCGGGTCACTAGGCTGCTGGTACTCTGGGTATTTACTGAGCTGCTGACGGTACTCCTCGGTGGTCTTAGTGGGTGTAAAAACAAAGTAAGTGGGCATACCCGGTACGGCGTCCATCTTCACCCTGAAGTGGGGAAGGTCGAAGTTATGAAGCACGTCCAAGGCAGTGATACGAACCCGTACCTTTTTGCCAACAGGTAATACCAAGTCAGCAGGCATGAAGTCGTCCAAGTTTTTATCATCCGTCCAATCTTGGCCGAGTGGATTTTCGCCTGACTTTAAGAGCTTGAAGTTTCGAGCACCAAGTTTGCCGTCAGGGCCAGGGTAACGCAGATGCCAAAGAAACTGTTGGCCAGTGGCCTCAATTTCCATATGTTCCTCACCGTCGGCAATATCAGCCATTACTTCGTTCCAAGCAACTAGACCACGAATCACAAGGAAGCACATTACCACAGCCGGAATAGCTGTCCAAATAACCTCCAACTTGGTATCGTGTGGCATAAAATCGGCCACCCCGCCTTTGATCCCCTTGTATTTGTAGGCAAACCAGAAAAGTGCAATATGGGTTAATACGAACACAATTCCCGTAAAGAACAAGGTAATATTAAAGGCACTGTCAAGCGCACCGCCATGAGCGGAAGCCGACTCGTGAGGGCCATATCCAAGCATCCAGTTCTTATAGTGCCAAGCCGACCAAATAGTTAGGATTAAGAACCCTACCAAGAACAGCAACATGAAATTAGCTGACCGTTTGTTCGACTCAAATTGAACTGTTTCTTCCCCCCGTATTTTGGCAGCCAGTTCCGTCACTTTTCCAATCTGGATAATGACGATGACAATCAATGCCAAACAGGCTATAATGATTAGTCCAGTACTCATTTATTAACGAATTAATGAATTTTCGAAATAAGGTTAACGTGCCACAACTCCTTTTCCATTAAATGGCCTATTCGTAGGGCTGAACTTCGTGGTGCAAGCTTTCTTCCAAGTACGGGTCGTTTTTAGGAACGAGCGCGGCTTTGGAAAGTTGGTTGAACACGAAATAGATAAAGAATGCCAAAAAGCCTAAGAACACGCCCAACTCAATCAGGCCAGGGATTGTAAAACCATCAACAAATGAGGCAGTATGCTCCACAGCATGACCTGCTGCATCGTGGCCAGTTTCAGTTCCATGTGCCATGGCTTCTTCAGCATTGATTAGCACACCTGGCTTAATCATGTAGAAATAATCGAACCAGTGACCAAAGAAAACCAAAGCGGCTGAAAAGAAAAGTGTACCAAAGCGGCGCTTCGTAGTGTTTCTCATCAGGATCAAAAATGGCAATATAAAGTTGATGACCAAATTGCCAAAGAACAATACGGGGTACTCCGTCTTTCTCGTATGGTAGTAAATGGTTTCCTCACCGTTGTTGGTGTACCAAATCAGCATGTATTGGGAGAACCAACAGTATGTCCAAAAAATACTGAAGGCAAACATGAATTTACCAAGGTCGTGCAGGTGCTCTTTGGTGATGAACTCCATGTACCCTTTCGACTTGAGGTAAATAATCAACATGATGGTGAGCGCACAAGCAGCCAACCACCAGCTTGCCATGCTGTACCAAGCAAAAAGCGTACTGTACCAATGTGCGTCCACCGACATGACCCACTGCCAAATCATGGCAGGGCCTGTGAATGCTGCAATTGGGAGGAAAATAGCCGCATATTTGCGGATTTCACGATGGTATTTGAAATTGGTGGCATGGTCGCCATGCTCATCTTCTGCAATGGAAAGAGCGCGAAACTTCTTGGCGAAAAACAGCCAACCACCGACAATGATAAGGGTGCCGAACAAATACCAGTTCCTGTTCAAGAAGCCAGACTTGCCCTTCAGCACTTCATCGGTTGCAACCGCTTCCGTGTCCGCCCAATGGTAGAGGTGATTGAAATGGACATAAACCGCCACCCCAATCAACAACATCATGATGAGGCCGGGCAACAAGAACAAGGAAAAACCTTCCCAAATCCGTTTGAAAACCACATACCAACCTGCATAGGCAGTTGTAAAAGCTGCAATAACGAAGGTTATCATGAACGCCATTCCCGTAAAGAAAACGGCATTGTGAAGGAAGTTTGACCAGAAACGGGCATGAAAACCACCCGCTGCAATTTGCGATGGTTCAAAAATGAAGCTCAATATGAGGCAAAACACCCCAAGCCCCATCATGGCCATCAAAAAATTCTTTTGCTTAGTTTCAAACGTAAACTGCTTCATGCTTGCAGAAATTAATAGTTGCTGGCTGAGGCCAGTGAATTTTTAGTATCAAGGTTAAATTAATGACCACCTGAGGTCGAGTGCCCTTCCGAACCACTGTGAGAATGGTCGTCGCCCGTAGGAGGGGTCTTACCATCATTGGGCAGTGGAGAAGGCGGAGGTGCTGGAATAGGCTTCGGTACAAGCGCTTCCGGCAAACCATATTCAGCGACCAAAGTATTGGCTTTTGAATCGTATTTTGCCTTCCTGGTTGTAGCCTGTAGAGAACGGATATAATGAATAACTTGCCAACGCTCCTCAAAGGATAGTTTATCGGCATATCCGCCCATGGCATTTTTGCCATAAACTATCCCGTGATAGAACCTTCCATTGGTGGAAAACACAAATAGGCTGTCAACGAGGTTGGCTGGTTGAGCTGGATATTTGCCGCCATTATCACGAACCAAATATCCACCCCCATCGGCTTTTTCACCGTGGCAAATACCACAATAAATATTGTAAAGCTCCTTGCCCTTTGCAAGGCCAGCATCTGTTATTGGAAATGGATTGTACCTGATTTGCTGCATGGCAAGTGTTCGACCTTCTTCCGTGTCGGGATAGGCGTAGGGCACATGCCCATTGGCGGTGTATGCTATCCCACCCTGCTTCATCCGGTTCATGGTACTTACCACGGCACCTTCTGCTGAGCCATAAACACCGTTGTAGTTGGCAATACCAGCGTATCCACGAGGAATACTGCCATTCACTGGTAAGCGCGGTTGGGATAGCTCCCTCCTCGATACCACGCTATTTTCATCAAATGAATTGAAGCTATAGTTGGTCAACACATTGGCTTCGTATGCAACGGAGTGAGCCATATCAGGAATCATCTCGCTGCCCGTTGATTCGCCTCCTGATTGCTGGCATCCAAAAATGCCGAACAGCATGGCGCTAGAGGCAAATATTATGAGAAAATGTTGCTTGAATTTCATCTTCAAAATTTCAGCTTGAATATGCTTAAACATGTCGGCAAATTAGATGTGTCGGCATGTTTTATTAGTTTCATCTTAAATCGCCTTTGTATGTACCTCTTCAGCGCCAGTAGCCTTGAAGAAGCCATTCAATTTGTCCAAATCTGCATCTCCCATACCATTGGTTTGGAAAGCGATGCAAAACTTGTCATCAGTAATGCGGTCGTCAAGAATGGGATTGTTGACACCAAAGCCTAGGCCACAGATAATGTAGAATACTACCACCATTCCAATGGCAGTGAACAATACCGTCATCTCAAAGACGATGGGAATAAACGCTGGAAGCGACCAATATGGTTTTCCACCAAAAATGGTCGGCCAATCGCCATCGAACATGAGGCTACCCCCAAAAATCCATGACATACCAATGAGAGCGGTGAACATACCTGTCATGCCAAAGAGGAAGCCTACAATGTGTAGTCTGGACTCCTCCAATTCCAAAACATTGTCCATTCCGTGAATTGGGAATGGCGAGTATACATCCATTATATCAAGGTGCTGCTTCTTGGCTTTCTTGATGGCGCTCATGAGCACTTCCTCATCGTTGTAAAGCCCAAACAGAACTTCTTTATGTTGACCTTTCATTGAATTGCTGATTTTTTTAAAATTCTGTTTATCAATGGTTTGCGAATTAGATAGGAGGCATTTTTGAGTCACTTCCTAACATCCGCCAATTAGTTTAGTGGTGATGCTTATGGTCATCGCCATGCTGGGTTTCAACTTCCTCATCATCATGGTGATGGTGATGAGGCTTGGCGTCTGGACCAAGGTATTGGTCGCCATATTGCTTCAAGATGGCCTTCACTTCTGCTGCAGCTACCACTGGGGCAACCCTTGCGAAAATGAGGTACAGCGTAAAGAACAACCCGAAAGTACCAAGATAGATACCGATCTCTACCCAGCTTGGCCAATAGTAGCTCCAGCTGGAAGGGAGGAAATCACGGGCAAGCGTAGTAGCGATGATGACGAAGCGCTCAAACCACATACCGATGTTCACGAAGATGGAGATAAAAAATGTCCACCAGATGTTCCTACGGATGTTCTTCGACCAAAATACCTGCGGTGCCAAGAGGTTGCAACCCATCATGCCGATATAAGACCAGTAGTATGGGCCGAGTACCCTGTTGTAGAAAGCAAACTGCTCATAGATATACCCAGAGTACCAAGCAACGAACAGCTCAATCAAATAGGCAGAGCCTACCATCGTACCAGTTACGAGAATCACCTTATTCATGCTCTCAATGTGGTTGGTTGTGATATAACCTTCCAAACTAAAGCACTTGCGAGTGATGACCATCAGGGTTTGCACCATTGCAAAGCCTGAGAAGATAGCCCCAGCAACGAAGTATGGTGGGAAAATAGTGGTGTGCCAACCGGGAATTACGGATGTGGCGAAGTCAAAGCTTACAATCGTGTGTACGGACAATACCAGCGGCGTTGAAATACCTGCCAAAATCAAGGATAGGTATTCATGGCGTTGCCAGTGCTTGGCCTTGCCCGTCCAGCCCATCGACACGAAAGCATAGATTTTTTTGCGGACGCCTTTTGCACGGTCACGAACCGTAGCAAGGTCGGGAACAAGCCCGGTGTACCAGAACAGCAACGATACCGTAAAATAGGTCGAGATGGCGAACAAGTCCCAGAGCAGTGGTGAATTGAAGTTCACCCAAAGTGGCCCTCTCGTGTTGGGATAAGGAAACATGAAGAAGTCAAACCAAGGACGACCCGTGTGTGTGGCAGGGAAAATACCTGCGCACATAACCGCAAAGATGGTCATGGCCTCCGCTGCACGGTTCACACCCGTCCTCCACCGTTGGCGAAAGAGCAATAGGATGGCCGAAATCAGCGTACCTGCGTGGCCGATACCAATCCACCAAACGAAGTTAGTGATGTCGAAGGCCCAACCGATGGTACGGTTGGCATTCCATGCACCAATACCAAAGTAGAAAGTCCAACACAAGGAGAATAACCCATAGCCAAGGGTTATCACCGACAAGGTGAAGGCGACAATCCACATCAAATTGGGTGCCTTCTCGGTTGGCCCAATCAAATCTTCGGTGATTTGGTGGTAATTCTTGCGGCCCTGAATCAGCGGCTCACGAATTTTTGATACTGCTGCGCTCATATTTTATCAATTTCATGAACTCAAAACTTGAGTTCAGTCAGCTATTTTTTTGTTTGAAAAAAATTTTAGCTCAACAAAGCCTCGTCCTTGTTCGTCACTTTCACCGTATATTGAACTGACGGCCTCACGTTCACTTCTTCGAGCACGATGTAGTTCATCTCGCTCTTGAAACGCTTCGCAATTTCAGAGTTCTCATCATTGGTGTCGCCAAAGACAATGGCACCGGTCGGACAGGCGGTTTGGCAAGCGGACTTGATGTCCCCATCCCTAAGCGCCCGGCCTTCTTTCTTAGCAGTCAATTTGCCTTCCTGGATGCGTTGAACACAGAAACTGCACTTCTCCATGACACCTCGTACTCGAACGGTTACATCAGGGTTGAGTACCATTCTTGTCAGGTTGTCACCATAGAAGGGTACTTCGCCGTCGTAAGGCACAAAAGGCTCTGGGCCCCACTCGTTTGCTGGGAAAAGGTCAGCTGTTGTATAGTCCATCCAGTTAAATCGGCGGACTTTAAATGGACAGTTGTTGGCGCAGTAGCGGGTACCAATGCAACGGTTATAAGCCATTTGGTTAAGACCCTCCGAGCTGTGGTTGGTTGCCGATACCGGGCATACGTTTTCGCAGGGAGCGTTGTCGCAGTGTTGGCACATCATCGGCTGATAAACCACGTTCGGGTTCTCATAGTCACCGAAGAAATAACGGTCAATACGCATCCATGTCATTTCATGGTGGCGGAATACCTCGTTTTTACCAACAACTGGTACGTTGTTCTCAGCCACACAGGCTACTTGGCAAGCACCGCAACCCGTACAGGAATTGAGGTCAATATGCAAGCCCCAGTGGTGGCCTTGGCTATAATTTTCTGCTACGTATTGGTCGTAAGGATAGAGCGTTTTTTGGTTCAAATGCTCGTGGTGCGCACGGCGCTGGTTAAGCCCCTTGCGCTCGCCTTCGGCAGGATTTTCATTGTCCATGTACTTGGCCAAGTTGCTCAAGTTAGACCGCTCGATAATTGAACGGTTTACCAACGAGCCTTGGAAGCCCTTGCCTATGGTCATCAAGGCGATTTCGTCCACGTTCACATTGCCTTCGTGGCCTTCTGCCTTGCCTGTCACACCCATTGTGTGGTGGTACTGTACACTGACGAACTTGGAAGCACCAAGGTTTTCGGAAACCTTGTCCACCGTAGCGAAATACTGGGTATTGCCGTCGGCATCAATACTGCACCAAGGATAAACGTTGGCTCCAACATTGCGGCCAGCGGCACCAGACACCTTGCGGCCATAGCCCAAGGCAAGGCTCACACAGTCCTTCTTTTGGCCAAACTGGCGCACACAGGTCAGTTGTTGCTCTTGACCATTCACTGTCAGCTTGACAGTGTCAGCTTCTTTGTAGGCTTCCTTGCTGTTGAAACCTTTGAAAGGCCCTACCCCATCGAAACGACGATTGCCATCAAACTCGATTGGAATCTGTAGGTAGTTCTCCCATACACAACGGGTAACAGGGTCTGGCATTTCTTGCAACCAAGGGTTGTCGGCATAGTGGCCATTACCTATGTTCACCGTTTCAAAAAAGGCAATTTCAAGGCCGTCCGCTTTTGGCTTGGTGATTTTTCCAGCGGCAGCATTGACGTCGCCATCCCATCCAAATTCAGAAAACACCTCAGCCGGGATTTCAAACACGCCATCGTGAAGTACCTGATCCCAGAATCCCTGGAACGTGGCATAGCTGTTTTGGCGGGTGAACATATTGGCTTGCCAATTGGCGTTCAGATATTCGTAGTATGGCTGCTCGGCATTTGGGTTGATGTTCGTGCTGCCAGCCCAACGAAGCAGCGATTCTTCGGCTTGGCGGGTCTTGAACAATGGCGAAATGGTCGGCTGCATCAAACTGAAGTGGCCTTCTTTTGGCTCTGCATCGCCCCATGATTCGAGCCAGTGGTGGTTAGGAGCGATGTAGTCACAGAGTGCTGTCGTCTCGTCGGGCGTACCGCTGAACGAGATTTTGTTCTTTACTTTTGAAAACGCTTCTACAAATGCGGCACTGTTTGGAAGGTCGAAAGCTGGGTTTGCACCCCAAACGATAACCGTACCCACTGTGCCAGCAGCCATTTCCTTGACCAAGCCTTGAATTTCAGCATCGATGCCTTGGCGTTGTAGGCTGGCATTGGCGAAGGTCATGGTATTGCCCCAGCTGTCGAGCATATTGTTGATGGCATTCACCAGCACCTGCTCACCATAGTTGTTGGAGCCACTCACTACAAGGCATTTGCCTGAATTGGCTGCCAATTGGTCGGCCAGTTTTGTCAATGCTGCAGCTGCTTTTTCATTTACTTTGGGAGCGGAAACCGAAGTACCACCCGTTTTTGCTGCAACGGCATTGTGGAGCGTTGCAATGGCAGCCCCCATTTCCGAAGGGCGTACCAAAATGCGGTGGTCGGCATTGGAGCCGGTAAGCGTCATGCCACTCTCAACTTGGATGTGGCGGGACATCTTGGCGTCCTTCACGCTTTCGACACGACGACCAGCAGCATACTGGCGGGAGTATTCGACTGGACTGACCCATGTGCCAAGGAAGTCGGCACCAAAGCTGACAATCATGCTGGCCTTGTCGAACATATAGTTGGGAATAGACCTCCAGCCATAGCATTGCTTGTTGGCCTGTAACATAGCAGAAGAGGAAACGGGGTCGTATGTCACTACCGTTCCTCCCGGGTATTTTGCAAGGAACTCGTCCAAAGCCTTTTTCGAAGTCGGGCTTAGCATGGTATTGGTCACTACACGGACACTACCGGAGGCCAATTTGCTACCAACCTCCTTGTCGAGGTCTTCCCAAGTCGTCCTTGACCACTTGCCGCCTTCGCTTTTCATCGGCGTTTGATAGCGGTGGGTGTCGTAAAGACTGAGCACACTGGCTTGCACCCTTGCGTTCGTTCCACCCTTCGTCACAGCGGACAAAACATTGCCTTCCACTTTGATGGGACGACCCTCTCTTGTTTTCACCAATACGGCGCAATAATCACCACCATTTACAAAAGAAGAAGCATAATAGGTGGCAACCCCCGGCACAATGGTATCAGGCTTTACCACGTAGGGCATGGCCTTTTTCACCGGAATGTCACAGCTTGCGGCCAGTGTAGCTGCACCGACGCTGAAACCGAGGTATTTCAAAAAATCACGGCGGGACGCTCCCAAATTCAAGGCTGCATCATGGGCCAATGCAGGCGAGTCGCTGAACTCCCGCTGAAGGGTCTCCATGAAAATCGGGTCTTGCTCAAGGTGCTCAACTCCTGCCCAGATTTCCGTATTATTGTTTTGATTTTTCATCGTTTATTAAAAATGCTAAGATTTTTCGTTGAATCTAAACTAGCTTTTTTATCAGTTTGAGTCAGCATTTCAATTCACCTAAGCACTGACTGCCAACTGCCCACTGACATACTGCCGACTACCTTAATAGTGGCATTTCTGGCACTCCGTACCACCAATGTCTTCCACAGTGACCTTGTTACGCTTGTTGTCCTTGATTTGCTCATGGTACATTTCGTAATAGTTGTCGTAGTACTTGTTATCTGCGAATTTTACTTCGGTTTGACGGTGGCAGTTGATACACCAGCCCATGGACAGTGGTGAGTATTGCTTGACTACGTCCATTTCCTCTACTTTTCCATGACAGTTTTGGCAAGCTACCTTGCCCACCGTAACGTGTTGAGCGTGATTGAAATAAACGTGGTCTGGTAAGTTGTGTATGCGAACCCATTCGATGGGGCCTTGAATCTTGGTATCACCTGATTCCTTATCCGTAAGGGAGGCAACTATACCATCCCATTGGCTGGCAAGCAGTGCTTCGCCTTCGGAATCCATTTTGCCCTTTTCGGTGATATAGTTTTCAGAAATCCAGCCTTTGTAAAGAGCCTCAATTTCCTTATCCGTCTTCTTGTCGTAATTCTTAATCAAGGTGTCGCCTTTTGGGTCATAACCAATGGAAGCATAAATCTTCGTCAACTCAGCCGTGCCGTACTGGGAACCGACCTTGATAGCTTTGTGGCAATTCATACAAGTATTAGCCGCAGGAATGACACTTTGTTTGCTACGGCGGGCACCATCGTGGCAGTAGTTGCAATCAATCTTGTGGACACCAGCGTGTGTTGCATGGCTGAACTTGATAGGCTGCTCTGGCTGATAGCCTTGCTGACGACCAAGGTTGATGGCGTTGCGTACCGTGAAATAACCCCCGAAAACGATGAGTGCAAAGATTGCGAAGCTAACCATGCCCTTGCTAGTCAGGATTTCAGCCAAGGTCTTACGAGCAGGAGCTTCTGCACCCAGTTCCTTGACGGCAGCAATGTGGTTCAGGTTGCCGATGATCCTTGCCAATATAACAGCTAGCAATGCGAGGATTACAAAAAGGAAAACATAAAGCATTGTATTGCTGCCAGAATTTCCACTAGATGCAGTGGTACCACCTCCATCAGTGGGGGGAGGTGGCGTATCACCTGGACAATTTCCAGCAGCCGTACAATTGATGTAGCCTATGATATTGGCAATATCCGCATCGGTGAGTTCGGGGAAGGCAGTCATTACCCCTTTGTTGAACTCATTGAATATGGCAACGGCACGAGGATGCCCTTTGCTCACCATCGCTGCAGAGTTGCGAATCCAACTGTACAACGCCACATCATCGCCCCAACGCTCTTGGGCACCACCAAGCGCTGGCCCCGTCATCTTACTCTTCATGTCCTTGTTGTGGCAGGAAGCACACTTATTCTTGAACAGGGTTTTGCCTGCTTCTATGGCAGCTTGGTCTTGCCCGAACAATGAAGTGAGGGAAATCGAAAAAAGAAGAACTAAAATACTGTTAGTCAATCTGTTGTATATCATCTTTGCAAGGTGGTTATCTTCAAAACTTGACAAAAGCATGACTTTCAATTCTAAAGTCGGCGCAAAGATAAAAGCACATCCATTTTTTTATCAAGAATTTAAAAATGCTTATGTTATTTAGATAGGTTCTAAATTTGCAGCTTCGAATCACCTTAGTTACTATGGCAAAAACAATTCAAAAAATTTCACCTGGCTACTTGCAGCCTCAATATTCCTTGGCAGTTGTACCAGCAACGACGATTTTGCACAAGCATCGCAAGCACAGATTTTTGTTTTACTCCCCCCTTCAGAAACAGGCATAAATTTCACCCAAACCATCACCGAGGAGTACCGCTACAACTGGTCAATGGATCCCAACATCTTCAATGGCGGTGGCGTGGCGGTGCTGGATGTCAACAACGACGGGTTGCAAGACCTATTTTTTACTTCTCGACTCCAACCTTGCAGATTGTACCTCAACAAAGGTGATTTGAAATTCGAGGATATTTCCGAATCATCTGGCATCAGCAAGTTCATCGGCATCAAAACCGGTGTGAGCGTGGTGGACATCAATGCCGATGGTTGGATGGACGTCTATGTTTGCCGAACCTTCTTAGAGCCAATTCCAGAACGACGAAACCTCCTTTTCATCAACCAAAAGAACAATACCTTCCGTGAAGAGGCCGCCAAATACGGTCTTGACGACCTCTCCCCTACTCAGCATGCCCATTTCTTCGACTACGACCTCGATGGCGACCTCGATTGCTACCTCCTCAACCACCCTGTCACGTATAACCAAATCAACAATATTGATTTTCAGCCTAGCCCAACTGCACCACGAGCTGGTATGCGGCCACCACTAGATGATTTTGAAAGCGATAAGCTGCTCCGCAATGAAGGGGGCAATTTTGTTGACGTTAGCAAACAAGCTGGCATCCATAACCGGGCATGGGGCCTAAGTGTGATGAGTTCCGATTTGAACGGAGATGGCTATCCTGACCTTTACATCGCCAATGACTTCATCATGCCTGACTTCACCTATATAAATAATGGTGACGGCACCTTTACCGACCGAAACCACGAAATGTTCCACCATACCGCTAATCACACAATGGGCATCGAAATAGCTGACCTGACCAACGATGGCCTTTGCGAAATCATGGGGTTGGACATGCTCGGTGAAAACTGGCAGCGCCGCCACCAACAGATGACCACCATGCAATTGGAGCGGTACAAGCAACTAAAACGGCAAGGCTATGGCGACCAGCAGATGCGGAATGTGATGCAGTTGGCAGTTGGTAGTCGGCAGTCGGCAGTTGATCCCAAGTATGCAGAAATCGGTTGCCTATCCGGCATGTTCGCAACGGAATGGGGCTGGGCGCCGCTCGCCGCTGACTTTGACAACGACGGATGGAAAGATCTTTTCATGACCGATGGGGTGCGTCGTGATTTGAACGATATAGATTTTTTTGCTTACACCGCCGATAGCATCAACAGCACTGGTGGGGTCAGCCAAGCGAGGTTTAAGACCTGGGAAGCCTTCTCCAATCTCATGCCCTCCAAAAAAATCAGGAACCGAATGTTCCGAAACAAAGGCCAGCTTCAAATGGAGGACGCGACAGACGCTTGGGGTTTTGCAAATCCAACTTGGAGCAATGGCGCCGCATACACCGACCTCGACAACGATGGCGATCTTGACCTTGTGGTTCACAATGTGGAAGACCCCCCTCATGTATATAGGAATCGAGCGAGCGAAAATGGTCAGAACTGGCTTCAAATAAAACTGAAAGGCGAGCCACAGAACCCAACCGGAACGGGGGCTAAGATTTGGGTGAAGGCGGGCGAGGAAACATATTTCAGTGAGATTTCACCGACGCATGGCTTTTATAGTTCGGTGGAGCCTATTTTTCAGGTAGGACTTGGTGGTAAATCAAAAGTAGATGAAATTCGAATTCAATGGCCTGGGCAAAAGCACCAAATCCTAAGCCAAATACCTGCAAATCAAAGACTTGTGTTGGACATTGGGCAAGCGGAGGAAGGCAATTTATCATGGACGATTGAAGAAAATAACGTGTGCTTTGAGCAAATCCCCAGCATACAAGTACCTGATTTTGCGCACGATGAAAACGAATTCGAAGACTTTAATATAGAGCGGTTACTTCCGCACCGCTACTCTAACCTTGGCCCAAGCCTTTCGGTTGGCGATGTAAACGGCGATGGCCTGGAAGACTGCCACCTTGGGGGGGCGAAGGGCCAAGCAGGGAGCATTTTTTTTCAAAATCAAAATGGTGGATTCTCAAAAGCCAGACAGCCTGTCCTTGAATCGGATGCCAGCTTTGAGGATACAGGCTCCCTCCTTTTCGATGCCGACGGCGACAAGGACCTCGACCTCTATGTGGTCAGTGGCGGAAACGAGGCACCTGCCGGGGATGAAAGCTACCAAGACCGCCTTTATTTGAACGATGGCAAAGGCAATTTTACACGGAATAAAACCGATTTACCCAAGGAAACTTCAAGTGGAAAGGCCATCGCTGCCCACGATTTTGACGGCGACGGCGACCTTGATTTGTTCGTTGGGGGTAGGATAACACCAGGTCGTTTCTCAGAAGCACCAGAAAGCTTTGTCCTAAAAAACGATGGGGGAAAATTCACGAACATAACCGACCAGGTGCTCCCCAATTTCAAGAAAATAGGCATGGTCACCGAACTTGCCGTTGCAGATTTGGATGGGGATAAAGTACCCGAACTTATCGTAGCTGGCGAATGGATGCCATTGACGATTTACAGTTTACGACCGATAAAAGACAGCTCCCCAATCCCGAGGCTTCGGGACAAGTCCCGTAATCCGCCATCCACAATCCCCAATTCATCCGGTTGGTGGAACTCACTGGCAATCAGCGACTTGGATGGCGATGGCGACAATGACATTGTAGCGGGCAACCTTGGTCTGAACACCCGTTTTCGCCCACCGATGAAGCTCTACTCAAAGGATTTCGATGGCAATGGGAGCCTTGACCCTATAATGTGCGTGCAAGAAAAGGGCCGTTTTCTACCAGTGCCCATGCGGGACAATTTGCTAAAGCAACTGCCTTTTCTGAAGAAGAAATTCGTGCGGAACACTGCCTATTCAATGGCATCCATTGATCAGGTCTTTTCTACTTCGGATTTGGAAGGGGCGCAGTTGCTCACAACGGAAATGCTGGCAACTAGCTGGTTTGAAAACAAAGGCAATGGCGCATGGGAAGCTCATGCCCTACCTGACGAGGCGCAAATTTCCCCCGCACTTGTCATCCAAGCTGGAGACTTCAATGGCGACGGCAAAACCGATTTGCTTATCGCTGGCAATGACAGTGGGTTCGAGGTGGAAACTGGCCCTGTGAATACATCGCCCGGCTTTATGTTAGCTGGCGATGGAAATGGTGGCTTAAAAGCCGTAAGTCCCTCAAAATCAGGATTTTGGGCAATGGGAGAAGTAAGGAGTATGAAATGGGTGGCGTTAAAACAAAGCGGCCAAAAAGCTTGCATCATTGCAAACAACAACGGTAAGGTTGAAATGCTCAAAATGGTAAATCGGGAAAAATGAAAATCGAAAATTTGATACTCGCAGCTGTGTTTAGCCTGTTCGCAGCATGGCAATACAATGACCCAGACCCTTGGCGCTGGGCAACCATCTATGGCTTCGTAGCTGCGGTCTGCGGCTTTGCTGCCTTTGGGAAACGAAACGGCTACATGATTTTGGGCGCTTTGGTGGTGAGTGTGCTTTGGGGCCTTTCGCTTGTGCCAAAATTCGTGGACTGGATAAAAATGGGCAGCCCCGATATTGCAGGGCAGATGAAAGCGGAGTCGCCTTACATCGAATTTACACGAGAGTTTCTTGGGTTGGCCATCTGCATGGTGGTACTTACTTGGCAACTTTGGTTATCAAAAAGAAAACAGTGAGATTTTTTGAAACGGTTTGCGTTTTTGAACTGAATTTTACGCCATGATTCTAAGGTCAGAACAATTAGTCAAACGGTACGGGGAGCGCACGGTCGCCAAAGGTGTTTCAATTGAAGTGAACCAAGGAGAAATCGTCGGCCTGCTCGGCCCAAACGGCGCAGGCAAAACCACTACATTTTACATGGTGGTTGGTTTTATCAAGCCCAATGATGGGCATGTTTTCTTGGATAACGAGGACATCACCGCTTTGCCGATGTACAAACGGGCGAGGCTGGGCATTGGCTATTTGCCACAGGAGCCTTCTGTTTTCCGAAAACTCAGTGTCGAGGACAATATCAAGGCTGTGCTTGAAATGATGAACCTAAAGCCTGCTGTGCAGCAAGACCGTTGCGAGGCGCTGCTGGATGAATTCGGGCTAAACAAGGTACGCAAGAACAACGGCGATACCCTGTCTGGTGGCGAACGGCGAAGAACCGAAATTGCGAGGGCCTTGGCCAGCAACCCCAGCTTCATCTTGCTGGACGAACCTTTTGCGGGCATTGACCCCATCGCCGTGGAAGACATCCAGAACATTGTTTTCAAGTTAAAAGCCAGAAATATCGGCATCCTCATTACTGACCACAACGTGCAAGAGACACTCTCCATCACCGATCGGGCTTACCTCATGTACGATGGCGCCATCCTAAAAGCGGGAAATGCAGAGGAACTGGCAGCTGATGAGCAAGTTCGGAGGCTGTACCTGGGAATGAACTTTGAGTTGAAAAGGAAGGTGATGGACAGTTGACGCTGTTGCTGGATACAATAGTCGAGCACTTGATTTTTTAGGATTTATGCAACCAATTTTGCAAAAAACATTCTCTATATCGTTACAAAACCTTCAAAAAAATGAATTTTATGAAAAAAGCAATTTTCTCCTCAATCTTCATTTTTGCTGCCTTTTGCGGTGTTTTCTCACAGGACAAACCCGTAAAATTCACGGTCACCGTTAGTACCGACTCCATTTTGATGGACAACTATTTCGAAGTCAAGTTCGTACTTGAAAACGCCGATGGCCAAAACTTTGAGGCACCTGATTTTAATGAGCATTTCAACGTGGTCAGTGGCCCCAACTTCAGTACCAGCATGAGCATCATGAATGGGAACATAACCCAAAACATGACCATCACCTACTACCTTGAACCCAAGGATGTTGGCAATTATTACATCATGCCTGCCAGCGTAAAGGCCAAAGGTGAAGTACTGGAAACGGCACCTTTGGAAGTGATGGTAGTGCCCAACCCTGACGGCATAAAACAATCGCTTCCAAAGCACAATTCGCAAAACCTCCAGTTCAATTTTGGCGACAATCCGTTTGACTTCGACTTTTCCTTTCCAAACCTGAATGAGTTCCATCAGTTTTCCTACCCAGAACCCAAAGGGGAACAAGAAAAACCAAAACAGGAAGAGCAGCCCGTCAAAAAAAAAGCGGAAAACGACCAGGATTTAATGAAAAAGCCCGTCCAATTAGATTTGGACGGGCTTTTTCAATTCAGATCAAAGCTGCGGCTACTTCCCAAAATAAGTCGCCAATACCGGGCAAGTTGACACCCGCTCCTTGTAATAACTTGAGGTCTTGTAATTTTTTGCCCATTCCCTGAAAAAGGACATTTCCTTGTCCAACATGAACGCACCTTGCTTGTCCCAATCGAGCGAATTCATTTCATCCTGTTCAGCCTGAGTTAATTTATAGCTTAAGGATTGATGCCAAGCTTTGAGGTAGTCCACTTTCGCATGTACATCCTTGTCCTTCGTCAAGGCTTTTGCTTTTTCGAGGTAGTCGAATGCCCGGCTTGCTCCATAGTAAATGGCTTCCATTTCCTTGGAATTGGGCTGGTAGCTGTAAGAAAACCAACTTTCCATTTCGTCTTCCATTACTGAGTTGCCATAGCTGAACATCATCCAACTCTTGCCAACATAAGTGCAGTTGAGCCAAGCAGTGCCCAACAAAAGGTATTCTCCAACCGCCTTGTCGGGAGCAGCCTTTACCTTGGCTTCCAATTCCATCAATCGTTTCACGAAAGCCGTTTTTGAGGCAGGGAAAAGACCCCGATTTAAGCTGTCCCTCGACATGATGAATGGGTCGGAAACGAGGTGGTACTTGAACTCGTATTTCGTTTTCCAGAAATCCTGGTCCACTTTCTCAAATGCAGAAACCGCTTCTCGCAAATTGTTCTTCCTAAAAGATAGGGTGCCACGAAGGTCGAGCAGGGCGTTGCGGGAAGGCAGCGGAGCGGTGGTCAAATAGCGTTCAAAAGCCGTCTTGTCCTTTTTCTCCTTCAAGGCCAAAATGTCGTCAATGTCTTTTTCCGAGGCCTTCCAATCAAGGAAACGTATCAATTCGTAATAAGCAGTTCCATATTCGTAGCGTTCGGCAGTCGGCAAGTCAAGCGAATGGTTGTTCAAGAAGAAGGCCGTCAAAAGCTCGCCTTTTTGCTGATATTCTTGGCTCAGCATTAAATTCATCACCAAAAAATCCCTTTCGCCACGAGGGTACTTTTCCTTGATTTTGCCCAATTTTTCAAGCAGGGTGACCAACTGTTCTTTTACTTCCGGCTTGGTGATGTCCGATTTGTTCAGCAGCATCAGCAATTGCTCGGTGGCCTGCTGCTCCGCAATTTGGGGTGCTGCATTTGACGAAATGGCCTTTAAATACCGCTCCGCTTCCTGCCCCTTTTTCTCCATCAAAAGCAAATGACCTGCAAGCATGTTGGCCAAATCGCCGGAGAGCGCCCAGCCCTTTTGCGAAGCAGCACCCAACATGAATTGCTGAACTTGCACCAAGTACTGTTTGTCCTTCTGCTTGTTCAGCTTCCTATATTCGTCCCATTGGCCACTGCTCCATTCCCATTTTTCATCAGAATTATTCTCTGGGTAATAGGCCGTTCCCATGCCCGTGACTTCATCCGTCAGCAACCAATCTTCCAACTTGTTGGTTTCCCGGACGAGCAGCAGGGGCAACAAGGGGCAATTAGCGTCCAACGAATGGATTTTTTCGATTTGGGGTAATGCCCTTCCGGGGTTGCGAAGTGCCGCCAAGGCCATTACCATCGCTCGCTCTTCATTGGTCTTGCAATAGGTCAACGACCTCATGGCCAAGTCTTTGTTGAAATGCTGGTAGCAGTATATCCGCTTTTCCGGGCAGTCCCTAAACGATTGCGCCAATAGGTAATTGGCCTCCACAGAATCTTCCACAATGGCCGCTCGGTGAAAAGTTGCCCAAGCCGAAAGTCCATCTTTTTTATCGGCCCGGAAATGCTCGGCGTAAAGCTGCTCAAAGCGCTCCGCATCGCCTGCATAACGGCTCATCACAAGCAATTGGTAGGCGTACCGGCGTTTGAGGAATGGGTCTTTTGCCACTTTGAACTGCTTGTTCATTTTGGATTTCACCTCCTTTTTGCCCCGCTCCGATTCCGACATGACTTTGTCTAAATCAGCAGCCCAATAATCGGCCCAAGGGTCGGTGGTTTCGAGCGAGGAGTAATGCTCATACTCCTTGGCCAATAGCAGGTAATCCAAGGCAGGCTTTTTCTCTTTTTTCATCAAAAATTGGAAAAAGGAATTGCCGCTAAAGCGTTGGCAATCAGTACCTTCAGACACCGCATTCAAGAGTTCGTCGTAAGGAGTGTCATAAACGACCGCCCGAACTTCCGCAGTAGTGACCCCATTGCCGGCATGGCTAGCCCATGCTACGCAATTGCGCTTGCGGTCGCTGCCTTTCTTGTCGTTTTCATAGCTGTTGAGCCATTCTGCGGAATAGAAAAAGGCGGAAAACTCCTCACCAATTACATAAGGGTTCAATAGCGCCACCCGGTACTCTTCACCGATATAAGTGATGCCGCAAGCATTTGCAAAAGGCAACGGGAACAACAATCCCAATAGTGCGAAAAATAGCGTTTTGCTCATTTCCCTAAAATTTATTGAATTTCCAGACTCCTCTTCCCTGTTAGGTTCCTCCCGATTTTTATCAAGATTGGGGGCAAGGAGTAGGGGCATGGTTTTAGCGACCAAATTTCTTGCAGATTTCGTCCACATGGTATTCACGGATTTTGGTAGGATTCCAGTCAAAAAATGAGATGTTCTTTACGGCCTTGATTTTTGAAAGCTGACTGGCCAATTCAGCCACTTCGGCAGGTGAGGCTGCATCGAGCCGGACGATGTCGCCTTGCCGCATATAGGCATTGGCAAACACGGTGTCCTGCATGAAGCGGTATTTGCCTTCGGCAACAGGTTCAAATAGCGGATTGCCTTTTACCTCATTTTCCGAAAGCCCTGCCGCCAGGCCCTTGAACTGGTTTTCATGGAACAAAGCCCCCCAACCGAACAACGGCAAGGCAGCCTCCAATGCCAATGGGTATTCGCCATTTTTCAAATAGCCATTCACTAATTCAGTATCAAAAACAGCGTCACGTACAGCCATGTCTTTTGGCGCAGCCATATTGTAGCACATCAGCGTGCCACGGTCAACTGGCGGTATGCCAGCTTGTTCCTTGTCCCTGAACTGGTGCAAACGAACGGTACAGGAAATGGTCATGCCAGGGTTGGCTTTTTTCATCGCTTTCAGGAACTTGAAATAACGGTCACGGGTCTTTAGCGTCCAGTCGCAATCGAGTTGTATTTCCTTGATGCGGTTCTGAAAAAGGTTGTAGGGCATCAAACTGTCAGGCAGGTACCAAGCTGAAGGCTCCTCTGCTTTTTCATAGTTGTTGCCCCAATCAGCGGTTTGGTAAGAAAGGTTGTCGTTGTACTCGGCAATTTTCCGGCTGATACGAGTAGCCAAGGTGTCGGCGTTGAAGTTTTTTTCAAATATCCGGTTGACCAAATAGATGGTTGGAATCACCTGATAATCTCCGATTTCAGCATCAACTTGGTTGAACGAGCCATTGAAATTACTGCCCATGTCCAATTTACCAACTGGCACGGGCATTTCAAGGGTAGGGCTCCAGTCCACATCGAAATAACGCAGGTATAGCCGCTCTACACCAAGCGAATCGGCCAGCGCCTTATCTGCTTTGTTGAATGAAAGCGAAGTTTTCCAATAGTAAAAACTACAGCCTGATGGGGTTTTTATGGGTTCCTTTTTGCGCAGCAGGCTGGCAGAAAGCAAGACTGTCAAACCGACGCCAGCCACAATTAGCAAAGCCTTTTTCATGATGGATTGAATGTCAACTCTTAAGTCAGGGTTAGTTTTACAGGAGGAGAGAAAAAATTGCATTTTTACGCACCGCCCATACCCTCCTTTGAGGTGGAATTGAATGAATGAAAGATGGGGCAAATCTATGCCGCTAAAATTGGTTGTGGTAGGCAGATTTATTAAACGTAAATGTTCGTCAATAAGGTGTGGGAAGAATTCGAGCAGTTGTATTGGAGCAAATCATTTCAAGATACCCTGCACCCCTGGTGGTTTTATCAATTTTGATATTTCGATAGCCAACTTTACCACGGTGTCCACTTGGGTGGCTTGGACAATCAGTGTTTTCTCCAAGATATAATCCAGAAAATGGCGAGCCTCTTTGGTATCGAACTTCATGGTATATTCAAAATATAGACCGAGGTCTTCCAGTGGCATGCAATGGGTGAACACGTATTTATCTTTCCAGAGGTCATAGTAGATGATAAACCGTGGACGGGGGAAGACGTTGTTGAACAGGGTCAAAAAAGCGGTGATTCCAGCAAGCGCTCGTTCTCGAACATGAACGAATTGGCCTCATAAGCTGGGTAGTAGAGCATTTGGGCATTGATGCCGACATTGGTCAGGGCATAGCCCATTTGGTTCAACTTGTGGGAAAGTAAGCCAACGGGAACGTTGTTAGTGGAAAATTCCGTCATTGGCAACCAATGCTGTTGCCGCAAATCTAAAAACTGGACATCCTCCGATTTACCTATTCTCAATTTGTAGTCAAACCGGGGAAATCCGGGAACGAAATAACCTGGATAGTAGAATTGAAACCCAAGGTCTTTTCCAAACTGAATTTCCTCCAACATGGTGTAAAGCCCAAGGCTATGGTTTGCATAGTCATGGTCATAGACCCCTTTTATGCTTGCAATGCTGTTGTCGCCAAGGTCAAAAAAACTGAAAGCCACCAACTTGTCTCCATCATAGACGCATACCTCGAAGGTATCGAAAATATTGCGCTGTTGGCCATCCAACATGCTATCCAGGATGCTGGCAGACAGCATTCCTTTGAAATTCAACTTGTATTTTTGAAACAGGGCCTCCTTTTCATCATCAATGATGGCATGCTTCACCACCGTCCTGAATCGTTGGCGGTTCTGTATCAGTTTTTTTTGGAGGCTTTTCCTGAATTGGTAGCCTTCTAAAGGCAAGCGCAACCAAATCGGAGAGAACAAGCTTTCCTCGAAAAACAAGAAATGGCAGGTAAAAACGCTCAAGCCCATCCTATACCAGCCCCTGGCCAATAGGTCGTCCAATTCGCTTCCACTTATTGATTCTGGAAAATGTTTTTCTGTGAACATTGATTGAGTTGGCGGTTCTGGAAACACAGACTATTTTTGTCGGTCTAGTCAAAATCGCTTTGCCAACGCAATTATCCGTCTTTATGAAAAAGCAAACCATCGCTTGCCTCATTTTTTTATCCACAATCGCCAACTTGTCGTTTGGACAACAAACCACGGAATTGGAAAAACGGGCGCTTTCGCCAAGCCAGTTGTTCATAAAACACCAGGGGCAGTACGAAGCATTCAAGAGTTTGGTCATACGATTTGAGGTAGCATGGCAGGAGGCCGATGCCCAAAGTATGGTCGATTTGAAGGAGGTATTGGGCAAAATGGTGGCCGAGTACAATGGCCTTTCCTACCCAACCGCAGAAATTGAAGGGAAGCTGTTGGAGCGAGCTGCTCAAAAAGCTCAGGTCTTTGCCGAATTGAAAAAGCTCCCCATTTCAACAGATGATACTGCCCTTGGCCCGAAGGTCGAGCAGATTCTTGAACGTTTCAATCAGTACATGCGACTGTTTGAGACCGATATTTTGGAACATCAAAAAGCAATTGGGCTTTAATGGCTATTGGCTGTTTGCGATTGGCTGTTGTTTGGCCAAAAGTCAATAGCCAACCGCCAATAGCTTTTTCCTAACAACTTTGCATCAACTTCCTGTCATCAGCACCTACCAACAAACACTCGATTACCTATTTTCACAATTGCCGATGTTCCAACGCATCGGGCCTGCCGCATTTAAGAAAGACCTGACCAATACCCTGGCGCTTTGCGAACACCTTGGCCAGCCGCACCGCCAAGTTCCATGCATCCATATTGCGGGCACCAACGGCAAGGGCAGCACGGCCCACATGTTGTCAGCAATATTTACGGCGGCAGGGTACAAAACTGGCCTTTATACCTCCCCGCATTACCGGGACTTCCGGGAGCGCATCAAAATCAATGGCGAGTTGATGCCAAAGCGCTTTGTCGTGGATTTTGTCAGGAAACACAAGGATTTTGCGGAGCAGCTTAAGCCCTCGTTTTTTGAATGGACGGTTGGCCTGGCATTCGACTATTTTGCGAAGCAAAAAGTGGACATTGCCATCATCGAAACAGGGCTTGGTGGGCGGCTTGATAGCACGAATGTCATCACCCCATTGTTGAGCATCATCACCAATATCAGCTATGACCACCAAAACATGCTCGGCGACACACTGCCGCTGATTGCAGGGGAAAAAGCGGGAATCATCAAGCCAGGAGTACCCGTGGTCATCGGGGAAACGCACCCTGAATCGGCCCCGGTTTTTATCGAAAAAGCCAAGCTGGAGGGCAGTCCCATTGTTTTTTCCGACCAGCATTTTGAGGCTAAACTGCTCAAAAAGACGGAGTCACATGCTATTTATGATGTTTTCTTGGACAAAAAGCTGCGCTATGAGCAGTTGGCCGTCAATCACTTGGGCGACTATCAGCGCCAAAATCTTTGCACCGTACTGCAAGCGATGGAACTTGTGGTCCCCTTGTTTGCGAAGCTGAACAAAACGAAAGCAATGCAAGCCGCCATCCTTACTGGCTTGCATGATTTGAAACGGCTTTCCAATTTCTTGGGGCGCTGGGAGTTCATCAGCCAATCACCGAGGGTGCTTTGCGACAGTGCCCACAACGAGGACGGCATCAAAAAGGCGATGGAAGGACTTGGGCGGGTTCCTTACGAAAAGCTGCATTTTGTCTTTGGCACGGTGAACGACAAATCACCCGACAAGGTGCTTTCATACTTGCCAAAAGATGCCACCTATTATTTTGCCAAGGCAAATATCCCCCGTGGTTTTGATGCGCAGCAATTGTCCGAGGCGGCAAAGGCTCAAGGCTTGCTTGGGAGGGCATATACTTCAGTAAGACGGGCCTTGGCAGCGGCCAAACGTTCGGCCAAGCCCAATGACCTTGTATTCGTGGGGGGGAGCATCTTCGTGGTAGCTGAGGTGATTTGAGCAACTAGCCGACAGCGTTTTCCATTTCAATTTTACGTAATCAGGCGAATCCATACCTTCGTTGCCATTATTTGATTCAATTCGTTTTATGTTCAAAAAGCTCGTTTTGATGCTACTCCTGCTGCCTACAATGGTTGTTGCGCAGCAAAGGGCATGTGTGTTCGTGGATTGGTCGAAGCATTTTGGCGGAACCAAAAACGATGCTGCCAACGATTTCCAGCGCACCGCAGATGGGGGTTTCATCGTGGCTGGCTACTCCCGTTCCGCCGACGAAGACCTGACCGACAACAAAGGCGGTGCCGATTATTGGGTGATAAAATTGGATTCGCTCGGCGTTTTGGAATGGCAGCGCAATTATGGCGGGGCAGCTATTGATATTGCCACGGGCATCGTACCTACCTCCGATGGCGGCTACGTGGTAGCCGGCGGTACGACCTCGTTTGATGGAAACGTTTTCGGGAACCAGGGCCTCGAAGATGCTTGGGTACTTAAATTGGATGGTGTTGGCAATATCATCTGGTCGCAAACTTTTGGCGGCTCGCTCAACGAAAGAGCAGAGAGCATCCACCCAACGACCGATGGAGGTTTCATCTTGGCTGGTTACAGCGAATCGGCTGATGGCGATATTGCCACCAATAAAGGAGAGTTTGACTATTGGGTTTTCAAGTTGGATGCAAACGGGGCGTTGCAATGGCAACGCAACCTCGGTGGCAGTCTCGCCGATTTCGCTTTCGATGCCTTGCAAACCCAGGATGGTGGCTACCTCGTCGTTGGTTCTTCCATTTCAACCGATGGCGATGTGAATGGCAGCAACGGGTTTTACGACTATTGGTTAACAAAATTGGACCCATCTGGGGACTTGGTTTGGCAAAAGAACTTTGGTGGGGCAGGCGAAGAACGGGCCTACGGCATTTCATTGGATGTTTCGGGAGCTTATGTGTTGGGCACTTCCAATTCATCTGATTTCGATGTGCCTGGCAACTATGGAAGCGACGATTTTTGGGTCATAAAAGTTGACCTTACGGGAAATTTGATGTGGAGCAAAAACTTAGGCGGCAACTTTGAGGAACGTGGGCTGGGCCTTTTTTCAAAAGCGGCGGGCGGTGTTTTGGTGGTGGGCTATTCATCCTCCAACAATATCGACCTCCAGGGCAATTACGGCAGCAAAGACGGCTGGCTGCTCAACCTCGACGAAGATGGCCAAATCATTTGGGAACGAAACTTCGGTGGCTCCAATGACGACCGGCTGTATTCGGTGATGGAACTGGCAGAGGGTGGCTATGCCTGTGCGGGCTTTTCCGCCTCCAATGATTTCGACCTCGAAGGGAATTATGGCCAGCAAGATGTCTGGGTCATCAAACTAACGCAGGACAGTTTCAATATTAGTCTCGGCAACGATACGCTGCTTTGTGCAGGCCAGGGCGTCATTTTGGATGCCAACCAAACTGGTGTCACCCACCTGTGGTCAGATGGTTCTACCAACCCTGTCCTTTTGGTTTCAAGCCCCGGTGAGTACTGGCTCGAGGTGGACAAAGAAGGCTGCAAAGCAAGGGACAGTATTTTAGTGGAATACGTTTCGGAAGTGCCAGTTGACCTCGGAAACGACACCCTTCTGTGCGAGGGCCAATCGCTGTTGCTCGACCCAGGTATTCCTGATGCAATAGTGTTTTGGAAAAACGCCAGCACAGACCCGACTTTCTTGGTTTCCCTACCGGGGACTTATTGGGTGGAAGTCAGCAAGGCCGGTTGCGAATACCGTGATACGATTCAAGTCAATTTCACAACCGTACCATTTGACCTTGGTGAAGACATTGCCCTTTGCCAAGGAGAATCCAGAACCCTCGATATTCAGTTGGATGACGCAACCTATTTTTGGCAAGACGGCTCGAATTCCCCTAGTTTTTCGGTCAACACTCCGGGCTTGGTTTGGTTGAAGGTGACGCAAGGGGCATGCACCAGAACAGACTCCGTTCTGGCAACGATTCAAGATGGACCCACCGACCCTTTCCCAGATTATGGGTTCATTTGCGAGGATGAGGGTGTCTGGTTCAATGTGAAATATGAAAGCGGCAGCTACCAATGGCAGGACGGCTCCACAAAGCATAATTTCAAGGCCGTTGGGCCGGGAATTTACAGCGTTTCCGTCACGGTTGGCAATTGCATTTTTGAGGATGCCATAGAATTATTCCCTTGCGAGCAATGCCTGTACCTGCCCAACGTTTTCAGCCCCAATGGCGACGGCATCAACGACGAGTTCAGGGGCTTTCCCGGTTGTGAAATTGAGGCTTATCGGCTTCAAGTGTATGACCGTTGGGGCAACCAAGTATTCAATTCAGGAACACCTGACGTGGGTTGGAATGGCGAATTTGGTGGTCGAAATGCGCTGACGGGTGCCTATGCCTTCCAGGTAGAATTTCACTACCAAGACGGCCCTAGTTTGAGACATCAAATTAGGACTGGGACAGTAACCCTGTTGCGGTAGCATAAAAAAAGCGGCATCCAGACCAAAATGGATGCCGCTTTGAAATTCATTAAACTCAGTGTATTAACGTACTGCGGTCAATTTCACTTTGAGGTCAAACTCATCGTAGATGGTCTTGTCGCCAAGGCCATCAAAGAAGCTGCCAGAGCCGTAGCGAACGTCGAAATCGGAACGGTCAAGCTTGATGTCGCCGGTTGCAACGATTTTGCCGCCAGTTTCTTCTTTAAGGTTGACATCGAACTTCACTTCTTTGGTTGTACTCTTGATGGTCAGGTTGCCCACGATTTTGTACTCACCCGGCTTGCCCCTTGGAATCACCTTCGTGATGACGTATTTAGCAGTTGGGAAATTGGTAGTGCCAAAGAAATCATCCGACTTGAGGTGGCCTTCCAATTTACCAGCCATATCACCTTGTAGGTCTAGGCACTTGATGGAAGTCATATCAATCTCGAAGGAACCGCCATTGAAAAAGCCTTTGTCATTGTAAGTCAATGAACCAGATTTGATGTTGACAACGCCGTTGTGTTGTCCTGTAACTTTGTAGGCCGTCCACTGAACGCTGCTGTTAAGGGTATCTACCCGCATGGTCGTGCCAGCATCGAAAGCCTTGAAAGAAAGGCCAGCAAAAGCGACCATCAGTGTAAAAAAAGCAAAGACAGAAAAAGTACTTTTCATAGAAATGATAAAAGTTAAAATGGTGAAAGAATTTGTGTGTAGGTACACGAAATTTAGAAACGTACCAAACAGGCTTTCGTTGAGTCTATTTTCTTAAATAAATCTTAAAACCAGTTAGCCCCTTAGTTTGTCAAGTAATTCATTCAATTGCCTTGCCTCTTCATTGCTAATATTTTCAGCCAAACCATAGGCCAGTTCGTCCATTTTTTTGCTCGCTGCTTCCAAGAGCTGCAAGCCCTCATCGGAAATCAAAACCTCAGCCCTTCGGTTGTCAGCACTGCACTTGTCTTTGACGACCAGGCTCTTTGCTATCAGTTTGTCAACCAGCCTCGATGCGTTGGAGGATTTGTCAATCATTCGCTCTGTCAAGGCCTTGATACTTCCGGGGCTTGGGTGCATCCCCCTCAAAATTCGGAGAATATTAAATTGTTGGGGCGAAATACCAAATGATTTCAGCATTTTCGCCCCCTTAGTTGACAACCAAGAAGCTGAAAAAGGATGTTTATATGAGCTTTTGTGTGTTCATTCTGAAAACTCTTCTGCTTGATCTCGTCTTCAATCCTCATATCGTTCCGTTTTGAATAATGGTTGTTACCCTTGATCAGCAAAGGTAAACCCACATGACAAAAAAATGGCAATTTTGCTGCTGGAAAGTATGAACACAACAAATACTGCTAATTCTGGTATGAATTTTACAAACGCAAGCCAAAAAAACCTTACCATTTCATCATTGCAATTTTCAATATGACCCTTTCCGGTGTTGAGCTTGTTTTCTGGGCCTTGATTTTCGTGGTATTTTATGCCTATCTTGGGTATGGCATCTTGCTGTGGGTTTTGGTAAAAACAAAACGGCTGTTTTTCAAAAACCAACCCAATGGTACGGTGGATAGCCAACTACCGGGCGTAGTATTCATTGTAGCCGCCTACAACGAAGAAGACTATATCCTTGAAAAAATAAAGAACTGCCTCGCTTTCGACTACCCGAAGGAAAAAATCGAGTTCTGGTTCGTCACCGATGGCTCCAATGACAGTACCCCAAAACTGGTAGTGGACTACCCTACCTTACCCGGCCAAACCATTCGTCTATTTCACAGCCCAGCCCGCAAGGGCAAAATCGCCGCCGTGGAGCGGGTCATGGCCTTTGTGAAAGCCCCCATCACCATTTTTACCGACGCCAATACGGACGTGAACCCAATGGCCATCCGCAACATCGTCCGGCACTATGCCGACCCAAAAGTGGGTGCCGTGGCGGGTGAAAAGCGCATCGCCCTCAGCGAAAAAGATGACGCTTCCGGCGCTGGCGAGGGCATTTATTGGAAATACGAGTCCCTATTGAAAAAATGGGACTCCGAGCTGTACTCCGCCATCGGCGCAGCGGGTGAGTTGTTCTCCATCCGCACCGAGCAGTACCGCCACGTCGAACAAGACACGCTCATCGAGGACTTCGTGATGACGATGGGCATCGCCATGCGGGGCTACAAAATTGTCTATGAACCCGATGCCTATGCCGTGGAGTCGTCTAGTGCCTCCATTGGGGAGGAACTCAAACGCAAAATCCGCATCGCAGCAGGGGCTTTGCAGGCCGTTTGGCGGTTGCGCAGCCTGCTGAATCCCTTTAAATATGGCCTCCTTAGTTTCCAGTACCTCTCCCATCGGGTACTTCGCTGGACGCTGGCACCATTGGCATTGCCCATCATTTTCCTCTTAAATATTGGGCTGGCTATGGGCAGTTCAATACTCTATAAAGCCCTGCTCGCTGGCCAAATTTTGTTCTACGCCTTCGCCATCCTCGGCTATATTTTTGAGCGCAAACAATTGAAAATCAAGGCGTTCTTTGTCCCCTACTACTTCTGTGTGATGAACTACGCCATGTACCGGGGCTTCTTCCGGCTCGTGGGCGGTCGTCAGTCGGTGGTGTGGGAGAAGGCGAAACGGGCAGTGTGAGTCGCCCCTTGTGGCCGCCCAATTAATTGGGCTGGCCATGCACCTACCTTAGGGCTACCCAATAAATTGGGCGGCTACAATCCCGTAAATTCTTCCCCTCGCTCATTTGCTTTTCTTTTTCAATTTAATTACAAAAAATTGTTGGGGAAACATTACCTGAGTAAGTTATTTAAAAATTACAGCACTATTTTGCTACAACTTTGTAGAAATAAACTAAATTTGTCACTCGTTTTGAACTCAAATGATTGACAGATTATGAAAAAGCAAGACGTTCACCGAAAGCACAACTACCCCGACGCCGACCTCCACCAACAGGTCATGGAACGGCTGCGTTATGCCCACCGTGACCTCGCCCAGTTCGAGCAGTACAGCTACGGCATGGACAAGCTGGTGAAGCTGAAGACTATCGCCGACCGCTTCCGTGACCTGCCGGACGACGACGAACTCGTGGGCGACCAAATGCTCCTCTCCGAAAAGAAATACAAGGCCAGCGACGACCTCCAAGCCGCCATCCGCAGCCTGATGACCCGTGTGGCCCTCAAGTTCAACAACCGGACGGGCCGCTACCGCAAGTTCGGGGCAGGGAAACTGGGTGACATGACCGACGCACAGCTCATCTTCTGCGCCCGCCGGGTGGTGCGGGTGGCCCGCCAGCAAATTGACTTCTTGGAAGACGTGGGCGTGAACGAGCGCATCCTTGGCCGCATCAGCGATGCCTGCCAAGCCTTCGAGAATGCCGTGAACCTGCAACAGGACAAGGTGGCCGACCGTGACATCGGCGTGGAGCGGCGGGTGGAACTCGGTAACGAACTCTATGACGAACTCGTGGTGCTCTGCAATATAGGCAAGGACATCTGGGACAACAAGGACAAGGCGAAGTACGAGAACTACTGCCTGTACGAGAGCAACAACGACCAGAAGGTGGCGAGGAAAGCGAAGTTGGTGGCGGAGGGGGCACAACCAACTGCAACTGCCCAATAACTTGTCATTCCCATTAAATCTTCGGACTTTTGTTTCAAACCTCAACTAAAAAAATACAACATGGGACTAGTTCATGCAGAAATAGAACTCCTCAACAGCCGGGACGTTGATAATTTTGAAGAAGGCAACCTGCCAGAGGAAAAGGTACGCCGAATGACGGTGCGGATGAACGTTGATTCAGGCGCCATCATGCTGGCCATTAATGAAAACATACGAACCCAATTGGGCCTACGGGTCGTGGACACCCGGCCTTGCCTGCTGGCCAATGGCACTTATGATGAATTGGGCGTGGTAAGAAACGTAATGGTTCGTTTCAAAAACCGGGAGGCCGTGGTTTCGGCGTTGGTTTTGCCCGGCGATACGGAGCCATTGCTAGGGGCTATTCCAATGGAGGAAATGGATGTGCTTATTTCGCCAAAGATGCAAGAGCTTATCGTGAACCCGGCACATCCGAACGAGCCGGTGATGGCGTTGCGGTGATGAATAGAAGAATGAAACTCCTTATTTTTGTCAAAAAATCAAGAATATGCAAAACTGGAAAGACCCTATCATATCCGACCCAGAAGTATTGCGGGGAAAACCCACCATCAAGGGCACGAGGCTATCTGTTGAGTTTCTGTTGGAGCGCCTTTCGGATGGGTGGTCGGAGGAAATGCTGTTGGAGAACTTTCCCCGTTTGACGAAGGAACATTTAGCCACAATACAATATATTCACAACTTATAAATGCAATCAAAATGAAAATAAATAAATTGACAATTTTTAAAGGAGTTGGTTTGTTCTCATTAATACTTTTATTTTACCAATGTCAACAAGATGATGTGAGTGTTAATACCGACAATTGTTTTATAAAGGAGTTTATACAATCCCCTTATTTTGTGGAGGATTCGATTACTAAATTTTCAATAGATACCTTTACTCACATAATTGAAAATGGGATTATCACTCAAAGAATTAGAAATAATAAGCTATTCGAAGAATTTCAATACAATGAAAATAATTCATTAACAGCAATAAAACGAATTGTTCAAGGAAATTGGTTTGTTTCTGATTCATTTTTCTACGAGGATGAAAAACTCATAAAAACACTCTCATATTCTTTAGATGGTGAAATCACAAATGAGCAATATCTCTATTGGGAGGGAGAAAAACTTAAATCAGGATATGCTATAACTTTCCAAAAAGTAAATGGAGAAATTGAAAGAATTGATTTTAAGTTTGATTACCAATATGCCAATGAAAATATTGCAGAGATAATCCAAACTTATTACTTACATAGCGGAGATACTCTCGCTACAAGAATTACTTTTCAATTTGACAGCAACGAAAACTATGTTAAATATCTCACTTTTGTTCCAGTTGACAACATTATAGATTTTAGTTTATCAAACGCTCCATACTGGTATTCAGCAAATAATGTTACATTAGAAACAAAACATACTATTGACAACCATTGGATTAGTGAAAAATCACATTCACATATTTGGGGTAATGGAAAAATTATCGAATTTATTGCAACAAGCCATACTAATACTAGTACTGACTCATTAATTAGGCCAGTAAAAATAAATTATGAATGTTTTTGACAAAATAGAGACGTGTCTAATTTGTTGTGAACATATTAATAATTGAGCTATTTAACCATATTGTGACACATAGTTGTCAAAACCAACCTATCAAAGGTTGTTATTTCACCCCAACAACTCATACACCCCCGCAATCCCCTGCCCGCCCCCAACGCAAGCCGTCACCATCCCATATTTCTGCTTCCGCCTACGCATTTCGTTGAAAAGCTGCGTGGAGAGCTTCGCTCCCCGTGCAGCCAAGCGGGTGGCCAAGCGCCACGGCCCCGCCGTTCACGTTCACGATGTCGGGGTTGAGGCCCGCCTCTTGAATCACGGCGAGGGCCTGCACGGCAAAAGCCTCGTTCAGTTCTATTTGGTCAATATCGTTCAGCGTCAAGCCACCTTGCGCCAGCGCCTTCGGGATGGCAGCCACCGGGCCAATGCCCATGTAGAGCGGCTCCACACCTGCCACGGCACAGGAAACCAATCGTGCGATAGGGGTCAGGTTTAGTTGTTTCACCAAATCGCCGCTCATCACCAACACGAAGGCCGCACCGTCGCTGGTCTGCGAGGAATTGCCCGCCGTGACCACGCCGCCGTTCTTGAAGGCAGGTTTTAGTTTGCCAAGACCCTCCATGCTCGTATCCGCCCGCACGCCCTCGTCGGTGTCAATGAGGAAGGACTTTTCCATTCGTTTGTTGTCCTGCACGAAGACCTCCGTCACATTCACTGGCACGATTTCGTCCTTGAACTTACCCTCGGCAATGGCTGCCGCTGCCTTTTGGTGCGAGCGCACGGAGAACTCGTCGCCCATCTCACGGGTGATGCCCCATTTGGCGGCCACGGCTTCGGCGGTATTGCCCATGCCCGTCACGTATTCCGGGGTGGAAATGGCGACTTGGTAGCTCGGCGCCAGTTTATAGCCTGTCATCGGAATCATGCTCATGCTCTCCGCCCCGCCAGCGATATAGCACTGCCCCATCCCCGCCCTGATTTTTGCGGTAGCGATGGCGATGGTCTCCAAACCGGAGGCACAGTAGCGGTTCACGGTCATGCCCGGCACGGTCTTGCCCAGCGCCCGCACCGAGATTTGCCGACCAACCTGCAAGCCCTGCTCGCCCTCTGGGTTTGCACAGCCAACGATGAGGTCGTCCACGAGGGCCGGGTCGAGTTCGGGGGTTTGCGCCAGCAGGTATTTGATGACGTCCACTGCGAGGTCGTCAGAGCGGTAGTTGCGGAAGCCGCCTTTTTTGGCTTTGCCAACAGCGGAACGGTATGCTTTTACGATATATGCGTCTTGCATGATTTTCGATTTTGTAAAGCCTAAAGTTTGTTTGGACTGGCTGTTTTTTTGCAATTGGCACGCCTGCCAAAACAAGTTTGGCGGCTACAATGCTAATTCCTCAGTGGTTTATTATTCGTCAACATAAACTGAATCCGCTCCAGCGTCTTCTGCTCCCCGCACAAACTCATGAACGCCTCCCTTTCCAAGTCCAACAGGTACTGCTCGCTCACCTGCTGCACCCCGGTCAGGTCGCCGCCACAGAGCACGAAGGCTATTTTCTTCGCAATCTTGATGTCGTGGTCGCTGGCGTAGCCGCCGAGTTTCAGCTCGTTGGCAGCCACGTAGAGCGCCGCCAAGCCGCCACGACCGAGCACCGTAATATCTTGACGTTGAAGGGGTTGCACGTAGTTATCGGCGAGTTCGAGGACTTTTTGCTTGGCTTCCGCAATGTTGCGCTGACCGTTCAGCACGACTTGGTCTTTGTTGCGGAGCAAATAACCATGCTTGAACGCCTCGCTGGCCGAAGTCGCCACGGAGGCCAAGGCAATGGTCTTGAACTTCTCCACCAAGGTCGGAATCTGCACGTCGCCCTCGAAGAACGAATCGCTGAGCCGCACGGCGAACTCCTTCGTGCCAGCCCCGCCGGGCAGCAGGCCAACTCCCACTTCCACGAGGCCGATATAGCTTTCCGCTGCGCAAACGGCGGCGTCGCAGTGCATGATGGTCTCGCAGGCCCCGCCAAAGACATAGCCCTGTGTGGCAGCCACCACCGGGATGCCCGAATAGCGGCAGCGCATCACCGTGTCCTGGAAGAATTTCACGGCCATGTTGAGCTGGTCCCACTCTTGCTCGTAGGCCATCATCGCCACCATCATCAAGTTGGCACCGACGGAGAAGTTCTTGGCGTTGTTGCCGAGCACAAGGCCCTTCCATTCGCCTTCTTCAGCTATTTTGATAGCGTCATTGATGCCCCGCAACACGCCTTCGCCCATCGTGTTGGCTTTGCTCTGGTATTCGAGGCAAAGCACGCCGTCGCCGATGTCGTGCAGGGTGGCCTCGGGGTTCTGATACACGGGCTTTTTGTCCCGATAATTGTCCAAAATCACGAAGCTTTCCGTGCCGGGCACTTCCTTGTAGCCCTTCGTTTTTACACTATAATAGTATTGCTTGCCGCCTTCCCGTTTGTAAAAATGCTCGATGCCTTCGTCCAGCATGTCGTTGACCCAGCCGGCAATTTGCTCGCCCTGTGCCTCGGCCATTACCACGGCATGGCGCACGCCGACTGCATCCCAATACTGGAAAGGCCCCAAGTCCCAGGCGAAGCCTGCCCGCAGCGCATCGTCAATGGAGTACAGCTCGTTGGCAATTTCGGGAATGCGGTTGGAGACGTAGGCGAACAGGCCGAGCAACGAGCGACGGACGAGTTCCCCGCCCTTGTCCTCGGCGCTGAAAACGGCTTTTACCCGCTTTTCGAGGTCGTCAATTTGCTTCGCAACGGCGAGAACAGGCAAGCCCGGCTTCGGCGTTTTTTCATACTCAAGCGTCTCAAGATTCAAAGCTAAAATGATGGGCTTGCCCTTCTCGTCCTTTTCGTTGGTCTTTTTATAGAATCCTTGGCCGGTCTTGTTGCCAAGGAAATTGTTTTCCAATAAAAACTTCAAATAAGCCGGGATTTCAAAAGCTCCAGCCTGCTCGTCGTTGGGGCAGTTGTCCTTGATGCCTTGGATGACCTTGGCCGCTGTGTCGTGGCCCACGAGGTCGCCAAGGCGGAAGGTGCCCGTGTTCGGGCGGCCAATGGCGGGACCAGTCAGTGCGTCCACTTCAGTGATGCTCAGGCCGATTTCAGTGGTCAACTGATAAATTTTGGCCATGGCATAGACCCCTACCCTATTGGCAATGAACGCTGGGGTGTCCTTGGCCAGCACCGTTTGTTTGCCCAAAAATACATCGCCGTAGTGCATGAAAAAGTCCACGATGTCACGGCGGGTTTCTTTCGTTGGAATGATTTCCAATAGGCGCATATAGCGGGGCGGATTGAAGAAGTGCGTTCCGCAAAAATGCTCCCGGAAATCCTCGCTGCGGCCTTCGAGCATGAGGTGGATGGGGATGCCGGAGGTATTGGAGGTAACCAAAGTGCCTTTCTTGCGAAATTGGTCCACCTTCTCGAACACCTGCTTTTTGATGTCCAACCGCTCGACCACCACTTCGATGACCCAATCATATTCCTTGATTTTGGACAGGTCGTCCTCGAAATTGCCCGTGGTGATGCGGCTGGCAAAAGCGGCATCATATAAAGGTGCAGGTTTCGATTTGATGGAAGCTGCCAAGGCGTTGTTGGCGATGCTGTTGCGTAGCTTTTTGTCCGTGACTGGGAGTCCGGCGGCGTCTTTCGGGACGATGTCGAGCAGCAGCACTTGCAGGCCGACGTTGGCGAAGTGGCAGGCAATGCCCGAACCCATGACACCTGAGCCAAGTACGGCCACTTTGGATATTCTTCTCATTTTTTTCGGTAAACGGTGGACGATGGACGGTTGACGGTGGGCAAGTCGTTGTCGGTAAGGGCCTGCTCCGCTCAAACGTAAACCTTTCCTATGTTAAACTTTGATAACTTGTTTCAAAATCAGCGAATTTTCGCTGGAAATGCAAAAATACAAACCCACGGGAATAAACAAAGTTGCGGGGCAGGTTTTAGCAAAATTCCTGCTACAAGTAGCAATATGAGGGATTCACCTTCATCCACATTCGGGGAACAACCCGACTGGAGTTTTGAACCTATCTGGGGTGTATCCACCCCAAAACAGCCACTTAAACCCAAAATCTTAGTATTTTCACTGTGTAATTCATTGACTTTTAAATAAAAGCAATAACTTTCGCCCCGAATCGGCACTATTCCTCCCTACCGTGTCGTTTTCGAGACTTACACAGAACAGACATTACGTGAAAAACTAAACTTCGTTTTATGTTCCAGACCCTTCTGTTTTTGCAGGATGTGGATATGCCTGCCACCACTACTGAATCCCAATCACTCTTTAGCCTATTGTTTTCTGGCGGTTGGATTGGTGTGACCATCGTATTTATCCAAATCATTCAATCCATTTTTGCCCTCTATATTTTCATCGAGCGGTATTTGTCCATCAAGAAAGCTGGCGAGATTGACCAGAATTTCATGAACAATATCCGGGCGAACGTTTCCTCAGGCAATATCCAGGCTGCTCGTGCGCTTTGCCAAAGCACCGATACGCCCGTTGCAAGGATGGTTGAAAAAGGCCTAGCCCGCATTGGAAAACCGCTAAACGATATTGATGCGGCCATCGAGAACGTGGGCAACCTCGAAATCTTCAAATTGGAAAAGAACCTCGGAACACTGGCCGGTATTTCCGGCTCGGCCCCGATGCTAGGATTTTTGGGTACGGTGACGGGTATGATTGTATCCTTCCAGCAAATGGCGACCGCTACCAATGTGACGCCACAGGTGCTGGCAGGTGGTATCTACCAAGCCCTTATCACTACGGCGGTGGGCCTTGTAGTGGGCATCTTCTCCTATATCGGTTACAACTACCTCGTAGGTAAGGTGGATAAAGTGGTCTATCAAATGGAGCGCTTTACCACGGAGTTCATGGACTTGTTGCAGGAGCCAACTGCATAAACCTGTCAATGGTCATTGGTCATTAGTCATTGGGGCATTTATTGCTTCAGCTGCTAATGACTTCAATGACCAATTGACCAATGACCATTTTCCAAATGGGCCTAAAAAAAAGAAACAAGGTTGGCGCTGAGTTCAGCTATGCTTCGATGACGGACATCATCTTCCTGCTGCTGATTTTCTTTGTGTTGACCAGCAATTTCGTCCAAATTTCGGACTTCAAGCTGCCAGAGTCGGACAGCAAGACGGTGGCCCCCACCTCCGCAGTGGTGGAAGTGAACCCTGAAGGTCAGATACTTTGGGACAAGCAAGTGGTTTCGCCATCTGCTTTGAAAGCGGCCATTGCCCGCAAGAAAAAGGAAATGGGCGACCCGAAGGACTTCACCCTGACCATCGCCGCCGACCAAGAGGCACCGTTCGATAACTTGACGGATGTCATCAAGGTGGCGGGAGAATTGCGCATCAAGGCTATTTTGGCAACTTCGCCAAAGACAGAAGGTTGAGAATAAAATTTATGGGCAGCTTGCTTGGGAAATGAAACCATTAGTAATGTAAATACACCCTGACTGCAAACTGCCAACTGAAAACTGCCAACTCAATAAAAATGGGACTTGAAAGAAAAAGCAAAGTGACAACGGAATTCAGCTCCGCCTCCATGACGGACATGATATTCCTGTTGCTTATCTTCTTTATGCTGACCTCTGGTCTGGTGGCACCAAACTCATTGAACCTAAAATTGCCGGGGTCTTCCAACGCCAAGGTTGAGATTGACAGTAAAACTGACGAGGTAGCCATCAGCAAGTCGGGGAATTATTTTATCAATGGCAAGCGAATCTCGTCCTCAGATTTGGAAGAGACCCTAGACCGGAAGGCAAAATCCGCTTCTGACAAACTCGACATCATCATAGCACCGGAACCAGGCACGGCAGTCAAGCACGTCGCTTTTGTGATGGATATCGCCATGCGGTTTGAAATCAATGCGATTTTAGCTACTGAAGAAAAGTGATTGGTGTGACACCTAATCACGAATCACCAATCACTAATATTTTTTCAAAATCCTGTGTAATCCCCCATCAATTGGCATCGTTTATTCGTTATCAATTTGAAAACCATCAACTCAATCTTTTGTCATGGAAGATTTATCAAGAACTGAAAAAGGCAATCGGCAGAAGGGTATCATTTTTAGCGTTGTGTTCCATACGCTTGTGCTGATACTTGCCGCATTGTATGGCTTTACCTTCCAGAACCCACCACCTGAAGCTGCTGGTGTATTGGTGAACTTGGGCATACCCGATGTGGGTCAGGGCGAAGAGAATGCACCTGAAGCTGCCCCAGCGGAGCCATTGGAAGAAGAGGAGCCGGAACCAGAACCTGTTGAAGAGGAGGTGAAACCGGTGAAAGAGAAGCCGGAACCTGTCAAGGAGAAGCCGACCAAGACAGAGCCTAAAAAGGACGTGGTGAAAACCGAAGACCCTGAGGCAGCCGCCATGAAGAAGAAAAAAGAAGAGGAAAAGCGCAAAGCAGACGCCGAAGCCCGTGAAAAAGCGGCTGCGGAGGCAAAAGCAAAGGCAGAAGCCAAAGCCAAAGCCGACGCAGAGGCCAAAAAAAGGGCCGAGGAACAAGCAAAGCGTGATGCCCTTAAAGACTTGGGGAAACCCGGTAAAGGTGGTGGAACTGGACCGGGCAAAGGCAATACTGGTAAGCCTGGCAATCAGGGTGACCCAAATGGTGGCGATTCCGATATCCTCGAAGGCAAGACCACAGGTTCTGGCGTCGTGGAAGGTTTTGGAGGACGTGGGTTCAAAAGTCCTGGAAAACCAAATGATGATTCACAAGAAACGGGGACTATTGCAGTACGGGTCTGCATTGATAAAAATGGAAATGTAACCAGTGCGGAATACACCCAGAAAGGTTCCTCCACAACAAGTGCTAGGCTGAAATCCATCGCAATTGCGAATGCGAAGAAATATAAATTCGAGGCCGGCGGCCCCGATAGCCAGTGTGGGACAATTACCTATACTTTTAGGGTGAAATAGGGATTAGTGACTTGTGATTAGCGGCACCTCATTCTTCACAAGTCATCAATTCCAAAAATAACCCAAGACGCAATCCAATACCTTTTTCAAAAAGGGCGCAGTGCTGAAAGGCTTGTGCCCTTTTGCTTTTCAAGGGTACACTTGGTATTGCTTACTCCGTTAAAACACATAGGAGAGCAAAAACGAACCGCTAACTGAATCAAATTGCACCTAAACACTTAAACTAACAATTCGGATGTGTTTGTCGATTTTCTTCCAAAAGCAGAATTTGTACAGCCATTTGTTGGCCAGTCGCCAAAAAATCCCCACCATTGTCCCAGTTTTCACCAAAATCAACAAAGGATATGAAAAACGTTACAATTGTGATTTGCTTTTTGCTCGCCAGCTTGGCCGTTTCGGCGCAAGAAATCTGGATAGAGGCAGCGTTGAAAGGGGGCTACGGTGCTTCTTTTTTATTGAACAAAAACATCTTTGACGATGATAGCTACGCCTATCAGGTGGCATCTGGCTACAACTATGGCGGCAAATTCGCCGTGAACTTTGGGCCGTTCAATGGCATCTCTTTGGAAGGTTTGCTTTCAAAGGGCGGTGCTAAATGGCAATACGACAATGAGCTATTGGGCAATGACCTCGAAAATGAAATCGAATGGAAAAGCATTGATGCATTGATTTTGTATCGGCACATCAACAATCGGGTGTATTTTGAATTGGGCCCAAAATACTCCATCGTTCGCTCGGTGAACCAAACGGTCCTCAGCGAGGAATTAGAGGACGTCGCTGACATGTACGAGAAGAACTACCTCTCCGGCGTCTTGGGCTTTGGGGGCTATATCACCGGCACTGAGACGTTCTCGCTGGGCCTAGGCCTCCGATTCCACTACGGCCTCACCGATTTCGTAAACGGCGACGGCCAAAAAGCAGGCTTTCCTAACCCTGTGCGGTTCACGCCCTATGAATCTACGGCTGTGACCCGACCTGCCCTTGCCGAATTCATGATTGAGTTCAATTTCGGCATAGGCCATTGGGCGCAATCATCTTGCAGCGACAGGATGCGCTTCCACAGATCCGGGCGATAAACACTGCGCACCCTCAAAAGACAAAAGGCCGCTGCATCGAAGGATGCAGCGGCCTTTCTTTTTAAAGGATTTTCTAATATCAATCCACTTTCGTCATCTGAACAGCCTTGGTTTGTTGGCCATCCATGTACAAGGAAAGAAAATAGCTTCCACTTGGCACTTTTACATCAAATTCAATATTAGTAATGCCTTTGTCCACTGACCTCGTCCATACGCTTTGCCCTGCCGAATTGACCACCTGCAAAAACGCCTTGTCGGTAGAGGAAGGCAAATCGAAGCTGATATTGGTGCTATTGGCAAAAACAGTGGGGCTAACCATCAAGTTAACCTCCGAAGCCTCCAACCATTCAGTGTTACTAGTCCCCGGAGGGTAAAGCTCCACATCCAAGGAAGTCAATACGCCGTTCTCCAATGTCACCTCAACCGTCTTTGCAGAGAAACCATTTTTGAAGAAAGAAACTTCAAAAACACCTGGCGTCTTCTGCCCGGTCTTATAATCGCCGACAAGGCCCGTCGTGGTAGCCGTTTGTGGCTCGTTGCTGTTCAGTCCTATGGTCACACCGCTTATGGGTGCTCCTGTAAGCCCATTCGTAACCTTACCTTCCAACCAACAAGCCCGTTGGTAGGTAGGCGTCAAAACGAACATCTTGCCAGAACCTGCTGCAAAAGCAATCGGGATATTCGTGGCTATCAAATTGCCAGATGGCAAGTATGGGTACACGCCCCAGCAGCCGTTATAGCCTCCGCCTGCCTCCTCAGGATAGGTATCATACCACCCAACTTGTACCAGGTTGGAAGGGTTAGTCACATCCACGATGCTCACCCCATCTGTGTACCAGCTGGTGATAGCGTAATCGTTCAGGATATGGGTATTGTGTGGCACTGAGCCTGAGCCCGGGGTACATTGAAAGCGATCGAGTTCAATTATGTTGGCAGGATTGCTGACATCATAACATGCCAGTGTGGAGCCGTCCACCTCGTCAGTGGTCAGTGCATATTTACGGTCGTCGGTCGGCCAAGTGTTGTGGGTGAACGCATTTGGCGTCTGTACTGAACCTAGGATTACCGGATTGGACTTGTCGCTCATGTCCACCACCGACATTTGCCCAGCATAGATATGGCCGCCATACAGGATGTCGTTGTCCACGAAACCGTCGTGGATATAGCCCATTGACTGAAACTCGCCAACAAACTGGGGGTGGAAGGGGTCTTGATTCAAGTCGCAGACCAAGGCACCGCCTGTACCACTTACACCTGCTCCTGAGCCATAGAGGTACAGGAAACCTTTAGTTTCATCCACATGCAGGGCATGCACGTTGTTGATTTTGCCGGCAATCGGGCCATCACCATCGTAAACAAATACAGGAAGGTTTGCAGAAGGGAGTAGGCTGAGGTCAATTACCTGAACGGGGCCGCCTTCCGTGGTTGCATAAGCATAGTGCTGGTAAGTCTTAACCTCCTTCCAAAGGTTGTCAGGGCCGGGAATTTGGGTAATTTGAACTGGATTAACGGGGTCAGTCACGTCCACAATGATTAGGCCGAGCTGGCCTCCGAGTAGGGCGTACTCCTTACCATCTTTGGCATAACCCCAAACATTGCCGAGCGTCTGGTTAGGGATTTCCATGACCGAACGGAGAGCAATGTTATAGTCTTGGGCTTGGCAGCAAAGGCTTGCAAGCAAAGCAAGAGAAAAGATAAAGTGCTTAAGTTTCATTTCAGGAATTGATTTTAAAAAATTGGTCTGTTAGCAGAAAGGAGTTCCCTTACAGCTTTTTCTCAAAGTCGGGCAAAAGTAGCGGATTTACCTCGCCAATTATGTCGGGAAAAAACGAATTGAATTCTTCGTTGAAATCATTGTAGTCTTTTGTCAGGCTCTCGACGGCATTTTCGAAGAAATGGGGGGCGCTGCTTCGCAATCTCACCCTTGAAAACGTGAACCGAAGACCATCCTCCGTTCCATAGCGCACCAACCAATCATCGGCGACCATCCTTGGCAACCTATCGTGCAACATGGAAGGCATGATGGGCAAATGCCGCAGCAAAATCTCATAAACACTGCTTGCAAACAAAGGCAATGGCTCGGCAGCATATCGGCCCCAGTTTTGCGCTAGTAGGAAATCATGGAAAACATCCAGAATGACGGGGGCATACTTGCCGTGCGATGGATGGAGTCGCTTGGCCCCCTGTTTCACCATTGGGTGCTTGTCGGTAAAACTGTCAATCTGCCGATGCATTGCCACGCCTTTCTGGATGTCGGGAGGCAAGCCAGCCACCTCCTTGTTGTTGAGGAAGTCAGCCAAGAAGTTGCCGACCATCAGGTGCTCATCTTGGCCAGAAAGGTACAGGTGGGCGAGGAAGTTCACTAAATAGGAATTTGGGGAATTAGGAAATCAATTGATTGGCGAAAAGGAAGAGCACGAGGAAAACCCAGAGCGCATCCAGGTAATGCCAATAGGTGGAGAGCAGGCGCAAACGCAGCCTTTTTTCCGGGTCACTGAAATAAACCAAAACGGTGACGGGGTCAATCATCAGTTTTTTCGATTTCCAAAGGAACAACCCCAAAAAAGGTAGCCCCGCCAGTACGTGTGCAAAGTGCAGTCCTGAAAGCAGGTAGAGGTAGCTCGCTGCGTTGTTGGATGCCAGGAAGATATTGACACTGAACAACTGACTCCATGCCGCAAACTGTAAGCCCAGGAAAATGAAAGTAAGGCCTATTGTCGCCAAAAGACAGCTTTGATAGGTCTTGGTTTGGTCGTCCAAATAGGCTTTTTTTGCTTGCTGCATGGCATAGCTGCTCGCCAAAAGGATGAGCGTATTGAAGGCAAATAACCAAGGAATCTTTACCGCACCGACCCCATTCGTTACCCGTGTATAGATAAAAGCTGCCGATGTGCCCAAGAACAAGGCAGTAATTGCAATGAGCAATAGCATCAGCATAACATTATAAGGGTGGAATGCAAAATTGTCATATTCACTGTACGTCGGAGCCGCTGGCTTATTTTTCATGCGAATGAGAATTTATGGACACGAATGTCGTTGTTTTTTTTGCATAGGAGCCGTTGAAAAATCGCAATTAAAAAACGCCCCAAATCACCTTCTCAAGCAACCCAACGCATTGAAAACTAAGGCGTTGCGCCTGAGGCATTGTTGTTTTAAAAACCAAAATCCTCACGCTCCAGAATTGCAGTAGCTAAACAGCCTAAACTACGCTTGGTTTTGGCAAAAACTAATGCAATTCCTTACCTTCGCCCTTGAAACAAACATTGTAACTACTTAGCAGGGGGTATTTTTTGGGGAAAAATTTTCAATTTTTCCCCAAAAATACTAAATGTGAAGAGAGAAAAAATGAAATTTTTTCTCCCTTCCCACACCCTTCTAAATAGTTACCAAACATTTACGATGGAGGGGGTGGGAGAAAGATTTAAAAATGGAATTTTCACTTCTTTTCCCCACAAACAGGATGATCCCTACTTTTCTATGAAAAACTGCCGTGCTTGTCAAAAATCCATGCCCGATGAGGCGAGGTTCTGCCCATACTGCGGCACACCCGTCATCGTGGAAACATTTGACTGCCCAGAATGCGGCTCCGAAAATGACCTCACGGCTGAGAGCTGCATCAATTGCCACCACATCTTTGCGAAGCAAAAAAAGGAAAGCCCGAAAGAAAGCCCCAAGGCAAAACTGGAAGACCTCTTTGAGAACTCCCGTACCGAGAACCTGGAACAGGCCATCGCCGACCGTTTCAGCCTCGCCTTTGAGCGGCGATTGAAAGAAGAAGTTAGCCCCATTTTGCATGGCCAATACATTGACCGCTTCTACAAAAGCGATTTCCGAAACAGTGTTGACTTCCGGGTACAACAATTGGCGGAACAGGCCATGCGCACCCCGGATGACACCAACCGCTTCAATTTCGCCGCTCCTGCCTTCGAGGAGTTGATTGACTATTTCATCGTCCGGCACTGCGCTGATTTGAACGAGGCTTTTTTCGATGAAAAAATCTTGAAATACCAAGGTCGAAACGGCGATAAAATCAACGTTAGCGAAATGCTGCTCGATTACCTCGACTTCGACTCAGAAGGAGAATCTGTTTTCATGGATTTCGTCAGCATGCCCGCCAATAAACTAAAGAATGCCGCAACCAATTTCCTCTTCCCTGAAAAAGGCGAAACCATCTTCTTCATCTGCGACCTCTCCATGTTCAACAACTGCAAGGATGGCTTCGCCATGACCCGTGACTGTATTTATTGGAAAATGCCCTTCGAGAAAAAACAACGGGTTTATTACAAAAACCTGGAGGAAATAAAGCGACAGGAAGACTGGATTGTCATCAACGGTATTTTCTTTAATGCCAATAAGTCGCTGAATCTGAAACTGTTGCGGTTATTGAAAAAGCTGCGGGAGCTATATGGGAAGAATAAATAATGATGAATGATGAATCAGTGTTACACATTCATCATTCATCATTCATCATTCATCATTCATCATTCATCATTCATCATTTAATCTATGCCTTTTCCAGCGTAAACCCGAACGTCGAACCCAAGCCCGGTGTGCTCCTAACCGTGATGGTCTGCTTGTGCGCCTCCATGATATGTTTTACAATAGAAAGCCCTAATCCAGAACCGCCCTGCTCCCGTGATCGGCTTTTGTCCACCCGGTAAAACCGGTCGAAAAGGCGCTTGTGGTGGTCGGGCGATATGCCAATGCCCGTGTCTGCCACTTCCACAAGGATAAACTTGTCCATATCGTAAAAGCTAACCTTGGTGTTGCCGCCTTCCCTTCCATATTTCAGGGAATTGTTCACGAGGTTGGTCAGTACTTGACGTATATAATCACGGTCGGCCTTCACGGTGTAGGGCTGATCGGCTCCGGCTTTGAAATGTAGTCGGATATTGCGCTCCTTGGCTTTTATTTCGAGACCATCGAACACTTCCTCCGTGAGTTTTTTGATGTCGAATGGCCGGATGTCAAGAATCAACTCACCTGATTCGAGGCGGGAAATGGACTCTAAATCCTCGACAATGGTGCTCAGGCGCTCTACGTTCTTGGCGGCCCGTTTCAGGTAGTTTTTGTTGATGGACTCGTCTTCCATGCCCCCATCGAGCAGGGTTTCCAGGTAGCCTTGGATGTTGAAGATGGGTGTTTTAAGTTCATGCGAAATATCGCCAAGGAAGCGGCGGCGATATTCTTGCCAGGTCTTTAACTGTTTTGCTTCTTTCTCTTCATTGGCCGCCCATTCCTCCATTTCCTTTTCCACCTCATCCAGAACGTTGTTGGACATATCAAGGTTGCCCATTCTCTCATTGGATTGAAGCTTTCGGCTATGTATGTTTTTATAGATTACCTTGACCTTCCGGAGGATGAATCTTTTCAAAAAATACCTAAAGATGAAATAGGTGGAAATAAAAGAAGCCGAGGGCACCACAAAAAGCAAAAGTGTGGCAGAGGAGACGCCATGATACAACTTGGCCAACAAACTGAGCGAAACCACCACCAGTGAAGAGAAAAAAGCAGCCGCAAGCGCCATGCCGTTGGGCGTGGGATTCTTTAAGTTGATAATAGGGCGATGAGGTGCCTTCAAATCGGGTACAGCGCCCCTGTTGCTTTGGCTAGAACTCAAAGCGGTATCCAATTCCCTTGATGGTTTTGATAAAATCATCGCCCAATTTTTCCCGCAATTTACGGATATAAACGTCAATAGTTCGGTCACCTACGATTACTTCGCTGCCCCAAATCTTGTCGTATATCTCGTTCCGGGTGAAAACCCTTCCCGGTTTGGAAGCAAGTAGGTTGAGCAATTCAAATTCTTTCTTGGCCAGTTCTACCTCTACCCCACCCTTCGTAACACGGTAACTTTCCCGGTCAATAATTAAATCGCCGATGACCGTCCTGAATTCATTGGTGTTTTCGTCCGTTTTTTGGTTGCGTCGTAACAGGGCCTTTACCCGGCTCATCAGCACCTTGGGCTTAATGGGCTTGGTGATATAGTCGTCGCCCCCAAAATCAAGGGCCGAAATCTGCGACTGGTCTTCCTCTTTGGCCGTCAGAAAAGCGATAAGGGTATTGTCGAAGGAGGGCATGCTCCGCAATTGACGGCAAACTTCCACCCCGTCCATTTGGGGCATCATAATATCAAGGATGATGAGGTCGGGGTTCATTTGGTGGGCGGCCTTCAAGCCCTCTTCACCATTGTTGGCGGTTTGTACTTGGAAACCTTCTTTACGGAGGTTGTAAGAAAGGATTTCCAAAATATCCGGTTCGTCGTCCACTACCAAAATCTTCTTGCCATCCATAGGCGAAATTGGGATTTACGATTTCGGATTTACGATTTACGATTGGGCACCACCTGCCCTAATACCAAATCTATGATTAGAAATCGAAATCTATGTTAGTTGTGCGAATAGCAGTTTCCATCGAAATGAATGGGAACTGGTGCAAAATTAGCCCAAGCCAGCCATGAAAGACAGTTTTTCAATATTAAGAAATTGTAAACCCACAAATCTAACGTCACCAAACAAGGGGCGAGGTCAACGCTCCCACTTGTCCATGTTCACCATCGGCTTGGGATAAGCTGCGCCCAAGGTAATCGGCAACGCTAACACCTCCTCTGGCCGGTGCACTTTTGCACCGGGAATATCACCCAATTCAGGCAGCCAATACCGCACATAATCGCCATGTGGGTCATATTGCCGGGCTTGGCTGAGGATGTTGAAATATCGGTCTTCTCGTGGGTCGTTGCCCACTCCGGCGATATAATTCCAATTGCCCCAATTACTGGCCGTATCGTAGTCAATTAGCACGCTTTCGAAATATTCAGCGCCCATTTGCCAGTTCACCTTCAGGTCGTTCACGAGGAAACTGGCCACGTTCTGCCGCCCCCTGTTCGACATGAATCCTGTCAGTTTTAGTTCCCGCATATTGGCATCAATGAAAGGCACACCAGTTCGTCCATCCATCCAAACTTGAAGCAGTTGGCGGTCATTGCGCAAGCGACGGTTGGGTTCTTCCCGCAAGCCGCCTTTCAGGAAAAGTTTCGTTCCGTGCTTTTTGGCCATGAGCCGGAAGAAATCACGCCAAAGCAGCTCAAAGAAAATCCAGTAGGTGCTTTTGTTCTCTCCACGTTGGCGCTCATAGTCTTTTAGCTCATGGTATATCAGCTTGGGCGATAAACAGCCTTGGGCAAGCCAAGCTGAGAACTTGGTGGAGTAATTAGCACCCAGCATTTCATTCCTCGTATCAAAATAGCTGCTGGCAGCACTGCCATCCCAAAGAAATTGTCGAAGGCGCTCCAACCCTGCCGTTTCTCCACCTTTGAATTCAAGTACGGCCCGGCTATCCACCTCAAATGGTGCGTGCCCCAATTCTTCGAGCGTCGGCATTGTACCGATGTCAAGGTCAAAATCGAAAGGAGGCAGTTGCTCCGGCTTGGGCAAGGGCTGACGCACGGACACCACCCGCTCTACTTCCTTGCGGAACAGCGTGAAAACCTCTGGTGTATGGGTAATGGGAAAAGGCAGGTCGGCAGTGTAATAGAGCAGTTTGCCACGGGAATAGCGGATTTCCTGTCCTACCGTCCAAAGCCGCTGCTCCAGAATGTCCTGCACTTGCAACTCCTCTTGCGTGCGTTCCCGGTTGCAAAAGACCCAACTCGTTTTGAATTTCCGGGCCAATTGGAATAGCTCGTCCTCCGATTTTCCGATGCGGATCACCAAGTCGCTGCCGAGTTTCCGAAGTGAGCGGCGCAGGTCTTCCACACTCTCCAGCAGGAATTTCGCTCGGAACTTCCCCGTTTTCGAAAAGCCGAACTGTCGGGTTTTCCCCAAGATCGTTCGCTCATCAAAAATATAAACCGGGATAATTTTATCGCAATGATGGAGTGCCTCGGTCAAGGCTTCGTTGTCGTGAAGTCGGAGGTCTTGTCGAAACCAAACTATGCCTATGCGCTGATTCATTTGAAAGGGATTTTATGGTCACGGACTTGGATTTTCGAGTTAGACATGATGCAGCGAAACTTTATGAAAGTGCCGCCGAGCAAATAACTTAATAGCCATGCAACGTCGCTCTAACCCATCAAAACCCGCTAACCCTGAACAGTTACAAACTACGACTCCCTAACAATCGAAGCATGACCTAGTTTTAAAAAACACAGGAAAACGATTCGATTATATTTGCGCCGCAAATCCATAACAATGACCACAGGTCAATACCCTGAATTCATACCTTCTTTCTACGCCCGTTTCCCGATGGGCGCCATCACCGATTGGGCGATGGACGAAGCATTGGCTGCAGGCTATTTCAGGAACGGGGCTGAGTTCTGTAGCATGTACGCACGGTATTTGGGCACCCGATGGGCCGCTTGCCTTCCGCTTCGACTGCCCATTGGTGGCTTCCATTTCAAGAAAAGGCATCGCAAATTATTGAAAAACAACAGCTTGCGGTTCAACATGGATGTCAAGCCATTTGAGCACAACGAAGAAAAAGAAGCCCTTTGGCAACGCTACAAGACCAATGTCCACCAATGGGGCAACGTCTCCCAACTCGAATTCCACCTGCTGCGCGGCAAGCCTGCCACCAACTATCGAATGTACGATCTCTGCGTTTATGACCAAGGCAAGCTCGTCGCTTTTTCCATTTTCGATTTGGGGAAAAAAAGCCTCGCCTCCCTCGAAGCTGCCTATGACCCTGACTACGCCAATTTCAGCCTCGGATTTTACACTATGCTCCTTGAAATCCAATATTGCCAAGATTGCAGCTTCGACCACTACTACCCAGGATTTCTGCCCAAGGACGTGCCCATGTTCAACTATAAGCTCCGACCCGGCAATTTGGAGTTCTTTCGGCTGCGCAACAAGGCTTGGCACCCGGTGGAGGAACTGGAAGATGCCGATTGGATGATGGAAGAAATGATGGGGAAATTGGGTATTTTGAAGCAAGTTTTGTCTTACTCAGGAATCAACGGCATCGAAGGCTACACGATGGGGACTTCCTTTGCTTCGCAACAACCAAGGCTCGGCTCCTACAATATCCACCTTATCGTTCCATTAAGTATAAACGGTGCGGTTCGGTTGCTATTTGTCACCTGGGATGCCACTTCGGGATCTTACCTCCTCTTCGAAGGCTGCAACCTCTCCCCTGCCCTCGCCATTGATACACCCAAGCCTGTTCACCATTATGTTAGTATCCAGCAGCAAAGCTATCTCGGACAATTCATGCGGGCTGGTGAGGTGCTGACCTTGATAAATCGGCTGCTGTTGTAAAAATCCACCGCCCCAAGGTGCAGCGCACCCCAATATTTGTAGCCAAAGCGCACCGCCGTGCATCCAAGGTGCAGCGCACCGCCAACCGATGGCGGTGCTTGACCTGCAAAGATTACGGTGCGCTGCACCTTGGGATGATGGGGTGCGCCGTGGCTACAAAGATGGCAGAGCACTGCACCAATTCCCCAACTTCCCAATTCAACCAATGTCCTAATTCCCTAATTTCCCAAGAATGGCAATCGCCGCCTCCGCTATCTTCGTACCCGGCCCGAAGACCGCTGTCACGCCGTTTTCATAGAGAAATTCATAATCCTGCTGCGGGACGACGCCGCCGACGACCACGAGGATGTCTCCTCGACCCAAGCGCTCCAACTCGGCGATGGTTTGCGGAACGAGGGTGCGGTGGCCAGCGGCCAGGCTGCTGATGCCGAGCACATGCACATCGTTCTCGGCGGCTTGGCGGGCGGCCTCGGCGGGGGTTTGGAAGAGGGGGCCAATGTCCACATCGAAGCCGAGGTCGGCGAAGCCGGTGGCGACGATTTTGGCACCCCGGTCGTGGCCGTCCTGGCCGAGCTTGGCGACGAGGATGCGGGGCCTTCTGCCATCCATTTCTGCGAACTCGTTGGCCATCTGCCGGGCCTTTGCGAAGCGCTCGTCCATCTTGATTTCTTTTGAATAAACACCTGAAACACTGCGGGTGGTGGGCGTGTAGCGACCAAAGGCACGTTCCATCGCATCGCTGATTTCGCCGAGGGTAGCTCTATGCCTTGCCGCTTCAACAGTGAGTGAAAGGAGGTTTTCCCCGCTCATTGCGCCAGCATAGATAGCCTCCAATGCCGCCTGCACCGCCGCCTCGTCCCTCGTGGATTTGATGCTGCGCAAACGGGCGACCTGCTCCTCCCGCACGGCGGTATTGTCCACTTTCAGGATGTCGAGCTGGGATTCTTCCTCGACTTGGAACACGTTCATGCCGACGATTTGGTCAATGCCCGCATCAATCCTCGCCTGTTTTTTGGCGGCTGCCTCTTCGATGCGCAGCTTGGGCAAGCCTGCCTCGATGGCCTTGGCCATGCCGCCCAGCGCCTCCACTTCCTCGATGAGTGCCCAAGCCTTCTGGCAAAGCTGCTCGGTCAGGTACTCCACGTAGTAGCTGCCCGCCCAAGGGTCAACGACCTTCGTCACCTCGGTATCTTTTTGGATGAACAACTGCGTGTCCCGTGCAATCTTGGCGCTGAAATCGGTGGGAAGGGCGATGGCTTCGTCCAGTGCATTGGTGTGCAGCGACTGGGTGCCGCCCAGTACCGCCGCCATTGCCTCGATGGCCGTCCTCGCCACGTTGTTGAAGGGGTCTTGTTCGGTCAGGCTCCAACCGCTGGTCTGGCAGTGGGTGCGCAGGGCGAGGCTCTTTTCATCCTTCGGGTTGAACTGTTTCACGATTTTCGACCAGAGCAAGCGCCCTGCCCGCAGTTTGGCGATTTCCATGAAATGGTTCATGCCGATGGCCCAGAAAAAGGAGAGCCGGGGGGCGAAGTCGTCAATATCCAACCCGGCGGCGATGCCCGTGCGAAGGTATTCCAGCCCATCGGCGAGGGTGTAGGCCAGCTCGATGTCGGCAGGGCCGCCCGCCTCGTGGATATGGTAGCCGCTGATGCTGATGCTGTTGAACTTGGGCATCTGGGCGGCGGTGTACTTGAAGATATCGCCGACGATGCGCATACTTGCCGCTGGCGGGTAAATAAACGTATTGCGCACCATGAACTCCTTCAGGATGTCGTTCTGGATGGTGCCGCTGAGTTGTTCCGGTGGCACGCCCTGCTCCTCCGCCGCTACGATGTAGAAGGCCAGCACGGGGATGACCGCCCCGTTCATGGTCATGGACACGGACATCTCGCCGAGGGGAATCTGGTCGAAGAGGATTTTCATGTCCTCCACCGAGTCAATGGCCACGCCCGCCATGCCCACGTCGCCGGGCACCCGTGGGTGGTCGCTGTCGTAGCCCCGGTGGGTGGCCAGGTCGAAGGCGACGGAAAGGCCCTTTTGCCCTTGGGCGAGGTTGCGGCGGTAAAAAGCGTTGCTGTCCTTCGCCGTGCTGAACCCGGCGTACTGCCTGACCGTCCAAGGCCGGGTGAGGTACATGGTGGAATATGGCCCGCCAAGGAAGGGGCGATGCCTGCCGCAAATCGCTGGTGGTCGAGTACTTTCGGCTCGAAATGGGTGGGAATTTCGATCCCTCAGGCGATTGCGGATTTCGGATTTCGGATTTCGGATTTCGGATTGGCGGCTGGCTGCTGGCTGCCAACTGCGAACTGCCAACTTCAAAAAGTGGTTCGGGCATGTGGTTGAGTTTGGGGCAAAGTTGTGGAAAAAAATGGAGAACCGCCTATTGGGTTGACTGTTGTCATCAATACTTATCGCTACTTCTGGCCGTTAGCTGTTGGCCATTTGCTTTTGGCCTCAACCTGAGAGCCAAAGACCAACAGCAATTTCAAATGGACAAAACCTGACGCTCCAAAGTAAAGTAAACAGTATATTCCCCCGTCCCCCCCCTATTCATAGACTTTCCAGCGTTATTTGACGTTTAAAAACCGTTTATTGCCGCATTTTTTCGCCTTCCAAGCAGTTTGTACCCACAACTTGCCCCGACAATTTCAGCTTATCATCACTTTGGAGGAAGCACCTGACGGAAGAAAAAAATCTTCTTCCCCATACAGCCTCCTTTTGTTTTTTGGGGATATTTTTCAATTTTTCTCAAAAAACAAGCCTTGTTGGGTAGTAACTTCATTTTTAAATCAATAAAAACTGGGAAATTGTGAAATTGGCGTCCAATTCGCATTTCTTGAAAAACTAAACCATCTTTTTATGAAATTAACTGGTCTATCAAAACTGCTCCTCATTCTCTTAATTGTTGGGGCAGTTGGCTTTCTTATCCTGAAATTTGCGCCCGGCCTCAAGCCCGGCGAGTCCAAGCAATTGGAGAGCATCGAACTCAGCGAGGACGATGTGAACAACGTCACCACCTCGGCGGAAATGGCCTTGCCGAGCACTTCCGCCTCCAGCAAAGTGGCCAGCAAACCGCTCACCCGCATCGGGGGCTATGCCTGGAACGCACAGTCGGGCATCATCGTGGCCAATGGCGGCCCAAAGACCACCGAAGGCTCCACGATGGAGCAGAACGGCGTCAACCTCGAAATCGTGCGGCAGGACTGGCTGACGGAGCTTCGCAACCTCCAGATGAAGTTCGTCGAGCAGTTCGACGGCAGTGCGGCACATCCCAAGGAGGGCGTGTTTGCCGTGATGATCATGGGTGACGGCGCACCGTTTTACATCAGCTCGACCCAGCAGGCGCTCAACGACAAGTACGGCGAGGGCAAGTACAACCTGCAGGTGATGGGCTGCCTCGGCCTCAGCTACGGCGAGGACAAGCTCATTGGTCCTCCGAAATGGAAAATGGACCCGCAGACCATGCGGGGTTCGCTCATCTCGGCGGTCATGGGCGACGGCGACTGGGTCACGGCGGTCAACTACGCCTTTGCCAACGGCATCAAGGTAAACCCCGACCCCAGCACCTACGACCCCGATGCGGTCAACTTCTACCCCTCTGCCAACGACGACTATATCGAATCCGCCAAGGAGTTGATCAAGTCGCAAAAAGAGGGCTGGACCATCCCGCTCAAAGAAATAAAGAACGGCAAACTGACGGGCAAGACCATTGACAAAAAAATGGACGGCTGCGCCACCTGGACTCCGGGCGACAAGATGGTGTTTGATGCACTGGACGGTTTCACCGACATCGTTTCCACCAAGGAGTTCAACAACCAAATGGCGGTGACGCTCATTGGCGTGAAGGAATGGGCGGCAAAGAACCCCGACATCGTGACCAATATCCTAAAGGCCAGCTACACGGCCTCCAACCAGATGAAGCAATACGACACTTGGCGCCGCAGGGCTGCCGAGGCCGTTGCCGCTACCTATGAAATGGAGGACGCCGACTATTGGTACAATATGTTCAAGGGCCAGAAAGGCGAGAAGGGCGGCATCAGCTACAACATGGGCGGCTCACGGGTGTTCAACCTATCCGATGCCCAACAGTACTACGGCCTCTCCGACAATATCAACCGCTACAAGGCTGTCTATGACCAAGTTTCGAGGTACTTGACGGAACTGAACCCGGCTGGTTTCATGCAGAACGTGAAGCGGGTTATCCCCTTTGAGGAGGCCGTCAACCTTAGCTATGTTAAAGGTGTAAAAGGCATTGACGAAGGAGCCGCCTACACACCCGACTACACCGAGAAGGCGAAGACCTTGCTTGCCTCCGGCGAATGGCAAATCAACTTCAACACGGGCCGTGCCACCATCCGCCCCGAGGCCGAGGACGTGCTCACCCAGATTTACAACCTGCTGGTACAAGCCGAGGACTCCAAGCTGGAAATCGTTGGCTATACGGACAACGTGGGCAACCCCAACGACAATATCTCCCTGTCCCGTGCCCGTGCCGAGGCCGTCAAGACCTTTTTGATGCAAAAGGCATACCCGGCACCCGCTTCCAAAAGTGGATGGCAAGGGCCAGGAAGACCCCGTCGCCGACAACAAGACCGAGTCCGGCCGTGCCAAGAACAGGCGGGTGGTTGTGTCGCTTCTAAAATAACGGTGGACGATAGACGATAGACGGTGAACGGTGGACGGCCTACATGGTAGATAAATACACTACCCACCGTCAACCGTCCACCGTCCACCGTCCACCGTCCACCGTCAACCGTCCACCGTCCACCGTCCACCGTCCACCGTCCACCGTCCACCGTCCACCGTCCACCGTCAACCGTCCACCGTCAACCGTCAACCGTCCACCGTCAACCGTCAACCGTCTACCGTCAACCGTCCACCGTCAATCGTCCGCCGTCAACCGTCAACCGTCGATCGTCCACCGTCAATCGTCAACCGTCCACCGTCAACCGTCCAAAATGACTTTCAAAAATTGGTTCAAGCCCTTTGAGGCATTGCAAGGCAACCAACGCCTCATCATCATCGCTTGTTGGGTAGTGCTCGTGCTTGCGTGGTGGTTCATCGGAACATCGGGTGAAAAAAGCCTGCTCCCACCACCGGGCAAGGTAATGGAAGGCATGAAAAGCCTTTGGAACGAGGGCCTCGTTTCGCACATCGTCAGTTCGCTGGGACTGTGCCTACAAGCCACCCTTATTTCCATTGTCATCTCGTTGGCCATTGCCTACCTGTCGCCGGTGCCGTTCATCAAGCCGGTGGGCCAATTTCCTGAGCCAGTTGCGTTACCTGCCGCTGACGGGCATCACTTTCTACTTGGCCATGATAGTGTCCGATGCCCGTACCATGCAGGTCTGGGTGCTGGTGGTGTTCATGAGCCTATACTTCATCACCTCGCTACTGGGCGTCATCCGTGACATCCCGCAGGAGGAGATTGACCATGCCCGTTCGCTTGGCTGCAGCCGTTGGGAAGTGCTGATGGAGGTGGTCATCAAGGGCCGACTCGATTACGTGATTGAAGTCCTTCGCCAAAACCTCGCCATCACCTGGATGATGCTCGTCACCGTGGAGTCCATCCTCGTGGCAGCGGGCGGTCTCGGTGTTTTGATAAAGAACAGCGACCGATTCATGAACCACGGCCGCATTTTGGCACTCCAAATCGTCATCCTGCTGGTCGGCCTTGGCATTGACCAGTTCTTGAATTATATGCGGAAGGTGCTGTTTAGGTATTCGAGGATTTAGAGGGATTGAAGGTGCAACCTTTCAATATTGATAAAACCGAACTGAAACGTTTACAACATGAAGCAGACGAAATCCTGGCCATCTCCTCCAAAGCCAAAGGAACCTCAGGTGGAAAATCCTCCTGACTCCCCTTCAATCCTTCAATCCCTCAATCCTCCAATCCTTCAATCCCTCAATCCTTAAAAAATGCCTAAACCACATTATGAAACAAAATCGCCCGTCCTAAAAGTTGAGGACCTGAGCGTGGCCTACGATGGCAAAACCATTATCAAGGACATCAATTTCACGGAATGCGACACCGTGCGGGACGGCAAGGAGCAAGGGCAGACCATTGCCTTTGTAGGGCGCTCCGGGCGGGGCAAGTCCACGCTGTTCCGGGCGCTGTCGGGGCTGGAGGTGCCGACCACGGGCAAGGTGCTGGTGGCCGATTATGCCAATTTCAAGGGCAATGGCGACGAGATCCCCTTAAAAGCCGTCCATGAGGGCGACGTGGGCTTTGTTGACCAGAAATACACGCTGTTCCGGCACAAGACCGTGATGCAGGCGCTGCACTTCGCCATGCGGAAGAGCAAGGAATCCGAAAAGGAGAAAGCGGACAAAATCGCTGCTGCCCTCACAGCCTGGGGCCTTGAAAACGTGAAAAACCAGTACCCCAACGAACTCTCCGGCGGACAACGGCAGCGCACCGCCATCCTGGAACAACTGCTCAGTTCCGGCACTTTCATCATCCTCGACGAGCCGTTCAGCGGCCTCGATGTCGGCAATATTGAAAGCGTGAAGCGGGCCTTCGACCTGATTTGCAGCAGCCACGAACTGAACACCATCCTATTCAGCACCCACGACATCGAACTGGCCATCGAACTGGCCGACTCCATCCACGTCCTCGGCTACCCTTCCCTTCCCGGCGGCGGACACGCTAGCCACGGCACCATCCTCAAACACTTCGACCTCAAGGAATTGGGCCTCGCCTGGTCTGGCGGCCTCAATGGCGACCACCTCGAACTGGCGAGGGAGATAAAGGCGGTGATGTTGGGTTCTTGAAAGAGAGAGGAGAGAGGAGAGGTGAGAGGGTGAGAGGGTGAGAGAGTGAGAGGGGTGAGAGGGGGTGTGAGTGTCTCGTCCTGAAAAACCTTACAGGTTAATAGATAGTCCGGTTGGGTTTTACAGTCACAAAAGTAGTCCTGAAAAAGCTTTACAGCCAAATTGAGTCCTGATATTCCTTTACAGTCAAAAACGTTTTTGGCCATCTCCCGGCACCGTTGGCATTCCTAGCCATTTGACCGCTTAGGCGATTTTGGTTTTGGTCGGCGGCGGGGTCAAGATTTTGGCGTATTATTTTTGCGCCCCTTTTCTGTTGGGCTACCATGGCCCTGCGGGGCAAAAAAATACGTCAAAACCACATGGCTGCGTCCTTTACGCCGCCGCCGACCAAGTGCCAGCTTTGCCTGGGCGGCCAAGTGGCGGTCACCCCCCTTTGCCCTTCGCAGCTTCCCTTTCGGCCTTGGCTGCGGCCTTTTCGGAATAGCTCTTCCAGTGCCTTTTGAGGGGCCCCGTGCGTTCGCTGGCCTCTTTTGGCGTCAGCTTGTCGCACGAGGAGTGGGGGCGGCGCTCGTTGTAGTACGTGATGGCCTCGAGGATGAACTGCTGCGCTTCTTCAAAGGAAGAGAATGTGCGGTCCAGTTCGAAGCTGTCCTTCAGCATGCCGTTCATCCGTTCGGCCACGGCGTTCTCCAAGGGTCGCCGTTCTCCGTCATGCTGATGGCGATGCGTTCCCCTTGAGCAGGTCCGTGTACAGCTTGGAGCAGTACTGCAGCCCCCGGTCGGAGTGGTGCACCAGTTCCAGTTCCGGGCGGCACCGGGAAGGCAGCGCCATCTGCAGCGCCACGAGGCAGAAGGCGGCGTCCATGCAGGCCCCGAAGTTGTGCCCCACGACCTGGTGCGAGTAGGCGTCCGTTGTCGTATCAGGTAGCAGAAGCTCGCCCACCCGGATGTAGGTGATGTCGCTGACCCAGAGCTGCCCCGCCCGTGCCACCACCAGCCCCTTGGCAGGTTGGGCCACAGCGGCAGCCCGTGACGGCTCATGGTCGTCACCGCCCGCCATCAGCGGCGCTTGACGAGCAGGCCGTTCTCCTGAGCACCTCGAAGAGCGGTCACGCCCGACATGCCCCGCGGGCGTTCAGCTCCGGCTTCAGTATCTGGTACGGGTTGCGCCCGCCACCGACGGGCGATGCGCCGCTCCCTGCCGGGTCCACGATGACGGGTCCTCGAAGAGGGCCTTTCCTCGTGCCAAATTTGTTCGTAATAGGCTTGGCGGCTCTTGCCAAACAGCCCGCACAGGACCGCCAAGCCGACGGTCTTGTAGTAGGACTTCATCTTTCGACTGCTTGGCGCCAGACTTTTTCGGATATCGGTGCGTTGCCCCTCGGCGATGTCTATCATCGTCTCAAGGGCTTCCACTTGAGCTCGGCAGTGCCAGCCGTTTTTGCAGTTCCTGATTTGTTCTTTGAGCGACTGCTCGTCGCCCTTGGGCTCGGGCCCCTTTTTTTCGGGCATGTGCGGTTCGTTTTCGCCAGCAAGTTCGCACTTCCGGCGGTACCATTTGACGAATTCTTTTGCCACGTCCTTGTCCCTTAGCCCGTGCTCTTCGGCCAGCACCGCATAGCTGGCCGCTCCCGATAGTACTCTTTCGCTATCTTGGGCAGGTTCGTCGGTAGCGGTTGTGAGACTTGACTTTCTTGATTTGCTCTGTCACAGTTTTACACAGTTTAGTGTAAAAGCTATTTTAGGACGAGTCATGGCTTTTTCTTATTTTGGAAAAAGCTTATACCTTCACGCCGCACCAAACACCAAGCGCATGACGCACGTTTTTAGCCCATTCATTTTAGTAGCACAAGACTTTCCAAGTTTTGAAAACTTGGAAAGTCTGCCACCTAAAGACCCGTCACTCCGGCAAATTGTCGAGATGACGGGTCTTTTTATTGATACAACACAATGGCCATAAAAAAATCAGAACTCTACTCCTCCATCTGGGCAAGTTGCGACGAGCTGCGGGGCGGCATGGACGCCAGCGAGTACAAGGACTATGTACTCATCATGCTCTTTATCAAATGCACTCCCGACAAATACGCCGGGGTGCTTTTGCCCTCATCAGCGTGCCAGCGGGGGCCAGCTTCAAGGACATGGTGGCGCTGAAGGGCAACCCCGACATCGGCGACCTTATCAACAAGCAAATCATTGACCCCATTGAAAAGGCGAACAAGAACCTCGGCAGCATCAAGGTGGACTTTGACAACCCGGAGAAACTGGGCACGGCGACGAAAGAGTAAAGCGACTGAGCAACCTCATTGCCATTTTTGAAAAGCCGGAACTGAATTTCAGCAAGAACAAGGCGGAGGGCGACGACATCCTCGGCGATGCCTACGAGTACCTCATGCGCAACTTCGCCACGGAGAGCGGCAAGAGCAAGGGGCAGTTCTATACCCCGGCGGAGGTGAGCCGCATCATGGCCAAAATCATCGGCATCAACCACGGGAACAGCAGCAGCACGACCACGGTCTATGACCCCACCTGTGGCTCCGGTTCGCTCTTGCTGAAAGTGGCCGCCGAGGCCGAACGCAGCGTCACTATTTACGGACAGGAAAAAGAAAGCGCCACCGCTGGCCTCGCCCGCATGAACATGGTACTGCACAATTGCCCGACGGCGCTCATCAAATGCACGGGCAACAGCACCCTCTCCGACCCACAGTTCAAGGAACCCGACGGGAGCCTCAAGCGCTTCGACTATATAGTGGCCAATCCGCCGTTTTCCTCCAAAAACTGGAGCAATGGCCTGAAAGTGGAAACCGAGACCGACGACGACTATGGCCGTTTCGAGGGCTTCGGGGTGCCGCCTGCCAAGAACGGCGATTTTGCCTTTCTGCTGCACATGCTGCGCTCGCTGAAAAGTACGGGCAAGGCCGCCGTCATCCTGCCGCACGGCGTGCTGTTCCGGGGGAACGCCGAGGCGGAAATCCGCAAGAACCTCCTCCGGCGGGGCTATATCAAGGGCATCATCGGGCTGCCCGCCAACCTGTTCTTCGGCACGGGCATACCCGCCTGCCTCATCGTGCTGGACAAGGAGAACGCCCAGAACCGCAAGGCCATCTTTATGGTGGACGCTGGCAAGGGCTTCGCCAAGGACGGCCCCAAAAACCGACTGCGGGACCAGGACATCCACAAAATCGTGGACGTGTTCAACAAGCAGCTCGAACTCGACAAGTATAGCCGCATCGTGCCCCTCTCGGAAATCGAGGAAAAGGACTACAACCTGAACCTGCCCCGCTATATAGACAGCCAAGAGGCGGAAGACGTGCAGGACATCAGCGCCCACCTGCTCGGCGGCATCCCCAATGCCGACCTCGATGCCCTCGGCGACTATTGGCGGGTATATCCCGGCCTGCGCAAAGCCTTGTTTGCCCCGAATGTCCGGCCCGGCTACAGCGACCTCCAAATCGAGAAATCGGCCATCAAAAGCACCATCTTCGAGCATCCCGAATTCACGAAATACAGCCAGACCGTGAGCGCCGTCTATGGCGAATGGAATCAGCGCAACATCCCCGTGCTGAAAGGCTTGGCGGAGGGCGTGAAGCCCAAGCAGCTCATCCACCAGCTATCCGAAGACCTGCTGTCGGCCTTCGGCGCCCTGCTGCTGCTCGACCAATACGATATGTACCAGCACCTGATGGCCTACTGGAACGAGGCGATGCAGGACGATGTCTATACCATTTCCGACGATGGCTGGAAGGCCGGGCGGGAGGTCTATCGCATCAAAAAAGGCAACAAGGACAAAAACGGCAAGACCACCGAAAAGGAGGTGGGCGGGCTGGAGGGAATGGAAAGCCGACTGCTACGGCCGGGGCTGGTGGTGGACAAGGTATTTCTGGAAGGAACGTCGGGCCATCGAAGAACAGGAGGCGAAACAGGACGCCATTGCCCGCAAATAGAGAATACGAGGGAAAACGGCGGCGAAGAGGGCCTGCTGATGGATGCCATGAACGACAAGAACGAGGTGACGCTGGCCTTGGCCAAAAAGCGGCTGCAAAGATAACGCCGAAGAATAAGGAGGAAAGGGCCAAAATGGAAGTCTTCGAAGAAGAAAGGGCCGTGCTAAAAGCCTATATCGAACTGCACGACAATATCATTGCCCTGAACAAGTCTATAAAAAAACTACAAGCCGACCTTGAAACCAAGGTCTGGGCAAAATACCCAACCCTCACCGACGACGAGTTAAAAACCCTCGTGGTGGACGATAAATGGATAGCCACCCTCGATGCCGCCGTGGCCACCGAGATGCAGCGCATCAGCCAGCGCCTCACGCAGCGCATCAAGGAACTGGCCGACCGCTACGATACCCCGCTGCCCCGACAACTGGAAGCGGTGAAGGCTCTGGAGGAAAAAGTAAACGCTCACCTTGAAAAAATGGGATACACATGGAAATAAGGAAAGGGTATAAATGGACGGAGGTGGGGTGGTGCCGGAGGTGTAATACTCCCCAATTTTTGGACAGGAAGTTAAACTTGAATGTCTAACTTTCACAGTTCAAAAAATTAAAAAATGAGTCAAAGAAATCGACGTCGGTTCGACGGCAATTTTAAAACAAAAGTGGTCATAGAAGCACTCAAAGAACGCAAGACCATGAGTGCCCTTGCCAAAGAATTCAGCCTGCACCCTCAGCAAATCACGGATTGGAAAAGGCAGGCGATGGATGCTTTGCCCGAATTATTTGGCAAAGATTCCCCTGCTGCTGCGCTGGACATCGAAACCATTACGGCGCCCTTGTATCAAAAAATTGGACAGTTGGAAGTGGAATTGGACTACTTACGACGTGTCCAAAAAAAACTTTCAGCCCAATGAGCCTGGCTGTACATCGCTCGCTCATCGAGCCGGGTTGCAGGGGCCTGAGCATCGCCGAACAGTGCCGTTTATTGGAAGTGCCCCGCTCTTCCATCTACTACGAGCCCCGTGGCGAGAGTGCGGAAAACCTTGCCCTGATGCTGGAGATGGACAAGATTTTCATGGCGCACCCGTACTATGGGGTGGAAAGGATACAGGCAAACCTGCCCGAACCGTTCACCTGCGTCAACATCAAAAGGGTGAGGCGCTTGTTGCGGCTGATGGGCATCATGGCCGTCTATCCGCCGTTGAGCGCACAAAGGACGTCCGTCCCCAACAGCGAGCACGAGGTTTTCCCTTATCTGCTTCGGGGTGTCCGCATCGAGCGCCCCGGCCATGTTTGGTCAACCGACATCACGTATGTGCCGATGAAGGACGGGTTCATGTACCTCTGTGCGGTGATTGACTGGTACTCCCGGTTCGTGCTGTCCTGGACGCTCTCGAATTCCCTGGGCGTAGGCTTTTGCATAGAGGCCCTTGAGGCGGCCTTGGGGAAATGGGAGTGCCCTGAAATTTTCAACACGGACCAGGGCAGCCAGTTCACTTCAAGAGCCTTCACCCAAGTCCTGAAGGGCCATGAAATCGCCATCAGCATGGATGGGAAAGGAAGGGCGCTGGACAACGTTTTTGTCGAACGGCTGTGGCGAAGCGTCAAGTACGAGGACATTTACCTCCATGGGTATGCTGATGGCCTGCAACTGTATGACGGCCTGGAAAAGTATTTTTACTTTTACAACAACGAGCGAAAACACAAGGCACTTGACTTCAAAACACCGGCAGACATTTTTAAAACAAGGACTTAAAAACGTGACACAAAAAATTTAAAAATTGTTTGTTGTTGTTGTTTTTAAATTAATTAAAAAAATAGGTGTTCAAGTTTAACTTTCACTCAAAACTGTCCAACCATTGGGGAGTACCTCATTCAAAATTAAGTGATGAAGATAGGCAGTTTGTAGATAATATTAGTACAGAAATAACTAGCGAATTTAATTTGCATGGAATAGGCAATCTTGCTTTGTTGGATAAGAAGTCCAACAGCAAGATTGATGTTGAAGACTTTTTACCTGGTTTTTACCATTGTCTGTTATTTGGGCAAAATATCACCTACTCTACCTCTTTTATCGTTTTACATTAATGTAATTTGAACTTCTTTACTGGAAACCCTTTCCCAATAAAGCCGAAGAATAGCTGGCATCTCTGATTTCATTTGCACTTCTTTGTCAAGATTTCAACCAAACCCATTTTCTTTGCGCCTTAATTTGGAACAAAGGCCAAAAAATGACCGATTTATTAAACAATTCAAACCCCTCAAACCCATCCAACGCTTCAAACCAAACAATATGTCTTATCCGCGATACTCCCAAAGAAACCGAAGAACGCTGAGTACGCCCATTGGGAGGCGAAAAGCTATTTCCACTCCGAGCCGGACAGGCGGGAGCCTTTTCCACGATCGTCATACCGCCGCCTAACGTGACGGGCGTGCTGCACATGGGCCATGCTCAACAACACCATCGAGGACGTGCTCATCCGCCGGGCGAGGATGCAGGGCAAGAACGCCTGCTGGGTACCCGGCACCGACCATGCCAGCATCGCCACGGAGGCGAAAGTGGTGCGGTTGCTGCGCAAACAGGGCATCAAAAAGGCGACATCCCACGGGACGAGTTTCTGAAACACGCCTTTGATTTGGAAGGAAAAATACGGCATCATCCTCGACCAGATTAAAGAAACTGAACGGTGCGACTGGCAGCGCACCCGTTTCACGATGAAGCCTCAGCCGTGCTGTTATCCATGTTTTGTTGGCCGCGCCATAAAACTAAACTCTACCGTAGCCTGCACGCTGACCAACTGGAATGAGAAGCGAAGACGGTTTTGAGCAGGAAGTCATCCGCCGGGAGGAGGAATTCGCGGATTGTTCCATATCAAAATACAACCTCGTTGGCGACCCCACCGACGGCATCGTCATCGCTACGCCAACGCCCCGAAGCCATAATGGCGGACGTGGTGGTTGCCGTTCGCTTAGAGGAGAAATGCCAGCACCTTGTGGGCAAAGTGGTGCTTATCCTTGATTAACAAGCCGATACCCATCATCGCCGATAGCTACGTGGAATGGGGGTTT
>JADKBS010000005.1:242500-522480 GCA_016714985.1 Saprospiraceae bacterium | reverse complement strand
TCGTTGTCATTACTGCCGTTGTTGTTATTGTTGTCGTTGTCTGACACAGCGGTAGCTATAATGCTGGCAGCCGTAATGGCGCCTACGGCGATGGCGAGGTTTTTGGCATTGGCCTCCCGGCGGCTGGCGTCTATTTCTTCCTTGAGCAGTATCCACTCAGGATCGGAGGCTAGGCGGGTGATGCCGTCGTCACCACATTTTAGGTAGATTTCTTCTGGGACCACCAGTTCCGATTTCTGCGCCCAATTGGTGAGTTCCACATCAAAAATCAAGTGGTCCTTGCTGTAGGTGTCGAAATAGACCTGTGCGTCCATGCTGTCCTTTTCGAGTTGTACGATTTGGCGGCCATAGTTCCATTTCACTTCTGCGGCTTCGTCGGCGTCCATGCGGATGACGGTGCGGGGCATACAAGCAATGAAATTACTGGCGAGGGCCAGTAGAAGGAAGAGTTTAGGTAACAGTCGCATGATGGTGGTGATTTTATGACTTTAGACAATAGACTTTAGAAATTAGATGTGGGCTGGAACTGTCCAAAGTCTAATATCTATTGTCTAATGTCATTAAGGCAAAGTTAGGCAGCGCATGTTTTAAAAAGCGTTAAGGGGCATTAGGGTAATGTTAAAATGGGTGAGGGCGCTGCGTGGGAGTGCTTGATTAACACCAAGTTTTTCAACTCCTTTTGCCAGCATTCACGGCATAGCTCAGAACGGTTTCAAATGAATCCCCACTTTTTGTCATGCCTAACACTAAATTTGGACTTCGCCTTTGGTTTTAGGTTCATAATTTAGCTTAAACACACCGTTCTCCCGTTCAAAATAAATCCATTCTCCAATGCCATCAATTAATACGACTTCATAGCCTCGTGGCACTTTAATTTCAAAATAATAGGTTTGACTGAACTCAAGTGCTGTGAAAATCGGGGCTTCAACAACAGAGACATAAGTATCCAAATCATAAGCCATTGGAAAACTTGCTGACTTATTTGCAACAGCAGACTTATAGATTGTCTTGCCATCAAACCCAAGTTTGAATAAGGATGGCTCAATATAGGTCATTTTTTCAAATTTTTTCTTGCTCGGGCATGGGCTAATTAAGCAATCAGCATCAGCAGGTAAATGCGTAAATATGGCTTCGTGTGGTGGCACATCGAACCAGTAATCATCAAATTTTTTCTTGGACACCATCTTGCCTTTAACATTTACTGCATAGCCCTGCCCCCATGTTGCGTCAAATATTTTCCAATCCCCATTGATTTTAATGATGTTCCAAGCATGGTCAGTTTCTTCAAACACATAAGACGGGTCGTAATCGTAGCCTTTTGCATAGCCTGTCACTTTTTTAATTTCAAGCTCCATCTTTTCACCAAGCGCAAGGAACAAGTTACTGAATCCATCGCAAACAGCTTTTCTTTCAGCCAATACTTCTTCAGCAGTTTTTGCTTGAAGACCATGGTTGAAGGCATAATCGTCGTAATCAATATTGTCAGTTAGCCAAATATAGATGGCCCTTGCTTTTTCAATATCTTTTTTTGCAAATGACTGCAAATAACTGGCAAGGCTATCTAAGTTTCCCTCCATGCTGGATGGGCATTTTCTCGCCTTATTGTCAATATTGCTGAATGGATTTGGTGGAAGTGGCAACAGGGAGTAAGACTTGGCCGAATTTGAGCCTTTCTTAGAGTCTTTAGTTCGTTTTGGGGTAGAAGTGGAAGGAGATGGAATTTCAGAAAGTTCTTCTCCTTTGCTATATTTTATATCTTCGATTAATTCAGCAAATAGCGCTTTTATATCATTGGGTTTCAACCCTTGGTAGTAGCACCAAGTCCCGCCAATCAGAATCATTAGAAAAACGGAATAAATTATGAATTTAAAAAAGGTTTTCATAGGCTTAAAGATAAATATTAGGTGGTGCCTTTGGGAAAGGCACCACCTCAATTCCATTATTCACTTGCCTTCTTCCCCTCATCCTCCTTCACCACCTGCGCATTCTCCGCCCCCTTCAAATAACTCGGCAAGTTCAGCCCCGCCATATTGAAAAGGTCGTTGAGCGGTGGTACGGTTTTCATCATGCCGGAGACGAAATTGGAAGTGCTCGTGCCGCCGTTTTCGCCCGTGCCGGAGTCCCAGACTGTGATCTTATCGATCTTGATGTTCTTCACGGCTTCCACCTGCGTTTTCACGAGTTCAGGCAGCTTTTCGATGAGCAGGAGTTGGAAGGCTTTGGTTGGGTCGCCGCCCGCAGCCGACACGACTTCCTTGTAGCCCTCGGCCTGTTTGGTCAGTATCTCGTAAAGACCCTTTGCCTCGGCCTCCATCTTGGCGTAGATGGCATCGGCCTCGCCCTTTGCGTTCTCCCGGATGCGTTCGGCCTCAGCTTGCGCTTCGATGATGGCCCGCTGCTTCGCAATCTCGGCGGGGATGACGATGTTGGCTATCTGCGTGCTGCGCTCCCGCTCGGAGCGGGCAAGCTCTGCTTTTTGCTCTGCAAGATAAGCCTCCTCCATTGCCCTTGCCTGCTGCACCTTCTCGGCGGTGATGGCAAGGCGATTCGATTCGGCCTCTTTCTCCCGACGAAGGGCATCGGAGTTGGCGATGCTGATTTTCGCCTCGTTCTCGCCCTTGATGGCCACGGCGTTGGCCTCGGAGGTCTTCACACGGGTGTCCCGCTCGGCTTCGGCACGGCCAATGGCCTCGTCTTTTGCGGCAGCAGCAATGCTGATTTCCCGGTCTTTCTGCGTGATGGCAATCTTCACGTCACGGTCACGGTGCGTCTCCGCAATCTGCGTGTCCTTCTCCCGGTCGGCAAGGGCCTTGCCCGTTTCACCGATTTTCTCTTGCTCCGCAACGGAGATTTTCGCTTCGTTGATGGCCTTTGCGGCAGCCTCCTTACCGAGGGCAGCGATGTAGCCGGACTCGTCCTTGATGTCCGTCACGTTGACGTTGATGAGCTTGAGGCCAATTTTCTTCAGCTCGCTGTCCACGTTCTTCGAGATGTTTTCGAGGAACTTGTCCCGATCGGAGTTGATCTCCTCAATGGTCATGGTAGCGATAACGAGGCGCAACTGGCCGAAGAGGATGTCCTTTGCCAACTCCTGAATGGCCTCATGCGTGAGGCCGAGCAGCCTTTCCGCAGCCGTGTTCATGCTGTCCGCCTCGGTGCTGATGGCAATGGTGAAGCGGCAGGGCACGTCCACCCGGATGTTCTGTCGGCTGAGCGCATTGGTCAGGTTCGCTTCAATGGAAAGGGGCTTCAGGTCGAGGTAGGCGTAGTCCTGGATGACAGGCCAGACAAATGCGCCACCGCCATGGATACATTTGGCAGAGGTACCGCCTGTTTTTCCATAAATCACAAGGATTTTGTCCGATGGACAGCGCTTGTACCTTGAGATAAGCGCCATGAAAGTGATGAACGTGACGAATGCCGCCACAACGATGATTACGATTGAACTCATATTATAGAGGTAATTGGTGACGAAAATTGGATGCTGGATACTGGATGTTGGTTTCTGGATGCTGGATTTGCGTTACGTGCTGCAAGTATCCAGTATCAAGCATCTAGTATCTTGGTCAATGGCTACAACCTTGCCCTTGCCGCCAGACGGGATTTCCGGGCCATCGGTCATGGCTTCCAGTTCGTGGGTGGAGCCTTTTACGCTGACGAGCACCTTGCCCCTACCCTGCCGATTGGCGGGGATTTTCAGATAGACTTCCGCCGCTTTGCCGATGGTTTCTTCCAACTTAAACGTATTGTCCTCGGAGAGGCGCTGGAGTTGTTTTATCATAAAGAAAAACATCCAGACGAAGCACACGCCCACCAATACAGCTACGGCTATCAGGGCGTAGTTGTTTCCAATGGTAGCGTTCAGGCTGATGCCCGTCCAACTGAATCCCAACAGGAAGTTGATGAGGTTGCGGAAGGAGAAGATTTGAAATCCATCCCCGTCGTGGCCACCGTCGTGGGTGTCGAAGCTGCCATCGAGGCCGTCGCCGTGGTGTCCCCCGGCAAAGGTCATGATGGTTTGCAGCAAGAAAATGAGACTGGAAGGTATGGCGACATACCAGAAAGTGCGGAGCAGCGGTTCGAGTTGGTTTAACAGTTCCATATCCACAAATCTAATGGGTTTGGGGATGAAAGTTGCCAATTTTCGATGAAAAATCATTTAAGGGGCATTCTCGTAGGCAATGTTCCAATGAACGCCATTTGATGGCCGACGCCAGAAATAGGCTTTACGGCGGCGGAAATCAATGGCTAGCTGGCTATCCTTGAAAAAAGTGTTGCCCAATATGCCATCCAACCGGAAATTCAGTTCTTGTTGGAGGTGCCTCAAGTCGGTCAAAACGACTTCCAAAGAATCAGTTTGCAGCATTCCGATGTGAAAATCGGGAACATATCCAGCCCGAAGGCGGCTGGCTTCGGAAGTGAGACTGGCCACCTTGATTTGGCCACGTTGGGTAAAATGCTGGTCGTGAACCGCCCCAGTTTGTAGCAAATTCCTTTCTGAACCCGTGTCGAAAACCATGCGAAGGCGTTTTCCGCCCAAATTGACATACGCATAAGGTAAGTGCCCTTTGAATTGAAGGTCAATGGAATCGGTCGGAGGGGCGCCGAATGGCCATACTGGGTCAGGATCGGTGTTGAAAAATAGGGACAATTCCTTGCGATCAAAATCCAGTTTCCACATGGTATTTTTCAACAAATCATGCCCTATGATGCCGTGGATGGGCATTTGCTTGATTTTCTCCATTGCCGACAAATCGAGCAACAAGGCTCGAACATTTGGCAACCTAAGGTCTCCCATGAGGATGTTTTCTGTCCATACAAGGCTGGTGTAAACCGCCTGCCCATCAAAACCCATTATTTCTGATTGAATAGAAATGGCATTCGTAGTCTTATAATACTTGCTGTTTAGCATAAGGTTCTCAGCACCAGTATCGAACATGAAAAGGCCTTTCGTGCCATTTACATTGGCTTCTACAAATACCAACCTACCTGCCATTTTAATCGGTAGAACAGTTAGCGCATCCTTGCTCCAAATTTTTGGAACAAACAGCAACGCAAATAAGGCAAGGTACAAAAACCTGTTGGCTTGCAAGCAGGCAATGACAGCCCCTGCAAGCTGGGTACGGGTAATTCCAACTTTCATTTCGGGTGATTTATAGGCTTATGATGGCATACGTCCAGCGTGGACTTCTGCCGGAAAGTCTATTCATACCTCGAATTGATGGTGCAAAGAAAGGCGGAAAGTGGACTATAATCAATGTCCGGTTTTTATGTATCCGGTAGTCCGGTAGTTTGATTTTTGAGCCGACCTGATTTTTCTCATTAAAGCCAATGATTCTAATAAACGACATGGCTACATGAACTTGGCAAATTGCTTCTAAAAATTTTCTATATGATGATTAAAGAAGTCACGGGAGACATCCTTCTCACAAAAGCGGCGGCCATTGCACACGGTGTGGCACCCAACGACCATTTTGATTCCGGGTTGGCTTTAAGCCTACGTACACGGCACCCTGAATTGTACAAGGAATTCAGGCACCATTGCAAAGTGCATTCCCCCCGGACCGGAAGTGCATGGCATTGGAAATGCCACCATACCCACTTTCACATTGTGAACCTGTTCACCCAGGAACCAGCTTCTGGCCACGGCGGCCACCCTGGCAAGGCGCACCTCAGCCACGTCGGCCACTCCTTGAAGGAATTGGCCAAACTGGTGAAAACAATAGGGTTCCCCTCTATTGCCCTGCCAAGGTTGGCAACTGGCGTAGGTGGTTTGGATTGGGAAGAAGTCCAGCCTTTGGTGGAGACACATCTTGGAAAAATAGGCGTGCCCGTTTTCGTTTATACGACCTTCGTCCAAGGGGTGGTTGCTAAAGAGTAACTGGTAGTAATGGCCTTTAGGCCGGCTTGTCAAATCCCTTTAGGGCTGGACGGCCTAAAGGCCTTCGACGGGACGGCCTAAAAGGCCGTTACTACCGGGAGGCCATAAATCCATTTGCACAGCCTACATTTGCGAAAAACAATCGCAAAGCCAAGTCCTTATGGATTTATCGAAAAAAATCGGCCTTTTCCTCTCCCCTACCCTGTTCTTTTTGATGTTGCTCCTGCCTCCACAATTTGGGTTGGAGCCATCGGCGTGGCGGGTGCTCGCTATGGCCGTTTTGCTGCTCGGCTGGTGGGTCACGGAGGCGCTACCCCTGCCCGTCACCGCACTGGCCCCGTTGGTGCTGCTGCCGTTGCTCGGCGTGGCCACCACCAAAGAAGTCGCCCCAGCTTATGGGGAACCGGTGGTGTTCTTGTTCCTCGGCGGCTTCCTGTTGGCTTTGGCCATGGAGCGTTGCAACCTTCACCGTCGGATTGCGCTCACCATCGTTTACCTGACCGGCACCAATGCAGATGGAATCGTATTGGGATTCATGGTTTCCACCGCCCTGATGAGCATGTGGATAAGCAATACAGCCACCTGCATCATGATGCTGCCCATCGCCCTGTCGGTAATAGGGCTGCTGCGTGACACGAAGGGAGGAAAGTCGGCAGGCATGGACAATTTCGCAAAAGCCATCATGCTGGGCATTGCCTACGCCGCAAGCATTGGCGGCATGGCCACCCTCATCGGCACGCCGCCGAATGCCGTCTTCAAGAGCCAGATGGTGGTTCAAGGTTACGATGTCAAATTCTTTGACTGGATGCTGGTCGGCACGCCGTTGATGCTGCTACTGCTGGTTTTCATCTACCTGCTCAATGTGAAAATCCTGTTCAGGAACGGGCTGGGGAGGTTCGATGGGGCAAGGGAACTGATACAGTCAGAACTGGCGCAAATGGGCAAGCCCTCCAAGGCCGAGCGGCGGGTTTTTTGGCTTTTCATGGCGACGGTGGCCTTTTGGGTTTCCACCAGTTTTTTGCCAAAGGCAAACGGCACGACCTTGTACACGGATGAAATGGTGGCTGTTTCGGCAGGTATTGCCCTTTTTTTGATACCCAATGGGCAAGGCGATTTCCTGCTCGATTGGGACAGCACCAAAAAACTGCCCTGGGGCATCCTGCTGCTGTTTGGCGGCGGTATAGCCTTGGCGGATGCGCTGAAATCCACGGGCCTCATTGACATGGTGGGCAATGCTTTCAAGGGCAGCACGACCAGCCCATTTGTGTTCGTGCTGCTGCTGACGGCGGCGACGGTGCTGCTCTCCGAGGCCATGTCGAATGTGGCCTTGGTGATGGTGTTCCTGCCCGTGGTGGTGGGCATCGCCAAAGGCTCCGGCGTGGAGCCAATGCTGCTGGCCGTGCCGATGACATTGGCCGCCAGCTGTGGATTCATGTTGCCAATGGCAACGCCGCCCAATGCCATCGTATTCGGCAGTGGCCACCTGAAAGTGGTGGATATGGTGCGTTCTGGTTTTTGGTTGGACTTGATTTCGATTCTGCTGATTGCGCTGTTTGCGGTGACAGTGGTGATGTGGGTGTTCTGAAGCTGATTTTATTGCTCCGCAATTGTTTTTTGACGCAGAAAGACGCAGATTTTTTATGATTTTTTATGCTTGGTTTTTGCTGCGCAAAAAATACAACCAATCATAAAAAATCAGCGTCCCTCTGCGTCAAATGCACGTTTTGCGAAGCAAAACCAAAACATAACCAATCATAAAAAATCAGCGTCCCTCTGCGTCAAAAGCACGTTTTGCGAAGCAAAACCTTCACAACTCTTTAACCTGTCTCCACAAACAAAACCGTCTAAAAAGCCTTTTCTTTGCAGTAGAACTCATTAAGTACCTCATTGAAATTAGTTTAGGTTATTTCGCTAAAAGATAGCTGAATAATCCACTGATTTCCAGCCTATTGCAACAACCATAACAATTTCAACAATTACTTAAAATGAAGGCATTATTCTTTTCCATACTCACCATAGCCGCATTTTCATTGTCCTTCAAAATTGACAGCGGCAACGTCACCGAAAAATTCAAGGTGTATGGCAACTGCTCGATGTGCAAGGAGCGCATCGAAAAAGCGCTGATGGTCAAAGGCGTGAAGTACGCCTATTGGGACGAAAAGTCCGAAGAGGCCACCGTCAAGTTCAACCCGGAGGTGGTGACACTTGACCAACTCCACAAGAACGTAGCAGCTGTTGGCCACGATACTGACCTAGTGAAGGCCGACGACAAAGTCTATGAAAACCTCCACAGTTGCTGCAAATACAAGCGGCCCGCTAAAATAGGCAGCAACTAAGCTTTCGTCCTTAACTTCAATTCAATTCCCAAATTATCGGCCTCGGCTTCGAGCTGGGTTCGAAGGGCTTTGCAGCGTGATTGGACATCAGCTGTATGGGCAGTTTGTCCAACTTCCCTTTCCGTTTTTATCAAATGCTCGATAGGCAACAGGGCAGTGGCAAGGCAGAAGAATCCCTTGGAGCGGCCATCGTCATAATGTTCCAAATAGTGTTTTAGTATCCCAATGCGTTGGTGCTGTTTTTCCAGAAAGCAGCAAAGTCCTTCGCTTTTGATGGCTGCTTGATTGGGGAAAACCTGTTGATGGGTCACAAAAGAATCGTACCCCTGCCGCTCACTGTCAAACCGTTTGCAAGGGAACTCCTCGCATTCAGCGCAAACTTCCAAGCCATGTTTTATGGCGCAACAGGTCAAAAACCCACAGGACGGGTGCTTTAACTTGAAATCCGGTCCACCACAACCCGGACAAGCTGAGTCGCCCTTGGCGTGGTACCTTGGGCAAAGCCCGCAGTCTATGCCGCAACAGCCAATGGTATGGTATTGCTTGATGGAATCGGGCATTGTTGAGAATCTTAAGAAATCTGCTTAGCAAAGTAAATTCAGTAAGTATTGCCTTCCACCATGCCTCCAATCGCACAGGAGGACAAAATATTCTTCAGCCCTTCCCTGCTCCCATAGAAATGGTGGTGCAATGGGCACGGATGCTCACTTGAACAAGTTGGCAGACCAAGGATACAACTCGTCAGCGCCCCCTTCCCATCAATGCACTCCACGATGTCCAACAGCGTCACTTTTGAGTTTGCTTCGCTAATGTAGAACCCTCCATTCGGGCCCTTCACGCTGCTGATGAGGCTGTGGCGGGAAAGCTGCTGCAAAATCTTGGCAAGGAACTGCTGCGGCACTTGAAGGGCATCGGCGATTTCCTTCACGCCCATGTTCTTCCCATTGGCCTCCTGCGCTGTCATATAGATTACTGCCCGAATGGCGTATTGGCAACTTTTGGTAAACATGATTTGATATTGAATGGCGTTAATACGCCTAAAGTAAGTTATCGTTGAACAAATAAACTGCAAATCTCACACATTTCGGATAAAAATACCTTTTTTTATTTACTGACAAATATCAGCCCGTCACCTGACAATCGTCATCAACCAAGCAATTGACGGAGGCAAACTTTGCTCCATCGAATAAAGGATAAAAACATCCGTAATTCGATTATAAAAATCTGAAATTCGTTCAAAATCAGTTGTTTATGAAAAAGCAAGTCTTAAACCTCTTCGCATTGATAATGCTCCTTGCGGCCATTGGCTGCTCCTCCGACAAGTCGGAACCAGCCGCAGCGGGCGGCGATGCCGCCGCCAAACCCAAGTCCATGGTCTCCGATGAACCAGACCCACTGGAAAACAAGGGCGTAGGCCCTATCACCTCCGTGGAACTGAGCGCAACCGTTGACCAAGCCATGGCCGACAAAGGCAAGGTCGTTTACGAAAAAATGTGCATGGCCTGCCACAAGCCCACCGAGAAGTTCATCGGCCCGGCACCAAAAGGCATTCTCGACCGCCGCTCACCAGAATGGGTGATGAACATGATTCTGAACCCTGAGCAAATGGTAAAGGAAGACCCCATCGCCAAAAAATTGCTGATGGAATTCAACGGCTCACCCATGGCCAACCAACACCTTACCCAAGAGGAGGCACGGCAGGTACTGGAGTATTTTAGGACGCTTTGATTGGTAACTCGTGACTCGTGATTCGTGATTCGCAGCCCGAATCACCAATCACGATTCACAAACCACGATTCACAAACCACGATTCACAATAAAAATCAATTCCTGATATGAAAAATCATTCAAACCTGCTTTCAAACTTAATGCTTGCAGCAATGGTAGGCTTTGTGTTCCTGCTGTCGAGCTGCGGCAAGGCCAGCCAAGGCACTACTTCCGGCGCATTGAGCGGCAACGCCGCCTCCAAAGTCTATGTGGCCCCCGGCCAACACGATGAGTTTTACGCCTTTATGTCCGGCGGTTTCAGCGGGCAAATCGCTGCCTACGGCCTACCCTCCGGCAGGTTGCTGAAGGTCATCCCCATCTTCTCCGTTGACCCGGAAAAAGGCTATGGTTTCAACGAGGAAACCAAGCCGCTGTTGAACACCTCGCACGGCTTTATCCCTTGGGACGATGCCCACCACCCGGCCCTCTCACAGACCAACGGCGAGACGGACGGCCGCTGGATTTTCATCAACGGCAACAACACCCCAAGGCTTGCCCGCATTGACCTGACCACTTTCGAGACCGCCGAAATCCTCGAAATACCGAACTCCGGCGGCAACCACTCCTCACCCTATTTGACACAAAACACCGAGTATGTGGTGGCGGGCACCCGTTTCAGCGTTCCCATTCCGCAAAAGGACGTGGCCATTTCGAGCTATGCCGAAAACTTCAAAGGGGCGCTTTCCTTCGTAAAAGTTGAGCCGACCACGGGCCGCATGAACATCGAGTTCCAGGTGCTGATGCCTGGCCTCAACTTCGACCTTGCCAGCAGCGGCAAAGGCCCGTCGCACGGTTGGACCTTTTTCACCAGCTACAACTCCGAGATGAAAAACTCGCTGTTGGAGGTGAATGCCTCGCAAAACGACAAGGACTTCGTGGCCGCCGTGAACTGGAAAAAAGCCGAGGAGTACCTCAAGGCTGGAAAGGCCAAGGATTTCCCTGCCAATTACATGCACAACGTGTATAGCGACGAAACGCATTCGGCCACTTCCACCGCCATGAAATCGGTGAAAGTGCTGATTCCGAGCGAGTGCCCCGGTCTTGTTTACCTGCTCCCGACGCCCAAATCGCCGCACGGCGTGGACGTTGACCCAACGGGCGAGTACATCGTCTGCTCCGGCAAGCTTTCCGCCGACATCACGGCCCACTCGTTCCCCAAAATGCTGAAAGCCATTGAAGAAAAAGCATTTGACGGCGACATCAGCGGCGTTCCCATTATCAAGTTCGAGTCCGTTCTTGGTGGCACAGTGAAAGAACCCGGTCTTGGCCCGCTCCACACCGAGTTCGACGGCAAGGGCAATGCCTACACCAGCTTCTTCATTTCCTCCGAAATCGTGAAATGGAAGGTCGGCACCTGGGAGGTCATTGACCGCCAGCCTACCTACTATTCCATCGGCCACTTGATGGTGCCGGGCGGCAACTCCATGAAGCCAGAGGGCAAATACGTGGTAGCCTTGAACAAAATCACCAAGGATCGCTACTTGCCCACGGGGCCTGAACTGACCCAGAGTGCCCAGCTTTACGCCATTGACGGTGATAAAATGGAGCTGCTACTCGATTTCCCGACCATCGGCGAGCCGCACTACGCACAGGGCATTTCGGCAGAAAAGATTAAACCGAAATCGAAACAGTTCTTCAAGTTGAGCGAAAACAAGCACCCCTATGTGACCCCCACCGAAAAGGACGCAAAAGTGGTGCGGGAAGGCAACAACGTACACGTTTATATGACCATGATTCGTAGCCACTTCAACCCGGACAATATCGAAGGCATCAGGGTGGGGGACAAGGTCTATTTCCATGTAACCAACCTCGAACAGGACTACGACGTGCCACACGGATTCGCCGTCATGGGCGCTACCAATGCCGAGCTGCTCATCATGCCTGGCCAGACAGAAACGCTGCTTTGGGAACCCAAAAAAGAAGGCGTTTACCCCATGTACTGCACGGACTTCTGCTCGGCGCTGCACCAAGAAATGCAGGGTTACATCCGGGTATCGCCCGCCAGTTCTGCCACTGCCCTGAAATGGTGGCTGGGTGAGGAGAAACCGGTGCAATAAACCAATGATGAATGATGAATGATAAATGATGAATAAAGAGGCGCACTGCCTTGACCTCCATTTATCATTCATCATTCATCATTCATCATTTTAAAAATGAAAGCCTTTCCAAAATTCTATTCTTTATAGCTGCCACATTTTACTCACGTTGTTTATCTTTCCCATGTGGCAGATAACCTTGTTGCTCCGCAATATCCAAAGGGTGTGACCATGTATATCTGGATAAATAAAATAACGGGCAGCGAAGAAGGTACGCTCCAAAACATCAATATATTGAACCATTATGTGGGCATGAAATATATTGAGCCGGAATCCATTCCAGAATTAAAATATTTTCCATTCGTGGTCATAGGGCTAGCAGCCTTGGGCATGGCCTTGGCGCTTACCGGTCGTTGGAAAATCTGGGCTGGTTGGCTGGCCTTGCTTTCAATTGCATGTGCTTTAGGGCTTTATGATTTTTACCTTTGGGAGTACGATTATGGCCATAACCTAAGCCCAACGGCTCCCATTAAAATACCCGGCATGGCTTATCAGCCGCCATTGATTGGGAATAAAATACTGCTTAATTTCTTGGCTAAATCATGGCCCTATATTGGGGGATGGTTTGTTGGGGGAACGTTTGTGCTGGGTGGTATTGCGATTTGGTTGCAGCGCAAAAAAGAATTAAACCAAAAGCTGGAAATTAATTCGAAAAGGAATATTGCGGTAGCTGTTTAAAAGATGCCTATTTTAAACTACTAACGAATTGAGATTAGTTTAAATTTTTATTTAAACCAACTGCATTGATTCATAGCAGTCGCCCAATCCCTGCCTGTCGGCAGACAGGGTAAATCGTAAATCCCCAATCGTAAATAAATCTTATGCCTCATCACATGAAAAAGCTCGCAATACTATTGCTGTTTGGTAGCATTTTAACTGCCTGCACCCCTACCGCTGAGCCAGTTGCCTTTGGCGAAGATATGTGCGCCCATTGCAAAATGACCATCGTTGACGAGCCTTTCGCAGCTGAGGCAGTCAGCCAAAAAGGGAAGGTCTATAAGTTCGACGCCATCGAGTGCATGGTGGAGTTTTTGAAGATTAAACAATCTGACCAAATGGCGCTGACGCTCGTTCGGGACTACGAAAACCCAAAGGAATGGCAAGACGCCACCCAATGCAACTACCTGATTTCCAAGGATCTGCCCAGCCCAATGGGCGCTGGACTCTCCGCTTGGTTGTCCAAGGAAAACGCCGAAGCCATGAAGGCGGAGAAAGGCGGGGAGGTGTATGATTGGGAAGGTTTGAAGCAGCAGTTTAACTGAAAACTGTAGTCGCCAGGCTTATTTGACGACTCCATACCTCATACCAGCCAAATAAATTTGGCGGCTACAATACCTTTCACATGTTTAGATGGATTTTGATAAGCACCTTGATGCTTGCAGGGCAGGCAGTTTTGTTGGCTAATACCTTTCGAGTTTGCAAGACCTGCCCTGCTTCTTCCGTCCGGGAAGCCATCCGGCAAGCGAGGCCATGCGACACGATTTTTGTTGAAACGGGCATTTACAAAGAAGGCAATATCCTGATAGACAAGGAATTGACGCTGATAGGAAATGGCAGGCCCGTGCTCGATGGCGAGGGCAAAACGGAAATCGTCACCATCGCCGCCAACCATGTGCATTTCGAGGGGTTCGTCATCAAAAACGTGGGCACCAGCTACTCGGAAGACCGTGCGGGCATTCGGGTAAAGGAGGCCAGCGATTTTTATGTAAAAAACTGCCGGGTGGAAAACGCCTTCTTCGGCATCTATTTACAGAAATCGAAAAACGGCATCATTGAGGGCAACGAGGTAGTGGGTGAGGCAAAGGACGAGGTGAGCAGCGGCAACGCCATCCACCTCTGGTACTGTAATAATGTGCTGATTATCAACAATAAAACTATTGGCCACCGAGATGGAATTTACTTGGAGTTTGTGAATTTCAGCACCGTGCAGGGCAATTTCAGCGAGCGGAACGTGCGCTACGGCTTGCACTTCATGTTCTCCAACGATGATATTTATCGGGGCAATACCTTTTACAACAACGGTGCGGGGGTGGCCGTGATGTACTCCAAGCGCATAGGCATGTTCGCCAATGAGTTCAAGAACAACTGGGGCCCTGCGGCATACGGACTGCTGTTGAAGGAAATCCACGACGGGCAAATCGAGGGAAACACCTTTCAGGAAAACACGGTCGGCATCTTCGCCGAGACCTCCAACCGCATTGTTTATAGCAAAAACCAATTCATCCAAAACGGCTGGGCACTCAAAATCTCTGGCGGATGCCAAATGAATAATTTGACCAATAATAATTTCATCGGCAATAGCTTTGACCTCGCCGTGCATTCCGCTGGCACGGACAACAAATTTGATGGTAATTTCTGGAGCGATTATGCAGGTTATGACCTCGACCACAACGGCATTGGCGATGTACCGCACCGCCCCATGAAACTGTTCAGCTACGTGGTGAGCAAGACGCCCGAAAGCTTGGTGCTGCTGCGTAGTTTGTTCGTGGATATTTTGAATTTTTCTGAGAAAGTTAGCCCTATTTTCACGCCTGAAAACGTGGTTGACAACCAACCTTTATTGAAAACGGTAGACAGCCAACGGTGGACGGTGGACAACGATACCGCCCCCGTCCATCCTCTATCGTCAACCGTCAACCGTTAAGAATGATTTCAATTCACCATCTTCACAAAGCCTTCGGCAAAAACCACGTCCTGAACGGCGTTGACCTGACCTTTGACACGCCTGGCATTGTGGCCGTGCTGGGGCCGAACGGCTCCGGCAAGACGACCATCATCAAGTCTATCCTTGGCATGGTATTGCCCGACGAAGGCACCATCAAAGTGCAAGGCGAGGATATCAAGGGCAAATGGCTATACCGCAACCAGATTGCCTACCTTCCGCAAATCGCCCGCTTCCCCGAAAACCTGACCGTGGCGGAACTGCTCCGCATGGTGAAAGACCTGAACACCGGCACTGCACACGACGCTGAATTGATTGAACATTTTGGTCTTCACGACTTCCTCGACAAGCGCCTCGGCAACCTCTCCGGCGGCACCCGCCAAAAAGTGAACCTCGTGCTCACCTTCATGTACGATTGCCCCATCATCATCCTCGACGAACCGACCGCCGGGCTTGACCCCATCTCGCTCGTGCGCCTCAAGGAACTCATCAACAAACAGCGCATGAAGGGCAAGACCATCCTCATCACCACCCACGTCATGGGCCTTGTGGAGGAATTGGCCGATGAGGTGGTATTCTTGCTGGAAGGTCATATCCACTTTAGGGGCAGTTTGCAGCAATTGAAATCGCAGACAGGTGAAGGGAACGTCGAACGAGCCATAGCATCCCTGTTAGCCAAATTACCATCATGCTAAAAATCCTTAAATACAGCTTCTACGACCTTATCCGCAGCCGGTGGACCTACAGCTATGGCGGGTTTTACCTGCTGTTCACGCTGTCGCTGTTATGGTTGAGCAACGATTTGTCGAAGGTCGTCATCTCTCTGATGAACGTGGTGCTGCTGCTCTGCCCGCTCATCGCCACCATGTTCGGGGTGATGTACTACTACAATTCGAGGGAATTCACCGAGCTGTTGCTGGCGCAACCCGTGCGGCGCACGAGCATTTTCTTGGGCCAGTATTTGGGCGTAGCAGGTTCATTGTCAGCGAGTTGGATAATCGGCGTAGGTGTCCCGTTTGCGCTGTACGGCGTCTTCGGCTCCGAGCAGGCGGGCAATTTCGCCATGCTGCTGTTCGTGGGGGTGGTGCTGTCGTTTGTGTTCAGCGCCATGGCTTTTTTCATTGCCTTGAAAAACGAAAACCGCATCAAGGGCTTTGGTTTGGCGATACTGGCTTGGCTGTTTTTTGCGGTGATTTATGACGGCTTGCTGCTGCTTTCCCTTTCCTTGCTTACGGAATATCCACTAGAAAAGTTCTCGCTCATCGCCTCCATGCTGAACCCAATTGACCTTTCCCGCATCCTAATTTTATTGAAATTAGACGTGTCGGCCCTAATGGGCTTCACGGGGGCGGTGTTCCGCAAGTTCTTGGGCACAGGGCTTGGGATGGGAGTGGCTTTTGCGGTGCTGGGGCTTTGGGTGGTTGGGCCTGTGATGGGGATTAGGAGGGTAGCGGGGAGGAAGGATTTTTGAGGGGTATTGCCTTTATAATGGAATATAAACCTAATTTTACCGAAAATTACAAACCTGAACAGTGCTTTATTATGGAAGTAATTCAAGTTGGAGATATAAACATAGCCCTTAAATATGAAAACAAGCATGATAAAGTATTATTCACTTTATTAGGCGAGGCTCTTACCGAAATCCAGTGCTTTGAAAACTGCATTTATGCTCTTCTTTCAGGTGTTCAACACAGTGAAAGTAAAAATTCACTGATTGATTTTTTTGAAAAGAATGAGAAGAAAACACTAGGACAGCTTATCTATGATTTGGTTGATTATATTGAAAATGAGGAAATGAAAAACACATTAATCGAGGCAAGAGATAAAAGGAACTTCTTGGTACATAAGATTCTTAGACAATATGGTTGGCCATTGATGGGTGATAAAGAATACCTCAAAGCCTTTCAAGAAATAGTTGCCATCCGAAATTTTATTCACGTTTCTCAACCAATCCTTCTCAACTACATTCAAGACAAGAAAATTCTTGAAATCTACATAGCTGAATTCAAATAAACAATTTGACATTTCTTGAATTATTGCTTTAACACTTTCAAAACCCCACCCTCCAATAAACCTTCTCCAATCCCACCCGAAAATCAATGCTCTGAAAATGCACCTCGTTTTCCAAACCCGCCACCTCTTTGCTGCGCCAAACATCCGGCTCCTCCCGAAAATAGCAATAGGCCGCAGGCGCATCCTGCCGCAGCAGCACATATTCCCTGAACGATGGTAGACTTTGATATTCCACGAATTTCTGGCCACGGTCGTACCGCTCGGTGCTTTTCGATAGTGTTTCAATGATAAGCAACGGATTTATGATGGCGTCAGCCTCTTTTTCCGCAATGATGGGTTCTCCAGTGATTACAACCGCATCGGGATAGAGGTAGAAATTGAACTTTGGCAGGTAGATTTTTTGATCACTGCCAAAGACCTGAAATTCAGGTTTCGTTAAAAGGTGAGCGTAAATCAAACCAAAAATGTTTGCTGTCACCGTGTTGTGAGGGATGGTTCCACCAGCCATTTGTTCGAGTTTTCCGTCATAGTATGCGTACTTCCGCCCTGTCTTCCTTTCGAGCTTGAGGTATTCCTGAACGGTGTAAGTACGAGTGGTTTCTGCGACCATACTTTTCTTTTTGGCAAATTTAGTGAAATGAAACGGGAATTGCAACGCAAGAAAATCACTCCTTCCCCTTCGGCAATTCCCCCTCGGCCGGCCTCTCCTCTAAGTTCGGCTGCACCGCTGGCACCGGCACCACCCCCACCACTTTCGCCTTCAACAAATCCTCCACCCCCGTCGGCCTGCGCTCGATTTGCCAACTAAAGCCCGGCATCTTCAACCCCTCATGGTCGGCCTTGGCCATTGGGAACAGCGTGGCCTTGGGCTGGGTGTAGAACTTGATGCCTTCCACTTCGTTGTTGCCAAACAAGATCATCATCTCGCTGCAAACGGTCTTGTTCACGCCGATATACGCCTTGTTGTCGTCGAGGGCGTAATAGACCGACTCGGCATTGCCTTCCACCCGCACCCGGCGCAGTTCGCTGCTGTCGAACATTGCCACACTGTGCTTCCCCTTGATTTGGTTGAAAAAGAACTCGTCTGGTGAATTGACGATGAAACTATTTTGCCGAAGGAAAATCCGGTCAATCTTGTCGTTCGCCAATTGGATGTTCACCGTATCTGCGGTGAACTGCGAGGTATCCGACCAGATAATGGGCTGGTCGAACAACCGGAACATGGAGTCCACGCTGCTGTACGAAAGCGAATCGCAAAGGGCTTGCAGGTCGCTCTTGAAGATGCGGACGTCGTGATAGGCGAGGATGATGCGAGCATCTTCGGATTTCGGATTTCGGATTTCGGATTTCGGATGGGTGACGGCTGCTATGCTGTCTGTTTTTAGGCTATCCGGCAAAGGTGTAGGTGGGGTTTGCAGGCTGTCTTTTTCTGGTTTATTGTCTTCCAAAGGAATTTCAAATAGCTTTTGTGGGATGGCCGGCTCCTGCTGTTTGCTTGGCGGCCTAACGGGCTGTTTATCAGCTTTTTGCGAAACGGCTGGCACCTCGTTTTTTACCAAAATTGAATCATTGGGCGTTGCCAATATGCTGTCTTTTTTGGAGGCAGCCAGCGTATCAACTGGTTCGAAAGACAGCAGCGTGTCCGCACTGATGAATATCGAATCGCCGTCAATCTGTCGAATCAGCAGCGGCCTGCCGTACTTGCCGCCGCTGGCCTTGAAGTAGTTCTTGGATTTGCTGTGCTCCGCAAACGCTGCTACCAAGGTGATTTTCTCGGTGGTGTCCTGCAAGATGACATTGCCCTTGGCAATGCCCACCTCCCGCTCCTTGTCATAGTCCACTTGGTCGGCATCGAGTATTTGTGCCCCATCCACGATGTGCGAGCGACCACGGGTAGCATAGGTACCTTTTTTGGAATCATACGTGACCGTGTCGCCCGTAATGTTGCGCTCATCGTCCACGATGTGTGCGTTGCCTTGCAGGATGGTCACACCTGTTCTTTCATTGTAAACGATGCGGTCGGCAGTGGCATTGGTGGTGCTATCCTCAAAATGGGCGTTGCCGATGAGCGTGATTTCCTCCTTGAAGCCATCGTATTCCATTCGCCTCGCCCATGCTTTTTGGTCGCCCTTGAGGTATTGCGGGTTCTTGTTAAAAGAACCTTTCTTATTGGGAATATTGTAAAAACCGCCTTCCGTGTAAATTTTGGCAGTGTCCTGCAAAATCAAGGTAGGTGCCACGAATACGACTGTTTTTACGTCGGCGAAAAACTTTAAGGTATCCGTCCGCAAGGTAAAATCGGGGCTTTCCACCACCACTTTCTCCCGGAAGAAAATCTCGTCGGTATCGGTATGGTAGTAGCCCTTCACGCTGGTTAGGTAGGTGGAGTCGTCGGTCAAGGTCGCCCCGGTCGTGTAGCGGGCGATTTTTGTGTTGGCATCGTAAACGAGGTGGTCGGTGAACAGCTTTTGATTGCCCCGCACAAGGGAAACATCCACGAACAAGTCGGCGATTCTCTTATCGGCCTGGTAGAGCGCCGAATCGGAGAAGATGGTGGTGGAATCGCCGTGCTGGAGGATGAAATTGCCCTTGGCCGCCACCCGGATGCTGTTGAGGATGATGGCGCTGTCGCAAAAAAGGTAGATATCGTCTTGGTTCAGCTCCACATTGCCGTTCAGTTTTTTGAGCGTATCAATACCGATGATATTGAAGCTGAACTCATCGGAGAATAGGATATTGATGAAGTCGCTGCCGTTTTGGGCTGGTTGGCCAGTTTGCGGCGGTACGGGGCGGGTGCTCGGAGCGGGAACGGTCGGTCGTATTGCGGGCGGTTTGGTGGGTGTGGTGGGCACGGTTGGTTTGCCCTTTTGGCCGAAGGCCGAAAAGAAAAGGAACAAGCCGAAAATCGTGAGAATATGGCGCATCAATTTGTTTTGGATAAAACGAGCTGGGCAAGATTTCAGGATGGCATTGGGTTTTCAGTAACATTGTAGCCAGCCAAACAAGTTTGGCGGCTACACCCAGACCTCCGCCTTCCCCAGCGCCTTCAGCTTCGCAATGGTTTCCAATGGGTCTTGTGAATGAAAAACGCTGCTGCCCGCAACGAGCACATCGGCACCAGCTTTCAGGATTTCCTCGGCATTTTGCAGGCCGACGCCGCCATCCACTTCTATGTAGGTAGAGAGGTTTTTCACGATGCACATCTGCCGCAACTGCTTGATTTTCAGTAGGCTGTTGTAAATAAACTTCTGGCCGCCATAGCCGGGGTTCACGCTCATGATGAGCACCATGTCGAGGTCTTCCAGCACGTCGTCGAGGAGGCCGACAGGTGTATGCGGGTTCAGTGCCACGCCAGCCTTTGCCCCGCTTTCCTTTATTTGCTGGATGGTGCGGTGCAAATGGGTGCAGGCTTCGTAATGGACGGTGATCACGTCCGCCCCGGCCTTGCGGAATTCACCGATGTACTTCTCAGGCTCCACAATCATCAGGTGGACATCGAGCGGGCGCTCGGCCATGTCCTTCATGGTTTTCACGATGTCCATGCCGAAGCTGATATTGGGCACGAAGCGGCCGTCCATGATGTCCACATGAAACCAATCCGCTTCGCTGCGGTTGACCAGGTCGAAGTCGGCCTGTAGGTGGCGGAAATTGGCGGCAAGGACGGAAGGGGCGATAAGGTGGTTCATGTTAAAGTTAGATGAAAGTAAATAGATTTACGATTTTTGATTTACGATTTACGACTGGACAACTGCTTGAATTTCAATTAATTGCTTTAGATTTAAATTCTAAACTAATTTCGTTGACCTACTCAAAAAAAGAAAGAAAAGAAATTCAATGTCCAATTGAATCGAGTTGGCTTCTTAGCATTTTTGAATCTTCAACGCTTTCATCTATGCCTTTAATCAAATCATTAAAAAATTGGGTTTTCTCGGTTAAAGGCATTTTTTTCATGACTACGTCCATCCGTTTCCAAAAAGCATTGATTTCCGCTTCTGTTGTCTGCAAAAGGTATTCGTCTAAATAAGACTGGAAATCTCTTCCTACTGATAAACTGTTTACACCCATGTTTATTGAATCAAAGTAACTATTTAGTGGGGGTGTTTTTTTGGAAAAAATTTTCAATTTTTCCAAAAAAACACCCCAAAACGTAGGAGGAGAGAGAAAAATTTCATTTTTTCTCTCTCCTCCCACACCCTCCTAAGAAGTTACGAATTAAAGTCCATTTTCAGCCTTCCATTTCCAGATTGCCCGCAACTCATCCAATGCACCGTCAATCCTTTCATCAGCATATTTTACGCCCTCTGGAATTTCATGGCGATGGCGAACGAAAAAATTGAGCTGGCCTTTCAGGATTCGTTCCCGTCGGTCCAGTTTTCTCAAAATCGCTAGTTTCTCTTGCTCATTCATTTGAGTTTCAAAATTAGGAAAATCCACTTCGCCTCCAAAAGATTTGCACTAAAGATTGGTTGTCAACCACCTCACCGTCTTCATCAGCCCTTGCTCCAAACCCAGCGGAGCATAACCCAACTCCCTTTTGGCTTTGTCCACAGAAAGCTCCCAGTTATAATGAAACCGCTTGACCCAAGGCGGCGTCAGGATGGGCGGCGTGCCCGTCAACTTGGCCCGCCATTCCATCAGGTGACCTACAATATTCATCACGGGTAATGGTACCTTGATCATCCCTTGTTTTTTGCCCGAAAGTGCAGTCAAAATCTCAAAAAACACATTGAAAGAGGCATTGGCTCCGCCGATAATATACCGCTCTCCTCCCCTACCCTTTTGCATGGCCAACAGGTGGCCTTCCACCACGTCGTCAATGAATACATAGTTGCCAATGCTGTTGCCGTCACCGGGCAGCAGCCGGAATTTACCGTCGAGGTACATGCGCACCATCCTCGTTACACCGTTGCTATCGCTGAGCAGTCCAGGACCATAGACCCGGCTGGGGTTTACCGTCACGATGTCCATTGCATTGCCGGACATTTGTTTAGCGGCTTCTTCTGCCTGCCCTTTGCTGCGATCGTAGTCCGTGAAATAGTCCATTGTGCGGGGATTGTCCTCAAAAGAGGGCTTGCCGGGCAGCGAGGGGTTCATCGTGCCAGCCGTGGAAGTGAATACGATACGCCTGACGCCGGCCTTTTGCGCAACTTCAAACACATTCACGGCCCCATCAAAATTGTATTCATAAAAAGTGCGGGGGTCTTTGTCCCAAGGTTTTGCGAAAGCAGCCACATGAAAAACGGCGTCGCAGCCTGCAACGGCAGCTTCGAGGCTCGGCTTGTCGAGCAGGTCGCCTTTTTTAAGGAATACATTGGGTAGTCCCCTCAATTCGCCAATTTTCGATTCGCTACGGTACAGTGCATGTACCGTATTGCCTTCGGCAACAAGGCGCTTGGTAAGTTGGGTGCCGATATAGCCGGTAGCGCCTGTGATAAAGTATTTCATGGCCTGATTTCAGATTGCGGAACTTTTCCCGACACCTCGGGATTGGGGATTGCGGAACTTGTCCCGACTACTCGGGATTGAAGTAGGTATCTACCATCAAGAATGAAAAGGCCGGGCATGTTGATCAACATACCCGGCCTTTTTTGTTTGATTCTTACTCAATGACAATTTTGCGGATAAACATGCCCGCAGTCGTCTTCACATGCAAGAAGTATAGGCCAGCAGCGGCATTCGCCGTATCAAGGTTCAGGTTAGAACCACCAAGACCAGTTACGCTAGCAGTCATGGTGCGGCCTTGCACATCCATCAACTTGGCACTTACGGCATTGCCAGCGCCATTGCCCAGCACCACGTTCACTTGGTCGGTAGCGGGGTTCGGATAAATGGCGATGGTGCCCGGCTCCTCGTTGCCCGTGCTGCCGATAGGTGCATCGGGATCCATTTTTATGTTGAAACGTGGGTACCTGCAAATCCGCCACCACCGTCACTGACAGTGAAGGTGAAATAATCGTACAGTGCTGCGTTGTTGGTGTTCGTATAGGTCATTTTACTGGCATATACATCGAACATCGTGAAATGGTCGCCAACCCCAAGTGCCTGTCCGTTCAATTTGACCTGACCATGTTGGGTATTGGAAACGATGGTGAACTCCAGGTCAGCTGGCACGTTGTCCGCATCCGTAACCTCCAAGCTGTTTTTGTAGATAAGGTTGGTAGCACCCGGTGGAACACCAAGCGTATCGTTCTTGATGATGAGCGGGTTCGCCGAAGTCAATGCAGCACATACCTCCAACTCCCAATCGTCAAACTGGCCACCTTCCCCTTCCGAGTTCACCACTTCCAATTCAAGCGTCCAGTCGCCCTGGGCATTTTTTCCGTTGAAATTGGCCAATGGGTCAACCGTTTTGTATTCCGCATTAGCCGCCGGGCAGTTGGTCAGGGTCAGCGGTGATTGGTCATCAAAACCACAATTGAAATTCTCCCCATTGCAAGAAGGCTCGGACATCAACACCACCTTGGTATTGTCAGGGCCTTTCAGCCTTGCCTCAAGATGGCGAACCGCTATGTGGTTGCCTTTCACCCTAATCACGTTCAGATCAGAAATCACGCCGCCCTGCGGGAAGTTGACTTTGGAAGTAATGAGCGGTAGGCCCGAGCCTGGAATGATGATATTGTTTTGGTCACCTGAACTGGCCTTTTTGACACAGGACTGTGAGGCCGTCTGGAAGGCGAACGGATCGGCATAATTGGCAGCGCCACATTGGTTGGTGGCACGGATACGCCAATAGTAGGTTTTTCCATCCTCCAATGTTACCGTTGGAACGTATTGATTGCCTGTCAGGCCACTTGCTTGGTCAATGATTTGGGTAAAACCCGGGTCGGTGGCTATTTGGATTTCATAGCTGTCGGCATTGGGATGGTCCGTCCAGCCAAAAGTCGGCAAAGTACCCTGGCTCGGTGCGCCATCAGCGGGGGAGGTTGCCTCTATGCCCGTTAGGTCGGTAGCTACAATTGTAAGAACGAGGGTACGGGTTTGGTCGGGCAGTCCTGGCGCAGATGCTTGCACGACGATGGTAACATCGCCCGATTGCGTAGCGCCGCTGGTGTTCAGGGTCAGAATTGACGACTGGCCAACGTTGACAGTGGCTGGGGTAAAAGTTGGCGTGATGCCATTAGGTGGGCCAACCACGGAGAATGTCACCTGACCTGCAAAGCCTTCGAAAGCCTCGGTACTCAGTTCGAAACTGATTTCATCGCAAGCCAAGCCGCCTTGTGACGGGTCGGTGGTGAAAATATAGCCTGGCGCCGTGGGTGCCGTAATCGTAAAGTTCTGGTTGGAAATATCGAAAAAGATATTGTCCGCAGCCTCCACCCTTATGCGGGCGGTGGTCGTCGGAGTGTTGGGCACCACCACAAATGCTGAGCCGCTGTTGTTGACATTGGCTGCCAAGAGGGTTGGGTAGGTGAGGCCACCGTCCGTGCTGAGGTGGATATTCACTTTTTGGCAATTCACTGGGGCAAGTTGGGTATTGGCCCTGTCCCAAGTTACTTGGACGTTTTCGCCTACGGCAAAAGTCACGGCGGTGTTTGGATAGGTAACAAGGAACGGCCCTGCACTTGCCTTGCAGTTGAAAACTATTTCTTCATAATTAAATGCGCCAGCATTTGCATGGTTGTCCCGTGTCACGAAACGGAAGGTTAGTACCCGGTCAATTGTCGGCAGTACCTCCCGTATATCGTTGGTATTGCTGATAATCGTTTCAATTTTAGGGAAAATACGGGTCGGGTTGTTCGTTGGGGGATACCAACGGAATAATGGCGCCGTACCAATGGGGCTGCCCAATGGGCTCCATGGCCCAAGGTCGTACTGCTCCCAAGTATAGGTCAATGAACTAAATGGGTCGTTCACGTCCGAGGCACTACCCGTCAGCTTGAAAGGAGTTGATTTTGGTATGAAAAATCCACCTTGCATCGGTATATCGGCCACGGGCATTTCATTGCCTTCGGCAACGACCTGTTTGCAGGCATTGCCATCGCCCGTGCGGGTGAATTCCTGAATGCGAAGCATAGAGTTGATATGAAAGAACGGGTCGCTGGTAGCTTGCACGTGGTTGTTACCGCAAACACCATTGCCATTATAGCACATGATAGTGGAGCCGCTGCCAGGTTCGTAACCCGTCTCAGGTGTTTCGTTCTCGTTGTCGCAACTGTTGAAAGTATGCGTAGCATTGAACTGGTGACCCATCTCGTGGCCAGCAATGATGTAGAACAAGGGGCCATCGTAAACGGCGAACTTGCAAGATGCAGCCCTTGCTTTTGGGAAAGCTGATAAACCACCTGTGCCATTGCAGACCCCTGCCAAGCTGGCCAAACCACCGCCATTCGTACCAAAAACATGGCCGATGTCATAACCATTCACCGTGAATGCAGCATTGAGCACAGCTGGGTTCTCATCTATCATTTCCTGTGTATTGCCATTCGTGTAGGGATCCGGGTTGGAGAAAAAGAATACTTGCTCCGTATTGTCAATCAGCAGCAAGCGAACCGCTGCATCCCGCTCGAAGACACTATTAACATTGTTTATCACTACAACAACATTATCCATTACAGTCATCGCAGTATTGCCATAGTCTGCAGAATACTCCCTCGTCGTGGCCACAGCAAGGCGGTAGGTATAAAGGTCAACCGGTGCAGCGGCACGGTCAGTGCTTTCTATAAAATTTTCTGTGAAGCCGTGTATCTCTGCATCATCATGCTGCACTTCGCAATGGAACTGGTTTGCCTCCGGCGAAGCAAAATCCACATCTTTTAGCCAGAAACTAAGATAGACCTGCTCCTCGGGCGAATTGGGCGCAACCAGAACAGTCGCACTTCCCGTATGCACAATGGCATTGAAGCCCTGTGGAGAACAACTGAAACGGATGGTCGTTCCGGGATTGGCCTTGCTCTTTCCAGCGTAGGTTTTTATCATCGGGAACTTGGCAGCCAGCCCTGGCTCCATGATAGGCGATTCCCATACGTTGAAGGTGCTCATGGTACCATCTGGCATGGGCAGCGCCAACTCCAATGGCTCGTTCTGGGCAGCAGTCGTGAACTCCATGGGCGCATGGCGCAGGTGGTTGCGCATGGCATCGAGGTCGAGCGAGAGCGAATGCCAGGCCTGCGGCATGAAGCCCGGCTTATAGAAATCCGAGCGGTTGGATTCGCTCCAAAAACCTGCCGACGACTGGCCGAATAGGGCCAAAACCGTAAACAGTGCTAAACAAGAAGTAATTAGTTTTTTCATGCTGAAGAATTGGATATTAGATTTTAGTGACAGGGCAAGGTTGATTCGCTTCCTTGTTTGGCGCAAAGCTAAGGTATCGAAGCCTTTTTTTTTGATTTAGGGTAGCATCTGGTTGGGTATATGACAAATTCAATAAAAATGCAGGAATTGACAAATGCAGTGCTGCCAACCTCCAATTCCTTGCCTTGTGCATCTCTATGGCTGTAGCCACGTTAGCAATCCCCACCTGACTACTTCCATGAGCAGAACAGGTGAAGTCTGGCAAGCCAAAAAACAGCCTTATCATTGCCACTTCAACCTGACAACCATGCTAAATGTCACCAATTCCCGCAATTTCGGTCTTGACCTGTTCAGGGCATTGGCCATCTTGCAGGTCGTACTTGGCCACAGCCAGTTTTGGCTCATCGGAACACCGCTCCAAGGCTTCCCCTTTTTCCGCACCACCGATGGCGTGGACATGTTCTTCGTGCTTAGCGGTTTTTTGATTGGTGGCATACTGCTCAAAGACCTGGAAATCACGCCAGTTTTTTCAACCCAAAGCTTGTTCACCTTCTGGAAGCGGCGCTGGTTCCGAACCCTTCCGAATTATTATTTGATCCTGATAATCAATTACTTAATGGTCAAATCAGGTATTATCTACGGAGATCCGACCCAATTCAACTGGACGTTCTTTCTCTTTCTTCAAAATTTCTCGACGCCATTTCATGGTTTTTTTTGGGAGTCGTGGAGCCTCGCAGTGGAAGAGTGGTTCTACCTTTTTTTCCCGCTGGTAATGGTCATTTTCCTTCGTCAGCTTTCGCCAAAAACAGCCTATTTGGTAGCGGTGTCCGTTCTAATCTTGTTCCCGCTTGCCTATCGCCTTTCGATTTACTCCCCAACCATGAGCGACCAGGATTTTGATTTTGCGCTGCGCAAAATAGTGCTCACCCGTCTTGACAGCATCGGGTATGGTCTATTGGCCGCCTATTTCTACCGATGCCATAGGCCCTTATGGGAAAATTGGAAATGGCCGTGTTTCCTCCTCGGGGCAGTGGGTATGGCGGTGCTCCTCAATCGGCACCCCAGCCTGAACAGCTATTATGCGCAGGTGTTTTTTTTCATGCTGATTTCAATTGCCATCATGCTCTGGCTGCCTTTGGCAACGAGCCTGAAAGCCGTGCCCGGCCTGTTCGGCAAAGCCATCACCCATATCAGCAAAATTTCCTACTCCATGTATTTGCTCAACCTTGGCGTCATCATGGCCATTATGCAACGTCATTTCCCTCCTACCGATCAGCTTGACAGGTACGGGAAATTTGCCCTCTATTGGGGCTTGGTCATTGGGCTTTCCACCCTACTTTACCGCTATTTTGAAAGGCCGATGATGAACCTGCGGGACAGGTTCTGAAACTTATTTATGTTTTTTTTCACCCACCCAGTTCATTTCCCCTGCCGGAATTGGGATTTCCAACGTGTTCTCCGAAGGAGGTATCGGGCAATTGTAGCCATCCGAATAATGGCACCAGGGGTTGTAACATTTGTTGAAGTCAATGACGGGGTTTCCGGCTTCCAAATCCGAGGCTTTCAAATCCATGTAACGTCCTCCGCCGTAGGTGGTCTCGTCGTTCGTTGCATCCCTAAAAGGCAGGAAGAGGTGGTTGGCATACAAGGGATTGTTGCCCATGCTCAGGTTTTTGTAAACCGACAATTGCAGTTTTTGCCCCTCCAGTTCAAAACTGAGCACGCCATATTTCACGTACAGCCTGGTGATACCGCTGTAGGTTGGCAGGTCGAACGGCTTCTCGTCAGGTGTCTTTTGAAAGGCACAGACCACTTGATATTGCTCATTGGCCGGAAAAAAACGCAGCTTGTCAAGGTCAGTTGAATCGAGCGGTGAGCGTGGGTTCTCCAAAAAGCCATGCTTGTACTCGTCCCTGTGCTTCGCAATGGTCGTTGCAAATCCCACGTCTTCGCTTTGACCGAAGGCCGAAGAAAAACCGAAAACCAACAAAAATATGGAAGCGAGATTTCTCATTGCTTTTACTTTCAAAATAAAATCCTGATTAATACTAATTCAGCATAATTGAAGTAAACAATTTCAACCACTTCACTTTGCAAAAACTTGTTTAATCAAAGCCTTTCAATTTCATTCCCGACAAGCCGGGATAGCTATTTATTCATCATTTATCATTTATCATTCGACTAAAACCCCTCATCATCATCGTCGTCCTCCCCGTTCAGCATATCGGCCAGCGAGTCATTGAAGGTCAAGGTTGCCTCCACGAAGTTCTTGTTGATGACATTGCATTCCGAAAGGCCATGCAACACCAATTCCATAAAAGTATAAACATCGTCCTTCGGCGTGTCGAATCCTTCCACAAAGCGGCGAAGGCCAGCCACTCGGTCGAGTTCCTTTCGGAAGTCCTGGTCATTGATATCGTTGAGCAGGTTAACGGCATTGCCGCCTGAAAACCAAGCCTTTATGATGCCGTAAGGATCACTTTCACGCCCCTTCCGCAATTTGTCGGGGTCGGGGAAATATTGAAGGAAAATATCCTTGATTGAGTCGCCAATCAGTTCAAGCGCCACGGAATAGGGGCCTTCTTGCTCGCCCTCGTAAACCAATTCCACCTTGCCCGTAATGGCTGGAATGACGCCCCAAAAATCGGTCATGCGGACAATGGCTGTTTTCTCGCCATTGATCAACATGCGCCGCTCGGCAGTGCTGACTAGGTTTTCGTAACCGCTGATGCTGATACGTGCGGAGACGCCGCTTTTTTCGTCCACCAACTCGCTTTCACGGGCCGTAAAACTGATTTGCTCCAACAAAACCTGCAAAACGGGCGGCACCTTCACAGACTTCAACTGCTCCGGTGCCAGCTTGGCCTCCTGCTGTGTGATGCGCTGCGCCACCTCCAAGGTGCGGGGGTAATGTGTCAGGATTTGGCTTTCAATTCGGTCTTTAAGTGGTGTGATGATGCTGCCCCGGTTCGTATAATCTTCTGGGTTGGCGGTGAAAACGAACTGGATTTGAAGCGGCAAACGTAGCTTGAAGCCACGGATTTGCATGTCTCCTTCTTGCAAGATATTGAACAGAGCCACTTGGATTCGGGCCTGCAAATCTGGCAACTCGTTGATGACAAAGATACTGCGGTGCGACCTCGGTATAAGTCCGTAATGGATGACTCGCTCATCGGAATAAGGCAACTTCAAGGTCGCTGCCTTTATAGGGTCAACATCGCCCACCAGGTCGGCAATGCTCACGTCGGGCGTGGCCAGTTTTTCCACGTAGCGGTCGTTGCGGTGTACCCATTCGATGGGGGTGTCATCGCCTTTTTCGGCAATCAAATCAAAGGCAAAGCGGGAGATGGGCGCCAGCGGGTCGTCGTTCAGTTCACTGCCTGCCACGATGGGCATCCATTCGTCCAAGAGTTGTACCAGCATCCGGGCGATACGGGTCTTGGCCTGGCCCCGCAAGCCGAGCAGTACGATATTATGACGGCTCAGCATCGCCCGCTCGATGTCGGGCAGCACGGTGTCTTCGAAGCCAAAGATGCCTTCAAACACCTTCTGCTTTTTTTTCAGTTTCTGTATGAGGTTTTGGCGAAGCTCGTCCTTCACGGAACGGGAGCGGTAACCAGTGGCCTTGAGTTCGCCAAGCGTTGTTGCTTTTTTCATAAAATTATTTTGGCAGCGCACTGCTGCGTGGGGGCAAAGTTGCGGACTTTGGGGTAAACGCTTAGGATGATGGAAGGTTTTATTTCACTCACCTGGCACCAAACAACAGCGTACCCACCCGCACCATGGTGCTGCCCTCGGCAATGGCCAGCAGGTAATCGCCGCTCATTCCCATGGAGATTTCCTTGAAACTGGGTTGCTCCGCAAAGAAACGGGCTTTAAGTTTTTCAAAAATGCTGCGCAAATGCTGGAACTCCCGCCGTACCAAGGTTTGGTCATCGGTGAAAGTGGCCATGCCCATCACGCCTGTGATTCGCACGTTTTTTAGGACTTGAAAACCTGGGTTTTGGAGCAATTCTGCTGCCTCGTTTTCATCCAAGCCGAACTTCGTTTCCTCCTCCGCCACATGGAATTGCAACAGACAATCAATCACCCGGCCATGCTTGGCGGCCTGCTTGTCAATTTCAGCAAGCAGCTTCCAACTGTCCACCGATTGGATGCAAGCCACAAAAGGAGCGATGTACTTCACCTTGTTCGTCTGCAAATGCCCAATGAGGTGCCACTCGATGTCCTTGGGCAATGCCTCATACTTGGCCACGAGTTCCTGCACTTTGTTCTCCCCAAAAATGTGCTGGCCACGTTCGTACAACTCCATCACCCGCTCCAGCGGTTGGGTTTTCGATACGGCGATGAGCTTGGTTTGGGTGGAGGCGAGCTGGGCAGGATTTTTTTGAGCATATTTTGATAGTTTAAAAGTAGATATCTTGAAATTTGATTGACGATTGTTGATTACACGATTGTTGGTTTTTGATGTTGGCGTCCTGTTCTTCAAAAATTTCCGGTGCTAAACATCCAAAATCAACAATCAAAAACCCCATCAACAATCATGTATCATGTATTCATCAATCGTCAATCAAAACAAGTGCAGTACAAGTTATTTCAGCTTGAAAATCGCCGTCCGCACCCGCTTGCTAACGCCCCCAGCCTCGGTTTTTTCCTCCAAAACCAAGTCCTGTGCAGCGGGCAAATCGAACACCTCCTGCAAATTCCGAATCGGGGCGACCGGCACTGAGGCGACTTGGCAGCGTTCCAAAATCACCTCGGCAGTGAAACAGCGGAAGGCGGCTTGCAGTTGCGAAGCAAGTTCATCCCGGTGTTCGAGGCGCAGCGAATTCGTCGCAAAATGCTCATTTTCAGCTAATTGCGAAGCATCCAATAAAAAACAAAGCGAGCGGAACTGCTGCTCCGTGCCCGCCGAGACGATGAGCAATTTATCATCTTGGGTCGTAAACACTTCGCCATAAGGCGCAATATTCGGGTGGCGACTGCCAATTCGCTGTGGCAGGTGGGCGAGGTTGAGCCAGTTGGTCGCTTGGTTGGCGAGGAAGCCACGCCAGTATCAAAGAGAGAAACAGTGACTTCGCTGCCCTTTCCCGTGCGCTCCCGTTGCAGCAATGCCACCAGTATGCCCTCCTTTAATTGGTGAGCAGCGAGCAAATCCATCAGTGCCACGGGCATCTTCACCGGTGGGCCGCCCGCTTCGCCGTTCATGAACATCCAGCCCGTTTCGGCTTGGATGGCCACATCGAAGCCGGGGCGCAGGTCATCTTCGCCGTATGCACTGATGCTGGCATAGATGAGCCGGGGGTTCCATTGCGCCAGCGAAACACAATCGAGGCCGAGTTTGGCGGCCCCACCTTTTTTGAAGTTGGAAATGACCACATCAGCTTCTTGCAGCCATTGCATCAATTGCGCTCGTTCGGCCACTTGCGTAAGGTCGAGGAAGGCGTGCTGCTTGCCCCAATTCACCGAGTAGAAATAGGCTGAATCAGGGTTGGCAGGGTCTTCGCTGGGCATTTTCCAATGGCGGGTCGTGTCGCCACCCGTGGTCTTGTTCTCCACTTTGATGACTTCTGCGCCCAGTTCGGCGAAGAACATCCCGACGGCGGGGCCTGCCAGCACGCTGGATAGTTCGACGACTTTTAAACCTTTGAAGATTTGATTTTGCATTCTTTGAAAAATGTCCACAAAAGTACTCACCTTGTTGCTGTGTAATTTGCATCACATGACTAAAATCATGGGGGGCGTAATTTTGCGGGACAATTTGAAGTTGGCATTGCCACACAAAATATATAAAAATGCTCAACATAAAATCCTTCATCCCGGCCCTCGACTGGCTCCCCAACTACAAAAAGGAATGGCTTTCCGGCGACCTATCGGCGGGCCTGACGGTTGGCGTGATGCTCATTCCACAGGGTATGGCCTATGCCATGTTGGCCGGATTGGAACCGATTCATGGTTTATATGCAGCTACGATACCGCTTGTTTTATATGCCTTTTTTGGAACCTCCCGGCAGTTGGCCGTAGGGCCTGTGGCAATGGTTTCGCTGCTGACCGCTGCTGGCATCGGGGCCTTGAAACCAGAGACGCCAGAGGCTTACTTGTTGTTGGCGCTCACACTGGCGTTCATGGTAGGAGCGCTTCAGTTCCTGATGGGCATTTTCCGGCTGGGTTTCTTGGTCAATTTCCTGAGCCACCCGGTCATCAGCGGATTCACATCGGCGGCAGCCATCATCATCGGATTGAGCCAGTTGAAGCACCTGCTCGGCATCAAAATACCGAACAGCGAGCACGCCCATGAAATCGTCATCGCTGCTGCGCAACATATCGGCGAGACGAACTTGCTGGCACTCGGCATTGGCATAGCGGCCATTTTCGTCATCAAATTTTCAAAGAAAATCCACAAAGCCCTGCCCGGTGCGCTGGTGGCCGTTGTGCTTGGCATTGTGGCAGTGAGCTTATTTGGCTTGGAGGCGCAGGGGTTGAAAATCGTGGGGAAAGTGCCTTCGGGCCTGCCGGGCTTGTCCATGCCCTCCTTTGATTTAGGTGCGCTGCAATCACTGCTCCCAGTTGCACTGACCATCGCATTGGTTGGGTTCATGGAAAGCTTTGCAGTAGCAAAAGCGATCCAAAGCAAGCACAAAGACTACCAAGTGAACGCCAACCAAGAGCTGGTCGGCCTCGGATTGGCCAATTTTGGGGCAGCATTTTTTCAAGGCATGCCCGTCACAGGTGGGTTCAGCCGCACCGCCGTGAACGACCAAGCCGGCGCAAAAACCGGCCTTGCAAGCCTTATCAGCGCAGCGCTAATAGTATTGACCCTGCTGTTCCTCACGCCGCTTTTCCACAACCTTCCCAACGCTGTACTGGCAGCAGTCATCTTGGTCGCTGTTTCTGGTTTGATTGACGTGAAAGAAGCCAAGCATCTTTGGCACAACGACCGATCGGATTTTTGGATGCTGGCCGCAACCTTCCTCATCACACTGTCGCTCGGCATAGAAACAGGCATAGGTGCTGGCGTGATATTGTCTTTGGGCATGGTCATCTATCGCTCGACGAGGCCGCACGTAGCGGTGTTGGGCAGGGTGCCAGGCAGTAGTTTTTACCGCAACGTTCAAAGGTTCGACAATTTGGAAGACCGAAAAGATGTGTTGGTTGTGCGCTTTGACGGCCCGCTTTATTTCTCCAACATCAATTATTTCAAAGATAAAATGGGCGAACTAGTTGCCCGCAAGGGCGATGCACTACGCCTCGTGGTGCTCAATGCCGATAGTATCAGCCATTTGGACAGCAGTGCCATCCACGCCTTGCAAGAATGGGTAGAAGGGCTTCGCAATCGAGGTGTAGGGCTGCATCTCACGAGCGTAATCGGCCCAGTTCGGGACACGCTAAACCGTTGGGAACTAACCGATTACATCGGAAATGAATGCTTTTTCATGAGCAACCAGCAAGCGATTGATGCCTATGATGGAAAAATGGCGAATGGCACTGTGAAAGACTTTAAGGAGTATGTTTTGCAGGCAAGTTAATCGCAGCAATCCGCTTATTGGCCAATGCCACATACTCCTCCACGATTTCATAGCCGATAAACTTCCTGCCGCTCCGCAATGCGGCCACTGCCGTCGTGCCACTGCCCATGAACGGGTCGAGCACGATGTCCGTTTCAAATGAATAAAGCTGGATAAGCCTGTGTGGCAATTCTATCGGAAATGGTGCAGGGTGTCCGATGCGCCTTGCCGACTCGGCGTTCATCTGCCAGATGGTCTTAGTCCAATCCAAAAACTCGTCCCTGCCAATGGTGTTGCGCTTGGTAGCTTGTTCTTTTTTTGTGAGGTGCCTTTTGTAATCTCCTTTCGAGAAGATCAGGATATACTCATGAACGTCCCGGAGAATGGGGTTGGAGGCACTCTGCCAGCTCCCCCAAGCCGTGCTGGAAGTGGAACTTGCGCCTTTGTCCCAGATGATTTCGCCCCGCATGACGAAGCCGATTTCCTGCATCAATAGCACGACGTGCGAGGTGAGCGGGATATAGGGCTTGCGGCCCAAATTGGCGAGGTTGATACAAGCCCTCCCGCCAGGCACCAGCACCCGATACGTTTCCGTGAATACTTGCCGCAGAAATTCGAGGTACTCCAACAAGGTCAGGTCCTCGTCGTAGTCCTTCGTGGCATTGTAGGGCGGGGAGGTAATCATGAGGTGAACTGAGTCGTCTGGTAGCTCCATCATCTCGGCGGCGTTCGCAGTGATGATTTGGTTCTCAAATGCAGTTGGGAAAGGATTGGCTGGGTTCTGCTGAACAGGTTGGCCATTCAATTCCGAGTATAGCCTGGAATTGTAGAATTTGGTCGAATCATGGTTTATCCTCCCGCTTGTTCCAAATGAACTTGTTGTCGTACCTTCTTTTTTTTTGGCCATATTGATGCAAAATGGCGTCAAAAGTGGGCAGATTATTCAAGATTCTCAAAAAAAAATCGAGGCGTTGGAGAATCCATAAGTTGCGCAATTACTTTTACGCCGCAAGCATGTTTAAATTGTGTTTACCTGCCGTTCCATAAATACTGCCTAAACGGCAATCAAAACCCAATCAAATAATTTTGAGTCAAAGCGTCGTAGGATTAGAAAAACTGACATTTTGCGTGATTTTTTATTTCATCTTGCAGGTTAGATGAGTACATTCATTTTGTCGCAATTCACAATGTCTGATGATGTAAATAGACAAACTTAGCAGCCCGAATAGACACCTAAGCAATGGAGCAAAAGCACAAAGACAAAGATTATTTGTATGTCCTTACCTCCGCGTGGATTGCTTACGTCGTTCTAATGAAATTCCTTGAGCACCACAAAGCCTTCAACAAGGTGAGTATGGGCTTCAGGTTTGATTTGTACATCATCTTGACGCTGTTAATACGCTTTACCATTTATATTCTCTGGAAGCATTGGGATGATTTAGACGACGATTTCAATTGATTGCCCGTTGTCCACCAAACAAGGCTTATTCACGCACTCTTGAAAAATACGTTTAGTGCAAGTTGCGCATATTTCGTCCCGCAACTTGGGAATAATGGCCTTCAAGGCCAGCTCCTTGGAAACAAAAAAATGGTCTTCGCCAATTTCCTCCCTGAACCCGCCCCGAATCATCGTCTCCTGCGCAATAAGTTTCAGGCCCGTGAAATACAGTCCTCCACCTTTCTGTTTCCAACGTTTGGCTTCCTGTAAGCACCACTCCGACCCCGCCACATCAATAAAGTTGATGCCTTGGGCGACTATCACCAGCGTGTGTACCGCTGGTGCCTGTTCATCCACCAACTCCCTGATTTCATTGGAAACATGGTTGACCGAACCAAAAAAAATGGAACCGTCAATACGGACGAACTTCACTTGGGGGCATTCTGGCAGTGGCTTGCGCAATAGATAGGTAAAGCGCCTATTCGAGTCGTTAGGGTCTGGCGACATCACTGCCACGTTTGGCGTGGAGGCTTTTTGTAGGAAAAAAATCAGTGAGAACATCACCCCCAAAATCACTGCCATTTCCAAATCAGCAACCAATGTGGCAATGAACGTAATCGCCATTACGATGCTTTGTCGTCGGCTGGAGCGATACACCGTTTTTGCAAACTTGAAATCAATCAAGTTGTAGGCAACTATCAAAATAACGCCCGCCATTGCTGCAACGGGCATATAAGCTATCAGGGGTGCTACCAGCAAAACGATGACGGCGAGCATAACCGCTGCAAAAACAGCCGCAAGGGGCGTCTTTGCCCCTGATGCATAATTTAATCCGCTTCGGGTAAACGACCCTGAACCCGCATAGCAGGAAAAAAAGCTGCCAATGATGTTGGACAGCCCTTGTCCGATGAATTCTTGGTTGCCATCTATCTGTTGCTGCGACTTCCCCGCGATGGAACGGGCAATAGCCACCGCCTCTATCAAGCCCAAAAGGGCAATGGCAAAGGCACTTTGGGCCAATTGCGTCAGTGAACCAAAGCTTAAATCGGGCAGAGAGGGCGTTGGTAGCCTACCTTTTACCTCGCCTACCATTTTTAAGGCAACAACCTCACTTCCAAGTAGTTGCATTAGGCCAAACGCCAAAAGACTACCGCCAACCAATGCTATCAACAGGTTTGGAATTTTCGGGATTAGCTTTTTGGACAATATGGCGAGCAATAAGGTGAACAGCCCAATGCCCACCGCAAAAGGGTTGGAGTGTTGGATGTTCAAGGCCAACACACGAATAGTGTCCACAAAGGATTTGCCACCGGGAATTTCAAGACCAAGCAAGTGCTTCAACTGGCTCTGTATGATGAGCAAGGCTGCACCAGCCGTAAAGCCGACCACGACCACGTGCGAAACGAAATTGATGAGCGTGCCCATGCGGCCTACACCCAGGATAAATTGGAAAAAACCCGCCAACAGGGTGATTGTCAGTGCTTTGGAAATAAATTCATCCGTACCTGGTTCAGCGCCCAATTGCGTCAGCGCCGCAAAAATCACCAGCGAAATCGCTGTCGTAGGCCCCGAAACCAAATGCCGTGAAGACCCAAACAACGCCGCAATGATGGGCGTTACCATTGCTGTGTAAAGCCCATAAATCGGGGGAAGGCCAGCAATCGTAGCAAATGCCACACCTTGAGGCAATACGATGACCGCACCTGTCAAGCCAGCCATCAAATCGGCCCTTAACGTGGTCTTGTTCACCCCTGGCCACCATTCGAGGAAAGGGAAAATGCGCTGTAATACTTTGTCGGCGAGATTGATTTGCACGTTCTTTCAGAATAATGAAGGTAGAGGGTCACTAAAGGTGCTGTAATTATGGCGCAAAATAAGCCGATTCGCCAGCAAGCTGTGTAACCAAGGTCACATTCTTTTGGCGCAATTGCTAAGAAGGCAAATAGACGGATGAAAAAATGGATTTTTCTCCCCCTTTCTGTAGATTGGTTTTTGGCTAATCCCTCAATTGGAAAGTCATGATTCAGTCATTTGGCCAAAAAATATTTGACCAATGTTGTATCACAACCAAAACCCGATTAGCTTTGCCGCCATCATGACACAATTCGTCCATACACATCATCATCATTTCTACTCACCGTACCCGGCGAGCAGTCTTGCTTTTTGATGTGAAATGACCATTTTTCATGCTCAAAAAAGGCTTGTCGGTTCGCCCGGCAAGCCTTTTTTGTTTACCATTATTTGTCATCCCCGATTTATCCCTTTGGGAAGGGGTACCTCCCCAGCAATCAAACAATTCAACAATCAAACCATGCTAAAACTCGCCATCCAAAAATCTGGCCGCCTCTACGAAGACTCCGTCGGCCTCCTCAAATCCTGCTCCATCGGCGTCAGCAACGGTGGCGGGAGGCTCCGTGCCGTGGCCGACAGTTTCCCGCTGGAAGTCTTCTTCCTCCGTGACGACGACATCCCGCAATACGTCGAGGACGGCGTGGCCGACTGCGGCATTGTCGGAGAGAACGTCGTTTTTGAGAAAAACAAGCTCGTCGAAGTCATCGAGCCGCTGGGTTTTGGGCGCTGCCGACTCTCATTGGCCGTGCCCAAGTCCGCCAGTTACGACGGTGTGACCAGCCTCCAAGGCGCCCGCATCGCCACCTCTTACCCACAGATTTTAGGGGGTTTCCTTCTGAAAAACGGTATCCAAGCCGACCTCCACGAAATTAGCGGCTCGGTCGAAATAGCACCCAGCATCGGCCTCGCCGACTGCATCTGCGACCTCGTCAGCACGGGTAGCACCTTGATTTCCAATGGGTTGCGTGAGGTCGAGACCGTCCTCGAATCGCAGGCCGTCTTGGTTGCTTCGCAAAACCTGCCCTCGGAAAAACAGGCCCTGCTCGACAAGCTGCTCTTCCGAATCCGAGCCGTCAAAAAGTCCAAGAACCACAAGTACATCCTCCTGAACGCCCCCAACGACCGACTCGCTGCCATCATCCGAATCCTGCCCGGCATGAAAAGCCCGACGGTGCTCCCGCTGGCCGATGCGGGTTGGAGCAGCGTCCATTCCGTCGTGCAGGAAGACCGTTTTTGGGACATCATCGAAGACTTGAAAGCCAACGGCGCACAGGGAATACTGGTCGTGCCGATTGAAAAAATGATACTTTAAATCGGTTGACGATAGACGGTTGACGATAGACGGGAGCGCCCCGTGTTCCGTCCACCGTCCACCGTCCACCGTCCACCGTCCACTATGAAAATTTCAAAATATCCTGACAATCAACAACTTGCGCAGCTCCTCCAGCGCCCGGTCATTGACCAAGAAGACCTCTCGGCCACCGTTACGGAAGTATTGCGGAGCGTAAAAACCCGTGGCGACGCCGCCCTCCGGGAGTACACCGCCCGCTTCGATGGCGTCCAACTCAACCGCCTCGAAGTGACAGCCGAGGAATTGGCTGCCGCCGAGCGCAGCCTGCCCGACGACCTTAAAGCAGCCATCCGATTGGCGGTAAAAAACATCCAGACCTTCCATGCAGCACAACTTGAACCCGTGAAGCAAATCGAGACCATGCCCGGCGTTGTTTGCTGGCGCAAAAGCGTGGGCATCGAGCGGGTCGGGCTGTACATTCCGGGGGGTACGGCGCCGCTATTCTCCACTGTTCTGATGCTTGGCATCCCAGCGCAATTAGCTGGCTGTCAAGAGGTTGCGCTTTGTACCCCTCCGGCAAAAGACGGCTCGGTCCACCCGGCCATTTTGTTCGCTGCGCAAGTAGCAGGCATTCATCGCATCTTCAAGGTCGGCGGGGCGCAGGCCATCGGGGCACTGGCTTTTGGCACAGAAACCGTTCCACAGGTCTATAAAATCTTCGGCCCCGGCAATCGCTACGTTACTGCCGCCAAATTGCTCGTGCAGCAGTCCGGCATCCCGATTGACATGCCCGCCGGGCCATCGGAAGTGCTGGTCTTTGCGGATGAAACCTGCGTACCTGCCTTCGCCGCCGCCGACCTGCTCTCCCAAGCTGAGCACGACGTGGATTCGCAAGTGGTGTTTTTGACGACCTCCGAAACCGTTTTACAGCAGGTCATTGACGAAGTCGAAAAACAAATGGCTACCCTGCCCCGCCAGCAAATGCTCCGTGCTGCACTCGACCACAGCGTTTTCTTGTTACTTGAAAATCAGGAAGTTGCACTCGACGCCATCAATTTCTATGCCCCTGAGCACTTGATTTTGGCCTGCGCTAATGCAGAAGATTTGGCTGAGCGAGTGGTCAACGCTGGCTCTGTTTTTCTAGGCAACTATACCCCCGAAGCAGCGGGAGACTATGCCAGCGGCACGAACCATACCTTGCCCACGAGCGGCTTCGCCCGCAGCTATTCCGGCGTTTCGTTGGACAGTTTTATGAAAAAAATCACGTTCCAGCGCATCAGTCAGGAAGGCATGGAAGGCATCGGGTCGGCCATCGTCACAATGGCGAGGGCGGAGGAACTGGAGGCACATGCGAGGGCGGTGGCGGTGCGGCTGTCATCCCATGATAAGCATATTTTGATTTCAGATATAAGATGTACGATATAAGATTTGGGAGCCTACCTTCGATAAACAAGGCTGATATAACTTGTAAATTCACAAATCTCGACTTCCTCAATCACCAATAAATCTAAAATCTTATATCTGGAATCTTATATCTTAAATCAAAAACCACCTATTTCACAAAAGCGACTAATGATGTATAAGGTACAGAATTTAATCCGAAGCAACATCATTCAACTCAGGCCCTACTCCTCTGCCCGGAGCGAGTTCAGCGGCACTGCGTCCGTCTTTCTCGATGCAAACGAGAACGGCCATGACCTGTTCGGCGAGGCGCTGAACCGCTACCCCGACCCGCTGCAACTGGTTGTAAAACAGCGTATTGCGAAGCTAAAAGGCGTACCCATTGAGTCCATTTTCCTTGGCAATGGCAGCGACGAAGCAATTGACCTTCTCTTCCGTATCTTTTGCGAGCCAGGTGTGGACGAGGCCATCACCTGCCCGCCTACCTACGGTATGTACCGGGTGCAGGCGGATATTCACGGGACGCCGATTCGACATGTTCTTTTAACCGAAGACTTCCAACTTCGCCCCCAAGCGGTGCTGGAAGCTGCTACACCCAATTCCAAATTGCTGTTTTTATGCTCCCCAAACAACCCAACAGGCAACCTCCTCGACCCCACCGCCATTGAGTTTTTGCTCCGCAATTTCCCCGGCATCGTGGTTGTGGACGAGGCATACATTGACTTCGCCGAAGGCGCAAAATCATGTTCGCAGCATCTTGCCGAATTCCCAAAATTAGTGGTGCTGCAAACCCTATCCAAGGCTTGGGCATTGGCGGGCGCAAGGCTGGGCATGGCCTTCGCCTCCGCAGAAATCATTCATTATATGAACGCCGTGAAATACCCGTACAACGTCGGATTGCCCACGCAACGGACCGTTCTCTCGGCTTTGGAAACGGGGCTGGATGGCTCGGTAGCAACCATCATTGGGGAGCGAAAAAAGCTCGAAACCGAGCTGGCTAAACTGGACTTAGTGGAGCGCATCTACCCCAGCGACGCCAATTTCCTTTTGGTAAAAATGCGGGATAGCACATTGATTTTCAATTACTTAAAACAAAATGGCGTGGTGGTTCGGGACAGGTCACGTGAACCGCTTTGCGAGGGATGTTTGCGCATTACAGTTGGCACACAGCAAGAAAATGACCGACTTCTTGAGCTATTGGCCGACTTCAATCCTTCAGTCATTCAATCCTCCAATCCTTCATGAAAAAGATACTCTTCCTCGACCGGGACGGCGTCCTCATCAACGAGGTGCCCGAAACTTTCCAAATTGACACTTTGGAGCAAATGGTGCTGCTCCCTGGCCTCATCCGAAACCTGCACAAAATCAGGACGCAGACCGACTACTTGCTCGTGATGGTGACGAACCAAGACGGCCTTGGCACCGATATTTACCCGCAGGAAAATTTCGACCGGGTGCAGGGCAAACTGCTGCAAATCCTTGAAAATGAGGGTATTGTCTTTGATGCCATCCATGTTGACAAGAGCTTCCAGCATGAGGGCCTAGCCACCCGGAAACCCGGCACGGCCATGCTCACCGATTACCTGAACGGCAGCTACGACCTCGCCAACAGTTACGTTGTTGGTGATCGCCACACGGACATCATACTGGCGAAGAACCTCGGCGCAAGGGCCATCGGCATCCGAGGTTTGTTGCCCTTGGGAGAATGGGAGCAAAAGGCTGAGCTTGTGGTGGACACTTGGGACGAAATCGGCGACTACTTGCTTCGGCCAGACCGCCAGGCGAGCGTCCACCGAAAGACGAAGGAGACGGATATTTTGGTGGAAATCAACTTGGATGGAAGTGGCCAAGTGGAACTCTCCACGGGCCTCGGCTTCTTCGACCACATGCTGGAGCAGATAGTTCGCCACGGCGGTATTGACCTGAAAATCAAGGCATTGGGTGACCTGCACATTGACGAGCACCATACTATTGAGGACACTGGATTGGCACTCGGCGAGGCGTTCCGCCAGGCGCTAAGCGACAAGCGGGGCATCGAGCGGTACGGCTTCTGCCTGCCGATGGACGACTGCTTGGCGCAAGTAGCGCTGGATTTTGGCGGTCGCCCATGGTTGGTTTGGGAGGCCGAATTCAAGCGGGAAAAAGTCGGCGACATGCCCACGGAGATGTTCTTCCATTTCTTCAAATCCTTCAGCGATACGGCGAAGTGCAACCTGAACATCAAGGCCGAGGGGCAGAACGAACACCACAAAATCGAAGCGATATTCAAGGCATTTGCGAAAGCGATGAAAATGGCGGTGCGGAAGGAGGGGAATGCGCTGCCCTCGACCAAAGGCCTTTTATAACTGATTGACGATTAACAGATTACATGATTATTGATTGTTGATGGAATGTAAAATGGCAAATTGACAATGTATGATTTCATCCATCGAAAATCCAAAATCGTCCATTACTTCAACAATCAACAATCATGTAATCGTCAATCAACAATCAAACTCTACTACATGAAAATAGCAGTCATCCGCTACAATGCAGGCAATATCCAATCTGTGCTGAATGCCTTGGAACGGCTCGGTGTAGCCGCCATTTTGACCGACGACCCTGCAGAAATCCGTTCGGCAGAGCGGGTCATCTTCCCAGGCGTGGGCGAGGCGAGTACGGCCATGCGCTACCTTCGGGAACGGGGCTTAGACACCGTCATCCGCAGCCTGACGCAGCCCGTTTTGGGCATTTGTTTGGGGATGCAACTGCTGGGGGAACACTCGGAGGAAAACGATACAGAATGTCTTGGAATCGTGCCAGCGAAGGTGAGGCGACTGCTTGGGGAGACTTCAACTGGAGAGCGACTTAAAGTGCCGCATGTCGGGTGGAATACCATCCAATCCCTTGAAAATCAATTATTTGAAAACATCACACCCAATCCTTTTTTCTACTTTGTCCACTCCTATGCGATGGAATTGAACGAGGCGACCATTGCCCAAACGGACTACGGCGAAGCGTTTTCGAGTGCTGTTCAGTGGCGGAATTTTTACGGGGTGCAGTTCCACCCAGAGAAGAGCGCTGCGGCGGGGGAGCAGTTGCTCCGCAACTTTTTAAACCTGAAATCATGAAAAAAACCGAGGTAATACCAGCAATGGACCTCATTAATCGGCACTGCGTCCGCCTGCGCCAAGGCGACTTCGCACAGCGTACCGACTATGCCAGCGACCCCGTGGCCGTGGCCAAGCAGTTCGAAGCGGCTGGCTTCCGGCGATTACACATGGTGGATTTGGATGGGGCACGGGCGGGAAAGCCGCAACATCTACATATACTTCAACAAGTAGCCGCCGAAACCTCACTCATCATTGATTTCAGCGGCGGTATCAAAACGTATGAAGACATTGAGGCGGTGTTCGAGGCGGGGGCAGCGATGGCAGCCATCGGTAGTGTGGCAGTGAAAGATATGCCATTGTTTTTCAAATGGTTGGAAAAATATGGCCCTGAAAAAATCCTGCTTGGCGTGGACGTTAGGCACGAAAAACTGGCAATCAACGGCTGGTTGGAACAGACCGAAATCGGGCTTTTCGAGTTTTTGGGGGAAATGACTAGAGCGGGCGTCCAGCAGGTTTTCTGCACGGACATCGGGCGGGACGGGCTGCTGACGGGGCCTTCCACCGATCTGTACCAGCGGGTGCTGGCGCAATTTCCGGGGCTGCGGTTAATTGCCAGCGGTGGCGTGAGCCAGCCAAATGACTTGGTAGAACTGACGGAGATTGGTTGCGCTGGGGCGATTGTGGGGAAGGCGATTTATGAGGATTTTGAGAACTTAACAATTTGGCTTTAAAACCTCTGTGTTCCTCCGTGCCCTCCGACCCTCCGTGTTAGTTTAAACACAGAGGAACGGAGGGCACGGAGAGACATAGAGCAATTCGTCTCATGCTTACAAAACGTATCATCCCCTGCCTCGACATCAAGGACGGGCGCACCGTGAAAGGGGTCAATTTCGTGAACCTGCGGGACGCTGGCGACCCAGTGGAACTGGCCGCCCGCTATGCCGCCGAGGGTGCCGACGAACTGGTTTTCCTCGATATCACCGCCACACATGAGGGTCGAAAAACATTTGCCGAACTGGTACACCGCATTGCGCAAGCCATCAATATCCCGTTTACCGTGGGTGGTGGCATCGGCTCGGTGGCAGATGTGTCGGTGCTGCTGGAGGCTGGGGCCGACAAGGTGTCGGTGAACTCAGCGGCGGTGCGCAATCCGCTGTTAATCAATGAATTGGCGAGGGAATTCGGCAGCCAGTGCATCGTGGTGGCCATTGACGCTAAGCAGGAGGCCGGCGACTGGTGGGTCTATCTGAACGGCGGGCGGCTGCGCACGGAAGTGCGGGCACTGGCTTGGGCCGACGAGGCGCAGGAGCGGGGCGCAGGCGAAATACTGCTCACTTCGATGGACCACGATGGCAGCAAGAACGGCTTTGCCATTGAATTGACGAGGGCCATTTCGGAACGACTCCACATCCCAGTCATCGCCAGCGGCGGGGCGGGCAGGATGGCGCATTTCACCGAAATTTTTACCGAAGGAAAAGCCGATGCGGCGCTGGCGGCGAGCATCTTCCATTTTGGGGAGATTCCTGTGCCGGATTTGAAAAGATATTTAACGGATAACGGCGTTGCCGTTAGGATATGAACCGGATAAGGTGTTCAGGCAGATTGGGCGGATGACTATGGATTTTTTTTTCTTGCAAAAATCAGTGTAAATCAGTCGCATCCGCCAAATCCGTGTAACCATCCTTCAACACTATCACCATGCAAATCAATTTCAAAAAATACCCCGACGGCCTCGCCCCGGCTATCGTTCAGGATGCTAAAACGGGCGTGGTGCTCATGCTCGGTTTCATGGACGAGACAGCTTTGACGAAGACTTTGGCCGAGCAACGGGTCACGTTTTTCAGCCGAAGCAAGCAGCGGCTATGGACAAAGGGCGAGACGAGCGGCCACTTCCTCGACGTGGTGGAGGTGCTGGCGGATTGCGATGCGGACACTATTTTGATTAAGGCTAAACCACATGGCCCTGTCTGCCATACGGGCAGTGCTACTTGCTTCGGGGAAACAAATGCTGGGGCCTTCTTGCCCGCATTGGAGTCCATCATCAACGACCGCTTCACAAATCCGACGGAGGGGAGCTACGTGGCCAGTTTGATAAAAAAAGGCATCAAAAAAATGGCGCAAAAAGTGGGTGAAGAAGGGGTTGAAGTGGCCTTGGAAGCCCAAGGCGACGACCCCGATTTGTTCCTTGGCGAGGCTGCGGATTTGGTGTTCCACTTGCTTGTATTGCTGCGGGCTAAGGGGCATTCGCTGGCAGAGGTGGAGGCTGTTTTGCATAGAAGGATGAAGTAATGCCCCTACCCTATCAGTCCAAGGTTCCTCAATTCCAAGCCTTCAAAATCCTCCACAAACCGAACGATATGGTTGAAATGAGCAAACTCCTCCCGCCCATGCGTCGTGGTTACAATGACGGCCTGAGCGCCAGCCCTCCGGGCCGCTTCCGCCCCCGTCACGCTGTCCTCGAAGATGAGACAGTCGGCGGTCGATAGGCCCATTGCGGCAGCGGCTACATGAAAAATCTCGGGGTCGGGCTTGCCTTTTGTGACGCTTTTTGCATCGAAAACCCCTTTGAAATATGGGTGCAATCTAAGATTATCCATTACGAATTCTACGTTCTCCGTAGGTGCTGCCGTGCCGATGGCCATTGGGATATTGGCAGCTTTTGCCATTTCCAAAAAGCCCTGCAAACCAGGAAGGAGCCGCAGTTCAGGTAGGAAGATTTCCCGATAGGCGGCCTCTTTTTCCCATGAAATGCGGCGTCGCTCCTCCACCGTGAAGCGGTCGCCAAAAATCCGCTCCAGAATTTCCTCGTTGATGCCGTGGATTTTTTCCTTGACTTCGTCAATGGACAAGTCCAGTCCCAGTTCCGCCAGTTTGCGCTGCCATGCCCGGTGGTGGACCATCATATTGTCCACCATCGTGCCGTCCATGTCGAAGATGATGCCTTTTTTCATGGGGCGAAAATAGGGTAAGTTGGACGAATGAGTTGGCTAAGAAAAAGTTCTAAATTTATAAGAAATGAATTTATTTGTTTTATTAATGAAAATATTTGTTTCAATATTTACCTTTATCGCTCAAACCTAAAGTCATGGAAGAAGCACAAAACAAATTGGCCGTTTTTCAGGAAAAGGAAATCCGTAGAGTTTGGTATAAGGGGGAATGGTGGTTTTCCATTGTTGATGTAATTGAAGCGCTGTCGGAAAGTCCTCAACCAAGCCGCTACTGGAATGAATTGCGAGCAAGGATGCAATCTGAGAGCGGAAATGATGAACTTTTCGCAAATACCGAAAAGTTGAAAATGAAGTCATTGGATGGTAAAATGAGAGGGACTGAAGCTGCAAATACTGAAAGTATGTTTCGTCTCATCCAATCTATCCCTTCCCCGAAAGCGGAACCGTTCAAGCAATGGCTGGCCAAAGTCGGCTATGAGCGCATCCAAGAAATCGAGAACCCGGAACTGGCCGCCGAGCGGGCAAGGCAGTATTACAGAGCACTCGGCTACAGCGAGGACTGGATTGCGAAGCGGCTACAATCCATCGAAATCAGGGGCAAGCTCACCGATGAATGGAAGTTGAGGGATGTGAAGAAAGGACTGGAATACGCCATCCTCACGGCTGAAATCTCGAAGGCGACCTTTGGGTTGACTCCATCGGAGTACGTGAAGTTGAAAGATTTGAAAAGGGAGAATCTTCGGGATCACATGACGGATTTGGAACTTATTTTCACCATGCTCGGCGAAACGGCTACCCGCAACGAGGTCATCAACCGGGACGCAAAGGGCTTTATCGAAAATAAGGCAGCAGCCCAAGAAGGCGGTGCTGCGGCTGGCGATGCCCTTGAGGCTTTCGAGAAACGGACTGGCTCTAAGGTGGTTACGGAGCGCAATTTCAAGCAGCAAATTGCGGAAGCAAAAAAGCAAAAGGAATTGGGCGACGGGAAGGAGGAATAAAAAATGGCGGCATGACCCAAAGCCACGCCGCCATTTTCGTCAATTACAAATCCGCTACCCTTGGAAATACAGATAAGCCGCCAAAATCAGCACAATGACCAGTCCAGAAAAAACATAGTCAATTGTCCCGTAAGTGGCCCTGGTCTCGGCCTTCTGTTCGGCAGAAACAGTACCGAGGGTAAGGCCCTGAATCTGTTTCGGATTAGGTGCCTCGGAATTGTAGCTCACCAGCACCATTGCGGCAGCAGAAACAAGGAAGATCAGTAGGCTGTAGTATTGGAAGAAGATATTGTTGATGACCCAGAAGAACGAGCCTTCCTCATAATGGAAGCCGTCGCCGAGTGCTACGGGCGTGTCGATCGCCAAACGGAATAGGCCCATTGCGAAGCCAACCAACAAGGCCGCCATGGCTCCTTTGGCGTTCATCCGTTTGTTGAAAATGCCGAAGAAGAACACCACGAAAATGGGCGGTGCGAGGTAGCCCTGAACGCTTTGGAGGTAGTCGTAGAGGCCACGGCTGCCCTGTATCACGGGAATCCACAGCAGGCCGATGACCACCATCACGGCGGTGGCAATCCGGCCCACCCGAACGAGGTCTTTCTCGGAAACGTTTTGGCGGAACTTTGGGTACAAGTCCATCGTGAACAAGGTGGAACAAGCGTTGAACACCCCAGCCAACGAACTCATCAAAGCCGCCAAAAGGCCAGCCACCACGATGCCCCGGATGCCCGCCGGCAATATTTTGGCCACCAACAACGGGAACACCTGCTGGGCGTTCTCTGTGATGAGTTTTCCGTTGCTGTCCAAGAGGGCGGTGGCGATTTCTTGGTTTTTGCCGCTGATGGCCAGCGCATAACAAATCATGCCTGGTACGATGAAAATGAAAACGGGCAAAAGTTTGAAAAATGCTGCCGCAATGGTGCCCCTGCGGGCTTCCGTCAGGTTCGGCGCACCGAGCATCCGCTGCACGATGTACTGGTCGGTACACCAATACCACAGGCCAATGATGGGCGCACAGAACAACATTCCGAGCCAAGGGTAGTTGCTGTTGAAATACCAAGCCATTTCGGTGCTGGTTTTCACAGGTGCCCAAGTGCCTGTCATGCCATCTGGAACGAGCGGCTTCCAAAGGTTAAACATTTCAGAACCAACGATGGACTTCAATTCGGCCCAGCCGCCCAATAAATCAAGGCCATAATAAGTCACCAATGCAGAGCCAATGATGAGGATAATAGTCTGGATAGCCTCAGTGTAGGCGACCGCCAACAGGCCACCAAGGATGGTGTAAATACCCGTCAAAACCACCACGAGGATAGAGCCGACCCAGAAACTGTCCAAGCCCATGAAGCTCATTTCCGGTAGCAGGACTGCGAAAACGACGCCACCAGCAAAGATGCCAACCGCTATTTTGGTCAAAACATAAGCCACCAAGGAAATCACCGAAAGCACCCAACGCGCAGTTGAGGAGAAGCGCTTTTCCAGAAACTCCGGCATCGTGTAGATATTGGAACGCATGTAGAAAGGCGCCAACACCCAACCCAGCACCAAAAGACACCAAGCATGAAGCTCGTAGTGGGCCATTGCCACGCCGCTCGTAGCGCCCGAACCTGCTAGGCCGACAAGGTGTTCCGAGCCGATATTGGATGCAAAAATGGAGGCTCCGACGACAAACCAGCCGAGGTTCCGCCCAGCCAGAAAGTATTCGTCCGTTGTGTTGTTCCCTTTGCGGATGACCCGCCAGGCAATGCCAAAAATGAGCAGAAAATAAAGGACAATGACTACCCAATCAATGGTCGCTAGTACTGGTTGCATAGGTTGAAAGTTGGTGATTAGTGATTGGTGACTCGTGACTCGTGACTCGTTGGGCCATAGTTGCAGTGGGCCAACCCAATCACGAGTCACGAGTCACCATTATTTCGCTGAAAATTTAAACGTCGTCTTCGTTTCGTATTTCTCGCCGGGAGCTAATGTAGTGGTTGGAAATGAACTTTGATTCGGTGAATCGGGATAGTGCTGCGTTTCCAAGCAAAAACCTGTGCGATGGGCATAAGTGCCACCGCCCGGCATCGGCAAAGTACCATCGAGGAAATTGCCACAATAAAACTGGATACCCGGCTCATCCGTGGAAACCTCCAACAGCCTGCCCGTACCAGCGTGGTAGGCCGTGGACACCTTGCGGAAGCCCTGCCCGTTCAACACCCAGCAATGGTCGTAGCCCTTGCCCTTGGTCAGTTGGTCGTCCTTTTGTTCGATGTCTTTTCCAATGGTTTTGGCCTGCCGGAAATCAAACGGCGTTTTCTCCACAGGCTTCAATTCGCCCGTTGGAATGAGGGTCACATCTACAGGGATAAATTTGTCCGCATCAATCGTCAGCTCGTGGTCGAGGATGGGCTTCGTAAAATCGCCGGACAGGTTGAAATAGCTGTGCTGCGTCAGGTTCACCACGGTCTTTTTGTCGGTGGTCGCTTCGTAGCTCACTTCTAGCGCATTATCGTCGGTGAGGTGATAAACGACCGTCGAAGTCAAGGTACCGGGATAGCCGCCTTCGCCGTCCTTGCTCACATAGGTGAGTTTCAGCGCCGAACCATTGTCCACGGGCTGCTCGCTGGCCGTCCAAACCACTTTGTCGAAGCCCTTCACACCGCCGTGCAGGGTGTTTGGGCCGTCGTTGGTTTCGAGTTGATAGGTCTGGCCATCTAGGGTGAATTTGCCTTTGGCAATGCGGTTTCCGTAGCGCCCAATCAGCGCCCCGAAGTACGGCGTTGCTTTTTCGTACTGCGCCAAATTGTCGTAGCCGAGCACCACGTTGGCGTAGTTGCCCGCTTTGTCTGGCGCCGTCCAGGTGGTAATGATGCCGCCGTAGGTAATCACGTCCACCTGCATACCCTGCTTGTTTTTTAGGGTAAATTTGTCCACCGCTTGTCCATCAGCCGTTGTGCCGAATGAGGTTTTAGCAATGGCGATTGCAGCAGGGGCGGGCGTTTCAGCGGCCTCAGTAGGCGGTGTTTCGTTTTTGCAATTTACCATAAAAATGGAGGTTGCCGCCACGAGGGCGATGGTGAGTAGGTGAGAAAAAGGCTTGTTCATTTTGTTATGGTTGATAAGGGTTGATAAAAGTTGATGTGGTTGATAAGGGCCTGCGTCATGCGAGCAATCAACCCTTATCAACCTTTATCAACCGTTATCAACCCCGAATTTCAAACAGGTGATAATACACCTCGTTCGCATTGAGCTGGTTCTTAAAATCACGGATATTCGTCCCCTCGTCAATCACCACGCACTCGATGCCCGCCATGTCTGCGAAGTCCTCCAGGTACTCGGTCGTCAGGGCTTGGGTATAAACGGTGTGGTGCGCCCCGCCCGCCAAAATCCATGCGGTGGCGGCAGTTTCGAGGTTCGGTTTTGCATCCCAAAGCACACGGGCCACGGGCAGTTTGGGCAGATTCGCCGAAGGCGGAACGGCTTCTACCTCGTTGATTATCAATCGGAAACGGTTGCCCATGTCCACCAGCGAGGCGTTGAGCGCCGGGCCGGTCATGCTGTCGAAGACGAGCCGGACGGGGTCGGCCTTGCCACCGATGCCCAGCGGGTGTATCTCGCAGCTTGGTTGGTGCGCCGCAATACTGGGGCAGATTTCCAGCATGTGCGAACCCAGCACGTATGATTTTTCTGGCGTGAAATGGTAGGTGTAATCCTCCATGAAAGAAGTGCCGCCGTCCAGCCCTTGCGCCATTGTTTTCATGCTGCGCAATAGGGCTGCCGTTTTCCAGTCACCCTCCGCTCCGAAGCCGTAGCCGTCGGCCATCAGCCGTTGCGAAGCGATGCCCGGCAACTGCTTGAACTCGCCGAGGTTCTCAAAAGTATCGGTGTAGGCACCAAAGCCGCCACCTTCCAAAAAGCTGCGCAAGGCCAGTTCGATGCGAGCCGCTTCCACGAGTGAGTCCCTTTGCTGGCCGCCCGCTTTCAGCGAAGCGGTCAGTTTGTACTCGTTTTCATAAGCCTCCAAAAGCGCCTTCACCTCCCCGCTCGTTGCCGAAGGCAAATGCCGCAAAACATCGGTCGTGTCGTAGCCATTCACCGCAAATCCGAAGCGGATTTGCGCTTCCACCTTGTCGCCTTCGGTCACGGCCACTTCCCGCATATTGTCGCCGATACGGGCGACTTTCAGCGTTTGCAGCTCGTGCCAGCCCATTGCCACCCGTGACCAAATGGCCAGTTTTTGCTGCACGGACGGGCTTTGCCAATGCCCCACCACGATTTTCCGCTTCTTGCGCATCCTCGACATGAGGTGCCCGAACTCCCGGTCGCCGTGCGCCGCCTGGTTCAGGTTCATGAAGTCCATGTCAATGCTCTCCCACGGGATTTCCGCATTGTACTGCGTGTGCAGGTGGCAAAGCGGTTTCCGCAAGTTCGACAGCGCCCGAATCCACATTTTGGCTGGGGAAAACGTGTGCATCCAAACCACCACGCCGATGCAGTCCGGGTCGGCATTCGCCGCAATGCAGGTCTGTAGGATTTCGTCGGGGGTCTTCACCACGTCCTTGTACCGCAGGCTCACCAAGAGCTTGGCGTCCTCGTTCAGCGCTTTCACGATGGTTTCGGAGTGCTGCGCAACTTGTTTCAACACCTCCGGCCCGTACAAATGCTGGCTTCCTGTGATGAACCAGATTTCTTTGTTCTTGAGTTTTTTCATTAAGATCGTTTTGCTTTTTAATTTCCTCTTGTCATCGCCGAAGGCGACCTGCGACGTCATGTTTGCTCCTGCAAATCAACGTTACCCTCATGATGTTGCAGTTTGCCTTCTGCAATGACAAAAGGGCGAAAACCGCCAAATAAATTTGGCGATTACGTGGGCTATTGCCCATAATAGGCGTTCTTCCCGTGCTTCCGCTCGTAATGTTTTTTAATCAATGAATCCTTCAACCTTGGTGCGTTGGGGTTGATTTGCAGGGTCAAATATGCCATTCTCGCCACTTCTTCCAGCACTTTGCTGTGATAAACGGCCTTGGCGGCATCCTTGCCCCAAGTGAACGGCCCGTGGTTGCCAATCAGCACCATCGGCACCTCTTCGTAGTCGAGGCCCCGCTCCCGGAAGCAGTCCGTGATTTGGATGCCCGTGTTGTGCTCGTAGTTGCCCTCGATGAGGTCGTCCCGCATCGGTTCGGCGCAGGGGATGTCGGCGGTCAGGTGGTCGGCGTGGGTCGTCCCGAAAATGGGGATGTCCCGTTGCGCCTGCGCCCAAGCGACCGAGTAGGTGGCGTGGGTATGGGCGATGCCGCCAATTTTTTCCCAGTTTTTATAGAGCCAAGCATGGGTCTTCGTGTCGGAAGATGGTCGCTTCGTTCCTTCCACCACCTTGTTTTCAAAGTCCAAAATCACGATGTCCTCCGGTCGCAGCACCTCATAAGGCACCCCGCTCGGCTTGATGGCGAATACGCCTGCCGCCCGGTCCACGGCGCTCACGTTGCCGAAGGTATAAATGACGAGGTTCAGGGCGTTCAGCTCCATGTTGGCCTCGTAGCAGGCTTGTTTTAGGTCTTTGTATTTCATTTTTGGTTGATAATGGTTGATAGCGGTTGATAATGGTTGATAGGTGACTGCGTTATTTGGGCAATCAACCCTTATCAACTTTTATCAACCGTTATCAACCTTCTATAAACTGCGCTAGCCCCTCATACCTCCCCATCAGTTTCTCAAAAACCGCCACCTGCTCCGCCTGCGGAAAATACTCCGCCTCGAAGCTGCTGGCCATGTGCTGGCTGGCCTCCAAGACCGTCGGGTAGAGGCCTGCCGCCGTGGCAGCGTAAATGGCTGCCCCTAATGCTGGGGGCATAGTCCGACGAAGCTACGACGATGGGACGGTTCAGCACATTGGCCAAGGTCTGCATGATGTACGGCGACTTGCGGGCCACCCCTCCGATGCCGACGACCTTGTTGATTTTCACGCCTTCGTCCTCGAAGCGGTCCACGATTTTTTTGGAACCAAAACAAATGGCGTGTACCAATGCCTTGAAAATATGTGCTGCCCCAGTGCCCAGCGACAAGCCCATGATGGCGCTTTTCAGGGCTTGGTTGGCATCGGGTGTGCGGCGGCCATTTATCCAATCAAGGGCGACGGGCAGGTTCTCGGTGAGCGGGATAGCCTCGGCCTGTTCGGTCAGTTTGCGCAGCAGGCCTTGTTCCATTTCCTCGATGAGTTGTTGTTTTTGCTCCGCAGAAATGCTTTCGCTGCTTTGCAACAGGTTGTCCATTGGCCACATCAGCACGTCTTTGAACCAAGCCAGCAAGTCGCCGAAGGCGCTCTGCCCTGCCTCCAATCCAATCATGCCGGGCAGGATGGAGCCATCCACTTGCCCGCAGATGCCCCGCACGGTGTTGCTGCCGATGACGGCTTTCGGGGCCACCATCATGTCGCAGGTGGAAGTGCCCATCACCCGCACGAGGCTGTGTTCTTCTACTTTTACGCCAACCGCCCCAGCGTGTGCATCGAAGGTGCCTACGGCAATGATGGTGTTGGTGGTCAGGCCGAGTTTTTGTGCCCAAGCAGCACTGAGGTTTCCTGCGACAATATCAGAAGTGTAAGTGTACCTGTAAAGGTGGCCTCGCAGTTCCGCCAGGTACGGATGTAATTTCACGAGGAAATCCGTGGGCGGCAGGCCGTCCCAGTCCTCATGCCACATGGCCTTGTGCCCGGCAGCGCAGCGGCTGCGTTTCAAGGTGTCAATATCTTGATAGCCAATGAGGATATTGGTCATTAAATCACAATGTTCGACCCACGAGTACGCCCCACTGCGAACGGCTGCATCCTCCCGAATTACGTGCAGGATTTTTGCCCAAAACCACTCGGACGAGTAAATGCCACCCTCGTATTTGGTGTAGTCCTCGCCGCCCCAGCTCCTCGCCAGCGCATTGATTTCTGCTGCTTCCGCAATGGCTGTGTGGTCTTTCCAGAGCACCAGCATGGCATTCGGATTTTCCTCGAAGCCTGGCACCATGCAGAGCGGTGTCCCGTCTTTTGCTACCGCAATGGGCGAGCTGCCCGTGGTGTCCACGCAGATGCCGCGCACCGTTTCAGGGGCCACGCCCGACTCACGCACCACGGCCTTGATAGTGTTTTCCATCCCCTCGATATGGTCGAGCGGGTGCTGCCGGAACTGGTTGCCAGCCGGATCGCAGTATTTGCCCTCCTTCCAGCGGGCGTACCAGTGCACGCTGGACGCCATCTCCGCCCCATTGCTGGCATCAATCAAAACGGCCCGCACCGAGTCGGTGCCGTAGTCAAGTCCTATGACGTAGTTTTTCATTTTATCAATTATTTGTATAACACCCGTAGCACGTTCACCGATTTTGGCAGCACCGACAGGCCGATGTCTTTTCCTGTGAAACTGACATCCTTGCTGGTCGGCAAGATTTTATTGGGGTTTTCAAAAGCGTTCACGGCGTTCCTGTCTTTGCTTTTCAGCATGGTAAGCGTCCCGGTTTTGCCCACCGTCTTTATGCCTGTCAGGTTGATGCTGATGGGCTGCTCAAAAGCCGTTGCATTAACGATTTTGAAAACCAGATCCTTGGTCTTTTCATCCAATGTTGCGGAAGCATAAAGCCCCGCTTGGTCGTTCATCGAAAAGCGGTTGCTGGCAGGTTGCTCCCAGCCCATCATCCGATCATCAAACTCGAAGGTGCGGTTTTTCACCAATTCAGCATAGAGGCCGCCGTCCGCCCCGAAGTTGATGTCCTCGAAGAAAATGCCGTACATCGTGGGCTGTATAGGTGCCACGATTTGGTCGGTGTTTACGGTGAATTGGCTGGCCTTCAACAGCAGGGAAAGAGAGTCGGGGTTGCCGTTTGAACACCATAAAGTATGACATCCCAACGTGAGCATCAAGTAGGCAAGCAGCTTGGTGGCGGGTTTGTTTTTCATGTATTACCTTTTTGGCAGAAAAACTTGTTAGGATCGAACACAGTGTTTTCGGAACTGTAAACTTGGTGCCGTCCCATTGTTTTTATGCCTAGTCATTGCAAATGTAAAATTGACACTTATCAAATCAAAACATTTTGCCTATTTTTAAAAGCGAAGGCCCTACTTATTCCCAAATCTTTACTCAACCAGTCAATAAGTCCTTGCTCAAAAGCCATTCATTGTCCTAATTTTGGCGCTTTAGTGCAATCGCAATTATGGATGCTAAATTAAATTCGAGCGAAGATTATGGAAATGGAAAACGAACATGGCGCAACCCACCGCTACGACCAAGCGGACAAGGTGTTGCTGGCAGTGGACTGCATCATTTTTGGGTTTGACGGCGAGGACCTGAAAATCCTATTGATAAAAAGGGGTATTGAACCTGAAAAAGGAAAATGGTCGCTCGTGGGCGGCTTCCTCAAAAAGGATGAAACCTTGGAAGCTGCTGCTACTAGGATTTTGGAACTTTACACTGGACTCGATGACATATACATGGAGCAGGTCTCAACTTTCAGCGAAGTTAACCGAGACCCCGTTGAGCGCACTATTTCCACAGCGTACTATGCCTTGATAAATATCAAGGAGCATAGCAAGAACCTCGTCAAGCAGTTCTCCGCGAAATGGTTCAATGTTTCAGATGCCCCCAAGCTCATTTTCGACCACGACCACATGGTGCAACATGCTTTGTACCGTTTGCGGTTGCGCACAACCACCGAGCCAATCGGCTTCGACCTCTTACCCGAAAAGTTCACCATGCGGGAACTGCAAAAGCTCTATGAAGCCATCTGGGACACCAAGCTCGATAAGCGCAATTTCATTAACAAAATCAATTCCCTCGATATTCTGGAAAAACTGGATGAAAAGGACATGACCACCTCCCGCAAGGGTTCCTTCCTTTACAAGTTCGATGTGGAGAAATACCGGCAACAGAACGACAAATCCTTTGAGATGAAGGTTTGACCAGATACCAGAAAACAAAAAAATCGTGGCAGCCGCAGCCCCACGATTTTTGAATATTGTTCAAAATTAGACGATTCGCAGCCCCCAATTGTAAATCATAAATCGTAAATCCCTACCCTTTCGCCTTCGCCCAAGCATCCCGCAGCGTCACCGTGCGGTTGATGACCAGTTTTTCCGGCGTCGAATCGGTGTCCACGGTGAAATAGCCGAGGCGTAGGAACTGGTAGTGCTGCCCCAATGCGGCACCCGCTAAAGAAGGCTCCAGCCAAGCATTTTCTACCACTTTCAGCGAATCGGGGTTCAGCAGTTCCTGGAATTCCCGGTCGTCGCTGGCCACGTCCTCCACCGTGAAAAGGCGGTCATAGAGGCGAACCTCGGCGGGTATGGCATGCTTGGCGTCCACCCAATGGATGGTCGTTTTTGGCTTCAAGCCGCTCACGTCTTCCCCGCTTTTCGAGTTGGGGAAATAGGTGCAGCGAAGCTCCACGGCCTTACCGTCGGCGTCCTTCACCACCTCGTCGCACTGGATGATATAGGCGCTTTTCAGCCTTGCCATCGTGCCCGGCGAGAGGCGGAAGAACTTCGGCGGCGGGTTTTCCATGAAATCCTCCTGTTCAATCCAAAGCTCCTGCGAAAACGGCATTTTGCGGGTGCCAGCGCTTGGGTCTTCGGGATTGTTCTCCGTTTCCAGCCACTCGGTCTGGTCGGCGGGGTAGTTGGTGATGACGACCTTGATGGGGTCGAGCACGGCCATTGCCCGCAGGGCGATTTTGTTCAAATCCTCCCGAACGCAGAACTCCAACAGGCTCAAATCCACCATGTTTTCCCGCTTCGCAATGCCGATGCGCTTGGCCCAGTCCCGGATGGCCGCAGCCGTATAACCCCGGCGGCGCATGGCCGAGATGGTGGGCATACGGGGGTCGTCCCAGCCACGCACATGGCCTTCGTTCACGAGTTTCAGCAGTTTCCTTTTTGAAACTACCGTGTAGCTCAGGTTGCGGCGGGCAAATTCATACTGCTTCGACGGCCAGATGCCCAGCTTTTCAATGCACCAGTCGTACAGTTCCCGGTGCGGCACGAACTCCAGCGTACAGATGGAATGCGTGATGCCCTCGATACTGTCGCTCTGGCCGTGCGCCATATCGTACATCGGGTAGATGCACCAGTCGTCGCCCGTGCGGTGGTGGTGTGCGAACTTGATGCGGTAGAGCAGTGGGTCCCGCATAATCATGTTCGGGGAGGCCATGTCGGCCTTGGCCCGCAGGGTTTTGCTGCCTTCGGCAAATTCGCCCGCCCGCATCCGCTGGAACAGGTCGAGGTTCTCCTCTACGCTGCGGCTGCGGTAGGGACTGTCCTTGCCCGGCTCGGTCGGCGTCCCCTTCATGGCTGCGATTTCCTCGGCGGTACTGTCGTCCACGTAGGCATGGCCCTTTTTGATGAGGTCAATGGCGTAGTCGTACAGTTGCTGGAAATAGTCGGAGGCATAGAAAATGCCCGCTGGCTCGAAGCCCAGCCAGCGCACGTCGGCGAGGATGCTGTCCACGTACTCCGTCTCTTCCGTCACCGGATTGGTGTCGTCGTAGCGGAGGTTGCATTGGCCGCCGTACTTGAGCGCCAGCCCGAAGTTCAGGCAGATGCTGGTGGCATGGCCCACGTGCAGGTAGCCGTTCGGCTCCGGCGGGAAGCGGGTCAGGATGCCGCCCGGGTAGCGCCCCTCGGCGATGTGCGCCTCGATAATTTCCTCGAGGAAATTGGAGGTTTCGGTTTTTTCTTTTTCGGTGGTTTCAATATTCATTGATAATATTCTTTTAAAAAGGGACGCAAATTTCAACGAAAAACCGCTACGAATGATACCTATTACAAAAAATCACCAAAATTAAACCTCCCTTTCCCCGCTCGGCTTCCACCCCGGCGGCTTTCGCCTATCCCAAAACCGCTGCAAAACACCCACGATACGGTTCTCCAGCGTCTCTCCCTCCTTCGCCGGAGCATCTGAAAATCCTTCGCTAAAGGCGGTAATGGCATCTTCGAGGTAGCCTAGGGCGTCCCGCAGGTATTGCTCGTCGCCCGTGGCCCAGTAATTGGTCTCGTCCTCCACTTCAAACGTCTCGAACCACTGCTCTTCGAGGTAGCGGAACAGTTGGCAAATGGACTTGTGCGCCTCCGCCCCGGCGAACTGGGTCTTGGTGAACGACCACGGCAGACCGTCGTCAGCCTGACCAGGGAAAGGGTGCGACAGCTCGCCCCGCTGATTGAACAGCATCCAGACGCTCTCGCTCTGCGGGTGCGGTTGGAAGGTGACACCTGAGAACGGCTCGTCGCCCGGCTCAGGGTCGTGAAAATCGAGGATATTGTATTTCCAACCCGCCGATTTACAGATGTCAATCAGTTCGTCGGTCAGCGGTTGGATGCCGGAGGGGCTGCGGAGCTTGCCCCGGTAGTGGATGGTTACGCCCGTAGTATTTGGTTGTTTTCTTGTTTTTGCTTAGCAAAGCTCTACCAAAAAACCAAAGCACTTGGATTTAAAAACATTTTCACGCCAAATCCAGCACAATCGCCAAGTTCTCGTCCAACAACTGCTGGTTGTCAGGGCTGATGGTGCCAAGTTTTTTCTTCAACCACACATTGTCAACTGCCCGCACTTGGTCAACGAGGATGTCTGAGGCTTGTGCGAGATTGGCCTCCCCTGCTGCCAAGTGTACCCGCAAGAATCTTGCAGACGGAATGACACTGGTTGTAATTGGGCAGATTAGCGTGGAAGGATGTGTATTGTTGAGCATATTCGCTTGTACGATGACGACTGGGCGGACTTTGCCCGGCTCTGTACCAAAAGCAGGCTCAAGGTCTGCCACCCAAACCTGAAATTTCTTTATCATGTTGTTTGTTGGGTTGGTGATTACTCAAAAATTTCGTCTTCCAATGCCTCGAACTCCTTCAGCACTTCCATGGAGTTTTCCGCCACCAACTTGCTCTCCTCCGCCAGCAGTTTAGCCAATAGCTGCCGCTTTTGGTAGCGGTTGTAGAACGCCACTGCCTCGTTGATATAGGCGTTGCGGCTCTTTTTGAGCTGGGCGACCATCTTTTCTGCCTCTGTAAAAATAGGCTCCTGAAGTTTTAGCGACAATGTTTTCATGCTAAATGGTATGTTTTATCGGTGATACCACAAAGATATACTTTTTAGAAAAATTGTGTGGACTTCAGCGAGCGAAGATTTCGGAAATATTCGAGATTTCGGAAATCTGGCCGATATAAGCCCCAATTTTCAACGAAAAACCCCAACCAACCACCCTCATCTCTAAAAATCACCAAAATATTCCGCCCCAGCGCCACAAAGCCGCTTGATCAAGTTTGGACAATCATCGATGCATGGATTTCGTGATTTGCACCGCATTTTGAACACCATTCATTCCCAAGCGAAAAATTGCAGCATTTTCTGTGTGTAAAAAAAGCCGCCCTTGAATCCTACCCCCGCCGTTGGCCAATGACGTTTCGGAACACCTTTATTTTCAATTTTAAAACTCGATTTTCATGAACACCAAATACATCCTGCTGCTGGCCATGCTATGCCTGATTGCTTTCCATGCCCAGGTTTCCAAGTGCCAACCCACAATTCCCATTTTTTCCTGCGCCGACCATCCCTCAGCCTGCGAAATCGCAGCGGTGAACGGCCTTTTTGCCCTTGATTTGTTCAAGCAGGTCAACCGGGAGGAACCCGCTGACAATAATATTTTCATCTCCCCTTTCAGCATTTCCACCGCCCTGACCATGACGGCCAATGGGGCAAGTCGACAAACCTTAGCTGATATGCTCAACACGCTGAAATTCAGTGACATGGACATGGATTCCATCAATGCCTGCTACAAGACGCTGCTCAAAACCTTGCCCAGCCTCGACCCAGCCACCAAGCTTAAAATTGCCAATTCCATTTGGCCGCAGGCGGGTGGTACTGTTCAGCCTGCGTTTTTGAAAACCAATTCTAATAATTTCAGCAGTGAAATCGTGCCGGTGGACTTCCGGCATTCGGCAGCTGTGGTCGAACAGGTGAACGGTTGGATCGAGGACAAAACGGAAGGGCTTATTAAACAGGCGCTGGGCGAGCTACCCGACGGCATGGAGATGTTGCTCATCAATGCCATTTATTTCAAGGGGGCGTGGAAGGTTCAATTTGACCCCAAAAACACCCACAAGGCTAATTTTCAAACTACAAAAGGCTTGCAGGAAGTGGATATGATGCATGTCCCGCTGGCAACATTTCCCTATTTCAGCAACGAAGTTTTCCAGGCAGTTGACCTGCCCTACGGCAATGGCAACTTCAGCATGAGCATTTTCCTGCCCAATATAGGCCACGATGTGGAAGAGGTCATCGCCAATATGGATTCAAGCACTTGGAAAACTTGGCTCCCCGCTTTCCAACCGCAGGAGCTGCGGCTTTTCATGCCCAAATTCAAACTGGAATATGGCACGATGCTCCGAGAAACCCTTTCAGGCATGGGCATGGCCTCTGCCTTCAGCCCCGGTGCCAATTTTACCAATATGATAAAAACGGGCACCTGTATCGGCGATGTGCTCCATAAGGCCTTCGTGGAGGTGAACGAAGAAGGCACCGAGGCAGCGGCAGTGACAATCGTTTTGATGGTCACTGACTCCGCCAAAGAAGAAGACCCCATCCCGACGGTCTATGTCAACCGCCCCTTCGTCTTCGTCATTCGAGACAACAAAACGAACAGCATCCTCTTTATAGGGAAGGTGATGAACCCGCAGGCATAATGCGCTTAAATTAGGAGGGGATGGAACGTTTTAGGAGATTTAGTTTCGAGCGAAGCTAAACCTCCTAAATTTTATACCTCTGAATGCCTACTTCTTCGCCACCCTCGCCGGCCTTACCTCTACCTTGCTGGGCAACGTCCGTGGGTGCATCCGCAGCAGGTCAACCGTCATTTGGCCGATGTCTTCGGGCTGTATTTTCCAGGCGTCGGCGTCGCTGGGGGTGTGGTTGTTGAAATGGGTGGCCACCGAGCCGGGCATGATGGTCGTCACCTTGATGCCCCGGTCACGCACGTCGAGCATGACAGCCTGGGTAAAGCCCACGAGACCAAACTTGCTGGCGTTGTAGGCCGAGGCTTTTTCGAAGAAATTGGTGCCAGCGAGACTGGCAATGGTGATGAGGTAGCCTTGAGAAGCTGTAAGCGCATCGAGCGAGGCTTTGATGGAGTAGAACACACCCGTAAGGTTGGTGTCAATGGTCTCGTGCCACTGCTCCGGCGTCAGGTCGGCGATATTGGCGAAATGGCCGACGCCCGCATTGGCCACGAGCACGTCAATGCTACCGAAGGCATCCAGCGTCTTGGCAACGGCGGCCTGTTGCGAAGCAAAATCCCGCACATCGGCTTCGATGGCGAGCACCTTGCCGAAGGCAGAAAGCTCGGCAGCAGCGGCTTCTATAGCTGCTTTGTTGCGACCCGTTATGGCCACGTTCATGCCCTCTTTGAGCAGGCTTTCGGCAATGCCGAAACCGATGCCCTTGCTGCCCCCGGTGATGAGGGCGGTTTTTCCAGTGATGTTCTGCATTTGAAATGAAGTAAAAAGGTTAAAGTAAAAAGTAAAAAGTGGGAGGTCGTGCTACATTTGCGAGAACAGTCTTAATTCTCAAAAGTTGAGCAGGCTGGTTCCCCCCTTCAATCCTTCAATCCTTCAAACATCCAATCCTTCAAAAAATGAAAAAACTCATTTTCCAAAACAACGACGCCATGCCCGCCCTTGGCCTCGGTACTTGGCAGGCACCCAAGGGCGAGGTCGGCGAAGCGGTGCGGGAGGCCATCCGCCTCGGCTATCGGCATATTGACTGTGCCGCCGTTTACGGCAACGAAAAAGAAATCGGGGAAGCGCTGGAAGCGGCCTTCCAAGCGGGCGACGTGCGCCGGGAGGAGCTTTGGATTACCTCCAAGCTCTGGAACAACCGCCACGGCCACCACAATGTGCGACCCGCCATCGAAAAGACCTTGGCCGACCTCCGGCTCGACTACCTCGACCTCTACCTCATCCACTGGCCTGTGCCTATGAAGTACATGGTTCCTCACGTGCCCGACCAGTTCCTGACCTTGGAGGAGCAGCCCATCGCCGACACCTGGCTGGGCATGGAGGAGGTACTGGAAGCTGGTCAGACCAGGCACATAGGCGTCTCTAATTTCAGCATCAAAAAGCTGACGCAACTGTTGGATGTGGCACGGCATAACCCAGCGGTAAACCAAGTGGAGATGCACCCTTTGCTGGCGCAAAATACCCTCTGCCGTTTTTGCGAAGCGGAAAAAATACATATCACGGCCTATACGCCGCTGGGCCGCCCCGCCTCTGGCGACCGCCCCGCCGACGCCCCCGAACTACTGGAAAGCCCAGTGGTAACGGCCATTGCGGAGCAACACGAATGCACTCCAGCCCAAGTGGTGCTGGCCTGGGCGATGGAGCGTGGCACTTCGCCCATCCCTAAGTCAACTAACCCACGGCGCTTGGAGGAGAACCTTGCTTCGCAAAACGTGGCGCTCACCGAAGCAGACATGGCTGCACTAAACAAGCTGGACCGCCATTACCGTTATGTTGATGGAACGTTCTGGACACCGCCGGGCAGCCCTTATACTTTGCAGAATCTATGGGATGAAGGTTAGGGGTTACAAGTTTTCATTTTTCCCAAAAAGAAAAGCCACCCAAAGACTGGATGGCTTTTCTTTTTCATGGCATTTCATGCCCATTCACGGCCCACTTTCCAACCATTTACTATTGTTGGGACAGGTTTGAAGGTTTTGGTCTATCCGTATAAAGGTAGAGCCAACCTTTTCGGCCACCCATTTGGCAGTTTGCGACGACTTCTTCTGTTCAGTAGCTGCTGTCTGGATTTTTGCATAATCCTTTTCGAGACTGGCCACGTGCGGCTGGCTACGGCTTTGGAGGTTGACCAGTCGAAAAAAAGTTTCACCCCTTGGGTCGGTGAAGCTGAATGGCTTGGAAAATTCACCCACTTGCATGGTGTCAATCGTGAAATAAATCGAGGGGTCGAGATCGCCAATTTCAAAGAAAGCGTTGCCGGAGACAGGGTTGACCATTTTGCCATCGTTGTTGTAGCTCTGCACCTCTTTGTAGCCGTATTTTTTCACCGCTTTTGAGAACGTAATGCTGTCCGCTAGCAGCATTTGCCGAACGGTATCGAGCTTGCGCATGGTGAGGTCAAGGTCTTCTTCGGTGATTTCAGACTTGACGAGGACGTGCCTGGTATGGATGCTGTTGCCCCGGCGACCTATCAACTGGATGAGGTGGAACCCGAATTCCGACTCCACAATTTCGGAAATTTGGTTTTCTTCCAGCTTATAGGCAGCAGCTTCAAAGGCGGGCACGAACTTCCCCCGCTTCGTCCACCCGAGGTCGCCGCCGATGCGGGCACTGGCAAAATCATCGGAATATTTGGTGGCCATTTCCTCGAACTTCTCCCCATCGTCCACGATGCGGGTGCGGATGGCTTTGAGCTTGTCAATGGACTTCTGGCGCTCGGCGGCATTCACTTCTGGCTTCATTACGATTTCGCCGATTTCCACCTCCGAATTGAAGTACGGAAGACTGTCCCTCGGGATTTTCTTGAAAAATGCCTTCACTTCTGACGGCGTAACCGAGATGCCTTCCATCACTTTGCCCCGCATCCGTTCAGCGAGAAGCTGGTTGCGGAGGTCTTCCCGAAACGACTCCTTCACCTCGCCGATAGACTGACTATAATATTCCTCAAATTGGTTCACGTCGCCCCCCATATAATCAAGGATTTGCTCTATGCGGGCGTTCATTTGGGCCTCTACTTCTTCCTCCTTGACCTCCACCGAGTCGATTTTGGCTTGATTGATGAGCAGTTTTTGGGTCAACAGGTTGTCAAGCATTAGGCAACGGGCATCTGGAGGCAATTTGCCTCCCTGCTGCTCAACGGCCAATGCAACTTGCTCCTCCAATTCGGAGAGCAGGACATACTCACTGCCCACATTGGCGATGATTTTGTCAATCACTTCACGCTGGGCAAAGATTTGCGAAGCAAACAGTAAAGCGAAGATGGCTAAGAATGATTTTTTTGTCATTATGCTTTGGTGGTATTGTGACTCCTGATGCGTAACTCGTGAATCGTTGGCAAATGACTGAATATGCCTATTGCCCCAAATCACGAATCACGATCCCCTTACTCATACAACTGCACGTTTTTTTTCCGAACGGCTTCTTGGTAGAGTTTATCCTTCAGTTCCTCGAGGAGTTGGGTCTTACGCTTGTGCAAGATAACCTTCCTCGCTTGGCTTTCCATATAAGAAAGTGGTGCAAGTTCTTTTTTTCGCACCAGTTCCAACAATTTAAAATAGTAAACAAAATCGTCGTCCCGCTGGATGAAATCACGACGGTTGTCCACGTTGTCAACAGTCAAGGCGCCTTGCGGCATGTAGGCAGCAATTTCTTCCACTTTGTGCCAACTGCTGTCCTGCAAATGATGCACCGCTGCATGCTTGGAACACCACCTTGAGAGGTCAGCAAAATCACTGGGTTTGCTGCTGTTCCACCAATCCTGCGCTTTTTCGGCATCTGGAGCTTTCCTGAGTGCTTTGATGAAACGGCAGCGCAAGATGGGGGTCTCCAACTGGTATTGTTCCTTGTTTTTGTCGTAGAATTCCAGTAGTTGCTCTTTTGTCACCGTTGAATCCAATAGACGGTTCACCACGATTTTCTCGTAGTTGTTCTTGATGAGGGAAGAGCGGTAGTCAGTCACCAATTTCTCTATATTGAGGTCGGTGGGGATGTTCTGCTCAGCTTCATGCAACAGGGCCATTTCCCGCATCCAATACCTTACATAAGTATTGATAATCACGGTGCTATCCTCCCCTGTGATGCCTTCGGGCAACATACCTTCCATATCAGACAGGTAAAGTTCTTTGTTGTAGATGCTCCCAACATGGCGGTCATGCTCTGAGCGTTTGCCAGATTTGTTACAGGCTGCTACTAGAACAAATGCTATAAAAAGCAGAAAACAGGCGGGGCACGTCACCCCGCCTGTTTTGCCAGTTTGCAAATAGTTGTTTGTTCTTTTCCCTATCATTGTTTGACTAGCAAACGATTTTATACGGATAGCTTCTCGATTCAAACCAATTGGAAGCTTATTTCTTCACTAGGCTATTGAACACTTTCTCGTTCACCTTCACCTTGTGCTGCTTGCGCAATGTCTCCAGCCATTTCTTCTCTAAATGGTCTTGGTAATCGGCAACGACATAGCCACGGGCTTCTAACAGGGTCTTCTGGGCTGGCGGCAGCAGTTTCTCCAGTTTGAAGAAGTTGTAGGATTTGTCACGCTTGCTCTGCTCTACCGGAGAGAGGGAGCCAACCGTCCAATCCATCTTGTCAACTACTTCGTTGCGGCCTTTTCGTACTGCTTTTCGGTACGGCTCAGGACTTTCGCTTCCTCTGTGTTGAACTTGGCCAATACCTCATCGGGGCTGTAATGCTTCGAAAACTCTCGCACTTGGTTGATCCTGTCCTTGGCAGTTTCCTGAAGGGCGTATTGGCTCAGCAATGCACGTTCTTCCCATTTATAGTTGGCCTTGTGCTCGTTATAGAAGGCCTCCAAGCCAACGGTGTCGGCAGAAGCCTTGTCCCAGACCTCCATTTTGGTCACCTCAAAAAGCATGACACCTTCCTCGTATTCTCGCATCAAGGATTTGAACTCTGGGTACTTCGTGTCGAGCAGGCGCTCCTCGTGCTTGAGTGCGGTTTCGCCCACAAATTCCTTGTAGAGGGTATTCACGACCTCGTTGATGCCCGAAGCTGCCATCTGCTGGCGCTTGCGGGAGGCCTTGTCGCAGTAGGCTGCGAAATCGCCCAAGGTCTTCTTCTCACTGTTGCCAAATGAGAAAAGTGGATTGGTCGAGGGCGTTTCTGGTGCTTTCCAGCGGTATGTCAAAAAACTTTTGGCAGTATCTGCTTCCAAAGAGGCAATAAAGCCATTCAGCGTTGTACGGTCTTCCACAAAATTGCTTTCCTTTTTAATGCGCTCAATCATTTTCAAGCGAGCGGCCTCGAAGCGGGCATCCTGCTTGATTTGATTTTGAAGCCTCGACTTCACCACAGGAAACGGCTCGTTCTGCTTCAAACTGATGCGCTTGATGATGTGCCAACCAATGGCACTCTGGATTGGAGCAGAATAGGCCCCATCCGACGGCAAAGCAAAAGCAGCGTCTTCAAAGACCCTTTCATAGCGGTTGATACCAAAAAAACCGATGTAACCGCCTTTTGCAGCCGTGGCTTGGTCCTGTGAGGCAGTCTTGGCCAGTTCCTCGAAATTGGCACCACCTTGCAATTGGTTGTAAATGGAGTCTATGGCACGGCGGGCCTTGATAAGGTCAGGGAACTTGTCCAAGCGCACCATAATATGGGCAACTTCTATCTCACCCCTGGCCGGCCTCCGTCCATGAACAAAAAGGACATGGTAGCCTGCATTGGTGCGGATAGGGCCCAATACCTTATTCACAGCGCCAGTATAGGCGGCTGTTTCCAAAGCGTAGAAGCCATTGGGGAACAGGGCGGTCACAAAACCGATATGGCCTTGGTTCTTGCCAACCGACTTATCGGTGGAATAGGCCGCCGCCACTGTTGCAAACGCTTCGCCACCTTCCAATTTCTTCTTGGCCTCCATTGCTTTGTTCCAAGCAGCGAGGGTATCGGCTGGAGAAGGATTGGCCGCAAGTCCAACCATGACATGGCTAACGTCCACATCCTGCTTGGTGCGCTCGTAGGCTTCGTCCACCAGTTTTTCGGTGACCTCCCTGTCAATGAGGTAGCTATCGGCCAACTGGCGGCGGTAGCCATCCAACTCCTGTTTCAAGGAGGTAATGGTGTCCAAGCGCATGTCCTTGGCCTTTTTGACTTTCAACTTGAAATTCGTGTAGAGGTCAAGGTACTCCTGAAGGCTGGCCTTTGAAAAATCGGCCTTCTCGCCATTGGTCTTGGAATAGATGTACTTGAACTCGGAAAGATGGACTGGCGTTTCGCCCACCGTGAAGAGCACGGGGTCGTCCTTGTCCTTTTGGGAAAATGCGGTCGTAGAAAAAGAGATTGCGAGCAGCAAAATCAAAAAACGATTCAGCATAGTTGGATATATTTAGGTTTATGAAAATGAAAGTAGTGATTGTTCTTCGGGTTTTCGGGCGGCCTTTTCAACGTATTTTTAAAAAAAAGATTGAAAAAAGCGGCGCAAAAGTAGCAAAAAATGAAGGTAGTAGGTGAAATGCCCTTTCCATTTGAAATTCATTTGATTTTTTAGCCAATGCTGGCATTTCGCCTATTTTTGCGTTCTTTTTGAGTTTCGAGTTGCGAGCTACGAGTTGCGAGCAGTCCCCAGCTTTTTTGCGCACATTGCTTCAACAGTTCAACAGGATACCCCTTGCTCGAAACTCGAAACTAAAAACTCGAAACTAAAAACTATGTCCGAACAAGAACTCGTCCGCCGTGACAACCTGCAGAAAATCAAAGACTTAGGCATCAACCCCTACCCTCCCGAGTTGTTCCCTGTGAACGTTACCGCTACCGAAATCAAGGCCAATTACGAGGAAGAAGTGCTGGAGGACGGCACAAAAAACCGCCTTAACTTCCAGCAAGTGGCCATCGCTGGGCGCATCATGGCGCAACGGGAGGCCGGCAAGGCCATGTTCATGAACATCATGGACAGCACGGGCACCATCCAGCTTTATTTGAAAAGGGACGATTTTGCGGAGCAAAAAGATGGCGAGGCCGACTTTACATTTTTCGATGTGTTGATAAAAAAACTGCTCGACCTCGGCGATTTCGTCGGTGTGAAGGGCTTTGCCTTCAAGACCAAAACGGGCGAAATCAGCGTCCACGTCCAAGAACTGGTGCTGCTGGCCAAGGCCCTGCGCCCATTGCCCATCGTAAAGCGGGATGCCGAGGGCAATGTCCACGACGCCTTCACCGACCCAGAAATGCGCTACCGGATGCGCTACGTGGACCTCATCGTAAATCCTGAAGTCAAGGAAACCTTCCTGAAAAGGACGAAGATGGTATCGTCTATCCGCAACTTCCTCAATGAACGGGGTGGCCTGGAAGTGGATACGCCCGTGCTCCAGCCGATTCCCGGCGGTGCAGCTGCCCGCCCGTTCAAGACGCACCACAATGCGCTCGACGTGCCGTTTTTCATGCGGGTGGCCAACGAGTTGTACCTCAAGCGCCTCATCGTCGGCGGCTTCGAGTGGGTCTATGAGTTCAGCCGCAACTTTCGCAACGAGGGCATGGACCGCACCCACAACCCTGAGTTCACCATCCTCGAATTCTACGTGGCTTACAAGGACTATTTCTGGATGATGGAAACCACCGAGCAACTGCTCGAACGGGCCGCCCTCGACACTTGCGGCACGACCGATGTGGTTGTTGGCGAAAAAACGCTGAGTTTCAAAGCGCCTTTCCAGCGCATCAGCATTTACGAGGCCATCGAAAAACATAGTGGAATTGATGTTTCTGAAATGGACGAGGCTGCCCTTCGGGAATTCTGCAAGAAACTGCACATCGAACTCACCCCAGCATGGGCCGTGGCAAGCTGATTGACGAAATCTTTGGCGAAGTGGCCGAAAAGCACATGATTCAGCCCACGTTCGTCACCGATCACCCGGTGGAAATGTCGCCGCTGACCAAGAAGCACCGCAGCAAGCCGGGCCTCGTGGAGCGCTTCGAGCTGTACTGCAACGGCAAGGAAATCGCCAACGCCTACACCGAGTTGAACGACCCGATAGACCAGCGGGAGCGCTTCGAAGACCAAGTGAAACTCATGGAGCGGGGCGACGACGAGGCGATGTACATTGACCACGATTTCCTACGGGCGATGGAGTTCGGGATGCCGCCTATGTCGGGGATAGGCTTCGGGATTGATAGGTTGGCGATGCTGTTTACGGGGCAGGCTTCGATACAAGAGGTTCTATTTTTCCCTCAAATGCGGCCTGAAGTGTTTTAATTGCGGATTAGGTTCCCTTCGGGAATGACAAATGCGGATTGGCGCAACATTGAACGAAAACGCTTATTTTTGGGTAATGAAAAAGGAAGAAATCAAAAAGGATGAAATAGACTGGTGGGATGAACTCACGCCAGCACAACAAGAAGAATTGCAGCTCGCTATTGATGAGAGCTACGATGAAAGCAATTTGGTGTCGGATGAAGATGCCCAAGCGATGATTCAATCATGGTTAAACAAAAAAGCTGACTGATTATGGGAGCGACGCAAGAATCCACCAAATTGAGCAACCTTCAAATGGAATTGTTGAAGTTGTATGCTCGCAATGTTTCTGACGAAGAACTAAAAGACATCCGCAAGATGCTGGCTGAGTATTATGGCAAAAAAGCCGATGAAGAAATGGACAGGCTTTGGGAAGAAAATGGCTGGACTCAAGATACGATGGAGGAGTGGTTGAAGGAGGATTTGAGAGTCAGAACTAAATGACCCGTTCATTTACCTTCCACATTGGTTGAAAATCTAACCTATATTTTTGAGCCAAAAAAAAAGCCATGCGAGTAATTCTTGATACAAATGTGCTTCTGGTTTCATTGCCTCGCCATTCTCAGTTTCGGCCTATTTATGATGCACTTAGAGAAGGAAAATTTGAATTGGGGGTTTCAACCAATATCCTTCTCGAATGTGAAGAAGTATTCACAAAGAAAAATGGTCTTGTTCATACCGACTTTGTCTTTAAGGAGTTAGAAAATCTCGACAATATCTTCAAACAAAACATACATTTTCATTGGAATCTAATTCATTCAGACCCAGACGACAATATTTTTTCCGACTGTGCCTTTGCATTTAGAGCCGATTACCTTGTTACCAACGACTCCGATTTCAACGTGCTTAAAAAAGTTGATTTCCCAAAAGTCAACGTCATCAACGCCGACCAATTCCTCGAAATCTTAAAACAATCCGACCCAACCTAACTATGTCAAAACTTACCGTCGCCATCCTATGCGGAGGCACTTCCCCGGAGCATGAAGTCTCCATGAACTCGGCCCGCAACATCTACAAGGCCATTGACAAAGCCAAGTACGACGTGGTCGTCATCGGCGTGAGCCGAAGCGGGCAATGGCTGCACCTGCCCGAAGATGAGTTCATGCAACTCACCAGCATCGAATCCGGCAATGTCGGCTTTCCGCTGATGCTCCTTCCCGGTGAAGAACGGGTCATACAGTACAGGCCAGTCCACAGTCCACAGTCCACAGTCGGCAGTCAGCAGTTCCCCAAAATTGACGTGGTTTTTCCAATTATTCATGGGCCATTTGGAGAAGACGGAACGCTGCAAGGCTTGCTCGCCCTACTTGGCTTGCCTTTCGTCGGGCCGAATACGCTGGGCGCATCGGTTGGCATGGACAAGGACTTCACCAAGCGGCTGCTGCGGGATGCGGGGATTTTGGTAGCACCGTGGGTCATGCTGCGCAACCACGAAACGCCTGATTATGAGGCGATTGCGGAGCAACTCGGCTATCCCATGTTCGTCAAGCCTGCCAATATGGGCAGCAGCGTGGGCGTGAGCAAGGCCGAAACCATTGTGCAATTGAAAGAAGCCATTGATTTGGCATTCAAATTCGATACGAAAGTGCTTGTGGAGCAGGGCCTGAAAGGCCGTGAAATCGAGACCGCCGTGCTCGGCAATATCGAAGACCTGCGGGTGAGCGGCGTCGGTGAAATTGTGATGGAAAAAGGCTTTTACGACTACGAAAGCAAATACCTATCGCCCGATGCCGCCAAGGTGGTCATCCCCGCCGAAAACGTCAGCACAACGGATGTGGAGAACATTCGGGAGACTGCGCTGCGGGCCTTCCAAGTGCTTGGCCTTGAAGGACTTAGCCGCATGGACGTGTTCCTGCTGCCCGATGGCCGGGTCTTCGTCAACGAGCCGAACACGCTGCCGGGCTTTACCAATATCAGCATGTACCCCAAGCTGTGGATGGAGGCGGGGATGAGCTATCCTGAACTGATTGACCGCTTGCTGACGCTGGCGATGGAGCGGCATGAAAGGGATGGGGCGTTGCAACGGACGAGGTAGTCGCCAAATTTATTTGGCGAAATCAAAAGCCCTTTTGCCATCTGCCCACGCCTGCTGTGAGTCCCCCTGTGCGTCTCGTTTTGTCATCGCCGAAGGCGACCTGCGACGTCGCTCGTGCTGTCCCGTATAACGTTGCAGGTTCCCTTCGGGAATGGCAAAAGTGACACACAGTGGAGCGTCGCAGGTCGCATTGGCGATGACAAAACTAGACGCACAGCGGGACTTCGCAAGTCGCCTTCAGCGATGACAAACGAGACGCACAGCGGAGCTTGAACACAATAAAAACAACCGCAAACACACACTTCAATTTTTGAGAAACTGGCCCGTTCATATCACCCTCCTGTTCCTGCCTTGCTTCGCAATGGCGCAGAAAAACCCTGTGGCCGATAGCCTTACCCGACTGCTGAAAACCGCCCGACCCGACACCAATCGTGTCAACCTCCTCAACGAAATCGCTTGGGAACTAAAATTTGACGACCCAAAAACGGCCATTGCCCACCTTGATTCTGCGCTGGTTCTATCGAAAAAACTCAACTTCAAAAAAGGCGAGGGCAATGCCCTCAACTACCGGGGCGTGGTGGCCGACATACACGGCGAGCCGGACGTGGCGATTGATTTTTTCCAAAAAAGCAAGGCAATACGGGAACAGCTCGGCGACCGCACGGGCGTGGCCAAACTGCTGAACAATATCGCCAACGTCAAAGAAAACAAGGGCGACTACCTTGGCGCACTGGCAGACTATAAGCAGTCGCAGCAACTGCGGCAGGCGCTTGGCGACTCAGCAAGGGCCGTTAACGCTTACTACAACATCGCCAACGTGCATGAAAAAATGGGCGACTACCCGGAGGCGCTCGAAAACATCTTCCTTTACCTCGAAGGGGCCGACCCGGAGGCCGACGCAGAGAACGTGGCCAACGCCTGGAACATCCTCGGCAACATCCGAACAGAAACCGATCGCTTCGATGAGGCAGAGGAAGCCTACCAGAAATCGCTCGACCTGAACAGCAGCCTCGGCAACGAATGGCAGCAAGCCAGCGTACTCACCAACCTCGCCAACCTGAACGATTCTAGGGGCGAGTACCTGATGGACAAGGATAGCTTCACCATAACAACCCAGCAGTTTTTTGAAAAAGCACTTAGCATTTACAACGAGGCACTCCCTATCCGACAACGATTGGAGGACGAGAGCGGGCAGGCCGAAATCTTCAATAATATCGGTTATGTACTGAAGAACCTCGGCAGTTTTTATGACAAAAAAGGCGACCCTGCACTGGCGCAAAAGACTTGGGCGCAAACAGAGGAATATTTCGCTAAGTCCCTGAAAATCAGGGAGAAACTCGAAGACCGGGCGGGCGTGATGGAGGTCTATAACGGCATCGCCGATGTGCGCCGCAGGCAGGGCCGCTATCCCGAAGCATTGGACTACACCCAGCGTTACTACGCCATTGCGCAGCAGCTAAAAGACCTAAAATTCCAACAGAGCGCACTGAAAGACCTTGCCCGCATCAATTTCAAAATGGGCAATTTCGAGGCGGCCTATAAGTTCCGGGAGCAGTACGACGAGCTTCGCTACTCGACCTTCACGGAGGAGCGGCTGGTGGCCGAGCAGCGCCGGGAGGCCGTTTACACCGACCGGAAAAAACAGCAGGAAATAGAGCGGCAACAGCAGGCGCTGCAATTGCAGGAGGCCAAATTGCGCAGCGAACGCACCCGGTTGTACGCTGTGTTGGGCGGCATGGGGCTTTTGGCCGTTTTGCTGCTCACGTTGTTCAGCAAGAACAAAACCATCCAACGGGAAAAAAAGCGCTCGGACGACCTACTCCTCAACATCCTGCCCGCCCAGACTGCCGAGGAACTGAAGGCGCATGGCAAGGCCAAGGCCCGCCGCTACGACTCCGTCACCGTGCTTTTCACCGATTTCAAGGGCTTCACGGCCATCTCCGAGCAGATCAGCGCCGAGGAGCTGGTGGCCGAACTGGACGAGTGCTTCCGGGCCTTTGATGAAATCATTGGGAAATATGGCATCGAAAAGATAAAGACCATCGGCGATGCCTATTTCTGCGCCGCTGGCCTACCCGAACCGACCACCACCCATGCCGAAGACATGGTACGGGCGGCGCTGGAAATGCAGGTTTTTATGCTCCAGTTCGCGGAAAAGAACCGGGCCGCTGGCAAGCCCGTTTTCGTCTGCCGCATCGGCATTCACACGGGGCCAGTGGTGGCGGGCGTGGTCGGCCAGAAGAAATTCGCCTACGACATCTGGGGCGATACGGTGAACATGGGCGCCCGCATGGAGTCCAGCGGGGAACCGGAGCGGGTCAACATCTCGGAAGCGACTTATGCACTGGTGAAGGATAAGTTCACCTGCACACCACGGGGCAAGGTGGCGGCGAAGGGGAAGGGGGAGGTGGAGATGTATTTTGTGGAGGGGTGAGGAGCGAGGGATGAGAGCGCACTGTTCGAACCAATTCCTATGCAGATAAAATTGTTTATTGGTAATCAAATCTTAATTCACACACCGTATTTTCGTATTGGTGCAAAATTTTGTCAATAAGATTTTTGGGCGAATAAGAAATGGCATTTACGAAATTGCCACCATCTGCACACTCTGTTCCTAAATTCATGCTCTTCACTTGATGATTTATAAGTTGTTCATTCATGTTGTAGGTTAAAATTACCTCTTGAAACATTTTATTGTCTCTCCCATCGAAAAATTCCTGACTAAGAGGCTTATTACTCTCTGAATACTTTGTCTTTGCAATTAAAGTAAGCATATCCTTGTCTTTCGTTTTTTCAACAGCGGTATTTGTTGTATCATTATATTCTGTCGTTGATTTATAATATAAAGAAGTTCCAGCGTCATAATAGAGTTGAGCTGTTTCAGAAACAACTCTCCCCCTCTCATCATATGCATAAATATAAAAATGGCTTTTAGAATCGGGAAGTACACCATAATTACTTCCTAATTTTTTGGCTTTTACAAGCTGACTATTAGAATATTCATAAATCCACCTTTCTGATAGAAAATCTAACGTTTTATTACCCTTTTCATCAAGATAATGAAAAGTCTTTGAAAGGATTTTATTGTCGCTATCTCTTTCAAATTCATAGATAGAATGAAAATGTCCTCTCCTATTAAAAACAATTTTGGTTACAATATAACCGTCAGAATTGAAATGGAAAATCATTTCTTTATATTCAGCGTCAACAACCTTGAATGATGAATCTATTGGAATTTTACGTTGTTTAGAAGTGGTATAAATTGTTAGTTTTTTCAAATTGTTAGCTTTGATTTCATCAGGAGGTAATACATCGTTGAAATCATTTTTGTCTTGAAAAAATGAGTAGGTGCAACAATCGCAAATTGAATAGTCAGAATCTTGTCCAAACAAAACCAACTTATTTATAAGAAAAATAGCAAAGAAAAGATATTTCATAATAATTTAGCTTTTTGATTTGACCTTCGATGAAACTTCCACCAACTTGACGAAAAGGGGCCAAAGGAGCCTATTTTAAAAAGTGAAAATTTACAAACCTAATATCAGACATCCCCGGAAAGTTTAAAAATACAGTATTTGGAGCAATTTGAGTGGAGGGCGGCGTTTCCAATGGACAAGTTGGGGAATGATGCAAGAAAAGATGAATTGGATTGCCCCTCTCAATGCACTACAATCCTCTTCCCCCAATCCCCTCATTCAACTGCAACCCAACGATATACGCCCCTGCCGCAGCCTCCAGTTGGTGCTCCAACTGGTGCTGGCCTTCCGGCAGGCGGCCATTGTGCAGCATTTGCAGCAGTCGGCCCTCCATATTGTATAACCCCAACTGCACCGCACCGCTTTGGCGCAGATTCAAGGTGATTTTCAGGTGTCGGCCCTGTTCGGCGGTGGCCACGGCCCAGTCCAATTCTTTTTTGGCGACAGGCTCGCCCGTGGCTGAGGGCAGGGGCGGGCCTACGAACTTGTAAACGGTTTCGCCGGAGGCGTAGGCCAGTTCAGGGCTGAGCACGAAGATGCGGTTCAGGGTGTTGCCGACGCCGAGGTTCGTCCAGGTGTCGCCGCCGTCGGTGGTCTCGTGGAAGCCGTCAAAATAGCCGCCGACCCAGCCCTTGGAGCCAGTGATGAAGCCGATGGCCTGGATATTTCCCCAGAAGTTGAAGGGCTTGGGGAACCAGGTCTTGCCGCCGTTGTGGGAAACGAGGATGCTGCCCGTTGGGCCGAAATTCTCGACCGACGCAAAAAGCGTGTCACGGGTCAGCATCTGCAATTTCCAGACGTACTCGCCCGAAACGCCCGTGTTGTGAACCTCCTCCCAAGTTTCTCCTCCGTCGGCGGTGAAAAGAATGACGCCGCCCAATTCGTCCTGACCCGCCACAAAACCGGAGTCGGAATGGAAGAATAGCGGCTCGATGAGGGCCACGGCATGCTCGCTCATGTCCTTGTACGACCAGGTGTCGCCAGCGTCATAGGACTTGATGAAATAGGCAGGGAAAGACCAGATGCCGCAGCCATAGACGTTCTGCCCCCGATGGGAAAGGCCGCAAATGCCCGGCGCATTGCCCGGGATGGCCGAGGAGATGTCCGTCCAGGTCTCGCCGCCATCGGTGGTGCGGTAGAATGCCCCGTCGAGCGTGCCGCAGAAGCCGTAGTTTGCATTCAGGAACTCAATGCTGCGGAGGTACTGGCCTGGGGTGGTGAGTTGGGTCTGCCAGGTCTGGCCGCCGTCCGTGGTTTTTCGAATAACCGAGGTGCCAGCCAGCCAGCCCGTGTCGGGGTTGATGAAATAGACGTCGTCTATGCGCACATCGCTGAGATTGGGGGCAAGGTTGACCCAGCCTTCTTGGGCAATGGATTTTGCGAGGAAGAGCAGGAAGAAAAAGGGAATGGTCTTGATTTTTTTCATAGCTATTTTTTGTGGCAAACATAGCGGAGCAAAGGAAAGTCAAATGTCCTGCAAATTGCTTTTTGGAGAATGGTAGCTGGTTCACATCAAATAAGGTCCAAATTGCATCTTGTCATTACCGATGCTTTTACTTATTCAATCTACCAACAACATGAGAAAGCCAGCTCCAATTTTGATTGTTTTTCTCGCTACTTCGGTTCATCTACTTGCACAAACAACCCGCCCGACAGATTTGACGCCGCCGCCGCCGCCCCAACCAACTGCCAATGAAGTGTGTTTCCAGCTATTCGAGAGGAAGGACCTTGGTTCCCGGGCTGCGAGATGCTTGAAACTTCTGCAGAAAAGAAAAAATGCTCGGATTCCTTGGTCATGGAATTTATCTACTCCAACCTTCAATATCCTTCCGAATCCAGGAAAAACTGTATCGAAGGAGTTGTCTATGTAAGAATCACTATTGAAAAAGATGGCTCGGTAACTTCCCCTACCATCTTGAGGGACATAGGTGGAGGCTGTGGTGATGAAGTACTTCGCATCATCAAGTTAATGCCAAAAAAGTGGCAGCCAGGAACACAGCTAGGAAGGCCCGTGCGAGTACAGTACAACATACCTGTTCGATTCAAATTAAATTGATAAAAACATAAAGCCGCACGGTTTTTAAATATATTTCTACCCCGTTAATTGCGAAGCAACCCCAACTTCATCTACCATGACCCGAATGCTGCCAATTTTGTTCCTCTGCCTTCTGGCACCCGCTTGGCTGCTCGGCCAAACCGACACCAGTGCCGTACAGGACGAGGAAATCTATATGACGGTTGACGTGCCGCCGATGTTTCCCGATTGCGAAAAGGAAAAAGACCTGGAGGAGCAACGCGCTTGCGCTCCAATGAAGATGCTCAAATACCTGTATGGCAAGGTGAAGTACCCAAAAGAGGCCCGAAGCTCGAAGGTTCAGGGCGACGTGGTCATCAAGTTCGTGGCGGAAAAGGACGGCTCGCTTTCCAACTGGGCCATAGCAAAGGACATCGGCGGGGGCTGCGGGGACGAGATTACGGGTGGCGCAGACGATGCCAAATTGGCATCCCGGCCAGCACCAAGGCAATCCGGTGAGGGTACAGTACGTTCTACCTTTTAAGTTCAGGTTGGAGTAGTTTTGCAGGATTGAATCAAATAATTTGAAATTGCATAATTTGCCCACCCTGAAATTCAGATTCAAATGCGGCCACCCAAAATCAGTTCCATCCATGAAAAGACTCATCACCACCTTCCTGTTCATTGGCTTTTCAGTACCAGTTTTATTGGCCCAGGACCCAACTCGACCATCTGTTTCCCGTCCGATACTTTCGGACAACACCTTGGTAGATGGAGGGCCAGATGAAACCATGCCCCTCTACCCCGGCTGCACAGAGGTGGACCATCAACTTAAAAAGCAGTGCGCCGAGCGCAAAATGTTAGCGTACCTTTCCAAGAACATCAAATACCCCTTAAAAGCAAGGCGCAGGAATATCACGGGAACGGTGTACGCAAAGTTCGTGGTCGAGAAAGATGGCTCCCTTAGCAAGTTTGAAATACTGCAAGATATCGGTGGAGGCTGTGGTAAAGAAGTGCTGCGATTGCTGAAGGCCATGCCCAAATGGGAACCCGCCACGCAAAAGGGCAAGCCTGTAAGGGTCCAATTCACCCTTCCCATCAAATTCGATTTGAAGTAACTGCTTAGGAGGGTGTAGGAGGAAAGAGCCAAACGTACACCGAAACCCCAGTTTCGATGGTCTGACGCCGGAACTGGGGTTCCGGCATACATGGGGCCATGCACAAAAGCTATGAGTAGTTGCGACTTGAATTAAAGCGATGTGGAAAACTGACAGCCTACCCGCTATGGAAAAACTGACCCATCCCCATCTCTGAGGCACCCATTTGACCTACCTGCGACCCAAGCGGCTTTAAGTTTGGGTTATTTTTTATAAAAAAAACAATACAACAAGGCGACTTGCTACCTTTGTGCCTCAATTTTATGACAAGCATGAAACAAACCTTCCTACTCCTTTTATTCACAGGTTTTGCACAGCTGATTTTCTCCCAAAGAGTTTCCATTTACGGTGTCGTACAAGACGCCAGCACGGGCAAACCCATCAGCGGGGTGACGGTCACCACAACTGAATCTGAAGCTGCCACAAATGAGCAAGGCAGGTTCCGAGTTGCCTTCAAACAACCTTCCGACAGCTATATCATCAGCTTTTCCAAAGACGGCTTTCAGGCTTTTGATTTGCAAACGACCTTGGATGGCTTGACCAAGACCAGTTCGGGATACAAAACCGAGACCATCCAACTACAGCCTGCCGCAAAAGCACCCGAAACCAATATCAAGGACGTGGTAACAGACGAAGACCGCATACCGACCATTACCCTTTCCGACGAAGACGATGGCCTCGGCGAGCAGAATGTCTCAGGTATCCTGTCTGCGTCCCTCGACCCCTTCATCGAGGCGGCCTCGTTCAACCTCAGTACTGGGGGCTTTGAAATAAGGGGCTACGACAACGAAACACCTACGCTTTTCAATGGCGTACTGGTCAACAACCTTGAAACAGGCTCCGTTTTTTGGAGCAGTTGGGGTGGTTTGAACGATGTGACCCGCAGGCGGGAAAACACGTTTGACCTGACACCATTCGCCTATAGCTTTGGCGGAATTGGCGGTGCAGCAGCTTTGGACACCCGTGCCAGTGTCCAGCGTAAAGGAAGTCGGGTTTCTTATATGTTCTCCAACAGGGCGGCCACGGGTCGCTTGATGGCCACTTGGAACACAGGCATGAATGAAAAGGGATGGGCTTTTTCTTTTTCTGGCAGCCGCCGCTGGGCCGAGGAGGGCTATGTGCCGGGCACTTTCTACGATGCTTGGTCCTATTTTGCATCGGTGGACAAAAAGCTCAACGACAACCACACGCTCAACCTTACCGTGCTCGGCGCCCCCACCCGTAGGGGAACTTCAAGCCCTTCCATCCAAGAGGCGAACGACCTCGCTGGAACCAATTTTTACAACCCAAACTGGGGTTGGCAAAATGGGGAAATCCGGAATGCCAGGGTGGTAAATACCCACCAGCCATTTGCCATACTCCGCCATGACTGGAAGCTGAACGACCATTCCAACCTGATCACCGCAGCCAGTTATATGACTGGCAAATACGGTCGCACCCAACTCGATTGGGCAGATGCCACCAACCCCCTTCCCGATTACTACCGCAAGTTGCCGACTTATAACAGCATCCCCAGGAACGGTGGAGAAGCTGGGGCGGACATCATGCGCCAAGCTATTTTGAAGAACCCCGACCTGCTACAGGTGCAATGGGACGATATTTATGAAGGAAACGGCCGGAACAAACTCCAAAACCCAGCTGCGCTGGATACCTCGAACATCATTCTGGCCAACCAACGCTCCGACCTCGACCGCATCAGCATCAATACGATGTATGAAAACATCGCCAGCGACCATTTGATTTTGAACGGTGGCTTTAGTTTCCAACAAGACAAAACGCACTACTTTTCCGTAGCAGAAGACCTGCTCGGCGGCGACTATTTTACCAATACTGACCCATTTGCCATCCGTGACAATATTCCGGGCCAATCACCAAAATACAACTTGGAAGACCCTGAAGACTTCGTCCAACAAGGGGATACCTACCGTTGGGACTATGACATCACGGCGCAGCGGTTTGGACCGTGGCTGCAAGCGCGTTTCAGCTACGCTAAATTTGACTTTTTCATGGCTGGCGAGGCTTCCCGGACACAGGCTTGGCGGACGGGCTACTTCCGCAACGGACGCTTCCCTGATAGCTCATTAGGCGATTCGAAAAAGCAATCTTTCAACAACTACTCGACCAAGGCAGGCATTACCTACAAGTTCAATGGGCGCAACTACCTCTACGCCAATGGGGCTTTCTTGAACAGGGCTCCCGACTTCCGCAACGTGTTCCTCTCTGCCAGAACCCGTGACCAAGTGGTGCCAGGTCTGACCAACGAGGAAGTTTTGAGCGGAGAAATAGGCTATATTTTCAGGACACCAGACATCCGAGTTCGTTCCACTTTCTACTGGACGGAGTTTAACAATTCATTGAAAATCAACAGGTTCTATTTTGACGACCTCAATACTTTCGGTGCCAATATTTTCACGGGCATCAACAAGCGCCATGCAGGCGTAGAGCTGGCAGTGCAATACAAAATCACGCCAAGCTGGAACATCAGCGGCGTGGCTGCTATTGGGGAATATATTTACACCAACCGACCAAAGTCCATTTTTGTACAAGACAGTGATGGCGACCAGCAACAGGTTGACATCGTGTATGCCAAGAATTTTTACGTGCCAAATACCCCACAGACAGCCTATTCAGGCTCGCTTGAATACCGTTCGCCGAAGTTCTGGTCCGCAAGCATTACCCTTAATTATTTTGACCGCAACTACATAGACTTCAACCCTTACCGCCGTACAGCAGAGGCCGTAATCGGTGACACGCAAGGCAGTGAAATCTACAACCGGAAAGTGGATCAGGAGCGGCTGCCCAGTGCCTACACCGTTGATGTTTTTGCCAATAAATCGTTCAAGGTAAACGACGATGTGTTCTTCAACTTGACACTCGGCATCACCAACTTACTCAATGCAACCCTCCGAACTGGCGGCTATGAGCAACTGCGTTTTGACAGGGCTGACTTCGACCATGGCTACAACGTGTTTCCGCCAAGGTATTTTTATGCTTTCGGCACCAACTTTTTTATCATGGGGGCGCTGAATTTCAGGTAATCAAAGTGATTGTTCCTTGTTAAAATTGTTACCCGTTTTAAAACAACAGCTAAACAATTTTAACAATCCAACATTCTTAGCGATCCAACCATCAACTCATTGATAATGAAAAATTTAATTAGATTTATCCTTCCCACACTGTTCCTTGGCCTTGTGTTCAATGCTTGCATCAAGGAAGATTTCGACCAGCCACCGACCGAGGGTATTGACCCTGGCCTGACTGCCAACACCACTATTGCGGAGTTGAAAGCCATGCACACCTTTGGACAGTTCGATTCCATCAAATCGGACATCATCATCAAGGGTACTGTGGTGGCGGACGACAAGTCCGGCAATTTTTTCGAGACTTTCGTCATTCAAGATGAAACTGGGGGAATCTCGGTAAAGATTGAAGGTAGCGACAACTACCCGCTCTACCCCATAGGCAGGGAGGTTTATATCAAATGCCAGGACTTAATCATTGCTGACTACAACAACCTCATCCAATTGGGCGGTTTCGTCATTTATGACCCGCAGCGGGGCAATTCCTTGGGAAATATCCTGCGTGACCAAGATTATATCTTCCGTGGGAAAAAAGTGGACCCACCCCTGCCAAAAATAAAAAAAGCCAGTGAACTAACGATAAACGATGTAAACACCCTTATCACCGTCACAGATGTACAGTTCCAACTCGCCGATACCAGTCTCTCATTTGCGCAGCAAGGCTCTGGTGTGACTGCGAACCGATACATAGAAGACTGCGACGGAATCGAACTTATCGTGCGGACGAGCAGCTTCGCAAATTTTGCGGGGGTATCCCTTCCCAATGGCGGCGGCAGTTTGACGGGTATCCTTAGCGTCTTCCGGGACGACCTCCAGTTCCTCGTGCGTGATATCAACGACGTAAAAATGGACGGCGACCGTTGCAGTGGTGGCGGCGGTGGCGGCGGTGGTAACCCCTGCACAGGAGGTACCGTGCCAACCGTGGACGGTATTGACGAGGATTTTGAATCGGGTGCCAACAACGACCCGGTGGATGTTACGGGCTGGACGAATTTCAACGTAAAAGGCACCCGCACTTGGCAATACAAAGAGTTCAGCGGCAACATCTATGCCCAGGCAACGGCTTTCAATGACAGCTCGCCGGAAATGGACATTTGGCTCGTCACCCCGCTGATCAATGTGACCGCTGACGCTTCGGTTTTGACCTTCGAAACAGCAACTGCCTTCTACACCCACGATGGTTTCACCGCCTCCATTTCCACGGATTTCGAGTGCGACCCGACCACAGCCACTTGGGTGCCCTTGAATGCGACCCTCGCAGGTGCAAGCAGCACCAGCAACGAATGGATTGCCTCCGGCGATGTTGACCTTACGGCTTTGATTGGCCAAAAAGTGGCCATCGGCTTCCATTACGTGGGCAGCGGCACCAGTGGGCAAACGGGCACTTTCCGGGTGGACAACGTGAAACTTGGCATGGGCGGCGGCGGCACGGGTGGCAACGACGATCCTTGCCAGAACGGCAACCCACCCCTCACCGTGGCCACGCTCAATGAAGCGTTTTCAACGGGCGTCAACAACACGGACATTGCACTAACAGGCTGGACGAACCTTGCCGAGACGGGCACCCGCCGTTGGCAATCGAAGCTGTTCAGCGGCAATACTTACGTGCAGGCAACGGCTTTCAACGACACCAATCCTGAAATGGCCGCTTGGCTCGTAACCCCACTGCTCGACATCACCGGCCCGAAAGTGCTGAGCTTTGAGACGGCCAAGGCTTTCTGGACACATGACGGCCTCACGGTCTGGATTTCAACTGATTTCAACTGCGACCCGCTGACGGCCACTTGGGAAGAACTCTCCACGGCCCTCATCGCTGGCATGCCCAATGTTGACCACGAGTGGATTCCTTCCGGCGATATTGACCTTTCGGATTATATTGGCCAAAAAGTGGCCATCGGCTTTAAATATGTGGGCAACAACTCCACTGGCTTGACTTCGAGCTATCGGGTGGACAATGTGGTGGTGCAGTAAACCCCACTTTAAAGAATAATAAACAAAAGCGACCGGGTGAGTGCCACCCGGTCGCTTTTGTTTTTCATGCAGTTTTTGTTGTAAAACAACAAATTGGCAATTTATTCTCCTAAACTTGAATCTGAATCCTACCTTGTACGCTATTGAATTGAACATCGGATGAAAAAGAATTTGCTATCATTTTATCATAAACGCACTATTATTCAGCCTACCTGCATCCTGTTTACGGCTATCATTGCCATTTCGCTGTTCTCAAACTGCACCATCATTGGCTTGGCTGCGGGCGCATCAGTATCGGGTAAACAGAATAAAGCACGTGCATCCTATGAATTGAGCATTGAGGAGCTAAAAAGCATACCACAAGGTACGAGGGTTGAAGTTTTGAGGAAACACAGCAGAAGGTTAGAAGGGTGGTTTGTTAAAATTGACGAATTGGAGAGCGAGAATAACACCTTGCAAACTGCGGTCATTATTGATGTATCCGGATATAAAAAGCATTATGCCATTCCTTTGAATGATATTAAGAAACTGATAAAAGGTGAAAGAACAAGCACTCCTACACTAGTAGGCACATCCATAGGAGCAGGAGTTGACACAATTTTTTGGATGTGGTTGGCTAAGAATTTAAATGAGCTTTTTAGTGGCGATGGCCATTAGCCACTGCTGTACCTACCAGCCACCCGCCCGTCCATGCCGCTTGAAAATTGAAACCGCCAGTAATGGCGTCAATGTCCAATACCTCGCCTGCGAAATAAAGGCCGGGGTGCAGCTTGCTCTCAAAAGTCTTGAAGTTCACTTCGTCCAATTCAACGCCACCTGCCGTGACAAACTCCTCCTTAAAAGTGCTTTTGCCAGTGACCGAGTAGCGGCCAGCGGCCAGTTCCGTGGCCAATTTGCGCAGTTTTTCTTTTCCCAAATCAGCCCATCTCGAATCGGATGCAACACCAGCCACTGCCACCAAGCTCTCCCACAATCGGCGAGGCAGGCTCGGAAACGGGCATTGCGAAGCAACGAGCTTTTTGGCATGTTCCAGTTTTGCCTCGTTCAGTTCCTCCACCAGCTCATCGGTGGTGTAGTTCAGCCAGCTCACTTCAATATCGAATCGGTAGCCCTTCTCCGCCAAAATGCGGGCGCCCCAAGCCGACAGCCGCAGGATGCCGGGGCCGCTCATGCCCCAGTGGGTGACGAGCAGCGGCCCTGTTGCCACCAGTTTTTCACCGACGACCTTGACCGTTGCCGAAGGCACGGAAAGCCCCATCAGCCCATCAATGCGCTTGTCCTTGATGTTGAAGGTGAAGAGCGAGGGCACAGGCGACACGATGGCATGGCCCAGTTCCCGAAGCAGTTCCCAGATGCGGGGGCTGCTACCTGTGGCCACCATCAGGTTCTTTGCTTGAAACTGTGAGCCACTTTGCGTAGCAATCAACCAGCCAGCTTTTTCGGTTTGTTGCGGAGCAAAATGGGTGACGTTCTCTCCCGTCCTGACCTCGACGCCGGCTTTGGAGGCTGCCTGCAAAAGGCAATTGACGATGGTCATGGAATTATCGGTGACGGGGAACATGCGGCCATCCTCCTCAATTTTCAGCCGGACGCCCCGCTGCTCGAACCAGCCGATGGTATCGCCTGGCTGGAAGCGGCTGAACGGACCGTGGAGCGCCTTGCTGCCCCTTGGGTAGTGCTTCACCAATTCCTTTGCATCGAAGCAGGCATGGGTGACATTGCAGCGGCCACCGCCACTGACCTTGACTTTTTGTAGCACTTCCCTACCCTTTTCCAATATGACAACCTTGGTGCCGGGCTTGGACTCCGCTGCCCGAATGGCCGCAAAGAAACCAGCAGCACCGCCACCAATGACCAAGAAATCGCAGGATATTGTTTCAGGCATGTTGTTGGTATTCTTGCGGCAAAATTGCCAATGTTCCGGCAATATCCGCCTGTTTGTTGAATTTGGTTCCACTTTAAGGCATTATTGCTTTACCTCGCCCTGCCGCCCTATTGTAGCTTCGATTAAAACGGTAAGGTCGCCATTCCTGGCACCGAGCAGCCCCGTCACAATGCCTTGTTGTTTAATCAGTTGAGCCTATATTTAGAAGGTGGCTCAATGCCCAGCCAGCCAAGATTTGAATCGAAGGGCTCGGGCCTCCCAAGTCAGGGCACGAGAAGTCTCCGCAGCATTGGTGGCCAGTTTTTGCATCATTTTTTCATCGGAGAACAGCGCACGGATGGCCTTGGCGTTCTGTTCCGGCGCATCCGGCGGCACAAGCAGGCCGTTTTTATCGCTGCGCAACAATTCCTGCATATCTGCTTGGTCGGGTGCAATGATGGGGCGGCCTGCGGCCAAATAAGGGAACAGCTTGAACGGCAGGACGGTCTTCCCGAAAGACTGCATGGGTGCGGCTGCTGGCGGGATTATCAACGCATCTGCGGCATAGAGGTACTGTGATACCATGTTGACAGGCTGGCGCTCCACCAAACTAACGTTCTTTGCTTTTTTTGCTTCGCAATAGGCGGTTAAACGCACAATATCATCGGGCTTTGCGCCCACCAATAAGTAGTTGATTTCGGGCGTATATGCCGCAATATCCACCACTACTTCCACGCATTTGTTCCTCTGCATATTGCCCGTATAAACTACATATCGGGCGTTTAAATCGAGCTTCAGTTGTTGCCTTGCCGCTGTTTTTGTTAAAATGGGCAACATATCCGAATTGTCCACGCCATTGTGCAACACCAATAGTTTTTCCGAAGGAAAACCCACACCACGCATAGATTCCGCCGCAACGTTGCTGTGCAATACCATGCCAAGCATCCTGCCTTTTTTTGCCTGCTTTGTCAATAATTTAATAAACCGAGGTTTGGTGTCTCCCAGTCTTTGATAGGTTTCAAACATAAACTTAACCCCGAATAAAGCCAATAATATAGCGGTGAAAATATTGCGGGTATAAATGACATCATAGCCCTTAATCAATCGGCAATAAATAATGGCAAAAATGGGGTGAAGGTATTTGTCCAATTGCAAACGAGTGGCCGGGAACAACCCAGTCTGTTTGATGCCCAAACCCGGCGGTACATTGTAATAGTTGCAAATAGCCGCCTCCAACTGCGCATCATTGGCAAGGTACATGGCCGCCTGCCTCGGCACTATCAAATCAATGCCCACCCCCACTGCCCGCAGCGAACTTACGTTCTTGATGATTTGCTGCGTATTGGTGTTGTGGTGCGGGTAGCGTTCGCTTGATATGTAGGCGATTGTAGCCGCCAAATTTATTTGGCTGGCTTTGTTTGCCATTGCCATAATTTTTTATTGAATTTTGATTTGTCGCCAAATAAATTTGGCAACTACAACAACGATTTCCCATCACTATTCCCCCTCGTTGGTTTACCCATCCAATCCAATATCGTGTTGTAAATATCGGCGGTGCGGGCGTTCCGGCTGTCCCAGCCTTGCTGGTTGTAAATGAACGGAACCATCATGTGTTCCCGATGCAGCGAGCCATGCGAACCTTTGTGTTCCGGGATTTCCCAGCGGTCACGCAGGTCGTAGCCGGGATTGGCAGACACGACAATATCACCAGCCCTACTGCCCCGGAATAGCTGCTCCACCTGCACCAAGCCATCGGGATAGGTGCTGTTGAAAGTGGCATCGAGGGCGACCTGGGCATCCATTGGCACGGCCAAATTGCCGAGGCCAAACACATCGGCGGTGAGCGGTTGGTAGCGGTAGCCTTGGCCATTTTTACCAAAAATCTTCGCCTCGCCGTGCTGGTTGGCGACCATGAAGCTGCCGTCCTCCTTGCCACGCCATGCCACGAAATCCACGGCAGGTTCGGCCAGCAGTTCCTGCAAATTGGCGGTACCGAAGGCGTTTTTCACGTCGTCGCCCCGCAGTATTGCCGGGCCATTGGCCAAGAGGTGAACCGCCCCGAAGGCATTCCCCGAAATCATCACGGCGGCCTGTGGCTTGATGGTAAAAGTGTTCGGATGGGCGAAAGTGCGGAAGCCATGCCGCCGCATGAATTTCGCCAAATCCATGTGGGTAGGCGTGTCCGTGAGGCCGTGGTCGGAGGTGATGATGAGCAGTGTATCGTCCCAGCGGCCCTGTGCCTTCAGTTTTTTCACCGCTTCGCCTACGGCAAAATCGAGGTATTTGTACGAGAAAATCGTTTGCTCATGCTCGATGCCGTAGTAGTGCGCCCCCCAGTCAATACAGGGGAAAACCACGAAAAAGAACTCAGGGTTCATGTCAAGCCCCCTCATCATGCGCTCGTAGGCGGACACGTCCACGGGGTGGTTGATGGCGAAATAATGCGCCTTGATGTACATCCAGGATTTGCCCGTGGCACCGAGGTCGTTTTCCTTTGGCACGCCCCTCGTTATCACCGAAAACACGTTATAGGGCCGCTCCATCTGCTCGTGCAGGGTGGGGAATTCGGCGGGCATGTCGTCGTTGAAAAGCCATGCTTCCGGCCCTACATAGGTGCGCTTGGCGGCCTTGCTCCAGCGGTCTTTGAAGAACTCGGCCTTGTCGAACCAACGGATGCCTGTCACGTTCATCGTGCCAGGGAATGCACCGTTGAGCATCGGCAAATAGGCCGGGCCAGTGGTCGTCGGAAACACCGAAGTCGCCGTGCGATAAGTGCCCCGGTCAATGATTTCCCGTTGGATATTGGGCAGTTGGCCTTCGTCCAATAGGCGCTTGAAGACGTCGGGCCTTGCCCCGTCGGCCAGGAGGTAAAGTGTGAGTTTGTTTTTCAAAAGAAAGGATTGAAGGATTGGAGGATTGAAGGATTGAAGGCCGAACCGTGCGCTGATTCAATCCTTCAATCCTTGGGTCTCGTAAAATGCGTTTGCATAGACAGCAAAAACACCAAAATCGCCATCACCGCCACATAGACCAAGGCAAAGGGAAACATCCCGACCACCGCCAAGAGCAAGAACAGAAATATGTAAAAGTCCCGCTTGCCAATATTGTTGATTTTCGCCAACGCTTTTGCCCAGCGGCTTTCACTGCTGAGGTAGGCGTAAGGGATGTAAAACGTACCCTCCCGTTTATAGCGGATATTGTAAATCACAATGCTCAGGATAGCGCCAACGGCAGCGAAGAGCGCCGCCCACCCTGCATTTTGGATATAAAATGGCTGGTTGTGTTCGGGGTTCTGGACGCTAATAACGAGGGCGATGAGCACGGCCACCATCGAGGCAAAATCAAAAATGGTGTCGAGCCATTGGCCGAATTTGCTGTGCAGCATTTTCATGCGGGCAATCTCGCCGTCCACGCCGTCCAGCACGGAAGCGAGATGGTAGATAGCGGCGCCAATCAGCCAGTTCCAATAGCCGCCTTTCAGTACAAAATAGACGGGGATAAAAGCGATGAGGCCCGTGATGAACGTAAATTGGTTCGGGGTAATGCCCGTGTAAACCATCACCCGACTGATTCTAGTGGAAATCGGACGGTTCAGGTATCGGCTTGCCCAACCGTCGGTGGGCTTGGTCAGGTTGCGGATGATGCGGGCTTTTACGTCACGAAGTTCTTCTTCGGAACGGACGGGGTGGCAAGTTCGGTTACCAAGCATCATAAAAGCCCCATTTTGGGGGTCTTTTTTTGATTGAAACGCAGATAAAGGAAGCAGATAAATCATGCAGCCTTTCGTGCCTGCTGCACTTCCATCACCCGGCGATTTCTTCATATCCTCCAACACGGAAATGTCAACAGCAACAGGTTCTTGGAATAGATAAACCTTTTCGGGCTGCAACGAAACAAGTTTTTGATGGGCGGCCTCCGCTTCATTTTTTTTGAAAAAATGGAGCCGAATGTCCATCGGCCGCTTGGCCAATTGCTGTTGTATGGCCTCATTTTCATCGCTGACCACGCAGGCATCCGACACGCCAGCTTTTGAGAGCGCAATCAGCGTTCGTTGGATGGTGGTTAGGCCGAGCACGTTGAATTGGTGAAAAACAGGCACCTGCACGAAGGCAGCGTATTGGGTTGTATTCATGTAAGGATTTACGATTTACGATTGGGCAGTTACGGAAATATGCAACAAGCCCTTGTTGAAATCCAAAGTTGATAGACTTGTTGGCTTTTTTTCCACGAATGGAGGAAAAAGCTCACCGATAACCGTCCACCAAAGCTAAACGCTGCAAAAGTCAGCATTTTTTCTTTCCTTGCCTTCGGCAAAACCTAAAACTCATTTTTTCGTTGAATGCAGTGCCTAAAATTCAATCCTTCATTCATTCAATCCTTCAATCCTTAAAAATATGTCAGATACCACCTCCCTCCTCGGCGTCGGTTCGAGGGTAAAACATCCGGCCTACGGCGACGGGGCCGTTATCCGCCTGCACGGGGCGGCCTACGAGTGCTGCTTCATGACCTACGGCCTGAAAATGGTCGGCAAGGACTACGACAAGTGGCAGGTTATAGAGGCCGTGCCCGCCGAAGCTGCCGTCTCGTTTAGTGAAGCGGAAAAATCATTGATGAAAATCCTCAAGCACTGGTCCGACATCAGCGAAGTCGTTGACCTCGGCGACCGTTGGGACGGCGGCACGATGATTCTCAAACCCGGCGACGATAGCGTGAAGCCGAAGGACGTGCCCATTGAGACTTTTTTCCATAAAATCGTAATGGTGCGTGACCGTTTGCGGGTCATGGAGCAGAAAATCAACGCCAGCAAACTCACCGATGAGGAGAAAGTGGATTTGCAGCAGTACATCACCCGCATCTACGGCAGCCTCACAACCTTCAACGTGCTGTTCAAATACAAGGAGCAGCAGTTCGTGGGGGATAAGGGGAAGGAGTAGTGTGCAGTTCGACAGTGGGCAGTTGGCAGTCAGGGTGCAGTTAAGAAGTCCTTTAGTCTCTTGCCATTCAGCTTGACACTGACTGAACGACTGCGAACTGACTGCCACCTGCCAACTGCCGAACTGTTTACTCCTTTGGGGCCAACTCATGCTTCAACCGCCAAGCCGCCGCCAAGCCCGCCGATAGGATGAACAGCCACACTACCCTTCCCTGGTACCTTGGCACGATGGTCGAGAAAATGCTGCTTACCATTGCATTGATGACCAATAGAATCAGCACTAAAAAGAAAGCCCGCCTGAACTCCACGGGCACCGCCAGTTTCCATTTTTCGGAACTGGCCATTAGCACTGCGACCAGCAAGGATAAAAAGAAAAAGAACAATTGGCGCTGGTTCAAGCCATTTAGGGGCAGCAGTTCTTGCAACCCGTTTTGATGGGAAAACTGGAAGGCTTGCACCTCGTTCGGGTAGTATTTGTGCACTTGGCGGTAAAGCATTTCGCCTTTTCCATTGTAAAACAACTTCTCCGTTGTGAAGAAAAAAAACTGCTTCACCGTGCCATTTAGTGATTCTATCACCATCCGCTTTACGAGTTTAGGTTGCTTCGCAATGTCCTTCAAAATAGCGTTATACTCGTCTTTGGTAGCATCCCAACCACCGGTCAGGTAGATTGGGCTTGTTTTGGTATCCCAAAGCAAATTCTCTGGCAAAGAATCTCGGTAATGGCAAAGGCTCCAATTTTTGCCCGCAGGGCAAGCCTTGTCCAGATATTGTTTCAAAATGCCGACCTCGTGCAGCCGGGATATGGAATAGACATGGCTGGCCTGCATCATCGTCCATTTGCCGCCGCCTATGCGGTGCATCACCAAGATGCCGCCCCAGCCTGCAGCTGTTAGCAGGCAAATCAAGCCGATCCGCTTCCAACTCATCCAAGTCCTTACTAATGGAAGTATCATTCCCAAAGCCATGAGCACCGCCATTGCCAACCCGACCATCAGGTGTGAATAGTGCATCATCATGGACAGCCAAGCCAATAGGCCAATACCTACCAATTGCCAATGGTCCATTTTTGCGGTCAGCAACAGGACAATACAGCCATAGAATATCGGAGTGAAACAATCGGCTAAAAGGAAAGAAACATAATAGGAGGCATGGGTGCAGTAGGTGAGGAATATAGCGGAACCAATGAAAATAGCTGGGCTTAGTTTGGGCGAGTATTGCCTGAGCCATTGCCTCAAAAAGATGGCCGTCAGGATGCCTTGAGCAAAGACCACCCACATCAGGCTGTCTTTCAAACTGGTATGCCGCAGGAACAAGCCATAAGTCAATGGCCTCGAACTGCCTGGCACGCCTGAGAAACCACCCTTAATATAGGCGCCAGTATCAGGGAAAAAGAACGGATATCCGTTGAACCAACACCAGTAGCCGAGTATCAAGGCAGCTGCCAAAATCCAAGGCCAATGGAGCTTGTTATTTGAGGAGTTAAGTTGGTTCGTCATAGAAAGTCTGTTCGGAATAAAGGGCTTTCTCATAAGAAATGAAGGCTATGCATTGTGACTGTTTTGGGGCACTTTGATATGGCCTTCAGGCCATCTCTGAATCACGTTTTGCTGCCCATCATGACGCAGAGATGGCCTAAAGGCCATGACAAAAAGGATGCATAAGCCTTCAAAAATTTTATGAGAAAGCCCTTAAACTAAAGACTATTTCGTCCAAACGCCGAAAATATCGTAGGCATCATCGTTGCGGTCAAAATGGAAGCCGATGACCTGGCCTGGGGCGGCAAAGGAAGTACCGACCGTACCCACCTCGCCAGTGGACATCTCTACCCTTAGGCTCAGGTATTTCAGTTTATCAGTCTTTTTGCTGAACTCCATCTTCGGGCATTCAAACTTGATTCGATAACCTTCCCAGAACTTTTCCTTCAGGTCAACCAGTTCTGCTTTGGTCGCGTCCTTGTTGATGGTGACGGTGAGGATGTTCTTCTCATCTTTCATCCATTTGTTCTGCTGCGCAAAAATGGAAACGGAAGCCAACAACAAAACACCGATGGTAATTAGCGCCTTCATACTCCTAGTTTTTGATGAAAAACAAGGCCCAATGGCCCATGACACGTCAAAAATAAGACAAGCCGCCCGATAAAGGAAATAAGTAGATTTACGATTTTTGATTTACGACTTACGATTGTACAACTACTTGAATTTCAGCTAATTGCATCAAAATTGAAATTTAAACTTATTTCGTTGGCCTACTTAATCCGTGTTTTTTGAGGTTATTTGCCCTAAAATCTCCAACCCTATGGAATTCGGCAAACTCCCCGACATCTCCCAAGTTGACTTTCTCCTCCCCGCCGACCCACCGGGCAACGCTGAAATTCTGCGCAACTTTCCCGTCCGTAATCCGCATTTTGTCATTCCCGTAGGGAACCTAATCCCCAATCCGCAATCCCCAATCCGCAATCCCAAGGTATCGGGACAAGTTCCGCAATCGCTATATGTTGGCGCCACTGGCTGGAGTGTAAAGGAATGGGTAGGCAAGATTTACCCGAAGGGTACGAAAACCACTGAATACCTGCGGCATTACAGCCGCCAGTTCAACACCATCGAGTTGAACACGACGCACTACCGCATCCCCGACAGCTTCACCGTACAGCACTGGCACGATGAAGCTGCGGACGATTTCCGTTTTTGCCCAAAGGTGCTGCAGACCATCAGCCATGCCGCCGACCTAGGCACGGGCGGCGACCTCATCCAACGATTTTGTGTGGCCATGAGTGGGCTGGGCAATAAGCTTGGGCCTTGCTTCATCCAATTACCCCCATATTTCGGGGTGGAAAAGATTGGGGTGCTGGAGGCTTTTCTGAAACAATTCACCCTGCCGTTGGCCGTGGAGGTGCGGCATGAAAGCTGGTTTTCCAACCCATTGAACACCGACCGTTTAATCGAGTTGTTGAAATCATTCAGCGTCAGTACTGTCATCACTGATGTGGCCGGGAGACGGGACGTGGCGCACATGCGGCTCACCACAGACAAGGTGCTCGTCCGCTTTGTGGGCAACGACCTGCATCCGACCGACTTCACCCGGCTCGACGATTGGGCTGAACGCCTAAGTCATTGGTTTTCAATGGGCTTGCAAGAATGCTATTTCTTCACCCATGAGCCGGACAACCTTTTGGCACCCGACCTTGCGGCAGCTTTTTATGAAAAAACAAAGGCTATGAGCGGCGTGGCCACCCGTGGGCCAAAGCTGGGTGGGCAAGCAGCGCAAGGGCCTCAAATGTCGCTGTTCTGAAAAGGGAAGTTAAAGCCGCATTAAATTTCGGTGCGAAGATTGTCTATTGCATCGAAACGAATTGGATTTGGCTATTTTAGCCGCCGTTTTACCAAAAACTTGACCACGCAACCATGACAGCAGGCACCGAATTAGAGCAGGATGCTAACCAGGGCTACCCGTTCTACCACCGAGACATCAGTTGGCTTTCGTTCAATTACCGGGTCTTGCAAGAGGCAAAAGACCCCTCCGTTCCGCTATTGGAGCGACTGAAATTCCTTGCCATTTACTCCTCCAACCTCGACGAGTTCTTCCGGGTGCGGGTGGCCAACCACCGCAACCTCATGCGGGTGGGCAAGAAGACCCGCCAGGTTTTCGATTACGATCCCAAGGCGATTTTGAAGCAGGTAAAGCAAATCGTCAACCAGCACCAGCAGGAGTTCAGCGAGATTTTTGAGAAACAGATTGTGCCGGAACTGGGCAAGCACCGCATCTTCCTGAAACGAAGGTTGCAATTGGGCGAAAAGCAGCGCCAGTTCGTGGAGCAGTATTTCGATGAATATATGCTGCCTTATGTGCAGCCTGTTCTGTTGCTGAAGGGCAAAATCCGCCCCTTCATTAACAATGCCTCGCTCTACCTCATGGTACACATGGAAGACAAGGAAGACCACTCCACGCAGTTCGCTATCGTGACCGTGCCGAGCAACCATTTGCCCCGTTTCATACAACTGCCCTCGCTGAATGGCCGCCGTGAAATCATCATGCTCGACGACGTCGTGCGGCACTGCCTCGGCGACATGTTCCCCGGCTACGACATCCTGGACACCTACTCCTTCAAGCTGACCCGTGACGCCGAACTGTACATTGACGATGAGTTCACGGGGGACCTGCTCACGAAAATTCGCACGAGCCTGACCAAGCGGCACGTTGGCCCTGCCAGCCGCTTCGTCTATGACCGGGAGATGCCATTCGAACTATTGGACTTCCTCGTTGAGACTTTTGAGTTGAAGAAAAGCGACCTACTGGTCGAGGGTCGCTACCACAACAATTTCGACTTTTTCAAGTTCCCCGATTTTGGTTTGTCAGAACTGAAAAACAAGCCGCTGCCCCCACTGCCCTACAAGCCGTTGGCCAAAGCCCCCGACTTTTTTGGTGCCCTGCTGGGCAAAGACCACCTGCTGGCGTTCCCTTACCACTCGTACCAGTCCGTGGTGGATTTCTTCGAGAAAGCGGCGCATGACCCTGCCGTTACGAAGATAAAAATCACGCAGTACCGGGTTGCAAAGCATAGTCGAATCATGGAGGCCTTGATGGAGGCAGTGGAAAATGGCAAGGATGTGTTTGCCTTCATCGAGGTAAAAGCCCGTTTCGATGAGGAGGCAAACATCAATTGGGGTGAACGTCTGACAGCGGCAGGGGTCAGGGTAGCCTACAGTTTGCCGGGGGTAAAGGTGCACGCCAAGATGGCGCAAATTGAACGGCGGGAAGCCGATGTCATCCAAACCTATACCTACCTCAGCACAGGCAACTTCCACGAGGACACTGCCAAAATTTATGGGGATTTCAGCCTGTTCACGACCGACCCTCGTTTGGCTGATGAGGTGTCCCGCCTGTTTTGTTTCCTTGAAACCGGTAAGCAGCCAGAGAAGCCTTTTGAGCACCTGCTCGTGGGACAGTTCCAGATGCGGGAGAAAATCGAATGGCTGGTTGACCGGGAAATAGCCAATACCAAAGCAGGCAAACCGTGCGGAATTGCCATAAAACTGAACGGAATTCAGGATGAAAGGATGATTGCCAAATTGTACAAGGCCAGCCAAGCTGGAGTCCCTATCCGCTTGATAGTCAGGGGGATATGCTGCTTAGTGCCAGGTGTGCCAGGTATTAGCGATAATATCCAAATCATCAGTATTGTTGACCGCTACTTGGAGCATGCAAGGGTCTTCCTATTCCACAACCAAGGACAAGAAGAAATCTACCTCGCCAGCGCCGACCTGATGACCCGCAACCTGAGCTATCGGGTGGAAACAGTATTCCCCATCTACGACGAGGCCGTCAAAAAACAGATTCGGGATGTGTTTAAGCTGCAATGGAGCGACAATACCAAGGCCCGCATCATTGACCATGAGCACCGCAACGAATACCGAAAGGTGGTAGGGGAAAAGGTGCAGTCGCAGGTGGCTACTTATTCCTATTTTAAGAAATTGTTGTGAATGGTGAATCGTGGTTCGTGAATCGTGATTTGTGGCTAGCTTAAGCTTATCCCCAATCACCAATCACAAAATCCCCTCCAACGCCTCCCAAACCGTCTCCCGCATGATGACCTGCCCCTTTTCATTGGGGTGAATGCGGTCGCCCTGGTTCAGTTCGGGGTTGCCGCCAACGTTTTTCAACAAAAAAGGAATCAAGGTCGCACCATGCTCACTCGCCAATTTCGGGTACATCGCTCGGAAGGAAGTAGTATAGGCCTGGCCCATGTTCGGCGGGGCTTCCATGCCTGCCAGCACCAGCTTCACGTCAGGGTATTTTGCCTTCACTTTTTGGAGGATTGAGCCAAGGTTCTTGACGGTCTCTTCGGTCTGTATGCCCCGAAGGGCGTCGTTGCCACCGAGTTCCAGTACGAATATGTCCACGGGCTGTTTGAGCACCCAATCCACCCGTTCGTTGCCACCAGCGGAAGTCTCGCCGCTGAGGCCTGCATTGACAGCGTTATAGGCAAACCCCAAGGAGTCGAGGCGCTGCTGGATGAGGGCCACGTAGCCAGTGTTCACGTCGTCGAGGCCATAGCCTGCCGTGAGGCTGTTGCCAAAGAAGACGATCTTCTTCCTTTCGGAAGGCTTTTTTACCGGTTCAGCTAGGGTTTCTTCAGCTTCAGGCTTCGTTTTTTCTTCGGTATTGGAACATGAAAAAGCGATGAAACATAAGGCAAGTAAAAGACTTGTGCGTAAAATCATGTTGTGGTAGTTGTAAAAATAAATGCTGCGTTCAAAATCATCGATGGTGTTGGTTGAACCCAACAGTTTGACAATAATGCCCTAGTGCAGCAAAAGTTGCCAACCACTGTGACATTTCAAAGGAATGACAGTCAAAACCTTGGATGAAACGGCATTTGAATGTTATTTTTTTATTTTTCTTTGCCGTGCGAATTTTGAAAAACACTCACTCAAATTAAATATTACAACTGGTATGGGATCCACCAAGAAGATTATTCTGGTTGAAGACAATAGAGCGGAAGCAGACCTCACACGAATTATTTATAAGGAGCAAGCCATTGCTTGCGAAATTATACACTGCGAAAATGGGGAGGAGTTCATCACCTTACTAGAAACCGTTAATCCCGAGGACATAAGCTACGTACTACTCGACCTGAACATGCCTCGTGTAAGCGGCTACGAGGTTTTGGAAATGCTCTCCCGAAAAGAAGAATGGAAAAATTTAGTCGTCATCGTGTTCAGTTCCTCCAATAATTCTAAGGATGTGGCATTGTGCTATGAATTGGGCGCCAAAGCTTATGTCAACAAACCGATGGACCTCAACGAACTTGACCGTATCATTCTTTCCATCCATAGTTTTTGGGGGGTTACGAACGTGACGCCAAAAACGATTCAGCATTGGAACTGATGATGCCCCATGCTGTGACGAATCCTACGGGGTTATTGTCCTAAGTAGATTTACGATTTTGGATTTACGATTTACCCTGTCTGCCGACAGGCAGGGATTGGACAACTGCTTGAAATTCAGTTGATTGCGTTGAAATCGAAATCTAAACTAATTTCAACGAACTACTTAAAAACCGTAAGTTCCGTTTAAGCCCATCGTACTTCGTCCGCTTCACAGCCGATTTTCTGAACAGCTTCGCAAAGACCTCCTCTGTCATTTCGTGCCATTCCCGCTCATTCATGCCCAATAGGTCGGGGTTCGGGGCAAAGGCAGGCTCTTGATTGGGCTTCGCAAAGCGGTTCCACGGACAGACCTCCTGACAGATGTCGCAACCGAAGGCCCATTTTTCCATCTTCCCTTTAAATTCTGAGGGTATCGCTTCCCGCAACTCGATGGTAAGGTAACTGATGCACTTTGACGCATCCAGCAGGTAGCCCTGCGGCGAGATAGCCTCGGTCGGACAAGCCTCGATGCAGCGGCGGCAGGTGCCGCAATGGTCGCTGATGGGAACGGCATCATAGCTCAGTTCGAGGTCGAGAATCAGTTCCGCTAGGAAAAAATAAGAGCCAGCGCCAGGGCGGATGAGCAGGGTGTTCTTCCCCGTCCAGCCGAGGCCGCTGCGCTTGGCCCATTCCCGCTCCATGACCGGGGCCGAGTCCACGAAGCAGCGACCGTCCACCTCGCCGATGTTCTCTTGGATGAAACGCAGCAGGTCTTTCAGTTTCCCTTTTAAAACATGGTGGTAGTCCTCGCCGTAGGCGTAGCGGGCGAGCTTGGGCGCTGCGGGGTCGTGCTGAGGTTCCTTTGGGGAGTAATTGTGCATGAGCACGATGACCGATTTTGCCCCCGGCACCAACTTCGTCGGGTCGGTTCGCAGCTCGAAGTGGTTGGCCATGTAGCCCATCTGCCCGTGGTGGCCGAGGTTCAGCCATTGCTCCAAGCGGCGGGCCTCTTCGTCCAAGGCTTGCGCTTTGGCGAAGCCGATGAAGTCGAAACCGAGGCGGAGGGCTTCGGTGCGGATGAGGTCGGTATTTTTTTCGGTGGTTGGCAAACGGTGGACGGTGAACGGTGAAGGGGCGAAGGTGATTTATTTTCCCTTCTCCACCAAGTTGCGTAAAAAATCCCTTTCTGCTTTTAGCTCAGCTACCTGTTCTTTAAGGAGCGTTATCTGCTCCTTGAAAGGCATTGCAATCAAATCACCTAGTTTTTGCCAATCGTCTATCATTTGTATGGTGAATTGGTTATTATATGCTGCTGTTCCGACTCCTCCATTGTGGTTGACAATAATTACAGTAGCCCCTTCTTCATAAGCTTCTATCGTTTCCGTTGTTGTTCCAATCAGTTCGGCCAATTTCTTGAACCTTTCGTCCGAAGCCTTCAATTCAATCTTGCCTGCCTCAATATCGCTATAGGTGCTTTGCTTGATGCCGAGGCCGTCCGCAACAACTTCCTGCTTCACACCCATGATTTCCCGCATCCGCCTAATCTTGAAACCCAGTTCCTTGCTCATTTTTTTTGAATTTTTAATGATTTTCAAGGGCAAATTTAACCGATAATTTATCGGTGGCAATTTTTGGTCGGATTATTTAGCTTTGCATTCAAGGCTCAACGAAACACTGAAACAGGTTTCCTTCCTGCACATTCTGTATAAAATAACACCAATACTGGCGATCGGTGCACAGGCCGCCCCCGTACCATAGATACATACCATACATCATCGAATGTAAAGCTGAAAACGACCACCTGCCAACTGGGGCAGCACAAAAGCGCAAAAAAGACACTGCTTACTCGGAAAACCCAATTCCTTTCCGACCTGTACATTTAGGTAAGACTCACCAAATTTCTCAAATCGCCCAGCGGCGAACCTTGGCTCATTGGTCGTTGCACCAATCAACAGGGGGCGACCGCAGCGGACTCACTCCTTGCACTTGCTTGGGGTTCGATGTTATTGGAAAAAAATGGCTAATTTTAGTCCGGTTTTCACCTTTTTTTGAAGGTGCATCCCTTGCCCAGGCTCGCCGGGGCTGGCATGTACTGTTTCAATAAGGTGAAAAAATGGTGGGATTATGCCAATTTTTGGCCAAGCACCAAAATCCCAAACTTGTGCCCAAAACGCTTTTTGTCATGAAAAAGCTGAAACAACCTGAATTTAGTTTTCTAAAAGGAAGAAATAATACTTTTGAAATAAAAAGCATTGTTCACTTCTTCCTAACAATGTTTCTTTTGAGTACAAGCATCTTTGTTAAAGGCCAATGCACCATTTCTGACATATCGTTCACTTTCATTGAATGGTGCGTCAACCCAGACCCTGATGACTGGCAAGATGATTATTATGTGGTTGATATAACGGTCAGTTTTTCGGGGCCCTTGCCTCAAGGAGGAAATCTGATGCTCTTAGGTGATGCTACCAATATGGTACCTGTTTCTCAAATTACCGCTCCTGCTGAGTTTACCTTTCAAGATGTTCAAATTCAGACAGCGAGGGATGTAGAAGATAGGCAAATATTAATTGGTGCAAGAATTACCAATGCAAATGGTACAACCGCCTGCGAATTGCCCATCCATGTAATGTTGGATGGCAGTGGCAACCAAATGAATGCTCCAATGCAGTGCTCAGCATGTGCCTGCCCTGACGGTGCTTGCGGCCAAACTTCTCCTCCAAGCTGTTGGCCTGTCGAAACCTCGGCGTGTGACCAGTCCATCAATTACGCCCCCAATGCAGATGCTCCTGAGTTAACACCAATACGCTACATACAGGTAATATTGCATGTTTTCCAAAAAGAAGACCCCAACAACCCGGGCATGGTGCATCCAACCGACCCGGAGAACTATACGAGCGCTGATATCCCGATACTTCAATCCTGGTTTGATGACCCGGTAAATGGTTTGAATGCATTTTATAGCAACTTGTGCGATGACCCAGATGATTCGTCGCCCTGGATGAAGGACGCTCGAATCAGGTTTGTGTTCAATGGCCAAGAAGATGTGTTTTTCCATCCTAACAACCAAGCTTGGGGAAGGGGTTATTATGGTGCTCCACTGCCTTGTTTTGGGAATACTTCATCAAATGCTGGCAATTTGTTCTCAACCTATATTAACACGTTGCCAGATGAATCAAAAAATGCATTCCACGTATATTTGACAGGGGGCACCTGGAAGCCAGAACCTCCGGGCAACCCCAATCATCCCGATGAAGACGATTGTTATCAATTACAACCTGGCGGGTATACCGGCGGTATGACAACCTGTCCAACCATTCCAACTGCAACAATTTCAGGCAGCTACTGTGCATACCGTGATTTTCATGAAGATAACCTACCTGATAGGTACAACGGGTGTGAATCCGCTTATCCGGGAAGCGACGCCGCGCTTGGAGGAGCCATCGTTGGTGAGTTCTTCCATGTACTGGGCCTTGACCATATTTCTCCAATTCAGGCCCATATTACAGGCGGTGATTTCTGTGACGACACTCCTATACAATCTCAATACAACAAGATGGGATGTGAAGGGGGAAGATGTGCATTGTCACGGTGTCAAATTGGCCGAATCCATCATTTCTTTTTTGAGAAAAAGCCACTGTTTGAACGGTTTTTGATTGGCCCAAATCAATATTCAATGACCATTCCCACTGACTATTATTGCTCAATTGCAGAACCAGATTTGGTTATTCCCGCTGGCGCAGATGTTTTATGGGCCTACCCCCGCCAAATCCGCTCCAACGTCATCGTAAAAACCGGCGGCAAGCTCACCATAAAATGCGATGTGGGGTTTCCTGCAAACGCCTCCATCATCGTCGAAAGACAAGGGCATCTCACCGTGGAGGGTGCAAGGCTCTACAACAACTGTGATGGTGACCACTGGCAGGGAATTGTGGCATACGGCGACATCAATGCCCCACAATTACCCTCCTCCAACCAGACGAGGGTGCGGCTCAAAGATGGGAGCACCATTGAATTGGCCGAGAAGCCGCTCACTATCAGTGCGCCTACCCTCGTGCTGGCCGACAACACAGTGTTCGACCGTTGCGGCACCAGCACCTTCTCCAACCTCTACAACCTCCAGTTCTCCAGCCTCAGCCGCTTCACCAACTGCGAATTCCTGAACAACTCGGCCACGCCCTTCCTGTTCACGGAAAATTTCAAGCTGACCAATATCAGGGGCATCACCTTCGACAATTGCACCTTCGCCACCACGCCCGGCCTGTCCAACGTCTCAGGGCCTATTGCCATCAACGCCCATAACGCCCGCTTTGGAGTACACAATGGCAGCAATTTCACCAACTACCGCCGGGCCATCGTCGCAAGTGCCGACAACGGGGTGGACCGCAGCTTCAGGGTGACCAACAGCTACTTCAACAACAACTTTATGTCCATCGAGAACTGGAACGTGGACGGTTGTTCCATACGGGACAACATCATCGAGGGCATCGGTTCCAGCATCTGGCCGCCCAACCGCCCCTCCGTGGGCATCACCCTGCGCAACTGCACCCGCTACGAGGTGACGGGCAACAGCCTGACAGGAACCAGCAACACCGGGAACAATATCGGGATTTGGGCCTACGACACGGGGTCGGATGGAAACATCCTTAGGAGGAACAACTTCACGAACATGAGAACGTCCGACTATGCGACGTTGAACAATAAAGGGCAAGATGTTGACGAAGGGCTTCAATATTGGTGCAATACCAATACGAACTGTAGGTACGATTTCTTTGTAATTGCCGGTGGCATTTGCCAAGAGCAGGGGCTAGGTAAAGCTACTGGAAATGAATTTTCCAAGGTAAACACTGCCAACGGAGATTTCCTTAACCAAGGGGGAAGCCCAATCAATTACTATCACGTCGATTTGCCAAACCAAATCCCACAGTACTATTCAAACATTAGCCCTTCTATTGTGCTAGAAATGGCTGAATGTACTAGCAGCGGTGGTGGTGAAGAAGAAGCAGAAAGCGACGGTGAGTTGTCAAGCGAAGACGAACAGTTTTTTATCACCAAGTTCAACAACGCCAAATCGGAATACCAGACTAAGCGTGTTCAGTACGATGCCCTGCAAAGCGGCAGTCCAGCGGCTTTGGCGCTCATCCCTGATTTGGCCAAGCAGCGCAGCATCATGCACCGCTCGGCAGACCGCATCCTCCGGAGCGAGTTCTATGACCCTGAAAACTTGGACTGGACGAAAATCAGGACCTGGCTGCACAACAAGGACAGCAAGGAGTCGGAGTACACAATTGTGGAATCGTGGATGCTGGAAGGCAACACCACTATAGCAGAACAGGTATTTGATGCCATTCCTTCCAGTTTCAACTTGACGGGCGATGCATTGTCCCAGCACAATGACTACGAAGATTGGCTCGACCTGCGCATCAGCTTCAAGTCACAGCAAAAAGGCATTTACGAACTTGGTGCTGCCGATATCCTGTTGGTTCAAAACATTGCCGACAATAGCACGGGTCGGGCTGCTGCCCAAACCCAGGGCTTGCTCAACCACCAGTATGGCTACAATTATCAGATTAGCCCAGTGGGACTTGGAAGCTTGCCCTTATTGGGCCCAAATGGAAATGGCACTATGGCCAATGCTGAAAACCTCATTGCTTTTCCAAATCCTGGCAAGGAGGAAGTCAATTTCCGTTACAAATTGAGGGAGGGCATAGAAGAGTCACTGCTTACCATCCACAACTTGGAAGGCCATTTGGTAGCGAGTATCGCCCTTCAAGGTTCATCTGGGACGGTGCGTTGGGAAACCAAAAGCCTTCCTTCTGGTATCTATTATTTCAAAGCCGACAATATCGAAGGCTTTGTTGCCCCGCAAAAATTGGTCTTGATAAAATAGTTCTCAACAATAGGGAAAGGGGGCGACTCCCCCTTTCCCTTTCTATTTTTTCCATGAAAAAACTATTGCTTTCGTTTTGCCTAATTAGCCACTATGTATCAGCGCAGGTTACATTCAATGTCCAGTCCAATTTCGGCTACCCATTTTGTTTTCTAAGGAGCGTTGTCCCAACGGATAGCTGTTATTACGTCACTGGCATAGTTCAGGACAGCACAAACGCAATTGGCACCATATTCCTAAAATTTGACTTGAATGGGGATAGCTTGCTGTCCAATAAGCTGATAAACCCAAATAAATGGTATGGTGCATGGTTTGGCGACATGCTCCAAACTGACGATGGCCATTTGCTTGAAATTGGACAAGTTGCGGATTCATTGCAAAAAGGAGGGATTTTTAAATTCAAAACTTCGGGGGACACTTTATTTGTCAAGGAGTACCTTAGCCCTCATCCTGACAACTTGATATTTGCACCTTATCAGATTGTCAAATCAGCTACAGGAAAGTATCATATACTCAATGCAGTGGAATCAGCGGACTACAACAACCAGTTGGTGCTTAGTTTTTTGGACACAGGATTGAATGTTGATTTTCATAAAACCTATGGTATTCCCCAGAAAGATGAGCTTCCAGGTGCGTTATTGGCAGATGATGATGGCGGTATAATAGTTGGGGCCAACCGGGACAATACGAACACAAACCTCAAAAACTTCACAAGCAACACCTATATCTTCAAGGTTGACAGCCTTGGCAACGTATTATGGGAATACTTATCTCCAAACGGCCAATTGCGGGACATAGCCTATTCGATGGTGAAAACGTCGGATGGCGGGCTGGTAGTAGCAAGTGGTAAGGGGATTGAACATTCCATCAATGCGAGTGTCAGCCAATTGCGTTGGCATTCCTATATTTTCAAATTGAACGCCAATCATCAACAAGTTTGGGGGCGAGAGCTGAGAGGGGTAAGGCATACAGGAGGGACGGGGCTGGCGAAGGTGGTAACCGCAACGGACGGGGCTGGCTTTGTAGCCTGCGGCAATTTGTTGGAAGACAAGTCGTTTGGTGAGCCAAAATATGGCAGTTGGGTGTTCAAAGTTTCCAACCAAGGCGACAGCTTATGGGCAAGATACTTTACTTTTGTTGAGGGGGTAGATAGGTATTACGAGCCAGTGGACTTGAAAGCCACACCAGATGGCGGTTACGTCATTGTCGGTCAATCATTGGAGAACCTCGGTTGGCTGATGAAACTCGACTCTTTCGGCTGCCTCATCCCCGGCTGCAATGCCAACGATGGGCCTAATGCCACTACCGAGAAAAAAGTGGAGATGACCCTGGCCATTTATCCTAATCCTACTTCGGATTTCCTGAATTTTGAGCTTCGCTCTCCTATACTGCCGCAAAGGGCCAGTTTCCGCATCGTGGATGCAAATGGCAAGGTGGTAAAGCAACTTCAGAGCGATTCGCCACGGGATACTTTTATCGTGCCTGTGCGGGAATGGGCGGCAGGGGTTTACTTCTTGCAACTAATAGAACATCGTGAGGTTATCCATTCCGAGAAATTCATCAAAAATTAAAATCGTTGTCATGAAAAAGTTTATCTTCTCATTAATTTGCCTGTACGGGCTTCAAAATTTGGTCGCTCAAATCCCTCCGTTTGCACCTGTAGGAGCTAAATGGTATATCCATGCCACTGCTGCCTGCTTTGGAAACCCAAATGGGGAGGACGGGAACTATACATTATTGGTAACAGAGGATTCAATTATACAGGGAAAGTACTGTACGCTCGTCCCCACCAACCAAGGCCCATTTTGCCAAGAATACTATTTTGTCCATCAAGATGGCAATGAAGTATATATCTTTAGCCATGAGGAGAATGTATTTCATTTGCTATACGACTTCGATGCCCCAGTTGGAGCTTCCTGGAAAATTCCAGTATGCGATTGGGCATACTTTACTGATTCTGTGATAATAACAGTACTTCAAGATTTTCCAAACTACCAGGAAGTGTCAGCAAAAGGTGTCACCCCCATTGTATGGGGGTTTTCAAACACCAAAGTTTATAAAGGAATTGGGGGCATTTACGACAACCCCTTACTTTTTACCTTCCCCAATAAATCTGCACCGCTTGATTGCTCGCACACGCTTCGTTGTTATGAGACACCAGCAACTGGTGTCATTCATTTACAAGGAATGGATTGTGTGCCAAGCGCGGCTGTCGAATTTTCCAGCAGTGAAAATTCGGTGCAAGTTTACCCAAACCCGGCCAATGACAGAATTGCACTATCGTTTCCTATTCCATTGCCCATCAGCGCCAGATGGATATTGCACAATCAATTAGGCCAAGCAGTTTTCCAATCAGCCCTGCCGCTTGGGGAAAATGAGGTTTCCCTGCACCTACCAGCGATAACATCGGGGATATACTTTTGGTGGGTAGAGAGCGACAGTGGCCTTTTGGGGAGCGGCAAACTCGTCATCTCAAAATAAAAAGATATGGAGACATCGGTTATCGTGAAGTGCAGTTCCGCTAATTATCGGAATGAAAGTTGCAAGCTTTCCAGAACGGCGGTTTGAAGCAAAAAATACGGCTGGAGAAAAAATAACGGATTTTTGTTGGTGGCGATGTCGTTTTTGTTTCGTGGAAATGGCTTTGGCTGTTGCATTGTTTGGATGATTTTCTAGTGGGATGAGGCCCGTTTTTGGTGAGGGGGCTGGATACTGGATACTGGAAACAACCCAAAATCGCAGCTAACATCTTGTAACCCTCGGTTTTAACCGAGGGTGGCAATGCTCCAATGAGGGCATCTATCATCTTTACAAGACATCTTCATTTACTCAACTCAATAACCACACAAAGCCGTATTTGACCATAAATTGTCAGCATTCATATTTAAACGACTTTCCCTATGATGTTCCTCTATTTGAATGCAGTTATTTTAAAAAGAATTCTGAATAACTTGTTTTATTTAATTATTCTTTTAAAATTTGCAGAAACTACGACACAATCCTATAATTAGTATTTCATCACATCATAAATAGTTTCAAATGAAAACCTTTACCAATTTGCTGATTGCGATATTGTTCGCAACTATTCTTACAGCACAATCAAAACTCGAAAATGGTGATGGCAAAACGAACTGCTTTCCAGAATTGACTTTGGGGCTGAGAACATCGCATTTGCCATGTACAGAAAAGGGGATACTTGACACGCATTTTCCATATCCGGTCATTTTTATTCACGGGCTTAGAGGCAGTGCTGACACTTGGACAGCTTTTTACAACCATGTCTTGAACCAAGGTTGGAGCTATGGTGGCCATTTAATGTTTAATCTCAACTATGACGAAGACTTTGGAAGTTCAACATTGAATGATATTAAGGATTTTAATGCCAGCAATATCGAAGCTGCCGACTTCTATTTGATGAACTTCAATGTGACAGTTAACGGTGTGTCGCAAGGTGCAAGTACAAATACTGATGCAAGTCTAAGCAACCAATCAGCAATTGTGAAACAAGGCAACGCACTTGGCAAGGCTATCGAAAAAGTGTTGCAAGCAACTGGCAGTGATAAAGTAATATTGTACGGTCATTCTATGGGGGGACTATGCGCCCGTGAGTACCTGCAAAATCCTAATAACTGGCCTGATGGCAAACATCACGTTGCGAAATTGGTGACATCAGGCACTCCTCACGGCGGCAGCAACTCAACGGGCACAATATTGGCACAGATATTCACGGGCATTGATGAAAGTAGCGAGGCAGTCAGGGATTTGAGGCGAAGTTATTTTTACTCAGGTGAGCAAGGTGTTTATCTCTTTGGTGGCACAGAGAACAGTACAATTATTTGGGATAATTTAGCTGGATTCTATAGCTTGGATGTGAACTGCAATGGCAACACTGGCAATAGTATTACAGGCCTCAATCAAAAGCAAATAAGTACAGATTTGGATTTTGCATGCATAGTAAGCGAATGGTCCTTTAATCCAGACTTTGGATGCGGCGATGGTATTGTTGGTTGCGAAGAGGCCAATTTAAAAAACTACTATGATGTGCTGTCAGAATCGTTCAATCTTAATGTGAGTCATACTAATATGAATGACAACGTGCAACGCAGTGTGGAGGCTTTAGATGAACCAGACTATTATCACCTAAGTTATTATTTAACCCCTAATGAATGGTCTAATGCCTTCATCACCCAACAAGGCAGCGATGCAGAATACTCGATTGACTATGATGATTTTGTCTTCCAAATTTATCAAACTGGGAAAGTGAAAGTAGAACTTGATAATGTAAGCGCAACACCATTTGGCATTTCAATTTTAAATGATGACTATGAATATTTGTTTGACGAAACCTACAACAGTCAAACTTTCACAACCAATAGCACTCACTTAGAGCCAGGCATCTATTACCTTGAATTTTACGCAAACCCAGATAATGGTAATTGGCAGACACCATACAACTTTAAACTGCATTTCACATCGGACAGTCCCAGCACTACAGAGGATGAGCAAGCAGAAAACAGCACTGTATTCCCAAACCCTACTTCTAACAAGTTCACAATTGGTATTCAGTCGTTCAGCGGTACAGCTACGGTTTACAACGGCAGTGGGCAGACAGTGCAAATTAGGCCATTTGAGGCAAACATAATATCACAATGGTTTGACTTGTCAGAATATCCTACTGGCGTTTATTACGTTAAACTGCAAGGGGATAATACAGCTAAGACATTAAAGGTTATCAAGATTTAGAAACAATATAGGAGGCAACTTTAGTTACCTCCTATATCCAGCATTTACTTCTTCAACTTCGGGTCCAACCGATACGCCTTCTCAAAAAACGGCTGTCCGAGTTCTGGTTGCCCACTATCTTTATAAGCCGACCCAAGGTAAAAATTCAGCGTCGGGTTTTCCGGGTCGTATTCCAGGCCCTGTTTGAACCATTTGATGGCTTCGGGGAAGTTCTTCTGCATGGCGTTCACGGCACCGAGGTTGCGCAGGGCGTCAATCATGCGGGGGTCGTACTGCACGGCTTTTTCATAGACCTCCTTGGCCTTGTCCAATTGGCCGCTCTCGAAGAAGATGATGCCCATATTGCTATAGACCAGCGGGAAATTCGCTTTGTACTTCAAGGCGAGGTTGTAGTTTTCCATGGCCTTGGAATAGTCACGGGACTTGAGGTCGGGCTTGGCGGCCTCCTCCCGGTAGTATATGAGGCCAAGCTGCGAATAGGCATCGTGGTAGGCAGGAAACACCTCGATGGCATGCTCGAAATGCTTTTTCGCCCGGTCGTAGAGTGCTTTTTGCTCCTGCGGGTTCGTGGATTTCAGGCCCTTTTGCACGATTTCGAGACCGTAGTGGAAGTTCAGCTTGGCACTGTTCGGCGAGTTTTCCACATCAGCTTCATAGAGGGTGTAGCTGTCCTTCCAATCGGCATTGCGGCTGAAGGTGAGCACTGAATAGGCCAGCAGCACCACGCCCGCCACGGCCAGCAATCCTGTATTTTTGCCCAAGATGCTTGCCTCAGCCGTTGGCGAAGCCACCCAATCCAGTTTGAAGATTTTCATCAAAATCAGCGCCAGCGCCAGCGCAAAGCCGGGCGATGCTGAGTACAGCAGTCGGTCACCGAAGCTCGTGCCAATGGTGATGAAGAGGTTGGACGAGATGCTGAAATTGATGATGAAAAATAAGATGGCAAAGGCCCATAGGCTGCGCTTTCGCAAGCCCATGACGGCGAATGCGCCGAGGCCGAGCCAAGTGAGCAGCGAGAGCATCACCCGCCAGTCGGCCCAAGTGGTGAGCGGTATCTGGTTGAAGCCGAAGTCGCTGCAAAGCGGGTACGGCACGAGCAGCGTCCAAAGGTATTTGCCGAGGAGCAGGAAGGCGTTGGCGTAGTAGGCGCCGCCCTTTGCCGCCACGAGGATATTGTCGAGGGAATAGGTCTCGCCGGGGTTGGTCAGCGAGCCGATGACGGCCTTGCGCACCAGAATGAAGATGATGGCTGGCACAAGGTACGGCAGTGTCGTCAGCGCTATTTTCTTGAAATCGCTCTTGGTGAAAAAATAGAGCATCAGCGGAATAATGGCCAAGAACGTGACTGCGCTCTCCTTGCTGAACAGTGCCAGCGTGTAGCAGCCGAGCGAGGCGGCCATAGCCCCCAACTTATTGGTGGTGATGTATTTATGCAAAAAGAACAGCGCCGCCGTTGCGAAGCCGAATAGCATGATTTCGTCCCGGCTTTTAATATTCGCCACTACTTCCACATGCACCGGGTGCGCCATGAAAAACAGTGTTGTGAGCAGCGGCAACAGCACCGAATAGCCCTGCATCCAACGGGCCAAGGTGACGAAGAGCAGCGCCCCGCTCAGGGCATAGAAAAGGATATTGAAGAAATGGCTGAGGCTGGGCTTGTCCGGCGCCAGTTCCCATTCGATGGCGAACATCGTCATGGGGATGGGGCGGTACAGCTCGCCGGGGCTGTTCCAGTAGCCGTGGCGGCTGTGGTATTTCCAGAGGTCGGGTATGCCCTCGAAGCCCCGTTTGGTGACGAAGTTCTCCTTGATGACCGAGAAGTCGTCCAAGACATAGTCGTGGCCGAGCGTGTTGATGTAGAGCAGGAAGCTGAACGCAGCGATGCCCAAGGCCCAGGGCCAAAGGCGGGGCTGCTTAATAGTGGGTGTAGCTTGTTTTGGTTTGGCTGCGGGCGCTGGGTTCGGCTTGTTTTTTTTCGACGACATGTGATTTTCGTTTGAATGCTTGGCAAATGTAATTAGCAGCCCAGACATTCCAAGTTTCAAAAACTTGGAATGTCTTTCCCTCAAAAACCCGTTCTTTGCAACCACTGGCCTGAAGGCCAATAAGTCATGAAAAAAACAAGCACCAAGCTCCTACTTGCCCTCCTGCCGTTCGGCGTTTTGTTGCTCGCCCTTCGGCCTGCCACGCCGCCAGCCTGGGGCTTCTTCGGCCACCGCAAGATCAACCGAATGGCGGTGTTCACGCTGCCGCCCGAGATGCTGGTTTTTTATAAAAAAAACGTGGATTGGCTCACCGAACACGCCGTTGACGCTGATACCCGCCGCTATGCCAGCAAGCACGAAGCGCCCCGCCACTTCCTCGACCTCGACCGCTATGGCAAGGCTCCCTATGCGAACCTGCCCCGCACCTGGACGGATGCGCTCATGCAGCACTACCAGTATTTCTATGTGAACGACAACGGCGACACCCTTCGGCTCATCACCTCGCCCATTGCGGAGCAGACAGATTCGGTGGCGTTCAACCATCGGCTGTTCAAACGGGAAAAAGCAACCGTTTCGAGGAAAGCGTTCCGTTTTTTTTTCAACCGTTTTTTGCTGCCGCAATACTATGACGATGAAACGATGCGCATTCCCTGCGACAGCTTGGCTGCCCTGCTGGGCAATGTGCCGCTGCGTTGCCAAGAGGCATTTGTGGTGGACACCTTCTCGCAACATGGCGTCTTGCCCTACAGCCTGGAGCAGCTGCTCCGCAAATTGACCGAAGCCTTCACGGAGCGGGATGCCAGACGCATACTCCGCCACTCTGCCGACATCGGGCATTATATCGCCGACGCACACGTGCCCCTGCACACCACCGCCAACTACAACGGCCAACTTACCGGGCAAGACGGCCTCCATGCTTTTTGGGAGAGCCGCCTGCCGGAGCTTTTTGCGGAGCAGGAATACGATTTCTGGGTAGGGCAAGCGGGCTTTGTTGATGACCCAAAGGCATATTTCTGGAATATCGTCATACAGAGCAATGCATTGGTTGACAGCGTTTTAGCTATTGAAAGGTCGCTGCGCATTGAGTTTCCGACCGACCGCCAGCTTTGCAACGAATACCGCAACAACGTCTTCGTGAAAACCCAGTGCGAAGACTTCGCAAGAGCCTACCATGAGCGCATGGGCGGCATGGTGGAAGCCCGCATGCAATCGGCCATTACCTCGGTGGGCAGTGCCTGGTACACCGCTTGGGTGCTGGCTGGACAGCCCGACCTATCCACCCTCGGCGGTGAGATCGCTACCCTGCCCGACTCCACCGACCTCGAACTGCAAAAAGCGGTGAAAGGGGGGCAGCAGTTGGGCAGACCGCACTGAGGATTGCGGAATTCGGATTGCGGATTGGCGCAGCACCTATGGGCAGTTCAGCAATAAATTACCATTAAATAAACAAGCAGACGCTTCCCCGAATCCGAAATCCGCAATCCTAATTCCGCAATCCATCTTACCTTAGCGTGTTCCAATTAGTAAATTCATTACAAACACTCATTTTATGAAAAAAGCATTACTTACCCTCTATTCGATCCTTTTCTCGATTGCTTTGGTGCAAGCCCAGACAATGCACACAGTTTCGCTGAATGGAATTGCCTTCACGCCAAACAACCTCACCATCAATGTTGGTGATATGGTGCAATGGTCGAACATGAGCGGCACCCACAACGTGAACGGCTCCACTGCCACTTTCCCCAACAACCCTGCTGGCTTTGGCAATGGAAACGCCGCACCTTCCCCTTGGTCATTCTCACATACTTTCACGGTGCCGGGGGTGTACCAGTATCGTTGCGACCCCCATGCCAGCTTGGGCATGACGGGCTCCATCACCGTGAATGGCGCAGCCTCGGGAGATGTGATTATCACGGAAATCAACTACAACAGCCCCGGTGGTGGGTTGGACACCTTTGAGTTTGTCGAACTTTACAACAAGGGCACAGTCGCTGTCAACCTCGAAGGTTGGAGGTTTGTCAGTGGCATCAATTATACCTTCCCTTCCTATGATTTGAACCCCGGCCAGTTCGTGGTCGTGGCCAACTTTTCGGACCGGTTCAACAGTGCATTTGGTTTCACACCATTGGATTGGGACGCCGCCGGCAACAATGTGTTGAATAATACCAGCGAGAACATTATCCTGGTAAACGCCGACAGCAGTTTTATTGACTCTGTTCGCTATGCCGACAATATCCCTTGGCCGACTTCGGCAGATGGGCAAGGGCCTTCTCTCGTGCTCTGCGACTTCAATGCGGACAACGGCAACCCCGCCAACTGGGCCGCTGCCATTACGGGCACAGGCTTTACTTCTGCGGGCGTTGAGATTTTGGCCAACCCTGGGGCAGTTTCAGGCTGTGCCAGTGGTCCCGTAGTTGGGTTCTCGTTGCCTTCGGCAACTGTGCCCGAAAGTGCGGGCGATGTGTTTGTCTCCGTTTCGATAAATGGGGGTAATGCCAACCCGACGCAGGTCACCCTTTCCGTCAACCCCATGTCAACGGCTACGGCGGGCAACGACTACAACGCCAATTTTCCCATTACCCTGACTTTTGCCGCCGGCGTTGCAGCGGAAGCGCAGACGATAACCATACCTATCGTTAGCGACACGGATATTGAACCCAACGAAATGCTGGTTCTCGACATTACAAACGCTACCAATGGCGCTACCATCGGCAGTGGCAATTTTATGCTGAACATTTCAGATGACGATACGCCACTGAGTGGGGCGTTGCTCATATCTGGTGTGTTCGATGCACAACCGGGTGCTGCTGGCGCAAAAGGTGTAGAATTGAAGGCACTGGCAGACATTCCCGACCTTAGCATTTACGGCGTTGGCTCTGCCAGCAACGGGGGAGGTAGCGATGGCGTGGAAATCACCCTGCCTGCAATTTCGATTTCAGCCGGTGAATGTGTCTATCTGGTAGCGGATAGTGCCCTGTTTGCCACTTATTTTGGATTGACCGCCATAGCCACCGGCAATGGCGTCAACATCAATGGCGATGATGCCATCGAATTGTTTGAAAATGGGCAAGTGATTGACGTTTTTGGTGACATCACCTACCCTGCTGGCGGCGGTGCCAACCAACTGTGGAACTACCTCGATGGTTGGGCCTACCGCAAGGACGGCACAGGTCCCGACGGCGTTCTTTTCGATATTAGTCATTGGAACGTCAATGCCAATGCGCTGAACGGCGGCACCACCAATGCAACTGCCCCTATGCCTTTCCCCGTTTGTCAATACTCCATCATTCCGCCATCTACCGCAGAACTGGTGGATGATAGTTTCACCGTTCCAGCTGGTACCAGCACCAATTTGGATGTGCTGAACAACGATGTGCTGCCATTGACCATCAACTCCATCGGCATCAATGCTTTCCCAATGAACGGCACGGTTGAAATCAATGGTTTCACAGATATTATTTACACGCCTGCGGATGGGTACTGTGGCCCTGATTCTTTCGTTTACGAAGTATGTGACAATGGCGGTTGCGACCAAGCCACCGTAACGGTCACAGTTGAATGCCCCGCCACCTATCCAGCTTATGACATCGCTGATGTAACAACCGTTAGCAATGGCGCACCCGATTCACTTGGGGTCTCCTGTGAACTAAGCGGTATTGTTTATGGCATTGACTACCAAGGTGTTAGTGCACAGGGCGACCCAATTCCAGCTGTACAGTTCTACCTGAATGATGGTACAGGCGGCATCAGTGTTTTTGGGACACAAGCATTTGGCTATGTTGTAAAGGAAGGCGACGCAGTCACCGTCAGGGGTAGGATTGTGAACTTCAATTGTTTGACGCAAATTGCAGAACTGGATACCATCATCTTCGAATCTGCCAACAACCCATTGCTCTCGCCTGAACTGACGACTTTCCTTAATGAGAGCCATGAGTCTGAACTGGTGCGCTTTACCAATATGGAATTGGTTAACCCATCCGCATGGACACCCGCAGGTACTGGTTTCAACGTACAAATCAGGAGCATTGTGAACCCAAATGCCAACCCCATCACGATGCGAATTGACAATGATTGCGAGCTGTTCAACATGCCAGCCCCCACCGTTCCTTTTCATGCCACGGGCATTGGTGGCCAATTCGTCTCTGGCGGCGGTGGCGGCTGCTTGGACGGCTACCAGTTCCTACCGAGGTTTGTTTCAGACATCGAGTTGTTGAATCCTACGGATGAGTCAATTTTGGTAGGCAAAATCAGCTTCTTCCCCAACCCGGTCGGCGCTCAATTGTACTTCAAGTCGGAAATTATGATTGAGGACATCCTTGTATCCAACGCACTAGGGCAGCAAATGCTGAGAGTTGCCAAACCAACCAATTCTATAGCCGTAGGCCAATTACAAGCTGGCATCTACCTTATCACCTTCCAAGCGGAGGGTGCGGTTTGGACAAGTAAATTCGTGAAAGAGTGATTCATGGCTACATGGCATCATGGTTTCATGGCTAAGATTGTCTGGCATTACCAGCAGATGTTACCATGAAACTATGATGCCATGAAACAAAACAGTGTAACACGGAAGCCATGAAAATAAAAAGCCCGCTCGGAGCATCTCCGGCGGGCTTTTTAGTTGTAGGTCTATATCTACTAATAGTCGTCGTCTTTGTATTTATCGCTACGGTCGCCTTTGTCGTCATAGCGATCAGGCTTGTCGCCGCCACCGCTATTGTAACGGTCACCGCCGCCACCGCTGTAACGGTCACCGCTGGAGCCGCCGTAACGACTTCCGCCGCCGCCGCCGCTGTAACGGTCACCACCGCCACCGCCGCTGTAACGGTCACCACCGCCACCGCCGCTGTAACGGTCACCACCGCCGCCGCCGCTGTAACGGTCACCACCGCCACCGCCGCTGTAACGGTCGCCACCGCCACCGCCGCTGTAACGGTCGCCGCTGCCACCGCTGTTGTAGCGATCACCGCCACCGCCGCCGCTGTTGTAGCGATCACCGCCGCCGCTGTAACGGTCGCCGCCGCCGCCGCTGTTGTAGCGATCACCGCCGCCGCCGCCGTAACGGTCGCCGCCGCCGCCATAGCCGCCGCCGCCGCCGCCGCCGCCGCCGTAACGGTCGCCGCCGCCGCCATAGCCGCCGCCACGGCTTCCGCCGCCGCCATAACCGCCACCACCGCCACGGCTTCCGCCGCCGCCGCTGTAGCCGCTACTGGTACGAGGGCGATAGCCACCATTGCCGCTGCCATTGCCATAAGCACTGCGTTGCTGCGGGCGATCCTCCTTTGGAGTGGCCTCTTTTACAAAAATCTGACGTCCATCAATTTCACTTTCGTTTAGCGCAGCAATTGCTGCGTTGGCTTCGTCGTCGTTTGGCATTTCGACGAAGGCAAATCCCTTTGACTTACCAGTAAAATGGTCTGTGATAACCTTTGCAGATGAAACTTCACCGAACTTTTCAAATGCGGCTTGCAAATCTTCGCTGGTCGTGTTGAAATCCAGCTTCGCTACAAAAATGTTCATAACAAAAAAGGTACTTTAAAAAAATGGAATGAAATAAATGTGGTTTGTGAAAATACTGATGATTTGTTTGAATAGCAAGCCTTTCTGTACAAGTCTGTTTTGATAAAATGACACTCAAAATGCCTCAATAATCATGGATTGCCAAACAAGTGACCTTTGCCACGGTGCAAAAATACGTGAAGATTTATTTAGTTGCCAGAAATTTTTCAATCAATTACATTCGGAATTTATTTGCCCCATGCAGCACCCTTCAAAAAAATCAGCCATTTTTTTTTTCGAATGACCACCGGAACGAAATTTTCCTACTTTTGCCCCCGGTAAGCGCCACACGACCAGCTCCGGCCGAACTCCCCCAGGGCAGAAATGCAGCAAGGGTAGGTTGTTGAGCGGTGCGATGTGGTTGCTTACCATCTTTTTGGGGAGGTGGTTCTTGGTGAACCACCTCCCCATTTTTGTTTTGGGCAGCAATGCAGCGGGGAGAATTATATCAAGTCAGGAAATTGCAGCGAATCATCAGGGAATATGGACTGCTTGACAAACCTAATGTCTTGAAATGTGCTTTGGCAGCTGTTGATTCAGGGTTACTGCTGTCTCTTGCCACTCTTGCTAAAATTTCCATTGTTAGGTAGTATTCAAGCCGATTGTCGTCCAATTTCTTCCTGTCCAACCCAGTTCGTTTGATTGTTTCAGCACCTTTTTGGGAACCACTTTTAGGCAATATCACCTCTTTGTTAAAGGTCAAGTGAATTTCTGGGTAATCATTTTCTGGATGAAGTATCAAAGATTCTTCTTGTGAAAGTTTGCCATTGTGTGAGCGAACTCGTTTGGTTTCATCCACCAAAGGGAAATAGTTCTTCTTGTAAGATTGATTGCAAATCTGGCAGGAAAAAAAGAGATTGAGATAGTTGTAGGCTAGCCAGAAGTATCCCGGTTTTATCAGCTTTGTTCTAGGTTTACTGTTGAACCCTGCCTTAGGCCTGAAATGCTCAACATCGCCATGGCTAATATGGCTCACCCTTGCTTCGCAAAAACAACATTTGCCATGTTGAAGAATTTTGAGGGCTTCCTTCACAGTTTTATGCCCATAGATTTTGCTTGAAATCTTAAATTCTCTAATCCCATTGTCATAGTCCACCATCATTTGCCGAGTCAGCAAATCACCTTGTCCACTGTTGTCCAATATGGCTGGAATAGTTACCCCAGTTTTGTCAATCCTTACCATTTTGTTTTTCGTAGTGCTTGGTTGCTTTTTGGATGATTTCCATGGCTTTGATAGCTTCGGGCGTTTCTCCAACGGGTAGGTCTATCAGTTCTTCTTCAAGGTTTTCAAGCTCTGAAGCCTCAGACTGGTTGAGTTTTTCTTTCTTTAAAAGTGAACGGCGTCGAGCAATTTTATCTTCAGTCTGTGGCGGGCGGGCACCCACGAAGCCGTACAAATCACTGTTCAATATTTGGTCTATCCGCCAGTTCTTGATTTGGTGTAGATTTTGTTCAACCACTACATGGTCGCCTTCTTTTTTCAGCAAAATGATGTTTGCATCCGGTGCAGATTGTAAAATCAATGGACTGTGGGCAGTGACGATGAACTGTGTTTTGGGGAATGTCTCTGTCAAGAACGACTGTAGTTCACGTTGAAATTGAGGATGTAGGTGCAGATCAATTTCGTCAACCAAAACGACTGCTGGTTCTGCAAGTGGGTCTGACCTGTCGGGGTATTGTTCAAACATTCTGATAGCGAAATCAGTCATCCAAGCTATGAGCGTCTTGTATCCAAGGCTTAGGTCATGTAGATTTACCCACCCGTAATCAGTAAGACATTTGACTTTAGGGCGCTTACCTTCAAGGTCAATTTTAAAATCATGGACTTCACCACGGAAAAGTTTTTTTAGAATCTCAACTACTTTTTTCTTCCTACTGGCATATTTACTGTTTCCTGATTTTGCAACTCTGTAGTCTGCCTCTACAAGCCATTCCTCGGCATTCAACAGGGGTGCATTTTCATCAAATAAAGTAGCAATTCCATCTCCATCCTTATCCAAAGTTAGAGAAGAAGGTGCTATTCTTCTAGACGCACCATATCCAAATACAACTAGAAACCAGTTGATTTCACCTGAAGAAAGGTCAATTTGAAAAGTAGAAGGTTTAGAAAAAGAAGATTTGTCCTCAAAATCAAGCTTAAGGAATTCAGATTTGTTACTTGATTTCAGGTTTTTATCAAACGTGCTAAATTCATATGTAATGGAAGTTCTTTTACTTGTATCCCTAGAAAAATAGTCTGTCTCAATGAGAGGTTGGTCTTCACCTACAATAACCCCAGCAGCTAAACTTCTGAGTACAGTTGTTTTGCCTACTCCATTATTTCCTATAATGACATTCCAAAAGCAAATATTTCCATTTGGTTCAACAAAACTTAATTGTTGCTTGGGACCAAAACTTCTAACGTTTTCTAATTTGATGCTTTTGAAATAAACCGACTCGCGTTCCCTAATTATTTCTGTCATGACAATTTGATTTTCGCCTCGAAATTACAGCCTCCTGATCAATTTTTGAAAAAAAAGCTGGTGTCCATCGGCGAACTCCAGCTTTTCAAATCAATATTTTCTAATTCTTTACTTCTTTATCTGCCCCAGCAACTCCCGCACCGCCGCCTCCAACTGTTGGTCACGACCCTTGCTCACCTCGCCCGGCTCATTCGGGGCCACGATGTCAGGCTCCAGTTGCTGGTTTTCGAGGTACCTGCCGTCATTGCCCTTCATGCCAACCTGAGGTATGCCGAAGACCACGCCGTTTTGAAGGCCCTCCCACCAGACTGCCGTGCCAGTGCCCGCCACAGGCATGCCCACCAGCTTGCCGATGCCCAGCGCCCGGTAGGTGTACGGGAACATGTGCGCATCCGAGTAATTGCTTTCGCTCATCACCACAGCGCTGGGTTTGCGCCACTTGAACTGCGGCTCGTCGCCAATGTTCTGCTCACGAGGTTCGAAAGTCATATATTTTTTGCCATTCAAGAACGTCGCCAAATCGTCGTGGAGCCAGCCGCCGCCGTTGAAACGGGTGTCCACCACTAGGGCCTCCTTGTTGGCGTTGCGGCCAAGGGCATCTTCGTAAACGGTGCGGTAGCTGCGGTCATCCATGCCACGCACATGCACGTAACCCACACGGCCAGCACTGAGGCTGTCCACGAGGAAGCGGCAGCGGTCAATCCAGCGTTGGTAGCGCAGTTCGTTTTCTTGGCCGAGGCCGATGGGCTTCACCACTTCTTCCCAGCGTTCTTTGGTCGTTTCGTTGTACAACGAAAGCAAGGTGTTCTTGCCCTCTTTTCGATTCAGCATCGGGTGCCAGTTGGTCGTGGCAGCGATTTCCTCGCCGTCAATCTTCTCGATGACAGTGCCCGCTTTGATTTTCGAGCTGCTGTTTGCCAATGGCCCTTTCTTGATTATCTCCTTGATTTTCAGGCCATTGCCTTTGTAGTTTTCATCATAAAAACAGCCGAGCGCCGCCGTTTGGTCAGGGTTTGGGATGCTCTTGCCCGTGAAGGCGCCCGTGTGGGAGGCATTCAACTCGCCCAACATTTCACCACAGACATCGGCGAAGTCGTAGTTGTTGTTCAAGTATGGCAGGAAGCGGGCATATTCTTTTTTGTAAAAATCCCAGTCCACGCCGTGCAAGTCTTTTTTGTAAAACTTCTTCACCACCTGCCGCCAGATATGCTCGAAAAGGTACTGCCGCTCCACGTTCTCGTTGAGCACCATTTCGCCTTTCATATTCACGCCTTCCCGCTTTCCATCTTCCACACCTATCTTCGTGATGCTGCCGTCCACGACCATGTAAATCGTCTTGCCAGCCGTGTCGAGCACCATGTTGCTGATACTGTTGGCACCCAATTTCACGAGCATTTTCGTCTCTTTGGTGCGCAACTCGGTCTGCCAAAGGTCGAAGCCCTTTTCAAACAGCGCGAGGTAGAACAGCTTTTCCCCATCTTTTGATAAAATGGCATCGCCCAAGCGGCTGGAGTGCATGGTGAGGCGGGTCTTGCGCTTTTCGATGTCTTCCAGTTCTATCTTGAGTGGCTCGACCTTCTTTTCTTCTTTCTTTTCGTCCTTCTTCTCCTTATCGTCTTTCTTTTTATCCTTGTTTTTTTCGGCTTCTTTCTCGTCTTTTTCCTTTTTCTCCTTCGCTTCTTTCTCCTTTTTCTCTTTTTCCTCGGCCTGCTTCAATTCCCATTCTTCCTTGCTGAGTTTTGAGTTGTCGAAGGTCTCTTGCGTGAAGTACATGGCGTAGGCATCCCCTTCCCCACCCCAACTGGCGTGGTTCTTCATGCCGTCACGGTCGCTGAACCAGAGCATGGCCTTGCCACCCATTGCCCATTTGGGCGCCCAATTGTTGTAGCCGCTCTTGGTCAAATTGATGACCTCGCTCTTGCCATCGGCGGCCACGAGGCCCGCCTGCGAAATCCATTGGTTGTCCTGCAAGAAATTGACGAGGAACCATTTGCTGTCAGGCGACCACTCGTACCACTGGTCGCCATCGGAGTAGGAGTAGTTTTTGTTGCCGGGCAAAACGGTGCGGCTGGCCTTGCTGGCCAAATTGATGGCCTTCAATGTGGTGCGCTCCTCGAAATAGGCCACCTCCTTCCCATCGGGCGAGTAGGCAGGCTGAAACTCCTCAGCAGGTGTTTCCACGATGGCTTTTTCCTTCAATAAAGTCGCATTGAAAAAATGCTTTTCGCCCTCCCTTGCCAAACTCGTTTCATAGACATTCCAGCTTCCATTGCGCTCGCCAGCGTAGAGGATGCTGCGCCCGTCGGGGCTGAAGCTGATGCTCCGCTCCTGCTCTGGCGTGTTGGTGATGCGCTTGGTCGTGCCTTCTTTTATCGAAGAAACAAAGACCTCCCCCCTGAACACATAAGCCACCTCTTTGCCGTTCGGCGAAACGGCCAATTCACTGGCCCCACCGCCCACGCTGACGGTTTTCACGGGGTTGTAGCGGCCATCGTTGATGACGTCCACGCTTAGTTTTTTGGGCTGACCGCCATCTTTGAGGGTGTAAAGTTCGCCGTTGTAGCTAAAAGCCATCGTGCCGTCATTGGCAATGGAGAGGTAGCGAACGGGGTGCTTGTCGAGTCGGCTGACCTGCGTGGGCGTGCCTCCTGCGAGCGGCATTTTCCAGACGTTGTAGCTGCCGCTTTTTTCACTCAAAAAATAGATGTCCTGCTGGTTGGGCGCCACGACCGGGTTGCGGTCTTCGCCCTCGAAGCTGGTCAGTTTCGTGAATTTCTTCGCGGCCGTTTCGTACTTCCACACGTCCCTCGTCACGCTGGAAGTGTGGTGCTTTCGGAACTCGTCCTCGTAGCCCTTCACATCCTGATAAACCATGACCGAGCCGTTGGCGTTGAAGCGGGCGGCCTCGGCAGGCGTCGTGAGCAGTTGCGTGGGCCTACCGCCCGCTGCTGGGATTTGGTACAGCTCCGGCAGCGCCCCGCTAGGGAATTGCTGATTGGTGCTGGCGTCCATTTGGCTGCTGCTGAAAATTACTGCTTGATTGTCAGGCGTAAAATCAGTGGGATACTCCGAGGCCGAGTGGTAGGTTAGCCGGGTGGCCAAGCCACCATTGGCCGATATCACAAACACGTCCATATTGCCGTAGCGGTCGCTAGCGAAAGCGATTCGCTGCCCGTCATGCGACCAGACCGGGGCATAGTCGTAGGCATCGTGGGTGGTGAGCAAGGTGGCCGTGCCGCCATCAGTTCCCACTTTGTAGAGGTCGCCCTGGTAGCTGAAAACGATGCTTTTGCCATCGGGAGAGATGGCGGGATAGCGCAGCCAGAGGGCTGGGGATTGGGCCGTGGCCCCAATAACAGTTGCAAATACGATTGCAAGGGTGATAAACGATTGTTTCATACTAAAATTGATGAGTTTTGATTTGGCGTAAGGAGGGCGAAAGGTAGGGAAAGTTGCAAAGTTCCGATTCGGCTTCTTATTTTTCGCCGAAATGAAAATTCTGGTAAGCTATATCCTACTTATTCTATCGTTTTGTTGCTCCGCAACAAATGGGAATCTTTTTGCCAACCCGACCCTGTTAGCTGACACCACCCTGTTGGGATTGGTGCTCTGCCCCGGTGAGACCCAAGCTGAGTACCATGGTTCTATCTACCGGTTCGGCGAAGTTGGCTACCATACTTTCACCAGTTCTATGGGCACCGATTCTGTGGTAAAAGTGTCCGTTTTCCAATCTCCCGTACTGGATTTTTGGGCCACCACCTCGCCCATCTGCAAGGGCAGCAAAGATGGCATCATTGATTTTTGGGACAATGTGGACATCACCGCCCCCTACCAATTTTCCCTTGATGGTGACCAAACTCGGGACGTTGAATACAACTACACTGGATTGGCGGCAGGCTATTATGAGCTGCGGGCCAGAAACCGGGTGGGGTGTATATTTGAATACGAGCTAACTATCCCTACTTTGCCTAATTTGGAACTTGAAACCCACATTGAAGTAGTGGGCTGTGAGGATCTTGTGCCAATCCGCTACAAACTGAAAAGCCCTCCCCAACCCCTTCAATTCCAATGGCAAGGGCCAAGCGGTGAGGTACTTTCCACGGATTCCCTTTTCCAAGCCTCCGAGCCGGGCCTTTACCTGCTAACCATCACGAATCAATGCGATACCATCCGTCGGGGCATCAAGGTGACCATAGAAGAAGGGCCTTCCGACCTACCTTTTTTTGTCCCCAACAGTTTCTCGCCCAATGACGACGGCATTAATGATTGCTTGCAAGCTCATCTATCACCGAGCACACAATTGCTTGGGTTTCAATTCCTAATCTTTGACCGTTGGGGCGGCGAGGTGTTCAGTTCCAACGATTTGGGCGGCTGCTGGGACGGCACTAAAGGGCAAGGCACTTGGCCCCGGCACATATGTTTGGATGCTCAAGGTTAGGTTGATGGATTGCTTTGGGAAGGAGGTGGTAGAAGTGAAGAAGGGGGAGGTGAATATCATAAGGTGATGCGATTTCACCTATAATAATTGTAGCATTATTTCCGGTAGAACCCAATTGGCACCTCTGTTCGATACCTTACTTTTTTACCGAGGTGATTGGCGGGATTCCATTTCGGCATGGAATTGAAAAATCATTTTACAGCTTGAACTTCACCGGCATATTGAATTGTACCCGATCTGGCCTGCCCCTCCGAGTGCCCGGTTCCCATTTGGGCATCATTTTCACCAATCGAACCACCTCTTCTCCGCAGCCAGCACCAATGTCCCTGATAATTTCAATATTGGTGAGGGAGCCGTCTTTCTCAACAACAAATTTCACGTAAACCGTGCCCTGTACATTATTATCTATTGCAATTTCAGGGTATTTAAGATTAGCGTCAACGTATGCCAACATCTTTGCTGTTGAACATGATTTCTTTGCCTGGAGGTCTGTCTCGTTTTCACACCCAGGAAACAATGGCGGTTTTTCCAGTTTATCATAAAACTCCGGTTTTTCTTTATCTTGGACATGAATCGTTTGTGTTTCGTGTTGGGCTGCTGCTTTTTGAGGGTCCATCGTGGTTTTTGGTTTATTGTCACCTTTTTCTATTTGTGCTAACAACTTTCTCACATCAATTTGCTTAGGCCTTACCATAGCACCATCCTTTATTTGAAAGTCAAATTGAAGGGAGGTATAAGAACGAACTTTAATTCCTTGAATCTCCCCAGGTATCCAATTTGGCATTAAACGAATGATGCGGACAGCCTCTTCGACAAATTCAGGGATTGTAGCTGAATTGATGGGACTCCAACTTGAGATTTTTCCAGTTTTTTCTACTATAATTCGCATGTGAACTTTTCCTTGAATACCTTTTGCCAAAGCCTCATTCGGGTATTGCAAATTGTCATAAATGAAATTGTGAAGCAATTCGTATGCGCAAAAATTGAAATAAAGGATACTGTCTTCACAACCAGGGAAAAATGGGCTTCTATCTGGACTTAACACTTCATCGGAAGCCATGATTTGCTCCGTTGACATCTTTTTTTGCGCTAACAACTCATTGAAGCAGCAATAAATAATGGTAATCAAAAATAAATTTTTCATGTGTTGAACTTATACTTTTCGGTAGACAAAAATAGGTATTTGCAGAACAGTAAAGTCTGGTCTGTAATTACTGTCTTAGTTTTTATTTAACATTTTACAAAACTTCTAGTCTATTAATCTTCCTAACAACCAATCTTTCTCCAGCACATGCTTTGCCTCTTCAAGTTCACTTCGGAGCAATTCCGCTGCCTTGCGGTCATGCGGGTTCAGCCCCAGCAATTTCTGCGAATAATGCACCAAACTCAAATAATGCTCCTTGTGATAACCAAGGCTCGTTTTGCGCCGTAAATAAGCCTTCACGCCCGTCAGCAGTGAGTCAGCCGACACCAGTTTCACCCAAATGGAAATGACGACGACCCACTACATCCAGCGCAGCGTGACCATTCACGATTTGACCGATGCGACGCCCAGCCGGGAATCCTACGGCAATTCGCAACCGCTCCGAACCCGGCTTTTGGTCATTCGACCTTGAGCGGCCAATTGGCCACAGGCGAATTTTGCGAAGCGAAACTAATGGACGCATACGGGCGCACGTGAGCAATTATTTGACAATGAATGGAGTGCAAATGGTTTAAGCTGCCGGGGGAGTTTGCCGGATTTGCCCGCAGGGTTGTATTTCGTCAGCATCGCAATGGACGGGGAAAGGCGGGTGCTGAAGCTGGTGGTGGAGTGATTCATCAAATCAAAAACAAATGCGGCTGTTCAAAGGAATCACCCTCTGAACAGCCGCTTTCAATTTAGCAGGGGGGTTTTGGGGGGAATTCAATTTCCCCAAAAAACACCCCAAATTGCGGGAGGGGAAAGGAAAATTTCATTTTTCCTTTCCCCTCCCGCACCTCTTAAATAGTTGCTTATGCAGGCTGAAATCAATAGCTGTAAAAACTATTTACCACGGTCAGAGCGGCATCTTCCGAATCATCAGAATAGATAGCCACCACAATCAGGTTCGTAGCACTTTCCGGGTCAAGCAGGGCCATCACGATGGCGCTTGAACCATCCTTCGAGCCACGCTTGTAGTAACCTGTGAAGTTGTTCACGTCCACCTCGCTGCCATCTGTGATGAGGTCGTAGTCGAGTTCTTTCGCCATAGCACTCACCACTTCTGCGAGGTCATCTGAACTGATGTTCTCGTCCTGAATAGGGGCAATGGTCACGAATAGGTTATCGTTGCCAGCGGAAAACTCCTCAGCGTTGTTGGTTTCTATCTGGAAGCCACGTGGCACCTTGAAGCCAACCCTGTGTGTGTCCCAGGTCATGTCAATTTGGGCTGTAAGGGATTGGCTGGTCAGCAGCAGGAAGCCAAAGATGGCAATGGCAAAATGCGAGATTGATTTCATTGAAATAATTGAGTTGGTGAGCCGGAATCGAAGTACTGGTAGGGGTTGGTCTGGTTCCAATCATTTTCAACCGGATGAGCTATAGAGCCAAAAACGCTGCAATTTCACATGTAAAACAATGCCAGTTTCAAATAACATGTTAAACGTAAAAAATAGGGGCATTTTTATTGAAAAAAACACTTTAGCTTTCGGCATTTTACGAGTCATTGGCCATTGAGGTTATTGGCCTTTTTTGGCCCACCTCACTGACAAATGACAAAGTGTCAAATGACGATTTCTATGAAAAACTCCCGCCGCAACTTCCTCCGCAACTCCGCCACCGCACTGGCTGGCACCACTTTGGCCTCGGCCATCCCAACTGAAACATTTGCCGCCACCGGCAATAAGCGGGTGGCTGAAAATGACAAACTCCGCTTTGGTGTCATCGGGTGCAAGGGCATGGGCTGGTCTGACATGCGAGCGCACTTAACCACCATTCCAGAAGTGGATTGCGTGGCACTTTGCGATGTTGACCAAAGCGTGCTTGACGAGCGCACCGCTGATGTTGAAAAAATGAGGGGCAACAAGCCCAAGCAGTTCAATGACTACCGCAAGATGCTGGAAATGAAGGACTTGGATGCCGTCATCATCGGCACGCCCGACCACTGGCACTGCCTCGCCTTCGTGGACAGCCTTGCAGCTGGCAAGCATGTTTACTGTGAAAAACCCATCTCCGCCAATATCGAAGAATGCAATGTGATGCTGCGTGCCGCCAAGCGTTACCCCAAGCAGATGGTGCAAATCGGCCAGTGGCAGCGCAGCGGCACCCACTACGAGCAGGCGCACAACTACCTCAAATCCGGCAAGCTCGGCAATATCCGCCTCGTAAAAACCTGGGCCTACCAAGGTTGGATGAACCCAGTGCCCGTGCTCCCCGACGGTACACCGCCCGCTGGCGTGGACTATGACATGTGGCTCGGCCCAGCACCTAAGCGCCCGTTCAATCCGAACCGCTTCCATTTTAATTTCCGCTGGTTTTGGGACTATGCTGGCGGCTTGATGACCGACTGGGGCGTGCACGAGATTGACATTGCCCTGTTTTTCATGGGGGCAAAAGCCCCAAAAAGCATCATGGCCAGCGGCGGCAAACTCGCCTACCCTGACGACGCCAGCGAAACGCCCGACACACTGCAAGCCGTGTTCGAGTACGATAATTTCAATATGCTGTGGGAACACGCCACGGGCATTGACGGTGGAAACTACGGCAAGACGGAGGGCATCGCTTTCATCGGCAACAACGGCACGCTCGTGGTGAACCGAGGCGGTTGGGAAATCATCCCAGAAACCAAGCGCAATGAAGAGGGCATCAAGGTCAACAAAATTGAAGCCCTGCCTTACCAAGCCAAGGGCAGTGCCGATTATTTACAATTACACGCCCAAAACTTCGTGGAGGCTATCAAGAAAGGTGACCCGTCCATCCTGAAATGCGGTATTGAGACCGGGGCCGTCGCTGCCATCAATGCAGCGATGGGCAACGTAGCTTTCAAATTGGGAAGAAAAGTGTTCTGGGATGCCGAAAAGGGCGAGTTCAAGAAAGACCCGGAGGCGAACGCATTGGCAAAGGCTAAGTACCACAATGGGTGGAAGTTGCCGAGTTAATGGCATTATTACAGCGGTGGCACTTTTTCAAAAAAGTGTCACCCCCATCTACCGCCTAGGGCTTCACCTTCTTGCTCAAATCCAGCAGTTCTACCTTCCGAAACTCCACCGGATGGCTTTCCGCCTGCAAGGCGATATGCCCCGATTTGAGCGTTTTCCCCCGATGCTCGGCGAACCAGTTGTTTTTCATGTTGAGGTATTTAACCATGCCTTCGTCGTCATCCTCGACAATGGGCTTGGTGTACTCAAAAACCACTTTCCCGTCAATGCTGTGCTGCACCAGCGAGTCACCGAGAACGAGCATCTCGACCGTCACCCACTGGTCACCGTCGTAGGTCTTTGATGTGGAACTTATGCAGTGCTCGATGTTGAGTTTGCCGTTTGTCTCTACCTGCGTGCCAGGTGTGCAGAGGTTGGCTGTGGTGCGTTCCTTGCCGTCGCTGAGGCCGCCGAGCATCTGCATTTCGAGGGAAACGGGGAAGGTCTGGTCTTTTGACAGCGTGTTGGCGGGCTGCGAGTGGAGCATCACGCCGCTATTGCGAACATTCCATTCTGCGCCGCCGGGCGTTTGTTTGCCAGTGAAGCGGTACTCGACCCGCAGTCGGTAATGCGAGTAGGGCGTCTTGTAGTAGATGTGCCCGAATTTATCGTCGAAATTCTTGTACCGGTCGTAGGCGCATTTCAGTACCCCGTTATCCACCCGAAAGGTATTGAGGTAGTTGTCGTTGAGATCATGGCCCGTGATTTTAATTTCCCAGCCGGTGAGGTCTTTTCCGTTGAAGAGCTGAATCCATGCATCATGGCCCGCCTTTTTATGGCAGGAGGAGAAAAGCACAACAGCGAGCAGGGCGCTGGTGAGGGCAGACAGGTTTTTCATTTTGCTGTTTTATGTCCAGTATGGCAATGCTTGTACACCTCCCAACTGGTAATCTGTTTTGCCAAATCGAATTGCGACTTTTCTCAAATCCGCAATCCGTAATCCGCAATCCGCAATCAATTCATTTCACTTCCTCTGCATTGTCAACGATATAGTTCGTCTCGCCTTCCCAGATGAAGTTCTTGTTGTACTGCTTGTAATGCAGTCTTACCTGCTGCCCACCAAGTCGGTTCAGTTTTTCTGCGACTGCATCGTCCTTGACGGAGAAGTGCCAAATTTGGTTGGTCATTGCAGTGCCGGGCACGGGATTGACAATGCCACCTTGATTCAGTTCGCCTTCGTAGGTTTTGAAGATAAACCCTTTTCGGGAAAACTTGATAAGGGTGCCGTCTCGGTAGCCGTCGCTGTAAACGAGGCCAAAACTATAGTACATATAAGCACCTACGGTCACGATGACAGCAAGTATCGTCCACAAAATGATGCGCCCCCAACGGATGCCAGCTAAAGGATTCTTGAATTCCATAGTCCTGATTTTTTAGCAAAGATGAATCAAATCTCCAATCTGACGGCTGATTTTCGACAAGTCACTGCATAGTAGCCGAAGAACATTTTAAAAGGAGCCAATAAAAGGGTGAACATCAGTGCTTTGCCGTAGGCAAGCAGGTTAGCGTCTCTGCTCCGAAAGTAAGCGAAAAAAAGTCGCAAGCAGACCCTTGGCACATGCAGCAAGGAGGGAGCCATACGCCATGACAAGTCTTGTACGACTACGTCTGTAAAACCCTGTTTTTCAAGTGTCTTCAAAAAAACATCCAGTACGGGCAAACTATCCATGCCCCATGCTTTTTGGGCTTTTTCATATAAGAAACGGGCGGGCAAGGGCAAATCGTCATTGTTCCTGTGGAAACCATCTATAACCACCAGTGCCCCATCCTGTCGGAGCAGCCTTGCGGCTTCTTTTAAGACTTCAACCTTTGAATGGCCTTTTGCGAAGCAAAAACTTTCCAAGCCATAGGCTGCATCGAAACTTTCATCAGGCAAGGGGATTCCCTCAAAATTGACCACGAGGAAAGTTGCTTGGCAGCACGCTGCAGCCGCTTTGACTTGTCCCTCATCCTTTCCCACGCCCACCAAATCCAAGTTCGGATGGCTGCGGAGCAAATGCCTAACAGTGGCCCCGTACCCGCACCCCATATCCAGTATCCTGCAAGCTGTATCCAGTTTCAGCCTCAATTGCGCAGCAACGAAATCGTTCATGGCCTCCAACATACCTTCCAAGCGGAATGGGTTCATGCCCCATCGGTAGTAGCCGAAGTGGATATTGCGGTTTTTGCTCCAGAATTGATACACGGAAAAATAAGTGGGAATAGAACAAAAAGAGGTGACACCTTCTTAAAAGGTATCACCTCTCACCATTGTCGGTTGGACATCAAGGGCCAGGGTTGAAATCACCCTCGTGTTTCGTACCCGGAGTACGGAGCACTTTGATGAAGAAATAGACCGTGAAAACGGTCACGATGATGTTTGCAATCAGCATCATCGCTAAAGCTGAACCGTTCATGATATTTTATTTTAACCAACCCCTGCCAAGCAACCCCGAACCTTTCCGTCCGTTAGTTGCCCATTAGGGGTCAGGGGTTAATGAAACCTGCCTTCCCGGACCCGCTTTTTGTAAGCGAGGAAAACCACGTAGCAGATACCAACATACAAGGCCAGCAGCCCGAACCGGGCAATCATCACGGCACTGTTCTTTGGGTTGGCGATTTTTTCGAGGATGCCGGGCATGGCCCCTAACAGCACCACCAACAGGATGAACGGCGTAATGTATTTGATGATGAAACGGAAGAAAGTCGGCACTTTGATATCGGCACCAGCGTTGATTTCTTTCCAGCCTTTGTCCATGCCGAATACCCAAGAGAACAGGATAATTTCAGTCACAGCAAACACGACCAGCGCCACTTCGCCCGCCCAGTAGTCGTACTCATCGAATACGCCTTCGTTGAAGAAGAAAACGGCAGGAGCGCCAAGCAACAGGATAATGAGGCCGAAGGTCCAAGCAGCTTTCTCCCGTTTCCAATGGAATTCGTCCTGCAAAAAGCCCATGACGGGCGTGCCCATTGCAAGGGATGAGGTGATGCCCGCAAAGAACAATAGGCCAAACCACATGAATCCAGCTACCGCTGCAAGGGTCGGGCCCCAGTTTTGGAACAAGAAAGGTAAGCTGCGGAAACCGAGGCCGAGGCCACCGTTCTGTACTAGTTCGGTCACTTTTGCGATGCCGAGGTAGCCTACCGAAATCGGGATGACGATAGCGGCGCCAAGCACCACCTCCACGAACTCGTTCATCCAGCCGGCGCTCATGGCGTTCAGCGCCACGTCGTCTTTAGACTTGAGGTAGCTGGCGTAACAGTGGATGCTGCCCATGCCCACCGAGAGGGTGAAAAAGATTTGCCCGGCAGCTGCCAGCCAGACTTTTGGCTCCCAGATGGTGTCGAAATTGGGCGTCCAGAGGAAGTTGAGGCCAACGGTTCCGTCGTTCACAGCGCCTTGTTCGCCAGCGGTCAGCGTGACGCCTTTGATGGCGAGGAAAACGCCAAAGAAAATCAACAGCGGCATCCCTATTTTAGCCACAATCTCTACGCCGCCGCTCAGACCACGGGAAAGTATCCATGTATTGAGTACCAGGCAAATCAACCAGAAAACAATCGGCTGACTAGTGCCCAGGCTGACGTAATTGGTGAAAAAATCGTTTACGCCCTCCTGTGTCATACCAGCGAAAGTGCCAGCTACAGAGTGGTAAGCGTATGACAGCGTCCAGGATTCGAGGTAGCAATAGTAGGCAGCCACGGCGATATTTGTAAAAATGCCGAACACGCCAAGATACTTCCAGAACTTGCGCTTGTCCATCGAATCAAGGATGAAAGGAGTGCTGTGGTGGCCGTGCTTGCCCCCAAAGCGGCCCATGCTCCATTCCACGAAAAGGAGCGGGATACCCATCAACAGGAAGCAAACGAGGTAGGGAATGATGAAGGAGCCACCACCGTTCTTAATGGCTTGAACCGGGAATCGGAGGAAGTTGCCGAGGCCGACGGCATTGCCGGCCATGGCCAGCACCAGTCCTACCCTCGAACCCCAAGCTTCTTTGTTTGTACTCATATTTCGGTTGGTTTTGTAAAAAAAAATAATGGAAATGTAAGTTTGAATAGACAGTAAACTTGGGGCAAGGTATGCAGTAAAGTTCTGTTTTGGAAAGTTTTGAAAGAAAAATTGGCTTGCTGTCTTTATCACGCTTTCTTTCCTTGCCTTCGCAAAATTATTCAATACCTTTCGCCGACACATGCCGGATGCCCTCAACCAATATCCAGCATTCTGTTTCCATCATCCAACAACCACCATCATGAATAGAAACCAGCCTTTTCCCATACCGCCATCCTGTTGGGTGGGGCCATCAGCGCACTGACCATTGCCGCCGTCATGTCTGGCTGTAAGGCCGACCCGAATACAGAAGGTGCAACAAATTCAGGCTAGTTGACTTCTGAGTCGGAGGCTTTGGTGGCCGAGCTTTGCGACCTCATCTTGCCAAAAACCGATACCCCAAGCGCTACAGCGGCAGTGCTGCCTGGTTTCACCCAAAGCATTATGATGGAATGCACCCCGCAGGCTGACCGGGATGCCTTCATCGCTGGTTTGAAGCAATTGGATGAGGATGAAAAAGGGTTCTCAAAATTATTGGCTGGTAGAAAACAGGCTTACCTGAAGAAACTAGATAAGGATGCCCGTGCGACCGCAGACAAGGCCACAATCTCACAGGCTGCTTGGCGCAAGCTAAAAGAGCTGACAGTGGTAGGTTATTTCACTTCCGAAATCGGGGCGAGCGAAGTATTGGAATATGTGCCCGTGCCGGGATAATGGGAATCATGCACCCCGTTAACAGAGGGGCAGCGGGCGTATGCAATTTAATGACCGAAAGTTGTTGTCATCCTATTCCCCTTCTCATTCTCCAACCAAAACTCCAATCCTACCCCACCCTTTTTCTGGAAAAACTCCAACCGTAGCGGATGCCGTCCCTTTTTCAAGGCGACATGCGCAAGACGGTCAACCATCCCGTGCAGCCCATCCATTTCAATCAATTTTTGTTCATCAAAAATGAGGCGGGAGCCATCGTCAGAAACCATGTGGATGGAATAGACACCGGTGGCGGGCACTTCCACCCAACCTTCGAACACCACACCGAAATCTTCCTTGAGGTCAATCTGTTTTAGGCTCAAATCATTGACATTCAATTCATTGACTGGCGTCATTGCTGCAAAATCAGGCAATTTATCCCAACTTCCTGAATAGATTTTCGCTTTCAGTCCAGCCGCTTTTCCCGTTTTGCCCTTGGGTTTCATAGGCTTGGTCTTCGAAATGAGGTACCGCTGTTCCCTGCTTTTTGCGCCATCGGGCCAGGTTGCCCGGCAGGCGACGGCCGTTGTGGTTTTGATGGGAATAGGTGCGGAATAAGGCATCCAAGTCAATGGGCCTTTGTTTGTTTCTATGGCATATTCGATGGTGGCACCTTGCTTTGCAGTTGCCAATTCCACCGTTGTGTTTTTGATAAAAATAGGTGCTTCACCGACAGGCTTTGGTGGCATCTGGCCCCGGTGGGTCAGCTTCACGAGGTTGGAGTCCATTTTCAGCACCTTGCGGTCGTAGGTCATAAGGCCGTTGACCTCGGTCTCCACATCGCTGACTTGGGTATAAACGGTGGCACTAAGCCCATCCCCCTGCACCATGGGCCACAATTCCCGGTACAACTCTTCGTAACGTTCCAGCAATGCCTCAGGCGTCTCAATTTGCTGGTAGCCCCAGCCACTCTTCGACCACTGATGGCCAGCCACGTTGAGGCCGAGGCCGCCAAACTCGCCAAGCACCCCTACACGGCCATCGGTGGGTTTGGGGGCTTTGGGGCCGGGGTAGTCATGGATGTCGAGCACGTCGCCTACGCCAGCATCCGTCCAGCCGGAGGCGTTGTTGACGAGGCGGGTGGGGTCCCATTCCTTCATTTTCTCCACGTAATCTGGTGTATCGTGCTGGCCCCAGCCCTCGTTGAAGGGCACCCACATGACGATGCTGGGGTGATTGGCCAATTGATCAACCATCGCCTTCATTTCCCAGCGGAACTGGGTCTTGTCTTCCTCCGAGACGGGGTTGCCACTCGGCATGTCCTGCCAAACGAGGAAGCCCATGCGGTCGCAATGGTAGTACCAGCGGGCGAGTTCCACCTTAACGTGTTTGCGTATCATATTGAACCCCAACGACTTGAGGGTTGTAAGATCGTACAGCACGGCCTCCTCCGTGGCGGGGGTATAGAGGCCATCCGGCCAAAAGCCTTGATCGAGCGGGCCGAGTTGAAAAACAGGTTTACCATTGAGCAGCATCCGTGGAACGCCTTTTTCATCTGGGCCAACCGAAATGCTGCGCATCCCAAAATAACCCCGCACCTTGTCCGTGGCCTTGCCTTTGGCGTCTTCCAACTGGATATCGAGTTCGTACAAAAAAGGATCTTCCGGCGACCAAAGACGGGTATTTTTAACGAAAATCATAAGCGGTGCGCCAGGCTTGCCTGTCGCCTCGGTGATGACTTGACCTCCTTGCCGGACACGGGCGACGACTTTAAGACCATCCATATTGCCTTCTGTAGCTACTCTCACAATGGCTCTGTTCTTCTCCGGCTGCGGCTCCACCCGATAGCTTTTGATAAAGGTCTGAGGTACAGGTTCCATCCAAACCGTTTGCCAGATGCCGCTGGTCGGGGTGTACCAGATACCACTTGGGTTCAGGTGCTGCTTGCCAACGGCTTGGTGACCCCGGTCGCTGGGGTCGTCCACTTGTACGGACAGGATGGCATCCTTTCCCACCCTAATATGATCGGTGATGTCGAACACGAAGGCATCGTAGCCCCCCTTGTGTTCACCAATTTTCTTCCCATTGATAGATACTTGGGCGCGCCAGTCGCAAGCACCGAAATGCAGCAAAATGCGTTGTCCTTGCCACCGTTCCGGCAGGGTAAGCTTTCTAGAATAGACCAATGAGTTGTCAGGCTCCACCCGCCAGCCGCAGCCAGAAAGCGCAGACTCCACGGGATAGGGCACGAGCACCTCACTTTGCTTCACGGGTTTTCCAGTCTTGATTTCTATCATTTGGAGGTTCCAAAGGCCATTCAAGTTGGCCCAATCCTGCCTGAACATGGCGGGGCGGGGATACTCCGGCAAGGGGTTGGCTGGGTTCACCTTTTCCGTCCAAGGGGTCGTCATGGTACCTGGCACGGGCTTCCACTTGGAGGGTTGCGCAGCAGCCACGAACAGTTGAAGAACCAAGAAAAGGGTGATGAAAATGGGAAGTGTGCGCAGTGTCATATTACCGATTTTTGCTTTGAAATTTCGGGCGAAGGTAGGACAGCGGGACTGATTTTCACATCAAAACATTTATTCCACCACCTTAAAAGGTTCCGACCTAATTTCAATATTATGTTCCACTACGTAAGCAGGCAAGATACCAGCTTTAGAAATGATGCGCTGCCCAATCTCGCCAGCCATGAAAGCCGCAAAACCAGTACCTGTGCCATTGCTGGTTTCCCGATTAATGGCAAAAACCTGCCTGCTGAAGGGATATGCTTTCTCCAACACATTTGAGGCATAAGGCTGATAATAACCTTCCTCAGCGAGGTTTTCACAAGGCGAAATACTGGCTACCCTGCATTTGGAACGCAATTCACGGCAGAGCGGGTCGTCGTAGTCGCTCAGCCAACTGTATCCCACGACTCCTATTGCGTTTTCATTTTCAGAAATATAATCCACCACAGCTTGGGTGGATTTTAAGGCGTAAGTATTGGAAGGGGGCTGGAGGGTGCGTACCTGTTTCATCAAAAAGCTCAGGGTACTGGAGCCTTGGTTGTCGAAAACAATTTGTATGGGGCCAGTTTTGCTTGTCTTGTTCAATTGGCCCCAATCGGTTATATCACCTCTAATAATGGCAATGGCTTGTTCGCAGATTAATATGGTATCAATAAGCGATCGGTTAAACAGCAAGGCGATGGCGTCGTTAGCCAAGATTGCCGTCCTTGGGTTCAGATTTTTACCCTTAAAATACGCCTCTTCTTTTTCATCCAACTTTCTGGCACAAATAATCACTGCCGAACTGTCGTGGTAAAAAGCATTGAATGCAGCTACCTCCGGCAAATAAGTGACCTCGATGGAAGCCTTCGGATAGGTATGTTCAAATGCTTTTTCCAGCGCATCCACAATGGGGTAAAAGGTCTCGTCCGCCACGATTTGGGCTTTGCCGTAGGTAGGGCCATTTTCAGGCAAATCCTTGCAACCGAGTAGGGCAAGCATTGCAAAAAGGGTAGGCAAAGCTTTTTTCATCAATTCTCGTTTTCCTCCCGGTTGGAAGTATAAGCCCGATACCCACGGAAAGCTCCGTAGGCAAAACAAGCCAATGCAAAAGGCACGTCGTAACCCGGCGATTGTAGCGGCCGGTTGATGAGTATATAAACGCCCACTCCAAAATAGGCCATGCTGATTAGAAGCCTCAATACAAAAGGTGTTGATGCCATTTTTAGGTGAATTTTATGATCAGTTGGTCGCTCAGTTCGTTTCAAGATGCTGCCCAATCTGCCCAACAATCGAACTGTCGGCAGCGTTGAATTCGTCAATGATGGCGTATTTCTTAACGCCGCTGATGGCCATTTCATCAAGCACGTTCACAAGGTTGCGGAAGTCGGAGTGGGGCAACGGTTTGATGAGCACAAATAGCTCGTCCTGTGAGCCCCACTGGGCGGTGACTGCTTTTTGCCTTACTCGCAGTCGCTCCCGTAAGCCGTTCCTCGAAAAATCGGTACTGTCCACTGTGATATTGCCTACTTCGTCCCCGCTGGCGGAGTAGCAATAAGCCTTGTCATTCGTGCCAATCAGTACCGTAAATGTTTTGGATTGCTGGATTTCCGGCAAATCCTCCGGTGCCACGTTTTCATCCTTAGCTGGCTTGTTCACCTCCATTGCCTTGGGCTTGTTGAAGGAGGTCGCCAACATGAAGAAGGTTATGAGCAGGAACCCAAGGTCAACCATTGCCGTCAAGTCAACCCTTGTTGACAATTTCTTGGTGCGAACCTTTTTTTTGCCGCTCCTATTTGTCACACCATCGGGGGAAGCCATTTCCGCCATAATACAAAGGTATTGCTACTCTTTCCGCTCGCCCAAAGGCTTGGCGGAGGTTATCAAATTGAACTTGTACACTTTTTGGGCCTGCAATGTTTGGATGACCTTGTCAACCTTTTCGTAATCGGTAGCGCCGTCGCATTTGAGGGCTATCAGCAGTTCTTCGTTGGCTTCTTTGGCCAATTTCACCAACATGCCCAACTGGTTGTCGAGTGAGTCGAGCCTGATGCCGGGCTGAGCATGTTTTGCCCGTTCCCCCTGCTCCATGTTGAGCAACCTGGGCAACTGTTCGATTGGCACCCCAAAGGCATCCATCAGCTTGAAATTTTCGAGCTGGCTTTCATCGAAGGCTGGTAACTTGTAATGAACAGCAATCTTATCCAACCAGGCCTCCCTTGTGTGCTGGTCATTGACGCCCAAAAAGACCTTCCCTTTTTCATTCATCTGAATGGTAAGGACATTGGCCTCAGGCACCGGTTTCTGGGCAGAGGAAACGGGGACGTTGATTTTTGCAAGCTCCTGCGGCTTGAACTTCGTGGTAAGCATGAAGAACGTCAGCAGCAAGAACGCCACATCGCACATCGCCGTCATATCAATGGCCGTACTTTTTCGTGGTAGCTTGATTTGTGACATTTAGCTGCAATTTTTGGCAATAATTAATGTCAGATGGGTTTGGGTTTCCTGTTTTCGGGTTGAGCGGGTAGCGCAACCCGAAAACCTTTGTAATTCCCGAAGGTAACCGAACCCCGAAAACAGCTCGAACCATACCTAACTGTTCAATTTATGCCTTGCGGCAAAGGTTTTGGTGATGCTGCTACCAGCTTCGTCAATGGCATAGGTCATGCCATCAATTCGGGTTGTAAAATAATGGTAGAAGACGATGGCAAATGCCGAGGTGCTGATGCCGAGTGCCGTGTTGATGAGCGCTTCGGATATGCCCTCCGAAAGCTGAACAGCATCGGGCGCACCCGTGGTGGCCATCGCCGAGAAGGCCCGAATCATGCCGAACACCGTTCCCAACAACCCTATCAAGGTGGCTACCGACGAAAGGGTGGCCAAGATGACGAGGTTGCGCTCCAACATGGGCAGCTCCAATGCGGTTGCCTCCTCTATTTCTTTTTGGATGGACAACACTTTTTGGTCACGGTCCATATTCGGCGCTTTTTCCACCTCCTTGTACCTTTCAAGGGCGGCCCTAACGACGTTGGCAACAGAGCCTTGCTGGGCATCGCACTCGGCAATGGCGCTGTCAACGTTGCCATCTGTAAGGTACTGCTGCACCTTACGGATGAAGTGCTGGGTTGTGGCCTTGCCGCCTGCGCTCATCAGCGTAAAGATTCGCTCAAAAAAAACCGTCCAAACCAGCAGGAAGGCACCAATTAGCACTCTAGGCACCAGCACGCCGCCTTTGTACATCATGCCTAAATAATTGCCCTGTAAAGGGTGCCCCTCCGGGTTGCCACCTTCAAAATTGGAGGCACTACCCAGTATGAACCTGTAAACGATGATGCCGATTACAAGCACCAAGGGAATAACGATGGCCGCAAACATCGCACTGAACTTCGATGTGGGCTTTGGATTTGAAGACATGGTTTTTATTTTTAACCGCAAAGATTACAAGTTAGCTTCAACGGTGTAGCCAATGTTCACTGTTTTCCTTCTTTATTTCATTTGTAGCAAACTGAAAACATCATTCAAACGAAGTTTCAACACCTTCTGTTACCTCCCAAACTTTTTACCGCACTTGTCACCACATAGTTTTTACTTTCAAACCTTGTGAAATCGGAAACTCGTTTTACCTTTCGACCCAACAAAAAATAATATGGAAAACAAAATTTCTGGCAAACGGTCAAAGCCTCGGTTATCGCTCGGTCAAATCATCAACATGAGCGTAGGCTTCTTGGGGATCCAATTCGGCTTTGCCCTCCAAAACGGCAATGCCAGCCGCATCCTGCAAGGATTTGGGGCCAATGTAGAGGAATTGCCCAATTTTTGGCTCGTAGCGCCCATCATCGGCCTAATCATACAACCCATCATCGGGCATTACAGCGACCGCACCTGGACGAAACTGGGCAGGCGGCGTCCCTATTTTCTGGCTGGGGCCATTTGCGCCTGCATCGCCCTTTGCCTGATGCCCAATGCGGGTTCTTTGAGTTCCTTGATTGCACCGCTTTGGATTGGGGCTGGCATGCTGATGATCATGGACGCCTCGTTCAACGTGAGCATGGAGCCGTTCAGGGCACTTGTCGCCGATAAGCTCCCCAACGAGCAGCGTACACTGGGTTTTTCCGTGCAAACAGCGTTGATAGGCGTGGGTGCTGTGGTCGGTTCTTGGATGCCGTACATACTGGCCAACTGGTTTGGTGTGCCCAATACAGCACCGGAGGGACAAGTCGCCCCGAATGTCATCATGTCGTTCTATGTGGGCGCTGCCGTGTTCATCTTAGCTATTTTGTGGACGGTAGTGTCCACCAAGGAATACTCCCCGGAAGAAGTAGCCCAGTTTGAAGAGGAGGGAATAGCAGGAGAAGAAGGCAGCGGGAGTTTTTTCGATATTTTCAAGGACATCGCCCACATGCCGAAGGCTATGCGGCAGCTAGGTGTGGTGCAGTTTTGTGCTTGGTTTGGCCTCTTCTCAATGTGGGTTTTCACCACCCCGGCCATTGCACACCATATATATGGATGCGCTATTGACGATACCAGCTCAAAGGCATACCAAGACGCTGGAGACTATGTGGGAACCATTTTCGGCACCTATAATTTGGTGGCCATGTTCTTTGCTATGTTGATTCCTTTTATCGCCAAAACAGTCGGACGGAGAAAGACTCACGCCATTGCATTGACCTGTGGGGCCATCGGCCTCATTTCCATTTATTTCATAAAAACCCCATTCTTGCTGCACTTCTCGATGATAGGCGTCGGCATTGCGTGGGCGAGCATTTTGGCCATGCCTTATGCCATCCTTGCTGGCTCCATCCCCTTGAAGAAAATGGGGGTTTACATGGGCATTTTCAATTTCTTCATCACCATTCCACAGATTGTAAGCGGGGTCGCCAACCGCCCATTGGTCAAGCATGTTTTTGGTTCGGAGGCCATTTATGCCCTCATCATGGCGGGCGTGTTGTTCCTGGTTGGGGCAGTGGCTGTACTTTTTGTCGAAGACAAAGAATAAAACAGCTGAAATAAAGTCAACTGAAAATGACCGGGTGCGTTTTAATGAGCCATCCGGTCATTTCTTTTAAAACCCCTTATTTTTGGCCATTAAAATACTTAGCCATTACCTAAATGCATTCAAAACTCAACCTTTTTCTTGGCCTCATCGCCCTGTCCACCTGCTTTTTGTTCAATAGTTGTTTTGTCATGGATGGCAGTTACACTAAGCTGCCACCCGGGAAATGGCGGGCTGCCCTGAAGCTCACACCTGAGTTCATCTCACCCAATCCAAAAGGCCAACCGCTGCCTGACAAGGTAAGCATGAAATTCGCCGATGTGAACGAATACGAACTTCCGTTCAACTTCGACGTGATTTACGACAACGACACTAGTTTCCATATCGAAATCATTAATGGCGACGAGCGCATTGTGGTGCCTGCAGCTGACATACAATTCGGGCGCAGCAAGAAACGCTCGCAGGACACTATCCGAATCAATTTCCCGATGTACGAGTCGTACATCAGTGGTGCCTTTGCAGGCAACACCATTGAAGGGCAATGGGTAGTAACGACGAAGGAAAATTATGCAATTCCTTTCGTAGCTAAGCAAGGCGATGATTGGCGCTTCACCACATTGCGCAAGCAACCAAAACTCGACCTCGGCGGCAAATGGGCCTGTACCTTCGGCCTTGAATCATTTCCCGAACCGGAAGATGCCTACCCTGCCATCGGTGAGTTTAAACAGGAAGGCAACCGCCTCACCGGCACCTTCTTGACAGAGACAGGCGACTACCGCTTCCTTGAAGGCACAGTGCAGGAAGACAAGTTCTATCTCTCCTGTTTCGATGGCGCTCATGCCTTTCTTTTCAAAGGAAAAATATTGCCTGACAATACCTTGACTGGTGCATTTTATTCAGGTAAACACTACCGCACCACTTGGTCGGGACTGCGTGACCCAAACTTCAAACTGGCAAATGCTGACTCGTTGACCTTTCTGAAACCGGGCTACGAGAAAATGGCCTTTTCCTTCCAGAACCCGGATGGCAAGACCATTTCCCTCGACAACCCTGAATACAAGGGCAAAGCGAAAATCATCCAAATATTGGGCACCTGGTGTCCCAACTGCCGGGACGAAACGGAATTTTTGGTCAATTTTTTGAAAGAGCAGAACCCGCAAAACTTGGCGGTGATTGCCTTGGCTTTTGAAAAACATGCCGATAAAGCAAGTGCTGACCGTGCCATACGCACCTACAAGGAGCAGTTCAAGATGCCCTACGAGGTAGTGTATGCTGGCACGAACAAAAAGGCCGAGGCAGCCAAGTCGCTCCCCATGCTGAATGAGGTGGTCGCTTACCCCACCATGCTGTTTTTGGACAAAAACGACAAGGTCGTGAAAATCCATACCGGCTTCAGTGGCCCAGCCACAAGTGAGTACACATCATTTAAAGAAAGTTTTAATAAGTTTGTCGCTCAACTTGGCCAATAATAATGAATGCGGGGGTATCCAGCATCATGTATCCAGCAGCCAGTATCTAGCAGCCAACATCAAGGTATATGTCAATCAACAAGCAACATATAATCGCATACCACCCTGACAACCAACAGGTTGCAACACAAATTCGGGAAGATCTTGCAAAGCAGGGCTATCTCGTTGAAGGAAGGAACCTGAATGGCACATTAAGTACGCCTCTGCGGCAATCGGTTGTGTCGCCCAGCGGGGCCATCCTGCTGCTCATCACGGACAATTTCCTCAAATCGGAGCAGTGCATGAACGGCGCAATGGAAGCCCTACAACATTGGGCGGACAGCGGCCAGCTTGTGCCCATTGTGGCAGATGGCCGCTACCTTTCATCCGATGGAACAACATGGGAGTCGGTGCCGACCTCTTTTGAGCGGGTAAGCAATATCATCAACTACATGAACTACTGGCAGGACAAGTATTTGGCACTGCGCAAGGATTTCAAGGGGCAAGAAGACAATCCCCAATTGGAGGCCCAAATTGAGGTGACAAGGCAGGTCGGGGGCGAGGTTGGCGAGTTCCTTCGCTACCTGCGCAACCTACGCTGGCACCCTTGTGCCGATTTCAAGTCAAACAATTATGCTGCTTTTCGGCAATTCACAGACAACGGCTATGACGCCATTGAGCCGAAAAAGCCCACCGCTACGCCTGTCAATATTGACACCAACGCCCAACCCCAGCAGAAATCCCTTGCCGAAATCATCCAAGCGTCAGGCGACGAACTGATGGCCGAGAACACAGACATCGGAAAGGCTAAAAAAACCGGGATAGAAGAGGCCCCAAACATTGACTTAAACGAAATACCGGGCCTCGACCAGCTTCGCCAACTTGACCAAGCCAGCCATGTGCAAATTGCTTCACCCAAGAAAACGGACGATGATGAAGAAGGCGTTGAGCTTGCCAGCCTCTTGAACGAGGTCTTAGGTGATGACGACGAAGGCGAGGATTTCAAGTTCGTGGGTGAAGACCCTGACAAACCGGACGATTTCAACCTTGATTCTTTATATGAAGATGACGAAAACACCACAGAGGACAACGAGGGAGATGACTATCTGAATGCTGACGAAGTTCATTTGGAACTCGTTTCCGATGAAGACGAAGGCTTGGTGCTGCGGGCCGATGGCAACGGTCATTCTACCCCTGAAGAGGTGCTTGAACACGCCGTATTGCTGTTTGATGAAGGCAAGAAATCGGCGGGACTCGACTTCCTTCAGCAGACCGTCCAACTCAATGCGAGCGACAATACCATGCGCTATTACTATGCGTATGCATTGGCCCGCTACGGCCAGGATTTTTCCAATGCAAAAAGCCAGCTGGAGGTCATTTTGGCCAATGACATGGAGCATACGGACGCCTTGTTCTTGCTTGGAGAGCTTTCCGAAAGCCAAGGTGAATTCGAGGAGGCAAAGCTCAATTTCGAGACCGTTGCAGCCTTGCAGCCCGATTTTCCAGAAGTCTATTACCGATTGGGCATGCTCACTTTGCAGCATTTTGAAGGACAAGAGAACTTGGCCTTGGAGTTCTTCAAGAATTCGGTGGAGTACAACCAAAGGAACGCCGATGCGCAATACATCCTTGCTACGTTGTACAATGAAACAGCCAGCGACAAGCCCAATGCCATCAAGCATTTCAACCTTGCGCTAAAGTACGACCCCACCCACTCCTATGCCAACTACAACCTTGCGCTGCTGTATTTCTCCAGTGGCGACAGGCTACTGGCTGCCGAGCACTACCAAAAGGCGGTTGCCCTCAACCCAGATTTGAAATCGCCAGAAAATGACGCTGCTTTTGTTGCTCCGCAAAATGGTATTCCACAACAGGATGGATCGGCCATTGTACAAGCAAATGAACCCGACGAAGTGGATGAGGTGATAGAAGAAGCCGCTCAAGCCACTGAGCAATTGGTCGAAAATGAGGAAGATGAGCTTGCAATTACCATTGGTGTTGAACAAGATGCAGCCATCGAAGAAGCAGTTGACAATTTTGCAGCCTTGGAGGAACTGACCAAGGCCGCTAAACTAGTGGAACCAGCTGAGGAAATTGCCGAAGCAGTTGACAGTTTTGCAGCAGTGGAAGCGTTAACAGCCGCCGAGGATACAGCGGATCTGGTTGATGAAATCGAAGAAGCAGTTGACAATTTTGCAGCTTTAGAGGAATTGACTGAGGCCGCTGAACTGCAAGAAATCACCGAAGAAATTTCCGAAGCAGTGGAAGCAGGCATGGAAACCATGGAAGCGCAAACCATGGCAGTGCCAGGTATTGCACCGAATTCAGCGCCTACCCTGGAGGATTTGCTGGAAGACGAAGCAGAGGAGCCGGTTGAAGCACCAGTTACGTCACGAATTGCTGAAGCGAAAATCGTCCCCGACCCATCGAACAAGAACTTCACCGCCACCTTGGAGGAAATCCTTGACCAAGAGGACGATATGGAGGGTGATGAGTTCGTGCTGCCCCTCTCCAACGACAAGCCAGTCGTGGAAACCAAAACGGTACTCATAACTGGCGCAACTTCGGGCATCGGTCGAGCCACGGCAGCGCTTTTTGCCAAGCACGGCTACCGGGTCATCGCCACCGGCCGCCGAGCCGACCGGTTGGAGGAATTGAAAGCCATTTTCAAGGAAAAATACCAAACTGACCTACTAACCAGCACGTTCGATGTGAGAAACAACGACGCCGTAGAGGCAGCCATTGTGAACCTGCCTGAGGAATGGCGGCAGGTGGACATCCTCATCAACAATGCTGGGCTTTCCCGTGGCCTTTCGCCCATCCATGAAGGTGAATTGGAGCATTGGGAAACGATGATTGACACCAATATCAAAGGGCTTCTTTACTTGACAAGGGCCATTGCCCCGCTCATGGTAAAGCGGAGAAGTGGCCATATCATTAATGTGGCTTCAAGCGCAGGAAAGGAAGTCTATCCTGGTGGCAATGTGTATTGCGCCACCAAATTTGCCGTTGATGCGCTCACCAAGTCCATGCGCCTCGACCTCTACCAACACAATATCCGGGTGAGCCAAGTAGCACCAGGCCATGTGGAGGAAACCGAGTTTGCCAGTGTCCGTTTCGATGGGGACAAGGACAGGGCAGCCAAAGTTTACGAAAATTTCCAGCCCCTTAGGGCCAGCGACGTGGCAGAGGTCATTTTTTTCATGGCCACTAGGCCGCCCCATGTCAATGTTCAGGACGTACTGATGTTCGGTACCCAACAGGCAGGGTCGAATTTTATTGATAGGTCGGGGAGGTGAGCAGAGGACGGTGAGTCGGTTGTCGGCGGATGACCAAACCACCGTCCACCATTAAAGAATTTCTTTTTTTAGTGGAAAATGCGGATTTTTGCAACCCGAAAGGTGGTGAGGTGTTTATCGGACACTATGATGCCTTATGCGAAAACCAACCTGTATTGCACAAGCAATTGAATCACAACAAGATATGATTGCTCGTTCAATCCAGCAAAAGGAATCAGGTTCTCATACTCTTTCCTTTCAACTTTTAACTTTTCACATTTCAGATAATGGTTCTTGAAACAGTAAAACCAGTGAAGAAAGCAGCACCCAAAAAGGCAGATTCTAAAAAAACGGCTTATAGCAGGGAGCAATACCTTTTCTGGTATGAATTAATGCTCCGCATCCGCCGCTTTGAGGAGCGTTGCCTGTTGGCATACAGCCAACAGAAAATCAGGGGCTTCTTGCATGTATATATCGGCCAAGAGGCCATCACCGCAGGCATGGAGAGCGTGCTTCGCCCCTCCGACTGCATCGTGACGGGATACCGCCAGCACGGGACCGCCATCGGCAGGGGGATTACCACCAAAGAGGCCATGGCCGAGTTGTACGGCAAGATTACTGGCGTGAACAAGGGCAAAGGAGGCTCCATGCACTTCATGTCGAGGGAGCATAAATATTTTGGCGGCAACGGCATCGTGGGCGCACAGATCCCAATCGGCGCAGGCATTGCCTTTGCGGAAAAATACCGTGGCACAGACAACCTCTGCGTGACCATGTTCGGCGATGGTGCTGCCCGGCAAGGCGCTTTGCACGAAGCCTTCAACATGGCCATGACCTGGAAACTGCCCGTTCTATTCATCTGCGAAAACAACCAGTACGCCATGGGCACCTCCGTAGAGCGTACCAGCAACGTGCTCGACCTCTATAAGCTTGGCCATGCCTACGAGATGCCGAGCGAGGCCGTGGACGGCATGTCGCCTGAGTCGGTGTTTGAGGCTATTAGCAAGGCAGCCGCCCATATCCGTAGTGGTGCAGGCCCCTACTACCTCGAAATCAAGACCTACCGCTACAAGGGCCACTCGGTATCCGACCCCGGTAGCTACCGCACGAGGGATGAACTGAAAAACTATCAAGACATTGACCCAATCAGGGTCACTGAAGACAAGATACTGAGCCTTGGCCTCGCCACGGAAGCCGAAATTGAAGCAATTAAGGATCGCATCAAAGTTGAGATAGACGAAGCAGAAGCGTTTGCCGATGCTTCACCCTACCCCGATGCTTCCGAACTGTACACGGATAATTATGCCGAGCCGAATTATCCTTTTATAAAGGGAAGGAGATATGGCCGCTGGGGAACAGCGGCCTTTTTGTTGAATATTCGTAGCTGCTTAGCATTGGGGGATTGAAGATTTTCCCTGAAAAACACCCCAAAATGAGGAAGGAGAATAAAAATTCATTCTCCCCCCTCTTGTTCCCTTCTAAATAGTTGACCCAAGTTGCGGATTACCCTACTTAAATCTATTTTTAAGCGGTGGAGCCGTAGAAAAAGAGGTTAAAAAGTGTTTTTGCGACAAGGTGCCGCAAAACAGTTTTTTTTCAGAAAGGCTAAGGTGCTTAGCAACATGCGTTAGTTAAAAACAAAGGTTTTTTGCTTAGAACACAAAACATTGGCCTACGTTTCAAACTTTCTTTACTTTTGCGCCACTTTTGAAAAACCTTATCCGGTTTTCACCGTAAAACGGAGGCTTAAACCAAGGTTTTTATTAATTCAAACATTCAGATTAACGTAAAATGGCACAACGCAAGAAGACAACAAAACCGGATGACGTATTGATTGACATCTCGGAAGTATCCGGTTCTGCCGAGAACTTTTTTGAGCAATATAAAAAGCAAATCCTCATCGTCGGTGGTGCTTTGGCAGTTCTAATTGGTGGCTGGGTGGCCTATAAATTTGCCTATGTCGGCCCACGCCAAAAAGAGGCATTGGAGCAAATGGCACAAGCCGAGCACCAGTTCCAGCGTGACTCCTTCGCATTGGCCTTGGCCAATCCTGGCGGCGGATTCCCTGGTTTTGCCGACATCGTGAAGAAATACGGTGGCACTGATGCTGGAAACGCAGCCCTCTATTATGCTGGAGTTTCGAACCTTAACATGGGCAATTTCGATGCTGCCATTTCCTACCTGGAAGATTTCAGCCCTGCCGGAACCTTGTTGCCTGCCATGAAAAGCGGCGCTCTTGGCGATGCTTATGCCGAGAAAGGAGACCTCGCTAAGGCACTCAGCCTTTACAAAAAGGCGGCTAACGAAGACGATAATGAAGTTATCACGCCTTATTACCTCAAGAAAGTTGCGCTTTTGAGCAACAAACAAGGTGACAAGGATTCTGCCAAAGAGGCTTGGGAAAAAATCAAGAACGAGTTTCCTAAGTCCAATGAAGCCCGTGAAGCCGACAAGTACATCACGAGCTTGAACTAATTGGCCAAAAATATTTGCTACAGAAAAGGCAAGATTTCAACCGAATCTTGCCTTTTTTTGTTGCCCGTATCTATCCAGTAACCCAAGTTGCGGATTATAAAAAGCGTAACTACCAAGGGCGGGAGGAGAGAGAAAAAATGAAATTTTTTCTCTCTCCTCCCACATTTTGGGGTGTTTTTGGGAAAAATTTTAAATTTTTCCCAAAAAAACACCCCCTGCTAAGTAGTTACGTTTTTCAATGCCTTGCAAATTCATTCCCGACAAGCCGGGACAGGCTGTTCATCATTCATCATTCGCTAATACTCATAAAATGGCCAGTGCATTAAAAAACCTTTCTACTTACGATGAAACAAACCTGCCCTCGGCAGCTGGGTTGAGCTTTGGCATCGTGGTTTCCGATTGGAACGCCGACATCACCCACGCCCTTTACCAAGGCTGTCTGGATACATTGGTAAAGCACGGCGTCAGCGAAGATGATATTCGAACAGCACAGGTACCAGGTTCCTTTGAATTGCCTGTTGGGGCAAAAATCATGGCTGGGGTAAAACGTTTCGATGCCATCATCTGCCTTGGCTGCGTCATCAAGGGCGAGACCCAGCACGACGAATACATCAACAATGCTGTGGCAACTGGCTTGACCAACCTCAGCATTGCCAGCGGCATCCCCTGTATTTTCGGTGTGTTGACGCCCAACACCCATGAACAGGCCCTCGACCGGGCAGGTGGCAAGCATGGCAACAAAGGCGTGGAGGCAGCTGTGACGGCCATTCGAATGGCTTCGCTCCGCAAGGAGTTGGCGAAACCATCCGCTAAAATCGGCTATTGATGAAAGCCCTGCTCATCGTAGGAATGCAAGTGGATTTGCTGCCCGGAGGCCCAGCGGAAGTGCCTGATGGTCAGGAGCTTGTGCCACTAATCAATGAACTGGCTCCCCAATACGGCCTCGTTATTGCCGCCAAATTTGCCATTCCCGCCGACCATGTCATGTTCGCTGCCAACCACCTTTGGCGACGGCCCGGCCAGACCATCCCCATCAACGGCCACCCTACCCTATTGCACCATATCCATTGCGTGCCCGGCAGCTTTGGAGCAGAGTTGGTTCCGGGGCTGAAAACCGGCACCATTGCCTTCACAGCCCAGATGGGCACGATAAAAGAGATTCCCCCGCACAGTGCATTTTTCGATGCAAACAAAGCGCATGACACAGGGCTGGCCGCTTTTTTTGCTTCGCAAAACATCCATGAAATTGAAATCGTGGGAATGCCGTTGGAGGGAGAAGTGAAGCAGTCGTTGGAGGATGCTACCGCAATGGGTTACAAAGCCAGCATCCTGGCCCACGCCTGCCGATACCGAAATCCCAATTTGTCCTAAAGCTACTACCCAGCGAGCCGTAATCCGTCAACCGTAAGCCGTCCAACGTTTACCGTCAACCGTTCCACATGATTGAACTGAACAACATACGCCCTACCCCACTCGTGGAAATGCCCAATGGCATCAGCCCGGATTCAGGCATTTTTGCTACGCAATGCCATTTTGAAAAAGGCAAACACTACCTTGTCAATGCAGCATCTGGAAAAGGTAAGTCCACTTTCCTGCACATCATCTACGGGTTGCGAACCGATTTTGATGGACAGGCAACGATTCATGGAAAAGACGTGCGGAGTTACTCCCCAAGCGACTGGGCGAATTGCCGCCAACGCCAACTTTCCATCGTATTCCAAGACCTACGGTTGTTCCCCCAACTGACGGGCCTTGAAAACATCTTGCTTAAGAATGGCCAGACAGGCCACTTAAATGAAGCCGAAATCATGGAAATGGCAGATCGGCTCGGCATGTCCCCTTACCTGAACCAAACCGCTGCTACCCTTTCTTATGGCCAAAGGCAGCGGATTGCCATTTTGCGGGCATTGTGCCAACCCTTCGAAATTTTACTGCTCGATGAGCCATTCAGCCATTTGGATGAGGAAAACATCAAACTTGCCTCGACGCTGATTTATAACACCTGTGAACGCCAAGGTGCAGGGCTGGTCATGGTGAGCTTGGGAGAAGAATTTTTTTTCAGCTACGACTATAAAATTGACCTCTAAAAAACGTTGATTATCAGGAACTTACTCCTTGACCATTGCGTTTAAAATGGAAAATTGAAAAAAAAATCCAAAGAGATTTGACAATTTGAACTTGGTCGTCATATCTTTGCCCCGCTTTACAAGAAAAGCAATCAAATAAGCGGAAGTAGCTCAGTTGGTAGAGCACGACCTTGCCAAGGTCGGGGTCGCGAGTTCGAGTCTCGTTTTCCGCTCCAAAGCCTTCAATTTATTGAGGGCTTTTTTTTTATCTTTACGTTTCCAAAACCCATTTGCCCGGGTGGTGGAATGGTAGACACGCAGGACTTAGTTCTGATTGTTCTTTGAATGGTTTGACTTCTTCAATTTTATCTTATGAAGAATGGTAAATGGCGATTAAAGGAAAGAATCAGTGACGACTATTTTAAGGAGGTTTGTGTCAGCTCAACGTCTATGGCTGCAGCTGCTTCTACGCTAGGAATTCACTTCAATTCATTCAAAAAGCGTGCTTTATCGTTAGGATGTTACAATCCTAACCAATCAGGCAAAGGAATTAGAAAAATATCTCCAAAGATTCCGTTGGAGGATATTGTTCTAAATAACCTCCATCCTCATTTCCAATCCTTCAAATTAAAGTGCAGATTGATACAAGAGGGACTAAAAACGAGTAAATGCGAATGTTGTGGAATTTCTGAATGGTTAGACAAACCAATATCCTTAGAGCTTCATCACAAGGATGGCGACAGGACAAACCATCATATTGAAAACCTCGCTTTACTTTGTCCAAATTGTCATAGTCAAACCGAAACTTTTCGTTCAAAGAACAGAAAAAATTTGAGTGCTTGAAGGGAAACCTTCAAAGTAGAACCTCTCAAATTCGGGGAAACCCTCACCGCTAACTGCGGAACGGCAATCCCGAGCCAAGCCCTAATGTGGGGAAGGTGTAGAGACTTAATGGGAGGAGCCTAAGTTCAATATTTGAATATGGCCAAGAGAAAGTCCAGACCACAAATCACACTTGATGGTGTGAGCGGCGAAAGCCGTAGCAGGTAAGAAAATCCTGTTGCCATGCGGCAGTGCGGGTTCGAGTCCCGCTCCGGGCACTAAAAAGCCGCTGTGAATCACTTCGCAGCGGCTTTTCTTTTGGGGCCATTCCAAAATTAATTGCCAAAACTCCCACCCATTTGTAGCTTTGCTAGCACAACCCTGCCAACAATTCAATAATCAAACAATGCAACAATTTTCAGAGTCATGAAAAATACCACTCGCCGCAATTTCGTCAAGAAGCTAACCGCCGGAGCCGTGGCAACCGCCATTTTGCCGAAGGCAACACAGGCCAACACAAAACCGGAGATTCTTCATTGGGAGAAGCCCGAAGGCCGTTATGGGCCAAACGACAAAATCCGTATAGCGGGCATCGGCATGGGCATCATGGGTTTTGGTAACCTTGATACTGCAAAGCAAGTGCCCGGCGTGGAGATTGCAGCAGTCTGCGACCTCTATGATGGCCACCTCGAAAGGGCCAAGGAGGTCTATGGCAAGGACATTTTCGCCACCCGCAGTTTTGAAGAAATTCTTTCCCGCAAGGACATAGACGCCGTGTTCGTCAGCACCTCCGACCATTGGCACGACCATATAAGCATCGCTGCGTTAAATGCTGGCAAGGCCGTTTATTGCGAAAAGCCGATGGTCCAACACCTAGACGAAGGTCATGCAGTGATAGAAGCACAGAAGAAGACCGGAAAAATCCTGCAAGTGGGCAGCCAGCGGGCAAGTTCCATTGCCATGATAAAGGCCAAGGAGATTTACCAATCTGGAGCTATTGGAGAGTTGATTGCCGCTGAAGCTTTCGTGGACAGGCAATCGGCCAATGGCGCATGGCAGTACAGCATCCCAACTGATGCCTCGGAAAAGACCGTGGATTGGAACCGCTTTGTCGGAGATGCCCCCAAGCGGCCCTACGACCCGATGCGGTTCTTCCGCTGGCGCAATTATCAAGACTACGGTACAGGTGTCGGTGGCGACCTTTTCGTTCACCTGTTCACCGGGCTTCATTTCTTGCTCGATTCAGCTGGACCTGAGCTGATTTTCGCTACAGGCGGCCTGCGCTATTGGAAGGATGGTCGTGATGTTCCCGACATCCAAATCGCCTTAATGGACTACCCGAAGACGGCCACACATCCCGCTTTCAACCTACAAATGCGGGTGAACCTTATCAGTGGCGACGGCGGAGGCTGGATGAACCGATTGGTCGGCTCGGAGGGTGTGCTGGAGATAGGCTGGTCGGACGTGAAACTGCACCGCAACCCAATTGATATCTATCCTGGGTATGGCGGTTGGGATACCTTCAACACTTTCACCGAGGCGCAACAAAAGGACTATGAGCGTTGGTACAAGGAGAAATTCCCGGTGCTCCCTCCCAAGATGCAGGAGCCAAAAACGCAGCAATGGCTGACGCCGGAAGGCTATGACGAGCGTTTCGACCACCACCGCAACTTCTTTGATTGCATACGAAACGGAAAAAAACCTGTGGAAGACGCCGTTTTCGGGTTCAGGGCCGCAGCACCTTCATTGGCAGCCAATATCAGCTATGCAGAGAAAAAACTCGTAAGGTGGGATGCAGTGAACATGAAGATGGTTTGAGGGAATGGGATAAGCAGGTTGAAGCAATAGATGCCTTAATTCTCCTGTAAGCTCGTCACCACCAGTCGGCGGGTGAAAGTCTTCCCCCTGTGAAGAATACTGACCGAATAGATGCCTGGGTGCATGGTCTCTAATTCGATGCGAAGCATGCCTTCGTCAACATTAGCGATATGTTGCTGGTAAACTTGGTTGCCGACGCCATCGAAAATCATGACCTCCACTTCTTTCCCCCTGAATTTCTTCATCAAGAGGTTCACCTGACGGCCTGTAGGGTTTGGGAATATCTCGAATGCAGCCACCTCTTTGAAATACAGCTTCTTTCGCTCACTGAACACCTGCTCGCCATCAGCAAGGATAAAACGGACTCGGTAGAAGTTCTCGCCAGGCAAGGGGTCGCTGTCCTGCTCCCGGTAGGCATCGGTGTCACCAGCGGCGACAAAATGGCGGTCATAGTTTATAATGTCTTGATAATCAATGCCATCAAAAGAGCGTTGCACAGCAAATGCAACAAGGTCTTGGTCAAAAGTGGCAGTCCAAAACAACTCAGCCGACCAGCCAGTTGATTCCGCAGTAAGGTTGATGATATGCTTTACCTTGGTAGGTAATAAAAGAGGATTGTAGCCGCTCAGTGTCGGGGAAGCTGCAAAAAGCAGCAAAAACATAAGAGGGTTTAATAGATGTTTCATGGCGATTATAAAATATGCCCAAATCGGAAATGGAGACGTATTCTATAGAGGTGGGACCATAATTCTTGCAAATCTAACAGTTATAATGGAGAAACCAAGGCTTTTGTTTCAAAACTATGCAAAAAAGGCTGTGGGAACTTAGCTATTTTTGCAAAAAATCGTGATATGGAATTTTTCCTTGCTACGTTATTTTCACTGTTTTCCATTGTTGACCCACCGGGCGCAGTGCCTGTCTATATTTCGCTGACAAGCGGAATGGATTCCAAGCAACGCAACCGGGTTGCCATGTTCTCCAGTATTTATTTCCTGCTCATCTTGACGGGGTTCTTCTTGGCGGGCACTTACATCCTTAGTTTTTTTGGCCTAACCATCCATTCCATGCGGATAGCAGGCGGCATGGTGCTTCTCAGCACGGGCTTTAGCCTGATGGGCGGCAATTTCGCCAAGCGCAAGGGCTACAATGAGACCGTGGCCGCCGACTCGCAAAGCCGCCAAGAAATCGCCTTTACCCCCATGGCCATGCCCCTGCTTTCGGGACCGGGCAGCATTTCCTACCTCATCACCATGTTCAAGCAGCACCCCGACTGGAACGAGCGGATCTGGATCCTGACCGCCATATTGGCAATGGGGGTAATGGTCTATTTGACGTTGCGCTCCGCACCCTTGTTATTCAAGATTTTCGGACATGGCGGCCTCAGTGCAATTGCCCGCATTATGGGCTTTCTTGTAGTAGCCATCGGCGTCCAGTTTATCGTGGATGGGCTGGTGCATTTGGTGGCGGAAATGGACTGACATCCAATGTCAATGGTTCGAGAAGGTTTCAAGTTTAAGAGCCTGTCCCGATTTTTCGGGATTTCACGGGAGGTGTCTGCTCAATTGAAAGCGAATAGCATATTTGGAATAGCTTTTTTGGAAAATCAACCTTGTAAAAAATGATGTAAGCAGTAATTTTCCTGAAATCTAGCTTGCCCATTTGGGGAAACCAGAAACCTCATGAACCATTGAATGTTATCACCATTAACAAAAACGACGGTGGAATCTTCGATTCCACCGTCGTTTTTGTTGTTGTTTTTGTTTTGCGGTTTTTCTGTAAAAACCGCAAAACATAATTTCTAGTACTCTTTCTCTCAATCAACCCACTCCGCCAAGAAGATGTTCGTATCCCTTGTGCCACCGTTGTTGCGGTTGCTGGCAAAGGCAAGGTATTTGCCGTTTGGGGAGAACATCGGGAATGAATCAAAGGCTGTATCGAAGGTCACCTGCTCCAAGCCAGTTCCGTCAATATTAATGGAAAACACATTGAACTGCCTGCCCGATTGGCTGTGATGGTTGCTGCAAAACAGGATTTTCTTGCCAGAAGGGTGCATATAGGGCGCCCAATTCGCTTTGCCTACGTTTGTGATTTGCCGAAGGTCAGAGCCGTCCACGTTGCAGGTGAAGATTTCGAGGGCAGTGGGCTGCACGAGGCCCCTTGCGAGCAGGTCTTTATAAACTTTTTGCTCCTCTTCGGTCTTTCGGCGGCTCGCCCGGAACACGAGTTTTTTGCTATCCGGTGAAAAAAAAGCGCCGCCGTCGTAGCCAAGTCCCGTGGTCACTTGGCGCTGGTCTGAGCCGTCAATGTTCATCGTCCAAAGCTCAAGGTCGCCACTGCGGGTGCTGGTAAAAACTATTTTCTTGCCATCCGGCGAAACCGTTGCTTCGGCATCATAGCCGGGCGCATTGGTCAATTGCTTCAGAATCTTGCCGTTCAGGTCGGCCACATAAATATCGTATTCCTGGTGAATCGCCCAAACGTACTTGCCGTCCACGCTACGGGGCGCATGGGGGCAGCCATGGCCGCTGTCCTCACCGTGGGTGCTTGCAAATAGCACGCTCTTGTTGCCCGGCATGAAATAGGAGCAGGTCGTCTTGCCCACCCCAGAGCTGATTTGCTGGGGCTTCTGACCGCCATGTGTGCCGCCTTCTATGTCCATCGTGAAAATCTGGTCGCAGGAAGCGCCCCATTTTTCGTTGGTGGCCTGGAAGGAGAGCGATTTGCTGTCAAAGCTCCAATATGCCTCTGCATTGTCGCCGCCAAAGGTCATTTGGCGCACGTTGCGCAGGTGCTTTTCCTGGGGCAGCCGAAGGGTATCCGTTGCTGGGTTATAGGTAGTGGCCTTATCAGCGCCAGCCTTCTTGCTGCTGTTACAGGAGAAGGCGAAAAGCGCCAAACCAAGGGCAAAAAAGATGAGTTTTTTCATGCGGTATTTTTGGGCAAAGATAACCTAGGCAAGAAATTGTGGGCTGAGGGCTTGGTAATGGTTTTGTCATATTTGGCCAATACGTGGCTATAAAAAACCGCTGCTCAAGCTAAAAGCCATAGCCAACCCAGTTTTACAGCTATTCTTAGGAATTGGGACAGAAACCAAGGTCGTGAACAAATCCCTCAAGGTCTTGAGGCTTCGTCCCAATATCGTGGTCAAACAAAGGGAAGCTTCATTTTTCCTTCCAAATACGTGGAGTAAAAAATAGAGAGCGTCGTTTCTTTTTCCAAGGGCGTGGGCATATAACGATTGGAGCGCTCGGGCCGGCAGCGTGTGTGGAAAACTTGGTCATGGTGGTGATTTGGGCAATTATGTCTCAGTACAGCGAATTTATAAGCCCTAAAATGTTAAAGTTTCCAGTAATCTTGAATTTTACGACAAGATTCATGATACTTGTGTATCCTTTATGAAATAACACCTATACAGGCGGCCAGTATACAGGCTGCAACGAGACGATACGAAACACACGATACCATTTTACATAGGCCATGATATGAACGATGATACCCGAACCAAAGACAATTCCCGACAACCACGATACCCAACGCACAACCGATCCTTTCCGACTTCGACAACTTCGACGACACTCCTTTTCTTTTGATTTGCTGTTCCAATAACAGGCTTTGGTTTCATCGTATTTGAACCTCAATCTATATTAGGTCGTTGGCAATGGCTTCAATCCTAAATGATTTATTTATGAAAAAGTTAATTGAACATTCGCATTGTGAACTAAACATGGTTTGCATTGTATTCTTTTTCTTTATTGGAGCAATTGCTCCATCCATTCTATTAGCACAGGGCTATCCTGCTTGTTGGCCTTCTGAAACTCCTACAAATTGTTCGAGTAACCTTGGTTATGCACCAGATCCTTTTGTTCCAGAGCACACCCCAATCAAGTACATCAAAGTGGTGCTCCATGTTTTCCACAAAGAAGATACAGCTAACTTAGGGCAGTACATGGTTCATCCTACAAACCCTGATAATTTCACAGCTGACCATAAAGACTATTTGAAATCTTGGTTTACGCATTCTGATGGTATCAATGGGGTTCTTGGGCAATCTATGCGATGACCCTACTGATGACTCTCCGTGGATGAAAGATGCAAGAATAAGGCTGGTTCTCGAACACGGGGTCGAGGGTCAAGATATTTTCTTCCATCCAGACAATAGTGGATGGGGTACCGGATTCTATAACTGCCATCCCAATGGCGCAAGCTATGACTATAGCGAATTTGTTAAAGGAAAATATGTTACTGGAGTCGGTGGGTGGGCTCCTTTCCTTCCGCCAAGTTATATCGCTCAAATGAGCATTCCAGAAAACCGCAATGCATTCCATGTATTTATAGCGCGAGGGACTTGGATTGACTTAAACCAAGATGGAACGCCTGATGATGATGTTTATAACAATCCATCTGATTGTTTTTCATTTTGGCCTGGTGCATTTGTATGGCCTAATGATGTAAACTGCGACCCAAATGGTATGTCACAGGAAGCACCTGTCTCCTTTATGTATGGCGCTTACGAAACCTATTTGAGATTTGAATTGGATGGGCCTTATCAAGGTGACGTTTATGGGGGACTCCCCGTTAGCCCAGAAGGCATTGGCAGAAGTATTAGTGGAGAGCTTTATCATGTTTTATCGGTTGACCACCTGGGGCCTCCCTACAATCATAATACACATTTTAATGGAAATGATGGTTGTGACGACACACCATTGGAATCGGATTACAATATTATGGGCAGAAATTTCTCTGGAGATCCAGGAACAAAATGTGCTTTTTCAAGATGTCAACTTGGAAAAATGCATCAAATTATAGAAGAGAATTCACTTGCCTTCATAAGGTATCCTGATGGAAATGGTGGTTACACCGTGGATCCACCAAGCTTTTGCAACCTTACAGAACCAGACCTGGTAATACCCGCAGGCGTAGATACGGAATGGGCCTACCCCCGCCAAATCCGCTCCAACGTCATCGTAAAAACCGGCGGCAAGCTCACCATAAAATGCGATGTGGGGTTTCCTGCAAACGCCTCCATCATCGTCGAAAGACAAGGGCATCTCACCGTGGAGGGTGCAAGGCTCTACAACAACTGTGATGGTGACTACTGGCAGGGAATCGTGGCATACGGCGACATCAATGCCCCACAATTACCCTCCTCCAACCAGACCAGGGTACGGCTCAGAGAGGGAAGTACCATTGAGTTGGCCGAGAAGCCGCTCACTATCAGTGCGCCTACCCTCGTGCTGGCAGACAACACAGTGTTCGACCGCTGCGGCACCAACACCTTCACCAACCTCTACAACCTCCAGTTCTCCAGCCTCAGCCGCTTCACCGACTGCGATTTCCTGAACAACTCGGCCACGCCCTTCCTGTTCACGGAAAATTTCAAGCTGACCAATATCAGGGGCATCACCTTCGACAATTGCACCTTCGCCACCACGCCTGGCCTGTCCAATGTCTCGGGGCCTATTGCCATCAACGCCCATAACGCCCGCTTCGGAGTGCACAATGGCAGCGATTTCACCAACTACCGCCGGGCCATCGTCGCCAGTGCCGACAACGGGGTGGACCGCAGCTTCAGGGTGACCAACAGCTACTTCAACAACAACTTTATGTCCATCGAGAACTGGAACGTGGACGGTTGTTCCATACGGGACAACATCATCGAGGGCATCGGTTCCAGCATATGGCCGCCCAACCGCCCCTCCGTGGGCATCACCCTGCGCACCTGCACCCGCTACGAGGTGACGGGCAACAGCCTGACAGGAACCAGCAACACCGGGAACAATATCGGGATTTGGGCCTACGACACGGGGTCGGATGGAAACATCCTTAGGAGGAACAACTTCACGAACATGAGAACGTCTGACTATGCGACTTTGAACAATAAAGGGCAAGATATTGACGAAGGGCTTCAATATTGGTGCAATACCAATACGAACTGCAGATACGATTTTTTTGTGATCGCCGGTGGCATTTGCCAAGAGCAGGGGCTAGGTAATGCAACCAATAACAAGTTTTCACAAATCAATACCGCCAATGGCGATTATTTAAATTCAGGTGGGAGTCCCATTAACTATTATCATCTCAATGCTCCTCTTGAAATCCCGCTTTACTATTCCAATATTTCGCCTATTGCGAAACAAGACACAGTATTATGTTCTGGAAGCACAGGTGAAGAGGACGAAGAAGGCGACGGCGGGTTGTCAAGCCAAGGGGAACAGGTTTTTATCACTAAATTCAATAATGCAAAGGCGGAGTACGATGTTAAACGAACCCAATACGATGCCCTGCAAAGCGGCAGTCCAGCGGCTTTGGCGCTCATCCCTGATTTGGCCAAGCAGCGCAGCATCATGCACCGTTCCGCCGACCGCATACTTCGAAGTGAGTTCTATGACCCTGAAAACTTGGACTGGACGAAAATCAGGACCTGGCTGCACAACAAGGACAGCAAGGAGTCGGAGTACGCCATTGTGGAATCGTGGATGCTGGAAGGCAACACTGCCACGGCTGAACAAGTTTTTGATGCCATTCCTTCCACTTTTAACTTGACGGGCGATGCATTGGCCCAGCACAATGACTACGAAGATTGGCTCGACCTGCGCATCAGCTTCAAGTCACAGCAAAAAGGCATTTACGAACTTGGTGCTGCCGATGTCCTGTTGGTTCAAAACATTGCCGACAATAGCACGGGTCGGGCTGCCTCCCAAACCCAGGGGTTGCTCAACCACCAGTATGGCTACAACTATCAGCTTAGCCCAGAAGGATTAGGCTCATTGCCATTGATTGGGCTGCCATCGAACGGTTCCGTGCATACCGAAGAAGGCCTTGTGGCTTTCCCGAACCCTGCAAAGGATGAGGTGAATTTCAAATACAAGCTGCTTGAAGGGGTGGAGGAAACTCAACTCAACATACACGACGTTGATGGCCGTCTGGTCGTAAGCATTGTTCTTAAAGGAAATACAGGAACTGTTAGTTGGGAAACCAAAGGGCTTGCTAATGGCATTTACTACTGTAATGCCAGAAATATTGTAGGCCAGCCTACGCCAAAGAAGGTGGTTCTCATTAAATAAAACAATCAGAGGGAAAGCGGCACGTTCCGCTTTCCCTCCTTTTTTACGATGAAAAAGCTATCAATCATTATTTGCTTTTTACCGCTTTTGCTTTCAGCACAAGTGACCTTCAATGTACAATCCAATTTTGGGTTTCCTAACCTGAAGTTGACCAATGTGCTGCCGACGGATACCTGTTATTACGTCACGGGCGTGGTTACTGATACCGCTACTGGCCAAACCGTGTTGGGAAGTGTATTTATGAAATTTGATTTGTTGGGTGACACAATATCTACAAAGAAACTTGTCGTGCCTTCAAAAAACTATTTTGTTTGGGGGCTGGGGTTGTTGCCTAATTCAGACGGGTCGTTGATTTGCGCAGGAGAGGCAACGGACAGTATTGATAAGGTCTTTATTTTAAAGTACACCACTGACGGGGACACCCAATTCATCAAGGAATTTACAAGCCCAAATCATCCAGCTTCAACATTTGTTACGGCCAAAAGCCTTAACCGATTCGGCGACCAAATTGTATTAACTGGAACCTATCTTCCTGTCTCGGGCGAGGTTCAATTAGATATTTATTTGAATTGGGTTGACCAGTTTGGCAATCTGATTCAACAGAATACTTATGGTTCATTAATTTCAGACCAAATTGCTTCAACATTGTTCGACGCTTCAAATGGTTCTATAATAATGGGGGGGAGCCAAACCAACAGCAACCTAACTTTTCAAAATTTTATAAGCCGTACTTATGTGTTTGGTGTGGACAGTCTTGGCAACAAATTATGGGAATACCTCTCACCACAGGGGCAGCTGAGGGACAGGGTTTATTCGATGGTGAAAACGCCTGATGGCGGCCTGGTAGTAGCAAGTGGTAAGGGAATTGAACATTCCATCAATGCGAGTGTCAGCCAATTGCGTTGGCATTCCTATATTTTCAAGTTAAATGAAAACCAGCAACAAGTCTGGGGAAGGGAACTGAGAGGGGTAAGGCATACAGGTGGCACGGGAGTAGCAAAGGTGGTAACTGCAACGGACAGAGCTGGCTTTGTAGCCTGTGGCAACTTGTTGGAAGACAAGTCGTTTGGTGAGCCAAAATATGGCAGTTGGGTGTTCAAAGTTTCCAACCATGGCGACAGCTTATGGGCAAGATACTTTACTTTTGTCGAGGGCGTAGATAGGTATTACGAGCCTGTGGACATGAGAGCTACACCGGATGGAGGTTACGTCATTGTCGGTCAATCAAATGAGGGTTTGGAGAACCTTGGCTGGCTGATGAAACTTGACTCTTTCGGCTGCCTAATCCCCGGCTGCAACACCAACGATGGGCCTAATGCCACTACCGAGAAAAAAGTGGAGATGACGCTGGCCATTTATCCTAATCCTACTTCGGATTTCCTGAATTTTGAGCTTCGCTCTCCTATACTGCCGCAAAGGGCCAGTTTCCGCATCGTGGATGCAAAGGGCAAGGTGGCGAAAGAACTACAAAGCGATTCGCCACGGGATACTTTTATCGTGCCTGTGCGGGAATGGGCGGCGGGGGTGTATTGGCTGCAGTACATTGAAGGCAATGGCATCGTCATTTCCAAAAAATTCATCATCGCAAAACCCTGAGTAATTACCAACTTACAATTTCTAAATCCTTAAAATTTTTCCAACCCATGAAAAAATTAATTCTTGCAATTCAATTGGCCCTGTTTTCAGCACAATTAATCGCCCAACCCCAGTTCGCCCCAATGGGTGCAAAATGGTATTATCAATATGTTCCTTGCCCGAATGGCCCAAATGAGTTTTACTTTGTAGAAGAAATAACTGAGGATTCCCTAATTGGCGGTAAATTATGCACCCTTATTAAAACCCCAAATTGCAATATCAACGCATCCTGCTCAGATGAAAACTATGTATATCAAGAAGGAGATAAAGTCTATTTTTACGAACCAGATTTCAATACCTTCCAAATGATTTACAATTTTGGAATGCAAGCTGGCGACAATTATAGAATAAAGGTATGCCAATCATACTGGGATACCGACTCTATAACGGTAGTTGTAGATTCATCAGATGTTGACATTGAAGGGTTTCAGTACCTAAGAATCATTTCAGACCAACCATCTTCTATATTGAATGCAACTAAATACAAAATTAAGAAAGGGGTTGGCGGTCTATATAGAAACCCACTCCTGCTGCCAGATAATTGCGTTTGGGTATCCGAATCATGCGATACAGTTAAACTTCTTTGCTATGAGACACCTACTTCTGGCGTGATTCACATAGCCAGCAATTCCTGTATTGCAAGCGGTATTGAAGAAATTCCAGCAAATAGGAAGCTCATTCAAGTTTTCCCTAACCCATCCTATGATAGAATCGTCGTTTCATTGCCTGAGCCTTTATTCATTAATGCAACTTGGTCGCTCCACGACCAAGTTGGCCACACCTTGAGGCAGGTGATATTCTCAACGGAGAAACAAAACGAAGATGTAACCATAGAAGGCCTAGCGGCGGGGCTGTATTTTTGGCAATTGGAAAGCGAGGGTAAGCTTTTGGAAAGTGGTAAATTAATCATCGCAAAATGAAGCGACATATAGGCATCGGTTGTCAGGAAGTCTGTTCCAATAACTATCGGTATGAAAAAGGGGCAACTTTCCAGAAAGGCGGGTTTTGACGGGTGGGGAATATTTTGCATTACATGGTTTTGTACAAATGAACTGTTGGGCAAATCATTCCCTGAATCCGTGAAGGTTTTTCACAAGTCGCTGAAAATCAATTTATTATGACAATTAAAGAACAGTTTCTTTCTTTTTTGCTATGAGTTGATTATCAACGAGTTACAAAGACCCTTCACGGATTCAGGTCATTCCTTGTTTTTGTATTGGGCACAACAGTTATTGGGCTGAATGCAACCGTAATAAGACTGGTTATAACTGTTTTTGTACTAAATACGATTGTTTTTACATCGGATATGACTGTTCTGGATTGAATACAATCGTTGTCGAATCCGATTCAGCCGTTATCAAATAAAATTCCATCGTTTTTACGCTAAATACCACTGAATTCAAATAAAATACAATTGTTATATTCTTTGATACCGTGGCATCCGGTTTGAATACCATTGCAATAAACTTGAATATTACGGTATTCATGATCAATGAATCGAAAACCGATACAATTGCTTTGAACAGTCGTATCGGTTTTCAATTCCTGGCTAAACAGAACATCTGTCCGGGAGAATAAAAGCCATCGTGGGCTTATTTCACCAGTACCACCTCCCCCTTCAGCACCTTCTTCGTCCCGTCCACGAACTCCACTTCGGCCATTGCCACGAAGAGTGCAGGGTCGAGTGCACGGCCTTTGTGTCGGCCATCCCAGCCGAGATTCAAGTCGTCGTTGGGGGCGAAGTCGTGGGCCTCGAATACCATTTCGCCCCAACGGTCGAAGACTTGGAGGTGGGCGATTTGCTTCACCTCGCCTCCGGCAAATACCGTGAAGCGGTCGTTCTTGCCGTCGCCATTGGGCGAAAAGGCCGTGGGCATGTAGGCATCGGCACCACCTTCGACAAAGACCATCACATCATCGGTGGCTTGGCAACCATTTTCATCGGAAACAACGACCGCGTACTGACCTGTAACCCTCGGTGCCACTGACAAAACGGTAACGCCCTGCCAGTTCTCCCCATTGGGGCCAGTCCAAACGATGGTCTGCGGCGTGGTGCTGGTCTGTAGCGACAATTCAACGGGGGTGACGGGGCTGGTGAATCGGTCGTCGCCAAGGTCAACGGTCATCTCTTGCGGTTCGGTGAGTAGGACAAGGGAATCCCCACGGCAGCCGTTCAAGTCCTCGATTTGGAGGAGGTAATTGCCAGCGGGCAAGTTTTGGTAGGAAATTCCAGTCCCAAGCCCTTCGATGGAGTACATAATTGGCGCAAGACCTCCATTCGCCTCCATGATTTGAATGGAGCCATCGGAATAGCCAAAGCAGGTAGGTGGCGTAGCCTCAAGGGAGGCGATAAGCACGGGGTCGGGGCCTTGCGACACGACGGCTTCCCCTTCCTCCGAACAGCCGCTTTGCGTCAGCACTGACACGCTGTAAACACCCGGCAAATCAACGGTGATGGTCGGCCCTACGGCTTGTGAGCCATCAGGCCAAGTCCACGTGAACACGGCAGTCGGGTCATTGGACAAGGCCGCAAGGGTTGCATTTGATTGGGCACAATTGACGACGCCGTCTTCCACTTCAAGGCTTGGCGGGGTGCCATTGTCCTCGACGAAGGTGGTGCCTTCGGAAGTGCAGCCGTTGGTGCCTTGGGCGGTCACTGCATAGCTTCCGGGCACGTTGGTGGAAATCATAGCCCCATTCATTTGGTCGCCAGTAGGGAAGGTCCAAGTATAGCTGACACCGGGCATTTGCGAAGCAGCCTCCAAGGTTGCAAACTCCTGCTGGCAATTGACTTCGCCATCGGTGAGCGTGAAATCAGGGGTTGTGTAATCGGCTTCCACTGCCGTGGCTGCTTGGGTGGTGCAACCCGTCAGGTTATCGGTGACAAGGAGGGCGTAGGCTCCGGGCAGGGTGACAGTGGCATTTTGTTCCGTTGAAACAAAATTACCAGTGCCGCTCCAGCCATAGGCATAATCGCCGCTACCTTGCAGGGTCAAACTATTGATCGTCAAGGAGTTGTTGAAGCAGTTCAGCGAGTCGTGCGGTTGGATTTCGGTCGCTGGTTTTTCATAGAAAACAACTGGCTGGCCAGCTGCAAACTGGAAGCAGGAGGCGTTCATATCCACTGTCCCACCCATGTCGGGGCCAACGGCGGGCGAGATGCGGTAGGTCTGGCCGTAAGCCATGCTGCCCGGCACGAAGCCGAAAGTGCCAGTGGTGTTCATGCCAACGACCTGACCGAGCGATGCACCATTATCGGTATGGAGGATGAAAACCAACAGGTCGCCAGGGCCAACCACTGCATCGTTGTTGAACTGCACGGAGACCATGTTATTGTCGCAGGCATAAAGCATGGCGTATTGGGTGCTGCCGGGGTTGTTGATGCAGTTGCAGGTATAGGTTCCATTGATGTCCACCTGTTGCGGTGTACAAGTGGCAGCGTCCGTTACTGTGAAGGCATAAGGCTGCCCAGTGGGTATCAGGCCAGATTGGTAAAAACTGCCACTGATGACATTGCCATTGACCATATAAGGCGGTGTGCCCGATTCAATGGGGAAGCCGACTTGGTAGTACAGGTCCGTTGCATCGCAAAAAGGGCTGACTGTTCCAACCGTCAAGGCAGGTTCAACGATTTGCGTCAACTCGAACTGGTATGTTTCGTTACAGTTGGTGGCAGGATTGTAGAGCAATTCGCTGTAGCTGCCGGGGTTGCAGTAGCTGTTGCCAAGCAGGTTATAGCAACTACCAGGACAAAGTGCTATGGCGCCAAGGTTGTTGGTGCCGCCGATGCAGGGCTGGCAGGTGTGTGTACCACTAATTGTTTCAAAGATATAATGGCAACCCCCAAATACTTCTATTGCAAAAGAATATGCCTGCCCAGATGGAATTGGCCCCGATGTGAATGTAGTCCCTATTAGTGGCTGGTTGTCAATGGTGACATGATAGCCAAACGCCTCAACGTAAATACTCACAAAATACTCGGAACCATCGGGTGAGCAGGTAATAAAGGGTGGGTCTATGAATGGATACGGTTCATAATACCAATCCAGTATCAAGGTGTATAAGTTCTCACATCCACAACTACCCGGTTCCTTGACCTCGTAAGTACCTGGGGCGCAGAACCATTGTCCATGAAAAAATACACATTCTCCAGGGCAAACTACCTGATACTCAGTTTTGTTTTCTGGGAAACAGACCTTCACCCTTCTGGGCTTGATGCCACAAGGTGTATCATCTGGAAGTATGGTTAAACACTCCTCCTGAACGCAAGGGTTCCAACAAACCAACGTGTCGAATTCCACTGGCACCAAATCAACCTCCACATAGAATATCAGGGAATCCTCGTTGTTTGGCGCTGTAGATGGGAAATTGATATTGACCGTGCTTCCAATGCTATCGTTGTTCTCGAAACTTGCGCCCAAACCGTAGGGCACCACCGTCCAGACCGTGTCGTATCGGAGCATGGTGATGCAGGTGTCGAAATGGGGCGTGCAAAACTGCTGAAAGGCAGGTGGGCAGTTGTTATCCAATGGGTTGTTGGGATCATAGGGTACTGGGGTCAGAAGGCCGCAAACGGGGGGAATAAAGCCGAACTCAACAGTGGCACCACCACAAACCTCAGTATCATCGGGGTCAATGGGCACCACCTCCCCTTCCGTATTCTCTTCTTGGTAAACGGTGCCCGTGCTTACCCCGATAGCAGATAGCACTTCCCAATTGCAGATGTCACCGCCGATGCCATCCACCATCAGGTAATAGGTTTGGCCAACGGCCAAGTTGCCGACAGTGAGTGTATCCGAGTTGCCGTTGGCAATTTCGAAGCAAGCAGCAAGGGCTGTAAACACTTGACAATCATCGGTTTGCAGGACGAAGAACTCCAAGCCCGTTGCCGCTAAGCAATTGCTCACCGCAAACTCAAGCTTCACCGTTGCTTCGCAGGCAGTGAACTTCAGCCACTGATTGTTCTCGATGGTGCAGGGGATTACAGAGGCGAGGTTGCCGGGCACGTCGGGGGTGTAGCCGTCGTTTGCGGAGCAAAAACCATTCAAATAACTGCCGCAGAACGAAGGGGCGATGGCGCATGAGTCTGCTGGCGCAACGGGGAGGTTGAAATTGGGGCAGACCGGGTTGGCTTGGGTGATGGTGATGTATTCAGAATATGTGCATTGGCCAACTTCAACCGTGGCAGAATAAATACCCGGCTGGTCAACGGATATCGAACTCGTTTGCTCCCCAGTGCTCCATGCGATTTGTCCACCCCCCCCACCAGAAACTTGCAGCGTTGTGGTACCGCCAATGGGCAAAACATAGCCAGTTGACGAGGTGATGTTCAGGTTGACTGGAGGCAAAACGGTGATTTGTTGAGAAATGATGCTGTCGCAACCCTGCCAGCTTTGAAGGTTGACCGAATAGGTGTCGGAAGCTATGATGCTGCTCCCAAAAAAATTATAAGGTAGTTCCTCTTGGCATAAGCTGACGGCAGGCAGGTTGGTCGGAGGTAATGTGTTCGTAATGTTCCTGCAAACTGGCGTGGAAATCCCGCAGTTGTTCACGGCCATAACACAATACTGGCCTGGATTCGTGTTATTGGTGACAATCGTTGAGGTACTGCCTCCGGTGAAACTTGTTCCCCCAGGAACAGTCCAGAAATAGCTTGAAGCTGGAGAACTGTTGCTCACTTGCAGGGTTATGGGGCTGTCGTCGCATACTATGTTTGGCCCAATGATTACTGGTTGTTGGGGCTGTGGGTTTACAATGATATTTATAGCATGTATGATATAACAACCATTTGGCATTGGTTCATATTCTGTAAAAACACCTGCCGAGCAATAGGTGTCAGAATAAGGAGTAACGCAACTACCTTCGCAAATTGTAATGCTTACATTGGTAAAATCATCATTACATACATAAACATCCAGTTCCAAAACACGGTGGTAACACGGTCCAGTTATTTCGACCCTTACGAAACCGCTTTCAAAGCCCATCGTAATACTGGCACTAAGCCCATCTGGCGCCATCGTGACACTTGAACCGGGCGGGCCAGTCCAGTTATAAGTAAAACCAGTTTGACCGCTGCTGCACTGAGAAATACAGGTAACTGTGTCCTGTTTTACATTGCCGCAGGGGTTGTTAGGCTCATACGTGGGGCAATTATCAGGCGTATAACTGATGGAATAGGTGTAAGTCTGATTGGGTGCCACAAAGTTTGGGCCACTAAGGGTGGGCTGCGGCCCAGGGCAGTTGATTTCCCTTAAAACATGTAGTGAGTATTCGCAAATATCCCCGTAATAGCCATCAATAAAAATATAATATACATGGCCGGGGGTCATGTTATTGATGATGACCGAATCTGAACCCGAAGTTTCGACACAGTTGGAAACAGGCGTCAGGCTGAAAATATTGCAGGAACTCCCAATTTCAAATACCTGCATTTGTATGCCCTGCGAACCCGGCAAATTGCTGCAATTTTCAACATCAATTCCAATGACGATGCCCGTTTGGCGGGGAGGAGCCTGATAAGCCAGCCATTGGGAATTGTCCACGTCGCCACAAAATCCGGGCGGCAACGCCAGCCCCCCGATTGCCGATGTGGTAAAATGGTAGCCGTCCAAACAGCAGTCAATAATTGGGGCATCTGTGTGGGAAAATCCCGGTGCGGGGCAAGGTGGCACATTGTACTGTGCCGCTATTTTTAGCACAACTGCCAAAATAAGAACGAGAGTAACCAGTCTTTTTTCATAATGCTTAGGTGTGTTAGCGCAGCACGACCTTCCCATTCGCCACCGTCCCGCCAGGTGAGGCGATTTGGAAGAAATAGACGCCCGAAGGCAAGCCGTCCCGCTGGAATTGGAATCGTTTGTTTTCAAAATCCACCTGTCGCACCCGTCGGCCATTATGGTCGAACAGGATGAAAATCAGGTGGTTGTGCAGAACATTTTCCAACTCGAACAGGGCTGTTTCACTAAATGGATTGGGCGAGATGCGGACGAACGGAACCGGCCCGGAACCGGTTCCTCCCTCAATGACAGGGCTTAGGACAATGAAATTTTCGCCAATCGTGTGGTAAGTTGTATTCGTAATAATGGGTTCGTTGAAGTCAAAATAGATACCCGCACGGTTCTCGATGACCGAGCCGAGGGCAATGTTGGAGCGCTGTTTCACTCGGAACTTTACATAGCCGTGGGAGGCAGGTTCGTTCACGTTGCTGTCAGGCAGCATGATATTATCGAAACGGAACTTGAGGATGCCTAGGCCATAAACCTCCATTCGGTAAGGGTGGCTCGAAGCGCCAGGTTCCACGTTCCGGGGGTCAAGGAATTGGGAGAGTGTGTCACGGATGACCACCGTGAAGGCAGTGTCGGTTCCGGTATTCTGGAACCGGATGAGGTATTCGATGTCGGTGCCCGGCGCTATGAAATGTTCATCGCCATAGCCGTTCGGGAACCCTTGTTTGTCGTTCGGGTCGAAGGAGCCGACGTTTTCCCGGCAGTCGGTGTCCATAAATAGGTCGGCGTCGTTCAGGGGGTAGTCCACCACAAAGCCCGTGCTGAAGGGCGTGCCGCCGCAGCCTTCCACGCTCACGCTAGGGCGACTTCGACCGGGGTGGCCGGGGCTTTGTTGAGCTTCCAACCGGTAGGTTGCTCCATTCGAGGGCAGGGTTATCAAGGTGTCTTCAAACAATTCGAGCAAGAATTCGCCCTGCATCTGAAGTATCTGATCTTCAACGACGATGAAACCCAAAGGCGTACTCATGTCGTCAATGCCATAGTTGTGGATATTGAAATGTACGGAATCACCATCGCATGTTGCATTGACCTCTACGCTTGATCCATCCCAAATAGGGTCAGGCACAAGGCAAATTGAATCTGGGAAAATATGCGCTTCACTACAATGAGTTTGACCGAGCACTGTCGAATCGCAGTCCACCGTCACCCAAGCCTGAAATTTACCTTGGCCAAACGGTGGAATATTGCCCACATCGAAAACGTATAAATTGCCTGTTTGGGCAATCCAAGGGATGCTGGTGCTGTCCACCGTCAACCACGGGTCGAATTCGACCTGAACGGCTGCCGTATAGGCATTTTGGGAACCAAGGTTTCGGTATTTGACAGTATAAGTGTTCTGGAAGCAGCGGCGGAGGTTCAAGGTGGAAAGGTCAACTTCCATTGCTGGGCACTGAACCGTTGAATGGATGGAAAAATCAACCGTTGCCGTATCAAAAACGCCCACCAAGTTCACATCCACGCTGTCCTGACAAGCTTCCCAAATCGGCGATGGGTTCAGCAACCTAACTTCGTAGCTGCCCGTCTCCACGGGCACCAGATAATTGCCCAAGCTGTCGGTCGTTCCATAGTAGGTTCTTGTACCAGCAATCTCGACCATGTAATCCGGCACATACAAGCCAAAATTATCGGGCACACAAGAATTGTTTAGGTTGGAGTGGACGTTGCCCCGAATATAACTGGAGAGCGAAATACCCGTTGAATCGGTTCGGATGAGGTAGCCATCGCTACCACCAGCCCCGAAGCTATTGGTAAAACCAGCGATGACGAAACCGTTGCCCGACGCCGACCTGACCGCATTGCCCCCATCTCCCATGACGCCACCAAATTGTTGCTGGCCTTGGTAATCACCATTGGGGGCCACCCTGACCATCAGCACTTGCCGCTCGCCGTTGATGGTGGCCTGCACGTCCCCAGCCAGCACAAAACCTCCCGTGGGAAGTTCTTGCAGCGCATTGGCGTTCTGAACGCCCTGCCACTCATAAGTACGCCACCAAAGCGAGTCGCCGATGGGGTTTATCTTCGCTAAATAGGCGTCTTGACCCGTGCTGCTTCCCAGGTCTTGTCGTCCTGTGAGCACATAGTTTCCGTCTGCGGTTGGGCTTATTGCGTGGCAAAATTCTGCACCGGGCGTACCCAAGGTTTTGGTCCAAACCTGAACACCAGATGCAGTGGTGCCTACCAGATACACATCGTAGTTGCCAGCACCAAAACTGGTGGTATGGCCCGCCAGGATCAAGTCGCCAGCAGGTGTTTCCACCAAAGAACGTCCTTCGTCAAATGCGCCACCACCATAGGTATTTGTCCAGAGAATATTGCCATTGGCATCCGCCTTCATCAAGAAAACCTCGCTGTTGGGAGCGCCCGGCGAGGAAGGCAAAAGCTGGCTGCCAACCAATGCATAATTGCCGTCATTGAGCCGAAGCACTTTCCAGCCCTGAATGGAGTCCTGTGCGGTGCGGGTCAGCCAAAGCATATTGCCGAAGGCATCGGCACGAGCCAAAAAGGCTCGGTTTATTCCATCGTTAAGGGAGGTACCACCAATCACATAACCTCCACTGCCATCATGGACGATGTGCTTTGGAAATTCGCTGTGGCCATCATCGCCAAAGCTGCTTGTCCATTGGGCAATGCCATCAGCGTCTGTTTTGATGAGATAAACTTGGCGGTCAAACTGGTTGGGGACTTGCGTGTAACCGACTGTAATGTAGCCGCCGTCGGCGGTGGGCAGGACGTCGCTCAGGGCATCGGCATCGTCGAATCCGAAGGTGCGCTCCCAACCTTGCGCATAGCCCGATGGCTGCGCAAAAACGCAGGCCAGGATGACTAAACTCAGGTTGGTAAAGATTGAACGCATGGGCGACTTGGTGGCTAACAACAGGTTGTGAAAAGCACAAACTCAAAAAGTGGCATCTCCAATCTACGTTCCATCGAAGTAGATGGAGACACCCCTGGTAAAAGCCTGTTAGGTTGAAAAAATATTCTGGTGCTAAGTTCCGACCATATTAATTCATGGTCAAAAACAAATAATGCAGATTCTCGGATTTTTTGGTTCGCTAATATTGGGCAAAAATCAAGCGTCGGATGAAAAGATTACCAGCCATTATTAGTTTTGTCTAAAAATTGTCATTTGGCAGTTCAGAATATTTCTCGAAAAAAATTGAAGCGCTGTGCAAAAAAATAAAGTCGTCATAGTCCTAAAATCGTTGTCTGCGGAGGAAATGAGGCAGTTGGACAAGTTTATTAAGTCACCAGTGCACAATCGGCATGAGGAAGTGGTTCGGCTTTTTCAATACCTTAGGAAACACCTGCATGGCTCAGAACGGGCTTTGGAAAAGGAACGTGTCTATGAAAGCCTTTTTCCTAAAACGCCTTTTGACATGCAAAAAGTGCATTACATCAGTTCCTATTTGCTGAAGGTAGTCGAAGAGTATTTAGCTTGGAAGGAGTGGCGAGGCAACGAAGTAGGTTTTGGGCTTAGCTTGATGAAATCCTATAATGCCCATCGGTTGGAGCTGGCACATAAGTCAAGCCTTAATTGGACGCAAGAACAACACCAGACTCAGCCCCTTCGGGATGCACATCATTACCTGCAGTCCTACCAACTTTATGCGCAGGAATACCTTGCAGCCAAGGCAATGGGCCGCACCAAGGACTTCAACCTTCAGCAGCTGATTGATGCCCAAGATATTGCGTTCATTATTGATAAACTAAAAAATGGTTGCAATGCGCCATAGCCTCCAACCAGTAAACAAAACGAAATATGAGATGGGCTTGCTATCTGCCACTTTGGACTTCCTGAAGGGGCACCATTATTTGGAAATCCCTTCTGTGGCAATGTACTTTCATGCTTATATGGCCCTTTCAGATTTAGCCAACGAAGCTTCTTTTCTAGAACTGAAGCGTTTATTGGCATCCCATCCTACGGCCATCAATACGAACGACCTCAAAGACCTTTATTTGTTTACCATCAATTATTGCATCAAGCAACTCAACTCCGGCAATCAGACCTACCTGAGCGTGGTTTTTGAACTTTACCAGTCAGGCCTTTCAGTGGATATTTTCATGGAAAACGGAGAGTTTTCCCCTTGGACTTACAGCAACTTCATCATTTCCGGTTTGAAGCTAAGGGAATACGACCGGGTGGAAACCTTTATACAAAAATATACTTCAGCGCTCCCCGAAAAACAGCGAGATGGGCTTTATAGGTACAATTATGCCTTCCTACACTATGAAAAAAAGAACTACCAACAGGCAATGGTGCTGCTCTCCACGACAGATTACGGTAAAGACCTCCTGACAGCCTGTGCTGCCAAGACGCTATTGGCTCGTATGTATTTTGAACAGGAAGAAATGGAGACTTTACAGAACCTGTTGCAAAGTTTTAAACTCTATATCAGTCGAAAAGAGCTATTGGGCTACCATAGGGATTCTTATGGGAATTTCATCACCACCCTATCCAAATTGATGCAAGCTAGGCTGGCAAAAAAAACAGACAATCAAGAGATCATGGAAGAAATTGGCACCTTTAAAGTAGTCGCAGCCAAGGAATGGCTGTTGGAACAGGCAAGGCTCCCTATGGTAAGATAAAGGGCTGAGTGAATCAACGCCCCGCCCAATACCCGCTCACATCATCCAAGCATTTTTGGAAAACGAGCTGGCGGTTGGTCATGTCGAAGGCACAGAGGTGATAGCTGCCATCGCCGTAGCGGTCATACACACAGCCATTGTCTAAATTCAGGTAATGCTTGAAGGGAAACTGTTCAAGTAGTTCCAGCATTTCACGTTGTACAATAGGGGTATGGCCATGCAGTATTTTCTTTCCATTCAACCAATCGTAATTGATTTTGTGGTACCAATTCCTTGCGTAAAGTATGCCCTCAAGGTCTTGAAGCGGCTTGGGTGAAGACCAATTCAGGCCAGCATGTACCAAAAGGAAATCGTCCAATTCGATATAGTGTTCAAGGGTTTCTAAAAATTGCCAATAAATCAAGGGTATTTCGTTGACGGAGTAAGCCTCAAAACTAGCGACCGTCTCCTTTCCGCCCCATTTGTCAAGCCAGGACTCGCAAAACTCGAAATCATACAAGGCTTTCACCATTGCCTCATCATGATTCCCCATCAAACACCTAACCTTATAACCATTTGACCGTAAGCCCATTATCGTGTCCAGCACCCCCTTGGAGTCTGGCCCACGGTCAATGTAATCGCCAAGTAGGAACAGCTCGTCGGCGGTCGTCAGGCCGATTTGGTCGAGCAGGGCGTTGAAGCTGATATTGCAGCCGTGGATGTCGGAGATGGCGAATTGGCGCATGGGACAAAGGTAAAAAACTTAGCTTTGCGCCCCATTTCAAAAGCAATCATTCAACATGACCATCACAGACCTCATCCAGTCCGCTGTCACCACCGCCATCCAAGAACTCTACGGCGAGGCCATCCCTGCCGAGCAGGCCATCCCGACCGTCACCCGCAAGGAATTCGAGGGCGACTATACCATCGTGACCTTCCCCTTCACCCGATTTGCGAAGAAAAAACCGGGCGAAATTGCCGAAGAGCTGGGTGCTCATCTGGTGAAAAACGTGCCTCAGCTCGTCCGCTTCAACGTGGTCCAGGGCTTCCTGAACCTCGTGGTGGCCGACAGTTTCTGGTCGGATTTTTTGTTGCAAATGGCTGGCAACCCCGACTTTGGCCGGGCACCGAAGAACGGCAAAAAAGTGATGATTGAGTTCTGCTCGCCGAACACCAACAAGCCGCTGCACCTCGGCCACGTCCGCAATATCCTGCTGGGCTGGGCCTGCTCCCAGATTTGCGAAGCGGCCGGCTACGACGTGGTGAAAGTGCAGGTCATCAACGACCGGGGCATCGCCATTTGCAAGAGCATGTTGGCTTGGCAAAAGTTTGGCGAAGGTGCCACACCGGAAAGCACGGGCACGAAAAGCGACCATTTCGTGGGCGACTGGTACGTGCGGTTCGAGCAGGAGTTCCAGGATGAATACCGCACCTGGCAGGGCAGCGGGGCAGGACAGCAACTGTTGGCGGAAAAGCGCAAGGCCGACCAAGACGACAAGACTTTTTTCAAGGACTATAAAAACACCTACTTCAACACGACCAGCCCGCTCGGCAAGGAAGCCCGTGAAATGCTGCTGCTTTGGGAGGCCGGCGACCCCGACACGAAAGCGCTCTGGCAGCGCATGAACCAGTGGGTGTACGATGGCTTCGAGGCTACTTACGAGGCACTCGGCGTCAACTTCGACAAGTTTTACTACGAGAGCAACACCTACCTCCTTGGCAAAGACATCGTGGAGCAGGGGCTTGCCTCCGGCGTTTTTTACAAAAAAGACGATGGTAGCGTGTGGGCCGACCTCACCGACGCCAAGCTCGACCATAAAGTGGTGATGCGCAGCGATGGCACTTCGGTTTACATCACCCAAGACCTCGGCACGGCGCAGATGCGCTACCAAGATTTTGGCACAGAGAAAATGGTCTATGTCGTGGCCGACGAGCAGAACTACCATTTTCAGGTACTCTTCGAAATCCTCAAACGCCTCGGCGAACCCTACGCCGCTGGACTCCACCACCTCAGCTACGGCATGGTGGACTTGCCTTCCGGCAAAATGAAGAGCCGGGAAGGCACCGTCGTGGACGCCGACGACCTCATTGCAGAGGTCATCGCCGAGGCAAGGGAAGCCTCCAAGGAGCGGGGCGAAATCGTCGAACTGACCAAGCCGGAACAGGAAGACATCCTGCGGAAAATCGGCCTTGCTGCGCTCAAATTCCACATCATCAAGGTAACGCCGCAGAAGCGCATGGTTTTCGACCCGAAGGAGAGCGTGGACTTGCAGGGGCAGACGGGGCCGCATATCCAGTATGCGTATGTGCGGATAAAATCGGTGCTGCGCAAAGCAAGCGATTCCGGATTGCGGATTGCGGATTCCGGATTGGGAGCCGCAATCCGCAATCCGCAATCCGCCATCGAACCTCAGGAACGGGAATTGATAGGTCAGCTTTACCGCTTCCCAGCCACTGTCCAAGTGGCTGCAGCGAACTACGACCCATCTGAAATCGCCAATTATTGCTACGATTTGGCGAAGGCGTTCCACCGCTTTTTCACCGACCTGAGCATCCTGAAAGCAGAGACCGAGGAGGCCAAGGCTTTCCGCTTGCAGCTTTGCGCTGCGGTGGCCAATGTGCTGAAAACGGGCATGGGGCTGCTGGGCATCGAAATGCCTGAGCGGATGTAGTTTTTTCCTATATCATTAAAAAATGCTTAGAAAAAATAGCCCATGATTTAAATCATTAGGATAAAGTTCTGCAATTGGCTACTTTTGGCCTGTTTTTTAGGATAATGTATTGCGCTCTCCGCTGTCCGCTCTTTTTGATTCCAAGCCTTGTTACGGACAAATTTGCCTTCTTAAATTTTTCAACAATTATAATCCTCATGAAAAAAACACTGATACTCGTTTCAGTGGTAGCCTCCACTTTATGGTTTTCCTGCAAGGACGACCATGTTGTCACCAGCCTCGACAAAGACCTTGAGGCGGCTCTCAACGCCAGTTCACCTTCAGGTGAAATCTCCCACTACATCATGCCAGAGAGCGACGACTACGCCAACCTACCCAACCAGGATGCAAAAAATCCAGTGACCGAAGCCAAGGTAGAACTCGGTAGAATGCTGTTTTTTGAAACGGGCATTGGCGTTCACCCCAAGTACGCAATTTCAAAAGAGACTTATTCCTGCAGCAGTTGCCACGTACCGTCCATGTCATTCACGGCAGGCCGCTTTCAAGGCATCGCCGACGGGGCAGTTGGCTTCGGCGACCACGGCGAAACAAGGGTGAGGAACCCGCACTATGGTAGCTCTGAAGTGGATGCCCAAGGCGCCCGCCCGCTGCCCACCATCAACCTTACCTACGTCACCAACGCCCTTTGGGCAGGTGGGTTCGGCTCCTTTGGCACCAACGTGGGCACGGAGGACGTTTGGAACCAGGACACCTTACTTGCCATTAACCACAAGGGATTCGAGGGCTTGGAGGCCAACAACCAGCGTGCCTTGGTAGTGCACCGACAGTTCATGGACAAGCAAATCGCCGACTCCCTCGGCTACACGGCCATGTTCGACGCAGCCTTCCCTGAAATCCCAGAGAATGAGCGTTACACCATCAAGACCACAGCGTTTGCCATTGCGGCCTATTTCCGTACCATATTGACCAACCAAGCGCCGTTCCAGCGTTGGCTTAAGGGCGATGCAGCTGCCATGACTGAGCAACAAAAGCGGGGTGCTACGCTTTTTTTCACCAAAGCTGGCTGCAACAACTGCCATAACAGCGCCTCACTCAATGCAATGCGCTATGAGGCTGTTGGGGTAAACAACCTGTTCCAAGGCCCTTATGACGTGTTCCGTACCGACGTCAACGACCTTCGCAACTTCGGCAGGGGTGGCTTCACCAAGCGGGAGGAGGACATGTTCAAATACAAAGTACCCCAGCTCTACAACCTGAAGCATTTTGGCTTCTACTTCCACGGCGCCAGCAAGACTACGCTGCGTGAGGTGGTCGAATACTTCAACAACGGCATTCCAGAGAACACGACTGTTCCTGCGAGCCAGATTTCCAACAAATTCCACCCGCTCGGCCTGACCCCGCAAGAAGTGGATGACCTGACCGAATTCATTGAAAACGGCCTCTACGACCCCAACATCGAGCGATATGCACCGCATCAGGTCATGTCGGGCTACTGCTTCCCGAACAACGACTCCCAATCTAGGTTGGACATGGGCTGCAATTGACTTTGCTTAAATTCTACATTACAATAGCCCCGGCGATGGTAACATCACCGGGGCTATTTTTTGTAGTTGGGATGTTTATTTCCCAACACTAGCCAAGATTAAATAAGAATTCATTTCCCATCTAAAGGACAAATTTGTTGGGAAATGAATTTCCCAACCACTATTGCTTTCCTATTTGTTGGGAAATTAATTTCCCAACTACTGAATAATCACCTGCTGTGCTGGCAAAGTCCCTTCTGCCGTTTTCACCGACAAATAATAAACGCCTGCGGGATAATTCATCTCAAACTGTTGCGTTTGCCCGCCCAGCTGAATGTCCAGGCTGCGGCTTTCAAGCAATTGGCCTGTTTCATTTATCAAAAACACCTGCGCTGCTGATGTCTTCGATGCGTTGATTTGCAGCATAACCGCTTGGCCGCTGGTGATGTTAGGCAAAACGGACAGCTCGAATTGCTGCGACAATACCTCGTTGGCAGCCGAAGGGCCTCTGGTATAAACCACATTCACTGCCTCGCTGGCCGTAGCGTTGGAAGCGTCAGTTGCCACGATACGGGTGTATAGGGCCAGCGAACCATTGAAGCCAATACCATTGTCCACCAGCAAGGCATCCAATTCGCCATAGGTAATGGTGGTAAACAGCGATTCCCCAGCTTCTTTCAGGTAGATGATATTATTGAAATCAACATCGGTGGCCACTTGCACCACATAGACTATCAGGTTGCCGTCGGGGTCGGTGCTGGGCAGCCAGTTCACCATCAACTGTTGGGTAGGAAGCCCGCCTACATTTACCATTGCACCTGAAAGCGGGGCCGTAAGTTGGCTGGCCGTAGGGAAATAGTTGATTTCGGGCAGTATTTGACCTCGGATTTCACCATTCGCTTCCAAGGTAGTATGGATGTTCAAATAGTAATTTTCATTGCGTAGCTGGTTCACTTCGGCATTTGTAAGCGTAAAGCTGTTTTGCGCAGCAACAAAAAAGCCACTTTGAAGGTCGGGGGAAACCGTTGGGGTTAAAGTCCTGACCAAGCCCGTGCTTTGCCCAGCAGCACCCACATGGATATGCGCCCCGCCCATCACGTTGGCGTCGAACTGCCCAACCAAATCAGCAAAGCTGCCAGAGACCGTGAGCAAGTTGCCGTTCAGCTCCAATTTGGCCCCACCAAGTGCCGTCGTATTGACCACGGGAGTTGCATTCACGCCCATCAGGGTCGAATGGAAATAAGAGACAGCCAAGGGCATCAATTGACCTCGAACTTCGCCTGCCTGCACGCCAAGTGTATGTATGTTCGTATAGACTTGGCGCTTGCGCAATGAGTCGAGGAATCCGTCGCTCATCTCAAACCCATTAGCGGGCAGTGAGCATTTCCTTTATCTCAGCCGTGATTTCAAACCGGTTCAGGTTTGGTTCATAAACACCTCCTTTCAGGTCAGCGTCAAGTGTGGCAGCCAATGGAATCAACACTTCGCCCGTCAGGCCCGGCAAGCCAGCATGGAGGTGCGAACCATCCACGATGCTAACGTCAACGCCGCTGCCAAGGTCGTCGAAGGAACCGCTCAGGGTCAGGCGGGTACCAGAAACCTCAGCCGCCACTACGCCATGTCCTCCGCTGCTCACGTCCGGCACCGATTGGCTGCCCGTCATATAGGCCGTCAAGAACGCTTGGCTTTCCAACAGCAACTGGCCACGGATTTCGCCACCGCCGTTCACTGATGAATGAATGTTCACGTAAAATCCACGGTTGACAAGGGTCTGCACTTGGTCGTCGGTAAGGGTAAAGTTATTGGCCGCAGCCTGGAAAACGCCACTGCGCTGGTCGGCTTCCAACTCGTAGGTAAGCCCAAAAGCCACGCCACCGCTCTGCCCTGCCCTACCGATGTGGATATGTGCTGCCGTTGCATTACTTTCCAAGCCATTGAATGCACCAGAAACCAACAGCGTGTTGCCCCGCAGCTCGGCTATCACCTGGCCTTCGGCCAATGAAGTGACAAACGGATACTCGTTTGCGCCGCTAAGGTGCGCCCGGTAAACCCCGTCGGCATTGCCCACCACTTGTCCACGGAGTTCGCCAGAGCCATATACCGCCGTATGGATGTTGGCATACAACTGGTGCGCTTGCAAGGCTGCAAGTTGGTCAGCCGTCAGTACAAAGGTGTTGTCTGTTGCCGCAAATACGCCGCCGTACAGGTCGTTGTTAATGGTCGTTTCTAATTCAAGGGCGATGCCGCCCGTTTGGCCAGCAAGGCCGAAATGGAGGTGTGCGCCTCCGGCAATGGCCGCATTGAACTTTCCGTCCAAGTCGTCAAAAGCTCCCGAAACCACGAGCGTATCACCGTGCAGTTCGAGTGCCAAAGCGCCGTGGCTATTGGAGAAAACGGCAGGCACTTGGTTGCTGCCGAACAAATTGGTTGTGAAATAATCATCTGCTGCTGGCAAGAGTTGGCCCCTTATTTCGCCAGAGGCGTAAACGGTCGTATGGATGTTCACATAGAGTTGGCGGCTGTTCAGAAGGTCAATCTGTGCTTGGTTTAGGGTAAATGTGTTGAGTGCGGCCGTAAAGGTGCCGCCCGTTGCATCCGTGCCAGGCGTGGGCACCAGTTCGAGTTCGATACCGCCATTTTGGCCAGCATAACCAGCATGGATATGTGCGCCTCCGGCAATGGCGAGGTCAATCAAGCCGGTCATTCCGCTGTAGTTGCCAGTGACCACAAGCTGGTCACCTGTGAGTGTGGCCGTGATTTCACCGCTACCAGCCGAAGCAACAGGGTAGGCTTGGTTGTGGCCGGAAAGGTGCGCCACAAAACTGGTGGATGGTGGGGGTGGTGTGTCCAATACCACGGCTATATTCTTCACGGGAATCCCAAAGCCGATATTGCCGACAAGCGTAGCGGCCCCAGTCATCAAATTTACTTCGTAAAAACCATCGTTCATGCCCGTGCCCGTATTGGCGTTCAAATAGGCCGTGTTGCTGCCATCGGTGTACTCGTAGAAGATGTCGAGGTCAATGGTGGGCGCACTTGCATTGACCATGATGCCCGATGCGCCAATGGTGTTCAATGTGCCATTGTTGGGCGGTATTTGCGTTGCCAGCACATTGAGCATCAAATCATAATCGAACAGCGTGGTGGCCGTCGTTCCGTTAAAACTGTTCGTGTAAGCTACAGCGCCGATGTTGGGCGTGGCTGCTTGGTTGGCATCGCCTGCGGCAAAATTGAGGTTCATATCTGTCGCTACCACTGCTCCGGTCATTGGATGCATACGATAGTTGGCGCCATTGCGGCCCACCACCCGAATGCGGTCAACCGTCGGGTTGAAGTCCATGCTGACAGCACCCATGCCCGGTTGCAGCATGACAGAGTCAGTACCAATGGCCGTTGCCACTCCGTTCATCAAGCCGAGGGTGTAAAGCCGAGCCATGCCGGTCGCATTGTTGTAGCCGAGGCCAAACAGTTCGCTCGTGGCGGGGCGGAAATCAAGGCCGACCAATGGTTGCGCAGCAAAAACACCTGATGTCGGTGTGATGGTGCGAATGGTGCCCGGCAGGTCGGAGTCGAAACTGATGAGATTGTTGTTGCCAGTAACGGCATAGACCAACTGGCCCATGACCTGTGCTGGTACGCTGCGGTCAATGGCCACTGCAATATCATCTACTGGAACCGGAAGTGGAAGCGGTGTTATGGCCGTTGCCGCTCCCGTGGTCAGATTCAAGGTAAATAAATTTGTAGTGCCCGGCAAGCCAGTGTTTGCGCTAAGCAGCGCAGTATTGGTCAAGGTGGTCGGGTTGAAAAATATGTCCATGTCCACAGAATTGGCTGGCGCAGCAATACCCGATGCGCCAACGGTGTTCTGGGTGCCGTTGTTGGGTGGGTTTTGGGTAGTGAGCACATGGAGCGCACCATCGTAATTGTACAAGGTGGTGGCACCTGCACCGATATAGCTGTTGGTGTAAGCTGCTGCCGCAATGAACGGCGTGGAAGCCGCATTTATGTCAGCGACAGCGAAAGCCAGTGCCCCATCCGTAGCGGCAATGGCCCCCGTGACGGGGTGCATACGGTAGTTGGCTGTGTTGCTGCCCATCACCCTGATACGGTCAACCGTTGGGTTGAAGTCGAAACTGATCTCCCCCATGTTAGGTTGGAGCATTACAGCAGCGGCACCGATAGCCGTGGCAGCCCCAGTGGTCGTGTTCAAGGTGTAGAGTCTTGCCTCTCCCGTGGCTTGGTTGTAGCCGATGGCGTAGAGCTCGCCCGTGTTGGGCCGCACGTCTATGCCTTCAATCACCTGACCACTGGCCACGCCAGAGATGGTCAGCATGGTCAAGGGTGGGGTCGGCGAACTTAAGTTGATGGAAGCAAGTGCATTGCCCGAAAGGGCGTAAACGACTTGCGCTTGAGAGGTGGCCATTCCTGTCAACATGAGCAAGCAGCTCAGTACCAGTTTTTTAAGCTGTTGGAGCAATCGGTCGTTGCTGTTGAAATGTGAGGTAACAAATAAATTCATGTGAAATTCAGGTTTAGTTTCCGTTGAAAAATGCAGGCAGCCCATCCAATCCAAGCAACAATAAAGGGCAAAGCACAGCCAGTGGAACTTTGTTCCATTGCCTTGATTTACCCCCTCTTGTCCAATTTGATTTTATGAGACCGACAGCATGGAATCGGTATAAGCGACTTGTTTAAAACAGGTTTTCTCTTTGATAATCAATCATTTGCATCAAAAACGCAATTTGGCAAATTTGCCAAACAACACGTGTGCAAAATGGGTTTAGGGTGAGTGTTAGGACACGTTCCCTAATCTTGGTAAGAGATACGAGGCAAAAAGGGTAAGTGGATTTCAGTAGCCCAATATTTTTTTTGACAAACCCAAGTTGCGGAAAATAAAAAGCTACGAGTTGCAAGTCACGAGTTGAGAATTTTAGGTGGGAAAACGCTGGATTTCATGGAAAGAACCGCCTTGCTCATCGCTACAATCCATTATAGCCGAGCAAATTTATCATCTATGGTAACTACTTAGCAGGGGGTGTTTTTTGGGGAAAATTTTCAATTTTCCCCAAAAAACACCCCAAAACATCGGAGGGGAGAGAAAAAATTTCATTTTTTCTCTCCCCTCCCACACCCACCTAAGCAGTTAACATTTTTCATTCACTAAGGCTTCTCTGAATACTTCTTTATCAACCGCACCATCAAGTCATTCAGAAACTCAACCTCATAATCACCAACGGTCGGCTCCAAATGTTCATTGCCGATGCCGCTATGGTTGGTAATGAAAACATAGGTGCCGTTCGTGGAAAGCGCCAAATAGCGCATGAGGAACTCCGTCTCTTTGTCAATTCCGCTTGCAGTTATCGGAATAACCTTAATGCCTTTCTTGGCTGCTTCTTGGATTGCTCCTTTCAACATCGTTAACTGGCGCTGCTCGTGGTGAGGGGGAGCGTCCAGGACAAGGAATGCAATCCGAGTCAAGGCGTTTTCCGACCAATCAAGTTGGTTGATGGCCACGTCCAAGGCTTGGTCAACGGCCTCTGGGAAGTCGCCTCCCCCACCTGCCACATTTTCATTGACAAAGTCCTGGGTCAGCCCAATATCCGTGGTAAAGGGAGAAAGCTTTGTAACATAATCATCACCCTCGTCCCGGTAAAAAACACTGGCGGAGCGCAAGTTTAGCCCTTGACCTCCGCTTTTTGCTCGACTAATAACGTCGGATAATTCTGCTTGAAGGTAGGTTATCTCATCGCCCATACTGCCCGTGGCGTCCACGATGAAGGCAATGTCGGCATGGTTAAGAACACTCGTGCCCTGCGGCAAAACCACTTGGTTTATGCCTGTTGGAGAAGGGTTGTTAACGATTTGGGAACCATCCACAATGATGAGATTAGTTTGCCCATTGTTGTCGAACAGTCCCCCAAAAACTTCTGCCTTACCGAAATTGTCCGTCCTTGCCTCCCAAACAAGTTTACTACCACTTCCCATCACCGCAACACTGACATCCGCTCTTGGTTTCCCTGATCCATCAACTACCTGAACGGAATAGCGATTTACTGGATAAAAGCCCCAATATTGCTGGAACCCGCCGTAAATCTCATCAGTTTGAAGGCCTTGCCAAAACTCCCAATTGTCGAAGTCGTTCCATTCGCCAGCCGTGATTTGGCCAGCAGGTATGCTATTGTCCCCACCACTACCACCCGAAATGTCAGAACTTCCAAATGATCTGCCATCTGCCAACAAATCACCGCTCGATTCGTAGCTGGGAGAAGGGCTATCGCCATCTTTGGAGCAGCTGAAAAGGGCTATCGCAAATAAAGAAAGACACAGAAAGAATGCTTTTTTCATGGAAATAAGGTTTTGATTCAAAGTGCAAGACAGGGCACTTTGACAAAAACGTTGGAAGAATCACTCTACCACCACCCAAACCCAGCCCCCCGCTGGAATCTCCACCTCTAATTCAATTTCAAATTCCCTGTCCAATTGGTGCGACCTTGGAACACTCTCCAAATTGCTGCTGCCCGCACTGCTGCCGATGCGCACTTGTGCAGTTTCCGTAAGTCCAGTATAGTAGAGCGGCAGTTTTATTTTCCGTAAAATACGCTCATTCAATGGGTTATAAAGCATTGCCAGCCCTTTCTCCTTGAGTTTCGGGTTAACATGCAATATCCCATCCCAGTCCTGCCCATCTGGCCTGCGTAGGTGGATGATGTCGCTGTTGAGGATATGGCGGTAGTTCTTGTACCAGTTCACAGCAGTCTGCACCACCAATTTCGTCTCCTCGGTATCGAAGAGGCGGGGCCCCCGGTAGCAGCTTTGCACCCCGCTCCCGAAGTTCTGCCAGAGGTGCTGTCGGTAATCCACCCGGTGCGAGTCGAGCGGCTCCAAGGTGGCCGCCGCTCCGCCACCGTGGTATTCAGTTAGCGGCGTGAAAGTCCAGCCCATCGAGGGCGTTTTCGTCCAGGTGCCGTCGTAGATGTTCTGCCTGCCGAGCATGATTTGGCGCTCCCTTGGCAGCGACCAGTTCACCTCCCGGTAGCCGATGCCCGTCTTGCTGCTGCCGTTCAGGAAGTACCAATCAGGGGCGTTCAGGTAGACGCCCGTTTCCCGCAGCCACTTGTAGAACTCCACGGTCAAGTCCCATTGCTCCCATTGAGAGTCGGCCATGCCAGTATGGCCGGGGTGGTTGGTGCTGGCGCAAACATCGCCGGGGTATGGGCCATCGTGTTCCAAAATATCAAAGCCCGTTTCCTTGATGAACTTACGCAGGTTTTCGAGGTAACGGATGCCCCATTTGCTGCCGAGGCAGGGCGCATTTCCAAAAATAGCCCCGCCAATTTGACCAGTTGTTGGGTTTATCACATCGTTTTCGTCGTCAATGCGGCGGCTGGAAAAGAGCGAATAGCCGCCCAATTGCACGTTCTTGGAGTGCGCATACTGCACCAACTCCTTGAATATCTGGATATTGGCGTCGCTGGCGTCCTCCATCGTCAGGCCAGAGCCGAAGCTGAGGATGACCATCTCGAAGCCCACTTCGGCGCACTGGTCAATGGCCGCCCTGACCACCACGGGGTCGGTGCTGGTCAGGTGCAGGAAGATGGGGTTTTCGGTGGCCCACGGGGCAATGGTGCGGTACAAACGCCGCTCTGCAAGCCCACGCCGCTCCCGGTCGTAGCTGTCGAAGGGGAGTTCCCAGGTACGAAAGCTCTCCCACTCGTCGCCAACGGAGAGCGTGATGCCGGGGCCGAGTGGCGGGCTTACCCAAAGCAGGTTCGGGGTCTGACGGAGGTAGTTTACCTGCGAGCTATAATCGGGGTCGGGCAGCCAGCGCACGCACTGGTTCGAGAAGCGGCTGCTCATGTCATGGAAGGCGTAGTCGGTCTGTACCAAAAGGCCCGGTGTCAACAGCCCAGCGGTGTTGTCAACGCTGACCTCCTCCTCCCGCACGGCCAGTATTTCGGAGGCGAATCGGTTGATTTTCAACTCATTGCGTTGCTCGATTTTCACCGAAAGCCATTTGCAGAGCATGGGGATGCCGTCGTACATTTCATAATGCACGGCCACCGTCACGCCCCGCCATTTTTCATTTTCGCTTTGGTAAAAAAAGCTGAGCCGCTTGCCCCGTGGCGGGTAGTTCTGTTCGCCAGCCCAGCGTTTTTGCTTCCAGTCGAGCAGCGGCTTCACTTCCCCAATTTCAAAATCGGTACAATGAAATGCCGTCGAGTCCGCCCGGAGCGAGTCCACCCATTGCGGCAGCAAATAGCCATAATCCGGCTGACCGAGCAGCCCGCCGATGCGCACCGTGTCGCCATCCAGCTCCAGTTGCGCTTCTGGCTTCACGCCCCGCACGAAGTTGTCGCCGTTGGTCAAAAGGGTGAGATGGGTCGTGGCCACATCAGGTGCGATGCGCCAGCGACGGAGCAACAGGCCGTTGGTGAGGACGAGGTCTTGGTCGCCATCCTTCAGTACGGTGGTGGGTGTGGCGATGGGATGGACGAGCCAGTCACGATTCTTTTCGACGGGGGTAAAGAATTGGTAGTCAGGGAGTTGGGAAAGTTTTTCGTGTAGGTTTTTGTTTTGCGCTGGCGCAATTAATGGGGCGAGGAGGAGTAGGAATGGAATGAGTTTTTTCATAACTATTGATTAGAAATACGGGCGAAGTAAGGAAAAAGCGGGGAAAGATTATTTCTGGCCAAATAAACATGGATTTTTCATGTATGAACCTTCACGACCCATTTGACGTGCAGCTACTGCCAAAACACACCAAGTCCCGCTGACCTACATCACCGCTGATTTCCCATGTTTCCGTTACAATTGCATTGAGCAAAGTGGCCAAGTTGCCATCAGCGGATTACTGTTAAAATCTAAATCAGTTATCATGAAAATTAGCAAACAAAATCGAGTAGTATGGATCAAATTGCTCCCTGCCGTCTTCTTCCTGTTTGGGCTATTGGTTTTTGCAGTCAGTTGTTCCAATGACAAAAAAGCTGCTATCGCTATAGGAGGAGAGTGGTACATGTCCTACTGTGCATCCTGCCACGGCGACAATGGCGACGGGCAAACCCAAATCGGAGCGACATTGAATCCGCCGCCACAGGACCTCCGCCAGATTGCCAAGCGCCGCAATGGCATCTTCCCGGATGCCGAAATCTCGAAGATTATCGCTGGGAAGGAGAACGTGCCCGGCCATAGCACGACCGACATGCCCATCTGGTGGGAGTCCTTCAAAAAAGCCGAAGGCGTTTATGATGATAAGAGCTTGCAAGAAAAGATTGACCAAATCACAGCTTATTTGAAGACCATACAAGAAGAATAGGCATTATACGGAAAGTCTTTGTATTGGGCGATATGGTTTGCAAGCGTCCCGAGTCAGGCGATGACTTGAAGTCACCGCCTGACTTGTGATGATGAGCACCGTGTCGCCATCCAGCACGAGCTGCGCTTCGGGCTTCACGCCCCGCAGGTAGTTATCGCCGTTGGTCAAAAGCGTAAGGTGGGTCGTGGCCACGTCAGGTGCGATGCGCCAGCGGCGGAGCAGCAGGCCGTTGGTGAGGACGAGGTCTTTTTCGATATCTTTCAGCACGGTGGTGGGGCGGTGATGGGGTGGATGAGCCAGTCACGGGTTGACTCGACGGGGGTAAAGAATTGGTAGTCAGGGAGTTGGGAGAGTTTTTGGAGGAGGTTTTTGTTTTGCGCTGGCGCAAAGAGGGGGGCGAAGACGAGGAGGAAAGGGATGAGTTTTTTCATGGAGGGTGCGGCGGTTTTAGGGGGGCGAAGGTAGGAAATGGCGGGAAGGGTTTAATAAATTGGGGATTTTTTTTATGTTTGCTGGGAAAATTGACGAGGTTTCGGATAGATAGTAGCTGTTTTATTGATGGCAATTCAAACCGAAACATCAGTTTTATGCATAACACCAAAATTAGTAACCTTATTATGGCAACAACTACAAAAACAAATGAGACCGTTGGTAAGACATTCAAAGTTGTATGTACAAAGTGTAAAATTCGAACTAACCATAAAGTCATATGCTCTATTGATCAATCAGGAAAAGAACGTATTGTCTGTGGTAATGAATTTTACGATGAATGGTACTACTGGAGTGATAATTATCAAATAATAGAGTGTCAAGGTTGTAGCACTATTTCTTTTAGGAGTGAGCATGCTAATTCTGAAGATTGGGACGGGGAAGATTCAAGTATTAATGAACTGATTTATCCAAAAAGAACAGATAGTAGTTGGAACTCAAAGGATTTTTTCAACATTCCTTACAATTTAAGAAGAATTTATCGTGAGACTATAGACTGTTATAATAACGACAATTCGACTTTATGTGCAGCAGGAATTAGAGGACTTGTTGAGGGATTATGCAAAGAGAACGGCATCATAGATGGTGAGGTTGAAAAAACTAGGAAAGATGGAACTATAATAAAAAGTAGGTTTAAAGATTTACAAGGTAAGATAAACGGTATGCATGAAAAGGGGATATTGACCAAAAAACATGCAGAAATTTTACATGAACACAGATATTTGGGTAATAAATCCATCCACGAACTTTCAATACCTTCAAAAGATGAATTAAACCTTGCACTTGAAATAATTGAACATGTATTGGACAATATTTATGAAATCCTTGAAAAAGGCAGGAAATTAAAACATAAAAGGTTAGGCACTGAAGATGGCCCATTCTAAAATAGTCAAATTTGGGATATTACAACTCAAAGTACAACAGTCTCCAATTCCCCTTTCTTCTCCCATTCTGCAATGATTATTTGGGTCATTTCAAGGAGTAGGGCAGAAGGTATGTCCTTGGAGTATCCGAGCATGATGTTCCCAAGTATTTTGTTGAGCTCCCAATCCGGGTGGGCAAGACGCAGTTCATCAAACCTGAACAAGGTGGTAAACTCCAAGGTCTTCTTAAATTTGGCGGTGTAGGGAAACCTAGCAAACGCTTTTCTCACCTCGTTTTCTTCTTCTGCAGTCATTGGTCTGCCTACTATTGTTGATGCTTTTTCTGCGGTTGTCATGGCAAAATGATTTTAATGAGTTTCAAAGATAGGTTTCTCAGGAATAAGAACAAAGGCGTCATAGATTTTTCGAGTGTCGAAAAACTCCTTCGACCTTGGATTGAAAGTGTACCCTTCAATTGAGTAATATTCCAATATTTCAGATTCAAATTGTTGGAAAATACGGTTATAAAGCAGCTTTCTTTTTCTATCAACAGGCCAAATCACGATTCTAATGGCAGGATTTGTTACGGTGAAAAAATGTACGACATTGACCAAGGTTTGAACCACCTTACGCATATCGCCATTGTCCGAGATAATTTCATCGTCAAAATCATCTGAATCCTTGTCTCCAAAAGCAAGACTGAACAGGTTTTCTTCGACAGCTTTAAACCTCACCATTTTAATGATAGTCCCTTTTGGCCCCACGCTTTCGAAGCGAAACTCGGTTCTGTCCTCGTTGAAATAGAATTCGTAGCCTTCCCGTTTCTTCATAGTAGTTGTTTATAATAGTGGGTCAAACATAACTACTTCATTGAATTTCTCGACGTTTTACCATCGTCCGATTAAATTTTCAAGTTTTGTTTTTTGACACCCCCCTGACAATCCCCCACCCCTTTTGACATTCCCATGATATTCGTCCGGTGAACAGTGCCAACCTTTGCATCGGCAAAAACGGCGGTGCTGAGCTATTATCTCGCCGCCGTTTCGCAATAAGAAATCAAACCTTAACAACTGTTCCTTATGAAAATCAGCATCTTCGGCCTGATGACGGCCATGCTCGCTGTGAGCGCACTCTTCCTGACAGGCTGCAAGGACGACGAAGCGCCAAAAACCACCAAAGTCTATGGAACCATTACGATTGACAATGCCGACCTCTGGGAGACCTGGCAGGACAGCGGCGTGGTGGAAGTGACCATCTTCCCCGCTTTCAGCCTCGACCCATTGGCGGGTTGGGGTGAGATACCGGACGGCGCATTTGGCCCTGGCTCCTTGGGTGGCACTTACGCCGTGGGCGCACCTTACAACTCACAGAACCCCGTTATCCTTGAGTACAAAGCAGGCCAAACGGAGTACGATTACGAAATTGAAGTGGAGCCAGGCACTTACTCTGCCTTGGCCATCGGTTTCCGCCACGATGGCGTGACCGACCCTTCGCTCAAAACGGCCACACTCGGCTGCCACTGGGGCAATGAAACGACCGTGAGCCACGGCATCGTCATCAAGATTCAAGCTGGCCCAAGCGTCATGACCATTTTTGATGAACCAGCACCATCCACCATTACCATCAAGGACAAAGAAGAACTGGAACTCAATTTCAAGGCCGATTTTGGCTTTGTGGAGCAGTGGTACCAGTAGTTCAATGATAAATGATGAATGATGAATGATGAATCTGGCGCTGTGTCAAATTCATCATTTATCATTTATCATCCATCATTTATCCAGATGATTTCAAAAAAACTATCCACCGCCATTTTGCTTTGGTGCTTCGCTATGTCCTGCTTCGGGCAGGGCACTGGCAGTATCACTGGCGTTGTGCGTGACGCTGCGACGGGCGAGCATTTGCCCTTTGTCAATGTATTGCGAAACAACAATGGCGGCACGGCAACCGATGTGGATGGAGTTTTTGAAATGAAGGGGCTGACACCGGGAAGGTACATATTGACGGCCAGTTGCGTTGGCTATCGGGAGGAGGTTACGAAGGACGTGGACGTGGTGGCTGGTAAAACAACAACAATCGCCTTTGAACTGGAGCCAATGGCCATCCTCGGCGACGAGGCCATCGTGACCGCCACCCGTATGCCGCAAGCGGCAAAACTGGCCCCGGCGAGCGTTGCGCTAATCACTGCCCAACAAATCAAGGAGAAGAACATCACCACTTTCGACCAAGCCTTCGATGAGGCGCCGGGCGTGGTGGTTACAAGGTCCAGCAATGCCAATGTGCAGGCGTTCTCCATTCGGGGTGCTTCGGAAGTGGCAGGCGGGGGCATTGGCAACCGGGTGCTGTTGCTGATTGATGGACGCCCGGCGCTCAGCCCAGAGTCGGCGGGGGCACTGTGGAACCTCGTGCCCCTGAACTCCATCGAGCGCATCGAAGTAGTGAAAGGGGCTTACTCCTCGCTTTATGGCTCCTCGGCAATGGGCGGTGTGGTGAACGTCATCACTCGAAAAGCTGCTGCTACACCCAGCACCAAAATCCACTTGAACTACGGGAATTACGAAAAACAATCAGCTCGGCTCGGTGAGGTCGGCTATAGGGATTTCTTCACCTTTGAGGCCAATCACAGCCGCAGCTACAAGCGGTTCTCCTACCTGCTCGACGGCGGTTGGAAGCACAATGACGGCCACCGCCAGAAATCGGGCTTCGACCTGCTCAATTTCTACGGAAAGGGCACTTGGGCGCTCAATGGCAACCGCCACCTGCAAGTTACGCTCAACGCCAATCGAATCCACAACGACACGCCCGCAACCTGGCTCAGTTTCAACCAGCCTTATGCCGTTGCCGCTCATCGCCAAGACGACTACCAAGACCGCCGGGAGGTCAACGCCGATTTTTATTATTACGCCATCCCAAGTGCCAAGGTAAAGTACTCGACCCGTATCTTTTATTATCAAAACAACTCCAAGTACAGCTTCGACAACGACCCCGAAAACGACAGCACGAACGTGAACAAGGGCAAGCAGGTGGTCGCAAAATCGTCCATCATGGCGCAGCGGCTGGGCAGCGTGTCGCAGGTGGACTGGTTCGTAACTGACAACCATGCCCTCGTCATGGGCGTTGACCTGAACATGGATCACGTGGTCGGCCTGCCGGACACAGTGCTGTATGGACGCCACGAGGCCGTCAATATCGGTGCATACTTGCAGGACGAGTGGAGCATTGCGAAGCATTTTACCCTTACTGCTGGCACCAGGGTTGACCATTACCGTATCTTGGGCGAGTTCCACGAAACGAATTTTAGCCCGAAGCTGGCGTTCTTGTACCAGCCATCAAAAGATTTGGGTGTCAGGGCACTACTGGCACAAGCGTTCAGGAATCCGGCTATGGCCGAGCGGTTCATCAAGTTCGAGCAGGGCGGCGGTTTGTCGTTTGAACCCAATGCGGGACTGAAATCCGAGAAGTTGACGCTCTCCGCCGAACTGGGTGTGAAGTGGAGCCTGAAAAACCGCAGCAGCTTCGATGTCGCCGTTTTTTACAACAAATACCAAGACCTGATTTCTTTTCAGCAGGTCTCCAAGCCGCTGGAACCGCTACGCTATCGGGTGATTAACCTGAAAGCGGCGGTGATGCAGGGCTTTGAAATAGCCTATGTTCGGCAAATAAAAAACATGGCCCGCCTGCATATCAGCTATACCTACCTCGATGCAAGGGACATTTCCGAAGGCCGGCTGAACGACGATTTGGCCTACAAGATGAAGCATACATTGGGCGCAGGCGCTACTGCTTATTTTGGGAAGTTCACTGCCAATGTCAACGCCCGCTACCGCAGCACCATCAAAGAGGTGTTCATCTATCCCGGCAGCGAACCGGGAGCGGCTACGGTGCTGAACGCAAAAATCGGCTGGCAAAAATCAAAACACCTACAGTTCTACCTCGCACTCGACAATCTCACCAATAACCAGTACGAGGAACTGGAACGCTACCGGATGCCGGGGCGGAACTACACGGCGGGGGGGACTTGGGAGTTTTGATTGCCTACCATTGCCAAAACGCATCTTTTCATACTGACCATTATCACCGCTGATTTTCCGCATTACCACTACACTTGCAGTGCGCAAGATGGCCCAGTTGCCATCGGCAAAACAGCTTCCATCGCCACTGCTTAGGAGGGCGTGGGAGGCGAGGAAAAAAATTTCATTTTTTACCTCGCCTCCCACGATGTGGGTGCTTTTTTGAAAATTTTCAATTTTTCAAAAAACATCCGCTCCAAGTAGTTGCCATCCATCAACAAAATCAGCTATTATGAAAAGCAGTCATCAAACGGGGACAACATGGCCCCAAATCCTACCAGCCGCCCTATTCGTGTTAGCATTGGTTGCCTTCGCAATTGGTTGTGCCAACGAGAAAAAAGAAGGCATTGCCGAAGGCGAAGAATGGTTCAAGTCATACTGCACCCCTTGCCACGGCGAGAATGGGGATGGACAGAGCCAAATGGCGGGCATGTTGGAAACGCCACCCAAAAATCTGCGCCAGATTGCCCAGCGCCGCAATGGGCAGTTCCCCGATGCTGAAATCTCGAAAATCATTGCCGGGGTGGAGAGTGTGCCCGGTCACAGCACCACCGACATGCCTGCTTGGTGGGAGACCTTCAAAAAAGCAGAAGGCATCACAGATGAAAAGGTGCTGCAAGCAAAAATTGACCATATCACCGCTTACCTGAGGACGATACAGGAATAGAGAGACACTTTTCTTTTAAGGATTTCATTGCGTCGGGTGGCCATAGCTGCTGCTCGACGCTTTTGTTTTATGATTCCAATCCATTTGCTTTCCTTTGTTCATTCCTTTCCTTCATCGAACAAACACCACCGCCATGCTGAAAAAAATCTTCAAAATCATTGGATACCTGCTATTGGCTATCCTATTGCTGCTCATTATTGGGGTTTGTTACCTGAAAATCAAATCATCCAGCGAGGCCAAGGACTATCGTGCCATGCTTGGAGAAGCCGCCCCTACCCTATCGGTTGACGAACGCCACTACCGAGACCTGAACAAAAACGGCAAGCTCGACCCTTACGAAGACAGCCATGCACCGCTCGAAGCAAGGGTGAACGACCTGGTATCACAGATGAATTTGGAAGAAAAGGCTGGATCCATGTTCTTCACCATGACCCCCGTTGGCAAAGACGGCAAGGCCATCGAGGTGCTGCCCTGGCCCACAGCTGGGATGGACTTTGCGCTTTCAATGATGGGAACACAATTAAAAGTAGTGGCGGCTGACAAACTGAACCACTTGAATGTGCTACAAGGGGCATCGCCAAAGGTAATGGCTGAGTGGCACAACGACCTCCAACGAATGGCCGAGCGCACCCGATTGGGCATCCCCATTACCATCGGCTCAGACCCCCGGCATTATTTCAGCAGCAGCATTTTCACCATGAAATCCGAGGGAATGACGCAGTGGCCGGAGCAAATCGGATTCGGTGCCATCGGCGATAGCACTATCATGAAGCAGTTCGCCGACATCGCACGGCAGGAGTACCTCGCCGTGGGCATACGGGTGGCACTGCACCCCATGGCCGACCTCGCCACGGAGCCACGCTGGGCACGCATCAGCGGCACGTTTGGAGAGGATGCCGACCTCGCTTCCCGACTCATTGTGCCGTACATCAAAGGCTTCCAAAACGGCGACTCACTCAATGCTGGCAGTGTGGTCTGCATGACCAAACACTTCAGCGGCGGCGGCCCACAGAAGGAGGGCCTAGACCCGCATTTTGAGTTCCAAAAAGGACAGGTCTATCCAGGCAACAATTTCCAGTACCACCTGAAGCCGTTCGAGGCTGCCTTTGGCGCAAAGACAGGTTCCATCATGCCTTATTATGGCGTGCCCACCGACCAATCTTCGGAGAACGTGGGCTTCAGCTACAACAAAGAGATGATTACGGGTTTGCTTCGTGAAAAATACCAGTTCGATGGGGTGGTCTGCACGGATTGGGGCATCATCACCGAGAAACCTGTCATGCCGCCTGCTGCTTGGGGCGTTGAAAACCTGAGCGAGGAGGAGCGGGTGCTTAAGGTCATCAATGCGGGCGTTGACCAGATTGGAGGGGAAAATTGCCCACATTATATCGTAAGCCTCGTAAAATCGGGCAAGCTGACGGAGGAGCGTATTGACCAATCCGTGAAGCGGCTCATGCGCCAGAAGTTCGTGCTGGGGCTGTTTGACAACCCTTATGTTGACCCCGAAAATGCCGAAAAAACCGTGGGCAAAGCGGACTGGAAAGCCCTAGGCGAGCAGGCCCAGCGCAGGGCCATGACCCTGCTCAAAAATGATGGGAACGTACTGCCCCTAAAAGAGAAACAGGTCAAGCTGTTTGTGAAAAACATGGATAAAAAAGTTGCGGAGCAATACGGTACGGTAGTCGAAAAGCCAGCGGATGCCGACTTCATCCTCGTTCGTGCGAACACGCCTTTCGTGCCTGTGCCCGGCAGCAATATCATCGCCAAGATGTTCCACCACGGAGACCTCGACTTCAAAGGGGAAGCTCTGCAAGAACTGCTCGACCTCTGCCAAACGAAGCCGACCATCTTCATCATCAACCTCGACCGACCTGCTGTTTTCCCAGAAATCAATGCAGCGGCAAAGGGTGTTTTCGGCGAGTTTGGAGCCAGCGATGCAGCAGTACTGGACGTGGTTTTTGGCAAGTCAAAGCCACAGGGAAAATTGCCTTTTGAACTGCCTTCGAGCATGGAGGCGGTGCGGGAACAGAAGGAGGATGTGCCGTATGACAGTAAGGGGGCGTTGTATAAGTTCGGAGTTGGTCTCCTTTATGATTAATTGGCAAGTTATGGTGCTTGCTCACCATTATCATTTCCGAAATTCAACCTGTTGCGTTCTGGATGTTGGCCTGGTATTGTCTCGAGCCAATTACGGGTTTCATCCACAAGGTTAGTGATACGGCTGATGTGCCATTTTAGGCTCTTTTGGGAAAACTCTTCTTCTTTGAGGCGTTGGAATTCTTTGATGAGGTAGATTTGGAATTCAGGGCTAAGCCAGTAGCAGAAATTGAGTGCAATGTCTTTGTGGGCAAGTGTTCCACCACCTCTCCCTGTTTTCCATTGCATTCCAATGGCATTTACCGTTTCAATCCACATTTTTGGGGAAATTATCCTGCGGTTGTCATTGGCGGTTTTCAAAAGGTCATCCAAATGGATGGGGTTTATGGCTGGGTTGTGAATTTGCTCCCACATAAAGAGATACCGGATTGTGTTGTTGTTTTTCATCCAGTTTTGAATGACATAAGCCGGGTCTTCGGCATTGATTTTTGCAATATCCGTCAACGAGATGTAGTCAGCTTCTTTTACCTGCTCAATAGTGATGCTCAATCCCTGAACCGTGAGTATTTTTTTCATCATAGTTGAAATTTTTGTGCGTGGGCAAAGTTTGGAAGCAGCTTAAAATCAGTGCCCGACTTGGACACTAAATATAATGTCTATTTCTCTTGTTCACGCAAAAACTCAATCCGCACGTTTTTCAAAAAAATTTCCTGCTCGCCATCCGTCTTTGCGACGAGGCGGGCCGTGCCTTGCCGGTGCTCAATAGGAATTTTGAAATAATACTCTATTTTATTCCACGCTCCCTTCTTGCAAATCCCATTTTCAAGTCGGCAGGCCGTTGACTTGATGGCTTGCCCATTCAATACCAACTCGGTATCGAGGTGCGCCCCGAAAGCTCCCCACGCAGATTTTACCTCCGCTGAGATATGCAGCCATCGCTCGTTCCCCGTTGGCAGTTGGGCTAAGTCTTTTTCCCAAAGGACGACTTCGGGTAGCCGCTTTGAGGAAAGAACGGACATTGAATCACCGCTATGAAAAAAGGTTTGTTTGGTATAGCCTGATGCATCCCCAAGGATTTCCCTTGTGTCGAGCAGTGACATGTCGAGCGGCGTAGGGTTGGGGTCAAGGAAGATGGCCCGATAGTAGTCAAAGTTGTTGTCGTCGTAATGAAGGATGGCACGCTGGTATTGCCAGATTTGAAATAGATTGAGTAAGACCAAAAACACTCCGAACGTAGAAGCAAGGATTCTCCATCGAGCCTTTGTAATTTTTTCAACGACTATGGCCAGTGGCAGTGACAGTACTGCGCAACCTTGCAGCAAGGCACGGGTAGAATACGAGCCGCCATAGCGCCAGTCCGACCAAGCGATGACTATCCATGTGTTGAGTATAAAAAACACGGCTACAGCCAACCGAAAGGGCCGATTTTTCATAAAAAACAACCCTGTAACCATAAAAATGGTGATGGGTGTATAAATAAACCATCCTTTTTCCCACCCGAACAGCACTCGCCACCAAGGGTTTAGGAAGTACCATTTAGAACCTACATCAAACACCCAGTTGCCAGTAACGAACTTCCAGTATAGCAGTTGCGGCAGCACCCCCAAGGCCACGCCACCTGCGGCTGCCCAGAGGTGCGAAAGGTGGTGGCGGACGAATTTCCATTTATCGAATCCCGATGATTGCCAAAGCAAGGGAATGAACAGCATCACCCCATCCGTAGGGCGGGTAATGGCGGCCAGACCAACCAATAGCCCAATAGAAAAAGCAGTTGGTAGCGTGGGCCGTTCATGCCAGCGGATGGTAAGCCAAAGCATCAGCGCATAGGCAGTGAACAAATAACCGTGCGTCTGTCCGGCTTGCACGGCGGTGTACTCTGGGTAATTGGTCGCAAGGGCAAGCAGCAATAGGGTGACCGCCACCACTGGCTCAGTGAAATAGCGCCTTAATACTATGGCCAAAATCCAAAGCCCACCAAAGGCGTACAGCAACGATGCCAGGCAGATGGACAATTGATAGGGCAGCGAAAAACCATCTTGCGGATAGTCCAACACGCCAGCCGCCAAATGCCCCAAGCCAAAAAACGGGGCGTAAAAAATGGACAAGCCCATCAAGTATTTCATGGCAAGATTGCCATTCTCTAATTGAACGACTTGGTATAGGTGGGGCGTCGGATGGTAGGTTTCAAGGATATGCGGAAGCCATTCGAGTTTGCTGAGGTCATCGTAAATAAAGCCGCCGGGCAAGTAAAGGTAGTACCCCAATCCGTCCCATGACAGGACGTTGGGTGCTGGCAATTTCAATGTCAGCAGCCGGATGGCTGACAAGGCCACAAAAATGATGATGAAGGCGATTTTTAGCGGGTTTTTCATTAATATTCGTATCCTCCCTTTTGATTGTGGTGCACATCAAAGCTGATGAAGCCCGACAAATGTAGGAAAGGAGCGGGAAAGCTATAGGACTGGTGCCTGCATTAAAAATTGCCAATACGATTCGGGTTGGAAAAGCACAAGCAGGCATTCCATCACACCCGCAACAACCACCCCGCAATGCTCATCCGCCCCCGGTGTGCCATCTTTACCTCGTGCTCTATCTCATCCGCTTTGAAAAAGACGACCCGGCCCGGTTTCAACCGGATGGTTTGTTCTCCAGTTTCGAGGTACAGCACCAGCTCGCCGCCATCGGCGTCCACCCAATCGTCGTTGAGGTAGGTTATCACAGAAATCTGCCTGCCGGAATCGTGCTGGAAACGGTCGAGGTGGCGCTTGTAGAAGCTGCCGGGTTCGTAGAGCGCATAATGGAATTCACTGCCGTTGATGCCCGTGTAGCAGGTGCGGTTGAGGTAACGGTAAAACGCTTCGATGGTATCGAAAAAAGCCCGTTCTGCTGGGTCGATCGTGTCGTCCTCCAACCAAGAAATCTCGTCGCCCCGTACTTGTAGGTTCTGTTGGGAGCTGGCCTTTCGGCCAATGCCAGCTTGGTGCATCTGGTGATTGGCCTTGCGGCCAATCAGGTTGTTGCGGAGCGAAGTCACCAGTTTTGCATCGAAAAAATCCTCGCAAGTGGCGTAATTGTCGGCGATGATGCCGGAGACGATGGCCTCGAATTTTTGGTTCATGGGGTAAGGTAGCATAAAATGCCAGTACCACCGTTTTAATCCACCACCCTACCAGCTTTGCTTATGCTACTTTGCCGTTTTCATAAACCGCTTATTTGCCTAAAATCACAACTGAATTAGCTTTGCACAAATAAACACCGCCATGAGTAAACTTCAGTTCAACAAGGTAGGCTACCTTTCGCCGGGAGAACCCATTCAGCTAACCCTCACCGAACTGTCAAATGTGTTTGTGGCGGGCTTCCCCAACTCCGAACGCCGCCGTTGGCTCTTTGATAATTTTGAGCGATATTTGTACCGGTTTCAGGACGAATTGTTCCCACATTTTGAGGTTTGGGTAAATGGCAGCTTTGTCACGCTGGTAGAGGAACCAAACGATATAGACTTCGTGGTGTTTTTGGACTACCAGGTGTTTGAGGCAAGGGGTGAGAAAGTGACGGACAAGTTTTGGACGTTTAGCCTTGAAAATCAAGGTTTGGATGCTAATCTTGTAAAAGTGTACCCAATGGAGCACAATGAGTTCGTTCAATACAATGAGCAAACTGAAATTTGGTCACTACGATACTCAAACAGTAGAGCAGATAATAAAGGAGTTGTGCAACCAAAAAATTTTGTGAAAATCATTTTTGAACCATAAAGAAAAAAAGATGGGGGTAGAAAATAACTTAGGCAAAATTCAAAAAGCAAGTAAGGATGCTTTAAAGCATCAGCTTGAGTTGCTAGCGGGAATCAATCTTGAAATTGAAATGGTCAGGCGGCAAAACCACAGCAGTGCCGTGTTACGTCAATACGAAAAATTGAAGCGGGAATATACCAAGGAATTGCTCAACATCCTTGCAGTTTACGACCTGCCCATCACCATGACCAAGGCAAAGCCCGTTCAAGCCGAGCCAAAGGTCACCGCCGCATAAGCCCCATTTCGTCTGGTAATCTGCCATTTCTGACCGCCAGTATTTCCTCATCGTCCAAAACCGAGCTTACCTCCAGTATTCAATTTTATCTTCGCCCTTGCGCTTTGCGCACCTATCCTTTTTCGTAACAACTTAGGAGGGTGTGGGAGGAGAGGGAAAAAATGAAATTTTTTCCCTCTCCTCCCACGTTTTGGTTTTTTTGGGGTAAAAATTGAAAATTTTTACCCCAAAAAACCACTGCTAAATAGTTACCTTTTTTCATCATTAAAACAATCAAATGAAGAAGCTAACACTGGCCATTTTTGCCCTTGCCACCCTGGCAATCTCCTGCAAGCAGGAAAAACCCACCCCACCCAATGAAACCAAGCAATACACCATCGAGCAGTTCTACAAGAACGAGCAGATTGGCGGTGGTGCTTGGTCACCCGACGAGTCGAAGCTGCTTGTGCAAAGCAACAAGACGGGCATTTACAACCTCTACGAAATCAACGTGGCCGACGGCTCGCAGCGGCAAGTGACCAACTCGGCAGTGGAGTCGTTCTTCGCCATTGACTACGTGCCTGGCACAGGTCAAATGCTCTATTCCGCCGACAAGGGCGGCAACGAGATTGACCATATCTACCTGCTCGAAGCGGACGGCAAGACCACCGACCTGACCCCTGCCGAAAAAGAGAAAGCCAATTTTGGCGGCTGGAGCCTTGACAAAAAAAGCATGTTCTATCTTTCCAATAAGCGCAACGAGCAATTTTTTGACCTCTATAAAATGAGCGTCGGGGATTGGAAGGCGACGCTGATTTACCAAAACGACGAAGGCTTGGACGTGGGCACCATCAGTTGGGATGAAAAAACGCTGGCCTTGCAAAAAAGCATCACCACCAGTGAGAACCAGTTATTCCTTTATGACATTGCAACGAAGAAAATGACCGAAGTGTCCGAACCATCGGCCCCCGGCCAGTATGGCGGCTCCAGTTTCAGCAAAGACGGAAAGTCGTTTTTTTACACCACCGATGCGGGCAAGGAGTATGCCTACCTCGTACAGTACGACCTCGCCACGGGGCAGCGCAAAACAATTTTTGAAACCAACTGGGACGTGATGTACAGCTATGTGAGCGAGAACGAAAAGTACCGGGTCATCGGCATCAATGAAGACGGGAAAAACTCGCTGAAAATCCTCGACAATGCCACTGGCCAGCCCGTGGCCTTCCCCGATATCCCCGATGGCGACGTGCTTTCTGTGAACATCTCCAACAGCGAAAAATGGATGCGACTGACCGTGGGCACTTCCAAGGCGCCAAGCAATATCTACGCCTATAATTTTGAAACGAAAGAATTAAAGGCACTGACTAATACGCTTAACCCCGAAATCAACGCCAATGACCTTGTGACGGCACAAGTAGTGCGCTACAAATCCTTCGATGGGTTGGAAATCCCGGCCATTTACTACAAGCCGCTGAGCGCCTCGCCCAATGCCAAGGTGCCCGCTCTTGTCTGGGTGCATGGCGGCCCCGGCGGGCAGTCCCGCACCGGCTATTTTGCACTCTTGCAATACCTGACAAACCACGGCTACGCTGTACTTGCCGTCAACAACCGGGGCAGCAGTGGCTATGGCAAGAGTTTCTATAAAATGGACGACCGCAACCACGGCGACAAAGACCTAAAAGACTGCGTTTGGGGCAAAAAATGGCTCGCATCGCAGGACTACGTGGACTCCACCAAAATCGGCATCATCGGTGGCAGTTACGGCGGCTACATGACAATGGCAGGCATGACCTTCACGCCCGACGAGTTCAAGGTCGGCGTGAACATCTTCGGCGTGACCAACTGGCTGCGCACCCTGAAGAACATCCCACCCTACTGGGAGAGCTTCAAAAAAGCGCTTTACGATGAAATGGGCGACCCCACCACTGCCGACTCTGTGCGGCTTTACAATATTTCACCGCTCTTTCATGCCGACAAGGTGAAGAACCCAGTGATGGTGCTGCAAGGTGCGAACGACCCAAGGGTGTTGCAGGTAGAATCAGACGAAATCGTGGCAGCAGTTAAAAAGAACAACGTGCCCGTGGAGTACGTCATCTTCCCTGACGAGGGACATGGTTTTGTGAAAAAGGAGAATGAAATAAAGGGGTATGGAGCGGTGCTGACCTTCTTGGACAAGTATTTGAAGGGGACGGAGAAGGTGCCGAATTGATGGATAAATGATGAATGATAAATGATGAATGATAAATTTGCGGGGCATTAATTCTCGGTTATCGGCTAATCCAACATTCATCATTTATCATTCATCATTTATCATTTCCCTAATGTACGACTACATCATCATCGGCAGTGGCTTCGGCGGCTCGGTGTCCGCCCTGCGGCTGTCTGAGAAGGGGTACAAGGTGCTGGTCATCGAAAAGGGGAAGTGGTTCAACAAGCCCGAAGATTTCCCAAAGACCAATTGGAACCTTCGGAAATGGCTTTGGATGCCCAAACTGGGTCTCCAAGGCCATTTCCGTTTGGCCTTCTACCGGCATGTGGCGGTGCTGAGCGGGGTGGCTGTGGGCGGTGGCTCGGTCGTCTATGCCAATACGCTGCCCGTGCCCAACCGGGCGTTCTTCACATCAGGCCATTGGAAGGACTTGGCGGATTGGGAAACTGAGCTGAAGCCGTTTTATGCCATTGCGAAGCAAATGCTTGGTGCTGCGCAACACCCGTACATGAGCCGAAGCGATGAGGCCATGCTGCAATTGGCGGAGGAATTGGGCGACAAGAATGCCTTCCGTAAAGCAGAGGTGGCCGTTTATTTCGGCAAGCCGGGCGAGACCGTGCCCGACCCTTATTTCCACGGCAAAGGCCCCGACCGTACGGGCTGCACCCTTTGTGGCGGCTGCATGTTGGGCTGCCGCTACAATGCCAAGAACACCCTGGACAAAAACTACCTGCACCTTGCCCAGCAACTGGGCTGCGAAATCATGGCCGAAACGGAAGTGTTTGACGTCGTGCCGCTCAACGAGGACGGCAGCGCAGGCTACGAGGTCAGGTTCAAGGATTCGTTGCGCCATTTCCCAAAAAAAAGCAGCCTGAAAACCCGTGGTGTCATCTTCGCCGGAGGCGTCATGGGCACGATGGACTTGTTGTTGAAGCTAAAAAAAACCTCCCTGCCCCGCCTTTCCGACCACCTCGGCATGGGCATCCGCACCAATTCGGAGAGCCTGATTGGGGTCACCACTTTTGACAAGAAAGCCAATTTCACCGAAGGCATCGCCATCGGCTCCATCGTGCATATTGACGAAAACCGCCACGTAGAGCCTGTGAAATACTCGGCAGGCTCCGGTTTTTGGCGCATTTTTATGGCCCCGATGGTACAGGGTAAGACCATGTTGGGTCGCTTTTTCAAGATGGTAAAAGACCTCGTGCTGCACCCGTGGGACAACTTCCGTATCTTCTTTGTGGACGATTGGAGCAAGCGCACCCATATCCTGCTCTACATGGAAAGCATTGATTCCACGCTGCGTTTTGTGCGCTCCAGGCTTGGGTTTTTAAAATCAAACCTGGAGTCAGGCCCGGCTCCCACGGCTTTCAATCCAATGGCTCAGGAGATTGCGCACCGCATCGAAAAAATCAACCACGGAAAGGCCATGGTGATGAACACGGAAACGCTGCTCGGCATACCCACGACGGCGCATATCCTCGGCGGGGCCTGCATGGGCGAGGACGCCAGCACGGGCGTTATTGACCGTGACAACCACGTTTTCAATTATGAAAACATGCTGGTCTGCGATGGGAGCATGATTTCTGCCAATCCTGGCGTGAACCCAAGTTTGAGCATTACGGCGATTGCGGAAAGGGCGATGAGTAAGGTTGGGGTGAAGGATGCGGTATTTTTAAATGACACCATAAGGTGAAGGCTCCTAATTTTGTGGAATCTTTTTGGAAACAATGCATATCACCATGAAAGACTTAAAATACCTCCTCGCTTACCTTCTCCCCCTTGCTGGCTGGCTGGCCATCGAGTTGCAGGGCGCCTGGACCTGGGCGACGGTATTGATTGCCTTTGGCATCATCCCCGTGCTGGATGCCGTATTGCCAGCCTCCACGGCCAACGTACCAGTGGAGGCAGAGGACAGCCGTTCCAAGCGCTTTTTCTTCGACCTGCTGTTGTTCCTTTGTGCGCCGATTTGCTATGTGCTCACCTACCTTTATTTGGACACCATGAAGAGCCATTCCCTTGCCACCTACGAGTTGGTTGGCATGACCCTAAGCATGGGCATCGTGCTTGGCTCAATAGGCATCAACGTCTCGCACGAACTGGGGCACCGCACTGGCAAACTGGAGCAGTTCTTCGCCAAGGCTGGGTTGCTGCTGGCACTGTACCAGCATTTCTTCATTGAGCACAACCGGGGACACCACAAGAACGTCTCTACCGACGCCGACCCGGCCACCGCAAGAAAGGGAGAAATGGTCTATACTTTCTTTTTCCGCTCCATCATCGGGCAATATTTAGACGCTTGGAAACTGGAAAACGACCGCCTCCGAAGGGATGGCAAGCCGCTATTTTCATGGCAAAATGAAATGGTTCGATTTACCGTGTATCAGGCTTTGTATTTAATCGCAATCGTTTATTTATTCGGATTATATATGCTGCCTTATGCGGTCATCATTGCATTGCTCGGCGTTCTATTGCTCGAAATAATCAATTACGTGGAGCATTATGGCCTTCGCAGGAGTATATTGCCGAACGGCAAACCAGAGCCTGTGATGCCCCGGCATTCCTGGAACAGCGACCATGAAATGGGTCGGATATTCTTATTTGAACTGACCCGCCACAGTGACCACCATTACAAGTCAACCCGCAAATACCAAGTACTTCGGCATATTGACGAAAGTCCGCAGTTGCCGCTTGGTTACCCCGGCAGTGTGCTCATGGCGCTCGTTCCGCCGCTGTGGTTTGCAGTGATGAACAAGCGGCTAGAAAAAGCTGTTTAATAGCTAAATGGGTTCAATGATTCACGGTTATATTGATTCATGGTTACATGGATTCATGGTTATATAGTTCCACTGATTTATAGACAATGAAGCAATATAACAATGAAACAGTGCAACAATGAAGCAATGTAAACAATGAAACCATAGATATATGACCGAATATACCGCCACCCGCCAGCAAGAACTCGCCAATGCAATTACACATGGTATGGGCATACTGTTCTGCTTCATCGCCACGCCATTTTTATTGAACAATGCGCTGAAATCCAACAGCACTGGGCAGTTCTGGGCAGTAATTGCTTTTGGGCTTGGGATGCTGATGGTGTATGCCAGTTCGACGCTTTACCATGCGGTGCAGCATGAAAAAATCAAGAACTGGCTGCTCGTGCTTGACCATATCAGCATCTATTACCTTATAGCAGGAACCTATACGCCATTGGTTATCAAATACTTGCCACAGAACGAGGCCATCATTTTCCTGTCTGTCATGTGGGGTATGGCCGCTTTGGGCACGGTGTTCAAACTGTTCTTCACCGGGAAATTTGGTTACTTCTCATTGGCTGTTTACGTTTTCATGGGCTGCATGATTGTATTCATTGCCAAGCCCGTCCTACAAAACGTACCTTCTAACTTGCTTTGGTGGATAGCCCTTGGCGGAATTAGCTACCTAGTGGGCGTGCTTTTTTATATAAGAAGCCATGTGAAATACTGCCATGCCATTTGGCATGTATTCGTGCTGGGCGGCACGGTGTTGCACTATGTGTTTGTTTATCAGTGTATTGGGTGAGGATGACAGAAGGGCAAACCCTGCGTCATGGTGTGTGTAGTTTTGTCATTGCCGAAGGCAAACACTGCGTCACGGTTGGCGTTGTGTATGCTTTAAAGCGTGGCGCAGAGATGGTCTTCGACCATGACAAAAAATTGCGTGTGCTGATACGCACGAATATTTTGATAAAAGCAAGCTGACTTGAACTCTCTTCCCTTGCAATGCGTTACCCCAACTTCATCAAACAACAGGATTCAAGCCTACCAAGCGATGCCTTCCACCGTCAACCATCCGCCGTCTTCCGACCACCGATTATTCAGCAACCCCTACCTCAACATGCTCGCCACGGCATGGAAATACGCCGGAAAAGAGCGAAAACGCTTCCTGTTCATCTATTTCATGTTCATGTTGAGCAATTTGACGGACGTGCTCTTCCCCATCATCTGGGGTGTTTTCATCAATGAAATCCAGCAGAACGGCATGGCGGCGCTCAGTTCGGCTTGGAAATACGCCTTGCTCTATGTCGGCATCAAACTGGTGGAATGGGGATTCCACGGCCCTGCCCGCATTTGGGAACGGGAATTGGCCTTCAACCTCAGCCGCAATTTCATCCAAGAACTCTACCATAAGGCGCTGCACCTCCCCGTGCGCTGGCACCAGGACAACCACAGCGGCGCTACCATCAACCGCATACGCAAGGCTTACGAGGCCATGCGGCGGTTCTTCGAGCAGGGCTTCGAGTACCTGCACACGCTGTTCAAGTTCGCCTTTTCGTTCATCGCCATGATTTACTTCGCCCCGATCTTCGGGCTGGTGGCCACAGCGCTCGGCGTGTTGGTCGTCTGGGTGATTTTGAAGTTCGACAAGCCGTACATCAAGACCTTGGAGGAGGTAAACGAGGAAGAGCACAAGGTCTCCTCTACCCTATTCGACAGCCTTTCCAATATCGTCACCGTCATCACCCTGCGGCTGGAGCAGCGCATGGAGGCGGGCCTGCTGGGCAAGGTGACGAACATCTTGCGCCCTTACCGCCGCAATATCCGCATCAACGAGTGGAAATGGTTCATCGTGGACATGTTGGTGGCCATCATCTATGCCGTCATCCTCGTCGGCTATGTTTGGCAGCACTGGGTGCCGGGCGAGGTCTTCCTAATTGGCGGATTGGTCATGCTGATGGGTTATGTCGAGCGGTTTACGAGCGTGTTCCACAATGTGGCCTACCTCTACACCGATGTGGTGCAGCACAACACGGACGTGACCACGGCCTTCAACATCCTCGAAGCCTACGAACAGCACCACCTGCCCGAAGCGGTCAACCCGTTGCCGAAGGCATGGAAAACACTGGAAATCAGCAACTTAAACTTCTCGCACCGGGAAGAATCGGTGGACGGGGAACGGCAGACGGCTGACGGGGAACGGCAGACGGCTGACGGGGAACGGCAGACGGCTGACGGGGAACGGCAGACGGCTGACGGGGAACGGCAGACGGCTGACGGGGAACGGCAGACGGCTGACGATGGGCGGCCTACGGTTGACGAAAGGGTGATTGGCTTGCAAAACCTGAATTTTAAGATAGAGCGGGGCAAACGAATCGCCTTGATTGGCGAGAGCGGCAGCGGGAAAAGTACCTTGCTGGCGTTGCTTCGGGGGCTTTATGACCCAGCGGCTGGCGTTTCGGTTTTGGTGGATGGCCTTCGGCAAATAGGTTTTGATTCCATTTCCAACCATGTCACGCTCTTCCCGCAGGAGCCGGAGATTTTTGAAAATACCATTGAATACAATATCACGCTCGGACTGCCCCACGAACCGGGCGAAATTGAGCAAATCTGCGAGCGTGTCGGCTTTTCCGACGTGGTGGCGCAACTGCCCAAGGGCCTACAATCGAACATCCAGGAAAAGGGCGTGAACCTCAGCGGCGGCCAAAAGCAACGATTAGCGCTGGCCCGTGGCGTCTTCGCCGCCAAGGACAGCGACCTACTCCTACTGGACGAACCGACGAGCAGCGTTGACCCAAAAACCGAGTCGAAAATTTACGAGCGGTTGTTTGCCGAGGCATCCGACAAGGCCATCGTGTCGGCGCTGCATAGGCTGCATTTGCTGCCCCGTTTTGACCATATTTATTTATTGGAAAATGGAAGGGTGGTGGACGAAGGGAGTTTTGGGGAGCTTTCTTTAAGAAGCACAAAGTTCAGGGAGATGTGGGAGCATCAGGAAGCAAGTTGGCAAGTGTCAGTCGGCAGTTCTCAGTCGGCAGATGGGGAATGAGCTTCTCGCTTGCCAAAGTTCGCCCACAGCGAGCCAATCAGCGCTATGGCAAGCCCAGCCACAGCCATTCCGTCCACCAGTTTTGCGTTCCAATCCATGCCCGTAACGAGGTCGAGGAGGTATTTTAAGTAGGAGTTGGGCAGGTCGGTCTTGCCTATTTTTTCCAGCACTGCCCAATGCCAGTCGGTGAGCGGGCAATAGCCGACGCCGTAGAAAAAGCCCAGCAACGTCCAAGAGGCCAGTGTAAGGCAGATGACGAGCAGGTGCGCCCGTCGGGTGCGCTTCCATATCCAGCCCGTCAAGTTGAACAGGATGAGGAGGAGGTGAAAAAGGAGGAAGAAATAGTGCAGGAAATGGTACATTCCGAAAGTTTTATGCAAGTTAATAGGAACTTCCTGAATGATTCCTCAGTTACCTTTGCTCAAAATCGGCAAAACGCCCACCGTGGTTCGTCCACAGTAAGCCATCCGCCGTCAACCATTTTTATTTGAAGAAAGGAATCATTACAAAATCCACCGGAAGCTGGTACCAAGTGCTGCTGGAAGACGGTGAAATGCAGGAGTGCCGTATCGTTGGCAAGCTGCGGCTCGAAGACATGAAGACCACCAACCCCGTTGCCGTAGGCGATGAGGTAATGGTCGGGCCGGACGAGGAAGGCCGTGGCCTCATCAAGGAGGTGCTGCCAAGGCGCAACTGCGTCATCCGCCAATCGCCCCGGCGCAAGCGGGACATGCACCTGCTGGCCGCCAATGTGGACCAAGCGCTGCTCATCTCCACTATTATCGAGCCGAACCTGAAGCAGGGCTTTATTGACCGCTTCCTGCTCATGACAGAGCCTTACAACATCCCCACCATCATCGCCTTCAACAAAGCCGATATTTACGATGAGGATGTCCTCGAAATTTATGGCGGGCTGAAGGCGCTCTACGAATCCATTGGCTACACCGTGCTGCTCGTCTCAGCGGAATCTGGTTTGGGCATTTCGGAACTTCGGGAGTTGCTGCATGGCAAAACGACCCTCATCAGCGGGCAATCGGGCGTCGGGAAAAGCACCCTCGTCAACGCCGTGGAACCCGGCCTCAAGCTGCGCACGGGCGACCTCTCCGACTACTCCGGCAAAGGCCAGCACACGACCACCTTCGCAGAGATGTTCCCCCTCCTAGCTGGTGGCCATATCATTGATACACCCGGTATCAAGATGCTGGCATTCAACAACTTATCACCATTGGACGTGGCGCACAACTTCCGGGAAATCTTCGAAAAATCATCAGAATGCCGCTTCGGCGGGCAATGCCTCCACAAGAACGAACCCAAATGCGCCGTGAAGGAGGCCGTTGAGTCGGGCGAAATCAGTTCGCTGCGCTACATGAACTACCTCACCATCCTCGACGACGTGGAAAACCAGAATTCGTGGGAGATACATGATATGTAGGAGTTTCGAGTTTGCAAGTTGCGAGTTGGTCAAAGCGGATTCAACTCGAAACTCATAACTCAAAACTCGCAACTCAAAAAAACGGTTTCCAAACCTTCCCCCCTGCCACAATATCCTGTTTTTTTTCATCGAAAGTGACTCGCTGGCCCGTCCAATAGGCGGCGGTGGCCATCAGGTTGGCGATGGAATGCTGGTAGCCCGCTTCGATGGGCGCATTCGGCTGCTTGCGGCTGCGGACGCACTCCATCCAGTTTTTCACGTGGGCGAAGGTATGTGTGTCCGACCCGGTGTTTGCATCGTAAACCACGCTTGACGCCTCGATTTTCATGGTGGGGAGCAGGTTGGGTTTCATACCCATGGCGGTGGCTTCCTGTTCCCGCAGACCACCCTTGTCCGAAATTTCGTTGGTGTCCAAGTTGATCATGCCGCCGTTGGAATAGTAGAGTTCCTTCGTCTCACCTGCCGAGTTGGAGAAGCGGGAGGTAAACTGCACCTGAAAGCCAGATTTGGGGTCAATTTCTGATCCATAATCGAAAACGACCGTTAGCGTATCAGGGTTTTTGCGGCCATCTTTCCATTGGTAAATGCCGCCATTGGCCACCACGCTGCGAGGGTGTGCAAGTCCCGAAAACCAGTGTACAGTGTCAATCTGGTGGCTCATCCACTGGCCGGGGATGCCGCTGGAATAGGGCCAAAACAGGCGGTACTCTACAAATTTTCGAGCATCAAACGACTCGAAGGGACGGTTCATCAGAAAACGTACCCAATCCACGTCCGACTCCTTGAGGCCCTTCACCAATTCCGGCCTGCGCCAGCGGCCCGGCTGGTTCACGTTCCACAACAATTCTACCATGACGATGGGGCCGAACTTGCCCGCCTGAATGAAATCGGCTGCCGCTTGGTAATTGGCCCCGCTGCGCCGCTGGGAGCCGATTTGCACGATTTTCCCGCTGTTTTTCACTGCCTTCAAAACGGCACGGGCGTCGCTCATTGTTTCGGCAAGGGGCTTTTCCGTGTAGGCATCGCAGCCAGCTTCCACCGCTTCGATGGTATGCAGCGCATGTTGGAAATCGGCGGTGCTGATGAACACGGCGTCCACCGATTTAGAGGCATACAAGGCTTCGTTGTTCTTGAAAACGGTCACATCGTGCCCCAATTTATCCTTCAAAAAAGCCTGCCCCTCGTCCCGCCTGCGGTTCCAGATGTCGGAGAGGGCCACCATTTCAAAGTTCAGCTCTTTTTGCAGTGCCGCAAAAGGCGGGAGCAGGGAGTTCTTGAACCTGTCGGAAAAGCCGATGACCCCAACCCGGATGCGGTCGTTCGAGCCGATGATGCGGGCATAACTCTTGGCACTAAAGGCCAAAGCGCCCAAGGACAGGGCGGTGGTGCGGAGGAATTTTCTACGAGTAGGCATGGTAAAGGAAATTGGGAAATTGAGGAAAAAGGGAAATTGGTTAGCAACGGTCGTTTTGGCCAATTTCTCAATTTCCTAATTTCAATGAATTTCAAATCTTATTCACAAGGCATTGGATTCGCCATCAAAGGCCGAATCTTCACGCTCCGATAGCTCACCCGGTCGCCGTGGTCTTGCAGCAGGATGGGGCCGGTGTCGTTCACGCCGAAGCCTTCCCAAACCTGGTATTTGCTGCGGGCCACCAGCGCCTTGAAAATATTGGACTTGCGCTCGTACTCCACGACCTTGAAGCCATTGAGCCAATGCTGAACGAGGTTGTTGGGGTAAACGACCACACGGCCCAGGTTCCACTCCCCGATTTTGCGTTGGAAACGCTGCTCCAATTTTTCCGAAGGGATCAAATCGTACAAACTACCAAGGGTGCGGTTGCCGACCACGCCCTGTTTGGCGTCGGGGTGGCGCTCATCGTCCAGCACTTGGTACTCCAAGCCGATGCCCGATTTGCCGCCAGCATCGAAATCCTCGTTAACGAAATACTTCACGCCAGAGTTGGCACCTTCTGTCAGTTTGAACTCGAAAACCAGTTCAAAAGCCCCATAATTTTCAGTAGTCACGATGTCGTTGCCCGTCTCAGAGCCATCCGATGGGCTGACGGTAAGCATTCCGTCTGCCACTGCCCATCGCTTGCCGGGCTTATCTGTGGAATGCACACCTCGCCAGCCTTGTAGGTCCTTCCCATTGAACAACAGCTGATATCCTTGCGCCTTTTCTTGCTCCGAGAGGTGGTTGGGAAGCAGGTTCACCACGGCTATATGGTCAAATGGGCTGGGCACGAGGTCTTTGGTCTTGATGCGGATTTTGCGCCAGCGAACTTCCATGCCCTCGGTCATTTGGCCATAAATGGAATGCACTTGCAGCGCAATGAAACCCTTGGCCGTCATGTCGTCAATGAGATGGGTGACGGGTACGCCGTTGACCCAAGTTCGCAGGGAATTTCCAATGGCCTCAATGCGGTAGGTGTTCCAGTCGTTGTGGCGGAAAGCCCGCTTGCCAGCTGGGTTGAGGTTGGGGATGTAGAGCCAGTCACGCCGCCCCTCGTCGTAGATGCCGCCAGACCAAGCCCGCTGCGAGGGGTCAACCTCCATTTGGTAACCATGCACCCGGCCTTCTTGGTAGTCGGGTCTAGAAAGACTGCGGAACTGGATGCCGGAGTTCATTTTGTCGTCCACGAGCAGTTGCAATTCGAGGATGAAATCACCGTATTCTTTGTTGGTACAGAGGAAGGAATTGGGCGTATTTGCTACCGTCGTTCCGATGATTTCACCGTTCTCAACCCGGTACTTGGCTTGACCACCTTTTTGGTTCCAGCCATTCAGGGTCTTCCCATCGAAAAGGGGTGTCCAGCCGTCTTTTTCGGCAAAGACAAGGGAATAAAACAGCATTGCTGCGCAAAGGAGGAGGTTTTGTCTTTTCATGGTGAAACTATTGGCCAAAAGAACAAAATTTTAGCTAAAGCCATAAAAAAAGCTGCACCCAACTTTCGTCAGGCACAGCTTTCTTTTTTGTTTTTTCGCAATTGTTTAGCAAGAGGCTAAAACAGTGTCGCCTTATTTCAACGGAATCCGGCACAAATAGCTATCAGCAGTGATATAGAGCACCTTCTCGTCTTTTCCCAAGGCACAATTGGCCGTGGCTTCGCCTGTATTGATTCGCCCAAGCAGTACGCCATCCTTGTTGAGCACCATTACCCCGCCAGGGCCAGTAGCGAAAACGATGCCCTGCTTATTGATTTTCAAGCCATCAGGCAACCCTTTCATACCCTGTTTTGCTTCTGTTGTAGCATCATGGAACACCAAGCCATTGGTTACCTTGCCATCGGGCAGCACATCAAATACCTTCCAATAGCAATAGTCAGGGTCTGAATTTGCCACGATAAGCCGCTTCTCATCCGGTGTGAGAGCGATACCGTTGGGCCTGGTCATGAGCGAGTCGAGCAGTTCAACAGTACCATCCACTTTCCGACGATAAACACCTTGGAAAGGAATCTCTTTGTCCTTGCTTTTGTCGTGGTCTTTCAACCCATAAGGCGGGTCGGTAAAGTATAGGTTGCCAGCTTTATCAAAAACAAGGTCGTTGGGGCTGTTGAACCGTTTGCCCTTCCACTTATCGGCAAGTGTCTCGAACTTGGGGGAAGGCTGTGCAATCGGGGCAGCCATGCGGGCCACTCGGCGATCGCCATGCTGGCAAACGATGAGGTTGCCTTGGGAGTCTAAGGTTAGGCCATTGCCGCCAGGTTCAGTGCTGTTTGTTTTGTCACCAGTGAAGCCAGAAGGTGTGAGGTAAAGGCTGGCACCTTCCCCTTCCTTCCATTTGATGATTTTGTTTTCTGGAACATCGGTAAAAAGCAAAAAGCCTTCCTTCTTAAGCCAAAGCGGCCCTTCCGACCAATTATAGCCTTCGGCCAATACCTCAATTTTTGCATTGACATCCAAAATGGCGTCCAATTCTGGCATTATCCGCTCCACACTGCCGATGGTTTTGAGGTTGGAGGCTACAGGTTGCTCCTGTTGTTGTTCCGGGGTTTCGGAACCGCAGGAAAAGCAAAAAAGGATAGGTATCAGTAGGTAAAATTTCATCCTCAAGTTTTTATGTGATGGTAGTTGGAATAAAAAAACCGGCACAAGTCACTGCTTATGCCGGTTTTCCGCCGTTCAAAAGAACAGCTTTATTGGCCAATCTGGTAGATCGGGCCTGTCTTCGGTGACGGCTTGGCCTCGGTACGGCGGTTCTTCGCCTTGTTGGCCTTGCTGTCGTTTGGTGCAGCTGGAGCTGTGTCACCACGGCCAGATACGGTCAACTGCGCAGGGTTCACGCCCAATTTGACGAGGCGCTTAACGACTGCCATCGAACGGTCAACGCTGAGGTCCCAGTTGTTGTAGCCATTGCCTGGGAACTTGTCAGCATCAGCATGGCCTTCGATGAGGAGGTGCATGTTCGGGTTGTTCTTCAAAGAAGTGGCAAGTGCTTCCACAGATTTACGGGCCGAACGGTTCAGCTTGGAAGAGCCGCTTTTGTAGTTAACTGGCTCGGCCAGCGTGACCACCATTTCGCCATTCTGGTTGGTAACTGCAACATCGCTGCCAAGGCCGAATGATTCCTTGATTTCCTTTTTGATGCGGGCAAGTTCAGCATCTTTGTCGGCAGCTGCTTTTTTGGCAGCGTCTGCATCCATTTTTGCCTTGTCCACATCCTTGCGCAGGCCAGAGATGTCAGACTCAAACTTGCTCTTTTGGCTGGCCAAGTCGCTTTGCAGCGTTGAAACATTGCCCTCTAGTGTGTTGATTTGCTTTTGGCTCTCTGAAAGGGAGTTGGCCAAAGCCGACTTCTCGTCCATCAACTGCTGGAATTTTTTCTTCGAAACGCAGGAAGGAAGCGCAAGCATAGCTATCATCATGATTGCGAGCAACCGAAGTGTTAAGTTCATTCTCATGTTAAATTTAATTTTTTTTAGATGATAAATGAGATGGTAACAAGCCGATTGAAAACAAGAAAAGCAAAATTGTGGAGTAGATTTTCGCCCAATTTTTCACCTGATGTACTTTCTACAATACCCTAGTTTTCAAACAGGTCATGCCAATTAAAGCAAAGGTGTTAAGTCCTTGCTTTGTTCATCGGGCAAAGGTAAAAATCAAAGGCACATATAGTGTATTCAAATTCACATAGTTCTTTTATGCATAAAAAATGGATGCTATAAAATAAGGATGGTGCTCACTCCAAAATCTGAAAGGTTCTCGATACATCCACGAAATGGCCGTTCTCTTGAACGGATGCCGATATGGTAAAACTGCCCCCACCTTTTATTTTCTGAATGAGGCTGGCCATTTCCTCTCCGACACCTCCCCTGCTAATTGCCGAATAAGCTTTTTTGCCATTTAGGTAGGAAAAACCAAGTTGGTCAAGGTAACGGTTATCGCCCTCCGGTCCTCTGACGTACACACTGTAGGAAAGGTTGCGCTGAAGTTGTTCTGAAGAAATGGTGTCACCGACTATGTCGCCCCAGGTGATGCTGTACCGCTCTGAAGAATCCGACTTCCTAAGTGAGAACTGTATTGGCAAGTTGAGTTTCACCTTCGCTGGGTGTCCGTTCTGAAGGCCTGGTTCCCAAGGTGGCATTGATTTCACAACCTGCAAAGCGGCTTCCCCACAGCCACTTCCAATGTCCATGAGCAAGTAAGGCGACTGCACTGTGCCTTTTTCATCCACGATGAAATTCACGTAAACAGTGCCTTCTACCTTGCTGACAACTGCTTCTTCCGGATAGACAAGGTGCATTGACAGGAACTGGACAAGGGCTTGGTCCGAGCACTTCTTACGGGCTTCAGGGTCATCAATTAGCGAGGCACAATCGCCAAAGCTGGGCATTACTGCGACATGCGTGAAAACTGTATCCGAAGGATACTGCCCAAGAAGCACCTGGCAAAGGAAGATTGCCGGAACGAATGCCGTGATAGTTTTTCTCACTGTTATTGAGCTTAAAGGTGGACTGCAGCGGGAGGCTCAAGTGTGCGTAGTGTGTGCTTTTTCGATAACGCAAAAATATTCAATATTTTGGGCTGGACTTGACCTCTCGGAAAAATTATGCCATTTCCTGCGGCATTAATCCCTACTGGTTGTTATTAGGATAGTATTTTCGCCGTCGTTCATGATAAAAAAGGGCTTTCCTATAAAAATCGCATGCTGGAAGATTGAATAGCAGAGGTTCCTTCGAGAGGCGGGGGTATCAAAGCCCCGCTGTTCCGGAACAGCGGGGCTTTGATACCCCCGCCTCTCGAAAAGTACCGAGATTTGCCAAAAAACAGGTCATTTATTTTTATAGGAAAGCCCTACATGATAAAATACGATTTGTAATGAAAACAACGATCAATTGGGGCATACTCGCTCCGGGCCGCATCTCCCACAAATTTGCCCACGACCTAAAATTGGTAACTGGCGCAAAACTGCATGCCGTCGGCTCCCGCTCCTTGGAACGGGCAAGTGGTTTTGCCCAGGAGTATGGCGCAGCGCACGCCTTTGGCAGCTATGAGGCCCTGCTCGACTGCCCCGACCTCGATGTGGTCTATATCGCCTCGCCCCATGTTGGGCATTGCGAGCATACTATCTTATGCCTTGAAAAAGGCATTGCTGTTCTTTGCGAAAAACCGTTCGCCATGAACACGAGGGAGGTGCAACGCATGGTGGACTGTGCCCGGGCAAACGGTGTGTTCCTAATGGAGGCCATCTGGACGAGGTTCATCCCCGGCTTTGAAGAAGCAATTCGGCTCGTAAACTCCGGCTATATTGGTGATTTGAAGACTATCCGGGCCGATTTTGGCTTCAAGGCCGACTTCCCCCAAGCGCACCGGGTGTTCAACCCTGCCCTGGGTGGCGGTGCCCTGTTGGATGTGGGCATTTACACGATTTTCCTCGCCACTTGGCTCTGGGGCAAGCCAACCGCCATCAAAGCCACCGCCACCAAGAACCAATCCGGCGCTGACGACAGCTGCGCCATGCTGTTTGAATACCCCGGAAACCGCCTTGCCGTGCTGGACTGCTCACTGGTGGTAAAAACGCAAATCGAAGCATATTTATATGGTGAAACAGGTACCATCCAGCTCCACAACCGCTTTATCAACCCGCAAGACCTGTCTATTTCATTTTATGACAAAGAATCGGAAAGCTTGCACTTGCCAATCACAGGCTGGGGCTACTACCATGAGATATTGGAAGTGAACGACTGCCTGCGTCAAGGAAAAAAGGAAAGCGAAAAACTGCCACTCGATTTCAGTTTGTTGCTGATGGAGACCATGGACTGGGTGCGCAGGGAGGCAGGGATTGTTTATCCGACGGATTGAGTTCCTGAAACATTTGTCCATTTTTGTAGCTTTGAAGAAATTTTGCTTCTGCTTAAGAAGGTGCGGGAAGAGTGAAAAAAAAATTGAATTTTTTCTCTCTCCCCATATTTTGGAGCGTTTTTTTGGGAAAAATTTCAATTGCCCCCAAAAAACACCCTCTATTAAGCGGTTACGAGATTTAAAAAAAACATCGTACTGACCGCAGAGAGAAAGGAAGAAAAAGTCGAGCAGGATGTTGGCTACCTAAGACTGTTGTTGCCAAACGGCGGCTTTACGGACAACCAGTTCTTTTGAATTCTGCCAAATCTCAGCTATCATCTGACCAAAAAAATGTTTCAATGAAAAATAAGCTATTGTTGTTGGTGCTGGCCAGTTTCACGGTCTTGAACCTTTTTTCCCAAACCTTCACCACCTCCAACCTCCCCATTTTCATTATCGAAACCGAAAATGGGCAAGAAATCGTGGATGAACCCAAGCGAACCGCACACCTTGGCGTCATTTGGAACGGCGATGGGGCCACCAATCATATCAACAACCCCTTCAACGACTACGATGGGCAAATCGGCATCGAAATCAGGGGCAGCAGTTCACAGTGGTTCCCGAAGAACAATTTTGCAATGGAGACCCAAAATATCGACGGTTCCTCCAATGATGTTTCCGTCCTTGGATTCCCCAAAGAAAACGACTGGATTCTGCACGGTCCATACAGCGACAAGACACTGATGCGCAATGCACTTGCATTTACCCTGGCAAGTTGGATCATGCCCTACGCCCCAAGGGTACGCTACTGCGAGGTGATCATCAATGGCGACTACCGTGGCGTCTATGTTTTCACCGAAAAAATAAAAAGGGACAAGAACCGGGTGGACATCAGCAAGCTCGACCCCGATGAGAATACAGGCGATGACGTGACGGGCGGCTATATCATCAAGTTCGACAAGTTCGATGGAGCGGTTTCCGATGGGTTTCCTTCTGCCTATCCTGCCATGCCTGGTGGCCAGCCTGGTGGCACCATTTACCAATACCACTACCCAAAGCCGGACGAAATCACATCGGCGCAAAAAACGTATATCCAAAACTATATCGCTGATTTTGAGGACATTATGGGCTCATCCAACTTTGCCGACCCCATCAATGGCTACCGCTCCATACTCGATGTAGAGTCCGTCATTAACATGATTTTCGTGCAGGAAATCAGTCGGAACGTGGATGGCTACCGCCTCAGCACTTATATGCACAAAGACCGTGACAGCGTGGACAACCGCTTGCACCTCGGCCCGGTTTGGGATTTCAACCTTGGGTTCAGCAACGTGGACTATTGCATCGGCCCGGATTTCAAGGGTTGGGCCATTGACTTCAACCAAGTTTGCCCCGGTGATTTTTGGGTGGTGCATTTCTGGTGGAACAAGCTGTTCAATGAACCCACTTTTGTAAAGGAGATGAAGGAACGTTGGTTCGAACTAAGGGCCGGTGTTTACAGCGACGACCATATTTTGCATTTGGTGGACTCCTTGGAAACCATGCTCCAACAGCCCGCCCAACGCAATTTTCAACGGTGGCCCACCCTAAACGAGTACGTATGGCCCAACCCCGTTGTGACGGGCAGCTACCACGGCGAGGTTCTCCGCATGCGCACTTGGCTCTCCGACCGCTTAGATTGGATGGATGGGGCCATGGCCGAGCTTGTGGATACCGTGGAAATAGTAGAGCCGCCGATTGGGGGGCTGAAGGTGAGGCCAACCTTGTTCACCGACGAAGTCAACTTCTGGATGGACGTGGTGGGTTACCAGCGGGTAAGTTTGGAAATTTACGATGCCATGGGAAGGCAGGTTCATTTCGAAAAAGGATTTTTCAGCGCCAAAAAAGTAGTAAGGCTAAAGTGGGATGCCAGTCAACTCCCCATTGGAATTTATTTTTACAGGGTGAAAATTGGCGAAGCACCCACGAAATCTGGCAAGTTGGTCAAGTATTGAAGCCTAAAACAAAAGGGCGTCCATTTGGGACGCCCTCTCTCGTAAATGGCTATTTTACACTACTCAATTTCTTTGTTTCGGTAAAAAGTTGTCCCTTTTTGGCCACAATGGCCGTAGGCTTTCACCCTTATTGAATGAAGAACTGTTTGCCGCCTATTTCATCGGGCAGGTTCAAGGACAGCATGTGCCCGTCCACCAGTTCTATTTTTGCTGTTAAGGTGCCAAGATCAACACCTGTTTTTTCACAGATTTTGTGAAACACCAAGGTCAAGCTGTCTTTTGAAATTTCATAAGTGCCACAGACACGCTTGCCATTCGCATCAAGCCCCTCGAACTTACCGCTGCCGTACATGCTCAACGATGCAAAACCGTTGACATGTGGAACTTCGCCAATATTCATCCAATCACCGATGAGACAGATGTTCAGCCCATCACGGCAACTGTTGTTGAATTGCTCATAAATCTTTCCAACCGGAATAGTATCGCTGGCGAGGCGGCCAAAACTCAGGTTTGCGAATAATGAAAGCAACAGAATAAATGCAGACGTTTTCATTTTAATTTAATTGATGATTCTTGCTTTTTGGGGAGGCAGCGGCCCATCTTTCAATGTCCGCTGCCACGCTATGTGTTAGGTGATTTCTTTCGAGTGATGGACAAATGTATGCCCTTAGGGTTGCCTCATTCCAAATCAGGATGCCTGTTCGTAGGCGTTTTCTCGACGAATGGCGGCTTTTTTAACTTTTGTTTCACAAAACCCTTTGTGGAAATGCGCTCATCCATATTTTCCAAATGACGGAAACTTGGCTACCTTTGTTACTACCCCGAATGCCATACTAGGTTCAAATTTCCTGCAACAAGCATTTGACCTAAGATTTCCGAAGATTATGATTTTCAGGAATCTGGCGCTCGTCAAGCCACAGCCGACAAACTCCGGGATGTGCAGTAAAGCGGCGGCTCCAATCCCGAGGTTTCGGGTCAAGTTCCGCAATCCGCAATCCCAAATCCGCAATCGAAAGTGCTCATAAAGACCCTCGGCATTGTTTTCAAGTCGAAAAAATACTCAGAGACAAGCGTCATCGTTGACGTTTTCACGGAGGAAAAGGGCATGCGTTCGTACATCGTGAGCGGGGTGCGCTCCCAGCGGCCTACGGTCAGTGCAGGCTTATTGCAGCCTATGACGCCCATTGAACTCGTGGCATATGAAAAGGACGGGCACGACCTGACCCGATTGAAGGAGGTGAAGCCCTACCATGTTTTCCAGGCCATCCCATTCGATATTCGTCGAAGCTCGGTCGGAGTTTTCATGATAGAAGTCGCCCGGAACGGGATTCAGGGCCACGAGGCACAGCCGAACCTGTTTGATTTTTTGCTCCGCAATTTTGTCTATTTGGATGAAACACCCCACTCCATCGCCAACCTGCACCTGCATTTTATGGTGCATTTGGCCGAGTACCTCGGCTTTCTGCCGGGTGGGGATTACAGCGATGAGACACCCTTCTTCGACCTACAGGAAGGGATGTTCACGGAGTTCAAACCGTTGCACCAGCATAGTTTGGAACAACTCGCAGCTGGCAAGTTTTATCAGTTGCTAATCCTGCCGATGGAGCGATGCCACGAAGTTCTTTTTGACCGGGAAGAGCGGCGCAGCCTTTTGAAATCACTTTTGAACTATTACAAACTGCACATCGAAAACTTCCCGCCTGTGCGTTCGCATGAAGTACTGGAAGAAGTATTGGGTTAAAATAAAATGGGCAGTGCCGTAGCAACCACCCATTTCTATAGACCAACTTTGTAAAAACACAGGATTTTGGACTTACATCTTAGACATTTATGATCAAATTGTCAATTCTTCTTCTACCTGGATTTCGTCCTGACCGATTTCGTGGAATTTAGGTTCAAAGAACTCAACCACACCCGATTCAACGCTGTACATGCCACCGACCAAGCCGATTTTGCCTTCTTTGAAAAGGTTGCGGAGGATGGAGCTGCGGCGGAAGATGTCCTTCATTTGAAGCTTCACGTTTTCACTTGCAACTTCTTCAACTTTTTCATCGAATGAAATTTGAAGGTTCTTCGAGTCAATTCTCTCAACCGCAGGCTGAATCTTTTCGAGTAATGCGGTCAGGTGGCCCATTTCCACATGGCTGCAAGCCCCTTTCACGGCTCCACATTTGGAGTGGCCCAACACCACGATGAGCTTCGAGCCAGCCACGTTGCAGGCGAATTCCATGCTGCCAAGTATGTCTTCGTTCAGCACATTGCCAGCGATGCGTGCGCTGAATATGTCGCCAAGGCCCTGATCGAAAATCAGTTCTGCCGAGGTGCGGCTGTCAATGCAGCTGAGCACGATGGCAAATGGGAATTGCCCACCACTGGTATCGTTCACTTGCTGGAGCAAATTGCGGTTGTAATGCAGGTTGCTCACAAACCGTTCGTTGCCTTGTTTCAAGATTTCAAATGCCAATTGTGGCGTCAGTTCTTGCTGAGTTTCTTTAGTATGCGTCCTCATTTTTTTTGATTTTTATGGAAACCTTACCACCATTCCCGATGCATATGAACAATTCGAGAATACTTTGGGAATGGAGGTTGGGCACCCATGCGTTGTTGGTATTATTAGTTTAATTTAGTCGTTACCTCCTCAGCAAATTGCTTTTGATTGACCCTTCGGAATATCCGTTTTACCCGCTTCACCGAATCATTTTCTTGACGCAATGATGCAAATCCCTTCAGTGTCAGGTCTATATTCCTCATCTTGGCTTTCTCTTCGAATTCCCGGATAATTTCATACACATCGTAATCAATGTGTACTGATTTAGTGGCATCTATCTCCACTTTGCTGTTCTCCGGTATATGGTCAAGTGTTTCAAGGATGGCGGCCTTGTTCAAAAAGGAAACCTCCTCTGACAATTTGATGCGTATCGGGTCTCCAACGGCATGTGGCTCTTCTGCTGCGAAATAGGGATTTTTCAGGTTGGTCAACAGAATGATGAACACTGCTACTGCCATGCCCAGGCCAATACCGATGAGCAGGTCGGTGAACACGATGCCAAGCACCGTTACCAGGAACGGCAAGAACTGGTACCAGCCCAAATGGTACATTGCCGAGAACAGAGCCGGCTTGGCCAATTTATAGCCTACCACAAAAAGAATGGCAGCTAGGGTAGCCAATGGGATGAGGTTGAGCAGTTTAGGTATGGAAACAGCTGCAACCAATATCAAAACACCGTGCATGATTGCAGAAGTCTTGGTCTTACCGCCCGACTGAATGTTTGCAGAACTACGGACGATTACCTGCGTCACCGGTAAGCCGCCAATCAACCCTGAAATGATGTTGCCAATGCCTTGGGCTTTCAACTCCCTGTTGGTAGGTGTTACCCGTTTATAAGGGTCGAGCTTATCAGTTGCTTCAACGCAGAGGAGCGTTTCAAGGCTGGCAATGATGGCAATGGTAAAGGCTGTGGTATAGACAGCCACATTGGTCAATTGGCTAAAATCTGGCATCGAGAACAGCCCCAAAAAGCTGCCGATTCCATCTGCCACCGGCAATTGCACCAAGTGCTTGCCACCTATCGCCAAGCTGGGTATAGCCACCAAGAACAATTGGTTGAGTACAATGCCAGCAATTACTGCCACGAGCGGACCTTGCACCCAGTGGAATAGCTTGATTTTTTTCATGAAGGGCTGGTCCCATAATACTAGGATAGCCAATGAAACCAAAGTGACGATGACCGCCCCCGGCTGTATGAAGTCCAGCATGTTGGACAGCTCGCTGAACGTGTTTTGGTTGTCAGGCTGAAGAAAGGCTTCGTCACCTTCTGGTACAGCGTCGTAACCAAAAGCATGAGGGATTTGCTTCAAAATGATGATAAGGCCAATGCCCGCCAGCATGCCTTTGATAACGGAGGAAGGGAAGTAATAGCCAATAATGCCCGCTCGGAGGTAGCCAAGTGCCAATTGCAGAATGCCCGCTATGACCACCGAAAGCAAGAATGCCTCCCACGAACCCAAAGTGGCAATGGCATTTAGGACAATGACCGCCAAGCCTGCCGCCGGTCCGCTGACGCCCAAAGGTGCGCCACTAACCAAGCCCACTACAATGCCGCCTACAATTCCAGCTATAATGCCAGAAAACAATGGGGCACCCGATGCCAAAGCAATACCCAAGCAGAGTGGCGTGGCCACTAAAAATACCACCAAACTGGCGGGCATGTCTTCCTTAAAATTTGCGAAAAAGCCTTTTTCAGGCAGGTGGAGTTGATTTGAGCTGTGCATAAATTTACAATTTTGGTCTAAAAATCGAAACGAAACAACTTAACGCTGCAAATCTGAGAAGTCAATATTAGAGCCGTCTTAGAGTGAGATTAAAAGGAGATTAGAAAGGTATGAAGGTATGGAATTATGGTGGAGAAGTTTGACTAATTATGGGCAGGTAAGGTAATGGTCACTTCAGTACCTTGGGCTTCCCCATTGGATGTTACCAAAAGTCGGCCTTTGTGCAGCAATATGATGCGACGGGCAAGTGGCAACCCGACGCCGTGGCCACGGAGTTTTCGGGCATTGCGGGAGCGGAAAAGCGGAACATAAATATGCTTCAGGTCTTCGGCAGATATACCGATGCCTTTGTCAGATACTTTTACTTGAAATTCATCGGCTATCTTCTGAAACTCAATCGTAATCAATTGATTTTCAGAATATTTCAATGCATTGTCAATAATATTCGAAAAAGCTGTCTGCAACAAAGGTGGGTTGGCATTTACGATAGGCTCCGATTTGCACTCCTCAAAATCGAGTTTAACCCTTTCAGCCGGAAACCGATCCAATGTCTCCAATAGCAATTGGTCGAGCGGAACAGCATGAAGCTCAGAGAGGCTGTCCATTGCCTCTGCTTTGCTCAGTTCGAGTAGTTGGTTGGCCAATTTCTGGAGCCTTTCGGCCTCTGTCACGATATTTTGCAATGTGGCTTTGTATTCAGCAATGGGCCTGTCCCTTTCGAGCAAAAGATCCGCTTCCCCAATAATGGCGGTCAGCGGGTTGCGTATTTCATGACTGGCATTGGCCACAAAGCCCCGCTGGGACTCAAAACCCGCTTGTATGCGGTCGAGCATCCGATTGAAGGCAATGGTCAGTTCTCCTATTTCATCGTCTGGGTGCCTTACTTCCAGGCGCAGGTTCAGGTTCGAGGCACTGATTTCGCTGGCTTTCTTGATTTTTGTTTCCAGCGGCCTCAAAGCACGCTGGCTTGAAAACCAGCCTACCATAACCAAGATGGCCAAGCCTAGTAACATTCCAATAATGAGGATTTTTTTGAGAAAGTCCAGCTTTGTTTTCCCAAAAACATCCACTGCTGTGACCACAACGGCGAATTTCCCATTAGGTAAGTCATAGATTTTTGCGACCCCTTGCCGTTTGTCCTTGTTGAATGTCAAACTGTTACTGGTTGAAATATCCTTTGACAACCCTCTATAGAAAAGGTCGTCCAAGGAATCAAGCCCGCTCTGTTTCAGGGTAATCACATATTCCTCCTCTTCGTCAAGCCGCTGCAAAAACTTGTCCCGTACCGCCTGCCCCAAAACCTCGTCTTTTTCCAAGAATATCTGCTCTGTAACTTGCACCCGGCCTTCCAATCTTTCGGCAAACTCTTGTTGATGGAACCTCACTGTGAAATAATACACCAATTCCCCTAACACCGTCATAACGATGATGGCAGCAATAGCGTAAATCAAGGTCAGCCTGTTGCGGATTTTCATGGTGTTGATACTGGTGTCACTTTGGAGATACTTTATACTAGATACTAGGGCATCAGTTGCAAACCTCCATACCTCATACCTCGAAACCTCACACCTCTTTGAGTACATATCCCATTCCCACAACGGTTTGGATGAGTTTTGTCTCAAAAGGCTTGTCAATCTTGTTGCGAAGGTAGTTCATATAAACGTCCACGACGTTGGTGCCAAGGTCGAAATTGACATCCCAGACTTTTTCGAGGATGTCCATCCGGCTGAGCACCCTGTTGCGGTTGCGCATCAGGTATTCGAGCAGGAAAAACTCCTTGGCGGTCAGCTTAATCTCTGTTCCAGCCCTATTAACAGTCTTGGCATCAAGGTCAACGATGAGGTCAGCCACTTTAAGTATGTTTGCCGGAGGAGGTGGGATGACGCCTGTCCTGCGGGTCAGTGCCCGAACCCTCGCCATCAGTTCCTTGAACTTAAAGGGTTTTCCGAGGTAGTCATCTGCACCAATATCAAGACCGGCGACGATGTCATCGGCCTCGTTGAGGGCAGTGAGCATCAATATGGGTGTTTGTATGTTCAATTCGCTCCGCAATTTCTGGCATACCTCTAGCCCGTTCAGCCCCGGCAGCACAATGTCGAGGATGATGAGCGCAAATTCGGAACGCTGGGCCAATTTCAGACCCAATTCCCCGTCGAACGCTTGAACGGCTTCAAAGCCATTTTCCTCCAGACCTTTTTTAATCAAATTGGAAATGGAGGGTTCGTCTTCAACGACAAGGATTTTCATGTTGTGGATTTTGGCGATGAAAGGCAAATTGCTGCCCACTGATTTTTCGCAGAATATCAAATGAAAAAAATCAAGGTGCAAAAATGCACAGAGCTGGATTTTTGTTCAAAATTTACGCTTTGAAGGCGATTAGAATACAATTAAAAACTAAGTCATGAAACTTCAAATCAGTTCACTGGAAGAATACAAGCAAGTCTATCAGCGCAGTGTTAACGACCCAGCAGGTTTTTGGGGGGATGTTGCGAAGCATTACCATTGGTATAAACCTTGGCAATCGGTGCTCGAATGGGAGTTCAAAACACCGGACGTCAAGTGGTACAAGGGTGGTAAAACCAATATCACTTATAATTGCCTAGACCGACACCTGGCCACCCGTGCCGATCAAACGGCCCTCCTTTGGGAGCCAAACGACCCCGACACCCCAGCTCGGAAGCTTACCTACCGACAAATGTACGAGGAAGTTTGTCGTACGGCCAATGCGCTCAAGTCGCTCGGCGTGGGTAAGGGCGACCGGGTATGCTTTTACATGCCCATGGTACCCGAACTGGCTATCGCCGTGCTGGCCTGCGCCCGCATCGGTGCTGTCCATAGCGTGGTCTTTGCTGGGTTTTCGGCGCAGTCACTTGCCGACCGCATTCATGATTCTGCTTGCAAAATAGTCATCTGCTCCGATTACAATGCCCGTGGCGCCAAGAACATCCCCGTAAAACAAGTGGTGGACGACGCACTCGCCCTTGGTTGCCCAAGTATTGAGAAGGTGCTCGTCTTCAAGCACACTGGCGGTACCCTCAATTGGAACGCTGATCGGGATGTTTGGTGGCATGAAATCGTGCCCACCCAGTCCACCGAATGCGAACCAGCGCACATGGATGCAGAGGACATGCTCTTCATACTTTACACTTCCGGCTCAACGGGCAAACCAAAAGGTGTGGTGCATACCGTTGGCGGCTATATGGTCTTTGCAGGTTATACTTTCAGCAATGTGTTCCAATACCAGGAAGGCGAGGTCTATTGGTGTACCGCCGATGTGGGCTGGATTACCGGCCACAGCTACATCGTCTATGGCCCACTGCTGAATGGGGCCACCTCCCTCATGTTCGAGGGCGTGCCCACCTATCCCGATTCGGGCCGATTCTGGCAGGTCTGTGAAAAGCACAAGGTCAATATTTTCTACACCGCCCCCACTGCCATACGAGCCCTAATGGCCGCTGGCGACGAGTGGACGAAGGCCACGACCTGAGCAGCCTGCGGGTACTTGGCTCGGTCGGCGAGCCCATCAACGCCGAAGCTTGGCATTGGTACCATGAAAAAATCGGCAAGGGGCGTTGCCCCATCGTGGACACTTGGTGGCAGACAGAGACCGGGGGCATCCTCATCTCGGCACTGGCCAACATCACGCCCCTGAAACCTACCTATGCCTCATTGCCTGTGCCTGGCGTACAGCCTTGCCTCGTGGATGCCGCCGGCAATGAAATCGAAGGCGACGAGGTGGAAGGGATGCTATGCATGAAATTCCCATGGCCGGGCATTATCCGCACCACCTATGGCGACCATGCCCGCTGCAAACAGACTTATTTTGCCACATTCGAAGGTAAATACTTCACTGGCGACGGTGCCCGCCGGGACGCTGACGGCTATTACCGCATCATCGGGCGGGTGGACGACGTGATAAACGTTAGTGGCCACCGTATCGGTACGGCTGAGGTGGAGAACGCTATCAACGAGCATCCACTTTGCATCGAGAGTGCGGTGGTCGGCTTCCCGCATGAAATCAAAGGCCAGGGCATCTATGCATATATCATCACGGATGGCCAAGTGCCCGACGTGGCGAAGTTCCAGAAGGAGGTACTGGCAACGGTCACTAAAATCATCGGCCCAATAGCGAAGCCCGATGTGATTCAAATCGTGCCGGGCCTGCCCAAGACCCGCTCCGGCAAAATCATGCGGCGCATCCTGCGGAAGATAGCGGAGGGCGATGTGTCCAATTTGGGCGACACTTCAACGCTGTTGAACCCGGAGGTGGTGGAGGATATTAAGAAGGGGGCGGCAGAACGGTAACAACTTTGCGAAATAGAAAGGGGCTGAACGGCGATGCCGTGCAGCCCCTTTCTAGTTCGCAAAGTTGTTCACTCCCCAAAATACTCCACATAAATATTCTCCGTCTCCCACAACTTGATGCAATGCAACTGGCAGCCTTTGATATGCGGCTCCAATTCTTGCCAGAACAGGATGGCGAGGTTCTCCGTCGTGGGCTGCATGCCTTTGGGGATGAAAGGCACGTCGAGGTTCAGGTTGCAGTGGTCCACCTTCTCCACGATGGCTGTTTTGATGATTTGGCTCAGATTCTTCACGTCCATCACAAAACCAGTGATAGGGTCGGGCTTACCTTTTACGGTCACGTAAAGGTCGTAGTTGTGGCCATGCCAGTTGCGGTTGGCACACTTGCCGAACCACTCGATATTTTTCTCTTCGCTCCAGTCCTCTACCCAAAGTTTGTGGGCGGCATTGAAGCGTTCTCTTCTTGTCAAGTAAACCATTTGCTAATTTAATAGCCTGTCTGCCAAAGCGGCATTCAAGTACTAGTTGTTGATTACAAAAATGGGTGCAAATCTAAGCATTCTCACTTTCAACTAGCAACTGTCAATTGCCTTTGGTTTTTTGAATGCCAATCGGATGCAACCGCTTTTTCATCTAAATTATTCCCTTCTTTGTTGCTGAAACAAGCAATATTGCCGCAGGTTAAATCGAAAAGTAGGAATTCTTAGATGACAGTAAGTACAACCATAAAAAACGTTTGCTAAAGGTAGCCTCGACCAGGGCCATCCGGCATTCTTTTTTTTGGGTGTTCTTGTTCCTGTTGTATTCGTTAGTGGAAGTACTTCTGACGCACCAGCCTTTTTTCTATACGGTCAGCAACAATGCCGTCAGGTTGGTTATCCTTGGAATGGCCGTGTATTACAATGTCTATAGGCTAATTCCACAGTATTTAGTGGACAAAAGATTCTTGCCGTATGTGGGCTTTTTGGTTTTGACCGTCCTTATTGTCACGCCACTCGAGTCGCTGATGATATACCTAAAATCGAGTGGACACCCCGATATTCGGGCAGAAGTGGTCGCCAACCTCAACTGGTACTTCATCCCCAACTTCTTTGTGCTTGCCACTTCCACCGTTGTGAAAATCACCGTGGATTGGTACACCAATATCAAGGAAAGGCAGGAACTCGTAACCGAGACGATGCAATCGGAGCTTAGGTTCTTGAAGTCGCAAATCAACCCCCATTTCCTTTTCAACACCCTAAACAGCCTCTATGCCCTCACCCTCAAAAAATCGGACCTCGCCCCGGACATCGTGCTGAAACTGAGCGAAATGATGCGCTACATGCTCTATGAATGCAACGAAAAATGGGTGCCGCTGAGTAAGGAGGTCAATTATATCGCTAATTACTTGGAGTTGGAGCGCATCCGTCAAGGCAAGAGGGTGGATATTCGCTATGAGGTAGTTGGCTTGGTGAGTGACCAGAAAATCTCTCCATTGATGTTCATCCCATTCATCGAAAACTGTTTCAAGCATGGGCTTGGCAGCCATATTTCAAATGGGTATGTCAAAATCCTATTGAATGTTAAGGGCAATGACATAGATTTACAGATTGAAAACAGCAAGGGCGAAGTAATGCCAAGGCAGAACCATCCCCGCAGCGGTGGTATTGGCTTGGTCAACGTCCGCCGCCGCCTTGATTTGCTCTACCCCAACCGTTACCAACTGACCGTGGACGACGCCCCATCGAGTTATACCGTAAAGCTGAAGCTGCGATTGGAAGAATAAAATTGTTGAATTGTTGAGATTGTTGAGGTTGCTAAATTGTTGAATTGCTGCCAACACAATGTAACAATATAACAATTTCAACAATCAAGCAATCTAACAATCCAACAATCAAGCAATTCAACAATCCAAAATTTCAATATGATTAACATCATCATCGTTGACGACGAACCATTGGCACTTGACGTGCTGGAAACCTACATCGAAAAAATACCCGACTTCAACCTCGTGAAGCGTTGTTCCAACGCCTTCGAGGCCAACGAGGCATTGAAGCACAACGATATTGACCTCATGTTTCTCGATATACAGATGCCGCAGCTAACGGGCATTGACTTTTTGAAGACCTTGACCGATCCGCCGCTCGTCATCTTCACCACAGCCTATTCCAATTACGCCATCGAGGGTTTTGAACTCAATGCGACAGACTATTTACTAAAGCCCATTTCCTTGGAACGTTTCATGAAGTCAGCGAACAAGGCTGTTGACCAGATAGAATTGAAACGAAAGGAAGGAGCTTCCCATGTGGAAATCGGCGACTCCGATGACTTCATCTTCGTTAAGGCAGACAAGAAGTTCGTGAAAGTCAACTTCTCGGAAGTGCTTTATATCGAAGGCTTGAAGGACTATGTGATTATCAGAACGGAGAAGGGACGGGTCATCACCCTACAAACCATGAAGAGCTTGGAGGATAAGCTACCCTCCAAGATTTTCCGCCGTATCCATCGTTCCTATATCGTGAACATTGGCAAAGTGGAAGCCATCGTTGGCAACATGGTCGAAGTCATTGAAAAAGGCCAACCCAAGCATTTGCCGATTGGAAAGAACTACCGGGACGAATTGCTTGGCATGGTGAACGATAACCGACTTTGAGGCAGAAAACTGGCTATTATACAATGTAGCGCACAAAAAGAAACCCGCCCCGGATGACCGGAGCGGGTTTTCTTTTAGGTAAAAAACCAAAACTTGGTTTATTCAACAATCAGTCGCTTCGCAACGGTCTGTTCACCATTGGAGAACACGACCGAGTATGCGCCGCTTGGCAAGCTGGCGATATCGAAACGCTCGCTGCCGTTGAGGGCATTGTCGAGGTTGCGCTCCAACAACGTCTGGCCAAGTGTATTCACCAAGCGAACGTTCAGGTTCACCATGCTCTCGAAGTTGTAGGTAACGTTCACGTAGGTGCCCGCTGGGTTCGGGTTCACGCCAATGGCCTTGGCGAAGGCGGATTCATTTGCACTGAGTGCATCACAATCCACGCACCAGTTGAAGCAATATACGCCGAGTGTTTCATTGACATCGCCAATGGTGGCAGACCTATTGATGTTGGCACTGCCATCATCCACACCGCAATCTATAAGGGCGGCATTTGATTCCCAGCCGTTCGGCCCGTTTTTGAATTTCCACTGGATTTGGTCGCCAGCTTCCATCTCTTTTGTGATTTCCCAGATGTTGTTGCCAACATTGGTCATGTTCTCGTCCGCCCAACCCGTGAAGGAACCAGCGATACGCACACCACCTGCACTTACGGTTTCCCGTTCCATGTTCACACGGAAGGTAACGTCAACCACAGGAGTGCCTGTCAACTGTGTGAAATTCAAGCAAAACTCACCAGCAGATAATGCACCTTGGAAGTTGAAGCCATCCACCATCATGCTGTAAACCTCACCTTCTACTGTTGCCAATTCAAGGCCTGAAATAAAGTTGCCAGCAACAGCGTTCGGGCTGTCTTCATTGCAAGCAACAGGAGTAAGGCTACCACAATTGCCTGTGAAAATGGCCATTTGTGTATCGCCATCTTCGATATAGTTGGTAGCGCCACAGGCCAAGTTTCTATATAGTAGGTTTCTCCGTCACCAGTGAATGTGAACCAAACCGTGTTGTTCAGTTCAGGAGCGGCTCCAGCTCCATCAGGTTCACCGAAGCAATCCCAGCCATCGGCAGGGTCACTCGCATCGGTAGTGTAGGCAGTATTGTCGAAAAGCGGGGTAGATACTACCGTGCCAACACCACCATCAAGGTAGGCGTTGAGGTCAATTGCGCCAGCACAGATATTGCCTGGTGTTGCTGGAAGCGCTTCCAACAGCACATTGTCAACATAATAAAGCACCCCAGCAGCACCATAGAAGTCAACGCCGCCCAACTGGGTATAGCCATCATTGGCTTGCGCACCGATATTCCAGCTTGGAGCATATTCCTGGATAAGGGTTCCATTGATCCAAAGCTGGGCCGTGTTGTTGTCGAGGTCTATGAGTTGCTGAACGTTGAACCAGTTATCATAGGTATAAGTGAAAGTGCTGGAGTTGGTTCCACCTGCGTTCACGGCACCAGCGCCGTTCGCATTGAAATAAACCTCCATCATGTAGTCAGCTGTGGCAACGGTTGGCAACAAAGAAGCATCCTTTTGCAAGTTAAAATAAGCCAAAGAGCCAGTTGGGATGTACATGTCCCAGCTAAGCGAGTAATTGCCAGTTGGACGGTCGCCGAGCAACAGGATAATATCATCTGAGTTGGCAGCCGGAGTAGCTGCGGATACTTTCAGTGATTGTTCGCAGCTGAGGTATTGAACGCTGGAAATTTCACCATCGTCAGCGCCACCATCGACAGCAGACCAACCCGTCCACCAAGGTGACTGTGGGCCAACCAAGCCCGCATCGTAGGCGTCAAATCCATCGCAAATAAGGGCATTGGCTGGGCAAGCCTCAACCTGCTTCATGGTCACATCGTCAACATAGTACAAAACACCCGTGTTGCCAAAGTAGTCAATGCCACCCAATTGGGAAATACCCGTCTGTTCAGCAGCCTGCCAAGTGGTTGGGTGCTCTACGACGAGCACGCCATCATACCATACCCTGTTGATTTGGTTATCCATGTCCATGTCATGGACCACCGTGAACCACTCATCGTGAGGGTATTCAAAGGCAACAGGAGCGCCGCCAACGGTATAAGTGCCTGTGCCGTCAATGTTGAACACTACCTCGTTGGCAAAAGCATCGCCTACGCCTGGGGTGTCTTCGTTCTTCTGCATGTTGTAGTAGGCAGCACTACCAGTTGGCACATACATTTTCCATTTAAGGATAAAGTGGCCAGACGTCCTGTTGCCCAAATTGAGCAATTGGTCATCTGCACCGCCTGCAGCTGCAATTTTCAGCGATTGTGTGCCACTCAAGGCAAAATCTGCGGAAACGTTGGCGTTCTCGTTGGCATTGGTTGGCTGCGTCCAAGTATCCCAAACATCGGATTGGTCGCTAATGCCGCCCAGGGTGTAGTTGTCGAAATCCTCATCAATCCACAGCGGGCAAACTGCGTCCGGTGGGCAAGGACTGCAAGAGTTGTAGCAGACGAGGACTGTAGTAAACGCATCAAGGCCCAACTCTACGCTGCGGCAAGTAACTTGGATGATGCTGTCTTCTTCGTTGCCAGCGCCGTTCAAGAAAACATAATCATGTGCACTACCTGCTGGTGCAGAGGTAGAAAAAGTCCAGATGCCGTTGCCGCTATCGGTCATATTGGCCTCTGGACCGCCGTTCAGGCTGATCTTCACGCCATCAGGAGCAACGGTCTCATCTTGCATATCCACTTGGAAGGTAACGTCCACATTTGGCAATGCCCCAAATGTAACCTCAAAATCGAAGCCTTGGGAGTCATAGATATTGTCCCAGACAATGGTATAGCTTTGGCCAGCGCGCACGATAACATCGAGGCTGGAAGAATAGGGCTCATTATCTGGTGGCACAGACCCGCAAGCATCATCGTTGGTGTCAATAAACGTAACTGCATTCCTGCAGCCCTCAAAGACGGTGACACGGGTATCCACACCGCTTGCACATGAATTCACGTTCATTACCGCATCGTTCGGTGCAGTGATGGTGAAGTACTTCGCTCCGTCAGAATCGGTAAATGGTGATGGTCCCGTCAATTCTGGAGTAGTGTGGATGCCAGCCCCAGGTAATACGGTCTCTGCCTGGAAGCCGTTGCCGTCGCCAGGGTAGTTTACAGGAAGGCAACCGAAACTGCCTCGGTAGCCAATACGGCTTTGATGGTGTTGCACATGTTCAACGTCAACATCACCGAAGGAATGGTTACGTTGCAATCTGCCCCTCCCATCACAATGGTTGAGTCAGGAATAGCTGGGTTGTTATTGCAGATAATTACACCAATTGCACCTGCATTCTGGGCATTGATGGCCTTTACGGCAAAACCGCAAACACCCCTGTCAATCAGGGCGATTTTGCCCGCCATGTCATTGGCAATGGCACAGCCGTTAGTTGCGCCAGCACCATCATCTGCTAAAATAAGATCGCCAGACTGGCCATTCAACCAACCGCCGAAAGCCGCATGCTTCGACAGGTAATCGCCTGCAATACTTGCCGGGGATGTGATGGTCACGTTCTGAGCGAACGCACCAAACGACATACCGAGCAGCAAAGCAAAGGCACTTAGTTTTGATAAGTAGCTTTTCAACATAATTCAATTTTTTTAGTGAAACAATTAATTTATCCCAAAGAACATTTCGCCAAAGGGCGATAGTAAAGTTGGCAAATAAAGTGGATGCAATTCAATTCGTTGGCCATTGGCCTGCAATTAGGCCCAAATGTCGGCTTCATTACAAATATGGCCGAACTGTCCAAGCATGCAAAAACTGCATCAATGGGTTTTTCGATGTTTTTCAGGTGAAATAGGATGCTTGGGCAGATTTGAATGGAAGAAAACAGGCTGATCGGCAAGTTGCAAAATAATTGATGGCATGTAGGGTGTCGTTCATTCTGTTTCGATGTGTGTGCGTTTTCCAATGTCGAGGCGCTAAAATAGTTAGTTTTTCCTATCGGGCGAGAATTTGGTTGTTAAAATTTCAAGGTCGGATTTTTTGTCTTTACAACTACATGGTTTTCAAAACTTTATACGATAGCGTTTCCAAGCCTTTAGCTGTTCGGGCAATGGACGATTCAAGCGGTTCTCCCCTTTCCCTGATTTGCAAGGCTGCTTGCAAGCCCATTGCCTCAATGGCGGACTCGTCGGCATCCACTGCACCACAAATGGCCACCACAGGCACACTGTACGCTTTCGCCCTTCGACAAATGGCAGCCACCAACTTGCCTTGGCCTGTTTGTCTATCTAGGCAGCCTTCGCCTGTAAGGAGGAGGTCAGCACCTGACATAGCCTCCTCAAAACCAGTTAATTGCAGGATAGCATCCGCCCCACCCTGCACCCTTGCCCCAAGAAAAGCCATCGCCCCAAAGCCCAACCCGCCCGCTGCGCCTGCTCCCGGCAGCTGCGAAAAATCAGTCCCAAGTTGCTCCGCAACGACTGCCGCAAAATGACGAAGCCCATCGTCCAACTGCACAACGGCATCTTCATCTGCCCCTTTTTGATTCGCAAAGACATAGGCAGCGCCGTTGAGGCCATAGAGGGGGTTGGTTACGTCACAGAGGAGCTGCGGAACTTGTCCCGAAACCTCGGGAATGGGGATTGCGGATTGGGGGTTGCGGATTGGGGATTGGGGAACTTGTCCCGACACCTCGGGATTGGGGGGCAGTACCGAAACAACCTTTTTCAGGTTCTCACCGATTGGTGTCAGGGCCTTCCCATTTCCGTCTAAAAACTGCCAGCCAAGCGCAGCGGCCATGCCCATTCCCCCATCGTTGGTGGCGCTGCCACCAATTGCCAGATAGACTTCCTCCATGCCTTGTGCGATGGCATGTTTGATGAGTTCGCCTGTTCCGAAGGTGCTGGTTTTCAATGGGTTGCGTTCGTCTTGACTGAGGCGCTCCAACCCTGAAGCCTGCGCCATTTCTATAAAAGCCGTTTTACCGAAGGAAAAATAATGCGCTACGATGGGCTTGAACAAGGGGTCGCTGACGGTCACCTCCACCAATTCGCCTTTCAAGTGCCACGCCAATACCTCAGCCGTGCCCTCCCCACCATCGGCCAGCGGGAAAAGCCTCACCGTTGCCGAAGGCAAAGCCCGCCTCACGCCACGTTTCAACGCCTCACAAGCCTCCAAGGCTGAGAGGGCATCTTTAAATGAATCGGGTGCGAGGAGGATGGTCATTGTTGGATGCTGGATGCTGGATGCTGGATACTGGATGCTTGATACTGGATGCTGGTTGCTGGATTGCGTGTGGTAGTCAGATTCTGCTGATAGACAATAACTTGGCTATCGCAAGCCGTGGACAACCCAGCTTAAGGATCATTTTCGGCTATCAAGCAAACAAAAATGATAGCTAAAGAGCGTTTTTGTGGGCCTCCGGCTCACAAAAACACCCTGTTGCTTAAATGCTAAAATGCTCTGCAACTTGCATTGAATAATAGGCAAAAATATCAATGAATCGAACAAAGGCAGCTAAAATTTTTTGGGAAATCCCCAATCCAGTATCCAGCATCCAGCATCCAGCATCCAGTATCCAGAAAAGGCCAACCCGTCACCGGATTGGCCCTTTTGAAAATCGAACAACTCAATCTTGATCCGGCCAATGGCCGAAATCCCAAATCTTAAAGCTCTGTAATCTGCTCTACATAATCAGTGCAGGGAAGGCTGGTTTCCTTCAGCGCCTTGAAGCCGCCGGGGATGTTCACCAATTTCTCGAAGCCCCTCGCCTTTAGGATGCTTGCCGCAATGACCGAGCGGTAACCGCCCGCACAGTTTACATAATACTTATTGTCACGCTCCAATTGGGCCATGTTGCGGTTGATTAAATCGAGCGGGAAGTTGGTGGCACCAACGATGTGTTCGGTGTTGTACTCGCTGGCCTTGCGCACGTCGAGCAAGGTGCAAGCCGCTGGATTGAACCAAGTAGCGAAAGCCTCGGCACCCATTTCAGGGATGGTGTCCACGTCTTCGCCTGCAGTTTTCCAAGCCTCGAAGCCACCATCGAGGTAGCCAATCGGGTTGTCATAGCCCACACGGGCAAGGCGGTCAACCACCTCCTGCTGTTTGCCTGATTCACAAACGATGAGGATGGGCTGTTTCAAGTCGGTAATGAGCGTACCCACCCACGGCGCAAAATCGCCTTCCACGCCAATGAAGATGGAGCCGGGCAGGAAGCCTTTTACAAATTCAGTTTCATGTCGGGTATCGAGTACCAATGCTTCTTCACCTTCCCAAGCTGCCTTGAAGGCCCGTACCGATAGTTTCTGCATACCCTTGTTGCGCACTTGTTCGATGCTGTCGTAGCCCATCTTGTTCATCACGGCATTTTTCGGGAAGTACTGTGGTGGGTCAACGAGGCCTGTGGTTACTTCCTTCACGAACTCCTCACGGGTCATGTCGGCACGGAGGGCATAGTTGAACAGCTTTTGGTCGCCGAGGGTGCCTTGCGTCTCCTTGCTCATCTTTTTGCCGCAAGCCGAGCCAGCACCGTGACCAGGGTAAACGATAACGTCATCGGCCAAGGTCATCACCTTGTTGCGGAGCGAATCGAAAAGGAAGCCAGCAAGGTCTTCCCTGGTGATTTCGCCCTGCTTGATGGCGAGGTCAGGCCGGCCGACATCTCCGAGGAAGAGGGTGTCGCCCGTGAAGATGGCATAGTCCTTCCCGTTTTCATCACGCAGCAGGAAGGTGGAGCTTTCCATGGTGTGGCCAGGGGTGTGGAGCACCTTAATAGTTACGTTGCCCACCTTCAATTCTTCGTTGTCCTTGGCGATATAAGCATCGAAATTGGGCACTGCCGTTGGGCCGAATACAATTTTGGCACCTGTCTGCTTCGCAAGGTCGAGGTGGCCAGAAACGAAGTCAGCGTGGAAGTGGGTCTCCAATACATACTTAATGGTGGCGCCGCTCTCTTTTGCCCTTTCGAGATAAGGTTCCACATCACGCAGCGGGTCAATCACGACGGCTTCGCCATTGCTTTCGATATAATAGGCAGCTTCGGCGAGGCAACCCGTGTACATTTGCTCTACTTTCATAATCGTCAATTTTTTTAAATGTGAAATGGTTCTATTTGACCATCCTCCAATGTTGTGAAAAAGGTGTAAACGGCCTTTCGGCCATCAACCAAGGTTCGGTCTCGCTGGCAAAAATGAGGCACTTCCCGCCATTTTTCAATCATCAGCCCGACAATGCCTTGGTGATTTTCATCAACCCCAGAAACCGCTTTTCCCGGTCAAAAGCGCTTTACTTAAAATTGATGATGCGCAACGGCTTAGGAAGGTATGGGAGGAGATCCCTGCTAAGTAGTTACGATGATGCAAAAATAGCGGCACTTGAAAGCGCCGTCAGTGACACCCGTCACGGAAAGGAGTATTTCGTTTTTTGTTGAAAAACCAGAACAAAATGACGATTGTCACAAAAAGGAAGGCCGATTATTTCATTTTTAGGCTGGCCATGAAAAAGCCGTCAAAACCATGCTCGGCTGGGGAGATGGTGCGCTGTTCAAGTAACTGAAAATCAGTGTTTTCCGATAAAAACCGTTCCACTTGCCGCTCATTTTCCGAAGGCAGCACACTGCAAGTTGCATAGACCAGTTGCCCACCAGGGCGTAGTATTTTAGCGTAGCTGCGCAAAATCTCTGTCTGCGTTGCCCGCACTTTTTCGAGGAACTCCAATGAGAGTTTCCACTTCGCATCTGGGTTGCGGCGGAGGGTGCCGAGGCCAGAACAGGGCACGTCGAGCAAGAGGCGGTCGGCAGTGCCATGCAGCCGTTTGATGGTCTTGGAGGAATCTATCGGGCGGGCCTGAATGATGTGTGCCCCACTGCGGCGGGCACGTTTGCGAAGCTCCTCCAGCTTCCAAGCCTCGGTGTCGAGGGAGATGATGCTGCCCTTGTTTTCCATGAGTGCTGCCAGGTGAAGCGACTTTCCGCCCGCTCCGGCACAGGCGTCAACGACCCTCATGCCCGGCTCTACTTGCAAATAGGGCGCTATGCACTGTGAGCCTGCATCTTGCACCTCGAAAAGGCCAGTTAGGAAAGTCTTGCTTTGAAAGATATTGCCCCGTCGGAGCAGCACAAGTGCATCGGGGGCAAGCGAGGTTTCCTGCGTCTCCCAGCCTTCCTCAGCTAAGCGTTTCTTCAACTCCAACTTATTGGTTTTCAAACGATTGGCCCTGACCACCACCGGAGCGGGTTCGTTCAGTGCCGTGATTTCGGCGGGCCATTTTTCGCCTAATTCTGAGGTGCCAACCTCGTCCATCCAGTCGGGTATGGATTGTGCGGTACGGAGGTCAGCAAGCAAGGATTGTTTTTGCAAAAGCACAACTTCTTGGCTTGGCCATTCTATCTCCCTAAAATTTGAAATCAAAAAATGGTGAGCTTCTGGGTACTTGAGCATTAAATGGATGCCAATCAAGGTCATTACATCCATTTGCCTAGACCCAATTTCCAAATTTCCAAATTTCCAAATTTCCTCGTACAGCCTCCACCACCGCACCATTTCATAAGTGTTTTCTGCGATGAAAGCCCGGTCACGGCTGCCCCAACGAGGGTTGCTTTTGAGCAATCGCTCAATGACCTTGTCGGCATATTTGCCCTCTTGGAAAATTTGGAAAAGCGCCTCGGCCACAGCCTCGACGAGCGGTCGGTGCAGTTTCATGGGGCGAAGGTACGAAACGGTTGACGTTTGACGGTGGACAGTGAGCGGTGGACTAGCCGTCAACCATCAACCGTCAACCGGTCAATAATCAAATTTCAATGCACTGATGGAGCCTTTCGCATCGGGCTTGCTTAGGTCAACCGCAATGTCGAAGGCGGTGTCCTTGGTTTGGCGGCGCAAGGGGCCAGCCAAGCTTAGGAACTCCTTGCCAGCCGAGGTTTTATTGAAGGAAAAGCCACGGAACTCCACGGAGATCGGCTTGCCATATTGTGGCTCGATCTGGGTGCAGTATTCCTGCAATCCCTTTACCTGCATGAAACCCATCACGGCAGGGTCAAACAAATCGTAAAGCCCTTTGTAGTCTGCTGCGACAAGCAGCTTGCCCGCCATTTCAAAGGTCGGGACACGGGCCTTCACCATGGCCAACTCACGCAGCGTGTACTCCCTTGCAATGGTAGTGTCCTTCAATTGGGCGTACACCACGATTTTTTCATACGAAGGCTTGTCGTTTTGCAGGTTCTTGTAAAACACCCAGGCAGCGTTGGAGCTGTGCAGCGGCAACAAGTCTGCCTCTTGTTCCATGGTTGCGCTGTTGGAAATGGTCATTTCAAGGGCTTTGCCATCAGGGCTGACAAAACCAGTGGCCTCTCCGGCGAGGGCAGTTGCGGCCAATTGAAGCGCCTTCTGTTCGGCAGCTGGTAGTTGGGTTTGGGAATTGGAGGCAGTTGAAGCCACATTGGCTTCCTCCTTTTTTGCCGACTGGCAGGCCGACAGTTGGAATATTGCGTAGCAGATGATTAGGATTTCTTTCATGGGAAATTTATTTGTGATTTGTAGCTATTCAGTAAATGATGAATGATGAATTGGCAGATCCAATCAATCTAAATTATTTATCCAAGTTCACTTATAAAGGGCAGGAGGGGAATGAAAATTTTTCATCTATTCATTCCCCTCCCGCACTTGAGGGTGTTTTGGGGAAAATTCTCAATTTTTCCCCAAAACATCCCCGGATAAACAGTTATTGCGGGTCAATTCAAGTAGGAATTGCGGGTCAAAAGACGAATAATCTTTAGTTTTGTTGTGACTTTGAAAAGCTAAATCAAGATGACTTTTGCCAGACATTCCATGCAACAATGCGAAAAATACGGCAAAAGGCACCTAGTGTTTCGCTTCATTAAATTGTTGGGGATTGGCAAATTCACCAAATCGCAGGGCTAACCAAAATGACCTTTCGAGAAACCGTCCTACTTTTATGCCGTATTATTGATTACATAAAACCCCAAAACCGCCGAAAGGTGTAGCCCATCGCCAACCCTTAGTTGGGCAAATAACCTTTATACCTTTGAATTCAATTAAAATCAATCATCAATGAAATTATCCCTCGCTGGCCTCACTGGCCTTTTGGCCCTCTTCGCAGCTACCGCTTTTGGCCAGGACGCAAAACGCGCCGTTGTAGCACTCACGACTAGTGTGAACGCAAATACTCCTTCTGTCACACTGACTTGGCCCAATCCTCAACCAGCCTATTTCGTGCTTTATCGCAGGGACAAGGACTCCCCTGATTGGTTTATCCTGCTCGAAGCTGACAATTCCACCACAACAACCTTCACCGATACACAGGTTTCAATCGGTCAAACCTATGAGTATGGCATCCGTCGGGACGCTGGCAATATAAATGCCTTTGGGTACGCACTCGTACCAGTCGCAGCGCCTGTAGTGGATAACCGTGGAGATTTATCGGTATTCGTGGAAGCAGCAATCACCGCCCCTTTGGCCATGGAACTGGAGCGGCTGCGCCTCGACCTGGTAGGCGACGGCTGGGACGTGGCCTGGCATATTGTACCAACAACAGGAACGGTGGCCTCCATCAAATCCCAAATCGAAGCTGACTATGCTGCCAATGGCACTTCCTCCGTTTTTCTGTTTGGTGACCTGCCTGTGCCCTATAGTGGCAACTCTGATTGGGATGGGCACAACGAGCACCGGGGCGCTTGGCCCGCCGACTCCTATTATGGCGACGTGAACAGTGGCGAATGGACGGATGTCACCGTGAATACCAACAACAACCCTTTGCCGCCCGACCGCCCTCAAACCAGCAACTTTCCTGGAGATGGGAAGTTCGACCAAGACCTTGTTCCCACCGAATCTGAAATTGCGGTAGGCCGTGTGGATTTCTCCAATTTGTCCACAAGCACCTTCGGCATTTCAACCGTGGAAATGTACCGCCGTTACCTCAACAAAAACCATAATTGGCGCACCCGCCAATATACCGTTGACAACAAGGTACTCGTGGATGACAATTTTGGCTATTTCTTCGGTGAGGCATTTGCCGCCAATGGTTACCGCAACGGCAACCCGCTCGTAGGCCCCTCCAACGTCATTGACGGCGATTTTTTCAACGATACCGACGACAATAGCTTTTTGTTTGCCTACGGTTGCGGCCCTGGCACCTATACCAGTGCTGGAGGTGTGGGCAGCAGTAGCCAGTTTGGCACAGATACCGTCAATGCCGTTTTCACCCAACTTTTCGGAAGCTACCACGGCGACTGGGACTACTCACCTGACCCATTCATGGTAAGCGCACTTGCCTCCAAGGGGGGCGTGCTCACCTGCTCTTGGGCAGGTCGCCCACATTGGTTTTCCCACCACCTTGGCGGTGGCGAGACGATGGGTTACTGTGCCTTACAGACCATGAATGCCTGCGGCAATATTGGCTATTTCAGCATTTTTGGTGATTGCGGCACTCATATCGCCCTTATGGGGGACCCAACTGTTCGGGCGCACAACGTACAACCAGTTCCCAGCGGCAGCGTGAATTTTTCACAAGCCTGCAATACCGTAACCGTCACTTGGCAGCCTTCGCCACAGGCTAACGTGATTGGCTACCATGTTTACCGCTCCAACCAACCGAACGGTGATTTCACAAGGTTGTCTGGGGACATCGTCACTGGCACCAGCTTCGTTGACGGTGCACCGATCGTCGGCAACATAAGTTATATGGTAAAAGCCGTGGTAAACGAAATTACCCCGTCTGGCATCTACCACAATACCAGTATTGGAACCATTAAGACCCAGACCGTCGCTAGTGTGGCCCCACCGACCGTCAACTTGCCGAGCAGCGTGCAGTTGTCCTGTACCAATCCGGTTTACAATATCAACACTTGCGGCGCAGGGCTTAGCTGCGTCATCAATGGCCCTGGCGTGATTGGTGGCGTGCCCCCATTGGCACTTACCCAACTTGGTATTTATACCGTAACTGTGACGGATTTGGCCACGAGTTGCACCGCAACCGCAACCATCACCATTACGCAGGACAATTCCATTCCGGCAGCGCCTACGGCAACTGTTGGCGCAGTCAACTGCCAAGCACAAACCGTCCAATTGAGCGGAAGCTCAACAATACAAGGTGCCAGCTACCTTTGGACAGGGCCAAATGGTTTTACTTCCACCCTGCAAAATCCGGTCGTTTCGCAAGGCGGCCTCTACACGCTGACCATCACCAACCCCGGCAACGGCTGCAGCAACAGCACTTCGGTCAACGTGCCAAGCCCGCAGGTTCCCAATGCCTCCGCAACTGGCGGCGGGATCAATTGCGCAGCAACCAACGTCCAACTCCAGGGAAATTCTACAACGCAGAATGTAACCTATAGCTGGGCTGGCCCCAATGGCTTCACATCCGTTTTACAGAACCCGACCGTCAGTGTAGCTGGCAACTATGTGCTGACCGTGACCTCATCCAGCAACTGCACTGCCTCTTCAACGGCGGTTGTTGCCGTACAGAACAATGTGCCCCAGGTGGCCCCTACGGTAGGTGGGCAGCTAACTTGCGCTATCCCACAGATAACCATTAATGCCAACCCCAATCAATCGGGCTATAACTTTGCGTGGACTGGTCCAGCAGGTTTTACCAGTACAGCCCAAAACCCCAGCGTTTCCGTTGCAGGTAATTATTCGGTGCAAGTCACAGATCCCCTTAGTGGCTGCATTTCTTCTGCCAACACCATCGTAGGGCAGGACATCACCCAGCCGACTGACGTGAGCGCTGAACTTGGCAGCGTGGATTGCTCCGCCCAAACAATCGTACTGCTCGGCGATGCCAACGAGGCCAATCTGAACTATGCTTGGACTGGCCCCGGTGGCTTCACAGCTATGGAACAAAACCCAACCGTCAGCCAAGCTGGCACCTATACGTTGACGGTCCAAAACAGCGAGAATGGTTGCGTTGCATCCGACATGGTCACCGTATCGAACCTTGCCCTACCAACAGCAACGGCAGCGGGAGGTGTTCTGACTTGCGCCACATCTTCGGTCGAACTACAAAGCAATCAGACTACCGGTGGCGGTGGCGGTGGCGGCAACAGTTTTGAATGGTCGGGCCCAAGCGGGTTTACTTCGACCGACCCAACGCCGACAGTAAGTGTTGTTGGCGAATACGTGCTTACTGTAACAACAGCACTGGGTTGCACCGTGTCGGCAACAGCCATTGTTTCTCAATCCGGTGATTTTCCTGTGGCTATGCCAACGGCAAGCGGCATTCTTAGTTGTGTCAATGGGCAAGTGACCGTTAATGCAAACCCTAACCAGTCTGGCTACGGCTTTGTTTGGACGGGACCTGGCGGTTTCACATCCGATGCACAAAACCCAACCGTTACTTTGGCGGGGCTTTATTTCGTTCAGATCACCAACCTACAGACGGGATGTGCTGCCACTTACTCGGTTCAGGTGACACAGTTTCAACTACCTGACGTTGATTTGCTGCCCGATGTTTCGGAAATCAATTGCACCAACCCAACCATAGAACTTGATTTGACTGGAATTTGCGGCCTGCCCGGCATCACCTGCACGCTCAATGGCCAACCAGTTAGCCAACAAACGAGCATCAGCCAAGCAGGCAACTATACCTTGGTAGTCTCCCAACCATTAACTGGCTGCAGCACCACAGAGTCATTTAGCATTGTGGGGAACGAGGCTGCACCAAACCTAAGCGTCAATGGCGACCTAACATTGAACTGTGATAGTGATTTAACAGCCCTCACTGCCCTTAGCAGCACGCAAGGCGTATCCTTCTTGTGGACAGGGTTAGGCGCAAATGCAACGCAGATAGTTTCAGCTGGCACTTACACAGTGGTAGCGACAGCGCCAAATGGCTGTTCCACATCCGAATCTGTCACGGTAACGGCACCTCCTGCCCTTTCCATTTCTATCGCATTTACTGCTCCATGTGATGGCAATTACGATATTAATGTCTTTGCAATAGGTGGAACATCACCTTATAATTACCAAATCATACCAGAAGGGCCATTACCCCCAAACACCCCCTATAGTGTCATAGTCGTTGATGGCAATGGCTGCATGGAAACCATCAGCGGCACGGTGCCGAGTGCCCCACCAACCTTGGTCGTAACAGCGATACAAACCAATGAAACTGTTATAGGGTTAAACAATGGCTCGGCCACTGCCCAAGCTTCCGGCGGACTTCCACCTTATACTTACCAGTGGAGCAACGGTGGAAACACGGCAACCATCACAAACCTTGCACCCGGAACCTATACTTGCATCATTACCGATTCCAATGGCTGTACGAAAACGGCTTCCGCAACCGTGCTGCCTGGCACCAATGGAACGGATGAACTACCCGGCCTGCGTGACCTCCAGCTTTATCCGAATCCAACCAGCGGTGAGTTCGACCTTTTCATCAGCCTTGAGAATCCGATGAATTTACAGGTCAAAATGATGGACGTAAATGGCCGAATCCTCTTCAAAACCTCAGAAGAGGTGGTGTTGGAAAAAACTTGGCGGCTTGACCTTACCCCTTGGCCATCGGGCGTTTACTATTGTATGGTTGCCGCTGGTGGAAAGGCAACTATGCTGAAAGTCGTGAAAATGAATTAACTACCAAAACACGTTTAGGTAACTATATACCAAGGGTTGTTTTTGGGTAAAAATTGAAATTTTCACCCAAAAACAACCCAATTTTGGGAGGTGAAAAGAAAAAAAGAAATTTTTCCACTTCCCGCACCTTCCTAAAGTTGTCAGCCTTTGGCTGCCGCCTTTATTCCATAAGCCTGAAACATGATTCGAAAACTTGTAGAGGAAGGCAAAATTGACGAGGCCATCAAAGTTTTGGCCCGACTCCACGATTCGTTGGACACAGACAATAATACGCTCACCTTGCTCCAGTCCCGCTTGGCCGAACTGGACTATGGGCGCACCAACAACTTGGCGGATGACAATGTATTACGTATCGAAAGGAACAAGATCGTGGACTCGTTCCTCAACTTCTTCGAGAACTTGGAGGAACGGGTCAACTCGGTGTTTGGCCTGAAGTACGATGTGTCCAATTTTGAGCAGCAGGTGAAACTGAAAATGATGCGGCACTACGAGGATATGGAGGTACTGGGCGAGGGCAGCAGTGCCGTGATTTTCAAGGCCAAGGAAAAAACTACCGAAAAGCTGGTAGCGATAAGGGCACTGAAGTCCATCGGGCAGAGCAGCAGCGAAAAGGAAAAGTGGAAAAAGGCAACCCAACCGTACAACGAAGATGGCAAGGTCAGCACAAAGCTGGCCGCTCAAATCAAGCACCGAAACATCATCGAGATTCTTGCCAGCCACGAAGATGACATTCCGTTCTGCCTCGTACTGGAATATATCAACGGTGTAACGCTCGACCACTTGCTAAAGGTAGGCTACTTCCCGATGCGGGACACCATCGCCATCATACGGCAAATTTGCGATGCGCTCTACTATCTACAAAACCTTAGCTATAACCACAAAAACCTGCGCCCCTCCAAAATCATTATAGACCACGAGCTGAAACCCGTAATTTCGGTCTTTGAAATATTCAAGGACATGCGGGGTTACAGCCGTTTGGACAAAATCCTTGACGACCTGCGCTATTCCAGCCCAGAGGAGTTGTTGATAGACTCCGAACTGCTCGACTTCGACAAGGTGAACCAGTTCTTGATGGGACTTTTGATGTTCGAGATGCTGACGGGCACCCCCTTGTTCAATGGTGACAACGCAGAACTGGTGATGGAAAGTCGAAAGGCCTTCTTTGAAAAGCCAGCGCACAGAAAGGCCCTTTTCAAATCAGCCAACCTGCCCAACGATTTAATGAAAATCTTGCAAAGGATGCTGGAATACGAGCCGGGCAACCGGTTCCGCAACCTGATAGATCTTGACAAGGAACTATACAAGCTGCCTTTGGAGAGCAGTGAAGAAATAGAATTGGTGCATGAGAGCTATATGCGGTGCTGCGCAAAGAACCGGGAGTTCATCACGAGCTTCTATTCAAGGCTCTTCGACACCTATAAGGAGAAACAATATGAGGCCAGGTTTGAGGAAGGCCGCTCACATAGGCACACCCACAAAAAGCTGCGGGTTATGATTTTGCAGCTGATAGACATGGACAATGGACACCACCATCACGACCTCGCCCGAATAAAGCAATTCAAAGGCCATGACGGTCTGGCGAAAACTGATTATGCCAATTTCTTGGACACGCTTCGCAAAGAAGTGGAAGCGAACGACGTTTTTTGGCAAAGAGACCCTGCCATAGGCACCGCATGGGACAAAGTTTTTTCGAGGGCCCTCGAAAAACTTTGAGTCACCACTCCTCCCCTCGATAATAGGGCTTTCCTGTAAAAATAAATGACCTGTTTTTTGGAAAATCTCGGCACTTTTTGAGAGGCGGGTTATCAAACCCCGCTTTTCCGGAACAGCGGGGTTCGATAACCCGCCTCTCGAAGGGGCCTCTACTATTCAATCTTCCAGAATGCAATTTTATTGGAAAGCACTTCTCCCGATAAGTTATCGCTTGCTTTTTTGCAATTTTTGCGGGTTCCAAGTAACCTTGGTAACTCCAGCCACAGAAATTGTCAATGAACCATCTTTTTATTTGCTGGGATAGCAATTGCAATCTAACCCAAGTAAGTCAAGAGAAAACCTCGACCCTTCTCGGCAGTGGAGCTGGGAACTACAACTGCTATTTTTTTTGCCGTGCTGCATTATTGACAATTACCGTAAGAAACATATTGTGCCGATAAATATTCCAAAATTTAGTTTTTCTATTAAAAGGAGTGAACTAATTTTGCACTCCCCACATCAACAAGTAAATTTTAAAGCCAACAAAGTACAGTGCCCAACGCTGGTATCCTACCTTGGCCAAAAGCTATGAACCCAACACAGCCCTAACGCTCCCGCACCTACTCCCTTTTGAGAAAACTTTTGTGTATCCCGTGAACATGGAAAGAATACAGGCCAGCCATGCCCAACAAACATGACTTGGCGATGCCATTACGTAATCATTATTTTTAACAAATAAACTTTCTTTGCATGAGAACATTCAAGTTTACGATGCTGGTCTCACTCATCATTTCCAGCCAAGCAATTTTTGCTCAAAGCAAACCCACCAATCCGTGGAAATTCGTCCCGGAGTCGGTCATGGCCCAAAAAAGCCAATCCCGGCAAATCACTCCCACCAAATATCGAACCGCCACCCTCGACGTTTCGATGATGAAATCCCTACTTGCACAGGCTCCGCTTTGGAAGACCCAAGCAGCCGAGACCAAGGAGACTATCCTTACACTTCCCATGCCAGATGGGAAAACCGAGCGTTTCCGCATCACGGAAGCCCCTGTCATGCACCCCGACCTTCAGGCCCAGTACCCCACCATCCGAAGCTATGCAGGCGTGGGCATTGACGATCCTGCGGCCTATTTCCGAGGCGACTTCACGCTGAAAGGCTTCCATGGCATGGTGCGCAGCCCCGAGCACAGCACGGTCTATATAGACCCGTTCTCCACCGAGGACAACATGAATTACCAAGTGTATTACCGTAAGGACTTCTCCAAGAGCGACCCTTGGGTCTGCCATTTTGAAGAAGTCAACAAAGAAGCCAAACCCAAGCCGATCGACCCCGAAAAAATGGTGGGTGACTGCCAACTGCGCGACTACACGCTGGCGTTGGCCTGCACGGGCGAATACGCCACCTTCCACGGCGGAACGGTCGCTCTCGTTCTTTCTGCCTTCAACACCACCATGACCCGTGTGAACGGCGTTTTCGAGCAGGATGCTTCCGTTCACATGACTTTGCACCCAAATACCAGCTCCCTGATTTTCTTGAATGCCAGCACTGACCCTTATTCCAATACCAACGGCAGTGCCATGCTTGGCGAAAACCAAACCACTTGCAACAACATCATCGGCAATGCCAACTATGACATCGGCCACGTCTTCTCGACGGGCGGCGGTGGTGTAGCCTACCTTGGCGCAGTTTGCACCAACTCATTGAAGGCGGGTGGCGTTACTGGCCAGCCTAACCCCATTGGCGACCCCTTCGACATTGACTACGTGGCGCACGAAATGGGCCACCAGTATGGCGCAAACCACACCCAATGCAACGCTTGCAACCGCAACAACCCCACCTCGATGGAACCCGGTAGCGCCAGCACCATCATGGGCTATGCAGGCATTTGCGCCCCGAACGTCCAGAACAACTCCGACGACTATTTTCACGCCATCAGCTTGCAGGAAATCGCTGCCGAGGTGACCAGCAACGGTTCAGGCGGCGGCAACACCTGCTCCACCAATGCTATCATCAACAATGCACCAACAGCAGCGGCAGGTGCTGACTATGTGATTCCAAGGTCAACCCCGTTCTTCCTTACCGGAACGGGAAGCGACCCCAACAGCGACCCCATCACCTATACCTGGGAGCAGATGGACCCCGTTTCGGCTACCGTGACAATGCCACCAGCCGCCACGAATACGACTGGCCCAATGTTCCGTTCCTACAAGGGAACCACCTCTCCTGTCCGCTACCTTCCTCGTTTGCAGGATGTCGTGAACAACGTCAGCCCAACCTGGGAGGTACTGAACAGCGTTGCCCGCACGCTCAACTTCCGCTTGACGGTCCGAGACAACCGCACAGGTGGCGGTTGCACCGCAGAAGACAACATGATTGTGACCGTGAACGGCACTGCCGGCCCGTTCGTCGTTACGGCACCGAACACTGCCGTTAGCTGGCCAGCAAGCTCCTCCCAAACTGTTACCTGGAACGTAGCAGGTACTACTGCTGCCCCAGTTAGCTGCGCCAATGTGGACATCCTGCTTTCCACCGATGGCGGCCTCACCTATCCCGTCACACTTGCAACGGCTACGTCCAATGATGGCACCCAATCGGTTACCCTGCCCAACGTGACGAGCACCACTGCCCGCATCATGGTGAAGGCCAACGGCAATATTTTCTACGATATTTCCAATGCCAACTTCTCCATCACGGCTGCAAGCAACGGTTTTTCGGTGAACGTAACGCCAAGCAGCCAGTCAGCTTGCTCCCCTTTGAATGCTATTTATACCGTAGCTGTTGGGGTAGTAGGTTCTTTCAGCGGTAACGTGACCTTGAGCACATCGGGACTTCCTGTTGGCGCAACGGCTTCCTTTAGCCCGAATCCAGTGACCGCCCCCGGCAATAGCACGATGACCGTCACGACGGCAGGTGTTGTTCCCGGAACTTATGCTTTCACTGTGACTGGCACAAGCGGTGCTCAGTCCCAGAACGCATCGGCCAGCCTGACGGTGCTTGCTGGCGCTCCAGGACAAGTCGTGCTGAGCCAACCCACCAACGGGGCCACAGGCGTTTCTACCACGCCTACCTTTACTTGGAACACTGTAGCTGGTGCGACGGCATACGACCTCCAAGTAGCCACCGATGCTGGATTTGCAAACCTTGTTGTCAATGCAACGGGCATAGGAGGCACCACTTATACCCCACCCTCCCCTTTAACTTCTAACACGACCTATTTTTGGAGAGCAAGGGGTACGAACTCTTGCGGCACGGGCGCATATTCTACAACGTTCAGTTTCACGACCTCGAACCTTACTTGCCTCACACAGGCCAGCACCGATGTGCCCAAAACTATCTCGGCCAGCGGCACACCGACCGTCACTTCTGTCATCAATATCTCAGCAAGTGGCACTGTCAATGACGTGAACCTGCTGAACCTCGGCATCACGCACACATGGATTAATGACGTGATCGTTAGGCTTAAAAGTCCGGCAGGCACAGAGGTGACCCTGCTCAGTCAAACTTGCAACAGCGAGGATAACCTCCTGATGAACTTCGACAACGCTGGCGCTGCATACGGCTCTTGGCCATGCCCACCTACCAACAACGGCACTTACCAACCGTTCCAAGCTTTGTCGGCCTTCAATGGTCAGAACGTCAATGGTACCTGGACACTGACCGTTCAGGACGTAGCTGACCAGGATGGTGGTTCACTCAATAGCTGGAGCCTTAACATCTGCTACACGCCTGGCACCCCGCCTGTCAATGTATCCGTTTCTGGCACCAACGTCTCCTGCAACGGTGGTAACAACGGCACGGCAACGGCTACGGCCGCTGGTGGTAATGGCAGCTACACTTACCTTTGGAACAATGGTGCTACGACTTCCACTATTAGTGGCTTGGTGGCTGGCACCTATTCTTGCACCGTTACCTCAGGCAGTGCCACTACATCCGGCAGTGTCACGATCACGCAACCAGCCATATTGGCCGCCAACGTGACGGGCACGAACCCGACCAGCGGCAACAACGGTACGGCCACTTCCAACCCAACGGGTGGCACGGCGCCATATACCTATATTTGGAGCAACGGCGGTACCCAGACCATAACTGGCCTTGCCGCAGGCACCTATACCTGCACGGTCACGGGCGTGGGCGGTTGCACGGCAACAGGCAGCGTTACCCTAGTGGCTGGTGGCTGCAATACCCAAACCATCAACAGCCAAAACTTTGAAGCAGGCTGGGGAATCTGGTCGGACGGTGGCACGGACTGCGCACGCATCAATAATGCAGCGTTCGCCAACTCGGTACCGTTCAGCATCCAATTGAGGGACAATACGAGCACTTCGGTAATGTCAACGACCAACCAGAGCCTTGCGTCCTACAGCTCCATCACGGTCAACTTCAGCTATATTACCGTTGGCTTCTCCGCTGGCGAGGACTTCTGGCTGCAAATCTCGACCAATGGCGGCACGACCTATACTACGGTAAGGGCATGGGTGGCAGGCACCGATTTCAGCAACAACGTGCGTGGTACTGGTAATTTCACCATCAATGGGCCATTCACTTCCACTACCCGAGTACGTTTCCGTTGCGATGCCAGCACCGACAGCGACAACGTCTATATTGACGATGTGGTCATCACGGGTTGCCTCAACTTCACGGGCGGCGATGATACCGAAGGCCGTTCTGATGAAGGCGCCGATGTTCTGGGTTCAAACAACACCAGTCTCTTGGCCTACCCGAACCCAACCAACGGTAGCTTGACGGTCGAGTTCAGCCAATCGGAGCAAACGGCAAAGCTAATGGTCATGGACATGTTCGGCAGGACGATGCAACTGCAGGAAGTACCATCCAATGGCACAGGCGTTCAGCAGGTTTCGTTGGATGTCGCCAACCTACAGGCTGGCAGTTACCTACTCATGGTCATTGACGGCAAGGAGCGCAGGCACTTGCAGTTCGTCAAGATGTAATTGCGGAGCAAGCACATTTCCATAAAAAGAAAAACTCCCGGCTGCAATAGCGGTCGGGAGTTTTCTTTCTGAGACAATCCATACTTTATTCAAAGCTCTTTCAAAACAGCCCTTGAAACCAGCTTGATGACAAGCTTTTCAGGAAGCAATCCCATCAGCCATCGGTTCAGCTTATTGCCAAAACCGGGAATGATATTGGCTTTGCCAGCCAGCATTTCACGCAGGGCGACGGAAGCCACTGCTTCGGGTGACAATAGGCCTATCCTACCCTTTATCCCTTGATCCTCAATTCGCTGCGTTACATCTGAGTTGGTCTTCATCGGGCCTGGATAGACGATGCTTACTGACACCCCTGTTCCTTTCAGCTCTTCCCTTAGCCCCAATGAAAAATGCCGAATAAAAGCCTTACTCGCCGGATAAACGGTCTTGAAGCCAATCGGCGAAAAAGCGGCCATGCTGCTCACATTGAGAATCCAAGCGCTCCCTTGCTGCCGCAAATTTGCAAGCAACAACCTCGTCAAAAGCGCTGTGGCCACAATGTTCAACTGTAAGATACCATCAATATAGTGTGGTTCGGCTTCCTCCATTCGCCGTGTGCCTCCCCTACCTGCGTTGTTCACCAACACGTTAAGGGCGAAGCTTTGGTTGACCGTTGCCGCCAATGCCTCGACATTTTCTCTTTTGGACAAATCCGTTTCAAAAAAATGGACATTGACGCCTCGTTGCCCCAATTGCGAAGCAAAAGCTGCAAGCCCTTCATTGGGCAGGGCGACGAGTATCAGGTTGGCATTCTGCTTCGCTAATTCAAAGGCAAATGCCCGGCCAAGCCCTCGGCTGGCACCGGTAATCAATGCGTAAGTTTCATGATTGCCAGACATATCCCTAAAAATTTTGCAAAAAGCTGGTTTAATATTCGTCAAAATCGAATTAACCCAATTTTATAGTTGGCGATTTTGCAAAAATAAAGAAATCATGCGCCCATCCAGGGAGTTTTCCCTAATTTTCTGCGAACTTTTCACCTCCAAAAATTGATAGCTATGAAAAAAGTTGCACTTCTACTCTTCGCATGCAGTTTTACCTTGCTGAAAGGCATTACGCAACGCATCCCGTTCTCGCCAAATTCAACAGTATTTCACGCTAATGACATCCGTACCAAGTTTCTCCCAAATGGGATGCTGTTTTGGGATGGTGAGGATGACGAGAATTATGTTGTTCCATTCGTCAATGAATCTTCAGCTTCCACGATTTTCAATGCGGCACTGTGGCTTGGTGTAAAAGATGGCGACTCATTGAGGGTGGCCTCGCAAACCTACGAGCTATTCGGCAGCTATTTTGATTTTTACCCTGGCCCATTGAACCCAGCCACTGGTAAGCCATACAATGAACTCGACAGGGAAAACTTCAACCGGGTATGGACGGTCTCAAGACATGAAATCGAGGAACATATACTGGATTTCGAGGAAAACCTGGTTTTGGACAAGCCCAACCTTGCCGTCGTGGGCTGGCCTGGCCATGGCAACCCCTATTTCCGAACGATTCATGGGTTTGAATTACCCAAAACCCCACAAGGAGCAGCCCCTTTCTTCGACAGCAACAAGGACGGGATGTACAACGCTTTTGACGGCGACTTCCCATTGCCAGCGGGCGTTTCCCCTAACTCGATTCCCGAACAAATGATTTGGTTGATTTACAACGATGCAACAGCGTATCACTGGGCCACAGGAGGCTCGGCGCTGGGTGTTGAAATCCAGTTGACTGCTTGGGCATACAGGTGCCTCGAAAACCCATTGCTCAACAAAACCCTTTTTATCGCTCAAAAAATCATCAACCGCTCTGGCCGTGATTACAAAGATGTAAAGGTCGGTACCTGGTCTGATATTGACATTGGTTGCCATCGTGATGATTATGCAGGTTGTGCGCCCGACCTCGACACTTATTTTGCATACAATGCCGTTGCCTTCGACCCCAGCAACTGCGAATCTTTGAACGGCTATGGCGACCATCCACCCGTACAAGCAGTTACATTGCTCAACCAGAAAATGAAAAAATTCAATGTTTTCTATAATGCCGCTTGGGGTTTGCCACCAAAGGAATTGTCTGACCCAGCAGAAGCTCCAGAAGTTTTCGCCGCACTTAATGGAGCTTGGAAGGATGGAACTCCCCTAAGCGAAGGCGGCCTTGGTTATGACTCAACCGCAACGAATTCCCCTGTTGATTTTGCGTTCCCAGATGACCCGAATGACCCAAACGGCTGGTCGCAGTTCTCCACAAGAGTGCCAACGAACTATAATGTCCGTCAGTTGGGCGTTGTCAATTTTGAGGAGTTCAAAAACGGTGAAGCTAAAACGATGGATGTTGCCTACTCTACCCATTTCGATGCTGGATTGAACCATATAGAACAGGTTTCATTGGTTTACGAGGAGGTACCCAAAATCAGGAACTGGTACAAGTCTGGGTTTGTCGGCGGTACCTGCCTCCAACCTAAGTGCGAGCAGAACTGTATCTGGCCCGGCGATGCAAACAACGATGGCATCGTTGACCATTTTGACCTGCTGGCCATTGGGGCTGGCTATGGCGCCGAAGGCCCTGCACGCACTAGCGACCGCACCTGGTCACCCCAAACATGCGGCAACTGGGCCCAAAGTCTCAAGGACGGAACCAATCTCAAATACTTGGACACCGACGGGAATGGGAAGGTGGACAAAGGAGACCTCGAACTTGTCAAGCTGCATTTCGGCAAATACAGAGAAGGTTACACCATTCCTTCAAAGACTCCAACACTTGACGTTTTGTACATACAGCCTTCTTTGGATATCGAAAACAACACGGTCACACCCCAAGACGGTTTTTTCAACCTCTTTGTCAACAAATACCCCATAGACAGCCTTGTGGGCATTGCCGTGACCATTGACTACGATAGCGATTATTTTTACAATGGCATCACGCAGCAATCCCTTTGGTCTGACTGCCTACATTATTTAACAGGGCCGCTCCTTTTCGAAGAAGTTAATCAAGGCAATGTTTTTTTTGCTGCCTACAACACCGAAGGTGCCTGCCCCATGGAGGCGGTTGAAAAGCTTTTCAGGATAGTTGCGTTGAGTCCAAAAGAGGTGTTGCCAAGCAATTCGACCACCATTAGGATAACCAGGGCCGAAGGGCTAATGCGGGATGGCAGCATTGTGCCTATTGGCGCACAAGACCTCGAACTGCGGTTCGAAGGCTTTGAAATCGAAGCGCAGGAGGAAAAAGAAACGGGCATCAATATTTACCCCAACCCATCCGATGGCGTTTTTTACATAAAATTGGAAGACGTTGAAGTGGATGATTGGCAAATCACCGATGCAATGGGCCGCCTGTTGGAAGTTCAGCTTGACCTCCATCAAAGGGATTTCATGCTCGACCTTAGCGAATACCCATCAGGCATTTACTACTTGAAATTGAAGCGGCAGAATTCCGTGGAGCTGTGGATGCTGGTGGTTCAAGGGAAATGAGCCGTGCTATAGCTCACGCCGCCAAATTTTGGGCATGAGTACCTCTGTTGATAAAGGTTGATAAAGGTTGATAAAGGTTGATGAGGTTGATTATCCCTGCCTGCCGGTAGGCAAGAACCCTTATCAACCACATCAACCCTTATCAACCATGCTCAAAACATGGCGGCCCACAGTATATATGCCCATCACTATGCATTTTTTATACCTTTACCCAAAAGACTTTGTATGAAAAAACTGTTGAAAACCCTGTTTTGGGTGTGTGCCGCCCTGCTTGTCCCGATGTGCATATTTGCACAATCTCGTCCCCTGCTCGACGAATCGGCCAAAAAATTGGAGTCCAAGGTCGTTGCCTGGCGGAGAGACCTGCACCAACACCCTGAGCTTGGAAACCGGGAGTTCCGCACGGCGGAAATCGTTGCGAAGCACCTGAAATCTTTGGGAATGGAAGTTCGCACGGGCATTGCACATACAGGCGTTGTAGGCATTTTGAAAGGGGGCAAACCCGGCCCCGTTGTTGCCCTTCGTGCCGACATGGATGGGCTGCCGGTTACTGAGCGGGTCAATATCCCATTTGCGTCGAAAGCAAAGGATACCTATAATGGGCAGGAGGTTGGCGTCATGCACGCTTGCGGCCACGATGCGCACGTGGCCATGCTCATGGGTGCCGCCGAGTTATTGTCCAATATGAAAAAAGACATCAAGGGCACCATCATGTTCATCTTCCAACCTGCCGAAGAAGGCCCACCCGCAGGGGAGGAAGGTGGAGCGGAGTTGATGCTGAAAGAAGGGCTTTTCAACGACCCTAAGCCTGAAGTGGTGTTCGGGCTTCACATCAGTTCCGACCTTGAGGTCGGAAAAATCAGGTACAAGGCAGGTGGCACGATGGCTGCAACTGATTACTTGACCATCAAGGTCAATGGCAAACAGACGCATGGCTCAAGACCTTGGTCGGGCGTTGACCCCATCGTGGTTTCCTCGCAAATCATCATGGGACTACAGACCATCATTAGCCGGCAAACCGACCTGACCCAAGAGGCCGCTGTGATTACCATTGGAAAATTCAATGCTGGCGTGCGCCAAAACATCATACCAGAAGAAGCGGAGATGGTTGGCACCATCCGTACACTCGATACGACTATGCAACAGCTAATCCATGAAAGGATTCGGAGGACAGCCACTTCCATCGCAGAGAGTGCCGGCGCCACCGCCGAAGTGACCATCAAACGGGGCTATCCAGTTACCTACAACAACCCAGAACTAACCAAGGCCATGCTGCCTTCCCTTTTCAATGCCGCTGGGGAAGACAAGGTGCTGGTGATGAAGCCCATCACGGGTGCTGAGGATTTTTCGTTTTATGCCCAAAAAGTGCCGGGCTTGTTCTTTTTCCTGGGCGGGATGCCCAAAGGGATGGATCCCCTAGACGCAGCGCCGCACCATACGCCAGATTTTTATATTGACGAGGGAGGTTTTGTGCTCGGGATGAAGTCCATGTGCCAACTAGCCTTGGATTATATGGAGGGTGTTAAACTGAAACCATAGACACAAGCCTGAAAATGAAAAGGCCGCATTTGCTTGATCTGCAAGCAATGCGGCCTTTTTGATTTGGTAGCCCCGACAGGGATCGAACCTGTATCTTAGGTTCCGGAAACCTACATACTATCCATTGTACTACGGAGCCAATTTTCAATCCAAGGAACAACAGCAGTTGTTTATTGAGTTCCCTTTCAGCGCAATTGGGCGGCAAAGTTAAAAACTTTCCCCTCATACCGTAGTGCGTATTTTCAACAAAAAGCACCCACCAACCAATTTTGGGCAACCAACGTTTGGCGAAACCTCAAACCATAGGCAAAAGGCAACGGTCAGTTTAACCCACGGTACCAACATGCCATACAAACCAAGTGGATTGAATGGAAGGTTGGTCAGTTTTTCCGCTACACTCAGTTCAGCGAGGTACTGGCCCAAAAACAGGAAGAATTCCAAAAAAAGGTCGCAGAACCAAGGATAATTTGTGAAAAAAGACTTGAAATATGACTGAACAAAATTAAATTTCAGTGTGTTACATGAAAAATTGCAAGAGTTGCTAACTTTGCGCCGCAAAATTTGCAATAACATTTATCTCATCACTTAACTAAAAGATTCGAACATGAAAAAGGTATTAGCCTTTGCGTCCATCGCACTTATTTTCGCTGCTTGTAACAGCGTTGCCAAGTTCAAGCCACAAATCGAAGAACTAGCCAAGACTTGGGACAGCACCACTTCTCAAGTTACGGAGTTTGCAACTTCCGTTAAAACCGAGCAGTCCAACTGGGCCAATGCTGCCACTGCCATGACTGTCGCTCCTGAAGCTATGGCAAAATGGGATGACGCTGCCAAAACAAAGTATGCTGAAATCCAAGCTGCTGCCCAAGGTAGCACCACGGGGATCTCTGGCATCTCTGCTGAATTGGACGGCTTTGTTTCTTCTTGGACCGAGAAGAGCAACACGATGAAAGCATTGACCGATGGTCTCGCTGCAGGCAAAATCGAAGGCGATGTTGCTGCACAAATTGCCGACCTTACGGCTGCCACTACCGATGCGACTTCCAAGTTGGGTAGCTGGAAAACGAAATTCGACGAAGTGAAAGCTACTGCTGACAAAGCTCAGCAAATGTTCGCCGAGTTCACTGCTGCCGCTGCTGCTGCTCCAGCCACTGCTGGAAAGAAGTAATTTCAGCTTCTGCGAAATGAAAAAAGCCGCTGTGGAAGTTCCTCAGCGGCTTTTTCTTTAGCTTATATTCAGTACAATCTTTCCGAATTGTTGGCCTTTCTCCATCCGCTCAAAAGCCTTGGCACCGTCCGCCAATTCAAATACCGAATCAATGATGGGCACTATTTTGTGGCGGTTCACAAAGTCCAGCATGGCCGAAAAATCCCGGTCGCTGCCCATCGTAGCGCCTAAGATGGACAACTGCTTCCAAAAAATAGCTTGGGGGCTTAAATTGGGTACTGCGCCATTGGTGCCACCGTATATCCCGATTCTGGCGCCCGGGTTGGCAATCTTCAACAAACTTCCAAAATCTGCCCCGCCGGCCCCGTCAACGATGACATCAAAGCCGCCGGCCATTTTTTTCAGCGCATCCACCCAGCCATCCGATTTATAGTTTGCCCCACCCAAAGCACCTATCGTCCTCACCCTTTCAATCTTTGATTCATCGCCCGAAGTAACATAGACTTCCAAACCCGCTTTCAGGGCAAACTGGACACAAAACAGCGCCACTCCGCCGCCAGCCCCGGTCACCAGCAGTTTTTCGCCCGGCCGTGCTTGGCACCTTACGAACAGCACCCGATAGGCGGTAAGCCCGGCAAGCGGTAATGCAGCTGCCTCCACCATGCTAAGATGTGAGGGCTTTGGAAAAAGCTGGCTGCGCAGCACTGCTACCGACTCCGCAATGGTGCCATCCTTCGGTAACCCAAGTATTTGGTAGCCATTCCCTTGACATCGCTCATCTCCCCCCCAGCCGCTGCCCGGTTGAAGTATGACCTCTTGGCCCTCATACCATCCAGCACCATCAGATCCGGGCACGATGGGATAGCTAAGCCCTGCGTACTGCCCCTTCATGATCCAAACATCACGGTGGTTGAGGCTTGCAGCCTTGACATTGACCAAGACAGTATCCTTCTCTGGTGTTGGCATCTCCCGCTCCAAGAACTGGGGGGGACTGTTTTTTTCTTTTAATACAAGTGCTTTCATAGAGGCTAAGTTAGCAACGCTTCGCTGGCCACCAAGCATGGGAAATAAAAAAAAGGGCATGGTTTACACCACACCCTTTGCTAACAAACAAAACCAACTAAAAACCAAGTAACGCTTCGGAAATATTGGGATTTCAGCGAGATAAACCAACTGAACGGGCAAAAGGTTCGCAAATGGGCAAAAAAAAAGTCGCCCCTCTGGACGACTTTAACATTATTATCCCATGAACATATCCAAAACAAATAATCTTTTTTCTAAAAATAAAGGACAAACGCTTGGTGGTGTCACCAAAACGCCCTTACCTTAGCGGCATGAAGTTGTAATCAACTTTTTTTGTCACAGAACACTTGCTATTTGCAAATTATAGTCCCATGAACATGTCCTAAAACGTTGGCTGACTTGTAAGAAGTCAGCCTTTTTTTTGCCTTCCCCGAAGGGAATCTATTTTGTAGGGATTCAAAAATAGAGAGCCGCCCCGAAACAGATTGGGACGACCCACTATTAACAAATTATAATCCCATGAACATAATCTTTCAAATTGGCCGGAATCGTTCGTTCGCTTCTTTTCCATCTTTCCAGCCGTTCCCCCAGCCTTCGTTGAGAGAAAAAACAGCAGACCGCTCAAAAAATGCGGCCTGCTATTAACAAATTATAATCCCATGAACATATTCAATTTGGTGGTTCCCACTTCTTTTGAGCGGGAAACTTTGTCCTTACTGCCGCTACTCAATTTTCACGATACAAATATGCGGCAGTGATTACCATGCGCCAAAGACAAAAATTGAGGCTTGTAATATTAAAATTTCACTAAACAATTAAAGATTCATTTTACCAACTTGCTGTTTTTCAAGCACATACACAGATAACACAAAAACAGTTCGTTCAAAATTGTGAAAAAAATAATAATTTTCACAGCAGAAAAAATCAAAAAATGAAGAAAAAAATTGCGGCCATTTATGTTTTCTAAGTGCTTCTCTCCGATTTATAAGCACTTCTTGCCTTTCTTCACTCACCTATCTGATTTAGAACGCCCACCAACCTCCCGATGTTTTCCATTCATTGTTTTCTTTTGTCATAGGAATGACAGCTTTGTCCTGTCCATAACACTACCCTTCACCAGTTGCTTGACCATGTAGCCTTATTCCAAATATAGACCTATGGTAGCAGGCCATCCCTGCCTCATGTGCGTACACCACGGTGTGCGCTGCTTTTGTCTTGGTCGCAGACCAGCCCTGAGTTATGAGCGACGCACACCGTGACGCACCCACACGATGCAGCGGTCGCCTAAGGCGATGACAAAAGCGGCGTGCGTGACGCACCGTGATGCACCCTCACGACGAAGCGGTCGCCTACGGCGATGACAATTCATCCCTTTGGGAAAGCGGTGTGTACCGGGGGCGCCCAATGACACGCATCGGGGCGCACACATATATAATAGGGATGGTCTTCCAACGGAAGATGGAAGGGCTGCGAACTTGCCTAACAAAAAAAAGTCGCAACAGTAAACTGTGCGACTCACTAGCAATGATAAAATTCCACGAATATGAATACTCTTTTGTTAATGGGGTTTAGTTGGGAAAAGGATTACTAAAACTTCAGAAGTTTAGTAATCCTTCCCACTCCTTATCGAATCACTTCAATCTTCTTCGTCAGCATCGCGCCATTGGCCAGTACCCTTACCATATAGATGCCGGGAGCAAAGTCCGATACATCCACCATCATGCGCTTGGCAGTCATCTTGCCGGAGTCATAGACCAGGCTGCCCGTGATGCCATAGACCATCACCCGCTCCATTTGGTTGGCACTGCCATTCAGGTGCAGCGTAACAGCTTCTTTGGCAGGGTTCGGGAAAATGACAAGCTGGTCTTCTGTAGCAGTTTTATCTTCTTGGTTGCCGCCCAGCTTTACCTCGAAGCCAGTGCCCTGCAGGCCCGCCACTTGGCCCGTGCCGCTCATATAGCCGAGGCCGTTGAGTTGGACTTGGGTGGTGAGCTTGGATGGGCGATTACCATTAATATCATCAATCACAATAAACTCTGCCACCCCAATATTACCAAATCCACTTGCCGCCAAGCCGCTGGTGCGGGTATAGGCCGCATCAATCTTGCCCGGCAAGGGCTTGTGCGACATGGAAAGGGTCGGGGAGTTATAGTCCATCCAGGAATTGTCCTGGAACAGGATGTTCACTTCAAAAATGGCGGGGTCGTAGAGCAGTTCAAAGGCGAGGCCGTAGGCATTCACCGCAGGGATGTTCTGGGTGCCAAGCCCAATAGGGGCCAGGAAAACATCGCCGATTTCGGGGTTCGCAGGGAAGTTTGGCTCCTGAACATAGAACGGTAGTGGCTCAAAGGCCGCAATGGGGGCGGGCGTCAGGTTGTGGTAATAGCCGTAGTTCAGGCCAATGGCAGTAGTGTCGTCAGCGCTGACAATGCCGTTGCCATCGGCATCCAAATATTTCACGTCGTAACCAAGGCCATCGGCCATAAAGCTGTTCCAATTATTGGCGGTCTGGCCGTACCAAGCATTGGAGGCATTGGCACGGGAAAGCCCCACATCGCCCATACAGAGGCCGATGGGCAGTACGTCCACCACGTCCACGGCACCGTCCCGGTTCGTGTCCCCTGCCCAAACACATTCACGGCCCGCACAGAGCACGGGGGATTGCGGGTTGGAGACGTTCACCAAGGTCAGTTCCACCTTCACCAACTGGCAGCCGCCGGGGATGCCGTCTGCACAGTATTCGAACTCGAACTCGTCGTAGCCCAAGGCATTGGGGTCTGGGTCATAGACCAACATGTTCTTGCCAGAAAAACTCTGGCCATGCTGGCTGGTATAGGTCTGTTGGCCGGGATAGAAGTCTATGTCGCCCTTGTCGGGGGCACTGATGGACTCGTAGGAATAGCCATCGAACGGCAAATGGTCGCCCAATACCAAGGGTGTGTTCTTTGGCGAGGTTATTTGATAGACTGGCCCTACAGGGTTCAGGTCGTTGACCACGATATAGCAAGTAGCATATTCATAAGTATTGGAATTGGGGGGCATGGCCTTGTAGCTAAACTTGTCAATGCCGGTAAAATTGACAGGCGGTACATACCGGTAAACACCATTGCCGACATTGGGCAAATAGGTCAGAGTACCTCCCTGTTGGGTGATATTGCCACCATCGAGGCCCACGTTCTGGAGGAATTGGCCGCCGTTGTCATTGTCCAATATGTGGATTTCGTCTATCGGCAAGCCCTTGGGCGTGTAAACGATGTCGTTGTTCAGTATCTGGCTTGGCACGGGAACGTTGAGCACTTTGATATTGACCGTACGGGTATTGCCGTTGGTGCTGGTATAGGTATAAGTGTCATTGCCCGTATAATTTTGGTTGGGGGTGTAAGTCAGTGGGAAGTTTCCACTCAAACTGCCGTGGGCTGGTGGCGTCGTGAGGCTGTAGCTGCTGTTGATATCGAGCATGGACAGCACCGGCTTGTTTTTGTTGGTCGTCAACTGCAATACCTCATGTACTACTGGGGTAGTGGGGTTCACGCAAATGTTCACAACTGCAAAAGAGCAAGAACCTTGGTCGTCGCAGATGGAGTAGTTCAGGTTGGCAATGCCCGTAAAGCCAGTGGTGGGGGTGAAAACCACCTTGGTGCTATCAGGAGTCAAGGTCGCTATACCGTTATTGACATTGGTTACTTCCGCTATCTTTTGCCCGGTTCCATTGCCCTCATCGTTCGTCAGCACGGTAATCTGCACAGGGGGCTGCCCTTGTGTAGTCGCCACAAAATCATCGTTTGCATTCAAAAAGGAAGGCACAACCTTGAAGTAAAATATTTTATAAGCTGCGCGTGGAGTACCAGCGGGGCCAAGGATATGGTACAGAAAAATAACGGTATCACGGCCCGTGAAATTCTGGTCCGGCTCGTAGTAAAAATTATTGGGCTTGTTGAATCCCTTCACCCCTTGGTTGCCATTGCAGCACCACGATGGGGCAAAAAAACCATCGCCATTGGCTGCATCATCCAAAATCTGAGGAGCTGCCGTATTGTTGTTCTGGACAAACGGGTGATGGTAGGAACCGTCCTTCAAAACGGTGACCCTGTTCACCTCCAAGGTAGGAGTCCCCTGCCCAAAAGCCTCCATGCCAAGGCCAAAAATGACCAGCAGAAAAGGGAAAATTTTTTTGTGTAGAACGAAAAGTTCATGGATTCGTGGATTTTCATTGCTAATTAAAGTGTTTCAAGTAAGTTCGGGCCTTATCCCCCTAAAAGTTGCTGTTCTAATTCGTGGTACAAAACTGGGCCGGTTATCAAAACTTTACAAATACAAAATCCTCCGGCTGTGAACAAATTTTGGATATTCGTGAAAACAATTCTAAACTACAATCACTTGGTTATCAAAAGGTTAATCAAAAAATTTGGGAAAATAAAAATCCAAGTTTGTGAGATTTTAATTTTCTATCTATTTTTACTTTTCCAATCCCTTCCTCCCTTTTTTTGGGCGGGAAACCTATCCAATTTCAGGCTTAGGTTCCCCTTTAGGGGTCAGGGGCTGGGTCTGTGGCACGAAGATAAAAACATTTCCCGAAAATGCAAAATAGCAAACTCTATTCCATACTTGGAAAATTTGACAAATATGAGCAAAATAGGCTCAGAAAATTTTTGACCTCGCCCTATTTCAACCGAAACGAGGCCCTCGTGTTGCTCTTCGATCTGCTGGTGGCCCATAACAACGAGAAGGCGTCCACTGAGTTGGAAAAGGCCATGCTCTGGGAGAAGCTCTATCCCAGGGAGTCTTACGACGATGTGCTGTTCCGCAAAAACTGCTCCGATTTGTTGAAGCTGGTGGAGGATTTTTTGGCGCAACAGGTGTTCGAAGCAAATCCTGCCAACCAAGCCATTTTTTTGATTGAGGCCGTAGCCCAAAAGAAACTTGAAAAACTTTACAATACAACCATAAAAACCGCACGAAGACATGTTGAACAACAATCACACAAATCAGTTGGATATTATCATTTACAATACTTAGCTGAAAAAAATTATTTTTTGTTATTAGATTTAGAGCATGACAGGACAAGCAAAAAAAACGAAGAAGAAATGCTTGCTAATTTAGACAGATTTTATTTGTCTGAAAAATTGAGATTTGCTTGTCATGCACTAAGTCAAAAAAAATTAGTGTCACATGAATATGAATTATTGCTAATTGATGAAATTGTAGAAACTGTGAAAAAAAATGGATTTGAGGACGCTCCTGCTGTATTGGTTTATTATCAGATTTATCTCACATATATTGACGCCGATAATGTCGAACATTATTATAATCTTATGAAATTGATGGAGAAAGATGGAGATATTTTTCCAAAAAGTGAGGCTGAGTTTATTTATGAGGCCGCTCTAAATTATTGCATAAAAAAAGTTAATCAAGGTAGCCATCAATTTCTAGAAGAATATTTCAATGTGTTCGTAATTCTTTTAGAAAAAGAACTTTTATTGACGGATGGTGAACTCTCTCCATGGCATTTTAGAAATATTGTAGTCGCAGCATTAAGGCTTGGTAAATTCGAGTGGACTGAGAATTTTATTTCAAGGTATAAAAAGTATTTACCAGATGCAATGAGGGAAAATGCAGTATCTTACAATACGGCACAATTATTTTTCACAAAAAAAGTTTGAAAAAGTAGTTGAGTTATTAAGGACTGTCGAGTATGAAGACATCACTTATAATCTAAACTCAAAAACTATGCTCCTTTCAACTTATTATGAAACTGATGAAATAGAGCCGCTCTATTCACTAATGGATAGTTTTCGTACATTCTTGAACAGGCACAAAGATATTTCATCAGCCAAAAGAAAACCTTACTTAAACCTGATTAAGTTTACTAAACAACTTACTAGAATAGCCCCTGGTGATAAAAAAGAACTTGAAAAATTGAAAAAGGAAGTAGAAGAGACCAAAGACATCTCTAGTCTAAACTGGCTTCGTGAAAAAATCGCCGAACTCGAATAAAAAAGCGCAGCCCCGTACCCGAAGCTGCGCTTGCACCTTTGGTGCCTTTCCTAACCAGTGGCAGCTTTTCAAGTGCCAGCAAGGTCCTCAATCACGATGAACCCCGACGCCTCCCCGCCACAGTTGGCAGCGAAGTAGAACTTGTAGGCACCGGGGGCCAGGCCCGTGAAGGTGTAGGAGGTGGAGGAGGTGCTCCATTCCGGGCTGGCATAGCCGTCGCTCTGGCGCACGTACTTCACCTTGTAGCTGGTAGCCCCGCTCACGGCATCCCAGGCATAGGTGGCCGAGCCACTGCTGCCAAAGGTCTTGTGTACATTGGTCGGCGAGCTGCAGGCACAGTCGTCGTCCACCGTGGGAAGGCTGGCAAAGCCGAAAGCGAGTGGGGCTGCAAAAAGCAGCATTAAAAGGAGTTTTTTCATAAAAATGAAAATTTTGGGTGAATGAAAATGGTTTGCGGTGGTAAGTTGTATTATGATATTTTCACATGCAATTAGGAGGGGATTTAACACTTCCTTAACGTTTATAAGGCTCCCATGTCCATCCCAGCACCCGGTACTCGTCCCGGTACACGCCGCTTTCCCAAAGGGATAAATTGTCATCGCCGAAGGCGACCGCTGCGTCATGAGGGTGCGTCACGGTGTGCGTCACACATGCGCAGGGGTGGTCTTCGACCAAGACAATTTATCCCTTTGGGAAAGCGGCACACACCGTGGCGCACACACGTGACAGACGCTGGGGTTCGGACACATGTGATGTAGGGGCGACTATAGCGATGACAATTTATCCCTTTGGGAAAGCGGTGTAAGCGGGGCTTAGTGTTGGAATTATAACATTTTTGCTAAATCAAGTGATATTCCGACTTGTCCAATAATATGACCACCACTCATTGCCCCATGCCATGGCGACGTGCACAAGGAAAGCAATCCAAATGGTGCCGGTCTGTTCGGTGAGGAGACAGAGGACGATGCCGAGCGGCACGGCCCCAACGGCTTCCTTCCAGCCTTTGGCGATGTGAACGAGGACGTAGAGCGAGATGTTCACGGCAATGGCAAGTGGCAAGTCCATTACGGCTCGGCAAGTAAAGAAGAGAAAGCCCCGAAAGGCAAACTCGTAGGCCAATAGGTACATGGCCCAGGTGAAGGCGCTGCCTACGAGAAGGCTATTCGGCCAGGGCGGGCGGGTGCGTATCATGGGGTACATGACGAGGTTGTCGGGAGAACGGGCGGCGAAGTAGTTCATAACGGTGACCACTGCACTAAGGCCGATCGTCCAACCCAAGGTCGGTTTCCAATTTTTAAAACCAAGCCCAACCGACTGTAAATCAATACCTTGGAATAGGCAAATAGCCAAAGACAGCACACCGAAAAAAGCAACCCCATTCCATCGAACGAAGTAAATCCATTTGATTTTGGCGGGCGCTTCCCCATATTTTTTGTCAAACCATTTGCGAAGCGATGGCGAATTCCATGCAAAATAATAGATGGTGTAAGCAAGGGTGATGGTGAGGATGGATAGGCCAGCGTTGGGCATTCGATTGCGGATTAGCGGATTAGCGGATTAGCGGATTGCGGATTGGCCGAGACAATACCTACATTCCGTGCTTCCTGTGGCAAAGGTAAAATCTTACCTCAAACCATTACCCAATCTGCAATCCCTGTCTGCCGAACAGGCAGGTGCAATCCACTTTTCCAAGACACTCTCTGCCCAATCCGAAATCTGCAATCAAATAATCCGCAATCGAATAATCCGAAATCCTACTGCCTGACCATCAGCTTTACCTCCACCCGTTGGTTCAGCTTGCGGTGGGTGTGGTCTTTTTCCTTGCTGACGACCTGTTTTTTGCCGAGGGCCTTTCGGGTAAGTCGTTGAGGGTCAATGCCTTTTTCCATCAATTCAAAGATAACGGCATCGGCACGGGCCTTACTGAGCCGTTCGGCATAGTCGTCGCTGGGGAGGTTGTTGGTATGCCCTTCTATATGGGCAAGGTACTTGGGGTTTTCGTTCATCATGGACACAATTTTGTCCAACACCTCAAGATCCTTTTCCTGCAAGGAGGAGGAATCAGCCTTGAAATAGATGGTGGCCACATAGTTGACGAGATAGGTCACCTGCGTCCAAGTGGTGTCTTCCCAAGTGGCGATAGGAGCTGGTCGGAGGGTGTCAACTGGCGCAGGTGCCTCTGCAGGTTCTAAGGATGGGGGCGGCAGAAGTTCCTCCAGGGCTGTGCCTCCTGTTTGTGCCGAACGCTCTGAGGTAAAAGGCGGGGGCGCTATGGCTATGGTATCTTTTTATTCGATGGCTGGCAGTGCGGGTGGCGGAGCGATGACTGGCATTACTTGAGCCTTGTCCACCTTAGGTGGCTTGGGCTTGGCGGGAGGCGCAGCGGTCACGTCCACCGACCGCACCTTGGTCACTTTACAGCCATTGTCGGTTTGAATACTGAGCGTGACGGATTTTTTGCCTTTTGACGAATAGCTGACGGTATGCGGGCCAGCCCCTATTGCTTTTTGTGGCTTGGCGTCCACGCCAAAATTCCACTCCCATTTCTTGATGGCCCCACCGAAACTGCTGGCATCCTTGATGGTCAATTTTTCATTAATTTCAAGCGTTAGCTTGCTAAAGGTGAAATGTGCCCCTGGCCCAACCAAACTACCCGACCCACCGAAATCCACCGAAAAACCGTTGCCCGTGTTCTGATAGTTGTTCACCATGAGGGCATAACTCTTGCCAGCCTCCATGCGGAGCGGTGCCAGATAGCTGTCATTGTTTTCGTCGCAGCCCTGGTCTTCAACGATGTCGGAGGAGCCTTCTTCGAGACCTGTAGGGCCGGAGCAGCGCTTCCAGTTGGAATAGGGCATGCCGAGGTTTTCGCCAGCGGCCATGCAGCGCACTGGGATTTTCATGGAGCAATCGCCCACCCCATTTGGCAGGATGAACAGCACAAAATCGAGGTCGTCACTGGGCTTGTTGGGGGTAAGTTTAAAGGTGAGGGTTCCTGTATTTTCACAGGTCCATTTATACCAAGCCGACTGCGTTTCGTCAGGAACACAAATGCCCCTCGGCAATTCAGCCTCATCCTTGCCAGCCGTGCTCATGCTGGGCACTGCAAAGCCGGACTTGTCGCAGAGCACCACCGCCGAGGCACAGTCGGACGAGGGCGAGGGCACGGGGTTGAAATTGTTGACGCAAAGCTGGAAACTGCCCGTGCGATTGTTGCGGCCGTCCACCCTAATAAAATAGTTCTGCCCTGCCACGAGGTTGCTGATGAAGGTCTCGACAATGTTGTAGCCCTGCCCATCGGAGATGCAGCCCACCTCGAACAATGCCTTGCAATCACCCCGGTACAGCGCCAACTGCGGGTATTGCAAGGTACCACCGGGGTTGTTCTTGATGGCTCCGATGACCCTGATGTTCACCACGGAGGCAATTGCTGTGAACTTGAACCATACGTCGTCGTCCGAATCGCCCAATAGATAGGGCGGGAAACAAGCCGCCGGGTCGGGGCCGCCGGGCGTGGCCTCGTGGTTGGTGAACTGGCGGGGTGCGCTGCAAAAATTGACTACGTTCTTCAGCACCATCGCCTTGGTGCAATGGTCGTTGGCGGGTGCGGAGGAGCGGGCGCTCATTGCGGAGCAAACCAAGAGTAAAAATGAAATGATGGGTAGTCTGAAGTTCATATTTTCCGAAGGAAAAAAAAATACAAATTGAATATTCAAAAGAGCGTGCTGCAAAAATACAATGAATTGTGAAGCCAAATTTCACGGCCTTCCGTGAGCAGGTCACTGGATTTCGACCAATCTGCCTAACTTCCCGCCTGATTCAGTCCAAAGTAGCCAGACCAAAGTTGGCAGTCGAGGCAATGCATTGCATTTCAATTGATTGAACAATTAGGCAAAAGGGCGAATGCTTTGCAAATAATACCACCTGGCATGAAAATTCAACTCACCAATTTTTTTATTGCCTTGGCAATGGGCGTTTTGGCCCAAAGCCCCGCCTCCGATGAGGCGCTCCGCCAACGTGCCGATGAACTCGCCCACCTTTTCATCATCGTGGATGGACATGTGGACTTGCCTTCCAGGCTCTCAGTAAAAAACTTCCGGCTCACGAAAGAGTTCATTGCCATGCCCATCGAAACGGACGAAGGGGACTTCGATTATGTGCGGGCAAAAAAGGGCGGCCTCAGTGCCCCCTTCATGTCAATTTACATCCCTTCCGGCCACCAACAGCGGGCCGATGGCGGCACCAGTTTCGCCGACACCTTAATTAATATGGTAGGTGACATTTCAAAGATGCACCCCGACAAGTTTGCCCCGGCCTACTCGCCCGCCGACATTGAGCGCAATTTTGCCGAAGGTAAAATCAGCTTACCGATGGGCATGGAAAACGGGGCACCTATCACCAAGGTTGCCGACCTCGCCTACTTCCACAACCAGGGCATCCGCTATATCACGCTTACCCATGCCACCGACAACCTTATCTGCGACTCCAGTTATGACACCACTCGCACCCACAACGGCCTCAGTCCGTTCGGAAGGGACGTGGTGCTGGAGATGAACCGTGTTGGCATCATGGTGGACATATCGCATGTGAGCGATGCTGCATTTTACCAAACCATCGGCGTGACGAAAGCCCCCGTCATTGCCTCGCACTCGTCTTGCCGCAGCTACACACCTGATTTTCAACGAAATATGAGCGACGACATGATTCGGACATTGGGTAAAAACGGTGGTGTCATCATGATAAATTTCGGCTCTACCTTTCTCGACCACCGCATCGTGAAGAGCCGGGAGGCCATGCGCACCAAGCTGCTGGCCATACTGGAAGCCAAGGGGCTGAATGAGGAGGACGAGGCTGCCAAGCCCCTCATCAAACAGTTTTCGGAAGAAAACCGGGACTCGCTATACTCTGACGTGGAGATGGTGGCCAACCATATTGACCATGCCGTGAAGCTCGCCGGGATTGATCATGTGGGCTTAGGTTCCGATTATGATGGGGTCGGCGATTCGCTCCCGACAGGTTTAAAGGACGTTGCCGCTTTTCCCAACCTCCTTTATGTTTTGTTGAAACGGGGCTACTCGGAGGAGGATATTTCGAAGATTTGCTACAAGAATATTTTCAGGGTTTGGCGGGAGGTGGAGCGGGTGGCAAAAGGGTAACAGTAGTGTTTTTTCAAATAACCACAATCCAAATCATACTATGGCAAACATCTATGACAGGGTCATAAAGGAAATCATTGAGCCTGCACTTAGGCCATTGGCAGAAATTGCCCTGGGGCTTCGATTTGGCGACGCCTTGGAAATCGAGGACAAAATCCAATACACGCTGGAGCGGGAAGCCGACCATTTGAAAATGTAAGTGTTCGAGGACACGGCTTCCCGACAGGTGCTCCACCTCGAATTCCACCTACCGGACGAGGACATCGGTGGGGTAATGCTCCTGAAAAAAGGGATGCTGCACATGCTGCTCAACCACAGCATCCTGCAATACGTTATCAACCTAGGGGATAAAATTGATTTGAAAAATCTCAAGCCATTTCAAGGATAGTCATACGGAACATCGCTTCGAAGTGATTGGCCTCAAAACCATCGGTTATCAGAAATTCTTGGATGCCGATATTCCAGAAGCTGTGATTTGGGCTATTCTCGCCGATTATGGCGACGACAGGCCTGATATTGTCATACATCGGATTTTAGACCGGATTAACGAACTATCGAAGGATAAAACCTCGTTTGGAAAGCATGTAAGGCGTTTGGAGGTTTTGTCCAAACTGCGTAAATTGCAACCACTTTTCATCAAAATTTCAGAAGACATGGCATTCACTTATGATCTGAAGACGGATATTCGCTACAAACAAGGAAAGGCCGAAGGGAAAGCAGAAGGAAAGGCAGAAGGAATTGTCAAAGGCAAAAAAGAAGGGCTCGAAATCGGCATGACCGAAGGTGCTATAAAAAAAGCAACGATTGCCGCTACCAAAATGCTGCGAACACAGCGATTTGCTATACAGGAAATAGCCGAATTCCTTGAAGTGTCGGTTGAGTTTGTAGCAGCCATTCAAACTAGAATCACCAAAAAGCCATCGAAAAAATAAGTGTACACCATTTTGGAAATTGGCAACAACATTATATTCCTTCACCATCCATTCTTTTAATTCATTGAAAATGAAGCACTTGCTTCCGCTTACCCTTTTTTTCATTTTTGTGGTTGGGCTTTCGGCACAGCCCGTAGCCAGCCCAAATATCGAAGCCGCCCTCTTCAATCTCCCCGACGTCATTTTCAAAAAAATTGAATCCCCCGAAGGATTCGAGGCAGCCTACGAGCTAAAAGTCCGACAACCGCTCGACCACAAGCACCCCGACAAGGGCCATTTCTACCAACGGGTATTCCTGACGCACAAGGGCTTCGACCGAACCACGGTCATCTGCACGGAGGGTTATGAACGGCCAACCAATCGGGTCTATGAACTTACCCGCCTGCTAAATGCCAACCAACTTGACGTGGAGCACCGCTACTTCGGCGAGAGCAAACCCGAAAAGTTTGATTATCAATACCTTAACCTCGAGCAGGCCACTGCCGACCTGCACCATATCAACGAGGTTTTCCGAGAAATCTACAAGGGCAAATGGGTGAGCACGGGCATCAGCAAGGGCGGTCAGACTACGATTTATTACCGCTACTTTTACCCTGCCGATGTGGACGTGAGCGTGTCTTACGTCGCACCACTCAACCTTGAATTGGAGGAAAAGCGCATCTACACCTTCCTGGACACAGTGGGCAGTGCCGAATGCCGGGCCAAGGTTAAGGCCGTGCAAATGAGGATGTTGAAGAACAGGACAGAGGTTTTGCCTAAATTACAATGGTATGCCAAGGGTGCAGGTTGGAAATTTAGTCGGATCAACCTGGAGCAGGCGTTCGAGTATGTAGTGCTTGAGTATCCGTTTTCATTCTGGCAACTTGGCCACGATTGCTCGAAAATCCCCGGCGACAATGTTACGCTCGACAGTGCCATGAGCCATATCCTCTCCGTCTCGAATATTGACTTTTTCAGCGACGAGCAAATCACAGGCTACCACTCCCATTTTTACCAAGCTGGCGATGAAATGGGCTATTACTCTTACCGCACAGACGAATTCAAAGGGCTGTTGAAGGCACTACCCATGAAGCCAAATCCCAGCGCCATCTTCATGCCACCCGGCACGGCCACTAGTTTCGATGGGGAATTGCCCCGCAAAGTTGCCAAATGGCTCGACGATTGGGGCAATAATTTCATCTACATTAATGGCAACTCGGACACTTGGTCGGCCACGGCGGTGCGGCCCTCCGGCAAAACGAATGCAGTGTTCTTTTTCATGCCAAAAACTGACCATGGACGAGCAAGAATCAAGAACATGACGAAGGTGGAACGGGAGAAATTGGTGGGTACGCTAGAGCAGTGGTTGGGGATGGAGATTGAGTAAATATTTACAGCCTTTTGAATGCCATCTTTACAACCTGTTTCTACAAAGTTAAAGAAAATTACTCCTTCGAATCCACTAATTCTTCGCAACCTTCAACCAACCTACTTCTGTTCCCTGAACCATCTTCACCCAATACAAACCCGCTGACAAATGGCCCAAATCAAGTTTTATTAACTGCTTTTCATGTTGCTTCACTTCGTAAAAAGCTGGAATCACCATCCTGCCCAATCCGTCAAAAACGGCGGCCTCAGTTCTTCCAACCCATTGATTTTCAATACTTAAAAACACCTGCCCAGTCGTCGGGTTGGGTGAAATGGCAAAGGAACCGCCATGCAATTGCGAAGGCGCCGAAGAAACCGAGGTTATTGCTACCGCAACATTGCTGTAATCGGAGAAGGCACTGCCCTGCTTGGCCCGAACACGGTAGAAGTAGGTGTTGTTGGGAGAAACGCCGTTGTCGCTGAAAGCCGTCGCATTGGCGGGTAGTTGGATAATGGGGCTGAAATCGTTGTCCACGTTGTCCGACCGTTCTATTACGTAGCCCGCTTCTGTGTTGGAATTGTCGAGCCATTGCAGGTTGATTTTATTGTGGCTCACGAAGGTGATGGCCAGCACGGTAGGCGCTTCCAAAGCTGTCACATCGCAGCCGTTTTCGATATTGTCCAGCGTGGCTTGACGAACATTGGGCAGCAGCGGGTAAAACGTGTCGCCGGGGCAGCTTGTGTTGCATCCATCCCGGTGCCCAGAAACATTGGCTAAAGTCAGGCCAGAGCCGCTGTGGAACGAAGTGCCGAGCGGGTCAATGTTCTCGTCGCAAGTTTCCCAAGCAAGGAAATCGGCCAGCGTATTCATTGCGGCAGCTTGCGGCTGTATGCTGGTGAAATCGCCAATGACGCAGATGCCCGTCGTCTTGCCGTTTTGGGCGCAAAAATGGGCACCGAGCCTACCGTCTCCCCTACCTTCGTACAAAACGCCGTTCGGGTCAACGAGCCAGTTGTAGCCGATGTCGTCCCAGCCGTTGGTGTTCACATGGAAGTCCCAGATGGAACGCACGACGGCGGCCCAGTCGCTGGAAACATTGGTACCAGCGGTATGATGGACGATGACGTGCGTCGGGTCAGGCACAAATTCCGGGGTAGGGTCAGCAGGGCATGAGCCATCGGGACACCAATCGAGACGGCCTTGGAAGGCGGGCTGGGGGCAGGTGCAGACGGCGCGGTCGGAGGTTTGAGGTATGAAGGTATGAGGTTTGGAGGTTTGAGGAGGCGTGGAGCCGGGGTCGAAGAAGTGGATTTCGAGGGAGTCGATATTTGATGGGCCTGTAAAGACTACGTTGTAAAACATTGAATCAGACTCTAAAAAAAACAGTTCACTGATATGCTTACCATTCGCAGAAATCGCATGACCATCAGGTTGTACGAAAAACGAAGTTGTCTTTCCTCTTTTAGGGTAAATTGGATTAAATGCTAATCTAATCGTATCAGAAGATTCCTTCCAGTCCATTGAATACCAAACCAAGGATACTGCTATGAACTCACTCTGCCTCCCTTGAAATGGTACATCATTCAAGACACAATCAGTTTGACTTTTAACAACACATCGGGTGGGGAAAATCCTCAAATTACTTTCCTCTAACTGTTTGGCATATTTCTCATTAAGGCTACCCCATACCTGACGTTTTATCTGTTGGCTGCTCCCCTTAACTACTTCCCTCCTCGTCTGCGCCCCAACATCTCCCACCAAAAACAAGTAAGCCGCCAAGGCCAGCACCGCTATTATTGTATTTTTTTTTCATCATTTTATTTTTCATAAAAAGCGGAAACCACCGCCCGCCCCAAAATTATAAACTTTGTGCAAAGAAACTGGCTTCCATAGGTTTTGGACAAACTGGCTTTTGCCATTGGCAACAACAATTAAAGCAATCTCAATGGTGACTTTGTTCACTAAATTTTGCTTGGAAAATCCTTTATTTTGCGGCCAATTCACCTACCGAATAGCCAAAGACACCGCTAAATTTTTACCAAAATGATTAAAATTCTCGCCAACGACGGCATCCATCCAGATGGCAAACTGCTGCTCGAAGAAGCAGGCTTTGAAGTTGACACCAACAAAGTTCCTCAGGAAAAACTGGCCGAGGTGCTGCCCGGCTACGATGTCATCATCGTGCGCAGCGCCACCAAGGTGCGACAAGACCTGATTGATGCCTGCCCCAACCTGAAAATCATCGCCCGTGGCGGCGTCGGGCTGGACAATGTGGACGCCGAGTACGCCCGCAGCAAGGGCGTCCACGTCTGCAACACGCCCAAGGCTAGCAGCCGTGCCGTGGCAGAACTTGTGTTCACCCATGCCTTCAGCCTCTCCCGCCTTGTCAATCAGGCGACACGTGAAATGGCCACGGGGGATTTTGAGAAACTGAAAAAGACCTGCTCGGCTGGCATCCAGCTTCGGGGCCGAACGATGGGCATCATAGGCTTTGGCCGCATCGGACAAGAAGTGGCACGCATGGCCATTGGCCTTGGCATGAACGTGCTGGCCACTGACCCGTTTGTTGCCGAAGCAAATATCGAAATCAAGGTGTTCAACAGCCCAGAAATGAGCCTGAATGTCCATATAGAAACCACTGCTATGGACGAAGTGCTGCGCAAATCGGACTTTATAACGATTCACGTAGGCGGTAAGCAAGCAATCATCAACTCCGATGAAATCGCAAAAATGAAGAACGGTGTCATCCTTGTCAACACGGCCCGTGGCGGCTCCATTGACGAAGACGCCCTTTTGGCTGGTCTTGCCTCTGGCAGAATCGGCGGCGCTGGTCTTGATGTTTTCGTCGGTGAACCCACGCCTCGCCCTGAGCTACTGAACCATCCCCGCATCTCCGTTTCACCGCACGTTGGCGGCTCTACCCAAGAGGCACAGTCGGCGATTGGGATGGAATTGGCGGAGCAGATTATTGAGAAATTGGGTTAAAATTGAGTTGGCAGTTCGGCAGTGGGCAGTCAGGTTGCAGTCTATTAGTCGAGGAACTGCTAAAAACAAACGTGGTAGCACTTTGAAAGTGCTACCACGTTTGTTTTGTGCTTGGCATTGCTAAACCTGTCCAACTGACTGTCCGCTGCCTTCTGTCACCCTGTAAGGGGCCGGAACTTAGGACTATAATTTAGCGACCGCAGCACTGGGCTGAATCAACCGCCCTGTCTCCTTGGTGTTCTTCGTTTCCGCACCTGTTTCGTTCAGGATTTTGTAGGCTTCCTTCGTTGTGAGGTCCGGTTTCAGGCTTTTCATCAAACCCAACAGCCCGGCAACGTAGGGGGTAGCCATGCTCGTACCGTTCATGGCGGCATAGCTGCTGCCCGGCATAGTCGAGTAAATTCTAACGCCAGGTGCAGCAACGCCCATTTTCACATCAGATACCATGTTGGAAAAAGAGGCACGTTCCAAAAGCGTGTCCACTGCACTAACGGTGATGACGCCGTCCACGTTTGCAGGTACGAATTCCTTGGCATTCCGGTTGGAATTGCCCGCAGCGACGACGACAATGCAGCCTTTCTTATTGGCGTATTCAAGGGCTTTCTGGTAGGCACGCTGGCGGCTATCGGAACTGAGGCCACCGAGGGAAAGGGAAAGCACATCGGCACCCCGGTCGGCAGCTTCGAGCATACCGTTGATGATGCTCTGTTGTGTGCCGCTCCCCCCGTCAGAAAGAACTTTTACGCTCGTAACTTGCACAAAATCATTGGTTTGGGAGAACGAGGCCACCCCTACCCCATTGTTGCTTACCGCTGCGGCGATGCCTGCGCAATGGGTGCCGTGACCAGCCCGGTCGGAGTCGTAAGCATTTTTAGTAGATGTAAAATTGGCCTTCAAATCCTCGTGGTTGGCATCTACGCCTGTGTCCAAGATAGCAATGAGGGCACGTTTCTTCGGTTTCTTATCCTTCAAAACGGCGTAGAGTTCGTCCACTTTCATGGCTTCAAAGCCCCAAAGATTGGCAAGGCCGGGGTCGTTGATGCCGTATTTTTTGTTCACGCCGGGGGTTGGTCGCATGGGTTCGACCTCCATAGGAGACAGGTTCATTTGCTCGTTTTCCTCCAACCATTCCACGGCGGCCAAGTTGGCAAGTTCTTTTTTTACCTTCGGAAAATCCTGCACGGCAGGCACATCCACCACGAAGTAGTCGTCCAGATCAGTTGCCGCTGCATCACCAGGTTTGAAAGCTGGCAAGGCAACGAGGCCATATTTTTTCAAAAATGCCTGAATATCAGTGATTTGTGAACCCTCTTTGATTTCAATTATCAATTCACCATTGGGGTCAAGACCAGTCGGGGCGGGTGTGGCAGCCGCTTTTTGCTCTGCAACAACAGCCTGTGGGAAGGTGCTCTTCAGTTTTTCAAAATAGAAAAACCGAAGCCCCGTGAGCACTCCGAGCAATGCCACGAGGTAGGCCCATTTGTTTTTCCTAAACATGCTCAAGACGACGGGCACAGCGCCCATGAGCAGCAATTCCCTCAGTAATTTTGGGAACTTGTAGGCCCATTGCCCTTGCGCCATCAACCAACTTACGATGAAGAGGCTAAAAAATAGCAGGAACAGCTTGCGCAACGAATCGCTGCGGCTTTCCAGTTCTCGGTAGTAGAACCATGCACTCAGGGTGGAAACACTGGCTACGAATGCGAAAGGATAAAGGGATGAGAACATTGTCAAGGTGATTGAAAATTAGTGGTTTCAACGGATTAGCAGATTTGTTACCAAAAATACGTGGAACAGCAGCACTTATCGGATTTTTTCGACGAACAGAAAGGCACGGCCAATAAACAAAACGGCCAACTTGACGCACAAGTTGGCCGTTTTTCATTTCAATCTTATAAGCTTTAGGTTGTAACAGCTACCTTGATGCCAAGGACATCGTACCCCCTGCCTCCATTGGGCCATCCTTAGTAAATATGGTTGGCCATTTGTCCACTGAAAATATTTTCACGAAAAATAGTCTTTCATTTTGTCAAAGAACCCTCTTTCCCCCTTTTCTGGTGCTGGGTTGAAATTTGGCATGTCCTTCATTTTTTCCAACATCCGGCGTTCTTCGTCCGTGAGTTTTTTTGGCGTCCAAACATTCACCTGAATGAGTTGGTCGCCTCTTTCATAGCTCTGCACTGAAGGAAGGCCCTTGCCTTTCAACCGGAAAATCTTGCCTGCTTGGGTCCCATTGGGCACCTTTATCTTCACGGGCCCTTCAATGGTCGGCACTTCAACGGAAGTACCAAGCGCAGCATCGGCAAAGTTGATGTGCAGGTCGTAGATTATGTTGAGGCCATCCCGTTGCAGGTGTTCATGTTGCACTTCTTCCACATTTATGAGCAAATCACCGTTGGGGCCGCCTTTTGCACCAGCATTGCCCTTGCCACCGAGCGAAAGTTGCATTCCTTCGGCCACACCAGCTGGGATGTCTATATCAATGGTCTCCTCGCCATATACGAGTCCGGCTCCCTTGCAGGAGACGCAATTGGCGGTGATGGTTTCACCAGAGCCTTGACAAGTAGGACAAGTAGTGGTCGTCTGCATCTGGCCGAGGAAAGTACTGCGCACTTGGCGCACATAACCAGAGCCACGGCAAGTGCCACAGGTTTGTACGGAGCTTTTGTCCTTTGCGCCAGAGCCGCCGCAGGTCTGGCAGTGAACCTGCTTGTTCACCTTGATTTTTTTGTGTACCCCTGCCGCTATTTCTTCCAATGTAAGCTTGACCTTGATGCGAAGGTTGCTTCCCCGCTGGCCCTGCGGGCGACCGCCGCCGCCCCGTTGGCCACCCCTGAAGAACTCATCGAAGGGACTGCCACCGCCACCTCCGCCACCGAAAATATCACCGAACTGCGAGAAAATATCTTCCATCGTCATGCCGCCGTGGCCGCCACGGAACCCACCGCCACCCATGTTCGGGTCAACGCCTGCATGGCCATAGCGGTCGTATCGGGCCTTTTTGTCGGCATTGCTCAGCATCTCATACGCTTCGGCAGCCTCCTTGAATTTTTCTTCGGCAGCTTTATCACCTGGGTTCCTGTCGGGGTGATATTCAAGGGCCTTTTTCCGATAGGCCTTTTTTATGGTGTCTGCGTCAGCGTTTTTGGCAACGCCTAGCACTTCGTAAAAATCTCTTTTTGCCATTTCAGCTTGTTGTGTTTGTGTGCCATAGTATTTGTGTGTTTATGTAAACAATTGTAAATCCGTGTTTTTCAAACACACCTAAACACATAAATACACAAACACCTTTATTTGCCCACCACTACTTTGGCGTGGCGGATGATTTTATCATTGAGTCGGTAGCCTTTTTCGACGGTGTCCACCACCTTGCCTTTAAGATCATCATTAGGGGCAGGTATTTCGGTAATAGCCTCATGCAGTTCAGCGTCGAAATCTGAACCAGTGGAATCCATCGCTTCAAGGCCCTTGTTTCGCAGCACAGTATAAAGTTTTTGGTAAACGAGGTCAACACCGGTATCCCAGGCATTTTCTTTGCCTTCGGCAAATTTCTTGGCCCTGTCAAAATCGTCCAAAACTGGCAAAAGAGATGACAAAGTGTCCTGAGCGGCCGTTTTCATAAAATCGAGTTTCTCCCGTACCGATCGTTTTTTATAATTGTCGAACTCAGCGAACATGCGCATGTACTTGTCCTTCATATCATCCAACTGTTGCTGAAGGCCTGCGCTATTTAACTGATTATCAGTAGCTTGCTCTTCAGCCTCAGCATTGTCTGAAACTTCGTTGGAGTTATCGGTGCCGTTCTCTGTTTGTTCCAATACCTCATCGGGCTGCTGTTCGGCAATCTTGTCTTTACTGGTCATTTTTCTGAATTTTTTAAACATAGTTCAACACTCGTTTTTATCAATATTTTTGCCATCGGCAAAAAGCGGTCAATTTGTCAGATTAGATGGGAAAGGTCGTTTTTTTGTGTGGAGTAAAGGAAGTTTTCGATAAAAATTGAATCACAAACCGAATAAAAGTGCATTATAACGCATTGATTGTAAACATTTTAAAAAAGTCTTTTACGCTCTTTGGCTTTTTACTCGTGGCTAGTGTGGTCACAGGTCAAACTGATATTGTCTTTGAGGCGAGAACTGACGCCCGGCAGGTTACGCTCGATGGATATTTCGAGGTTACATTTAGCTTAAAAAATGCCAATGGTTCTCAATTCGCCCCACCTAGCTTCAAGGATTTTGATATTGTGGCAGGGCCGAATACTTCCTCGAGCATGCAAATCATCAATGGGCACGTCACCCGAGAGATGTCTTATGGGTTTACCCTGCAGCCTACAAAAGTTGGCAAATTCACTATTGGAAGTGCTGCTGTGAAGGTAAATGGCAAGGCTTTCAGGACATCCCCTATCGTGGTGGAGGTTGTCAAAGGTTCTATTAGGTCAAAGTCAAAAAACGGTGAAGAGTTTTTCATCAAAATCATTCCCCATAAAAGAACGGCATATGTTGGCGAGCAAGTTATGCTTGACTTCAAGCTATTCACAAAGGTCGCAATTGAAGGTTACGAAATTCCTGAGGACCCGAATTACGATGGTTTCTATGCGGTTGAGCTGCGCAGGTTCAATTCCAATACAGTTCAAGAGGTCATAAATGGTCAACAGTATGCTACCAAGGTGCTCAGGCGCATAGCTTTGTTCCCCCAACAAGCAGGTAAGTTGACCATTGATCCCTTCAAAATGCAATTGGCAGTAGTGGAAGGTGATGGTGGGAGGTCTGGTTTTTTCTTTAAAAGGAACGTGCGGTCAGTAAATTTCACTACCGACGCCATAGAGATTGACGTGAAGCCCTTACCGGTTGATGCTCCTGAAGGTTTTGTGTTGCGTTGGTAATTACGAATTTCAAGCGGGAATTGACCGAAAGGCTGCTACCACCGATGATGCAGTTACCTTGCGGATGGTTGTTAAAGGAAATGGGGACGTGAAAAGGGTTCAGCCTCCCCCACTGGTGCTTTCAGATTCATTTGAAGTCTATGAGCCGAAAACAGTGGATGAAAAATCAGATGAGATAAGGGGGGAAGTGGTCAGTGAAAAAACGTTTGAGTATTTGATTTTGCCAAAACATGCCGGTGATTATACCATTAGGCCAAGCATCGGTTATTTTGATGCGGAATCGGGAAAGTATTCCAATTTTCCAACTGCTGCACTCAGCTTATCGGTGAAAATAGGAAGTGGGCAATCAAGGTCGATTTCGCAAGTACAAGGAAGCCAGTCAATCAACGATATTTTACCCATTCGATCTATTGCCAAGCTCGAAAAGCAGCGTTTCATTTTTTTGGGCACATGGCTATTCTATATGCTTGCCTTAGTTCCTGTCGCAGTTTTCTTGGTAATCCTTGCAAGGCAAAAGAAGCAGAAGGAACTTGCAGCTATAGACCCAAGTATTTCTAAATCAAAATCGGCAGGAAAAGAGGCCCATAAGCGTTTGGCTATGGCTAACCAACAATTACAAGCAGGCAACAGCAAGGCATTTTACGACGAGATATCGAAAGCCTACATAGGCTATGTTTGTGATAAAACGGGACTTTCACTTTCACAATTGACAAATGATAACGTCCGTGAGAAATTGTCTACGCTACAAATAGGCGAGGCTAACATTGGTGAGTTTGTCAAAATCATTCAAACTTGTGAAGTGGCATTGTTTGCTGGAATGGGCAATTCATCGTCCATGCAATCAATGTATGAGAATGCAATCAATGTTATTTCCAATATCGAAAACGAAATACAAAGACCTAACTCCTAATCATCTGAATGTCAAAGGCTTCCATAAATCATAGCGACAAGAAGGGGGATAAACTGCTCCTTGGCTTCGCAATATTGGCTGCATTTAATTTAATTGCAGGAGTACTGCACTTGGATTGGCTGGGTTACGTAACAAAGCCACTTTTGGTCAGTTTTTTGGCAGCTTGGTACTACCAATACTCAAGAAACGTCAGGAACAACAAGTTCTTCCAGGCGTTTTTGATGGGTCTTTGCTTTTCAATTTTGGGCGATACCCTGTTGATGTTTGTGCAAAATAAAGGAGAATTGTTTTTTATGCTGGGACTAAGCAGTTTTTTGATTGCCCACCTATTCTATATACTTGCCTTTTCCCTTTTCCCTTCCTTTAAGAGTGGCCCTATCGCACGACATCCATTACTTACAATACCTTTCCTCATAGTTTGGATGATAGTCACGATTTATCTCTGGGTTGATTTGGGTGCATTGAGAATACCTGTCGTTGCCTATTCTTTTGTGATAATTGCCATGCTGGCGTTTTGTTTCAATATGCGAAATAGGGTTCCACGATACGTTGCCCAAACGCTTTTCCTTGGGTCGGTTCTATTTGTATTGTCGGATTTCACCATAGCATTCACCAAGTTTAAAAACAGCGGACTTTCACCATCAATCGTTGGGCTCATCATCATGTCAACCTACTTGACTGGCCAATTCCTACTTACAAGCGGTATGAAAAAAGCTGGTGAACGATTTGTTTAGCTTGTTGAAACTGCTGGGAACCTCAATAAATCGTCGTCTAAAAAAAATGTTTTTCTGTGGGTCAGAGGCCTATTATGTAAGGTTTGCTAGTTGCTCCCTCAAGTTGTGCCATGATTATGGGTTCTCCAAAACGAAATGAGCATTCGGAATGGCATCAATACTGTCGCAATAATACTCCCTACTCCGAAGAAGGTCATTTCCGTTTTTGTAAATTCTACCATCCTTGATTGCTCTATGTCGGACAAACGCTGGAATAAAGACTGAATGCCAGTTTCATCTGCGAAAACCTGGAAAGCGTGAATCTCTTGTACTAGGTAAACAACAAGGGGAATACAGGCCAAAAAAACGACAACTTTTGCCCATTGAGCGTATCGAATGGGGGTCTGTTTCAGCAGGAAGATATACCGAGTGAAGGTCATGAATACCAAGATGAACACAGCATTAGGGATAAGGAAAGGAAAACGGACATTAATGGAATAGATAGGCCAGAGCACGGCCACTAAAACCACGAGTGTGGTTATCCACCAAAAAAGCTCAGATTTCAAAATGAGGCTGGTATCCTTTTTCATCTTTTCGAAAACGATTTCAATCCTGAAAAGTTTGCAAATCAACAAACGCCGAAGGCCCGGCGGGATGATCCCGTCGGGCCTTCGAGCAGAAGAAAAAAAAAGTTGGCGGCGACCTACTCTCCCGGCCTTTAGGGCAAGTACCATCGGCGCAGAGGGGCTTAACTGCTCTGTTCGGGATGGGAAGAGGTGATCCCCCTCGCTAAAGCCACCAACATATCTTTAGTGGCGCACCGCTGCGCAGTGCTCCACGACAAGGCGGGGATCGGATCGAACTTTCGGAAGGGTTACGCTTTCGCCGACGCCGGGCCGTGCGGCAATATAATGCCGTGCACGCCTGTCAGAGTTGTCTTTTTTAAAAAAAACGGAAGCTGTCGGGCAATTAGTACCGCTCGGCTCAAACACATTGCTGCGCTTCCACCTGCGGCCTATCAACGTGGTAGTCTCCCACGGCCCTCCGGCATTGCTGCCTGGAACGTTCATCTTGGAGCGGCTTCGCACTTAGATGCTTTCAGCGCTTATCCGTTCCGGACATAGCTACCCGGCGCTGCACCTGGCGGCACAACCGGTACACAAGCGGTCCGTCCATCTCGGTCCTCTCGTACTAGAGATCGCCCTCCTCAACGTTCCTGCGCCCACCACAGATAGGGACCGAACTGTCTTACGACGTTCTGAACCCAGCTCGCGTGCCACTTTAATGGGCGAACAGCCCAACCCTTGGGACCTTCTCCAGCCCCAGGATGTGACGAGCCGACATCGAGGTGCCAAACCTCCCCGTCGATGTGAGCTCTTGGGGGAGATCAGCCTGTTATCCCCGGAGTACCTTTTATCCTTTGAGCGATGGCCCTTCCATGCGGAACCACCGGATCACTTGAGCCTGCTTTCGCACCTGATCGAGCCGTCGCTCTCCCAGTCGAGCACCCTTATACTCATGCGCTCTGCGCACCGTTACCAACGGTGCTGAGGGTACCTTTGCGAGCCTCCGTTACACTTTGGGAGGCGACCACCCCAGTCAAACTACCCACCATGCAATGTCCCCCCAACAAGGGGTTAGGACCTAAGTACAGGAAGGGTGGTATTTCAACGTCGGCTCCACAGGGACTGGCGTCCCCACTTCACAGCCTCCCACCTATCCTACACATCCTGTACCCAAGCCCAATGCAAAGCTATAGTAAAGGTTCACGGGGTCTTTCCGTCCCGTGGCGGGTAATCGGTATCTTCACCGATGCTTCAATTTCACCGAGCTCGTGGCCGAGACAGTGTCCAGATCGTTACACCATTCGTGCAGGTCGGAACTTACCCGACAAGGAATTTCGCTACCTTAGGACCGTTATAGTTACGGCCGCCGTTTACTGGGGCTTCAGTCAAGAGCTTCGCCTTGCGGCTGACCCCCTTCCTTAACCTTCCAGCACCGGGCAGGTGTCAGGCCCTATACCTCTTCTTGCGAATTTGCAGAGCCCTGTGTTTTTGCTAAACAGTCGCCTGGACCTTCTTTGCTGCGCCCCGACCGAAATCGGGGACCCTTCTCCCTAAGTTACGGGTCGAATTTGCCTAGTTCCTTAGCCACGAATCACTCGAGCGCCTTAGGATGCTCTCCTCGACTACCTGTGTCGGTTTGCGGTACGGACCGCTGCGGCCTGAAGCTTAGGGGCTTTTCCAGGAAGTCAACTTGGGGCATTGTCGCTTCGGCCCGGGGGCTTCCGCACTTTCGTGTCTCAGCTCAAGGGGCGGATTTGCCTGCCCCTCTCACAGCCTACGCACTTCAACGAACTATTCCGTCAGTTCGCAGCCCTTACGTCCCTTCGTCACCCCATCGCAGCCACAGCGGGTGCCGGAATGTTGACCGGCTTGCCATCGGCATCGCCCTTCGGCTTATCCTTAGGTCCCGACTGACCCTGTTCTGATTACCGTTGAACAAGGAAACCTTAGTCTTGCGGCGTGCGGGTTTTCCACCCGCATTATCGTTACTCATACCTACATCTGCTTTTGCGGCCGCTCCAGCACAGCTCACGCTGCACCTTCGGCGCTGCCGCAATGCTCCCTACCAATCTTTCGATTCCACGGCTTCGGCGGCGGGCTTGATGCCCGATTATTTTCCGCAGGGACGCTCGACTAGTGAGCTGTTACGCACTCTTTGAATGAATGGCTGCTTCCAAGCCAACATCCTAGCTGTCAGTGCATCCCCACCTCGTTTTTTCAACTTAGCCCGCACTTGGGGGCCTTGGCCGGTGGTCTGGGTTGTTCCCCTCTCGGCCCTGGACCTTCTCACCCAGGGCCTCACTGCCGCTGCTGTGTACGGGCATTCGGAGTTCGTCAGGGGTTGGTAGGCGGTGAGGCCCCCTAGCCCTATCGGTAGCTCTACCTCCTAGCACACTCCGCGACGCTGTACCTAAATACATTTCGGGAGTACGAGCTATCTCCGAGTTTGATTAGCCTTTCACCCCTACCCACAGGTCATCCGAAGATTTTTCAACATTAACCTGGTTCGGCCCTCCATCCCGAGACTATCGGGACTTCAGCCTGCCCATGGGTAGATCACCCTGGGCTTTCGCGTCTGCTCCCGCCAACTAAGCGCCCTGTTAAGACTCGCTTTCGCTGCGCATGCGCCCCTGAAGGGCTTATGCTCGCTGGCGGGATGCAACTCGTAGGTTCATTATGCAAAGGCACGTGGTCACCCCAGAAGGGCTCCCACCGCTTGTAGGCGCATGGTTTCAGGTTCTTTTCACTCCGCTTCTTGCGGTTCTTTTCACCTTTCCTTCACAGTACTGGTTCGCTATCGGTCTCCCAACTCGTATTTAGCCTTACCGGATGGTGCCGGCAGCTTCAGGCAGGGTTTCTCCGGCCCCGCCCTACTCAGGGTTCCCGCCATCTTGGCAAACTTGCGTGTACGGGGCTGTCACCCGCTGCGGCCGCGTTTTCAAACACGTTCCACTTGACTTGCCAAGAATTATGCAGGCCTTACAACCCCAGGGGCATGCCCCCTGGTTTGGGCTGTTCCCGCTTTCGCTCGCCACTACTCACGGAATCACGGTTGTTTTCTCTTCCTCCGGGTACTTAGATGTTTCAGTTCCCCGGGTCGTTCCCTGCGGGTTTCCGTCTTCAACGGGAAGGGTTTCCCCATTCGGACACCTGCGGATATATCGGTCGTTTGCACCTC
>JADKBS010000005.1:0-240000 GCA_016714985.1 Saprospiraceae bacterium | reverse complement strand
GTACTTGACTTTGTTTTGGCAAATTATTTTCAATTTTTTTTGAAGTTTTTTTGCCTAACGCTTTACCTGTACTCAATTGCTTCAATAATTACTCTTCTGTAGTTTTTCAAAGCGGGCGCAAAGGTAATTGGTCTTTTCATTCCACCAAACGGTTTTTGCTTTTTTTTAAATTTTCTTTTGTGATCTCATACTGGACAAAAAAAAGTAGCCCCGCCTCGTCTTTCCGAGGGGGGCCATCCCAAAAACCAATTGTTAAAGGACATCTATATTTTAAAACAGGGGTCAATCCAAATACAGCCCCATGTTATCGGTATCAAATTCGGTGTTCTCAAGACCAAACTAGTTGGATGGGCTACGGTCGTATCGTTTCTTGCCTTTATCAAAACTGAACAACAGCGTAAGCTCATGCGAGCCACTGTTGTATTTTTGGAACTTCTGGAAGGTCAGGTCATAGCTATAGTAGAGTTTGAACACATCCACGTTTGTGCCGAGTAGCAGCCCAGTAGCACCGCCTGTGCCTGCCCTTACTGATACACCAGCGATCAGGCGATCGTTGATGAACGAGCCAAGCATGTTGAAATCAATCTGGAGCGGCTTGTCCTTGATATTGTAAACCAACAAAGAGGGCTTCAATTTGAAGTTGTATGGCTCCACGTCAAATTCATGGCCGAAGTGGATAATGGAATACTTGAAAAAGGAGCCTTCATTCTTGCCCGATTCAATCTCGCCAATCTTTGCCACTACCATATTGGGGAAAGTTATGCCTACAAAGGTGTTCTTCTTGAAAGTTGCGAATGCACCCAAGGAAGCATCGAACACCTTGTTGCCGTCCACTGCATTTTCGATGATATCATCATCTGGGTCGTAGAGTGGGCTGTTCAAAACTGAATTGGCGATACGCTTTGTAATGAACTCGGTGGAAAACCCTGCCGCAAACTTCACGTCTTTTATTTGGTAGCGGAATGCGTAGTTGAGCTGTATCCGTGTGTTGGTCAGGTTGCCAAGGTTTTCGGACATGACACCAAGCCCGATACCTAGCGTCTTCCCTATCGGCCCATTGTAACCAATGCCATAGGATTTAGGCGCCTCTGGGAAGGCCGTCCACTGGCTACGGACGTTCATGTGTATTAGGTGATTTTCATTGAAACCTGCCACAGCTGGAGATATCAGTATCGGGTTTACGGTGTAATGGGTAAACACGGCGGATTGTTCCTGAGACCATACTGTGTGGAATGCAAAGGCAATAGCTATGAGTAGAACTAGCTTTTTCATGCTCATGGATTTAATCGGTAATTGGAAGAAGACGGAATTTGGGAAATCAAGAAATTGGAAACTTGAGTTTCCAATTTCTCAATCTATCATTTTCCTGATTTCAATCTTATTTGCGCAGCAAAGTCACGCTGCCTTTTTTGGTTACGAATGTGTTGATGCCCGGGTCAAAATAATTGAAGACGTAGTAGTAAACGCCTTCTGGGACATCATCACCGTTTGTGGTCGTGCCCCGCCAAAGGTTGTCATCGTTGTAATCTTCGACACTATAGACCAACTGACCCCAGCGATTGAAGATTTCGAGGGTATTGTCGTTGAAACGGTTGAGGCATTGGATGATGAATTCCTCGTTTTTGCCATCGCCTTCTGGCGTGATGACCGTGCGGACTTCGCCGCAAAGCGTTTCATCGTCAACATCAACCACCCTTGCGACTTGGCAATCATTGGCATCTTCCACCAAGACCAAGTATTCTCCTGGGAAAAGTTCAGTTATCACACTGTCTGTGGCACTTGGGAAATCTTGCCAAGTAAAAGTGAAAGGCCAAGTTCCGCCAGACACTATAACCCCTGCTTGTCCATTGGGGCCACCACTGTCTGGTACGGAGAAGCCTAAGACGCTCAATTCCGTGCTTACCGGTACTTCTTCATTCTTTACCATGGAACAACCATTGAAATCCCTAACCGTAACGGACACAAGCCCCTTAGGAAGGTTGTTTGCGGTTGGCGTTTCAGCGCCATTGCTCCATAAATAAGTATAGGGAGGTACTCCACCTCCAACAATAACAGTAGCCTGGCCATGGTTGCCTTCTGTGCATCCGCTGTTAGAGGATGTTGTTGTAGCAGTAAGGGAATCCGGTTGCCTAAGTGTCACGGATGCGGTCATCTCACATTCCTCGCCATCAGATACTGTAACAGTATAATTTCCAGCGGCAAGGCTATCAATAGTTTTGGTTGTTTTGCCATTGCTCCACAAATAACTATATGTATTTCCTGCTCCATTTGCAGGGAAAGCTGTGGCTTCTCCATTGGTACCATCAAAGCAGCGAATCTCAAATCCATTGAAGTCAACACTGGTAACTTCGGCTGTGACTGTAAGTGCTGATACTGCTTCAAGGGTGTAATCTGTAGATATGCTTGCACCACCATTATCGCTAATGGTTACAAAGTATGTTCCAGCAGCAATATTATTCAACGTGGCGCTCGGCCCATTCTGCAATTGGAGCCCTTGAGCATTGGCCCACCTATAGTTGTAAGGCAAGTTGGGCGATGCACAGACCATGGTAAGGTTGGGCGTAGCCGTAATTGAACCGAGGTCTTGCGCACAAGCAGGCTTCACGTCATCCAAATCGGCAGTAAGCAAGCCAACGCCAATGTCCGTAAATACTTGGACGCAATTGTTGGCATCCCACATTGTAAGCTCATAGCATCCTTGTGGAACATTGAATAAATCTTGTGAAGATTGAGAATTGTTCCACTGATATGTGTACGGCAGAAGGCCACCACTTGGGCTAATGTCAACATGACCTAAAGTAGTAGTGTGGCATGCGTTACTGTCACCGGCGTAATCGCAAGCACCGTCTCACCAATAGTGAAAGTACCAGTTTTGCTTTGCAAATCAGAGCAAAGACCGTTATCTGTGATGGTGTAGCTGTAATTACCGGGAGCTAAACCAGTAAAAGTGACAGCATTGCCTTGATTGAACATTGGGGTCTGCCCCGCAATCGAATAATTATAGGGCGGCGTGCCTCCATTGATGGAAAGCACTACTTTGCCATTGTCAACCGAAGCACATGAATTGGATGGGATGGCGTTGGGTGTGCCCAAAACCACAGGGTCATACTGCAAAGCAAATGGACCAGCTGTACCTGTACATTGACTACCATCTGTTACAACCACACTGAATGAACCTTCGCAAAGTCCGATTGCAGTGCTGCCCGATTGGCCATTACTCCAAAGGTAGGTGTAGCCAGTGCCTGAACCACCCGTTGGGCTTAATGCAATCGTACCGTCACAAGTGCAGGACGATGAAGGCACATCCAAAGAACTGACAGCACCGGGTGCCGATTGTGCCCCCGTCACCACAAATGACTGGGTGGAGGTTGGCCCGCTATTCGAACTTGTGACCGTGACCGAGTAGTTGCCAGCGCAAAGGTCAGTTGGGTTGCTGCCAGTGGCGGTACTTGGGCCTTGCCAAGTATAGGTGTATGGGGGTATGCCCCCAATCATGACAACAAGAATTTCGCCGTTACACTGATTAAAACAGGCATTGCGAACTACCCTGCTGGGGTTGCTGGGGTTATCTGTTAAGGGAGCCACTACAAGTGAGCAACCGGTCTTCGAGCACAAGTTAGCATCCGTAACCGTCACGCAATAGGTGCCCGGTGCGAGATTGGATGGGTTCTGCGGGTTGCCGGGCACCGGGCCGTTTGGTCCTGACCAAGCAAAAGTGTAGGAGGGAGTACCACCTGATACCGCTGCACTTATTGATCCATTGTTCTGACCGGGTGTCGGAGCATTAGCAGTCAATGTAACCGTCAACGCGTTTGGTTGAGAGATGGTAACAGGTATTGTCTTAACACAGCCAAAATTGTCCCGAACCTGGATATTGTAGTTGCCAGCAGTTAGGCCAGCGAAAGCAGGGTTTGTGCCCCATGCGCCATTGCCCAAGCGATATTCCTTGTTATTGCCGCCACCTGTTGCAGAAGCAGTTATGTTGCCATTGGCAGCCCCATTGCAAGACACATTGGTGTGGGTTTCTGATAAGACGATGGCGGACGTGGGAGCTTTCACTTCTGCAACGCTGGAGATTCTTTGACAGCCGTTGCAATCCGTAACGGTAACTGTGTAATTGCCAGCGGCCAGTCCAGTGAGGTCCTGCGTGGTGGCACCATTGCTCCAGAGGTAAGCATAGCTGCTGCAGCCTGTTCCAGTGGTACTTCCACCAGAAACAGTGATGTCAACAGAGCCGTTGGTTTCACCAAAACACTCTACATCATCAGCCACGTAGGTGATGATTATCTGGGAGTTGTTAGAATTGACAGTAAATTGCTGTGTGGTAGATTGTGTGCCGGCGCAGCTCGTCACGGTCACCGTATAAGTGCCAGCCGCAAGGTCAGAAATATCCTCCGTGCTTTGGCCATTTGACCAAGCATAGGTCTTGATGGCACTGCCACCAGCCGTTGTGATATTTATCGCACCCGTGTTGCCACCAGGGCAAGCTACGTGTGTGATGGTATTGTTTGAAATGGTGACCGGTCCGGCGCAGGAAACACCGACCGTAACAGAGCCGGGATCGAAGGTTGGGGTGACATTGGAACTGCTACAACTTGCTACTTCTACCACAGTGGGTGTACCATCGAATGTGATATTGCTTACTTGGCCGTTGGAGCCCGTCACGTTGAAGCAGAGTTGGTAGATTGTAGTGCCATCGGCAACCGTGTTGCCACTGACGGGGTCTTGAGAAGCCCACGAAAACGAATCAATCCAGTGTTGGCATCGGTTGTACCAAAATTGCTGGCATCCAAGCCAGGCACCCCAAAGCCCTGGACGGACACAAACTGTGTTATGCTTTGGTTGAAATGGATTGAATACTGGGCACTAACGATACAGGTGAATTTATAGGCTTTTACATCAACGCAAATTTGCGAAGCGGTTGGAGCTTCCACTTCGCTTGCAACGAAAGTTAAGGTGGTGTAGTTGCCACCACCACCTCCAGTGTTGCCACCACCACCGCCAGTGTTGCCACCGCCACCGCCAGTATTGCCACCGCCGCCGGGGGTATTGCAGATTTCAAGGTCTGCAGGTACGCTTTGGAATGTAACTGGGTCGCCATCGCCGTCAATTACTTCAATCGAAGTTTTGTCAGAATTAAACTCCAATTGCGTTGTCGAACCACAATTATTGGCCCCAATTGCATTGAAGCAAACTTTGTAAATGGTGGTACTGTCAGCTACCGTAGCTGGATTAGTTGTGGGGTCAGTCCATGAAAAAGTAATATACCCTTCACTCAACAGGGTTGGGCTTGTACCAAAAGTGGCGGAACTCATTCCTGGCAGGCCATAGGAGTTGGCTGGGATGCTTGCAAATTGCCACTTCGTTTCATCAAACTCCATGGTGTATTGCATGAGTAAGATATCGGTAAAGTCCAACACTTTTACATCAACACATGCATTTTGTGCACCAGATGCAGCGGTCAAGTCGGTAGCATAGACGGCAAATCCAGTGATTGGGTTTCCACCGCCGCCGCCGCCAGAGCCACCCCCGCCGCCACCGGAACCGCCGCCGCCACCGCCAGAGCCGCCATCACCACCATTTACCTGCGTTGGGGTGAAGGTCGAGTTGTTGGCGACATCAACACCATTACCGTTGATCACCTCAAAAGGCGTAGGCGTGTTACCAAATGCAATGGTCGCCCCATTGGTGGACAATACGGTAAAGCTCAACGTATAGATAACTGTACCATTTGGGACAGTAACGCCGGTGACGTTGGGATCCGTCCAAGAAGTTGTGACAAATCCATTGGCTGCTTGGTTGGTTCCAAAACTAGCTGCTGCTAAGCCAGAAAGGTTCAGGTTTCCAACAGGTGCATTGAACTGCAACACCGCTGGGTTCCAGTTCATTGAATACTGGAAACTAATGATGTTCGTGAAGTTCGTTACTGCAACGTTAACCGTGATGACATCTCCCTGATTGGCCGTGATGGTCGTGGGAGACATTGTAAAAGTGGGCTGTGCGGCAAGTTGCGTGGCAAAAAACGCCAATAGCCCAATGACGAGATTGGTAATCGGTCTTTTCATATGTTCGGAATCGGGACAATAATTGTTAAAAAATGTAATCGGAAACCAATTGGATGGCTTTGTAATTCCACAAAAGCCGCCAACATTAAAACTTTATTGCATTATCAACTGCCTTGTGGCAGTAGCTCTTTCTGTTTTCAGGGTGTAAAGGTACGAACCTGCGCTGTTGAGCATATCCCGTTGTACAGGTATTCTGCTTAAACCAGCCGGAAAAAACTTGTTCTCTTGCATGACCACTTTGCCATTGCTGTCATAAATGGTCAGATGGGCATCGGAGCCTATTGTCAAGTTGAATGAAATATACGTTATTTCACTAAAAGGGTTCGGATTATTTTGGAATAAAATAAAGTCTTCTGTAATAGATTCCTTGCTTGCGTTCACGCCTGAGATGGTCACCTTGCCGTTATCTATGGCAACAGGCACGATTTGATCATAATTGGCTACCTCCACGGTAAACGGCGGATCAACGGTCGTATCGTCGGCAATTTCGAGCATCGAATTGGTGCCTTGACCGCCAACTGCCTTAAAGTTCAGGCTGAAGAGCGTAGAGTTGTCAGCCAAGGTGACGGCGGTATTGGTCGTTGGATCGAACCAGTACCAGCTAACCCTTAGCTTTCCATTGGGGGCGTTGCTAACGTTGAAGTTCACATCATTCGTCGAGAAGTCCGGCATATTGGCGTTCAGGTTGCCAACCGATTGAAATTGAATGATGGATGGATTCCAGAAGATGGTGAACTGCATGCTTGCAATATCGTCAAAATCGGAAGCCTGGATATCAATGGAGAAGGTTTGGCCTGGATCAACAGTTTTCTCTGGCATTACCAAAGAAACTGCTTGTGCTTGCAATCCAAAGGCAGCAAGCAGGGCAATGAAAAGGAAGGAAACATTAATCTTTTTCATGATAATCGGTTATACAAGTTGTTTGCCAAAAAAAGTTAATAAGGTGGAAAGCAGCCAACACATTAATTAATTGTGTCGGTCTGTCCATTTTATCTTCAATTGTAACTATTGAATGGAGCGTGAATGAGGTTGTTTTTGGAAAATCAATTGAATTTCTCCAAAAACAACCCCTGCTAAAATACTTACTAATCAACGATGACCATTTTCTTCGTAGCCGTATCGTTGGACGTTTTCAATGTGTAATAAATCACGCCAGAGGCAGGCAGTTCATCACGGGTTAAACGGATTTCATTGTAACCTGTGACAAATTCACGCTCAATGCGCTTAACTACCTTGCCGGAGATGTCGGTCAGTGTCAGGCTGCCAGTACCTGCACTCGGCAGGTTGAACCCAATCGTAGTGACACCACTGAAAGGGTTGGGCGTATTCTGGTAAAGTGCGAACTGTAGTTCAGTCCTTGTATCGAACGCCAACTGCACCTCCATCAAATCGCCGTTGGTACGGTATGCTTCTGCCTTTGTCAGGCTGGAGTTGATGGAAATATAGTCGCTCAAACGGCCCTGCTGCTTTGCACGGAACACCAAGCTGAACATTTTGCGCTCCGTGGCAGCCCCATGCCAGCTTGCTGTCAGCACACCTTTATTAATATGCTTGAAACCAAAGTTCTCATCGCCAGCCACACCTGATTTCAAGTCAACGAATTCGAGGGCATTGACATCAAAATTCAAGGAGAACTGGAAGCCAAGCAATTCCAAGTCGGCTGCGTTGAAATCAACCGTGATCTGCTCACCTTTGACTATTTGCCTATCTTCTGCATTCAATGCAAACTTGCCGTTGCTGCGCTCCTCGTTTTGCCCCATGAGGTTCACCGCCGCACTGTTGTTTACATCGCCTGTTTTGATGGCAACGAAATCGTAGTTTAAAACCTGGTTGTTGCCAAAGTCATTTTCGTTGATAACTTCTGGGAACGGGGCACTAAATGGGGCGGCTGGGTTTGGGAAAACGAAATCACTTGGCACAAACCTCCAAGAGGTGTTGTTCGGGAAATTATCGTTTATCTGCAAAATGAGCTTGCGAATTTCAACCAAGTCGAAAGTTGTCACGCTGTTGGAGCGGTTGGCATCTGCGGCAATAATCTTGTATGGCGAACCAAGTGGTGTTGAACCTAAGATATGCTTGCTGATGAGTACTAAGTCAAAAGTGGATACTCCGTTCATCGGGTACTCGTCATGCGAAGGGGTAATCGTAACATCTTGCCCATTGAAATTATTGAAAAATGCATACCCACCATTTGAGCCAGTCACCACTTGTAAGCTCGTCCCGCCGACAGGATTTATACCTACTGTTACACCTTCCACCGCAAGGTCATCTTCATTGGCAATTGTACCAGCTATCAAAGGGTCACCACTATTGTTGCAAGCCATCATGTTGTCTTGAATAACAACGAAAGTCTCACAGTAGTCTTGGTTGCCCGCAGCATCTGTTACCCACATCTGAACGGGGTTGGTGCCCAAGTCATCACAGGTGAACACTTCGCCCAAATCATTCACATCCGAAGAAAACGAGTATTTCAGTGTGCCGGGGCAATTGTCGAAACTGCCTGAATTCAGGTCAGAAGCCCATACCTCTACCATGCCCGTTTGCATCAACTCTACAACCAAGCCATTGCGGCAATAAGGCGTTGGCTTCTTGCAGTCCTTGACGGCAAGCGTGGTCGTGCATTCTGATTGATTGTTGCAATTGTCCTTGACGTTGTAACGAACTACGTAGGTACCTGGGCCAACGTTGTTGAAAGGCCCAAGGCCGCTTACCCAGATACCGCCAAAATTCACTTGCGCAGTGATGGTCAGGTTTGGGCTGCAATCATCAATATCAGGTGTTGGCAATATCAGGTTGGTAACGCAGGAGTTGCCCTCGATGCACACGTCTGGTACAACACAATTGTTGGCAAAAACAGGATCAACAGCATCGTTGACCTTAATGGTTTGCTGATAGGTGATAAAACCATCCCAAGGGTCGGTATCCACGTCTGTGTCAGGGTTGCGGAAATTGAGCACGGGGTTGGTGCTCGGTGTGTGGGCATCAACTGCGGTAGGGCGTAGCCTGTAAGCAGTAGGCGCAAACGGGTTTGGTACCGGCACGGAACCCCTCCAGCTATCACGGAAGGTGCGGCCATCGCAGTCGCCATCGTTGTCAATGTCGCAAGCTGGGAACGCAAGGCCAAGCTGGTTTTCTGGCTGCTCGACCACCTCTTGGTTCACATCGGCACCAACTGCACACCAGTTGATAATGGTCCAAGTGCGCACTATTTTATAGCATGCATCGGCTACGACGTTGAATACTTCATCATCGTAGTTGACGGCCACCAATTCACAAGTTTCATAGAAAATTTCCGGCTCGCCAAAAGCAGGAGGCGTGGTGCCACAGTTTACGGTAATATCAGCTGGGAATTCCACGGCCCAATCGCTCACGTGGTCAACGTTGATGACCTGTGTACAAGGCTGTACAGAGCTGTTGTTGCTGGCATCCTTGGCGCTGAAGGTACGGGTAAGGGTACCTTCCAAGCACTGGTCAAGGTTGAAGGTGACGTTGCAGGAAACGGTCGCAGCGCAGTTATCGTAATAAGTCGCATTGCCGAAGCCTTTAGCAGTCATCAAAGAACACTGCTGCACATTGTTAAGACCTGCCAATTGGGTCTCCAAGTTGTCAGCGTACCAATCACAGGAAATGCGTTGGTTTGGGGGACAGCTTACCAAAGTTGGGTGCAGCTTGTCATTTACAAAAACTTCAACCATGCACTCTCCAGTGTTGCCAAAGCAATCCACGCCCCTTACAACCACCATGACTGGGCTATTGGCTACATCATTGCAGCAGAAAACTACAGAAGGTCCGAAGAGGGTATCATCGTGACCATCGGCGCAGGGGTCGATCATCCGGCGCACCTCGTAATGATCAATGCAGCAGTTGTCATAAGCACCACTTGTGAAGCTGTTGGCAAATACGGTAGCACTACCGCCAGTGGTGATGTTCACATCGAGGTATTCAATACAGACCATCGTAGGGGCAATATCGTCAACCACCGTGATCGGCACGGTGAGGTTCAAGATATTGTTGCAGGCATCCGTCACTTGGTAGGTAACATTGTGGTTGCCCAACGCAAGGCCCGGCGATGGAATCATACCGCCGTTCAGCGGATTGCCGCCAAGGTAAATCGCCTCACCTACGGTGGTCAAAATCTTCAGGGTGTAAGTGTTGCAGTTGTCGCTAATGGAAACAGGTGGCTCCAAGAAGCCCATAGACCTGCATGGCTGTGGGTGCTGGCCGGGGATGTTTGCGCTCACATTGAAAGGCGGCCTGGTAATGACCGGCTTCGTGTTGTCCATCACTTTGATGACCTGCACATTGTCTTCACCACCAACGCCAGTCGTAATGATTTGGCCTGTACACCAGTTGATGACCGTCCAAGTACGTACCACTTTAAAGGAAGTACCACAAATGGCAACCACTTGGTCGCTTTTGGATTGCTGGTAGTTGCAGTGCTGCCCGATGATATTGGCAACAACGCCAGAACCTGTCAATGCCAACACATCCACATCGTCCAAACCCGAACCTGGGCAACCTGTGCCGCCATTCTGGGCATTGGTACTGTTTATGGAAGGTTCATCGCTCGATGGGTCGTTGTCATCACACTGCGGGTTCAGGTTGACATCAATGATGAGGCTAGTTGAAGGCTGCGAATCGCCGACGTAAGGGTGTTTGGCGGTTGCAGCTATGATATTTGGAAAAGCGGCGTATTGCTCGCAGGTCCAGTTAATGTCGTTTGGGAAATCAACAGCGGTTGGGCGGCTGACGGTAATAACTTTTTGACAAGGGGCGGAGGTATTGCCCGATGCATCTATTGCCACGTAGTGGCGTGTAACAGTGACGAAATTATTGGTGCAAAGCGTATTGGTATTGGTAGTCTCGCCCGTGAGATTGATAGTGGGATTGGCGGTGCAGTTGTCAACCGCCGTAGGTGCACCAACAACATTGATATCGTCCGAGCAAAGGATTGTGGCAGGTGTACAAGTAAGCACTGGTGCCAGTTTGTCTTCGACCTTCACTTGACCCCAACAAGCATTGCCACCACCCGTCACATTCGTAATCTTGACCGTTAGGTTATGGTTGAAATATTGGCTTGCATTTGGGATGCTGACTTGGTTGTTCCCTGAGACCACCGGAAAAATGTTGTCCATCACTTCTATGAAGTAAGTATGTCCAGGAATTGGAGTCCCTTCCAAAATTTGGTCTGCGTTCAAGCCTGCTTGGCAGATATTCGGTGTATTGTCCACAGAGGCGTGAACAAGGTTGTTGCAGACCATCACTTGAGCATGGGAAATGCGTACAGCGCCAAAAAAGAAGATAAGGCCACAAAGTGCCGCTGCGTGAATCGGAAACTTGGTAAAATTCGTACTTGTCATGGATAATAATTTGTTAATCAAGCATTTAAGTGCTCTTACTAAGTTGGTGCATAACCCCGATTGGAGCAAGCTGTTATGAACAAATTGCAAGGCTGAAAGCCAGCCCAGCGTAAACAATCAACTTAACTTGCGAATTAAACCAATACAAAATAACCGCTTTGAAGGATGCTCAAAGACTACTACAAAACACGCTTAGACCCATTGGAATGGAAATGTTGGCAAAACGAAGAAAGGAATGCTAAATGGGAACAGTTTGTAATGCTGTAGTTCATGGGAATCCTATTAAATCAGTCTAGCCGCAAAATTAAGCACAATAATTCAATTTTGGAAATAATAGGCAAAATTTGAACCAATGAAAGTTCAATAATGTGGATGGCATTGTAAAAATTGCCTCAAAAGGCAAGGAAGCTGCTTGAAACATAGCAAGCTCCATGCCAACCTACCTAATTTGGGTATTTTTAAAATAGATTATTTTCGTAAGCTATTTTTATTAATCCTGCCGAACTGGAAGCCCCCATCTTCCGCATGATATTTTTGCGGTGAACGCTAACGGTTTGGTCGCTGATATAAAGTTCGCCTGCAATTTCCTTGTTCGTCAATGCTTGGCCTACTAGTTTCAGTACTTCCAGTTCCCGCTTGGTAAGGTTGAACTTCTTCACAATACGGTCATCGTAAGAAGGTGATAGCTTGCCGTTCTGTGTAAAGCGGGAATTCATTCCCGTTTGGTTGGTCAGCGAAAGGCCAACGCTCAGGTAAGTATCGCCTTCCATCACCTTGTCAATGGCATGGAACAGCTCGCTTGGAGGACTGTTCTTTAGCACATAACCATCGGCACCTGCCTTAAAAGCTGCACGGATAACTTTTGGCTCGTCATACATGCTCATGACCAGAATGCGAAATTCAGCGCCAATGCTTTTTAAATGGCTAATGACTTCTATTCCGTCAATATCAGGCAGGCTAAGGTCGAGGAGGAGGAGGTCTGGATGAAGGGTTTCCAGGTGCTTGAAAAGTGCATTGCCAGTGTGGAGTTCGGAGAGAATTTCAAACTTTGTATTCTCGTTCCGGCCAAGCACTACTTTCAATCCTTCAATAAATATCTGATGGTCGTCTGTGATGACGACCTTCAAAGTTGTGTGATTCATCATAATATGTTGGGATAGTTCTCTTTTAGAGAATTTTCAATCAAACATGATTATGAAAAATAGTGCCAGTCCACTCAAAATCGAAAAGAAAATAAAAAAAATATATTGATGAGAATCATTATTTACTTTCTAACGCAAAAACGGAGGTTATTCCTCCTTTGCCTGAACCTTGTATTTGGCGTCGTAAACCCCTTTATCGCTGCCCGTCAACAAGGCATAATTGAAACCTGATTGGATGCTATAGGCCCCGATTTGCCCCTGCTTATTCACTGCCACAAATCCCACTTGAATCTCCATGTAGTCTTGGTACTTCTTCATGACCCTGCTCACAGCCTCTTCACACGCCTCTTGTGGCGTTCGGCCATGCCGCATCAGTTCCACTACCAGAAAGCTGCCCACCGCCCTTATGACCGCCTCACCAAGACCCGTGGCGGTCGCCGCACCTATTTCATTGTCCACGAACAGCCCAGCCCCAATAATGGGCGAGTCCCCTACCCTACCCCGCATCTTGTAGGCCAGTCCGCTGGTCGTGCAGCAGCCTGCAATGTCGCCACGCTGGTCAATGGTGATCATGCCTATCGTGTCGTGCAGTTCCACGTTGATTTTCGGCTCGTACTTGGAGGTCTTTTTCCACGCTTCCCAAGCCAGCCTAGATTCCTCGGTGAGCAGGTTTTCCTTTTTGAATCCTTGCGAAAGTGCAAACTCCAAGGCACCCACGCCAACGATGATCGCATGGGGGGTCTTTTCCATCACCGCCCTTGCTACCTGCGCTGGGTGTACGATATGCTCCAAGGCACATACCGCACCGCAGCGGCCATCTGGGGCCATCACGCAGGCATCCAACGTTACCCGGCCATCACGGTCAGGTGCCCCGCCGATGCCCACCGTGGTGTTCTTAGGGTCAGCCTCGATGACTCCCACACCAGCTACAACGGCATCGAGCGCACTGCCCCCCGTTGACAAGATTTTCCATGCCTCATCATTGGCTTTGGCCCCAAAGTCCCAAGTAGCGAGCGCCAAGGGAAAGACCGCACTGGGCGGCTCCTTGCTGTCAGGCTGCTGCGATTCTTTGCAAGCGACAAACCCAGTCCCACTTATTGCGGCAGCAACGGATCCTAAAGTAGCTTTTTGTATAAAATCTCTGCGACTGCTCATCTTTGCTATTTTTGTTCGGAAAAGCACAAACATAGCCATTCATTTGATGCAAAAAAACTGGATGCAAAAATCAGCATTGTTGTTTACAAAAATGGTTGTAAAATCTTTCGCCATTGTGCCGTTTGGGTGGCTATACCTATTATCCGATTGGCTGTCTTTTGTGCTAAACAAAATAGTGGGCTACCGTAAAAAGGTCATTCTGCAAAACCTGCACAATGCCTTTCCTGAAAAAAAAGATGGGGAAATCTCAGTGCTGGCAACCACCTATTACAACCACCTTGCCGACCTACTGCTCGAAAGTATCAAGGGCCTGACCATGAACAAGGCTCAACTTCAGCATCGGTTCGTTTACCGCAACCCAGAAATATTTACGCCTTTATTTGAAAATGGGGAAAGCGCCATCCTGCTCGGCAGCCATTTCGGCAACTGGGAGTGGGGCGTACTTTCCTTTCCACTCAGCGTAAATCACGAAGTTTTGGGCACTTACAAACCATTGAAAAACAGGTATTTAGATGGCTATTTAAACTCGCTTCGCAAACAATGGGGACTACACTTGACCAGCATGTCGCAGGCAGGCAGGGCAGTCATTCAACAAAAAGGCAAGCCGACCATCTTCGTGCTTATCGCCGACCAAACGCCCGCTGACATCAAGAACGCCCATTGGGTCAACTTCCTTAACCAAGATACGCCCTTCTTGCACGGCATGGACAAACTCGCCCGTCAGATGGGCTATCCGGTATTTTATTTTGAAATTGAGCGGGTGAGCCAAGGCAGGTACGAGGTTTTTTTCTCCCCCCTTTGTGAAGCAAAAGAAGCCCTCGCTGAAGGCGAAGTAACACGACGTTTTGCAGCTGTATTGGAACAAACGATTCAAAAGAACCCAGCCAATTGGCTGTGGTCTCACCGCCGTTGGAAGCGGGCACGCAAAAAGGAAAAGGTGGCGTGAGCATCAAATTGCAGACCTATAAACTACGAGCCGCCAAGTCCTGAGCAGGGTTGATATGGGTTGACAAAGCTTATAAGAGACTGATAATCAACCTCTTAAAAACCCTTATCAACTTCATTAACCATGTACGACCTGTCCCGATTTCTCGGGAAGATTTGGCAACGTGTCCTATTAAGCTTCCTCCTTGAGTTGATAGGCCCCATTTGGCAATACCTCAATTTCTGGCAGCTGCCCTTTTTGTTCAAAATATTGAAAAACAGGCAGTAACTCATTCAAAAAAGCAGCTAATTCAGGATTGGTGACCACGATTTTTTCAAGATTTTCAGGTGTTAGTTTATTTGGAAAAATGTGGACAGGTATTTTCAACTGACCACCTTCCTTGGCCATTAAGGCCAGCACATAAATTTCTTTGATAAAATCGTCGGTCATGGCGAGGCACCCAATGCTCACGCATTGGCCATGAATGAAGATATCGCCACCTGGGTGGTCCTTGTCGGCACGCACCAAATCGGCTTCATTCGGATAATTCAACCCCAGTGAAAGGTGAAATTTGCTATTCGGATTGAAGCGATTGATATAGTAAAAACCCTCTGGGACTTGCTTATCTCCTTGCTTCAATTTTGGGCCTATAACGCCAGATGCTTGGCAAACTGGGTAGGTCTTGAACAGTTGAAAACTGGTGTCTTGGTGGGGCTTTACCCAAACCTCCAACGTTTTTTCCGCTTTGAAAGCCCTAAAAAACAATTCAAATGGCCTCGCTCCATTCACGCCAATCAACCGCAACCCAGCTTGAAGGCTGGCCATTTTTTCGGCCTTGGCTTGAGCAACCCTATCTGGCTCGCAACCTTGTGCTAACATCAACAGAATTCCAATTACACTTAACTGATTGATTTTCATGGCTTGCCCAGCAACTTGAACATAGCCTTTTTATAAGCCTCCACCCCGGGCTGGTCAAATGGGTTGACGCCAAGCAGGTAGCCACTGACCCCACATGCCTTTTCAAAGAAATAGAACAGATAGCCCAAGTAGTAAGGCGTCGCCTCTGGGATATTGACAATCAGGTTGGGCACACCACCTTCTGTATGCGCCTGAAGGGTACCCTGGGCGGCCTTTTTGTTCACATAATCCATTGTTTTACCTGCCAAATAGTTCAAGACGTCAAGGTCAACGGGTTCCGCTTCGAGGGTGATGTCGCAAGCTGGCTTTTCGATATTGAGCAGGGTCTCGAACAGGTGGCGGCGGCCATCTTGGATGTACTGACCAAGGGAATGCAGGTCAGTGGTGAAGCCGGCACTGGCCGTAAAAATGCCCTTGCCATCTTTGCCCTCCGACTCGCCGTAGAGTTGCTTCCACCATTCGGCAACGAAGTGCAGCCTCGGCTCGTAGTTGATGAGCATTTCGATAGCCTTGCCTTTGTTGTACAGTATGTTCCGCAAGGCGGCATATTGCAGGCAGTAGTTGTTTTCAAAAGGAAGCTTGCTATCCACTTGGGCGTCCACAGCGCCTTTCATCATTTCATCCACATTTATCCCCGCTACCGCAATGGGCAGTAAGCCAACTGCTGTCAGCACCGAGAAGCGACCGCCCACATCGTCCGGCACGACGAAGCGCTCGTAGCCTTCCTCCGTAGCCAGTTTCTTCAGTGCCCCTTTGGCCATGTCCGTGGTGGCGTAGATGCGCTTGCGGGCCTCCTCTACCCCATATTTTTCCTCCAATTTCTTTTTGAACACTCGGAATGCAATGGCTGGCTCGGTGGTCGTGCCTGACTTGGAAATCACGTTCACAGAGAAATGCCTATCGCCGATGACCTCCAAAAGGTGCGTCAAATAGACAGGCGAAATATTGGTCCCCGCAAAATAAATCTCTGGTGTCTTGCGGATCTTCTTGGGAAGGTTGTTGTAAAAACTGTGCGAAAGCATCTCTATAGCCGCCTTTGCACCAAGGTACGACCCTCCAATGCCGATGACCACCAGCACCTCCGATTGTTGCTGTATGCGCCTAGCCGCCATTTTTATTCGCTTAAATTCTGTGCGGTCATGGCGCTTGGGGAGGTCCAGCCAGCCAAGAAAATCGTTGCCGGGCCCTTTCTTGCCATCCAGCATTTTGGCGGCGGCTTCCGTGGGTGCGGCCATTTGGCTAACTTCGTGCGGCAGTATATAAGGCTGCGCAAAGGAGTAGTCGAAAGTCAATTTTTTCATCTTGTATAAAAACATTTTGTAACTACTCAGGAGGGTGTGGGAGGGGAGAGAAAAAATGAAATTTTTTCTCTCCCCTCCCACATTTTTGGGTGATTTTTTGGGGAAAATTTTCAATTTTCCCCAAAAAATCACCTCCTGCTAACGAAGTTACAACATTTTAAGGTTCATCAGCGAATACCTTTGGTTAACCCAATGGCGCTGACAACACATTAAAAAATCGGCACAAGTTAGAAATTTTAATGGCGAAGCACCTTGATACCGGTAAACATGGGGAAGAAATTGCGGTGGCTCACCTGCAAGGACTTGGATTTGAAATCCTGGAAACAAACTGGCGGCACCGCCGCTTGGAGGTGGACATTATTGCGATGGAAGGCAAAATGTTGGTGTTTGTGGAGGTGAAGACCCGGAGTTATGACTATTTTGGGAAGCCGGAAGAATTCGTGACACCTGCCAAGGAGCGCCACCTAGCCGCCGCAGCTGCCGCATACATGGAGCAAAATGGCCATGAATGGGCTGTCCGTTTCGACGTGGTATCGGTTTTGAAACAAAAAGACGGCAACTATTCCATTGAGCTGATTCGGGATGCCTTTTTCCCTGGCCTATGAGGCGGACTGCAACCCCTTCGCTTCATTTCCAAAAAAAATACTTGAAATGGCTGTTCATCCCTCATCCCCTTCACTCCATTTCTATCAACACCTCTCCCTTGTCCACGGCCTTGCCTTTTGACACGACAATCTTTTTCACCTTGCCCTCGCCCGGTGATTTGATGACGTTTTCCATTTTCATGGCCTCCAAGATGAGCATTGGTTCACCATGAACAACCGCTTGGCCCGGCTCCACCAAAATGCTGAGCACTAAACCAGGCATTGGAGCTTTTATGGTACTGATTTTATGGATGACATTTGCGGATAGACCCATTTTTTTCACCAGAAGGTCGTACTCATCCTGTAGCTTGACAAGCTTTGGCTTGCCATTCAATTTCAAGTTTACCGCTTTGGTTTCCAAATTGATTTTGGTCACTTCCGCTTGAAAGGTTTTGCCTTCATGTATTACATGGAAGGCATTGTGCAAGGTCTCAACTGCATCCAAACCTTGTGCTTGCTCACGGGTCAGGGACAATTCAGCCTTGTCATTCACAATAGCGGTGTAATTGACTATTTTCATGTTAAATTATTGGTATTCAAATTAAGTAGCCATTTGTAATTGAGGCCATTGGCTATTGATGCAACTCTTTGATTTTCAATTACCTGCAAAGGTACAGCGTATCGAATTTCAAGACCTACTTTGTGCAGGCTTCACCTTTCCAAGTTTCGACATAAAGGCGGTCTCGAAACCCGTGAAAACCACATAAACCAAGAAAAATGGGATGAGGAACATGGTGTCACTTGGCTGGAAGATCCTATGGTAACCGATAACAAAGGCTCCAGCAAGGAACATTTTTACAAAAGTGAAGACCATTACCAATCGGGTGAAGGCATTCCTGTCAGTGCTTTGTGCCGCCTTTGCCGCTGGAAAGTACATGGCCATTGAAAGCAATGCAAAAAAAGCCAGCGTGGACAAAGAAAATGCCTTGTAAGGTGAAAACTGCTGGAAAATGTGCAGGAAAGCAAGAACGCCTCCGGTCACTAAGAAAATGGAGACCAACTGGATTAGAAAACGCCTATGGTTCATATTTTACAACTATTAGTTCAAGGTTTTGGCCAATCGCTGGCGGCCAAAACAACAAAGGACGCATATTGGTTAAAGCATCGAGATAACATTTCCCGGTGTTTAACCAAAATGCGTCCTGTGTATTACTGTGCAACCAAGCTATTGCGCTGCAATCAGTTTGCCTTTGCAAACTCACCAACCTTGCCGGAGATAGCCTTTGCTTCCGATTCAGTGTTCACCATTTTCTTTGCATCCGGTGAAGAAGTCTTATAGGAGCCATTTCCGTTGGAATTGCTATTGTCGCCGGCCACTTTATAGGACCCGCTGATGATAGCACCTGATTGGACAATCAGTTTGCCATAGCTGACCTCACCTGTAACCTTGGCAGTTTCACGGATGTTGAGCAATTCAGAAACCGTAAGGATTCCATTGAACTGGCCTTCAATGACTGCATTTTGACAGCGGATAGTGCCCTCAATAACGCCAGACGGGCCAATGATGACCTTAGCGTCACATACCAAATCACCCTTAATGGAACCATCTATGCGAATATCGTTTGTAGCCTTGATTTTGCCTTCAACGACGGTGCCTTGTACAAGGCTGTTCAATGAATGGGAGGAAGCCGAAGGGATGATGCTTCCCGCTTTTGCCACATCTTTGTTTTTATTAGATCCAAACATAGGACTGAATTTTAGAAAATCTTAGTGAAATAACTACGCTTGGCATTTGCATGATAGGCTGATAATGAAGCCCGAAAATATAGAAAAACGCCAAAATGTGTAGCCTGTGCGTTTTCTCATAAACCGTTCAGAAAGTCGAAGGTAGCATTTTTTTATTTTTCTGATAAAAATTAGTCCATTTTTTTTCCATTTTCAGATCAAGTTGCTTCCTTCATTTCTGAAATGTCACCAAACAAAACTGCCCGCCGGAATGATGTTCCAGCGGGCAGTTTTGTTCGCCTTGGCGATGAATTTTGATTTTGCCTAATTATAAAAGGGATGAGGGAGAAGAGAACATTTTAATTTTTCTCCTCCTCCCTCATCCCCTTTATAGTCTTGACTTTGCTAAATCAAGTTAGAAGTTGGGGCAATAAACGCCACGGCGCTGGTCACCACAGAATTTGTAAACCAAAGCGAATTCAAATGCACCATTGTTGTTGCTTGCAGGGCGCAGTTCCGATACGTTTATATCGTAGCTGAAACCAAGCGTAAACTCGTTGTAGTCAAAACGGGTGGAAAGAATCATAGCGTCCATTAGGATGCCTTTTTCTTCTTTGTTGGAAACCCTTGTCCAAAGGCCGAAATGCACCGCATGGTAGTTGCTGAAGTTGCCACGGCCGCTACCAAGCATAAATTTCAGGCTTGTACCTGAATTCACTTGGAAGGAAGGGCCTTGCTTCATCACGATAACACCCGGCACTAAGCCGAGGCGTGGCGCTACTTCAAATTCCCCACCTGCATGAACGGTGAAACGGCTGTACAGGTAGTCATTTTCCCTTTTGCTGAACGATTGGTCTGCACGGTTCAAGTGGTGGTATGCGCCACCAACATAGAAGTTGTTGCTTTCATCGAAAACAGAGAACCAAAGCAAGCCAGCAGAGGCATCAGCGAACAAGAACTGGTCTTGGTCGAAGTTGGTGTCTTCATAGTTTGGAAGATCGCCGTCATAACCGCCAAAACCATCGTGTTGAGTGCCCCATTTCAGCAAATCAAAATTAAGGCTCCTTTGCGAAAGGCCAGCCTCGGCACCAACCACTAGGTAGTGAGCCTCTTTGCGGCTACCAGCCATGCGCTTTGAATAGGAAGCAGAGATTTTGCCAGTTGTGGTAGCGAAATTGGCTTCACCAGCCTGATCGCCCCAAAACGTGCCACCAATACCGAAGTTGTCGTACCGTCCGACAGGAATCTTCTGGTCGTAGCTCACATTGTAGGTGGAATAAGCGTTGCTTTTAAGCACGCTCGACCACTGGTTGCGGTAGTTGGCCGTTAGGCGGATGTTACAGTTCATCAAACCCGTCATAGCCGGGTTCAGGTTGGTAGGGGATAGGTAGAATTGGGAGAAATGGATGTCCTGTGCAGTAGCAGCAACACCAGTCCCGAGAAGAAGTACAAGAAGTAAATGTTTGAATTTCATGTGTAACTGTTTAAAATCCTGGATGACGAGGGAATATTTTTTAACCGTCAGGACCTTCTGAGATGCAATGATAGTGAATCCTTGAAATGTTGGAGGGATAAGTTGCCAAAATCTAAAAATTTGCCAGTGAGGGCGAAAGCAACTTGAAACCCTAAACAAAATTAGCTCCAATTTTTCAAGCACCACAAAATCCGCTGTTAAACGTGGTGGAAATGTCAATTATTTTACATTAGCGTTTCTTGGTGGATACGTTTGGCAAAGATCCTTGCTCGACAAATATTCCATAAAGGCAAAACGAAATAGCCGGAACTTTCTATAAAAATACAAAGGAACCGTTTTTTTTCATTCACCCCCAAAAAACCAAAAAACCGTTCTCCCGCTTTCACTTCACCATTTTCAAGAATGATTTGATAAACCAATCGGAATCGGTCCTGAGCATGGTCTCGAGCAGCGAATCTGCCTTACTGGAAAACAGTCTTATTTCATGTATCATCTTCAGAAACTCCTGTGATTCGGGGGTGTCGGATGGCACAGCGGACACTTCGTCCAACACCTTCAGTACAGGTTCCAACTCCCGCCGCTTGCGGTTGGTGATGATTTTTCGGACCACGTCCCACATGTTTTTTTCTGCCACAAAAAACTCTTTCCGCTCGCCTGCCTTCAATTCTTTGTAAACCAAGCCCCAGTCCATCAATGCCCGAAGGTTCATGTTGGCATTTCCGATGGAAATCTGTAGTTCGTCCATGATGTCCTTTACCGATAGCGCATTGGGCGATATCAGCAAAAGGGCATGAATCTGTGCCATGGTGCGGCTGATGCCCCAGTCGCTGCCAACTGTGCCCCACGCTTGGATAAATTTTTCTTTTGCTGATTGGTATTCCATTTATTCAAAATTCAAAATAAAACGCTTGACCCAGCGCAAAATCAAGCTTTAACACAAGTGCCTGTAAATCAATGTTTTAGCAAGGTGTGAATCAAGAATTGACTGTAAATTTACGCCTTAAGGCCCACAAAGAAAGCCATTCGTAGTGAATTATTGAAATCGGCCATATCTGAATTCTCCAAATTTAAACAGGCAAGTGGCACGACCCTTGCGTCTAACTGGCGTTCTTACCCTCTTGCCCTCATTTTTTCCTACCCTCCCTACACAGTACTACTAACACTCATCCACCATGCATTCACCGTTACGTTTATTCCTCGTACTGCTTTGCGGTATGTTCTTTTCTCCACTCTTTTCGCAGATAGACCTTTACATCCAATTGATGCCAGATGGCACGAAATGGGGTGTCTATGCCGACCCAAGGCAAAATATCAACCCAACACCGAACACCATCACTGGTTCCGGCCAAATCACCATTGTCGCTCCGCTCAATTTCAGCTTAACTGATCTCACAGGAGTAGCAGGCAACTGGGCCAACAATGCCACCATCCATGGCCCATCTGAGAATCCAACAAAATCTTATTTCTCGATTGGCCTTCAAACCGACTTGCCGCAGATTATCTATTCATCCACGGCTTCAACCTTGCTTTTTACTTTCAAAAAGCCAACAGACAATTGCCCTAACGAAATTTACTTGATAGACAACGAAAACGACCCTTTTGCCCAGGTGCCAAACTCGTTGAGCTCGAACCCGGGCAACGAGTTGACCGTTTTTGACGTTGGCATTGCAGCAATTTATGAATACGGAGAAAATATCAGGCCTTTTGCATGGGACTGCAAAGACTGCGACGGCGATGGAATCGCCAACGCCTTGGAAGACACCAACGGCGATGGCCAGTGGACGCCCGGCGTTGATGTTTCCGACTTGTGCAATGGCAATGGCGGTGGCTGCATAGAAATCACTGCCGCTAACCTGCGGTGCGCAAGCGGTGGAACGGCCTGTGGCAACCAGCCAGTCGGTCCGCTCACGCTCGTCGTGGACATCACGGGCGGCCAAGCGCCTTTTTCCATTACCTACAATACGGGCAGCAGCCTGGTCACCATCAACAACTACCAAAGCGGCATGGCTTTCCAGGTTCCTGCCACCAACGGAGCCAATTATGAATTGGTCGAAGTAAAAGGAGCGGACGGTTGCGTGGCGCCTGCGAATGGGCTATCCGGCGAAATCCCCGTGACGGTTGCCGGCACTATCCAGTTCACGGTTCAGCCTATTAGCGTGTCATTCTGCAACAACACCGATGCCACGCTATCGGTGTGCGGTACCGCCACCAACACCACCTTCAAGTTCACTTGGCAATACTCTAACGACAACGGCGCAACTTGGCAGGCTGTGCCAATGGGCCTGATTTTCAACCAGACTAACACGGCGACCATGACCAGCGGCTGCGATGACCTCATTATAGGTACAACCATTGGCTTGGACGGCTATCGGTTCAGGGCAGTTGCCTCCGGCTACAACTTGGCCAGCATTTATTCCAATGTAGCAACCTTGACGATTGGCGCTGCCCCGCAGGTCAGCCAACAGCCGCAAAGCCTGTCTGTCTGTGAGGGACAGCCAGCGGCGTTCACCGCAGCCTTCCAAAATGGCGGTGCAGGACTGAGCTACCAATGGCAGGTCAGCACCACTGGGGGTGTCACTTGGTCGAACTTGAGCCAGAACAGCAATACCAGCGGGGTGCAATCCCTTTCCTTAAACATACAATCGGTGGCTGCTTCCATGACCAACCAAGCATTCAGGCTACGTGTGCAGGCTGGGAACTGTCCCCCCGTTTTCACGCAGGCTGCTTTTCTGGTGGTAACTCAAGGGGCGGTATCATCTGAATTAGTCTATGCGCCGACCGTTTGTAGGGGCAGCGAGACCTGCCTCCAAGTGAACGTGGCTGCTTCGCAAAACAGCAACCTGACCTATCAATGGCAGGAGCGCAACAGCGGCTCGAACGATTGGGTGAACATCGCTGGCGCAACAGCCGACCTTCTTTGCCTGAGCGGTTCAGCCACCATCAACGGTGCTTGCTTCAGGGCGGTTATAAACATTGCTGGCTGCCAGCCTTCCATTTCAGAAGAAGGCTGCATCAGCGTGGAAGGCGAACCGACCATTGCGCAGCAGCCACAAACCCAGACGAAATGCTATGGCGAACCGGCCCTGCTGACCGCCATTGCACAGGTTGCAGATGGCTTGAGCGGCAGCCTTGGCTATCGCTGGCAGACCAGCACCGACGGCGGACAGTCCTGGGAGGACTTGGCCGAAAGCAACGATTTTGCGAACGTGGCCACCAATGCACTTTCCATTGAAAACCCGGTTGCTTTCCAAGGCCATTTGTTCCGCCTTGCGGCAACGAGCGGCAATTGCGGAGCAGCGTACTCCGAAGCCGCACAGGTCTATGTGGAAGGCCCGATTGTCATAACGCAGCAGCCCGTTTCAGTCAATTCCTGCTACGGCAACCGAGTGCAACTCACCACCGACTTCTATGCCGCCAACACGGGCAATCCCGACTCTGAAATCGCCATCCGCTGGCAGGAGAGCAGCAACGGCACCGACTGGGCTTTTGTGCCGGACGATGGAACTTACCTCGACATCTACACCTTGGAGTTGACAATTCCGAACGCTACCGAGGACAAATACTACCGCCTGTTCTTCCAGTACCCAACCTGCGATCCTGTCTATACCGATGAGGTGTATGTGGACGTATCAGGTGCAGTGGCCATCACGGCGCAGCCCGCCAGTGTGGGCACTTGCACAGGGGAATTGGTGGTTTTCCAAGCAGCAGCCAGCAGCACCGACGCATTGGGTTACCAGTGGGAGGCAAGTGACGACCTTGGGGCTACTTGGACAGCCATTGCCGAAGGCACCGAATACACGGGCACTGCCACCAATACGCTTACGGTCAATGCTGGCAGCAATGACCGCCAATTCCGCCTGAGCGCAGCAGTGGCAGGTTGCAACGCAGCCTATTCCGATGCTGCGCAATTGACGGTTGATGCGCCTATTGTCATCAACCAACAACCAGCTAGCCAAGCTGCCTGCCCCGGCAACGAAGTCGTATTCACCAGCTTGATGACCGTTTCACCGACCACGACCATGCAATGGCAGGTGAGCACCGACGGCACCACTTGGGCAGACATTGCCGAAGGCAACGGCTTCACGGGCACGAAGACAAGTGCCCTGCACGTAGCCGCCGCCGAGGGCATGAACGGGCTGCGGTTCAGGTTGGTAGCTGCTTCGCAATATTGTGGTGCTACCTCTTTTACGGTCATTCTCAACATCTTGGACGAGGTAACCTGCAACCCCATCATACCCGAAAAGGATTGTGTGAAACTGGCCGTTAAACTGCTCCCGAACCAGCAGGGATGGGGCGTGTGGGCCAAGGCAGACGAGGACTTCACCGAGTCGTTCTACCAACTGCCAACGGGCGGCAAGGTGACCCTGGTGGCACCTGTTGGCTTCACCTTCACCAATTTCACGAACATTGCCGGTGGCAAATGGAAATTTGGCAAGGCCATGTACAACCCATCGCAAGACCCCGGCAAGATTTACATGGAGTTCTACCTCGTGCCAAACCAGAACTTCCTGAACCTGCAGGCTGGCAGCGAAATCATGCTCTTCCGCTTCGACCATGTAGGCCCCTGCCCAAGCTCGCTGAAGATGATGGAGAACATCGTACCGCCGGGCTTCCACCCGAACGAGTTCACGGGCTTTGGGGCATTGGATGGCAGCGACGAAGCGCCCTTCCACGTCTGTGGCGCCTACGCCCAAGGCCAATGGAACTGCCCCGGCGGCTGGACCATCATGGCACCGGAAGGCAGCGACCAAGACATTGCCGAAGGCATGGACATAGAACTCGAAACCAGCGAGTTTAATCTGACGGAAGAGGATGTAGCGGAACTGTCCGCTGCTGCCGACTTCTTCGGCGTGGCCCCGAACCCGACCCGTGGCGAACTGCTCGTTTCATTGGATGAAAACATTGCGGAGCAACCAGCCACGCTGCGCCTCTGGAACATGCAGGGCCAACTGATGCTGACCCAGCAAACCGAAGGCGCCAAGGTTCAGCAACTCGACCTCAGCGAATTAGCTACCGGCACCTACCTGCTCTCCCTCGAAGTGGAAGGCAAGGTGGTACAGCGGGAGAAAGTTGTGAAGCATTAACAAAACGATTGACGGTTGACGGCTTACGATTGACGGCAGACGGTTCCTCCGTAGGCCGCCAACCGTTGGCCGTCAACCGATTTTATCCATCACCGCCTCCCTACAAATCCAATCAACACGCATGATTCGCACAACTACTCGCCTGACATGGCTCGTCGTTCTGGGCCTTCTTCCTTCATTTCTCTTTTCACAAAGCGGCTTAAAATTCAAGCTCCAACTGATGCCGGACGGCGAACGGTGGGGCGTTTACGTACGCCCTGATGATTCCATAAATCCAAGTACAGGACAGACAATTGTGGGGTCAGGGCAAGTGACGGTGGTAATGCCAAAAGACTACCAATTGTCTGATTTTCAAAACGAAAATGGGTCTTGGACCGCTCTTAATGCTATCAACAGCCCAATGGAAAACCCCACCAAAAAATACCAATCAATTGGATTCAATTCGGAGATTATCCCTATTCAATTCGTAACTGGGCAAGAAACACTCTTGTTTACTTTTAAAAATAATGGCTCTTGTCCAGACAATATCCAGTTGATTAGTAATGAACTGGATCCTTTCATGTTCCTTCCAAATTCTATAGGCAACTTCCCAGGCAATGAAATTACCGTCTTTGACATGATAACCGCAGACGTGTACGAATACGCTGGCAACTACGCCACCGCCGCCTGGGACTGCCACGACAACGACAGTGACGGTATCCTGAATGCACACGAGGATACCAACGGGAATGGCGTTTACGACGCTGGAGCGGATGCTTCCGATTTGAACTCAGCGGATATGGCTGGAGCCAACAACGACATCCAGTTCAAACTGCAGCTCATGCCCGACGGCGATTACTGGGGCGTTTATGCACAACCAAGTGCCGATGCCGATATCAGCCAACAAACCGTTACGGGCACGGCACAGGTGACTGTCGTAATGCCCGCTGACTACCAATGGAGCAGCCTGACGAACGTCAGTGGCACCTGGAGCGCTGGCGGTTCCATCAATGCGCCGAGTTTCGCTCCCGACAAGAAGTACGTCTCTTTTGGGCTAATGTCCGATTTCCCGCAAATCAAATTCAGGCCTAACCAGGAAACCCTGCTTTTCAAGTTCAAACGGGAAGGGGACTGCCCCGAAGACATTCACCTCTACCCCAGTAACGGGCTGCTTCCGCCCGACTCACAATGGAACCTCGGCAACGATATTACCACCATTGATGTGCTCAACTTTGAGATTCATGGCTATGGCGGCAACTATGCAGAAATGGCCTGGGACTGCCACGACAACGACGGGGACGGCGTTGCCAATGCCTTAGAAGACACCAATGGCAACGGGGTGTACGACCCCAATATTGACGCCTCCGACCTGAACGAGGTAAACCCACCGAGCTGCCTGAAACTGAAACTGCAACTACTGCCCGATTCGAGCGGCTGGGCCGTGGTGGCCAAGGCCACAGGACCATTGGCGAATGCCCAATCCATCAACCTACAGCATGGGCGGGTGACGATCATCTATCCGGCGGGCATGGACTTCACGGGCTACGATGCCAGTGCTACGGGTTGGGGCCCAATCGACTGGAACACCCTGCCTAGCAATCCCAACCGTAATTACATCACGTTTGAGACGAATGGGAGCCCGCAACTCGACATGGCCAACAACCATGAAACCGAGCTGTTCCGGTTCCCCAAAAACGGCGACTGTCCCAACTTCCTGTACATCATGGAGGAGTTCCCAGCCGGGGTACAAGCCAATGAACTGAGGGCTTTCTCTGCCGTAGATAACGACCTCGTCGGCTTCAACTTCTGTGGCGTGTATTCCAGAAAGGCTTGGCGATGCAAAAAGCCTGGGGGGCTCGGCGGCCCCATCATCGTCGTCACCACGGACAGCCTCGAAACGGACAACCCGCAGGCAGTGGTTGACCGGGAAGGTGATACGGGCAAGGGTGACAAGGTTAGTTTCACTGCCACCCCTAACCCTGCTGGCGACCATGTGAACATCACCGTTTCCTCAGAATTGGCCGAAGGCCGCCCTACCCTCTCGCTGTTTGACCTGCAAGGACGGAAGCACCTCGAAACCCAGTTGGAGGCCAGCGCCACGAAGCTGGATTTGAGCGGCTTGCCCGCTGGGGTTTATTTCGTTTCGCTGGCGCAAAACGGGCGGGTGGTTCAACGGGAAAAATTCATTAAACATTAAGATAAGCAGGTAGGTCGGCAAGGCGCATTGGCACTTCGATGCTTTGCCTGTGACCCTATCGTCCCCGTTTCAAGCTGGGACGATAGGGTCTTTTCCTACTTAAATATACCTCCCCCCAAAACGAGAAAACGCCCCATTCATAGTCCATTTATTTAATTCATCAAACTCACGTATATCATGTTCAGAATCAATAAATACCCTAAGACAGCACTCTTGCTATTGGCGTTTATTTTATTACGGCTCAACTCGGTCACTGCACAAGTGGTGCTCCCACCTACGGGGATTAAGTTCAAACTCCAGTTAATTGAACCCAATAAATGGGGAGTCTATGCAAAGCCTGAGGGCATAACTCCTACGACCAACAACACGATTATTGGCTCGGGACAGGTGACGGTGGTGTTCCCAGCTGGCTACAATGTCAGCCCTCTAACAAACGTCAATGGCAATTGGACAGCCACCACACCTGTTAATGCGCCGAATGAAAATCCAACCCGGCGTTACCAATCCTATGGTTTCAACAACGAGGTGCCCATGGTGCAGTGGCAGGCAGGGACGGAAACCCTGCTCTTCACGTTTAATGGCAATGGTAATTGTCCTGATAGCTTGTACCTAATTGACAATGTAACGGACCCATTCAACGTCTTGCCAAACTCAGAAGGCAACCACCCCGGCAACGAAATCACCATCTTCGATATGGTGACTGGCGATATTTATGAATATGCTGGCAACTACGCTCCCTCCGCCTGGAGCTGCGAAGACAATGACAGCGACGGCCTCTTGAACGCCCAGGAGGACACGAACGGGAATGGGGTTTTCGACCCGCTGGTGGATGCCTCAGACCTGAACGCCGCTCCACCGACTGCACCTCGACAAGGCATTACCTTTAAACTAAAACTCATAGAACCCAATAAATGGGGGGTCTTTGCAAGGCCAGAAGGCGTAACGCCTACGACCAATCAGACCATCATTGGTTCGGGGCAGGTGACGGTTGTGTTGCCATTAGGCTACGCTGTCAGTCCTTTGACAAACGTCAATGGCAACTGGACGGCCACTACGCCCATTAATGGTCCTACTGAAAACCCGACCAGGCGTTACCAATCTTATGGTTTCAACAACGAGGTGCCTATGGTGCCTTGGCAAGCAGGGAAAGAAACCCTGCTTTTCACGTTTAATGGCACTGGTATATGTCCTGACAGCTTGTACTTGATTGACAATGAAACGGACCCATTCAACGACTTGCCAAACTCCGAAGGTAACAACCCTGGTAATGAAATAACGGTATTTGACATGGTCACAGGCGATGTCTATGAATACATGGGCAACTACTCGCCCTCAGCCTGGAGCTGTAACGATTGCGACGGCGACGGCATCCTCAACGCATTCGAGGACACGGACGGCGATGGGGCTTGGAACCCTTTTAACGAAGACTTGAACGCCAATGGCACGATAGACTATGACGAGGATACCAACGACGATGGCTTCCTCAACCCAGGGGAGGATATTGATGGTGACGGCGTGCTCGACCTCGTCAACGAGGACGTGGACGGCGACGGCTACCTCGACCCAGATGTTTCGCCTTTGTGTACCAGTCCATGTGCGAGCTTCTCTGTTGACCCTACCAATGCCAGCGTCTGCGCTGGCAACGACACAACCTTCTTCGCTACGGCTGCTATTCCGCAGGGGCATTTCAGCTTTGGTTGGGAGTATTCGGATGCTCCTTATACAGTATGGACACCAATTACCTTCCCAGATGCGAATTTCTCGCACTCCATCACAGGTGCGGTCGCATCGGGAACTGACGTACTGACTATTACCAACGTAGCAGGCATGTACGGACGTCGATTCCGTGCGGTCGCCAATGCAACGGATTGCGCTACTACTGTTTATTCAGATTATGCCACCTTGAATGTACAAGGCCCGTTTTCTGTGGCCGACCAGCCAGACCCAGTGGCAGCATGCCACGGTAGTTCGGCCTCATTTTCTGCGAAAATCAATTTCATACTGCCAATGGACAATATTACCGTGCAATGGCAGATGAGCTTAGATGGAGGTGGAACATGGAACAACTTGCCAAACAATCCATATTATGCTGGCGCTCTCACCATAAACAATATTACTGGGGTGACCATGTTGACGGTTTCAAACGTATCTGAGCCAGGGAACGGTGCTATGTTCAGGGTAGCATACAGATCCAGCACTTGTAATATTCAATACTCGGATGCGGCAATATTGACTGTTATTGGCCCGATGACGGTCACCAACCAGCCTGACAATGTCACACAGTGCGCTGGTGAGGGAGTTAGCTTTAGCGCAACCGTTGCATTGATGAATGGCGATTCCAACAGTTTGATTTATCAATGGGAAGTCGCAAAATACAACCAATCAACCAATTCGTATTTGCCATATTCTGACATCGCCGAGGGTGGTGTGTACAGTGGTACAAACACCTCCATTTTAAGCATCAGTAACGTGGCCAATATGTACAGGTGGCGATTCAGGATGCGCTACCGAGCGCCAAATTGTATATCTGCCACGACCAACTTCTCACAACTGACCGTGGAAGGCCCGGTTTACGTGACCAACCACCCTGACCACAGGACAAGTTGCTCCGGCAGTGCCACCAACTTTTGTATCCAAACAACGAACACTGGCCAGGGCAATATCACCTACCAATGGCAGGTGAATGTCTCTGGTGACAGCTTGGATGCAAGCGCTTGGGTGAACTTGCCAACCAACAGTGTTTATAACGGTGTGACGACCGCCTGCCTAAGCGTGGCCAATGTTGTGGGCAAAGACGGCTTCTACTACCGTTGCTTGATTCAGACCGCTGAATGCAGTACTGTAGCCTCCTATGCCGCAACACTAAGAGTGGAAGGCCCAATATCCATAACCTCCCACCCCACCGACCAGACGACTTGTCAAGGAAGCCCGGTAATTTTCACTGCCTCGGCTTCCACGCATGCAGGCGACTTATATTACCAATGGATGGTCTCCAGCGATGATATCATCTACTCGGACTTGCAGGAGGGTGGCCCGAATGAGATTGAGGGTATCGACGCTCCCACCCTTTACATCGGCAACAGCGAAGGGCTGAACGGGAAGTGGTTCAGGCTGGCAGCCAAGACGGGAGGGTGTAACTTCATACCTTCTCAGCCTGCCATGCTCACCACAACGGACTGCGGCCCAAAATGCCTCAAGGCCAAACTCCAGCTTCAGCCCGATTCCACCAGTTGGGCTGTAGTGGCAAAGCCCAGCGGCAGTTTTGACCCCACCGAGAACGCCATGACCTCCACTGGGCGCTTCACCGTCGTGGCCCCCGCCAATTTCAACCTGATTGGGGCCAGCAACATCGCCGGGGAGTGGTCGCCGCCAATGCTGACGGAAAACGTGGCTGGGCATCCCGGCAAGAAGTTCTATACTTTCGAGCTGATAACGCCACCAGGCAGCAACGGCGCCCACATACCCTACTCCATTCACCACGATACACCGCTGTTCCGCTTCGACCATTTCGGGCCTTGCCCCCAGTTCCTCTACCTACTCGAAGAACCCATTCCTGGCCTTCAGCCCAACCAACTCGGTGGCACAGACCTCGTGGACAACCTGACACCTGTTGACTTCGAGTTTTGCGGCGCTTACGCCCGCAAGGCATGGCGCTGCCAAAGGCCCGGTGGCAACTGGAACGGCGGCGGCCCCATCATCGTCGTCACCACGGACAGCCTCGAAACGGACAACCCGCAGGCAGTGGTTGACAGGGACGGCAGCATTGCCGAAGGTAGCAAAACGACCGAAACGGCATGGTTCACCGCCGCCCCCAACCCAGCAGGCGATTATGTGAACATCACCGTTTCCGCCTCATTGGCCGAAGGCCAATCAAGGCTCCTTCTCTTTGATTTGCAGGGCAAAAAATGGTTGGAAGCGAGTGTAAACCAAACCACCACGAAGCTCGATTTGGCAGGCTTGCCCGCTGGCGTCTATTTAGTTTCGCTGGTGCAAAACGGGCGGGTGCTGCAACGGGAGAAATTGGTTAAACACTAGTTTAAAAGGTGGCAACTTGACAGTGGGCAGTTCGACAGTGGGCAGTGGGCAGTCAGTCGGCAGTTGAATTAGTCTAGCTCTGCTAAAAATGAAAGAGGTGGCATCGTTCAGCGATGTCACCTCTTTTGATTGCGAAGTCAAGGCTTTTAAACAATGCCCTGACTGCCCAAAGCCTATTTTTTTGCTTTGAGCAGTGGTTGACTAGACAACTGCTGACTGTCTGCCCACTGTCGAACTGCCCCCTATAAAATCCCGTTTTCTCAATCTCCAATATCGCCTCCACGTGCGCATCGGCGATTTTCTGGCGGACGCTGTCCTTCATCAGTTCCTTTACTTCGGGCTTGTTGTTGTAAAAACCGTTCTCGGTAAGGACGGCGGGCATGGTCGTTTTTTCCAGCACATACAGGGGAGTGATGGCCGTGGATTTCAGGTTTCGGTTCTTGAAGCCCGTTTTCAAGATGAGGTGCTTTTGGAAAACAGCAGCAAGTTTCTTGCCCCTAGCACTGTTCTGCGCATACCAAGTCTCGATGCCCCTGATATTGTCGCCAATCCACTCCTCCGCAGCGGCCGGGCCAGCGTTGGCGTGCACGGAGACGTAAATCTTCGGCAGGTCGGATTTCTTTTTGTTGGCCCGCTCCACCCGCTCCGAGAGGAAGCTGCCCACCTCGTTGAAGTCCGGCACGATGTCGAAATATTTCACCCCATGCTTGTCGAGGGACTTCATGATGCGCTCCACCACATCCCGGTTGAACTCATATTCCATGAAGCGGGTCTTCCCATCGTCAAAAAGCGGGGAACGCTTACCGGGTTGCAGCTTGCCGTGCCCGTTGTCGAGGCACCACAGGAAGCGGTGGGTTGGGGTGCTCGGGGTGGTAGTCGTAGTGCCGCCACCGGTGCTTGGGGTGGTGGTACCGCCTCCAGTTGTAGGGGTCGTAGGGATGGTGGTGGTTCCACCGCCCGTTGTGGGCGTGGTAGTTGTGCCCGTTGAGGGGCCAGGGGTGGTGGGTTCCTCCTCGCTGTCAATAGCATCTTCCTTGTCATCGTCGGCAAAGGGGCCGGGCGCATCGGGTATAACGGCGATTACCGGCAAGGTCTTCACCGTGTCCACTGGCACGTCGGAACTGTCCTCCACCTCATCCGGCAAGCGGTCATTGGGATTGGGCGTGGTGGTTTTAGGAGTTGTGGTAGGTGTTGACTCCTTTTTTTTTCCAAAAAGCGAGGCAAAAAAATCGGATATCGCCTTGAAAAAGTTCTTCATGATTGAATGGTTGTTGTTGGATACTGGATACTGGATACTGGATGCTGGATACCGGGAAGTGGATGCTGGTTAAGCAGACGTCACTATAGCCAATTCCAATAATGGGCAAAGCTAATGTAACAATTGAACTTATCCGAATGGCCTTTTCCTCAAAAAAGGGCTTTCTTATAAAAATTGTAAATCCATACTTTGTCCTGTTAAGTCGCTTTTGTCATCGCCGAAGGCGACCTGCGACATCACGAGGGCAGTCCCGCATGACGTCGCAGGTCGCCTTCGGCGATGACAAAAGCGACAAATTAGCCAAACGCAGTTTTTATAAGAAAGTCCTTTTTCCTCAAAATTAAAAGAAGTATCCAATCATCCAGCATCAATCATCCAGCATCCAGTATCACCCTCCAATCGCCTGCGCCAAATCCCCCATTATATCCTCTGCATGCTCAATGCCGACCGATAGCCTAATGAGGCCGTCCGTGATGCCGTTGGCAAGGCGGACTTCTTTGGGGATGTTCAAGTGCGACATACTGGCCGGGTGCAGGATGAGCGTGTCCACATCACCCAAGGTGGGGGCAAGGGTGCAAAACCGGATGCGGTTCATGCAGCGGATGCCCGCTTCGAGGCCACCCGCCAGTTCAAAGCTGAGCATGCCGCCGTAGGCACTCATTTGTTGCTTCGCAATGGCATGGTCGGGGTGCGAGGGAAGGCCGCAGTAATTGACCCTTGAAACAGCATCGTTTTGTTCCAAAAAATTGGCGACACGCATCGCATTTTCGCTATGCCGCTCCATGCGCAGGCCCAAGGTTTTCAGGCCATTGTGCGTCAACCATGCTTCGAAGGGACTGCAGTTCGTTCCAGCCAATTTCATCGCTTGCCAGATATGGCCGCCCATCCGCATCTGCTCCGTATGAGTTGTGACGAGCGCCCCTGCGATGGAATTGCCGTGGCCATTGAGGTATTTCGTAGTGCTGTGGACGATGAAGTCAATACCGTGGCGCAATGGCTGCTGGAGCATGGGCGTGGCGAAGGTGTTGTCCACTGCACTGTACTTGCCGTATTGCTTCGCAAGGCTGGCCAAAGCTGATAGGTCAACGCAGGCATGGGTCGGGTTGGCGGGCGTCTCGCAATAGAGCAGGCGGATTTTTTCGTCTTTTTTCAACAGCTCCTCCACCTTATTGAGGTTGTGAAGGTCGGTGAGGATGGTCTCGATACCGAGCGGCTGGAAGATTTTCACGAACAGCTCGGTCGTACCACCATAGAGATTGCCCTGCGTCAGGATTTTGTCGCCTGACTTCAATAGGCCCATCACCATCGTGCTGACGGCTGCCTGTCCACTCGAAAACAGCAGGCCAGCGGCCTCCACTTCCGTACCAGAGGCTTCCAATGCGGCGATTTTGGCGGCCACGGCGTCCACTGTTGGGTTGCCATAGCGGCCATAGACATGCCCGTGCTTTTGGTTGGTGAATATTTCGATGCCCTCATCAATGCTTCCAAAAGCAAACGACGAGGTGGCATAAATGGGGAGCACATGCGGCTTGGTAGTACGTGGGTCGTGCGGTTCTTTTACACAGAGTGAATTGATGTGAGACATTCGATTTCGGATTAGTGGATTGCGGATTTCGGATTGGGGGCCGCTGCAAATTTGCAATGAAGTACCCAATTACAACTCAGAAAAAAAGATAAGGCTAAACGGTTGGCGTAAAGTTGCGTTATTTTGCAATCCTTTTTAAAATTAGGTACCTGTTTAGCAGGTTTAGATAGTTTAGGCCGTGTAAGCTCAAAATCCAGAAAATGTTGCTATTCGGATGGTTTTGTAGCGGTTAAGCCTTCTAACCCTCCCTAACCCATCTAAACCAATTATTTCAGTACCAGAAGAATGCTGTCCTATAGCTTGAAAAACTTGTGTGACATTAGGCAGCGAGCTTGAATTAGGAAACGGGCTGCTGCAATCCCTGTCTGCCGACAGGCAGGCGCAATCCGCAATCCGCAATCCGAAATCAAAATGCGAGGAGTACCAGATAGATTGGTTTTTAACGAAGAGTTTTACGAAACCCACAAATACGTGGCCGACAAGGGCCAAGGGACGATACGGCTGGACAAGTTCCTTTCTGACCGTATTTTCCAGATTTCGAGGAGTAGGGTGCAGACGGCCATCAAGGCTGGGCTGGTAAAGGTGAACGACGTGGAGGAGAAGTCGAACTACAAGATTCGGCCAAACGATGTGGTGGAGTTGCTCATGCCCAAGCCGATGGATGAGGCCGTCAAAATCATTCCGGACAAGATTCCCCTCAACATCATTTACGAAGACGATGATCTGCTCGTGCTGAACAAGCCCGCTGGCATGGTGGTACACCCCGGCGTTGGCGTTTATCGCCGCACACTTGTGAATGCCTTGGCCTATTACTTCCAAAACCTGCCCGTTATGGATGGCAATCCCGACAATCGTCCCGGCCTTGTCCACCGCATAGATAAGGACACTTCGGGCCTCATGGTGGTAGCGAAAACCGATTATGCCATGATGCATTTGGCCAAGCAGTTCCACGACCACACCATTCACCGACGCTACCATGCCATCATTTGGGGGGAGTTCGAGGAGGATTCGGGTAGGGTTGAAAATTGGCTGGGCCGCCACACCCGCTTTCGCAAGAAGATGACCGTGGTGGACGATGGCGAGGGCAAACTGGCCATCACCCATTGGAAGGTATTGGAGCGGCTCTACTATGTCAGCCACATGGAGCTTCGGCTCGAAACGGGCCGCACCCACCAAATCAGGGTACACATGTCGCACCTCGGCCACCCGCTTTTCAACGACCCCCGCTATGGCGGCGACCGCATCGTGAAGGGCACCGTCTTCAGCAAATACAAGCAGTTTGTAGAGAATTGCTTTGAGATACTCCCCCGCCAAGCCCTCCATGCCAAGGAAATCGGCTTCGTTCACCCCCGCACAGGTGAGCACATGATGTTCGATTCCGAACTGCCCATGCCCATGGTGGACTGCCTAAACCGATGGCGCACCTACGTGGCGGACAGGAGGAGTAAGTTGACGCTGGACCAAGAATGATTCGAATTCGGATTGCGGGATTGCGGATTGCGGATTGGGGGTGTAGCTAGTTTGAAAGGTGTTGGGTAGTTGGTTCTGTATCTTGATTTTGTTTTAGGCATAGTGGCCAGCATCAAAAAAGCTAAAAGAAGAAAGAAATAGAAAACGGTAATCCAATCCACAATTTGCCAATTTTGCAGCGACCCCAATCCGCAATCCGTAATCCGCAATCGTTGTGACCTGAATTTGCCAATTTTGCAGCGACCCCAATCCGAAATCCGCAATCCGTAATCCGCAATCAATATTAGCAGATTTGAACACTAAAGAACGCATATCCGCCCTTTCCCGCCTCGGCGAGCACCTGCTCCACCCGGATGACTACCTTGATGCCATCATCCACCGGACAGAGTATAACAATGCTTGGTTCACGAAGGAAAACCAGCACTTGGCCATTCAAGCCATTGCTACCGAGTTTTTGGATAAAAACAAACTGGAATTATGGGCGGCGGCCTACCCCATCGCCGACGAGCCACCCATGAAAACGGTGGGCATGGTGATGGCGGGCAACTTGCCTTTAGTAGGCTTCCACGATGTGGTTTGTACCTTCGTGGCGGGGCAGAAAGCCAAAATCAAGCTCTCCGACAAGGACAGGTTCTTACTGCCCTACTTGCTGCAATTATTGGAAAAATACACGCCTGGCGCTGGTGCCTTTTTTGAAATCGTGGAGCAGTTGAATGGCTACGATGCCGTCATTGCCACGGGCAGCAACAACTCGGCCCGCTATTTTGAGGCGTATTTTGCGAAATATCCGCACATCATCCGCAAAAACCGCAACGCCGGGGCTGTGCTGGACGGCACCGAAACCACCGATGACCTGCACCTGCTTGGGAAGGACGTGTTCCGTTTTTTTGGCCTCGGCTGCCGCAATGTTTCCAAACTGTATTTGCCGAAAGGCTACCATTTTGCGGCTTTGATGGAGGCGCTCCATGAATATAATGACATCGCCAATCACAGCAAGTACCGCAACAATTTCGACTACAACCTCGCCCTTTTGATGCTCAACCAAGTACCGTGCTTCAACAACGGCTGCATCATCGTGAAAGAAGACAAGGCCATCGCCAGCCGCATCGCCATGCTGCACTACGAGTTTTACGAAGACAAAAATTGGTTGGAAATGGAATTGGCGAGCCGCCAAGAGGAAATCCAGTGCATTGTGGCAAGGCCACAACTAATTAGCCTACCCACTATCGCCTTCGGCAAAACGCAGGAGCCGGGGCTGGGAGATTATGCGGATGGGGTGGATGTGATGGGGTGGTTGGTTACTGTTTGAAGGGTTTGATTTGCCATTGTGCAAATCAAACCCTTCAAACAAATCGAACCCTCGAAACTTAACAGCCTACTGCTTCACAAACCGCTTCGTAGCCCCCGTTACCCCATCCGACAGTTCCAGCAAGTACAAGCCGGAGTTGTAGCTTCCGACATCAATGCTGCGGTCGCCGGGCAAAAGTTCACCTTGCGCCATGAACTGCCCAAGCGCGTTGAAAATGCGGTAATTGATGGGCCTTGGCGTCTCCGTTTTGACTTCCACAAAGAGCCTACCACCTGTGGGGTTCGGGTAAAGTGCCACCTCCAACGCTTGCTTTACTTCGTTGACGGCCACGGTGCAATCGTTCTTGATGGGTGAACGGTACAGCCCTAATCCACCCCGGTGGTTGCCAATAAGGGCATCGAGGAAGTCGTCGCCGTTCAAGTCAGTGAAGGCAGGGCGAGTTATACGACCTTCCCTAAGTGATCCCAGTTTTTCATTGAGGATTTCAAATGCCGCACCTGGCTTGTCCAAACTGTCAGGATTTATTCGGTAGTATTCCAGAAAACCCAGTTCGGAACCAGTGACGAGGGTCAACGTTCCGTCGGAGCATTCCAGTACCACGGGAGCACTGTAGCCGGAAGACCAGCCAAGCTGCTGTGTGTTGATGGCACCGAAGAAAAAATTGTTTGGTGCTTCGTCGGGGTTGGAATGGAATACGGGGTTGCCGGGTGTACCAATATTGGGTAGGTAGTTGACCGTGCCCCGGAACTCGCCCACGATGAGGTCGCCGAGGCCGTCCTTGTTGATGTCGTGGATGAACGGCGTGGAGTACTGACCCACCGAAATGCTCTGCCAATAAGGGATGATTGGACCAAAAGATAATGGGTTGCCCGCACCAGCAAGATTTTCAGCATAGAAAAAACGCCCGTGCCGCTCGCCCACCACGAGGTCGGCATCGCCATCGCCGTCCACATCGCCAAAGGCGGGGGCATAGGCAAAAGGCTGCAGGTTAGGGTCTATGAATTGACTGAATTCAAGGTAATCAGGGTCTTCCAGTTTGAAGGCTGGCTGGGTCGGTGTGCCCACGTTTTTGAAAAGGAAAAGCCGGGAATGCCGAGTGATGTCGCTTTGTTTGTCGTGAACGGTTTCGTTGCCGGTCACGAAGTCCATGAGACCGTCGGCGTTGTAATCCACAAAGGCGGGATTGGCCCCAGTGCCAAGGTCAATCATGCCGTCTTGAACCAGGTCATCTTGCCGGAACTCGAAGACGGGATACTCGTTGCTTTGTACGTTTTTATAGAACCAAACGCTGGTCGTATCAACGCCGCCGCTTGCTATGTTTGGCGAAGCCAACAGGTCTTTGATACCGTCGTTGTCCACATCCAAGTAGAAAGTAGCAGGGAAGTAGGTCATCTCTATCGAAACATTGTAGCTGGGGAAGGTTGAGTCCTGATCACAGACCCAGGCATTGCCTATCCAGCCACAGTTCTTTCCCCGTATGACAGATTTGTAAATCAAGTCACCAAAGAGGAGTTCCTTGTCATTGTCGTTGTCTTCATCAAAAGTACAGATGGCTGCGCCACCATGCACGCCATTCCTTTCGTCCACCTCATACGTTGGATCATCGGGCTGGAAACAGGGCGGATAAACACAACAGGTGGAGTCCATGCTCAACTGAAAGGACTCCGAGAATGCAGGAATGAAATGATGCCCCCAGCAAGATTCAATGGTTTCATAAATAAGCGTGTCGTCAGAGTAGCCTTGTTCCAGGGCCATGTTCCGAAAATAATAGAAAGTGGAGCCGCTGACCGCTGGAGCAAGGATGTCGAGGTCGCCGTCCTTGTCGAGGTCGTCAATGGCCGGGTAGTCAGTGGCGTTGACAGGAAGCTGGGTATAGGCCCCCGACACCTCCAAGAGCAACACATTGAAGGCCCATGGAAAAGTTAGCCGCTCGAAGGTCAACTGGTTGTTTTCATTAAAGCTGCCTTTGTAAACCTTCAGGCCTGCCAGCCCCTCGTCCAATGAATTGCCGAAGAGGTCCATCGCACCATCGCGGTTGTAGTCGCGCAGCAACACATGGAATTTGATGGGTGGGAAGTTGGCGGCATATTCAGGGGCGTATCGGTATTTGGTCTCTCCTACCCCACTTTCGTTGATGAAGGTAAGGTGAATGTCACCATTGCGGTCGAAGGCGTAGAGGTCTTGTTTGCCATCGTTGTTGAGATCCACCGCCGACCACTGCGGGCCGTTCAGGCCGCCAGTCCAAGGGTTGGGCAGTTGCCTGCCGTATTTATCCACAACGGCATCGAGGCGTTGGAAGTCCTGGGAATTTGCAAGGGTTGCGATGCAAACGAGTAGCGTCAGGAGCGAAATTTTTTTCATAAAAAAAGGTATTGCGGTTAGTTCTGAATCGGTGCAAATGTACCGCATTTATGGCGGGACGGGTGGGCTTAAAGTAAGGGTGTGTAGGTTGGGTTGCAAAATGTCAGGCGGGTGCAAAATCCTCCATCAACTCCCTGACATGGGGTGCCCTGAAACCCAAAACGATTTCTTTTTTCTCAATTCCTCTTTTTGACAATATGGTCGCAATGTCAAGGTCGGTGCCGTCGTGCTGAATCCAGACCTTACCATCCGGCATCACATCAACGTGGACGAATGGCAAATAGACCCGTTTTTTTCCATGCCAGCCGATGTCGAACAATAAGAAGTGCCCGCCATCCTTGTCCAAAATGATTTGGGTTTGTGTAAATTCATCGGAAGGAACCATGTTGCCGATTTCCGTAACCAAGTCGCTAACAATCATTGTTTTAGTTAACTGGTCCATTTGACGATGGTATTGTTTTTTTCGTTAAAAACGAGCATTTTCAACTTGTACAATTCTGCGATTTCCTAGAAGTAAACGTCTTCAAAGAAGTTGTCGTAGAATTCTTCTGGGACAGCAAGGTACAAAATCCTTTCTGGTTCTTTCTTGCTCAAGGCTGGCTGGTAAACCAAGAATTGCCCCAGTGCATCCTCAAATTGATAAAGGTCGGATGCACCCAAAAAGCTTTTGATTTCAACAGCTATTTTTAGCGTCCCTTTCTCAGCAGCAAGTATCTCAGCCCCAAGGTCAATGAACCCTTTTCGCCTACCCAACATGATTTTATAGGGGTCATGGGTAATTGTCCAGCCGTCATTTTCAAGTGCTTCCCGCACTTCTTGGTGGTATTTGTCTTTAGCCATGTGAGGTTTTCTGCAAAAATATTCAATTTCCTGCTTAAGGCCAATACACTATATCAAAGCATCAAATAGTACCTCCACCGGATGCATCGCCCTCCGTCCCGTCCCGTCCAATATCTGGTGGCGACAACTTGTGCCGGGCGCGGCGATGAGAACCTCAAAGTCAGGCGGTGACTTTGAGTCACCGCCTGACTTTAGTGCCTGACGAATGGCCGGGAACAGCACCAGTTCTCCCACCTTCATGCTCACCTCATAATGCTCCTCTTCATAGCCGAACGACCCCGCCATGCCACAGCAGCCCGATGGGATGACCTCCACATCGTAGTGGTCGGGGAGGCCGCAAACCCACACCGAATGCTCAATGCTCGAAAGTGCTTTTTGGTGGCAATGGCCGTGCAGCAACACTTTCCTTGGTTCCTTCGTGAAAAGATCAGGGTCAATTTTGCCCGCCTGAATCTCCCTTGACAGGAACTCGTCAATCAGCAAGGCATTGGTTCCCAGTGCTTTAGCTTGCGCAACGTCTGCCCTGTCCACCAGCCTTGGGTATTCGTCCCGGAAGCTGAGGATGGCCGATGGCTCGATGCCCACCAGTGGTGTTTCATTGGAAATGAGTTTGGAAAAAATGCGTACGTTCTCCTTCGCCAACTGCTTCGCCTCTGGCAAAAGTCCTTTCGATAGCTGCGCCCGACCGCTCTGCGGATGCATGGGCATCTCCACCTCGTAACCGAGCCGGGCCAACAGTTTCAGCGCTTTCATTCCAATTTCAGCGTCATAAAATTCGGTGAATTCATCGCAGAAGAAAAAGACCTTGCCCTTGGTCGGCCCCGTGATTTTCAGCTCGCCTCGGTGCTGGTTGTACCAGCTTCGCAAGGTGGTGGTCGCCAGCGCTGGCAGGCTTCGTTGCGGCGCAATACCCACGATGCGCTTCGCCAAACTGCTTGTGAATGAATTGGTTAGGAAGAAATTGGCCAACCGGGGCGCCTTCGACAGCACGGCGTTCATCCGCCCGATATGCCCGAAGAACTTCGCCCTCGCTGGCACCCCGTGCTTTTGGTAATATTGGTGCGTGAACTCCGCCTTCATCGTCGTCATGTCCACGTTGCTGGGACATTCGGAGGTGCAGCCTTTGCAGCTTAGGCACAAGTCCAAAGCCCTTTTGACATCTTCCTCTCCGATTGCGGATTGCGGATTGCGGATTTCGGACTGGGACCGCACTGCCGACTGTGGACTGCGGACTCAAAAACTCCCTAAGTGCATTCGCCCTTGCCCTCGTCGTGTCCTTTTCGTCCCGGGTTGCCCGGTAGCTGGGGCACATCGTCCCGCCCGCAAAATCGAGGCGGCGGCAGTCGCCGGAGCCGTTGCATTTTTCGGCCATGTGCAGGAAGCCACCAGCGTCGCTGAAATCCATAACTGTCTGGATTTCCGGCGTTTTTTCGCCAATTTCATAGCGCAAATTGGCGTCCATCGGCGGGGCGTCGGTGATTTTGCCGGGATTGAAAATGCCGTTCGGGTCCCAGGTTTTTTTGATGCTCCGCAACAACTGGTAATTGGCCTCGCCGAGCATCATCGGGATGAACTCGCCCCGCACCCGGCCATCGCCGTGCTCGCCGGAGAGGGAGCCATTGTATTTTTTCACCAAATGGGCACTGGCCTCAGCGATTTGTCGGAACTGCCTCATGTCGTCCGCATTTTTCAGGTTCAAAACAGGCTTCACGTGCAGCTCGCCAGCCCCGGCATGGGCGTAGTAAACGGCGCTTTGCCCAAAGCCCCGCATCAATGCATCGAACTCCCGGATGTAGGCAGGCAGGTCTTCGAGCGCCACGGCGGTGTCCTCCACGAAGGAGTAGGGCTTGGCATCGCCCGGCACGTTCGACATGACGCCGAGGCCCGCATTGCGCAGCGCCCAAACCTGCCCTGCCCGGTTCGCCCGCACGATGGGGAAGGCATAGCCCATGCCAGCCGCTTGGAGGGATTCGATGAGGTTTTGCGCAGCAGCAATGGCCTCGTCCTGCGTGCTACGGCGGAACTCGACCAGCAGCACGGCAGCCGGGTCGCCCTCCACGAAGAAGCGGTTTTTCGATTGCTCTATATTGTCACGGGTGCAGTCGAGCGTGATTTTATCCACCAGTTCGCACTGGTCGGGGCGGTGCTGCATGGCCAACAAGGTGGCTTCCATGCACTCGTTGAGCGAAGTGAAATGGGCACAAAGCACGGCGGGCACGGGCAATGGTAGCGGCACGACGTTCAGTTTTACCGTTTTGGTGAAAGCCAGTGTGCCCTCGCTGCCCGATAGCAGCTTGCAAAGGTTGAAGTCGGGGCCATCGGGGTTGAATGGGCGGTGGTCGAGCAGCACGTCCACGGCATAGCCCGTGTTGCGGCGGTGGATGGTGGCCTTGGGGTATTCTTGGCGGATATTTGCTTGATTTTCAGGGGTTGACAAAGAATATATTAATTGCCGATAAATACTCGATTCGAGTGAAGGCGAAGCACTTAAAGCATCAAGTGGGTTGGCAAAATTCGTGGCCATAGCCAAATCCGATGCCGTTAGCGCCATTTTATCAAAAAGCGCTTTCTCGGTTAATTCATTGAAAACTACTTCCGAGCCGTCGCTCAAAATAGCCTCTATTTCCAGCACATGGTCACGGGTGGTGCCATGTACGATGCTCGTTGCGCCGCAAGAATTGTTGCCGACCATGCCGCCAATCATCGCCCGGTTGGAAGTGGCCGTGACAGGACCGAAGAAGAGGCCATGTTTAGCCAAAAACACATTCAACTCGTCCCGGATGACGCCCGGTTGCACCCGTACCCACCGCTCGGCCACATTGATTTCGAGGATTTTGTTCCAATGCTTTGACACATCCACCACGATGCCCGTGCCGACACACTGCCCGCCCAGCGAAGTGCCAGCCGTGCGTGGGATGAGACTGGTCTTGTTTTCCGTTGCGAAGCGGATGAGTTTTTTCACGTCCGCTACCGTTTGGGGATAGGCCACGGCGAGCGGCATTTCCTTGTAAACGGAAGCGTCGGTCGAATAGAGCGTTCGCATTAGCGCGTCGAAATAGAGTTCGCCGTCTAGGGATTGTTGAAGTTGTTGTAGTTTTTCTTTCAAAATATTGGATGCTTGATGCTCTTTGGGAGATGCTTGATGCTGGATACTTGATACTGATTAGTGCAGGTTAGGTTCCAGTTTTGGTGCAAAATTAATAATGTGATGGAGATTGAAATGAAAACGAACTTTGCCCCACGATTTTTGGAAGCATGCCACTGTTATCCGGCATCAAGCATCCACCATCAAGCATCCAGCATCTTGAACAGAGAATTCCTACTCAATGCCATCTTCCTTGTCTTGGTGAACCTGCTCATCAAGCCGTTCTACGTGTTCGGTATCGAGCGGACGGTACAGGAAAGGGTGGGTACGGAACAATACGGGCTATACGCCACCTTGTTTAGTTTCGCCTACCTGTTGTTCATGGTGAATGATTTTGGCATCCATTATTTCAACAGCCGAACGGTGGCGAGGCACCCGCAGTTGGCAGCAAAGCTATTTCCGAATACACTGATAGTCAAGGTTTTGCTGGCTGTCATTTACCTTGCATTGGTTTTCGTAGCTGCGTTGGTTCGGGGTTTCGAATCGGAGATTTGGCATCTGCTACTATTCGTGGCACTGAACCATGTGCTCATCTCCACCGTGGCTTGGCTGCGCTCCAACGTGAGCGGGCTGGGCCTGTACCGTGTGGACAGCTTCCTATCAACTTTCGATAAAATACTGCTGATTGTAGTGTGTGCCGTGCTGCTTTGGAGTGGCCTCTTCCCCGGTCAGTTTCGTATTGAATGGTTCATCCATGCCCAAAACCTGACCTGGGCGCTTACTGCAGCCTTGGCTTTTTTCATTGTATTCAAAAAACTGCCAAAGCCCATCCGCTGGCGGCCCAATTGGGCACTCGTTTTATTTATCCTTAAAAAGTCTGCCCCGTACGCACTCGCCGTGTTCCTGATGACAGCCTATATCCGCATGGACATTGTGCTACTGGAGTACCTAACGGGCAAAGAGGGCCGTCACGAGGCTGGTGTTTATGCTGCCGCCTACCGCCTTCTCGATGCGCTGAACATGGCAGGCTACCTCTTTGCGGGGCTGCTGCTGCCGATGTTTTCCAATCTGATGCGGACTTCTGGCCCTTCGTCAATCGTCAATCCCCGCCTGCCGGACGGGCAGGGTAAATCGTCAATCGTAGATTTATTGCGCCTTTCCTTCCAACTCATCCTCGCCGGCACGGTCACCATCGCCGTTGCCTGTTTCACCTTCCGCACGGAACTGATGCTGGCTATTTACCCCAAGGAAGGCACGGCTTATCATGGCGAAGTGCTGGCTTGGGTGATACTCACTTTGGTTCCGTTCAGCGGGGCGTTCATCTACACTACCCTACTCACTGCCAACGACAGTTTGAAGAAGATGAACCGCATTTTCCTCGCCGCCATCGGGGTCAATGTGGCGCTGAACCTGTTGCTCATCCCTTCGATGAAGGCAGTCGGGGCGGGCATGTCGGCGTTTTTCACCCAAGGCTTTGTGATGATGGGTATGATGATTTTGGCGAAAAAAGAGCTGGCCTTGCCCGTTGAGCCGAGGCAATTCTACAAGATTGCCGCTTTTGTTTCGCTGGTTTGCTCCGCAAATTGGGCGCTGCTCCAACTGCCGGGCCAGGGTTGGTTGCTAAAGTTTTGCGGAGCCATAGCAATTGGGCTGTTATTGGCGTTCTTGCTCCGCATGATAAGCCTGAAATCGCTGCTAGGTTTGCTGAAAAAACAAGTCTGAGGTGTAGGCAAGGGGTTTCTGCTTAGTTTTGCGGCGCAATTCGGTTACGAGTTTCAACTCGAAACTCGAAACTCACAACTCGTAACTTCTTAATGGATACAAAGGACAACCTACTCGGCGTGCTCGCCACCCTGTTTAAGTGGAAGAAAATCATCATCGCCACCTGTGCAGCCACGGCTATTGGGGCGGCCATCGTGTCGTTGGTGCTGCCTGTGTACTATAAGTCCACCACGATTTTCTATGCTGCCAGCCCTGACCTCGCCGTACCTGCCTCCATTTTCGGCATATCGGCGGAGGCCCCCGATTACTATGGCACGGAGAACGATATTGACCGCATCCTGAGCATTGCCAACAGCGGGCAACTCGTGGCCTTCATGGTGGACAGCTTCGACCTGTACGAGCGGTACGACATTGACCCGAAAAGCCTTCGGGGGGCTTATTACGTGGCGCTGGAATTCCAAAGCCATTTCGATGTGGTGAAAACAAAATACGACGCCATCGAACTGAGCATCGAGGATGAGGACAAGGAAACCGCTGCCCGCATGACCAATGCCGCCCGCAATTTCATCAACGATACCGCCCAGCGTCTAATCAAGGAAAGCCAGGCCAAAACGGTACACACCTTTGAGGAAAACATCCGGCAGAAGGAAGCGGACATGAAGATGATGAACGACTCGATGCAGCGCATCCGCTTGCGTTATGGCGTTTACAACACCAAGGCGCAGTCGGAAAACCTGTCGGAACTCATCGCCACGGGTGAGTCAAAGCTGAACCAGTCCCGTGCAAGGATGGCGTCGCTGCGCAATGCCGGGTACAAACAGCGTGACACATTGACCCTCCTACAAGCCAATATCACGGGTTACGAGAGCCAGTTGCAGCAGCTGTACACCCGGCTCGACACCTTCAACCGGGGCATGGCCCTGATGGACTACCTCGTGGAGTCGCAGTTGCAGGCGAGCGAGCAATTGGCCGAGGACAAGGAGCACTACAAGATGTCGAAAGCTGCGTTTGGCTCCGAGTTCCCGGCCATTTTCCTCTTGGAAGAAGGCCAAGTCCCCGTCATCAAGGAGCGGCCCAAGCGGGCGCTGATGGTCATCGCTGCCACGGCGGTGGCGTTCATTTTCAGTGTGATTGGGGTGCTGATTTTCGATACTTACCGGGATGTGAACTGGCGGGAGATCATCAATACCAAGCCCGAAGCCTAAGCCATGACCCTCGCCGACCACCAAACCCGCAACCTGCTCATCGGTTTTAGCGCCATCGTGGTGGCGAGCCTGCTCGTTGGCATTGCTGGCAACTGGTGGTTTTTGGCGGGCATCCCGGCCCTCGCCCTGTACGGCTACCTCGCCGTGGTGGACTTCCGCAAGCTGTTTTTCCTGCTGTTTTTCTTCATCCCGCTCACCGTGGAGGTCTGGCTGCCCAACGGCACGGTGACGGACATGCCCACCGAAATCATGATGGTCTCGCTGCTGGGCATTTACTTTTTATATACGCTCCGCAATGGGCGGCAACTCCGCTCCGACTTCCTGCGGCACCCCATTAGTTTGGCGTTGCTCGTACACCTCGGTTGGTTCTTTTTCACTTCCATCACCTCGCAGGACTGGCTAATTTCGCTGAAATATTCGCTCGCTAAAATCTGGTACGTCACCTCGTTCTTCTTCCTTGCTGGCAGCATTTTGAAGGAAGAAAAAGACCTGAAAACGCTGACTTGGGTCGTGCTTGTGCCGCTCGTGGGCACCATTTTTTACGTGCTCCGCAAACATGCCGCCATTGGTTTCAGCTTCGCCGAGATACATACCATCGTGCAGCCGTTCTACCGCAACAAAGTGGCCTACGCCTGCATGATGACCATTTTCTTCCCCTTCGTCTGGTTCACCCGGCAGATGTACCGCACTTGGTCGTGGCAATGGTGGGTGCTGGCCGGTACGACCTTGTTGCTGCTCATCGGCATACAGTACTCGTTCACGAGGGCGGCTTACGGGGCATTGGCCATTGCGGTAGGCGCTTATTTTGTGGTGAAATGGCGGCTGATGAAGCCCACACTGGTCGTGGCCAGCATCTTGGCGTTGCTCTACATCTTTGGCATGGTGCGCCACAACAGCTACCTCGACCACAAGCCGACCTACGAAAAGACCATCACCCACGAGGACTTTGGCGACCTGCTGAGTGCCACCACCAAAGGACAAGACGTGAGCACCATGGAGCGGGTCTATCGCTGGGTGGCAGGCGGCCACATGATTGGCGAGCGGCCCTGGCTGGGCTTTGGGCCGGGCACGTTCACAGCATTTTATAAGACTTATACCTTGCACGGCTTCCGTACCTATGTGAGCGAAAACGAGGAAGGCTCTGGCATCCACTGCTACTACCTGATGGTGGCCGTGGAACAGGGCTATATCGGCGGCTTGCTGTTCGTGGCATTGGTTTTCATCGTACTTTTGAAGGGGGAAGTCATTTACCACCAAACATCTGACCCTGACCGCCGTAGATTGGTGATGATGGTGCTGATGACCACGGTGACCATTGATGCCCTGCTACTGATGAACGACTTGGTGGAAACGGATAAAATCGGTTCGTTTTTCTTTCTTTGCATGGCGGTGTTGGTGAATGTGGATCTACAAAATCGGTTGACGATGGACGATGGACGGCAGACGGAGATTCCCGTGTAGCCGTCAACCGTCAACCGTCAACCGTCAACCGTTCTAATGGATATCTACCAAAGAAAATCACGTTGGAAATGGTACCTGGCAACAGCCGGGGCGGCCATCGTGTTGATTTCCATGTTCTACACCAAGTACCTGACGGACAAGTTGGAGGAGGAAGAACTGAAGAAGGTGCAGCAGTTGAAAGTGGCCTACGAATCCATGAACGATACGACCCAAGTGGACGTGACCTTCCAGAACAATTTTTTCATCGAAAACACGACGGTTCCCATCCTACTGGTGGACGAAATGGGAAATCCACAAATGGGCGTCAATTTTGGCGAGAAGAACGATACAACACCAGCGTTTTTGAAACAAAAACTCCAAGCGTTCAAGACCGAAAATATAGAACCCATTACCGTAGCAACGCCTTGGGGCAGCCAACACCTATATTTCGAGCATTCCCGAATACTAGGTTTGTTGAAGCTCTACCCCATCCTCCAGTTCATCCTCATCGCTGCCTTCATCGCCTTTGGCTACCTCGGCTTCAGCACCAGCCGCCGGGCCGAGCAGAACCGGGTTTGGGCGGGCATGGCCAAGGAAACGGCGCACCAACTCGGCACGCCCATCAGCGGCATCGTGGCCTGGATAGAGCATTTGCGGGCTCTACGGGAGGATGACTCAGAGGTCAACGAAGTGCTTGACGAACTGGGCAACGATGTGGTTCGCCTGGAACTCATCGCCGACCGCTTCTCGAAAATCGGTTCGGCACCGGAGCTTTCGCCCGTCAACATCTTCGACGAACTTGAAAAATGCCGGGCCTATATGCAGCGACGGGCCAGCCGAAAAGTGGAGTTCCACTTCCCACATCCCACTGATTTCGAGCCAATTACCGTCCGAATCAACTCCCATCTCTTTGAGTGGGTCATCGAGAACCTGCTCCGCAATGCCCTCGATTCGATGGAGGGCACGGGCCGCATCAGCGCCAGCGTTTACCAAGATGCCACCAACGTGTTCATTGACATAAGCGACACGGGCAAGGGTATCCCCGCCAACAAGTTCAAGACCGTTTTCCAGCCCGGCTACACCACCAAAAAACGGGGTTGGGGCCTGGGCCTCTCGCTCACCAAGCGAATCATCGACGACTACCATTCCGGCAGAATTTTCGTCAAAAAATCAGTGCTGAACGAGGGCACCACCTTCACCATCCAGCTACCCAGGTAAAAATACCTCCCCTGCATTTTAAAGCATTTTTAATCTTCAATACTGGCTTTTGTCACAGTATTTGCAACGCCAGTTGCGTCCCCTCCCCCATCCCTTGTTTTGGAAAACTTAATTACCCGTTAATTGGGCAAAAGCCCAATATCACTATACTTCTATGAAACGCTGTCCCAACTGCTTTAGGCTTTCTTGTCTTCTTGTCATTTTGTGCTTATCCTCCTTTACAATGGCGGCCTCAACAACTGCCTACGACTATGTCGTAACTGTTTTGGACGAAAAAGGCCAACCGATGTATGGCGTCAATGTATTCACAAATGACCAGCAAAAAGTGGCCACCACCACCGACGAAAACGGCAAGGCCACCTTGAAGGATGTTAACAACAACGAGGAGGTCAATTTCACTTTTGTAGGTTATAATCCATTGCGGTTGCCTTTTTACGAAATCAGGAAGCGCAATGGCATCATAAGAATGGTTCGCTCTGCAACAGAATTAGCGGAGATAGTGGTGATTGGCCGACGTGACGACCTGCCCGGCCAAGTTCCTTATACCTATACCAGCATTGACAAAAAGGACATTGCCTTTTTCGAGTCGCAGACCACGGCGGATGCGCTCTGGAACACAGCAGGCGTTTTTGTACAAAAAACCCAAATGGGCGGAGGCAGCCCCGTGCTGCGCGGCTTCGAGGCCAACCGGGTGCTACTCGTGGTGGACGGGGTGCGCATGAACACGGCAGCTTATCGCAGCGGCCACTTGCAGAACTCTATCACCGTGGACAATGCGATGTTGGAGCGCACGGAGGTCATTTTCGGCCCAGGTTCCTTGATGTATGGCAGCGACGCCTTGGGCGGGGTGATTCATTTCCGCTCGAAGGAGCCGAAACTCGCATTGGACGATCGCCCGCTGGTGGTTGAGTCGAATTTCTATTCCCGTTTTGCGTCCGCAAACGAAGAAAAATCCATCCATGCCGATGTGAACATCGGCAAGCGTACCTGGGCTTCCATGACCAGCTTGACCTATACGGACTACAATGACCTCCGCAGTGGCGACAGGCGTCCGGATGGCTATGAGGATTTTGGTAAGCGCCTATACTACGTGGAGCGGGTGGGCAACGGTGACCAGATTGTCCAGAATGTATTGGACAATGACAAAGCGAACTATAACATACAGATTGGCTCAGCCTACGGCCAAATTGATTTCATGCAAAAAATCAAGTTCCAGCCGAACCGCAATTTCTACACCCTGTTCAACTTCCAGCAGTCCACCAGCACCGATGTACCCCGCTATGATTTCCTGACCGAGCTAACCGACCCTAATGATCCTACCAGTTTCCGCTATGCGGAGTGGTTCTACGGGCCGCAGCGCAGGTTCTTGGCTTCCGCCAAGATGGGCATGAGCAAGGCAAATGCCCTCTACGACCGGGCCGTTGTCATCGCTGCATTCCAACGGGTACATGAAAACCGTCTCCAGCGCACCTTTGGCAATAGTCAGCGCATTTTCCAATTGGAAAACGTGTTCTGCTATTCGCTGACCGCCGACCTGGACAAAAACCTGAACGATAGTGGCCGAAGCAAGCTGATGTACGGTGTTGAGTTGAACCACAACGACCTGAAATCCGAATCGGGCCGGGTGCGAATAGCTACCGAAAATATCACCCGCAATGCCCTTTCCCGCTACCCCGCCGACAACGACATGACGACGATGGCTGGGTACGCCAATTACCACCTGAACAGCGCCGACTCTTCCTTCTCGTTCACGAGCGGCCTGCGCTATACTTGGGTGAAGCTGCTTTCTCTGTACTCCAACGATAGCACCTCCACTTGGCCTGCTTATTTCTACGGCCCCGGTGTCACGGCCAAGAACAGCGACCTCACCTGGTCCATCGGCGGCACCTGGCGGCCAGCCGTTGGCACCGAAATCAAGCTGCTCGGCTCCAAGGCTTTCCGCTCGCCGAATACAGACGACTTCTCGCAGTTCCGTCCCCGCAACGGTTTTATTTCCATCCCCAACCCCGACCTCAAGCCGGAGCGCAGCTACAACGGGGAGTTGGCCATTTCGCAAGAGATTGGGCAAAATGAAGCAGGCTTCCGCATGAAGCTGGGTGCCACTGGGCATTATACCTACGTAAAGGGTCTGATGACCCGTCGTTCCCAGCCACTCCCTGATGGCTCCAATATCGTGCAGGTTGACGGGATCGATTATGAAACAAGGGCAATGGTGAACGCAACCTACGGTATCATCAAGGGCGTGGGATTTGAGGCGCAAGCCCGGTTTGGCAAGCATTGGGCTATGGAGTCCAACTTGAGCTTAATCAAAGGCGGTGCTTCGTTTGAAGTAAAGGACGACGAAGGCAAGGTCATTTTCGACACCCTCGCCCCGCTCGACCATATACCGCCAACGCATGGTTTCACGAGCCTGACCTACACCAACGAAAAAATAAAACTATCGGCAGTAGCCCGCTACCAAATGGCCAAAACGCTTGACCAATACGGGGTTTCGAGCGTAAAACTCGACCAGGACGGTAAGCCAGTCACAAGCCTAAGTGGTACGGAGGATAACATTGAATACAGCTATTGGCGAATCAACCCGGATAATGGGAAAGTCGTCTATGACGGCACCCTTGCCTGGACGACCTACAACCTGTATGCGTCTTGGAAAATCAACAAGACCTTCACCCTGAACTTCGCCGTGGAGAACATCCTCGACCTGCACTACCGCCCGTTTGCATCCGGCATCAGTGCGGCAGGCCGCAATTTCATCACTTCCCTTCGGGTAAACCTTGGGAAATAGGGTTGGCAGGAAATGTTCCCAGATTCCCTCCTCCTACACCCACCTAAACAGTTTCAAGAAATCCATTAAACATGAAAAAAATAGCATTTTTCATATTGCTGATTGCTATCGCTGGCTGCGAAGAGGAGCCATTGCTTGGCCCTTCGGGCACGGTGAACCTCAACATCAATGCCCTTTTTGCAGGCAATCCTTTGGTATTGGGCCAAGCCTACCAAGCTGGTTCCGTGGAGCAATTACAGTTCGATGAGTTGAATTTTTTCATCAGCAACGTGAAGCTGCTGGAAGAAGAGACGACCGACGAGACCGACTTGCTCGATATCGGCCTCGCTGATTTTTCGGGCAACGCCAGCGGTGAGGCAGAAACCTACACCTTTCGTACCGTGCCGGCCGTGAAGTACCGGGGCATCAAAATCGGCATTGGGGTCCCATCCAGTTCCAACAAGTCGTCCGCATCGAGCCTTGGAGCTGGGCATCCGCTGAAAAAGAATTTCGACACCCATTATTGGAGCGACGGTGGCAGCTTCTTTTTTATGAAACTGGCGGGCATCTATGATGTCGGGGTGCGGAAGCTGCTTTTGAGCTTTTCCCAGCCAAGAACGACAACTACCAAGCCATGACCATCTTCAAATCCTTCGAATTGAAAGATGGCGAAACGCTTGACCTAAACCTTGATTTGGACATCCTCAAACTCCTACAAGGCACTAACAATCAATTAATTGACTTCACTGACCCAGCCAACCTATCCACCTACAACCCCGAGAACGATGCCCTCTCCGCCTTGCTCATGGGCAACTTGGAAACGGCCTTGGAATTGGAATAGAGAAAAAAGTGATTGAGGTGAGAAAAGTGAGAGGGTTAAAGACGTTACGTATGCCTCATCACCCTCTCACTTTTCTCACCCTCTCACTTTTCTCACCTCTCTCACCTCTCTCACCCTCTCTACTTAACGGTAAATTCCTTTATCATAATCGCCCCGCTTTTGTCCAAGTTGGAACTGATGATGACCACCTGCTCCTCGAACCCGTCGTCCACGGACACGGCCACGGTATTGGGCGAGATGCTGCCGAGGTTGATGGCATGCAGTATGATGAAATTGGTGGGCTTGTCGAGCTTCACGATGGTCTCATGCTTTTGGCGGGTCACCCGGTAGTTCTTCACGATTTGCTCGCCGTTGAGGAAAAGGGAAAGCACGTCGCCATCCACTGTGCCGTTGTCCCAAACCCTGATGCGGATGGTCTTGCTGCGCACTTCGAGCACCCGTTCTACGTCAGCCTCCCTTTTGGTCTTGGTTTCGTAGGCTTTTATTTGTGGTGGGTCGTGCTTCGCAATGATAGGGTCATTCGTTTCATTTGGATTGGTTGGCTCCGATTCCGCAAGAATTGGCTGCTCCACATATAGTTTGCCAGGGGCACACCCGCCTGATTTTTCATCAAAACCTTCAATAAAGCCGTGCCAATCGCCCGTCAATGAAAGACGATGCCTTTCTTTTTTGAAATGCAACTTGCCTGATTTCATGCACCACCGCCAGCTCGGCACCGATTCTTCCAGGATTTCAATTTCCTGAAAATCAAGTTGTTGCGAAGCAGCATCATAAGACCATGAAAAACGGTGAACCGCATTCCCACCCTCGCCATCGGAAGTGATGTGCGAAGTGCCCATTCCGTCTTCATTGAACTTCATTTCAGAAATAAAACCCATAGTTCCGGTCGGATTGGGAGAGGTGGCCGCTGTATCGTCCAAGGAGGGATGAAGGATGAGGCATGAGGGATGACTGGATGCTTGCCGCTGGACTAGGGACTGACTGCCCACTGCCATCCCGAAGAATCGGGACAAGACCTGTCGAACTGCCTCCTAACCTCATAGTCCCCGGTTTGCAGCCTTGGGCCTCCCAGCTACCCTCAAGGGTTGCGATGCCGTGGTTTTCAGCATATTGCAACCGGATATGCTTGAGACACCACCTAGCGTTTTCAGGCTCCAACTGCTTCACCTCTTGCAAGACCAACAGCTTGCCATCGAAGGTGCCGCCTACCTCGAACCTGGCGGCACCACTGCCGTCGGCGTTGCTGGAAGTAGCCGTGCCAGTTATTCTTTGGCCGTCCTGTACCATCGAAATGGAATACAAGAAACTGGTGGACTTGCCAGTTTGGGTCACAGTACCAGACCATTCGCCCGTAAGGGACTGCGAATGCCCCATTTTTGCCAAAAAAAGCAAACAGAATATGGAAAGCCAAGTTTTGTACATCAATCGTTGGGTTGGGATAAAGACATTAGGAATGAGACATTAGACTTAAGGTTCAAATTGCGCTGTCCAATATCTAATGCCTTTTTGCTATTGTCTCAATTACAAACGCAAAGCAACCATTTTTAGCGCAAGCTGACTTTGTTGTGGCTCGCAATTTTATGGAAGACCAATCAAATGGCGTTGCTACATTTGCGAAACTCGGAAAAAGAGTAATTAACCGCATTTTTTTCATCAAAAATTACGATACATGAACCTTCGACCCATCATTTTTAGGTCAATTCTAACCATTTCGCTTACTTTCCTCTGTTTATTGGGCTACGCCCAACGGCTTACCTGGGCCACCGACGGCAATAGCTATACCACGACCGAGGAAGGCGCCATTATGAAATACATGCTGCCTTCTCTTGAGAAAAGCACCCTCGTCAGCAAGGACGTGCTCAAGCCTATCGGCTCAGATACGCCGCTCAAAGTAGAGGGTTACACCCTTACCGAAGATGGTACCAAGGCGCTTATTTACACCAACAGCAAGAAGGTCTGGCGCATGAAGACCCGTGGCGACTATTGGCTGCTCGACCTTGGCACCAAGTCCCTCAGGCAACTCGGCAAGGGCCGGCCAGCTTCCACCCTGATGTTTGCGAAGCTAAGCCCCGATGGCACGAAGGCCGCCTACGTGAGCGAGCGGAACGTCTATGTGGAAGACCTTGCCAGCGGCAGCATCAAAAAATTGACGGACGACCTCGGCACCAAAAAGCTCATCAACGGCACCTTCGACTGGGTCTATGAGGAGGAGTTTTTCTGTCGGGACGGCTTCCGTTGGTCGCCGGACAGCAAGAGCATCGCCTACTGGCAGCTAGACGCCAACAAGATTCGGGATTTTTACATGATCAACAATACGGACTCGGTTTACAGCCAAATCGTGCCCGTGGAGTACCCGAAAGTAGGTGACCCGCCCAGCCCGGCCCGCATCGGTGTAGTGGGCATTGCCGATGGCAAAACGGCTTGGATGAACGTGCCCGGCGACCCGGCGCAGCACTATATCGTGCGCATGGAATGGACGCCCGACGGCAAGGAGGTCATCCTGCAGCAACTGAACCGCAAACAGAACGAGAGCAAGCTGATGCTCTGCAACCCGAAATCGGGCGATGCCCGCACCATTTTCACCGATAAAGACGAAGCTTGGGTGACCACTGTGAACGAATGGGCGAACCAACCCGTGGGCTGGTTCTGGCTCGATGGCGGCAAGTCCTTCCTATGGCCCAGCGAGAAGGACGGCTGGATGCACCTCTACACCATTTCCATAGATGGCAAAAAAGAGACCCTGCTGACCGATGGCCGCTACGATGTCATCAGCCTCGACCGCATTGACGAGAAGGGCGGCTGGGTCTATTTTTCGGCTTCGCCAAACAGCGCCATCCAGAAGTACCTGTACCGGGTGCCGTTGAATGGCAAAGGCAAGTTCGAGGTACTTACGCCTGTGACCATGCCCGGCACGCATGGCTACAACGTGTCCACCAACGGCAAATATGCCCGCTGGAACTTCTCGAACCACTACACCCAACCAATGACGGCCTGGGTGGAACTCCCAAGCCATAAACCACTCGCCGGACAAAAGGATTTGGCCAAGGAGTTTGACCCGAAGGCCAAGGAGAACAGCAACGTAGAGTACTTCAAAGTGACTACCGAGGACGGTGTGGAGATGGACGGCTGGATGAAAAAGCCCAACAATTTTGACCCATCGAAAAAATACCCGGTGGTGTTCTACGTCTATGGCGAGCCTGCCGCCACCACGGTGGGCGACGATTTTGGCGGGGCCAACGACTTTATCTACAACGGCGACATGGCCGAGGACGGCTACATCCACGTCAGCCTCGACAACCGGGGCACGCCAGCGCCCAAGGGCCGGGCTTGGCGGAAGGCCATCTACCGAAAAATCGGTCAAGTGAACATCCGTGACCAAGCGATGGGAGCCAAAAAAGTGCTGGAAGCATCCTATTGCGACACCAGCCGGGTGGCCGTTTGGGGCTGGAGCGGCGGTGGCTCTTCCACGCTGAACCTCATGTTCCAATACCCGGATATCTACAAAACGGGCATCTCCATTGCCCCGGTGACGAGTTCCTTGCTCTACGACAATATTTACACCGAGCGCTACATGGGCCTACCGCAGGAAAACATGGAGGATTACAAGGCCGGTGCCGCCCTCACCCATGCTAAAAACCTGAAGGGCAACCTGCTGCTCATCCACGGCACGGGCGACGACAACGTGCATTTCCAAAATGCGGAAATGTTGGTGAATGAATTGGTGAAGCACAACAAGCAGTTCCAGTACATGGCCTACCCGATGCGCTCGCACAGCATCAGCGAGGGCGAGGGGACGTTCCTGCACCTGAGCACGATGGTGAGCAAGTATTTGAGGGAGCATTGTGCGCCGGGGGGGGTGAATGCGATTAGTAAGCCATGACGCTGAGGCGTAGCGAGAGGGGGGAGGGATGAACCGTAACAGCCCAAAAGCTATTTTCCACCAAAACCCCAAATTTCACCCCCACTTAATGCTAATTGCTGCACTGACGCCGTTCTTTTGTTCTACCTTTGCAATGTAAATCGTTCCCAAAACAAAAGAATGACGATGGCTAAAAGGCTTTTCGGGTTGCTTCTTGCATCTTGCTTCCGCAACGCTTGGTTGCTTGTTTTCCTTATTTGTGGCTTCGCCACTGTTTCATTCGGGCAAATCTGGTCAGAAAACTTCAACTCCTACGCCAATGGCACCATGAACGGTCCGCCAAAATGGTCATCGTATGCGACGGATTGCGATGATAGCGGTCAGCTCAACCAAGGGCCCGGCCAGAGCCAATGGGGGGTATGGTCTGGGCAGTTTGCCATAAACGACGCAGAAGGAAGCCCATGCTGCCCCGCTTTTGGCGGCGGTGGCAACGACAATGGCTGGCTGTCGCAAGTGATTGACATAGATGATTTTTGTAACGTTTCGGTCTCTTTGCAAGTCACCGCCCAAGGCGTATTTGAATGCGACTCGGGGGGGTCAGCAATCTTTGGATGCTCAGGAAATACCCCACCCGACAACAGCCATGACCAAGTATTGATAGAATACAGCTTGAACGGAGGAGGCTGGACACAATTCGGCTATGTATGCGGCGATGCAGGACTAGGTACTATTTCAGTTTCGGGCCTAAACGGCACAACACTTCAGCTTCGGTTTTTTGCATCAAACAAATCAAATGGTGAGTTCTATTTCATCGACAATATTGAAGTCACTGGCACCACCGCCCCCATACCTACCTTCACCCAGGTAGGCCCTCTGTGCGAAACAGCTGCTCCCGTCACCCTGCCTACCACTTCCAACCAAGGCATCAACGGTACCTGGTCACCGGCAGTTTTCAACCCTGCTGGACTTGGCGGCACTACCACCACCGTTGATTTTACGGCTTCACCTAACCAATGCGCCCAAGATACCGACATGGATATTGTCGTGAACGTGGCCGTCACGCCCACGCTTGCACCACTTGGCCCGTATTGCGAAGATGATGCAGCAGTGACCTTGCCTACTGTCAATTCAGGCATCAGTGGCACTTGGTCAGGCCCAGGCGTTTCCGGCAATACGTTCAATCCCGGCTCGGCTGTTATTGGCATCAATACTTTGACCTTTACCCCAGTGCCAAGTGCTTGCGCAACAACGAATACCGTTGACGTTCAAGTAACCGCTGCGCCAGTGCCCGACCTCGACTCCGACGTGATGTGCGAGTCCGACCCACCCTACGACCTCAACGGTTTGGAAGACCCCACCTATCCCAACGGCACCTGGTCAGGCCCCGGCGTCTCCGGCAACCTGTTCAACCCAACAGGGCAAAGTGGCAGCGTGATTTTGACATTTACCTCAAGCGCCCCTTGTGTTGCGCCTGCCACCACCAACATCATCGTCAACCCAGAGCAGAACCCCAATATCAGTGGCGTGCCGAGTTCCATCTGCGAATTGGACGACCCCATTTCGTTGCCCACCAGCCAAAGTGGCTTCAATGGTACGTGGTCGGGGCCAGGCGTGTCCGGCAATATGTTCGACCCCTCAGGCCAGAATGGCCCGGTTTCGCTGACTTTTACGCCTAACTCAGGACTTTGCGCAGCACCAGCCACCACCAGTATTAACGTGGAACAGGCGGTCACGCCCAATATTTCGGGGCTACCAGCCAGCATTTGCGAATTGGACGCAGCGGTCAGTTTGCCCACCAACCAAGGCGGCGTCACTGGCAACTGGTCAGGCCCCGGCGTTGCTGGCAATATGTTCGACCCTTCGGGCCAAAGCGGCAACGTCACGCTCACATTTACCCCCGCTGCTGCGCAATGCGCCAACCCAGCTACGGCAACCATTGACGTTGACGCTGCCACTACGCCGCCCATTTCGGGCATACCACCTTCCATTTGCGAAAGCGACGCTGCCATTTCGCTGCCTACCAACCAAAGCGGCATCAATGGCAACTGGTCAGGCCCCGGGGTTGCTGGCAATATGTTCGACCCTTCGGGCCAAACCGGCAACGTGACACTTACATTTACCCCTGCTGCTGCGCAATGCGCCAACCCAGCAACGACGATCATTGACGTTGATCTACCGATTACGCCCAATATCACAGGGCTGCCCGCCAATTTATGTGAGCTGGCCAACCCCGTCAACCTGCCGACTACCCAGGGCGGCATAACTGGCGATTGGTCAGGCCCCGGTGTTGTTGGCAATATGTTTGACCCTTCGGGCCAAAATGGCAGCGTGAACTTGACTTTCACGCCGGATGCAGGGCAATGCGCCAATCCAGCCACCGAGGATATTGTCGTCAATGCCCCCACAACGCCCGTCATTACTGGCCTTCCAGCCTCGATTTGCGAGACGGCGGCGAACATCAACCTGCCACCCACGGTCAGTGGCTTTGCTGGCTCATGGTCAGGCCAAGGCGTCAGCGGCAACAGCTTCGACCCATCGGGGCTTAGCGGCAACGTTACCTTGACCTTTACGCCAAACACTGGGCTTTGTGCCAACCCCGCCACTACGGACATTGATGTTGAAACACCAACGGCGCCAAACATCACAGGCGTGCCCGCTTCGCTCTGCGAATTGGATGCACCTATCCCATTGCCCACCAACCAAAGCGGCATCAATGGCAACTGGTCGGGGCCGGGGGTGAGTGGCAATAATTTCAACCCCGATGGGCAGAACGGGTCAGTGATCCTGACCTTCACCCCAACCGCCAACCAATGTGCAACGTCAGCCACGGAAAGCATCCTTGTAACGCCAGCCATAACGCCAATCATCGCAGGTGTACCGAACAATATCTGCGAGTTGGACGCTCCCATCATGCTGCCCACCAACCAATCAGGTATAGATGGGACTTGGTCAGGCCCCGGTATTTCAAACAACAGTTTTGACCCGACGGGCTTCAATGGCACCATCAGCTTGACCTTCACGCCCAACGCCGGGCAATGTGCCATCAATACCAACGAACCCATCACGGTGGAGGGTGCTGTCATACCCACCATCACAGGGGTGCCTGCTTCCATTTGCAACAATGCCCCCGCCTTTGCCTTGCCTACCAACCAAAGCGGCATTCTAGGTGACTGGTCAGGGCAAGGGGTCATTGGCAATATATTCAATCCAGCAGGGCTGAACGGCACTTATGTTTTGACCTTCACCCCTGATGCAGGCTTTTGCGCCCTTGGCGAAACAACCAACATTACCGTAGGCAACGGTGGCGCTCCAATTATCAGTGATATCCCATCCTCCATTTGCGAGTCGGCTCCGCCAATCACCTTGCCGAGCATCCAGGATGGCATTGCAGGGGAATGGTCTGGGCAAGGCGTTATCAATAATATCTTCAACCCTGCGGGCTTGAACGGCATCATCACGCTGACCTTTACGCCTGATGCAGGCTTTTGCGCCGAAGATGCCACGACCACCATCGAAGTGGGCACGGGCGGGGCACCTGCCATCACTGGCGTACCAACCAATATTTGCCAATCGGCAAACCCCGTTGCTTTGCCCACCACGCAAGATGGCATTACGGGCAATTGGTCAGGCCAAGGCGTGACCAACAACAGCTTTAACCCGGCGGGGCTCAGCGGAAATATCACCTTGACCTTCACGCCCGATGCCACTTTTTGCGCCATCAATGCAACGGCTACCATCAGCGTTGGAAATGGCGGGACACCTACGCTTTCAGGGGTGCCAGGCTCGATTTGCGAAACAGGGGCAGCCATCCCATTGCCGACCACACAGGGGGGAATGACTGGCACTTGGTCGGGCCAAGGCGTGACCAACAACAGCTTTAACCCGGCGGGCCTAACTGGCAATATCACCTTGACCTTCACGCCAGCGCCATCTTTTTGCGCAAGCAGCGCAACGACTACCATCAGCGTTGGAACGGGACCAGCACCTAACATCAGTGGGATACCCGTTTTCATTTGCCAAACCGATCAGCCTATTGCCTTGCCGACTACCCAAAGCGGCATGACGGGCACTTGGTCAGGGCAAGGCGTGACGAACAATAGCTTCAACCCAGCGGGCCTCAGCGGTAATATCACCCTGACCTTTACACCTTCGGCTTCGTTCTGTGCCAATAATGCCACTACTTCGATTGCGGTAAATCTTGCTGCAACGCCTTCTTTGGGCACTGCCTCGGCTTGTCAGACTGGGAATATCCTCATTCTCAGCACCCTCAACGACCCAAACTATCCGGCTGGCTCATGGAGCGGACCTGGTGTGAGCGGTGGCAATTTTGACCCTTCGGGTCAAAGCGGGAACGTGATGCTGACCTTTTCGCCTACGGCAAACTGTGTGAACCAAGCAACGACCACGGTCACGGTGAACGCCCCGCTTGTCCCTTCGCTTGGCACAGCTTCCATTTGCGAAAGCGACAACCCACTGAACCTTGCAACCTTGGCCGACCACAGCTTCCCGAACGGCACATGGAGCGGCCCTGGCGTGAGTAACAACAGCTTTGACCCGAACGCTCAGAGCGGCAATGTGACCTTGACGTTCACCCCTTCGGCAAACTGCACGGCCCCAGCAACCACTGCCGTCATGATCAACCAAGCTCCTACTTTCATTGCACTTGATGAACCGTGCGATGCCACCAATACGACCTACACCGTGACCTTCAACATCACTGGCGGTGCGGCTCCATATACCGTAGATGGCATTACGCTCACGGGTTCGAATTTCACTTCGCCCCCCATCGCCAGTACCGGCACTTATAGTTTTGTACTTGACGATGCCCTCGGCTGCGGACCAGTGACGGTCAGTGGTATGGAGGACTGCAACTGCACGACAGATGCGGGGACGATGAATATTGGCAACAACCCAGTGGTGATATGCTACAATAATGCTAGCTTTTCAGCCCCGTTCAATGCAGACCAAGTGTTAGACGGTGATGATGTGCTGCAATTCGTACTGCACGACAACCCCGGTGCAACGCTTGGGACAATCATTGCGACGAGCGCCACACCCGTTTTTCCGATTCCAACAGGCGTAGTACTGGGGCAGACTTATTACGTGTCATCGGTGGCAGGGAACAGCGGCACTAATGGTGTTAACCTAACTGACGACTGTTTGTCGGTTTCGCAAGGGTTCCCTGTTCAGTTTTATTTGCCAACGGTTGCACTTGGCCCGGATGCCACTATTTGTTCAAGTAATTGCATAGAGATACCCCTAAATTTCGCAGGTAATGCACCATTCGCAATTGACTACAACTTGTCTATAAATGGCTTAAGTCAAAATGGGTTCCTTGGCAACTTACCCAATAGTTCCAGTTTTGAAGTCTGCCCTTCGGATTTCGGCCTTACAAATGGCATTATAGTATTTACGATAGGTGGATTTGCAGATGGCCTTAACTGCCTGGTTAATTTCGGACTAAGTCCAAACCCTCCAAGCACCACCATCACGGTTGGAAACGCTGTCGTGAACAATCTCGGTCAAACCCTGTGTTCCGATGAATCTTTAGTCGTCAATGGCGAGGTTTACGACATCAACAATCCCAGCGGTTCGCAATTGTTCCCCGGTGCCAGCTTCTCAGGTTGCGATTCTGTGGTGAATGTGAACCTGGCTTTCTACCTACCCGCCACTGGCACTTTCAGCCAAGGGATATGCCCGTCAGGCCATCAACATCAACGGAACCGTTTACGACCAGAACAACCTAACCGGGGTAGAGGTGCTGCAAAACGCTTCTGTAAAGGGCTGCGATTCGACGGTGGTCATCAATCTCACGCTCCTGCAGAGCACCTTTAACAATATTGCCCAAACGCTTTGCCCCGGCGAGAGCATCACGGTCAATGGCACTGTTTACAATGCAAGCAATCCAAGCGGCAGCGAGACCATTCCTGGAGGCAGTCTTTTGGGATGCGACTCCACCATCAACGTCAACCTCAGCTTTTACCCGCCTGCAATCAATAACTTTACACAGACGCTTTGTACGGGAGGCAGTGTAACCATCAACGGAACGGTTTACGACGAAGCCAATCCAACGGGTATCGAGGTCGTCCCTGATGGCAGTTTTCATGGTTGCGACTCCACCATCATCGTCAACTTGACCTTCAACTCAGTGGTGACCAACACCATCAATGAAACCCTTTGCACGGGTGGGAGCATGGTGGTGAACGGTACGACTTACGACGCCGACAACCCATCGGGAACGGAGACGATTGAGGACGGTAGCTTCCTCGGCTGCGACTCGGTTATTTTTGTCAGTTTGGCCTTCTCTTCGGTGGTGACCAATACAATTAGCGAGACTCTTTGCCCTGATGAAAGCATCATTGTGAACGGAACGACCTACAATGCTAGTAACCCAAGCGGCACAGAGACGATACCAAATGGCAGCTTCCTCGGCTGCGACTCTGCCATTGTCGTGAATTTGAGCTTCTACCTCGTTGCGAGCAGCACCTTGGACGACCAACTTTGCATCGGCGGAAGCATGATGGTGAACGGTACGGTCTATGACGAGAGCAACCCAACGGGAGTCGAAATATTGCAAAATACCACTGTAAACGGCTGCGATTCAACGGTTTATGTCAATCTCACCTTCGGCAGTTCAGTCATCGTTTCCTATGAAGAAACCCTGTGCCCGGGCGAAGTGGTCTTCATCAACGGTACAATGTACTCGGCCAGTAACCCAACCGGCGAAGAGACCTTTCCATTAGGCAGCTACCTTGGCTGCGACTCGACAATAAATATCAGCCTTTCATATTATCCAGAGGCGGTAGGCTATATCACGGAGGTTTTGCAGGTAGGCGGCTCCATCGTAGTGAACGGAACGGTGTATGACGAGCAGAACCCGACTGGCACAGAGGTCTTCAATGGGGCAAGCTACCACAACTGCGACTCCACGGTGATCATCAGCCTTTCCTTCATTGGCGGCAATGCCATCTCGGCCCTAACGCAGGTCAATTCGCCACTTTGCCAGTTTGGCAACGACGGCTCCATTGTACTGACGGGCATCAATGGCGGCACACCTCCTTATATTGTGGCACTGAACGGCAGCAATTCGGCACCAGTGGTCAACTTCCCCATCATTTTCGACAACTTGACTTTTGGGTTTCATTCCTTGACCATTTTGGATGCAACGGGAACCGTGGTCACGTTGGAGATATTCATGCCCGATGCCCTACCCTTCGAGGTTGACCTTGGCGGTACCCAGACCATCCCGCTGGGCAACAACGTGACATTGAGTGCTGTATCTTCTACGCAAATAATCAGTTGGGACTGGTCACCAAGCGACTACCTTGACTGCACGGACTGCCCCTCCCCCACTTCCACGCCTACGAACGACATCACCTATACGTTGGCCGTCACCGACATCAACGGGTGTACATCCGTGGGCGAGGTAAGCATCATCGTAGAGAAAAAGCAGGAGGTATTCGTCCCCAATGCCTTTTCGCCCAACAACGACGGCTTCAACGACGAACTGACCATCTTTGCCAGCCCACAGGTTGAAAGGGTGCTTGGGTTCCAAATCTACAGCCGCTGGGGCGAGCAAGTGTTTGCCCAGTTCGACTTCCCGCCCAACGACCTTCAATTTGGCTGGAATGGAACCTTCAAGGGCGAAATAATGGACCCTGCCGTGTTCGGTTGGTTTGCGGAAATCCGCTTTTTGGATGGGCAGGTAAGGTTGTTCAAAGGTGATGTGACATTGGTGAGATAAACAAAATTTCATATTCACTTATGGGTAGTTGCCATTAAACAACATGGACTCAAAAAAAGCATCGGAAAATATTGCCATTGGCAAGGCCACGCCTGCGGATGTCCCCCAGATGGTGGACATCATCAATAGTGTGTATAGAGGCGAGCATTCCAAGCAAGGCTGGACGACAGAGGCCGACCTGATTGCAGGGGAGATCAGAACGGACGAAGCGGATATCGCCCAATTGATGGCACAGCCGACGACCACGTTTCTAACTGCCAAGCATCCAGAAGTGGGTCTTGTCGGTACGGTGTTTTTGAGCAAAAAAGACAATGGCAAGTTGTATTTGGGCATGTTGTCGGTACACTTGGACTGGCAGGCGGCTGGCATTGGCCGCAAAATGTTGAGAGCGGCTGAAGAACTTGCCCTTGCGTTGGGCTGTACGGCGGTCTTCATGCAGGTTATCCCCATGCGTGACGAGCTAATGGCTTGGTACTACCGAAACGGCTACCAGCCAACTGGCGAACGCAAGCCCTTCGATTGCGACCCAAGGTTTGGAGTGCCGAGAGTGCCGTTGGAGTTTGTTATTTTGGAGAAGGTGCTTTAGATAGCTGTCATTGATAGTCATTAGCCATTGGCCTTTGTAGGCATTTTTTTGGCAAACAACAGCTTGGGGTTGTACCCATCAATATTCACTACTACGCTTATAATTCGTAACTACTTAGCAGGGGGCGTTTTTTGGGGAAAAATTTTCAATTTTATCCCAAAAAACACCCCAAAATGTGGGAGGAGAGAAAAAATGAATTTTTTTCTCTCCTCCCACACCCCTCCTAAGTAGTTAGGAATTCATAAACGAAAGGGCCACCCTGATGACTCAGGGCGGCCCTTTTGTTTATGATACACTGCGCTTCTATTAACCTTTAAAAGGATCGGAGAAACGAGAATGCATCAAGCTGGTATTGTCAGTCAACGTTTTCAGGAAGGCAACCAAGGCCTGCTTGTCGTTTTCGTTCAGGTTGAGCTTTTTCGGATTACCGTTGGCATCCCGAAGGTTCTGATGAAGGTTCGGGTGGGCTTTGATTCCAGCGCTATAATGCTCAACAACCTCCTCCAAGGAAGCAAAGCGTCCATCGTGCATATAAGGCCCAGTAAGTTCGATGTTGCGGAGCATAGGCGTTTTGAACACGCCTTTTTCGGCTTCGTTTTGAGAGATGCTGTACACACCTTCATCTTGGTAGTCGGAATCCAAGCCGTTGTTGGCTGCTGTGATTGAAGTAAAACCACCGAAAGAAGCAGTACTTTTCAGGGAGTGGCAGCTTACGCAATTGGTATTGAAAAGCGCCTTGCCTTTGTTTTCTTGTTGGGTAAAGCTGGGGAAGTCAAGGTCATCCCTGCCATTGGCATCAACAAGTGCTTTGTCATACCGGGTATTGAAGCAACCAATAGAGGTTACAAAGGTCTGCAAGGCTTGCAACATTTTCTCTTCGTTGTTCAACCAGGTCTGGGTGGCGAATGCCTTGTCGAAAAGGATACGGTAATAGTCCTCTTGGAGTAACTCATCGGCAAGGTCACTAAGATCGGTATTGCCCATTTCCACTGGGTTTTTCATCGTTTCAGCTGATTGCTCTATGACACTGCCAGCTCGGTTATCCCAGAACATGCGGGTACCACCAAATCCGTAGTACGCATTGAAGCTTGGGAAAGAACCAAGTGCCAGGGTGTTGCGGGAGGTACGCTCCTCCACCACGCCCTTGCTAAACTGCTCGCCATCCGCAAAGGCTTTTTCGGCTTGGTGGCAAGTGGCGCAGTTCACCTCGCCGTTGGCAGAGAGTCGCTTGTCGTAAAACAGCACACGTCCCAAGGCTGCCTCTTTGGGGTTGGTGGAAGTAGGGAAGGCACCGAGTACTTCGGGCAAATCGAGGTTGTAATCATCCACTTGCATTGGAAGGCTGAGGTGCTTGCTGATGGTAGCATACTCTTCGGCACTGTAGTTGTGCACGACCGTTTCTGCTTCATCCTTGATACACGAGGTTAGCGTTCCGGCAACCATTGCGGAAAGCAAGAAGAGCTTCGTTTTCATAAATAGAAGATTTTAGTGAAAAAAACAGGTGTCAAAAGCGCCTGAAAAAGCCGTTTCCGTGCCAATTGTCAGGCGAAGGTAAAAATACCGTCACTTTAACAGAAAAACTACTGCCAAAGTGTATTTTAACAATTTTTTGCCTGCAATAATGCAATTTCAAAAAAATGCTGCATTTGAAAAGCAGAAATGGCGTTTGGCGCAGCCTTACCACTCCTCCGGCTCGAACCGCCCCCCCTTGAAGCCTTCTATTTCCCGTCGTTCCCGCTTTGTGGGCCGGCCAGTACCTCGCTCCCTAACTTCAACGCCCTGTTTGCCCACGTACCATTCCTTGTACTTGTTCATTTCGGACTCAGGCGTCTGGTTTTCGTAGCACTCCGCAGCAATTGGTGCCCCCACCCTTTTATCAATCAGTTTTTTGACCAAAAACTCAAGGTTGAAGCCGTCCTTTTTCACCTGAACAACTTGGCCTTCCACCAAATTGTCGGAGGGCTTGGCCACTTGTGCGCCAATGCGTACTTTGCCAGACTTAATTTCATCGGAAGCTATGGTACGGGACTTATAAATGCGCACGCTCCAAAGCCATTTGTCAATGCGGACTTTTTCCATGTTTGAAGACAGGTGGTTAAATTGAAATGGTTGGGCTTGATGGCTCAATCAATCAGCCAGATAGTAAAAAGCGCAATAAACCCTCCCAAGGTTCCCAGACCTGTGTTTATCCAGTATCCATCGGAGGTAGGCGGGACTTCGATTAATTTGGTCTGGTCGCTGCCTCCCTTTACCTCAATCGTGCTGTAGAAATCCACTTTCTCCTTCAACATAGAGTTGTCACAAGTAAAATGGAGGTCGTTTTTGCCTTCAGGCAGGTTTTGCACCGTAATCTTACGGACGTGCTCCTGCTCAACTAACAGCTTGCCGTTCACCAGCAGTGAGGCATTGTTCAGCGATTTGGAGGGCAGCAGGTTCAAATTGCCGTTGGAAGTGCCAGTGCCTCCGTAGTTGACGATGATATGTTTGCCACATGAAGCAAACAGGATAGGTAAAAGAAAAAGGAGTGTTTTAAAAAATTTCATAACAGGTTGATATTCAAAAATTTTAGAAAATCAAGTGGGTTGCGGATAGGCCAAGTCCATCGCCTCCATCGTTTCGCAGACTTTCTTCGAAATGATGTAGTCCCGATACCAGCGTTCATCCACGGGCACTATCGTCCAAGGGATGGTGCTCCAGTTGATGGCATCGGAGTAGCAGCGCATGTACTCGTCCCAATGATCCCGCTCCTTCCAGTCGTTGTCATTGTGCTTCCAGCGTTTCTCCGGTTCGTCAATGCGCTGCTGCAACTGCTTTTGCTGCTCGTCCTTGGAAATGTGCAAGCAAAACTTGAGAACGGTTGTATGGTTGTCAAAAACCAGCATTTCTTCAAATGCATTGATGGCGGCCATGCGTTTGTGCACCCGCTCTTCGTCAATCCAACCATGCACTCGCTGAATAAGGATGTCTTCATAATGGGAGCGGTTGAAAACCTTGATGTCGCCTTTGGTCGGCACCTGTTGGTGTACCCGCCAAAGGAAATCGTGCGCAAACTCGATGGGGGTGGGCTTTTTGAAAGCATAAACGCTCAGGTTGAACGGCGTACAGTCCTTGAACACGTTCTTGGCAGCGCCGTCCTTGCCGCTGGCATCCATGCCTTGGAAGGATGATGAGCAAGGAGTGCTTCTGCTGCGCCCGCATAATTTCGTTCAGCTCGCCGATGCGCTCGCAATATTTTGCCGTAAGGTCTTTGATGTCGCCCTTATCGGTGCCCTTTGGAGGGGTGGTTGCTACTTTTGAAAGATCAATCATTGAGTTGTGATTGGTGATTGGTGATTGGTGATTCGTGATTCGTGATTCGGCTTGGCGTCCACCGTCAATCGTCAACCGTTGGCCGTCAATAGTCAACCGTTACCCCGCCTTCTTCCGTTGCTCGTGTTCCTTCATCAGGCTGCGGATAATGTTCTTGACCTGAACACCGAACTCTTTGCTCAAAATCCAATTGCCGTAGTTAGGCTCCATTTCGAACACTTTCAGCACAGGTACGCCTGTGTACTTCCCGAAATTGAAGACGATTTCACCATGCTCGTTGTACTTGAGGCGGTTGGTCACGTCAATGTTCTTGGTGTCCTGCGTAAAGTCGTGGAGCGACTGCATATTGTTTACGATGGGAGCGGGCGTCGTGTTGCCATCGTCGTCGAGGTGGTCAACACCTTCGTAGCGTTCGAGCTGGCCCTTGAAAACGTCAATCGTTGCCCGCACGTCAGCCATGGCATCGTGGGCGTCTTCCATCTCCTTGCCACAGTAAAAACGGAGCGCCGCCTTGAGATTGCGGGGTTCCATTTTATAGAAAATACGCTGAACGTCCACGAGGCGGCGCTTGTCGGGGTCGAAATTAAGCCCCACCCTTGCGAACTCCTCCATGAGCAGGGGCAGGTCAAAGCGGCTGATATTGTAGCCCGCCAAGTCGGCATCGCCAATAAAATCGTAGAGTTGCTGCGCAACCCTGTCAAAGGTGGGCTTGTTGGCCACGTCCTTTGGTGTGATGCCGTGAACACTCATCGCTTCTGCCCCGATGGGGATGCCCGGGTTGACGAGCATTTCCAGTTCCGACGGTTCCCGGCCATCTTTGTGGTATTTGATGATGGCAATCTGGATGATTCGGTCCCGGATGACGTTCAGTCCGGTTGACTCGATGTCAAAAAAACAGAGGTTCTTTTTTAAGGTTGAATTGCATGATTAGATAGTGAGAAAGTGAGAGGGTGAGAGAGTGAGAGGGGTAAGAGAGGTGGGAGGGTGAGCGTTTTCATGGCTCACTTCCTCACTCCTCTCACCCCTCTCACCCTCTCACTTTTCTCACTTATTATTTGCAGGAAGCAGAACTACCCCGCTCGCCAAGAACTTAAGTTCCTCTTTGGGCTGTGTGATGGCATCAATTTCGGCTTGCGACTTGCCTTCGTCCTCGGCATAGTGCTTGAGGTCTTCCACCGATGTGGTGTCACGGAAGGCATAGCCCTCCATTACGACCTCCCGCCCGGCAATGTCCTTTGGCAAGAAAAAGGCGTAGTCCTTGAACTTGACAAACATCTCGCCCACTTGGGGGTCTTGGACGTTCACCCAACAACCCTTCACCTGGCAGACGGACTCGACTTTGCCCCGCACTTTAATCGGGAGGGAGTCAACACCTTGCATCTTGGCGGCCATTTCGGGCATGGTCACGGCGCCATCTTCGGTGATGGCGTCGCCAAAAGTCTGTGGCTGGCCAGTTTGGGCGGTGGTATCGGCAGGTGGTTCGCCGCCACATGCAAAAAGGAACAAAGATAAAATGGCTAGGAAAAATGATGTTTTTTGCATAAAGTGTAATTTTTTGCTCATAAAAAACGATTGCGATATAAGGGCCAGAACCCATAGGTCGGCAGCAAATGTAGCCAAACCTTTTATACTTTGAAGCGCCAGGTTTTGTCCATTTGAAATTGCTGTTGGCCGTTGGCCATTGGCTGTTGGCCAAAAGCAAATGGCCAAAATCTAACGGCCAGCGGTATAATTAGCACACCGCTTGCAACATCCCGCCAAACGTGATTTTTTTCCTAAAAGATTTTTATAATAAAATAAGCCCTGCCTACCTTGACGTTTGATGCTCGTCTTCAAAACAAACCACAGAACCGCCACCCTACCTTACCAAGTTTCACCAGCCAACAATTCCTTGATACCTGCATGCAACAAGCTTACAGTTCTGTACCTGCTTTTTTTCAAAAAATAAAAACCCAGAACAATGAGGAATGTAATGCAATGCGCAGTGATGATCGGGCTTTCCCTGTTTTTTCAAGATTCGGTCCATGCTGGAGGTTTGGTTGATAGGGGTTTATATAGGTTGATAAGGGTTGATGAGGGCCAATATCAACCCCTATCAACCCCTATCAACCCTTATCAAACCTTAATAAACCCTCATCAACCCTTATCTACCATGATGGGTTGCGTGAGCGGCGACTGCCGCAATGGCTACGGCACCTACCAGTACCCCAATGGCAACAAATACATCGGCGATTTCAGCGAGGGAAAGCCCAATGGCAAGGGGATTCTCTACTGTGCCAACGGGAACAAGTACATCGGCCACTGGGAAGACAACTGGCAGCACGGCGAGGGCAAGTTCGTCTTCACGGAGGGCCACGAATATTTTGGCCAGTTCCAGCGGAGTCAGTTTCATGGGAAGGGCATCATGCGCTACGCAAACGGCGATAAATACGATGGCGACTGGGCAGCCAACCAGCCGGAGGGCCTCGGCACCTATTCCTTCCACACGGGCGACCGGTACGAGGGGCAGTTCCGGCTGGGCCGCTTCAACGGCCAGGGCACCATGTTCTATAAAAACGGTTCCCGCTTCGCTGGGGGCTGGCAGGATAACCAGAAGCATGGCAAGGGCGTTTTTTACGATGAAAACGGGCGGTCGGCAAGCGGGGAATGGGTGAACGGCAAGTCGAGGAGCAGCACGGCCGCAGGTGATGACACCGCTGTTTTGACGGCCACAAAAAACGATGCGCTGGATGAGGAAGCCCCGGCCTTCGACCCAAAGGTGAAGGTCTGGGCCGTGGTGGCCGGCGTGGCCAACTATGCCCACATGCCCCAGCTCCGCTACACCGACGACGATGCCTACCAGTTCTATGCCTTTTTGAAAAGCCCCGAAGGCGGTGCCCTACCCGATGACCAAGTGCAGGTGCTCGTGGACGACAACGCCACCCGTAACAACCTCCTCGATGCCCTCCGAACCACCTTCGGCCAGGCCGACGAGAACGACGTGGTGCTCTTTTACTTTTCCGGCCACGGCATCGAAGGGGCATTTGTGCCCGTGGATTTCGATGGGTACAGCCACCGCTTGGAACATACAGAAATACGGTATATTTTGGAGCATTGCAGGGCGAAACAAAAACTGGTGCTGGGCGATGCCTGCCACTCCGGCTCGCTCATCGGCGGTCAGTTCGCCCCGGAAATGCTGGCCGCCAAGGATGCCGCCGTTGGCGACATGCTCAGCAAATACTACAAGGCTTTCGACCATTGCGAAAGCGGCATGGTGCTCTTTATGTCGAGCAAGGGGGCCGAGGTCTCCTTGGAGGACACCGGGCTGCGCTCCGGCATTTTCAGCCATTTCCTCATCAAGGGCCTGAAAGGCGAGGCCGACAAGGACAAGGACAAAATCGTGGACATCACCGAGCTGTTCGGCTATGTGAAATCCAAGGTGAGCAGCTATACCGCCGGGGCACAGACGCCCGTGCTGACGGGGAAATACGATGGGCGGTTGCCGGTGGGGGTGGTGCGGTAAGGTGGGATTGCACTGCCAGTCAGTTAGGGCTTTTCACAACTACTTGGGAGGGTGCAGGCAGAGGCGATTGGTTCTACAAAATCTCGATTGAATTGATTTCAGATATAACCTGCCTGTCGGCAGACAGGGATTTCAGACGTAAGATTTAAGATTGAATGGCAGATTTTTGAAGTAAGAATGCCGATTTGCTGCCAAAACCAAACGGTAGATGCTTAGGTTCGGGCGTCCAAAATCTAAAATCTGATATCCCTGCCTGTCGGCAGACAGGGTCTATCTTATAGCTGAAATCAAAAAAATAGAATCAATCGAATCTGGGGTGCAAGGGGCTGTAGGAACGGGCGAATCTATTTTATCGGTATCCCACATTCCTTTATCGCCTTCAAATAATATGGATCGAGAAGTATCTCATGAGCCAAGCGGGCTGTGTCAACATAGTTGCGAAAGTATTCTTCTTTTTCATAATAGGCCTCCCTCCTTTGGTAAATCCTTTTGCATTTGGCACTTACACTGCTTGTGAAGTTCCTAACTTCGTATGGCTTGCTTTTTTGATGGCGGCTGGATCCGTGCTTGAAGGAGCTGGGGCAATTTATGGCCGTTAAAAAAGAAAATAGCCCAATTCCAAGCCTAAAGCCCTATGCTTTTCCGTGGGCAAGGCGGTAAGGCCTCCTCTATTACTAAAACTGTAACTCAAGCCTAAGTCGAATCGCTTTAGCCGAACTCCGGCTTTCCCTTGAAAAATCAACATGCTCTTGGGCAACTCTTCTTTGCTGAACAATCATAAGCATAAAAGCGCTCGACGTTGCCATTGTACCGACGCACCGAAATCAAGTTTTTTGAAGTTTGCAATATTCCATGGAACCCTAGCCCGCCTGACAGGTAAAACCTTTTGTTGGTGTCACGAGAAATGAAATTGTACCTCAATTGCATCACAAAATTGTAGTAATGTGCCTTGAAGGTATAATTGACATCCGCCGAGTCGGCAAAAACTACACCTATTGCGTTTTTGGAATTAGAGAATCCCATCGAAGTGGCAATATAGGGCTTCAATTCAAGGTACAGTTTTTCATGCGTCCTACCCAACGGAAAATGAAGAAATGCACCAAATATGGGAGAGCCCATCGTCACTCGGTTCAACTGTATCTGTTTGCTGCCAAAATCAAGTATTTCGTAGCCGCCATTGAACGTGGTTTTTTGTCGGATGTAGCCAGCTAATAGGCCACCGTGCAACTTAATCTTTACAGGCTTGGATTCAAATTCAATTTGCCCGCAGGCTTGGTTGTATTGTTTGACCAATTTCTTTAGCTCGAATAATGAAAAGGCAACCTTGTCGTAGTTGGTGCTGCCCAGGGTCGGGCAATCCGCAAGGTAAACCTTGAGTATGCCTTTGTACAAGTCTTTGTAGCCATTTTTCCCGTTCCTATCAAAGGCTTCCCTGTAGAGTTCATTGACCTGCGCGCCTTTCTGGAGAAATATGTGCTCATTTTCGGCATGGTCAATATAATAGTACAAGCTCAAGCTGCCCTTTATTATATTTTGAAGCAATAGCAAGGTGTCCAGATGTTTGTGCAGTTGGCCATTGTCGCCCGGTTGCGTTCCCCTAATGTTCAATATGACCCTTATCGGCACAAACAGGTTCCCTTCAGACGATACTTCGGACACCTCCGCCAATGGAAACTGTTTTGAATCGTCACTTGCGACCAGCATGTTCTCTGTAGTGAAAGCCTTCCTGTTCAAGGTTACGGATTTCATTTCCCCGTTCTTGAACAATACAGCAGCTTCAATGTCTTGGGCGTAGCTGGTAGTTGTGCCAAGCAACAGCAAGGCAATAACAAGGTAAAATGTGGATTGCAAGGTCATGATGCAGCGTTTAGTTGAACTTAGCTTGAAGTCAAAGCAAGTTGAAGGACAAAGTAGTGATAGTCTCCCGTTGTGTCAAATCTTCCTCAACCCGCCCACAAATCTACCAACTTCCTTCACAAATGCCCTGACATGATGCCTCGCACACACCCATTTGGTTCGGGCAAGTTTGCAACTTGCTTGGCTCGGCACTTGCAAACTGGTACGTGTTCCTTTTGTGACTCCGAAGCCATTTTGAAAAGGAATGCCAGTAAACCCGCCCATGCATAGCCTTTTCATCTGCAAACTGAACAGAAGTTCTTTTTTTAGTGGCTGATATAATCAGACTTGTAGCAACTGGGTAGCATTCGTCCAGGATGCCCGGTGGCAGCAACATTGCCTGACGGTATAAAGCGGCTTGCCTTTAAAGACTTCTTTGTTTTTTCTTAAAAAAATACCAAATACAAAAACCCATAATTCCAAACAGCAAAACAGTAGCTCCTATCCTTTTATAATTCAAAATCTCCAATAATTTTGCATTGAATTGATTTTTCGATGTAAGCGAGGAGGTCAATCGAATATTACTGAAAAAGCGTTCACTTTTTGATTGTTCATCCGCATCATCAAAATAGATGCTGCTGAATGTGTACATATCGTTTTTGACAGAAACATCATTGCTTTAAAAATTTGGTCAGCCCCTCCTTCATCGGATTTCCTTCCAGTCAAAATTCTCCCGGACAGTCTATTCACAATAATTTTTTCAACCTTGAAAGTATCCAGACTATTGATCTTGTTGAACAATTCTATGCTGATTTCATAATATTTGTTCAAACTAAATTCATCAGCTACTTTTAAGTTAGGAATCCTCGCCTTGCTTGCTTGTAAAGTTTGGAAGTAGTCCCTTGATAGGTAAACAATACTATTAGAGGAGTCAATCAACTCAACATTTTCAGGCATTTTGAATTGTGCAAACGCTTCAAATTCAAGTGAACCCCAAGGTGCTGCTTGTGAAAAAGGATATGAAAATTGAATGAGTGACACTAAAAATGACAGTGCGATTTGTTTCTTCATCTTGAAATATCCATCGTGAAAAGTCAAATCCTTCGATCAAACAAAAGTTCAACCTAACCAACGTTGCTTGAATCTGGTTCTTGCATTTCTGATTTTACGTTAATAGCCCTATAAACTCTACTCATGCAACATGTTGATTTTCTCCCAGTTTTAAAAGTTTTTCCAAGACTTGATTGACATCTTTTTGATGATTACTATCACTGGGGTCAAAGTCTAATCCCATCTCAATCAACATGTTGATTAAAGCATGGGTTAGCTTGATTTCATCACCAAGGTAGGGTTTTAGCCTGAGTACATATTGTTCATATTCACTCAATGCCAAAGGCAGGCCAACGCCAATTGGGTCCCAATTACTTAAAATTTCATTAATTTTATATTCCATTAAAAAGGATTTATTCTTCCAGCTCCAAGGCCAAGCCTAGTGCCTTTGTAATTACTAAACATTGTAACTACTCTATTTTTGGACGCGTTAACAACAACAGTGTTGCCATTAAGCATATATCGCCACTGGGGTCCGTATCTCCCTGAAGCGAATACAGGGTTGCCATCTCTGACGACTTTCAGAATGTCTGACGTCCTAAATCCTCTAGTAATCGCTTGGTTAATAGAATGGGAAGACATCGATGATATTGTTCTTGGAGCAACTGCCATCTGGCCTGCCGTTGGAAAATGAAGTATTCAAATTCAACCCCAACTGACTGTAATTAGCTGGAAGGCCTGTTGAAGCAGCATTTAATCAAGCCTTGATGGGACAGAAACGGTAGCAGCACTTCCTAAGCCAGTAAACGTTGTTACTGTAGAGGCACCATAATATGTTGCCTCATAAATTGGTGCCAAGACCCCAGCAAAACCCGCAGCAGTTTGCAAGTCATAATAGAACTCCCTTCCTTCAGAACTCAATGGTGTAGTCACGTCATTAATGACAGGGTTGTCCCTAAACAAGCCGTCTCGACTGTCTGACATCCCGACTTTGACCATCATGTCCCACCTAAGTAAAATACCCACGGCAGCATTTCGGATGGCAGTCATAAATGGGTCGCAACAATCACCGGAGCCTCCCCCCAAGCTCCCATACGTCTGTATCCACATCAATTTCTCCCCAGGGTTCATTTCTTTTTCCGCTGCAGCAGCCTTGGGCCACATCCCGAACATGTCGATGTACGACACCGGGTTGTTGTACGCATAGTGGTAGGTGGAGTGGCTGGCCGTGGGCTCGGCCATCGGGTCAACGGACCACCACCTGCCGGTGGCCCGGTCGAGGCCCCTCGCCCCATACTCGTACCAGTTCAGCCCAAAATCGTCATTGATTTCCTTCCCGTTGTACTGGTACTTGTTGTCCAGTGCCGCATCGTTCTTCCGGTTCCCATAGTTCAGCCGAAGGGAATAGTGGTGGTTCTCCTGCCAGCACCTCGGTGGCGAAGTCCACTGTACCATTGGCGTTCACGTCCGTGAAGGAAATCCTAGCGTTGCCGAGGTGGTCTTTTATCGTGTACTCATAGCGTCTGGTGCCACTGTTGTACCTGCCCTCGGCGGTGTAGATGGCCTCCCGTACCGTTCCCCTGTACTCGATGCCGCCGATGTATTCTTGCGTATAGTTGCTGGCACTGCCGATGATGGTCTTCCTCAGCTTGTTGCCCGCAGCATCATAGAGTATGTCAATGACCTTTCCACCGCCAAAGTTAAATGTTTTTGGGAGATTCAGGTGGTTGTAGGTGATGGTGAGGCCCTTGTGCGGATCGGTGGTCATGTTGCCGTTGATATCATAGATATAATCGGTGGCACCTGCCAGTGGCTTGAAGCCCATGGAGGAACTGGCCGTCCTATTTCAGGAACAGGTTTTGAAGATTTACGGAGACCTTTCTTTCATACCTTTCAGTATGTCTCTTATTGCTTTGGTAAACTTTAACATTATGGAAAAGATGCTGAAAATTGCCCAGGAAAAAGATATAAACATAAATAAATCCTCAATTGAATCATACTTGATGTTTGAAGACCTATTTAAAGTGTTAAAGATTATCCATACTAGGATAACCCAAATTGAACAAATGCTTAGTAATATTCCAGCTATTAAAAAAGCTAATCGTAGGTATCGCGTTCTTTTCATTTTTCTGTGATTTTAAAATGAGAAGCTATACTAGCTATTTTTGGCCATCAAAAACAACTTTAATATTCCCCTTCATAGCCATTGCGAGATTTACCATTCTCCCTATTTCCTTCCATGTATCACCTGTATCGATTGGTGCACGATGGATATAAGTTGTTCCTTTATTACTGAAATCCGCAGTTACATTAGCATCAGCGTTCGGCATTTTGCCAGGGCTTGACCTTATTGGGTTGTTGATCACTGGGTCATTTGGGATTTGATAATCCACCACAAAAGTTTCTACCCCACTTAATTCCTTTCTTCCAGTCTCGTCATGACCCTTTGAAGTTTCTATATCAGCGGCTTGAAATGGTTCGAAATTATAAACTTCACTAACATACCAACCCTCACTCTTTAGATACCTACTTATTCCTTCTGCAAAAGCTGCTCCCATACTATGGGTTACAAATCGGAATACATCTGAAGATTTATTTAGGCCCTTCACAATATCTTTATAATTGTCTTTAGCCCATGTTTCACCAGCTTGGATTCTTTGAGCAACTGTTGAAAATGTACCATGTTCAACATCGGTGAAAAAAGCATCATTATCTCCAAAATAATTTTTTGCTTCCTTTACAAAGCCACTATTTGTTCCTCCCCAATATGAAGATCCTCCAGTTGGTGAACCAAATCCAAGATAACCATTCACAAAAATAATCCTTTTCCCATCTGGATCGATTAGTTTTAATGGATTATTCGCGACATATGCAAATGGGGTAAAATAGGCATATTCTTCTGAAATTGGATCTTTAGAAGTCCACCTCCCCACACTCGCATCATACCACCTCGCCCCATAATCATTCAAGTTCAGCCCAAAATCATCGTTCCACTCCTTCCCATTGTACTGGTACTTGTTGTCCAGTATTGCGTCGTTCATCCAAGGCCCTTCGGTGTTCAAACCAAAAGGATAATAGTGGTTCTCCTGCAAGACCTCATTGGTGGCCACCACGTTGGTCTCGTTCACCACGCCATTCCCGTTCAAATCGGAAAACGAGATACGGGCATTCCCCAAGTGGTCTTTGATGGTGTACTCGTACCGGGTAGCGGTGGGCGAGGTGTACTTCACCCGGCCTTCCGCATGGTAGATGGCCTCCCTTACGTTGTCCCGATATTCGATGCCGCCGATATAGTCCTGGGTATAGTTCACCGTTGCCCCTGTTTTTACGGTTTTCCTAAGTTTTGCCCCGGCAGCATCGTAGAGAATCTCTACGCTGTTCCCGTTGAAGCTGCCGCCCGTCCACGTGAACAGCTTCGGCAAATTTAGGTGATTGTAGCCAATTGTCATAGCCTTGTCCGGGTCGGTGGTCATGTTGCCGTTCACATCGTAAAGGTAGCTGCCCGTGCTGCCGTCCTTGAACCCCTTGTCCTTCCACACCGCCACCGCCGCATCGCTGATGCTGCTTATCTTGTTCGTGCCAGCAGTGTAGCTGTAGGTGAGGTTGTCAATCTGCGCAAACTCCCAGCAGGCACCGTTCAGCTTGCCGCCCACCCGTTTCAGGTTCGAGAAGTTGCCACGGGCGTCGGCGTAGGTCAGGCTCTCGTTGAAGCGGTTGTTCGTGGTCACGGTGCCCGCATCGTTCACGTCGGCATACACGGCGCTGCGCAGGCGGTCGAGGTAGTCGTAGCTGAAATTATATGCCTGCCGCTCCCTGCCACGGGTGCGCCACTGCATCTGGTTGATGTTGCCGTTCTTTTGCAGGGTGTCGCCCGTCATCCCAGCAAACTGCCCCTCATATTTTAGTTCGAGGTAGAACAGGTCGTTCTCGTTGCCCGTTGTGCTAGGAGCGGGCAGGGTACAAGAGGCCAGTGTCACTGGCGAGCCGGAGGTCGCCAGCGTGGCCTGGTTGATGCGGGTCAGCCAGCCCTGGTCGTTGTAAAAATAGTCGAGGCTCTGCAGGTTGGTGCCCGCCACGCCGAGGTTCTTCTCCACCAGTTCGTCCTTGGCGTTGTAGTTCAGTTGGCTGAGCGTAACCTCTGCGGCGGTGCCCTGTTTGTGCTTGTTGAGCTTGGCCCGCCCGGCGTGGTCATAGGTAGCAGTCTCTGTGATGGTCGTGAAACTGAGATCGGTGCTCAACAGCTTGTGGTTCCGGGTGCTGGTGAGTTGGTTGTCGGCCCAGTCATAGGTGAAGGCGTAGGTGTCGCTACCTGGGTTGATGGGCAGGTGGTTGTTGGCGGTGGTGCCGCTCACCCGACCATGGGCGTCGTAGGAGTATTCGGTGGTGATGAACCTGTTATTGGCGGTGTCCAACACTTTCACCTTGCTCTGCTTCACCTTGCCCTTGAGTATCAACGAGATATTGTTGGGGTCGTCATAGGTGGTCTCGGTGAGTTTGTTGAGGGCTGAAAAACTGAAGGTCGAATCGGGCAGGGGTGCGGTGGCCGTCTTGAAGCCCGTGGCAACGGGCCTGCCATAGATGTCGTAGTTGGTTGCTAGCCAGCGGTTGGGGGCAGCCAACAGGTTTCCGTCCTGCATGAGGGTCATCAGGTTGCGGGCGTTGTACTTCATCGTCACGGCAGCGGCGTCGGGCACATCCTTGCTCGTCATGTTGTCGGCGGCGTCGTACAGGTACTTGAAGATGAGGTTGGTATTGGTTATGGTGGCGTCGGGCGGGATGACGGTCGTCAGCCTATCCTTGTTGTCGTAGAGGTTGTAGGTATTGGCCTCCTGCGTGCCGCTGTTGTTCCTCCTTCTGCTGAGTATGAGCCTTCCCTTCTTGTCGGTGAACGTGAAGGAGCGGTTGCCGTTAGGGTCTTCAACAGTGGTCTGGTTCAGGCTGTTGGCAGGGTACCAAGTAATGGGGTTATGGTTCAGCTTCACATTGGTGCCAATATTCCCGCTGTAGGTGTAGATAGTTGGGTACCACGACGGGGCGTCACCGTGGATGGGCGGTTGAGGGGGTCACTGTAATATTGTGTCAGTGTGTATTTCGTCCCGCCCGGCACAGAGGCCACGAAAGCTCCCGTGTTGCCCGGTGAGGCGGGGTTCTCGAACGATACGTACACCGTGTCCTGCCGCCCTTGGTTGTCGTAGGTCTGGGTAACGACCACATCTTTTTGGTTGGGCGAGTGCTTCTGGTCAACCACCTGCACGGGACGGCCCAGGCCGTCCATGTACTGCCATACGGTCTTGTCCTTGAAGGCGCTGCCGCTGGCCGTCATGTCGGTGTAAGTGGTCAGTGTCTTGACATAGCTACGGGGGTTGGAAACGTTCTTGTACTGGTAGGTATAGTTGGTCTGCACGTTGTAGGTGGAGGCACCAGTTTTGCGGGCCTTTACCAATGACAACCGCTGCAGGGCGTCATAGTTGTACTCCACGGACTGCCCGTCCACTTGCGTTATTTTTGAAACTAGGCGAGTGTTGGGGTGGTAGTCGTACTGGGTGACAAAGTTTTTGTAAGTGTTCCCATCGTTGTTATAGGTCTTTTTGGTCAACACACCACCTGTTCCCCATTCATAGAACTCCGGTTGCCAGCCAGTCTGGGTTGACTTCTTTGGCAATCCGGTCGTGCTCCACCGCTCGTCCATCACTGCTTTTCTGACCCAAGCCCCAGCCAATGCGTTGCCATTGGCGTCAAATGTCATTTCGTAACGGTACGCCTCCCAAGGATAGGGCAGGTTGGTACTGTTGCAGGTCGCATTGGGCAGGCCCGATGCCCAGTTCGTCCAGCGTGTACTGTCGGCACTGACGAGCGTAAGGGAAGATGTGTTTGGTCCGACCAATTGCCTTGTGCTGGTCGGTTGGCCTATCAGGTTCCTATTCAAAAGTTCTGTGCGAAGGCATGCAAAGGCAAGGGTTGACGGGTAACGGTACTCTGTTCTTTGTACAAGCCCATCGCTGTTCGTAAACGTTGTTGAAATAGGATAACTATGCTTTTCAAGTGCGTCGTAAACGAAACTGGTCGAAGTACCTACCTGGTCTAAGGTATCGCTCTTAGTCAGCAGTTTATAAACATCAGTCCGTGGCGTATAAAGGGAAAATGCATAATAATTGTTGCAGTACAGCTCATTAACTTTCATGAAAAACCCTGGGGCATATTCATAGGTTGGGGTGGAAGAATCAAATTTTGACTTTGACAAGACTGCGTTGGATTGATTGTATGTAACTTGACTGAACGGCACCCCATTGTTCACTTTATATATCTGCGGAACCGATGGGGCCATATTATACCCCCCATAAACAGCTAGAGGCCCGTACGAAACTGGTGTGCTCTGTGATAAATCAAGTGTGTACGTATGAATAATTTTGCCATTACCATTCATGTTTTCAATTATCCGACCATATACAACATGCCTACCATCATAATCACCCAATGGCACCAATGCATTGGCACTGAAACCAAAGTAATAAAATGTGTTGTTATATATGTCTGATATTACTGACGATGAACCATAAGAAAACCTCGAAGCATCCTTCCAGAGGTTAGTATAGGATTTCCGTCTCGTCCTTGTATTCATAGGAACGAATGATGTCGTTACTGGTGGAAACTCCATCATTGGTCTTTACCTGCCTAATCCCTTACCCCTCCCAATTTACCAGCTTGTGGTCACATTTGGCCAATGGTAAAGGCTGAATGTTCCTTTCCCATTAGTTGAGCTAACTTTGAAAGTATAGCTGATATTGGGTGAAAGGTTAGTTGTGATTTGAGCAAGCGGCACCTTAATGACATTTTCGAAATATGGAGAACAAGTTGCTGTTATGAAATAATCAGGTCCTATTTGGGTTGCACCATTGAATATTTGAATTTTCGCCTGAAAGTAGCAGCTTGAACAAGTAGCGTAGTTTGCATTACCTACAATTTCAAGGTCAAAGAAACAACCACTAATATCAGCACTACTATTAAAGGTCACATTTTGGGTGTTGACAAGATTGCCACAACAAGATGGCCCTGGTGTTCCGCAGGTAGTCAAGTTTTGGATAAAGTAAGTTTTCTGACCCGGCACCACGTACTGGGCAGTATTTGCCTCAAAAGAATAAACCGTATTTCCGCCAGTTGGGTAAGTGACCTGCTTGAGCATACCGTATTTCAAATAGGTAGTGTCTGAGTCTCTGTTCGAGCCGCCGTACGGAATTGGGTCTCCTGATATTGGGTGTATCAGTGTTGTAGGTGGCACATTCACATCCTGTCCTTCGTTTGGCGTATGCTTGCCGTTATAGTAGCCCCAGTGGTCTATTGCCTTGCTGAGCCTATGAGGCAAAAAGACCTTACCGTTGTTGACAGGTCCCTCATACGTAAAATCGTGTGCGTTTTCGCTTATAGCACCATTGCAAGAAAATTTTTGGAGCTTGGTCAGTTGAAGCCGTTTAAAATAGGAATAATTATAGGTCGCAATTAAAGGATCCTCAAAATAAGCATAGGAGAAGACAAATCTGGAGCAAAACCCACCTGATTTCAATTTAAGTGTATCCAATCTGTAACTTCCCGACTCAAGGTCTTCCCTTCCTGTGATTGCAATAAATGTAAGGGTATCAGTGGATGACTTTATGGACTTCAACCTTTTCGCATTCATATACTGGTGAATATAGTCATGCTTGGGGATGTCGGCTCCATTGCTCCCCGGACAAGTTACGTTGTTGGGAACGGTCGGGAAATTAGATATCGTGTATTTACAGCTTGCCAACGTTTTATAACTATAACTTTCTGAGTCATAATCAAGCAATAGCTTGAATTTTTTGTCAAATGACTCTATCCTTAGCAACATCCAAGTACTCCGCCATGTGGAAGAAGAGCCGACATTTTGAAGCTCATAGGCAGTAATATTCCTATCTGCATCTTTGCCAAAAACGTACCTGGTGCCATCGGGCGTGATTACAGTGAAGCTGACAAACCCTCCCCCGCTACCAGAATCGTACACCTTTTCAATCTTTAAGTCAGGATTTTTTGGTATTTTGAAAAGATTATTGTCTTTGTCGTAAAAGAACTTGCCTGAGTAACCAGGAACGTTGTAAGAAAAAATATCAGGCTCTCCATCTTTATTTCCCAACGACATCTCACAAATATAGCTTCGTAATGAAGTATCAATGGTATTAGCATTAGACCAATAGCCATTAGGCCCTTCATCGGGAATGCCCATCACAGTTCTCGATACCATCCCTCCTGTGTTGAGGCTCCAGCCCAATCCAACCCAACTTGCTGGTTCTCCAACTACAACCCCAGACCCGTGGTAATTGAGTGAGATAGGCAGGTTTATGTTACCTTCACCAATAGAATATAGTGGTATGCTTATGCTCGGAGTACCAGAAGAGTAGTCAATTGGGATATCCCCGTATTTTCCCAATGCGGCAGCATTTGGAGATGGCATGACAACGTCTTTGGTAAGCGTGTTGACGGGTTGTGCCATCAATATAGAAGCACATAGACAAAGAAGGCATGTTGAATGCAAAAGAAAGAAACGAAAATTGGGTTTCATGTTCTTGATTTTTTTGATGGCATGATAAAAAATTGTTAACATGCTTGAATGAAAAACGCTACTTTATTACCTTTCAATTATCATCTTGGACGAAGCTGAGTCAGCACCGCACTTCACACGAACTGAGTAAATTCCTGAGGGCCACTTAGGTGTTTCGATAAATAACGCATTGGAAAGCCCGACTTTAGCCCCTTCAATTGTCCTTGAATATTGCTTTTGACCAAATTGGTTAAAGGCCTCCACATAAACAGTTTGCTCACAAGGAACATCCATAATTAAAGTGAACCCCTTGCCGTCAGAGGGATTCGGGAATAGCGACAATTTGAGAGGACTACGATTGTTTGGCTCATCAATTTTGCTGCTTCTATTAATTAAAGTATCCTCATCAAATTGACCGCCGTCAATTGAGCAGGTATTGACAGTTCTAAGCCCGGCCCTGACCCCTGTAGTTGGGTCCAACGCAGCATACATCCTCATCATCTGGCCGTTTGTGAACATATAAATTGCTTCATCGTCTGAATTATCCATAATATTCATGGTCATCTCTACGGGGTATTCATCGCAGGTACTTACTTTCTTGTAAGTGGGCTTCCCAAAATTAGGTGCATTATGCAACGGAGTATCATGTACATAATCATCGGAACAATGATGTTCTTCGTTCCACAACTCATAAAGGTTTAGGTAGGAGCCTACCAAGTGCGTCAAGGTGCGCCCTATCGAGTAATTGACCGTCGAGGGGTTTGCAGTCAGGAACGTTTCCTTGTCCTTCCTTGCAAAATAACTTGCGTTCAGCACGATGCCGTCGCTCTCCTTGGGGCCGCCCGGCATTTGGGCGTAGCCCGCTTTTCCGTCGCTGAGTGGCGCTACCCAGACATTGAGGTACCGCTCAGAACTCCATATAGTCGAGCCGCCCATTTCTGGTTTTGTGATTTCCGAACCAATGGGAAAACTACTGGTTGAAGAATTGACATAGACGGTGCCTGTTGTCGGCTGGCCCGTGGGGTCTTTCATCGCCAAACAAAACTGGATGGACGGTTTCGCAGCCCTTTCTTTGAAGCCCTCCGCCTCCCAAGCCGGGTGAACGTCTTCACCTTCAGGAAATTGGGGCAAGCTGAAATCCCGGTTTAGGGCATCAATCTGTGCTTGAACGTCCCATTCCGTTATGCTGGATGCAGCATCTCCGATGAGGTGGAAAACCACTTGAATGGTAGGCGAGTCGGGCATCCCATTTCGAACAAACTCATACGTCTGTCTTTCTATTGCCGACCTCGCCGCCATCATCTCAGGGTGGTCGGTCAGCAACTGTTTCATGTACTGCTGAGTGGCGTACTGGCGGTAAACGGTGGCAGGCTCTTCTTGTGCAAAAAGAAGTTGCACATAAAGAAGTGACAGCATAAGAAGCGAGTGTCTTTTCATGGCTCCGAACATTGAAACATTTAGAGGGCACAGCGACGAATTCCCGAACCGGAGCTCCTTGTCGTTGTACTGGTACCTGTTGTCCCTCGCCACATCGTTCATCCAAGGGCCATCGTAGTTGAGGCCGAAGGGATAGTAGTGGTTCTCCTGCAGTAACTCGGTGGCGAGCTTGTGCCGGACTCAGTGACTACTTGCTATTTCTTTCTCCAAACCTTTTTTTTCATGCCCCAAACTTGTTTCATTAAATTCCAATACGTTCTCAAATACTTTTACAAACGATGCCGCTATATAATATTTTTCAGCACCACTTACTATTTCAAATAAATTATTATTTTCATGGCTTAGGTATTTTTTGACTGATTCGTATTCAATGGCATTTTTCTCATTAGCCATTCTGATGGTTAGTCCATTCAGTCTGCTGAATAGTTGAATATATGATGTATCAAAAAATATGATGTCAACATTGAATGCTTGGCCATCATTTTTTTGAGACCGCAAAAGAAGTTGCCCATGGCTTACCAACACATCAAAAGTTGTAAAACTTCTATCGGAGTTAAAAATTTCTTGTTTCATAACATTATTATTAACTGACATTACGCACCCCTAAAAATTAGGACAACCAAGTTCTTTGACAGTATGACATTTGTGGTTCACAAACACGAGCCATGAGAAAACCCGACACCCTTGAGCTTTATGTCGATTACCTGATAGCCCATCAAGGGCTTGTCAGCGCAAAAGACCTCAGTGAAGTGCTTGGCAACGCACTCAGCCACGACCACATCACATGGGCAATTGCCCAGCCGGAGCTTCACCAGAAGGACTTCTGGAAGCTGGTCAAGCCCTTCATCAGGCGGATAGAACGGGACGACGGCTGCATTGCCGTTGACGACTTCATCGTCGAAAAGCCCCATTCCACGCCCAATTCCATCATCACGGTGAACAGGGACCATTCCAAGCAGCAATACTCACTCGGTATCAACGTCTTGAACTTCCTGTACACGGTAGCCTCAGAGGACGAGACGATGCAGGTCAAGGTGCCACTGGCCTTTGAGGTGGTATCCAAGACGGAGGCGTACATGGACAAAAAGTCGGGCAAGGAGAAGGTGAAGAGCCCCAAGACCAAGAACGAACTGATGCGGGAGAGGCTGGCGGTGCTGTGCCACCAAAATCAGGTGCGCTACCGCTACGTGCTATGGGACACTTGGTTCTGCGCTGCCGACAACATGAAGTTCGTCGTACAGGAACTCGGCAAGCACTTCGTCGGCGCCATCAAGGAGAACCGAAAGGTGGCCCTTGTGGGCAGGGACGGGAAAACAGGCGCATACAAACCAGTCAGCCAACAGGAACTACAGCCCAATGTGGTCTACAAGGTACACATGGAAAGCGTGCCGTTTGACCTTTTCTTGGTCAATAAAGTCTATAAAAACATGGACGGCTCCACGGGGGTAGTGTTTCTTGTCACGAGCGATGGCGGTTTGGATGCCGAGCGAATCTTCCAACTCTACCAAAAACGGTGGAAAGTGGAGGAGTCCCACAAGTCCGTCAAGCAGAACGTCGGCATCGCACAGTCGCCCACCAAGATGGAGCGTTCGCAGAAGAACCACCTTTTCGCCTCCATGTGGGGCTTGGTACAGCTCCAAGGAAAGCTGAAAATCGCCCACAAGAAAAACCACTTTGCCCTGAAGCATAAAATCTACCTCACAGCCCTAAAGGCAGCTTGGGAGGAAATTCGTAGCCTAAAATGTCATACTGTCAATGAACTTGATTTTCAAAGCTTATAGGGGTGCGTAATGTCAGTTATTAATGAAAAGGGTTAGGAACTACTTTACCGCCTTGATAAAAAATAGTTCGTTGAAGTGCTGCTGGATTTGAATACAATTGGTACAATTCCCAACTCGTTACTCTACTTGCACTCAAACCCTTAGCTCCTTCAGAAACAGCAGCCCAAGGACTACTAATACCATTTAAGTTAAAGTGAATTTTATTTGCAGGATTATTTATGGTTTGTAAAAATTGAGATTGAAAATCCTTCGCCCCCAAGATTTCCAAGTACTGCCCCCAATAGACTTAGCGAAATCATCTAAATGTTCACTAACTCCTAATGCGATATTCCCTCCCCCCGTAGCGGCGCCTCCTGCCAACAACCTCCCACCCAACTTAGTCAATACCTTCCCACCAAATACCCAAATGATTGCCTCAAACTCAGCCGGTGTAGTGCCGTACCCAACCCTCACACCAGGTCCAACGCCAACGTCACGAACATCATTTGAAACAGTTTTGTAAACATCATACTTATCCGTATGGCAGAAATTGCCGCACTCATCGTAGTTGTCAACATAATCCTTGTAATCACCACCGACATCGTCCACGTACTCGTAAGTCTCGTTACCATTGCTATCAAAATATTTCTTCCAGCGGTGCGGTGGCCCCTCCCCCAGGCTCCCATACGTCTGTATCCACATCAATTTCTCCCCAGGTTTCATTTCTTTTTCCGCAGCAGCAGCAGCCTTGGGCCACATCCCGAACATGTCGATGTACGACACCGGGTTGTTGTACGCATAGTGGTAGGTGGAGTGGCTGGCCGTGGGCTCGGCCATCGGGTCAACGGACCACCACCTCCCGGTGGCCCGGTCGAGGCCCCTCGCCCCGTACTCGTACCAGTCCAGCCCAAAATCGTCGTTGAGCTCCTTGTCGTTGTACTGGTACCTGTTGTCCCTCGCCGCATCGTTCTTCCAGTTCCCATCGAAGTTCAGCCCAAAGGGGTAGTAGTGGTTTTCTTGCAGTACCTCGGTCGAGAAGTCCACCGAGCCGTTGACGTTCACGTCCGTGAAGGAAACCCTCGCATTGCCCAAATGGTCTTTGATGGTGTACTCATAGCGGCTCGTGCCGCTGTTGTACCGCCCCTCAGTAGTGTAGATGGCCTCCCGTACCGTTCCCCGGTACTCGATGCCGCCGATGTATTCTTGCGTATAGTTGCTCGCACTGCCGACGATGGTCTTCCTCAGCTTGTTGCCCGCAGCGTCATAAAGTATGTCAATGACCTTTCCACCGCCAAAGTTAAACGTTTTTGGGAGATTCAGGTGGTTGTAGGTGATGGTAAGGCCCTTGTGCGGGTCGGTGGTCATGTTCCCGTTCACGTCGTAGGCATAGCTGCCCGTGCCAGTGCCGGGGTTGAAGCCCTTGGCCTTGTAGGTGGCGCTGGCGGCATCGGCGATGCTGGCGAGCCTGTTCGTGCCGGCCGTGTAGGTGTAGGTCAGGTTGTCAATCTGGGCATAGTCCCAGCAGGCGCCGTTCAGTTGGGCGCCCTGGCGCTGCAGGGTGCCGATGTTGCCACGGGCGTCGGAATAGGTGAGCACCTCGTTGTAGCGGTTGCTGGCGGTCACGGTGCCAGCATCGTTGATGTCGGAGTAGTTGGCGGCGGTGAGGCGGTCGAGGAAGTCGTAGGTGAAGCGGTAGCCCTGGCGCTCCCGGCCCCGGCGGGCGCCACTGAGCTAACGGGATGTTGCCGTTCTTCTGCGGCGCTGTGGTGCCGTCGTGCCGGGGGAAGAGTGTCGTCGGGCTCCAAATAGAACAGGTCGTTCTGGTCGGGCGAGGTGCCAAGGCCGGGGGTGGGCAGGGCCGGGGCGGCGGTGGGGCAGGTGGTCAGTGCCACGGTCGCACCGCCTATGATGCCCGACGGCACGAGCGTGGCCTGGTTGATGGCCGTCAGCCAGCCCTGGTCGTTGTAAAAATAGTCGAGGCTCTGCAGCGTGCTGGTGGGGCTGGTGTAGCCGAGGTTCTTCTCGGTCAGTTCGTCCTTGGCGTTGTAGTTGATCTGGCTGAGGGTGACGGTGGTGCCGCCGTTCAGTTGGTGGCGGTTCTCCTTGACCCGGCCGGCATGGTCGTAGGTGGTGGATTCCGTGATGGTGGTGAATGCGTAGCCGGACAGCAGCCTATGGTTGCGGGTGCTGGTGAGGGGGTTGTCGGCCCAGTCGTAGGTGAAGGTGTAGTTGTCGTTGCCGCCCGTGTGGTTGTTGGAGTTGCTGGTGCTGACCCGCCCGTGGGCATCATAGGTGAAGTTGGTGGTGATGAAGTTGTTGTTGCCGTCGAGTATCCTGACCTTACCCTGCCTGACCTTGCCCTTATAGATGTTCTGTACTGGCAGGTCGTAGGTGGTGCGGGTGAGGGTGTCCGTGCTGGCGATGGTGAAGGTGGCCGGGTTGGTCCCTGTGGTGAAGCCCGTGGCAAGTACCCTGCCGTACAGGTCGTACTTGGTGCCGAGCCACTTGCCTGCGCCAGCAGGTTGCCGTCCTGCGCGAGGGCTGGCAGGTCACGGTTGTTGTACTTCATCGTCATGGGGGCGGCGTCGGGCACGTCCTTGGTCAGCATGTTGTTAGCCTGGTCATAGGTATATTTGAAGAGGAGGTCTGTGTTGGTGATGAGTGCGCCCAGTACACCACCGTATAGAGCCTGTCCTTGTCGTCGTAAGTGGTAGGTGTTGGCCTCTGACGAGCCGCTGCTGTTGCGCCTGCGGCTGAGGATGAGCCTGCCTTTTGTCCTTGAAGGTAAAGGCCTTGTTTCCGTTGGGGTCCACGGCCGTGGCCACGAAGAGGGTGCCCTGCCCGTACCAGGTGCCCGCTGCGTGGTCGAGCACCACGTTGTTCTGCAGGTTGCTGCCGTAGGTAAAGAAGGTAGGGTACCAGGATGGGGGCGTTATTGCCGAGTCCCTGTTCAGTGGGCTGGCGTAGTATTGGTTCAGGGTGAAGGGGGTGCTGCCCGGCACGGTGGCCAGGAAGCGCCGTTGGCCTGGTTCTGCTCGAAAGGCTCATAGACCCTCGATGCCCGGCCCTGGTTGTCGTAGGTGGCCACGGCCACCACGTCCTTGCTGTTGGGCGAGTGCTTCTTGTCCACGGTCTGTATCGTGCGGCTGAGCCCGTCCAAATAATTGAACACCACTTTTTCCTTGAAGGCGCTGCCGCTGGCGGTCATGTCGGTGAACACGGTGCTGTCCCTGACGAAGCTGCGGGGCACGGTGGTGCCGTTGCGGTACCTGTACTGGTAGAAGGTCTTTGCGTTGCCGCCCCGTGCGGTGACGGTGCTGAGGCGCATCAGCGGGTCGGAGGTGTGGTCCACGAACTGGCCGTCCACGCCCGTGACCTTAGAGACGAGCCGGGTATCGGCAATGTACTGGTACTGGGTCACGAAATTGTGGTACGAGGCGGTGGTGTCGTTGTAGGTCTTTTTCTTTATCAGGCCGCCTTTTTCCCATTCGTAGTATTCCGGCTTCCAGCAGGTCTCCACCGTGCCGCAGGTTTGGACGAATTTTTTGGGCTTGCCCTTGCCAAATGTGTTCGAGCTGTTGGTGCCGTGGTATTCCTTGATGATGCCTTTTTGGGTCCAGCCGAAGGTGCTGGGGCCGGTGTTGCCATTGGCGTAGGTCATTTCGAATTCATGGAACTTGTGGGGACGTGGGTCGGTGCCGGGCCCTGCAGCAGTGGGCAGCCCGGTAGCCCTGTCAAAAAATGCGTACTCTGTTTTTGAACCGCCGGTGGTCGTGAGGGCAGCGCCGACTTTGGTAATGGTCTCGAGGGGCGAGCCGATCATGTTCCTGGCCAACAGGGAATCCCTCAATGCCCCGGCGGCCAGGTCGAAGGCATATTTATGCTCCGTGCGCTGGGCCTTTTGGTCGCTGTTGGTATAGGACAAACTGATAGGCGACAAATGCCGGTTCAAGGGGTCGTATGTGAAAAGCGTGGCGGTATAGATGCCGTCCTTTGTTTCGCCGATTTGCTTGATGCGGTAGGCCGATGTCCTGTGCTTGTAGCTGCGGACCAATATCAAGTCCTCCATATTGCATTGCGGGCAAAGCGGGTTTGGGGCGCACGCCCCCCGCCTGACATGGGTCTTGTACATGAGCCCTGGCGATTCGGTGTACTGGCTGGACGCATTGTCGGGCTCTGTTGCGTTGAAATAGACCTCTGTGTTGGCTTGGTTGAACGATTTTTTTTCTATTTGCTTGCCGTTCAAATTATAAAATGGCGGGTTCGCAAAGGGATAGCTATCCGGGTTGCTGATGGCCGCAGGGGCTTCTATGGAAAACTTATAGGTATTGTACCCATTACCGTTGAGGTTCTCCCTTACCTCGCTGTATGCCAAAAAAGACTCATCAAAACCCCCTTAGAGGGACAAGGCTGTTGGCGCTGAAATTTACATAGTTGATGAAGCCATTTTGAGATTGCCCTGTACCGACATAGCCAAACTTGGGGTCAACCAAGAGGTTCCCACTTGAGACGTTCGGGTCCGCAGCCTTTCGATAGGAATAGGTCCTCACGATGTCATTGGTGGCGGCGATGCCATCGTGGGTCCGGACTTCCTTTATCCTTAGCCCCCCAACTTTTTTGGTGATGGCAGTGCTGGTGATATTGAACGCCCTGAACTCTCCCCACCCGTCCACCGTGGTGAGCTGGAAGGTGATGGGTGTACCGATGGGCGGGGAACTGCCTATCAATTGTGAAATGGGTATCAGTACAGTGGTCCTGGAACCGCTTTGTATGTTGAAGCCAACTGATGTGCCTATCTGCTGGTTGCTGTTGTTGTATGCCTTGACGACAAGGGTAATGGGATTGCCTTGGTTTGAGCACAAAGTATCGGGTTGGGTAAGCTTTAATTGGAACTTCACCGATCCAATAGGGTCGTTTATAAAGGTATAATTGGTGGACACCACTTTTTGTCCACAAACCAAATATTTATAGGGCTGCACCGCAGTTTGGAGCAAAAGCGGCGGTGAAAGCGGCGCAGCACTTTCGGAAGTGGAGGGATAATCGTTGGCTTCCAAGATGTACTGCGTATTGCCGCCATTTGGATAGTCAACCCGTTTTAGGGCACCCCTGAGCATTGATGCTTCCACGGTTTCCCGTTGTGCGGTACCGTAAGTGATGACAGATTGCGTGAAGGGCTCTATCAGTGTCGTAGGTGGGATGATTGCGTATGCAATATTGTCATTGGTGTTGGGGCCATTATAGTACCCCCACTTGTCTATCTGCTTGCTGAGCCTCCAAGGCAAAAACTGTTTGGTGACCAAGACCCCGTTTATTGTCTTTGAGTTTGTTGCCCCCTCGTAGGTAAACACAGTGGGAGGGTTGACGATGCTCCTATTGCAGGATTTTTCGGTGACCGACAAAAGTTTCAAGCGCTTGGATTCTGCAAGCCCTTCCACCGTTGGGGGTTGTCAGGTCCTGGAAATAATCGTAGCTCAACAAGAACCTTGAACAAAATGTCCCGGAACCGATTTGTATGCTGTCCAACTGCTTGGCCCTATCCGATGTGAACGAGACGTTGCTGTTTAAATCTTCCCGCACCTTGTTTGCCATGAAGGTGATGGTAGCGGTCGGCGAAATAATCTGGTTCAGTTTTTTTGCCCTTGATATTGATGGTGCGCAGGCACATCATTGACAATTGTAACGTGGTTGAACAGGACTCGCCTTCAGACCAATGAAAGCCGTTGTTGGTCACGCATTGCACCAGATCATAGGAACAGGAAGCCAATTCCGTATAGCTGTAGTTTTCGTCCGTGTAGGTCAGGTCAATAAAATTGACCCCGTCATTCGACTCTACCCTTGTCAGGTACCAAGTCGAGGGCGTGCCATTTGAACCTTCGGCCGGGGTTTGGGTCCGTTCTATGGCGATGGCATTGGTCGAAGGGTTCTTTCCGAAAAAATACTTTGTCCCATCGGGGACAATCATTGTGAACATATCGAAGGTCCCTTGCCTTTTTATCAAGACATCCTCTTTGGGCACCAATTGGACGATACTGTCCTTGTCAAAGTAAAATTTGCCAGAATATCCCGGTACGCTGAAATGAAAAATATCAGGTTCCGTGTCCAAGCACTGCGTATTGGGCGGGCAATCAATGATATTGTTGAGCTCAGCATTGCTTCCGGTCAAGTTCCTTCCGTTGTGGAAATAACCCTTGTCAACCGTTTCGTCAGCGGTGGCAATCACGGTCCTGTTTATCATGCCACCTGCGCTTAAAGACCAACCCTGGCCGACCCAACTTGCCATTTCACCTACCTTCACGCCGGACGAATGGTAATCCAATGAAATGGGCAGTGCAAGCGGCCCGTCCGTTACGGTGTATATTGGGATGTTCGTGCTGGGCACCCCGCTATAGTAGCTAACGGGCACCTCCGTGAATTTTGCCAGAGCAGCTGCATTGGGGGTCGGCATTACCACATCCTGGATATACCCGTTGTTAGGCTGCGCCAGCGCGAGGCGAGGCAAAAAGAAAAAGAAAGCAACTGTAACGATAGCCAATGTGAATTTTTGAGCAATTGCGTGATGCATGGTTTTTATTTTTTATGTTGGATAAGATAGATGGTGCGTGTACGAAAAGCCATGGCTTTACCGCTCAAGCAGCACCTTTGCCACTGCTGCCTCCTTTCCGCATTGGGCGCGCACCACGTACAGCCCTGGGGCCCAGTCTTGGGTGTTTACATATACGGTGCTCGTCGGGCCGGCTACCCCATTACTTAGTGCTTGGGCATATTGCGGCGAACCCAGTTCGTTCATGGCCTCCAAATGAATTTCCTCCTTGCAGAGAGAATTTATCATCACGGTAAAACCATCCTTGGCCGGGTTGGGATAAACACTTATCGTCAGCTTTCCGGCTTTTGGTTCTCTTTCTGTAATAGCATTTCTTCCGTCAACCCCAGCCTCTATGTTGCCATTGGAACTGCAGGCGGTGCTTGGCAATCGCAGGCCCGCCCTTGCCCCGCCATATACGGACAATACTGCGTACATACGCATCACCTGCCCAATGGTGAACATGTACTGAGCCTCGTCGTCGGTGTTGTCCATCAGGTTCATGGTCATCTCCACGGGGTTGTCTCCGCAAACAGAAATGTGGCGGTAGCCCGGCACTCCGTAGTTGGGGGCATTGTGGATGGGCGTATCATTAACATAGTCATCTGTGCAGGGCTGGTCGTCGTTCCAAAGCTCGTATAAGTTCAAGTAAGACCCCACCAAGTGGGTCAAGGTACGCCCGGAAGCATAATTAGCTATATCGGGGCTGACAGCGAGAAAGGATTCCTTGTCGGCACGGGCAAATAGGGATGCGTTGATCACGATGCCATCGCTTTCCTTCGGCCCGCCCGGCATTTGGGCGTAGCCAGCCAAGTCGTTTTCCAATGGTGCCACCCAAATATTAAGGTACCGGTCAGGGTCCCAGGCCACGGAACCGCCGCCATCTGGCTTGGTGATTTCGGTGCCTATCGGAAAACTGGCCGCTGTCGAATTCATATAAAGTACACCACGGGTTGACGTTCCCACTGGGTCATTCATTGCCAAGCAGAATTGGATGGATGGTTTTGCCGCTCGCTCATAATAGCTTTCCGCCGTCCATGCCGGGTGCTCTATTTCTTTTGGAAGGAACTCGGGCAAGTAAAAATCCCGGTTCAAGGCGTCCAATTGGGCCTGGACGTCAAGCAGGGAGATATTGGCGGCAGCAGCGCCCATGAGGTGGAAAACCACTTGGATAGTGGGGGTGTCCAGCATCCCCGAGCGTTGGAAATCATAGGTGTGCCGCTCGATGGCCGAGCGGGCCTCCACCATCTCCGGGTGGTCGGCCATCAGCTTTTTCATGTACTGCTGGGTGGCGTACTGGCGGTAAACGGTGGTTGGCTCCTGTTGGGCATGGGCGTATTGTCCAAGCGCGAGCAGAAGGGCAAGAAGCGAGTGTCTTCTTTTCATTTTCCAGACTTTAATAATTCAGGGCACGTTGACGAATTCCCGAACCGGAACGATTCAAACAGGGTGGCCGGACGGCCTAAGTGTTGGATGTGTGGTAAAAGTAAATTGTGCTTGCTTCGAGGGCTTCGCTTTGTGTGTCCGTTTTTTAGGTAAAGACCCGAACCTGCGTCCGGGAGTCGTTGGCAAATGTAGTTTTGCATTATTGAAAAATAAAAAAACAGAATAGTGCCATGTCGGCATGGCGACAAATGTTTTATTTGAGCAAACGATGGGCGGCCTGCCCCGTTTTTGGGGGATTAAATTTACAAAGCATTGATCAACAAGTACTTGAAAAACGATGGGGGCTTTATTGTTTTTTCAACTTCGCCACGAAACAGGCCTACTTCCATGAGCGGACCACCGCAGCAATCTTCTTTCAAAAAATACACCTCAAGCACCCCAACCTTTCCTGCAACTGCCCCGTCTATGACATTAATCTGACAAACTACTGGGCAGGAGGTTTTTTTTGGGGCTGTATCATAAGTCATTCTCCCGCAGATAGCGCAGATTTTCGCAGATGTGAACACAGGGTTTTCCAAAGGAAAATCTGCGTGAATCAGCGGAATCTGCGGGCTGCCTAATAATTGTTGGAGACAATTTCATCGTAACGACTTATGATACAGCCTCAAAAAATCAAAAAGTGGGAGGAGAGAAAAATTTCATTTTTTCTCTCCTCCCACCCCCTCCCAAGTAGTTGCGATTTGACAATCAGCCGTCATAATCCTCCTTAATCCATGTTGACCATTGTTTGCGTGAGAATTGGCAACCATATTTGTGAAGTATTGAGTTGTTGATTTCCCGTACAACTGCAGCTACTAAAACCTATCCCTTTCAGCATGACCAACCGTTACCTCCTCTTCCCTGTCCTCGGCCTCGCAATATGCCTGTGCTGCCTGCAGTCATGCAAGAAAGAATCCATAGACAACGGCGACAACGGATACCCCATCCAACTGACAAGTGAACAGGATGGGCGCAATGTCATCCTCAAATGGACAGCGACCAAAACCGCTGATTTTCAACAGTATATCGTAGTTCGCTCCTCCAGCCCCATCCCCGACGACCCAACGCCAACGGCCCAAAATATTGCCAACCTCGATGACTACAAAACATCCAGCTTCGTGGACAAATTTGTGCCGCTCTCCGAGTCCGTTTACTATAAAGTCTATGTAAAAATGGGCGACCGCTTCCTCTTTAGCCCAACCGTTGAGGTGGAGAGCGATATAAAATTGCTGCATATTCAGCCCAACCGGGTACTGTACGATACGGAACACCATCGGGTCTTCCTGTTCGACGGCAACCGAAACAAACTATACCGTTATAATTACGAAACCGAAAAACTGGAGGATTCCCTCTTTTTTTCAAACACTTTCGACCTGCGCATGGCCTTGGGAAATCATGGCAGCGGGGATGAGCTTTACCTGGCCCCCAACAATGGCAGTTCCGACATCAAAATATACAACCCTGATAATTTCGATGCCATCACCAGCATAAACGTCGGCAGTTTTGTCTATTCCATTGCCTCTGGCAATAATGGGTTTCTCTATGTCTCCGCTGACAATTGGCAAAGAAGCTTCTCGGTATATAAGCGCTCCACAAAGCAATTCGTCAGTGGTGACAGCTCTTTTAGCGGGTTTGGCGACAGCAGTGTGAAGGTGCTGTCTTCGGATGGATTCTCGGTGATACAAACCGCCTCCAATCAAATCATACGCCATGAAATAAATGCACAAGGACAAATTACCGATAACAACTTTACCTTCATTCAGACCAGCTTTTTTGGTGTGCTTCCCAACATTGTCTCATCCGACGACTACCAATTTTTCTGCTTTGACATAGCGGGCAATGTCCTGAACAGCGACTTGGACATGGTAGGCACGCTTTCCAGCGCTGAATTCTTGTTCTTCAACGATGTTGCTTTCGCTGCTGACAACAGTCGGGTTTTTGGCATAACGAACGCTGGGGAATTTGTCGAAATAGGGTTATCCTCCTTCAATGTAGATAAGCGGGCATCGCTCGGTTATTCCCCTTTACGAATTGACCGGGATGGCGACAAACTGCTGGTAGTAGGTTTAGTCTTCGACAATTTTGGCTTCGCAAAAACCATCGTTGACGAATTGGACATCGAATAAACCATTGAAAATTAACCATCAGCAACGAGTAGGTAGAAATTGGAAATTAATTGAAATTAGGACAAATGATTGATAATCAAAATAATGTTTTATAGTTTACTTGCGTGAATCTTCGGTTTCTCAATTTCAACTAATTTCTACCAAGCACTTACGTCATTGAAATCAGGTAACTACTTATTAAATACTTTCCTGGTTTCAATTTATTTCCAATTGATATTTATGAAAAAATACTTCCTCCTAATCGCTTATATTCTTGCCTTTGGCCATGCCTTTGCGCAGGATGAAATAGTTGTGGAGAAAACGCCCATCAAGCTACGAGCGGAGGTCGGCATACAGACCAACGCCCTTTTTGGCCGCCTCTCCAACGATGCCGAAAACGGGCTGGTGCAAAACCCCTACCTGCTCGTGGGCAAGCTGGGCCTCGGCAACCTGGCCATCCGCCTTGGCGTGGGCGGCCAGCACGACAAGCAGGTGGACAAAGTGGAGGGCTTCGCAAATACCACCACCACGACCAAGCAGCGCCTCGACCTCCGCCTCGGCATCGAGCGCCAATTCCAGCTTGCCGACCGCTGGGTGGGCACCTTCGGCGTGGACGCCGTGGCCGATTGGACGCAGGACAAAACCGTGGAGGACAGTGGCTTCGATGTCATCACCGAGACCAACGACCTGCAATACATCGGAGGTGGCTTGGCCGCTGGCGTAAAATACCAAATCAGCCGCCGCCTTAGCATCGGTACCGAGGGTTTCGTTTACTATACCGCTGGTAAAATCACCAAGGGCGAGTTCTTCAAGAACTTTCCCGTCGGCGAGGACAAAACCCAGGAATCGGACATCAGCAACCTAAAAATCGGCCTACCCGCCGCCCTCTACCTCAACCTTGAGTTCTAAAAAACCTGAAACCATTGGGGGTGAGTTGGCAGTTCGACAGTGGGCAGTGGGCAGTCAGCTTCTGCCAAACCTTCTCACTCCACCCATGAACCCTGAAACCATGAAACCTGAAACCCTGAAACCTTTTTCAACTGACTTTTCACAAACTTTTCTCAAATTTGAGCTTATGAAAAATTCCATTCTTTCCTTCGCTTTCGTTGCGGCTTGCGCCGCAATACTCGTGGTGGGCTGTAAAAAAGACGAGAAGCTACCCTACAAAGGCCAGCAACTCAAGCTGCCAGCTACCACCTTCAACTATGCACAGCCCGATGTGCCTGCCTACTTCCAAGGGGCAATGACGGGTGCCAGGTTTGGCGTCACCGACGATGGTGCCACACTTGGGCGAGTGCTGTTCTATGACAAGAAGCTGTCGAAGAACAACACGACCGCTTGTGCTTCTTGCCACCTCCAGTCAAATGCCTTTGCCGATATTTCAAGGGGCAGCCTTGGCTTTGACGGCGGCGTCACACCCCGCAACTCTATGTCTATCGTGAACGTGTCCATGCAGAAGGACTTCTTCTGGGACCTCCGGGAGAACAAACTGGAGTCAATGGTGTTGAAGCCCATCAAGAACCATATCGAAATGGGCGTGGAAGACTTGGACAAACTGGTAGTCAAGTTGGCAGCAACCGACTACTATGCCGACCTGTTCAAGGCTGCCTATGGTGACGAAAAAGTCACTTCCGAGCGTATTGCCGACGCCATGAGCCAGTTCCTGCGCTCCATGGTCTCCGCCAATGCCAAGGTTGATGAAGGCCAGTTCCAGCCGCAACTTTCTGCCGTGGAGCAGGAGGGTATGAACCTCTTCTTTGGCCAGGCCCTTTGCAGCTCTTGCCACGGTGGCCGCAACCTGAACGAAGCGTTTATCGGGCTGCGTGACACCATCCCAAGCTTCTACAACGATGGCCGCCCTCGTGCCAATATCGGTCTCGACATGGAATACGCTGACCAAGGCTTGGGTGCTATCAGCCCAGGTTCAGACGGTATTTTCAAAGTGCCTTCGCTACGCAACGTGGCCCTCACTGGTCCCTACATGCACGATGGCCGCTTCGCAACACTGATGGACGTAGTGAACCATTACAACAGCAATATCCAGAAGCACCCGAACCTCGACCAGCGCCTGCGTGACTGGGAGGGCAATCCTTGGAGGCTCAACCTCAACGATCAACAAAAACAGGCACTCGTTGCCTTCTTGAATACCCTTACCGACAACAGCTTGGTGACTGACGAAAAGTTCTCCAATCCTTTTGCCGAGTAATCTGCAATAGCAAACGCACACTACTTTTAAAGCCCTTTATCTTAAACTGGAAGCGGCTGTCGGTTTTTCCGGCAGCCGCTTTTTCATGGATGGAATCCCATCCTTGGCGATTTAGTGTAACTCAAAAAATCTGTCAGCATTCCTTCAGTTTTTGAAGGTACATCTCTGCGTACTCCTCCACCCGCTTCCGTCGGTACTGCATGATGAAACGGGGGTGCGGCAGCGGCACCACCTTGTCAAAAAAGCCTTCCTGTTCGTTGAATTTTGACAGGAACTTGAAGTTCTGCCCTTCGCCGAGGCAGTAGCAAACTTCCCTGTTCATGCCCAGTGCCAATAGTCCATTCAAATGATAGCGGATAAGCGGCAACATGGCTTGCTGCAGGGGTTTTTCATCGTAATAATTGTAGTTCACCCCGTTTTTCACAAAGCCAAAAGGCACCACCGAATTGAGGAAGAATTGGCTATAAAAAGCCTCCAATCCGCCGTAGCCATGCACTACTTTGTAAACAAACTGCGCCGACAGCTCCTCTTTTTTATCAAAACTGTTCAGGATACCACAATCCCGTTCCAAGCGCACGGGGTCGGTGAAAGCCACATTGGTAACGCCCGCCCCAAACCGCCCAGGGTTGATGCCAAGGATGAGCGTACGGGGCTGCTCGTCGTGGTAGTATTTTTCCAAAAAAACCTTGAAAACACGGCCCGTTTCTGGCAAGTTTTGCAATGGCAGCAGCCATTCCACGCCATCTGGCACAGGCGGCAGGTGGTCGTGGAGTTCGGTGAAGTGCTGAAGCAAGCGGTTTGCGATAATGCTCATAGTTCGTTGTAAATGCAAGTTTTCAATAATTGCAATGAAGTGTGTTTTCTCCCAAGTCCGGAGATGGCTTTGAGTCACCGCCTGTCTGCTGCCCACGAGTTGCGAGTTTTACAATGGATTTCATGGAAAGAACCACCTTGCTCGAAATTCGTGGCTTGTAACTCGCAACTTGAGTCATATTTTGAAAAGCCCGCCCCCAAATTCATGAGGGCGGGCTTTATGCTTAGGCAATATAGCAGCCAGGATTGACAGCTATAAAGCAATTCCTTATTGAACGCCGTGCATCCACTTCTTAAGAATGGGCGAAATCAGCAGCAGCAGTGTAGCAGCAGCAAGGGTGATATAAACACCCCATTGCATGTAAACATCTGCAAAAGCGCCCAGCGCCGTTGCAGCATCGGAGCCTTCGGCGGGCGAGGCAATCTGCTTGCCCAACTCACCAGCTATCTTGTGCGCAAAGGCGATGGAAAGGAACCATGCGCCCATCACGAAGCCGACCATTTTGGCGGGTGCCAGTTTCGTCACGACCGAAAGGCCGACTGGCGAAATGCTCAACTCGCCCGTTGTGTGCAACAAGTACATGACCACTAGGTAAATGACTGGAATGAGTGCCCCAGAGTTCACACCTGCCAGAACGCTCTTTGCACCGATAACGATGACCCAAAAGCCAAGGGCAATCTGCACCAATCCATAGAAGAACTTCATCGGCGTGCGGGGTTCCTTGCCCGATTTGGCGAGCTTCAACCAAATCCAGGAAAAGACAGGTGCCAGCAACATGATGAACATGGCGTTGAGCGACTGGAACTGGCCAGCTGGTATATCGTGCCTGTTCACAAAACGGTCGGCCAGGATGGTGAGCGAGCCGCCCGCTTGTTCGAACAGTGTCCAGAAAATCATGTGGAAAAAGAACAGTGCCAAGAAAACGAACATCCTTTGGCCGTCTTCCCGATTGTTGTCCCTTAGGGCATTGACAAGAATATACCCAAGCACTGCGACGCCGCTCAGGACGAGAATGATGTCCGTAACTTTCTCAAAATCAATGAGTAATGCAAAAAGCGGTATGGCAAGTAGGGCCCCCAAAATGATGATGGACTGCTTGGTCATGCCAGCGAAAATGACATCCTTGAGGGAGGCAGGGTTGGGCGGATTACCTTTGTCCTCGTACATGGCCATGTTTCTCCAGAATACAACAATGCCCAGCACCATGCCCAAGCCAGCCGCCAAGAAGCCCAGCGACCAATCATATCGTTCAGCGAGGAAGGCGCAAGTCAGCGGCGACAGGAAGGCACCGATATTGATACCCATGTAAAAGATGGTGAAAGCACCGTCCTTGCGAGGGTCGTTTTTGTCGTAAAATGTGCCCAGGAAGCTGGAGATATTGGGCTTGAAAAAGCCGTTGCCAACCGCCAAAAGGCCGAGTCCCGTGAAGAACAAGGTCTCGCTGTTGAACTGCCATGCGTTGAAGGCTAAGACAAATTGCGCAGCCGCCATGCTGATGCCCCCAATGATGATGGTACGGCGGAAGCCGAGAATCTTGTCGGCAATCATGCCTCCAATCACGGGAGCCGCATACAGCAAGGCGTTGAACGCCCCATAAATCCCATACGCCCTTGCATCGGCCTCTCCTTCTGCAATTTTTTCAAACAGCACTTTTGTCATGTACAGCACCAAAAAGGAACGCATACCATAGAACGAAAAACGCTCCCAGAGTTCCGCAAAAAATAGCGTGAAAAGCGCTTTTGGATGCGTCTTGCGTTGCGAAAGCACCACCAGCGGCACCCAAACCAGCACGAACGCCCATCCAATGATGAGGGAAATAAGTCCAATATCCATACTCAGAATTTTAGTTGGCTGGCCCGCCTCCGAAGCTACTCGCTTTCGTCAAGCTTGGCCGCCTAAGTTTTGTTTGTTTGAAATTGAATGATTTTATTTGAATGGCCTCGGGTTTCGATTCTGGTTAGAGGACTTCCCCCGTCCGAAAACTTGAAAACCACAACAGCTCAAATTCCGCCTAAATGTAGCGGAATTTTGAAATCGTGTACTTGAATTGCACAATTTTGTTCCGGCCCGACATTCACTTGGGCAAACTATCGGGCGGTGTTGCGGCGGGCAGCCCTTCCACCTCTAGCTTCCAGCCCATGCTCTCGGCCATGAAGCGCATGGTTTCCAATAGGCTGTTCCGTTGTGTGGTGGCGTTCTTTATGAGGTCGCTTTCGAGCGCTTTTTTGCGAATGAACTCCTTGGCCTTGGTATTCAGCTTGTTATAGTCTTCCGTTGAGAATTCATTGAAAAAACCCTCCTGCACATCGTAGTAGTCAAGGTCATGTTCTATGGAAAGAATCTCGGCGGGTGGGACGCCGCTTAAGCGGATGGTCTTCGTGGCGACATCGGAGGTCACCTTCATTTTCTCCAAATCATAGCCGACCGAGACCTTGGCCTTCACCCGTATCAGGGCTTTTTTACGAAAAAAGCTCAGGTCGTAACCATAGTAGTCTTGGTAGTCGTAAATCTCGGAGAAATACCCCTCTACTGTTATCAGCTTGGCCACCTGCTTGATGCGCTCCAGTAGCACTACACCATTCTCCTTCACCACGGCTTCCTGCCGCTTGAAGTACCAGCGGGTGAGCAAGATGCCTGCGGCAAAGACGGCCACAAGGGTGAAAAGGAGGAGGTACTTGTTGATGGGGGAAGGGGGAGTTAGCTGCGACATTTTAAGAATTGATTTAAGATTTCAGATAGACGATTTCAGATGTATGATTGGGGGTGCCCGGCAAATCTAAAATCTAAAATCGTTTATCTGAAATCTTATATCAAAACGACCAGGGCGAACTTAAAGCTTGGCTTTGATGGGCCACCGCAGCCCCTTGTGCTTATACAGCACCGCCTTCACCGACCCTACCGACAGCGGCGACTCAATGACGAGGGGCAGGCGATTGGCATCGTCCGTCACCCAGACATTGATGGTAGCGCCATCGGGAAATACACGACCCGGAATCACTTCTGGTGAGAACCTTTGGGTGTTGTATTTTCCAAGGTCACGGATGTCCTTGCCTGCCTCTCGGCCATTGTAGCGCACCTTTAGCGGCCACGTTTCCTTGTCCATAAAGATTTTGATGGGGAACGAGTCGCCGACCTTCATTTTGGAGTAGTCCACGTTGCGGGCGTGGTAGAGGATGCTCACAATATCGTGCATGCAAGGCTCAATTTTGAAATCGTGGTGCTCCCTGATATCATTGATGGCCTTGCCCCGGTCGTTGTGTACCTTCTTGCGGCTTTGGTCGTAAGTGAGGTAATCGTAGAGTCGGTACTTGCCTTCCTCTATCTGCCGGATGCCCATGATGGGGAGGCCCGTCTCCTTTTGTACCCACGTGTCGTAATAGTCCCGCACCCGAAAGAACCAGTCGTAGCTATCGTAGGTGGTGCCAATGACCTTGAAATGCCATTGGTCATCCTCATCAATGACCTTGAAAGTCATCTCGCCCGCCGATAGCCAGACAAAGCCCCAATTGTAGTAGAGTTTGTAGGTGAGTTCCTCGCCAGCTTGGTAGGTGGTGTTGTTGGTGTAGCAAGGTGTGTAGCCGCCCGATTTTGTTGGCGGCAATGCTATACGAGCACCGTTTTCCCCGTTTTTGGCGAAGCCGAAGAAAAACAAGACCGCCACTAATAAACTGAATATGAGCGCCTTACGGTGATTTTTTAGTTTCAAAGCCGATAGATTTTAAAATATTCACTTGGACGATAAACACCAGGCCGAGTAACGCCGGCACTACGATGTTTATTACGAACAAAGAGAAGGTAGCGGCCAAGATGTCCACACGGTCGTCGGTAAAAAATCCCCAAACATAGAGGGCGATTTCCCCACGGGCCAGCAAGCCCATTGCCGGCGGCAGCGGCACACTCGCCTGCACGAGGAAGATAGTAGCAATGCCCGCCATGCCTGGCAGCCAAGGAGCAGGTACCCCATAGAATTGCAGCAACAAGTAATACTGCGTGCAGAAGGTTGCGTACCGCAAAAATGCGTACCACATTGCATAGCCCAATTCTCGCCGATGGTAATTGCGCAGCATGGAAAGCTGCTTGAGCGGTTTGCGCAGCCGCTCCGCAAATGGCAGCCGCTTGGCCAGCACCACCGCCAGGTCAATATTGAAGTAGGCGAAGAAAGAAAGCCCCAGGAACGCCGTCCCCAGGCTCAATGCCACTGGTACGATGTACGGCTCCGGATCCAAGTACTTGCCATAAAAATAGATGCCGCCCAACAGCCCTACCGTCAGCAGCACCAGCAACTGCGCCATGCTGCCCACGACTGTACTGATAACGGCCTTCCAGCCTTGCCCGTCTTCCACGAAAAGCAACCTGCCACCGTACTCCCCCACCCTATTAGGTGTAAAGATGCCAATCGTGGAGCCGGCCAAGATGGCCTTCAGCTTTTGCCAAAAGCTGATTTTGGTGAAGCTCCTCGTCAGTTCATGCCATTTCAGGGCTTCGAGGGCTTGGTTGAGCGGGGCCAGCAAGAGCACGGCCACGAACCAAAGCAGGTTCGGGTAGGTGAAATGGTGAACGAGTGCAGCCCATAGCTCGTCCGCTTGTTGCTTCGCAAACACTTGGCGGTAAATCGCCCAGGCCAGCAGTGCCGTGATGAGCAGCTTGGCGAGGAGGTTGAGGATGGGCTTCAATTGGGAAATTGGAAAATTGGGAAATTGGGGAATTGGGGAATTGGGAAATTGCTTGCCGCCCAATTTCTAATTTCCTAATTTCATTTTCAAGTTGCGAAGTTAGCTTTGCTGCGCAATGACAGAAACAAAAAAATACCGCCTTATCGGCATTGACCCCGGCACCAATGTGCTCGGCTATGGCATCTTGGAGGTGGAGAACCGACAATTGAGCCTTGTGGCGCTGGGCGTCATCACCATGCACCAATTGGAAGAACAGCAACACAAGCTCAAGAAAATCTTCGAGGGGGTGCAGTCGCTCATCCGGCAGTACGGCCCTTCAGAACTGGCCATTGAGGCACCGTTTTATGCCAAGAACGTGCAGTCCATGCTGAAGCTGGGGCGGGCGCAGGGCGTGGCCATCGCGGCAGCAATGACGCTGGACTTGGAAGTGACGGAGTATTCACCGAAAAAAATCAAGCAGTCGGTGACAGGTAACGGCAATGCGGCCAAGGAACAGGTAGCGGCCATGTTGGAGACGATTTTCAAATGCAAAATCGATGAAAAGTACCTAGATGCGACGGATGCGCTGGCCACGGCGGTCTGCCATTTTTACCAATCCAATTCCGTACTGGGCGGCGGCAAGAAGTTCAAGGACTGGTCGTCGTTCGTGAAGCAAAATCCGGGGAAGAAGGTATGATGCGTGATTCGGGATTCGGAATCGAAGCAATCGTCTCGCTTGAGGCAATGGCAACACATCAATCAAAACACTTAACATACACAGGTGGAAGTTGCACTTCGTTGCTTTTGTGCCCTTTTCTGTCAACGATGTAAACCGTGAAATTAATCTCGTCGTAGCGGAAGCTGGGGAACTCATCCTTGCAAGGTTCAAAGCTGAACAGCGAATCGGGAAAATCACAGCAGGAATTGAGCAATGAGAACCGAATCTCGCCCTTGATGCCGTTGGAGGCCCCTTGTTCAGGCACAAATGGGATTTGGTATGGCTGGATGAAACCGTCGCGGTCATCGGTATAGAACAGGTTCTTTTCTAAGTCTGCCGTTCCGATATCGCCATCGCCATCGGTGAAGGTAAGCGTGACCTGAATAGAGTCTGAACTGCCGTCGCCTCTATTCATGGTGTCCTTGCTAAGCGAAAGGTACTGTATTAACGGCTCGATGGGGTACTCTGGCGGTTTAACACAGCCGAGTGCGATGGTCAGCGCAGTAATGGTCAAGCTAGCGAAAGGGACGATTGATTTCATGTTGAATCAGCAATTTGAGCAGCCAAATTAGGCTATTTTTCCTTCAAATGGAAGTTATATCCAACACCGAGCCGAAAGCTTTGGTTGAATTCTTTTCCGGTTCCAGCATTATTCCCATTCTCATCCGTGTAAGTGAATTCAGCAACTGGTTGGATGCTGCGATTGAAAGTCAAGTTCAAGAACAAGTCCTTCCAATAGAATTTCAAACCTGCCACGGCACCAATTTCCTTGTCTTCTATAAGATTAGGATCGATATTTTTTATTGGGATGTTATTTAGCTTTACAGAGAACCCCCTCAGAAAGCCGATGCTCGGCCCTAATACAACACCCATAAAAGGGAAGGGTTTGTACTCGGCAAATGGAATCACCTCTATATAATCATACTTGAATTCCAGCGGCATGGAATTAACAACTTTAGCTTTATAGCCTTTTCCAGCATATTGCGCAGCAAGCCCTATTCCAAATCTTTTAGAAAAGCCATAACCAACCTGCATGCCAGCGAAAACCCTGGTGACGTAGTCATCTTGGAATTTTTTATCCCCATCATCGAATTGGGAAGTGCTAAAGCCCAAGCCCATGTTGGGGGCGATGGTCCATTGTGCCAACAATCCAATGGACAAAAAAAGCAGAGAAGCGGAAATCATTGATTTCTTCATAGAGATTTAGTTTAAAGTGAAATTCAACTCCTAAACGGCTGACTTTCCCCCGTATTTTTGCCCCGCCAATATTAACACCGAATGTCCTACAACGAACAGAGAGCTGCCATCCAGCAAAAAATCGAAGCCTTCGACGGCGAGGGGTTCGAGCTATTGGCATTGGAGGTATTCCGCTTCCAAGCTGCCCATAATCCCTTGTATGGGCGCTTCCTTTCGTTATTGGCCATTGATATTCAATCAGTTGCATCGCTGGCGCAAATCCCTTACCTGCCCATCCAGTTCTTCAAGAACTACGTGGTGAAAACAGGCGATTGGCAAGAGCAAGCCATCTTCACCAGTAGTGGCACCACCGGGGCCGACACCAGTTGCCACTACGTGCGTGACCTCGATTTTTACAAGCGCAACACTGTCCGGGGCTTCCAGCAGTTCTACGGCGACCCCACCGACTGGCTCGTGCTGGCACTGCTGCCCTCTTATTTGGAGCGCACTGGTAGCAGCCTCGTCGTCATGGCCGAGCATTTTATTCAGTTGTCAAAACACCCTGACAGTGGCTTTTTCTTGAATAATGTTGAGGAGTTGGTTGCGCTGTTGCAAGGCGTGGCGCAATCCCGAGGTATCGGGACAGGTTCCGCAATCCCGAGGTATCGGGACAGGTTCCGCAATCCCGAGGTGTCGGGACAGGTTCCGAAATCCGAAATCCCCAATCCCCAATCCCGAGGTGTCGGGACAAGTTCCGCAATCCTCCTCGGCGTTTCCTTCGCCCTCCTCGACCTCGCCGAGCGCCACCCGCTCGACCTTAGGCACGTAACCATCATGGAAACGGGCGGCATGAAAGGCCGCCGCCGGGAATTGACCCGACCGGAACTGCACGGCCAACTTGAAATGGCCTTCAACGCAACTGCCATCCATTCAGAGTATGGCATGACAGAGCTGTTCTCACAAGCTTATTCCAAAGGAAATGGGCTGTTCAACCCAACACACACCCTGCGGGCTTCTACTCGTGAAATCACCGACCCACTCACCCCGCAGCAGCCAGGCAAGACCGGGGTGCTCAACCTGATTGACCTCGCCAATTTCGACACCTGCAGCTTCATCGCCACCGACGACCTCGGCAGGGTATTTCCCGACGGCAGCTTCGAAGTGTTGGGCCGAGCCGACAATTCGGATGTGCGGGGGTGCAATTTGATGGTGGGTTAAGGGGGAATGTCTAAATTATGTCTTGGAAGGAAATGACCAATTTATCGCTTGCTTTTGACTCAACGACTTTCATATTAGGGATACCCCGACATACTTTTTTATTGATTATTGCTTTACAAAAGTTTGTGTGTGTATAAAATCTCCAAGCTTAAATACAAGGGCGTAAACGCCATTGGCCAAGTGCCCGATATCGATGGTTTTCATGAAGTTTTTGTCCACAAGGGTTTCGTTGGCAACTTGTTCGATAAAATTTCCCTCAATTGAAATCAATTGGATGGCGACCTTGGATTTTTTCCCAAGTTCTATCGAAATATTGAGCCTATCGCTGGAAGGATTAGGAAAAATGGAGCAGGTAATTTTGTTGCCAGCGCTTTTTAGCTGAACGCCAGTGCTCGATTTACTGATGTTCCAAGTTATAGTGCTGAAATGCATTGTAGCGTGATTGTTTACCCGCAATAATGTGGATGTATCAACTACCGTCGCCGACAAGGTATGAATGCCATCTGGGAGCGTGCTTTGGTCAATTTGAATGGAATCGAGATTGCTTAAAACGGCAACACCGTTGAGTTTCCATATGATGTTCAGTGTGTTGGGAGATGGCCTCATCAGTTTAGTCAGTTTAAAATCTATAAACTGACTAGTGGAATTAATACTTGATTCGGTAGGCGTGTAGCTTACGACCGGATTTACGAAAGAATGTATTTTTTCTATAATTGCCTCCTTGCAGACACTGCAAAACGCATTGCCCAGTGCCTCCATTTTACAACTCGTATGCGGTTTATACCAGAGCGCTGAACTACCACCGCAACAGTGCTGGTAGATGCCCACACCGCTGTGCCCCATCCAATTCTTCCATTTAACCAAATCCGCATTTGTCTGCTGCGTCATATTGGGTTTTTCGCTCGCATAAATATCACCAGCATAATATTCATCGGCAAGGTTCGCAAATGAATGCCCTATTTCATGCGAAGTAATTTCATTGCTAAATTCATTTACGGTCGAAGTTGCAAAGCTGCCACCGCTTGCACCATAATATGGAGAATTGGCAATGACAAGTACCTGGTCATAATTGGGAATATTGGTCGCCAAAACATTGACCAAATTCGACGTGTTGGTCGGCACGACTAATCTATGGATGCCATAAGAGTCGAAACTACAGCCTAAATAGGTGGATGGATTGGAGACAGGAACCGAAGGGGACGCTGAAGCACAATCACCCGACGAGTTCGGGTGTTTTGTCCCCGATTCTGCTGAAATCACTTTAATTGCAAACACGTTGAAATAATTCATGTAATTTGACCAAGGCGATTGGGCAAAGAGGTAATTGGACAAATAAGTGGCATCTGCAATAAAATGATTTTGTTCTGCCTCCATATAGCCATCGCCCATTATGACAATATTGATATACTTGTTGGAGGCACCCTTGTACTGCAAGGTGTCCACCTGAAATATTTGCGCATTTCCAGTATGCACTATCATAATTGTAACTAAGGAGGAGAGAATGAGTTTTTTCATCTTTTATAATTTAATTACTGTTAATTTTGTGCTCTTAAGGCCATTAAGCGTTTCCGAAATCCTGACTTTATTTGAACTCCCAACGCTCATCTGAAACCTGATAAAGAACTCTTCTTTCTCAAGTTCCACGTATTTTGTTGCCAATTTATTGCCATCAAAATACTCTATACGTTTGTATAGCGGATGGGGCATAAATATAGTCTTAACGCGTTTTGCTCCTTCAAATAATTCAATGGTCAGGAAGTTTTCAGCATCAATTTGACCCTGCGGGATTTCCTTTATTTCACCGAGGCTTTTGGTTTTACTCACAAACTCGATTGCGCTTTTCCGTTGCTCCTTGTCTTTGGAGATTCTCAACACCACAAAAATATTGAGTTGGTGGATGGTTCTGTATTTTTGACGGTGTGGCAAGCTGTCAACATCATCAAGGATATTAGAAAGGATAAGCTCATTTTCATCGTTGAATTTAGCATAATTTTTTGACTTTTCCTGAAGCCTGAACATTAAATACATTGAACACACTGCAAACTAAATAAATTGCTATGTCAAAAAAACATGGATTGGGAGCACAAATTTCCGACCACCGTTACAGTTTCAACAATCGTTGCGCCCACTCGCCCTTGTCGTTTTTCAAAATGAGCAAGTAGGTGCCACTTGGCAGGTTGCCCAATTGGAAGCTTCTTGTAGCAGTTCCGTTCACGGACAGGCGATCGGTGAGCAAGGTACGGCCTTGTTGGTCTTTCAGGTTCAGGTCAAGGTCAATGGGTGATTTGGATACCAATGAAAGCTGGAGACTTTGCTGGAATGGATTTGGGGAAACGGAAACCGAGGTCAGCTCGGACAGGGTGCTTGCCTCGTTCCAAGTTATATCTATGCCCTGCGACAAACCCGTGCAGCCATTGGCGTCCGTCACGCCCAACGTAAAGATTCCACCTCCAATTGGACCGTCAGTAAATACATTGAAAGCAGTGCTGTCCGCCCCCGCAATCGGTTCATCGTTCACGTACCATTGATAAGTGGTAAAAGTCCCATTGACAACGAGGTAGGTATCATCAATAAATGAGATGGTGGGCATCGGGCCACCGGATTGTGAGCCAACCGTAAACATTTGGTTAAAGAGGCAGCCACTTGGGGCTACCAGCGTGACCGAATAACTTCCAGCGGCAAGCCCAGTGCGGTCGAAGTCGGAACTGCCATCGCTCCAGCCTGCCATGCTCGGTTGTATGGTGCTTCCGTTCAATGTGAGGTCAATGCTGCCATCGGTAGCCCCAGGGCAGGAAGCATCGGTCACCGTGCCGGAGAGCGATTCGCTGGCTGCGAGCGTGATGGTCTGCGTAGCAGAACTATTGCCGGGGCCTGTGATGGTGATGGAATAATTGCCTGCGGCGAGGTTGTCACGGTTGGGGCCCGTGAAACCGTCGCTCCAAGTAACGGTGGCAGTCACATTGTCGGAGACCAGCACTTGAATGCTGCCGTCGTTGATGCCCTCGCAGGCTGGATTTACGGTATTTACAAGGTAGTTCCATGCGCCTAGGCTATAAACAAGGCCATTCCCATTGCCAAGCATGAAAAGCTCGCCCGCTTGGTTTTCACCGAAAGAAACCATTTGGTTGTTGACAAAATCGGCCAACTGTTCCCGGTCATAGCCGCCCGAAGTGTTTGGGGTAAGCCACCAAAGCTTGCCGGAGCAGTAGTCGGTGAAGAGGTAATGGCCATAAATCATGGGGTGCTTGCTACCCCGATAGACGAAGCCGCCCGTCACGGAGCATTCGCCTCCGCCGTTAACGTACTCTGCCACGGCCGGTACATAATTCGAGGCACCAAGGCAGTTGTTGGTGTTGAAGGCATGGTTGCCCTCATAGCAACGCCAGCCGTAGTTCTCTCCACCGGGGCTGGCAGCAGGTTGCAGGTCAATTTCCTCCCAGGCGTCCTGCCCCACGTCGCCAATCCAAAGGTCGCCAGTGACCCGATCGAAGCTGAAGCGCCAGGGGTTGCGCAGGCCGAGCGCCCAGATTTCAGGGAGGTAATTGGAGTCATTGATGAAGGGGTTCGTGGCAGGCACAATATAAGGGTTGCCGCCGTCCACGTCAATGCGGAGCATTTTGCCAAGCAAAGTGTTCTTCTTTTGGCCGTTGCCTTGTGGATCGCCGCCGCTGCCGCCATCACCAAGGCCGATGTAGAGGTATCCGTCGGGGCCGAACTTCACGCCCCCGCCGTTATGGTTGGAGTAGGGCTGGTCGGCGGTAAGGAGCACGAGTTCGCTGCTGGGATCCGCTAGGTTGGGGTCGGTGGTGGAAATTGAGAAGCGTGACACCTTGGTGTCACCATTGTTGTCGGTATAATTGACATAGAAATGGGGCGTGGTCGGGTAGTTGGGATGGAAAGCAAGGCCGAGCAGGCCCTGTTCGTTGCCACTGGAACCTACACTTGGGTCAATATCGAGGAAGGGGTTTGGCAGTTTGTTGCCGTTGGCATCCAAAATCCAGATGCGGCCCCGCTGCTCCACCACGAAGAGGCGGTCATCGCCACAGTTAGCAATGTCGCAAGGGCGGGTGAAGCCGTTGGCGAATTGGGTCAAATAAGCGATGGGCTTTTGCGCCAAGGCGTTGATGACCAAAAAGCAGAGAAGCAGAAATGTCAAGTTGTTTTTCATGAAATCAGGTTTAGGAAGTTGAATGGGTTTAGGAGGTTTAAGAGGTATAACTATTAGGATAGTTAAACTTTCTGGCTCTTTGACAATTTTTGTAAAGCCCCAAATAATCGGTGGTTAACCGACCATAGAAATTCAACGACCTAAGCCTCCTAAACCCATTAAACCGCTTTCGGTGGCAAATCTCTCCAATTCTACCGTTTGCAATGGGCTATTTTTTGCAGGGCAACAACGCAACAAGGCTTTTTTCAGAAAAACTACTTCCTTTGTAACGTGAAATACAAATTAGGGTAGCTGGGTTTTCAGGTTTCAAAGGTTTTCAGGTTTCAAAGGGTTTCAGGGAGGGCATCTACAATTCGACAATCGCTCCCTGAAACCTGAAACGCTGAAACCTGAAACCCCAGCTTACAAACCTTCGCAAATACGACCATGAAAAAGATACTGTCCTTTTCCATTACCCTTGGGCTTTTTGCAGCAAGCCTGATTGCCCAAGACCTTCCAGGTTGCAATATCTATCTGTTCAAGACTGCCATGCAGGACACAACGCTCACGCTGAGCGACCCACAGTTCCTCACGGTGTTCAACAAGGGTGGCTACAACAACCAACCTGCTTTCCTCAACAACAACGAGCTGCTCATCGCTTCGGCAGGTCCAAGGGACAACCAAACGGACATCTATCTCCTCGACCTCCAGGCAAAGACAAGGATGCGCATGACCCGCACTGCCGAGTCGGAGTTTTCGCCAAAGCCAACGCCTGACAACCTCTACTTTTCCGTCGTTCGGGTGGAGGCTGACGCCGACCGCTCCCAGCGCCTCTGGCAGTACCCCCTCGACCGCCAGGACGAGGGTAAGCCTTCCTTCCGCTTCCTGCGTGGCGTAGGGTACTACCACTGGCTCGACAAGTTCAAGGTGGCGCTGTTCAACGTGACCTCCGGCAACTCCAACTACCTCAGCATGGCCGATACCCGTGACGCTGCCATTGCCAACCTCTCACCCAATGTGGGCCGTTGCTTCGGCACTTCGCCCAATGGCAAGCTGGTCTTTGTCCACAAAATCAATGATGAAAATTGGGTCATCAAAGCCCTTGACAAGAACAGCCTTGAAACCACCGAAATTACCAAGACCATCCCCGGAGCCGAGGATTTTGTGGTGATGAAGGATGGGGCCATCGTGATGGGCAAGGGCAGCCGCCTGTACCGCTACCACCCCGTGAAGGGCAAAAAATGGCAAGATGTCGCCGACCTGAAAAAACAGGGCATCACCAGCATAACCCGTATGGCTGTGAGCAGCGATGGCAAGCTGGCTATTGTGAATGGAGGGTGAGGGGGTATGGAGGTATGTTGGCTACCTCAAACCTTCATACCTAAATAAACGCCATTCGTCCAGCCGAACCCATCTTGGTTTTCGTATTCACCGCCGCCAGCGTGGGCGGAATCGTTGAGGACGTTGTATTTTTCGGTCATCTTTCCGGTTTTATGGTAAACGCTTTCCACTGTTTTTATCCAACGAAAACGCACCTCGTTGGCCAGACGGTCGTGGCCATAGTTTTTCAGGCCGACATAGGCTATCCACTGCAGGGGTGCCCACCCGTTGGGGGCGTCCCATTGCTGGCCAGTTTCGAGCAGGGTGGCTGCGAGGCCGCCGGGTTTTAAGAAGTCTTTTTCGATGATTTCGGCAACCAAATCAGCCTGGGCTTGTGAAGCCAGCTTGAAGAAGAGCGGGAACATGGCAGCAAGTGTGCGGCAGTTCGTCCGCATTCTAGTTTTAAAATTATAGTCCAAATAGAAGCCATCCGTTTTATCCCAACAAAAGCGGTTGATGGCTTCCTTTCGCAACACACAGGCTTCCTCGAAGTTTTCGCCCCCCTTTTTGTCCCCTGTCATTTTAAAGCAATCAAGTATGGTATCCTCCAAGTGCCACATCAGGCAGTTCAGGTCTATGGGTAAAATGTCGGTGGTGCAGATACCAGCGAAGCCGGTCCGGTCGCCAAACCATCGGCTGCTGAAGTCCCAGCCCGATTCTGCCGCAGCCCTTATGTTCCTGTAAAGCGCTGAGGAAGGCTGCATGGAGGTCATTGCAAGTTCAACATCTTCCCGATACGACTCTGGGCGGGGTGTATCGAAGGCATCCCAATAACGATTCAGTATATGGTCTTGCCCCATGTTTACAAAATGCTCAAAGGCCATACCTGAACTTAGTATGCTATCCTCTTCGATTGGCATCCAAAATTTGTATTCCGCCAACAATACGGGCTTGTACCTGACCAGAACCGCTGGGCCTTTGTGCTCGGCCAACAGCCTGACCATCAAAGAAAAAAAAGGGGGCTGAGAGCGGCCCAGGTAATAGCTCCGGTTGCCGTTGGGAATGAAGCCGTAGTGTCGAATCAGGTAAGCAAAATTGGCCACCATCTTCTCGATTAAATCCCATCGCCCCTGCGCCCGCAGACCAATCATGGTGAAGTAGCTATCCCAGTAGTACACCTCTCGGAAACGGCCACCGGGCACCACATACGGGTTGGGCAACGGCAGCAGTGAACTTTGGGCGGCAGGTTTTTTATCCCGCTTCCTGGTGAGCACGTCCCAAAGTGCTTCAACGTGCTGTTCCGGCGAACGGGCAGGGTTGCTGACAAAATCGCTGCCGACCAATGGTGGCAGGTCGAAGTGTTCTGTAATAAAAGACTTCAGGTCGAAGCCTGGCTGTACTTTTTGTTGCTCATATTGCTCCGCAATACTTTGAAGGGTTGCCTTTGGCAAACAGTCGGGGAAGGTCTTTCCATCAGGCAGGATGGCCGCCATCTGCACATCGTGGAATAGGGGGCCGAGTTCGTGGATGTAATTCATGCGTTTAGTGATGAGGGGTGAGGGAGGAGGGATGAGGGGCGGTTTTCATCCCTCATCCCTGTTGTATGGCTTTCTTTTGCAAACGGTTGAAAAAGAAAAGGCTTAATGCCAAAATGGTGATTGGAATCAATGAAAAATAGAAGGCTTTTTCGCCCCCAAATTTTTCAAAGATTGAACCTGTGATGATGGAGCCGGTCGTTCCGCCAAGGGCAGAAAAAACGACTATCAGGCCTGACATGGGGGCATGGGTACGGGGAGGCAAGGCACTCAGCACTGCACTGTTGATGGCAGGATAAATGGGTGCCAGAAACAAACCTATCAGTGGGAAGATAAATGCCGCCAGCGGAGCATCGCCCCAACCAGCGACCATGCTACCATCAACACCGTTTGCCAATGGGATGGCCACCAAGACCAACGCTGCTGCCGCAACGAGACAAGCCATAAGCACGATGTACCAATCCAATTTGCGCAGCAACACCCCCGCTGCAAACCGACCAATGGCCGTGGACGCCGCAAGGATACTCGCCATTTGGATACTGAGCGTGGTAGGCAGTTGCAGCACTTTGTTGTTGTAAGTTGGCAACCAGCTCATGATACTCTGTTCTATCAGCACATAGAAAAAGGCGCTCACGATGAAAACAAGTACCAGCGATTGCGCCAACAGCCCAAACATTTCAGTAAAAATCCTTTCCCATTGGCTTACCATGTTCTACATGCACTTTTGATTCATCCAAGGGTGTGCTCCAAAGCAGCAGGAAAGCTAAAAACGAGAGGCCCGCCAATAAGTAATAGACATTGAGCCACGCAGTACTCTGGAGATTGGCATCATCAACAAAAGCACTGAAAATGAAATAGCCACAAAGGATGCCGACCATGAAGAAAGATTCAATAAAGCTCATAAAGCTGACATGTTCCTTCTTGTCGTTGGTGATAAGGCCAATGGTGGCATAGACGCTGACCTTGATGAGTGCAAAGGAAGTCCCCACGGCTGCGAACAAAAGCTTGCTCATGGCAAAACCGCCCACTATTGGCATCAGCAGGCAAGCTATAGCTACAATGCCGAGCGCAATGAGCATGGCTTTTTTGTAGCCAATTCGAGTGATGAAGCTTGCCACAAAAAAGGAAACAATGGCAATGCTAAGGTCTTTAAACCCTTCCAGCACGCTTGCCGACGACTCGCTGACACCATAGTTGTTTTGTACTTGGAGTATTACCGTGCCCACGCTGTTCAGCAGGATGGCGAAGACGAAATAATTGAGGAACAGGGAGAGTTTTACACGCCAATTGGTTGAGTTCATACTCGCTTTGTTTTGAATTTCGAACAAATATAGCTTTTACCGCTGTTTCCGCTCCTCCATCAATTTTACGTAAGGCCGATTGAGCACCTTGCTTTCCGCCCAGGTCGCAATCTCTTCCAGCCCAGCTATCTTGTTCCAGCCATACTTTTCGCCCAGCCCGTTAAGCCGTTGGTACAGGTCTTGCCAAAGCACCTTTTGTTCTTTTTTGCTAATGAATGCTTCCAATTTCCTGATATGCTCAAGAATCGTGCGCTCAAACTCGTGCAGCTGTTCATCCTTCTTGAGTTTCCGGTAAACGGAGGTCCTGAGGGAGTCAATGATGCGGGTATGCCCCAGTTCGTAGTGAACGATTACCCGCATGATTCTGGCGAGCGACCGTGCATCAGCACGACCTTCGATTTTATCATCAAGGGCCAAAGTACCCAACCAGTCAAGTGCTTCTGAATATTTTTCGTTGATGAAAAAAGTGATGAAGACGTTGAAGCGGAGCGCAGCTACTCGAGCCTTGCTGATTTTAGAGCTGTATTTGATGAGTCCCTGCTCAATATCGTTTGCTAAACTGTACGCTTTAGCTAATTGACCAGTGTTCAACAAGTAGAGCAGGCTCGTTTGGGAAAGATCCCTAAAACTCCCCATTTCCTCATCATAATTGGTATCGGGTATCTCTTTGTACTTATCCAACCAATGTTCAAATGGTTCATAGTTGCCAAGTGTATGACAACTATTGAGATAATTTGAAATATGAGCTTTAAACAACCTACGGTGTACTTCTTTCAAATGCTGGTAGCGTTCCCACAATTCCAATATCTTTAGGTAGTACGGATTGGCAATTTGAAATTCTCCTTGAGAATGCTTAAGCAGTGCGTGGGAAAAAAAATAGTACAGTTTTGCAAAAAAAGAATCCCCTTCACTGAAGTTCTTCAAGATGTCGTATTCCGCTATTTCATTGAGCAACTCGATGGTACTTGGATGCTTCAATGGTTTCGTCTGTATTATCAAAAGCATTCTATGCGCCAATACCCTGAGTTCTGTTTCTCTTTGAACCTTTTGCCTAAGCAACTCAATTTCCTCAAATACCGATGTAAGTACTTCTTCGCCCCCTCTTTCCACAAGGTTTAAGTACATAGAGGCTTGCCTGTTTAAGATTTCAAAAATGTAATAGTGCATCTCAAATTTTCTTGAGATTTTTTTCGCCCTAGCCAAATGTTTCAATGCCTGTTGGTACAAGCCTTTCTTCTTTAAGATTTCAGCACTGGCAACCAGGGACAATACTCCTTGTTCGGGGTTGTTTGACTCATGGAATGACCTGAGGGATTTCATGATGAGGTTGCCCAATTGAATCTTTGCCACTGCTAGGTACTTAACTTTGAAACCTTGGTTGATAAGGTTTTCCTTTAACACCGCTTCATCATAAGCATCCATATTGTCAATCGCTTGGTATAGAACCAAGTATGATTTTTCACCATCCTGCAATTGGGAATTCAAAGAAAAATAGCGTTTTTCTGCCTTAGAAAGGCTTTTTATCAATTGGAACAGTTCAGAAGAAGAAACCATAGCATTTTTATAATTACGGTATTTTTTTTCAGTCGCAAAGATGAATAAATGATGGAAATCAGCTGCTTTTGCAGCAAAATACTAGTATAAAATAGCAGCAATTTTTCCTATTTCTAATTTTTAGGAATTTAATAATACAGTTTATCTAATTTGCATGGAGCCTAACTGAGGCTACCTTTGTATCATCAACTACAAAAAAACCAAGCGATTCCAGCTTTTTTAGTCCATGAAACCATGCTCTTCTGAGCCAAACCCGACCAAGTGATAGCAATATTTTTAACCTGAGCGTTTCCAAAACCAGACCCCAATGCCAAGGCCCCAAAGCCCAACTGGCTTCTGAAAACCACCTCCCACCCCAGATGGGGTAGGAAACAAGAATATCGGATGCTCATTTCCAACCTGTGATTTGAGCTCCGTTATTTTACTCCCTATGAAACGAAGTGAATTAAAACCAAATACAGGTGTTGCCCTTCTTTTTGGGGTTGGCACGCTTGGTCAGCATTATGGCACTCATACTGACATTTTGCAAAGCCCCGATAACGATGCCAAAGATTTTGAAATAATTGCCAAACTGAACGGGTTAGAAGCAAAAACCTTCTTGCTCGCTAATGCTACACGCCAAAATTTTCAAACCAGTATCGCAAAAGCGGCAAGATCAATGAGCGCTGGCGATTTTTTCTTGTTGGTGTTTTCTGGATTTGGTGGTTGCGTTCCAAATTTCCCAGGCAAATCACCAGACAGGCATACCAACACTTGGTGCTTATATGATAGCCAGGTCTTGACAACTGAAATAAAGTTTGCTTTGTCATCGTTCCAAGCCGACGTCAACATACTTGTCATATCGGATTGTTCGAGTAGCCGAGAAAATAACCAAAAACGACCGAACAAAAGACCTTGACAAAATCGTTACAGAAAGAAATTGCAGATACGGTCTATCTAACAAATAAGGACTTCTACGATGCTGCAACCTTAGCTACGATTTCACATTCAGCCATCCTTGCAAATACTGTTTGGCTGCATGCTTGCCAACCCAACCAGATGTCACATGAAAATGCTTTCAATGGTTTGCTAACCAGTGCTATTAAACATCTTTGGAGAGGTGGCACCTTCTTGGGAAATTTTCAGCAATTTGTCGAGGATGTTACGATGCTGTTGCCTCCATTCCAAAGCCCAGGGTTTGAAGTGCTGGGGGGAAATCCGTCAGCAATTCTACAGAAACGCCCCTTTTCGATTTGACAACTTCGGTTGGATTTTTTTTTACACTTTCTAAACCTAATCCTATTATGGCAGATTGCAGCAAGAATAACAATTTTTCGCTCCTGAATGGCGGGACTCAAATCAGGAACATCAAGTTCAACACAGACAGAACTGAAATGCAACTGATTGATATTGTCAACGCTTCAGTTGAATGCACCAGAAACATTAACTCAGGTAGTTTTTTGGGCGTCAAAATAGTCAATAACAACTTGGTGTTCACGGATGCCATCCAAGGCCTGAACACTAGCATGACCATGCTCGTCGCTGACAACCCCACCATCAAAATAGCAGCAGCGGGCATAGGCGTACTTGCAATAATTGGAATTGATGAAATAAACAACGGCTTCACCGTGCCACAAATGAATGTTAGATACGACGCTGCCACCAACAGCGTGAAGTTCCAGATATAGCGAATTCTATTTTTAACTACCCTGTGTAACCATACAACCAGATGAACGGGGTGCCAAACGAAACATGTTGGCATCCCTTTTTTCATATTGAGCCAATGTGGAGCTTGATTTCCCCCTTTTTCCTGTCTTCAAAATAACGGTGAAGCGCAAACCTTGACGACTCAAAAGCTATCTCGTCCCAAGGAACCTCCTCCTCCGAAAATAGCCTCGATTCCGTACTCTCCTCCCCTACCCCGAACTTGCCGTCCACTAGTTCTCCCACAAATTGCAAATACACGTGCCAGTATTTGGTGAAGGTGAAAACCGTTTGCAAACCATGTATTTTAACCTTTGCTTCGGCCTCTTCCCATACTTCACGCATGGCGCCATCCTCCACCGTTTCACCCAATTCCAGGAAACCCGCTGGCACGTTCCAATAACCCGCCCGTGGCTCAATGGCACGACGGCAAAGCAGCACCTTATCCTCCCAAATCGGGAGGCAGCCCGCCACTATCTTGGGGTTGCGATAATGAATGTCGCCGCATTGGCCACATACGAGTCGGGGCCTTGTATCTCCCTTTGGCACCTCGGTGCGAAGGTCGGCAGCGCCGCAGTTGGAACAGTAGTTCATGGTAGCTTCGAGTTTCGAGTTTCAAGTTCCGAGTTGGGCACTGTATCCGTTGTGACACGTAGCTCAAAACTCGAAACTTTTTCAAGGTCAGCGGGCGAGTCAATCGAAATGCTTTCATACTCGGTCAGGGCCACACCGATCGGATAGCCGTTCTCCAGCCAGCGAAGTTGCTCCAGCGACTCGGCCAGTTCGAGGTGGCTTGGGGGCAGTTTTGCAATTTGCAAGAGTACGTCTTTTCTAAAAGCATAAAGGCCAATATGCTTGTAAAATATGCCATTTGCCAACCAATCCTCTCTTTGAATATTGCGGTGAAAGGGCAAGGGCCAGCGGCTGAAGTAGAGCGCACGTTTGTCTTTATCGAAAACGACCTTGACCATGTTCGGGTCAAGGAGGTCTAACTTGCTATCAGGTGAAATTTGCTTGGCAAGCGTGGCAATCGGGCATTTTTCATCGCTGAGCAACACCTCCAAAGCGAGGTTGATTTGTGCTGGCCCAATGAACGGCTCGTCGCCCTGCACGTTTACAATAATTTGACAATCAGCGTATTGTGGGAGGGTTGCAACCTCGGCGCAGCGGTCGGTGCCGGAAGGATGGCGGTCGCTGGTCATCACCACCTGTCCGCCGAAGCTGGCCACATGGTCAAAGATGCGCTGGTCGTCGGTGGCCACGACCACCTTTTCAAGCGCAGTTTGGCATGCTTGTTCGTACACCCTTTGCACCATCGTCTTGCCCCCAATGTCCACCAGCGGCTTGCCGGGGAAGCGGGTGGAAGCAAAGCGGGCGGGAATGATTCCCAACGAATTTGTAATTTTGTCCATCTAAAAACGGCCAACGGCCAACGGTGGACGGTGGACGGTGGGTAACTGCCAGCATAGCCGTCCACCGTCAGCCGTAATCCGTCAACCGTTTAAATATGAGAAAACTTGCGTTAACACTGGTATGCGCTACATGCTGCCTTGCCCTTTTTGCCACGGGCGACAGCCTGAACTACCTCACGGCGAAAGATACCATTTTCGTGAATATGGACGAATTTGGCAACAATATTTTCCGCCACCAAATGGCCAAGGGGCAAACGATGTACTCCCTCGCCAAGTTCTATGGCATCAAACTGGAAATCCTCTACAATTTCAATACTGAACTGCCCACCGATGGCACGATGCCCCCAAATCCAGTGGTAAATGTCGTCATCCCCGATTCGGCCATTGTGGACTGGAAGCAGGCTTGGCCCCGCAAGAATTTCGTCCCGGTCATCTACACGGTGAAGCACGGCGACACGTTCTACAAAGTGGCCAAAACCTATTTCAACGTCCATCCCGACACGTTAAAATCGAGGCTCTATTTGAAGGAAACAGTCTTGAAAACAGGACAACGGCTGCAAGTTGGCTGGCTATCGGTAAAAGGTATCCCAGAGGCCATGCAGGCCGTGAACCGAAACCCGCTCGGCCTGAAGATGCAGGCCCTCCAACAGGCTTTCAATGGCGAGAAATTAGTGAAAAAGACCCGGTTCCAGAACGGGGCAGCCTACTGGCAACGGGAAAAAAAAGGAGGCAGCGATTATTTTGCCCTGCACCGAAATGCCCCAATTGGCTCAGTCATTCAGGTCACGAACCCCTTGAAAAAGAAGACGGTCTATGCCAAGGTAATCGCCCGTATCCCCGACCAAGCCTATGGTGACGACATCGTGGTGGTGCTTTCACCGTCAGTGGCAAAGCTGTTGGGGGCGAAAGACCCTAAGTTCTTCGTGGAGCTGAAGTATTTCGAGTACGTGAAGGAGTAGGCGGGGAAAGACATCGCGCTTGGGTCTGGTAATAATGGCGTTTGCGCCTTCTTGTCAAAGGCGTTTGCGTCAACAACGCCCTAAAGGGCTTGGACTGGACGGCGCAAACGCCATTTCTACCAATCCTCAAACTTTCACCCAAGCCTGCTTCCTATTGCTCTCCAGAATCCGCTCGCAGATGAGCAGTTCACGAAGGCCATCGGCAAAGGTCGGGTAGCTCGGTTTTGCGGGTTGTTTGCCTTCGGCAACGGCGGCGTAAACCTCCTTGAAAAGCTGCTTGGAAGTGTCCGGGAAGCCCTCGTTGTGGCCGCCGGGGAACGACATGATTTCCCTCGCCGCTGGATAGGCCAGCGACGGGTCACGCATCAGCGATTCATTGTAACCGTCACGGTTGCCGAGCCAGACCTCGTTGGGCGCTTCAGAGTTCCATGCGAAGGTCTTTTTCGAGCCAGAAACCTCCAGTTTTAGTTGGTTCTTCCTGCCCGCCGACACCTGCGATACGGTGATGGAGCCACGGTTGCCATTGTCAAAGCGGAGCAGCACGTTGGCGTGGTCTTCGGTGGTGATGGGCACATCGGCGTAGTCTTCTGGTGTGAGCATCTTGCCGGAGTAAGTCTCCACGGGCTTGAGCGGCTTTTTCCGGGTTTTATGGATGGTATTGAAATCGGCCATAACCTCCGTTGTTTTTAGGCCGGTGATGTACTCGATGATGTCCATCAGGTGCGAGCCGATGTCGGCTATGGCCCTTGAATCGCCCGATTTGTCCGGCTCCAAGCGCCAGTTGAAGTCCGTTTCATAGAACAGCCAATCCTGCAAATAGGAGCCGAGCACGGAATACACCTCGCCCAAATCGCCCTGCTCCCGCATGGTTTTTAGTTGACGCACGAGCGGGTAGTAGCGCAGGTTAAAATGCACGGCGTTGACCAAACCTGTTTGCGAAGCAAGTGCCACCAGTTCCTCGGCTTCGTGGAGGTCTTTTGCCAGCGGCTTTTCGCAGACCACGTGCTTTCCCGCCAACAATGCCGCCTTCGATTGGGAATAATGGAGAAAATTGGGCGTACAGATATGGACGCAAGTCACATCGTCCATAGCCAGCAATTGCTCGAAGGTGCAGGGCCGCTCAATGCCCAATTGCGCAGCCTTCGAAGTGGCCAATTCAATGTTCACCTCACATAGCGCCACTACTTCCACGTTTGGCAGCCTGCGCAGTGCCTCGATGTGCGCTGGCCCGATGAAGCCGGTGCCGACCACGCCTACTTTGATTTTTGTCATCATGTGTTGTTTTTGAAAATGAAACCAATTGGAATTAAGTGGCAGTGGTTAGTTTACGGAAATCGTTTTTGAAGCCAATGAATTAGAATTGCAAGCTCACAGTTTTTAGCGAGAGGAGGGGTTATCAAACCCCGGCGGCCCTGAACGCCGGGGTTTGATAACCCCTCCTCTCGATAGGGCTGTGGAGATTTGCAAACCCATAAATAATTTCAAAAAGCGAGTGTGAAAACCGCCGCCAAAGTATCCCAAATTTCCCAATTTCCAATTTCCTTCATACCTGCGGTGGCAGTATGTTCTTGAAATGCCCGTTCAATTGCACTTTTTTGCGTAGCTCCTCCATTTCACGGGCGGTGGGCAGCAATTGCTCGAGGTGGGCGAGCATGTACTGCTGTCGGCGAAGCTCTTCGGGCATGCAGAGCAGCTCGTACTCTTGTTCCAAGGAAAAACCGACGAGGTGCGCAATCTTGTAGGTATTGAAATCGGGGCTGTGTTCAGGCAATGGTTTGTTGATGTTCATCACCCGGTACAGTTCGCCGAGGTTTTCCAGGATTTTTTCGTTGGTCAGGAAGTCGCCCTCGGTATCGTGCGGCAACCGTAGGATTTCCGCACCTGTATAGAGGCGGTTCTCGACCTGCGGGTGAAACTCCAGCACCTTGAAAAGGCCCAGCCCACGGGTCTTGATGTCCATCTCGCCCTTGGGGTATCGCTTGTCAATGGAAATAATTTCTATCTCCGTGCCGATTTCCTGCACTTTGTCCTCTATGTAGGCGGGAATGCCGAAAGTAGTGCCCTTTGCCTCGCACTCGTTGACGAGCTGTTTGTACCTCGGCTCGAAGATGTGCAGGTTCAGCAGTTCGCCGGGGAAGGCAACCAAGCGCAGGGGGAACATTGGAAGTATGATGGTTTGCATCGGCAGCTTTTTGCGGCAAATGTAGAAAAATGCGGATAATAGCTTAGGGGCCACGGCGTTTTGGGGTTTGTTTGCGGAGAATCAAATGTCATTTGAAATGGGCGGGAATCTTTGCTAAATTTGAGCGTTGTTTCAATAAAAATTGGAAAGATGATAGCAGAAAAGAAATTGACGTTGTACCAAAAGATTGAAAGCTTGCCGGATAACTTGCTGCAAGAATTACAAGATTATGTTGATGGGCTGATAGCCAGGAAAAAGGCTAAAAAGCAAAATGGAAAAGCCAAGGTGGAACAGACCTACGAAGAAAGGCTGAAAGAACTTGAAGAATTGGCTGCTAAGTATTTAACTGAAAAGCCAGACTTCGAGAACTACATGAAAGACTTCGAAGAAAGCACCCAAGACCGACCTTTGCCTTTTAGAGAAGACTAAACACCACCCCTAATGCGCCGCCTTTTAGACAGCAATATTTTAATCTATGCAACACAACCGAGCATGTTCTCGGTAGTAGCCCCTTTAATTGCCGACCCTGTCAGCCTAGTCTCCGAAATAACAAGGCTTGAATCACTTGGCTTCCATCGTATCCCTTTGAACGGCAAGCTATATTTGGAAGCGACTTTCAAAAAAATGACCGTCCTCCCTATTGACACAGACATCATCAACAAAGCCATCAAACTCCGCCAGCAACGCAAAATGTCCGCTGGCGATGCCATCCACGCCGCCACCGCACTGCTCCACAACCTTGAATTGAACACCCGAAACGAAGCTGATTTTACTTGGATAGTAGGACTGAAAGTGGTCAATCCGATTCCGCAAAATACTAATCAATGAAAGCTATCGAATTAAAAGCCAATATTGACGAAAATGGGCAACTAAAGGTTGATACCCCTTTGAAGCTAATCAACACACGGGTAAAAATCATACTGCTCTCCCCAGAAGATAACGACTTTGACGATGACGAGTGGCTGGCTGGGATAAGCGCAAGCCCTGCATTTGATTTTCTAAGAGAAGACGAAGAAGATATTTACACCATTGCCGACGGAAAACCGATTGAACAATGAAATACCAAATCATCCTCGTGCCATTTCCTTTTGATGATTTCTCTGCAACCAAAGTACGGCCAGCTGTTTGCCTGACCAATAAAATAGGCAGTTACAACCATGTAGTAATTGCCTTTATTTCCAGCCAAGCAGCATTGGCAAATGAGCCTTCCGACTTGGTTTTATTGGACACAGATGCCGGGTTTCCTGCTACTGGCCTCAAACAATCATCCGCCATACGACTGCATAAAATGGTCACAATCCCGTCCAAGGCCATACTTCGCATACTCGGAAAATTGCCTACTACCTTTCAACCCATTTTATCCCAAAAACTCAAAACACTGTTTGATTTGTAATTAAAAAAACTGGACAGCTACGGTTAGCCAAGGCAATCAATTGAAAATCAACCCACCGTCAACCGTCTGTCGTCCATCGTCCACCGATAAATTTTTCACCACCATGTTCCAAATCATTTCGAGAAAACAATTTTCCCTCCTTTCCTTCCTCGTCGTCCTTGCTTTCGCTGGCTTTTACGCCTGCGGCAAAAAAGACGTACTCCGGGCCAAGGAAATCCCAGAAGCCGTCAAATCCTACGTCTATGCCTACACCTCCGGCGTCATCTCCAAGGCCGACCCCGTGCGGATTCGCTTCGCTGGGGCTGCCGTCGCTGCCGACAAAGTGGGCACCGAGGCCAACGGCGTGCTGAAATTCGAGCCGTCTGCCAGCGGCGATGCCGTCTGGGAAGACGACCACACCATCCGCTTCGACCCCGAAGACGGCTGGGAGAGCGGCACGGCCTATATCGCCAAGGTCGCACTCACCGATGTCTTCGACAACCTGCCGGAGGATGCCCGCAGCTTCGAGTTCGACTTCCTCGTGCGGGAGCAGAGCCTTAGCGTGGAAGCCTACGGCATCGAAGCGGAAGACGCCAGCGACCTCAAGCGGCAATTGCTAAAAGGCGCCGTCACCGTCACAGACCGGGTGGCGAAGAACGAAGACCTTGAGAAAATCCTGAAAGCGACCCAAGGCGGCAAGGCGCTGCCCATCGTTTGGGAGCACAGCGAGGACGGCCTCACCCATGATTTTACCGTCGGTGAAATCGTTCGTGGAACTGGCGCTTCCGAGGTGAAACTGGCCTGGGACGCCGACGATATTGACATTGACGCCGAAGGCGAAACCAAGGTGGTCATCCCCGCTTTGGGTGACTTCACGGTCATGTCCGCAAGGGTGTTACAAGCTGATAATCAATATGTTGTGCTGCATTTCAGCGACCCGCTGCTGGCTTCGCAAGACCTGAACGGCCTCATTGGCTTTAAGGGTGAACCAAGCGCAGCCGACGACGGCGAGTACCACGAAGAACCCAACAACGTCACGCTGAATTTCACCGTGGACGGCAACAAAATCTTCATTTACCCCAGCCGCCGACTGTCCGGCAAACAGGGCTTTGAGGTGCGCCCCGGCGTGAAGAACGCCGCTGGTGCGAGCATGGACAAACCGACCATCTGGCAAGTGGATTTTGAACCCATCAAACCCAAAGTACGGCTCGTGGGCCGGGGCGTCATATTGCCGAGCAGCGAGCAGGGCCTCGTGCTGCCTTTCGAGGCGGTGAGCTTGCAAGCCGTGGAGGTGGAGATTTTCAAGATTTACGACAACAATATCTTGCAGTTCCTGCAAACCAACGACCTCGACGGGCAGGACAATTACGAACTCCAGCGGGTGGGCCGGGTCATCCGTCGGCAGATGGTGCCGCTGAAAGGGCTGAACCCAAAATCCAACGCTGGCGGCTGGACCCGCTACGCCCTCGACCTGAACAAGCTCTTCACCGCCGACCCGAACGCCATCTACCAAGTGCGCATCGGCTTCCGGCCTGAGTACGCCATTTACAAATGCGGCAACCGCAAGGATGGCGACAACCTGAAAGAACTCAGCCAAGCCGCCTACACCGACGAGAACGGCGAAATCCGCTCGTTCTGGGGCGATTACTACGGCATGGACGGCTACTACGAGGACTTCCAGTGGCAGCACCGCACCAACCCCTGCTACGGCGCCTACTACAATTCCGAGAACTTCGTGCAGACCAACGTGCTGGCCAGCGACCTCGGCATCACGGCCAAGGGCGGCAACGACAATTCCATGTTCGTGGCAGTGGCCGACCTACGCACCACGGAGAGCGTCGGCGAGGTGGACCTCGAATTTTACGATTTCCAACAACAACTGATTGGCTCGGCCAAGACCAATGGCGATGGCATTGCCGAGCTGAAACTCGACAAAAAGCCCTTCCTCATCATTGCGAAGAAGGAAAAAATGAAGGGCTACCTGAAAACAGCCGACGGCAACGCCCTCAGCCTCAGCCGCTTCGACGTGGCGGGTGAGGTGGCGCAGAAGGGCCTCAAGGGCTTCCTCTACGGCGACCGTGGCGTTTGGCGGCCCGGCGATAGCCTTTTCCTCAATTTCGTGCTGGAAGACAAGGACGCTACCCTGCCCGATAACTACCCCATCGCCTTCGAGCTGATGGACAGCCGTGGGCAGAACCAGTACAAAACCGTGACCACCAAGAACATCCAGAACCTCTACGCCCTGCCCGTGGCCACCCGCTCCGACGCCCCCACGGGCAACTGGACGGCGACCGTGAAGGCAGGCGGTGCCACGTTTACGAAGACGATAAAAATCGAAACCGTCAAGCCGAACCGCTTGAAGATTGACCTCGATTTCGGTAAAAAAGAGCTGACCAGCAAGGACGAACCTGCCAAGGCCAAAATCCAAGTGGATTGGCTGCACGGCGCACCCGGCAAGAACCTCCGCACTGTGGTGGAAGCCGAGGTGAGCGCCGTGAAAACGGAGTTTGCGAAGCTGCCAGACTTTAATTTTGACGACCCTGCGAGGACGATGTACACTTCTGCTCCCACGGTAATTTACGATGGCATGACCAATGGCGACGGGGCGGCCAGTTTCTCCGCAAATATCTACGCCAACAACGCCACGGCCCCCGGCAAACTGAACGTGAACCTGCGGGCGAGGGCCTTCGAGAAAGGCGGCGATTTCAGCATTTACAATACCAAAATGCCGTACTCGCCCTATTCCAGCTACGCTGGCGTATTGATGCCGAAAAACGGGCAGGGCGAGCAGCGGGTGGACGTAGGCAAGGACGGCACGGTGAAAATGGTGGCCGTGGATGAAAAAGGGACGCCGCTCCGTGGCAAAAACCTCACAGTCGGCCTCTACCGGGTCGAGTGGCGCTGGTGGTGGGACCAAGGCGACGACTATGTTTCGCAGTTCAATTCCGCCAACCATTTCAACGCCATCAGCACCGAGGGCGTGGTGACGGATGCCAACGGCAAGGCCAGCTACAACGTGAACGTGAACACTTGGGGCCGCTACATGGTCAGGGTCTGCGACACGGAGAGCGGCCACTGCACGGGCGACTTCTTCTACGCTGGCTACCCTTGGTACGGCGAGGAGGACGGCAGCATTGCCGCTAGGCAGGAAGCCGCCATGATGACCTTCACGGCCTCCAAGGAGAAATACAAAGTGGGCGAGGACATCGAAATCACCGTTCCCGCAGGGGAAAAAGGCCGGGTGCTCATCACGTTGGAGACCGGGACGAAAGTCATCAAATCCATGTGGAAGGACGCCAAGCAGGGCGAGAACAAGTTCAAGTTCGAGGCCACGGCGGAAATGTCGCCGACGGTCTATGCCCATGTGAGCCTGCTGCAACCGCACGGTCAGGCGAAGAACGACCTGCCCATCCGTATGTACGGCGTGCTGGCAGTGGACGTGGAAGACCCGAAGACGCTGCTAAAACCAACCATCAAAATGGCCGCCGAACTGAAGCCGGAACAGGAGTTCACAGTTGAAGTGAGCGAGGAAAACGGCGAGGACATGGCCTATACCATCGCCGTGGTGGACGAGGGCCTGCTCGGCCTCACCAATTTCAAGACGCCCGACCCGCACGGCGCACTCTACGCCCGTGAGGCTTTGGGGGTAAAAACCTGGGACCTTTACGACTACGTGCTGGGCGCTTATGGCGGCGAGTTGGAGCGCATCCTGGCCATCGGTGGCGACGGTGAAATCAACGCCCCCTCGGAACGCAAGAACGCCAACCGCTTCAAGCCCGTGGTGCTCCACGCCGGGCCGTTCAACTACACGGGCGGCAAAAAGACGCACAAGTTCAAGATGCCCAACTACATCGGCTCGGTGCGGGTGATGCTCGTGGCCGCCAACGCCGATGCTGCCTACGGCAATGCGGAGAAAATCGTTCCCGTGAAAAAGCCGCTGATGGCGCTGGCCACCCTGCCCCGTGTGCTCGGCCCCGGCGAGACCCTGAAACTGCCCGTCAGCATTTTTGCGATGGAAGCCAAGGTGAAAAGCGTGGACGTGAGCATCGCTGAAACGACGGGCTTAGTGAACGTGGTGGGCGGCGCTACCCGCCAAATGAGCTTCGCAAAACCGGGCGAGGACATGACCTCTTTCGACCTGAAAGTGGGCGAACGGACGGGCATTGCGAAGTTCAAAATCACGGCCAAGGGCGGTGGTGAAACCGCCACGCAGGAAATCGAACTCGATGTGCGCAACCCGAACCCCTACGTGACCCGTGTGGCCGAGGGCATCGTGCAGGCGAACGGCAGTTGGAGCCAAACCTACAAGGCATTCGGGACGCCCGGCACGAACAACGCCGTGCTGGAAGTGTCCGCCATACCGCCGCTCAAGCTCGGCGAGCGCCTGAAATACCTGCTGCAATACCCGCACGGCTGCATCGAGCAGACGACTTCGGCGGCTTTCCCACAGCTCTACGTGGACAAGCTGACCAAGCTCGACGCCAAGCAAAAGGCCGAGGTGACCGCCAACGTGAGCGCCGCCATTGACCGCCTGAAAAACTTCCAATTGCCGAGCGGTGCTTTCAGCTACTGGCCGGGCATGGACTACGATTCTTGGGGCACGAACTACGCCGGACACTTCCTGCTGGAGGCCAAGGCGCTGGGCTACAAAGTGCCCGATGCGATGATTGACCGCTTCGTGAAGTTCCAAACTGCCGAGGCAAAACGCTGGAATCCGGATAACCGGGGCGAGCAGTTCAGTTGGCTGGAACTCGACCAGAGCTACCGCCTCTACACATTGGCCCTGGCGAAGAAACCCGAAACGGGCGCCATGAACCGGATGCGGGAACTCAAGAACCTCAGCCCCGAAAGCCGCTGGCGCCTCGCCGCTGCCTACGCCCTGAACGGCAAGACCGACATCGGGAAGGAAGTGGCCAAAAGCCTGCCCACGACGGGCAAGGTGTATAGCTACTGGGGCCACAGCTACGGCTCGCAACTGCGGGACGAGGCCATGATTCTGGAAACGCAGGTGCTGCTCGGCGACCTAACCGCCGCTGCCGCCAACCTCCGCCACGTGGCCGAAAGCCTCGCCAACGAGAGCTGGTACTCCACGCAGACGACCGCCTACTCGCTGCTGGCCATTGGCAAATTCGCTGGGAAATCGAAGGTGGGCGAAGATTTCAAGTTCAGCTACGACCTCGGCGACGGCAAGGTGGTGAACGCTGGCAGCAGCACGCCCGTGTTCCAAATCAGCGTACCGCTGAACGGCACGGAGAAGTCGCTTTCGGTGAAAAACAGCGGCGCAGGCATCCTCTACGCCCGCCTCATCAGCACGGGGCAGCCGCTCGTGGGCGATGCCTCGTCCACCGCCAACAACCTGAAAATAGAAGTGAACTACACCACGCCCACGGGCGAAAAGCTGAACCCGGCGGCCATCCCGCAGGGCACAGACTTCATCGCTGAGGTGGTAGTGACGCACCCCGGCACCCGTGCCATGAACTTCGAGGAAATGGCGCTGACACAGATTTTCCCCTCCGGCTGGGAAATCATCAACGCCCGCCTGCACAACATGGCCGAGTTCAGCAATACCAATGTGCCGGAATACCAGGACATCCGTGACGACCGGGTGCTGACCTATTTCGACATCGCCCGCAGCGCCCGCCAAGTGTATCGGGTGCGCCTGAACGCCGCCTACCAAGGCCGCTACTACCTGCCGACGGTGGGCTGCGAGGCGATGTATGATAATACGATTTCGGCGAGCAAGGCGGGGATGTGGGTGGAGGTGGTGGCGGGGAGAAGGCGATTTGATTTATGATTTGTTAGTCAGTCAGAAAACTCACCTTTTTCTGTCTGACTAACAAGTTTTAAGTGCCACTTCACTAAACTTGAAACAACTGTATCTTCACTAAACTTGAAGGAGTACACATATTTATGAGAATTCTAGATAAATTGACTATGATTTGCAAAACTCAACATCAAATAAAACTAATCAATCATTTATTTTCTTTTGTATTAGTAATGGTTACTTTGAATTCTTGCCAGCAAAGCGAGAAAACTTTTTTAGATTTTGAGTTTGGAATGGATTACGAAGCCTATATCAAACATGCGTATTCACTTCAGCAAAAAGGCATTATTGAATTGAAACAAGTAACAGGAACTTTAGGTGGAGCAGTAGAAGGCGAAACCATGTTCTACCATTTAACCTTGCCTCATCCTAAGCATAATTTAAATTTTTATGGAGAAGTTAGAGGCAATGCATACTTTAAAGAACCTACAAACAAATGTCAAGCATAGAATATATAGTTTATGTTCCAAACTTCAACAACAAAAAGTCAATTAACCCGTGAAGACTATACAATGATAGTAGAGTCTTTGAGTGTTGAATATGGAAATAACTACGTGAAAAGAGAAACCACATCAGGACTGTTTTTAACTGCTGAATGGAGTAAAGATAATTACATCTTGTACTTGGAGGTTGATACAAGGCCAGAATTTCGTCACAAAATTGCATTTACCTATTGGAGTATTTAGTGGAACACTTGGCAATGATGCGACTGTATTAATATTTAAACATTTCAATCAAATCAAAATTAATATAAAATCATCTTTTGAATTTAAATTATTTTTGATTCAAAAGCCTACTTCATGAATTTTGAAATTTGGCAAGATGGTGTGAAGAAGTTAGAATCTGATGTTGGGATTTTTTAACGATGAAATTATTTTTTTTTCACATTTTCAAAAACTACGAGACAATTAAAGTAATATTGAAAGACAATGATAGTGCTGAGGCAAATTTGATAAACGGAGAATACAGATTTCAAGAAAAAAGAGACAATCGTATGATTTATATTAAAATATCGTGATGGCAACCACCGGCGCACCCACTGTCTTTCCCATTGAAAACGACAATGCTCGTCACGAGCTTTGCTCATTGACAGGATTGGGTTGCGGCCTTTGGCCGCCGTGCGTAGGCCAAAAAGAAATGCTTTTTAGAACTTTTTGTTTCTCGTTGTCGTTTTTGGCAAATCGAAAGTTTATGAAGCGAGAGCCAACTCAACATCATTACGTGCCAAAAGTCTATCTGAAAAATTTTTTCTTGTGATAGCAACGGAAACATCTATCGTTTGGACATCAAATCGCCCTTTTGGCAAACGTATCGCCTAAGTTATCTCACATTAACAGGGTTTGTAAAGAAGACGACTTCTACAAGATTGAAACCAAAGAACTTCTAGATAGGCACAACTTACAAGACCCTTATTTCATTGGAAAAGAGGCATTCGATTACGAAAACTCCTTCTTGAATAGAATTTTGAAAAATTAACCAAGAAAAGAGCCGTGTCAAATAGAGATGCTAAAGGCTCATGGAAAACCTTATTTAGCATTAAGCGAAGGAACAAGTCTTTCAAGAAGCCTACCACAATTTTGGAAATAGTGAAAAGGCGTCACTGAGAAAAACATTCAAGACCTAAAACTGAAGGCTGAGTTGTCGAAAGATAAATTTTGGGATTACGGAGTTGACATTATCCAAATTGCGGACAGAGTTGAGGTTGGATGAATGAGTTGATGTCTAAAAAGGAATATATCACTGATATGTACCGTGAGGGATTTATTATGGACTTAAGTGGCGAAGGCAGAGAAAAGATTTTTATTGAGCGACTATCTACACTCCAAATTTTTCGTTTTCCAAACTACTATTGATTATCCGTTCATAACAAGCACAACCCTGGATGCACCGTAACACCTGACGAAAGGGTTAAATACTGGCTTTAGCGATTGGTCAGTTTTTCGTTCCCAATCAATCCACAGCTTCTTTTTGGTTATAAATGGCCAAAGAGATGAACATGATGTAATAATAGAAAAATCCATTACAGACATGCCAATAGACAGTTTGTTGACTTGGCAAATAAAGCAGTAGTATCCAACTGCAATGAGACTGTACTTTCACATAGTAAAGAAGTACTGAATAATATCAGCAATTTATATAGGCCGTCAATTGTTGACAAATCAACTGAATAATTCCCCTATTGCCGCAAGCATGTTTTAGCAGCCCAAAACTGCCTTCGTGCTTGCGGGTTTCCTGCTGGCACTGCCGCTGGGCTTTTCATCAAGGGTGGGTGGTGGGGGGCAGCCACCTGCCGTAAATTGGCCAAAAGGGTTGGCCATCACGCCACCGCCTTCATCCTGAGCATCGCTTCCAATTCACCTAATGTTTCGAAGATGCTTTCCCGTTGAGCCTGGGTGAGTTTGTTGCCTTCCAGTTCCTTGCCAAGCGATTGCAGGGGTTCCATCGTAAATTCCGTCAACGCTTCCAATGGGAGCGACAGCATATAGTTTTTTAGCATGGTGAGTTGCTGGAAACGGTCGGTTTCCGCAAAGTATTTATCCAAGAATGGCTGATGGTTAAGTCATTGGTAGTTGATATTTAATGGTAGGTTAATTGCGGTCTTTTGCGTTCAGTAGGTTAAGTTCGTCCAATCGGCTGTCAATGAATGCTTGGTGGCCTTTTCGCCCAGTTTTTCCTTGAACCTTTTTCAACAGGACAGCAATGGTCAGTTGGTCTTTATCAATTTTTTTTGTTCTCGTTGTTTGTTTTGAAGTTTTCTCTAAGCAAAGATAATGATTTCCCCAATGCCGCAGCATGTTTTAGCAGCCCAAAAAGCCGTCGTGCTTCTGGGTTTCGCCGCTACCGTCGCTGGGCTTTTCATCAAGGGCGCGGTGGTGGGGTGTGGGGCAGTCTCGGCTATTTGTTCAAAGCAAGCGCAGCCTAAAGGTCCCGACATATAGTCAGGCATTGGCTGCATCGGAACTTCATCGTGTTGGAGTGGGATGTTTCAGCAGCCCAAAACTGCCGTCGTGCTTGCGGGTTTCCTGCTGCGCAGTGCCGGCTTTTCTCAGGGTGGTGGGGTGGGGATGGCGGCGGCTCGGGCAACCTGACCCTGAAAGGGAAACCTAATCCATTTAGGCATCGAAGTTCATCGTGGATTGGGAGCATGTGTTTTAGACCCAAAACAGCCGTCGTTCTTGCGGGTTTCCTGCTGGCACTGCCGCTGGGCTTTCCATCGAGGGTAGGTGGTGGTGGGGTGTCGGGCAGCCCGCTGGCGCAGGGTGTTCCCCCTCGCAGACGCTGGTTCAAGTCTCCTGACTTGAACCTGGTATCAGCACGTCTCCGACGTGCGTAACTACCGCACCGCACACGATGGCATAGCATGTCGGAGACATGCAAATATCGGGTTCAAGTCAGGAGACTTGAACCAGCGTTTCCCGACTTGAACCAGCGTACTCATCCTGGCGTAGCCTTCATTTAAATCCTGTCGGGCACATAAACATAGCCAGAACCAGTGGGCGGCAACAATTCCAGCAAGTCCACTTCAATAGGCAGTTCTTGTTGTCACGTAGGTAGTTGCGGGCGCTGCTATAGACGTAATCCTCGGCATTGTCCACGAGGCCGTTGCGCACGGGATTGGCGTGGATGTAGTCGAGCTTTTGCCAGGTGACAGAAGGTGAATACAATTCAATAGGATGGTTGTCCTGCTGCCAGAACTGGTATTCCCGGTTGTTGGAATTGTACTTTGCGAAGTACTTGAACATGTGGAGCAGCCACTCTTTCCGACTTTCCGGGCCTTTTTCGATGGCGTCAAGGATGCGGGTGGCCGTGTACTTCTTGAAGTCACGGAGTATTTCGGATAGGCCCTGCTTTGTGCCGGGCTTCACCTGTACTATCATGTGGAGGTGGTTGCTCATCAGCACATAGCCGAAAATCATCAGCCCTTTTTCCCGGCGGCAGTAGGCAAGGCTGTCTAGCACGATGTCCCGGTATTGCTTGCGAGTAAAAACGTCAATCCAGCCGACGACGGTGCAGGTGACGTAGTTGAGGCCGTGCTGGTCTTGGATGCGGTATCTTCCCATAGTATTTGGATTTGTTTGGGCGTAAAGATAAATATTGGGCTGATTAATCAGGTCGGAGACCTGAATATAATGGGTTCAAGTCGGGAGACTTGAACCAGCGTACTCGTTGCCACGTGCCTGTTTTAGCAGCCCAAAAATGCCGCCGTGCTTGTAAGAACCTCTGAGCAGAAGATTCGGTTATGACAATTACTGCCACTTCATTAACTTTGTAGAAATCTAATCAAAATGACTGCATTGGAAAAAGCATCGGCCTATTTGCATACCATGTCGAAAAGCGAAATCGCCCAATTGGTGCAGCGGGCTGCCAGTCGGCTTTCGATGGAGTTTCCGGGGATTGAAAAGACGCCGGGTGTTTGTGGTGGGAGTGTTTGTATCATCCGCACGAGGATTCCCGTTTGGTCCATCATCGAATACATGCAGTTGGGCGTGGCCGCTGAGAAAACTGTTGCAAAACTTCCCCACCCTTCGGGCACAGGACTTGGCAAACGCTTGGGCCTACTACGATGCCAACAAGGCTGATATAGACTTGGAAATAAAGGAGAACAACGAGGATTGAGCATGGCCAAACTGTATGCAAACGAAAATTTCCCGGTCGAAACCGTCCAATCCCTTCGGAAACGTGGCTACGATGTGGTGACCACTCATGAATCGGGCAATTCGAACCTGAAAATACCGGATGAGGAAGTACTGGCTTTTGCAGTAGCCAATGAACGTGCTGTCATTTCTGTGAACAGGAAGGATTTCAAGCGGCTGCACCGCCTTTACCCCCTTCATTTTGGTATCATTGTCTGCACGAAAAACGACGATTTTGAAAATTTTGCCGAATGTATCCACAAGGTGCTTCTCCAGCATGAGGGTGGTATTTCAAACCAATTAATAAAGGTCTATCGAGAAGGAAATAGTTAAGACATTTCCGAGTTGCTACAAGCCTGTTTAAGCAGCCCAAAACTGCCGTCGTGCTTGCGGGTTTCCTGCTGGCACTGCCGCTGGGCTTTTCATTAAGGGCGGGTGGTGGTGCTCGGCTATTTGCTTCGCAAGCAAGCGCAGCCCTAAAGGGGAACCTAAACCATTTAGGTATTGGAACTTCATCGTTTGGTATCTGCATGTTTTAGCAGCCCAAAACTGCCGTCGTGCTTGTAATTCAACGATAATCTACAAAGGATGCACATTGATTTCAGCGATGCCGTCGAAGTCCTTCACATTGTGGGTGCCGATATCGGGGATTTGGTTGGCGATGGCGATGGAGGCGATTTCGAGGTCATAGATTCGGTTCCCTTTGGGCTGGTACTTCTGTAGCAAGGTCTCGAAGATGGCGTGGCTGGAAGGGGTTGGGTATAGCAGGGTGCAGTTGGCCATTGCGCTTTGGTAGAACTGCCAAACCTTGGGGAATGGCTCGTTCATTTTTGATAGCACTGCGAAATATTCCGTGATGTTTTTGGTGGTGAGGTAGTAGTCGAAGCCGGGATTGGTCAGAAAGGTAACCGCCCGTTGGTGAAAGGCAGAATTGGCATCGTATGCATAGACCAATATGTTGGAGTCAACCAGTTTCTTAGTCTTCGTGGGCATATTCACGGATGTTTACTTGGTCCAACTTTCCGGCGAGGTTGCCTATGCCGAATGCCCAAGCCGTTTTCACTGCTTTAGGCTGTTTTTTCGGATTGATGATTGGGTTGAAATTGAAGTGCTTGAAACCACTTTCCTTGAGCAGTTGGAGCAACCGCAAGAATTCTTCGGCTGTTTCGAATTGGATGGTAAACGCTGCAGTCATTGCTGTTAATTTTAGAACAAAAATAAGGAATTGAATCCAATTTTAACCAGCATGTTTTAGCCACCAAAAAACTGCCGTCGTCCTTGCGGGTTTCCTGCTGGCACTGCCGCTGGGCTTTTCATCAAGGGCGGGTGGTGGGTGGGGCGTGGGGGCAGGCTCGGCTCGTGGCGCAGCCCCAAAGGGGGAACACGCTACGGCTCAAAAAATCGTTTGAATCCCATTTTGGCGAGGTGGCGTTTCAGCTTTTTGTCCTTTGTCCACAGGCGGGCATCCAATTCGAGGCAAAGGGCGACTTAAACTGAATCCTTGACATCAATATCCTTGCACAGGTCGTAGGCTTTCTGGCGGTTCTTGTCACTGATGAGGTCCAATTGGAAAAAATCAACGAATTCCAGCATTTGGTGAAGGTACTCTACTCGTGCAGCCTGGCTTCGTCGAGTTTGGAGTGCGCCATGATTTTTTCCTTGTGCAGGAAGAGTTCTGCAAAAAGGAAGTTGGGGGCGAAGAATTTCGAATTGCTTTCCAGCAAGGTTTCCCTGTCAGATGATAGCGGGGAGATAAGACAGGACATCAGGATATTGGCATCAACGACCACCCTCATCGCTGAACGTTTTTCAAAAACGCTTCGCCGTTTTTAGCCCACCAGCCTGTTTCTATATCATCTGCAAGCTGATTTGCCAGCGTATTGTCGAAATTAGCCTTTTTTGCCAGCCATTCGAGTTGAATCCGCTTCAGCATTTTGACAATAAACTCAGGTGGGAACTGGTTTTTGTCAATTTTTATAATCCACTCGTTTTCAAGGGATTGCAAGGTCAACGCTTCCATTGTTTTTACTTTTTATTTTCAAAGATAGTGCATTTCATCTGATGTGGAGGGATAATTTTCACAAGGTTATCGGGCCTTTCTTCCTAACTGTCACAATGATGTTTTAGCAGCCCAAAACTGCCGCCGTGCTTGCGGGCTTCCTGCTCTGGCACTGGTGCTGGGCTTTCCATCAGGGGCGGATGGTGGGGCGTTGCGCAGCCCCTGCTCGTGACGCAACCCCTGCTCGGCCATTTGCTTCGCAAGCAAGCGCAGCCCTAACGGGGAACCTAATCCATTTAGGCATCGGAACTTCATCGAATGAGAACGGTAAGTTTTAGCAGTCCTAAAGTGCCGTCGTGCTTGCGGGTTTCCTGCTGGTACTGCCGCTGGGTTTTATATCAAGGGTGGGTGTTGGTGGGGCGTGGGGCAGGCTCGGCTCGGCTATTTGTCTTAGGCCAAGCCCAAACATTTCCCAAAACTTCCCTATTTTTGTACAAACTACGCTAACCAATGGTCATTACGATACATTTTCAATCAGAAAAAGACCTGAAATGGCTGAACAAGATTGTGGCCATTTTGGAGAAGGCTGCCGTGCATTTCGAGCTGAAGGGCGTGCCTACGCCTGCAGCTAACGATATGCGGCAGCGGCGGCAGGCGTTCCTTCAAGCAGCCAAGGCTTCGGGGGTGATTACTTCCAGCATCGAAATCCCCAGCCGGGAGGAGCGCAATGCCCGATAAATGCTTTTTTGACACGAACCTTTGGGTCTATCTCAAGGCCCAGAACCAGTCGCCGGATGACTTGCGCAAGCAGGAGATTGTCAGCCAACTCATTTTAGACTTACCCGAAATTGTGCTTTCCGTTCAAGTCCTGAACGAGCTTTCCAATGTGCTGATGAAGAAGTTTTCGTTTACGGAAGCTGCCATTGAGAATTATGTGGATGAAATATGTGGTGAATTTGAGGTTTCCAACCTAAGCCCAACCATTACCAAATCTGCGCTGAACCTGAAAAGCCGCTATGGCATCAGTTGGTTTGATAGTTTGATTGTGGCTGCTGCCTTATCCGCAAAATGCACACTACTTTATACGGAAGACTTACACGATGGGATGGTATTCGAGGGGCGGTTGAAGGTGGTGAATCCGTTTAAGTAGCATTTCATGAGACTACGTTACGCAAGCATGTTTTAGCAGCCCAAAACTGCCGTCGTGCTTGTGGGTTTCCTGCTGGCACTGCCGCTGGGCTTTTCATCAAGGGTGGGGGTCATGCAGCCTCAGCCGATTGGTTGCTGCCAGCAGACTTCTTTTTGTCTTCCTGTTTATCGGCGGCCAGTTTGGCCAGTTTCTTCTGCTGGAAATAGGCGCTGAGGGCCTTTTCCTCTTCGGGGGTCAGTGCGCCTTCTCCTCCGATGAAGTCCACGTCAAGTTGTTCTTTTTTATGCTTCATGGCCTTGGTCATTGAAAGTACTTGTTGATGAGTTTGAGGGCAGCTTCATCACGCCACCGCCTTCATCCTGAGCATCGCTTCCAATTCCCCTAAAGTTTCGAAGATGCTTTCCCGTTGAGCCTGGGTGAGTTTGTTGCCTTCCAGTTCCTTGCCTAGTGATTGCAGGGGTTCCATCGTAAATTCCGTCAACGCTTCCAACGGGAGCGACAGCATATAGTTTTTCAGCATGGTGAGTTGCTGGAAACGGTCGGTTTCCGCAAAGTATTTATCCAGAAATGGCTGATGGTTGGAAGTCATGGTAGTTATTATTTAATGGTAGGTTAAGTGCGGTCTTTTTTAGCGTTCAATAGGTTGAGTTCGTTCAATCGGCTGTCAATGAAGGCTTGGTAGCCTTTTTCGCCCAGTTTTTCCTTGAACTCCTTTTCAAACAAGACAGCAATGGTCAACTGGTCTTTTATTAGTTTTTTGCGTTGTTCTCGTTGTTTGTCGGTCATGTTTTGAAGTTTTCTCTAAGCAAAGATAGAGATTTACGAGTTGCCGAAAGCATGTTTTAGCAGCCCAAAACTGCCGTCGTGCTTGCGGGTTTCCTTTTGGCACTGCCGGTGGGCTTCCCATCAAGGGCGGGTGGTGGGGCGTGGGGCAGCCCCGGCCCGGCAATTTGCTTTGCAAGCAAGCGCAGCCCTAAAATGGGACTTACATTTATATCGTAAGGAAGCAATATTGTTCAGCAGCCCCAAAGTACCGTCTTTCTTACCGTTTTGTAGGCAGGGCTAGGGGTACTTTTTTAGGATTCCCTTATATTTGGCGCAGCAAAACACAGGCACTTGAAAACACTCAACTGAGGGTAATATTGGTCACTACTAAATCCTTTCCGATGCTCCGAACTGTGCTGCTTTTGCTCCCTGCATACCTACTTTTCACTTCACCCAGCTTAGCCCAGAAAAAGACTTGGCACGACCCCATTACTGGTTTTACCTTCGAGGAATTTGTGTCCAAATCGGATGGCAAAACCTACGTCTATGCTGGGCTTTCGGACGAATACTCCATCGCTGCCTATAGTTTTGTGCTGCCCGATAAATCAACGTTTGGGCCGCTGTACAAGATTGACGGCAAAAAAATCAAGGACTTGGACGATGTGAAAGCGGCGCTCAAAGGCAAGCATACTTCCGTGCAAGTGGAAGATTATCAGTTCCCTTGGGAACGGCAGAAAAACCCGACCTACGAGCCAAGCGGCAGGACGATGCCGCTCCTCTTGCCCAACCAGCCGGGGCAGCGCAGCCATGCTTGGGGCGAGTGCTTGACGGGAAACTGTTCGAGCGGTTTTTCGGAGATAAAATCAAGCGACGACTATGTTTACAAGGGTTTTATGGAGAACAAAAACGGACAATTGGGCTTGTTCCTGTCGCCTGACGGCAAAAAATGGAAGGGCAGTTTTGCCAGCAATACCAAAGACGGGTTTGTGTTCAGCCTCCGCTTGCCGAACATGGACGGTGATACTTGCGCCGTCATTGCGACAGCCAGTGCGTTCACGCCCGGCAAGGCCAAGGTCAAAGAATTTATCCGCAAGGGCGAGCGGTTTTATCTTGCGGTTACCGGTCCGACCGTGGAGGAATTTGGCAGGAAGCGCTTCGCCGAATTGCAGCCAAGCCTGAAAACACAGGCCGATGTGGACAATGCCTTCACGGGCAATAAAACCACCTCCGAAAAGCTGCGGCTGCCGGGCTGGAACGAAATGCACAATGCCCGTTTTGAGCAAAAAATAGATGCAGGCAAAAATAAGGGCACGGATCAGATTGCTTTTTTTGTCCTTAATTCCTCAAAGCCCGAATACCTCCTGCAAGGTTCGGGAATGTCAGTGGACAATGGCAAAATATCGGGCAAAAACCTTCGGCTCGTTGAAGCGGGCAAGACCATCATGAGCATTGAAACCATGCGCAACGACACGGTGGTCGGGCGGGTGAACATCAACAATTACCCATTTTACCAGAAATGGGGGATGGATGGGACGTTCCAGTACACCACTGACCAGCACGGCATGGTCATCGGCACCTACGCCACTGAGTTCACGGGCGTTGACAAAAAATGGGAGCGTTTCAGCCTCGAAGCCGAGCGGCCCATGCTGTTGAAAGATGCAGAATTCAACATGGACTGGCTCGTCGGCAGTTACCAAAACAAGCACAAAAAGCCGATCCCCATTGAACCGCCCAAATTGCCATTCAACAATGAAAAAGAGGAAATACAGTTTTATATAGAACGTGCGACGGAGTACGACAGCGAACCAGTTGCCCAGGGTGTCGTCGAGACTAAGGTGGACAAAGGGCAGTTCACGGGAGATTCGAGGGTATTTAATACCGAGCTTAAACCCGGCGAGGTACTGCTGGTTAAAACAGCATATCCCAAGCATTTAAAAGTAGAAGTTACAAAAAACATCTTGGACAAATGCAATTGCGATGAGGATGAAATTGGCCCTATCATCGTTGAGTCTTGCTTGCTGGCCAATTTCAGCGGATGGGGCGTGACGCAGCGGGTGAATATCTACAAAACCGGCGACGGCCAAGTGGGTTATAGGCTCACCAAGTCATTGAAATACTAACCATTTTAATCCTTAAATACTTGATTCATGCAATTAAATTCCATCGTTTTATTACTGCTCTTGCCGTTCAGTTTATTGAACAAAGCGGAGCAGCCAATATCCAGTCATATTGCCAAACCGAAAATTGCCTTCTGCGATGAATTGGCAAAAATCCTTGCGGGCATGAACGATAATTTCAATGCGCTGAAAGGCAATGAGATGGGCCATAAAATCAAATATTGGAACTCGAAGATAACCCTGCCCAATACCACCTCCAACTATATCTTGACCAATTATGATTTTAATGGGAAGCCCCTGACCAATTCCTACTATGCCGTGCTGGGAGGGAATGTCGGCAAGGACGAAAAACAGCAGCTAATAAAGAATTTTGCCCATTTCATGGACAACTGTACGCTGCCCGGCTTTACCCGAAAAGTGGATGAAGGCATCATGCAGTTCACCGACGACCCCGCACTGACCGCTGATGCTGCACAGTCCATTCATTGGGTAAACAAAGCGGCGAATATGGAAATAGCTTTGACCTATTACTATGATATAATCAACAATAATGACAAGGTCGGTATTTTTTTCAAAGCCCCGTATAAAGCAGGTGCAGAAGCACAAAAATCAAGCAGTAGCACAACCGCTTCCAAGTTTACCATCAGAAATTATCTCACTGAAGAAATAATGGGCTATTGGGTAAATTTTGACGGCATGGAGGTCTATTATTTCAGCCTGAAACCGAATCAAGAGGTTACAATGGACTCTTATACAAGCCATGTTTGGCGGATTAAATCGGCCAAAAACAACCATATTTTAAAGACCACCACACTTGTGAAGGGAGTGGAAATTCTGGAACTAAAATAGGCAAACTTGCTTGCTGGCTTAATAAACTGCAATTACCCAGTTGCCGCAAGTATGCTTTAGCAACCCGCTGGCGCAGGGTGTTCCCAACGCAGACGCTTGGTTCAAGTCCCTCGCTGACTCACCACCTATCCTTCCATTCAAAGAACGGCACTGCTCGTTGATAGCTGCGCGCTCCTACAGGCTTGGGCTGCGGCGGCTTGCCGCTCCCAACTGAATCGGGGCAGGCCGTGCGTAGGCCCAAACAAAGGATTTACCAGCTTGCGCAACCCAAGTCCGCAGCACCAGAAGTAGCAATTGAATTCGAAGTCTAATTCTTCCTTATTTTTGCCATCATTTCACCTAAAATTCAATGTCCTTATGCGCATCAACCACCTGCTGTCGGCCCTGATTTTTACCCTTTGCTTTGCTTTTGCAGCACCAGCCACTGGCCAATCCATTCAAGAACGGGGCCTGTTGCAAGCCGTGGACGATGGCGGCTACCCCTTCTTCTCCCTGACCATCGATTTCCCGGAAAGAGGATTTACTGAATATTTCAATATCAACCTAGCGGAAGTGACAACCGTGAATTCCCAAAAGCTTTCGAGCTGGGTGGGTCGCTACGTTTCCTTTGAATACACGAGCGATATCTACAATGCGCTCATGGACATCCGTCGGGGCGGCAAGTCCATCCTGGGCACCGATTTCGAGCCAGGCCCCGATACCAAAAAGATAACAGGAACGCTCAGCGGTGCGGAAGAAGTAACCTCCGGCGACCTGCCCGGCATGGTTTTCATCGCCACGGAAGAGGAGTATTTCGAGACCTTCTCGTTTTTCGTCACCGATAAAATGGTGGACGCCAACGGCTCGCAGGTGACGGGGTATTATGAGGAAAGGACGAATAACAACATTGTTTCCATCAAGGTATTGCCCAAATAGGGGTGTCTCGGGTGGCCGACCATTTGTCCTTCCATTCAAACAGCTGGGGCGCTGGACTGCTTGTTTACCGCTAAAGCTTGACAAGTTCTGGTCGGGTGTCACCAACTCGGCCAAGCGGGCATCCTCGACAAGCGCTGGGGCAACGACAGTTTTTTCAATTCCCGGAACCTCGATGTGTATGTGTCCAAGCTGCGGGACGCACCGCGCTTGCGGGAGGAATCGTGGGTTCAATTGCTGACCCTGAAGGGGGTCGGGTATCTGTTGGTTTGTTGAGAAAGTAGGGGCTTTGGTGTGCAGTTTGGAAAACATCGCTAATTTTATGCTTGTAAATCGCAAAAAACCCGAAATGACAAGAGGAGGATGTCCCATAAATTTATCGTCTTTTTATGCCTGTTGACCTTTGGTATTTCCGAAACATTGGTCGCCCAGTCAAATACGGCAGCAACAAGGCTCACTGAAAAATACCTACCTACCGATTCTTCGATGGCAAGTGAGCTATTGCGGGCAGAAGCCTTCATCAACTCCTACAAAAACGACAGTGCCCAAGCCATTTTGTCCCGTTTGATGGGTCAAATCAGGGAGCAGAAAATCTTGGATTCGCCTTTTGGGCTAAGAGTGCAACTATCACAGGGCATTGTTTTTCAGAACAATTACCGGGACACGGCAGCAGTCCAGTTGCTCCTGCACGTACGGGGGAAGAGCCAGCAGCAGAAGCTGATGGACATCTATTCCAGTGCTACCCTGGCATTGGCCAATATGCATGAGCACATGGGACGAAGCAACCAGTGCATTGCAACCCTGAAAGACGCCCAATCTGCCATCGAACAAAACGGCTTGGATTCGCTGTACCCTTATTTTGCCATTCGCATGGCGTCTTACCACCGTGTGTTTGGGGGTGATTTGGACACGGCGACTTTTTATGCCCAAGAAGTACTGCGAACTGCCCCCAAGTACGGCCAAACCCTGTACGAAGCATGGGGGCACATGCTCTTGGCCATGTTGTCCGCCAAAACGGACACAGATAAATTGGTATCGCATTTTCGGGCAGCCATCTCGCTCTTTCAAAAAATTGATGACAGTAAAGGGCTTAGCGCAGCGATGGCAAATCTTTCCCAAGCTTACCTCAAACAAAAGGATTATAAAAAAGCCTTGTCCTACAACGACAGTTCCATCGTGTTTGCAAAAAAGAGCCTAACCTTGGGCGATAAAATGAGTACCACCTTGTTTATGGCTTATAATTACCGGGGTGAACTCTACAAGCAAATGGGGCAGTTTGATTCGGCTTGGCATTATTCGGATATGGGGCATGACTTGGAATTGGCCTACTATAAGCTGTTGCAAGACAAACAAATCATCGAAATAGACGCCCGGTACAACGATGAGAAAAGATTGGAGGAAATTGCGGAGCAGGAACGCAAAATCAAGGCTGAAAGGGCGAGGCGCAATTTCTTGATTTTCATTGTACTTGTCGTGCTGCTGCTGGCTGGGGCGCTCGCCTATTTTTACCGCCAGTTGCAAAAAGCCAACCGGAAAACGGAGCTGCAGGCCCAGCAATTGAAAGACCTCGACGCCGCTAAGTCCAGCTTCTTTGCCAACATCAGCCACGAGCTTCGCACCCCGCTCACGCTCGTACTTGGCCCCATCAATTCGCTGCTGAAAGCAAATCAACTAAGTCCAAAACAGGTTGGCCTGCTGCAAATGGCCAACCGCAACGGGGAGCAACTGAACCAGCTCATCAACGAAATACTCGACCTGCGTAAGCTGGAAATGGGAAAGATGGAGGTCAACCTGCAACTGACGCAAACTGCCGCTTTCTTCAGAAGGCATATCGCACAGTTCGAGTCGCTGGCCCACCGAAAGGGCATTGATTTCTCATTCGACATTGCTGTGGACGAAGCGATGGTGGCCAAAATAGACCGGGAAAAATGCCGTCAAATCGTCTATAACCTACTCTCCAATGCGTTCAAATTCACCCCGATTGGCGGGGAAATAAGGGTGAAATTGGAAATGGGGAAACCGGAAAATTCGAGACATCGCTCGCCAGTATCACAACTCCAGTTATCCGTTTCTGACAACGGCCCTGGCATCCACCCCGACGACCTACCGTTCATATTCGACCATTATTTCCAGACCAACCAGCCCGGCAAATCCGCCGAAGGCGGCACGGGTATTGGGCTTGCGCTTTGCCGGGAGTACACCACGCTTTTTGGTGGGAAAATTTGGGTGGAGAATCAACTTGGCAAAGGAGCCACTTTCCACGTGGAATTTCGGTGGAGGCCATTAAGCAGGAGAATTTGGCGGAGGCATCGGAAATCATTCCAGAACCTTTTAATGAGCCGATGGAAGCCGCTACCAAACAGGCGTATGGATGCCTGCCACTGCGCCCAACCCTACCAAACCAACTATCTTGGTGGTGGAGGACAACCCCGAACTGCAGGATTATATCCGACTGATTTTGGAAGGAAAGTACAACGTGCTCACGGCTGGGAATGGCCATGAAGCCCTGGACATACTTAGGGATGAGGGCGAGGGTGAGGATGAAACGCTCGCCCTCACCCTCGTTCCTCATCCCTACCTGGTTCTTTCCGACCTCATGATGCCCGTCATAGACGGCTACCAACTGCTCGAAAAACTGAAATCCAGCGAGGCCACCCGGCACATCCCCGTCATCATGCTTACGGCACGGGCCGAGCGGGACGACCGCCTGAAGGCGCTCCGCATCGGGGTGGACGATTACCTGACGAAGCCTTTCGACGAAGAGGAATTGCAGGTGCGCATCGCAAATTTGCTGCTCAATTTCAGAAGCCGGCAAGCTGTTTTGGATGAAATGCCAATGGTTGATTTGCCAGCTCCAGCCAAAGAAAAGGAGGCCGAAGGCTTGGCCATTTCCGAAGCTGACCGTGATTGGCTTGAGAGCTTTGAGGCATTTGTCCAGAAAAATATCTCCAATGAAATGTTGGCCATCCCTTTCTTGGCCAATGAGTTTACCATGAGCGAATCCACGTTGCTGCGCCAGTTGAAACGGCTTACCGGGCTTTCGCCCGTGCAGTATTTGCAAGAAGTCCGCCTCGACAAAGCCCGTTATTTTTTGGAAAACCGCAGCTACGACTCCATCGCCAAAATCGCCTCCAAAGTGGGCTATGGCGATGTCCGCAATTTTTCCCGCAGCTTCAAGCAGCGGTTCGGAAAATCGCCCTCAGATTTTATAAGCAATTGATTTTCAAGACTTAACCCTCTCCCGTAACGGTTTTTGCTACCTGTCTTCCCCTTTATTTTGACGGAAAATGCTACCTAATTGACGGAAACCTGACCGTGGGGTTCTCATTTTGCCGTGGGTAAATGAGGTGATTTCATTGTTTGTGACCAACCCGTCGAAGATAATAATTGACGTAGTTCCCAGCTTGCCCTTGCTTGGAACGATGGATGGCTTTAGCTCAGACTGCCTACTTTCCTTCATTTTTCCCATTTCTATAAAAGCTGAAAAAACAAAAAATAGTGAACGGAATCCTTACCCTTCTCCATAAATCCTATGGCTCCTGCCCCTGTTGTCGATTGTACAATTGGGCTTTGGCCAAACCAACCATTGGTCTGTATTGCCAAAAAGCAACCTGGTCGAGAAATCCAACCAACTGCCCAATCTGCCCGATTTTGACAAAGGCACACTCGTGCAGTTGGATTTGGAGGGGTTCATTGCCCAAGGCAAAAAGGCCAAGAAAGAAGGCAGCGGCTCCATCAACAGTTCTGAACAGGTTTTGCTGCCGATGCCGGACCATCGTTTTGAACGATTCCAGTTGCTGGAAAGCCCGCTGATGGAGCCTGCGCTGGCTGCGAAGTTCCCTGAGATAAAGACGTACCTGCTCAAAGGGGTAGATGACCCGCACACTACGGGCCGGTTGGTCGTCGGCCCGGACGGCTTTGGGGCCTATTTTTCTTCCTTGCCCAATGGCAAAGAGGTGTTCATCCGCAAGGTGTCCAAAACCAATAATAACCAGTATCTGAGTTTTTGGGGGAAGGACGACCCTTCGCTGGAAGCGCCATTTGTGTGCAGCCATGAGGGCGCTGAAGAAGCACTCAAAGCGGGGGACAACCTAAAAAACATGAACATGGTGAATGAAACTGGCGATGAACTCCGGGTGTTCCGCATGGCTATAACCACCGTCGGTGAATTGTCAGAACAGCAAGGCTGGACAACCACGGCACAAGCATTAGCCGGGGTACTCAACGACATCGCTGCACTCAACGTGGTCTATGAACGTGATGCGTCCGTGCGCTTTGTTTTGCCAGAAAATGAAGACCTGCTCCTGTTCCTCAATTCCGCCACCGACCCTTTTATGGTGGAGGATGGCAGTCAAATGTTGAACGACAACCACATCGTGGTCACGCAAATGCTTGGTTCTGAAAATTTTGACATTGGGATGGTCTTGGTGAAGGGAAGCGGTTGCTGTGCAGCTGCATTGAACAGCATTTGCAATGATAACGCCAAGGGTGGGAATTTTAGCAAATACGGGGGCTTATACCTCACGGCGCACGAAATTGGCCACCAATTCAGTTGCCAGCACACATGGGCCTATTGCGGAGGGTTGGGGTCTAATACGCAATCACAAGTAAACGAATTGGGCAGCGGCACCTCCATCATGGCATACGGTGGAGCGGGTTGTGGCGACGACAATATCACCCCAACTGGCTCCCTGACCTTTTTTGGAGTCAGTTCACAAATTGCCATGACGAATCATATTGATTCCAAGTCGTGTTATAAAACATTGCCCAGTGGGAACAATATACCCGTGGTGACCGTACCGACAGGCGGGTTCCATATCCCGAAGTCCACCCCGTTTTCACTCACTGGCTCGGCCACCGATACCGACAATGATGACCTGACCTATTCTTGGGAACAATCCAACATGGGAGGCATAGATTTCACGGCTACCCAACCGCTCAACACCTATCCAACCTCCGGAAACGTCCCAATTTTTAGGATATTCAACCCGACAACCAGTCCGACCCGTACCTTCCCACAGCTCCCAGAAATTTTGCAGAACATTTCCAATGTCAATGAAAAACTGCCGACCTATACCCGCAACCTCAAATTCCGATTATTCGTGCGGGACAACCACCCAGGGGCAGGCGGTACGGCCAGTGCTGAGGTCAGCTTTAATGTGGATGGTACAGCCGGGCCTTTCCTCGTCACGGCTCCCAATACCTGCGTAACTTGGGCAAGCGGAAGTAGCCAAACGGTGACATGGGACGTGGCAAACACCACGAATGCCAACGTCAACTGCCAGAACGTGAAGATTTCCCTCTCCGTGGATGGCGGTTACACCTATCCGCACGTACTGGCGGCCTCCACCCCTAATGACGGCTCACATGCCGTCACGCTCCCATCGGGCATTTGCAGCAACAAGTCCCGCATAAAGGTTGAGGCAGTTGGAAACATCTTTTTTGATATTTCAAATGCGGATATAAATATCGAGGCTGGCACCCCAGTCGTCCGTGCGAACGACTTGCTTTTTGATGGATCTGATGACTACGTGGAAGTGGACAACACGACCCTCGGCAATTTCGGAACCGGAGATTTCACGGTAGAAATGTGGGTAAAAACCGCTCAAACAGGCACTGTAAGCCTGATAAACAAGCGGAGTATCTGTAATGTCGGCGATTTTTGGACACTTTCCCTAAACAACGGAGTCGTGAAAGGGGAATTGTACAATACAACGAACGGTTACTCACCGCTAAACTTCACTGGAGCTACCGTCATCAACGACAACAACTGGCACCATGTGGCCATTACCCGTTCTGGAACTTCGTTCAAGGTGTATGTGGACGGCCAGCAGGATGGCAGCCACACGACGAGCCAAGTCCACAACCTCACCAACGGCGCAAAAGCGGCAATGGGCTTCATGCCTATTTGCGGTGCAGGGTCGTTTGGGGGCAACTTGGACGAGGTGCGGGTTTGGAGCGTAGCCCGCACCCAAGCCGAGATTGATGGAAACAAAAATTGCGCATTGGTAGGTAATGAGGCAGGGCTTCTGGCCTACTACCCCATGGATGAGCCTGAATGCGGCAATTGCGCCACTTCTGGGACTTTCATAGATGACAAATCAACCAATTCCAATACTGCTACCCTGAAAAATGGCACAATGGTACTGCTGTCCACTGTCAATGTGCAATTGCAATGCCCTACCTGTACGGCTGGCACGATTACCATTTCCAGCCAACCTTCAAACGCCACCGTTGCAGCAGGCGCTACTGCTACCTTCAGTGTGACTACCTCTGCTGGCAGCAATATTTTTTACCAGTGGCAGCTAAGCACAAATGGTGGTACGACCTTTTCGCCCATCCAAGGCGCCACGGGGAGCAGTTACAGCTTCACGGTTACGGCAGCCCAAGGGGGCAATCAATACCGTTGCCTGTTGGTTAACGGTTGTGACGTGGAGACTTCCAGCGCCGCCACACTGACCCTGAGTTGCCCTGCCCCTTCTGCGCTGGGTACGATAACCGGCCCGTCCGCACCTTGCCAGAACAACTACTACACCTATTACGTCAGCCCCAACGCAGCCATTGAAACTTGGACATGGACGGCGCCCTCAGGCTGGACCTTGGTCAACCAGGGCAATATGGCCATCGTGAAGGTCGGCAGCGGGTCGGGCAACGTTACTGTATTTGGAACAAACTATTGCGGCCAAAATACCCCGACATCCACCTTGGCGGTCAACCCGGCCTTGGTGGCATTTTCGACGCAGCCAACTTCACAGACCGTCAATGAAGGGGCACCTGCCAGTTTCTCGGTTGCGGTAACAACTGGCGGGGGAACCACTGGCTACCAATGGCAGCAAAGCCATGATGGAGGCTTGACCTATTCCAATATCTCAGCCGCCACGGCAGCCACCTACACAATTGCAGCCGCCCAACTGGCACAGGATGACCGCCAGTACCGATGCTTGGTTTCCAACCAATGTTTTGCGGACACTTCCAATGTGGCCAACCTTACCGTCAACTGTGTTAGCTCCGCACCTGCATTGCCCAGCGAAATCATAGGAGCGGCCATCGTCTGTTCAGGAACGACCATGACCTTCATGGTAGCCCCTGTTCCGGGGGCCTCCAGCTATGTTTGGACCTTGCCGGCAGGTTGGACGGGGAGTTCCACCACCAATAGCATTTCGGTCACGACCAGTTCAAGTGGCGGCCTACTGAAAGTAAAGGGAAGCAACGCCTGTGGCATGGGGCCAGAGCGGTCGTTCAATGTGGTAGTCAGCAACGCCGCCTGTGGCAGGTCTGTCCACTTCGATGGTGACGACCACCTGAAAATCGGACAGAACGGCATTGACCTGATTGGTGATTTGACGATTTCCTTTTGGGTTTACCCGGAGCATTTCAACGAAGACCAGACTTTAATCTTCAACGGAAGGGAGTTCGTGGTGACATTGAAGCTTGGCGGCAATATCATGTACCGCCATGGTTCCCCACCTAACGGGGGCTACAATACCGATTACAACCACACCTTCTCGACGGGGCTTTCGGTTGGCAAGTGGCAGCACATCACCATCACCCGTGACCTTGCGGCAAAAGAAATCGCTTGCTACCGCAAAGGGGTACTTGTAGGCACGGATGTTTACCCCACAGGCAACCCTTCGCCTAACCAAAATTCGCCAGACCCAAGCCCCAACACCGACTATGACATGATTTTCGGGGCGGGCATCTTGGGCGATTACCAGCACTTCCAAGGCCGCCTGGATGACATCAAAATCTGGGATACCAAACGCTCGGCCAGCGACATTACCTTGGACGTTTATTGCACCCCAGTTGGCAACGAAACTAACCTCAAGGCATACTATGGCTTTGAAGTGGGCAATATCAATGGCAACAACGCTGCATTGACCAGCCTGCCAAATGCCGTTGGCAGTTCTTACCCTGCCGCAACCCCGCACCAGCTTGCCCTCAACGGCCCCACTTCCAATATCACGGATGGCGGCAAGGGCAATGGAGCCATAACAGGCTCAAGTTTGGTTTGCCCCAATGCAGCAGGTATTGAATATTCGATTGACCTTCCTGGCACACCTTCTGTCACCTGGACTTTGCCCGCAGGTTGGAGCGGCAGCTCTACTACTGAAACCATTACGGTCAATACGGGCGCAAACGGTGGCTTGCTCGTAGCATCCGCTGCCCTGTCGTGCGGCACGGTGGCCTTTGAAATCAATGTCAGCACCGCAGTCCCGCTCACCAACAATGATTTCCTCGATGGCGTGGCGCTCGATTTTGACGGTACGAATGACCACTTGCAAGTGACCGACAACACGGTGGGCAACTTCGGTACGGGCGATTTCACGGTGGAGTTTTGGTTGAAAACAACCGATAGTTATGGAGGGCTTGCCGGGAAACTGGATGGATGTGAATCCAATTGGGAATTGGTGCTCGGTAGCGGCAAGGTTGAGTTCAGGCCACTGAACGGGACTGCCATTATCAGCGCCAGCACCGTCAACAACGGTCAATGGCGCCACATCGCCGTGACCCGCTCTGGCACGACCGTTACTATTTACATTGATGGCGTCTCGAACGCAACGGGCACTTCCGCCCATAATCTCACCAATGGCGCTCAAATGGTATTGGGCACCCGGTTCAACTGCGATACCAACGCTGGCAGGCATCTGGCGGGCCAACTGGACGAATTCCGCACTTGGAGCACCGCCCGCAGCCAGCAGCAAATTCAAGATTTCATGTTTTGCCCCATTGGCTGTGCCCCTCCCGCACTGAAACTCTACCTTCCCTTCGAGGACGGAACGCCCGGTGGCAGCAGCCAAACCACCACCGCCGACTACAGCCTCAACTCTGAGACTGTCAGCCTGCTCAATTTCAACTACAACCCGACCTCTTCCAACTTCGTGAACGGTCAGACCACGCCCGAAATCACGGGCGCCCCCATCGCCTGTCCGAACTCAACGGGCGTGGTGTACGCCGTGAACTTTTTTGGAACGCCGTCCGTCACTTGGACCGTGCCGAGCGGTTGGGCCATCACCGCAGGACAGGGCACGGAAAGCATCACGGTGACCGCTGGCGCAACTGGCGGCACCATCACCGCCGTGGCGGACTTGGGTGATTGCAATGCAACGGTCAACAAGGCGGTCAGCACCACACCGCCGCTTTCCAACGACACCTTCCTCGATGGCGTGGCGATTGACTTAGATGGTACAAACGACTATATCGAAGTTGCCGACAACACGGTGGGTAATTTCGGCACGGGGGATTTCACGGTGGAATGTTGGGTGAAAACAACAGATTCCTACGGTGGTATCATCATGAAACACCAATCTGGCGATGGAGATTACTTGGACGTTTTCATCGGAAGCAACAAAGTGCGCTACCAAGATGGTCAGTTGAACTTGGATGGCAACATCGTCGTCAATAACGACCAGTGGCACCACATCGCCGTAACTCGTTCAGGTACTGCTGTGACAATTTACGTGGATGGAACTTTGGATATTAGCGGAACATCTTCTCAAAACATCAACAACAATGGTTTGCTGCATTTCGGCAATCGCGACAATCGGGACGGAAACGCTGATTATGACGGCCAATTGGACGAGGTGCGCATCTGGAACATCGCCCGTACCCAGCAGCAGATTCAGGATTTCATATTATGTCCCATTGGCTGCGCCCCTCCTTCGATGCTGCTCTACCTGCCCTTCGAGGACGGCACGCCCGGTGGCAGCAGCCAGACTACCACTGCCGACTACAGCGTTTACGCCGAGACGGTAAACCTGCTCAACTTCAACTACAACGCGACCTCGTCCAACTTCGTGAATGGTCAGGCCACGCCCGAAATCACGGGCGCCCCCATTGCCTGTCCTAACTCGACGGGCGTGGTTTATTCCTTGAATTTCATTGGAACACCGACCGTAACTTGGACCGTACCAAGTGGCTGGACCATCACCGCAGGACAGGGCACGGAGAGCATCACGGTGACCGCTGGCGCAACTGGCGGCACCATCACCGCAGTGGCGGACTTGGGCGATTGCGAAGCAACGGTCAACAAGGCGGTCAGCACCACGCCGCCGCTCTCCAACAACGAGTTCCTTGACGGTGTGTCGCTCGACTTCGACGGTACGAACGACTACCTCGAAGTTGCCGACAACACGGTGGGCAATTTCGGTACGGGCAATTTCACCGTGGAGTTTTGGTTGAAAACAACTGATAGCTATGGCGGGCTTGCTGGGAAACTCGATGGATGTGGCACGAACTGGGAGATGCTGTTGCGATTCGGTACTGGCAAAATTGATTTCGCCCCACCAAGTGACCCACCTATCCAAGGCAATATCGCTGTAAATGACGGGACATGGCACCATGTCGCAGTGGTACGTTCAGGCACGACCCTTTCCATCTACATTGACGGCGTCCTTGACATTTCTGGTACGACGGACGATAATTTGACCAACAATGCACTTATGCGCTTTGGCACTCGCTTCAACTGCGATGGCAGCAGTAGCAGGTATTTTGATGGTGAAATGGACGAAATCCGCATTTGGAGCACAGCCCGTACCCTACAACAGCTTCGTGACTTCATGTTCTGCCCGATTGACTGCGCTCCGGCGTCCATGCTGCTCTACCTGCCCTTCGAGGATGGCACGCCCGGAGGCAGCAGCCAAGCTACCACTGCCGACTACAGTGTTTACTCCGAGACCGTCAACCTGCTCAATTTCAACTACAACCCGACCTCTTCAAATTTCGTGAATGGCCAAGTTTCGCCGACAATGACCGGCCCAGCCACGGCTTGTCAAGGCAGTTCGGTGGTATATGGCATCACATTGGTTGGCTCAAACAATACCATCACTTGGACGGTGCCGAGCGGCTGGGTCATAGCGACTGGGCAAGGCACGGAGAGCATTACCGTTACCGCAGGCAGCACCAGCGGCAACATTACGGCCACGCTCGGTTGCGGTTCGGTCAGTTTTCAAAAAGCAGTCACTGGCTCCGTCAACACGAATTATTACCACGATGAGGATGGAGATGGTTTTGGCGACAACGGCGACCCGTACAGCAACAATCCGACCTGTACACCTCCTGCAAACTACGTGGCCAACAACACCGACTGCGACGACACCGACCCCTTTGAGTTCCCCGGCCAGACCTGGTACATTGACGCCGACGGCGACGACTATGGGGTCTCCTCCACCACCGCCTGCCTGCGCCCTGCCAACGGTTTCCTGCTCAGCGAACTCAGTGGCAACGGCACGGACGACTGCGACGACACCGACCCCAACGAGCGCCCCGGCCAGACCTGGTACATTGACGCCGACGGCGACGACTACGGGGTTTCCTCCACCACCGCCTGCCTGCGCCCTGCCAACGGCTTCCTGCTCAGCGAACTCAGCGGCAACGGCACGGACGACTGCGACGACACCGACCCCAACGAGCGCCCCGGCCAGACCTGGTACATTGACGCCGACGGCGACGACTACGGGGTTTCCTCCACCACCGCCTGCCTGCGCCCTGCCAACGGCTTCCTGCTCAGCGAACTCAGCGGCAACGGCACGGACGACTGCGACGACACCGACCCCAACGAGCGCCCCGGCCAGACCTGGTACATTGACGCCGACGGCGACGACTACGGGGTTTCTTCCACCACCGCCTGCCTGCGGCCTGCCAACGGCTTCCTGCTCAGCGAACTCAGCGGAAACGGCACCGACGACTGCGACGACACCGACCCCAACGAGCGCCCCGGCCAGACCTGGTACATTGACGCCGACGGCGACGACTACGGGGTTTCCTCCACCACCGCCTGCCTGCGCCCAACCAACGGCTTCCTGCTCAGCGAACTCAGCGGCAACGGCACGGACGACTGCGACGACACCGACCCCAACGAGCGCCCCGGCCAGACCTGGTACATTGACGCCGACGGCGACGACTACGGGGTTTCCTCCACCACCGCCTGCCTGCGGCCTGCCAACGGCTTCCTGCTAAGCGAACTCAGTGGCAACGGCACGGACGACTGCGACGACACCGACCCCTTCGAGTTCCCCGGCCAAACCTGGTACATTGACGCCGACGGCGACGACTATGGGGTTTCCTCCACCACCGCCTGCCTGCGCCCTGCCAACGGCTTCCTGCTCGGCGAACTCAGTGGCAATGGAACCGATGATTGCAACGATGGGAACAGCAGCATCCACCCCGGTGCAACGGAGGTTTGTGCAAACAATATTGACGACGACTGTGATGGCAACATAGATGAAGGCTGCGCCGGCAATGACTTCATCACCATTTGGAAGACCGACAACCCCGGCACTTCCGCCACCAACCAAATCACCATACCAACCACTGGGACTGGTTACAACTACAATATCTATTGGGAAAAAGTCGGCGAACCCACTACCAACGGCACGCTGACTGGTCAAACTGGCAGCACGACCATCACCTTCCCATCGGTGGGCAGTTATTTGGTGAAAATCACCGGGACCTTCCCTCGTATTTTCTTCAACAATGGGGGAGATAGGCGGAAGCTGCTGTCCATTGAGCAATGGGGAACCATACAATGGAGCAGTATGCAAAGTGCTTTTTATGGCTGCTCCAACCTTGTCCTAAATGCCACGGATTCGCCCAATTTGACAACTGTCACCAGTATGGCCAATATGTTCCGTGGGGCCACTGCTTTTAACGGGAACATAGCTGCTTGGAACACGGCCAATGTGACGGACATGAACTTAATGTTCAACCTCGCTACTTCCTTCAATCAAAACATTGGAAGCTGGAACACCGCAAACGTCACCAATATGTCGGGTATGTTCAACGGCGCTACTTCCTTCAACCAGAGCCTCAACAGTTGGAACGTATCGAAGGTCACCAATTTTGGGGGCATGTTCTTTCAGGCCACCTCCTTCAATGGGAGTATCGGGGCATGGACATTGAATGCCGTGGGTTCCGTTGACATGAACAATATGTTCAATGGGGCTACAGCCTTCAACCAGAACATCGGGGCTTGGAACACGACTAAGGTTACGAACATGGCGAACCTGTTCTTCTCGGCCACTGCTTTCAACCAGAACATCGGTGGATGGAATACGGCTAGTGTCTTCAATATGGGCAGCATGTTCCGGGGAGCCACTTCTTTCAACGGAAACATCGGTGGCTGGAACACTGCCCTTGTCACAGGTATGGGCAGTATGTTTTATGACGCCACCGCCTTCAACCAAAATTTAGGTAGCTGGAACACGGCCAAAGTCACTAGTATGAGCAACATGTTCCGGGGAGCCACTTCTTTCAACGGGGACATCAGTTCTTGGCAGTTGAACACTACAGTAGGGAGCCAAGTTAACTTGAGCGGCATGTTCCTTGATGCAACTGCCTTCAACCAAAACATTGGTAGTTGGAATACCATTGAGGTCACCAATATGAGTGCCATGTTTCAGGGGGCCACTGCCTTCAACCAGAACATTGGTGGTTGGAACACAGCAAAGGTTGTTAACATGGCACAAATGTTTCAGGGGGCCACTGCCTTCAACCAGAACATTGGTGGTTGGAACACAGCAAATGTTGTGAGCATGGCACTCATGTTTCAGGGGGGCACCAATTTCAACCAAAACCTCGGCAATTGGGCATTGAACGCAACGGTCAATATGACGACCATGCTGAACAGTTCGGGGCTTTCCGTTGCCAATTACGACAATACCCTCATCGGTTGGGCCGCCAACCCAAGCACGCCGAACGGCAGAAGCCTTGGCGCTTCAGGATTGAAATACTGCAACGGCCAAGCTGCCCGTACTTTCCTCGACATTGACAAGGCTTGGACGATTTCTGGGGATATCTACGAATGTCCTGCTCCCGAAATTGCGGTGGCAGATGCGAGCGGCGACAATATTGCCGACGGCAGCACCACCCCCTCCCCCACCAACGACACGGACTTTGGCAGCGTTTGCGAAGCAGGAGGAACGCAGTCTTTTACTTATACCATCAGCAATACGGGCACTGCAAACCTCAACTTGAGCGGGATGCCGCTGGTTGAAATCAGTGGAACGAATGCTGCTGATTTTACCGTGACCCTGCAGCCCAGCTCGCCAGTAATACCAAATGGAAGCACCACCTTGACAGTGGAGTTCAACCCCTCAGGCGCTGGGCTGCGCACGGCCTCCGTTTCCATCAGCAACAACGACAGCAACGAGAACCCCTTCAATTTTGCGATACAGGGAACCGGAAACGCCGCTTCCACTTGGTACGACGACGACGACGGCGACACCTACGGCGATCCGAACGACAGCCAATTGGCCTGCTCACAGCCCGTCGGCCATGTTGCCAACAATACGGACTGCGACGACACCGACCCCTTCGAGTTTCCCGGCCAAACCTGGTACATTGATGCCGATGGCGATGACTATGGGGTTTCCTCCACCACCGCCTGCCTGCGCCCAACCAACGGCTTCCTGCTCAGCGAGCTCAGCGGAAACGGCACGGACGACTGCGACGACACCGACCCCTTCGAGTTCCCCGGCCAAACCTGGTACATTGACGCCGATGGCGACGACTACGGGGTTTCCTCCACCATCTCCTGCCTGCGGCCGACCAACGGCTTCCCGCTCAGCGAACTCAGCGGCAATGGAACCGATGATTGCAACGATGGGAACAGCAGCATCCACCCCGGTGCAACGGAGGTTTGCAACAACGGCATTGACGATGATTGCGACACCAATATTGACGAAGGTTGCGAGCCGGAAATGAACGTGAAGGGCTTGGGCGTTTCCATCGTTGACGGGGACATCACGCCGAGCGTACCGGACGACACCGAGTACGGCTCCGTTGCTACTGGCAGTTCGGTCGTGCATACATTTACCATTGAGAATACAGGAAACGCAAACCTGACCATCTCAAGCATCAGCATTGGCAACACGACCGATTTTGCGGTGACGCAAGCAGTCGCCAGTTCGGTGGCACCAGCGGGAAGCACCACTTTTACGGTCACTTTCAACCCACAGAGTACGGGCGTGAAAACCACCACTGTGACCATCAACAACAACGACGCCAACGAAAATCCCTACAATTTCAATGTACAGGGCACAGGCTTCACCGTCGGTGCGGCCTTGGATTTTGACGGCGTCAACGATTTTGTGACGGTGCCAAATGGGACTAACCTGATGCTTGGCAATACCATGTCTATCAGTGGTTGGGTATACCCTTCGAACAATAACCCAACTTGGCCGGACTTCGATGGTTTTTTTGGCTGGCGAAATGATTCAAATGCTGATTTTTACTTGCTTCAATTCAACAACGCTACAACGCTGGAAGGTCGTTTCAGAAATAGCGCAGGAGTTGCTTTTGACATAACTGCAAATGTCTTGACTTTGGATACCTGGCAGCACCTTGCCTTAACGTATGATGGTACTTCCCTCAAGATGTACCGCAATGGCGTTTTAGTGGGTTCCACTGCAGCAAACGGAAGTTTAGCCAATCCTTCGGTTCCGTTTTTCATCGGTAAAATTGTTTTTTCATCATTCAATTTTTACTTAAAAGGAAGACTTGACGAAGTTAGATTTTGGGATAAAGCTTTATCCTGTTCGGAAATTGTGCATTTTATGGACTGCGAACTGACAGGTAGTGAAACTGGGTTGGCAGCCTACTACCGCATCAACCAAGGTGTTGCCGGAGGCAACAATACCTCCATCACTCAGCTTACGGCCACCACTGGCCCCAATGGCAGCTTGGTAGGCTTTGCCATGAACGGGAGCACAAGCAATTTCGTGGCACCGGGCGGTGTGGTATCGGGAAACAGCTGCACGGCTCCAACCAACCCGTCCGTATCGGGTTCCCCGGTCGTCTGTGCTGCTTTGAATGCGACATATTCCGTAACCGTACCCGGTGCCACTGCCTACGCATGGACCCTGCCGTCAGGCTGGACAGGCACCTCCACTACCAGCAGCATCACCGTTACGACAAGTACCTCCAGTGGCAACGTACAATGCGTGGTGACATTGCCCTGTGGCAACCTCACCCTGTCCAAGGCGGTGACGGTCGTTGCTGAACCAAGTATTTCAACGCAACCATCCCCACAGACGCAATGCGTTGGCTCGAACGTCAGTTTCAACGTGGTGGCCACCGGCAATGACCTCACCTATCAATGGCGAAAAAATGGCACACCACTTTCCAATGGTGGCTCCACTTCAGGTGCTACCTCTGCTGCGCTAACCATTACGGGAATTGCGGCTGGCGATGCGGGCAACTACGATGTTGTATTGACCGATACTTGCGGTTCAACATTGACAAGCAATGCAGCCGGGCTGACGGTCACGACCAATGCCACCCTTACCCTTAGCAATGTTTTCATCGAGGGCTATATGACGAGTGCTACCACCATGCAGCCTGTCATGCTCAATGCTGTGAATGCTGGCGGTACAGTGCCTGGTAATCCGACGCCTACGGCCACCCAGTGTGATTATATCACAGTGGAACTGCACAACTCGGCCCCTCCTCATGACTTGGCCTATACGCAGCAAGTTATATTGAGCACCACGGGTGGGGCAACGGTCAACTTTCCCTGTGCGGCGGTGGGTGGCAGCTATTACATTGTCATTAAGGGCAGCAAAACCATTGAAACTTGGAGTGCTGCTCCTCAAACAGTTGGCGTGACCTATAGCTACAATTTTGACAATGCGGCCGATGCCTACGGCAACAACATGACGACTGTCTTTGGGGTACCTGCCATCTACACTGGTGACATTGACGATGCGAACGCCAACGGTTTTGGCGATGGGGAGATTGAATTCCAAGACTACGATGCATGGAGTGCGGATAACGGCTCGGTAGGTTACTTGCGCAGCGACATGAACGGGGACGGGGAGGTCGAGTTCCAAGACTATGATGTTTTTGTGGCCAATAACGGAATCACGGCAATAGTTCCGTAGAAACTGTTTTATACTCCTCTCCAATAGGTTTTGTGCAATAGGAGGGCGGAAATTATTCCACCGAGCCATGTGTGGCGGAGTAAATTCCGCCCTCCATTTGTACCATTTGCACAAAAACTATTGGTGCAAATAATATTAAGCCGTTGATAAGCTCGTCATTGTCCCGGTGGTGGCCACTGTTTTGGATGTGGAGGGAGGCGGTGAGGGCTTTTTGGCCTATTACCACAAGGGCGGCGAAAAGGAATATGAGCGTTAAGCGGAATTTTATACAGTTTATTTTGATGTGGTAAAAATCAAAACAGTTTCATTGAATAAAGTAGGTCATAAGATGGCTTGCTGAGATTATTTTTTGGCCTTTTTCTCTGAGCCTTTTAGGTAATATGCATAGCCCAATTCGACTCCAACCCGGTCAAAAAGCCCTCCATTAAAGTCAAAGAATTCCCTTGTATTAATTGATTTTGGAAACTGCGGATTATTGGTGAAACCGCTTTTATAGGCAAATTGAAAAATGGGCATTACCAAACCAACACGCAAAAAGCCTTTTTTCAGCTTTCTGCTGAAGGTAGCGTTTGGGCCAACCGATAGAAAGAATTCGTCATATTCGGTCTCAAACCTAGTGCTAACATTGGGGTTGGTATCCACGGAATACCAGCCCAAATTGAGCGTAGGCTCGAAATATAACTCAAAACCAACGATATTAAAGCCCGTGGGGAACCCCAATCCATAACCCAACCTTGCGCTTTTCGCTTTCAAATCAGCGGGATAATAGGAAGTAACAGGAGTGGTTGATGTGCCAAATGTTGAATAGCCGATGGAAACGTCATCCTTATTGCTGAAGAAAACTCCCGTCAAGTGCAGCCGGGCATAGCGTCCAAAACGTTTGAATTTGAAATAAGAAAGCGCAAAAGTGGGCACTCGGCTCTCCCGGTATTTGGTGGCGCTGACGAGGTTGGCAACAGTGCCACTCATACCGTAATCAATGGTATTGCGCTGCGCAATGATTGAAAAGGAGAGGGCTTGCTGGCCAAATACGAGGTGGGCAAGGAGGATGAAAACGAGCGTTGAGAGATTTTTCATGTTTGAATTTAATGTGAAGGGGCAAATATAAAAGCCTTTTCAGGCCATCAAACTTCAAACTATCTGAGTTCGTAAAAAAATAGGTAAACTCGCACCAAATTTAAATCATCATCAATGAAACAAACCATCACCTTCCTTTACTGTGCAATCCTCATCTTTGCCGCCTATAATTTTGCCGCTTGCAACAAAACAGAATCACAACAAGCTGACAATCAAACATCCATGTACGAAAAAATGACCGCCCAGCCGCCCCTTGTGGCAGCAAAACCCAAAGACCTCACCGAGCACGGCCACACCCGCAACGACCCCTGGTACTGGCTCAACGAGCGGGAGAACCCCGAAGTCATCGCCTACCTGAACGCCGAGAACGCCTACAAGGACGCCGTTATGGCCGACCTCAAGGACGTACAGGAGGAGCTTTTTCAAGAAATAAAAGGCCGTATCAAGGAGAAGGACGAGAGCGTGCCGCAGCTCGACAACGGCTACTGGTACTATTACCGATACGTGGGGGGCGGCGAGTATCCCATCCATTGCCGCAAGGCGAAAACGCTGGACGCACCGGAGGAGGTTATGCTCGACGTGAACGTGCTGGCCAAGGATTTTGATTATTACAACGCCGCTGGGCTTGACGTGAGCACCGATAACAAGATACTGGCCTACGCCGAGGACACACTCAGCCGCCGCATCTACACCATCGTTTTCAAGGATTTAGCCTCTGGCAAAATGCTCGCCGACCGCATCCCGAACACCGACGGCAGCTTCGTCTGGGCCAACGACAACCAAACGGTTTTTTATGGGGTAAAGGACGAGACGCTGCGGGTCGTTGAGATACGAAAGCACCGCCTCGGCACCGACCCGGCCAAGGACCCTGTCGTTTACCATGAAAACGACGCCACTTTCGACCTCGGCATCGAAAAAACGCAGTCGAAAAAATACCTGCTCATCAGCGCCACGCAGACGGTCTCCAACGAGTACCGCTACCTCGACGCCAATACGCCTGACGGCCAATGGACGGTCTTCCAGCCACGGGAACGCAATCTCGAATACTCCGTTGACCACGGCGACCGTTGGTACATCCGCACGAACATGGGTGCCACCAATTTCCGCCTGATGAGCGCCGCCGACGGCAAAACTGGCAAGACCGATTGGCAGGAGGTCATCCCGCACCGCACCGACGTTTTCCTCGAAGGTTTTACCCTTTTCAAAAGCCACCTCGTGCTGGAGGAGCGCATTAAGGGCATCGTGAACATCCGGGTGAAAAGCTGGGACGGCAAGCAGGACTACCAGGTGGACTTCGGCGAGGATACCTACGTGGCCGGGGCCAGCAACAACCCCGATTTCAACAGTGGCGTGCTGCGCCTCGCCTACCAATCGCTGACCACGCCCGGCACGGTTTACGATGTCAACCTGTTGACGAAGGAAAAAAAGACCATGAAAGTGCAGGAAGTGCTCGGCGGCTTCGACAAGAACAATTACATGAGCGAGCGCATCTATGCCACCGCAAAGGACGGCACAAAGGTGCCCATCTCCATCGTTTACAAAAAAGGCTTCAAAAAAGATGGTACACAGCCGCTGCTGCTCTATGCCTATGGCAGCTACGGCTACAGCTCCGACCCTTCGTTCAGTGCCAGCCGCCTCAGCCTGCTCGACCGTGGCTTCGCCTTCGCCATCGCCCATATACGGGGCGGGCAGGAGATGGGCCGCCAATGGTACGACGATGGCAAACTGCTGAAAAAGAAGAACACCTTCACCGATTTCGTGGACTGTGGCGACTACCTCGTGGCCCAAAAATACACCGGCAAGGACCACCTCTTCGCCATGGGCGGCAGCGCTGGCGGCCTGCTCATGGGTGCCGTGGTGAACATGCGCCCGGACCTCTTCAAGGGAGTGGTGGCCGCCGTCCCCTTCGTGGACGTGGTGACCACCATGCTCGACGAGACCATCCCGCTCACCACTTTCGAGTGGGACGAATGGGGCGACCCGCACAAAAAGGAATACTACGACTATATGCTCAGCTATTCGCCCTACGACAACGTGGAAAAGAAAGATTATCCCGCCATCCTCGTGACCACGGGCCTCCACGACTCGCAGGTGCAGTATTTCGAGCCGGCCAAATGGGTGGCCAAGCTGCGCACCATGAAGACGGACAAAAACCCACTCCTGCTGCATACCAACATGGACGCTGGCCATGGCGGGCAGTCGGGCCGCTTCCGGGCATTTAAGGAAGTGGCGCTGGAATATGCGTTTATGCTGGATTTGGCGGGGAAGGTGAAGGTCAAGGGATGAAGAGCAAGGGGTGAATTAAAAAACGAAGCGGCGTTGGCATCATCAGGTGCCCAACGCCGCTTCGTTTTTATGGGGTTATTTCCTTACTGCTTCACGAACCTAAAATTCTCCACCTGCCCCAGTCCCTGAAGGCTTGCCACATATTGCCCAGCCTGAAAACCAGCTAAAGGGAACTGAACCGTAATGGCTCCTGCTTCGATAATATGTTTGGCTACGAGCCTGCCCATATTGTCAAAAATCAGCAGTTCGGCTGCTGCCTCTAATTCAGCGGCGAGTTCTAGGTTGATAGCGTCTGCTGCCAAGCTGGGGTATAGCTTTGTGGTTGGACGGGCATCTATTTCAACCATGATGATCTTGCTGAACTCAAAATTACCGTCAAAATCCACTTGTCGCAGGCGGTAGTAGTTCTTGCCGGGCAGCGGGTTTTCATCGGTGAAGGAATAATCCTGAAATTCAAAGGATGTACCGGCGCCGTTAACGTTCCCGATCTCCCGGAAGTTAAGGCCATCACTGCTGCGCTCTATGCAGAAATGGGAGTTGTTGAGTTCGGAGGCGGTTTGCCAAGCCAGGCTAGCGGCGTTATCTTGGTGGATTTTTCCAGTAAAACCAGTTAGTTCAACTGGCAGCGGAGAAGTCGTTGAGATTGATATATTGACATCATCCAAGCCAAGGTGGCTGTTGTTGCCATCACCGCCGGGTGAGCCAGTTGTAATTCGCCAAACCAATGAAAAACTGGAGCCAGGGGTTATATTTAGGCCAGTGTAGTTGACCGAAAAAGAACTAACGTTAACAGCTCCAAGGTTTGCACCAGCGCCTGTTGATGAGACGTAAAGCGTTGGGACCGAAAAACTGCCGCTGAGGTTGTTGACAAGTTCCAAAGTTGTGCTACGTCCACCACGTGAGTATTGCTCGGCATTCCAACCTATTGTCAACCCTGTAATGATGGTTCCTGGTATGGTGTTTATACAAGATAAAGTGAGATTCATTGGGCCTTCACTTGCCCCAATTTTTGCGCCAATCGCATACTCACCTCCACCGTCTTGATTCAAGGCCCTGTTTGAATTCGCATTCGCATACGCACCAGTATTAGAGTAGAACCCTCCAGGGCTGTAATCTGCGTAGCTGTTGGTCCAATTCGCAGGGACAGACCCAGATGTTCCTGCAAAAGTTTGAAAATCCTGTGAATACGTAGTACCAATAGTTGAGAAATCAACTTGAGCATTTAAGAAGAATGGAAGGAGAAGAAATAGAATTACGTTTATGTTTTTCATGATAAAGATGATTAGTGTTGAATAATTTTTAAACGGTAGGATTGGTGTTCAATTGAAACACAAAAGTCAATAAAGAGAAGTCACCGACATGGGAAAACGACGTAAAGTAATTGTGAAGAAAACATTAAGTAAGGGTGAAGCCCGCTGGCCTAGTACGGCAGCGGGCTTCATCATTGGGGGCTCCAGCCTTGTTTTTATTGAATTTTCGTTAATGCAGCAAGGCAAAGAACTGTTGTCCCACCTTGTAGCCAAACTCGAATATGGTGATGATGCTGGCAATGACCACGATTGGCAATGCGAATTTTAGGATTTTTGACTGATTGTTAGGTTCGGCAAGCATTGGTTTTAGTGTTAAATTAGGCAATCTTTTTCAAGTCAAATATGATGTAGGATTTCAAAGCGTAGTTTATTAAATCCTGCTAATTATAAAACAGGGGCCACGAACGGGGCGCCAAGTGGGTTTCCTGGCGGTACTGTCGAGCCGGTTGCGGGGAACATGGGCTACATCCTGCCCGTGGGCTGCGATTTGCCAACTCAAGTTCAGCACACCAACCGATATCCCACCCCCTTCAATGTTAGCAACTGCACCCCTGCATCTTCCCGCAGGCGCAGGGCATCTCGCAGCTTGGACACATACACATCTAGGTTTCTTGAGTTGAAAAAACTGTCGTTTCCCCAGAGCTTGTCAAGGATGTCCATACGGGCAACGTTGGTGTTGGGCGGCGAGGCCAGCATTAGCATTTCCCCGCGAAACAGCTTCGGCGGCTCCCTTCGCTACGGTTGCGGAAGCGAACGGCCCCCCTTGGCAAAAGCCGGGGGGAGATCATGCCGGGCGGCGGGAGGGGGGGGCCGCGGCGGCGCCCGCCGCCCCCGGGGGGGTCGGGCCCCCCCCCGTGGGGGGGCCCCCCCCCTCCTCGCCGACCGGCGCCCGGGGGGGGTTTTTTCCCCCGCGGGGGGGGGGGGGGGGGGCCCTTCCCCGGGGGGGGGGGGGGCTGGGGGGGGGTGGGGGGGGGGGGGGGGCGGGGGGGGGGGGGGGGGGGGGGGGGGGGGGGGGGGGGGGTGCCTGCGGGCGGGGGGGCCTCCGCGGGTGTGGGGGGGCCCCGCGGGGGGGGCGCCCCGCCTCCCCCCCCCCCCCGGCGGGAAGTGGAGTGGAAAAGCCCCGGCCCCCCCCCGGCCCCCCCCCCCCCCCCACAAACCGGCCCCAAAACCCCGGCCCCCCCCCCCCCCCCCCCCCAAAAACCCCCAACCCCCCCGGATTCCCCCCCACCCCCCCCCCCCCCCCCCCCCCCGGCCCCCCACCCCCCCCCCGCCCACCCCCCCCCCCCCCCACCCCCCACCCCCCCCCCCACCCCCCCAACCCCCCCCCCCCCAAAAAAAAACCCCACAAAAACCACCCAAAACCCCCGCCCCCCCCCACCGCCCCCCCCCCCCCAGGGCCCCCAGCCCCCCCCCCCCCCAAAACCACCACAAACACACCCCCACCCAACAAAACAACAACCCCAAAAAAAAAAACCCCCAAAAAAAAACCCCCCCCCCCCCCCCCCCACCCCCCCCCCCCCCCCCCCCCCCCCCCCCCCCCCACCCCCCCCCCCCCCCCCACCCCCCCCCCCCCCCCCCAACCCCCCACCCCCCCCCCCCCCCCCCCCCCCCCCCCCCCCCCCCCCCCCCCCCCCCCCCCCCCCCCCCCCCAAAACCAACCACCCCGGCGCGCCCCCCCCCCCGCCCCCCCGCCCCCCCCCCCGCCCCCCCCCCCCCCCCCCCCCCCCCCCCCCCCCCCCCCCCCCCCCCCCCCCCCCCCCCCCCCCCCCCACCCCCCCCCCCCCACCCAAAAACACCCCACCCCCCCCCCCCCCCCCCCAAAAAAAAAAAAAAAAAAAACCCCCCCCCCCCCCCCCCCCCCCCCCCCCCCCCCCCCCCCCCCCCCCCCCCCCCCCCCCCCCCACCAAAAACAACAACCCCCCCAACAAACAAAAAACCAAACCCCCCAAAAAAAAAAAAAATTTTCCCCCCCCCCCCCCCCCCCCCCCCCCCCCCCCAACCCCCCAAACCCCCCCCCCAACCAACCCCCCCCGGGGGAACCAACCCCCGCCCCCCCCCCCCCCCCCCAAAAAAAAAACCCCCCCCCACCCCCACCCCCCCCCCCCCCCCAACGCCCCCCCCCCCCCCCCCCCCCCCCAAAACCCCCCCCCCAACCCCAACCAAAAACTTCCAGGAAAACCCCCCCCCCCCCCACCCCACAACCCCCCCCCCCCCCCCGGGCCCCCCCCCCAAAAAACCCCCCCCCCCCCCCCCAACCCCCCCCCCAACCCCCCCCCCCCCCAACCCCCCCCCACAAACCCCACCCCCCCCCCCCCCCCCCCCCCCCCCCCCCCCCCCCCCCCGGGGAAGGGAAAACCCCAACCCCAAACCCACCCCCCCCCCCAAAACCAGAACAAACCCCCCCCCCCCAAACCCCCCCCCCCCCCGCCCACCAAAAAACCACCCCTTCAAAAAAACCCCCCCCCCCCCCCCACCCCCCCCCCCCCCCCCCGAGACCCCCCCCCCCCCCCCCCCCCCCCCCCCCCCCCCCCCCCCCCCCCCCCCCCCCCCCCCCCCCCCCCCCCCCCCCCCCCCCCCCCCCCCCCCCCCCCCCCCCCCCCCCCCCGAAAACCCCCCCCCCCCCCCGCCCCCCCCCCCCCCCCCCCCCCCCCCCCCCCCCCCCCCCCCGCCGGGGCCCCCCCCCCCCCCCCCCCCCCCAACCCCCCCCCCGGGACACCTGGGGATAGGTCATCGAATTGCAGTTCCTGCGGTTCGGGAAGAAGCGGAACTGCCAAGAGCGATGCCTTCCTGTGCGTTTAAAGGTGTAGCTAACTGGCTGATTTTCAATATATTTTGTAACCGCACAATCAACTCTTCCATGCTGAACGGCTTGCGCACATAGTCGTTGGCACCTGAGCGGAAACCCGTCAAAACATCCTCGGTCTGTACCTTGGCCGAAAGGAAAAGGATGGGCACAGCCGGGTGTTTTTGTCGGATTTCCTCGCCCAGCGAGAAGCCGTCACGCCCCGGCAACATCACGTCCAGCACACAAGCATCAGGCCGGAACTGCTCGAAAGCGGCCATGACCTGGCCACCATCCGCCACCAGCCGCACCTCGAACTGGCGGGATTCGAGGGATTCTTTGACGATTTTGCCGAGGAAAGGCTCGTCTTCGACGTATAAGATCTTTGGCATTTAAATGCGGAGCTATTATTTTCTTGTGTGGTATTTCCTGACTGTTGTCAGACAGGGATTTAAGATATCAGATGTACGATATTAGATATTAGATTTATTGAGAGTCTGCTAATTAGCAAAGACCCAGTATTTGCAATAGCTTTCGGCCTCTAAAATCTTATATCTTATATCATCATCTTATATCAACTCCCTGTCGTTAAATTCAAAGTAATAACGAACACCGACCCACCCATTTTCCCATCACCGACTGCTACCCGACCGCCGTGCTTTTGAACCACACTCGCCACATAGCTAAGCCCCAGCCCATGCCCCTTTACGTTGTGGACATTGCCCGTGGGCACCCGGTAGAATTTCTCAAAAATGCGCTCCCGGTGCTCTGGTGCGATGCCGATGCCACGGTCGGCAACCTCCAGTTTTAATTCGTTTCCTTCGGAAAAAAGGCGCACGTCAATTTCCGGCTGGCCGGGGCTGTATTTTAGGGCATTGTCGAGGAGGTTATAGACCACGCTGGCAAGGTGCATCCGGTCGCCGTTGACCATGAAGTTTTGTGTTGCCCGTTTCTCATAGCTCGATGGCATTTTGCTTCTCAAACTGCAACCGCATGGAGGCCATCACCTCGCTCACAAGCACCTGAAAATCAAGTGGTTCGAGGTGAAGCATTGGCTCGTTTTGCTCGAACTCCGACATGCGCAGGACCTTGTCCACGAGCAGGCCGAGGCGGTTCAGTTCGTGCTTTGCTGATGTCGAGGTATTCTTGGGTGCGGGCGGGGTCTTTCCCCGCATCGAAATTGCGGAGCGCCTCGATGGCCACGCCGACGGTTGCGATGGGCGTTTTCAGTTCGTGTGTCACGTTCTGTATGAAGTCGTTCTTGAGTTCCGTCAGCCGGCGCTGGGCTTGCAGGTTCCTGAAAACGGTGAAAAAAGCGAGCGAAACACAGCCAAAAAGGCCGAGGGAGAAGCCAAGTTCGGGCAGTATTTTTTTAAAAATAAACCCTTGATAATCAGAGAGTTCCGCCACGTAACTATCGCCACTGACGAGGTCGGTGTAGCTGCCAGAGCGCATTCCATCTTCAGTGCAAAGCGTGTCGCTACCCAGCCGAATGACTTGAAACCCGACGGGCAGTTTCGACCGCTGCATGGAGGCCGAGAAATTGGAGTCGAGCATCGTCCAGATGGCTTCGGGACTGCGTTTCATCTCAATTGAATCCCCGTCGGACAAGGCAATTATCATGGATAGGGAACCAGACATTTCCGTCTCCTCATTGCCAGAATGCGACGCTGAAATTCGGACTTTGACATTGGTGTCACTTTCGACGACCTTTACTTTTTCTTCGCTGACGAAGGTCATCACCTTGAGCGAATCGCCTTTCACAACTGGCCCTGGCACCCGAATGCGGAACTCCTCTCGGATGGAGTCACCTTGCCCACCGATGAAATTATGGGTGATAATTCTATCCATCATCTGCCCCTCGATGCCCCGTATGCTGTTGACGAAGAGGAAGCCCGTCTCTTTCTTCAGGGCCAGTAGCTCGTCGTCCCATGCCTTTTTCACAAAAAGCACGAGGAAGCCCGCCAACAGCACGAGGCTGGTGGACATGAGGACAATGGATAGGCGGTTGCGGTTCTGCATGGTTTTACCTCACCCCCGGCCCCTCTTCTGCGAGGATAGGGGCCGGGGGTGAGGTCACAAAGTTAAGGTGTCCACCAACGGCTTGCTTGATTCATTAACCTTAATTAACCTTAGACTAAGGTTGGTTAACCTGCTTTCGGAAAAGCCCGCCCTAATTTTGCCTCATCAATTAACGAGGGCATGATTATCAACCCTCATCAACCTTTATCAACTTAAAAAAGCATGAAACGCATTATCTTATTATTCGCAACATTCCTCCCAATGGCCATTTTCGCCCAACAAACCGAGGGCGAAGTCACTTACACGGAAACCGTAAAACTAATGATGGACTTCGGCGACGGCCCGGAGGCAGAAGAAATGAAAAAAATGATTCCGCCCGCTCAGTCGTTTCCTAAGACACTGTTTTTCAACGCCAACGAATCGCTTTACCAAGACAAACAAGGCACGGAAGGTGAAGGCGACTTGGAAATGAGCGGCAACAGTGGCGGGGGTGATTTCCAAATCAAGATGATGCGGCCCGACAACAAACTCTACCGCAACATCAAAGACGGATCCACAATCGAGTACCGGGAGTTTTTCGGCAGGTATTTTTTGATAACCGATAAGTCCAAAATGCCCGCCTGGAAAATCACCGGCGAGCAAAAAAAACTGCTGGGCTACACCTGTATGAAGGCCACGCTGCAAGTGGACAGCGCTACCAACGTGGTGGCATGGTTCACGCCTCAAATTCCCGTCAGCACGGGGCCGAGCATCCATGCCGGGCTGCCGGGCCTCATCCTCGAATTCGCTATGAACGGCGACCAGCGCACCATCGTCGCCACGCAAGTTGAGTTCAAAAAATTGCCGAAAGATTCCCTCCAATTGCCCAGCAAAGGCAAGGAAATGACCGCCGAGGAATTCAAGAAAATGGAAGCGGAGAAAATGAAGGAAATGGGCATGGAATCGGGCGGTGCGCCAGGGACGATGAAGATGATTATTCGCAATTAAGAATAGGTGGACGGTTGCACGTCACACCGTCTATCGTCCACCGTCAGCCGTCAACCATAAGATTATGAAAACTAAATACCCGATTGTTATAATTTTCCTGTTCTTATCCCATTTAATCCTTGCGCAAAAAACCGTTGACCTCTCCGGCCTCGTCGCCGACAGCACGGGCACGGGCCTCCTCTCCGCCACCGTCGTTTTGATGGAAAAAAAGGACTCCACCCTCTCCGCATTTGCCATCACGGAGGAGGATGGGCAGTTTTTGATGAAAAAGGTCATGCCCGGCGAGTACCTGCTGCAAGTCTGTTTCGTGGGGTACGAGACGCATTGGCAGCAACTTCAGGTTGACTTCGGCAATGACAAATTAGAGGTGGGCAAAATCACCCTCGCCCCCGCCTCCTCCATCCTCAATGCGGTGGAAGTGACCGCCGACAGGGTGCCACTCCGGATGCAGGGCGACACCATCAACTACAACGCCGCCGCTTTCAGGGTGCAGCCCGGCGCAGCGGTGGAAGACCTGTTGAAAAAGCTGCCCGGCGTGGAGGTGCAGGCCGATGGGACGATCAAAGCACAGGGCGAAACCGTGCGGAACGTCTTTGTGGACGGCAAGGAGTTCTTCGGCAACGACCCCCAGGTTGCGACGAAAAACCTGCCCGCCGATGCCGTGGACAAGGTGCAGGTCTATGATAAAAAATCGGACATGGCCGAGTTCTCGGGCATCGAGGATGGGCGGGAGGCCAAGACCATCAACCTCCAACTGAAGGAGGGGCACAAGAACGGCTATTTCGGCAATGCCACGGCGGGCGGTGGCACGGACGGGCGCTACCAGGGCCGTTTCAACCTCAACCGTTTTTCCAAAAAAAGCCAAGTCTCAGCCATAGGCATGGCGAACAACAACAACCAGGCAGGCTTTAGCTTCAACGATTATATGCAGTTCATGGGCGGGCTGGGCAGCATGATGGGCGGTGGTGGCGGCGGTGGCAGCCGACGGGTGAGCCTGTCGTTCGACCCCTCGCAGTCGGGCATCCCGCTCGAAGGTGGGCAGGTGGACGGCATCCTGCAAACGGCGGCGGGTGGACTGAACTTCAATCGTGATTTTGGGAAAAAGACCGAGCTACGGTCGAGCTATTTTTTGAGCAAAATCCAGAACGACGTTGTGCGCAACGTGGAGCGGCAAAACCTGCTCGGCGACGCTTCCTTTCTCAGCACCGAGGATGAAGACCGCACGGCCCAAAGCCTCAACCACCGCTTCAATTTGACGCTGAAGCACGAGTTGGACAGCTTTCAAGACCTCTCATTGCGGAGCAGCCTCGGCCTCTCCGGTGCCGAGTACCGCAGCAGCGGACTCAGCCAGACCTTCGGGTTTGATGGCCTTCTCGAAAACGACAACCTACGGGATTATCGCTCCAACGGCCAGCGTTTCGACCTGACCAATTCGGCCTCCTACCGCCGCCGTTTTGGAAAAAAAGGAAGGGCATTCGTGGCGGACGCTTCGCTCAATTTTGGCGACAACGCACAGGAAGGACGGCTTGCTTCGCAAACGAGATTCTTGCAGAATGACAAAGACAGCGTTGCCCTCGACCAGCGCCAAAACACCGCTGACAAAGCCTTGAGCTACGGCCTCGGCGTCTATTACACAGAGCCGATTGGCAAGGCCAAGTACCTGGAAATCAACGCCTCACGGCAGAACTACGCCAACGAACAGGCCAAGGATTTTTACGACATCACTGCCAACGGCGAACAACTGAACACTGGCCTCAGCAACCGCTTCGACCGGGGCTATACTTATGACCGGGCCGGTGCCAACCTCATGGTGAACCGCAAGAAATGGAACCTGACGAGCGGTACGGCGCTCCAACGCTCGACGTTGGAGGGACAACAGCAGGGCGAGTTTGAACCCGTAAAACGCAGCTTTACGAGACTGCTACCTAGTATGTTTTTTAACTACGAAATGGGCATCGGAAAGAACTTCAATTTCGAATATCAGACATACCTGCGGGAGCCTTCAGCGGAGCAGTTACAGCCGCTCGTTGACAATTCCGACCCGCTGAACCAGTACATCGGCAACCCCCAACTGCAGCCGGAGTATGCCCATACGCTGCATGGCCATTTCATGCGCTTCGACCAGTTCACGTTCACCAGCATCTTCGCCAATATCGAAGCGGAGTACGTGAAGGACCGCATCACCAACGCCAGTTCGGTGGACTCGCTGCTGCGCCGCACCATCCGCCCAGTGAACGTGAAGAACGACCGCACCTTGAGCGGCTTCGTGGATTTCAGTACACCCATCCGCCCGCTGAAAATCACCGTACGGCTCGGCCTGAACAGCCGCTGGAACCGGGGCCTGCTCTTCGTGAACGACGTGGAAAACAGCACCGACCGCACCACGCACAGCCTCGACCTTTCGTTCAGCAACCGCAAAAAGGAGTTCTTCGACGCCACTATCGGCGCACGGCTCATCCACAACCGCACGACCTACTCAGCGGCCGAGGCGCTGAACCAGACCTACCTGAACCAGCGCTATTACGCAGAGGCAACCGTTTATCCGAACAAGAAATGGGAGTTCGCCAGCAAGTTCCGCTACTCGGTCTATTCCAACGAGAACTTTGGCGGCCAGCAGGTCGTGCCGCTATGGGAGGCCAGTATTTCAAGGTATTTGCTGAAAAACAACCGGGGCAAGCTGACCCTCTCTGCCTTCGACATCCTGAACCAAAACCTCGGCGTGCGCCGCAACAGCGAGCTGAACTACCTGGAACAGCAGCGCATCAATACCCTGCAACGGTACGTGATGCTGACATTTGCGTATTCGATACAGGGGTTTGGGAAGGAAGGGGGGATTACGATTGATGTGCGGGGGCCGGAGGATTGACGTTAGGCTCCCTTCGTAAATGACAAACGAATTACGGTAAGGCACTCGCCTGAACTTGGATCGGATGCTAAATAAAAGGGTTGGTAATTGGCTAAATTTTGAATACTTTTGGCTTCACAATAACAAAAATGGCCAAGGATATTTACCACAACGTTTTTAGGAGGGCGCTGGAAAGAGATGGTTGGACTATCACACACGACCCATATCCATTGAGGGTAGGCCGCATAGGGTATGAAGTGGATTTTGGTGCCGAAAAATTGTTGGCTGCCGAAAAAGGCGCTCACAGGATTGCCGTGGAGTTAAAGAGCTTTGCCGGCCCTTCCGACATCAATGAATTCCACCGGGCTGTTGGTCAGTTCAACGACTATTTCGTTGCCTTGGAAGTGGTTGAGCCTGAACGCCAACTCTTTCTTGGGATACCAGAGGATACATGGGAAGATTTTTTCCAAGAACCCATCATCCAGAAGTCGCTGGAGCGGATTCAAGCCAAAATTGTGGTTTATAGCGTTGTCAATCAATCAATTGTGTCATGGAAAAACTAAGACAATATCAAGACATCATTATCGGCTACCTAAACGAGCAGGCCAAAATCATCCCAGCCAATATGCCCGATATTGAAAGCCATGTCATTGTGGACAGGGAAAACAACCATTTCCAATTGTTGCAGACGGGTTGGCAAGGGCCAAAATACGTGTTCACGGTGGTCATGCACTTCGACATCAAAAACGGGAAAGTTTGGTTCCAGCGCAACATCACGGAGCATGAGGCGGTGGATGTGCTAATGGAGCGGGGCGTGGCAAAGGAAGACATCGTGCTTGGGTTCAGGCCAGCCTATGCGAGGGAGTATTCTGGGTTTGCTGTGGCATGACGTTTAGAAGTACAGGTAGCGCAGTAGTGCCTCAACACCTTGCAGCGCTACGTGATGCTGACCTTTGCCTACTCGATTCAGGGGTTTGGGAAGGAAGGGGGGATTACGATTGATGTGAGGGGGAGGGAGGATTGACGATTGTTCGCTTTACACTGGTTTAATTCTGGAGCCTGCATATCAGCACGTCCAACGTGAGTAGCTGCCGAACCGCTTACGCTGGCAAACTCATGTCAGAGGCATGAAAATACAAGGAGACTTGAACCAGCGTTCTTCATTGGAAGACTTGCTGTCAGCGGATTCCTTTCACTTTAAGAATATTGAATACCCCAAGCTTTTTGCTGGCTTATACTCGTCTATTACAGAATCAAAAATTTTTTGTAAATTTTTCCATGGTTCAGGGTCATTGTAAAATTTTTGTAGAAATAATAAATCAATTATTAAGCTTTTCATCCAATCAATATCTTCGGTGTAGCCAATAACTGCATTTGAGCCAGAAGCCTTCAGGAAGTCGTTCGCAAATTTCTTTCCTTTTGTTCCTTTAAATACACTGCACGCTCCAAAATATATCAAATTGGGATAAATGCCATAACCTTCAAATGATGAACATAATTCATCCGGCCCAATTTTATCAAGAACAGAAACAACACTTCCTGGTTCACCATGCATTGCAATATAAAAAACAGGTGTATCAAAACTTAAAGGGTCAGTCCATAGCAATCCATTTGGTTTAGCAGTATAATGTTTTAATCCTCTATGAGACTCGACAAATCTGTGTGCGAACTGAAGTGATTTGCGCATTAATGGACTTAATGCTTCTAAAAATATTTTTACTGCTAATTTCCCAAACAATTGATTATCCCAGTATGTCTCAAAACAAACAAGTTTACTTGGAACAATTCCAATATTCTTTACAACTGGCCATGTAGGGTGGCCAGCACTAGAACATTCAGAAAAATACTCTGGGGTTTCTATAGGGCATTTTTCTGTACAACATTTAATACAAACTTGACTTCAACCATCGAAGCAGTCAAAAATGTCTTCTTTGTCAACGATATGGTGAAAATAGCATTCTTCTTTCATGAGGTTATGGATAAATTTTTATTCAACGAGTGTTTAATTATGACAATTAAATTACTTACACTCACCACCCCATAGCGCCCATATACCCAATTTGGGGGGCAAATGTCGCCACTGCCTAGTAGCATTGGGGTTGCAAGTACCGTTCCATTCTTAAAGCATCGAAGGGAATAACAATTTTATAGATGCTTTTCGTGCTGGCGTGTTGCTTTTATGCCTCAACAGCCCCTGTATTTAGGTAGCGAATGTCGGAGGTTTGCAACCTAAAATACTCCATTTGGTGTACTTTAAAATTCTGTCAAGGAGATAAAGTCTTTCATCTCAAGGAAAAACCGCCTTCAACAAAACCCGCTCCGACCTTTCGCAAAGCGGGATAAACTGCTCATAAAACGCTTTCCAACCAGGCTGCTGGGTCAGGCGGCAAAGGCTCGGCTCCAGTTCAGCATAAGTTTCATAGTTCAATTCCAAAACCAGCACGTACGCATCGCCTGTAAGGTCGGTGAACAAGCGGACTCGAAGGTTGGTGTCGGCTCCGCAGGCAGTGCGGAGGTAATCGCTCCAAAGTCGCAAGGCATCTTTGCCAGCACCGAATTTGAGGTGGAAAGTGTTTCGCTCGATGAACATAGGTTGTGTTTTTGTCACTGTGAAATTTTACAAGTTTCAGACAGCCTGAAGAGATGGTGCCGAGCAGATTACGCCCCCAATCGTAAATCGTAAATCGTCAATCCGAAATCCGAAACACCTTCCCCTTCTCCTCCACCAGCCGTTTCGCCTCCTTCCATCCTGGCATGGCATCGGCCTGATAGGTGTATGTCTTGATTTCCCTCGCAATTTTTCGGGTCTGCTTCATGGCCTCTTTGTGTGCGCCATCCGAATAGGCGAACTGACGCATGGCCTCCTCATCGCTCCAAGCGGTGAGGGTGTAGTGCTTATAGCCAAAGCCCGTGTTTTGGAAGCCTTTGTTGCCGGAGAGCGCCTTTGCCTGCCGCATGATGTGCAGGCCATGCCACGAGAGTTGGAAAAAGTGCCAGAGGCTTCTTAAGCGGATATAGGTGATGGCAATGGTCATAACTACAGTTATTAAAGACTTGGTTGAGGCAATTTGCCAATTTACTTAACGGGTATTTGAGAAAACACTCACCAACTCCTCCCATTCCTGCTCCAACGTGCCCGTATGCACGGGCTTCCCCGCCTGCCTGTACCAATAGCCAGCGTTCCATTGGTCGCCTTCCTTGCGGTGCAGATAGGCATGAAGCCATGAGCCTTCACGGGTGTGTATGTCTTGGGCGATGTCGTGGGCGGCTTCCCAGTCGCCTTTGGCGTCGTGCCACAGTGCGGCTAGGAGGGGATTGTCGGTGGGCGGGGTTGGTGAGGATTTGAAGTTGACGTAAACCATGTTTTCTGATTTAAGATATAAGATATACGATTCCAGATTTAAGATTGAGTTGCCATGTGGGAAATCTTAAATCTTAATTCTGGAATCTTATATCTCAAATCAAAAATTCTAATGATTCAGGGTGTCTCAAAACAACCCACTAATATTCCCCTCCGCATCAATATCAATATTCTCCGCAGCGGGGTTATCCGGCCGGCCGGGCATCCGCATCATCTCGCCGGTGATGGGCACGACGAAGTTGGCCCCGGCGGCAATCTCGATTTCCCGGACGGTGATGGTAAAGCCACTTGGACGGCCAATCAGGTCGGGGTTGTCCGACAATGACTTCTGCGTTTTTGCGATACAGACGGCAGCACCTGAAAGCCCTAGTTTTTCGATGCGCTTGAGGTGCAGCTTGGCATCGGCAGAATACTCGACCTTGGCAGCGCCATAGACCTTCGTGGCAATGGTCTCAATCTTCTTCTCAATCGGCCAGGCCCAGTCGTAGAGCGGGGTGAACTGGCTTGTGCTGTTTTCTGCTGCTTCCGCAACGGCATTGGCGAGGTCAATGGCACCTCCGCCGCCTTTTGCCCAAATCTCAGCGACCACCGCTTTGAAGCCCATTTCCTCGCAACGCCGCTGCACGATGGCGATTTCCTCGTCCGTATCCGTCGTGAACTTGTTGATGGCTACGACAGCGGGTATGCCGTAGAGCCTGGTGTTTTCCAAGTGCTTTTCCAAATTCACCAAGCCCTTTTCAACAGCTTCCGGGTTGGGCACGGTAAGTTGTTTCAGGTCGCCGCCGCCGTGGTATTTCAGCGCCCGGATGGTGGCCACGATGCACATCGCCTTTGGCGCAAGCCCAGCGCTCTGGCATTTGATGTCCATGAACTTCTCGGCACCGAGGTCGGAACCGAAGCCCGCCTCCGTCACCACCCAATCGGCCAACGAGAGGCCGGTTTTGGTAGCAATGACGGTGTTCGTACCCTGTGCGATATTGGCGAACGGCCCGCCGTGGATGATGGCCGGGTAGCCCTCCAAGGTCTGCACGAGGTTCGGCTGGATGGCATCTTTCAGCAGTGCCGCCATTGCGCCGTGCGCTTTCAAATCCCTTGCGTAAATGGGCTTACGGTCCATCGTGTAGCCCACGAAGATATTGCCGAGGCGACGCTTGAGGTCTTCGATGTCGTTGGAGAGGCACAGGATGGCCATGACCTCAGAGGCCACTGCGATGTCGAAGCCCGTCTCACGGGGCATCCCGTTGCCAGTGCCGCCGAGGCCGATGATGATTTTGCGGAGCGACCTATCGTTCATGTCCATGACCCGCTTCCAGAAAATCTGGCGGGGGTCAAGGCCGAGGCTCACTTTCTTGCTCTGCAAATTGTTGTCAATGAGCGCACTGAGCAGGTTGTGCGCTTTTTCCACGGCGCTCAGGTCGCCCGTGAAGTGGAGGTTGATGTCCTCCATGGGCAGCACTTGGGAGTAGCCGCCGCCCGTTGCGCCGCCTTTGATACCGAAAACGGGGCCAAGCGAGGGTTCCCGCAGCACCACGCAGGTCTTGCGCCCGGTGCGGTTCAACCCCTGGCTGAGGCCAATGCTCACGGTCGTTTTTCCCTCGCCCGCCGGGGTGGGGCTGATGGCCGTCACGAGGATGAGCTTGCTCTGCTTGATTTTCTCTTCGTTGATGAGCGAGAGCGGCAGTTTGGCCTTGTACTTTCCGTAGAGGTTGAGGTCGTCGTGGGAGATGCCGAGCTGGTCGGCAATGTGCTGGATGGGCTTGAGGGTGATTGTCCTTGCGATGTCGAGGTCTGTCATAATTTGGTGATAGATTTAAATTGGCTTGCCATGCAATGAACAGTCTCAGTAAAGCAGATTTCCGTAGAAATAAAAAGCAACAACCCAGCTTTTTTAACCCAAATTGCTGGATTACAACCTGCCAACTGTTTACTATCCACCGCTGGTTCAAAAGGCGGGCTAATGTAGTGTTTTTGGCAAAATCACGGCAATTTTTCAAAATTGAAAATCGTGAACCGGTAACCGTTGGCAAGGAGATGACTTTTTCCCTATCTTTCCCCCCATTTTTCACCTAAACACACCCACCCAATGACACGTCGCTCCATTGGAATCATTTTCGAATCCTTCCTCTCCATGCTCTTCTTGCAGCCAATTGGGCTGTTTTCCCAAAGCATCACCTACCTGAACCCCGATGATTTCGCTGCCTGCGGCGAGGCCGAGTTCGGCATCACGGTGCAGAACACGGGCAGCACGACCATGAGCGGGGCCACCGTTACCGTCAATTTCACCACTCCCAACGGTGCGGACTGCGGCATGGCCTACGTTTTAGGCTCGGTGTCGGCACCGGTGGCACAGGGGAATGTTGGCAACCCCGGTGCGCCACAGTTCAACCTGCCCAACTTGGCGGCGGGTGCTTCGCAAACATTTACCCTAAAAGCCAAGGCTACTTGTGTAACAGCCACCTGTATTGACAATGCTGCGGTGTTCGTGAACCAAATCACGGTGAACTGGAGCGGCGGCAATGCCAGCGTCACCACCAATCCTTACGTGGTTGACAGGGCGCTGCTGCTCATCACCAACGTGGCCAATACGGTCATGTCCGGCACGAGGGGCGATGTTTTGCAGCGCAAACTGACCGTACGAAACACAAGGCCAGGGGCCGTCAGCAGCTTTACCATTCGGGATGAGCACCAGTTGGGCATCGCCTTAAGTTCGCAGCAGGGCACCACCTTGCAGAACACGGCCTCGGTCTTTGAACTGCGGCTCGGCCCTTCCGACTTTGCCAGCATCGGCGACGGCGACGGGCTGTTCGAGTTCAACGAGACCCTTGTCGTGACGGAGGACATCCTCATCCAAAGCTGCGGGGTGGACGAAAGCTCCGCCGTGTCCACCATCTCGGTCTCGTGGGGCTGCAATGGGGACGTTTGCCAAGAAGAATCGGTGACTGCCGTGGTGGTATTCGAGCCTTATGACAAAGTGCCACAACTGTCATTTGAACCCATCATCAACGTGCCCGATTGCCTCTGCGGCCCCAATGGCGTTCAGCAAGGAATGCGCATTACCAACAACGGCGAGGGCATAGCCAACAATATCGCCTTTGAGGTGCAGCGTCTCAATCAAAACCCAGTGCAGGCATTCGACCCTGCCTCTGTCAGGGTGGACAGTGCTGGTGTGAACCTTGCCTTCTTTTTGGGGACATTAGGCGATGTTGATTATTCAATGCCCTGTGAAGCACCATCAGACATGGTTCGGCAGTTTCGGATATCGGGCCTGCAACTTGCCCCCAACGAGTCTTTGACGATTTATTGGGACAACTACTATTGCTCGCAGGGCTGCGCAAATCCAGTTACTGGCTGGGAGTACAAGTACAGCTATTACAAGGAATGCCCGCCCAGTATTTTCGTGCAGAACAGCCTTTTCATCCCAGTCGAAAAAACAAGCACTGACCTGAGCGCTTATGCCACTTTGGATACCAATATGATTTTTCAAGATGGCGATACGATTCATGGGATTTACCTCCTCGAAGGCGACAAGCTGACGACCAGCACAGGCACACTGACGGTCGAAATGAGCTTTGAATGCGGGTCGGAATGGATAGCCTCCAACCCCTTGCTGCTCAACGACCAAGCGCCCCTGGACTTGGACTTCATTCGCACCGACTCTTTTACGCTCGTGACGGCAGTCTATCAACTGCCTTTGGACGTTGACACAGGCCGCATAGAGTTCGACCTGCGCTTTGTCTGTGATTCGGTCTGCATCAACAAGCAATTGTGTGAATACGACCTGGTTACTTCCTGTGAGGACAACTGTATTGCACTGTCTGGCGGCGCAACAAACGCCCTTTTCAAGGCTACGCTCGACCAGTGCGGCTCCTACCCACCCGAATGCAACCCGCAGTCGTGTTCAGACCTTTTGATTTACTATAAATGCGATTTGGACTCCGTCTGCGTGGATGCGCCGCCCGGCTATGTACGCTATGATTTCAAAGCGCAGCGCAAAAACTACGGCCTGCCCGACAACAATAACGACCAATTGCCCGATGCCCCTACTGGCCTGCCCGACATGAACCTCGTCAACCGCTATCGCTTAATTCCCGGCGACACCATACAGGCGACCATACGGGGCATGGTTGTCATGGATTCCGCCAACGTGAAGCTGCCTTTTGGCAACCTGAACATCAATTTTTTTGGAAAGCCAAACATGGCGAATGACACGAGGGACTCCCTGATGCGGCCCGACAGGCTGTCGCAAGCGGGCATCTCGCTGCGCATTTTTGACAGCAGCGCAGGGATTTGGTACGATTGCCAGAACCCGCCCTTTACCACCGAGTTCAACCTAATTTACAAATACGATTTGGCACAGCTTAAAGGACTTTGCCTACCTGCCAATTTCGCCTTCGAACAGGGTGACTCCATTGTGTTCGTCGGCAATTACCGCATCGGGCACAACCCCCGTGAAGAAACGGCCATCAACGAACCTGACCCCTTGCGAGGAGATATTGAAGTAAGTTCCGAATTGGTGGTATTCAACGAACACTGGGAAAACTACACCCTCATTAACTGTAATTGCATAGTCGAAAACCTTCAACTCTCCTATTACAAGCTCACCATCAACCCACAAACCTTTGCTTTGCCGCCCTGTTCGCCCTCCAACTATGGCCAACCCTTGAACATCAAATTGGACTTGGCACAGGGCAATTTCTTTCCATTCGAATACCGGAACCTGCTGCAATTGGACGACCTAACGATAACCCTACCACCCAACGTGGAGCTTTGCACCACCAGGGTCACCACCATCCGCTGGCAAAACAGCGGGGCATTTGTCTCAAATGCCTTTTTGCAACCAGCGTTGGCAAACGGCACCTATTTCCACGACCTAGAACCCTATCAAATGCCGCCCATGGACGAGGGCTTTGCGGCCAAACTCGATTTCATCTTTAAGAGCGCCTGCAACAACCGCTTCTCCATGCCGATGACATACAACTCCAACTTGGATTGGGCCCCCGGCCTGCCCTACAACGGCATACCCGAAGAACTGAACCTGACCCACAACTCCTTGCGCCCGCTCATCGCCAACCTGAGCATACAGGCCCCCTTGTACGACCTAGTGACCTATACGAACCAAATGGAGTTCGACTTTTTGTTCAAAAACACCCCCACCATTGCGAGCAGCGTAACCAGTGGGCCTGCCCCCAATACATGGCTCTACATTACTTCGCCAACGGGCCTTGTCACCGATTTTCAGCTCATTGACCAAACAACTGGCCAGCCAGTGCCACAAATCAACGGCGTGTTCCAATTGGGCGACTTCCCAGTGAACCCCGGCGGCCTGCCATACCGCATCGTTGCCACCAACAACTCCTGCAAAAGGGAACAGCTCTTCGTGCGCTACGGCTGGAACTGCGACCCCATTACGAGCACCGTTCAAACGCCCTGCTACGAGCAGGTGCAACCCCTTTTCATCACCTCGCCACCTGGTGAAATTGACATGCTCGTGACCAGCCCAACAGGTTGCAGCCAGCTCTGCGACACCATCCCCTACCACAGCATCGAGGTGTTCAATGCGCAGTTTGGCAGCGTCTATAACTTGCGGGTGCAGGGTTTCGTGCCGCCCGGCATGAACGTGCTGACCGGCTCTTGCGTCGTGGAGTACCCAACGGGCAGCGGCCTGCTCTACCCCATCGGCGACCCCACCGTGGTGAGCACGGGCGTGGTGGAGTGGAACCTCTCCATGCTCTTCGACAGCATCGCCAACGGGCTGCCGGGGGTTGGCGAAGCCCCCTACCACTCCCTGACGCTCCGATTCTTGGGCGAGTCCACCTGCGACTTCGTGGCCGAGGCATATACCCTTTTCATTGCAGCAGCTGACCAGAACTGTGGCATCCCCTCCAACACCATTGCGAAGCCCGGCGACCCCATCTGCATTGACGGGGTGACGGCACCTTTCACCACCAATATCAGCGTGACACCGACGCCTGGCTTCGGTTGCAATGACATCACCACGTTCGAGGTCTCACTGGCCTCATCGGTGGTGCTGCCGCAAGGGGCTTGTCTCATCGCCACCCTGCCGCCGGGCATCACTTATGTGCCGGGCAGTTGCCAAAACCTTTGCGTCAGCGGCCTTAACTGCACGCCAACCATCAACGGCAGCCAAATAACCTGGCAGTTGCCAGCAGGTGTTTTGCCATCGCAACTCGTCTGTTTCACCTTCAACACACAGGGCTGGTCGGGCCTCGGCTGCGAGAACGGCGTGGTACTGTTCCGCACAGCCGTGGAGACGCAGGCGCTCTGCGCACAGACGGGCCAATTCTGCAGCACCAAGGTCAGCACGGGTTCGCTCATACTTCCCTACAACCCACAACGGCCTGCATTCAACCTCAGTGCGTTCAACATCACGGCTTCGGCTTCGGGCGGGAACAACCTCGTCAATGCCACCGTGAAGCTGACGAACGATGGTGGCACGAGCCAGCCGCCCACCATCATCGAGTTCTTTGCCGACACCAACGGCGATGGCGTGGGCGACCTGTTGCTAGGCACCTATAACCATTCTTCGCCTATCGGCAATGGGCAGACCGTGACCATTTCGACCAGCTTCACGGTGCCTTCGGCAATTAGCCTGTGCCAACTCTTGGCGGTGGTGGACGCTTCGCAACAATGCGCCTGCTCCGGCGACGTGGAACTGGTCAACATGCCCATTGAATACAATACTGGCCTGAGTTGGACGGTCTGCTCCGGCGTTGACGAAGTCATAGGCATACCCGCCCAGCCCGGCTTCAATTACCAGTGGTCGCCGGACAGCGATTGCCTCGCCGACGAACAGGCCGCCATGACCAATTTTAACTGTGAAAACAACGGCTTCGCACCCGTTACGACCGAGTTCACCATTGCGGAGAGCAACGGCGTTTGCGCCATTGACAACCTCGTGAGCGTAACCGTGCAGCCCGTGCCCGGCATCGCCTTCGCCGACTCGCCGATTTGCCAGGGCGAGAGCGCCAACCTCGCCGCAACGGATGGGGCAAGCTACACCTGGCAAGGCCCCGGCATTGCGCAGCCCAACCTGCAAATCATCACCGTGACGCCTGCCGCCACCAGCCAGTACAGCGTGACCGTGTTGGACGCCTTCGGTTGCGCTGGCACCGAGTCGGCAACGGTGGTGGTAGCGCCTTTCCCCCAAGTGAATGCTGGCCCAGATGCCAGTTTCTGCCCCGACGACACACCTCAGTTGAACGCCAGTTTCGATGCAGACTGGGACTACCTTTGGTCGCCACAGACCGTGGCCGGCCTTACGGCGCTCAGCAATGCCGCCATCCACAACCCGTTGGTACTGGTCAACCAGCCTACGACCTTCACGCTGCAAGTGACCGATGAAAACGGCTGCTCCGCAATGGACACAGTGACGGTCAACTTCTCCGATGCGCCCACCCTGACCATGCCCGCCGACCTGACGATTTGCAACGGCGACAGCACCGTGCTGGTAGTGGCAAGCAACGCCACTGGCACTGTTCAATTGGCTGCCCAACGATGGCGACTGCCAAGGCCCCAGCACTTGCGCCAGCTACCTCGTTTCACCCACCGCCACAACCACCTACACCGTTGTGCAAACAGCTGCCAATAGCTGCACAGCCACGGGAAGCGTGACGGTGACGGTCGCTAATGGCCTCATCGTGACCAATGGCCCGCCCATCGAAATCTGCGAGGGGGAAACGGTGGTCATCAACGGACAAACGGTCGGCGAGGCGGGCGTCTATTGCGATACGATAGCCATGATGGGCGGCTGCGATAGCGTGTATTGCGTGGAGGTATTGCTGCGGGCCAAGTTGGACACCATCTTCTTGGACACGGCGATTTGCCTTGGGGCCAGCGTTGAATTTGAGGGGGAAATCTATTCCGACGAAGGCGAATATTGCGTGACCCTCCCCGGCCAAAACAACTGCGACAGCGTGCGCTGCCTCGTGCTCCTAGTTGACGACCTCGGCATCAAGCTGACAATTGATTCAACTATTTGCCCCGGTGACAGCGTGATGTTCGAAGGACAGTTTTATGCAGCGGAGGGGGAGTATTGCAACACCTACTCCACCCCCGAAGGCTGCGACAGCCTTAGCTGCCTCAACCTCAGCTGGCATCCCTTGCCTCCCGTTCAAATCCTGGGCGTGGATACCGTCAGCAATGGCGATACGTTGGTGCTGGGGCTTGAACCATCGGGGCCGTTTGGCAGTATCTTCTGGTACCAAAACGACTCCCTGCTTGCCGACTGCACGGGGGAATTGTTCTGCGAGACTTTCCCCACCGACAGCCTCACCACCTTCTTGGTGCAAATCACCGACCCCGTGACGGGCTGCCCCGGCTCGGATACCTTGCAGGTCATCGTGATACCCAACTGCAACCCCGAAAAAGTGGAGGTGCCGAACGCTTTTTCGCCAAACAACGACGATAAAAACGACGTGTTCGACATCGTAGGCCCCGGTGCAGAGGCCACCCTCAACATGCGCATCTGGAACCGCTGGGGCCAGAAGGTCTATGACGGCCCCGGCCCCTGGGATGGCAAACAGAACGGCAAGGAAGCCCCCAGCGATGTGTATATCTACCGCATCGTGGTCGGCTGCGCCGTGGCGGTGGATGCGGTGGAACAGGAGGTGAAGGGGGATGTGACGCTGCTGCGGTGATTGCGGATTGGGGATTGCGGATTGCGAATTGGTCGGAGCAAGCCCGTCATTTCTGGGTAATACCTAAAAAAATTGGAGCTAACGATGAACCCAATCCGAAATCCGAAATCCGCAATCGAATCAGTTCTGCTGCGCCCTCCTAATCACTTCCTCCGCACTGCTGCTGCGGCTACCCTTGCTCTTCATGTGCTGGTTGCCGAACTTGTAGCTGACCTGCATATTATAGACCGGGGCGTCCCAGCGGCTGACGATGTTGAAGTCCATATTGGAATACCTCACATTGCCGTGGAAGAAGCGACGTAGTACGTTGTCGATGCCGACGCTGACCTTCAGCTTGTCGTTGAGGAACTTGCGAGCCACGCCCACGTCCACGCCATAGAGCCATTCTGCGTTGATGATGCCCTGCAGGCCGCCACTGTTCCAAAAGCCAGAGACTTCCATTTCCACCTTCTTGGGCAGGGTGATATTGGCGCTCAGGAAGGCCGTATAATCCCATTTGCTCCGGCTGAACTGCTGGTCGAGGTAGGGCGAGTCGTATTTGTTGTGGTTGGCGATGAAGCCGCCATAGCCGCTCGTCTTGGGGATGAAGTCGAGGGGGAAGAACAGGCTGATGTTCAGCACCTTGAAAGCGTCGAGGTTCACATTGGTCAGGAAGGTCTGGCCGCTGGCGTCGTCCTGCTCGGTCACTTCCACCATGGCATCGTTGGTGTGCTTGTACTCGATATTGAAGAACGGTTGGTTCTCGAAGGTCAGGCTGAACTTGGTACTGTGCGTGAGCGAGGGGCGCAGCCGGGGGTTGCCCAACTCATAAGTATAGGGGTCGAGGAAATAGACGAACGGGTTCAGGTCTCCATAGTGCGGGCGGTCAATGCGGTAGCTATAGGCAATGGCAGCACCCAGTTTTTTGGTCAGTTCTCGGCTAAGGCTGGCACTGGGGAACAGCTTGGCGATTCGGCGTGACTGCGTGGAATCCAGCGTGACCGAGTAGCCCTCGCTCTCGCTGTCCTCGTAGCGGAGGCCCGTCGTGCCCGACCATTTGCCCGCTTTCCAGTCCATTTTTGAATAACCCGCCCAAATGGTTTCCTTGAACAGGAAATGGTTGCTCTGCAAGGAGTCTGGCTGGAAAACGCCGTTGGCATCTTCCCGAAAGGAGCGCAGGTCATTGTCGAGGTCGGCGAGGCTGTAGCGGCCACCCATTTGCAGTTTGATGGCCTTGGAAATGGGCAAGGTATAATCGAGGCTGGTCGTGTAAATCTCCGATTCGCCAGGCTGGTCGTAACGCAGGTCGGGGGTAAATTCCCCGAAATTGGTCTCCTCCGGCATGAGCGTATTGCCGCCATTGTTGCCGATGCGCACGGCATTGAAGTCGAGGTCGAGCTTTTGCCCTTGCGTGTCAATCTCGAAGCTGTAATAGGGGTTCAGCGTGAGCATGTTCCAGTCCCTTTTCACCCGGTTGTCGGTCAGTACTTTAAGGTCGCCCGTATTGGCATCAGCGAAGTCAATAAGGGTGGTATTGGTGATGGAAAAGTCCCGTTTGCTGCCCACCCAACTGCTGTTGAAGCCGAGGCGGTGGCGCTCCGTCACGTCCCAGTCGAGGGTGAGGTTGGAGCGGAGGAAGTCGCTGATGTTAGGGTTTTCGGATACCTGGCTGTAAACATCGCTGCCCACCGAGCGCACCACGTCCAAGCCCTCGTACCAGGAGTTGCGGCCCGTGCTCGCCCCGGCACTGATATTGAGGTTGCCTTGGTAGTGGCTCAGGCTGAAACCCGTTCGGTAGCGCCAGTACTCGCCCTTGCTCACCCCGGCGTTCACGCTGCCGTTGGTACCGTAGAGGCTGTTTTTCTTCAAAATGATGTTGATGATAGGCCCCGTGCCCTCCGCCTCGAACTCGGCCCCTGGCTGGTGGATGACCTCCACCCGCTTGATATTGTCGCCGGGAATGTCCTTCAGCAGGGCGTCCACGTCCATGTATTTTGTTGTTTTGCCGTTGAGGAGGATGGTCACGTTGGTTTGGCCAGCCATACGCAGCTTGTCGCCCACCACGATGACGCCGGGCACTTTTTTCATCACTTCCAGCAAGTTGGAGTTCAGGCTGGTGAGGTTGTTCTCTACGTTCACAATGAGGCGGTCGGCCCGCTGTTCCAGCATTGGCGCTTTGGCTGTCACCTGCACCTCGGAGAGGGTCTGGGCCTCCTCGTCGAGCTTGATGTCAAACTGCTTGCGGTTGTCCCTAGGGAAGCTGAGGTCGGCTATTTTTTCATCCAAAAAGCCGAGCATGTTCACTTCGAGGAAGTATTGGCCATCGGGGATGTCCTTGAGGCTGAACTTGCCATTGGCATCGGAGGTTTCGCCCTTGAGGATGGTGCTGTCCGCCTGTTTGTACAGGGCGATGGTGGCGAAAAAAACGCCGTCGCCCTTGGCGTTGGTGATGGTACCGGAGATTTGGTGTTGGGCAGTGGCATGTTGCGAAGCAAACAGCAATGCCAAGGCAAGGCCAAGGATTGGCCAAGAAAGTCGGGTCTTCATAAAGCGATTGTTAGTCAGGTGAAAAAAACAGTCGGGTGAAACTTGGTCTTTTGACGGATTAAAAGCTATGGATGTTACAAGGATGCAGGCAGGTTGTTTGCCCCCCTATTCCCTTGCAAGAAATTCTTACACGGGTTTTCCGATTTGGTTCAATCATACATCATAAATCAAATAATTCATACATCATAAATCCCCCTAATCAGGATGTATGATGTATGATTTGTTTGATGTATGATGTATGATTTGAGGGGGCCACGCTATTTACGCACCGCAATCCTAAGCTGCCCCAATCGCTGCTTTGTGCCACCACGTTAAACACCCCTTCACCACCATTCACAAAATATTTGGAAACGCCCATTGCGCAAGCACTTATCTTTGCCGCTCTGAAAAACGGCCTCCCAGTTGCCGACAAAGCTGGGCGGAGGAACCCAACGCCGTGAAATTGGGAAATCAGGAAATTGGGAAATTAGGAAATTGGGGAAATGGGACGCTCCCTGCCAATGCTAATTCCCAACTATTAAACCATCATCATTTACATGAAAAAAGTAAGCACTGCACTGTTCGCAAGCCTTTTCGCACTTGCCATCGGCATTACTTCCGTTCATGCACAGACACCAACAACTGCACCAACTATGACAGCCACCTACACTCCTCCCGTAACGCCAAACCCCGCCAACCCGAAAGTGTTCTTCGACATCACCATCGGCAATGAACCTGCTGGCCGCATCGTTTTTGAACTGTTCAAGGACGCTGCCCCGCTGACCGCCGAGAACTTACGTGCCCTCTGCACCGGCGAGAAGGGGGTTGGCACCAGCGGCAAGCCCCTACACTACAAGGGCAGCGGCTTCCACCGAATCATCCCGCAGTTCATGTGCCAGGGCGGTGACTTCACCAACGGCAACGGCACGGGCGGCGAGAGCATCTACGGCCCCAAGTTCGCCGACGAGACCTTCAGCGGCAAGGCGGGCGTACACGCCGGCCCCGGCATCCTCAGCATGGCCAACGCCGGCCCCAACACAAACGGCTCGCAGTTCTTCATCTGCACCGTGGAGACGACTTGGCTCAATGGCCGCCACGTGGTCTTCGGCCAAGTCGTTGAAGGCATGGACGTGGTACGGAAAATGGAGGCCGTCGGCAGCCAGAGCGGCAGGACTTCTGCGGTGGTGACGGTTGCGGACAGTGGGGAGTTGAAGTAATTTGATTCACTATTGCCAACTTGGCCAACTCAGGCGGTGACTTCGAGTCACCGCCTGAGAATTCCCGGAATGAATAGAAGGTGATGAGCCAGGGTGGTAGGGATGGAGCGGGTGAAATTTACGCTTTGACGATGGTCACAAATAAGCAAGGATGATGGTGCTTTATGGTAGATTGAACAAGCATGTAACGACGAGTTAATTCATCTTTAGAATACTGATTAATTCTTGAACTCCTTTCTCTGTACTGTGCTCTTTACAACATAATCTTGACACCTTTTAATTCAAGAATAATCTGATCGCTTCAACAGCCTCTTAACAGCTTTATTCAAATCTTCATGCTTTGGGACAGCTTCTCCCAAATCATTTTTAAAAATAATACTGCTCGGATCTATTTTTGATGTCAGGACTACTGGCGTTCCAGCTAAAAAGGATTCAAGAATTGTCCGTGAGAAACCTTCAACAAAAGATGTCATGAGTAACGAATATGATTTTGATAGAAATGGAATTATCATATCAGGATGAAGTAATCCTACAAACTCTACATTGCCACATTTCTTTAAGTTATCTATGGCAAGGCTAGTATCATAGTGGATTTCCCCCGAAAACGCTCCCGCTATTTTAAAGCAAATTTCTGGCGAATCTCTAACTATTTCATATAATAAAGGTATGTTTTTTTCTTTGCAAAAGCGCCCTACCCAAGCAATATATCTTCTTCCATGAAATGGTTTCACTTCTGGTAAGTTGCAATTACAGTTAATGAAGTCATACACAACATGCACTCTACTATTGTTAAATTGAGACATCAATTTTGAGGCTTGGTATTCATTCTGACAAATAAAAATATCAGCCTTGGGCAGTTTTTTACCAAAAACAAAATTGATTATATTGACGATTAGCCTATGTCGTTTAGTTTCTGCCAAAGGCAATTCATCAACCTGCAAATCAGACGAAAATCTAAAGACATATAGGAATCCAAAAAACTTTGAGAACCAATGTGCAATGTAATTTGAAATATTATTACCTTTAATAAAAACATAATGCGGTCTAAATTTATAAAACACGAGTAATAAACTCAATATATAAAATATTGATTTTTTACTTTCTTTATCATAAATTTCAAACAACCTAATATTACGCTCTATGGATACAAAGTGCTTTTTTGAACCTTTCCAGCTAATCAATCCCAATTCAAAAGTATCTTTTTGAACAAGTTCATTAATTAGTTCATACTCTTCGATGGCTGCACCACCGGTTGGGTTAACTATTGGGTGCCCCTTGTCAAAAAGCAAAGGAAGAGAGCCTTCATAACTAATTATGAGTAATTTTTTATTTTTCATGGTTCTGCTTTATTTTTAGTACTTTTGCAAGATTGGTAGTAAATTCTCTCGCTGTCATTTTCAAAAGATAGTCTTCATTTTTTGGTGCCTCTACAGGGTATTGTATAAAATCATCCCTATTTATATATCCTTCTGGGTTTACATGAATTATTTTTAAACCCTTCTTTCGGGCTGAAAGCTGTAGCTTTCGGCGATCTGCATGAGCTCCAATTACAAATAGGGCTTTTGCTTCGGAATTCATTTCATAATCAGGGTATATATAATCAATGTCATATTTTCTAAGACAATGTTCTTTTATTCCGACACTAATTGGAATTCCGTCAAAATTATTTGTAAATATTGGTTCGATAAATAATCCACATTTTATTAGTTTATTTAAATCCAAATAAAACGTGGCCGGTTCGGCTAGCAAAGAAGCAGTGTGTATACTACTTGATTCAATAAATTTCTTTTCAGGATTTTTTAAAAAATCATAAAAACTTTCGTCATTAGCGGAAAAAACAAAGCGACTATTTTTTGTTATGCTATATATTTTATGCAAAGTGTTTAGAGCTGGAACTCCGCATTCTATTGATGGACCACATCCCAACTCAATGTGGGCAGGAAAGAAATCTAAGATATCAGAAATTCTACAATATTTTGGATTTTCTCTTTTTTCAACTTTCCTGATTCCAGACCTAAATGCACTTATAGCAATTTTCTTTAGATTATCGTCCACTCCTTTACCTTTAATAACAGCTTCAAAATTGATATACCCTACTGGGTTAAAGCCATAAGCATCAAATTGGTCTTCTTCGGCATTTCTAATTGGCATACAAGATCGCCCCGTTCCCAATTTTTGTTCTTTTTACCCCCCCCCTTCTTTAATGGAATTGTGAAAATAATCCTGATGGAGTTCAACTTGTTTGGCAACTTATAATGCAAGAAGAAAGGATTCTTTAACATAAATTTATTTTCCACAATTGAATACTGATCGTAGAATTGTAAAATCCTCCTACGAGCATCGTCACTTGTCTCCCAATTTGACAAACCCCTATTGATATTTGCTTGATGCCTTCTCCAAACATTTGCTCTAATTGACCTATCAAAACCATCATTGCCAAATCTTAAAAAAAAATTCTGTATTAGTTTTTCTGTAAGATTATCAAGTAAGCAAAGGGTAGATTCATTTTGTTTATATATTTTTTTTTATCAACAAAAAGCTATATCAAGATGTTTTGCAGCGAGTTCGTTCTAACATTACCACTAACTTAGAAACCAAAACTACTCGTCGAAATCTATAATAGCTATAAGGCATTTTGGTTATTGTTTCTGAATTCAATCGGCTTTTATCTGTGCCACCGCCTTCCCACTCAGCAAAAACGTCAACTCGTCCAGCTTTTCAAAGATTCTTTCCTTGCTTTCCTCGCTAACGTCCTTGCTTTTAAGCGCATCGCCCAAGAACCTAATCGGCTCCTTCACGAATTCCGTCAATTCTTCTGGAGATAGCGAAAGCATATAATCTTTCATCATGGAAAGCTGCTTCTCCCGCTTGGGTTCAGCAAAGTATTTTTTCAAAAATGCTTCTCTTTTCGTCAGCATGGCTTATTTCTTTTTAAGTTTTCTCAAGAAAATCATTTCATCGAGGATGTTGTCAATGAAATCCTGATAGCCCTTGTTTCCCAATTTTTCCCTGAACTCCTTTTCATACCAAATTCCCAAGGTCAACTGGTCTTCCAACATTTTCCAGCGTTGTTCGATTTGTTTGTCGGTCATCGTTTGAGTTTTCGAATAGTATGTGAACGATGGACGCTAAAGCAGATGCAAGATAGGCAACATCAGATTTTTCTCAAAATAAAAAACTCAAGCTGAAACCCCCGGTTTATGTAGACCCCAATCCCGAGGTGTCGGGACAAGTTCCGAAATCCGCAATCCCAAATCCGCAATCACCCACCCTTCCCCAAATCCAAATTCCTCACTACCATCAAATACGAAGCAGCAAACTCCACCAAATTCCGAAAATCCAATTTTTTCAGGTCGAAGGAGAGGCGGGGGAACTCGTCGCTGTGCTTGTCCACGATGCTGCGGATGGCCTGCTTGATGGCCTTCTCGTCGAGCAGCCCGGCGGGGGCGAGGGGCTGGAAGCCGAGGTTGAGGAAGTAGTCCGATTCGAGGATTTGCATCAGCAAATGGAAGAAGTCTTTGTCTGGGGGCGGCAGTGCGAAGCTGAACAGCCCCCGGCCAGCGATGAAGCTGGGGATGGCCTTGGCGATGCGGTCGTGGCCGTTGTCGGCGTACCAGCGCATATTGGGCAGTTCCTGGTCTATCAGCACCATGAGTTTTGGGTGGTCAATGGCCGGCGTGATGCCAAAGGTGGTGCTCACCTCATACAGCTCCTTGGCCAGTTTTTCGGAGGGGCGCTCCAGCAGCAATTGGAACTCCTTGCGCAGCGCCAGGTTCTTCTCGGCGGCGTTCTTGCCGTCCTGTTGGAAGGTCATGCGGTCAATGCGCTCCAGCGTTTCCATCGTGAAGCCCTCCGGCTTGGTGAGGTAGTCGAGGCGGTAGCAGAGGTCGAGCAGCAGGTAGGTATAGGCCACGGGGTACTGGTCGGCGGGTAGTTTGCCTTTGTCCAACTCCTCGAACACCGATTCGATTTCGCTGCGCAAATAGGCGATTTTGGTGGCCTTTTCGTAGTCGGGCAGTTCCCGGCGCATGTTGAAGTCGGCGATTTCCAGCGCCTCGAACTCGTCGAGCAGGATGTCGTCGTGTTTGTCGGCAACGGTGGCCAGTTCCTTCAGGGCGGCATAGAGCTTGTGCGGCGAGCCGTCGGCGGTGTGGGTATCGAAAACAATGGTGATTTCGTCGGCGGGCGTGAGGGCGAATCGGCTGTACTTCAAATCGAAATTGGCCTCCAACAGCCGCCGCATGAAACTGGATTGCAGTGTTTTTGCCTTCGCAATGCGGGCCGCAGCGTAGAACTTCCTGTCGTTGGCATAACCCGATATTTTCTTGGAACCTTGGAAAAATTCGAAGCGGAGTTCGCCCCGCTCCTCCCAGGCCCGCAGGTTCTGTTCCTCCCCGTCGAGCAGGTAATCGAAGAACAGTACGTAGGCAGAGAGGTAGTTCTCCTTCACAAAGTCCTTCAACGCCGCATCGAAGGCCGCCTCCTTAGCAGCCGTGCGGTTGCTGTCGGTGTACCGCCCGAAGCGGATGGCGGGGATGGGAGTGGCGGGCTTGGAGCCAAAAAGTCTTCCGAATAATTTCATTGAAAAGGATTGAAGGATTGAGGGATTGAAGGATTGAATGGGGGGGTCAGGAAGATTTGCCGCCTGTCGTGCCTTTGGCTTTTGATGAAATGGCCAATATTTCATCTGCTTCCTTTTGAAGGCGCTTTAATTCTACTTTGTCAGTATTGAATTCAGCACCCTCAATCATTTCGAGCCAAAAAACCGATTCATCGGCTTCTTCTACTACGATGCAAATTTTGGAAAAAAACTCGGCTTGCGACCTCCCCCTACATGCAGCCCTGTAATTAGCTGCCACAGAAGTCGCAGACTTTATGATTTGATAGGAAATAACCCGAATTGCCTGGTCCGGCGGAAAAGTCCTGCAAAACTTGATGATGTCAATCGCAAACTGCTTTGTCTTTCTTTGAAACCAAGCAATGAATTCCTCCTTTGATTTGAAAACTGGTTTATCCATAGCATTAAGTGTTTACTGTTCAAAGCCGCCCCTCCAATCCTTCAATCCTTCAATCCTCCAATCCTTCAATCCTTCAATCCTTCCTCACTTCCTTCCAAAGTCAGCCGCAATCTCCCCCAATCCTCCGTTTCCCATTTCAGGATAGGGTTCTTGTAGGTATGGGTCTTGAGCCAGTTCTCGGCCCGTGCTATGATTTGGTGGAGGTTCTCGGTCTTGGCGTTGCGCACGAGCTTGGTCTTGCACACCTTCTGTTTTATCCAGCCCATGGCCGTGCGGCTGTCGGTGTAGATGGGCGTGTCCTTACCCTGTTGGTGGAACATGGCCAGCGCATGAACGATGGCGAGGAACTCGCCGATATTGTTCGTGCCGAGCGGGTGCTTTTGATGGAAAATCAGCGTCTTGGTGCGGGTTTCCACGCCTTGGTACTCCATCACGCCGGGGTTGCCGGAGCAGGCGGCGTCCACGGAGATGCTATCCCAAACTATGGAAGGATTGGAGGATTGAGGGATTGAAGGCTTGAAGGAGGTGCTACCAGGCTTGCTGGGTGCTTTAAGCTGGATGTGTTGGGCGTAATTCCCGCCGAAGGCGATGTCCGCTTCTTCCCGGTTGCCGAAGCTCTTGTACTTGGCATTCGGGTAGTTCTTGATTTGCTGTTGGCATTTGTCCCAACTGTCGTAGATACCAGGGTTGTGGCCTTGCCAGACCACGTAGAATTTCTTTTTGTCAGCCATGCTTTACTAAAGGTCAATGATAAATGGAAAATGATTATTGGGATTACAGCAGAAGTCTCCCCTCTCGCCCTCTCACTTTTCTCACCCTCTCACTTTTCTCACCCTCTCACTTTTCTCACCCTCTCACCCTCTAAATAAAATCCACCTGCACCATATCATCCAGCTTCAGCCCCAACAAGCTGCTTGCTGTGCCCATGCTCACCGAGATTTCCAAAAGCCCGGCGGCGTTGAACAGGCAGAGCGGCTCACCGACGGGCACATCGGTATAGTGTTGGCTGAGGATGGTGATGGGGTCGTTGCGCTTGAAAAACACAGCAAAGCGGCGACCGTTCCGCACTTTTTCAAACAACTCCTTGGTGATATTGATGGTCACGTTCTCGTAGTGGTCAACATAGATGACCGAGCCTCGTATCTGTGCGGTGCTGATAACGGGCTGCAGGGCAATGCGCTGCTCCACCTCCCCAGCTGGCAAGCCAACCTCGAAGATGGGTTTGCCGGTGGCAATATGGGCGACCGCTTCTGCAATCGCTTTCTGGATGGAAAAGGGGCTTTCCTCCACGGGGTCGAGGCGCCAGGCTTCGGGCAGCGAGGGGAAGATGAGCGAGAAGACGCCATTGTCAGGCCCGATGAAATACTGGCCGGCGTGTTGGAGGCAGATGAACGCCCTACCCTCTTGGCTGTTGTTGACAGTGATGACGTGAATGGTGCCTTCTGGGAAACTTGCGAAGGCATTTTTCAAAACAAATGCGCCCTGTACGATGTCGAACTGCTTGATATTGTGCGAAATATCAACGATTTGAAGGTTGGCGGTCTGCCTGAGCAGCGCCCCCTTCATCAGGGCCACGTAGTAGTCGTCCAGCCCGAAGTCCGTCGTCAAGGTTACGATTTGCATGTTTGCTTAAAAAACAGGGGTTGAAACTTTTTGCCCGCCAAGTGAGTTATTTTTGCTTCCAAAATTTAAGATGCGGATTTGCTCCAAACTCCTAATTTTACGGACAAAAGTAGCCGAATTTTTAAAGGCGGATGCCATATCGCTGGCAACTTGTCAGTGAATTTTTACAAATGGGGGCGAACCCCGATTTAATAAAAACCCGGAAGGAGGCCAAAATTGGGGAACCCCAACCGTCCACCGTCCACCAACCACCGTTCAACGGTTTTTAGCATTTGAGCGAAATAATCCTGACCATCGAAGATGTTGACCCGCTCGAACTCTACGGCGAGAACGACATCAAACTCAACCTGCTTCGCAAAGCATTCCCCGACATCAGTATCACGGCAAGGGGCAGCAACCTCAAATTAATAGGCGAGAAGAAATTCACCCAAGGCGCCAAGGGCAAGTTCGAACAAATGGTTCGGCTGCTGCGGGAGCGCAAGGCATTGCCCATCCAGGTCGTCGAAGAAATCATGCTCGACGGCGCTATCCCCTTCACCCCGCACCTGAACGATGCCGCCGGCAAAGTGCTCGTGCACGGCACCGATGGCAGAATCATCCGGGTGAAGACCCTGAACCAGAAGAAACTCGTGGATGCCAGCGAGCACAACGACGTGGTGTTTGCCGTAGGCCCAGCGGGCACTGGCAAGACCTATACCGCCGTGGCTTTGGCCGTGCGGGCCTTGAAGAACCGCCTCGTCAAGAAAATCATCCTCACCCGCCCAGCAGTGGAAGCAGGCGAGAGCCTTGGCTACCTCCCCGGCGATTTGAAGGAAAAAATAGACCCCTACCTGCGCCCCCTCTACGATGCCCTCGACGATATGATACCCGCCGACAAGCTCAAGTTTTTCATGGAGACAAGGGTCATCGAGATCGCCCCGCTCGCCTATATGCGGGGCCGCACATTGGACAACGCCTACATCATCCTCGACGAGGCACAGAATACCTCATCGTTGCAAATCAAGATGTTCCTCACCCGCCTCGGCCCTACCGCCAAGGCCATTATCACCGGCGACCTCACCCAAATTGACCTGCCAAGGAACACCAAATCGGGCCTGCGCAAGGCCATTGACATCCTCCGTGACATCGAAGGAATCACCGTCATACGCCTCGGCGTGGAGGACGTGGTTCGCCACCGCCTCGTGAAGGAGGTCATCAAAGCCTTCGAGCGGGACAGCGAGCAGCAACGGGACCAGTGGGAAGAAGGCCACGGCCGCCTACCCTACCACCGTGGCCGACAAGCCCGTGATGAAGAGGAATGAGTTTTGAGGTATGAAGGTATGAGGTATGGAGGTATGTTCTGTGCGGCATACCTCCAAACCTCATACCTCTATACCTATATTTGTCACCTGTCTTTTATTTTTTGAGATTGTTGCTTCGCAATCTTTGGTCAGATGTTACATTTGCTTCCAATCGAACAACCATTGTGGCAAACAAAAAGTTAGGGTGACTATACTACGGGGCTAAGCTGCCCATAAACCTTTTTGCTTTTTGGTTTGTCATATAGTTTTCACCTTTTAAACAGATCCATCCAGTATGAAATTGAAGTTTACGAAGCAATTTATTGCAATCGTAGCATGTATCGTCGGAGTATCGGCTGCATTTGCGCAGCAACGCACCCCGCTCGATATCGCTACTGAGCATGTCCGCACACACCTCCAAGACTGGGGCTTAACAGAAAGGGACATCACTGGCATGTCCGTCAGTGACCAGTACACCGACCCAGCCACGGGCATTTCCCGTGTGTTCTTCAACCAGGCCCACATGGGCATCAACGTTTACAATGCCATCACGAACGTTTCCATTACAGCCGATGGCAAAGTGTTCCACGTAGGCCGTCGTTTCGTGCCCAACCTTTCAAGCAAAATCAATACGACCGCCCCAGTACTGTCAGCGGAGGCGGCTGTCGTCAAATTGATGGAGCACCTTGAACTGCCCTATGAGCCGCTGCGTGCCAAAGGCCAGGATGCAAAAGGGTTCCTGGTTTTCGACAAAGGAAATATCGCAAAAGAAGACATAAAGGCCCGTCTGAGCTATCAGGCTTATGGCGATGCCATGCTTTTGGCTTGGGACGTAGCCCTCGCACCTGTCAAGTCAGCCGATATGTGGAGCATTAGGGTGGATGCTGTGCTCGGCAACATTCTGGACAAGACCAATTGGACGGTCTATTGCCAAGTGGATGGCCGCTCCTTCGCACACAACCACCACCATTGCGAAGCAGCCCACCACCAGCAAGCGGCTAAAAATACCCATGCCAGCACCAACATGGTTGCAAGTGGCAGCTACAATATTTGGCCTTGGCCAGCCGAAAGCCCTATCCATGGCGACCGGCAACTCGTCGTAGAACCACATGACGTGACTGCCTCTCCTTATGGCTGGCACGATACCAACGGCCAAACTGGTGCGGAATACACCATCACCCGTGGCAACAACGTACATGCCTACGAGGACAGCGATGCGGACGACCTTCCGGCAGACAATGAACCAGACGGCGGCGCCAGCCTCATCTTTGATTTCCCTTATGATGTTAATGCTGAGCCGACTACCTACGTTGATGCAGCAACCGTCAACCTCTTCTATTGGAACAATCTCATGCACGATTTTGCCTACCAGTACGGCCTAACACCTGCCGCAGGCAGTTTCCAAACCAACAACTATGGAAACGGTGGTTCAGGCGGCGATGAAGTACATGCCGAGGCCCAAGACGGCGGAGGCACCAACAATGCAAATTTCGCAACGCCACCAGACGGGGGCAATGGCCGCATGCAGATGTTCCTTTGGGACGGAGCAGAACCTTCTGAGATCTTTACAGTGCAAGAGCCTGCCGTGGTGGCCGGCCAATATGAATCCGCTCAGCCGGCTACAGGCTGGGGCGCTGGGGCCTTTGCCACCTCAACCGGGGTGAGCGCCGAAGTGGTCATTGTCCAGGACGAAGCCGCCGAAGACCTGTTCAGCGATGCCTGCGACCCCATCGTCAACACTGCCGAACTGGTGGGTAGGATAGCCTTGATTGACCGTGGCGGCTGCGAATTTGGCTTTAAGGCCCTTGCTGCGCAAAACGCAGGTGCGGTCGGCGTCATCATCTGCAATTTCGAGACCGCCCCTGCCGGCATGGCTGGAGGAGCTGTGGGCAGCCAGGTGAACATCCCCGTGATTTCGGTAGGCTCCACCAACTGCCAAACGCTTCGCCAATTCGCCGGGAATGGATTGAAAGCAACCATCAAACTCCCCAACGCTCCAACGGGGCCATCGCAAATTGATGGCGACCTCGACAACGGCGTGATAGCGCACGAGTACGGCCACGGCATCTCCAACCGCCTCACGGGCGGTCCAAGCGCTGCTGGCTGTCTGAGCAACCAAGAGCAGATGGGCGAGGGATGGAGCGATTTCATGTCACTGATAACTTCCGCCAAACCAGGTGATAATGGCGAGCAAGCAAGGGGCATCGGCAATTATGCTGATGGATTGGCCCCAACTGCAGGCGGTATCCGCCATTACCCTTATACCCGTAACATGACCATCAATCCGCTCACCTACAGCGATCTACCGAACGAATCAATACCGCACGGTGTGGGCGCATTCTGGTGTGCCATTTTGTGGGATATGTACTGGAACTTGTCCGACCTTGAAGGCTGGGACGCAGACATATACTATGGGACTGGTGGCAACAACAAGGCAATCCGCCTCGTGTTCGAGGGCATGAGAACCCAGCCCTGCAGCCCCGGCTTCATAGATGGCCGCAACGCCATCATCGCTGCCGACCAGGCACTCAACGGTGGTGCAAACAAATGCCTTATTTGGAAAACCTTTGCCCGCAGGGGTGTTGGCCTAAGCGCCAGCCAAGGTTCTTCGGATGTGGTTGGCGACGAGGTAGAAGCCTTCGACGTGCCTTGTGAGTGTCGTGATGAAGTCACCGTCAGCAAGGCTGTAACGCCTTTCATTGAAGCTGGTGATGAAATCGAGGTAGAAATCACCGTTGAAAACTGTAAGACAACTACCCGCACAGGGGTTGTAATTACCGACGAGTTGCCAGATGGTACGCAATACAAGGCAGGTTCTGCCAACTTCCCAGCAACGGTTGCTGGCAATATGCTTTCCATTGAACTCGGCGATGTTGCCTTTGACCAAACCGTGGATGTAACCTATAGGCTTACGACCGACCCGGACAAGGCTTCCATCTCGTACTGGCTCGACGATGTGCCCAATGATGAGGAAGAAACGGAAGACAATTGGATTTATGATACCGATATTAATGCCCCTACCCTGAACCTCTTCGCAATCCAGGATGCCGTATCCAACAGCCCTGAATACGCATGGGCCGCACCGAACCTGGAGACGGAGAGCCGAACCACACTGGAACTTGCCGATCCTTGGGAGGTGGTTGGCAATAGGCCTACCCTGCGCTTCTACCATCAATATGAAACGCAACCCGGTGTGGACGCTGGCTTCATAGAAGTGAAAAAAGCTACTGACAACACCTATACCAAGGTAAGCGATAAAATGTTGCGCAATGGCTACACCGGCGGGGTCCAGTATGGCGAAGCATTTGTCATTCCGAACCTTCAAGGTTGGTCGGGCAGCAGTAACGGAGAATTCGTGGCTTCTTATGTTGACATCAAAGACTGGCTGGGCGAAGACATCGTCTTCCGTTTCCGCTTTGGCACGAATGCAAGTGTTGGAGGCACCCTTGGCTGGGTTGTTGACGACATGGAATTCATGGACCTGCTCGCCTATAATGGTGAGGCATGCCTGAACAGCAATGAAAATGACCTTATATGTGTGATTGCCCCAGAGGAAGGCACCATCGTGGATACGAAATTTGTTTCGAGTACTGACGAGGCACTCAACAACCTGAGCATGACCGTGTTCCCGAACCCTGCCTACGATGTGCTCAACATCTCCCTCGACGCTGCCACCCAGCAAGAGGTAGGGCTGAGCCTACTTTCCGTGGACGGCCAACTGATGGGCGAGCGCAAGTTCAACCTCCAAGGCAAGCACTCCCTGCAGTTGCAGGTGGGACAATTGCCCGCTGGTTTCTACTTCGTCAAGGTCAGCACCGACGAAGGAATCATGGTGAGGAAAGTGGTGATCGAGTAATTGCCATGAAATACAACGAAAAAGGCCAGTCGCTCGACTGGCCTTTTTCTTTTGGGTACGGTGAAACTAAGATTACAATTTCAGATGCCGAAACCCTGACAAGGATTGGTTTTTTAAAAATAAACCCCGGGATTTATTTTTCCTTCGATCCTTCATCAAAACTCCATCGCCAATTCCTTAATTACCTGCCCCCGGCTCGAAAGTCGGGCAAAATACTTCCCTTTTTTTAGCCCTTTTATTTCAAACTCAAACCGGAATTTGTGCTGTCCCCGCTTCTGCTGGCGACCCTTGAAAAGGGCGTGCACCAACTCCCCTGCCTCATTGTAAAGGCCGAAATCAACTGGTTGGTCGGCCATGAGGTCGTAGTAAAACAGGCCGTTCATGGCAAATGCCTCCCGCCAGTTGGCCGGTTGGCCGGGCAGTTGGCGGTCTTGCGGTGGCGACTGGTACTGTATATGGTATTCCGGCATGGGCTTGCCGAGCAGGTCGGCCACGTACTTGGTCAGTCCTGGGTCGCCAATGCCTTCCAAGCGGTCGGCATCCGATACGGCCCAGACGGCGTATTGCGCTGAGGGGTGCTGGTGCAATTTGTTGTCGTTCAGGTATTTGGCGATTTTCAGCAGGTTGCCTTCAGCCAGTTTTCCCATTTTGAACAGGCTGCCACCACCCGGGGAGCCGTCTCCGGCCTCCACGCAGAAGCCGAAGAGCTTGCCCAGCCTTGATGCCCCGCTCTCCACGAAAAAAGTCTCCTCCTTGCTCACCATCAAGTTTTGTAAGCTGGAGTCGCCCGCCTCAAAGATTTGCCCAGCGGGCACCTTGATTTCGAGCTTCCGCTTCGATTTGTTCTTAAAGTTCAACTGGAGGCATTCGCCGGAATGACCGCCCAACCCTTCGGCTGAAACGGACAGCAGTCCTTTTTTTACGGCTTCGGCAATGTCAAGAACTTGGGCGGGAAGGGCCGGGAGGCAGGAAAGCAGGGCGGCTGCAAGCATCGGCAACCAGACAGTTGTTTTCGTCATAATGGATTTGACACGATTTCAAGCGGCGGTGGTTTTGGGAAAAATTCATTCATCCTAAACCCAACGCCCGCTCGAATGGTATGATTAACATTTGGTGAATGGTCTTTTAACGTGCCGTTAACCCCATTTATTGGCGAAGGCTGATTGCCCTTGGCGGAATATTCCCTATCATTGCCGCCGATTTCTGGGGATAAGCAGCCCCGCTTTTCACCAACAACCTCTTCATTGGATTGAACCTGACTGCCCGACTCCGCAACGACGACAAGACGGTGCTCAAAGAACTCTTTGATGCACACTACCAGTCTGTGTGTAGTGCGGTGCAGCGCATCATCGGCGAACGGGGCATGACGGAAGACCTTGCGCAGCAGGTGTTCATCCGCTTTTGGGAAAAGCGCCACCTCATCCAGGTTGACACCTCGCCGGGCGCCTACTTGCACCGAATGGCTGTAAACGAGGCACTTGCCTATCTTAGGGCCAAAAAGAACCAACAGCCAGAGGAACTGACCTACGCCACCCCCATGCCAGCCGAGGCCGATGGGGAAGATCAACTGTTGCAAACGGAACTGCAAACCCAAATTCATCGTGTCATTGACGGGTTGCCGCCCCGCTGCCGCACGGTGTTCCAGTTGAGCAGGTTCGAAGAAATGAGCTACCAAGAGATTGCAACGCAGCTGGAAATTTCCGTAAAAACGGTGGAACACCAGATGGGAAAGGCGCTGCGAGTTTTGCGGGAGCAACTGAAAGGATATCTCACGTAAAGAAAAATCCGCCCAACTTGTACTTTCATTCATCCATAGTGCTTACATTTGCAGAAGAATCAAGGCAAGAACGTTTTCGACAAATGGGTCGGAAACGTTCTTGCCTTTTAGTTTGTTAGCATTCAACCAACGTAGTAAGGTATTTGCCCGCCAACCTAAGCCCTGTAAGTGACTTGGCTGCGAACAAAACCTGCACTTCTTCCCATTCCATTGATGCCTTGCAAACCTTACGGGGTCAGACTCCGCTTGGTATTCGCATCGCTTCAAAACTGGGAAAACACCATTTTTCATCGAAAAATGTAACTAGTTAGCAGGGAGTGTTTTTTGGGGAAAAATTTCATTTTTCCGCTCTCCTCCCACATCCTCCTAAGTAGTTACGAAAAAATCAGGAAAAAATGAACATTACATATTTGACGCAGGAAGGCCATGATAGACTGAAGGCCGAAATGGACGAGTTAAAGACAACTGGCCGCCAAGACGCTGCCAAAGCCATCGCAGAAGCCCGTGAAAAAGGCGACCTTTCGGAAAACGCCGAATACGACGCCGCCAAGAATGCACAGGGCATGCTAGAGTTGCGCATCAACGAGCTTGAGAAAGTGCTTGCCAACGTCCGCATCCTGAACGAAAACGACATGGACACTTCGGAAGTCCGACTGCTCACGAGCGTGACTATTTTGAACAAAAAAACCGGCAAGGAAGACACCTTCAAATTGGTCTCCGAGTCGGAGGCTGACCTCAAGAGCAAGAAAATATCTGCCGCCTCCCCTATCGGCAAAGGCCTGCTCGGCAAAAAGCCCGGCGAAACGGCCTTCATCACCACCCCCGCTGGGCAGATGGAGTTCAAGGTTTTGAATATTTTTGTTTGAAAAGAAAAAGTGGAGGGTAAAAAGGCAAAAGTAGTGGACATGCCCTCTACTTTTGCCTTTTTATTTTTAACCTTTCACCTTTTCCTGTATGCCCAGCATTTTTACCCGCATCATCAATGGCGAAATCCCCTGCTACAAAGTGGCAGAATCAGCGGATTTCCTCGCCTTCCTCGACATCAATCCAGTGGCAAAGGGGCACACCCTCGTGGTACCCAAAAAAGAGGTTGATTACCTTTTCGACGTGGACGATGAAAGCCTCGCCGGCCTGATGGTCTTTGCAAAAAGGGTCGCAAAAGCCTTGGACAAGGCCATCGAATGCCAGCGGGTGGGCGTGATGGTCATTGGAACCGAGGTGCCACATGCCCATGTCCACCTTATCCCGTTCCAGCGAGAGAGCCAAGTGAGCGTCACGGCTCCCAAGCTCAGTTTTCCCAAAGAAGAAATGGCGGAAATTGCCGCAAAAATCAACGCTGTATTTGTTTAAGTTCGCGGACTAAAACGCAGCGGCTGCATGGCACAGCGTTCAGACTACCCCGATGGAAACCAAAAATCCCTCACCATCATGCGCAGGTAGGACTTCCCCTCCCAGCGGTCTTCTTCAAGTTTATAGGCCACATGAAACGGCTGCTTGGTGGCAATCCGGGCAAAATGCTCGCCCATGCCAAAGGCGACGCCCGTCACGGTCTTGCTATCGCCTTGCTTTACAGAAAGCCTCAGGTGGTTTCCCTTCATCAGCTTGGAATGGCCTGTGTCCACCACGTTTTTGGATACAAACATGGGGCTGTGGTTGCCGGGGCCAAACGGGGCGAATTGCTTCAGAATCTTCCAAAAACCCGGTGAGATGTCCTTTAAATCCAAGGCGGCAGCCAATTCTATTTCGGGGGTTCTGTGTATTTCCAATATGCTGTTTTTTACTGCCGTTTCAAACCTATGCTGAAATTGGGGCACAACCTCAAGCGGCATGGTTAGCCCAGCGGCATGGTCATGCCCCCCGAAATTGGTCAATAGGTCTTCACAGGTCTTGATGGCTTTGTAAATATTGAACCCAGGCACGGTGCGGGCCGAACCGACTGCCATCCCGTTCGACTCGGTGAGCAGGATGGCCGGGCGGTGGAAGCGTTCCACCATCCTCGCAGCGGCGATACCTATGACGCCTTTGTGCCAGTCCTTGTTGAACAAAACGATGCTCCGCAACTCCTCATAGTTCGCCACGGACTCGAACTGTCGGGCAGCCTCGTCCTGAATTTGTTGGTCGTGTTCCTTGCGTTGTTGGTTGCGGAGGAGCAAGACCTGCGCATTTTCAAGGGCGGCAGTCCTGTCTTTTGAAAGCATCAGCTTAACGGCCTGGTCTGCATCGGCAAGTCGGCCAGCAGCATTGATGAGCGGTGCGAGGCCGAACACCACATCGCTGATGGAGAGCGGCACTTGCCGTCCACCAAGTTCGATGAGCGCCTGAAGGCCTGGACGCCCCATCTCGTTGATGGCCTGGAGGCCGTAATGTGCCAATACCCGGTTTTCGTCCACCATCGGCACGATGTCGGCGGCGATGCTGAGTGCCAGCAGGTCGAGTAGGCTGCGCAAATGCGCATCTGGCAACTTGTTTTTTTGCAAATAAGCCTGCGCCAGCTTGAATGCCACCCCACAGCCGCTCAGCCCTTTGAATGGGTACGGGCAATCGGGCCGCATGGGGTCGAGTACGGCATCGGCAACGGGCAGTGGGCCATCGGGCAGGTGGTGGTCACAGACGATGAAGCCGATGCCATGCTCTTTTGCCTTGGCCACTTGGGCACGGGCGTTCACCCCGCAGTCCATGGCGATGATGAGTTGTATGCCGTTGGCAATGGCGTACTCCATACCCGCCATGCTCACGCCATAACCTTCTTTGTAGCGGTCGGGGATATAAAAACCTGGGCTTGCGCCGAGGTGGGTGAGGAACTCATGCATCAAGGCCACGGAGGTGGTGCCGTCCACGTCATAGTCGCCATAGAGCAAGATTTTCTCGCCCTTTTGCAGCGCCTGCTCCAAACGGTCAACGGCCACGTCCATGCCTTTCATGAGGAAAGGGTCGTGCAGGTGCGACCATTGGGGTCGGAAGAACGACTTGGCCTCGTCGTAGGAGGCAATGCCCCGTTGCGCCAGCAACCTGCAAAAAATCGGGTGGATTTTCAGTGCCTGCTGTAAGTGTTTGGCAACGGCTTCGTCGGTGGGATGGAGGGTCCAGCGTTTTCTCATAGGTTCCTTCTGTTTGGGAAAATCGCTTGCAAATTAGCAAAAACTCAATCAAAATTGGGAATAGTTTTTTTTCGAAGCGGACAAAATCTCACTTGTACATTCCCACCCTTCGTTCGTCCTTAAAAACGCATGCTTCCTTCATTGGGCCATCTCAGCCTAAGGCATATATTTCATCTTACAGCCGAAACGAGCAAAAACTTTCAGCAAACAATCCAAATCACATCACAATTCAACCTGTCGTTGTTCACTTCACTCCAATAAATCATTTAGATAAAACCTGATTCTGAAACCAAGTGTATTTTAACTCCAGCATTACCTTGAAGCCCAGCAGTATTGTTGGGCTTTTTTCATTCAATTTTCGTAACTACTTAGCAGGGGGTGTTTTTTGGGGAAAAATTTTCAAATTTTTCCCCAAAAAACACCCGAAAATGTGGGAGGGGAAAGAAAAAATGAAATTTTTTCTTTCCCCTCCCACACCCTCCTAACTAGTTGCCAATTTTCTTCAAAACCAGCTTGCTATTGGGCCGGATGGCCATCAGCCCTGTGGTCACAATGGTGTCCCCGACCTGCACCCCCTCCAATACCTGCACAAAGTCCTCGTCACGGACGCCCGTTTCCACATCACGGAACTCAGGCAAGCCGCCTTTGAACACCACTAATTTTTTGCCCCTCGCCTGCGGGATGATGGCTTGGGAAGGCACTACAATCGACTGCCCAGCGGCTCCGGTGTTGAGCAACACCCTTGCGAACGTGCCCGGCAACAAACTGGCATCGGAACCGGCCACGCTGGCACGCACGGTTAGTGAGCGGGATTCAGCCGCAACGGCAGCCTCAGTGGCCAAGACCGAGGCGGTATAGTTGCGGCGGGAGCCTGCTACGGTGAACTGTACTTGCTTTCCTTTTGGGAACAAGCTGGCGTATTTTTCTGGCACCGTGAAATCCAGTTTGAGCTGGTTCAACTGTCGGATGGTAGCGAGTATGGAATTTGGTGTGATATAGGCCCCAAGGCTCACCTTGCGAAGGCCCAACCTGCCAGTAAATGGTGCACGGATTTCGGTCCTGGTTATGCTCACCCGTATCAGTTCCATATCGGCCTTGATATTGTTCACTTGCAGCTCGCTCAAGTCCACTTCTTGCTGGCTTATGCCTTGTATTTTAAGTAGTTCCTGTTGGCGTTCAAGCGTTTTTTTGGCAATTTCGAGTTGCACCTGCAGTTTCTTCAATTGGGCCTGCAGGTCTTCGTCAAACAATTTGGCCAGCAAGGCGCCTTTTTGCACCGTGCCCCCTTCCTGGATATTGTGAGAAACAAGCCTGCCCGAAATTTCGGGTCTGATTTCCGTCTCCTCAAAAGGCTGGAGGGTGCCCGGCACTTCCAGGTTTTCGGCCAACCGCTTTTCAATGGCCACGAAGCCGTTCACCTGTACGGGCATATCCTTTGGAGGGCCGCCAGCAGGCAGCTGATTGCCTTCTTTTTTATCCTCCTTGCAGGCAATTATCTGTAATATGGAAAACAAGAGTAGGCTTAATCGCAGTGTTTGATATTTTTCCACTCAATGATTTTTTATAACTACTTAGCAGGGGGTGTTTTTTGGGGAAAAATTTTCAATTTTTCCCCAAAAAACACCCCAAAATGTGGGAGGAGAGAGAAAAAGTGAAATTTTTCCTCTCTCCTCCCACACCCTCCTAAGCAGTTACGATTTTTTTTAAGATAAACGGACGAACGCCTCAAAAATAGAATAGCTGTCCGTTATTAAGGGTCATTGGAAGCAATTTTAATAAAAATAAGCAAAGGAAGCGCTCACCAAGCTGATCATTGAGGCGGCACATGGCGGCCTGGCGTGTTCATCCAATGTGTTGCGTCATTTTTTATCTCAAAATTTCTGCATAAACCCTCGGCACCAGCACCTTCAAAGAGGCGGGGCGGATGCCAAACCTGGCTTCGCCCTCGAGCAAAAAGCCCTCCCCGTCCAAGTGGGCACCAATGGGCTTTGCTGGCGCAATGACCACTTCATTGCAAGTATAGCACTCAGTAAGCGGGCTTTTATGAAACGAGCGAGTCAAAAAACGCCAACTTTCGAGCACATACCGCCATTTTGGAGCTTCATGGATGAGCAATACCTCCAGCTTCCCATCGGTGAAATTGGCATGTGGCACGATGCTAAACCCATAACCGTAAATGGGCGCATTGGCCACCTCCACAAGGAAGCAGCGACGCTCCATCTTCTTCCCATCTATTTGAATTTCAAGCCGCTGTGATTGGTATCGCAGTGTTTCCTCCAAGGTATATTTGAAATAAGCCCAGAAGCCCCGCACTGGGCTGTCGTGCAGGTGCTTGGCCACTGCCCCGTCGAAACCGATGCCAGCGAGGTTGACGAAGTGCTGCCCGTTCAAAGTACAGGTATCAATCGTGATGGGCACGCCGTCGTTCAGGTGACGGATGGCCTTTGCCACATCCCGGCCAAGGCCGAGGTGCCCGGCGAACCCGTTGCCAGAGCCAGCGGGCAGTACGCCAAGCACAGCATTGGTTCCTACCAATTGGCTGGAAATCTCGTTCACTGAGCCGTCGCCGCCACAGGCTACGATGAGTTCAACCCCTTGCTCCACGCTTTCCTTCGCCAATTCGATGGCATGGCCCGCCCGCTCCGTATAGCTGATTTCATGGTCGTAAAGGTCGTGGTCGAGGTTGTCGGCAATCAACTGGGGCAGGTTCCGCTTGCGGTTGGCTCCTGAGCGGGGGTTGGCTATGAAACGGATTCTTTTTTTCATGGTGGTTTGGAGGTTTTGGAGGCTTAAAGGATGGGAGGTTCGCCAAGTTTATTTAAAACCTCCTAAACATGCAAAACTTCCTAAAACTGCTTGAATACAAATTGCTTGAACATCCAATAATTGACGGTCAGGCCCATCAGCACCGCTACCACTGTTTTAGATACAACATATTGAATATCAAACAATTCGGTTAGCAGCCAGACACCGCCAGTATTGAGCATTAGGCTCAGGCCGGAAGCAATGACGTACCGTAACGCCTGCCCGTGCCATTTGGTTGTGTTGCGTTGGAAGGCCCAATTGCGGAGCAACAAGAAACTGACCACAGCCCCACAAAATGCCCCGGTGGCATTGCTGGCAACGTACCATAGCCCAGCAAATTCCTTCAAACCTATGGTCACAAGGAAGTCGGTGGTCGTAGCTGCTATAGCAACGGCTTGTGAGCGCAGCCACGAGGATTGGGTCGCAGTTTTTTCAGAAGTCTCAGTCATTGCGGTGCAAAACAAATCAAACCATTCAAACAAGTCAAAACCAAACAGCAACTTGCCCAAGTGTTTTCCTTTTCAAATCGGGGACGGTAGCCCCTTCCGCTGGGTAGCCGACAGGGATGAGCAGGTAGGGCCGCTCGTTTTCTGGTCGGTCGAGGATGCGTTGCAGGAAGTTCATCGGGCTGGGTGTATGGGTAAGCGACACCAATCCTGCGTTGTGTATGGCCGCCAACAAGAAGCCACATGCGATGCCCACAGATTCGTTCACATAGTAACATTTGCGGCGCTCGTCGCCCTCCAATTCGTAGGCTTTCTTGAAAACGACGATGAGCCACGGGGCGATTTCAAGGAATGGCTTCTGCCAGTCAGTGCCAAGCGGGGCGAGGTCATGCAGCCACTCTTCACTCATGCGGCCTTGGTAGCTTTCCCGCTCCTCTTCCTCAGCGGCTTCCTTGATTTTGGCTTTTACGGCGGGGTCGCCAACGACGCAAAACGTCCAGGGCTGCTTGTGTGCACCGCTGGGTGCCGTACTGGCCGTCATCACGATGTTTTCGATGACTTCCTTCGGAACGGGGCTATCGGAAAAAAAGCGCAACGAGCGGCGGCGCTCCATGTACTGGAGAAAGGCCTGGCTGCGTTCGAGGGTTTCGGCCTCGGTGAAATGGAGCGGCAGGAAAGGGATATGCGGGTATTCCATCGTGTCGGTTTTTTGCGCAAAGATAGCCCATTTAACCTCCTAGTCCTTCTTAAACCCGATGGGCTTCCGGGGTTCATTCTCTTCTTTGACAAACTGCCTAATGACCTGCAGAATCTGTTGGATTTGCTTGCCTTGCTTTCCAAATTCGACCTCCGACTTTGTCAGCCGCTGCTCCAGTTCCTTGTACAGACCAATGACGTTTCGCATCTGGACAAAGGCTTTAAGTAACTACTTAGCAGGGGGTGTTTTTTTGTGGAAAATTTTCAATTTTCCACAAAAAAACACCCCAAAATGTGGGAGGAGAGAGAAAAAATTTCATTTTTTCTCTCTCCTCCCACACCCTCCTAAGCAGTTACGGCTTTCACGACAAAAATGCTGGCCTGCACGGCAGCCTCGGTGTTGAGGACGCTGGCTGCCATAACAGCGCCGTGCTCGGTAAAGACGTAGGGTAAATACCTTCGTCCGCCCCAACTTGAGGTCGCAATCTGCGACCTCAAGTCGTCAAATTCAACTTCTGTAAGTTGGAAAACAAATTCAGGAGGGAAACGCTTGATATTGCGCCTAACTTGTTCGTTCAGCCGTTTAGTAGTTGTGCCATACACCTCAGCCAAATCCATGTCCAACATGACTCGCTGGCCTCTGACAAAATAAATTTGGGAAAGGAACTCCTCGGAGTAAGGGGGAAGTTTTTTCATAGTCGTATGTTTATTGTGAGCAAAGAACAGAAAAGAATTTGATTTTGCAAAATGCGGCTACCAACCTATCTTGCTGCTGTAAATAGCCAGCTTCAAACACTTTACCTATTGACAAACACTGACTTAAAATCCTTCCTTGACGACTGCGTAGAGCGGTTCAACCAGCCCCATTTCATCGAAAACGATCCGGTTGGCGTGCCCAAGCGGTTCAGTAAATTGCAGGACATCGAAATCACGGCGTTCTGGACGGCCATGCTCGCTTGGGGGCAACGGAAGACCATCATCAACAAGGCCAATGAACTGTTCGGGCTGATGGACAATGCCCCGCACGATTTTATCCTAAATCACCAAGAAGCCGACAGGAAGCCGTTCCTAAACTTTGTCCACCGTACTTTCCAAGCGACGGATACGCTTTATTTCTTGGCGTTTTTCCAATGGTTCTACCAAAACCACCAGTCATTGGAGGAGTCTTTTTTGAAAAAGATGAAACAGGAAGACGCCCATGTTGAAGCAGGTTTGAAGGGCTTCCGTGACCTGTTTTTCTCTTTACCCGATGCCCCGCAGCGGACGAAGAAACACGTGCCATCGCCTATGACCAAGAGCACCTGCAAGCGGTTGAACATGTTCCTCCGTTGGATGGTGCGCTGCGATGACCGGGGCGTGGACTTCGGGTTGTGGAAACAAATCAAGCCCTCCCAATTGCTCATTCCCTTGGATGTTCATGTGGAGCGCCATGCTCGCCGCTTCGGGCTACTCACACGACCACAAACAGACTGGCTGGCCGTGCTGGAACTGACGGAAAGACTGCGGGAGTTCGACCCAAATGACCCAGTGAAGTACGATTTTGCGCTGTTTGGGCTGGGAGCCAACTTAGGGATGAGGGATGAGGGATGAATCGTGACGGCCTCAACCCTCATCCCTCATTCCTTAATTAAGTTTGTCCAGCACATACCGCTTATAGTTATTCCCCCGCTGACGGCCCTCGCAGGCGTCGTCGGCGAAATTGGGCAGTGCTTGGTGGCGTCCATCATAGGAAGGACGGGTGAGCAGCCACTTGGAATTGCTGAAATCAGGGTTGTCCAGTGTGGGCATGAGGCCAAGTGGGCTAAGCAAGGAGGTATTGCAGGTGTTTTCAATGGCTGATTTGTCAGCCAACTCAACAACGGTTGCTTCATACGGAAGTGAAATCATTTCCGCTGCCAAGACCTCAATTGAGAGCAGGTTAGGCGCATCTTTTCCCTCAATTAAATTACTGATGGTCAAGGTATTGTATTCTCTCGTCCATTGTGCCAGCAGGTGGCCATCGTTCATCAACGTTGCCTCAAAAGATAAGAGCGCATAGAGTTCGTAGTCATTTTCGAAGCTCTTTAGCATGCCCGTTGATATGAAAAAATCACCGCCAGGAAGGGCAAACGCCAACCGATCCTCGCTCTTGACGATATAAGCCTTCCATAGCCGCTCTTGGTCCCATTTGTTATTGATGGACGACTGCTTGTCTAGGTGCATGACACTGGTCGCTTGGTCATAAAGTTTCTGCAAATACCAGTAAACAGAGGTGTCGTATGGTGGCAATTCCGCAAGGAAGGCATGCTGAGTCAGCAACTCATTGCGGAGCAGGGAGCCGAGTTTTTCCAATTTTTCTTTCTGGAAGGAGGATTCATCGGGTACTTCGGGAAGTTCGCCGTGGCAGGCGAAAAAAAACAAGGCTCCGATGACGGGTATTAAAAAAGCCCTCACAAGGCGGCTTGGCCAGTGTTGTTCATTGTTCATAGTCTGCTTTTAGCTATTTTTTTCTACGTAAACTTGTGAGACCAGCTTTTTATCTACAAAAATCAAGCCGAGAACAAGAAAGGAGAAAGAACCGTTTGACCGCCTGAATCCAACATGTTTAACCAGTCCCAATAATTCTTCTCCTATTTCAGCAACCTCAGCAAGTACTCGCCATAGCCGCTCTTGAGGAACTTATGGCCGAGTTTTTCGAGCTGGGCATCGTCAATGAAGCCCATTTCCCAAGCCACCTCTTCGATACACCCGATTTTCAAGCCTTGCCGCTCTTCGATGACCTGGATGAACTGGCCCGCTTGCAGCAAGGAAGCATGGGTCCCAGTGTCCAACCACGCCACTCCCCGGCCAAGCACGCCTACTTTGAGCTTGCCCATTTCGAGGTAAATGCGGTTTACGTCCGTGATCTCGTACTCACCCCGTGGGCTGGGCTTGAGGTTCTTGGCGATATCAACTATCTGGTTGTCGTAGAAGTACAAACCGGGAACGGCATAATTCGACTTGGGCTGCTTGGGCTTCTCCTCAATGCTGATGGCCTTGAAGTTCTGGTCAAACTCAACGACGCCGTAGCGCTCCGGGTCGGCCACCTGATAGGCAAATATGACACCGCCATCAGGGTTGGCACTCGCCTGCATCAGTTCGGCCATGCCTGCGCCATAGAAGATATTGTCGCCCAAAATCAGCGCAGCAGGTTCGCCACTGATGAATTTTTCACCCAGCACGAAGGCTTGCGCAAGGCCGTTAGGTTCGTACTGCGGCACGTACTCGAAGTTGCAGCCGATTTCGTGGCCATTACCCAGCAATTTTTCAAAATTGGGAAGGTCGTAGGGCGTGGAAATGATGAGGATGTCCTTGATGCCCGCTTGCATGAGCGTGCTCAAGGGGTAGTAAATCATCGGCTTGTCGTAAACGGGCATCATTTGCTTGCTCACGACGAGCGTTAGTGGGTATAAGCGGGTGCCGAGGCCCCCTGCGAGGATGATTCCTTTCATATTTTAAACGGTGGACGATGGACGGTGGACAATGGACAGTGGACGGAATCTTGAAACTAGCCAAAACCATCCGGCGCCCACCGTTAGCCGTCAATTTTTCGGCAGCTTATTCAAAAACAGTTCCTTAATACGACGCTCGGCCTCAATTTTCGAAATTCCTTGGTAATAATCCCTGACAAAAGGATGGTCAAAGTCCTCGTGGGGGAAGATTTCTGGGCGTTGGCCACCTATACGAGTCACCACCTTGGCAGGGATGAACAGCATATCCGGATAATCCGGCAATACGTTACTGATATAGCCGAAGTACGTTGCCTCATAGTCGTCCCTGTTGAAGTTTTCATGGTAGTCCAAAAAGCTTTTTTCGCTCAGGGAAACCCAAATGCCGTACTCCAAATCCGTGCAATGGTCGTTGACCTTCTGGTACATGACGGCCCTGATGAACCGGTCTGTCTGGTCGGGGTGGGCGATGATGCAAAAATCAGAACTGACCCTCGCCAGCTTTCGCTTTTCCTCCTCAGTCAGTTCAAAATAAGGGGAAGGTGTGCCAAATGCCAAAGCTGGCCATTGGTCAATCAATTGGCCACAACACTCGCAAATGAATTTAGGAAGACCTTCCATAGCGATTGAAATTAAATTTCACTGCCTTCGGCAATAGGCTTTGCAACGGCTTTTTTTCCAAATGCCTGCCGCTTAATGCGAATCGTCAGTTCGTCTGGTTTAATGGGCGCAATGAGGAAGTCTGAAGCTCCCAGCCTCATCGACTCCAGCAGCAATTGCTCGTTCTCCACGGTGCCGTAGGTTAAGATGGGCAGGTCGTTGCCGTTTTCTTTGCGGAGGAACTGCACCACGTCCAATGCCTCGAAGTTGGGTAGCTCGAGGTCAACGACGACGAGGTCAATCTCCTGTTTGAGTGTTTTCTCCAATGCCAATTTGGCACTGTTGGCGACTACCAGTTTCCAGCCGTTCTTGCGGAAGCGGAACTCGAGGGTGGTCAGCATGAGTTCTTCGGTGGTGCAAAGGAGGATGTTCATTTTTTAGTTGGCAGTTGGCAGTTGGCAGACGGCAGTCAGGTTATCGCATTGAAAATCAATTCATCGCTAATTTTTTATGACTGCCCGTACTACCTTCAACAAACCTTTAGTTGCTGTTTGATTCGTGACTGTTTATCGTGAAAATTAGTAGCTGGCAAGTTTCCTCAACTGCCCCCTAAACCGCTCCACCGGCAAATAGTGCTGCTCCAATGGAATGGCGAAGGGCACTGGCGTGTCCAAGCCCGCAGCCCGCAGCACGGGGCCGTCTAAGTGCTCGAAAAGGTGCTCCGAAATCCAGGCCGACAGCTCGCTGCCAACACCACCCGTGAGCGTATCCTCGTGTAGGATGACGACCCGGTTCGTTTTTTTCACCGTAGCGCTAATGGCCTCATAATCAAGCGGCAGAAGTGTGCGAAGGTCTATGATGTCGGCGTCAATGCCCTCTTCTTCGCAAACCTTCAGCGCCCAATGGACGCCCATGCCGTAAGTAATCACACTGACCGCTGAGCCTTCCCGTGCCACTCTCGCCTTGCCGATTTCGACGGTATAGTAGCCGTCTGGAATTTCTTCGGAAATGGCTCGGTACAGCGCCTTGTGCTCGAAGTACATGACCGGGTTAGGGTCTTCAAACGCCGCCAACAGCAGCCCCTTGGCATCATAGGGAGTACTTGGAATGACTACTTTCAGGCCAGGCGTATGCACGAACCAAGCCTCGTTCGTCTGCGAATGGAAAGGCCCTGCCCCTACCCCTCCGCCACTTGGCATCCGCACCACCACGTCGGCATTCACGCCCCAGCGGTAGTGGATTTTGGCGAGGTTGTTCACGATTTGGTTGAAGGCACAGGTCACGAAGTCGGCGAACTGCATCTCCACCATGCTCTTGAAGCCTTTCAAGCTCAGGCCCATTGCCACCCCCACGATGGCGCTCTCGCAAATGGGCGTGTTGCGCACCCGCTCCTTGCCGAACTCCTCCATAAAACCTTGCGTGATTTTGAACACGCCGCCGTAATCAGCGATGTCCTGCCCCATCAGTACGAGGTTCGAGTGCTTATGCATGGCCAAACGCAGTCCATCGGAAATTGCATCAATAAAACGACGCTCTGATTGCGGATTGCGGATTGCGGATTGCGGAACTTGTCCCGACACTTCGGGATTGGGGGTGCTGCTAACTGGCACAGACGCATAAATATCGGCCAGTTCTTCTTCAGTGTTCGGCTCGATTTCGGGTTCGGAGACGGTAGTTTTCCAGGCGGTTTCTATCTCGTCTTTTATCTCTTTGCGGTACTTCGCAATGGTCTTTTCGTCCAAAACGCCCTCTTCGAGCAGGTAGCGCTCGTAGTTCTCGAGGGGGTCTTTAAGCGCCCAGGTCTCAAGTAATTCCTTGGGGACGTACTTCACGCCACTGGCCTCTTCGTGGCCACGCATCCTGAAGGTCTTGCACTCGACCAGCACGGGGTGCGGCTTTTTGCGCATTTCGACGGCCAGCTTGTCAATCGTGTTATAGACTTCAAGGATATTGTTGCCGTCCAGAATAATTGATTTCATACCGTAGCCAACGCCCTTGTCAGCAATATTCTCGCAGCGGTATTGCTCCCTCGTGGTAGTGCTGAGGCCGTAGCCGTTGTTTTCGACGATGAAAATCACGGGCAGGTCCCATACAGCAGCCACGTTCAATGCTTCGTGGAAATCACCCTCGCTGGTGCCGCCCTCGCCACTGAAGGCCAATGCGACCCGGCCTTCGCCTTTCAGTTTATGGGCCAATGCCGCCCCGTCGGCCAGTGCCAACTGCGGGCCGAGGTGGCTAATCATGCCCACGATGCCGTAGTCCAAAGTGCCGAAGTGGAAACTGCGCTCACGGCCTTTCGAGAAGCCGCTCTTCTTACCCTGCCATTGTGAAAAAAGCGTGGCCAAGGGCACGTCCCGCACGGTGAAAACACCTAGGTTGCGGTGCAGGGTGAACACCAGTTCGTCGGGCAGCAGGGCACTGGTCACGCCCACGGCGATGGCCTCCTGACCGATGCCGCTGAACCATTTGGACACCTGCCCTTGCCGCAGGAGGATGAGCATTTTCTCCTCAATCATGCGGGGTTTCAGCAGTCGGCGGTAGAGCATGAGCAGGGTTTCCTTGCTCAGTTTTCCTTTGTTGAACTTGATTGGCTGGGCAGTTGCAGTGGGCATACTCGATATATTTGAAAAAAATTGGGCGCAAAGATAGGGGGAAAAAGCGGCCATGCCGAACTACTTGGAATTAATTTGCGCTGCGACCAGCTAAGACTGGTTTGACTCCTGGCCTTGTGCTTCTATTCGTTGAAAAAATGCCCTATTTTTGTTCAAAATTGCTACGAAATGCAGCAAGCAACGCTAAAAATCGCAGGGGCCGAAATCGCCTCTGCTTGATGGCTTTCTTGGTTTCGCAAAAAGCAACTTGTGATAGTCCCACTTATTTGTGGGAAGGACGAAAAGGTGGTGAATCAAGGGGGAAGAGTTCCTCAGCTTGCAATTTATGACATATAGTACCGTGCTTTCAAAAAAATATAGACCTTTGCCCTGTCTGAAAGACATCTATACCGCCCTAATCCAGTAAAGAATGACCGCAACACTCACATATACCCTCGTTCTGGCTGCCATTTATTTTGGCATCAAGGCTATTGAGCAGATGGAAAAAGAGGGTGGAAATTGAGAAATTGAGAAATTTTGAACTCCACAATTTCCTATTTTCCTAATTTCCCAATTCCCCCCTTCGGTCTTTCGTACAGTTTGAACCCTCCAAGCCCGATTCGCTGGAGAAAATGGGAAAAAGACACCCGCATCACCCCCATCCCGTACTTCATACTCCGTCTGAAATTAATGGAACTGGCCTCCTCGAAATACTTCGTTGGACAGGTAACCTCGGCAATGTCGTAGCCGGCGAAGACGATTTGCGAAAGCATTTCATTGTCGAACACGAAATCGTCCGAATTTGCCTCGAAGTTGATGCCGAGCAAGACCTCCCGGCTAAAAGCACGGTAACCCGTGTGGTACTCCGACAGCTTGTAGTTGATGAGGATGTTTTGCGAGAGCGTCAGGAAACGGTTGAAAACGTACTTGTACAGCGGCATCCCGCCCCGCAGTGCGCCCTTACCGAGGATGCGGCTGCCAAGCACCACGGGGTATAGCCCTTCGCCGATGATGTTCACGAAAGAGGGAATCAGCAGCGGCGTGTACTGGTAGTCGGGGTGAAGCATGATGACGATGTCGCCGCCAAGTTCAAGTGCTTTGCGGTATAGGGACTTTTGGTTGCCGCCATAGCCCTTGTTATTTTCATGGACAATGACGTGGTTGATGCCCAGTTTTTGGGCCAGGTCCACGGTATTGTCACGACTGGCATCGTCGCAGAGGATGACTTCGTCAACGAGGGGGAAGGGGATTTCGGCATAAGTTTTTTCAAGCGTCAGGGCTGCGTTGTAGGCGGGCAGCACGACAATGACCTTTTTTCCTTTGTACATTTGTGGCGTTTTTGTTCAAAAATGCCCGCAAAGATAACAAGACAAAGGACTGAACCGCCTCTCAATAAACCAATGTGAAATGAATACCCAATAAGGTTATGTTACCCATGAATAAAATTCTCCAAGCTGCTCTTTTACTGTTCTTTTTGTTTGTTGCTCCGCAATTGCGGGGGCAGACCGTTTACGTCTCCCCCAATGGTATGGGCGATGGTTCCTCTTGGTCGAACGCCTCGGGCAACCTACGTACCGCCCTCGAAAATGCCGCTGTCGGCACCCAGGTCTGGGTAAAGGAAGGCACCTACTACCCCATCAACTGTTCCAACTGCACCTTCAACGACCGAAACCAGTATTTCCAAATCAAAAACGGGGTGAAGCTCTTTGGCGGCTTCGGTGGCTTCGAAACTGACATCAGTCAGCGAAATATTGCGGCGCACCCGACTTACCTCAGCGGCGATATTGATCAAGACGGTACATTGGCCAGCAACGCTTTTACCGTCGTTTTCACCAAAAACGTAAGCGCACTCACAGTGGTTGACGGCTTCACCATCACTGGTGGCAATGCCGACCAATCGGGCGCAGGCCTTGGCACGCCCCAGACGAGCGGTGCAGGCTGGTTCAACCTCGGCTCTACTACGGGTTCCAGTTCCCACCCGACCATCAGCAACTGTATTTTTCAAGGCAACTACGCCTGGGGCTATGGCGGCGGCATGTTCAGCGACGGCAGCTTCAGCGGTGCTTGCAACCCGGTGCTCACCAATGTCCAGTTCATCGGCAACGTGGCACGAGACGGCGGCGGGGGCATGTACAATACGGGGAGTTTCAACGGCGCAGCCAATCCCGTGCTCAACGACTGCCAGTTCATCGCCAATGTATCGGAAGTGAATAGCGGCGGCGGCATGTTCAACATGGGCCAAGCGGGCAACAGCAGCCCTGTTTTGACCAACTGCCGCTTTGAGCGGGACTCCGCATTCCTGGATGGGGGAGGCATGTACAATTTTGGACGACAGGGCATTTCGAGCGCCATTGTCACAGGTTGTATTTTTGAAAAAAACGTGGCGGAGCTTGGGGGTGCCGTATTTAATGATGGCACTTTCAATGGCTACAGTGGTTCGGAGTTCTTCAACTGCCACTTTCTCGAAAACCACTCCTCCAACGACGGGGCGGCCATGTACAACTCTGGCTACCAAGGCACCAGCAACCCCAGTTTGATGAGCTGTCTTTTTGAAAAAAACAATTCAGGCTTCGCTGGGGGCGCAATTTTCAACAATGGGAATGAGGGGGTAAGCAACCCTATTATCCGCAACTGCCGCTTCATCAGCAACCATGCCGACACCTACGGCGGCGCTATTTACAATTTCGGCAAGGGCAATATAGCCGCCCAAGTACAGGGCAACAGCAGCCCAGAGCTGACGAACTGCCTGTTTTACGACAACTATGCGCTCTCTGCAGGAGCAGTCTATAACCTCGGCGCAGAACTTGGCAACGCCAACACCATGATTACCAACTGTACTTTTTACGGCAATCACGCCAATATCGGCGGGGCACTCTATTGCAACGCAGGCGAACAGGGCACGGGCGTGGCCAGCCCCACTGTGCGAAACTGCATTTTCTGGGGAAACATGGCGGGCGAGGGCAAGGTCTTTCGCATCATTTGGGGCACGCCAACCATCAGCAACTCCTTGGCTGATGTGGTCAATTGCGCAGCACTGTACAACGGCAACGGGGGCATCGTGAACTGCGGTGGCGGCATGAAGTTCAACCTCGACCCCAAGTTCGCCAGCCCGGCCAGCGGCAATTTCCACCTCGAAAACGGCTCCCCAGCTATTGATGACGGCGACAACCCGGCCATCGCCGAAACAGGCGTCGGCATTGACCTCGATAGCCTGCCCCGCATTTTCAACAGTATCGTGGACATGGGCGTGTATGAGTTTGGCTCCACGGTGGGCAGTGCGCCGCTCATCGTGCAAAATCCACAGCCGATGACGGTCTGCGAAGGCAGCCCAGCCACCCTCAGCGTGAGCGCCAACGGGGTACAGCCACTTATTTTCCAATGGTACAGGAATGGTGCGGCCATTTCCGGTGCTTCGCAAAATGTTTATAGCATTGCGGCAGCAACCCAATCAAATGCGGGAAGCTATACGTGTGTAGTGACCAATGGTGCAGGCACCACCACGAGCCAGCCTGCCACGCTCACCGTGAACGACCCTGCCTTGGTGGAATTGGAAATCGCTGCTTCGCAAACAGCAGTTTGCCAAGGTGAGCCGGTGACCTTTAACGCCAACCCATTGCATGGCGGTGCTGCCCCGATTTTCCAGTGGTTTTTGAACGGAAACGCCTTCGGCAGCAGCATCCAATCGTTTACCATCAACCAACTGCAGGACGGCGACCAGTTCACTTGCCAAGTGACCAGCTCTGAGACTTGCGTGCAAGATCAAAATGCTTTTTCAAATATTTTAACGATCAATGTGGAATCGCTGCTGACGGCGTCTCTTACCATCGCTGCTGATGCAGGACCGGTTTGCGAAGGCAATCCGGTCACCCTCACTGCAACCCCCATCAACGGCGGCAATTCTCCCTCATATTTATGGACGCTGGACGGCATGGTGGTTGGTGCGAATGCACCGACCCTCCTTGTCAACAACCCCTCAGACGGGAATGTCATCCAGTGTGCCATGACCTCCTCGAAGGCTTGCGTGGCGCAAAACCCTGTTAGCTCAAATGCTGTAACCCTTAACGTAATTGAAAACCTGTTGGCTTCTGTTCAAATCACCGCTTCTTTCGATTCAACGATTTGCAAAGGAGAAATGGTTTGGTTTGAAACATGGGCCGTTAATGGCGGCAGCTCGCCTTCCTACGAGTGGTTGGTGAACGGCCAGGCAGCAGGCGATGGCAGTGCAACGTTCACCACCGACCAGATGGAGGACGGGGATGTGGTGGTGTGCTATTTGCATTCCTCCGAAAATTGCTTGTTGGAGAACCCTGTGCTGTCCAATGCCGTACCAGTTGCCGTGGATGTTTGTGGGGCAACGGACGGGGTGAAAAACGGGCCAAAACTTGGATTCCGCCTGTTCCCGAACCCCAGCACTGGAAAAATATTTGTTGAAATTTATGAACCTAAAGCTATATTTGCTGTCAGAATAGTGAACGCCCAGGGTCAACACGTACTGGCCTCACTTGAGAATCATACCAATTTCCCTTTCAAGCACGAGCTTGATTTAAGCGGCTTACCAAAAGGGGTTTATCTATTGCAAATTATGTCCGGTACGCAGTTGGGCGTACAAAAACTGGTTTTGCACTGACAATTTTGCCTTCGTTTAGGGCTTTTGAACTTTGTCGTCTTTTGGCCGTATTATCCCTAGCGGGATTGGGCCTTGGCAAACCTGTTCGCTTCCGTCGCCATTTTTGTCGGGACAATGGTTTGTTATGTGCAAAATATGGTCTTTACAGTTGCGCTTATGCACTGATTACCAATATATTGCGAACATTAGGCTTTAGAATATCAAGACGAAGAACTATTTGAGCAGGAACCGATTCAATAACAGTATCCCCCCTAAAGCAGGGCGCTAGTTCTTGTGGACTAGGTGATCAATGCTTAGGGTAAAAATGAACATTGCCTTGAAAACAAAATTACAACTTCTTGTTCCCGTCTTTCTGTTGGGTAGCCTTGGGTTATTGGCACAGGATATTCACTTCAGCCAATACTACAATGCCCCACTGACGATGAATCCCGCCCTTACGGCACTTTCCAAAGGTGACATCCGGATTACCAGCATTTACCGCAGCCAATGGAACGCCGCCAATGCCCGGTACAAGACCTTCAATGTCGCTGCCGAGAAGAAATTCTACAATATCAACCACGACAAATGGTGGTTCAGTGCGGGAATTGACCTTGCCCACGACCAAGCTGGATTCGGCAACCTGACGAACAGCCATGTTTTACTTACTGGCTCCTATACCCGGATACTCGACCGAAGGAACTTCCTTTCCGTGGGTGCATCCCTCGGATTCGGCCAACGTGGGTTCGACCCCGGCGACCTCACCTTCGACAATTTGTGGAACGGTGACATCGTGGACTTTAACCGCCCGAACGGGGAGGATTTCGACAACACCAATTTAATTTATCCCGACATGGGCGCTGGTGTCAATATCCGAAGGCAATGGCCCAAGAAGCGCAGCAAGGTTGATTTTGGCTTGGGCTTTTTCCATGTCAACTCACCAAAGCAGTCCTATTTCAAAAACAAGGATTCCTCCCTGCCGATGCGGGCGGCCATTACCGTTTTGCCAACCTTTCAATTGAAACTAAATGGTGATGCAGTATTTGCAGCCACCGTGCAGCAGCAGGGCGAATACATGGAAGCAGTTGTTAATGCTGGCTATCGGCACTATATCAGCCTTCAGCGAGCCAAGGAGATTGCCGTACAGTTCGGCTTGGGCTTCCGTTTCAACAACAAGTTGGGCGATGCCTTTATGCCAGCGGTTGAGTTGCACTACCACGACCTCATGGTCGGCCTGAGTTGGGACATGAACGTGTCGGAGTTCAGAACGGCAACGAGGCGCAACGGCGGCCCAGAAATCGCCATCCGGTACATCTTGCACAAGGTTTACCCGATGAAACTCTTCAAGGCCTGTCCACTGATATAGAGGGTGAGAGAGGATGAGAGAAGTGAGAGAAGTGAGAGAAGTGAGAAAGTGAACATTTATCCAAAACAAAAAAGGCAAATGAGGTTATATCTTCCCCTATTTCTGTTCATACTGTTTTTTGCAGATTTGGCACAAGGCCAAACCTTCAAACAGTACGTGAAAGCCGCTGACGAGGAGTTCAACGACAAGAACTACTACAGCGCCATGAAGCATTACCAAGAGGCGATGCTCATCGAAGGCGAACTGACGGAGGTGCTGTACAAATACGCCGAGGCGGCCCGTCTTTTTGAATCTTATACGTTTGCCGACACGGCCTACACCAAGGTCATCGCAGCCGACTCGTCGGGGAAGTACCCGTTGTCCAAGTTTTGGCTGGCCACCGTGATGAAGAAGCAGGGCAAGTACGAACAGGCACAGCAGTATTTCCTGCAGTTTTCTAATGAAAAAGGCGCTTTGTTTGCGGAGAACCAAGCCATTGCGAAGCAAGAAATAGAAGCGCTGAACTGGGCCATCAAAACCATCAAAAAACCGGATGAGAACGTCATCGTAAAACACCTCGATGATGACATTAACACGGCATGGTCGGAGTTCGCTCCGCAAATGAAGGGTAAAGACCTCTATTACTCTTCATTGAGCGAACAGCGTGAATTCAAAAAAGGAGAAGCCGCCCGCCAGTACGCCGTGGTGATGATGGCCAAAGATGCCAAAGGCAAGGGCAAAAAACTGAAGCTGAACGATGGAAACCGCCACACGGCACATGCTGATTTCACAAAGAACAACCAGCGCATCTACTATTGCCTATGCGATTATGTCGGCACAAAAACCGATGTGCGCTGCGAGATTTTTACCCGCACGATTGGCGACAACGAGGAGTTTGGGCCAGCGGTGAAGCTGCCCGCCAATATCAACATGCCTGGCTACACCATCACCGACCCGATGGTGTCTTATGATGAAAAAACCAAGCAGGATTGGCTGTTCTTCGTCTCCGACCGGCCGGGCGGACTTGGAAAACTTGACATCTGGTCAGTGAAAATATCGGGAGATTCGACCTATTCGGAACCAGTGAACGAAATAGCTTTGAATACGATTGAGAACGATGTCACGCCGTTTTTCCACCACCAAAGCAAGACGATGTACCTCGCCTCGGATGGTCGCCAGGGGTTCGGGGGCTATGACCTGTACAAGGCCGACTTGAACGAGCAGGGTTGGCACGACATCGAGCACCTGCCTGCACCATTCAACAGCAGCTACAACGACACCCATTTTTGGTTGAATGATACCCGAACGAAGGGTTATTTCTCGTCCAGCAGGCTGGGAAGTTTCGTACTGGAGCCTGAATTCGAAGCATGTTGCAATGACCTTTATGAATTCACCATCCAAATCGTGGACTTGAACGTGTTCACCTTCAACCGAAAGAACAGCGAGCCGCTGAACGGCGTCACCCTGCAGTTGTTTGAACTGGGAAAAGAAGGGGAAATCCCCCTCACCAATACGACCAACCCCAATGGCAACGACTTCACCTTCCCTTTGAAAAAAGGAGTGAAATATGTCATGCTGGCCACACGCCCCGGCTTCCTTCCAATAAAAGAGAACATAGACCTAACCGTGCCCATCAACGAGCGCAGCATAGAGCGGAAGCTCTATCTCGTGCCGGAGAACGTTGACCTACATGTGGAATCGTTCAACAAAAAGAACGGCAACCCGCTGAAGGGTGTAGAGGTGCGCCTCGTGGTGAATGGCCAAGAGGTAGATTTCAAGAAGAACGAACAAGGCAACATTGTGGACTTCGTGTTGGAACGTGGCAAGGAATACCAACTCATCGGTTCCAAGGTGGCTTATTTTCCGATACTACCACCATTGACCTGCGAACAGATATCACCACTTCCGACATTGCAAAGAAGCTGTACCTAAAACCAAAGGAAATCGAGGACTTCCCGCCGTTGGTCATCTACTTCGACAACGACCAGCCGAACCCCCGCACCCGTAAGACGACGACCGAGTTCAGCTACAAAGCGACTTGGGAGCAGTACATGGAACGCAAGGACACCTTCATCAACGAGTACGTGAGCGCCCTTTCGGGTTTCGACAGCATCACCAATGCCCGCCGGATGGATGCCTTCTTCGAACGGGAGGTGAACAACGGCTACCTGAGCTTGGAGGTGTTCAGCGAGAATATCCTCGAAATCATGGACGACGGCGGCTTCAAGGTGGAACTGGTAATACAGGGCTTCACCAGTCCCAGGGCCAGTGAAGACTACAATTTCGACCTTTCACAGCGCCGCTCCGATTGCCTGAAAAACCATTTCGAGACTTGGCGTGACGGTGTGTTGAAACCCTTTGTGGACAAGGGCATGTTGACGATGCAGGTGGTGGGCTATGGCGAAAAACTGTCGCCCCAGTTCATCAGCGACCGCTTGGACGACGAGCGGGGCAGCATCTATTCCGTGGTGGCGTCCTTCGAGCGGAAGGTGGCCATCATCGGTGCCCGCCGGGTGGCGGAGAATTGAATTATCCCATGTTGAAAACGCTCTAATTTTATCATTGAACGAATTTTATCCGAGATGAAAAATCCAAAACGAATATTAAGGACCTCAGCGTTAGCAGCACTGATGGTCATTGGGGCATCGGTTTCTAACCCTGTTTTTGCAACGCATATAGTAGGTGGAGAGCTTGGCTATCGTTACCTTGGCAACGATACTTTCTTAATCACCCTTGACCTTTACCGTGACTTTTGCGGCGAAGGTGCTGCTGGCTTGGACATCTACTCCTTCATTGACTTCTTCGATGAAAATGGGAACCAATTGCCACAGTCAATTATTCCAAATAGTCAAAAAATACTTGACCAGATAGACGTTGACACTATACCGAATAATATTTCAGGCGACCCCTGCTTGTTTGTGCCCAATAATGTCTGTATTGAACGTTCGAGATGGGAACGCAAATACAAAATCACTTCCCCAGGCGAATTCTATGTGGTTTACCAGCGTTGCTGCCGCAACGACAATATTTTTAACATTCTCAATTCGTTAAATTCTGGCGCCACTTATTTTTTACATGTCACACCATTGGCTAGGCAATTCCAAAACAATAGCCCCAGTTTTGGTTTTTACCCCCCCGTGTTTGTTTGTGTCAATACACCATTGAACCACCCACATGCTGCCACTGATATAGATGGAGACAGCTTGGTTTACAAATTATATACGCCATTCCTTGGCGCAGAACCTGGCCTAGAACAACCACAGCCTGCACCCTCTGGGGCAGGTATTGGCATCATTTCACCGCCTTCTTTTGATACGGTGGTCTTAAACGCCCCAAACTACAACCTTCAACAAATGCTTGGGCCAAGCTCCTCCCCCTTGGCGATTGACCAAAACACCGGATTGCTCACGGCACTCCCTATTATCCAAGGACGGTTCACTGTCGGGGTGTTGGTTGAGGAATACAGGAACGGTGAACTGCTTTCAATTGTCAGGCGGGATTTCCAGTACGTTGTGGGCGAGTGCGCTAAACTCGACGTACAAATCATCGCACCCGATGCCCAATGCGACGACCTAACGGTTCAGTTCCAAAACGAAACGGATGTCGCCCAAAACTTCATCTGGTACTTCGATTGGCCGAATCCGACACCTACTTCCAACCAAAGGGAAGTCACTTACACCCACCCCGACACGGGTACTTATGTAGTCGCACTCGTAGCCGAACCTGTGGGTACTTGCGTGGACACAGGCTTCCATGAAATCTTCCTGCAACTTAACTCATTGACCGCCGATTTCGATTGGCAGACCTACGACTGTACCAACCAATCGGTGCTGGTATTGCAGGATTTATCCGTTGATACCGTATCGCCCATTGTCTCGTGGCATTGGGAAGTGAATTACGTGGGGACCACGCTGTTCTCCTCCATACAAAACCCAGTTTTCCAAATACCGACCACAGCCGTCGGCACCATCAAGCTGACCGTGGTATCGGAAAATGGCTGCGAACAGGTCAAGATTGACAGTTTCGAGGCGGGTGGGAACAATCCCCTTGACCACCTTGACACCGTATCAGTCTGCCTTGGTGGAATTGCGCAACTGAACCCCAATGGGCCGACCACTGGATTTACCTATCTCTGGGGGCCACCCGTTCCACCGGGCCAGCAAAACCTCCCCAACCCGTCCGTTTCACCGATAGTGAACACGACCTATCCAGTGACAATAACGGGCTACAACAATCTTTGCCAGTCCACAGGGAGCGTTCCTGTCATTGTCTTCCAGCCCGTGCAGTTGGCGTTTTCGCCCGATACGGATTGCGATGCAACGATCGTGCATTTCATCAACCAAAGCCAGAACGCTCCGACAGGCGTTGTCTGGAATTTTGGCGACACGACCACCGTAAATGATGTCTCCAACCTGTACAGCCCAACTTACGACTACCCCGCCTTTGGAAGCTACACGGTCACGTTGATGACGCCACCGAACGCCGTTTGCAAGGACACCATCCAACAAAGCATCCTGTTGGAACCAAAGACTTTAGAAGCTGCCTTCAGTTTCAGTTATTCGAGCTGTGAGGAAGACGTCGTGGCCGTTCATTTCATGGATGAAACCAACAACAGCGAGGACGACACCAACAACTGGCTATGGACCTTCAGCGGGGTGGCAACCGGAACTTCCACCCTTATGAACCCTACCGTTCAGGTGCAACAAGATGGCTGGCTGTACGTGACCCTGAAGGCCATGACCAGCGAAAATTGCTCGGACACCACAGCCCTTGATTCGCTCTATATTGATGTAACGGAACTGCCCAATATCGAAAACGGTGGCGAGGTATTGGGCTGCCTTAGCAGTGGCGTGACCCTGAACCCAGGTGGTGATACCAGCTACGTCTATGCTTGGTCGCCCAGTACGGGCCTGAGCTGCACCAACTGCCCTAGCCCCCATGCAAACCCTTCACAGACAACAACTTACACGGTCACGGTCAGCAACCTGAACGGAGCCGACACTTGTGACATCACCCGGCAAATCATCGTCAGGGTGCCGCCCAATATCCAATTGAATGGTAGCAACGACGTGACGACTTGTGAACAGACAACGACACTCAGCGCCACGGTGGCGATTCTTCCGGTTGACTATGCTTGGTTCAACCAAAGCGGGCAGCAGATAGCTGGCGACGTGAATTCCGTAACCGTCACGGTCTCTGGATATAGCTATTTCATCGTAAGGGCCACGGACCTGGAAGGCTGCCATTATTACGATACCATCCAGGTGGTGGGCGGCTCGCCCAATATAGAAGCCGTGGGCGACCAAATCATTTGCTCGGATGGGACCTTGAACATCTTCGCCACTAATCTCGACCCCAACGATACGCTCACTTGGCAATGGCTCCCCGACCCCATTTTCAACGGGCCGACGAACGTGCCTAACCCATCTGTCGCAGTGCTGACCGGAGACAGGACACTTTTCGTCACCGCCACCAACCAGTTTGGCTGCTCCACAACGGACAGCGTCTATGTGGCAGTGGTGGACATCAACAACTCATTGGATTTTGACTACTCGGTCTCCTGCAACGGCAGTACCGTCCAGTTCACCAACACCAGCACCAACGCCTTCAATTTTGCCTGGGACTTTGGCGACAATACCACCGTCAATGATACCTCTTTGGATGACAACCCGACCTACACCTATCCCGGCCCAGGCACCTATACCGTCAAACTGACGATGGACTTTGATTTGGCTTGCGTGGATACCTTGGAGAAACCAGTGGAAATACTGACCACGCAGTACGTGCCCGATTTCACCTATGAGTACATTTCCTGTGAGACCGACAGTGTACTAGTGCAGTTCAATGATGCTACCACCATCTTCCAAGTTGGCACCACCGTTGAAAGCTATGTCTGGTGACGAGCAATGGCGATACCTCCATGCTGCTAATCCCATTTTCACGGTCTATGCTGGGCAAGAGTTCATCGTGACCATGTACATTTTCACTTCCAATGGCTGCGATGGCTCCAAGACCGAGGAACTAAAATTGGAGTTCATTGAAGAGTACCTGCCAGATACAACCGTGCTTTGTCAGGGCGATTCCTTGGCCATCAACCCGCTGGGCAGTACGGAGTATTCCTATTTTTGGACACCCAATATCGCCATCAGCGACCAACATGCCGCCAACCCCACCGTCTGGCCAACGCAGACCACGGTCTATACGGTCGAAATCACGAGCCTTGTACCCGACACCTGCTCCATCACCAGGGAAATAACGGTTTTTGTGCCTACGAAAATTGACGTGACTGCACCCGTGGATACCCTCACCTGTGGTGAAACGGTCACGCTCTGCGCCACGACCAATCTGCCGCAGGCTCAATTCGAATGGGCCATTATTCCAGATGGGTTTATTGGAAATGGAAGTTGTCTTTCTGTCCTGCCTTCGAACGATACCAACTACGAAATAATAGCTACCGACCAGTACGGCTGCCAAGACCGAGACACGGTTTTCGTAGCCGATGAGCAGGTGAGGATAAACTGGCAAGGCTTAGGTGGCGAATGCCCCGAAACTGAACAGCAATTGACCGTAAACAATTTAGTGGCCGACCATGTCCTTACCTATGCTTGGACGGTAACAGGGTCGGGGCAGGTATTGCCGCCGGCAACGGGGCCTTCCGCCACGATTGTCACGCCTGTTGCAGGGCAAATTAGCAACTATACCGTCGTGGCAACGAACCAGTTTGGCTGCACGGGTACAGTTACACAGTTCATTAACAGCTATGATTTCGTGCCTACGGTGGTGGAATCGGACACCACCTGCCCGAACGTGACCCAATCGCTCAACCCCGGTGCGAACCCCAACCTGAACTATGTTTGGTCGCCAAGCCTGCCGCTGTCCTGCTCCACCTGCCCGAACCCAGACGTGACCGTTTCGCAGCCGACCGATTTCACGGTGGTCGTCTCCGCCATGTTCGGTGCCAATGTTTGCAGCGACACCATTGAGGTCAGTTTGTTTGCGCCACCATTGATTGAGATAAATGGAACAGTGGACACCTTCACCTGTGGTGAACCAATTGTCATTGCTGCGCAAACAAATATTACAAACCCATCCATCCAATGGAAGGACTCGTCGGGCGGTTTGGTCGGACTGAACGTGAACCAAATCACCGTTGACCCAGCGGACATGGAGACCTATACCATCTGTGTCACGGATGCATTCCAATGCACTGCCTTGGAGGCAATTGTGGTGGAAAACCGACAACTCGACCTCGAACTGACGGGCGCCGGCGTGATTGACACCTGCCCAATGCCCTCCTACAATATTTGCATCATCAACCTAGACCCCGAAGACCTGCTCGACTATGACTGGACGGCCTCCAACGGCGGCACCATCCTCAGTGGTGACGGTACGCCCTGCCCAGAAGTGACAAGCGAACAGGGCGAAACATCCCTTTTTGAGGTGGTAGTGACCAACCAATGGGGCTGCAGCAGCACCGAGCAATTTGACATTACCACTTATGCCTTCGACCCAACGATACGGGCCACATTGGACATCTGCCCAGAAGTGCCCACCCCCATCAACCCAGAAGCGGAAGGCTCCAGTTTGGACTATTATTGGACACCTTCCATAGGGCTTTCTTGTACCAATTGTCCGAACCCATTGGCTACATTGAATGCCACCCAGTTCTACCAAGTAACGATTTTGGGATACAACGGCCTGGATACTTGTTCGTTCACACAGACCGTGCAGGTGCGGGTTGCCCCGAAAATCAACCTGGAGGCGCTGCCAACCGATACTGTACTTTGCGACAGCTCCGATTTGCTGCTGACGGCCACTTATACTTCACCCTTCGTCACGGATATCGCTTGGTCGCAGACCTTGAATTTCAGCAACCCGTTTGCCACCACACCTACCGTAACGGTCATGGCCAGCGGCACGGAGCTGTACTACGTGCAACTGACCGACACGCTCGGTTGCCACGACACTGCCCTGGTGACAGTTTATGCCTACCCCGTGGATATTTCGATAGGAGACACCTTGAGCTATTGCGAAGAAATCGGGAGCCTGTTCGTCCCCGTGACCAACCATCACCCCGACCAGACGCTGACCTTTACCTGGACGCCCACCGACTATATCGAGGTGCAAAACCCAGATGGCAGCGTACAACTTGTGGGCCTGCTAATGGACGAGACCTACACCGTTACCGCCGTCAACCAATACGGCTGCGAGGAAACGGAGACCACCGAGGTTTTCTACTACGACATAGAACCTACCCTCGACTCCATCACGTCCACAGAAGATACCATCATTTTCGGCTCTGGGCAGTTCTCTCAGTTGGGCATCAACGACTGGCCTGGCTATACCTACGAATGGTCGCCATCGGAGGGCCTGAGCGACCCCTCCATCCCGAACCCGACGGCCATGCCGGAGGAGACGACGACCTACGTGCTGACCGTCACCGACCAAGGCGGCTGCACCGCTACCCGCACCGTGACCATCTTCGTCTGGAACCCCGACTGCGACGAGCCGAACCTCTTCCTGCCCAATGCCTTCACGCCCAACGACGACGATGGCAACAGCATGAACGATGTGCTCTACTTCCGCAGCAATATCGTGGTGGAAATGGAATTGGCCATCTACAACCGCTGGGGCCAGCGGGTCTTCTACTCCGAAGACCAAAGCATCGGCTGGGATGGGAAGTTTAACGGGCAGCCGCTCCCACCCGATGTATATGGCTTCTACCTTCGGGCGAAATGCTACAATGGGCAGGAGTATTTCAAGAAGGGGAATATTACGCTACTGCGTTGATTGCGGAATAACCGATTACGGATTATCGGATTGCGGATTGCGGATTGGGGGGCTGCGGAATTGGTCATTTTTGGGATGTAGGGTGGAGGAAGAAGGTCTTAGTTTTTCCTTCTTTTCGAGGTGTTGATGCTTGCCACGATGATGGACAACAATTCATTGGCCTCTTTCCATAATGGACTGACGGCTTGCCTATGTTCTTCTGACAAAGCAACGGTAAATTCAAGCCAGAACATAGTCTCGTCAAGTTCCTCTTCTACCGTTCCGAGTTTTGAAATAAAATCAGTCTTGGATTTTGGCCGACATGCTGCCCTATAATTTGCAGCACAGGATGGGCCACTGCGCACAATTTGGTTTCTTATCGTCCTGCAACCGGGCGTATCCGGTAAAGATTCACCAAATTTCACAATGGAGACAGCAAATCGTTTTAACCTTTCTTGTAGTTCTTTATCCGTCATAGCATGTTTATTTTGAGTCATTAATTTGCCACAAATAAACCCCATCAATGCCAATTTAGCAGCCCCGCAATCCGCAATACGTTAATCCGCAATACGTTAATCCGCAATCGTTTATTCCGCAATCAAATCATATTCCTAGACTTCAACTCCAGGTACTTGTTGACCGTGTTCATGGACAAATCCTCGGGGCGGGTGAGGATGGTCTGGATGCCGTGCTGGCGCAACACATGGGCAATGGCTGACTTTTCGGCGAGGTAGTTTTGCGCCATTGTTTGGGTATAGATTCCTTCCACGGTCTTTGCTTCTTCCCTCACAAAGTCCTGAATCTCCGTGTTTTCAAAGAAAATGACCACCAGCAGGTGGAAAGTGTTGATGCGCCGCAGGTGGGGCAGCACCCGCTCCAGGGCGTACATGCTCTCGAAGTTGGTATAGAGCATGATGAGGCTACGGCCATTGATGAGCTTGCGGGCGATGTGGTAGAGCAGTTCGTAGTTGGCCTCCAGCGGGCGCTCTTTTTCGTTATAAAGGGCATGGAGTATCTTGTTCAACTGGTTCGCCTTGCGGTCGGCCTTAATGGTGGAGCCGATTTTATCGGAGAAGGTGATGAGGCCCGCCTTGTCGTATTTTTTCAGGGCGATGTTGGAAATGGCGAGGCTCGTGTTGATGGCATAATCGAGGAGGCTGAGGCCGTTGAAGGGCATCTTCATGGAGCGGCTCTTGTCAATCAGGCAATAGACCTGCTGGGAGCGCTCATCCTCGTACTGGTTCACCATGAGATTGCCCTGGCGGCTGGTGGCTTTCCAGTTGATGCTGCGGTAATCGTCGCCAAGCACGTAGTTTTTTATCTGGTCGAACTCGTAGCTGTGGCCGATTCGCCGGATTTTGCGAAGCCCATCCGTAGCCGTCACCCGGTTGAAGGCCAACAGTTCGTAGTGCTTCATTTGCAAGACGGAGGGGAAAACCGGCACTTCCATAGGCTGGGCCGACTGGAAGCGGCGCTGCACCAGCCCTAGTTTTGTTTCCGCAAAAATATTGGCCACACCAAAACTGTATTCCCCACGGGTGAGCGGCCTAAGTTCGTAGGCCAGCGAGTGCTGCTCCCCTGCGTTCAAGGCCAGCGCCCGCTCGAAATCCCTGACCTGGAACTGCACGGGCAACTCGTCCACCACCGTCAGCCTGAGCGGGTGCGGCGATTGGTTTTTGAGGTTCAGCACCACTTTGTTCTCATCACTCAAAGAGAGCAGGGCGGGCAGTTTGCGCTCCGCCGTCACGCTTATTTTTTTGCCAAAAAGCAAGGTTAAATCCACCAAGGTCAGGATGGCCGCCAGGCAGAAAAAACCAATGGCCACGGGGTAAATGACCGGCACGGCATAGCCCAGCACAAACAGCACCGTGGCCGAGCCGAAAAGGTAAAAAAAGCGGTTGGAGAGGTATAGGTTGCGCATATGGTATCGCTTTGAACGGATTTTGAGGCTAAGGTAGGGAATCGTTTTGAGTTGTTGATTTGAAGGGAGTGCATTGCTGCGCAACGGCTACATTTTAGAACAAAAGGCATTTGGTCTGCATAACGAAACGCTCGATTTTCGCAAGCTGCCGGACTATTTGGGTATAGATTGCATCAAACCCTAGATGTTCCTTGTGCTAGAAAAGGGAAAAACCTTAATTTTGCTTTGAAGGATGAACAAGGGACAGGTTCTGCTTCATCTTCATCTTCCTTATTTTTTTACCAAAAACCGTTTGCTATGAAAAATCAATCGAATCTATTCATTTTTGCTTGTATTGAATTTTTCTAGGGTTTCTTTGAAGCCATTCCCAGTTCAATCTCAATCAGGTTTACAGCCGCCTATTTTTTTGGGCCTTATAGTGAAGTAGAAGGGGTTTTTAACACTAGAGTATTTGTCATTTACGTGGACAATAATGGCTGGACTAATTCTTTGGACTTAACGGTAAGCACTGAAGAAATTTTTAAATTACTTGAACAGTAGTTATAATCCTTATGGTATAAGATTCGTAAAGTACAATTTATCGAATAATTGTAGTGGTGAATTCGTGATTGACCAAGACTACGCTGTTAGCAATAGTAAGAACCAAGCTGAAGGAAAGAAAGATGCAATCACTATTTGGTATGAGCATAGCCCAAATTCTTTGCCTTTTGGAGAAAATTGCTGTGCGCCATCAAAACGTATAGTGATGGGTGGTAATGATGTCACACCAGATGAAGTTATCATTCATGAAATGGGGCACTGTTTGGGATTAATGCACCTTTTTGGCGATGCAACTGGTACTACTCAACAAGTTTTTTGTTCAGAAACAAAAGATTTGGATAGTTGCCATTGGTATTGTGATTTAGTGTGTGACACCCCCTTCAAAAACGGGGGAACTGGTGTCACGTCGCAAGCTGATTGTAGCGAGTCGATTTTGCCAGATACAACAATAGCAGTGGAGGCTTTCAGGAATTACATGAGCTATAACGAGCCGAGAAGTTGCCGAAGCCTTTTTACTGACGAACAAATCAGGCGCATGCGGTATCACCTAAAAAATCACCCGCTCCTTGATGCAGTCGTGATTTTTACCACACTCCCCGGAGACCTTATCCCCTTGATTTCCGGCGACATCATCGTGGAGTCCGGCACACACTCCATTACTACGCCCATCCAAATGCTGCCCGGCGCAAAGATTGTGGTAAAAAGGGGCAAGGCTTAACATTTGGGCCCCAATAACGGCAGCCTGCGCCGGTATGTGGGAAGGCATCATCGTGGAGGGTACGCCATTTGGGAGCCAGAGCACAGCGGGGGGAATCAACGCCCAGCAAGGATGGGTCAGTTTGTACTCAGGTGGAGTCATAGAGCATGCAAAGGTGGGCATCCGCCTTGAGACGCAAGACGGTGGCTATGGCGGTGGCGGTATATTGAACCCCTGCAGGGGTGCGTTCATCAACTGCACCACCTCCATAAGGTTCGGCGCATATGTGTCAAGTGCCCAAAACTCCTCCAACATCAACGGCGCTCAGTTTTATCTGGATGACTCCTACCGGGGCGGCTCCGATTTACGACCCATTTTCGTGGACGCATGGTTCGTCACCAACCCGCGGGTGAGAGCCTGCTGGTTCAAGGACGACCGCTCTGTTTGCGACCCTGCCGACAAGGCTCTCGGGATTGACAGCAAAGCTGCCAGCATCATCGCTATAAGCAACGGTTTCCATAACTTGAGCAAGGCCATCGTTGTTGACCAGCCCTTAATAGGCTCCTTCCAAGCCAACACCAACGGCTTCACCCGCTGCTTCTCCGGCATCGAGTCCAACAAGGTCAGCAACTTCTCCATCCGTGACAACAGCTTCCAAATCGCCGCACCTCCCAACTGTAGTGGGGAGAGCGTGGGCGTCACCCTTTCTGGAAATTCAGCGGGTTTCTCGTTTACGAAAAATACTTTTACGGGGCTGGACAACGAGGCAGTGGGGACGGTGGTGCGAGCAACAGGTACTGCCAACAAATCATCTTAGATAATGACTATATTAACTTAAAAGTAGGAAATAGAGCCGAATCAGAAAATGGCAATGCAAATTCAGGACTGACTTATAATTGCAATGCACATACTAATAGTGTGGGCGATTACCTCGTGCTTGGAAATGTTTGAGTGGAACAAAAGGCAATTAATGGACAGGGCTTTGATGCACCAACAGGTAACACTTTTTCAGGCTTGCCCGACCCTAATAGCAGTTTTAAGAGTACCGGAGGACAAACTATCCAATATTTTTTTACGGGCAACGCCAATTCAAGCAATCCACAGCATTTCACCTATGGCGGAACAGCTTTTCAAAACGTAAATGGCAATGAATTGACAATTGCCAATGCAGCCTGCACATCTGTAACACCATGTAGCCCACCTTGCGACGAAACCACAAATCAACTGTTAAAGCAAACATTTTATGGAAATCGTCAGGAAAGGAATACCAAAAAGGCTGCCTTGGCAACGATGACTAACCAACAACAAATTGAAGCGGAAAAGAAAGCCATCCAAAACTTGGAATCTCTTATGGAGCAATACGCTTCGCTGGTTGTCCAAAATTATGCTTTGGATACGATGGGATTGGAAATTGAGACGGACTCTATACTGACATGGCTGGAACACTCCGAATCCTATTCAAGTGATTTGGAGCGCCTCAATCATTATTTTTTCAATAGTGACCTCGATGAATTTGATGATTTATGGGAAGAGGTACCGACTAAACATGGCCTATCAGGAGATAATCTTGGAGAGTTCAACGAATTGGAGTTGGTTTATGAATTGGTTCGGCCTACTGTCGAATTGGAGGAAGGTAATTTATCCAACCTATCTGAACCTGTGATAGATTCTCTTATGTTCTGGAAAAGTTGGTGCTCAGAACCTGGATTCCTCGTAAAATCGCTTTTGAGGTGGAACGGAATCGAGACAAGCCAAGATTGCGAATCCCCTCAAAGGGTTGCTGAAAGACAATCTATTAAAGAAGGTAAATCGCTATTTACTTCAAGGAATTTAGATTACTTGTTTATCCCAACCCAGCAACGATCACTTGATTGTTTCTTTCAAGACCACCTCCAGATTGATTTCAGCATCGCTTTATGCAATTTGCGCGGCCAAGTCTGCTTTATCAAAACTACATTCTTTCTGGAAATGTGAAACTGCCAACCAAAGATATTCAGGAAGGAGCTTCACTTTTTTGAAAGTTCAAATGAAAGAAGGCCATTCATATCAAGCTAAGTTATCATTGAGCATTAAACTTAAAACCGTTCAGAGTGATTGGCATGTGCCAAGCACTCTGAATTTTTCTACTGTCATGAAGAATTATTATTTCCTATTAATTTTTATACTTGCACAAGTTCTATTAACTGCCCAAACACTGGGCCTTCAACAAACGGTTTGCTATCGAGTACCCAAACACCAGAATTTTTAAAATCTTAATGAGAACGATACCATTGTTGCTTGGGCGATGGATATTTGACTCCATGAGCTTTAACCGAGGTATCATATTGATGAAGTTTGACACGCTTGGAAATCTTCTTCAATCAAACCATATATTAGACATATTTTGGCCCTTATCCTGTGCCACATAGATGGGGGTCTCTGTTAAAGGCAAATGATAACGGCTATATTATGACTATTACATCAGCCGCTTACGAATTCCTGTAATTCTCAAAACAGATAAAGACTTCAATCTTGAATTTGTTGAAAAGTACGAAGACTTAGAAGATTTTAATTATCAGCTATGTGATATGATCCCCATTCATGACGGTTACTTTCTTTATGGGGGGGTTGGAAGGTCAAATGGACTTAATGACGGTTATTTGCGAAGAATAGATTTAGACGGCAATTCAATTTGGGTGAAATATTATGATGATTTCAATACATCAGAGTCAATCAACGATTTGTTTAAGATAAATGATACTTTGTTTGCATTGTCAATGGTAAAAACTATTGATACTAACCCTTTCGATGAAAGCAATATTTCGGTCATAAAATACATTAACGGAAATGGTGAAGTACTTAGGGAATGGGAATCAGAACCAGAACCGGAAATTGGTTACTTGCGTGAAATACTGTACGCTGACGGTGAACGAATATTGGTTTACGGCTTGAACGTAGTAGAAGAAGAGTCGGTTCCACCATTCCAGTACAAGATTGTAAAATCTACTTTTTCAATGCTTGACGAAAATTTCAATTCCGAATGGGTTAATAAATATGGGCTAAAATCTGATTTGTCGAATGAAATCATGTTCTATGATATAAAAGAAACCATGGACGGTAATTTTATTTGTGCTGGAATGACTTATACGGAAGCGAACACAGATTTTAGCCAAGTCTATAATCGGGGTTGGCTTATGAAACTTTCTATGAATGGCGATAGCATCTGGGGCAGACAAGATACGTCGGACATCTTGCCTATTAGTGGTTATAACCGCCAAAGATTAGGTGGGGTTGGCGTCCTCTCTCTGGCAGCATCATAGCAGGTGGCTATGTCACAAGAGGCGAAGACAACAGCAGTTATTGCTGGCTCATCAAGACCACGAACGACGGCTGTATAGATACCCCTGCAACTGTGGGCTGGTGAGTAGTACGGAGGAAGTGCCGCAAACAGCACTGGGAAAGGTAAAAATCTATCCCAACCCCGCCAACGAGGTCGTCCATATCCAAGTCCCAGGTAATAGTGGTAAAGCGTCCATGGAAATAAACGTTTTCGACTTGTCGGGGCAGCAGCGGAAGGTTATTTTGCTGATACAGAAGGGGATTTGACCTGCCTGTATCCGATTTGCCATCAGGCATTTATTTCATCTCGATAAGACTACCTGACGGGAGGTTCAATATGGGAAGGTTTGTGTGGCGCATTGAACTGCAAGATAAACCCCGTCACCGCCGCAGCACCCTTTTTGTAAAACCGTCCTGTTTTCGGTGGTAATGGCAAATGTGTACATCCCTGCTGGCAAAAGCCAACTTCTATCAAGGCGATACGCGTTGCAGGAAAACCACCCGCTGCCGGCCTTCCCTGCTGGTCATAAATGGAGATTTCACGGATGGCCTCCTCGATGCACGCTGAGTTCATGCCCAGCACCGGGGTTGATAGACCCTTTCCCTCCGCTACATTTTCAAACTCAACATGAAGCACCTCGAAATAGGTCTCTTGCCCGTCGAAGGCCATCTCTTTTAGGCGGTAATAGTTGCTGCCCGTTGCTGGGAACGGGTCGGTGGCATGGTAAATCAACGGATTATAACCGGTACCCGTACCATTCTGTCGGGAGAGATGGTCGTCCATTTTTGGCCATCGGTGCTTTTTTTGAAGTACATAAAACTGGTGGTTCAATTTCCTGCGCCACCTCCCAATAGAGCCGCACGACTTTCGTTCTCCACCCTCGCATAAAAGCTGGAAAGTTCGATGGGAAGTACCACATCGCAAACGGTGGTACCGGGGCCGCTCGTCGTGGTGCCGGAGGGTATTGGTCGCAGATGGATTGGCCGATTGGCAGCAGTGAAGCCCACGGCGCACTCGATGCAGGTCGTCAGGGCGGGCAAGCGGTAATGACCGGGGTGCAGTTGTCGCAAGAAGTTGCTCCGGGAGGCAGGTTGAACGGTGCCGCAGGCAGTTGAAACAGTCGGCATGCCGTACTGGTCTTGGTAGCTTGCCGGGGAGGCGGCAGTTGTCGCAGAAAGTGGCACCGGGGTTGGCCTTGAAAAGAGCCGGGCGGACAGTCGAGGCAACCAGTCTGGGCGGGCAATGGTTGGTAGCCTCCTGGCAGGCAGTTCGGCAAGAGATGGCCCCGTGATCAAGGAATAGGAGCCGGGGAGCAGTCAATGCAGTTGGTTGAACCAGTGGAAGGCTGGTAGGTGCCCGCCGAGCAACTAATACAACTGGAAGCGCCAGACGAGGGTGATAAGACCCCGTTTCGCAATTATCAACAGGCGCTTTGGCCAGCGTTGGGCAGCGTAGGTGCCGGGCGAACAGTCGTCGCAGATGGATTGCCCTGTGTTGGCAGCATAAGTGCCGGGGTCGCAGTCGTCGCAAGAAAAAGAACCAGCGTTGATTTGGTACCTGGCCCATCGGGCAATTATTACAAAAGTAGCACCAGTGTTGGTTTGGAACTGCCCCCCACGGGCAATCGTCGCACCACGTTGTGCCGGTTGTCCTCGAGATGTTTCCTTGCCCGCAATCCACGCAATTATAGCCCGCCATTGCCGAAATCGGGGTCATAGGTGCTGGTACTGGGCATTGAAACGCAGAATACCCCATCCCAGTATTCGCCGCAGGCATGGCTGCGCAATGGCGGACAAGGTGGATAAAAAGACAATGACTAAAACGACATGTCAATTTTGGATGCATGGCAGTTTTGATTTGATGAAAGGGATTTCTTTTTGTACGAAAACCACGCATATTCCGCAATGCGGAAAACACCAAACCGAGCCTTGTTCTGAATGCTATAATTTTAGTAATGAATGGCGGTATTGGTAATCGAAGCAAAATGGGAACCTTGTCTTGGAAGGTATTTTATAAAACCGCTAATCTGACTTGAGCAAACCAAACATATCTCTACGACAGCCTGTTTTTTGCCATAGAAAACAAAATAATGTTTTTAAGTGAAAAATTGGAATTCCAGAGATAGGTCAAAAACGGGTGGTGGTCGTTGGGGTGGCTTGGGGCCCCGTGCTTGCTAACAAGCTGCAAGTCGGGTTACTCAGGTCGTGTGATTACCAAAAACAACTACTACCAGTTCCAGCCACTTTTTACCAAGTGGCTACGGCAGGCTTGGAGCCTAGTTCCATCGTTTATCTGCTCCGGCAAAATGTTCCAGCGCAACAAGGATGCCGTGTTCATT
>JADKBS010000004.1 GCA_016714985.1 Saprospiraceae bacterium | reverse complement strand
GTGCCCGCCAATGCCACAGTGGATTGCGGCAGCATACCCGTCCCAGCCAACGGGACGGCGACCGACAATTGCGATACCGATGTTATTGTCAATCTGGAAGAATCCCAAACCGGGTAGCGGCTGTAACTTAACGAGACCAAAATTTCGACGGCCACCGACGACTGCGGCAATGTGGCCTCGGCAACAAATAATCACCGTCAACGACCTTGTAAGGCCAGTATTTGCCGGGGTTTTGCCACAAAACCTTCGACCTGGCATGCAGTGCTACCATTCCAACGCCAGCGGCGCTGACAGCAATGACAAACGATGCGAACGGGCAGTGACCTCGCTGAACACAAACGGTAGCGGTTGCGGGTACACCCTCACCCGTATCTGGACGGCCACCGACGACTGCAATAATTCAACCGTTGCGCAGCAAATCGTCACGGTAAACGACACCAAGCACCTGCATTTGTAGGCAACCTGCCACAAAACCCAACCGCTGATTGCGCAAGCATGGGCCGACCCCGGCCACGCTGACGGCAACAGACAACTGCGATGCAAACATAAAGTGGTCTATACCCAAACGCAAAACTGGCAGCGCCCCGGTGGGGACACAGGTTGTAGCTATACCCTGACCCGCACTTGGACGGCTACGGACGCCTGTGGTAACTCAACCGTTGCGCAGCAAATATTGACCGTATTGGACAACACGCCGCCCGTGCTGTACGCCCCGCATGCCTTCTTTGGGGAAATACAGCATGGCGATACCTTGCATGCTGATTGCAGCCAGATACCTTCGCTCGACCCGATTGGCTCTCCGGCCACTGGATGCCTGTGGCGAAGCGACCCGTACCTTCACGGGAGAACGTCGTGCGGGGCAATTGCCAAACGGATGGCTTCCCTGAGCGCCGCTACTTTGTGGCTGGACCGCTCTCGGATGCCGTCAGGCAACACGGACAGTCTTGTTCTTCACCGTCTTCATCAGCGATACCTCGGCCGCCCACGCTGGTGGGCGTTCCGGCTTTGCTACCGCCGAGAGTGCGGGCAAGTACCACCTTTCGACCGTGACGGCCATTGACAATTGTGGTCAAGCCGGGCCTGCCAGTCTGGCAGAAACTTTTAATGGGACGGGTTGCAACCGCACGCTGACCCGTACCTGGACGGCCACCGATTCCTGTGGCAATTCAGTAACTGCTTCTCAAACCATCGCATTGAGCGATACGGAACCGCCTGTATTTGCTGAGGCATCAAGCACAAAACGTGGTGCTGCAATGCCTTTGAGAACATTCCGGCCCCGGCAACCCTCACCGCAATGGACATGTGATGGCGACTTGGAGGTAGCATTTCAACAAAACCAAACGGGGACGGGGTGCGACGATACCCCCGACTCAGTACTTCAACCGGGCCACTGATGTTTGCGGCAATGCCGCCGTATCGCATGTGCAGGTCATCACGGTTTCCGATACGGCCACGTTGGGAATTGAATTTGCCGACCCACAATTGGCGGGCATGAACAGTGGCGATATTATTGTTCCTTCCATGCAACGGTGAACCAGCCTTGTTCGACATGAGCGATGCTTTCGCCTCGGGGAGGCTGCAGCCAAGCCAATGATAGTCTTTACCGAGAGTGGCGTGCAACCGGCAACTGTTTGGCCAGCCAACTTGGGGGCGATGGGTTCATCAACATAGCGCACTGCACTTGGACGGCCACCTCGACTCCCTTGCGGCAACACAGCCCTCTATTACTCCTGTACATCGCAACAGTGACCGCGAATCACCCGTTTTCAGCAACGTGCCAAGATGACGATTGGTTGCAATGAGCCACGCCGTGCGGCGAACCTACTGTTACCGATAATTGCGGGGAGGTGATTATGAGTCAAAGCCACGTCCAACGTGCAGATTCCACGCCGGAGGTTGAGACCGAATTTGCACTTGTCGCAACGGATGGTTGGGGAATTCATCCTTGGCGACCCGTACTATTCATGTGATTGGGAATGCAGCACTTTCATCAGCGAAGCACCTGCCGACACGGTCATCTACCTCGCCAATGGCGGAGCGATACTGCCTGAGGCCAATGTGACGGTAACGGAGGGGCTGCCCCTGCCGAGGCGCTAACGGTGACGTACCATGAAACGGCAGAGCACCAAGACCGATGGCCGTACGACGAGGCCGACCCGCACTTGACTGGTGACTATTTCCCGCTGGCGTTGTGCTGTTACGGCAGCAGAAAATCACAATCATTGGTTCCAACAACCTACCGTCGCAGCGGGTTGCGGCGGAGATGTACTTGCAGCAGCGGGGCATTGGTTCTGGCGACCGCCGTTATGCATACGCATGGTCGAACGGGCGCAACGATTCAACCTAAGCAATATAGACGGTGCATTCCGCACCGTGACAGCAACGAATGCCACTTGCCGAGGGTGCCCAGCGTCATCGAAAAGGCCGAATATCCGTGATACCGCGGTTGACGATAACTGCCATCAGCACAACGCCGCAGACTTGCAATGGACTCACTGGGACGGCCTCCATTGCGCCAGCAACCTACACTTTACCAATGGAGCGATGGTGCGCTGGAGCCAACCGCCGATTGGCCTCACGCAGGAAGCTATAACGATTGTGACCAATGGGCCCGTTGGCCCCGGCACTTGCGAAACGGTGTTCGTTGTGAATATCGAAAATGGCTGCGAATGTGAGCCTGCAGTGCTTAACTCAATGACAAAGACCGATGCAGGCCGCGCGCAAGCAAATGGCACCGCTAATTTGAACATCACCAACGTGTCGCTTACGGCTTCCCTTTGGACGCCAGACCTCGGCGTATCGAATGGCTGGCAAATGCCCGCACGGGTTGCCCGCTGGTACTCACGGTGCTGGCAACTTATGAGGGTACAACAGCCGCGTGGAGAAATACGAGTTCCGATATTTCGACGATTGCCCCAAATGTGCGCCTGTGTTCCCAGTAGCGGGGCCATGACAGTAGAAGTGAATGAAGCACCAGAGAGGGTCTGCTTGCCAGTGCCGCTGTCTATTGCCACGCAGATGGAACTGAGGGTGGATGGCCAGCTATATGACCGCAAGCCACAAGCTTGTGACCCTGAACTCGTGGATGTGTAGGGGTTTATTCCCATCCCGACCGGACTGTTGCAGTGTAAGCTTGCAAATTGGCTCCGATAAGTTCTACACTTTGGTCAACGACCCCGGCACTCTGGGCCAATTTCACGAACCATTTGGATGCCCTATGGCAACCGGCATTTCGATGCCAACAAGAGACTGCTTCAGAGACCGACAATGTGAAAAAGTCGGCAGCTACGGCAAAACTTCAGGTGACGCACTTTGTAGAAACGGGCGCTGCCTATTCGAGCTTGTTGAAACAGGCAAAAGGTAACATCGCTTGGCACATCCATCGGTTTGGCCGAAGGCCAGCACTTGATCATAGTCACCAACCCTTCGACGGGATGTGTGATTCATTGCTGGTGAACGTAGTGGTGAACGATATTGTCGTAGCTGTGCCCGACCAAACGGAACTTGAGCCAGTTCCGGCTTCAACCCGACCAGTTGCGTACCCGTCAGGGTGAGGCCGTGAAGGGTGATGTGCTTTCCAACGACGTGCTGAACCGTTCGGCCGCAGCGCATTGCGAAACAGCAACCCGCCAACGGCACGGCATGGGTGAACGTGGACAACACGGTGAGCTACCTACCATTGGTCGAATACTGCAATAGCTACGAAGGCAGCCCTGATGTGTTTACTTACGAAATCTGCTTCGACGAGGGCATCAAACCGCAAGCGACGGTAAGGGTGGATGTGGAATGTGTGAGGACGAACTTCCTTCACAAAGCATCGTGCTGTACCCGAACCCGGCAAGCAGCTTTGCATACTTGGACATATCGCCATTGGCGGCCAGGGCAGTAAGTGTGCAGGTATATAGCAACCTCGGCAGGATGGTAAGGCAAGTGAGTCTGCCAGAAGCAACTACGACGCTCGTCCGCTTGGAATTGGGTGGCTTACCATCAGGGCATTATGGCGTTTGATAAAGCCAATAGAAGGCAAGGCGTTTGTTCGGCAGTTGATTATTGCTGAAAATTAATGTCACAATCGGTATGCCTCCCTAATAAGTTGGCACTTTTGTACTTCTGGCCGTTAGTTGTTACCATTGGCTTTTGGCAAAGGCCAAACAGCAAATTTCAAATGGACAAAACCCTTAATGCCCCAGCGTATGATTTAGACGATAAGCCGCCATGTCGCAATCAAGCGGCATGGCGGCTTGAAGTTTTGGACTTCTGGAAAAACTGCTTATTTGTAATTTTCTTTTGTTTGAAAACCCTGTGAAAAATCTGCATTGGTTTTGTCTAATCAATTGAAACACATACATTTGGTGGCTTGCTAAAAAGCAGTAAATGCCCGGAAGAGAAACAACTCGCCGTGCATTGAACCAAACATACTATTCAAAAACGACTATGAGAGGTTTTATCATCGGCTTTCTGGTGTTTGCCGCTTTTGCCATCCCGGCACGGCGCTATTTCGTCTGTGAGCTAAGGCATCACTGTGGCGACCAACCCCCCATACAGACCACTGCCCGTCCCATGACGCTTTCGCTCAAGGACGGTGACAAGTCCATCCTTCAAGGCTATGAGCAGTTTGGCTTGCACCGAATGCCGTACAGCCCGACCTGAGCGCCAACAACAAGGATTTTTGGGGAAAGTGGCCGAGTACCTGAAGGCCAACCCGATAAGCGAATCACCATCACGGGGGCGCTACTCGAATCGGAAAGACAGCCAAAAGCGGCATTTTTGAAAACCTTGGCATTGCGAGGGCCGCAGTTGTGGTGCAATTGCGACGCAATTGGGCGTGGAGGAAAAGCGCTTCACGATTGACCGCGAAATGGCCAAGGGCGCAACGATGGTGAACCTTTCTCCTTCAGTCTTTACCCGCCCAAACCCGACGATTAGCGACCGCCCGGTGTACAGTTTCAAGACAATACTTTCTCCGATGCCAACTCCGCCTTCGGCTCTGACGAGTTCAAACCGGGCGAGCAGTGCGTTTTTTGTGTGCCGACTCCGTCAAAACCTTTTCGATGCCAATCCTGTCATGATGCTCACCATTACGGGCATACGGACAGTATCGGGCATGAAAAAGCGAACCTGAACCTCGGTCTGCGTAGGCAAAGAACGCTGTCGCTCATTTTAGGGAACTGGCGTGAAGGCCAATATCGCTGCTGATACCAAAGGCGAGGAGCAGCCCATCGTACCGAACCCAATTGGCGGAAGGACAACCCCGAAGGTCGCCAAAAGAACCTAGTCGGGTCAATTTTAGAATCACGGAAAAGCCAACGCAGTAACTGGGTTGATAAGGTTTAATGAGACCCAAAGACCCCAAAAACCACTGACACTCACAACTTGCTAAACCAACAATCAATACATACCACAGCATGGAAAACTTATTCGATTCTTTAAACCATCCAGACAGCGTTTTCTTCCTCTTTCTCAGTGCTCGTGAGCTTCCTTATCGGCTTTGTTTCGGCATGGCTACTTTATGGCGGGCAGGCCAACCGTTTTCAGCGGGAGGCAGCTGACTGGAAGAAAAATACGACGACCTCGACCTCGAAATGGCAGCATCCCCGGGAAAAACACGACCTGAGTCTGGGCTGACTTGGCCAAGTCGAACAAGGAGGCTGACCTTGCGCAGGAGCAGTTGGCTGTGATGCAGGCCGAGAAAGCCAAATGGCAGAAGGACTACGATGCTTCCTTGGAGGAAACCGTTCGGCTTCATGCCAACAGCCATTCCTATCAGGCCACCATTCAAGATCTGGAACAACCAAGATCATTGACTCAAATCCAGCAATGACCAATTGGCTCGCCGCAGGGACGACGGGCACCGTCGACCACCAACAATTGATTGAGTTGAAAGCCATTTATGATGAAACTTCATCGTAGGGTCGGTGCGCTGGAAAACAGGGTAGCCGAACTGATGGCAGAGAATGAATCATTGCGCAGCAACGTAAAGAAAGAGGACGAGAACCTCCTCAATCTGCTGAACTCCTACAAGGATTCCAACAACCGCCCGGCGCATTGGAGGCCAAAATATCGGTAGCCCCGTGACGGAGAACGAGGCGCTGAAAGCGAAACTGGCGGCGCTGAAATCCATCGAACCAGTAGCCGGAAGCGCCCGTTTTTAGTGCGGTGATGGATGCGCCCATCATGCCGGAGCATCAACCCAGCGGACAAAGAAGCTATCACCAGGCAGTCACACCCTCCGGAAGCCAAGACGAGGTGCTGGGCCGCCATCGGCACCACCATCCCCTGTCGCCACTGCCGACCAGAAGGACGACCCGACGGCCATCAAGGGCATTGGCTCCTTTGGAGAAAACCGGAACGGCCCCGGCATTTACACCTATGGTCAAATCAGCCACCTCGACGCCAACCTGATTGATAAACCAACCACCGCCATTGAGTTCTTTCCCGGCCGCATCGAGCGGGACGATTGGTGGGGCAGGCCAAGCAACTCGTACAACCAGTGGAACCCGCCAAAACGAAGGCCAAGCCTAGGCAAACCTGCCACGAACGACAACCTAAAATTGGTGGAAGGCATCGGCCCAAAGATTGAACTGCTGCTGCATGGCGCTGGCATCCATAGTTTCACTGAATTAGCCGACACTTCTGTCGAGCGCCTGAAAGAAGCGCTGACCAATGCCTTCAGACTGTTTCCGCATCCACGACCCGAGCACCTGGCCAGAGCAGGCCTGACTGCCGCCGATGGGGATATGGGGAAATTGAAGGCTTATCAGAGTTTTTGTCGGGGGAAGATTAAGGAACAAGGGGTAGATAGGTTGAAAGGACGTTTGCCTATCTGCTGCCCTCGCAATCCATCAACGAAACAAAAAGGCCGACAGGCCGGTCATTGCCCTGTCCTTCCATGTGGATTACTCGAACCGACTCGGCTGGGCGGACCCGTTCAGCGGCAAGGTATATTCCCAGCGGCAAAGCGAATTAGCCAAACGCTATTTGATTTTGCTGCACGATTTTGACTTAACTTTGCTCAATGCTTTGCAAAACAGCATCGCAGTCAAAAAGATAATTTCGCATGAGGCTTGACTTGAGACTAAATTCGGTGACCTTGGAAAACTTCCGTTTGTTCGAGAAGCTGGAGATGGATTTCCACCCGCAAGTGACGGTGCTGATTGGGGAGAACGGGGCGGGGAAGACGGCGCTGGTGGAGGGGATTGCGAAGATGTTGATGCCGATAATTAATATCATTAAAACCCCATCTTTTGACACCTATAATATTGGAAGAGGAAATGAATTCTTCCCTGAAAAGGATATAAAATTTGGAGAACAGACTTGGAAAATATGTTGTAGTGCCGATTGTATATTTGGAGATTCCCATAAAGCTATCCTTTGGAGCTTCGAAATTGGACAATCTTATTTTAATCTTAATGCCAAGAGTGGTTTAGAGGATTTTCGTATGCTTTCATGGAAAATTGACGAAAAAAGAAGTGAGAATATAAATGCTATTTTTCCAGTTGTCATTTATTACCCGTGCGAAAAAGTTGATAATGAACAAAATGGTGCGAATGGAAAAGGAGGGCCTGATATGGATGTTTTCAAAGCATATGAAAACGCCCTAAACGCCCGTGCATTCGACTTCAAACGTTTCTTCGAGTGGTTTAAATGGCAAGAAGATTTGGAACTCCGCCAGCAGACAAATTATAAGGCGATAGCAAAACGTGCCATATTATCCACACTAAATGACGAAGGCGATGAGGACAAGTTCACCGATGTTTTGTGGATCGTTTCTTCCTTGGACAATTATCGGCTTAAATTAAAGAAGCGAGACGCAGAATTGGAAGTTAGCCAACTATCTGCGGGTGAAAAATCATTATTCGCATTGGTTTCGATATAGCCCGAAGGCCGGCGAATTTGCCAACCCAAAATGCGATGACCCACTGAAAGAAGGGGGCGGCATCGTCATCATTGACGAAATAGACCTGCACCTGCACCCCCGCTGGCAACGCAAAATTGTTCGCAAACTGACCGAGGTATTTCCAAAACTGCAATTTATCATTACCACGCACAGCCCCTTGATATTGGGCAGCATCAGGAGCGAGAATATACGGCTGCTGGACGATGGGCAGGTTTACAGCGTGCCAGAAGGGGCTGATTATCAAGAAAATCATGGGCGTTGAGGAAGGTTTATTCGAGGATAAGCTAAAGGATATTTTCAAATTATTGGCAAGCAACAAAGTGGCCGAGGCAAAAGGGGAAATAGCACTTATTGAGCAAGCATCTCCTGCCGATATACCAGCATTGAGGGAAGCAAAAGCCATTTTGAGAAGAAAGGAAACGCCCGCCCAATGAAACGCATCCTGAAAAACGAAGAACCTATTGCTTTTGCCAATTGGAAAAACCAAGAGGCTGGCCAGCTTGAACCATATTATGTCGCAAACAATGCTGACGCAGCATGGGGCCACCTGTCTTCCAGCCCATCGCCAAATCCAGAACCCGGTATTGGCTATTATTCCAAAAAGAACTGGCAATGCACTGCTCAAAGAGCAGGGCTATTTATGCTGTTACCGCAATCGGCAAAATCCATCAGGAATTGCCACGCCAAATGATTTGGAACACAATGATAGGCGCAATAAACGATTGAGCATTTGGATATAAAAAGGGCGATGCTCGCCGTAACACATTTCGATATGAAAATTTGCGGCATCTTTGTAGTGGAGGCGGAAAAGAGTCCACCCAAGGTTTTCGTACTGCACCAGGGAGGGAGGACAAACCACTTGCCATCTTGCCTACCGATGAAAACGTAGAATCCTTGGTCTATTACACCCTCGAAGGTGAAATATTCGGGGCAACAAATGCCATCACCCACACCTTCACAACGCATTAGGCTGCAATATTTCGATGAAGCGAGGCGTGCCGAAATCAGGGCAGCATTTTACGAAACCTTGATGAATACAATGCTTGGGATGGAGAAAATGAGATGAACAGCCAGCGTTGATTCCCTTTCAAGTGGAAAAAAAGCACGACAACAAATAAATGAACTTTCACAGGGCGAAGGAGACCCCATAAAGTACAGGGAGTTTCTGACAGCGCCATCATATCCGTATTAAAGAGAGAAATAATGGGCGAGCAATAATGGGACACCATCACCTACCATATCGAACGTATCACTTTCCAGAATGCCGAAAACGGTTGGACGGTGGCCCGCCCACAGGAGCCGGGCAAACCTGACTTGACTACCGTGGTCGGGACGCTGTCCTCGGTGCAGGTGGGCGAGACGCTCGAATGCGTGGGCAATTGGAAAAACGATACATAGTACGGCTTTCAGTTCGTGGTGCAGACCCACGAGGTGACGCAGCCCGCCACCATCCGGGGCATCCAGGAAGTACTTGGCAAGCGGCATGATAAAGGGCATCGGCGACCATTTTGCGGAGCAAATCGTGCTGCGCCATGGCGAACGGACGCTGGATGATTGACCAGATGCCCGATTTGCTCATGGAAATTGACGGCATCGGGCCGAAGCGCTACGCAAAAATCACGGCGGGTTGGGCCGAGCAAAGGCCATCCGGGAGGTGATGTCGTTCCTGATGCAGCACGAAATCAGCCCGACTTACGCCCAGAAGGTGTTCAAGACCCATGGCGAGGAGAGCATCGCTGTGCTGCAGGAAAACCCTACCGCCTCGCCCGTGACATCTGGGGCATCGGCTTCGCGACCGCCGGACAAGACGGCCCAAAACTCGGCATCGGCAAGGAGAGCGACATGCGCATTGACGCTGGGGTGGAGTATGAGCTGAACGACCTCTCGAACGACGGCCACACCTGCTATCCCGTCAATCTTTTTCTGAAAAAGCGCAGGAACTGCTGGAAGTGGAGGCCAACCAAGGGCCGCCCGCCTCGCCGCCATCGAGCAGGAAGAGCGCATCGTGACAGCCCCGCTGACCATTGACGGGGCGCTGACGGCCCGGGTTTGGCCCAAGGTCTTCATGTCTGCGAGCAGGGTATCGGGGCGGAACTGCGCAGGCCGCAAGGGGTAGTTCTTCGTTGCGGAGCGTAAAACCAAGGAGGCGCTGGTCTGGGCGGAGGAGAAACTGAACATCCAATTGGCTGAAACCAGCGCATTGCGGTAGCAAAGAGCTTGGAGGAAAAAGTGCATATCATCACTAAGGGCTGGGTACGGGCAAGAGCACCATCACGAAGGTCATCCTGCTGGTGAGCCACCAACTAACGCAAAAATCATGCTGGTTGCGCCAACGGGTCGGGCTGCCAAGCGCATGTCGGAGATAACGGGCTTGAAGGCCAGCACCATCCACAGTCTGCTGGAATTCAATTTCAGCATCAACGGCTTCAAGCGCAACCGAGAGAACCTGTCGACCGCGACCTGCTCATCGTGGACGAGGCGAGCATGATTGACACGGTGCTGATGTTCAACTTGTTAGAGGCCGTGCCGACCACGGCGAGGTTGGTGCTGGTCGGCGACGTGGACCAGTTGCCGAGCGTGGGGCGGGCAGTGTGTTGCAGGATTTAATTTTGAGCGAAAACACCGACGACCCGCCTCACCGAGATTTTCCGGCAGGCCGCCGCCAGTGCAATCATCACCAACGCCCACCGCATCAACGCCGGGGAGCACCCCGACCTGAGCAACGACAAGGGTGGCGACTTTTTTCTTCATGGAGGAGGAAGACCCCGACAAGCTGACCGACCTCATCGTGAACCTCGTGGATAGCCGCCTGCCCAAGGCGTATGGCTTCGATTCCTTCGACGATATACAGGTGCTGGCCCCATGAACCGTAAGTACCATCGGCAACCGTAACTTAAACGATATACTCCAGAAAGAAACTGAACCCCAGCTACGACCCGCTGGTGAAGATGGGCCGTAGCTTCCATGAGGACGACAAGGTGATGCAAATCAAGAACAACTATGACAAAGACGTTTACAATGGCGACGTGGGCCGCATCAAGAAAATTGACAAAGTGGAGCAGGGAGGTGGTCGTCCTCTTTGATGGTCGGGAGGTCTTCTACGACTTCACCGAACTGGACGAACTGACGCTGGCCTACGCCGTGAGCATCCATAAATACCAAGGCAGCGAGTGCCCCTGCGTGGTGATGCCGCTGGTGATGGGCCATTACATGATGCTCTACCGCAACCTGATTTATACGGGTATTACGAGGGGTAAAAAGCTGGTCATCCTCGTCGGCTCGAAGAAGGCAGTGGCCATGGCGGTGAAGAACGACAAGGCGGTGAAGCGGTTTACGGGGTTGGGGGAGGTGATGCGGAAATAGGCGTTTATTTTTAGCTTTGTTGCCCATTCATGCTTCTTGCAAATACTCATAATACAGTTGGCAACTATGAAAGACTTCGCAGCACTCGTTTCAGAAATCAACAACGTACATCAATGGTTTTCCAACCAAGCGGCCCGGCAGGTGAACACGGCGCTGACGTTGCGTAATTGGATGATTGGGATGTACCTTGTGGAATATGAACAAAACGGGCAGGATAAGGCGCAGTATGGGGAAAGGTTATTTCTCGGAGTTGCTGCAAGAATGACCAGCCTTGGCATAAAGGCATCAGCGACAGGTCGCTTTATTGGTGCAAGAACCTTTATTTGACTTATCCTCAGATTCTGAAAACAGTGTTTTGAAATTACAACCCACAGATAATCAATCATTTGTGGAGAAAAAGTTAATTACATCTTCATCCGTGAGATTTCGGAAGACACTGTCATCCAAATTCCAACTCGCAGGCAATCATTCAATTGTAAAAATCCCGGCATTAGAATCGCCTTCGGGAGAGATTTTGCAGACGCTGGTCTGCAAAATCAGAAGATGACCTTCAACTGACCCTGAATTGCTCGTCAACCACCTCAGCTTCTCCCATTTTATTGAACTGCTGAAAGTCGATACTCCTGTTAAGCGCAGTTTTTACGAAACACAAACTATCTCTAACAACTGGAATGTAAGGGAGCCACAGCGGGCGATGGGCAGCCTGTTGTTCGAGCGGACGGGGCTGAGCACCGACAAGGCATCTGTCCTCGACAAGCACAGAGAGGGAACCGGGCTGGCAGCCGCAAGACATCCTACGCAACCCCCTATATTTTGGAGTTCCTGAACTTGAGGAAAAGCCCGAGTTCAGCGAAAGCGACCGAAACGGCCATCACTGACCATTTGCAACAGCTTTTGATGGAAATGGGCAGGGGATTTTGCTTCGAGCACCGCCAAAAGCGCATTACCTTCGGCAACAGGCACTACCGAATTGACCTCGTTTTCTACCACCGTATCCTGAAACGCCATGTGTTGTTTGGACCTGAAAATCGGTGAGTTCGACCATGCCGATGCTGGGAAGATGAACGTATATTTGAACTACTACCAGGACAACGAAATGCCGGAGCGACACGCCCCGCCCATCGGCGTTGTGCTGTGCGCCGACAAGGACGATGCCCTCGTGCAATATGCCACGGGTGGGCTGGAGCAGCAGGTTTTCGTGGGGAAATACTTGGTGAACCTGCCAACAGAAGAGGAGTTGAAGGGGATTATTCGGGAGGAGCAGCGGCGGTTGGGAGGTGGCGAGCAATAGGGTTTTTGTTGTAACTTTGGCCTTCAAGCAATTGCAATAACATGAAAATCAGCAAGATAAAAATCAGCAAGTTCCACCAGTTCGAGGATTTTGAACTGGACTTGACGTACCCGAAGGGGCATGAGAAGGCGGGTAAGCCGTTGGACAAGGTTTGCTTTATTGGGCAAAGTGGGACGGGGAAGACGACGTTGTTGGAGATGATAAAGCAAGTGTGCTTAGATGCCAATTTCTCAAACCCTCGGTATAATTACGAGTATGAAAGGAAAAAATTTGAGGAGGGTCAAGGTGCCTATTTTATTTTTGAGCACAATAAAGAAAATTTTACTGTAACCATTGACTCCATAAGTAGCGGTTTCAGCAAACAGCTTACTTCTCCGATAGCTAATGTACTTTTATATTTTTCAACAGGCTTAGCCCAAGCCAAATTAGAGGAAGAAGCGAGAGTGTTGAATGAGGTAGTAACAGAAGAAGAACAATTTTCACATTATGAACCAAAGGTTAAACCATTAATGTATTTTCCCATCACATATACTAGCCTCCAACCCATATGGGATAGTTTTTATCATTTCATTAGGGAGTATCAGCAAATTGAGGCTAATTTCCGAATAAACCTAACCCGGAGATATGAAAAAGAAAAAGTCGATTTAGTAGGGAACACTATAGGTGTAGGTGTACCCCAGTATCTCGATGCTGGCCTTGAAGAAGCCGTCACGCCTGAGCTCTCCTGCGGATGTGCCCGTCCGTCTTGGCCACCGTTTTCGATGGAGGCCGCCACGAGGCCCAGGTAGTCCTGGTGGCGGAGCCGGATGACGAAGGAGAACCCACATGCCCTCGGGGAAGTGGAACCACCTGCCCCGATGAACTCCCCCGTCCGCCAACACGCTGATTTTCAAGGAGTTGAACGGTCGCCACGCCTTCTGGAAATCGCCCCATCAGCGCCTTTGCGCTCTTCTGCGTGCTGCTGTTGCCTTTGGCCAGTGGCTTCCAAACGATGGGCACGAAGCAGCTGTTTGGGAGCAACAGGCCGATGAACAGCACGTTGATGTCAATGCCGCCGAGCTTCCAGTTCGTCCTGTCCATCCACGAGGAAGGCTCTCCGTCCGCAGGCCGCTCATGCTGATAATCAGCCAAGCGATGCCCATGTAGAAACCGTCAATCCACTTCATCTTGAAGAAGCGAATGAACTGCTTGTAAATGCTTTCCAGTTTGAGGTTCCGGCGTTGGAGGATAGCCCCGGCCTCTGCTCGGCACTTGTAAAGGCAGACCGTGCGGCAGCGGATGATGCAGTGGACTATCAGCAGGAAATTTTTCAGCACGTCCTTGCGCCAACCTGGGAAAAACTGCTTAACTTTCGTCAACTTGAAGGAGTTGGGTCGTCATAGTGAATTGTTTTTAGTCAATCCAAAGATACTATGACTCACCTAATTCCTTCTTTTTCAGGCACTTACATTAAAGTGTCCAGTAGCGTAAGTGAGCTTAAAAATTGGAAGAATAATAACCCAAATCCATTAGTATCAGTTGCTAAAGAATGTCTAGATACAATTCTAAATCGCTTCAACTTAGCAGTTCAGACTGAAATAGTTGACGTACAGGGGATAAAATCCCTGCAAATTCGCTCACTGTCAGAAGATATAACCATCCCCTACGAACACCTCAGCACCGGCACCAAGCAAATCATCTTCACCGCCTTCCCCATTTACCAGTTATTGCAAGACGACAGCATTGTATTAATGGACGAGCCAGAAACCTCGCTATATCCTGATATTCAAGGGGAAATAATCCCTTTATTATACTTCTTTGACAAGAACAAGACCCTCGCAGTTTTTCTTTGCCACGCATTCGCCCATTATCAGTTCGGCCTTTGAGCCTTGGGAGATTGTGGAGTTGAAGTTCGATGGAAGGGGAAGGTTTATCGGGATAAGTATTGCGGGGGGGGAGAACCATGTGGATAATTGCCGCCTTGATGCGCGATATTGCGCCAGACCAGATATTGACCCGCATATTTGATTTGTCGGGCGATAGCGATGCCGCTAGGGAGAAATTGCAGGAGGTTCGCCATTTTGGAAAGGCAGGTCGAAAAGCTAAAGAAAGAAGAAATGAAAACCCGAATCCTGAAACACAAGAAATCCTAAAAAGCACCTACAATTATCGGACGATATTTCAGGTACTTGGGCGCTTTCCGTCATGAGAAAATTGACAAAACCTGCTCATTTTCAATGGTTTACAAGGCTTGGGAGGAAGGCTTGAGGCGAAGGGCCAAGCTCATCCGAAATATGATTCTTCCGCCGGGGAATATTATCGGGACGTTATGATGCAGCTGTACCTAAGTCAAGGTGGGTTGTGTGCTTATACGGAACAGTCCCTTTGCCCGCCAGCAGTTTACGCAGTAGCCAATTGGAAAGACGGTCGCTATACCGCTGAAATGCCAGCCAAAGCCATTAGCAGCTCCTTGACCATTTCCCGACCCAATGTTGAAGGGGAACCCAAGCAATGGTTATGGTCGAATTTTTCATGGTCAATTTTGAAGTCAATTCTTCCAAAATAAAGGGAGCAAGGCAGTTGGACCCGGATTTTTAAAGCCGATAGAGAGGATACAACCCATTTTGAACTGCTTGAATACGACGCAGTATTGCATGCCGTTTTCAGACCCAATGAAAATCTTGAAAAGGCCGATTTTGACAAAGTTGAATACATGATAAATGTACTGGGCATCAATCATATTGACGAGGATAGAAAGGATTTGCTGAACAAAACATTGCGATTAATTTACACTTGCGAATGGACTTGGGACAAAGCCGAAACCGAAACCCGTCAATTCCCAACCGCACTAAAAATGTGCAGAATGCAATTGGAAAATGATTTTGACAAATTGAAGGCTCTACTTTTGGTGCTGATTCGAAGGTTAATTTGAAAAAATTGAATTTTGTACCTTCACCCCACCTTTTCACAAAACAAACCTACTATGAAAAAGAAAACACAAACCCGCCGCACAGAGGAGTTGAAGGCCGAAAACGAACCTAAGGCCTCTCGACCTCGAACTCACCACTTGCCGCCCAAATGATGCACATCTCCGACGATGCACCGCCTGAACATCGCAGCTTGGCTCGACAACGTGAAACGCTATGAAGAGTAGTACGCCAAGTCGCTGAAAATCCTGATTTATGAGTTCATCGTGAAAGCCGGAAATAAAGCCGCTGGACAGCTTGAAGCCCGAAGAAATCGAGTCAGAAATCGCGGCTACTGGCCTTGATGCAAGAAAATCAGTGCTCACCGACCGCCTGGAACACCTTTCGCCACAGCGTTATTACCGCTTTAACCGAAGAATTCATGCAATACGGGATGACCGACCACGTTGCGCCGGGCATGATGCACTTTTTCACCACGAGGAATTTCCACCACGACGGGCCGGAGTTCATCGAACTGCACGTCTCCGAGTTCCTGCTCGACCTGCCTCAACCTGGGCTGACTTCGAGGACTGTGGCTCAGCGAAAACTGCCGGGACGACCACGACGCCATTTCCAAGGACGAAGTCATGCTGCGCTGCAACACCTTCCTCGGGCCATGCACCGGACTTGAAGCCCATTGGGTTCAAGGCCGAAAAAGCGGAAATCCGCTGGCGGCACGGATGTACCTGTTCTTCGGCATTGCATG
>JADKBS010000003.1 GCA_016714985.1 Saprospiraceae bacterium | reverse complement strand
GTATGCAGCAGTTTCCATTGCTTGGCAGTGAGGCGATTGGCGAAAACAGGAAAGGAAGTGGCCAGCATCGCCACGGCAAACAGGTAGGCCATGCCGCCCGCAAACAAGGAACTAGTTTTTGCCATCGTAAAAACGGGATGGAAACATTGCTGCAAGAGCAGCAGAAAGCCCAAGTGAAGGAGGTGTACCACGGCGAAGGATATGCCGAAGAACTTGCGGTTCATCTTCCACCAAAACGAAAAGGAATTTCGCAGCAGCCCATGCACCGCCGAAGCGGCAAAGGCCATGCAGAACAGCACCGCCGCTATTTTGGCAGATAGGCGGATGGCCTGACGGGTGGCATCTTCGTTGAAGCCGCCGATGAGGAAGATTGCGGCGAAGGCCAGCAGTGAGCCGCCAACCACCAGTTGTGGAATACGCCAATGCCAGAGGCCGCCTTGATTTTCCATCTTTCGTAAGCAGATTTGTTTGTCGAATTGCTTGCAAATGTAGTCCGTTACTTGCCTTGACACCAATCGGCTGTTATCTTTGTCAAAAAAGCACGACATGAAAAGAATCTCTACTACCTCCACCATTTTATTGCTGCCAATTTTCAGTTTTTGTTGCTCTTGCCTTGACGGATTCAGCTTTTGTGAAATCATTACGGCTGAGTCAAAAGTGGCTACCGTGCGCATTTTTGATACTCATTTTGAGCCTGACCAATATAAATTCTGGATAGATGTGGTGGTGGAGGACAAACTACAAGGCGTGGTGGAGCACGACACGATGACTATCTTAGCCAGCCGTGGCACTTCGTGTGACCCTAGTTTTGAGAGTTTTCTAATCGGGCAAAAGCTGATTGTTCACATTGGAGAGGCCGAAGGAGATAGCCCTACCGAATGGTATAGTTTCAGATTTGATAATGGATGCCGGGAAGAATACCTTTACCTTAATAACGACCAAGTGAAGCACGGATTTTTTGAAAATAGGGTAACGGAGACCTATCAACAATTCAAAACCAACCTTGGCAAATGCGCAGCCTTGACACATGTCTTCGAAAAAGTAGATTTGGATCGCCTTGTGTCACTCTTCCCAAACCCCTCAAGCTCCGAAGTTGTAATCAACAACGAATCAACACTAGTTTACGACCTCACTTTGTTCGCCCCAACTGGCCAATTACTGCTCCAACAGTCCATGGTGAACGAGCGCCTACATAGGCTACCTACATTAAATTTGGCCAATGGCATCTACTTTGTCCGCCTCCAGTTTGGTGACGTATCCCTCATAAAAAAACTTGTGGTGAAAAATTGAGTCATTGCCTCGTCATCATCTTCAATACCCGCTCCCGCAGCGCCTCGGCTATCAGCCGATGCGCCAATGGCGATGGGTGCGAATCTTCCTTGGACTGCTCCCAAACGGCATCGGGATTGGCCGACTTGTAGTCCTTCCAAATCGGGTAAATGTCCAATAAATCGAGATCGAAGCTATCGCAGGCGAGCTGCACATAGTCCATCGTTGGGGCGTTGGGATTGGTGGCGAGCACTACGATTTTGAAGCCATGTTCCGCCTGCAATTCCTTCAAACGGTGCATAGCCTTCAGGTAGCCGGGCACGTCCACCATATCGCTGTACTCGGCAGGCACCAGCTCTTGCTTGTTGACGTAGCCAGAGCCGAGGTGGTTCATGGGGGCGGTTTCGAGCGGGGCGTTCAGTTCGTCGTTCTGGAAAAAGCGCATGAGGATGAACGATTTTTTCAGCGTCCAGTACTTGGGCTTTTTATGGATGAAATTGGGCAGGTCGCAGTCGTTGCCGATGTAGTTGATGACGACCATGTCCACCTCATCGAGGTTGAACTTTTGCTCCAGCACGGCCACTTCCATCGCCGTGTTGTAGCCCGGTACCCCGGTGTTGATGACCTCGAACAGGACGGAATTTTGCCCAGCGTTCAGGCTGCTTTCAAGTTGGGTCAGGTAGCCGTCCGCCTCGTCCACGCCCCAGCCGAACATCACCGAATCGCCAAGACCGATGATGCGCCTGGCCTGCTTTTGTTTTGCAATGGGGTACTCCCTGTCCCGAAAGCCTTGGGCGCTCACCTCCACGGGCTTGCCCTTGAACCGGAACCTTGACGAAGGCACAAGTTCATAAATGATGCGCTGGTGCTGCGACAATTGAATAAACTCGCCCAAGTCCAATTCCTCTTGCGGCCTCACCACGGGCGGCTGTTGGCGGGGCACCGCTTTTTTAAAATCCACATAATTGATATAATGGACAACCCGGTAGCCGACCTCTACTAGCAATAGGGCGAGGACTGTGCCGAGGAGAATGGAGATGGTTTTAAATATGAGTTGGCGGGGCATTGAATGAGGGTTGATAAGGGTTGATAAGGGTTGATAAGGGTTGATGAGGTTGATAAACTCCAGCGCCACCCCGCCCTGCCACCAGACTTGGTCGGCGAATTCGAGGTCGCTGCTGATGGGGCGGGCATCGTCATAGTAGCCGAAGTCGAAATAGGGTTTCAGGGGCAGGTTCAGCGGCAGGTCTTGCGGCAGGTCGGCCTTGAGGTTGATGGCGAAGATGAAGTTGTTGCTGCGACCCTGCGCATAGGGGCTTCCGAACGGCACTTTCAGCCCACCTTCCCGCTGGTGTACCTGTTGCGACCAGAGGCCGCTGGTCTCCGTGCGCCCGAAATAGTAGTCATCGAAGCGGTAGTCGTTGAAGCCCTGCCCCGTTAGGTTGAAGGCACCGGGAGCCACGAAACCCCGTTCTCGGTAGTCGTTTTTCAAGAACCCACCAAAAAAGCCCCGCACATAGATATTGCGCTTGTGCGCATAAGTAAGGGCGATATTGGCCTCCAACGAGGTGCGTATATACCCGGCCTTGGCCTTTGGGTCGAAGATGTCGTCATAGCTGCGATGCTCCACGGCGAGGCGCAGGCTGTAGGGATTCAGCACCCGCTTGTCGCCCAGTTCCCACGAAAATTCGTTGATGAGGCCATCTGTCCAAACCTTTTCCGGTTCAAGGCGGGTGGTGTCGCTGAAGTCCAGCCCTTGTTCCTGCAGCCAGATGCTACGCAATTGAATGGTCTGGTAAAATTTGCTGTTGTGCGCCCGCATCAGGTCGAGCCGCAGGTAGGGCACGATGGTGCGGTATTGCAGCGTGGTGTTAAACGTCCCATCCAGCACATCTTCCACTTGCCGGTAGTTGAACGCCTTCGACCGCAGGCCGATGCTCAATTGCTTGATTTTTTCCGTCTTCGGGAAAAGGTTGTACTGCATGTTGGCCGTGCCCACGAGGTTGCCCGATTCCGTGCCATACAGCGGCGTCCACTGGAACTGGAAGCGGCGGGCGGGCAGCAGGTTGTTGTGGATGGCAAGGCCGAGCATTGTGCCGTCATAAACATTGCCGCCGATGATGGGCATCAGGTTCAGCGTGGTGTAGCGGCTGTCTTCCACCACCGTGCCTAAGGTGAAACGGGGCTGGATTGGCTCCATTTTCTTCAAGGCGCCACTGGTCTTTATCGTGTTGTTCTTTCGGTAAACCTCCAGCGTCGCATGCTCGCCGTCCAGCACGAGGCGGTCGCCGTTGGTGGCGGGGAAGTCCAGTTCCTGCTCTCCCGAAAAGCCCTCGTACCAGACCGTGCGCACGGCCACGGTGTCCTCGTAGGCCACGACGGGGAAGGGCGCTGCCAGTTCGCCCTTGTTCTTCACCACGAGCTTGTAGCCGTTGTTGGCGTCGCCACTGATATTTCCGATGGAATAATCCATCTGGTCAATCGAGTTGATATAGCCGTCGAAGAACCAGCCGAGGTTTTTGCCTGTCTCCTGTTCAAAAAGCGCCTTCAAGTCCGCTGGCTGCGGGTGCTTGAAGCCCCATTTGTTGAAATAGGACTTCATCACCTTGTCGAAACGCTCCGTGCCAAGGTATTCCTCCAAGTGGCGCATGGCCGAGGCCGTTTTCATATAGATCATCATGCCGTAGTTCATTTGGGAGCATTCGTCGGAGTGGGTTCCTGGCGCTTGGTCCATGCGGTGGCGGCACTGGAACTGGATGCCCGTTTCATAGAGGTCGCCGTCAAGGTGCTTCGCAATGAATTTGGGCAGGTTGAAGGACTCCCTTGAACCGTAGTACTGCTCCATGTAGCGGTGCTCGTAGTAGCTGTTGATGCCCTCGTCCATCCAGGGGTGGTCACGCTCGTTGGTGGCCAATACGCCATAGAACCAGTTGTGGCCCACCTCGTGGGTAATCACCTGGTCGAGGCCACGGGCCGAGCCGCCGTTGCCGATGACCGTAATCATAGGGTACTCCATGCCGCCGCCGGCGCTCAAGGCGCTGTGTACGGCGGTGGCCTGTGGCCAAGGGTACTCGCCTACGTGCTGCGAATAGAACTCCACGGCCCTGCGCACGTAGAAGGCGCCCTTCGTCCAGAGGTCGGCCTCTTCATTGGTGAACATGCCCCAGGTCGGCACCTTCTTTCCGCTAGGCAGCACGGCCTCGTCCTTGACCACATGGAAGCGCTTGTCGGCGAACCAGGCGAAATCGTGTACCCGCTCGGCGAGGTAGTGCAGGGTCTTGGTCTGGGTTGCCGAAGGCGGGAATTCCTCGCCTTTTGGGAAACCGTTTTTGATAAAACCCTGCGTTTCAGCTATTTTTTGTTCCAAAAACTGCTTCTCGCTCTCCGTTTGCAGCACGCCGGAGGCACCCACCACGTAGTTTTCTGGCAAAGTAATGGTTACATCGAAATTGCCGAACTCGGAATAGAACTCGCCCATGTCAAGATAGGGCATCGCATGCCAGCCATCACGGTCGAAGACGGCGGGCTTAGGATACCACTGGGTCATTTGGTAGGAGGTGCCAACATGGCCAAGGCGGCTCCACGAGGCAGGTATTTTCAAGGTAAAGGGCGTCTTGATCAGTGCCTTGCTGCCGCTCGGCAATGGTTGCGGCAGCACCAGCACGGCGATGTCGGGGTTGTTTTTGGCGAAGGCCCAGTTCACCTTTCTGGCCATAGACCGTGAAGTCGAGGCCAGTGTAGGCTCCTTTCATGTCGTCGCCGGAGAAGTAGAATCCCGAGTCGCCGTTGCGAAGCTTCTGCCTAGCGAACTCGGTCTCGGTGTTCTTGAAGGCATTGCCCCAGAGGTGCATCCAGATGGAGTCGAGTTTTTGGGGCGAGTTGTTGGTGTACTCGATGATAATGTCACCGGAGATCGTGTGCGCAACATCGTCCAGCTTGACGTTGATGCGGTAGTTGACCTCCTGTTGAAAGTAACCTTGTGCTTGGGTGCCTGCGGCAACAAGGGCGATTAGGGCAATTAAAAACAGTTTTTTCATTGGAAAATGAAGTGTTTTGCCTTCGTGTTTCTCTGTGTCTTCATGCCTCCGTGTTGGACAAAACACAGAGAAACCGAGACACGAAGGAACACAAAGCATTCGTTTCATAGCGACAAAAGTATCAATAAATGAAAGCCACAAATAGATTTACGATTGCGGATTTACGATTTGCGATTGGGCAACTTGCCAAACTTAAAATCCTATTCATCTTTTCAATTTGGATGCTCCTCCCCAATGGGGCGAGTGCGCAGGCCGAGTTTCCGGCATCATGGGCAGGCCATTGGAGCGGCACCCTCGAAATCTTCACCGCCACGGGCAAGGTGCAGGAGTTGCCGATGGAGCTGCACATCCACCCATTGGACACCATGCCCATCACCTATACCTACGAAATCGTCTATGGCGGGGACAAGGTGACAGGCGCCCGCCCCTACGAACTGGTGGTGGTGGACGCTGCCAAGGGACTCTTCCTCATAGACGAAAAGAACAGCATCAAAATGGAGGCCTACTACCTGAACGGCAAGCTCATCCAGTGGTTCGAGGTGGAGGGCACACTGCTCTATACCACTACCGAACTCGTCAACGGGGAGCTGCACTGGGAAATCGTGTCGGGCAGTTCATCGCCCGTGAGCACGACGGGGAGCCAGAAGGTCGGGGAGGAGGATATACCGCCCGTGAAGACTTATCCGGTGGGGGCGATGCAAAGGGCGGTGCTGAAGAGGGGGTAGTTCAGAAAAGGTTTCCACCCCAGGTAAAGTTGGAAAATTCAGTGGCTGGCGGATAGCGGCCCACCACATGAAATGCCTCCAAGCAGCCCGTGATGACGGTCGCTTGCGGCTTCGCTAAATGGGCTTCCAGCCTCTCGAATGATTTCCTCCTGTACATTTATGCGGATAATTTGTACAAAATTTTGACAAATTATCCGATTCTTGGTGGTTTTTGATTTTGCAACAGGGAGACGTACCCAGTGGGGGCGATGCAGCGGGCGGTGTTGAAGCGGAAGTGAGCAGCATTTACTTAGGCTTGCAATGGAGCATTACCCAGCCCCAGTCTTTGATCTGTTTTTCTTCCAAAACGACAAACCCGTTTGCAGATAACACTGCTCGGATTTCCTCCGGCTGCATGGCCTTTGGGCAGTCGGGCGCTTTGCCGGGCTGGATAGTCGGGTCGGTTATGTAAAGGTCTCCATCTGGCATCAACGACTGCCGGATGGCAGCCAACATATCCGGCTGGTTAGAAAAATGGTGGAACGAATTGCGGATAATGATTTTATCGAGTTGTACACTTTCCAAGCCCGTGGATTTTTTCTTGCCCTGAATGCAGTAAAAATGGTTGCTGGGCCTACAGCTTTTGCACGCATTGATGGAGAGGGAAGAATACTGAACTGCATCTGGATTGATGTCATTGACATAAACGTGCAGGCTATCGAAGGCCAAGGTCAGCAGCAGGCTGAATGTGCCGTCGCCAGCGCCCAATTCCGCCAAGCGCATCCCATTCTTGATTTTGTAAAATGACAGCTCCTCGAAAAGCCCCGTTTCCGAATTAATATTGAAGGGCGGATTGGGCTTCAGGTAGCCATTTATCAAAAGCGCCATCCAAGCTCCGTTCTCCAAAATGGCTTGAATGGTCTCCTCCTTCAAAAGATGGGTCAGCTTAAAGTCAGGCTCGTATTTCAGGTATTTCTTGAGGATTCTCACAGGCGACATGCCGAGAAGTTGGTTTGCAAAAACCACGTTTGTCACGAAATCATTTACGGACTCTTGGTGAGGCTCCTTCCAAAGCTGTTCCATCTGCCACAACCGCTGGAAGCCCTCTGGGTTGCGGGTTATCAACTCGTTTCGATAGTTGACCAATCCCTTAATCATGCGGTGGTGGCCGGTGGTGTCGGGTTGGGCAGTGAGAAGCAAGGGAAGCGTGAGTAAAATAGGGACAAATAAGTAGCCAATCGAAATAAGCTTAGATTTTGATTTCATTGCAATAAATTGAATTTCAAGCAGTTGCCCAATCGTAATTCTTTGTCATCCCCGAAGGGGACCAAAATCGTAAATCTACTTACCCTTATGAAATTAAGTTTATTTGAGCTAATTTGATTTGCGTGGCAATAGCCGTCAGTCAACAGGATGGGATGCCACATGCGCAAACGCCTCTCTTAGCGCATAATAAGTCCCTTTCCCTTCCTCTGGGTTTAGAATGATGGAAATGGGATAGTACAACATCTTCAACTCTCCGTCGGCTTGCCGCACATCGGGCAGCCAATCGCCACAGGCATGGTTGTATTGCATTTCCCATTGGCCGCCTTTTTGCTTGATATAAGATTCCCCGATATAGGCTATTAGCGGCAGGAACAGTTTTTCCGATAATTCTGGGCTGATTACGTTCTTGTAAAGGTAGAAGTCGATATCTACCAAGCTGCCCCATGAAAAGTTGAAAAGGGTTTCGGGGGCATATATTAAATGGGGTAAGCTACTTGCCAATTCCTTCGCATGGGCGGGGAAGTCTGTGCCGTAGGGGTTCAAGGTGCATGGATATAGCCAAATATCGCCGTCTAATTCACCTTTATTGATTTTGTGGCTCAGCCTGGTGGCGTTTCTTACGTGCTCTGTCAAGGCTTCGTAGTCCTCTGCATTTCGGTAAAGATATGTTTCAATACTTCGGTTTTCCATTACCCGGCCATCTGGCAACAGGAACGCTTGCTTTGAATTGCCAAAGTATTGTGACTAGGCTTTCAAACGGTCAATCTCATCGCCGAATATTTTTTCAACTTGAATGGATTTTCCATTCGCAAGGCGCTTGGTTAGTATAAGCGGGCGTTCCTTGGAAAGCTTCTTGGCGATATAGGTCTCTTCCATGTGGTCAATGAAGGCATCGTAAGGTTCGTAGATGTAAGCGTCTGGGCCTGCGGGAGTAGATAAAATAGTTTTATCGTTTAATAGGTAGTAGTAATATTCGCAGATGTCACTTGAAAAGTCGTCCATCCACTGCCCTTGCTTCTGCTTTACGAGGAGGGCTGCGTCTTCTGAACTGATTTGATGTGAGAAAAGTGTTTTGCCAGATTTTGTTGAAAAGGGACTTGTCATAGCAATAGGTTTATGGGGGTTAGCGGTTCATGTTCTTGGCTTAAAATAAGGCCCTACGAAAATAAAGGTTTCGTGTTCAAAACTGCTTTACGGGAATCAGGTAGGTTGAATCCCATTTTATTACCTTCTGTTGAACAAGGAATTCAGCGAATTTGCGAGAAATGACTAAATGATGATACCATCCAAACCATTCTTGGGTATGAACCAGATTGAAGTCAAACTCCTCAGTAAATGCTGGAAAATAATCTAATAGTGAATTTGTGAAAAGTGGGCGATGGCAAAGTGGACAATTTTCAGACTGTTCTGAAATAAGGCCGCTTCCGTCTTGAGCGAATTTTTTCCCAAATTCTGATTGTCCAAATTTGAGTGGGAAAGGTGATAAAGGAATCTCTAATTGGATAATCTTATCGGATACCTTTTTCTTTTTTCCGATTAAGACTTCTCTATAACCAAACCCCCAATTTTTTAGGACCTTATCATACCTCTCTTTATCAGTAAATAAATAGTTATTTGCCCAATTAATGGTAAAGTAGAGAAATTTACTTGATGGGAAATTCACGTCTTTGGTCAATGTAAATGGGTTGACTTGTTCATTTAGTGGAATTCGACAGTTTGAACATGTTTCTCCAAAGACATCGGTTTTGTAGTCGATTGAATCTGAACTTTCATATGGATAGACAGTAGGTGAAGGAAACCCACGAAGTAATAAGAATTGCTCCGATAGTTGTAATTCATTTTCATTGAAAATCACAAAAGTTCTTTTATCCCTAAAATTTGGAGCATCATTCAAGCTACCTAAGATTAGAAAATATTGTTCGTCTTCTGGAATATTGACATAACCACTAACTGCCTGGATTCCAAGTTCTTGAAATATTTTGTAATGTCTTGGCTCCCAATTAGCATGGAGATTCCTCATGTAATGCATAGTCAGATGAGTTTAAGTAACGGCAAACAAATACAAAAATAAGAGTGTTTATTGAATACGCTTAAAAAGTTCTCTTTGCCGTTACTTTGATTGTGAAATGAACTATAATCCTAAAGCCAGTAGTATCTCAGGGAAATCTTTGTAAATTTCCCTTGCTGCGTCCTTGACATGATTTATCATAGCCGTTGATGTATTCACTCCTAGAGACCCAGGAGGAAGGCCATCATAATTTATAAAATTTCTCCACCTCGCAGTAATAATATCATGTTCGGCCTTGGTCAGAACCACGCTTTTCCAGCTACCTGTACCTGTTCCTAACCATTGATTGACTCCGGGGATATTAGCGAACCTCTGCTCAATTAGATGGTGAAACTCAACACCGAGCGTTGACCTGCTTAACCCCAACTGTTTAAATAATGCCGCAAGTTCGTTATATGTTTTTATCCCGAATTTTTGAGCGTGTGTCCACGCAGAAAAAGAAGAAATTGGTGCCGCAATGTTTTGTATCACCTGATTCATGGCCGGTGTGCGAGCACTGCTCGGAACCGCATTGAGTATTCTCTTAGGAGTTGCCAACCCTCCTCCAAAATTAGAAAACATGGCAACTTCAAGGATGTCCAACACATTATAACCAAATGAAAGAAGGTGGTTCCCTATAATATTCTCCCTTAATCTGTTAGCCCACCTGCTCATCTCCCGTATTTCCGAGACTGTAACATCGTTTGGGTTTGATTCTACCTCGTACAACCAATTCGTCAGAAACGCTTCAAAAAAACCATAGTCCGTGCACCTGTTGGCGCATGCGTTTCTAATTGATTTGATAAAATTAAGCATTGCAGTTACATCAGACTCGTTCTGAGGATAGACCAATGTCTGCAAAACAGGCTTCATGCTATTGGCATCAGAAGCACATTCCAAGGCACTTTTCAGGACATCTTTGTTTTCCATCAGAAAATCAACGCCTTCATCATCCGTTCCGAATAGATTCTTGTAGAAATCCCTCAGCCCTTCCTTCACCGAATAATCCCCCACGCATTCACAAAATTCGGGGTCGAACAGTTCAGCGCCTGCCCCGCCCATATCGTATTGGTTATCGCAGGCCTTGTACTTCATTATCATCTTCTCATACACCTTGGAAAGTGCCTCCGTAACTTGTGGAGGTGGGTTATAATGGGGCAGGTGGTGGAAGATATTGATAGTAGGGTCGTCATCATACTCTATCAAAAGCGCCTCGGCAAAGTTGGCTACACCGCCATTCAGAATTTGCTCTAGGTCGTAGTTGACAGCCAACAAAAACTGGTCATCCCAATCCGTGATATGGCCAGAAAGTTGGTGAATCAGGGGCGGGTCACTTTCTGAGAACATGCCCATGCACTCGCTCATCTGGTAGTGGAAAGTGTTTTCGAAGAAGATGTCGTTTTGGAAGTCTTGCGAAAAAATTGACCCTCCCCCTCCTCCTTGGTTGTTTGTATTGCCGGGAGGGGGCCAATCGGAAAGCGTCAATACGATTCCGTCTTCTCCGTCCTGTTCGTAGGCTCCGCCAGGGTTGGTAACGCTGCCAAATAGGTTGCCAAAAAGGTCCCCAAAGAAATCAAATATTTTCTTGAAAAATTGGCTGCGCCCGTTGGGGTTTGGACACACTATCCAGGGCCACCACTTTGGGGGCCATTCCCTTCCATCTATGGTCTCTGTGAATGGAACTGGAGCTTTTTCAGAGACTTGGATGCAATGGGTCTTGGTGCCGTTTTCTATGCGGGTGAACACCCCAAGCGTGCCTGCTTCGTCCAATTGGAAGCTGAAGCCTGTGAAATCCTGTGTGGAATAGTTCCCGTTCACGGAACTGGCGTAGTTCGGCTCAGGGACCATCACGAACAACCTGACATGAAGCCCTTCCAAACTGTCCCTGTAAAACAGCATGTTGGTTATGCTGCCCGGCATGTACTCGTTGGAGAGCGAATCCTGCACGGGCACCGCAAGCATCTCAAGGCTGTTGGCGAAAAGGATAGGCCTCGCCCCCATCCACGTGGGGTTAAAATGGAAAGGGGTCAGTACGTCATCTTCCACCGACCTCGTCGAAACACCCCCGGCATCCAAGTACAGGGACTGACGCTGTGACTGGAAGAAGGCCATCGCCTCGGAGATTTCGACCTGCCGCCCACCTCCGTAGAATTCATTGTCCGAAGCCTGAATCGGTTCAAGTACATCCTTTTTGCAAGCATTCGAGAATGTCAGCAGGAGAAAAAGGAGCAAGAAAAACTGTTTTTTCATACAAATACAATTTAGGTTAAATAATAAGGTTACACTATCAATGCTGTACGCTTTGATACAATTTATTTGAAGGCCAATAAGAGCTACCATCAAGCAATGGCATCATGCCCTAATGCTTGAACGGTTCCTATGGCCTTACCCGACTTTGGTACTATTCACTGACCTAAGCGTTTTTGTTTGTGTGGATTTCGGCGTAAATATAAAAACGGCTCGTTATTTATGGCATATTTGCCATAAGAAAAATTTTAACATCGCCTCATGTTGCCCCCGTGAAAAAACAGACGAGGCACGAGGCGGGCATCAAGGCGTTCGGGCAGCGCTTAAGGGAGCTGAGGCTTGCAAAAGGCTTCACGCAGGAGCAGTTGGCCTACTCCTCGGATCTGGAGTTCAGCCAAATCAGCCGCATCGAGCGGGGTGTCATCAACACGAGCATTAGTCAGGTGTTTCAGATTGCAGCGGCATTTGGCGTCCCACCAAAGGAGCTTTTCGACTTCGAGCTTTCAGCGTGACCAACCTTTTTTCCCTATTCCAGCAATTTTTTCAACCCAATCACATTGCAAAAATAAAATAGGCATGATTTTTTATATATGTATTCCAGAAACATACGACGCCCACCAGGGGCAACACTTCGATTGAGAAAACGAACACCTTCGCAAGACACTGCACAACGAATTTTTCTTTTCCAAAACAATCACATCATCGGTAATGATGACTGATAAATGTTGAATGCTTGTCCGCCAATGGCGGGATGAATCGGGCCGTTTGGGTCATTCTGTTCATCCAGCTTCACCATTGTTTTTCATCCAAGAAAGCTTTTATGCAACGCATGGCGATTGCCGTAGCGACTGCTGCAATTAGCTGATTTACAGCCAATTGCACTGTCACCCGTTTGCCGTCTATCGTCCATCGTTTGCCGTTTTTATATTCGGAGCACGAACTGCTCATGAGAGTTACTACACACAAACTGAAAGGGAGCATTAGACATACTTGAGAAAACTTATTTTTTGCCCTCAGTTTCCGCCCCCAAGCCTGGGGGCGATGTAGTTCTCCAACCACAGTTCGGCCTTTAGCAATAAATTGATTTTCAAGCATTTGCAGTAAAAGAGTTACGTCTTCACGAGCCGTGAGGGTGGCGGGCTTTTGCCCTGCCCTGCCGAGCGGCGAGGGAGCTTATAATCCAGATTCGTTAACAAATTTTAATTCACAATGAAACAGAACAAATCAGCCCGGTTTGGGATGCTGTGGGCATTCCTGCTCGTCCTACTCGCCAGCGTCACCGCAAGGGCCAATACCATTGCCTGCGAGGACAACCTCAACATTTCCCCTTCCGCCAATTGCATGGCCCTGATCGACACGGGGTTGGTCATCAAGGCCACCACATGTCCGGGGCCTTTCTTGATTGTGGTAAAGGAGCTGTTCGGCGACACCATTGCCTGGGACACCAGCCTCGTCTGGGTGGACCTCAGCAACTACTTCGACCAGTTCATCACCCTCGAAGTGATTGACATCGCCACCGGGGTCCGGTGCCAAACGAACGCCTTTGTTTACGACGGCCAGTTGCCGGTGCTAACCTGCGCCAACGACACCATCGCTTGCCACGAGTCGCTGTTGCCAGCCAATATCACCCCCATCACCATCACCGACAATTGCACGCTGGACACGCTGTTCTACGCCGATGACACCATCGGCCCGCAGTGCAATTTCGTGCCAGCCACTTTCATTGCAAGGGTGGACAGGACGTGGACGGCCATTGACGACTACGGCAACACCTCGACTTGCACCCAGCAGATTTTCGTGCGGCGAGCCAATATTTCGATGGTGCAACTGCCACCAACGATAACCATTGATTGCGCAGCATCCACCCTGCCCGCCAACACGGGCCAGCCTACCATCAGTGGCAGGCCCATCGGTGACAACGGCCTTTGCAATTTTGATGTCAATTACACAGATGTGCTGACGCCGCCATCGCCTTGCGGCAACCGAACCATCCTGCGCAACTGGAGCGTTAGCGACAACTGCATCATCCTAGATGTACTTATTGGCACACAAGTCATACTGCTCCGTGACAATACGCCACCGACCATCACCTGCACCGACTCTATTTTTTACCAGACCGACCCAGGTGTCTGCAATGCCGACATCCTGCTCGATGAACCCATCGTGACCGACAACTGCAGCCAGTTCTACATCTCGGCCACTATACCCGGCTTCCCGGTGGTGAACAATATGGTGCAGAACCTGCCCAAGGGCATCTATACTGTCACCTTTGTGGCAGGCGACAGCTGCAACAACGTATCCGCTGCCTGTACAAGCAAGCTGTTCGTCTTCGACAACGAAAGCCCAACGGCCATCTGCATGGAACTGCCCGTGGTCGGCCTGCCGAGCAACGGCCCTGTGAGCGTGCCAGCCAGCGTGTTCAACCAAGGCAGCTACGACAACTGCCCCGGCCCGCTCAGCTTCTCGGGCAGGCGTGGCATGAGCGGCCCCTTCACCCCCAACGTCGAGTTCACCTGCGCCGATGCGGGCCAGACCGTGATGGTGACGATGAAGGTCGCCCAGGGCAACAACCCGAATTCGTTCAACACCTGCATGGTGCAGGTCACCGTACAGGACAAGCTGCCCCCGGGCATCTCTTGCCCTGCCAACCAGACTATCAACTGCACAGTCAATACCTCAAACCTGTCCGTATTTGGGACACCTTTTGTGTTTGACAATTGCAGCTATACCCTCACGGAAACGAGCACCAGGAACATAGACAACTGCGGTAAGGGCACCATCACCCGCTCGTTCACGGCCACCGACCCCAGCGGCAACACCAACACCTGCGCACAGACCATCACCGTGGTGAACAACACGCCCTTCAATGGCGTGGGCATCATCTGGCCGAAGGACACCATGATTGTCAACTACTGCGGCGGCCCTGGCATCTTCGACCCAGAAGATTTGCCAGCGGGCTATAACCATCCGATTACACCGACTGCTGCCTGTGGCATGTTGGCAACGAGCCATACCGACCAGTTATTCGACATTTCATCGCCTGCCTGCTACAAATTAGTGCGCACTTGGAGGGTGATTGACTGGTGCCACTACACGCCGGGTTCTAATGTTGGTATTTACACGAAGCAGCAAATCATTGCGGTGGTGGACACCAAGGCCCCGGTCATCACCGCTTGCCCTACCAACACGACCGTGAGCGTGGGTGCGGACTGCGGGCTGGCCATCGTTTCTGTCCCCACAGTGACGGCCACCGATTGCAGCAGTGAAATAACCATCACCAACAACTCGCCGTTTGCGGCCAGTGGGGCCAATGCCAGCGGCTTTTACCCGGCAGGGATCCATAATATTAAGTTCACGGTGGAGGACGGCTGTAGCAACAAGACCTCGTGCAGCTTCATCCTGACCGTCACCGACCTGAAGGCCCCAACGCCGTACTGCAACACGGGCATCATCACAGAGTTGCAATTGATGGGCGGCGAGCCGATGGCCATGGTGCAGGCCGAGCAATTCAACGACAACAGCTTCGACAATTGCACCGCAAAGGGCGACCTTGTATATAATATCCGCTTCGTGGGCGACCCCAACCTGCCCACCGATGGCCTCGTGCTTGGATGCCTCGAAATGGGAGAGTTCTTGGTGGAGGTATGGGTAACGGACGAGGCAGGCAACAGCGCCTTCTGCGTGACCAGCGTCATCACACAGGACAATATGGACCTCTGCCCCTTCGTGGACGACACCCTTGTGGTCAGCGGCATCAGCGTGGCGGGCGTGGTGGAATCCATGTCTGGTGCCGAAATGCCCTCCGTGGATGTGGCTGCCGCCAATACGCCAATGGGCGATGAAACGGACGCCAGCGGCTACTTCCAAATCACGGGCCTACAGCTGGGCAGCAATTACAGCATCGCTCCGCAAAAGGACGACGGGCCGAGGAATGGCGTCACCACCTTCGACCTCGCCTTGATGACCGCCCACGTACTCGGCACCAATCCGTTCAATTCGCCTTACAAACTCATCGCCGCCGACGTGAACCGCAGCGGGGCCGTTTCCACCCTTGATATCTTGGAGCTGCGCAAACTGATACTCAACATGTACGATGATTTCCCGAACAACACCTCTTGGCGCTTCGTGCCAAAGGGCTATGTGTTCCCGAACCCGGCCAACCCATTTGCCACGGCGTTTCCAGAAGCACTCAACTGGAACAATATCGGGCAGCCACAATTGAATGCCGACTTCGTGGGCATCAAAATCGGCGATGTGAACGGCAACGCACAGCCCGGCCTACAAGGTGACGGCACTGGCGAGCGCAGCGACAACAGCCTCGTGCTCGTCACCGACGACCGTGAACTCAAGGCAGGCGAGGAGGTCATCGTGCCGATAAAGATTACAGCTGCAAGCGAACTGCTCGCACTACAATTTACATTAGAATTTGAAACTGACGATCTGGAATTGCGGGGTTATGAAAAGGGCACACTGCCCAATTGGAGCGACGAAACCTTTGGTAGGTCGCTGCTCCAGGACGGCATCCTCACGGCAGCTTGGTTCCACCCGGAAGCTACTGCCCTCGGAAAAGACGACGCCCTTTTCAACCTCCGTTTTGTGGCCAAACGGTCGGGCCGGTTGAGCGAGATGCTCTCCTTGACCGCCCGCCACACCGACGCCTTAGCCTACTCGCCCGACGGCGAGCCAAAGCGGCCAGTATTGGAGTTCTCAAACCAAGAAAATACCGGAACCAGTGCTGGATTCCAGCTCTACCAGAACCAACCGAACCCCTTTGGGGAGCGCACCACCATCGGCTTCACGCTGCCGGAGCGGGGCGAAGCCACCCTCACCATCTTTGATACAGATGGCCGGGTGCTGAAGACCATTCAGGCCCAATTCGACAAGGGCTACAACCAAGTGGCCATCGAACGGTCGGAACTGCCAGCAGCAGGGGTGCTGTACTATAAGTTGGAGACGGCAAGGCATACGGCTGTGAAGAAAATGGTCGTGATATAGGCTTTTGGCTTTTGGCTAAAAGCAGGGAATACAAATTGCAGAAAAGCCCTCGTCAGCGAATGCTGGCGGGGGCTTTTTTTATCACACCATGGACAAATTCTGGGCGGGCAGTCTGCTCCCGTCCTTGTTGGCCAAATGGAGCAGATAGATACCGGGTGGCAGGTGGCTTGCATCGAGCATGGCCACGCCATTCTGCCAAGTTAGGTTGCTCCGCAATAGGACTTTACTGTTCATGCTATTGTTGGCGTTGATATAAATGTGCCCGTCGGGACGGGGGGAAGTTGCCGAGAGACCCAAAATCTGCCAATGGCTCGAAATAGCCTGAGCACCTGCCAAATCGAAATACCCTCGCCCTACCACGTCAAGCATTATCTACTTTAACATTTCCTCGAAAGCCGGAAAGCATTGATTATCACCATTTTCAATTTTTCAAAAAAAACGAAAATATTTTTAGCCAAGCCTAAAAAAACATTACCTTCGCCCAAAATATTTAGACCCTATGGAAATCCTTACCCCAGCAGAGGAAAACTACCTCAAAACCATCTTCAAACTGACCGAAAGCGATGGTGGAAAGGCTGCAAGCACGAATGCCATCGCAGCGGTACTTGGAACGGCGGCAGCTTCCGTGACAGACATGCTGAAGCGGCTATCGGCAAAGGGCCTCTTGCACTATGAAAAACACAGGGGCGCTTCGCTGACCGAACGGGGCAACGAACTTGCCACCAACCTCGTGCGGCGGCACCGGCTTTGGGAAACCTTTCTGGTGATGAAGCTGGGCTTCTCTTGGGATGCCGTCCACGATATTGCGGAGCAACTAGAGCATGTGCAGTCCAGCGAACTGGTGGAGCGGCTCGATGCCTTCCTCGATCGCCCCAAGTTCGACCCGCACGGCGATCCCATCCCCGACACGAAGGGGCGAATGGCGAGCCGCAAACAGGTACAGCTATCGGCACTGGCCGTAGGCGAAAAGGCGGTGGTGGTGGGCGTACAGGAGTCGCAGGCATCGTTCCTGCAATACCTCGACCGGGTGCAAATATCGCTTGGCGCCGCCCTGCAAGTGCTGGAGCAATTCGACTACGACGGCTCCATGCGGGTGGCCGTGCAAGGAAAAGACGAATACACTTTCTCACAAAAGGTTTGCGAAAACCTTTACGTGCAGAAAACCAAATGAGGGGCAGCTTTCGGCCAAGGCCGGGCTGCCTTTTTTCGTTCGGTGGACGGTGGCCTAAAAAAATTGCGCTTTGGCAATTTTTGTGGCCCCAAGTAATCAGTGTTTTAGGGTGAAAGAAAAATTTTTTCACCCTAAAACACTGATGGAGAGGGAGATGAAAAAATGAAAATTTTTCATTTTTTCATCTCCCTCTCCATCTTGGGTTAACCGACCACAGAAACTGCCAAAGCGCCAGAAAAATGGTGCTCTGGCATTTCAACCAATGGGTTCAATCGTGCCTAACTGATTTGATAGTCAGCGAGTGAATGCCATAATTCACGTTAAATTAGGTATTTATGAAAACAGCGACCATTTCAACCCTGATTTTACTTTGTTTTAACAGCATTTTATTAGCGCAAACCCCGCAAAAAACCGTGCTCGCAACTGCCTCCATCTTCGCCGACATGGCAGAGAACATCGCCGGGGGACACGTCGCCGTGAAGACCATCGTACCCATCGGTGGCGACCCGCACATCTATGAACCGACGCCCGCCGATGCCCGGCTCGTGGCCAACGCCGACCTCATCCTAAGGAATGCACTCACCTTCGAGGGCTGGCTTGACGACCTCATCGCCAGTGCGAACACCAAGGCCAAGGTCGTGACCATCACCGAGGGCATTGAGGCCATCCATTCGGCCAACAAGAATTCCAGCGACCCACACGCTTGGATGTCGGCGGCCAATGGCCTGATTTACATCGAAAACATCAAGAACGCCCTCGTGGAATTCGACCCGGCCAACCGGGAGGTCTATGAGTTCAACTATGGGGTTTATCGTAAGCAGTTGGAAGAGCTTGACACCTATATTGCGGAGCAAATAAAAAAAATACCGGCGCAGCGACGCATCCTCATCACCTCGCACGATGCCTTTGAATACTACGGCAAACGCTACGGCCTGCGCCTGGAATCCGTGCTGGGCATCTCCACCGACGCCGAGGCACAGACGTCCGATATGGTACGATTGGCGAAGGTCATACAGGAGAGCGGCATCCCAGCTGTTTTCGTCGAGACCACGGTGAACCCAAAGCTGCTGTCGCAAATTGCCAAGGACAACAAAGTGCGCATCGGCGGCAAACTGTACTCGGACTCCATCGGCGAGAAAGGCAGCGAGGCCCCTTCCTATTACGAGATGCTGAAATACAATACGGATACGGTGGTGAAAGGGCTGACAACCGATAGCGAAGCGCCGCAAACAGACAAGACCGTTCAGAAGCAGCCCGGATTAATTACTTGGGGTTTATTGGCACTGGCACTCGTCGGTGGCTTTGTTTTTGTGGCGAAGAAAATGAACGGGTAAGGGAAGAGGGCACTTGGCGGCATCATTGGTGTGGAGCGGTTAAGTTTTCCTTAAAACACTTCAGCGTTTGTGAAGCATGGAAAGGGAATCGCCTCTTTATTCCGCTTGCCAAAGGTTTTAACACTTCCCGTAAAACAAAACCGGGCATCGGCATCGTTTAAGCTAAAAATCACATCGCATGAAATCCATTTCCACCCTCGCCAAATTTGCCGTTTTGTTCCTTTTCATCGCAGCCGCTGGCTGCAAAAAGGACGACGATTCCCTGCCCACCGACCTCACGAAATTCTACCGAATGAAGACCTTCGAGGTGGGCGTGGTGCCCAAGGAGCGCATGGTACAGGTGCTCTTCCAAGTTACCGACTACGATGGCAAGGGCGTTTCATCCCTGAAAAAAGAGGATTTTATCGTCACCGAAAACAAGGGCAGCATTGACTCCGAGGCCGACCTGCGGGTGGGCATCAGTTCCATCCCCTTCGAGCTGAAGACCGTGCTGCTGCTCGACATCACCCGAAGCGTGGAAGGCATGGTGCCGCAGATAAAGGCCGCTGCCCGCTCGCTCGTGGAAATGAAGCTGCCGGAGCAGCAAATCGCCATTTATACCTTTGATTCAGAAACGAAACTTGTACAGGGGTTCACCAAGAACAAAACGGAATTGCTCGCTGCCATTGAAAGCCTGCCTGAGACCGGACTTGTCAACTCGACCAACCTTTACGGCGCCGTCATTGACGTGGCCGACCTCTGGGAAGACAATTATTCCATTGATGGCATCGTGGACGGCAGCTTGGTCATCTTCACTGACGGCAGGCACAACGCCTCACAGACCATCACCCTGCCCGATGCCTTGGATGCCCTCGGCAGCCGCAGGGCCTACGTGGCTGCCCTCGCCAGCCCCGACCTCGACGAGTCGGCGCTGAAGAACCTCGCCAGGGTGCCCGACCGCTACTTCAAGGCGGACGACACGGCTGGCTTGGAGCAAATGTTCACCAGCATTCAATCCGAAATACAGAGCCTGTCCAACAGTATTTACTTCCTCTACTACCAAAGCCCGATTTCCGACCCAACGCCTTTCCAAAACGAGTTGGTCATCAAAATCAAGGACAACCTCAACAATGCCAGTGATGGCCATCTGGAGGAGTACTTCAACAGCGAGGGGTTTGGGAATTGAGGTGCTGGATGCTGGATGCTACTGGATACTGGATACTGGATGTGCGCAGAAATCAAGTATCCAGCATCAAGTAGCAACTAGTAGCTAGCTCCCTAAAAAAAACGACGGCCTGCCGGAATTGCTCCGACAGGCCGTTCTTCATTCTTCATTTGGCTTGGTGTGTCAAAAATTATTCGCCACCGTCGGCTTTTGCGACGTCAATGGTGTAACCGCCACAAGCCTTGCCCTGCGTGTTGCCCATTTCTGAGTCAAACCGGAAGTGGATGCCGCCATAAATGCGTGACTCGCCAGCCTCCCTTGCCCAATTGTCAAACTTCGCAGCTTCGGCTGGGAAGAAATGCCCCAGCACCGTTGCGGCGGCAGCTGAAAAAGTGGAGTGCCCAGAGGTATAGGCTGGGAAGTTTGGCGTACCGAGTATCGTCTTGAAGCCTTCAATTGCCTGAATTGGCCTAGCATAGTGATAGTAATACTTGGTATCCCAGCAACTAATTCCTGCATCCATGATGGCCATGTTCATGTAGGCCAATACACGGGCAGCCCTGATTGGGCTTAGCTTATAACCAACAATTTCGTTGCAAGCGAAGCGGTTCCAGTGGCCCGGCGGCGTGTAAGTGCTGGGGCCATCTGCCCAGAAATTGGCGATTTTACGCTGCTCATTCGACAAGCCTTTGCCAATCTCTTTTAGCTCTTCAGCTGCCACATTAAACGCTACAGAACCGGGGGCCGGTGGAACTGGGGGCCGCACAGCCTCTACACTGGGGATGCACCAAGGCTTTACACGGCCAAAAAAAGGCGTGATACCCACGGGCCTTGCTGGGGATTCGAGGTTGTCCCATTGCCAGCCCCATTTATCCTTCGCTGCTACTCGAAGAGAATCAGAGATAGGCTTGGGCGTTTGAGCGGCCTTCATGCCATCCGACCCTGCACGGGCGAGAAACTTGCCAGCGACACCACGACCGAGGGAGTCGCCCCATACGATGTCGCTCTCTGTGCTGATACCGCCCACTGCAAACTGTTGAGGTGCTCGGTGGCCAATTCTTCGATATATGCCTTTTCGAGCGGGAACATAGCAGACAGGATGCGCTTCGAAACGGCAGCTACCACGGCTCCGTCAGCGGGGTAGCCCGGCAGGTCGTTCTGCGGTAAGTACGTACTGATGCTGGCGTCCGTTTTGTAGGCGGCAGGGCGGTTATATTCGTATTTATAGTGCCATGCGGCAATGAGTGCATCAAACTGGGCAATGCTCCAGTAGGCAAACATCCGGCAGGCATAAGGCGGGTGTGCAAACGGGAAATTAGGGATGCTGCTGGGGTTAGTAGGGTCGGGCGCACCATAAGTTCCGTCAGGTTTGGGAGGAGGGGGCAGGTTGTACTTTGCCGCCAGTTCCCTTGCAACTTCGTTCCAACGCACGAGGCCATCACCCGCCCAATGGGCTACGGCCTTCTCTTGTTCAGAGGTCAGGTTGGAAGATGCAGCCTTCAGGTCGGCCAGTTCGGCTTGGTAGGCTGCCGAGCTTACGTCTTCGGGTGCGGGAATGCCAATGACCGTTGCACTGTCAAGCAACACGGGTTTCCAGGTGCCGCCATCTTCATCCAAGCTTTCAAAATTGTACGGGGAAAATTCAAGGTTTGTGGGCAAGTCCTTCTCGCAGGCCTGGAACACCGTCAGTACGACGAGTGCCACTATTCCAAAGGAAAATATCTTTTTCATCAAATTTTAGATTTATAGTGATAGCCTCCACCAGTTTGGGAAGGCAGGTTTTTTTTAATTCGTTGCGTTCTTTTTACCAAAAACACCAAACTGGTAGGTCAACCCACCCATGTAGGTCGTGGACTGTCCCATGTTGCGGCCCGTGAGCACTTGCCAGCCGCCAGCTATCACGCTGATGATATGACCATTGCCCAAAGGAATGTAGTACTGTAGGTTAAGTCCAGCCCTTGTCATGTCCATGTTGTTGGACGGGAAGGGCATGTCATGCAGCCGGATGTCGGCGCCGCCGAGCGTGTTCATGCCTTCGTAGGTGGCCTCCGCTTTCAGGTTGTTTTTGAGCAGCATCGCACCGAGGGTAGCGGAGAAGGAGGTGGCATTGGGCATGTCCACCGTGCTGCTATACACATTGCCCGAGTTGGGGATATAATAGTAGTCCCGCTCTATTTCGGTGTTGCTGCGCAAATGGTAGCCGTAGCTGCCCCGCAGGTAGAAGCCTTTCTCGTGCTCGTAAATGACGATGCCCCGACCCATCAGCTCGTAAGCGCCGAAGCCGAGAGCGAATGGCAGGTAGTCCACCGCATAATTGGAGGCAGGGCCAGTGAGGCCAATTACAGGGTAGAGGCCGATAGAGCCTTTGCCAATTGGAACTTCAACGGCCTTGGCTTTCAACCAAAGTCCCCAGTCCTGCAAGCCTTTCACTCCTTTCATCTGACCAGCACTGGGAGCAGTTTTCATCCACGGCAGTCCCCCTAGCAGGTTGATTTTATCGGTAATGCCAAGTGAGAACATGCCCATGACCGACTGACGGGTAAAGGTGCCGATATTGCCGTTGCTGCGCTTTCGGGTGCCTTCCCAATACTCATCCCAACTGTCGTGGCCATAGATGGCGGCAACGCAGAGTTGTCCCTTTTCCATCATGATGGCATCGTTGGGCGTCTGGGAGATGGCAGTTTTTGGAATGGCCAGCATAAATAGCAATCCGCTGACAACCAGTGTTTTAAGTGAATTTGAATTCATGTTGAAATACATATTGAAAATCAAGGTGACATGGTCAGAAGTTAGGAGGTAACTCAAAGTTTAATGTCGTCAACTTTAGGTGTTTTGATTGTTAATTGACGATTACATGATTGTTGATGGTAATGTAAGATAGGAAATTGAAAATGGCCGTCAAATGTCAATGAACCATCTGCCATCACATCAAAAATCAACAATCATGTAATCAACAATCGTCAATCAAAACAAGGTACTGGCGCTAAGTTGACGACATTAAACTCAAAGTTGCCTCCTAACTTACCTCCTTATTTTTTGGAAAATCAATGCTTTGAAGGCTGCACATCTTTGAACTTACCTTCCACGGTGGGCATCATACCATGTTTGCCGCCGAAGCGATAAGCCATACTGACAGAAATCAGGTAGTCCGCAAAAGCGGCATCGCCATGCTGGCCGTTGCCGATGGCCTTGTCGCTCACGCTCTTGGTGCGGTTGCGGTAAACGGCCACAGGTACGTTCAGCGAGATGTTCAAGTTTTGGTGCGACCATGAAAGGCCAGGTTCCACTGAAACCACATAGCCAGGACGGCGGTAGCCTCCCTTGCCACCGATAAGGTCTTCTGAGGCAACGCCTTCTACCCTACCACCAAGGTTCATCGCCAAGCCGTGCATGGGAAGCAATGCGTAGCCCACGCCCACCCTCGCTGCGAACTGGTCAGGAATGGAGAAATAGTTCACGATGCTTTTCGGATACTCGGTGGTGACCGCCTGGCGGGCAACGCCGTTGTGTTCTTGTGGCGTGAACATATAAAAGCCGCTGAAATAGACGTTCGCACGCTGTGAAAAAGCGAGGTAGCCCTGGGTTTCCAAGGAAAAGCCCCAGCCGCCATCGCCCAGTTGGATGGATTGGTCAACGTACTTGTTGATGATGGTATCTTGCCCAGTAGCAGTCAGTTTGTGAAAATTGCCCTTTACTTCTTCGTTGCCAGTAGGCGCCTTTACACCCACGCCGAGTGCGATATTGCCCCTGCCACCCTTGTCGGGGTCCATCAGCCAGTAGGAACCTGTCACCCGCAGGTCGCCGATGCCATTAGAACCCGTATGGAAGCGGGAATGCGACCAGCCAAGCGGATTTTGAGCAGGATCGGCCTTTGGGTTACCATAATGTTCATACAGCGAGGAGCGGTCGTTGAAATTGATGGGAAGCGTGGCCAGCAGGGAAAGGCGGTTGGAAACGGCATAAGCGATGCCGAGGTCAACGGAATGTGCCTTGTTGATGACTTCCGTGTTGTTCTCTACCCTTGCCGTCTCCTCGTGCGACCCCCTGAAATGGCGGAACGACTTGAAATAGCGATAGTTGGTGATAAACTGAAAATCGCCTTTTCCAAGGAATGCGGAATTGTTGCCGCCGATAGTCGTGCCCGAGCAGCCCATGTTTCGAATGGCGACACAACCTTGCGCCGTTAGATTTTCATTCAGCAATAGAAGACTTGCGCAAAGCGCTATGGTGGTAAAAATGTTGAATTTCATTGTTGATAAACAGGTTTTGCGCATCGTGAAGGATATTCCAACACCATGCGGGCTTGATAAGAATGATTGCCTTGGCTAAAGCTTTTGCCAACGGCGAACCCAGTCAATAGATTTTAAGGATACCTTATCAACAATAGAGGTCAGGAGGAGGCGAGGTAGGTTGGGTGTTCAAACGCCCATGTATATTGCACAGGCTGAAATTGGGAGCAATTTGGCGCTTCTTTTGGGCGTATAAATGGCTTGGTGGTTCAAAGAAAAATAAGCCAAAAAGGAACTTTGCCAACGCCATTGAATCGGCATCGCCCTGTTGTTTTACGGGCATTTGGTCGGCCACCTGTTCCCAAGTTACAGATCGGGAGCCGTAGTCTATCGTGAAGGCAACGGAATTTCCCGCACTGTCCGTTTTCTCAAATGCAAAATAATTGCCATAATCCAAGCCCCATTGGTGGCGCTGGCCTTTTGGCAGTATGTTCACGTTGGCTTCTATGCCCATTTCATTGAAAATCTCATCTGAAATGGCCTGTTCTGGCCTGGTCATCGCCCGTTCCTCCGCCATCAGATAGCTTACCTCAAAGCATAAATGGCCGCCTACCCACTGGGTCGTGGTCACGAAAAGCAGCAGCCATGCGTAGCATTTTCTCATGCGATGGAGGGATGATAAGTCAAGATTGCTATTCCAGGGGCTAGTCATACCAAGCGGTAAGGTGCCTTCCGAAACATCAAGGTGACTTTTGTCATACAAAGTTGAGCCGAATTCCTTCAAAAAATCTAATAAGGGTTATTTTTAAGTAATTTCTAATTTTGGCCAAACTAGCGCAAAACGAACAACCATTACCATGTTGCAATTCCTTGGCCGCCTTCATATCCTCGTCCTGCACCTGCCCATCGGCTTCCTCGTCCTGGCTTTTTTGATGGAACTCGCCGCACGGCGCACTTCCCCCAACCTCCGCCAAGCGGTTGGCTTCACGCTGTTTTGGGGCATGCTGAGCGCCTTGGTGGCCGCCGGGTTGGGCTACCTGCTGTCCTTGGATGGCGGCTACGACGAGTCCCTGCTCAACTGGCACCGCTGGCTAGGCTTCGCCACAGCGGGGCTTTCCGTGGCAGTTTATTTTTTGTATAAAAAAGCTGCTCCGCAACAAGCCAACCTGCCGCTTTTCGCCCTGACCATGCTGGTGCTCGTGGGCACTGGCCACTTCGGCGGCTCCCTCACGCATGGCAGCGACTACCTGCTGGGCGGTGAAAAAGCCGCTGCCGGTGCACCACTTGCCTTGGCTTTCAACGACGAGACCAATGTGTTCGACGGCCTCGTGCTGCCCGTGCTAAAGGACAAATGCGGCAACTGCCATGGCCCAAAAAAGCGCAAGGGCGACCTCGCCGTGCTCACCAAGGAAGACCTGCTAAAAGGCGGCGAAAACGGCCCCGCCATCACGCCCGAAAAACCGGAGAACAGCCTACTGCTCAAGCACATCCACCTGCCCCTCAGCGACGACGACCACATGCCGCCCAAGGGCAAAAAACAGCTCACCGTCCCCGAAATGCAGCTCCTCGATTGGTGGCTCAAGGCAGGCGCTCCTTTCGATAAAACAGTGGCAGCCACAGCCATGCCCGAAGCCTTGCGCACAGCCTTGAAGGCCTCCACACAAGCTCCTACCAGCCCGCTCGATGGCCTGAAACTCGAACCCGTGGCCGACGACAAACTGAAAAAATTGCGGAGCGAGGGCATCCAAGTATTCCCCCTGGCCACGGGCAGCCCATTGCTTCAAGTGATTTTGCAGGGCAAAAAAGACCTGAATGCCGAGCAATTGCGCAAGCTGCAGCCCATCGGCAAGAACATCGTGCAACTGAACCTCGCCGCCTCCAGCGTGGACGACGCCATGCTCGCCGCCGCCGTTAAGGACATGCCGCACCTGAACCGCCTTTACTTGGAACAAACCGCCATCACCGATAAGGGCCTGGCCGCCCTCGCCAACCTCCAATACCTCGAATACCTCAACCTCTACCAGACCAAACTGACCGACGCCGGGCTGGTGCACCTGCAAAAACTGCCCACCCTGCGTTCGCTCTACCTCTGGCAGACCAGCGTGACGCCCGATGGCGTGGCCAAGTTCGCTTCGCAAAAACCGGGCATCAAGCTGGACAAGGGCATCGAAAACGACTCCCTTTTCGGCGAGGTGACCCTGAAAGCACCCATGATCAAGGCCAGCAAGGAACTCTTCACGGATACCTTGCACGTAGCCATTGAGTTGGGTTTTGCGAAAGCAACCATCCACTACACCACCGATGGCAAGGAGCCGGACAGCACCAGTGCGGTTTACAAGGAGCCGCTGACCCTTTCCGCTTCTGGTGAAATCAAAGCCATCGCCTACCTCCAAGGCTGGACGACCAGCCCTGTTGCTTCCAAGCAGTTCATCAAGGTGCGGCACCAGCCTGTGAGCGTTGTGCTGGCCACGGCCCCCGACTCCCGCTACAAGGGCGATGGCGACAAGACCCTGATTGATTTCCAGCGTGGTGGCGACACCTTCAGAAGTGGCAAATGGTTCGGCTGGCAAGGCTTCAACTGCGTGGCCACACTCGACCTCGGCGAGACGAAGGACGTGTCCAAAGTGACCATTGGGGCCTTCGAGGACACGGGCGGTTGGATTTTCTTCCCCAAGGGGATGCGGGTCTCCACCTCTGCCGACGGCAAAAACTTCAAGCAAGTGAAGGAGGGCAGTTACCCTGTTGCCAAGGGCACTACCAAGCCCGGTGCGAAGCTGTTCACAGAAAGTTTTGCCACCACGCAGGCCCGCTACGTGAAGGTGGAGGTGTTGAGCGTATTGAAAAATCCAAGTTGGCATCCCAATAAGGGGGAGAAGTGCTGGGTGTTTGTGGATGAGATATTGGTGGAGTAAGTAAACAGAATAAGGAGAGTGGAAAAAGGGAGCCGGCCTCTACGCCAATTGCCTCACCTCCGTTTCCGTCAGGCCCGTTGCCATGGACACGTTTTCCACGAAAGCACTGCTTCGCAATAAGAGCCGGGCAAGTTTAATGGGACATGAGGTACTTGAAGGCATGGTTGTACAATTCCCCCTTTAGCCAAAGCAGCTTCTGCCCCTGTCAATGGTTTAAAAAAACCTGACAGGGCCAAATCCAAAAAAAACACATAGATACTTGATGGATAAGGGCTTTTGGCTAACTTGCACCCGCAACAAGACAACCAAGCACATGCAGCTCACAACCCTCCCATTCAAGAAAACGCTAAACAAGGCTTACCAAAAGGTAAAGCCCACCCGTCCCGAAATCGAGGTGTTCAAGGCCAAGCTCATCCGGCTGCTCGACCGCATAGACCATGAAGAAAGCGAGGAGAACGTTAAAAACCACTTGCGGGACTTCCTGAACGATACCTACTATAATGGCAAGCACCTACTGAATACCAAGGGCCGCACCGACCTCGTGCTGCACGAGGACAACACGGCCAATAGTAAGGTTTCTATCCTGTTCGAAGTAAAAAGGCCAAAAAACGCCGCTGACATGGTGAGCGCCGCTACGCCCAACGCCAAGGCGCTGCACGAACTCGTGCTATACTACCTGCGGGAGCGCATCGAGCATGGCAACAACGACGTGAAGCACCTCGCCATTACCAATATATATGAGTGGTACATCTTCAACGCCGCCGATTTTGACCGCTTGTTTTACCAAAACAAACGACTGCGAAAGGAATACGAGGACTGGAAGCTAGGCCGCAAGGCGCAAAGCACCACCGATTTTTTCTACAAAGAAGTGGCCGCACCGTTCATCGCTGGCATGGACGATGAACTGACCGCCGCCCATTTTGACCTGCGCCAATATGATAAGCCGCTTCGCAATGCCGACCCAAAGGACGACAACCAACTCATCGCCCTCTACAAGATATTCAGCCCGCAGCACCTGCTCAAGCAGCCCTTCGCCAACGATTCTAATTCGTTAGACAAAGGCTTTTACAGCGAACTGCTCTACCTGCTGGGCCTCGAAGAAGTGAAGGACGGCGGCAAAAAGCTCATACAGCGTTGTGCACCGGAGCGCAGGCAGCCGGGGTCGTTGCTCGAAAACGCCATTGCCACGCTGGAAAGCACCGAGCGCTGGCGGCGGAGTGGTGGGAAAGACCTTCCAAGTCTCAAAGACTTGGAAGGTCTGGGCCAAGGCAAGGACGACCGCATCTTCAACATCGCCCTGGAACTTTGCATCACCTGGATGAACCGCATCCTGTTCCTGAAACTGTTGGAGGCGCAGCTTATCAAATACCATAGCAGCCGGGAGCGGGCTTTCTTGAAAACGAGCCTGCTCAAAGATTTTGACGAACTCAACGAACTCTTCTTCGAGGTGCTGGCCAAGCTGCCCAACGACCGGGCCGGCTATGTGCAGCGCAAGTTCCAGCACATCCCGTACCTCAACAGCAGCCTCTTCGAAATCAGCGAACTGGAATCCGAAACGCTGTTCATCAGCAACCTGAAAGACCGCTTCCGCATACGCCCCATAGGCAGCACGGTGCTAAAGGATGCCGCTGGAAAGCGTCGTACCGACGAACTCGGCATCCTCGAATACCTCTTTGCCTTCCTCGATGCCTACGATTTCAGCAGCGAGGGCAGCGAGGAGATACAGGAAGAGGGCAAAGCCCTCATCAACGCCAGCGTGCTCGGCCTCATCTTCGAGAAGATAAACGGCTACCGGGACGGCTCCTTCTTCACGCCCGGCTTCATCACCATGTACATGGCACGGGAGACCGTGCGCCGGGCCGTGGTGCAGAAGTTCAACGAGCGCTACGGGCTGGACTTCGACGCCTTTGCCGACCTGCGCAACTACGCCGCCACCCGCCATAAGGCCGCCGAGGTGTTGGACATGAACGCCTGCGTGAACGGCCTCCGCATCTGCGACCCTGCCGTGGGCAGCGGCCACTTCCTCGTGTCGGTGCTAAACGAAATCATCGCCATCAAGTCGGAACTCGGCATCCTTGCCGACCGGGAGGGCAACCGCCTGCGGGACTGCCAAGCCAAGGTGGAAAACGACGAGCTTATCGTCACCACCAACGATGGGCAGGATTTGTTTGAGTACCGTGTGGCCGCAAGTGAGGTCGTGACTTCGAGTCACCGCCTCACTCCCACCGCTGGCCGAGAAGCCCAACGCATACAGGAAACCCTTTTCCATGAAAAGCAGGCCATCATCGAAAACTGCCTGTTCGGGGTGGACATCAACCCAAATTCTGTCAAGATATGCCGCCTGCGCCTCTGGATTGAGCTGCTGAAATCCACCTATTACCGCCCCGATGGGATGCTGGAAACCCTCCCCAATATTGACATCAACATCAAAACGGGCAATTCCCTTATCAGCCGCTTTGCCCTCGATGCCGACTTGAGCAAGGCGCTAAAAAGCATCAAATACTCCATCAACGACTACCGCCGCTATGTGCAGGAATACCACCACGCCACCGACAAGGAGACCAAGCGGGGCCTGCTGCTGTTGATGGACCAGATAAAGGGTGATTTCCGCTCAGAAATCACGCAGAAAGACCCGCTCTTCGTGAAAAAAAGCAAGGCCGCCGGGGAACTGCTCAAGCTAACCACCCAATACTCCCTTTTTGGACTGACCGAAGCCGAGGACAAAAAGCGCAAGGCCGACATCGAGCGCCTGAGCAAGGAAATCGAAAAGCTGGACACCCAGATACAGGAGATACAGGAGAACCGCATCTATGAAAACGCCTTCGAGTGGCGCTTTGAGTTCCCGGAAGTGCTGGACGAGGAGGGAAGGTTTGTGGGATTTGATGTGGTGGTGGGGAATCCGCCGTATATAAGGCAGGAGGAGTTTTCGGAGTTGAAATCATATCTGCAAAGCAATTACCAAACCTACGCAGGCACTGCCGATTTACTGGTTTACTTTATTGAATTGAGCATGAAGCTGCTGCGCAATGATGGCATCTTCCATTTCATCATTTCCAATAAATTCATGCGGGCAAACTTTGGTAAAGCCTTACGGGAGTGGTTGCAGCAATACCGAATCCTAGAGATACTGGATTTTGGTGACTTGCCAGTTTTTGAGGAAGCAACGACTTATCCATGTTGTTTGAATTTGCAGAAATCAGCGCCGACAGGGGAGTTTTTGGCGGCGAATATCCCAGCGTTGGAGAGAACAGAATTCAATGGGTATGCCCATTCTTTACGCTTTGTCTCATCGCAAAATTCGCTTGCTATCAGTGGGTGGAATTTATCACAGACCGGAACTCAGAACCTTCTTGAAAAAATTAAATCAGCAGGGGTGACATTAGGAGATTACGTAGGGGGTAAGATATATTATGGAATCAAAACTGGATTCAATGAAGCATTCGTTATTGATGATATAACTAAAGACAGATTAATTCAAGAAGATGAAAATAGTGCTGCTGTAATAAAACCATTTTTAGCTGGTAGAGAAATCAAAAGATATTGCCAACCCAAAAATGAATCTCATGTAATTTTCATTCCTTGGCACTTTCCCTTGCATGAGGAAATCACAGAAGGTGGGGCTTCAGCCGAAGCTGAAGAAGCGTTTCGAGTAAATTACCCTGCTGTTTACAAGCACTTGTTAAAGTTTAAGGACAAGCTAGAGGTTAGAGATAAAACTGAAACCGGAATAAGGTATGAGTGGTATGCCATTCAACGCTGGAGGCAAACATTTTACAAAGAATTTTTAAATCCGAAAATTATATTGCCAGCAATAGTTCAAAAAGCATCTTATGGGTTTGATAACAAAGGGTGCTATTCAAACGATAAAACTACTATCATTCCGCTAGAAGACTACTATTTGCTGGGAGTGTTGAATTCAACTACTGTTGACTTTGTTCTCAAAAGCATTTCTTCAACTAAAAGAGGAGGATATTTTGAATACAAACCCATGTATTTGACTTCACTTCCAATAATCCAAAACCCTGAGATAAATGTGAAATCTCAAATTACCGACCTCGTCACCCAAATCCTCGCCGCCAAGCGCCAGCAGCCCGCCGCCGACACGAGCGCCCTGGAGGCGGAGGTGGATAGGCTGGTGTATGGGTTGTATGGGTTGGGGGCGGAGGAGGTTGGAATTATAGAGGGCGGCAAATGAGCCGCCGGGCATCTATCATCTTGTAACCCCCAGTTATAACCGAAAGAAAGATTAAATTTCATGAAGCAACTAATTACTTACTTACTCTTACTGCTCAGTTCCTGGGCATTATCACAGCCATCCATTCATTATGACCTTCAACAATCCATTGGCCACGAATGGGGATTGGGCGTAATTGAAGACCTGCCTTTTGATAGTTTCCCGTCCCCGTTGGCTGGCGAAAACCTGACATGGGATTTCAGCTTTATTGGTGACATGGACAATGGATTTGGCGTTCCTTTTTCGCAAGCTGAACTAGTTGATTTTCATTACGCCACATTTAAGGGTATTGAAGGCCTGCAGTTGGACGTTGGTGGCACAGCACAAGATAGTTTCCCCTTTGCAACAGGAGGCCTTTTTCAAGGTGACAACCCTGATGAGTACTATGATATTATAGTTATAGACCAAAATGAAGATGGTATATTTTTTACAGGAGAGATAAACCACGATGGAGCAGGGTCTTTTGAACTGGACGATAGGGATTCAATATTATTTTACCCAACAGGATTGGCCTTTGGTGAACAAAGGGTGCAATTTCGATTGAGTTGGAGCATCGGTTCAAACACCGTTGATAGTTTGACGTATGTTGACAGTTTCACCTTTGTTGGGTATGGTACAGCCAAAATGTACTATGGTGATGTGACAGACGTGGTGCTCTATCACAAAACTAGTAAAAAGCATTTTTGGTCACATAGCGTTGCCACGGGTGCATTAACTTATGAGAGTTTTAATTACGAGTCATCCTATATGTTTCTCCAAAACGGCAATATGCTTCCGCTGCTGATTTATTCTTTTGTCGCTGAGCCTGACTGGACGCCCTCTGTACTCGTCAAACAAGTCATAGTACCAGTTCCTTTTTTCCAAGTCATAAATAGCACAGCGGAATCCAGAGAACCCCATATTGATTTAAGTGTTCGGCCTAATCCGGTTCAGCGAAATTGGGTAACCCTAAATTACAATTTGGCAGAAGCAGTACCATCCAAAATTGAACTATTTACCGTGTTTGGGCAAAAAATGATGGAAAAGTGTTTGGCTACAAGCACGCTAGGGGCACAATCCGAGCAGTTGTTTTTGCCTGCTACTTTGCCATTGGGCTATTATTATTTGAGGCTGACGAATGGTCTTCATACAGGGATTCAAAAAATATGCATCGGACAATAGACATCCTGTGGATGGATAGTGAGATAAATAGGCTGGTGTATGGGTTGCATGGGTTGGGGGAGGAGGAGATTGGAATCATAGAGGGCCGCAAATGAGCCGCCGGGCATCTATCATCTTGTAACCAGTTCAAAAAAGCATAGAAGGGAATGAAGCCATTTTTAGTTTTTTCCAGTTAGATTCAATTATTTTTGTAAAAAAATACCGCATGAAAGACAGGAAATACATAATAACCCAGTTGTTGCAAGTGTGATTCCGGCAGCATCTAAGACACTTAGTTCTAACAAGTTTGCAACTTGTTAGGCTACACCTGAGCGGTTTTGCAGTTGTTTCTTCCCTGCCAAAGCCAGCATTTGCAGCAAAAAATGACTGCTGTTTTTCCAGTGCCGAGCCTAGCAAGTTGCAAACTTGCTAGCACTTCAAGGGGAGCGGATACTGCCATAAATGGCCTATGAAGCAGCCGCTGCCGACTGCTTACTGCCAGCCGCCTTTTTTTTGTTTTCCTGTTTATTGGCAGCCAGTTTTGCCAGTTTCTTTTGTTGGAAATAGGCACTGAGGGCCTTTTCTTCCTGGGCGGTCAGTGAGCCTTCGCCACCGATGAAGTCCACGTCGAGTTCTTCTTGTTTATGTTTCATGGCCTTGGTTACGGTTTTCAAATCATCCTGTAACAACACGGCGACTTCCGTTGCAAAGCTGTCGCCTGTCACAACGTTTTCGATGGAGTTCGTCAGTTTGTCAACGACAAAGTCCAACCCGGTTTCTTTGTGCTTCCCCATCGAACAAAGGTAAGCATTGCCTGCTAAATGGTCAATGCCGACCAGCTGGCGCACCCAGTTGGCGCAAGTGTTCTGCCTTATCAATCAAGCAGTGTCCCAGTAACTAAAATTATAGCACGGTTCGAGCCAGTGTTTAGCGAAGCGGCACTGGCGGTGTAGTGGCAGTGGCCCGCCAGTGCCGCTTCGCTCCATACTTGCTCGAACAATGGGTTATTTCATGGGATGAAAGCGTAGCTTCGATTGGCAGGAATACCAAAACCATCCAAAAAAAGGACTTAACTTTGCCACATGGAACGCAATTATTTACAAAAACTCGACCGCAGCATCGTTACCATCGGAACGCTGGACCAAGACCCCTTGGAAGAGACCCGTTTTTGGCTTTCAAAAACGCCAGTGGAACGATTGATAGCCCTTGAACTGCTTCGGATGCGCCTTGCTGGATATGATAATACTGTCCCCCGACTTCAAAGATTTTTTACGGTTACTGAACGAGCATAAAGTAGCTTACTTGCTGGTGGGTGGTTATGCCGTTGCATTGCATGGCTATGTTCGTTATACCAGCGATATGGATATTTGGATACTTACCACGGAGGAAAATGCTACAAAAGTTGTGGAGGTGTTGAAGGATTTTGGTTTGCCACAGGCCGACCAATTGAAGGATGTCCTGTTGTTGGAAAAACGTGTGATTGGGATGGGTATGCCACCTTATAAGATTGAGGTGGTGACTACCATTGATGGGGTCAGCTTTGAGGAATGCTACCAAAATCGTTTGACCGAGGCTTTTGAGGGAATACCTGTTCCGTACCTTTCTTTGGAAGATTTGAGGAAAAACAAGAAAGCAAGCGGCAGGTACAAGGATTTGAATGATTTGCAGCATTTGCCAGAAGTTTAGTCCCCCGCTGGCAAACCCCGTTGTCGCAAGTGTTTCCCTTCCCAATCAAGCAGTGTTTGGGCCTGTTCACAATAAAATCAAAGCACCATGATTAAATACGCATACACCATCCTGTATGTAAAAGACGTAGAAAAAGCCGTCCAGTTTTATGAAAAAGCGTTCGGTTTTTCAAGGAAGTTCGTAACGCCAGAAAACGACTATGGCGAGCTTTCGGTGGGCGAGACCACGCTGTCCTTCGCTTCCGTCGGCTTGGCGAACTCCAACCTGAAAGACGGCTTTGTGGAAAGCAGCCCGTCCGGCAAGCCGTTCGGGATTGAAATCGGCTTTACGACCGATGATGTGGAGGCTACCGTGGAGGCCGTGGTGAGCGCAGGTGGCACGGTGCTCGAAGCCCCCAAGTCCAAGCCGTGGGGGCAGGTGGTTGCCTACGTTCGGGACATTGACGGCTTTTTGGTAGAGGTTTGTACCCCGATGGGTTGATTTTTCCCAAAAACTATCCCTTTTGCACACCCCACACCCCTTCACTGCCACTCAAACCTCCACCTCGCAAACGCCTCCATCGCCTCGTACTCGGCCAAGCCGAGGCTGCGGTAAAGCGCTGCAGTGTCAGCATTGCGCTCCTTGGCCCGCTGCCAGAACTCCCGCTCGTCTTCGCCGGGGAAGGGGGCGCTGTCCTTCTGCGATTGGTGCATGAAGATGGCCCTTTGCTTGCGGGCCACCTGGTCGGGCGACATGGGCACGGCCATGTCAATTTCATGGATGGGGAACTCGTGCCAAGCGCCCCGGTAGAGCCAGAGCCAACAGTCCTTCATCCATTTCTTGTCCCGCAGTTTTTCAAAGGCCGCAAAAATGGCGTTGAGGCAGACCCGGTGCGTGCCGTGCGGGTCGGCGAGGTCGCCAGCGGCATAGACTTGGTGGGGCTGCACTTTTTCAATCAAGGCTGCCACCACGTCAACATCGGCCTCGGTGATGTCGCCCTTGCGCACCTTGCCCGTTTCATAGAAGGGCATGTCGAGGAAGTGGATTTTATCGTCCGATAGGCCGCTGTAGCGGGCACCCGCCCTTGCTTCCCCCCTACGGATGAGGCCCTTGATGGCCCGCACTTCCGGGATGTCCGGCTCGCCTTGCTGCTTGTTTTTCAGGAACTTGAGTATTTTCTTGTAGCGCTTTTCGGTGTCGGCATCCGTAATCCCCTGGTGCTCGCTGAACTCCAGCATGAACTCCGCAAAGCGGCGGGCGTCGTGGTCGTGTACGGCGATGTTGCCGCTCGTCTGGTAGGCCACATGCACCTCGTGGCCCTGGTCAACGAGGCGCATGAAGGTGCCGCCCATCGAAATCACGTCGTCGTCGGGGTGCGGCGAGAAGATGATGCAGCGCTTCCTGGCGGGCGTGGCCCTTTCGGGGCGGGTACTGTCGTCGGAGGCAGGTTTGCCGCCGGGCCAGCCGGTGATGGTGCGCTGCAAACGGTTGAAAATCTTGATGTTGAGGTCGTAGGCACCATTGGCTTCCAGCATGAGTTCGCTGAGGCCATGTTCGTTGTAGTCCTCGTTGGTGAGCTTGAGAATGGGCTTGCCCGTCTGTTGGCTGAGCCAAGTCACGGCTTGGCAAGAAAGCTCATCCGTCCAGTTGCAGACGCCGCAAAGCCACGGGGCACTCATGCGGGAGAGGTGCTCGGCAGCGGCCTTGTCGAGGATGATTTTTACGTTGGGGTGCTTCTGCAAGAAAGTGGCCGGCACTGCCGTCGAAATATCCCCTTCCAGTGCCTTGTTGATGGTAGGCGCCTTGTGTTGGCCCCAAGCCAAGAGATAGACCGTGCGTGCCTTCATAATGCTGGCGACGCCCATCGTGATGGCCCTTGTGGGCACGGCCTCCTCCGAACCAAAATCCTTGATGGCGTCCCGACGGGTGAGGCCGTCGAGGCGCACCATGCGGGTGAGGGAGTTTTCCCAGGAGCCGGGTTCGTTGAAACCAACATGGCCCGTGCGACCGATACCGAGCAATTGGATGTCAATGCCGCCGTGCAGGTTGATTTGCTTCTCGTACCAATCGCAGTAGTCCTGCACTTTTTCCATTGGAACCGTACCGTCGGGGATGTGGATGTTTTCCTTCGGAACGTCAATGTGGTCAAAAAGGTGTTCATGCATAAAGTGCCAGTAGCTCTGCACGGCCTCCTTGGTCATGGGGTAATACTCGTCGAGGTTGAAGGTGACGACGTTGTAGAAGCTGAGGTTCTCCTCCTGGTGCAGCCGCACCAGCTCCCGATAGACCTGAATGGGCGATGAGCCGGTGGCAAGGCCCAGCACGATTTTTTCCCCATCCTGCTGTTTTTGGCGGATGGCCAAGGCAATGCTCCGTGCGACGTGCAGGGAGGCGTCCCGGCTGTCCTCCCAAATCTTGACGGGCATTTTCTCGAAGGTCTTGAACTGGAATCGGAGGGTTGGTTGCGCAGCAGCAGATGATAGCATTTGGATAGCTGGTTTTAGTTGAATTATGGTAGCCCGGAATGAATACCCACGGGCTTGGTTACAAGTGGGGCGAAGGTACAAAAATGATTGTTTTACCCGATTGATGGTTCATTTGTTTGATTCGCAAAAGCATAAACGCAAGCATTTAACAGGGGGTGTTTTTGGGTAAAAATTTTCAATTTTTCGCTCTCCTCCCACACCGTCCTCAGTAGTAGCGCATAAACAAAAATGCCGCAGCGACCTCAGTCGCTACGGCATTTCTTCACAACCTCATAAAAACACTACTTCGGACAGAAGAAGAAGTGGTTGCCACAGGTCTTCATGAAGTGCATCGTGCAGCCATTGGCCGATTCGATGCGGAAGGCCATGCGGTCTTTCTCGGTATTTGGCAAAGTGGCATACAAGGTCTTGTGCGCCGAGCTATAACCAATATTCCCTGTAGTGCCCACTGGCAGCGTCACCTCGCTGAATAGCGCTGGCTTGGCATCGGCAAAGCCGTTGGCATAGCCCATCGCCTTGAAAAGGTCATCGAGGAACGCCTTGTCAACTTGACTGCGGCCATAACGGCGGGTCAACTTGTCGAAGAAGCCCTTGCCGTCCAAGCCGTGGGAGTTGCCGAACTCAGGGTTGGTGCCAAGGCGGCTCAACTGCTTGGGCGTCGCACCTGCAGGGATGTTGAATATCGGGTTTTCAGAACCAGTGCAGGCGCAGACCGGAGCGGCAGGCTCGGCCGGCGGTGCGGGTTCTTCCTTCACGGTGTCCGTAGGTGGCGTTACTTGCGTCGAAGGCTCTTCTACTGGCGGCACCACAGGCGGTGCTGTTTTGTTGCAGCCATCGCAGCCTTTCCATAGGAAGAACAACAATGCCAACAATAACAATGGCAACAACCATTTCCACCAATTGGAACCACCCGAAGTAGCCGCTACCACAGGCGCAGCAACAGGTGCTGGCGGCGGTGCAGCAGCCCTCGGCTTCTCAACCACAGGTGGTGGTGGCGGAGCGGCGACCGGTGCTACAGCGGCCACTGCCGCTGCGATTGGTGCTGCAGCAAGGGCAAACAGCCCCCAACCTGCTGCTCCTACTGCGTCCTTGTAGCAGCTACGGGCGATTTCCTGTTTATTGGCTGCCTTCAACGACCAATACTCCCTGCCATCGTCGGATTTTTCTTTCACCCAACGCTCCTCTATCGGGGCGTTTTTCTTTACGGAAGCAATGCCGTTGTCACGGGCACCAGCCGATTTGTAGCCCTCCGAGCGCAGCACGACATCGCCATCTTTGTCAAAATAGGCGAAGTAATGCTCGCCTTCATGCATGAAACGGCGGAAGCCATCATCATCAGGCTTGCCTGCATAAGCCTCACAGGGCAAGTAATCGTCCACGATGATAGGCGCTGGCGCAGCTACTGGCTCCGGTGCCCTTGGTGGCGGTGGCGGCGTATAGAGCGGCCCAACCGCTGAGCGCAGGATACCGAACAGGGCGGCCTCCTCGTGGTAGCAAGTGCGGGCGATTTCCTGTTTGTTGCCAGCAATGAGCGAGAAATACCAGCGGCCATCCTCGTGCTGCTTCTTGATCCAGTGGTCTTCAATCGCCGAGTTCTTTTTCACCGACTCAATGCCATTGTCACGAGCACCTGCCGACTTGTAGCCCTCCGAGCGGAGGATGACGTTGCCTGCAATATCGTTGTAACTGAAATAGTATTCGCCCTCATGCTCGAACTTGTGGTAGCCTTCCATGCCAGCATAAGCCTCGCAGGGCAGGTAGTCGTCCACGGTGCGGGGAGCGGGTTCCGGTGCCCTTGGTGGCGGTGGCGGCGTATAGAGCGGCCCAACCGCTGAGCGCAGGATGCCGAACAGGGCGGCCTCCTCGTGGTAGCACGTACGGGCAATTTCTTGCTTGTTGCCAGCAATGAGCGAGAAGTACCAGCGGCCATCCTCGTGCTGCTTCTTGATCCAGTGGTCTTCAATCGCCGAGTTCTTTTTCACCGACTCGATGCCGTTGTCCCGACCTGCTTCTGACTTGTAGCCTTCGGAACGTAGGATTACGTTTCCAGCGATGTCGTTGTAGCTGAAATAGTATTCGCCCTCATGCTCGAATTTGTGGTAGCCTTCCATGCCAGCATAAGCTTCGCAGGGCAGGTAATCGTCCACGATGCGGGGAGGTGCTTCGGGAGCTTTCTCCACCTTCGGCGCAAATGCGTCTTTGGCGGTAGCCAATCCGGCAACCATGTCGGCCTCACTGTCGAAGTAACAGCTACGGGCAATCTCTTGGTTGTTGCCAGCCCGGAGCGCATAATAGTATTGGCCGCCATCATTGCCAGTTACCCACCTTTCCTCCAATATCGAATTTTTTATGACGGACTCAATGCCGTTGTCCCTTGCCTTTTCGGTAGTATAACCCTCGGAGCGCAGGAGCGCCTTGCCGTTGGCATCGTTGTAGCCGAAGTACCAGTTCTCGTCATCGCCATTGAAAAAGCGGTGGAAGGCTGGGTCGCCATTGTACCGCTCGCAGGCGAGGTAATCGTCGTGAACACCCTCGGTCGTAGCAATGGCTGCAGGTGCGGCAGCGGCGGCCACTTTCGCACGGCCAATGAGCAGGCCGATGGCGTCGTTCATGTCAGCCGTGGTGTCGTAGAAGAAGCTCTTGGCCACGGGCTTGCCATCCGTATTGTTGAGGTAGAAATAGTATTTGTTGTTGGCAGTCGTCTTGCCCAGGTAATTGCCTTCGTAAGGGCCGAGTTCCATGACCTTCTGTACCTGTGTGTCCACCTCGGCCTCGGTAGCAAAACCCTGCACATTGGAACTGAGCATGAGCGCCTTGCCGGCTGCCGTCCGGAAGGAGAAGTAGTGCTTGCCGTTGGCGCTGCGCATGGTTTCCCAAGTGACGCCATTGAACAGGTAGTTGCCCGATTTGAGTATCACCTTGCTATCCGCAGATTTTGGCTTGGCCTCTTTCGGCTTGCGCTTTTTCTTTTCTTTGGGCGCTTTTTCCTTGGGCGGGGGCGCATCGGCCACCTTCACGGTGGCCCGGTAAAAGGCCATGCCCTCTATGTCGCCAGCCACCCCGGCGCCTGCCTCCTTCAGCACCACTTCTTCCGTTCCCCCAAACAAGCCACGTTGCAGGCCAGCCATTGCAGCATCCCTTTCAGCGGCGGTGTCGTACCAGATGCTGGTCGCAATCTGTTGGTTGTTGCCAGCCAAGAGGTTGAAGTAGTGCTTGCCGTTGGGGTGCTGACGGGGCTGGTAGCGGTCGGCATTGCCCAAGTTGCGGGTGACTGCGTTGGAGCCGTTGTTGCGGCCATCGGCACTGGTGTAAGCCTCGCTGATGAGCACAATTTTGCCGCCTTGGTTCAAGGTGAAATAGAACTGGCCGTTGTCGGTTGCGAAGCTGTCGAAGCCGTTCTCAACACCCTTTATCCTTTCTTGGTAAAATGCGAGGGGCCGGTAGTTGTCGTCGCCGCCCCTTCCATCGTCGTAGGGATTGTTGTCCGTGGCTGCGGCTGGTGCGGCAGCGGCCTCCCTTGGCTGGCCTTCGGTTTCGTCAGCGGTGATGGATGGGATTTCAGCCACAGCGGCAGCGATGGCAGCCTCCATTGCGGCAGCATCGTCGAAATCAACGCTGCGGGCGATTTCCTGGCCATTGCCGGCCTTTAGGATGAAGTAGTTTTTCCCATCATCGGAAATCTTTCGCTCGTACCGTGCCGCATTGTCGGCGTTGGCCACAACGGAGCGGACGCCATTGTTGCGGTCATCCTTGTCGGCATAGCCTTGGCTGTTGAGCACAGCCTGACCATCGTCGCTCAGGAATTGGAAGTACGAGAGGTTGTCTTTCGTTTTTTTGTAAAGCCGGACCCTCATTGTTGTTTGTTTTTTGATGAATGTTTAATGAAATAGCCTATTTGCCACTTGCCGCAAGGATGCTTGCATGTCAGCGAATACTTCTCATAGTTTGCTACTTGCGTCAAGTATTAATGCTCAAATTTTTTCGAAGGGCGCCTATCAAATCAATAGCTATCAGGGCGCAAAAACTTGAATGGGTCGGGTGTGCTTTTTGACCGTGAAGAGGAATTCTCGGCTGAAAAATAGGTAGAAAACGCTATTCTGCAAACGATTTCCCCTGAAATCCGAAAACTGTAATGATTTTGTTCAAAAATGCTGCGCCTGCCATTCACCCTTGACCGTTTTGGGGCTAACATGGCTTATGACGTACCGAATCAAAATAGTATCGTTGGTGGGGAAAATTTCTGTTGAAGGAATGGCAAACCGTTAGCGGGTCAGCACGATATAATCCCGGATCAGGGTCTTCAAGAACTCCACATGGTTGCCTTTGGGCGATTTGATGTTCAGTTGTTGGCAAATGTTCACGGTGGCGTCCTTGATGGCAATGGCGTGGGCATCGTTCTGCAGTTGCTGGTAGCGGCCCAGCAGGTTTTTGATGAGCAGCATGTCGGTCTCGGTCATCTGGCGAACGGCGGGGTACTGCGGCTCATAGTTTTCGAGGGTGTTTATTTTCAGGATGTCGTTCAGGCGGAAGGCAAGTTGGCCCGTATTGCGCACCACAGTGGTATTGGCGGCAAGGTCGCCGAGGCGCTGGTGCTTGTACGTCGAGCCGATGAGGATACCGCCGAGTGCCCCCGCCGTGAAAGTGAAGTCGAGCAGTAGCAGGATGCTTCGCAACAGGTACTCGCCCATGCCAGGCTCCAGTCCGTCGAGACGAACCACCCGGATATTCAGCGCCCGCTTGCCAAGGCTCTGGCCATTGCCCAGCATATCGGAGCCTAAATGATAAACCAAAAGCCCTACCATATATGACATGCCGATGACAGCCCCACCCCATCCACTAATGGCGTCACCAACCAAGTAAACGACCACTTGCCAGAACACGATCATGGCCAACATGTATATAAAAAAGTCGAGAAGGAACGCAAAAAAACGGTCACGTAACGAGGCTAGTTCATACTCGATGGTAACGTTTTGCGTGGTGCGGATGTCTATGTTTGGCATGGAACGGTGGACGCTGGACGGTGGACGGCTTACGGTGGACGGTGGACGGTGGACGTGAAATCTGTCATTCGTAGGCCGTCAACCGTCTATCGTTTACCGTCCACCGTTTATCGTTTACAAAATTAGCTATACCTTGCCATAAAATCCTAACAAAAATGGAAAACAACACGGAAGACAAGGTGAAGGATTTAGTCACCGACTTCAAATTGGACGAGGCACTCGACCTGCTCATTGCGCAAGCACAAAACCAGAACCAGCGCAAACAGAACACTTTGTTGGTACTCAAAGGCAAGCTGGCCATGCTGGAGGAGCAGGGCCTCGCTGGCATGTTGGCCGCCGACGAACTGGCCCGCCAAAAGGCGGCCATTGCCCACCAGATACTCGACATTGCCGACGGCAGCCCGCTCGACCACGAACTCCCACAGCCCAAACCGGAGCAGGTCACGGTGCAAAAAACAGTGAGCGTGCCCACAGAGGCAGGCTGCATGGGAAAAAACCTTATCATTGGTAGCTTGCTATTGGCAGCGGTGCTATTGGGGGTTTTCATCGCAAAAAACACGGGCGAGGACAGTACACAGCAAACCGAGCAGACAAAGCCAGTGGAGGGCGAAAAGCAACCCGGCGAAGCTGAAATACCGCAGCCTGCGGACAATGAAGCGCAACCTTCCACCCCGACCGAAGGCCAACTGCTCGTTCATGATTTCCCCAATTTTCGCAAAAAGTTCAACTTTCTCGACTTCCAGTACGAATTCACGGAAGTAACGGCAGAACACTATTCCGATACTGAAATCCAACTTGAAATCACCTATGACTTGCTTTGCAGGAATAATTCCGGCATCTGCTATCGGGCCATCCCCCGCATTTACGTTAACGACAGCCCCATCGGCCCCACCGACCAACTGAACACCGCCAGTTGGATAGAAAAAGGGGCCAAAATCACGGACAAGTTAATCTTCGTGCTGCCCGCCGCACAGTCGTATTTACTTGAATTGTCGAGGGATGGGTCGAATTGGAAAAGGGGGTTTCGGGTGCTTTCGAAATAAACATTAAAAACTGAACCCCGGCATGTTCACGCCTTGCACCAGCCATTCGCCGTCCTCCCAGCCCAATTGAGCCACGCCCAGCCCTTCGTGCCGCTGTTTTTCCTTGCTGGCCATTGGTTCCGCCTCCCATGCAATGCCGAAGAACAGGTACATCGTGCCGCTGTGGATTTCCGCTTTTTCGGCCTTGAACCCAATGGGCTTCAAGTCCCGGTGCATGGCCCGGAAAGTATTGCAGCGCAGCATGACCTCGGCCTTGGAAATGGCATCGTGGTCGTCCCGACAGTGCTCGCTGAGCCATAGGCCGTCGAAATCACGGCCCAGGTTCAGCAGGTCGAGCAGGAACTCGGAGACGTGCAGTTCGATGAACTCCGGCCCGTCGTGGTGAAACTCCTCGTAATTGAAAAAGTGCATCATGCCCGGCGCAGCGTGGTCGGTCATCCCGTATTGCATGAATTCTTCGGTTAAAAAGCGGTAATAACGCTGTGGCGAAAGGTGTTCCGGGCGGTCGGTGAGCACTGATTTTTCTTGCATCAAGGCCAGTAGCCGCTCGATTTCTGACTCGATTTCTTCGGGCTTCAAGCTGTCCAGCGGCTTTATTTCCGGCTTTCCGATGAACTCATAAATCGGGATTTTCGGCGCATTGGCGTACTGCTCTTCATAGCGTTTCACGTTGTCGAGCCAAGCTGCGATGATTTCGGGCGGGGCGTCGTCGGAGATGTGCATCATCTGTGCGCCGTGGGTGAGTTCGAGGTCGAGGGCCTTGAGTTCGTTTTCGGCCTTCAACTCCTCTGTGCGGCGGGTTTGTGTTTTCTTTTTCATAGTAGGTTTGTTTTTGTGAAAAGGTGGGGTGAAGGTACAAAATTCAATAATTAACCTTCCGAATCAGCACCAAAAAGTAGAGCCTTCAATTTGTCAAAGTCATTTTCCAATTGCATTCTGCACATTTTTAGTGCGGTTGGGAATTGACGGGTTTCGGTTTCGGCTTTGTCCCAAGTCCATTCGCAAGTGTAAATTAATCGCAATGTTTTGTTCAGCAAATCCTTTCTATCCTCGTCAATATGATTGATGCCCAGTACATTTATCATGTATTCAACTTTGTCAAAATCGGCCTTTTCAAGATTTTCATTGGGTCTGAAAACATGCAATACTGCGTCGTATTCAAGCAGTTCAAATGGGTTGTATCCCTCTCTATCTGGCTTTAAAATCGGGTCAACTGCCTTGCTCCCTTTTATTTTGGAAGAATTGACTTCAAAATTGACCATGAAAAAATTCGACCATAACCATGCTTGGGTTGCCTTCAACATTGGGTCGAAATGGTCGAGGCTGCCTAATGGCTTTTTGGCTGGCATTTCAGCGGTATAGCGACCGTCTTTCCAATTGGCTACTGCGTAAACTGCTGGCGGGCAAAGGGACTGTTCCGTATAAGCACACAACCCACCTTGACTTAGGTACAGCTGCATCATAACGTCCCGATAATATTCCCCGGCGGAAGAATCATATTTCGGATGAGCTTGGCCCTTCGCCTCCAAGCCTTCCTCCCAAGCCTTGTAAGCCGTTGAAAATGAGCAGGTTTTGTCAATTTTTCTCATGACGGGAAAGCGCCCAAGTACCCGATATATCATCCGATAATTGCAGGTACTTTTTTAGGATTTTTTGTGTTTCAGGATTCGGGTTTTCCATTTCTTCTTTCTTTAGCTTTTCGACCTGCCTTTTCAAAATGGCAAGCTCCTGCAGTTTTTCCGCCCGCTTGGCATCGCTGTCGCCCGGCAAATCGAATATGCGGGTCAATATCTGGTCATAGCGCAATATCTGCGCATCAAGGCGGTAATTATCCACATGGTTCTCCCCCTCATAATACTTATCCCGATAAACCTTCCCCTTTTCATCGAACTTCAACTCCACAATCTCCCAAGGCTCAAAGGCCGAAGCGATAATGGGCGAATGCGTGGCAAAGAAAAACTGCGAGGTCTTGTTCTTGTCAAAAGAAGTATAATAAGGGATTATTTCCCGCTGAATATCAGGATATAGCGAGGTTTCTGGCTCGTCCATTAATACGATGCTGTCGTCTTCCAATAACTGGTAAATGGGGTAGGCAGTGAAGATGATTTGTTTGGTGCCGGTGCTGAGGTGTTCGTAGGGGATAGTAGCGCCATTGGCTGTTGAATATACTTGTATAGAGTTTGCATGTCTCCTGTCATCCAACTCAGTTTTAACCGCTAAATAGAAGTGATTAAGAAATACATCCAAGCATTCACGAGCTACAATAGAAATTGGATTAATGTTATTTGCTTTCCAATCCTCAATCTCTTTTTTTACATCAATTTTGCTTCCTTCAATTTCAACCTTTTGAGTAAGCTTTATCCTAAAATTTGCCTCTTCAATTTGATATGAAGAAACATGATTGCTGAACTTGTTCCATACATCTTGTAGCTCACCTGTGTCAAATATATGTTCTTTAACGCTACCTATCTCACCATGATTTTTTGTGTTGTATGTTGAAGCAAAACTGTCATTGGCAAATAGATTCATACTCGGCAAACCTGATGGAAAATAGAACAACGGCGTGTATAATAAGCTGTCTTTAGGATAAAAAGTAGTTGGATTAAAAAGGTCTATTTCAATTTCATTTGGGTTGCCTTTTTGTAAAAATGTAGATATCGCAGATGATTTTGAAGCCTCGAAAGGCAAAAGTTTATCAACATCTCTCTGATAAGATTTACGATGTGCGTCCAGTATCATCTCCAACAACGTCGTCTTCCCTGTCCCACTCTGCCCAATAAAGCAAACCTTGTCCAACGGCTTTCCTGCCTTTTCATGCCCCTTCGGGTAGGTCAAGTCCAGTTCAAAATCCTCGAACTGGTGGAACTTGCTGATTTTTATCTTGCTGATTTTCATGTTGTTGCAATTGCTTGAAGGCCAAAGTTACAACAAAAACCCTATTGCTCGCCACCACCCAACCGCCGCTGCTCCGCCCTGATAATCCCCTTCAACTCCTCTTCTGTTGGCAGGTTCACCAAGTATTTCCCCACGAAAACCTGCTGCTCCAGCCCACCCGTGGCATATTGCACGAGGGCATCGTCCTTGTCGGCGCACAGCACAACGCCGATGGGCGGGGCGTCTCCCTCCGTCATTTCCTTGTCCTTGTAGTAGTTCAAATAGACGTTCATCTGCCCAGCATCGGCATGGTCGAACTCACCGATTTTCAGGTCAAACAACACATGGCATTTCAGGATACGGTGGTAGAAAACGAGGTCAATTCGGTAGTGCCTGTTGCCGAAGGTAATGCGCTTTTGGCGGTGCTCGAAGCAAAATCCCCTGCCCATTTCCATCAAAAACTGTTGCAAATGGTCAATGATGGCCGTTTCGAGGTCGCTTTCGCTGAACTCGGGCTTTTCCTCCAAGTTCAGGAACTCCAAAATATAGGGGTTGCGCAGGATGTCTTGCGGCTGCAGGCCAGTTCCCTTTCTGTGCTTGTCGAGGACAGATGCCTTGTCGGTGCTCAGCCCCGTCCGCTCGAACAGCAGGCTGCCCATCGCCCGCTGTAGCTCCCTTACATTCCAGTTGTTAGAGATAGTTTGTGTTTCGTAAAAACTGCGCTTAACAGGAGTATCGGCTTTCAGCAGTTCGATAAAATGGGAGAAGCTGAGGTGGTTGACGAGCAATTCAGGGTCAGTTGAAAGGTCATCTTCTGATTTTGCAGACAGCGTCTGCAAAATCTCTCCCGAAGGCGATTCTAATGCCGGGATTTTTATAATTGACTGATTGCCTGCGAGTTGGAATTTGGATGACAGTGTCTTCCAAATCTCCACAGATGAAGATGTAATTGACTTTTTCTCCACAAATGATTGATTATCTGTGGGTTGTAATTTCGAAAACACTGTTTTCGAAATCTGAGGATAGGTCAAATAAAGGTTCTTGCACCAATAAAGCGACCTGTCGCTGATGCCTTTTATGCCAAGGCTGGTCATTCTTGCAGCAACTTCGAGAAATAACCTTTCCCCATACTGCGCCTTATCCTGCCCGTTTTGTTCATATTCCACAAGGTACATCCCAATCATCCAATTACGCAACGTCAGCGCCGTGTTCACCTGCCGGGCCGCTTGGTTGGAAAACCATTGATGTACGTTGTTGATTTCTGAAACGAGTGCTGTGAAGTCTTTCATAGTTGCCAACTGTATTGTGAGTATTTGCAAGAAGCATGAATGGGCAACAAAGCTAAAAATAAACGCCTATTTCCGCATCACCTCCCCCAACCCCGTAAACCGCTTCACCGCCTTGTCGTTCTTCACCGCCATGGCCACTGCCTTCTTCGAGCCGACGAGGATGACCAGCTTTTTACCCCTCGTAATACCCGTATAAATCAGGTTGCGGTAGAGCATCATGTAGTGGCCCATCACCAGCGGCATCACCACGCAGGGGCACTCGCTGCCTTGGTATTTATGGATGCTCACGGCGTAGGCCAGCGTCAGTTCGTCCAGTTCGGTGAAGTCGTAGAAGACTTCCCGACCATCAAAGAGGACGACCACCTCCTGCTCCACTTTGTCAATTTTCTTGATGCGGCCCACGTCGCCATTGTAAACGTCTTTGTCGTAGTTGTTCTTGATTTGCATCACCTTGTCGTCCTCATGGAAACTGCGGCCCATCTTCACCAGCGGGTCGTAGCTGGGGTTCAGTTTTTTCTGGAGTATATCGTTTAAGTTACGGTTGCCGATGGTGCCCCGGTTCATGGGGGCCAGCACCTGTATATCGTCGAAGGAATCGAAGCCATACGCCTTGGGCAGGCGGCTATCCACGAGGTTCACGATGAGGTCGGTCAGCTTGTCGGGGTCTTCCTCCTCCATGAAGAAAAAGTCGCCACCCTTGTCGTTGCTCAGGTCGGGGTACTCCCCGGCGTTGATGCGGTGGGCGTTGGTGATGATTTTGCTGGCGGCGGCCTGCCGGAAAATCTCGGTGAGGCGGGTCGTCGGTATTTTTTCGCTCAAAATTAAATCCTGCAACACACTGCCCGCCCCCACGCTCGGCAACTGGTCCACGTCGCCGACCAGCACCAACCTCGCCGTGGTCGGCACGGCCTTTAGCAGGTTGAACATCAGCACCGTGTCAATCATGCTCGCCTCGTCCACGATGAGCAGGTCGCAGTCGAGCGGGTTCTCTCGGTTGCGCTTGAAGCCGTTGATGCTGAAATCGAATTCCAGCAGGCTGTGGATGGTGCTGGCCTTCAAGCCCGTTATCTCCGACATGCGCTTGGCGGCCCGACCCGTTGGCGCAGCCAGCATGATTTTTTGCGTTAGTTGGTGGCTCACCAGCAGGATGACCTTCGTGATGGTGCTCTTGCCCGTGCCCGGCCCGCCGGTGATGATATGCACTTTTTCCTCCAAGCTCTTTGCTACCGCAATGCGCTGGTTTTCAGCCAATTGGATGTTCAGTTTCTCCTCCGCCCAGACCAGCGCCTCCTTGGTTTTTACGCTCCGCAACGAAGAACTACCCCCTTGCAGCCTGCGCAGTTCCGCCCCGATACCCTGCTCGCAGACATGGAAGACCTTGAGCCAAACGCAGGCCGTCAGCGCCCCGTCAATGGTCAGCGGGGCTGTCACGATGCGCTCTTCCTGCTCGATGGCGGCGAGGCGGGCGGCCACTTGGTTGGCCTCCACTTCCAGCAGTTCCTGCGCTTTTTCAAGGAAAAGATTGACGGGATAGCAGGTGTGGCCGTCGTTCGAGAGGTCGTTCAGCACATACTCCACCCCAGCGTCAATGCGCATGTCGCTCTCCTTGCCGATGCCGAGTTTTTGGGCCGTCTTGTCGGCGGTCTTGAAGCCGATGCCCCAGATGTCACGGGCGAGGCGGTAGGGGTTTTCCTGCAGCACAGCGATGCTCTCCTCGCCATAGGTCTTGAACACCTTCTGGGCGTAAGTCGGGCTGATTTCGTACTGCATCAGGAACGACATCACCTCCCGGATGGCCTTTTGCTCGGCCCAGCCCGCCGTGATTTTTGCGTAGCGCTTCGGCCCGATGCCGTCAATTTCCATGAGCAAATCGGGCATCTGGTCAATCACATCCAGCGTCCGTTCGCCATAGCGCAGCACGATTTGCTCCGCAAAATGGTCGCCGATGCCCTTTATCATGCCGCTTGCCAAGTACTTCTGGATGCCCCGGATGGTGGCGGGCTGCGTCACCTCGTAGGTCTGCACCACGAACTGAAAGCCGTACTGTGTATCGTTTTTCCAATTGCCCACGCATTTGAGCGTCTCGCCCACCTGCACCGAGGACAGCGTCCCGACCACGGTAGTCAAGTCGAGTTTGCCCGGCTCCTGTAGGCGGGCCACCGTCCAGCCGTTTTCGGCATTCTGGAAAGTGATACGTTCGATATGGCCGGTGATGGTGTCCATTATTGCTCGCCCATTATTTCTCTCTTTAATACGGATATGATGGCGCTGCAAAACTCCCTGTACTTTATGGGGTCTCCTTCGCCCTGTGAAAGTTCATTTATTTGTTGTCGTGCTTTTTCACTTGAAAGGGGAATCAACGCTGGCTGTTCATCTCCATTTTCTCCATCCCAAGCATTGTATTCATCAAGGTTTTCGTAAAATGCTGCCCTGATTTCGGCACGCCTCGCTTCATCGAAATATTGCAGCCCCAATACGTTGTGAAGGGTGTGGGTGATGGCATTTGTTGCCCCGAATATTTCACCTTCGAGGGTGTAATAGACCAAGGATTCTACGTTTTCATCGGTAGGCAAGATGGCAAGTGGTTTGTCCTCCCTCCCTGAATTGCAGTACGAAAACCTTGGGTGGACTCTTTTTTCGCCTCCACTACAAGATGCCACCAAATTTTCATATCGAAATGTGTTACGGCGAGCATCGCCCTTTTTTATGTCCAAATGCTCAATCGTTGTGCGCCTATCATTGTGTTCCAAATCATTTTGGCGTGGCAATTCCTGATGGATTTGCCGATTGCAGTAACAGCATAAATAGCCCTGCTCTTTGAGCAGTGCATTGGCCAGTTCTTTTTTGGAATAATAGGCAATGCCGGGTTCTGGATTTGGCGATGGGCTGGAAGACAGGTGGCCCCATGCTGCGTCAGCATTGTTTGCGACATAATATGGTTCAAGCTGGCCAGCCTCTTGGTTTTCCAATTGGCAAAAGCAATAGGTTCTTCGTTTTTCAGGATGCGTTTCATTGGGCGGGCGTTTCCTCTTCTCAAAATGGCTTTGCTTCCTCAATGCTGGTATATCGGCAGGAGATGCTTGCTCAATAAGTGCTATTTCCCCTTTTGCCTCGGCCACTTTGTTGCTTGCCAATAATTTGAAAATATCCTTTAGCTTATCCTCGAATAAACCTTCCTCAACGCCCATGATTTTCTTGATAATCAGCCCAACATTTTGGCCATAAGTTTCTGGCACGCTGTAAACCTGCCCATCGTCCAGCAGCCGTATATTCTCGCTCCTGATGCTGCCCAATATCAAGGGGCTGTGCGTGGTAATGATAAATTGCAGTTTTGGAAATACCTCGGTCAGTTTGCGAACAATTTTGCGTTGCCAGCGGGGGTGCAGGTGCAGGTCTATTTCGTCAATGATGACGATGCCGCCCCCTTCTTTCAGTGGGTCATCGCATTTTGGGTTGGCAATCGCCAGCCTTCGGGCTATGTCGGAAACCAATGCGAATAATGATTTTTCACCCGCAGATAGTTGGCTAACTTCCAATTCTGCGTCTCGCTTCTTTAATTTAAGCCGATAATTGTCCAAGGAAGAAACGTCCACAAAAACATCGGTGAACTTGTCCTCATCGCCTTCGTCATTTAGTGTGGATAATATGGCACGTTTTGCTATCGCCTTATAATTTGTCTGCTGGCGGAGTTCCAAATCTTCTTGCCATTTAAACCACTCGAAGAAACGTTTGAAGTCGAATGCACGGGCGTTTAGGGCGTTTTCATAGCTTTGAAAACATCCATATCAGGCCCTCCTTTTCCATTCGCACCATTTTGTTCATTATCAACTTTTTCGCACGGGTAATAAATGACAACTGGAAAATAACTTTATATTCTCACTTCTTCGTCAATTTTCCATGAAAGCTAGAAAATCCCTAAACCACTCTTGGCATTAAGATTAAAATAAGATTGTCCAATTTGAAGCTCCAAAGGATAGCTTTATGGGAATCTCCAAATAACAATCGGCACTACACATACCAGCTGCTCCAAATCCTTTTCGAAAACCCCTCCATAGGCAAAAGAGGTTTTAATGATATTAATTATCGCATCAACATCTTCGCAATCCCTCCACCAGCCCGCCCCGCCCGCCCCATCGCCCGCACTGCGTGAACCATCTCCAGCCCGAACAAACGGAAGTTTTCCAAGGTCACCGAATTTAGTCTCAAGTCAAGCCTCATGCGAAATTATCTTTTTGACTGCGATGCTGTTTTGCAAAGCATTGAGCAAAGTTAAGTCAAAATCGTGCAGCAAAATCAAATAGCGTTTGGCTAATTCGCTTTGCCGCTGGGAATATACCTTGCCGCTGAACGGGTCCGCCCAGCCGAGTCGGTTCGAGTAATCCACATGGAAGGACAGGGCAATGACCGGCCTGTCGGCCTTTTTGTTTCGTTGATGGATTGCGAGGGCAGCAGATAGGCAAACGTCCTTTCAACCTATCTACCCTTATTCCTTAATCTTCCCCCCCGACAAAAACTCCTGATAAGCCTTCAATTTCCCCATATCCCCATCGGCAGCGAGTCGGGCCTGCTCTGGCCAGGTGCTCGGGTCGTGGATGCGGAAACGGTCGCCGGCATTGGTCAGCACTTCTTTCAGGCGCTCGACAGAAGTGTCGGCTAATTCAGTGAAACTATGGATGCCAGCGCCATGCAGCAGCAGTTCAATCTTTGGGCCGATGCCTTCCACCAATTTTAGGTTGTCGTTCGTGGCAGGTTTTGCCTTGGGCTTGGCCTTCGTTTTGGCGGGTTCCACTGGTTGTACGAGTTGCTTGGCCTGCCCCACCCAATCGTCCCGCTCGATGCGGCCGGGGAAGAACTCAATGGCGGTGGTTAGTTTATCAATCAGGTTGGCGTCGAGGTGGCTGATTTGACCATAGGTGTAAATGCCGAGGCCGTTCAGTTTTTTCTCCAAGAACGAGCCAATGCCCTTGATGGCCGTCAGGTCGTCCTTCTGGTCGGCAGTGGCGACAGGGATGGTGGTGCCGATGGCGGCCAGCACCTCGTCCTTGGCTTCGGAGGGTGTGACTGCCCCACTGGTGATAGCTTCTTTGTCCGCTGGGTTGATGCTCGGCATGATGGGCACATCCATCACCGCACTAAAAACGGGCGCTTCCACGGCTACTGTTTCGATGGATTTCAGCGCCGCCAGTTCCGCTTTCAGCGCCTCGTTCTCCGTCACGAGGCTACCGATATTGGCCTCCAATGCGCCGAGGCGGTTGGTGGAATCCTTGTAGGAGTTCAGCAGATTGAGGAGGTTCTCGTCCTCTTTCTTTACGTTGCTGCGCAATGATTCATTCTCTGCCATCAGTTCGGCTACCCTGTTTTCCAGCGCACCGACCCTACCTGAAGTTTCATCATAAATGGCTTTCAACTCAATCAATTGTTGGTGGTCGACAGTGCCCGTCGTCCCTGCGGCAGCCAATTGGTCATTGCTGGATTTGAGTCCAATGATCTGGTTGTTCAGGTCTTCAATGGTCGCCTGATAGGAATGGCTGTTGGCATGAAGCCGAACGGTTTCCTCCAAGGAAGCATCGTAGTCCTTCTGCCATTTGGCTTTCTCGGCCTGCATCACAGCCAACTGCTCCTGCGCAAGGTCAGCCTCCTTGTTCGACTTGGCCAAGTCGGCCAGACTCAGGTCGTGTTTTTCCCGAAGGGCTGCCATTTCGAGGTCGAGGTCGTCGTATTTTTTCTTCCAGTCAGCTGCCTCCCGCTGAAAACGGTTGGCCTGCCCACGCCATAGTAGCCATGCCGAAACAAAGCCGATAAGGAAGCTCACGAGCACTGAGAAGAGGAAGAAAACGCTGTCTGGATGGTTTAAAGAATCGAATAAGTTTTCCATGCTGTTGTATGTATTGATTGTTGGTTTAGCAAGTTGTGAGTGTCAGTGGTTTTGGGGTCTTTGGGTCTCCATTAAACCTTATCAACCCAGTTACTGCGTTGGCTTTTCCGTGATTCTAAAATTGACCCGACGGTTCTTTTGGCGACCTTCGGGGTTGTCCTTCCCGCCAATTGAGTTCGGTACGATGGGCTGCTCCTCGCCTTTGGTATCAGCAGCGATATTGGCCTTCACGCCCAGTTCCCTAAAATAGGCGACAGCGTTCTTTGCCCTACGCAGACCGAGGTTCAGGTTCGCTTTTTCATGCCCGATACTGTCCGTATGCCCCGTAATGGTGAGCATCATGACAGGATTGGCATCGAGAAAGGTTTTGACGGAGTCGGCATACAAAACGCACTGCTCGCCCGGTTTGAACTCGTCGGAGCCGAAGGCGAAGTTGGCATCGGAGAAAGTATTGTCCTTGAAACTGTACACCGGGCGGTCGTAATCGTCGGGTTTGGGCAGGTAAAGACTGAAGGAGACAGGTTCACCCATCGTTGCGCCCTTGGCCATTTCATGGTCAATCGTGAAGCGCTTTTCCTCCACGCCCAATTGCGTCAGCAATTGCACCACGGCTGCGGCCCTCGCAATGCCAAGGTTTTCAAAAATGCCGCTTTTGGCTGCTTTTTCCGATTCGAGGTAGCGCCCCGTGATGGTGATTCGCTTATCGGGATTGGCCTTCAGGTACTCGGCCACTTTTCCCAAAAAATCCTTGTTGTTGGCGCTCAGGTCGGGCTGTACGGCATTCGGTGCAAAGCCAAACTGCTCATAGCCTTGTAGGATGGACTTGTCACCGTCCTTGAGCGAAAGCGTCATGGGACGGGCAGTGGTCTGTATAGGCGGTTGGTCGCCACAGTGATGCCTTAGCTCACAGACGAAATAGCGCCGTGCCGGGATGGCAAAAGCGGCAAACACCAGAAAGCCGATGATAAAACCTCTCATAGTCGTTTGAATAGTATGTTTGGTTCAATGCACGGCGAGTTGTTTCTCCGGGCATTTACCTTTTTAGCAAGCCGCCAAATGTATGTGTTTCAATTGATTAGACAAAACCAATGCAGATTTTCACAGGGTTTTCAAACAAAAAAAGTACAAATAGCAGTTTTCGAAGTCCAAAAACTTCAAGCCGCCATGCCGCTTGATTGCGACATGGCGGCTTATCGTATAAATCATACGCTGGGGCGCCAGGTTTTGTCCATTTGAAATTGCTGTTGGCCTTTGCCAAAAGCCAATGGCCAACAGCTAACGGCCAGAAGTACAAAAGTGCCAACTTATTAGGGAGGCACCCCGATTGTGAGCATTAATTTTCAGCAATAATCAACTGCCGAACAAACGCCTTGCCTTCTATTGGCTTTATCCAAACGCCATAATGCCCTGATGGTAAGCCACCCAATTCCAAGCGGACGGGCGTCGTAGTTGCTTCTGGCAGACTCACTTGCCTTACCATCCTGCCGAGGTTGCTATATACCTGCACACTTACTGCCTGGCCCGCCAATGGCGATATGTCCAAGTATGCAAAGCTGCTTGCCGGGTTCGGGTACAGCACGATGCTTTGTGAAGGAAGTTCGTCCTCCACACATTCCACATCCACCCTTACCGTCGCTTGCAGTTTGGTACCGTCGTCGAAGCAGATTTCGTAAGTAAACACATCCGGGGCACTGCCTTCGTAGCTATTGCAGTATTCGACCAATGGCCGGTAGCTCACCGTGTTGTCCACGTTCACCCATGCCGTGCCGTTGGCGGGTTGCTGCGCAATGCGCAACTGCTTGGCCGAACGGTTCAGCACGTCGTTGGAAAGCACATCACCCTTCACGGCCTCACCCTGACGGGTACGCAACTGGTCGGGTTGAAGCCCGGAACTGGCTTCAAGTTCCGTTTGGTCGGGCACAGCTACGACAATATCGTTCACCACTACGTTCACCAGCAATGAATCCGCACAACCCGTCGAAGGGTTGGTGACCGTGATCAGGTGCTGGCCTTCGGCCAAACCGATGGATGTGCCAAGCGGTGCCTTTGCCTGTTTCAACAAGCTCGAATAGGCAGCGCCCGTTTCTAAGTGCGTCACCTGAAGTTTGCCGTAGCTGCCGACTTTCACATTGTCGGTCACAAACAGTCTCTTGTTGGCATCGAAATGCCAGTTGCCATAGGCATCCAAATGGTTCATGAAATTGGCCACAGTGCCGAGGTCGTTGACCAAAGTGTAGAACGTATCGGAGCCAATTTGCCAGCTTACCTGCAACAGTCCAGTCGGGATGGGCGTAAACCCATACACATCCACGAGTTCGGGGTCACAAGCTTGTGGCTTGCGGTCATATAGCTGGCCATCCACCCTCAGTTCCATCTGCATGGCAACCGACAGCGGCACTGGCAAGCAGACCCTCGCTGGTGCTTCATTCACTTCTACTGTCATGGCCGCTACTGGGAACACAGGCGCACATTTGGGGCAATCGTCGAAAATATCGAACTCGTATTTCTCCACGCAACTGTTGTTCCCCTCATAAGTTGCCAGCACCACGTAGTGCCCAGCAGGCAGCCCCGTGCGGGCATTGCCAAAGCCATTCGATACGCCGAGGTCTGGCGTCCAAAGGAAGCCGTAGCTTGACACATTGGTGATGTTCAAATTAGCAGTGCCATTTGCTTGCCCGCAGCCTGCATCGGTCTTTGTCAGTGAGTTAAGCACTGCAGGCTCACATTCGCAGCCATTTTCGATATTCACAACGAACACCGTTTCGCAAGTGCCAGGGCCAGCAGGCCCATTGGTCGCAGTCACGTTATAGCTTCCTGCGCCAAGGCCAGTCCGGTTGGCTCCAGCGCCACCATCGCTCCATTGGTAAGTGTAGGTTGCTGGCGCAATGGAGGCCGTCCCATTGAGTCCATTGCAAGTCTGCGGCGTTGTGCTGATGGCAGTTATCGTCAGCGGTATCTGAATATTCGGCACGATGACGCTGAGCACCTTTTGGCAAGTGGCATTCGTTGCTGTCACGGTGTAGGTACCTGCGTCTATATTGCTTAGGTTGAATCCCGTTGCGCCGTTCGACCATGCGTATGCATAGCTTGGCGGTGCCAGAACAATGGCCCCCACCCCGCTGGCTGCAAGTATCCGCCGCAACCGCTGCGACGGTAGCGTTGTTGGAACCAATGATTGTGATTTTCTGCTGCCGTAACAGCGCAACGCCAGCGGAAGTAGTCGCAGTCCAAGTGCGGGTCAGCCTCGTCATGCAGCCATCGGTGCCCAATTGCTCTGCCGTTTCATGGTACGTCACCGTTAGCGCCTCGGCGGGGCAGCCCTCCGTTGCCGTCACATTGGCCGCAGGTGGTATCGCTCCGCCATTGGCGAGGTAGATGACCGTGTCGGCAGGTGCTTCGCTGATGAAAGGTGCTGCATTCCCAATCACATGAATGGTACGGGTCGCCAAGGATGAATTCCCGCAACCATCCGTTGCACGCCAAGTGCAAATTCGGTCGTAGCCTCCGGCAGTCTGCACGGTGGCCGTGCTTTGACTCATAATCACCTCCCCGCAATTATCGGTAACAGTAGGTTCGCCGCACGGCGGCAATGGCTCATTGCAACCAATCGTCACATCTTGTGGCACGTTGCTGAAAACAGGTGATTCATGGTCCACTGTTGCGATGTGCAGGGTAATAGAGGCTGTGTTGCCGCAAGAGTCGGTGGCCGTCCAAGTGCAGTGCGCTATGTTGATGAACCCATCGCCCCCAAGTTGGCTGGCCAAGCAGTTGCCCGGTTGCACGCCACTCTCGGTAAAGACTATCGTGGCTTGGCTACAGCCTCCCAAGGCGAAAGCATCGCTCATGTCGAACAAGGCTGGTTCGTTGCATGGAAGGAACAGCGTATCGCCACTGTTCATGCCCGCCAATTGTGGGTCGGCAAATTCAATTCCCAGCGTGGCCGTATCGGAAACCGTGATGACCTGCACATGCGATACGGCATTGCCGCAGGCATCAGTGGCGGTCCAAGTACGGGTCAGGGTATAGTCGCACCCCGTCCCCGTTTGGTTTTGTTGAAATGCTACCTCCAAGTCGCCATCACAGCCATCCATTGCGGTGAGGGTTGCCGGGGCCGGAATGTTCTCAAGGCATTGCAGCACCACGTTTTGTGGCAGTGCCTCAACAAATACAGGCGGTTCCGTATCGCTCAATGCGATGGTTTGAGAAGCAGTTACTGAATTGCCACAGGAATCAGTGGCCGTCCAGGTACGGGTCAGCGTGCGGTTGCAACCCGTCCCATTAAAAGTTTCTGCCAGACTGACGGGCACGGCTTGACCACAATTGTCAATGGCCGTCACGGTCGAAGGTGGTACTTGCCCGCACTCGGCGGTAGCAAAGCCCGGAACGCCCACCAGCGTGGGCGCCAAGGTATCGCTGATGAAGACGGTGAAGAACAGACTGTCCGTGTTGCCGCAGGCATCCGAGGCGGTCCAGCCACAGTAGCGGCGCTCCAAGAAGCCATCCGTTTGGCAATTGCCCCGCACGACGTTCTCCGTGAAGGTACGGGTCGCTTCGCCACAGGCATCAGTGGCCGAGAAGCCAATCGAGTCGAGCGAAGGTATCTGGCTGCAATCAGCATACAAGGTATCGCCATGCTGTATTTCCCCAAAGAAGGCATGCAGGGCGTACAGCACGGGCGGCGTGTTGTCCAATACGGTCAATATTTGCTGCGCAACGGTTGAGTTACCACAGGCGTCCGTAGCCGTCCAAGTGCGGGTCAGGGTATAGCTACAACCTGTCCCCACCGGGGCGCTGCCAGTTTGCGTTTGGTTATAGACCACTGCTATGTTTGCATCGCAGTTGTCTGTTGCCGTCAGCGTGGCCGGGGTCGGTATGCTTGCGCAATCAACGGTTAGGTTTTGTGGCAGGTTGCCTACAAATGCAGGTGCTTGAGTGTCGTTTACCGTGACGATTTGCTGCGCAACGGTTGAATTATTGCAGTCGTCGGTGGCCGTCCAGATACGGGTGAGGGTGTAGCTGCAACCGCTACCGTTTTGTGTTTCAGCGAAGGTCACTGCCACGTTCGCATCGCAGTTGTCCATTGCTGTCAGCGTAGCTGGCGTTGGAATGGTAGCACTACATGCCAAGGTCAGGTTTTGTGGCAAAACCCCGGCAAATACTGGCCTTACAAGGTCGTTGACGGTGATTATTTGTTGTGCCGAGGCCACATTGCCGCAGTCGTCGGTGGCCGTCCAAGTACGGGTCATAGTAAAGTTACAGCCGCTACCAGTTTGGGATTCTTCCAGATTGACAATAACATCGGTATCGCAATTGTCGGTCGCCGTCACGTTGGCTGGGACAGGTATGCTGCCGCAATCCACTGTGGCATTGGCGGGCACTCCTGCGAGTACGGGTGCTACACCGTCTGTGAACGTAATGACCTGTGTAGCGGTGCTGGCATTGCCTGCATCGTCGGTGGCCGTCCAGGTGCGGGTGATGGTCTGGCAGCCAGTATTACCGCTAATGGTGGATTCATCCAGAATGACGGAAACGCTTGCATCGCAAAAATCAGTGGCCGTTATGCCCCCAGCTCCTATCGGCGGGGGGGGCGGAATGATTGCCCCACAAGCCAAGTTCAGGTTGGCTGGCACGTTGGCCAACACGGGCGGCACCACGTCTGTCAGTGTGACGGTGATGGTCTGGCTTTTTGTTCCGGTGTTGCCACAACCATCGGTTGCTGACCAAGTTCTTGTTACTATGTAGCCGCCTGGCGTGTTCACTGTGTTGGTCATGAAGATGACCGGGATATTGTTCGTACATGGATCCTGGGCCACCACCGTTGGGACGGCAGGCACGGTCGTTTGCCCGCAGGGCAATGCCACGTTGTCTGGTACGCCAAAGAGTTTGGGCGGTATCGTGTCCGTCACAATGACCGTGAAGAAGAGGCTGTCCACGTTGCCGCAGCAGTCGGTGGCCACCCAGCCGCAGTTCATGAGTTGGATGTAGCCATCAGTGGCACAGTTGCCAGCCTTCACGAACTCGTGGAAAACCATCGTGGGCGGTGTAGAACAACAGGAGTCCACTGACACGGCATTGCTGGCATTGACCGAAAACACTTGGTTGCACTGCCGGATGATGGTATCACCGTGGCTGAGCCAAGTCAAGGCAGGTGCCGTCACCCTGATTTCCGGGCCACGGTCGTCCACTACATTTATGACCTGTGTAGCTGTGGTCACATGGCCGCAGTCATCGGTGGCCGTCCAGCGACGGGTAAGGGTATAGCTGCAACCAATGCCCGTTTGGGTCTGGCTGAAAGTCACGGGCACGTTGCTGTCACAGCCATCCGTGGCCGTCACCGTGGGCGGTGCGGGCACATAGCCACAGCTTGCCGTGGTGTAGGTCGGCACGCCCATCAGCACGGGCGAGTCGTCGTCCGTCAGGGTGATGACCTGCGTGCGCACGGTGGTCAGGCCGCAGTCGTCGGTGGCCGTCCAGGTGCGGGTCACGGTATAGTTGCAGGCATTGCCTGTTATGGTTTCGTTGAAACTGATGTCAACTTGCGCATCGCAATTGTCAGTGGCAGTGATATTGGTGGGGACTGGTGGAATGTTCCCACAAGTGCCACTGGTATTCGCTGGGATATTCACCAGCATGGGTGGCTGGTTGTCGATGACCAATTGTATGGTTTGGCTTGCTGTCGCAACATTGCCGCAGGCATCGGTAGCGGTCCAAGTGCGGGTGATGATGGTGCTGCAGCCGTTGCCGGTCTGCGTTTGGTTGAGGGAAACGTTCAAGGTGCCGCCACAATTATCGGTGGCCGTCACGCTAGGGGGTGGCGGGGCCGTTTGGCCGCAAGCCAAGGTCAGATTGGCTGGAACACCGGCCAATACCGGGGCCTCATCGTCAGAGATGATGACCCAAAAATAAAGGCTGTCCGTATTGCCGCAGGCATCGGTGGCCGTCCAGCCGCAGTAGCGGGACTGGAGGAAGCCGTCCACGGCGCAGTTGCCATGTGTCACGTTTTCCGTGAAATTATGGGTCGTTGCGGAGCAAAAATCGTATGTCGAAAAGCCCAAGGAATCGAGCGAGGGTATCTGGGTGCAATCGGCGTACAGGGTATCGCCATGCATGATTTGGCCAAAAAACGAATGCGTGGCAACCATGACGGGCGGTGTGTTGTCCACCACGTTGACGGTCTGCATAAAGCTGACAGCGTTGCCGTTGTCGTTAGTAGCCGTCCAGGTGCGAACGATGGTCCGCCCGCACGGGTTGTTCGTCACGGTGCTATCAAGTGTGATCATCAGGTCGTTGTCGCAGCCGTCGGCAAAAGTTGGTGGCCCCCAAGGGTGCAAGGGGCTGGTGCAATCAATGGTCGTGTCGGCCCAGGGGGTATAGCTGAGTATCGGAGATGGGTTGCCGATGCTGATGGTCATGGCATCGGAGTCCACACAGCCCCTGCCATCGCTGAACGTCACTGTATAAGTTGTTGTCACAGCAGGCGTTGCAACAGGGTTGGCTATGTTTGGGTTGCTCAGGCCGTTAGTAGGCGACCAAGTGAAAGCCCCATTGCCGTAAGGCACCGAAGCGCTCAGTTGGCTGGATTGCGTGTTGTTGCAATGCGCCAAATCTGGCCCCGCATTCACATCTGGGCAGGTATAGAGGCAGATGACGGTGTTCGTATCGCATTGTCCCCAGTCGAGGGTGATGCAGGGCGAGAAGCCGTTGGCGTCAATGACGCCCGTGGATATCGGACGTATGCCGGGCGGCAAATCATAGCCTATCCGATAGCTGCCGGGGTCAAGACCGTCGAAACGGTAGCGGCCAAGTGAATCGGATATTACAGAAGCTATCGGCGTGGTTGGGTTAGCGCAGTCGTACAGGTTGACCGTTGCTCCCGCAATGGGTTGGTCGCCCGCATCAGCCATGTCGTTGTTGTTGGCATCATTGCAAACAATGCTGGCGATGAGGATGCACTGTACGGGGAGGTTATTGTGCAATACAATAGGGTCGCCCGGTGCAAGGTTGAAGGTCGTATAGTAAGGGTTGCCTGAACAGGTTTTATCCTCAATATAATTCGCATTGAGTGTGTCCGAGCCAAATATGACCGGGTTGGCCATTCCCGTCGGGTCAAACGGCCCAGGCATAGCAGGGCAGTTGGGGCTAAGCGGGAACCCGAGTGGATGCGAGTAGCTGAGGGTGTAAACACCTGGCGTACCATCCGTGTAGAACTCATAGTAGCCCTCTGAGCCGTCATGAATGATGTTCACCTGGCTGTTCGGGATACCGTTCGGGCCGACTACCGTGATACGGCCGCCTGGGATGATACGGCCCGTCTTGTCGCAATAAATCCAGCCCGTAGGGTCGTGTGGTTCCAGTTCGACCGCTTCATCGTCAATATCGTCTTCATCTGGGTTGCCGTTGTTGGGCGTGGAATCGAGGTCGGTGTAAACCGTGCCGTCATCGTCCTCGGCAGATTTGATTTCTGCCGTATTGACAATTTGCTGGCCCGATGCACCATAAAGTACGGTAAGAATGATTTCGATAGAATCCGATTGGCCGGGCAAGAGCGGGCCAGGGAAAACATAAACAGCCTCGCCTGGGCCGACCAGCGTCCAAAGCGGGTCGTTTGGGCTAAGGGCCATGCCCGTTGGGATATTGTCCGTCACGTCAATATGGTAGGCAGGCAGGTTGCCCTCGTTGGTAATCTTGATGCTGTACCTGACATCGTCCCCGATGTCAACGAGGCTAGACTGGCCGGGGGCAAGGCCCTTTTTCAGCGCAAGGTCAAACTCACCGCCGAAGATACCGAAGTCAATCGTCGTGTCCACCTCGCCGGGTTCGATCTTGATGATGTCTGTCCAGCCGCTGACGGGGTCGCCGTCGCTGTCGGTTGCGTCGTTGCCGCTGTTCGGTGTGGTCGGCTCGAAGCCGGGTGGTACGGTGTTTATTTCAAACTCCACATAGTAGTTACCGGGCGGCAGGTCGGGAAAAAAGTAGCCACCGTTGGCATCAGTGGTGTCTGTGGCGATGAGGGTCGAGTCAGAACTGTACAAGTTGACAATGATGCCCGGAACGCCGTTCTCGTTGGGGTCTTGTTGCCCATCATTGTCGGCATCGTTCCAGACATAATCCCCAAGTGCGGAAGCGATGATGGTCAATGTGGCGCCGTCGTGGTCGTCTTCATCGCCGTTGGCGTTGTTGATGATGTTGTCAGTATAGTTGTCGCCGTTGCCGTCCTGCTCCTGCGAGTCGGGCTGGGAGTCTTGGTCACGGTCGTCGTCGGAGAAGATTTCTGCGAAGTTGGTTGCTTGGCCACCGTGTGCCACTTTTAGTGTCACGGGCAATTTGACGGACTCGCCGGGGGCCAGTTCACCGTTCAGTGTCACCTTGCCGTTGGTGCCGAGGTTTGCCCAAGTATAAGGTATGGAGGCATCGCCCGTGGTGTTTCCGGGCGGGTTGTTTGTGGTATTAAATGGGGCAAAAAACGAGAGGTCAACGTGGTCAATCAGGGAAAAAAGCCGAGCAGGCAGGTCGCCCTGGTTGAAGACTTCGAGGGTGAACTGCACCAGTTCGCCCACGTTCACGGTATTATTTTGGCCTACGGCCAATGTTTTGCGGAGCGCAAGGTCATAGCAGCTGTCCTTGACCACCACGGGGCAGCAGGTCAAAGTAGGGCAGCCGTTTTGCGTAGCTGTAAAAGCAAAAATACCAGCTGAGGTAATGTAGAACGTGTCCTGTGTGCCACCTTGGTTGGCAGGTACCAGCACCCCGTTTTTATACCATTGTATATTGGAGAACATCGGCAGCAGGGTGACCCGCACCGAGTCGTTAAGGTTGGAGCATATCGTGATGGGCACGGAAACGCAGGCCTTGTCCATGTCGTCTTCGAGTAGTTCCTCGTTATCGGGTTCGCTGTCCACGTCGGTGCCGACCATGTCCACCACCTCGGCAATATTCATGTACATTCCTTCCCATTCCACCCGTGTTTTTATCGTTAAAATCAGTTCTGGGGTATTGGCGTTGAGGGCTTGGCCCACCATCCAGATGCCGTTAGCAATATCGTAGTTGGTGCCGTTTGGAGCATTGTGGCTGATATAAGTGAGGCCGGGCAGCAGTGTGTCCCGCACTTGCAGGCCTGCCACGTTGGTCAGGCTTTCGTTATGGAGCCGCAGGGTCCAAGTCACGGTGTCGCCCGCCCGCACGCTGTCCCGGTCCACGGTTTTTTCCAGCGACACGTCGTGCTGCGAGTGGGCGGCCACTGCGACCAACAGGCAAGCCAGCGTCATTGCGAAGCGCAAAAACGGTAGCCCATGCCTCATGAGGCGCTGGCCGATGGCTTGTAGTATGTCGTGATTCATCAGTTTAATGTTTATAAAAACCTAGCTGGCTAGGTCAATCTTTTCGGTTGAAATGGGGCTTGCCGTTTTGGTTTTGGTTTCAATCGGTTGGTCGAAATGCACCTCCTTTCTTTAGTCCAGTTGGCTGTTTTTTATTGGTTAAAAAAAGGCCACCGAAAACCGCTCCACGAGCGGAGACGGCTTCGGTGGCCGTCGTCACAAAAAATTGCCGTTAGCGGTCAGGGCTGGGGACTAGCCCCACCCTGCCGCACGGTACTTTCATGGTTACGTCATTACTCGCCAGCACGCCTTACCGTCACGTTCACCGGTGGGCAAACGAGTGGCGTGATGTTCGGAACTACGATGGTCTTCGCAGTTTCGCAGCCAAACTGGTTGCGGACGGTGATGGTGTTCGTAGCGTTCAAGATGAGGCCATCTGCCGTCGTAATGTTTGGCGGAGAAGCATCGTAAGGGTTGAAGGTGCCACCGTTGACGCTCGTCATTGAAAGCGTCGGGTCGCCGTTCATCAGGCCGCTGATGGTCACCTCTGGATTGTTGCCTGGGCAAATCGTAGCCAATGCCAATGTGAAGTCAGGCTTGCTCCTCACGGTCAACGTGATGGTTGCCGTAGCGTAGCAGCCCTGTGCGTTCTCTACACGTACGAACACGTTGCCGGCGTTGGCAGTGTAGGAGTTCGGCAGTGCATTGGCGTCGTTGTTGGCGTCCAGCAAAGTCGGGTGATAGGTCACTGTCATGCCAGTCTGTCCGCCGAGTACGGTCGTATTGGCACCAGATAAGGTGAAAGTACCTTGACCACCGCCCAGCGTGTTCTCGCAAACCTCCAGCGAAGCGGCAGTTGCCGTCGGCTTCGGATTCACGACTACCTCGATTTCCTGGAACGGACGGCAAGTCGGGTCGCTCGAAGGCGATGCCATGATAGCGTACACGTAGTAGGTTATCGGAGAAGTAGTGGCGTTCGGGAAGTCCGAAGTGCTGAAGGTGTAGGTTCCTGTGTAAGGCGCTGCGCCGCCTGCTGGCGTCACTGTGCCGATGGTCGTGCCACCCGTGTACATGGCATTGCCAGTCTGGGCCGAAGTGTAGCGCTTGAACACCACGCTGTTGGCACCATTGAAGCTGGTGTTGACCGTGATATTGCTGCCACTTTCCGTTGCACAGATGGTCTGGTCTGCACTTGGGTTGGTGATGGTCGGGCAGTCCGGTACGAAACCGAAGTCAACATGGTTGTTGACGTTGGTGCTCGGTGTGAGCGGGTTGTTGCCAGCGAGGCCTGGGCCACCCGGTTCTGTGCCAGCATCAAGGGTTATGACTGTGGACAGGATGACGCCCGTGCCGCTTGTGCCAACGCCGTTGTCGTCGAGGTCGTCGCTCTCAGGCGTAGCCGTCGAAGTGACGTCTGTTGAGCTGTGCTGGCCATCGAGGTCAGGGTCGTTGGCGTTCACACCCACTACGTAGTTGCCTTCTGGCAGGCCAGTGAAGATATAGTTGCCGCTGGCGTCGGTATAAACCGTGTCAAGCGGCGTGGTGCCGTTGCCTGCATAGAGAATGACCATTACGTTGGCAATGCCCACCTCTGTTGGGTCTTGCACACCGTTGTTATTCACATCTGCGAAGACGTTGCTACCAATGCTCATGCCGTAGAAGCCAAAGTCAACCGTGAGGTTGTCGTCCGCATCGGCGATGGTGCTGTTGTCTGGGTTTTCGCCCGTAGGCTCTTGACCGTAATTGAGGGTAACGTAAGAAGGAGTTAGGATACCTCCTGCATAGAAGCCAGTTTTTTGGCTCTGCCCATTGTCGTCTCCATCAGTCGAAACAAAATTGGGGTCTGGCGCAGCCGTTTCGGATGCTACACCTGCGTTGTTGACGGTTGTACCGCTGCTGTATAGGTGTTGCAACGGTTGGCCGCTGCCAAATTGGGTGGCAGGTATGCCCACGAAGTAGTTTCCTTCTTGCAAGCCTTCAAACAAGTAAAGGCCGCTGCCGTCCGTTACGTCCGTTGCTATTGGCGTTTGTTCGAGGCCAGTGAGCGTGCCGTTGCCGTCCGCATCGTAGAACAGCTGGACGGCCACGCCTGGGATGGCCGCTTCACCTGCGTCAATGTTTCCATCATTGTTGGTATCGTACCATACGTAGTTACCCAAGTTGAGGCAGCGCACGTCAATGATGACCGAGTCTATGTCGTAGCAGGCCACCGAATTTGCATCGAGCGCCGCTGTGTTTTTCCTGAAATAGTACTTGCGGGTGCTGGTAGGCTCTACGCTGTTTGGCGTGGTCACTGTGCTGGCGCCGCCAGCAATCGCCTCTGCCAAGGTGTTGTAGTAAAAAATTGAACCTGTTGTTGAATTGGCGTCAGACACCAAGGCGGTCAGGTCAGCAGAATTCCCAGCCGATGCGCAGATGGTGTCCGTGGTGGTCACGAGGTCCGGTATCGGCAGGTAGTTGATGGTGATGGTGTCGTTCTTGGTGGCACAGCCCGTTGGCGTTGCATACTCCGCCTTAAGGATGTACGTGCCCCCCGGAGCCGATACATAGATGGTGCCCGCCACTGCCATCCTCGTGGGGTCAACATTGTAGGTTCCTCCATTGGCAGCGGTGATTAGCACATCTGGTGCACCCATCGAGTACCATTGAAAATTGGTATAGGTCACAACATCCTGCGGCTCCAACTTAACGGTATCCTGCGTACAGTAGGAATAGGTGTTGGTACACGAAGCGGTCGTGAGCGTTTGGGCGGATGACCTCGTCCCGAGGAGCATCAGCATGAACACCGAAAAAAGACTGACCCATGTTCGGTGGTAAGATGTTTGAACTCTTTTCATGATTCGACAATAATGTTAAAAAATTAGTAGGTTGATTTATCACGCATGGCATTGCCTTGCAGTGCATCGCACCACGGGCCATGCCAGTCATTTCCAACTGACAGCAAGGGGGTGTTTCAAAATTTTCTAAAACTTAAGGGGGGAATTCAGGCTGTTTTCATTCAATCAATCGGAGCCAGCAGGTAGCTTGGTGAGGTTCACTGGCGGGCAAACCAGTGGCACCACTGCGGGAACTGCTATGTTCTTTGCGGTCTCGCAACCGTGCTCGTTCCGCACGGTCACGGTGTTTGTTGCGTTTATGGTGATGCCCTGTGCCGTCGTCAAGTTGGGGGGAGAGGCGACGTAGGGCACGAAGGCACCTGTGTTGATTTTCATGGTGGAGGTGGCCGGGGTGCCGTTGGCCAGACCGCCGATGGTCACTTCGGGGTTGCCGCCGGGGCAGACGGTGGCGAGGGCTAGGGTGAAGTCGGGTTTGGGGTCAACGGTGATGACCACCGTGCTCGTCGCCGCAGGGCATGGCCCCGCAGGGTCGTTTGTCGTAAGGGTAAGCGTAACCGTGCCGTTTGTGATGCTCGGCGTGTAGGTGCTCGTCAATGAACCCGCATTGCTGAACGTGCCGCTCGGCGCAGTCCAGGTGCCGCTCGTCGCACCGCCGCCAACGCTGCCCGCAAGGGTGACCGTGCCGCCTGCGCAAACGGTCTGGGCGGTGCCCGCATTCGCCGTGGCTGCGGGGTTGACGGTGATGACCACCGTGCTCGTCGCCGCAGGGCAGGGCCCCGTGGGGTCGTTCGTCGTAAGGGTAAGCGTAACCGTGCCGCTCGTGATGCTCGGCGTGTAGGTGCTCGTCAATGAACCCGCATTGCTGAACGTGCCGCTCGGCGCAGTCCAGGTGCCGCTCGTCGCACTGCCGCCAACGCTGCCCGCAAGGGTGACCGTGCCGCCTGCGCAAACGGTCTGGGCGGTGCCCGCATTCGCCGTGGCTGCGGGGTTGACGGTGATGACCACCGTGCTCGTCGCCGCAGGGCAGGGCCCCGCAGGGTCGTCTGTCGTAAGGGTGAGCGTCACCGTGCCGCTCGTGATGCTCGGCGTATAGGTGCTCGTCAATGAACCCGCATTGCTGAACGTGCCGCTCGGCGCAGTCCAGGTGCCGCTCGTCGCACTGCCGCCAACGCTGCCCGCAAGGGTGACCGTGCCGCCTACGCAAACGGTCTGGGCGGTGCCCGCATTCGCCGTGGCTGCGGGGTTGACGGTTACAGTTATTTCTTGTGTAGGCCTGCATACGGCTCCCTCATCAGGATTCAATATGGCATATACATAGTAAGTGGTGCCGCTACTTGGAAAATCTGAAGTGTTGAATGTGTAGGTGGCCGTGTATGGGCTTGCACCACCCGATGGTGTAACTGTTGCAATGACCGACCCTGCATAGATGGCCGCAGCTTCTCCAGCAGTTGGCGTACTGCCCGCCATTTGGTCAGTGGAAAAACGGACAAATCGGATACTGTTGGCAGCGTTCGTGGAGGTGTTTACGGTAATATTGGAACCTGAACCACCTACGCATATCGTTTGCGCAGCACTTGGGTTGGTAATGGTTGGGCAAATCTTAAGGCCAAAATCAAGGGTATGGTTTACGTAACCTGCATTGCCGATGGTAACGGTATCCACTGGAAAATTTGAGAAAGGCTGCCCCGATGTGGTGTAAGAAAAAGCGTCATTGTCATTTTGGTCGGGTGTTGTGCCACTTCCAGTGTTTCGTGAAGTAAGTACATAGTTTGTGCTGCCTACGGTTAGGTTCTGGTTCGTGGTTGACCAAGTGTAAGTTCCGCCAGTTTGACCCAATACAATATAATACTGTGTATTGAGTGAAAGCGTGTCGAAGCCAGTCCCATATTGCTGGTAATCCCGAAAGTAGTAAGCACCAGTTTGGCCATTGACGGTAGCGGTGGTGGTGGTAGCCACCAGTGTGGCCGTTCCACTGACGAATCTGTAGAGGTTAACATTTACACCATTCAATCCTGCCTCGCCGGGGTCTTGCACGCCGTCCTTGTCAGTGTCTATCCAGACGTAGTTCCCTATTTCAATGGGCGATGCGTCGCACATCATCTCAAAGTCGCCGAGGGCGGCGCCCTTGCCAAAGTTGGCGATGTTTGTGCCGCCAGTCACTTGGTATATTCTGTTCTGTGCTCCAGTGGAAAGATTCATCCAGGTGACGCCCTGCGAATTGAAGGCCAAGGGGTCGAGGCTACCCACGGTAACTTCGTTGGAGCCGGGTTTAATAGTAAGGCCGCCGAGTGCGGTCTCACAGTGAGATGCGTCAAAACCTGTGTAATAGTCCCCGAAGAAAAACTCCCCCCCATTCCCAGGGCTATCATTGGTGATAAACCCAGCAGGTGTGTTTTTCGTGTCATTCTCACCAAGTTCTGCCACATAAACCCCGCCTGAGAGACCGAACTTTAATATATCACCAGTTGAAATTCCTGAAGTAAGTGTCCGATCGGCTGAAATTGCCCGGTATTGGTCCCAACCTGCCTGGTGGGCAAAACGATCCATCACACCTACCACCATGTCGCCATCTTCAACTATTTCGATGTCAGCAATAAGTGGTTGGGGAGCGCTTTGAAAATTGGCAAACCCAGTATTGACATTCGCTAAGTTGTAAGTGCTTAACCAACGCTGCCATTCGCCAGCAACCGCACCGCTGGCCGGGTTCAACTGGGAGTAGCTTGCTTCCCGATTGTAATCAAAGCCAAATGAAACCTCGGCCGTAAGGGTGGTTGGGTTAGTGGGGTTAAATGAAAGGATATAGCCATCCAACTCCGCAGGTTTCTTCAAAGTGGATGAAGTAGCTGCATCACATACACAGCCTATATAGCCTTTTCCTTTGTAGAACTCCAAAGCAAATGGCCGAAGGGTGCCATTGGTGCATGTAGGGGCACCTGTCATGGAAGCTATTGGGTATTGTTTCACAGCAGTACTTGAAAGCGTATTGGGGTTGGAGGACATAGTGCCCAGGTTTGATATATCCACGGTAATCAATGCCCTTTGGTTGAGGTTCACCATCCAAAGCGTACGGCCATCTTCGCTCATGTCAATATCACCGTAGCTAATGATGCCAGCTTTGCCGAAGGCATCTAAGTCCACGGATGCCCTCGTCCGGTTGGAAGATAATTGATAATCCCCAGCAGCACCCGCGGAAATGTTCACATCTCCAATATTCGTCCTTGTTATGCTTCCAAGGTCAATGGCAGCTCCTCCATTGGCCGGAGTGATCCCCTGCAAGTCGAAGCCGCCGAGCAGCGTAGGCGTAGCAGTGGAATAATCCATCACATACACACCGTCCACGCCCCTTGGGCCAAAGCCAGAATGCCGTTTCAGGAAAGAACTGACAAATGCCCGTTTGTTCCGGCGGTCATAAGCCACACCATAAACGCTGCCCACTTGTTGGGTTTGGAAATCCATGCTCTCGGCAGGTGTGATGCCAGACCCATTGTAGGGCAAGGTGACAACCGCAGGATTGGTGTTCCCAACGCCGGAGCCGTTTTCGTAGCAGGGCAAAATCAAATCGGGCTGGCTCTGGCAAAAGTCAGTGGGGCTGACAAGGCCAATATTAGCGCAGCTGTTCGGCCTTACGAACTGAACGGTCGTGCCATTGTTGATGCCCCTAAATGATGAATACATCCAACTCAAGGAGGTTGGGATATGAAACTCCACACGGTAGGTGCGGCCCGTTACAAGGCCCGTTAGTGAGTAGGCCCCTGTTGAGCTTGTTGTACCACTAAAGGAATTGCCCAGAGAGTCAACCGCTGTGACGTTGATACCTTGAATGCCAAGATAGTCACTACCGCTTTCATAGGTGCCATTGCCGTTGAAATCATGGAAGGCCGTACCAGCAATGCTGGTAGTAGTTGCGGAACAAGAGAGTGGAACGCCCTCACCGCTGGTATAGTTACAAGTTTGGCTGGTGTAGGTGACAGCATCCAATTGCAAGTCTGCGCCATTGGTGTTCCTGAAACGAAGGTACCGGGTGTTGGTGGTGAGCGTTACGCTTAGGTTTACAAAGCTTGTGCTAGTAACTGTATTGGAAGTGGGAGTAGTCCAAGAAGAGCTATTGGCAGATTGGGCTATTGTGACAATCGGATTGGTAGCCCCTGTCTTTCTCCAACGGACTACAACCGTTGAACCCGACACCACTTCTTCTTCCAATTTCAATGTTAAGGTGTCGTTGGTATCGTAAAGTTGCGCAAAATTGTCATCTGCCGCTCCCAAAGAAAATACTGTATTGGTAATACCTCTTTCGTGTGATACAAAAACGGCATTGCCAGTACAAGTAAAAGCTACATCAACTGGTGGAGCCAAAGTCGAGCCACTTGCATACCTGCCCACATGGTTGTTAAACGTTGGCCTATCCAAGCAAATCTCAGGGCTGTTTTCGATAACCGATGCAAAAGTGGAGGCGGGCAAGAGGAAAAACAGCAGCAAGGAGACAATCAGGCATGTAGCACAGCATAGCCGATAGCGAATGATAGCCGAAGCGGCTGTCTTGCCCATCGGATCGCAATATACCCCACCTTCCTGCACGGATGCAGAACAAATTGCGGTCATTTCCCGATAGGGGATTATAGCCATGTTGCTGATTGCGGCGCTCATTTACGTGATGCTGTCGCTATCCTAAGGGGGGAGTAGATAGCCTAATTTGTTACCTAAAAAACGATGTAGATTGTATTCACAGTGAAGTTTTGGAGCTCAATCTTTCTGAAAAGTCCAAATTAGCTCGCAGAAGGGAGGGGGGAATCGTTCACCCCAAAAACAAGCATCATGCCAACAAAGACCGTGCAGTCCCTATTTGGATTCGCCTACCGCCAAACATCGAAGCAATGAAATCGAAATACCGCTTTATCCTTTCAAAAAAATAATAACACAATGGCTTAATTTTTTAACAAAGAGTCCTATCTTTGCGCTCCTTTTCAAAAAGTTCTTTAAAATGGATGCTTTAGCGCACTTCACCATCCCAGTTTCAGGCTTGCAAAATGGCCCTCACGAGTACGATTTTGCCATTGACGGGGCGTTCTTCCAGTGCTTCCCAGAGTCGCCCATCAAGGACGGCAAAGTGGCAGTCCACTTCATCTTCGACAAGCGCACCGATATGTACACAATGACCTTTGAAATACAAGGCACGGTGCACACCACCTGCGACCGTTGCTTGGAGGAGTTTGACCTGCCCATCGAAGACGAGGAGTTGCTCGTCGTAAAGTTCGATGAAAAGGAATGGGAAGAAGCCGACATCGTCTATATCCTCAAGGGGACGGAGAAGCTCAACGTGGCGAAGTACATCTACGAGTACATCAACCTCGCAGTGCCCATCGCCAAGACCCACGATGATGCAGAAGAGGAATGTGACCCCGAAATGCTCAAGTTTATCCAGCAAGATGAATCGGACGAAGCCCCTGGCAATTCTGCTTCCATCTGGGATGCACTAAAGGGCTTGCAAAACGACAATTGATTTTTCAGACAACAGACTTTAGACAATAGACTTTAGACCGTCAAAGCAGTTCTTGCCCTTCTAAAATCTAATGTCTCAAATCTAAAGTCCAAATATTTACAGCGATGCCAAATCCTAGAAATAAACATTCAAAGGAGCGTACCCGTACCCGCCGTGCACACGACCGTGCCGCCATTCCTACCATTGCCAAGTGCCAAGCAACTGGCGAGGCTCATGTTTTCCACCATGCCTACACGGACAGCGAGGGCAACATGCGCTACAAGGGCAAGATTTTGGTGAAGGCGAAGGAAGAGCAGGAGTAATGATGAATGTTGAATGGTGAGAATGATGAATGTACACCAAAAATCATCATTTTTCATTTACAATTCATCAATGTCCTCGACTTTGAAGCATCTAAAATCTTTGAAGCTCCATTCCAGCGAAAGTTGGAAATGGGGCTTTCTCTGTTTTTGGGTATTTCCGCTTTGCCTGGCCTGTGTACCAAGCAAGCATCCCACAACAGCTAAAAATCCGCAAACCGTGAAGCAAATCATCTCAACCCCCAACGCTCCTGGCGCCATTGGCCCGTACAACCAGGCCACCATTTATAACGGCATCCTTTACGCCTCCGGCCAAATCGCCCTCGATCCTACCACGGGCGAGCTTGTACATGGCAGCTTGGAGGAAGAAACCCACCGGGTCTTGAAAAACGTTGGGGCCATCCTCGAAGCAGCTGGATGCACCTACAAGGATGTACTGAAAGCCAGCGTCTTCATCAAGGACATGCACCAGTTTGCGCGCATTAATGCCGTGTATGCCGAGTACTTTGACCCCGCTTGGGCGCCTGCACGGGAGACGGTAGAGGTGGCCAACCTGCCCAAGTTCGTCAACGTTGAAATCTCCGTGATTGCGGCCGTGCCGCAGAAGTGAAACATAGGAGATTGGTGAATCAAAGATTCACGCAAGTAAATTCAGAAACTTTGAGTTCCGAAATTTCCCAATTTCTCAACCTCCCAGCCATGAGCCACGCCACCTTGATAAGTGCCATAGGAGTAAGCCTACTGCTGTTGGCATTTGTTGGTTCGTCCTCCAAAATCATTGCGCAGCAAAGCCTTGCCTATTGGCTGTTCAACCTCGTTGGCGGCGCGTTGGCCACCGTGGGTGCTTGGTTGATTGGTTCGGTGCCATTCATGGTGCTGGAAGCGGTGTGGACAGTGGCGAGCTTGGTGGGACTGGTCAAGTTGTTCAAACAGCGAAAATGAGCAATCAACCCTTTCAATATCATTTGGTAACTGGTTAACGGGAGTTGTTTTTGGGAAAAACTTTCATTTAACTGGTTACATCAACTGCCCCACCTGTCCATGTTCCTTTAAGGTGATTACCCGCCAAGTTTCCAAAATCCCCTCCAATTCCTTGGCCTGCTTGGCAGCCAAAGCCACCAAATAAACCTCCCTTTCCATCTTTTTGAAAATGGCTTGGTCGAAATACTCGGCCACATTGCGGTGCAGGTTGGGCTGGAAAAACCGGGTGGCATTCGACCAGTTGTCGAAGCCGAGGTTGGCACTTAGGCAAAGGTTGGCCAAAACATCCACATCGGCAGCCGTGTCCGTAAATAGCATCACGGAATAGGTATGCCAGTTCGAGGATTTCAGCAATTGCAGTTCGTCATGGAGCGGCAGCACCCTGCGCTGTTGATAAAACTGTACGCTTGCCCCGGCCTGGGTCGGTTTGTTCTCCACCAAAACCAAATCGCCATAACGCCTACCTGACGAAGGTTGCGGTATGCTCTCAATGATGGCCCGGACGGGATCAACCCTCCTGGCTGCCACCACTTCAGGCTGCGAGGCCGGGTTCAATCGGAGCGGGATGATGCCAAGGTCAAGGTCAATGGCCTCCGCCGAGGGCTTGAAATGGTAGCCCAGTTGGTTCCAGGCGTAGCGTGCAGTTTCCCACTCGCCAAGGGCAGTGGCGGCGATACCGAGCGTTTCCCATAGGTTTTCATCGAAAGCATTGTGCTCCACGGCCCTCATGCAATAGTGCAGGGTGGGTTTCCACTCCATGCGGGAGCGGTAGGTGCGGCAGAGGAAGGCAAAAGGCACCGACCAGTCGGGCGCCATGCGGGCAAGGCGCTTGCAGAGCTTCACCGCATTGTACACGTCGCCCCGGCGGTCGTACTCGACCACAAGGCGGTAAAGCTGCTCGGCAGCGTCGTTGTGCGGGCTTTGCGAAGACACTGGATGATGGGTTTTGATTAAAATCCATTGTTACTGGGCAATTCCCAATGCCAATGGATTTCAAAGATAAGCGAGTACCCCGCAATTTGCAAGAAAAGAAAAAATCCCCCACTCGCCCCCACTTCAACCGTAGGCCGTCAACCGTTGGCCGTTCACCGTTCACCATTCGCATCCATCTCTCGTTCTGCACGGGTCTTGTCGAACACGTCCCGGCTCAGAAAATAGGAGGCTTCGTTGTTCTCGCCCTCCCATGATGGGGGCTGCGGATGTTCGTCGGCCTCAATTTCTTCTTTGTACCAATAGGCGGTGAACACGCCCACCAGGGCGCCGAGCAGGTGGCTCTCCCAGGAAATCCCCTCTTGGTTGGGCAGGATGCCGCCAAGATAGCCGCTGTAGAGCACCGTCACGATGAGCGCAAGGATGATGGACTTGAGGCTGCGCCTAAAAATGCCGCTCCAGAACACGAAACTCAGCAGGCCATACACTACGCCGCTCGCACCGATATGAAATACGTTGCGGGCAAAAAGCCAAACTGCAAAGCCAGTGAGCAGGTAAATCATGATCATGCTGCGCACGGCCACCCTGCGGTAAAAGTACATGATGATGGAAGAAAGCACGAAGACCGGGGCAGAGTTGGAGAGCAGGTGCCTGAAATCGTCGTGGATGAGCGGAGCGAAAAGCACGCCCCTCAGCCCGAACACCTCCCGTGGATAGACCCCATAAGCACCAAAATCAAGATTGGCGAATGCCTCCACCAAAAAAACGCCCCACAGGACCACCATGAACTTGAAGGGGAGCCGAAGGCTTCTGAAGATTCGTTGTTTTTGTTCTTGCATGGTGATGGAATAAGGTTTTGGTGATGCCGTGCGGCAAATCGAGCAGTTCTCATGAATGTTAAAAAGGTGGGAAACAGCCAAAAAGTTGAACAAAAGTTGGGCAAAGATAAAATTCAATCGTGTTTTGCGTTTTTTAACGGCCCAGAACATTTTTGCAAAAGCCTTATCTTGTCCCCCGATTTCGAACATGCAAATTCTCAAGCATCGCAATATGAAGCAAGTTTTTTATTCCATCATGTTGGCCCTAATCCTTACCGCTTGCAACCAGGACAAGCCAACTCAGCCAACCACCAGTGCCCCGCCGCCAGTGGCTCCCGCTGCTACTTTGCCAAGTGTACCTTTGGCAGAACTAGAAAAGCTCTGGCAAGAAGGCACCCAAGTGGACTATATCTTCTACAATTATCCCTTCACGATGAGCCTTTCGGATAAGCCAGCCGTGCAGAATGCCGTTCGCCATATTTCCGAGGCACCCGCCCCTTTGAAGCCGGAATGCAAGCCAATGGGCCGTGTGACCTACCAAATCAGGGGCGAAATCACCCTCGAAGGTGAGTTCTTCTTCAGCCAGGGCTGCACCTATTTCGTATTTGAAAAGAACAGGGTGAAAACCTATGCCAATTTCATGACCGACGACGCCATCAAATACTTCAACGGCCAAATCCAACAGGCCATCCAGTTGCAGAAACAGATGGAGCAGGGAGGGGGGCAACAGTGAATTAGTTGGCAGTTCGGCAGGTCTTGTCCCGACACCTCGGGATGGCAGGGTGCAGTCTATTAGTTTAAAAGTCATAAAATCGTCAAATTGGCTCGGCCCTGCCAAACAACTTGCTAGCTGACTGCCATCCCGAGGTGTCGGGACAAGACCTGCCGAACTGCCATCCCGAGGTGTCGGGACAAGACCTGTCGAACTACCCACTGCCAACTATTATGAAACTAGCCGTCATAGATTGTGGCACGAACACCTTCCACTTGTTGGTCGTGGACGTGCAGCCGAACCGTCAGTTCGAGCAGGTGTTCAAACAGCGGCAGTACGTGCGGCTGGGGCAGGAGGGGCTTGATTATATCGGGACAGCGCCCTTCCAGCGGGGCGTTGACTGTATCGCCTTTTTCAAGGAAAAAATGGCGGAGCTTGGCGTGGAGCGTTACCGGGCCTTTGGCACCGAGGCCCTGCGCCGGGCAAGCAATGGCCCGGCCTTCCTAGAAGCCGTCAGGGACAACAGCGGCGTGGAAATCCAACTGATTTCGGGCGACGAAGAGGCCCGGCTCATCCACCTCGGCGTGAAGCAGGCCGTGCCGTTTATTGAAGGAAAAACCCTGATTATGGACATCGGTGGGGGCAGCGTGGAGTTCATCGTCGCCAGCGAAGATCAGGTGTTCTGGGCACAGAGCTTTCCTATCGGGGTGCAAGTGCTGTTTTCCCGTTTTCAAAAGAGCGACCCCATACTTCCCGAAGAAGTCGCCGCCATCCACCAGCATTTCGATGAAATATTGGCCCCACTGCACACCGTGCTGCACCAACACGAAACGCCTTGGCTCACCGGTGCCTCCGGCTCGTTCGAGGTGGTGGAGGACATGCTCTTGCGGGAGCGGCAGCACCCGACGCACGCCATTGTTTCCACGCCCGATTTTTATAAAATCCATGATCAAATCATTCCCGCCAACCTCCAGCAACGGCTGCAAATGCCCGGCCTGCCTCCTGAGCGGGTGGAACTCATCGCCGTCGCCTTCGTGCTCATGGACTATGTAGTGAAAAAGGCGGGAATCCAGCAAATCGTTACCTCGGCTTATGCCATGAAGGAGGGGATGCTGCTGGAAATGGCAGGAGGGAGGTGATTGGTGATTGCGGAACTTGTCCCGACACCTCGGGATTTGGGGGGTGTAGGTCAGTGCTTAGGGAACGCTTTATCCAAAAAAAGGTAATGCCCCAGCACCCCGAGCAACCCAAAGCCCACCGCATTCAAGGTACCGTGAAGTGCCCGCATCATGGGGATGTCCAACCAAGCAATGGGCGCTATGAAACGGCTGCCGTAAAGCCCCGCCAAGAGCATCCCGCCCAGCAGCGCCATTGCGGAGCAAAGCCACAATAGCTTGATTATGAGGGAGATCTTTTCCAGGAGAGCCAATTTGAAGTGCATAAGGGCCACCCCCGACGCCGTCAGTGCCATAAGCCATGCACTGGCCATTTCCCAATCAGCGTCAATGCCCAAACGTGTGAGCGTGATGCCCACGGCCAACAGCCCAACGGCAGCCACCGTGAAATAGCAAAGGATTTGGCCATAAATTGGTTGGCCAAGGCGCCGAGTGGCCAAGCCCGCCAGCAGTGGAAGCACGAAGCCCGCATAGTGGAAATGCACGATGGTCAGAAATACTATGTCGGGACTGAAGCCAAGCGGGTAAATACCCATGCGCTCCAAGACCAGCCACACGCCCGCAACGGCCAAGTACGCCATGCTAGCCGACAGGCTGAACAAAGACGCTGTGCCCCAACCGCTCCGCTTTAACTGCACCAGCCCGACTACCGCCACCGCCATCAGCACTCCGAACCAAGGCATGGCCAAAAGCATGGCCAACCAGCCATTTCCCATGTAAAACGACATGGAAAGCAGCATTGCCGCAGGCAATTGATAGGGCTTCAAGCCCTGCAAAATCATTGACATGAAAAAAGGTGGCGCATGGGTCAGCAACTCCACTGCCAATGGCACAACGACGAGGGCTGCCAGCAGCAGAAGGCCATGCCCCCAGCCCGCATTGAGTGGGTGCGGGTGTTGGACAAGGAGCCACAGCAGCCAAATACTGCCCCCTACCAGAATCCGGTATTTTTGAATAAAATGTCCCATCAATTTCTCAATCCCCCAACCTCCATTTTCATCTTCCTCAACGACTCCTGCACGAACCGCCGCTGATACCACCTCGCCACAGGGTTGAACAGCTTTGTCAACCAGTGTCGGGGTTGGGAAAACGCCTTGAGGTCGTACCAGACCGAGTCGTCGGCGAGCCATTCGATGCTGAAACGCTCCTCGCCGCACTCGGCGTGGTCGGGCAGGGTACCATAGGCAAAGCCGAAGCGGCGGTCGGGGCCAGTGCCGTCGAGGGTATAGACGATGCGGCAGCCGTTGAGCCAATGCATGCCCACCACCCTTGCGACCATCGCCAGGGTCTGACCTACCTGCTGGGGTGCGCCCTTCGGCTCAATCCACGCCCAGCCGCCAGGGAACATCTTCCATTGCCGCAAGGCATCACAAGCTGTAAGATAGACAGCCTCCCCCTTGCCGAGCAGCACCCGGTTGCGGTCGTTGATATAGTTGGGCAATGGCTGGTCGCTGTTGGTAGCCCCCACCTCCGGGTAGGCAAAACTGGCCTTGGCCTGATTTTTCAAGAAAAACTGCACCATGTCGGCAGTTGGTTTTGGTAAAGAAACCATGTTTCAATAATTATTGAAAGTTGAACAGCGGACAACAAAATGGGTTTTTAAAAATAAGTAGAACTTTATCGGACAGAAGATGGAAATTTACCGCCGGGTAAGGTTCAACCATTTTGCCTTGAAATAAAATTGCCCTTTGACAATTGCTGTGGAAATCCCCACTATCAGTTTGGGTATGGCCACCACAGTTTTTTTAAAAAAATGAAAGCCATCATCCCCGTAGCAGGAGCAGGTACGCAGCTAAGGCCGCTGACCTACACGCAGCCCAAGCCGCTCATCCCAGTGGCGGGGAAGCCCATCATATCGTTCATCGTGGATCAGTTGTGGGAAGCGGGCGTGCGGGAGTTCATTTTTGTGATCGGCTACCTCGGCGAGAAAATAAAGGACTATATCGAGCAGCATTATCCTGAGTTGGACAAATGCTTCGTAACCCAGGAGCAGCGGCTCGGCTCAGGCCATGCCATCTGGTCGGCAAGGGAGGCGTTGCAGGGCACGGATGAACTTATCATCTATTTCGGCGACACCATCGTGGAGATGGATTTCCAAGCCATGCTGCAATCACCCACCTCCTGCCTTGCTATCAAGAAAGTACAAGACCCAAAAGGCTTTGGCATCGTGGAGTTCGACCATAACCACCAGGTGAAGCGAGTGGTGGAAAAGCCGAAAATCCCCATGTCGAACCTAGCGCTCGTGGGCCTTTACAAGATAAAGGAGGTCAGCCAACTGCTAGATGCCCTTGACCATAACATCGCCAACGACCAGCGTACCGAAGGGGTCTTCCATTTAACCGACGGCCTGATGCGGCTGATAGAACAAGGCGTTTCGTTCGGCACCTGCCCCGTGAACGCCTGGTATGACTGCGGCAAAAAAGAAACCCTTCTCGAAACCAACGCCCTGCTGCTCGACAAGGAAGGCTATGCCTCGGACAACCTGCCGGAGTTCGACAACAGCATCATCATCCACCCGGTGAGCATTGGCAAGGGCTGCCGCATCAGCAACTCTATCATCGGGCCGCATGCTACCATTGGCAGCAACGCCAGCATCGAATCGAGCATCGTTCGGGACAGTATCATTGGCAACTACGCCTCGCTACGGGAGGTAGTGATGAAAAAATCGGTGATTGGCAACGATACCTCCATCACGGGCTTCCGGCACAGCCTCAATATTGGGGATAATACGGAGATTGATTTTTCTTGATACTGGATACCGGATGCTCCCAGGTCATCCAGTATCTAGTATCCAGTATCTGGTAACAAGCATCCAGCAATGAACGACATCCTCCAACAACTGACCGAACCTTGGGCGCTGCGGGCGCTCGCTGCCTCCTCTTTAGTGGGCATCATGTGCGGTATTTTGGGCTGTTTCATCGTGCTGCGCAACATGGCGCTCATCGGCGACGCCCTATCCCACGCCGTGTTGCCGGGGGTAGTTGTGGCTTTCATTGTGGGACAAGGGATTAGCACGCTGGGCTTTTTCACGGGCGCCGTGGCAGCTGGTCTGCTCACGGCCATCATCATTACCTGGATTCAGCGCAACGTAAAGACTAAAAATGACGCCGCCGTTGGCATCGTGTTCACGGCCATGTTCTCCTTGGGGGTCATCGGCATCTCATACATCAGCAGGCAGCCAGGCACCCACCTCGATTTGAAGGATTTCCTGTTCGGCAATGTCCTTGGCGTGACCAACGATGACCTCTGGCTCACCTTTGGCGTCACGGCGTATGTACTGGTCAGCGTCGTAGCGTTTTACCGACAGCTTTTCATCACCACTTTCCAGCCGATCATTGCTCAAACGATGGGCATCTCTGTCAGCACCATACATTATTTTTTGATGCTGCTGCTGTCGTTTGCTGTGGTAGCGGCGCTGAATACGGTGGGGGTAATATTGGTGGTGGCCATGCTCATAACCCCGGCTGCAACGGCGCTATTGTTGACCAACCGCCTACATTTTGCGTTGATGATAGCAGCGGCGTTCGGGCTATTATCGGCGGCGGTGGGCCTGGTGCTTGCCATTGCCTTTGAAACGACACCCGGCCCCGCTATGACCGTGACGGCTACTGCCTTCTACCTGCTCGCTGCCTTTTTTTCGCCGAAGCAAGGCTTGGTCTTTCGTTTTTTCCAAAAAAGGAAGCTCCAGCGCCGAATCCGCCTAGAAGACGTGCTGAAAGCAGCCTTCCAACAGCAGCAGCATGGGCCGCTAACGGAAGACGGGCTTCTGAAAAACCTTGGCCTGACGAGGGGTGTCCTTCAAGCCCAAGTACAGTTGTTGCGCAGCAAAAACCTCTTCGAAAAAGACCGCTTGGCACTCACGGAAGCGGGGCGTGAGGAAGGCCGCCGCCTTGTGCGGGCGCACCGCCTTTGGGAGACCTACCTTGCCAACCAGATGGGCCTCACCACCGAGCAAATCCACGAGGATGCCGACAAGTACGAGCACCTGCTCACCGATGAAATTCTCGACGAAGTGGACCGTACCCTTGGCTACCCTACCACCGACCCGCATGGCTCGCCTATACCGGCACGACGGGGGCTGCCTGAGTTTTCACTGCTACAACTTTTGCCCAACGATACAGCGAGCATTGCTGCAAAACAGCCAGGCGAGCATGTGACGAGCCGCCTTTGGCAGCTTGGCTTGTTACCCGAAGTCGTTTTTTCCGTCCAAAAAAAGGAAGGCGAGTACATCGAAGTGGAGCAGGCCGGCAAATTCATCCAAGTACCCAACGACCTTGCCCGCAGGGTGAAGATTGTAACGGTGGACGGCTGACGGTGGACGGCTGACGGTGGACGGCTGGACGGTGGACGGTGGACGGTGGACGGTGGACGGTGGACGGTGGACGGTGGACGGTGGACGGTGGACGGTGGACGGCTGACGGTGGACGGTGGACGGTGGACGGTGGACGGTGGACGGTGGACGGTGGACGGCGTGACGGTGGACGGTGGACGGTGACGGACTGGACGGGGGGACGTGGACGGTGACGGTGAGGCGTGACGGTGGACGGCTGACGGTGGACGGTGGACGGTGGACGGTGGACGGCTGACGGTGGACGGCTGACGGTGGACGACGGTGACGGTGACGGTGGACGGTGACGGTGGACGGTGATGGTGGACGGCTGACGGTGGACGGCTGACGGTGGACGGTGGATGGACGGTGGACGGTGGACGGCTGACGGTGGACGGCTGACGGTGGACGGTGGATGGTGGACGGTGGATGGTGGACGGCTGACGGTGGACGGCTGACGGTGGACGGCTGACGGTGGACGGCTGACGGTGGACGGTGGACGGCTGACGGCACACAGCTGACGGCACACAGCTGACGGCACACAGCATCAAGTATACAGCATCAAGTATGACCATTTTCTCCGACGAACATTACATGAAGCAGGCCCTGCTCGAAGCGGAGGCGGCTTTCGCCGAGGATGAAATCCCGGTGGGTGCAGTCGTTGTGTGCCGCAACCGCATTATCGCACGGGCGCACAACCAGACCGAGCTGCTGACCGATGTGACCGCCCATGCCGAGATGATCGCATTGACCGCCGCTGCCAACTCCCTTGGCAGCAAGTACCTCAACGACTGTACGTTGTACGTGACATTAGAGCCGTGCGCCATGTGCGCTGGTGCTTTGGCATGGGCACAATTGGGTAAACTGGTCTATGGGGCCATTGATGAAAAACGGGGCTTCATGCGCTTCGGACGGGAACTGCTCCACCCCAAGACGCAGGTAGCCTACGGCGTCATGGAAAACGAATGCGCCGATTTGATGAAGCGTTTTTTTCAGGGCAAAAGAGGTGGCGATCAACTATAAAAGTCTATAAAATCAGTAGGTTGGATTAACTGCGTATATTTGCCGACACATCCCAATGACCTAAACTCCAGCCAAAGCTGGCTCGCACATGCTGAATAGATTTTTGGCACATCCATTTGTACAGACCACGGGCGCCCTGTTGGTTGCCTTCGGCATATTCGTTTGCATCTTTCCCCATGCTGTTCCTTATTTTTCTTGGGTAGTCAACTACGCCGTTCAATTAATGCTGCTTTACTTCGTAAGTGGGGTTTTGTTTTTGTTCTTAAAACAGTCCAAACTTACCTTCGTCTGTTTTAGCGGATGCCTTTTCCTTTGTTTCTACCTCAAATACTCCACAAAGAACAATTACATAGACCGATGGAGAAACTCGATCTTGGAAAACTATTCACCTAAGGAAGAGGTGGTCAAGCTGAAAACAGGCCTGTTCAACCTTTCCAATGGCAGCGACCAAGCGGCCATTGCCAAAGCACTCAGAGAATCAGGTGCCGATGTGCTTTCCATCCATGAGGTGACGCCCATCTGGGAACAGTGGCTGGAAGATTCACTTCATCAAATTTACCCTCACCACCACACCATGGTGGACATTGGCCTGTTTGGCATGGCAATTTACAGCCGGTTTCCATTAGCCAGTGTTGACACATTTTACTACGAGGAGATCCCCAACCTACGCACTTGTTTTCAAAACAGTGGCAACGACTTCTGCATCGTCAGCGTACACACGGAGCCAGCCCTAAACGAATTCAGCCGCCAAAGACTCGAAGGCCACCTAGAAACGATTGTTGGCCAAATAACCCGAATGGACGGGATGCCCTTGATTGTATCTGGTGATTTCAACGCTGTCTCCTGGTCAAACGAACTTCAAAAATTCATGGAACGGGCCGGATTGCTGCAAAGCCGCCTTGGCTTCATGGACATCCAGCGCACCATTGGTTATGTGCCGATAGACCATATTTTCCATTCGCCAAGGCTGGCATGCGCCGACTTTACCAATTTTAGTGACAAGAATGGCAACCACCTCGGCATCACCTCCACTTTCCAACTCAACAACTTGGCCACGCATGTTAAAAAAACGGCTCAATAGCTTCCGCTATGCCTTTGCGGGCATCGCCGACCTTGTTGCTTCACAGCCAAACGCCAAGCTACACCTCGCAGCTGCAGCGGTAGCCATCGGGGCTGGTTTTTACTTCAAAATTGACAGGATGGAGTGGTGTTTGGTAGCAATGGCCATTGCCAGCGTACTGGCGGCAGAAGCCTTCAATACCGCCATCGAGCACTTGACGGATCTTGCCTCGCCCGATCATCACCCATTGGCGGGGAAAGCGAAGGATGTGGCGGCAGCAGCGGTATTGTTGACTGCAATCGGTGCCGCCGCTGTAGGTTGTATTGTGTTTTTGCCCAAGTTGTTGGGATAGGCGCTACTGGTGAATTAACCCTCAACCTATAGCTCACGCTACCAAATTTTGGGCATCAGTGACTTCGGTTGATAAGGGTTGATAAAAGTTGATAAAGGTTCATGAGGTTGATTATCAACCATGTTCAAAACATGGCGGCCCGCAGTATAAATCGCTGATGGAGCTGGCGTGGAAAACTATTTTTCAACGCCGTTTAAAATACAAGAAAGCCAAAAACACGAATGCTAATAAAGCCGCACCGACCAGCCACATTGACTTACCATTGAAAAAAACGCCAAAATCAAGTGGTTCCACATCCCCAAACTGCACGAATGCCGCCCAATAATAGGGATGACTCCGCTCCATATCGGCATTGGCCAAATAAGCCACCCTCGCTTGTTGGAGGGCGACATCTTTTGGCTCACCGTCCTTCAACTCCCGGTAATAGGCCAGCATGAGGTCGGCGGTGGTGCAGTCGTCCACGGCCCAGAGGCTCGTCAGTACGCTGGCACTGCCAGCCAGCAGGAAGCTGCGGGCCATGCTCATCACTCCCTCGCCATGTTGCAGCTTGCCCGTGCCGGTGTTGCAGGCGCTGAGCACCGTCAGGGCAGCGTTCAAGTTCAATTGGTCAAGTTCTAACTGGGACAGGTAACCGTCCGTGAAGAAGATCTTGTTCAGGCCCGGCGACGTCTCGTCAATGCAGGCATGGGTGGCCAAGTGGAGGATGCCGTACTGCGGCGCATCCAACAGGAACGCCTTGGTGCTGGCTGCATCCGAAAGCACGGCACGGCCCTTCAGCATGTCAAAAATCGCTGTCACCTCCTTGCCGTTGCAGGTCAGGTTGGACAATTGATTGCCCACGCAGGCACGGCTGTTGCTGGCAATCCCCTCCCCGAAACTGGGCGCATAGCCCAAAAAAGCAGTCTCGCCTTTCAACTTGGTGCGCCCGTTTTGGGCGTTTGCCAGCAGGGTAGCCGAGTAATGGTACGAGATGGCGTAATCCTCGAACAGGTAAGAAAGCTGCTTGGGGGAGAAACTAGGCTTGCCGGGGGCCGGCTGGGTGAGCAGCACCTCGAAGGGGAGGTAGTTCAGCACGTCGTCCGGTATGATGACGAGCCGCTTTACGTCCTTGGGGAGTTGCGCAAGCCCTTCCTTCAGCAGGCTACTGTAAAGGGCCTGTGCGTGAAGGGTGAAATCCTTGTAATCCGTTGCGAACCGCTCACTGGTGGGGGGAACGGTGAGCAGTTGCCGGAGGCGCTCGATGCCACTGGCCAGTGCGGCCTTGTCCTTTACCAAAAAAACGGACAACTCCTTTTTCGTCAAAAAGAAAACATATCCGTTTTGTGGCCCGAGCATGAACTCCACGAGCGCTGTGTTTTCGCTAGGTAGCCGCTCCCGTATGGAAGCGATGGAGGCCGGGCCTGTTTGGTATTTCAGGGTGAAGTATTCAGGGTAACGGGTTTCGAGCAGTTTGTTGAGCTTGTTGTACTTCGCCCTCAGTTCGAACACCTTGTTTTCCCATGATTTTACTTTCTCCTTGGCGTCCGGTGTCAGTTTTTGCTGGCTTTCCAAGATTTTTTTCTCATAGAAAACAATTTCTGCCTGCAAGTCCCTTTCCTGTTCCAGTAGGCTGTCGGGAATGCCCGCAAAGCCCTTGGCCATCTGGTCACGGATGCCCTCGTACAGCGTCACAGCCTTGTTGCCTTCGGCAAAAGTGAAAGCTTGCTCAGTATAGCTTTGCTTGCCCGTAGCCCTGTTCAGTTCCAGCGCCACTTCAATGGCACGGGCGTAAATGTCCACTGCCTTTCCGCTGAGGGTATGCTTGGAGCCTTCTGCGAGGTAGCCCTGGCGCAAAGCATTTACCAGCTCGGCCATGAGCAGGTAGCAGTCGTGGGCGGCCTGTAGGTGCGCAAGCCCGCCCTTGCCGTGCTGGTAGGAGGCATAAAGGGTGGCCGCCTTGCCGCCCAAGACCTCCAACATATCCAGTTTGTTGATGATTTGGGTAGCAATGGGGTTGCTGCGAATCTCGTTGCCATTAAAACCGACGGCACCTGCTTGCAGGGCAGCTTGGTAGTTCTTCAAGGCGGTGGCGTAGTCTTTCTTATCAGCGTAAACGCTGGCGATATTGGAGAGGGCGAGGGCTTTCAGGGGGTGGTTGCGATAGGATTTGTATTCAACTTCTACCGACTTTAGCTGTTTCTGGAAGTTTTCCAGCGCCAGTTGGTAATTGCCTTCCTGTTGGTGGAGTTTGCCGAGGACGGCCCAGGTTTTGTAGTCTTCGAGGAGGTTGTATTTGGCATTGACATTTAAAGCTTTTTCTACGTAATTTCTGGCTTTTCTTATGTCTTTTTTTTGAAGATAGATTTCTGCTAAGTTGATATAAGCATACCAATTGTTTTGGACATAAAATTTTTCTTCATTTAGATGGTCGAGTATTGCCAAGCTTTGACTGTAATACTGAATAGCTTTTTCAAACTGTCCTTTCAGTTTATGAGACCAACCCAAGTCACCAAGCAGTCTCCCCTGATGAAAACGGGAATCTTGTTCATGGGTCTCCATGGATAATTTGTAGGCTTTCTCAAACAAGACTATAGCTTCATCAAAATCACCAAGAAAATTATAGGTATATGCTAGGTTACCCAATCTGATAATCATTGTTAACCTTTCGTTCGGATAACGGTCGCCTATTTCAATTGCTGCTTTATAATATTCTATTGCCTTCTCATACTTGCCCTCATATTCTAAGGTCAATGCTAAGGTCCCCAATGCCGTTCCATATTCCCTTGAATTTTTACCAATATATTTTTCAGACAAATTCAAAGTTTTATTTGCATAAATTTTGCAGCTATCAAGTTGCTCAAGATAATAAAAACATGTCGCTATTTTGCTTATGCAATCGATAAAATTTAACCATTCTTTCTCCCTTTCATATAATAAACTTGCTTCCTTTAGATAAGGTATGCTTTTGTCGGGAGCCTTCGTAATATCAATTTTTATTAAAAGTTTTTCAGCTTTGATTAAATTTGGGTTCGTTGTATTTTGGCCAATCAATGCAGTAAATGAAAGCAAGAAAATTGTTGTGATGCCATGAACTTTACACACTCTAACTAGATTTGACATTAGACGTACCTTATGAATGCCAGGATAGGTTTTTGTGATTACAAACATGCTACTGCTCATGCAAAATTGTTTGGGAAATATTCCTCGCACAAAAAGGTTCAATGCAGAGTTACATGCTTTTTTTAAAAATTTTGCTGCCATAAACTTCATCAATTAACATTGGTAAGTCATTAGGTTCGTCCTTTCAGGCAAGCCCATCATCTTAATTTTTTTCACTTGGGAAGGTTTTAGGGCAGCCACTCTTTTTGGCAAGGGCAAAAATAGTAAAAACGGTAGCTCGGCCATAACCATCATGACAGTTGCCGAGCCACCATTTTTAAGAAAAGTCGTAACTACTTAGCAGGGGGTGTTTTTTGGGGAAAAATTTTCAATTTTTCCCCAAAAAACACCCCAAAATGTAGGAGGAGAGAAAAAATTTCATTTTTTCTCTCCTCCTACACCCACCTAAGTAGTTACGAAAAGTCAATATCTTGATGCTGAGTTTGAGTTAGTTTTCAGCCTTCACAATTTTAGTAAGTTCAGTAAGTTGAGGAGAAGAAAGTCGCAAATAGTAAACACCCGCAGCCAATCCAGTTCCATCAATAGTGACCTTATAAGAGCCTGGAGTAGTATTTAATGTCTCCATGGATTTGAGCACCCTACCATTCATGTCAAGGCACTCAACCTTAACCCTACCCGGTTCAATTTGGTTATACGATAATGTAAAACCGCTATTGAATGGATTTGGATAGGCCTTCATGTTCCCTGATGAAACTGGGCCTAAGGAAGGGTGAAGTTCTTGAGCATAGCCAATACCACTATTGTTATAGTTTGCGATTCCTAGGCTTCCTCCACCGCCGGAATGCTCACAGTTCTCGTTTGCAGCCCTAACACCATAACAACACACCCTTTTCATTTCTATCAAATTAGGACATGTATAGAACGAAGAAGTGACCAAGGGGAAGTAACTTGTTGGCCAAGCAGCGGGATACAGTCCAAAAGGATAAGGTGTCCATGTACCCGAATCACTAGAGGTCAATAAACGAGTGCGTCTCTTGAAGCAAAAAGCACCGCCGTTTGTATCCGAACTTCCTGTACAAAGGCTTGAACAAGGAACTGGTATTGAATATACTGCTTTGTAAAGGGTTGGAAGCGAGTTTGAAACAGCGAAAAATTGAGTGGCAAGAAACGGGGTTGGCATTATGCCCGCATTTATGATTACACCATCTGCTGAAAGTTCCCATTCAGCATGCATTGGCGGGAGGCTACTGATATTAGGATGAGGACCTCCTTGGCCGGATGGATCCATCAAGAAAACCGATATTTTGATGTACACGGTATTATCATCTGATAGGGTTACGCACATTTCACCACTGTCTTCATCAAATACAATACCCATTGAGTTTTCCCAGTTGCTTCTAATAGGATCATTGTTGCCGCCCGTACCAAGTACTTGCGCCCAAGCCGGCGCTCCCATCACCAGCACAAACAAAAACGACAGCACAGCACCGCAAAAAGATTTTTGCGGGAAAGTAACAAATTTCATAATCTGAGTTTTTAAGTGAAAAAAATCTGAATCCTCACCCAAAAACAATGTTCAAAAGTCGATTGCTCACCTCGACGAAATTGGTATCTGGGGCCAAAGTAGTAAGAGAGAGCGTGTTTCCATTGGTTTTCTTATACCGTTCCATTGGGGAAAGAAAGGTAACGGGAGAAGTCAATTTTTTTTTGAGTGGGGGAAGAACAGGAGTGGTGAGAAGTTCAGGATGAGAGCGGCAACACTGGCTCAACGTGCAAACTGGGGCTTGTCCCAGCTTGTTTTCATTCGTCGCTAAAGGGATGGGCGAAGGTAGGCGATGACCCCTTTTGAAAAAAATCGAACCAACAGTTGTGGCGTTTTGGCCAATAACTGTGCAGGAAGTTCGCTTTGAACAATGAATGTGTTTGGTGAAAACTGTACAACGAACGAACCTCATTTCCGACACAACTCATTGATGTTCAATATTTTGGTCAGGTGTTTGCAAAACTATCTACATTCGCATCCATAAAAAAGGCAATAACAACGTTACCTTTTTTTGAAAATCAGCAACGAATCCAATGAATACGATGGGGAGAGTCCCGGACGAATTGATTATCAAGCATTTACAAGCGGGCGAAAGCTATGAAGTGGACGAAATGCTTGCACACCTTCATCGGCAGGTGTACGGTATGACCCTGAAGTTTGTCAACAAATACAAAGGGGTTGATGCCGACGCTGAGGATGTTTTTCAAGATGCCTTGGTGGCGCTGTACAAAATGGCGAGGCAAGGCAGGCTAGTTCCGGGGACCAATGTTGAGGCATACCTTTTCACCATCTGCAAAAACCTCTGGTTCAAGCAGTTGCGCAAGCGGCGAGAAACCGTTGACCTATCCAATGAGGTAGGTGCTATGCCCGAACTCGATAACTTCCCCTTGTATTCCTTGCTTGAACATGAACAACAAGACGCATTCGCAAAACTACTGAAACGCTTTGGCGAAGACTGCCAGAAGGTGCTGGTTGGTTATTACTACGACAAGTTGCGAATGACCAAAATTGCAGAAATGATGGGCTATGCCAATGAGCAGGTGGCCAAGAACAAAAAAGCCGATTGCATGAAACGACTAAAAAATTTCTTGGCTGAAACCCCACACTTGCTTGATGCCCTGAAGCCTTGGAGTCACTAACAAAGGAAAAAATATACCATTTGCTAACTTTAATCCTGTAAAATGAATAGCAGCGACCAACATACAATAGACGAATACCTGCTCAACAGGCTGGACGGCGAGGAATTGAAAGCCTTCGAGCAATTGTTGGCACAAGATGAATCACTCATGAATGAAGTAATCGAGCGCAGACAGTTGTTGTCGGCCATGGAAATGGTGGGCGACCTACAAATGAAAGAACGTGTCAAAAGGATACACTTGACTGAAATAGGGCGAATCGAAAAACCGCCCGTTACCACCAACCCAAGGAAATGGATCTTCGCTTTTGTTCTACTACTGATTGCTTCGCTTGCTATCTGGTGGGTCATGCGACCTAAGGCCCAAACGCCACCCCAACTCTACGCTCAATACTACCAACCATACGACCTCAACTTCGGAACCCGCAACATGGACGCCAACCAAGCCTTGGCCGAAGCTGGAGGTTTGTATAAATCGGGCAAGTACGCCGAAGCACTAGCGCTTTTTGAACAGGCACTCACTGCCAATCCCGCCGACTCCAAAGCCCGATTAGCCTTGGGCATTTGCCAATTGGAGTTGGGTCAATACGATCAGGCGCTTGCGCAATTCAATGCTTTGATGGATGCAAACGACCCGCTCTTTGGGGAGCAGGCGATATGGTATGCGGCGATGACCAAGCTCCAGCAAGAAGATATAGTTGGTTGCAAAGCCTTGTTGGAAGGAATTCTATCCAATCAGGAGGGGCAATATCAGGAAAAAGCGAAGGAGCTTTCGAACAAACTCCAAGAATGAGAGCTGTTCATTCATTGGTAATCAATGTAAAGCACCATAACACTTTAATTAAGAGATAGAAAATTATTTCTGGATACATATTTGAGGAAAGTTGCGACAATTTTAAACAATCCCTGTTTAGCATGTTACCTTTTCTCTTTGCGAAGGAACGACATTAAAAAGCCGAGTGCCCGTTCTTATTAATCGAACCGGATCTGCTTTAAAGTCCCTCATATTAACTGACAAGTCCTATATGTTCGACTCCTGACTTTAAACTGATTAATAGAATCCTTGACTATGAAAAGAAATGCTTTCTCACCTTTTAAAACCCGGCAACAAATCGCTGCCGAGTATGATATTAGCTACCCTACATTTTGGAGAAAGATGAAATCCTTCAGCATTAAACTTCCAGGAGGGTTGCTGTCGCCAAATTTTCAAAAGACAATTTATGACGCCTTCGGTTATCCCAAGGGGGTTCACCCTGCCGATTTTTCAGAATCAAAAATTAAACCCCAAAATTGACAATAATAATCTCCTAAACCCACAAAGCTCCGGCATTACAATGTCGGGGCTTTTTTTGTACCAATACCTGATGATAATAGCCCAATTATCTAAAGAAATAAAATGAAACCCATTGCAATATGTTGAAAAACTATGAAATACTTTATACAACCATATTTGTGACATCAAACATGCGACACTAAAGCAGCCATAAGAGGAAATTGTCCAGAATCAACGCAATCCAACAACTATATCTCGTTGAAGCCATCGCAATGGGCAGCTTTAAACGAGTTACCAAATTCAATCATTTCGTCATGAAAAAAATTAAATTACTGACATTTTTAACGATCCATCTAATGCTTGCTTCCACGGCATTACAGGCTCAGGTCGTTCAACAAATCATTATATCCTCAGAGCCTTTTTATGATGGAGGTTATACCTATGATTGGCAACCAGCCGAGGATTGCTACTTCGGGGTGCAACCAGTCGGAAATATTGTCATTACATGGACTTGCTCACCAGGGCAACAGCCAGTCATGACTTTTGATTTTTCAGGACTGAGTTTTGTGACAACGGACCCGGGGGGCACGCTATTTGATCAGCTCACCGAAGTCGTAAGTTGGGCAGGAGTTTTACCACCAGCGGTCCCACCAACTGGTTCATTTTATCCGATGCAATTTGCTCCTTTAGGGGTGCCTGGGATAACAACTGGGCTCGTTGACTTCGACATTGAATTCTATTTTTTTGGTGAGGTCCAAACTGGTGGCACTACCAACATACCTCCATTTTGTCACGGCACACTAGCGCTTCCACCCTTCGAGTTTGGATGCGACTGCTTGGAAACACCTCCCGTTGTTGATTTTGATGTCACGGATGAATACTTCCTTAATCCAGGCGTAGATTACGAATTCGAGCATTATTTCGAATTGACCGACGTTTCAACTGGCAGCAATTACGAAAGAAAATGGACCGTCTTATACTATACCGGAAACCATAATTACTTCACTGAAGAATACGATGAACCGACTATTACGGTACTTCGTGAAGGGTGGACTACTGCGCCAAATGGGCAAAGCACCAGCTTCATAAAAGGTCTTTATGTCACGCTTGAGGTCTGGAATTGCGCTGGGCATGATGAAAAGAAAGTACATACTTATTCATTTTCATTGTAGCAGTAGGACAACTACTGCAATCGTTTAATCGCACGTAAAGGGTGGCAACCTGGCGAGTAAATCTGGTTGCCCAAAGTTTTTCCATGGCATAAACTGTCACAACACCTTGAAAACAAAACCAAAGGAGTAAGCCGAAAATCCTTAAAAGAGTAAGCACTGTTAACTAAATCATTTAAAAGTCATGAAAAAAAGAGCACTTCATTCTGTTTTGCCCCTCTTTTTGCTGCTGCTGAGCAGCATTGGATATGGCCAAGAATCATATTCGGTCGTAATCCCTCCCAACACAGGCATGCTGACGGGTGGATATAATTGGACGCCGGGCAGCACATGCTATGCAGTCGCCACTGGCAATATCGTTGCTTCATGGGACTGCACGCCGGGGGTAGCCCCCTTACTGAGACTGGATTTCTCCGGCTTCAATTTTTACTCCACTACCCAAAACAACATTATAGACCCCCACTATATATACGTGTACGATTGGCAGGGTTTAAACCCCTCACCGCCCATTGGGGTTTACTTGAGCCAATTGCAGGTACAGCCATACGTTTTGCCCGCTCAAGCACAGGGCACCCTTGAAATCACCATCAGTTTTTATATCGAAAACCCGGAAAATGGCTCCTTCTTTGAATACTGTATCGGCGATCTGGTGTTGCCTCCAATTGAGTTTGATTGCCCTAACTGCGAGGAGCCTCAGCCAGTGGCAAAAGCAAAAAAAATAGGCCAATACACCTTACACCCAGGCCCGCTGTACAATGTGGAAAACCACAAAGTGTATCAGGATATATCAACTGGTGGGAATTACCAAAGGCAATGGGATGCTTATTATTTAAAATACGATCAAAATAGCGATGATTTTACATATTGGCATGTCTATTCCAATCAACCAACTGTTGATATAATTTCTAGTGCCTTTTCCAATACTCCACCCTACGAAGTAATGGGGATATATAGTTTAACCCTTCGTGTATGGAATTGCATGGGAGAGAGTGAAATCTATGTTCAAACTTCTGACCCAAGACCTGAAGTGCGTACAGATGGAGATTTACAGCCATTGAAAGACAAAGGCATGGCGCCCAGCATGAAATTGAAGTTATACCCAACCCTATTACGATCTGGAGAATCGGTGAATATAGTTAATCAAAGTATTGACGGAAATCAACCCATCAAATTTCAGCTCGTCAGTATGAATGGAGTTGTAGTTAAAGAGCAATATTGCAGTGCAGAACAACCAAGCTTTTCAACAGAAGGTTGCGCTCCCGGCACGTACATCGTTCGACTGACCGACGGAAAAGGAGTAGTCCAAACGGAAAAACTCCTTATCTACTGATTTACCCGAATGGTATTGACCCACAAGGCCGGACAAGGCTTGCCGCTTTTAGGCCAATACCGTTTTCTCATTTGCCCCATATTATAAAGGCTGATGGAACAGCGCTTCTCGATATTTCATGCCAGTGTCCTGAATGGTCACTGGACAGGGAGGCTTTGTCTGTAACAGCACCAAAGCTTAAACTAAAAAGGAGATTGCCGAAAATCCTGAAGAGAGTAGGCGTTATCCACAATCAGCATTTTTATGAAAAAAATTATGCTTCTTTCGTTCGCAACTTTCTTTTTGCTGCTGTTCAGCATTGGCAGCCATGCACAGCAAGACGCAAACACCATTGTCATAACCCCCGACGGTGCAAATGGCACCCCCTCCTATGGATGGGACGATGGGGAAGGTAGTTGTTTTGCCGCTCCTACTGGCAATATTGTAGTCACTTGGGATTGTGTCCCAGGAGAAGACCCCGTTCTGACTTTTGACTTCACCGATTTCAGGTTCGTCAACAAAACGACGCACCTCCCCCTGAACGACGACGAAGTCTTTGTTTATCAGTGGAACGGCCTCCCGGCGACCCTCCCAACACCAGAGTATTTGAGCACGATGAAATTGACGGACGCTTACCAAGTGCCCGGTGTAGGGCAGGGTACACTTGACATTACGCTGGGGTTCGTCTTGCAGGACATGTCCAGTGCCTCATTTAATCAATGTATAGGCAACCTTGAATTGCCGGACATCGAGTTTGTTTGCCCCTGCAATGATGTGGCCCCAGAAGCTATTATCGGGTATGTAAGTCATGAAATGTTAGAACCCGGATATCAATATGAGTATGAGTTTAACACTGTTTTAACTGATGCATCTACTGGTGGAACCCATGAAAGGGAATGGAGGGTTCAATATAGAATTATAGACTATAGTACCCAACCATACACAAGTTATTCATGGTATGAATATTCCAATGAACCGAACATTACTGTCCTTCTTTTTGGGTGGGACAACCCGCATTTCCAGAGTATAGAACAGAGTGCACAAAATATACTTCTCAGGGTGTGGAACTGCAGTGGAGAAGATTCTCAATACCGATCTTTCCCCCAACCTAGGCCTGAAGGGGATGAGCGTTCAAACGAAGATAGGGATTTGTTTATAAATGAAAACACACAGCCATTGCTATATCCCAATCAATTAAAATCTGGGGAAATGGCCAATCTCAACATTAATTATCTCGAAAACGAGAAACAATTATCAATCCGCCTTATTGACGTCAACGGCAGGATTGTCAAAAAACAGACATTGAATGTCGGCGAAAGTACCTTTTCAACGGATGACCTTACTCCTGGGACTTATTTTGTACAGTTGATGGAGAAGAATATGGTATTACGCCACCAGAAACTCCTTATCTACTGATTTACCCGAATGGTATTGGCCTCTAAGGTAAGGTAAGACTTGCCGCTTGTAGGCTAATACTGTTTTTCCATTTGCCCCATATTTAAAAGGCTGTTTGAACAGCGCTCCTCGATATTTCAGGCCAGTGACCGATGTGGTTGCTGGCAGGGAATCTTTGTCTATAGCAAAACCAAATTTCAAACTAAAAGGAGATTGCCGAAAATCCTGAAAAGAGTAGGCGTTTTTTTAATCATAATTATCATGAAAAAGTCAACGTTTTTCCTTTTTTTCGCTTTAATCGTATTCTTTTTTAAAGATTCGCAGGCACAAACTTGCCCGAATACGACTTTGTGCAATGCCTATGTATATACACCTGGTCAGCCGTGTGAGTTCATAGGTAGTTATTACAATGATTGTGGTCCAAGTCAATTGTGGACAGTTGAAAACCCATTAGATAATTCAATATTATACTCCACCTCATCGAGTGTCTTTTCGTATCCTGCCCTCAGTTTTGGTCTGTACAGATTTAGACTACAGTATCAGGGAGATCCTTATCAAGAATGCTTTGAGTACACTCCCTGCCAACCTTGTGGCAATAAAAAACTCGAAGTAAAGTACAATTCTTGTCCAACGGGTTCTTGCAGCATGAACGTAACTGCCTCTATTGACGCCATAAATGGCCTAGGCGTTCAAAGTCAGACAAATATTTTGATATATTATACCCCATCATACAATGAAGACCCAAGCCAAACGCCAGTTTTAAAGCAGACCTTACTCGGCACAGCATACTTCAATAGCTCAACCAAAAAGTTAATATGTACACAGGATTTTCAAGTAAATGAATCACGTGGATGCTACTATGCCGTTGTGAGGTTTTTCATCATTAATGGTGCACCCAAAAACCCTGGGGAACTTCCTGCGTGCGACCATTACGATATGAAGAGCACTTCATTTAAATGCCAATCTGCCTGTGGTGGACTTGGTGGATGCCAGACGAGCATTCAAGCGACGCAGATGATGGGAGACAACCCAGCTTGTTGTTATGCATTGGCATGTAACTATGGTCAATTGGTGCCAGGTGAAACAGTTCCCTCCGCATGTGGCCAAACTGGCGGCAGAGATTCCGATTTTGAGGTTGAACTCGCAAACGAGCCAACGGAGTATAAAATCAGCCCCAATCCAGTCACAAATTTGATTAATATCACTTTCCCAAAGGTTGAGCTAGAGGGAATATCCATCAAATTAATTAGTTCATCCGGTGAAATGGTGGCCAAGGAATCAGCCGCTGAAGGTGCTGTTTCAAAGACCATGGACACTTCACTGCTGCCAGCAGGAATTTACTTTGTCGTGATTGAGTCTGGTGGCCAATTGCGCTATAAGGAAAAAGTAGTGGTGCTGAAATGATGATAGACTTTGCCCAGCGGGTCTTCTTAACCTAGAGCATAGGAAGACCTTCTGGCACAAAGCATCTCACAACTTATTGCACTCTAATTTATCACCGACTAACCAAAATCAAACTTAAGTCAAAATTCAAAGCTTTTCAAGAGTAGTCACTGGTTTAACAGTGGCCTGCGCTTGATCAACTTATTTTATTACTCTTAAATTTTATTTCAAAATCATGAAAAAAGTACTTGCTTTTCTCTCAAAAAAGTTAACCTTGATTGGATGCCTTGCCTTATTCGCCATTCAAATGGCAAATGCACAATGCGAAGTGAATTACTCAATTGTTGGAAACAGCATGGTTTTCAATGTGGTGAATCCAACGCCATATATTACTTATTCTTGGTCAGGAACTTTTGGATTACCATTCAGTGGTACTGGCACTAGTATTGTAGTACCTATTCCAAATCTGCCGAAACAATTAACTATAAATCTTTACACTGGCCAAATAAGCAACCCTTGCTGGCAACTCGGACCAATATCTGTTGAAGAAAATTGTACCGAAGGAAATGGGTTCTCTTTTGTTGTCAATGGTTGCTCCGTAGTATTTACTAGAGATCCATTATTACCACCTGGCATTACTGTACTGAGTTCTTCTTGGAGCTTTGGGGATGGAACGCCATCTTCGAGCGAATCAAACCCAGTTCACAACTACCCGCCACCCGGAGGAACGTTTCAAGCTTCGTTAGTTACGGTAATTCTTTACAACAATTTGCAGGTAATGTACATTTGCAGAAAAAATGTTACAACTTCATGTAATGATAGTGGATGCAGCGCACCTCCTAGCGCTGGCTTTACAACTTTGGAATACTTAGACTGCTGTGTATTAAAAGTGAGTTTGAATGCTGACTGTGATGAATGTACACACTTTTGGAAGTTTGGAGATTGTGCAACCAGCACCGACCCCAACCCAGTTTTTCCAGTAGAGAATGTTTCAACTTATGTCACGCCGACTATTAATATTTTTCACAAAATCACATGTCCCGGGCAACCAGACTACATTGTAAATTTTACTTACAACTTTGAACACCAAGGCATATTTGTTGGAACAGCTGGTGACCCAACATCTGCAGTAAGCATAAAAAATGTGATAAATTGTGGCACAGGCGCGCTTTTGTTTCCAAATAATAGCATAAACAATCCAGGCCCGCTTAATATTAATGTATATAGTACTTTAGTCATTGACAATTCATATTCCTTTAATGCTGACCATTTCTGTATGGATCCATGCACTGGCATTGACATCGCACCGAACAAGTCACTTACAATCAATAATGGGACAGTCATAGAGGGTTCCCCTGTGTGTAAAATGACTTGGCGAGGAATACAAGTAAGCGGTCAAAATGGATTCTTGGGGCTGCAGGACGCAACCATCAAGGATGCGATTGTCGGGGTTAGGGCAATGGGAGTCAATTCAAAATTAGATTTGACAGGCTCTCAATTTATTAATAATTTTGTTGGATTTGCTGCCGAAACTAATTTCGTCCTACAAGGTAACACTCCTTTTAATGGAAACACATTTAAGAGTACGGGGCAATTATACGCAAAATGTGGAGATGTTCCAGTTTTTATTGGGGAGACGTATAACGCCTTGCGGCCTTTTGCCGGTGTTTTTTTATTAAATTCAGCATTAAACATATCAAATTCTCTGCCACAATCATCACCGCCTGATGCCATCCCCATGGTAAACACTTTCTCATATTTGGCAAATGGCATCTTTCTGAAAAACTCTAATGGAAAAACGATAAGGGAATGTAATTTCGACCACATGATAGTAACAAATGGTTTTTCCAACAGCGGAAATGGCATTATGTTTCTCGACGGTACAGGAGGACACGAACTCGTGCATGAAGGCGGAATATTTAGTCTAGTGAAGACTGGGATATTTGCCAATATATTTGGGCCAAATAGCAAATTTGTCAGCAAAAAAGCTACGATGGGTTTAGTCAATGAAGGATTTAAGTTCATTTCGAGCGGGAGTTTAGTTCCATATGCCACCAGTAGGTCGAGGGTAGAACAAGCAACTGTGACGAGCACCGATTTTGGCCTATCCTTTAACGTGGCTGCGCTTGGAGGCAACACTGGATTTGTGAACCAATTGGACGTAAGAAACAGCACCTTCAACGCTATTGCTGGCCACGGCGTAATCCTCCAGTCCTTTGTACCTCTACAGGGGCAATCAGGTCCACCTGTGCAAGACATCATCATTGGCGGGGAAAGCAACTTCCTCAACACCATCTCTGTTAACAGCCATAATAGCGCACCTAAGAGAGGGGTCTGGGTAAACAACTTCAATGGAGGAAGGGTCAGCTACAACAATATCACAATAGAAGGAAGCAACAATTTTGGCCAAGGCATCAGCCTAGAAGGAGGAGGAGGAACCGAAGTGTTCAACAACAATGTGACTGGCAACTATGTCTATTTTGGCAACGTCAATCATACGGACGGCATTTTTACCGGGAATAGCATTGGCAACAAATACTACAACAACAATTTCTCCAGCACCTATTATGGAATGCGGTTCTTGGGTAACTGTCTTATGACGGATAATATCCGCTGCAACACCATGGCCAACCATCAATACGGCATGTATTATAATTCAAGCAGTCCAGCGGCTACAACCACAGGTACTCAAACCTGTGGTATGAACTCATGGGGACAGGGCATCTTACATGGTGCAGTATATGATGGCTCTTTGGGCGATGCCATGTCATCCTTGTACACCACAAACCCCGGCGCTCCGGATTTTCCAAATTCTGTGTTCCCACAGGGATGGTTTGTTACCGGCTCCTGCTCAGCAAGCTGCCCAGCCAATTTTGCCGGAGGTGACAATCCAAGCGACAGAGAAAGCAATGGAACAGACGCCAATGCTGGCATGGGTGCTGGTGAAGAGGACAACAGCAGCAAATTATATCCACATAACAATTCTTTGAGCGGATCATCAATCATTTCCATCTACCCAAACCCAGCCAGCACCAGCCTGCACCTGAATATGGGAGTGGATGTAAGGACACAAGTAACCATTACTGTTTTTGATGCCATTGGCAGAGTTTGCCTGAAAAAGGTGCTCGATTTGACCTATGATGCTTCGGATATAGACGTTTCGGGCTTGTCCCCTGGTATCTATCACTTAACTGTGAAAAATGGCGACGAGATTTTGCATTCGCAAAAAATCGCAATTGTTAGATAAAAATCATCTCCCATGTTGACGGGAACAAGTTTTCTGTCAACTTTTTACACTTAAACAGGCGGGAAGCTGCATCCCGCCTGTTTTATTCCTGAACTGCACGATGAGGATAGACGCTGTTTTTTAGTGCTACTTGACGACCATTTATACAAAAAGTTGTCTTCTTTATCCTTGATAATGTCCTACTTATAAAAATGAACTTGCAGTTTTACGGCATCCCCCCTTACCTTTACCCCACCTAAGCGCAATGTCAAACGTTGACAAGCTCACCTCGACTTTGAAAATTTGACTTGGGCGCCTTTCGGTCCCGGGCCGAAAGGCTTTCTAATTTCTTACCCATCCTTTTTCAAATCACCCCCTTCCTCCGAAGCCACAGCGCCAAGCCGCCCAAGGCCAGCACACCCATCGCCACGCCCATTTGCATGAAGAGCGAGCGCCGCCCATCTATCCGGCTGGTGACGTAATAAGCGTTGGCGCTGCCGGGCGAGCCAGCACCTGGCGTCAGTTCCCAGTTGTTGGGGTCGCCATTGTCGAGGTCGGGTAGCAGTAGGTTCAGCGTGAAGCTGGAATCCATTGGCAGCAGGTCGTAACTGACGCTGTCCACCGCCGAGTCGTCGTTGGAGAAGAGCTGGACGGTTTCCCGCCGTTTGTTTAGCCCGAAGCTGAGACCGCCAATGACGCTTTGGGCCTTTGGGAACTGCTGTAGGAATTTTGCAGAATCTTCGCACACCACCACATAACCCTTGGGCGGCAGCGTATAGGCTGGGAAGCTGTATTCGTTCTTGCGGTCGCTGAGTTTCCAGCTTTTGAGGTTCACGGGCTTCCTACTGCCGTTGAACAGCTCGACCCAGTCGCCGGTCTGCTTGTTATTGCAGCTTATCTCGTTAATGAGGATTTTGCCCGCCAATGGGTGCTCGTACTGCTCAAAAACGGCCCGCAGGTTCCAACCTTCTTTTTTGGTCAGTTGCAGGTAAAGCTCCGGCGAACCCGAATTGACGTTCTCACCCTCCCAGCCCACGAAGCGGTAGCCGAGGTCGGGCACGGCCCGCAGTCGGATGGGTATCTTCTCAAAATACTGCCCGCTGAAGGTGTCCCGAAAATCAATCGTCTCGTTGATGAGCACCTTGCCGCCGTGGGCGATGTCGAGCGATACGTTGCGAAGGTCGCCCGTATCGAATTTTTTCATCAAAAACTGGCGCATGTACGCTGGACGCTCCTTTGCGAAATTGCGCAGCACGTTCACCTCGGCCAACCAGGTGCGCTCTTTCAACTTCCAACGCTGAAGGTGTCGGGGCATCTCCGGTTTCAGGTTTTCATAGAACCGCTCGATGTCTTCCAACACTTCTTCGCTGGCAAAATCGTCGTTCAACCTATCGGCCATGCGGTTGATGAACTGGTTGCGGAAGCCCTTGTTTTCCAACAGCTTGCGCAAAATCATTGTGCTCCAAGGCGGGTTGGGCCAGTTGGGGCCGTGCGGCTCGGTATGGAATTCGAGGCTGTTGTTTCGGTACGCCTTGGGGTCGTTCAGGCCGAAGCCCCAATCAGCATCGTAGAGTATCCAGCGCCATCGGCCATTGGGCGTTTGTGGCCGCCAATATTTGATATTGCCGCCAGCGTCTTGGTTGTCGAAGAAAATCTGCGCCACTTGGTAGTCCAGGAAGTTGTTCACCTCCATTTGCGAAGCAACATGGGAAAACTTCTGGTCGTTGGCGAGGCTGTTGTTTTCGAGGTAGCGGAGGAGGCGCTGGTAGTGCTTCGTGCTGCCAAACCGACGGGTGAGGCGGTGCTCAATCATGTCAATGCTGTCGGCGTCCACGTTGAAATGGCTGGCCACGTAGTAGCGGTTCACCTTCTCCCGGATGTTGAGGATGCCCCAATACTTGCCATTGATATATACGTGGGCAGGTCGGTAGTCCTGTACGTCGAGGTCCCAGTCCTTCACGAGGTGGGTCATTAGGGCGTCCCGGAAGTGCGTCTTGCCGAAGTCGCTGCCGCTGTTGCGCAGCACGAGGTACTTGAATTTTTTCAGGCCGCTTTTACCAAAAAACGGGTAGCGGAAGCGGTTGTTGCCATATCGGCTGCGGGCCACTATGGCCAATGATTTCTGGGGGAACAAGCGGCTCATGCCGCCGAAAATGCGAAGCCCCACTTGGTCTTGTAGGGCAAGCCGGCCATCGGTTTCATAAAATTCGAAATTGGCGGCCACCTCCCGGCGGCTCCAAAAATTGGCACCGTACTGCGTCCACGACGAGTCGGAGGCACCATTGCCCTTCATGAAAAGCCCTGTTTCGGGGTCGAACAGGACGCCCGCCGAGATGGACAGCGAGATGACGGGAAAGGCCGTCTCTGGTTCGTTGACAAAATAGGTGTTGGAATGAACCGGGCTTTTCTCGCCCTTCAGCACGGCAATCGCCCTGATGACGGTCGTTTTTTCGATGGAAATGGGCTTGCCGAACCGCTGCGACTTGGTCGTGGGACGGGAACCATCGGTGGTATAATAGACCACGGCGCCCGGCGAAAGCAGTTTTACGGTTGTCGCATCGGTGAAAAAGCCGCCCTTGGGCACGTACTCCACGGCAAGGCGTGGCGGCTTGTAGGCGTCGCTGGCAGCAGGTTTTTGGCCGATGGCCAAGGTGCCCACGAGCAGTAATAGGATAAGGCTTGCTGATGTTAACGGCAAGTTCAGGGTCTTGCGCATGTTAGTTTCCTCGTTTTTTATAGACTGTTTGAACGCAACAAAGGAGTTTACAAGAACAAATGTATGTTGAATTTTATAAACAAAGAAATTTCAACTGCCAAAAGGCGGCTTTCCTAAAACATCTATCAAAAACCCTCCACGCCCAATTTGCGCAGCGCCACATCCACTTCGTCCGGTGTGTTCACGTTCATCAGCCAGTCGGGGTTCGGTGCGTCAATGACGTGGACGGGCGAATTGATGAGGGCCTTGCGGGGACAGGAGTAGCCTTGTGCGAGGAATTGCAGCAAAATTGGATAGCTCTTTGGCTCCCAAATGGCCACCAGCGGCTCCGGGAACCCGCTCTCCGGGCTGCGGTAGGCCGTGGCAATGGCCGAGGGGTCACGGTGCTCGACGAGGTAGCGCAGGGCTTCTTTGCCGAGCAGCGGCAGGTCGCAGGCCACCACCAACCAGGCACTGTCCGGCTCGTGGCGCAGGGCAGAGAGGATGGCCCCCATTGGGCCGAGGCCGAGGAAAGTGTCGGGCAGCACGTCGTGGGTATAGACCAGTTCGCCCGCCTGTTCGGGGCGGCAAGAGAGATGGGTGCGGCGGCAGATTTTTTCCAGCAGCTCTACCATCACGTCCCGCTGTGGCTTGTCGTGGTAGTGCAGCACGCTCTTGTCGGTGCCCATGCGGCGGCTCTTGCCGCCCGCCAGTACAAGGCCGTTCAGCGGTGCAATGGATGCCTGCATTTTTTTATTGAAGAAAGCCTGAATTGCTTGAAAATCACCGAGTTGCAATACCGGTATTTTATCGAAATGGGGCAGGTTCTCCTTCAAAAAAGCGTAGGGCGACAAGCTCGCATCGGCCAATAAAATCAACTGAACATCCGTCAGGCGGTCGAGCTTCCGCTTGAGTGAATCTTCCTTTTTCGGGTCAATGACCACCACTTGCCGCTTGGCAGCGAAATGGTTGCCGTTCACCAGCACAAGGTCCATTTCGTTGAACATCGGGCGGAGTTGGAAGCTCTCCGGCTTGCCTTGGAAGTCGAGGCGGTTGTACTCGATTTTGTCGGTGAACTGTATTGCGGATTGTGGATTGCGGATTGCGGATTGATCGCTGCCAACTTCCTTATGGTCTGCATCAACATATGCCAGCTTCCATTTCGATGAAAAGGCTTCGCATAGCTGGCTGGCCAATTGCTTGATGCTGCCGCAGTCGGTGCCGAGGATGGCCCACTCGTTCCTTCCATAGTTGCCGAGCGATGGGCGGGCTATTTCTTCGTGCTTTTTATGCTGCTTCTTCATTGCAGAATGAAAGTTTGGTTAACGTATCAAGTCCTCTACTTTCAAGAATCTTCCTATTTTTTCCAGACCGTTTGAATCGGAGAAAATCAAGTCAACTTGTCCTTCTGTAGTCAGCAGGAGGCTATCTTTTTCATCACTACTAATGGCTTCAGTAAATGCTATTTTATTATCTGTTAGATAAGATTTCACTACATCGCAATCCAAATCTCCTTTCAATTCGCCGCAGTCTAAAATGAACAACCTTGAGTCAGCCTTGGATGTATAAGTAATTTGTACTCCGCTAAGTTTTTGAAATTCGGATGCGGTGAAGTAGAATTCTACTTGTCCATATTTAATCAGAGCAGGCCGTTTGTCCTTTCTACTAATAGGTAAAGTCCAGCCACGGTTCTCACCCAACTCATTTAAGATGGCCTTGAATTCAGTACCCATGGGAAAGTTACTCAATTGCCCACTTCGCAAGAAAGCCAATATATCTTCTTTGAACATTTGAATCAGCTTAATAAAATCATTTTCGATAAAAATCCTTTTTCCCCCCCGTCTTTTCCACCAGCATCATCTCCTTTATCACGATGTCGTGCGAAAGGGCCTTGCACATATCATATATGGTGAGGGCTGCGATGCTGGCTCCAGTCAGTGCTTCCATTTCCACGCCTGTCTTGCCCGTCAGGCTGGCCTCGCATTCGATGACCACCTCCCGCTGCTCGTTCAGGTGGATGCGGATCTGGCAGTTTTCGAGGCCGAGGGGGTGGCAGAGCGGGATGAGTTCGCCCGTACGCTTGGCCGCCATCACCCCAGCGATGATGGCCGTCTGGAACACGGGGCCTTTCTTCGTCTGGATGTCGTCGTTGGTGAAGTGCTGCAAAATGGCCTCGTCCAGCACTACGATGCTGCGGGCTTTGGCCGTTCGCCGGGTCACGGGCTTGTCGCCAACGTTGACCATAGAAGGGTTGCCGGCGGCATCGAGATGGGTAAAATCGTTGGGCATAAAACTGGAAGAAACTGGGGCGCTGCGCAAATTTAGCGTCGTTCAGGGCGCAAACTTGCCAAAAATCACAAAATCAGTGGGTTTTTTACAAAAAAGATTGCGCCAGCGGACTTTTGTTTTACCTATTTTTGCCGCCTTGAATCGAGAGGATAGACAACAGGCGTTAGACTTTAGACATTAGATGGAGCCCAGGTTTCTCAATTTTGTGCTTCTAGTGTCTAAAATTTAATGTCTAAAATCTCAAAAAGCACTCAGCATGAAATTCGGCGTAGTGATTTTTCCCGGCTCCAACTGTGACCACGACATGCTCCATGTCTTGGGCAACGTGATGCAGCAAGAGGTGGTGGCACTCTGGCACAAGGACAGCGAACTGCCTTCCGACCTCGATTGCGTGATACTGCCGGGTGGCTTCTCCTACGGCGACTACCTTCGCTGCGGTGCCATTGCCCGTTTTTCGCCGCTGATGGAGGCCGTCATCCGCTTCGCCAACGACGGCGGCTACGTGTTCGGCATCTGCAACGGCTTCCAGATTCTTTGCGAGGCGGGCCTGCTGCCGGGCGTGTTGCTCCGCAACGACCGCCAGAAGTTCATTTGCAAGAATGTACACCTACGGGCGGTGACCCGCAGCTCGGCCATCACTTCCCGGATAGACACCGCTTCAGTGCTGAAAATTCCTATCGCCCATGCCGAAGGACGCTACTATGCGGATGAGGCTACCTTGGCCGAACTGGCAGCCAACGACCAAATCCTGTTCAAATACTGTACACCCACGGGTGAAATCAACGAGGAGGCCAACCCCAACGGCGCATTGCTCAACATCGCTGGCATCTGCAACCAAGGGCGCAACGTTTTTGGCATGATGCCACACCCTGAGCGGGCCTCGGAGCCTGCCCTCAGCAACAGCGACGGGCGGGTACTGTTCGAATCGCTGGTACAGGCGGTGGAGGTGAGCGAGGTAAGAGGGTGAGAAGTGAGAGGGGGCGGCTTTTTTTTGAAAAAAAAGCCCAAGGACGAGGCAAATGTCTAATTTTACGAAAAAATTTAATCTGTTCGAGCTTTTTGGCTTGAACTTGGATAAGCGGACGAATCTACAACTACATTCAATTTGCTGAAACTGAACGATTTACAATTACAGTTTTTTGCTGACAACAACTTAAACGTTAACTGAACATGAAGTCGAAAATGGTACTTTGGGGCAGCAACGCCCAGGACGAAAAATGCTTGATTGCCGTATCACTTAGGGCGGCAGAGAACAAAATTGACATTTGGACCTTCCCTGAATCGGTAGCCACCGAGGACTTTTATCAGAAAATGATGAAGGAGTGGCGTGATGGCAGCGGTATGGAAATGACCGACGCCACCACCCATATCGAGCGTGACCTTAGCCTCACCGACAGCCTGCTCCCCGACGACCTAAAAGTGGAGCGGGGCGACGTGGTGCAACGGGCACAAAGCGAGTGGCATTTTGCCGTGCTGTCCTCCAAGTTGAGCGATTCCTACGAGCACCAACTCTCCGAACTGAAGGAGCGGGTGAATAAACTCGAAGCATTCGACCAGCCAACCTGGGATAGCCTCAAAGAATTTTGGGACAAAGTACAAGAGCAAGTCCGTGACCGCAACCTCTTCCGTGACCACGCCGACCGCCTGCGCAACAACCTCAACGAGCTTTTCGGGGAGATGAAAACCATGCGCAACAAGCTCGACGACGAGTTCCAAAAACTGTCGAAAGATGCACATGACAAGTTCTTCGCCGCCCTCGACGAAGTTGAGCGCAAGATGGAGAGCGGCGCCCGTGTGCCCGTGCTCTTCGAGGAACTGAGGAAGCTGCAAAGCATGTTCCGTGAGTCGAAAACGCTGACCCGTGACCACCGCAACAAGGTATGGGACAAGTTGGACGGGACGTTCAAGGCCGTGAAGCAAAAGCGCTTCGGTGCCAAGCCCGGCGACCCTTCTGGCAAGGAAGGTGCTGGCTCGCAACTGCAAGGCATACAGCGCCGCCTCGATGGCCTGCTCTCTGCCATTGACAAAATGGACCAGTCCATCCGTCGTGACCGCAACGACCTGGAGTTCCAGATGCACAAAATCAACACGACCGATGGGCAATTGGAGGCGCAAATACGCCAAGCAAAGCTCAAGATGATAGAGGAGCGGGTGGGGTCCAAGCAAGAAAAACTGAACGAGATGATTACCACCAGGGAGGAACTCGAACGGAAAATCACTTCCTTGAAGGAGAAAGAAGCCCGCCGTGCCGCACAGCAAGCCGCCAAGGAGAAAATCGTGGGTGAAATTAAGGCCGCCGCCGAAGCCCGGGAAGACGTGTCTGAAAAATTGGACAAAGCCGCCGAAGAAATCTCCACGACCAAGGGCAAGAAGGTAGCCGAAGCTGCCCCTGCCGAGGAAGCCGTTACTGAAACGCCAGCCAGTGAAGAAGCAGTAACAGAAGAGCCAGCAGCAGCGGAACCAGTGGCCGAAGCACCAAAAAATGAGTCTATCCTTGCAGCCGTCAGCACCATCATGGGCGAATCTTTCGACGACATCGTTGACACGGTGAAGGCCGTTGCCAGCGTCATTGGCGACAAAATCGAAGAGGCCATCGAAGAGATGAAGGAAGACATCAAAGAGGCTGTTGCGACCGAGGAAGCGCCTGCCGCTGCAACGGAGGAAGCACCTGCCGAAGAGCCTGTTGCTGCTACCGAGGAAGCACCTGCCGCTGCAACAGAAGAAGTAACGGAGGAAGCGCCTGCGGAGGAGCCTGTTGCTGCTACGGAGGAAACATCGGAAGAAGCACCTACGGAGGAGCCTGTTGCTGCCACCGAGGAAGTAACGGAGGAAGCGCCTGCGGAGGAGCCTGCCGCCGCTACGGAAGAAGTAGTGGCCGAGGGCGAAGCAGCTGAGCCTACTGATAGCGAGAAAAAAGAAGAAGCTTAATCAAGGCTAATCTTTTCAACGATAAAAAGCCCCGTGCCGACAAAGCATGGGGCTTTTGTTTTTTGGATTTTTTGCTTGCCGCAATACACCAGAATTTCCCGACTTTCGCCCCCTAACCTTTTTGCTTTGGAAAAAATACACAACTATATCAATGGCCAACTCGTCGCTGCGCAAAGCGGCGATTGGCTCGACAACTACGAACCTGCCACGGGCCAAGTCTATTCCCTCATCCCCGACTCCGATGCCAGCGACGTACAGGCTGCCGTGGCCGCCGCCGAAGCCGCCTTCCCTGCCTGGTCGAGCTGCGGGGTACACGAGCGCTACCGCATCCTGCACCGCATCGCCGACTTGATAGAGGAGCGGCTGGAGCCATTTGCGCAAGCTGAAAGCCGTGACAGCGGCAAGGCCATCACCACTGCCCGCACGGTGGACATCCCACGGGCGCAGGCCAATATCCGTTTTTTCGCAACGGCCATCCTGCACTTCGGGGCAGAGTCGCACCAAATGGAGGGGCAGGCGGTGAACTACACCCTGCGCCAGCCCATCGGTGTGGTCGGCTGTATCTCGCCCTGGAACCTCCCGCTCTACCTGTTCACCTGGAAAATAGCGCCCGCCCTCGCCACCGGCAACTGCGTGGTGGCCAAGCCCTCGGAACTTACACCGATGACAGCTTACCTGTTGTCGCAAATCTGCATCGAAGCCGGGCTGCCCGCTGGGGTGTTGAATATATTGCATGGCCTCGGCCCCAAGGCTGGCCAAGCCATCGTGGAGCACCCAAAAACCAAGGCCATTAGCTTCACGGGCGGCACGTCCACGGGGCGCATCCTTGCCCGCACGGCTGCGCCCATGTTCAAAAAACTGTCATTGGAACTGGGCGGCAAAAACCCGAACATCATCTTTGCCGATTGCAATTTCGAGGAGGCCGTGAGCACCACGGTGCGCTCCAGCTTCGCCAACAATGGGCAGATATGCCTCTGTGGTTCAAGGGTTTATATCGAAAGAAGCATCTATGAAAAATTTCGGGACGAACTGGTGCGCAGGGCAAAGGCCCTCAAAACGGGCGACCCCGCCGACCCAACTAACGACCTCGGTGCCCTCGTCAGCGAGCAGCACCGGGCCAAGGTGATGGGCTATCTTGATATTGCGAAGCAAGAAGGCGGTATCCTCCTCTGCCGCGGCGAAATCGTGCGGCCTTCCGATGAATTGGCCAACGGCTACTACCTCAGCCCCGCCATCATCGAGGGTCTGCCCAATCATTGCCGAACCAATCAAGAGGAGATTTTCGGCCCTGTCGTAACCCTCCAACCTTTCGACACGGAGGCGGAGGCCCTCGCCCTTGCCAACGACACCGAATACGGCCTCGCTGCCACGCTTTGGACGCAGGACATCAGCCGAGCGACCCGCATGGCCGAGCGGCTGCAATCGGGTATCGTCTGGGTGAACTGTTGGATGCTGCGGGATTTGCGAACGCCCTTCGGCGGGGTGAAAAGCTCTGGCGTAGGTAGGGAAGGCGGCGTGGAGGCGCTGCGGTTTTTTACGGAAGCTAAGAATGTGTGCGTTAAGTATTAGTTGGCAGTTCGACAGTGGGCAGTGGGCAGTCAGTTAGCAGTTGTTTAGCAGTGTGGTGGAAAAATTCGACATTTACAGCCATCTGAAAAGGATGAAGCTTATATTAACTCAACAAAAGCAATACTATGGGAACATTTAGAGACCTTACTGTTTATCGTTAGGCATTCAAGCTGGCAATGGATATTTTTCAGGAGAGCAAACAGTTTCCACCAGAAGAAAAATACTCGCTAACTGACCAGATTAGAAGTTCTTCCCGCTCAGTTTGTAGCTGTATTGGCGAGGCATATAGAAAGAAAAAATATCCAAAACACTTTTCGAGCAAACTTACTGAAGCCGATAGTGAAAACACAGAAACCCAAGTTTGGAGTGACTTTGCACTAACGTGCAAGTACATAACAAAGCAGAAATATGACTTTTGGATTTCTGAGTCGGAAGAAGTTGGCAGGATGCTACATTCTATGATAGAACACCCAGAAAAGTTTTCATAGCAATATGCGCCAACGCAGCCCCAGCTAAACAACTGCTAACTGACTGCCAACTGCCGAACTGTCGAACTGCCAACTCAATTCCTTAGCTCCCTCGTCATATCCCCCGCCTTTATCCGCCCTTCGATGGCCCGGATTTTCCACTGCGTGAACTTCTGGTTGGACTCAAAGCCGTGGCCGTAGATGATTTCATCGGGGCGGCGCACGATGACGAACTTGGTGGTGTGTACCCGGTCTTTTTCCTCTTCCCAGGTCAGTTCCTCCGTTTCGAGGCGCTCCCCGGCGCTGCCCGTCCACACCACGCTGTCCTGCACGATGAACTTGCCGTTGTTGTCGTAGCGCTCGGCGTACTTGGCGGTCATTCGGCCCGTGACGGTTTGGCCGTCAGGCCCGAAAAACTCGACCGAGAGGCCGTCGGGGAATTCTTGGTAGGGATCCTTTTTGTCCAGGTGCCGGAGCAGTTTGGGCGCAACGATTCGGAGTTTCAGGATGGCCGAGTCACTGTACAGCAGTTCGACGCCCGTGGCGGTTTCCACGAGGGTTTCTTCGTTGGAGAAGAGGCGGTTGACCTCGTTGATGTCGTTCTCACAGGAGGTAAACAAGGAAAAAGCACAAAGTAAAAAGGAAAAAGGGACGCACCTACGGAGGAGCAGTAGCCATGAAATAGCTTGTTGATTGTTTGCTTGCATCTTCAAATCGGGATTGCGTATTGGACAAAAGACAGACAAAGATACGTTAGGAGGCAGCGTTTTGGGCAAATTTCTACCGCTCCATCTTCCCCGCTCGCCAAGCCCAGAACAGGGCAAAAGCCGCCACCAAAGCAAAGGCCACTGGCAAGCCGAACCCTTTTGCCAAAAATCCGATGAAGGCAGGGCCGCCCAAGAAGCCAATCATGGCGAAGGTGTTCATAGTGGCGAGTCCGGCCCCCTTGGCCATGCCGGGCACTTTGGCCGCTGCCGCATATAGGATGGGCGCACCGAGGGAAACGCCCGCCCCCACCATTGCGAAGCCAGCCAGCACCGCCGCAGGAAAGGTTTGAAGGAAAACGGCGACCAACAGCCCAGCCGCTGCCACGATGCCCCCGATCCTAAGCACGGGCCGACTGCCAAAGTGCGCTATCAGCGCATCGCCGAGGAAGCGCCCACCTGCCATGAAGAAGGCATAAGCCGCAAAACCCCAACCCGCCATTGCCTCCTGGGCACCCACCACCTCCCGAAGATAGACCGCTGACCAATCGGCCATGGTGCCTTCGGTCAGGTTGGTGCAAAGGCTGATGGCGACCAGTACCCAAAGCGCTCGGTTCGGCAGGATGAAGCCGCTTGGCGGCTTTCCGTTGTCGCTTTGGCTACCGTGGTGCGGTTCGTCGGGCACGCTCTTAAGCCCTGATTTAAAAACAAGCATGGCCAATATTTCCACCACGGCAATGGCTGCAACATAGGCCACGGGAGGAAGGCCCCACCCCGTGGCCATGCCCGCAATGGCGGAGCCGAGCATGGCCCCTGTGCTCCACAGCCCGTGGCAAGTGGACATGATGCGCAGCCCTTCCTGCTGCTCGATTTGCGAAGCACAGGTGTTCATGCTCATGTTCACTATCGAAAAAAGGGAACCAGCCAAGAAAAGGGAGCCACCCACCAGCCATATCGTTGGCATGGCAAATGGCAGAATGAACAGCGTCGCCGCCAGTGGCAAAGAGATGACGGTGGAGCGCACGGGCCCCAGTTTGTGCAGGATGGGCACAGAAAACGGGTTCATCAAGGTGATGCCCGCCGGAAGGCAGAGGAGCAAGAGTCCAAGCTGTGCCTCGTCCAATCCAAACTTCGTCTTGATGAATGGGATGAGCGCCGCCCAGGTGCCGAACAGGATGCCAAAAAAGCCGAACAGCAGGGCTGTGGCACGGCTGGCTGTGTGTTGGCGAAAAATGGCAAGGTGTGAAAACATGCAGTCGGCGCTTTATTGTTTGCGAAAAAGGGTGCAAACATGGGGGATTCCTGACTGATAAAAAATGCGTTGGGAAGAATGCTTACGAATTTGTTGCCAACGGCAAGGAAAAACCAAAAGTGCTGCCTGCTCCGGGTTGGCTTTTCACCCAGATTCGACCGCCCTGCGCTTCAACGAATTCCTTGGAGATGGCTAGCCCCAATCCTGTTCCCTTCGTCTTGTCGCCAGCCGCCCGGCGGTAGGGTTGAAAGAGCTTGCGCTGCTCCTCTTCGCTGATGCCGGGGCCACTGTCCGTTACGGAGAAGTTGACAGAACCGTTCTGTTGCTCCACTGCTATTTCGATGGTGCCGTTTTCAGGCGAATAGCGGACTGCGTTGGTGAGGAGGTTTACCAAAACAGCGGTCGTTTTATGAATGTCAACGTGCAGGACAGGCAGATCGGGGGCGATGTGCTGGATAACACCCACGTTTTTATCCGCAATGAAGGTCTTCACATTGTCCAGTGAGCGGACCACGATGGCGTCGGGCATCACCTTTTCGGGGTCAAGCTGGAGTTGCCCGGTTTCGATGCGGCTGATGTCCAATATCTCGTTCACCATGCGAAGGATGCGGGAAGAGTTCAGGCGGATGGTGCCCGTAAGGTCCCATTGCTCACTGTTGAGCTGGCCGATGCGCTCGTCTTCCAGCAGTTTCACGCTCATGTCAATGGCGGCGATGGGTGTCTTGAGTTCGTGGGAAAGCGTGGCCATGAAATTGGTCTTGGCAAGGTCCTGCTCCTTGAGTTCCGTCACGTTTTTCAGGATGATGATATAGCCAACGCTCGTGGGGGCGTCCAGGTCATCGGAGGGGCTTTCGATGCGGAGCACGTCTTTGTTGAAATATTGCCGCTTGCCGTCCTTGTCAACACTGATGGCCGGGAAAGTACAGTTGGCCTTCACCTCATTGTTCAATACTTCTTTCAGCAGGTTTTGAAGCAAGGGGTATTGCTTGGAAAGTTGCTTGGCATTTTGGCCAACAAACTCGTCTTCAGGCAAGCCAAGCAGTTCGAGGGCGGGTGGGTTGGCAAAAAGGATGTTCTTATGGTCATCAAGGCCGATGATGGTTTCGTTCATGCGACTGACGATGGTCTCCGTACGCTTCTTCTCACTCAGCACCTGCGACATGTTGATGCTCTCGTACTCCTCCAGTTTCTCGGCCATCAGGTTGAACGACTTGGCCATCTCGCCAATTTCGTCGTTGGACTCGACGACGATGCGCTCGTTGTAGTTCTTGCGGGCAATCTGCCGGATGCTTTCCGTCATGGATTGGATGGGGTCGGCCACATAGCTGGGGAAGTAGAACAGGGCAATGATTGCAAAAATGAAGAACACCGCCCCTAATATTATCATGGTAAGCGACGAATTGTTGGCAATCTGCCTTGCCTCTTCCTCCCGTGCCTTCATCATTTTTTCGTTCAATGCAAACACTGATTCGAGCAATTCATCAATGTACTGCTTCTGCATGTAGAGGTTTACGGAGACCTCGTTGGCATCGGCCATTTGCATGAGGTTGGCTTTGAAAATCACGAAACTATTCTTCAGCTCTTCTGTACGTGCCCGTTCTTCTTCGCCTTTTACCTTGGCCATTTGCAAATTGTGATACCGCTCGAACTGTGCGGCAGCCTTGCGAAGCTCTTGCCGACGGAAGGTGGGCGTGCTCTTTTCCAATCCGAAGACCATCACCATTTCGTTGAGGGCCTCAGACATCTCCTTGGTGTAATTGATGGAATTATAGTTCTCCCGCATCATCAGGAGGGTGTTGGTGGTGGTGCGCTGAACGAAGTAGCCAGCCAGCACCCCGATAAGTGTCACAACGGCAAAAAGGATGAGCAGTACCACCCGGATTTTGGTTCGGAGCTGGAATTTTTGGGGAATGGCGTCCGTGTCTTTATTGAACACCAGTGTGGAAATCCGCTTGAGGCCATTGGTCAATTTTCGTTTAAAGCGCCGATGGGCAGCATGTACTTTGGGTAGAAACGAGCCTTTCCCCTTGACGCTTGGAGGAGCCTTGGCGGTGTCATCATTATGGATTGCGGCTTTGTAACGTTGTTTCATCCAAAACAAAAAAGCGATGTGAAGTGCAGATTTGGCGTTTCAAATGTATGAATGAATTCCAAATTTATTGCACCGCACATCGCTTCGTGAAGAATGAATGATAAATGACGGATTTGCAAGGCATTGATTGACAAGTTTTTGCAAATCCATTCAGTCTAACTTATTTATTCAATTTCACTTGTGTCAGCTGATGGATATATTTTACCAGCAAATTAGAAGTTTGGCCTTTGGGGCCTGGCGGGGGGAGACCAGGTTCTTGAGGTTTTTTCGAAATACTCGGTTTGGAGTTGGGTGAGTGCCCCCGCAATTGTCGGTTTTGCTTTTTGGTTGATGGGGTTTATGAAGTTGATAAGGGTTGATGAGGTTGATATAGCTGGGTCTTATCAACCTGTATCAACCATAAACCCTTATCAACCATCAGTTCAGCACCGCCGTCGTGTCGTAGGCATAGCTTAAATTGATGGTCTGCATCAACTTCTGGCGGGCGAAGAAGATGCGGCTCTTCACCGTGCCGATGGGCAGGTTCATGTCCTCGGCGATTTCCTCGTACTTATAGCCTTCGAAGAACAGTTGGAACGGCTTGCGGTAGATGGTGTCGAGGGTGCGCATGATGCCATCAAGCTCGATCATCATCATATTGGAGTGGGCGCTGTTGTCCACGGCGTGGTTTTCGTTGACGAAGATGTAGCTGTCCGTTGGCTCAGAGGAAGTGGCCCGGTTCTTCTTTTTGCGGTAGATATTGATGAACGTGTTGCGCATGATGGTGGTCACCCATGCACGGAAGTTGGTGCCTGTTTCAAACTTGTCCTTGTTGTTGAAGGCACGCAGGGCGGTTTCTTGAATGAGGTCCTTGGCGTCTTCGAGGTTGTTGGTCAGTTTGTAAGCAAAGGGCAGCAGTTTTTTCTGAAGGCTGCTAAAGTGGCAATTAAATTCGATGGCTGTCATAATCAGAATTTTTAGGATAGTGGCAACCATTCAGTAGTAGGTGTTTTTGGGGAAAAATTTTCAATTTTTCCCCAAAAACACCCCATGTGCGGGAGGAAATGGAAAAAATTTCATTTTTTCCTTTTCCTCCCGCACCCTCCTAAATGGTTACAGACAGTGGATTAAAAATTTGTTTTTGGAATGGCCTGCATCGCTGGTGGCCAGTGCTTGTTTCAGGCTTTCTGCTCGTCCGTGGCCTCGATGACCGTGAGGAAGAGGAAAGCAAGAAACATGGTCAGAAAAAAAATAGCAACTGTCATTTTGGGCTGATTTGTGTAGTTTCTTATTTCGCTGTTGTCCCGCTCGTTTGCGGTTACAAAACCCTATATGCCAAACGCCATTCCGGCTCAAAACATTTTTTCCATTTTTTTTATAAAAAATTGACAATCAACAACTTGTGACTTATATTTTTTTTTGACTAAATTTATCAAAAACAAAAACCCTCTCAAAATGAGAGGGTCGGTTTTCGTTTTGATAGGGTTCGGGGGTGTTATGGTGTAAGGTTTCCCGATTTGATTCCTTAGCTTTGCCCAACTTGGTAAAGCCTGCCACCACCGACTGCCATGCTCAACTCAAAACTTGCCGCTTTCCTGCGCACCTTCTCCCGATATGACGTGGCGCAGTTCAGGAAGTACCTCGCCTCGCCCTTTTTCAACGAGCGGGAGGAACTGTTGCGCCTGTACGAACAGCTGGAAGAGGGTGGGATGGACAAGGAGAAGGAGGAAGTTTGGCCGCTCCTCTACCCCGGTACGCCCTACGACGACGTGCGCTTCCGCCGCCATTGCTCCGACCTGCTGCGGTTGGCAATGGATTTCACCGCTTACAACCAGTACGCCTCCAATCCTGCCACAGGCCAAGTATTCTTGCTCCATGCCCTTGCCAGTACCGACCTCGAAAAGCATTTTGATGGGGTGATGCGGCAAGCGGAACTGTTGCAGGAAAAAGCGGGCCATCGGGACGCCGATTTCCACTACCTCTCCTATATGCTGCACCGTCGAAGGCACGAGCATTTGGAGCATACTTCGCCCAAAACGGCTGCCTTTGAGCCTATCGAGCGGGCTGACTTCCACCTTGACTGCTATTATTTTGCGAAGAAACTGGAGCACTACGCCGACATGCTCGGCTATAGCAAGATGGTGTCGGAGACGGCGTCAGTAAACATCCACCCCGAATTCATGGGGTATTTGGAAAATAGTGTTTTCCTCAAAGAGCCAGCCGTGAAGGCTTGGTACCTCGTGGCCCGCATGATGCTCCGCCCCGAAGAGACGCATTTTTTTCAGGAGATGAAAACGCTGCTGGAAACACAGGCAGGCAGCTTCAAGCACAAGGAGTTGCAGACGCTGTTCATCCATGCCATGAACTACTGCATTGACACCAAAATCAACCACGGTCGGGAGGATTACTACGGCGAACTGTTTGCCCTCTACCGCATCGCCCTCGCCCGTGAAATCATCTTTGACAACGGGCTGCTAAACCCGCACCACTACAAGAACATCATCACTGTGGCGCTGCACATTCGGGAACTGGCCTGGGCCGAAGCGTTCATCCAGGACTATACCCAGCGGCTGCCCAAGGCCAACCAAGAGAACGCCCTGAACTACAACCTCGCCCACGTCTATTTCTACCAGAAACGGTACGACCTGGTCATTGAACTGCTGCGGGAGGTGGAGTACCAGACCATCGCCTACGCCCTTGGCAGCCGTATGCTGCTCCTGCGCACCTACTTCGAGCAGGGCGAAGACCAAGCCCTCGACTCCCTGATTGACAGCTACCGCATTTTCCTGCGCCGCAACCGCCTGATTTCCAAGGAAGTGAAACAGCAATACCTCAACATGCTGCGCTTCACCCGCAAACTCGTCTTGTTATCGCCTTTTGATAAAAAAGCCATCGAAAAGACCCGGCAGGAGATCGAGAACTGCAAATCGCTGACGCTGAAGCAGTGGCTGTTGGAGAAGGTGGGGGAGGTGAGGTGAAAATTGAAAAGCCTTTTTGACCGCGGTCAAAAAGGCTTTTCAATTTTCAAACGCATTTGATCAATGCTCACTTCCTATCCTTCCTTTTAAAATCCCCATTCTTCCAAGCATCAAAAAACTGCTTCCAGGCCACGGGGTTGTAGATGTTCATCGGGGGTATCTGGCCGATGTGGTAGTAGCTGCGGGCCTGCTGGCGCAGGTAGTAGTTGGCATGCTCGGCGCCTACGGAGGGTACGGAGTAGCGCATTTTTTCCATGGCCTCACTGGCCACGTTCTTGAGCGCCCGCTCCTCCATTTCGGAGGTCACGTCCATGGCGAGGAATTCCAGCTTGAAATGCTCCCGGCTCGGCCAGGGGAACACGACCGTTTCCGGTAGGTTGATGGCATCCTGCGACATCAACTGTACGAGGGAGTATCGGCTGTCCTTCAGGTCTTTGGGTATCTGGAATTCCACGGTCTTGTAGCCCACGGCGGTGAACTCCATCACGTCGCCCTTTTCCACCACGATGGAAAAAAAGCCATTGAAGTCGGTATAGGTGCCCCGTGCCTTGCCCTTCACGGCGATATTGGTGAACGGCACGGGCAACAGCTCGGAGGTCGTACCATCGAGCACCATGCCGCTGAACTGCACGAGGTTGCTGTCACGCACCGTCCGCTGGGCAGACACAGCGCCACAAAACAGCAGGGTGATAAGCAACAAGCCAAGATTTTTGATTTTCATAATTTTCAAGGTTCTGCAAGAGAAGAAACGGTTCTGCGCAAATTTCCACAATAAGACGCCAAGGCGCAAGCCAAAGTTGGTAACGCCTGTCAAAATTAGGACTTTTGTAGCGATGAAACGACTTTGCCTTTTATTCTCATTGATTTTTAATGGCGCTATTGGCCTGTTGTTCGCCCAATCTGCGCCAGACCGACAGGGGTTTGCTTCGCAAAACAGCCACGCTGCTGCTTGGGAGGCGGCACGGCAGTCCATTGCGTTGCTGCGCAACGAGGGGGATTTGCTGCCGTTCAAAGGTCTTGACCAAAGCAGTTTTAGCTACTTTAGTTTTTGGCTTGGCGAGCCGTCTGTTTTTGAAAGAACCCTTGAAAAGTACCAACCTCCTGACCCTTTGCCCAAAATACGCTTGGGCAAGAATATTGCCATTGAAGCCTTGCAAGCTGACAGTTTAAACTTGGGCAGCCAAGCCTACAAATACCTATTGGAGTGGGCCAACCGAGTCAAGATTGTGCTTGTTGTCTTTGGTGATATTACCCGTATTCAAGATTCAACATTATTTGATAAAGCCTTGGCCTTGCTCCATGTGCCCATTGCCGATAGCCTCCACCAATCCCTCGCCGCCCAAGCCATTTTCGGGGGCTGCGCCATTGACGGCCTACTTGCTACGCAGAAGACCCGCCTAGGCCATGCCCCTCCCGCCCTCATAGGCGTGGATGGCCAACTCATGGCCGACAGCATCCAGGCCATCGTGGAAGAGGGCATCCGTCGGCAGGCGTTCCCCGGTGCGCAGGTGCTCGTGGCCAAGGACGGCATGGTCGTTTTCCATGAAACCTACGGCCACCATACCTACGACAGCCTCCAGCCCGTCCGCCCCGACGATATTTACGATTTCGCCTCCGTGACCAAGGTAACGAGCACCCTGCCCGCCCTCATGCGGCTCTACGGCGAGGGCCGGTTCGACCTCGATGCACCGCTGAAAGAGTACCTGCCTTTTTTCAAAAAATCGGACAAGGCCGACGTGACCTACCGCCAGTTTTTAGCGCACAATGGCCGATTGAAGCCGAGCATTGTCTTTTGGCGGGAAGCCAAGAACGAAGACGGTACTTGGAAGCCGGGCAGCTTCCGCAAGGCCGAATCAAGCAGGTATTCAATCCGAATCGCCGACAGCCTGTTTTTGCATAAAAACTATAAACGCCAGATTTTCAAGGGGATACGTGACCTGCCGCTCAGCGAAAAACCCGGCTACGTTTATTCCGACCTCTCGTTCATCCTCTACCCATCGGTGGTGGAGCGGCTGACGGGCGAGCCGTTGGAGCAGTACTTGGCAAAGACTTTCTACCGTCCGCTCGGTGCCGCCACACTGGCGTTTAACCCATTGCGAAGCAATCCCAAAGAGCGCATCTTGCCAACAGAGCGGGACACGTTTTTCAGGAGGCAACAAATCCACGGCACGGTACATGACGAGACAGCGGCCATGCTCGGCGGTGTATCGGGTCATGCGGGCCTGTTCGGATCGGCGGGCGACCTTGCCAAATTGGTGCAACTGTATCTGAATAGGGGTGAATACGGCGGCGAGCGTTACATGAGCGAGTCGGCAGTGCGGGAGTTCACGAGGTGCCAATATTGCCCAGAGGGCAACCGACGAGCCCTTGGCTTCGATAAGCCGCTCATTGAATGGAATGCCAAGCAGAGCTACGTGGCCCGCTCGGCCAGCCCAGATAGTTTTGGTCATTCGGGCTATACGGGCACTTTTTTCTGGGCCGACCCGCAGCATAATTTGATGGTGATTTTCTTGAGCAACCGGGTCTATCCCGACCGCTCGCACACGGGCATTTCCGACCTAAACATCCGGCCACGGGTGCAGCAGGTGGTGTATGATGCGATGAAATAAGTTGGCAGCTTGTCCGCCTTTGGCGGGTTCGACAGTTGGCTTAAAAGTTCGCCAGTTTGACAGGGGGCAGTGGGCAGCCAGTTCGACAGTCTATTAGTCGCTGTACAAGCTTGAATGACGAGAGGTGGTATCCTTCAATAGGTGTATCTGTTTAGCGTAATTTCGCTGCATCGCCGTTAGGCGGAACTACTTGAAGGGGCGGCAGTACGCTAAATAAATACCAAAAGATACCACCTCTCGTCATTTAATGCTCCGGCAATGACTAAACAATTCCAAGACTGACTGCCCACTGCCAACTGTAGAACTGTCGAACTTTATCTCCCAGTGGGCCTACGCCTTTTCGACCGTGGGTTCAGCGGCATGCCGCCTTTTTGAATCATGCCCATTTGTTGGGCCATTTTCATTTGTCCCTGTTGGGCCATCGCCTTGTCGAACTGTTTGATTTGATCCTTGAGCATTGGCTCGGTGACGTTCAGTTCCTTGATGTTTTTCAGGTAAATCTTGGCCATGTTGTACTTCTGGCGCTGTATGGCGATGCTGGCAAGTTGCAGCTGTACGGCTGCTTTTTCGTTGTCGGTGGGCAGGTTGAGGGATTGGGCTTTCGTGAGCATGGCCTCTGCCTCGTCGGTGCGGCCAAGGCCCTGTGCGATGGTGCCCTTCATCATATAGTAGTAGGCACGGTTGGTGACATAGAGCCATTCGGGTTTCCAAGTGAGGTTGAGCCATTTTTCGGCTTCGAGGTAGTTCTGGGTGCCCTGCATGACCTTGGCGGCATGCTGGATGGTACCGAGCAGGATGTAAGAGACCAGCAGCAAAATACCGATGATGACAAAAGGGAGGCCGTAGCCCCACGGCAGCGTGAGCATCATCACGGTGCCGCCAATGAGGAAGAGGGCGATGAGCGCAAACTTGAGGTATGGATGTATGGTGAACATGTCTTTGCTTTTGTTTTTTCGTTTAAAACTCCGGTTCGATGGGATGGGCAAAGGTAAGCAAAGTTTGATGCCAACAAATCGGGACTGACTAGGGAGCCGTCACAGTTTTTACATAAAATAAAAACTAAGTCGAGTACGATATTTTTGTGTAAAAACCTGATTTACAAACTCTTGTATCAAGTTCTAAGGCGCCGGCGCCCCTGCCTTATCGCCCTATCTAGGCTTTTTTCTGAACATTTTTTTTGACAACCACCTTATTTAATCGAAACCAACAAGTTTGGTTTTTCCTCAGAAACAGATTTTGAACAAACTAAAAGACAGCGAAATGTTACCAGTGAATCCGTCAAACCAGTCCGGCCAACAAGGCCAAACTCCCAACCAGCCCACCCCCACAGCTGCCAATGTGCCGCCAGTAGTGTCCAAAAAGAAAGGCATTAACCCCATCGTTCCCATCAGCATCGTGGTGGGGCTGCTGTTGCTTGGCGTGGCCGCATGGCTCACGTTCCAGAGCATGAGCACCACCCGCCTGTTGGAGCAGAAAGTGGCTGAACTCGAAGAAGTCGAGAAGCTGAAAAACGAACTTGACACGCAGTACAATCAGGCCATTGCCGAGTTGGATGCGCTCAAAGGCGAAAACGAGCAAATCAACGCCATGATCGAACAGCAGAAGGCCGAGTTGCTTGCCCAAAAGGGTGAAATCAGCGGCCTGCTGCGGGAAAAGAAGCAGTACGATGCTGCCCGCAGGGAAATCAGTGGCCTGAAGGCCAAGGTCAACGAGTACATCGCCCAGATAGAGCAACTCAAGGCCGAGCAGGAACAACTCACGCAAGACAACGTTCGGCTCAAAACCGACAAGGACAGCCTCGCCTACACGCTGCAGACCAAGTTCGTTGAAAACGAGACCCTTAGCTCGGCCAAAGCGCAGCTCGTCAGCGAAAAAGAGGAATTGTCTAAGTCCGTACAGGCAGGCTCCGTCATCAAGGTGAAGGAAATCAAGGTAACGGGCATGAAGGTGAAAAAAAGTGGCAAGACCGCTGAAAAGGAATCTGCCAAGCGGGTGGACCAGCTAAAAATCTGCTTCACCACCATCGCCAATGATGTCGTACAGCCGGGCAAGGAGAAGTTCTATATCAGGGTCATCAACCCCAAGGGCGAGACCCTGGCCATTGACGACCTTGGCAGCGGCACCACGGTGGACAAATCGGGACAAGAGGTGCGCTTCACACAGGTGCAAGAGTATGAATATGCCAACGATGAGACCCAGCTTTGCTTTGTATGGAAGCCCAATACGCCGTTCCAAGGCGGTAAGTACAAGGTGGAGATTTACAACAAAGGCTACTTCGCTGGCTCCAGCGATTTTGAATTGAAATAAGAGCGAAGCTTTAATAGTGTATAATTCGTGCGCCCTTGCCAACTATCTGTTGGCAGGGGCGCTGTGTTTTTTGGCATTTACGCACAATCAGGGTAAAAAAAAGCACCCTCAGCTGTGGGAGGAAGAAGAAAAAATTTCTTTTTTTCTCTCCTCCCACACCCTCCTAAGCAGTTACATTTGAATAATACCATCCATGATTCGTGAAGGTTTATTGGCGTGAATCTTCACGAACCTTTGATTCCATGCTCCCTAATAAAAATCATTGCGCCGTGCATCGAAATGAGCCGTAATTACATTACCCATCGGAATTTATTCGCAACGGGAAGCATAAATGTAAAGGCATCATGGCTCTTTTTGAACACCCTATATTAAAATCAAAAGGACTGTTTATAGTTATTTTGACGGTCTTTTTGAAGATACCTGCACTGGTATTCCCAAAAGCTATTGACGATGAACGGATATACTCGGTGGTTGCAGTGGAAATGCTCAATGATGGGGTGCCGTATATAGATGCAATCGAGCGAAAGCCGCCATTGCTCTTTTGGACATATAAAGCAATACTCGGAATAGGTGGCGAATACAACTGGTACTTCCTGCACCTGGTGAGTTTGGCATGGGTGCTGTTTACTGCATGGGGCGTTTACAAGGTTGCCAAGCAGGTTTTTGATGAAAACGCAGGTTTGGTTGCCGCAGGTTTTTACAGCATTTATTCCAGTTGGGCATTTTGGAACAACCTGGCGCTCAATGGCGAGCTTTTAATGAACCTGCCCGTTGTTTGGAGCATTTACTTGGTTTTCCGAAATTCAAGTACCCATCGCTTTTTAGAATTGCTTTTTGCTGGCGCAATGCTTTGTTGCGGCTTTTTGCTAAAGCAACCCGCCGCCATCATGGCAGTCCCCCTCGGCATTTACCTGCTGGCGAAGGGCTATAAGTCGAAAACAGGCATAACGACATTTACCGCCCTATTTCATGCTGCCACGCTCACCGCAGGTTTCTTCGCCATGCTCGCCATGGTCGCATACATACTTTATGTGCAAGGCAACCTTGAAGCGGCTTATTATTGGACTATTGGCGACCACGATGTGCCGCACAGCATTACCGACCCTGTCTTTTGGCAGCGGGGCATCGGCATGACGCTGGTTTTTTGTGCCACTTGCGGGGTCATCGTCTGGGGCAGCTTGGGAGCCATTAAATCAAAGCGTGAACAGGACGGTGGGCTATGGAAAGGCAATGGTGCGGAATTCTGGGCCTTGATATTGTTACTAGTGTCAGCCTTGATTGGCCTATCACAACCAGGGCGATTTTATCCCCACTACTATATCCAAATAGTGCCCATACTCTGCATTGTCTCAGCGCCTTATTTCAGTGCAATATGGACGGGAAGAAGGAAGGAGAAAGGCTGGCTTTTGAGGCCCTTGCCCAGTGCGCTCTGGGTGGGCGTCACGGCCGTGGGGTTCTCCATAAGCCACTGTATTGGCGTGGCAAAACACTGGGAGCCTTCCAGTGCCGGGCAGTACCTGCTTACCCACTCCCAACCAGCGGATGAGATTTTTGTCTGGGGGCAAAGCTCCAATATTTACTTGGATGCCCAGCGAAAAGCCGCCACCCGTTACGTCGCCACCTTCCCGCTTACCGGGCATATTTTCGGCAGCCCACTGACATGGGATCCGACCTTTGACACCTCGGACAGGATTTTGCCCGGTGCATGGGACAACCTGCGGGCGGACTTTGTAAAAGCGGCCCCACAATATATCGTTGATTGCGATGCTGCAAGGGCCGTGCCCCGATATCCCATTACCGATTTCAAATACCTACATGCTGTCATTGACAATTGCTATTCATTGGAAGCCAAAACAGCAGATGGATATATCTATAAAAAAAAAATTGGGCGATTGCCCGCAAGCTATAGATGCCGCAATCATAAAATAATGGTAGCTACATAACAGGGGGTATTTCTTGGGAAAATTTTCAATTTTCCCAAGAAATACCCCAAAATGTGGGAGGAGAGAGAAAAATTTCATTTTTTCTCTCTCCTCCCACACCCTCCTAAGTAGTTACAAATAATGCGACTGTCCTATCCTTTGGTCCAATTAAAGCCCTACCACTAATGACATTATAATTGATTACATAAATGGAAAACAGCTTAAAATTCACAGAATTCGCATTCCGTTTCATCAAGTTCGGCGGCGTTGGCCTGTCCGGCATGTTCGTTGATTTTTCACTGACATGGCTTTGCAAGGAAAAATTGGGGATGCAAAAATATGTCTCCAATGCAATTGGCTTTCTGGCAGCAGCAAGCAGCAATTATTACTTAAACCGGATATGGACGTTTGAAAGCCATAATCCAGATATATTGACACAGTACGGCAACTTCCTTTTCATATCCACTATTGGCCTTGGTCTTAACACCTTGCTACTATACATCTTCAACGACCGCATGAAAATCAATTTTTATCTTGCCAAGTTGTTCGCCATTGGGTGTGTTATGCTGTGGAATTTTTTGGCGAATTATTTCTACACGTTTTAATCGCCTCGCCTTTCAATTACCCCGCCAAACCAACGCCCCTGCCCCCAACAATGCCGCATCGTTTTCCCCGAGCGCCGAGGGCAACACCTTGATTTTGTGCCCTTTGTGAAATGCCAGCGAATGCCCCTCGAAACTGTCAATCGTTGGGACAAAGAGCAGGTCGCCAGCCATGGCAAGGCCACCAGACAGCACTACGGCCTCTGGCTCGAACCAAGCAGCCATATCGGCGATGGCCCGGCCCAGTATTTCGCCCGTTTTGCCGAAGGCAGCCAAGGCCAATGCATCGCCAGCCTGCGCCGCCTCGAAGATGTGGCGAGCCGTCATGGCATCATAGCTTTCGCTGCGCAATGTGCTGTGCGTCATCGTGTTGGCCATCAGCTCGAACACCGTGCGCTTGAGGCCCGTGGCACTCACGTAGGTCTCCGTACAGCCGAAACGCCCGCAGCCGCAGGCCCTACCATTGGGCACTACACAAATATGTCCCGCTTCACCGCCATGCCCAAACTCGCCGCCAAGCAACTGCCCATTGGCAACGATGCCAGCGCCAAGGCCCGTGCCGAGCGTGAGCAGCAGGAAGTTCTTCATGCCCTTGGCAGCGCCATAATGCCACTCGCCAAGGATGCTGGCGTTGCTGTCCTTGACCAGGGAAGTGGGTACGCCGTATCGCCCCTGCACGGTTTTTACTAGCTCCACTACCGGCGAAAAAGGCAGGTTTGCGGCGTTTTCGATGGTGCCTTTCTGCTCGTTGGCACTGGGTGCCCCGGCTGCAATGCCCGCCAATTGCGAAGCACCTTCACTGCCCAACAGCGCATCGGCAGTGGCGAAAAGGTGTCGGAAAAAGTCGTGCTCGTCCGTGCGGTCAGCGGTGGAAAAAGCGTTGCGGGCAAGGATATTGCCCTGCGGGTCAATCAGCGCCAGCTTAGTGGAAGTGCCGCCGATGTCTATGCCAAGTGCGAGTTTCATTGATTGTGGTGGACGGCAATCGGTGGACGGCGATCGGCCTTAGCGGTCATTTTTGCTATGCAAAAGGGCGATCAACCTTTCCGGCTACCGTGGTTGTAATGTGCGATTTTAGGGTTTTTTCCACAAATGCCAACTATTTTTCCAAACCTTTCCGTCGCAATGGCCTGTTGGCTTTACGCCAAATGAGCTTCATGTTGCATCTTATTGCTAGTTGGATAGCGCCAGTTTAGGCTGGCTTTGCCGAAATTCCTAATTTTGCCCAAAACGGAAGTAAAAATGAAATACCTGAAAATAATTGCCATCCTCTTTGTGTTAGCGTTCATTGCTTCCTGTAAAAGTGAATCTGCGCAACCATCAGTGGCTCCTATCCCCGCTGGCAACAAGAAAGCACTGGCACACGGGAGGGTGAACCAAATCTTGGTCATTGCCGATTCCACGCTGTGGAAGGGCCCTGTGGGGGACAGTTTTTTCTATTATTTCAGCGCCCCTTATATCCTGCTGCCGCAACCAGAGCCGATTTTCGATGTGGTTCAAATGTCGCCTGAGGAACTTGCTGCCCAACCCTTGAAAAAAGAATTCCGCACTGTCGTCATCTTGGCCGACCTCAACGATGAAAACTCCAACACCTCCCGCATGGTTCGTGCCGACCTTGGCCCCGAAAAACTCTCGGAGCTACAACAGAAAGGCAAGGGCTTCAACGTGACGACAGGGCAGGACAAATGGGCGACCAAGCAGCAGCTTTTCTATGTTAACGGCCTCGGCGAGGACAAACTTAAGGCTTGCATCGCCGCCAACTTCCCAGCCATTGCACGCAAAATAAGCGAGCGTGACCAAGAAGTCGTGAAATCAACCGCCTACCAAGGCGGCGAAAACAGCACCCTCGAAGCCGATGTTTTCGCCAAGTTCAACCTGAAAATCAAGATACCCAAGGGCTTCAAACAGGCCAAATACGACGGGAACTCAAACACCCTTTGGCTTCGCAGCGACGAGCGGGAGTTCATAGGGAACGTCATCATCCACAAATTGCCCTATAAAGACAAGTCGCAACTGACCAAGGCAGGCATCAAAAAAATCAGGAACAGCGTCACGGGCATCGTGACCACAGATCAGCCTAAGACCTATATGCGCATCAACGACGTTGACCTTCCGCTCTTCGTTGAAAACAAGACCATGAACGACATATATACCGTGCAGGCGAAAGGCGTGTGGGACATCGTGAACGACTTCATGGGCGGCCCATTCGTGAGCAACCTCTTGCTCAACACCAAGACCAACGAACTGGTGCTGGTGGACGGCTTCGTCTTTGCACCCGGCAAGGACAAGCGGAACTATATGCAGGAGCTGGAGTATGTGATTTCGACGGTGGGTTTTTGAGGGGGTTAGTCTTGGTTCAACTTCTTCACCATCGTCAAAATCGTCGCCAACGCTACCGTCATAGTATCATTTGATTTAAGAAAACTGGTTCAAATCCAATGGCCGACCAGCATGGTGAACCAGTAAAATATCAATCTGATTATCGGAAACAACGTAATAAACCAAGCGGTAAAATCCCACAATATGCTCCCGAATATCAGGATGTCCCATTTCCGGCACAACCCTACCACTACGAGGGAATGATTCAACAAGCTGTATCCTGTCGAAGATGCGTTGGACTTGTCAGTCCAAGTTATTGCAGCCATTTGTTGAACTGTTCTTTAACTGCCTCGTGCGAAGTGGTTTGCTTGCCTTTGGATTGTTCCAATGCGGTTTCGAGCTTGTACAAGAACAACAGTTTTTCCATAAGTTCATCCAAGGAAAAATTATCAGGCAACGATTTGATATGCTCAATGACGGTCTCTTTTGTTAGCATTTGAGATAAATTTTTACGAAAAAAAAGTTTTGAACGGGATGTCAAACTTTAAGCCGTTTGATTCAACTTCTTCACCATCGTCAAAATCGTCGCCAGTGCCACCGTCTCGCCTGTTTCGTCATAGACATCCACGAGCAGCTTCACGATGCCCTTCGCCACGTCATCCTCGCTTTTTTTCTCTTGGTCAACCTTCTCCTTCACCGTCAGCCGCACGCCGATGGTCATGCCGGGATAAACGGGCTTGGTGAAGCGGCATTCGTCCAAGCCATAATTGAGCAGCACGGGGCCTTTTTTCGCATCCACGAAGAGGCCAGCCGCCTTGGAGAGGATGAAATAGCCATGCGCCACCCGGCCCGTGAAGATGGTGCCTTCGAGCGCCGTGGCGTCCGTATGGGCGTAGAAATTGTCGCCGCTCACGTTGGCGAAATTGGTGATGTCCGCCTCGCTGACCGTGTGCTTGGCCGTCACGACCGTCTCCCCGATTTCCAGTTCCTCGAAATGCTTGCGGAAGATGTGCACGTCCTTCTCCGTTTGCCGACCGCCTTGGTGGTACTGCCCCGTGACCGCCGTGAGGAAGGTCGGGTGGCCCTGCACCGCCGTGGTCTGGAGGTAGTGGTGGAGGCTGCGCATACCGCCAAGCTCTCCGCCGCCGCCCGCCCTGCCGGGGCCGCCGTGGTTGAGCAAGGGGAGCGGCGAGCCGTGGCCCGTGCTCTCTTTGGCGCATAAATCGTTGAGAACCAATATCCTACCGTGGTAGGGCGCCGAGCCGATGACATAGTCCCGGGCAATGCGCTCGTTAGCGGTGACGATGCTGCTCACGAGCGAGCCTTTGCCCATGTTCACCAGTTCGATGGCGTCGTCGAGGTGCCGGTACGGCATGAGGGTGCTCACCGGGCCGAAGACCTCGATGTCGTGCGAGGCCGTTTTGCGGAAGGGGTCGTCGTTGAGGAAGAGCATCGGCGAGAAGAAAGCGCCCGTTGTTCGGTCAGCCCCAATGACCTCGAACTCGGCGTCGAGGTTGCCGAAAACGATGGGCGTGTGGGCGGCAAGCTCTTCCACCCTTGCCCGCACTTCGTCCACCTGTGAGCGCCCGACGAGGCTGCCCATGCGCACGCCCTCCACCTGCGGGTCGCCGATGGTGGTCTTCGCCAAGGCTTGGCCGAGCGCAATCTGCACGTCTTCCAACAGGTTTTCCGGCACCAAAATGCGGCGGATAGCGGTACATTTCTGCCCGGCCTTCGTCACCATTTCACGGTGTACTTCCTTGATGAAAATATCGAATTCCGGCGTGCCCGGCACGGCATCGGCGCCCAGCACGCAGGCGTTGAGGCTGTCGGCTTCCATGTTGAACGGTACCGAATTGGCGATGACGGCGGGCGTGGACTTGAGCATCCGGCCCGTGTCGGCGCTGCCTGTGAAAGTGACCACGTCCTGCCCCGTGACGGAATCGAGCAGGCCACGGGCGCTGCCGCAGATGAGCTGTATCGCCCCTTCGGGCAAGATGCCGGACGCTACGATGTCCTGCACCATCGCATGGGTGAGGAACGAGGTCTGCGTGGCGGGCTTCACGATGGCGGGCATCCCGGCCAGCAGGTTCACCGAGATTTTTTCGAGCATCCCCCAGATGGGGAAGTTGAAGGCGTTGATATGCACCGCCACCCCATGCCGTGGCGACATGATATGCCGCCCGACGAAGCTGCCCTCTTTGGAGGATTTCACCACCTCGCCGTCCACGAAGAAGGTCTCGTTGCCGAGCCTACGGCGCAGGCTGGCGTAGGCGAACAGCGTGCCGATGCCGCCCTCAATGTCCACCCAAGAGTCCACCTTGGTGGCGCCCGTGGCATAGCTGAGGGGATAATAGCTTTTGCGCCGCTCGTGGAGGTAGAGCGCCAGTTTTTTCAGCATAAGGCCCCGCTCATAGAAGCTCATGCGCCGCAGTGCCTTTCCCCCGACCGTGCGGGCGTAGTGGAGCATGGCGGGGAAGTCAAGCCCCTCGCTGCCTGCTGTGGCGATGACTTCGCCAGTGATGGCGTTGTGGAGGGGTTGGGTGCGGCCGGTGGCGGGTTGCCAGGAGCCGGAGGAGTAGTTGGAAAGGTTGGTGGACATATTTTTATTGGTTAGGTCAAGTCTTTTTGATTCGGTGGGCAAATCAAAACAATTCCCAGCGAATCCGCTATATTTGTTCAAAATTAGGAAACTATGCAGTTCCAATATATCACAACCAATCCGAAAATACTCGGCGGCAAACCCATCATCAAGGGCACTCGAATCAGCGTAGAGTTCCTGATAGAATTGGTTATATCTGGTGCATCCCTACAGGAAATCCTGAAGAAATACCCACATTTGAAGCCAGAGGCCGTCAAGGAAGCCTTCCAGTTCGCAAGCTATAACCTTCGCAATGATGTGGTCCTTGAAACCGCTGCACATACCGCATGAACCTGACTGTGCTTCCTCTGCATTTATCACAGAATCGTTAATCAAAATTAGGAAAATGAATCCATTACTCGAACGCATCACATTGAATCCGAAAGTCTGCAACGGCAAGCCGACCATCCGCAATATGCGCTTCACCGTGGCGCAGATGCTGGAACTGCTGTCGGCTGGCATGACGCACGAGGAGATTTTGGAGGACTACCCGTTTATTGAAGAGGAGGATATTCGGGCTTGTTTGTTGTTTGCGGCAAGGATGGCGAATGCGCAGTCGGTAATTCCATTAGCTGCATGACCCTGACATGAAATTTCTTGTTGACACACAACTACCGCCGAGGCTGGCGAAATTCCTTTCCGGCAAGGGTTTCGACGCCAACCATACCTCCCGTTATCCTGATGGCTATTTCTTGGACGACGAGGCGATTCGCCGAATCGCAAAAGCCGAAGGAAGGACGATTATCACGAAAGATTCCGATTTTTTTGACCGCTTTTTGGTGAAGGGCGCTCCTCCTTGTGTCCTTTTGCTCCGTATGGGTAATCTCAGCAACGCTGAACTATTGGCGCAGTTTGAAAAACACCTGCTGCAAGTGCAAGCGCTATTTGAGGACGGGGCTGGCTTGGTGGAGTTTTATGAGGAGCGATTGGTGAGGTATTAATGTTCTCTACATCATCTGCCAACCAACCCCTATCTATCCCTCGTTCTCGTTTTTAAATGCTCAAAATAAAGCTAATGAAACTAAACATCCTTTTCTTCATCCTACTTCATGGGGTAATATCAAGTTGTACGGCACAGACTTTACTCTGGTCGAATTTTTCATTCAAAGGTGATTTCCACGCAGTTGCTCCATTGCATGATAGCACTTGTGTGCTTGTCGGCGGAGGGGATGATTGGCTGCTGGTTAGGGTTGATAAAACCGGAGCCATACTTTGGCAAAAAAGTATGGGAACAAAGGGGCGTGATTATGCCTTGGATGTTATTGTAGACAAAGATGGCGGCTTTTTGGTATTGGGTTCATGGGAACATAATTTTGACCCACCATATAGAGCCAGTAAGTCTAGACTTGCAAAGTTTGATAAAAACGGTGAGTTGATATGGGAGCAGATATATTCTAAAGGTATTTTTTGTGGCTTGAGCAAGATTTATGAACTCAAAGAAAAAGGCTACATACTTGCTGGATTATTTAATTCTGGCACAAACGATTTAGAGAGCAGGAATTATGACGCATGGATAGTGCGAATAGATGAGCATGGCAAAACACTATGGGAAAAAACAATCGGAGGCTCCGGTACTGACAAAATAACTGATGTTGTTCAATTAGCCGATGGACAATTACTGCTTTCAGGATATAGTTTTATTTATGACAAAGAGGCAGAGGATGAGGAAAACGGCCAGGTAATACTGGCGCAGCTTACACTTGATGGCACTTTAATCGGTTCGAAGGAAATTGGGGGAATTGGCTATGAGGGCGCAGAGAAAATAGTCCCAAGCCCAGACGGTGGATTCTTACTTTTCGGCACAACGGATTCTCCTGATTTTGGGAAGCCTAAGTCTCGATATGATAAGGAAGAGGAAGAGGAAGATAACGAGGATGAATGGGATGAAGATTTGTTCGTATGTAAAATAAGCAAACAACTTAAAATAGAATGGATTAAAAGATATGGTGGCACAAATACTGACTCTTTCTGGGATTGTGTAGCAACCAAAAGAGGAGTAGTCATGCTTGGGTATTCTACTTCTCGTGATGGTGATTTCGCCAAATCAGCATTTAATGAGTATTCGGTTGTTTTTGAAATAAATTGGAACGGGAAAACTAAATGGGTAAATACGTTCGACAGGGCAACCATTTCAGGAGTTTATTCAATCGGAAAAATCAACGAGGAGTATTTCATCTTGACGGGGAAAAACGAAAAAGCTACTGGTGTGTTTGCGTTTAGAAAAAAAGGGAAAAGGAAAAAATAGAGATTGTAGTCAGTGGTGAGTTAGAAACCACTAGCGAGACTGCTTCAAAAAATGTGGATATTAAAATTCATTCTAGATGTAGCAAGTTTAGTATAGCGGGAATGTTCAGAAAAGTGTGTCAAGCTAATTCGATTAAGAAATAATTACCTTGTCCCAAGGCCCTTCCAGAACCGTTTTCCACATTTCAATGGCCCGGCGCAAAAAGCCGAAGGCAATTTTTAAGCGCCGATGGCTGTTGAAATTGTGGTAAACGGTGCCACGGCACTCCTACAGGTGCTTCGTGAACCGCTCGCCAAAGCGTTCGACCAGTTCCCGGCTGATGGCGTTCCAGTTGAACACCTTCCGGTCCCAGCCGCCCCTGCCGTAGGTCAGTATCAGGTAAATCTGCTTGAGCAGCGCCTTGTCGTTCACCCAAGAGCCCTTTGTTTTCGTCACCTTGCGCAGCTGCCTGTGCAGGGCCTCCACGGCGTTCGTGGTGTATATCATGCGCCGGGTGTGCTCGCCGAAGTCGAGGAACGGCGTCAGTTCCCCCCAGTCCCTTTCCCACGCCTTGGCCACCTCCGGGTACTTCTTGTCCCACTTCTCCCGGAAGCCGTCCAGTGCCGCACTTGCCTGCTGCTCGTCCGCAGCGGCGTAGATGCGGCGCAGGTCTGCGCACAGCGCCTTGATGTCCTTCTCGGCGACGAACCTCGTGCTGCTGCGCACCATGTGGACGATGCAGCGCTGGACGAAGGACTGGGGGAAGACCTCCAGTATCGCCTCCCCGAAGCCCGCAAGCCCGTCCACGCAGTAGAACAGCACGTCCTCCACCCCACGCTTTTTGAGGTCCTGCAGTACCCGGCCCCACTCGCCTGCGCCCTCCGTGTCACGGATGTAGATGCCCAGCACCTCCCGCTCCCCCTCGGCGTTGACGCCGTACACCGAGTACACCACCTTCTTTGCGGACTTGCCGCCCTCCCGGCTCGTGAACCATATCCCGTCTAGGAAGATGGCGGCGTAGAACGGCTTCAGGGGGCGCTGCTGCCAGTCCACCACCTCGGCCCAGACCTGCTCCGTCACCTCGGCTATCGAGGCGGGGCTGTAGTCCAGCCCGTACAACTGCTTGACCTGGTGCTGGATGTCCCCGTAGCTGTTGCCGTTGGCGTACATCGTCAGTATCTGTTTGTCCAGCCCCGTGCCCAGCTGACGCTCCCACTTCCCGACAAGCTGCGGCTCGAAGCTCCCGGCTCTGTCCCGTGGCGGGCTTATCGGCACCGGGCCGAGCTCCGTGTCCAGCACCTTCGACGTGTGCCCGTTGCGGCGGTTGGCACGCCCGCCAGCCTTCTCCTCTCGGATGTGGCTGTCCGCCTCGCCAGAGAGCGCTACGTTCACCAGCCGCTGTATCAGGCCCGTCAGCACCCCATCGGGCCCCACAAGGCTGGCCCCTCCGTTGAGGCGGCCTATCGCCTCCTTCTCAAAGCCCTCGTAATCGAAGGACTCAGTTGGTGAATCTACTGCTTGCTTACCCTTGATTTTTTTCATGCGCAAAGTTCTAAGCTATGAATTTAACTTTGACACACTTTTTAGAACAGTCTCAGTATAGCGCAACTTGCGGCTCCCCGCCCGCAAAACTACACCCTTTCCCTCCACTCCCAAGCATCCCGGCTCACTTTTCCTATTGCTCCACAAGTAAGGCAGCACAAAATTTCAAGCCCATTCAGAACCCTAATCTGGTCGAATTCGACCAGATTAGCTGCGCTCCTTTAGCCATTTCTCCAGTTCCACTTTTGCTTCTTCAGAAGTATAAACCCTCCCGGCTGCAATATCAGCCTCTGCTTCTGCGAGCATCTCATCAACAAATCCAAAATCTTGATTCTCAACATCTTTTGCCACCGTTGAAAGTATCTCCTGCACCAGTTTTATCCGGTCAGCGATGCTCAGTTTTGTGATTTCTAAAATCAGGTCTGCCATGTTGGGTTGATTTTCAACAAAATTAGGAAAGAAAAAGATTGGAGTAAATTTGAGCCTCCCCACCTGCAAAACTACACCCTTTCCCTTTGTTCCAATCCCCAAAAAACCCTACCTTTGGAAAAAAATCAACCACCATCGCATGACCAGCCTTTCCTTGCAGACCCAGATTTCGCTCGAACAGCTTTATAGCCTACTCGCCCAACTGCCCAAGCGGGAGAAAATCGAGATTACCAAGAAACTGCGGGCAGAAATCTCTTTGGAACAGTGGCTGGCACTTTCCAAACAACTACCCGATGTGCCAGAAATCGGCATGGATGAAATCATCGGCGAGGTGAAGGCCGTCCGCAAAAGCAGGCAAGCGAAAAAATAGGCAATGCGTATTCTGATTGACACCAACCTTTGGGTGCGGGCACTTATCAGCGAACGAACCCGTGAACGGCTTGCGCTTGTCATTGGCAATCCTGACGTTCAAATCCTTGGCAGTCAGGAACTTATAGAAGAAATCAGGGATGTTGCGAATAGGCCTCGACTGAAAAAATTCCTCACCATAAAGGATGTAAACCAATTCCTCGAAATCCTCGGCCAGCGTTTGGACTTGGTTTCTGCTACAACTGAGATACGAGTTTGCCGAGACCCTGAAGATGATTATTTGCTGGCCATCTGCAAGGATTTTTCGGTGGACTATCTTTTGACAGAGGATGAAGATTTATTGGTACTGAACCCGTTTGGAGAGACCCAAATTATTCATTGGGTGGATTTTGAGAAGCTGCTTTTGCAATGAGCTTAACTACATGAAATGGCCTAAGCCTTTCCTATCAATCTAAGTGGATTTATAAAGGGAACATCCAGACAGTGTCTGGACAAAGGCTCATCAAATTCCCCGCCCCCTTGAAACTTTTCTCCCCCCTTCCCCATTTCTCCCGAAAATTGCAGCATGAATCCAACCATCCTCGACCTACTGACCCAAATCGAACAAGACAAGGGCATCCAAATCCGCTACGCCTGCGAGAGCGGCAGCCGGGCCTGGGGCTTTCCCTCGCCCGATAGCGACTTCGACATCCGCTTCATCTACCTGCACCCACGGGAATGGTACCTCTCCGTCAACGAGGGCGAGGACAATGTGCGGGTGATGCCAAACGACCTACTCGACGGCAACGGCTGGGATTTCCGCAAGTTCCTGCGGCTGATGCACGCCTCCAATTCCACGGTGTATGAGTGGTTGAGTTCGCCCATTGTTTACATCGAAAACAAGCCGTTCACCGATGCGCTTTGGGAATTGGCACTCGGCTATTTTCAGCCGAAAAAGGTCATCTTCCACTACCTCGGCATCGCCACGAGCATGTTGGAGAAGGAGTTTCAGGAGCCAACTGTGAAAATCAAAAAGTATTTCTACGTGCTGCGGCCCGTGCTGTCGGCGGTTTGGATTGCCGAAAAGGGTACGCCGCCACCGATTGATTTTTACGAACTACTGCCGCTGGTGCAGGGCAATGCGCCCGTCCACCAAGCCATCCTGGATTTGTTGAAACAAAAGGAAACGGCGCTGGAAGGCCAGCAAGTACAGCGGGTTAAGGTGCTCGACGACTTCGTGGCCGCTGAAATGCAGCGCTGCGAGGCCATTGCCAAAGGCATGGAAAAGCGGCCCGTGACTTGGGATGCCATCAATGATTTCTACCGTACTATATTGGATATTCGGTAGTATGGCCTTTAGGCCGTCCCGTCGGAGGCGTTTACGCCTACAGCGCCCTAAAGGGCTTGGACGGGACGGCGTAAACGCCATGCTACCGACCATTGCGCCATTCATCATTTAAAACCATGACCATCTCCGACCTAAAATCGCAGGGCCTCCTCCTCTTCGAGGCCACCACGGGCAGCCGGGCTTATGGTACCGATTTGCCCAGTTCCGACCACGACCGGCGGGGCATCTTCGTATTGCCGAAGGCGCAGTTTTATGGCTTGACCGAACTACCGCAAGTCAGCGACGAGCGCAACGATAATGTCTATTACGAGCTGCGCCGCTTCTTCGACCTGTTGGCCAAGAACAACCCGAACATGCTGGAACTGCTGGCCATGCCAGAAGATTGCGTACTGCACCGACACCCCTTGTTCGAGCGCATCAAGCCGGAGCTTTTTTTGTCGAAACTGTGCAGGCAAACCTTCGCTGGCTACGCCATTTCACAAATACAAAAGGCCCGTGGGCTGAACAAGAAAATCGTGAACCCCGTGGCGTTGGAACGCAAGTCCATCCTCGACTTTTGCTTCGTGGTGCAGGGGCAAGGCAGTGTGCCGCTTTTACGTTGGTTGGCCGTGCGTGGGCTTGAGCAAGAGCGCTGCGGATTGGTGAACATCCCGCATTTTCGGGATGCATACTCGCTGTTTTACGATGAAACGGGGGGGCTCGGCTTCCGGGGTGTGCAGCACAAGGCAGCTTCGAACGATGTCGTGCTGAGTTCCATCCCAAAAGGCATGGAACCCATCGGCACCATGAGCTTCAACAAGGACGGCTACCAAGTCTATTGCAAGGACTACCGGGACTACTGGGACTGGGTGGAGGCCCGCAACCCGGAGCGCTACGCCAACACCGTTTCGCATGGCAAAAACTACGACGCCAAGAACATGCTGCACACCTTCCGCCTGCTCGACATGGCGGAGGAAATCGCCCGCTATGGCGAAATCAGGGTGCGCAGGCCGAACCGGGAGTTTCTGCTGAAAATAAGGGCCGGGGAGTTCGAGTACGAGGAACTGCTGGGCTGGGCGGAGGAGAAAATCGCCAATATCGAATCGCTGTTCGAGGCGTCGGGGCTACCAGAAGCGCCGGATATGGGTAGCATAGAGGCCGTTTTGGCAGCGGTGCGGGAACGGTGGTATGGGCTGGACTGAGTTATTATAGATGAAAGCATTTATAGTTGTTAGCAGCCCTTTTCGAGAGGAGGGGTTATCAAACCCCGGTGTTCTGGAATGCCGAGGTTTGATAACCCCTCCTCTCTAAAAGGGCTGCAATCGTGCTCAGTTCGTACATCAATTTCAAATACAGTTGTCTTAAAACTAAAAAAAAAGCGGTCAGCAGCCGGATGCTGCTGACCGCCTATTCCTATCTCAGTTGGGGAATTTCCATCACTACGGCTTATTCACCGCCTCATCCCCAAACACTTCATTCAAGCTCAGTTGTGTCACCTTGCCGATGCTGTTCAGGTAGTCCATGTTGATGTTCTCCTTGCTGCCGAGCACCAGGTAGGTGTATTTGCGGCCTTTCACGTATTTCTCCTGAAAAGCCTTGAGGTCGTCTGGTGTGGCGGTTTTCATGCGGTCATAGACATCCTTGCGGAGGTCGTGTTCGAAGCCCCGCTGCTTGTTCGTGCGGTAGGTCCAGTAGATATTGTCCTTGGTGATGCGGCTCGTCTCTATCTTTTTTTCGATGCTTTCAATCGCTTGCGCAATCTGCTTTTCGGAAACGGGCATGTCCTCGATAATCTCCTGCATGGCCTTGATGGCGTCGGGCATCTTGTCGGCTTGGGTGCCCACATAGGCCCGCAAGTAGTGTGCCTCCTCGGCTTTCATGGGCGAAGAGTAGCCCACATTGGCCGAGTAGGCCAACGCCCTCGACTCTCTGATTTCCTGAAATACGATGCTAGAAAGGCCGCCTCCGAAATAGGTGTTGTAAAGCTCCGACATCACGTATTCGTCGAGGTTGAATTTTTCGGTACCCTTGCTCATGAGCATGATTTCAGCCTGCACCATTGGGAAGTCCACGAAAATGACCTCGTTCTCGTTGGTAGGCATTTCAGTGAATTGCTTGGCGGTATTACTGGAAGCAATTTGCTTACTTGCTCTTCATCAGAAACAGCAATCATAGCTACAGCCTCTATCGAATTTGATTCCCTTTGCTTTGATTTGCCTCCCGTTTTCATGTGATGGCTTTCAACAAGGTTGGCTACCTCCTTCATTTCTTTGGAGCCATAATAAAATGCCCGATGCTCATAGCCCGTCAGCCCCTTTATTTTTTCCACCAAAGCCTCAGGCGTTAGCGATTTAAGCTGTTCGGGCGTTAGGTTGTTGGTGAACGGCGACTCCTTGCCATAGCGGGCGTAGCTGGCCATTGCGGAGCGCAAAATTGTGGTCTTGTTTTTCTTGTCGTTCTCCCGGCGCAGCAATTCGTCGGCCACGAGGTTGTCCAGCGCCTTTTGGTCACCTTTCACATTGGCAAGTATATGCTCGAAGAGTTGGATGCCTTCGTCCAAGCTCTCGTCGAGGCCGCTGAGGGTCACATAGGCCCGCTCATCGGTCACGTTCACCGAGAAGTCGAGGCCCAATTTGAAGAACTCCTGCTTTAGCTGGTCGGCGGTATATTTCTCGGTGCCAAGGTAGGGCAGGTAGTTGATGGCCATGGCCAGTTCCATGTCGCTGTTCTTGCCCATTTCCACGATATAGTCCAGCATGAAGGTCGGGTTGCTCTTGTTCTTGATATAGTCAAAATCCACGCCGCCGGCCAGTTTCATCGTCTGGATGTCTTTGTTGAAATCAAGGAAAACAGGCTCCAAACGGGGCGATTCCTCTGCGAGGAATTTCTCCGTAAACTTAGAGGTCTCCGTCCTGTTCACCGACACGGGCGTGATGGTAGGTTTATCCACCTTGAAAACATTCGGGTCGGCACCATTGCGCTTGTAAACGACCACGTAGTTGTTGCGGAAGCGCTCATTGGCGAAGCGAACGATTTCCGCCTTTGTCAACTTCTCCAAACGGCTGAAGCGGTTCACGTAATTCTCCCATTTGGTGCCCAAGATAAAGGCGTTGGTCATTTGCCCGGCACGGGCGCTGTTGCTCTCGTTGGCCCGTATCTCGCTGAGTTTCAGGTCTTTGATACAGGCTTTGATGAGCCATTCGTCGAACTGACCCTTCTTGATTTTTTCCAACTCCGCAAGCAGCAACTTCTCTACCTCCTCCAAGGTTTGGCCTTCACGGGGCTTGCCATAAAGTTGGAAAGTTGAGTAGTCCTCCATTGCGGTCAGCGACGCACGGGCTTCGAGCACCTGCTGTTTTTGGAGCAAATCAAGGTCAATCAGGCCCGCCCGGCCATTGTACAGCAGGCGGTAAATCAGCGTCAGGTAGTCGGCATCCGAGGAGTTGGCACCGCCACCTTTCCAGGCCATTTGTACGTAGGCGGCCTCTTGCCCAAACACTTCTTTCCGCACCACCTCCTTCAAATCGGGCTGTGGCTGGTACTTGAACGGCGGGATGGGCGATGCCATGTAGCCGCCAAAATACTTCTCCGCATACGCAATGGCCTGCTGCGGGTCTAAGTCACCCGCCAATACGATGGCCATGTTGTTCGGCTTGTAATAGGTGTTGAAATACTGCTGGATTTTTACGTGCGAAGGGTTCTTCAAGTGCTCGCCCTTGCCGATGGTCGTCTGCGTGCCATAGGGGTGTGTCGGGAACAGCGTCTCGTTGGTGACGGCGCTCACCTTGCGGAAGTCCCGGTCTTGGTTGATGTTGAACTCTTCGTAAACAGCCTCCAATTCCGTGTGGAACAGGCGCAGCACGCACTCCCGGAAACGCTCGCTCTCCAACTTCATCCAGCGCTCCAGTTCGTTCGATGGGATGTCGTTCACATACACCGTCTGCTCTACCCAAGTATAGGCGTTGGTGCCACGGGCACCGAGCGAACTGACGATTTTGTCGTACTCGTTGGCGGCCACGAGCTTGGCGGCCTCGTTGGAAGTTTGGTCAATTTGCGCATAAATGGCTTTGCGCCGCTCTGGGTTGGTCTCCATGCGGTGCTGCTCGTACAGGTCAGAGATATCCGCCAGCAGTTGCTGCTCCTTTTCCCAATTCAGCGCCCCAATATTGTGCGTGCCCTTGAACATCATGTGCTCCAGGTAGTGCGCCAAGCCCGTCGTTTCGGCGGGGTCGTGCTTGGAGCCGGCCCGCACGGGCATGTTCGTCTGGATGCGAGGCTCGGCGTCGTTGATGCTCATGTAGAGCTTCATGCCGTTGCGGAGCGTATAAATCTTGACGCCGAGCGGGTCGCCGGGCACCGATTCGTAGTCGAAGGAGAGCGGGCGTGGCTCCCGCACAGGCGCAGGGCTGACGACCTTGCCGTCGGGCGATTGTAATGTGGCGTTCTTGGGGTTTTGCATTGTTTCTGCTTTCATTTTTTTGTCCATTTTTTTTGGTGCTTGCGCAATGGCCGGGACGGTCAGCGCCAGCGTAAGACATAAATAAGCGAGGTGGTGAAATAGTTTTTTCATGAAGGAAATTGGTTGAATTGATTTGGAATAGGATTGCGAAAATAGGAAAGATGAGGAGATAGTGTTGAAAGTTGCTTCGTTTTGCTTATTCTGCAATGGGTTTGACCAATTATAGTTCACACCGTCAAATTTTGGGCGTCAGTACCTTGGTTGATAAAGGTTGATAAGGGTTTATGATGTTGATTATCCCTGCCTCGTTGGAGGCAAGAACCCTTATCAACTACATCAACCCTTATCAACCATGCTCAAAACATGGCGGCCTGCAGTATAACTGGGACTACTTGAGCTAGTAAATGAAAAGCCCCGTCCATGTGTTTCGCAAGGACGGGGCTTTTCATTTTCAAGAACCACGTTTGCACCTCAAAACTGCCGGTATTTCGCATCCAACAGCAAATTGGCCCCCGCCTCCGAGAATCGTTGCGTCGCATTGTCCCAATGCAGTTTCTCGTTCGGGAAGCGGTTGGCCACCACGCCCAGCAGGATGGACTCCGTCAAGCGGGCGGCATAGCTGAACGGCGCACTCGTTTTCGTCTTGCCCAAGCAGGCATCCACGAACTGGTGGTAGTGGTCTATTTCCTCCAACTCTGGAAAGTTGAACTTTTCCATCTTGCCATCAACAATCAATTTTGGGTAGCCAATATGCGGCAACAGCAGCCTGCCCTTTTCGCCGATAAACATGGCACCTTGTTCGGGCAGTTTCTCGCCTTTGGGCATCTTCAACTCCTTGTGCTCCTTAGGGGCATTCACGCCATCGTACCAAACCCATTTGAGGTCATTGGTGGTGTACTGCGTACCGGGGAACTCGTAAGTGACGATGTTGTGCTCTGGGTGCGCAAAGCCGTTGGGCTTGCGGCATTCGCAGCAGATTTCCTTTGGAACATCCAAAGCCAGTGCCGTATAGGGCGTGTCGAAAATGTGGACGCCCATGTCGCCGAGGGTGCCGCAGCCATAGTCGAGCAGCTTGCGCCAATTGCCCGGATGATAGATTTTGTCCTTGTACGGCCTTTCGGGCGAGGTGCCGAGCCAAAGGTTCCAGTCAAGGTTGGCTGGCACGGGGTCGCTGCCCGTGGGAGCGGGGCCGTCGTAGCCCCAGTTCTTGTTCGACCAGGCCCGCACGGTATGCACCTTGCCGATGATGCCCGATTGGATGAGTTGCGCCGTGCCCCGGTACTCCTTCCAAGAGTGGATTTGGATGCCCATCTGGGTCACGAGGTTCTTGTCCTCGGCCATCTTGCGCATGGCCCTTGCCTCGGTCACGTGGTGGGTGAGCGGCTTCTGGCAATAGACGGGCTTGCCCATTTCCATCGCCATCAGCGCTGCCGGGGCGTGCGTGTGGTCTGGCGTGGAGATGATGACTGCGTCAATGGCCTTGTCCAACTGCTGCAGCATCTTGCGGTAATCGGCAAAGCCCTTGGCACCGGGAAACAGCCTCCTTGCAGCGGAGAGGTTGTTGGAGTCCACGTCACAGAGGGCCGTGACCTCCACCATTTCGTGCGAGGTAATGGATTTGAGGTCGTCAAGGCCCATGCCGCCCACGCCGATATGCGCCGTGCGGAGCTTCCCGTTCTTTGCGATGGCCCAAACGGAGGAGGGCAGGAGGGTCACACCGGCCAGCGTGGCGGCGTGTTTTAGAAAATCTCTTCTTTTCATTTTTCGTCAGTTTTGACTCCCCAGCGGGAGGTGTGAAATTGCGGGGGTAAAATACAATGGTTCATGGTTTTTCGGTTACGAGTTTTTAGGAAAGGCCATAATTCCGATTCATCAAGCGGCAGCCCTTTGTTTTTCAAATGGAAAATGTCATTGACGAATTAGCGACCACAAATCCTAACTTTGTACTTGACTGTTCCAAAGAACAATACATTTTTCGCAGCCACTATGAAAGAAATCCGTGAAATCATCAGCTCCTACGATGGGCTGCAAAAAGAAGGGAAACGCTCGGCCCTCGCCACCGTCGTCCATGTGGAAGGCAGCTCGTACCGTCGCCCCGGTGCCCGTATGCTCGTGGTGGAGGATGGCCGCCTGACCGGGGCCATCAGTGGCGGCTGCTTGGAGGGGGACGCCATGCGCAAAGCCTTCCACGTCATCAATGAGCAGCGCCCTGCCCTCGTCACCTACGACACCATGGACGAAGACGACGCCACGCTGGGCATCGGCCTCGGTTGCAACGGCATCATCCAGGTGCTCATCGAACCCATCCTGCCCGATGAGCCGAACAACCCCATCGCTTTGCTGAAAAAAGCCACCGACCGCCGACAAACCTGCGTCATCGCCACCTTTTTCAAGCTGAACGACCGCCGCCAGGTGCAGCCCGGCACCCGACTTCTAATGGGTGAAAATGGCGACGTCTTCGGCGAATGTCCCGTCGAACTCCTTGAAGGCCGATGGCAAAATGACGCCCAAGCCGCATTCCAAACCAGCGAAAGCAAATGGGTGAACTACCCGACATCAGCAGGCGAAGTCACGGTTTTCTATGAAATACTTGCACCCGTCCTCTCCCTCGTGCTCATCGGCGCCGGCAACGACGTGATGCCCATGGTGGACATGGCCGACATACTCGGCTGGGAAACGAAGGTGGTTGATGGCCGTGCCACCCACGCCCGACCTGAGCGCTTCGCCAGTGCCTGTCAGGTGCTTGTCGCAAAGCCGGAGCAGGTGCTGAAGCACATCGCCCTTGACGACTACACCGTCTTCGCCCTGATGACCCACAACTACAACTATGACAAGGCGATGCTCCATGAGCTTTGCCAGCAGGGCGCCCGCTACATCGCCATGCTCGGCCCGAAGAAAAAGCTGAACCGCATGCTCGACGAGTTCGAGGAAGAGGGCAGGCCGCTTACTGCTGCGCAATTGGACACTATTTTCAGTCCAGCAGGGCTGGACATTGGCGCTGAGACCTCCGAAGAAATTGCACTGTCCATATTGGCGGAAATCATGGCGGTTTTCAAGGAACGCCGTGGCATTTCATTACGGGATAAAATGCAACCGATACACGAGCGGGAAAAGCTGGTGGTTGAGGGTGGATAGTTTTTTTTGATTTAAACTATCCGTCGCCGATGAAGAATTGGCGATCAGGATAATCAGTTTTAAACCCTCACAAACTCCAAACCCTCCCCACTTCCGCCATCGGCACGCAACCAAGGTAATCCCCCGGCACGGGGTCATAGTTCAGCACTTTCATACCGACTTCCTCTGAGGAAAAATAGCCCCACAGCATCAGCGATTTCATGGAACGGCAGAACCCAACCGGCTTCTGCTCACCAACGGCTGTGCCCCAGACCTTGCCGTTGTATTTTGGGGAACCGGCCTCCTCCGCTTTCAAGATTTCAGTGCGCTGTTCCTTGTCCAGTTCATGGAAGGGCTTGCTGAATTTGGAGCGGCATTTTTCATTGAAACCGTCCATGTCGGCCACGAGTGCTTTTTGCCCTTCAGCATTGTAAAGTTTGGCAAAAACGGTGTCCATGAAAATGTCAACCTTTACGTCCAAGCCGCCGGGCGTGACCGTTTTTGGTAAAATAGTGTCCACCATGGCCGAAATCAATTGGGCTTGGTCGGCGGTGAGAAAGCTGGGCTTCCAACTAAGCCGTGGCTCCGATTTGCAGGACTGCAAAATAGAAAACAGGGAGCCGGTGAGGATGCTTGCGCCACCCAGCAGGGCCGTATTTTTGATGGCTTCTCTTCTGTTCATTTTTTTTGGTTGATAAGGGTTGATAAGGGTTGATGAGGTTGATGGGCCCCCAATATAAACCCTATCAACCTTATCAACTTCATCAACCTATTTAAAGATTCCCCTTTTTTAGTTCCGAAATAGCATGGCTTGCCGCACGGGCCGTCAGTGCCATGTAAGTCAGCGAGGGGTTCACGCAAGAGTTGGAAGTCATACAGGCCCCGTCCGACACAAAGACGTTCTTGCAGGCATGTACCTGATTCGTGGCGTTCAGCACAGAGGTCTTGGGGTCACGTCCCATGCGGGCGGTTCCCATCTCGTGGATGCCGTAGCCCATCTCGTGCTTGTTGTCGAAGCCAACGATGTTCTTAAGGCCGCATTTTTCCAGCATTTCCAAGGCGTCTTCCTGAATCTGCTTGTTGAGCGCCAGCTCGTTTGCCTTCCATTCGGCATCAATGGCAAGGGTGGGCTGCCCCCATTTGTCGAGGTTTTGCTTATCGAGGCTCACCTTGTTTTCGTGGTAGGGCAGGCACTCCGCAAAGCCCGTGATGAAGAACTCCCACGGCCCCGGGTTCGTGATGAGGTTGTCCTTGAACTCCTCGCCGAAGCCGTCCATGTTGGCACCGGCTCCCCAACCCGGGCGGTAAGCGCCGCCCTGGAAGCCGAAGCCCCTGACGAACTTGTCCGATTTTGTTTTTGCATCAATGTTCCAATAGCGGGGGATGTAAATCCCGTTCGGGCGGCGGCCCTTGTAGTACATGTCCTCGAAGCCGTCATAATTGCCAATCGCACCCACCCGGTAGGTGTGATCCATGAGGTTGTGGCCAAGCTCACCACTGTCGTTGCCGAGGCCATTGGGGAAGCGGCTGGAGGTGGAATTCAACAGGATGCGGGTGGTGCTGAGGGTAGAGGCATTGCAGAAGATGATTTTTGCAAGGTATTCCTGCATTTCTCCTGTTTCGGAGTCAATCACCTTCACGCCCGAAGCACGGCCAGTTTTTTCATCGTAAACAATGGAGTCAACGATGGAAAACGGGCGCATGGTAAGGTTGCCTGTGGCATTGGCGGCGGGCAGCGTCACGGCATTGCTGCTGAAATAGGCCCCGAATGGGCAGCCACGGTCACAACGGTTTCGGAACTGGCACTTGCCCCGGCCATTGTGCTCTACGGTCAGGTGCGCCACCCGGCCAATAATCAGGTTCCGGTCTGGGAACTCCTTTTCGAGCCGTTGCTTCACTTCCTTTTCCACGCAGTTCAGTTCCATGGGCGGCAGGAAGTGGCTATCGGGTAGTTGGGGCAGACCGAGCGCCTCACCGCTGATGCCCGCATATTTTTCCACGTGGGTGTACCAAGGCGCCAAGTCTTTGTAGCGGATGGGCCAGTCTATGCCGTGGCCGTCCTTTGCGTTGGCCTCGAAGTCAAGCTCGCTCCAACGATAGGTCTGTTTGCCCCAAATCAGGGAGCGGCCACCCATCTGGTGCGCCCGCACCCATAGGAAGGGCTTAACCTCGGTATAAGGGGCTTCCTGGTCATTGGCGTAGAAGTGCTTGTTGTTCTCACCAATAAAGCCAGCCCTTCCAGCTTTATAGTGCTTTTTTTGGTCTTCCGGCCCGATGGCACCCCGCAGTTCCAGGTCCCACGACTCATTGTTGGCCGTTGGATAGTCCTTGATGTGCTCGACCATGCGCCCCCGTTCCAGCACGAGGGTTTTCAGGCCGGCTTCGCAAAGCTCTTTGGCGGCCCATCCACCGCTCATACCTGAGCCTATGACGATGGCGTCGTAGGTCATGTCCTTTTTTGCATCAATGTTGAAATTCGGCATGTTGGATTGAAAAAATTTTGAGCCATAAAGATGTGCAAAACTATGGCAGGTATTGTGCATACCTGCCATGATTTATAGTCTCGCCCAGTTTGAGACGTTTGACATACTTGATTGAATTTTGAAAATCAACCTGGCAACTCCTTCTTCAGCGCCTCAAAAAACTGCCCACGTGGGTGCCGGTCAGCCGCAGGGTGTCCCTTAGGTAGAAGACCAACAGGTCACGAGCTTCGACGTCGTGGGTGACGGACTTCCCATTTACGGTGATGGAAACTTGCATAGGTGAGTGTTATGGATTTACGATTTTGTGATTTTGGACTTACGATTGTCCCCGCCATTTGGGGAATGCATCTTCTTTAAAAGCAGTGTGGCAAACGATTTTACGAAGCAAGGAAACTCCTTCTGGAAAATTCTTCTAAATTCTACGAAATAGAACCTTGGCAGAACAATTGTTTGCGTGAGGCAAATATATCTAATTTTGATTTCTTTTCGCAACACTAATTGATCAAGGTAATTTTTTTAAGATTTGCATTTGGACTAATTCAAAACAGTGGAATTGGGCATTTCGGGCTGTCAATCCCTTCCCAAGGTCTTGTCTAATCCAAAATACCTGCATGGCGCATCCCTTTTAAAGCAACGGCTGACTAATTTTGCCTTTAAATTCAATTTTTCATGCCCATCCAACTCGCCACCGACGCCGTCGTTTTCGGCTACCAGCACGAACAGCTTTTCGTGGCGCTCGTGCGCCGGAAGTACCCCCCCTTCGAGGGACATTGGGCACTGCCGGGCGGTTTTGTCTTGGAAAACGAAAGCTTGGAACAGGCCGTTTGGCGGGAGTTGGAAGAAGAGACTGGCATCAAAATCAATTACCTCGAACAGCTCTATACCTTCGGAGGACCAGGCCGTGACCCTCGCCACCGGGTGGTCAGCGTGGCTTATTTTGGGCTGGTACGCCCTTCCGACTTCCAAATCGTGGCAGCAACAGATGCCGCCGAGGTGGCTTGGTTCGATACCAAGGAACTGCCACCACTCGCCTTTGACCACCACCACATCCTCGATATGGCCCTGCGCCGCCTCCGGGCCAAACTCACCTATGAGCCCATTGGCCTCAACCTGCTCGACCCGCAGTTCCCCTTCGGCGACTTGGAGCGGCTCTACATGACCATCCTCGACCAGCCCATTGACCGCCGCAACTTCCGCAAGAAGTTCATGGGTTTTGGCATCCTCAACGAACTGCCCACTAAGGCCGCCCCGACGGACAAAGGCCGCCCCGGAAAGCTCTACGCTTTTGATGTGGCGCAATACCATGCCCTAAAGGAGAAAGGATTCTTGTTCGACATCAAGTGATTTAAATTTTTCAATGCATTGATTTTCAATGATTTGGATTAAGAGCTATACGCCTGTTCGGCATCGTTGTGTCACCCCTGATCCACAGCGTGGGGGACTCAGCGATGCCAAACTATCAGGCATGTCAAACAATATTTTCTAAAAAAAACAAAAATAATTTGCGTAGTATATACGCTAATTGTATTTTTGCGTCAAATTTACGCAAATGAAAATATTGAACCTTTCGTCCGGCTTCCAAATGCCACCGCAAATCGAAGCAATTCCATTCGAGGCATTCACCTTCAACGGTGGCGAACCGCATATCAAATTGGGTACATTGCCAAACGATAAAAGCGAGGAAATCCTCATTGCCCAGCGGGTGACTGACTCGGAGGCTTTCATGCAATTGCTTTTAGCCACGGATGCCCTGCGCCGTGCAGGGTTCCGAAAAATCAGCGCCTGGCTACCCTACTTCCCCGCCGCCCGCCAAGACCGGATGATGGTGCCCGGCGAGCCGCTTTCCGTGAAGGTTTATGCGCAAATCATCAATGCACAGGGCTACGAGCGGGTGCTCGTTTTCGACCCACACTCCGATGTGACGCCCGCCCTGCTCGACCGGGTGGAGGTGACGACCAATTTCCCTTTTGTTGAAAAAATTATGCAATTGATTGGAAATCAACCGTTTTGCCTCGTTGCACCCGATGCTGGGGCCACCAAGAAGACCCACAAGCTCGCCCAGCAACTCGGTGGCATGGAGGTGGTGGCCTGCGAGAAAATCCGGGACGTGAAGACTGGGCAGCTCAGCGGCTTCTCGGTCTTCAGCGATGGCCTGAAAGGAAGAGATTGCCTCATCACCGACGACATCTGCGATGGTGGCGGCACTTTTCTCGGCATTGCGGAGGCGCTGCGCAAAAAAGGGGCAGAAAGGGTGTATCTCGCTGTTTCGCACGGGATTTTCAGCCAAGGCTTTGAGAAATTGGAGGCGGCGCTGGACGGGATTTATACGACGGACAGTTTTAGGCATATTGAAAATTCGGCCGTTAAACAACTGGGATTGGCATCAATTATTAAACTTTAAACGCTCAAGATGAATCCGAAAAACAACCTGAGTAAAATAGCTGAAGAAACCCTGCAAATACTGAAAGATGGGCAATTTTTTACCCCAGGTGGAGCAGTGGTTGATATTAAACGAAACCAGGAATATGCTGTGAATAACACTGTGGTTTATTCGCCAATATTGTCTGATGAATTATTAACTAAACATATACCACATTCCACTGTGGAAACGTGTATTGATGTCACTGGCGAAAGCAGCCTTGCGGCGGTCATTCGGCTAATACAAGAGGGGCATAAAGATGTTGTTTGTCTTAACTTTGCTTCCGCAAAAAATCCTGGCGGCGGCTTCCTTGGCGGCGCACAAGCCCAAGAGGAAAGCATTGCAAGGTCGTCGGGGCTGTATCCTTGTCAACTTGGGGCCACCGCCTATTACGAAGCCAATCGCCATACGAAATCCTGTTTTTACACGGATTATATGATTTACAGCCCAAGCGTACCCATCTTGAAAAAGGACGATGGTACAACCGTTGATGAACTGATGACGGCTGCCATCATCACGGCTCCAGCGGTGAACACTGGGGTCATAAAGCACCGGGAAGCGAACCGCCTCCATGAAATCGAAACGGTAATGAAGCGGCGCATGGAAAAAGTGCTGGCCATAGCTGTGGCACATGGCCATAAAACCATCATCCTCGGCGCTTGGGGCTGTGGAGTTTTCCAAAATGACCCAGCCGAGATTGCGAAATACTTCAAAGATATCATTGACACCCGCTTTAAGCATGATTTCGAGAAAATCGTGTTTGCGGTATATGCGAGGGATGAAAGATTCATAACCCCATTCATAGAATACTTTGACAAATAAAATACAACCAATGAAATACCACCTCGCAGACACAATCGCCCGCCACGACGCTGGCGAGCCACTCAAATACCTCCTCTTCTGGGGCCACCAACCCAGCAAGGACGGCAGCGTCACCCAAAGCTGTTTCAGCCAGTGGTGGGAGCAGCCCTTTGAGGCCGAAGGCTTAAAGTACCGCACCGCCGAGCATTGGATGATGGCCGAGAAGGCCCGGCTTTTCAACGATGAGGAAATGTTGGCCAAAATTCTCGAAGCCAAATCGCCCGCCCAAGCGAAGAAATTTGGGCGGGAGGTCAGGGGATTCGACCAAACGGCTTGGGAAGTTGCCCGCTACGACATCGTGTTGAAGGGCAACCTGCATAAGTTCGGCCAGCACCCTGATTTGAAGGACTTCTTGCTGCGCACGGGCAATAAGATCCTCGTGGAGGCAAGCCCTTTCGACCGCATCTGGGGCATCGGCGTTGCCAAGACTGCGCCGAACATCGAAGACCCTAATACTTGGAAAGGCTTGAACCTGCTTGGTTTTGCCTTGATGGAGGTGCGGGATTTGCTCAAAGTTTAACCTTGATTAAAATGTGGAAACCATCCAATACCTTGCTCGGCGCCATTGCCGGGGACGTAATCGGCTCAGTATATGAATATGCACACATTGTAAAGACGACCCGTTTCCCGCTGTTCACGCCGCTCTCCAATTTCTCGGACGACTCCGTGCTGACAATGGCCGTGGCCGATAGCCTCATCAGTGGAAAGGATTTCGCAGGGAACATCTGGGATTTTGCCCATCGCTACCCGAACAGGGGCTACGGTGGCAGTTTCAAGGAGTGGCTGAAATCAGATGAAAAGCAGCCTTACGGCAGCTATGGCAACGGCTCGGCCATGCGGGTAAGCCCCGTTGGGCTTCTATTTGACACAATGGATGAAACCCTAAAATTGGCAGAAGCAACCGCTGCTGTGACCCATAACCACCCAGAGGGCATTAAGGGCGCAAAGGCCATTGCAGCGGCCATTTACTTGGCAAGGACATACGCCAAGAAAACGGACATTGAGGAATTTATTTCCTTTAGTTTTGGCTACGACCTCGGTTTCAGTATCGAAGAAATCCGCCCCAGCTACAAGTTCGATGTGACCTGCCAAGGCTCGGTGCCACAGGCCATCGTTGCTTTCTTGGATAGCCGGGACTACGAACATGCTATCCGATTGGCAGTATCCCTCGGTGGCGATAGCGACACCATCGCCTGTATGGCGGGCGGCATTGCTGCAGCGTTTTACAAGGATATTCCACTAAAAATCATGGAAAAAGTGACCGCTAAGCTGCCCTATGAATTCCTGCATATCCTAAATGCTTTTGATAAAAAATTTGCTGAAAATATTTGAAATACTTCTCGGCTCAACGCTGGGGAGGTTCCAAATATCCCAGATGTTAATTTAATTAATTTCAAAACAATTGCCATTAAAATGCCAAACTGCAACAAAATATTCCTCGGTGGAACTTGCGCCGATACAACTTGGAGAAATGAACTGATTAATATGCTAAATAATATCCCCTTTTTCAATCCAATTGTCGAAGATTGGACGCCTGCATGTCAAGCAATAGAAAGCCAAGAAAAGGAATTTGAGTGCAATATTCACTTTTATTGCATCACCAAAGAAATGCAAGGCGTGTTCTCTATTGCAGAAGTAGTTGATAGCGTTTACACTAAATTCAAAAGAACCATATTGCACGTTATGCCCGATGGTTTTGATAATGTTCAATTAAAATCATTGGAAGCCATAGTTGATTTGGTGAATTCAAGGGGCGGCATCGCCTATATTGATACTGATTTATCAAGGTCGGCCAATGTTTTAAACTATTCATTTTCTCATCATGCTATGCATCGTAGCGAACCCTAATAAATCTGAAATCTAAAACCCCTGCCTGTCGTTAGACAGGGTAAATCTATTAACCGCATACTCCCTATTCCTTCAATCCTTCAATCCTTCAATCCTTCAATCCTTCAATCCTTATCATGAATCTCCAACCCTTGCACCTCATTGACTTCTACAAGGCCGACCACCGCCGCCAGTACCCCGAAGGTACGACCCTTGTTTACAGCAACCTGACGCCCCGCAAAAGCCGCATTGGCGAAGTGGACGAAGTCGTCTTCTTTGGCCTACAGTATTTCGTCAAGGAATACCTCATCCGGCAGTGGGACGAGCTTTTTTTCAAAAAACAGAAAACCGAAGTGGTGGCCCGCTACCGCCGCCGGATGGACACCTCGCTCGGTGCCGGTGCCGTCACGATGGAGCATATCGAGGCGCTGCACGACCTCGGCCACTTGCCCCTCGAAATCAAGGCACTGCCCGAAGGCACGCTCGTCCCGCTGCGGGTGCCCATGCTCACCATCCGCAACACGCACCCGGAGTTCTTCTGGTTGACGAACTACCTCGAAACCCTCATGTCCTGCATCCTATGGAAGCCCTGCACCTCGGCGACCATTGCGAGGCAGTACCGCAAGGTGTTTGATAAATATGCGGACGAAACGGTGGGCCATCGTGACTTCGTCAATTGGCAGGGCCACGACTTCTCCATGCGGGGCATGTCTGGTATCGAAGATGCGGTTATCAGCGGAGCGGGGCACTTGCTCTCGTTCACGGGTACGGACACCGTGCCAGCCATTGATTTTTTGGAGGAATACTACGGCGCCAATTGCGAAGCAGAACTCATCGGCGGCTCGGTACCTGCCACAGAGCACTCGGTGATGTGCATGGGCATGGAAGATGGAGAACTGGCCACTTTTCGCCGCCTCATCACAGAGACCTACCCTGCGGGCATCGTCTCCATCGTGTCGGATACCTGGGATTTTTGGCAGGTGATTACGGCTTATTTGCCCCAACTGAAAAGCGAAATCATGGCCCGCAACGGCAAGGTCGTCATCCGTCCCGACTCCGGCGACCCCGTCCTAATCATCTGCGGCGACCCCGATGCGCCCGTCGGCAGCCCGGCCTACAAGGGTGCCGTTGAATGCCTTTGGGAAACCTTCGGCGGCACGGTCACGGCGCAGGGCTACCGCCTGCTCGACCCACATATCGGCCTGATTTACGGCGACAGCATCACCCCTGAGCGGCAATTGGCCATTCTGGAAGGCTTGAAAAACAAGGGGTTTGCCTCTTTCAACGTGGTGCTCGGCATCGGCTCGTTCACGTATGAGTACGTGACCCGTGACACACTTGGCTTTGCCATGAAGGCCACCTACGGCGAGGTGAGCGGCCAGGGTCGCCCCATTTTCAAAGACCCCAAAACGGATGATGGCACGAAAAAATCAGCCAAGGGCCTCATCAAGATTGCCCACAACGGCGATGGCAAACCTGCCCTTTTCGATGAAACAGACTGGCAGGGTGAAGCCGATGGCTTGCTCGAACTGGTGTTCCGGGATGGAAAGTTGATGCGGGAAGAGACGCTACGGGGTATTCGTGTAAGGCTGGGAGCGGGGTAAGAAAGGATTGAAGGGGGGCAGTTCGTTGGTTTCGAGGAGTAGGTGCGAGTTTTTGTAATCTGTTGCGGACATGCGTTCGTGATCTTGTTCGGGGTAAAGGTAGGAAAAGGGGGCGCTTGATTGATAGTGGATGTGAAAAAATGCAGGGCAGGGTTCACCCCCGCAAAAACTTCCCTACCCAATCCAGCATAGCTCCATCCTGCTTGATTTTCAAGAAGTACGTCCCCTTTTCCAGCCCAGAAACATCCACGGCCCGTGAAAGAGGCTCCTTTCTGATGGCCCTGCCCAGCATATCGAACAGGACGACTTCGGTGGATGGCTCCTGCTCCATGCTTACTGGCAAGTCAATGAACAGCCGCTCGCCCAGTACGGGGTTGGGGTACAGCTTCAGTTCCATGCGCTTGGGCTCCGGGGTGCTGCTATAGACCCCACCGACCACCTGCACCTCGCCCGTGCAGCCCGGCTCGAAGCAGCCCATGCTGTCCAATTGTAGCAGCCAGATGTCGTAGCCGACGGGGGTGAGGATGGCGCCCGATATGGTGATGCCGCCGCTGTCGTTCTCTATGACGTTGTTGAAATAGCTCATTTTATCAGGCAGACTGATGTCCTGAATATAGCGTTCCCAAAGCATTTCACCGTCTTGCGTCATTTCGAACACCCAGCCGCCCAACCGGCCGAGGCCGGGGTAGTCATATAAATCTAAATCGCCAACACCTACAATGGTTCCTTTCGTGGTTTTAATCAAATCATTGATATGGAAAGTTACGAAATCATGCATGAATTCCTGTTTGGTGATATTGCCCGTGGAGTCCAGCCATGTGAGCGAGACTTGGTAAAAAGAATGGGGCGTCATATTAAAGCGCTGCCAACTGACCAAGAAGCCGCCGTTGTCCAATGCTACCAATCCAGTATGAAGTAGGTCATGATAGCCGTCATATTCACCGAAACGCCTCTCCCAGCGTACCTGCCCTTGTTGTCGGTCGATGCGTGCAACGGACATGGCAGGGCCGCCCAATAAAGTTTCCTCAGTGATATAGCTGATGACCAAATCGCCATCGGGCATCAACAGGATACTCTGCATATCGCAAGCGATATACTGTTGCCCAAACTCGAACTCCCAAAGCACATTGCCATCCATATCCACTTCAACCAGCCAAGGGTTTGAATCATAATCTCCCGTGGCTTTGTCACTGAAAAGCAAGAGTGTAGAGTCAGAGGTCTGTATAATGTCACGACTGATGGATATCAAAGGGGAGTTGCCTCCGAAAACCTTCAACCATAGGCTGTCACCATTGTAGTCCGTTTTCATAAGGAATACGTCACCTTGCTGCCCTTGGGGTTCGATGACCCCTGTAAAATAAAAACTACTGTCGGGCGCAACGACCACGCAGGTATTGCCCGCAAAATTGCTGGAACAAAACCACCAAGGAATGTTTTGGTATTCTTTTATGAAAATAGGGTTACCATCCCTGTCGGTGCGAATTATAGAAAAGCATTGCGACTCAATGCCGTTGCAAAATTGCGAACCTGTGAGCAGGTAACCCTCTTGCAGTTGGCGCACACTGCAAGCAACATCGCCGAGGCCGACATTTATTTTTTTCTCAAAGGTAGCTTGGCCAAATGATAGGTTAGCTGCAAAAAGTATTGAGGCATAAAGTATAAGGTATTTCATTTGGGAAAATATTTGTGGGGTGCCCAGCATTACCAGACACCCCATGGTATTGTTGCTTCAATTTGTCATAACCGGCTTTCCTCAACGGCTCAACAGCACTTTCTCAGTGCCTATCATTTTTGAGCCTTCCACCGTCCTCACAAAGTAAATACCATTTGGCAAGCCTTGCAAATTGATTTCATAGGAGGCTGCTCCTTCCGTGAACTTGAACGATTTCTCGACGGCTCCGCTCAAGGAAATGACGCTGATGCTCACTGCCGACTCGGCCTCGGTGGGCAGGGTGACGGTCAACCGTCCAGTGGTTGGGTTGGGTTTGAGGAGGTAGTGCCCTGCCGCTTTGGTAATGGGCGGGGCAACGTTTTCCCGCCCTGCCATGCCTGCCACGGGCGTGTGCTCCAGATAGAACTCTTTGCCCTTTAGCATGGACAGCAGCGCCATGGCGTATTCCCTGGAGCTTGTATTGCCTTCGGCAATGCCTGTCAAGAAGGCCTCCCGCTGGGCGCTCAATTCAAAACTGGGGCCTGTGGCCAGGCGGTCGAGGTTGATGGACTGCACTTGGGCGAAAACGACATCCTCGGCACTGGCCAATGGGATGGCTTGCAGCGTGGCAGCGGCGCCCACATAGTCGTTCAACTGCAACTGCATCCCGTATTGTTGCCGCTTGGCCGTGGTGGTGCCTTCATAGTTGAATATTTGTGAAGCTGGTTGCGTGTTGCCAGTGAGCAAGGCCTGTCGGATGATGCCGCTCTTGATGCAGTCCTTCATATTGCCTTTATGGTAGAGGCTGGTTAGCAGGTCTTCATCGCCGGGTATTTGAGCCAACAATACCTCTGTGTTATGGTAGTCTTGGCTGGCCACCACATATTCATTAAAACTGGGATTGGGACAATCGTCTTGAAGATTAGGGAAGGTGCAAGGCGCTGGGTTTTGGTTAAAATTTGTCAGCAATATAGCATAGTTGCTCATCCCTTGGTTGAAGGTAGGTATCTTGCAAAGATTCGCTGTGTTCGGCACATAGTAGTTGAAGCTCTCCGTATTTCCAGACGTAATCAGGTTATGAGGAACGGTAAATGAAAAACAATTGTCGGCAGGGTTACCTTTCCCGCCCTGCTGCGGGAACAACCTTCCTTGCTCGCCCGTATTTCCATTTTCCGATAACACATAGTCGAAAGTAGGAGATGCGATGAAATTGTTCCTCGTGATGGTAGTGAAGGAATGGTTGCCCTCCAAGAACACCCCTGCCAAACCCGATGTGGTAAACTGGTTGCACTTGAATTCATTGAAATTGCCGCCCAGCGAATAGGTGGAGATGCCGATATCGCAGGCATTGAAGGAATTGTCACGGATGAGGGACGAGGTCGTTCCCGATAGCCGGACACCTTCCTGCTTGGCATTGTTGAAGATATTGCCATAGACCTCCAAGCTCTTCATGAGGTCCTTTGCATCGCTCCGAATACCGACACGGATATTGGAAAACGAATTATAAACGCCCACAGCGCCCACTACCTTTATTTTTTCCGGACTTGAAACGCCTGTGGTGGAATAGGCCGCCAAGCCAAAGCTGCTGTCCGAGAACTGGCAGCCGCCGTTGACGGTGCAGCCCGCATCATAGATCTTGATGCCCGCACCGTCCTTGTACATGCCCGTAAAGGTAGAGCCACTGAACTCAATACCGTCTGTGTCCTCTATCACAACTCCATTGGCGAAGGAAATGCCGTTGGGGTTGTCGGGCGTTGGCGGCAAGCTGGGGTTGCTGAAGGTGCAGCCGATGAACCTGCTCTTATTGGTCTTGTCGTACTTTTTAATGTAAGCGCCCACGCCGTTGCCTTCGAAGGTGGTGTTTTCCGCATGAACGAGGCCACCGTTATAGGCGGGGTTCACACTGTTTCCTGCCCAGCCTTTTGTGCTCACACCTGTGTGCGCACCTATGATTTTGGCACTTGTCAGCAGCACCGTACCCGACTGGTAGGGCGCTGGCATGCCGCCGCTTCCGGCCTGGTCAACGGCGCTGTTGCCCGCCACGCTCACGCCCGGCCATTTCCCGCCGTTCGGGCAGTTGGTCAGTGTGCCGCCGTCCACATGCAGCTTGGCCCCCCTTTCTACGTGCAGGCCACTAAATGAATCGAAAAATGCCGTGGTATTCTCGATGGTGAGGGTTGCGCCCGTGTGCACAAAGACATTGGAGCTGAGGAAGCTCTTGGCATCGTCTATGCCCCAGGTCGTGTTGGAATAAATATGCAAATCCGAATAGATGTTGGAGGCACACCCAACTTCGCATTTGGACTTGATGTCGAACTTGATACGCACCCGCCTCGGCAGGTGGCACTCGTCGAACTCGCAGTTAGGGTCGCTCTCGTACAGTTCCACCCAGGAGTCCTCGGCCCGTGACAAAATCCTGATTTTCATCAAACCGCTCCAAAAGCTGAGCACTTCTATGTTCTCGCTGGAGGTCACTTCGTCGAAGCAGAGCAAGTCGGTGCCCACGAATTGGTACTGTTGTATGGTCCTATCGCAGGGCCGCAGGTTGCCCTCCACCCGCAGGAACTCCTCCGCCCCTTGGTAGCCGCTGGATATATCTGCATTGTTGTCGGGCGTTATCTCGTAGTCGAAGGGGTTTAAGTAGTTGTCGTTGGTTGTGCCGCCGGCGAGGTGGTAGAGGTTGTAGGCGAGTAAGTAGCTGTTGGGGTTAAACAGCATTCCTGGGTCAAGTGGCCCACCACCTGGAATAACGCAACCGGCTGTTGTCGCAGGGCCATCCCAGAATAAAATGCCACAATCCCAATGACCACCTGGCTCATTATTACATGGGAAGTCATCCTCAGCACTTGCAGGGATGAAATCTTCGGTTTTTCTGCACGGTCCAGGGCAGCCATATTCACATAGCAAGTCTTCCATCCACTCCATATCCGAATCGGACAAGGAACCATTGTCGTCGTGAAGGATATTATAAGCAAAATGCTGCATCATCATATAGTTATCTGATGAGTGCGCCCATTGTTCAGCACTTTGTGGATAATTTGGGTTATTATGTCTATCGTCTTCGTAACCTGAATTACCAGCGACCATTAAGTCTGTCCACATTCTAATATTATAGGTAGGTCCTGCTGCTGGGAGCAATCCAATGACTTCAGCTACTGCCACATAAAATCCAAACGGAAATGAAAAATGTATATAATGTCGAATAATATTAGGTAGACTCTCCGTACCTTCACCAAAAACCCATCTTGCCCCTATTTGATAAAATTGTTCGTCAGTAATGTCAATATCAATTTCAATATACCCTAAAGCACTTATGTGATAAGTATAGGTTTGGTGGGGTATGAAAAGAGATGAGTTGCCTTCTGTAATGAAATTTGCTGCTTCTATCATCCCATATATTGCCCATCTTGCGTTTTGCCCACCATCTCTCCCAATTTCATCTCCAAATTGAGCAACACATCCAGGGAATTTAACAAACCCCTCGGCCTGCACAATCCTGTTCACCATCCCATGTGCTATCTTCTGCGCTATCGTCAGCACATCTTCTGGGTATTGCACCCCATTGATTTTTCGCAAACTGCCCCGGTGGCACAAATTTCCTCACAAAGGCCAAACCAAACAAAAGGCCAATAGTTTGGTCTTGAGATTGGACTAATCCACATTCTTTGAATCCACAATCATCACCAGAACCTTCACAGGAAGGCTCATCTATTTTGTAGCAATTGTTGTTGTCTGAAGATGCAAAGCCAATAGTTATGTCTGTACTGTCATTCCATTCTTGACTGAACTGTGTTTCAGAAGATTGGTCAAAATCTGACCTAATAAAAAAGCCAGAATATCCATCTAAGCTGGGTGTCCAAGTACAATATTCACCAGTGCATTCTAAATATCTTTCCCATAATTTATTGGCCGTCATATCTAATCTCCTATAAGATTGTAGCGCTAAAAACAGTTCATTCAAAGTGCGCTTTTGGGCACTATATTGGCCACTTTGACCAAGTAAGGCATATTCTGAAGCAAGCATTGCGATATGTCTGCCAAGAAAATAAGTGATGTCACTTCCTCCGGCCCAATTATTTGCATTTGTACTAGGTGAACGCATTGTAATCTGAGGAATTGGCAAACCAACTCCATGCATAGAATAATGATTTATCTCGCAATCCCAAACCCCAATACCGTCGCCCAACAAATCGCCAGTCACAGGATCAATAGTGTTTGCCACAAAGTTCTCATTTAAGTTCGCTTTGGATGCCCAGTATTTTTCCAAAAGTACATTGCCACTACTGAGGCAATCACCAGTTTGAGCAAGGCTCATAGCCCAAGAGAGCGTCAAAAACATACCTAAAAGGAATAGGTGTAAAACGGATTTGGTAATGTTTGACATAATATTTGGATTTATGACTTGCATGCTATGGTAAATCCTTTGGTAATCGACAATTACGACTGTTCTCCTAATATTTAATTAATTGAAGATTCATCTTAATTGCCAATTGTTTTATTCACCATCTCAAGCAAACCGATTAGATTTATTTGCATATCCTAACGCTATATTGGAATGTGGGTATGTCAAATGTAATGCTGCTATAGTTGTAGCCTGGGGCCTAAGCAGCTGCACCGCCCCAATGAGCACTTTCCTCCCTGTAGCGACGCCTCTGGCACTGCTACGGGCTACGGGGAGGAAACTTTACTTGGGGGCTTCGCCCCCTATGCCCACAGTCTGGTACTAAGGCAGCACTACATTTGACACACCTCCGTTGGAATCATCCTTATCTATTAAGCAAAACATAATTGCCAAAACCTCCTATCTCTTTGCCACCAAATAGATTTTGTTCTAAAAAAGTCAGTAAACGGTATTTCGGCAAGTCATGTTTATGGCTGTCGGTGCAAGGCACAGTTCTTTTGACGAGTAATTTTAGTTGGTCTTTCCAATCGAACTGCGCAATCCACTCCTGCATGACGGCAGGGTGGGAATCCTTGAATTTGGCGGCCCTACCCAATGGCCCATAATCGTAATACCCCGGCCTGTTACGGTAAAGCCCCTCAACTCTTTCTACCCCCTTGTGGATAGTATCAAGCGCCTTTTTCTTGGATTGCATCAAATGTGGTGGACGCACCCAGCCATAATGGAAAACCTGCGCATGCGCCTTGGCCACTTTCAATTTATAGGTGCCTACCTGTTGGCGGTAATTTTTCCCATCGAAGCCGGGTATGCGCCGGAAGGACTGCGCCGACTCCCAAGAATGGATGTCGGGACGGTTCCTTATGATTCGGATTTCCCGCTTGTACCAGCCGTGAGACACTTGATGATGCCAATAGTCGCCCCAAAAATGGATGTAATCAAAGAGCAGCCCCTCTACTTCTGGGTCATTTAGCAGTGCTTCGCAACGCTGCTGAATGATAGACAGATATTGCTCATGCACTATCTCGTCGGCTTGGAGATAGAAGAGCCAGTCCCCGCTGCAATGCGACTTAGCAATGTCTGTCTGGTGCGCATTCTCTGTCCCATTGGGATATTTTTCGATATCCCATACGGTCCTGATAATTCGGATTTTCGGCGAGCCAATGGCCAGTATCTCTTCCTCTGTACGGTCGCCAGAGCTACCTTCGCCAAGCGCCACCACAAACTCGCTCACTAACGGCAAAATGGACATAATGCTCTGCCGGATGGGGTAGTAGAGCAAGGTGGCATTTTTTACCATGGTGAAGCCTGAGATTTTCATTTAGGAGGCAATTAGCTTCTGTTTTACGGTTTCCCTTATGCTATACGATTGGCTGACGTTTATGTAACCGCTTCAGGGCAGCCATATTGTGTTGTAAAATTCTTGTCGAATAGGTCTGGGCAAAGATAACCTTTCATTCTTGCACCAGCAAATTTTCTTCACTCACAAAATATGCACTACATTTGCCTTTATATGCATAAAACGCACAAAAAATGGAAAAAGACCGTGGATACAAAATCAGGAAGATGAGGGAGCTAAGGGGCTACACCCAGGAGCACATGGCCAAGGTACTCGATATTGACAAGACCAGCTATGGCCATATCGAATCCGGCAAGACCAAGCTGAGCGTGGAGCGGTTCGAAAAAATTGCGGAAGAATTGGGCACTACCTGCCAAGCCATAGACGAGTTCGACGACTCGAACATTTTCCATATTATCAACCATCAAGGCAACGCTGGCCAGGTTTCCATCCATAATTCTTCTTTGGAAGAAGTGGCAAAGGTGCTCACCGAACCCTACAAGCAGCAGATAGCCATTTTAGAAAAGCTGCTGGCCAGCAAGGACGAGGTATTGGCTGAAAAAGATAAGTTGTTGGCAGAAAAGGACAAACAAATCACCATCAAAGACGAGGAAATACAACGCCTCCGGGCCCTCCTCAACCCGCAAGGTTAAACCAACAAAAAACGCCATTCGGGAACATCCCCAAATGGCGTTTTTTAATTTTTGACGACTGCCCTTAGCCATCATTTCGCCACCGCTCGTCATCTGGGCGATAAGCCGACTGCCATCCCGAGGTATCGGGACAAGACCTGTCGAACTGTTAACCCCTTTGGGGCCAACTCAAATAACTACTCCTGCACCGGCCCATCCCCCGCCCAGTCTTGCAGGTAGGTTTCGTCTTCGCAAAGCGGCTTCAGTTCTTCTTCGATAAAGCCCCGTACATCAGAAATGATGTCCTCTGGGTACAGCACATGGAGGTTCGGCCCGGCATCAAGGCTGAAATAGACGGGGTGCTTTGTCTCTTCCCGGTATTGGCGCAGCCGCTCAATCATCTCCAAGGTGTTGGGTTTCAGCAGTATGAACGAAGGGTTGCTGCTCATCATCAGGCCATGTAGGGTCAGCGCCTCGTTCTCGGCGATGCGGCCGAACTCCTCCAAATCACCGCTGCGCATGGCGGGGATGAGGCGGTTGAGGTTGCGCCTCGCATCGGCATAGCGGGCCTCAGCAAAGGGGTGGCCCTCCATCAGCCCGTGGCCCGCCCGGCTGCTCACGCTTTTGGCCGCCGTGCTCGCTATCAGGATATCGTCGTGGAAATGCTTGAAAACGGTGTGAACCTCCTCGCCCATCGGCACGGCGAAGAGGTCGGAAGAGCCTATCACCTCGCCCGTCTCGCCCCAGAGCGCCGCCGTGGGGAAGATGGAGCGGCAGGCACTGCCCGACCCCAGTCTCGACACGTAGCTGGCCTTGCGGTCGAAGGATGTATCGTCGTCCAAGGTGCCGAACAGCTCGTGCTCCAAGGAGCAAAGGCAAAGCCCCAATGCACTCATGGCCGAGGCCGAGGAGGCAATGCCCGCCGAGTGCGGGAAGGAGTTGCCGCTGTAAATGGTGAGGTCGAGCTGCCGCAGGAACGGGAAGATGTCCGACACGCTTTCGAGGTATTTCAACAGCTTCGCCCGGAACGGCTCGTTCGGTTCTTCGTGGAAGAAAAACTCAAGGGAAATGCCCGTTTCGCTGGTCTCCCGTGGGCGGTATTCGAGCAAGGTCTCCGTGAAACTGCTGCTAAGCGTGAGACTGAGCGAGGGGTTTTTCGGCATTTGGATGCCGTGCTTTCCCCAGTACTTCACGATGGCGAGGTTGCTGGGGCTGCGCCAAGTGATTTCGCCGGGTTCCAAGCCTGCGGTTTCGAGGAGAAGGTGCGGATTTTTGTAATCTGTTGCGGACATGCGTTAGTGATTTTGTTCGGGGTAAAGGTAGGCAAAGGGGGCGCTTGTTTGATAGTTGGTGGGGAAAAATGCGAGTACATTTATGCGGAAGAAAGAAAAGCTGGCATAGCTTCATTTTTCCAAGGTGGTAACCCCAAGCACCGAGGGGCAGCGCCCCGAAATATTTGTAGCCATTGCAGTCTTACCCCAGCATGAGGGGCAGCGCCCCGAAATATCGGAGTTGGAGAACTTGTCCCGACACCTCGGGATTCCGGGGCGCTGCCCCTTGGATTGCTGGTTTATAATCCCTGCACAGGCGCTTATCACTACAAACCGTTATAGTCAGCAAATTTCTATAAAGGAATATTCCCATGCTTCCTCCTCGGCCTATCCACCACCTTATTCTCCAGCATCGCAAACGCCTTGATGAGCTTCCGCCTGGTGTCCTTGGGGTCAATTACCTCATCAATAAAGCCCCGTTGGGCGGCCCGGTAAGGGTTGGCGAAAGTGGCTTGGTACTCCCGCTCCTTCTCGGCCAGCATGGCGACGGGGTCGGCGGCTGATTCTATTTCCTTTTTGAAGATGATTTCCGAAGCACCCTTGGCACCCATCACGGCAATCTCGGCAGTGGGCCAAGCGAAGTTCATGTCGGCACCGATGTGCTTGGAGTTCATCACATCGTAGGCACCGCCGTAGGCCTTGCGGGTGATGACCGTAACCCTCGGCACAGTGGCCTCGCTGAAGGCATAGAGCAGTTTCGCCCCGTTCACGATGATGCCGTTCCACTCCTGGTCGGTGCCGGGCAGGAAGCCGGGCACGTCCTCCAGCACCAGCAGCGGGATGTTGAAGCAGTCGCAGAAGCGCACGAAGCGGGCACCTTTGCGGCTGCTGTTCACGTCGAGCACCCCAGCGAGGCTGATGGGCTGGTTGCCCACGATGCCGATGCTGCGGCCTGCCAACCGGGCAAAGCCAACGACGATGTTCTCGGCCCATTCCTCGTGAATTTCAAAGAAACTGTCCTCGTCCACGATGCCAGCGATGACCTCCCGCATATCGTAGGGCTGGTTGGCGTTTTCGGGGATGAGGTCGGTGAGTTGCGGGCGCAGCTCGTCGCCGAGGGGAAAGTCGAGCCGGGGCGTTTTCTCCTCGCAGTTCTGCGGGATGTACGACAGCAGCCGCTTTATTTTTTCGATACAATCCAGTTCGTTCACGCCGGTGAGGTGCGTCACGCCAGACTTGGTGGCATGGGTGTGTGCCCCACCGAGTTCCTCACTGGTCACTTCCTCGTTGGTCACGGTCTTCACCACGTTGGGGCCGGTGACGAACATATAGCTTGTGTGCTCGACCATGATGGTGAAGTCGGTCATGGCTGGGGAATAGACGGCCCCGCCAGCGCACGGCCCCATGATGGCCGAAATCTGAGGGACAACGCCGCTGCTGCGCACGTTCCGATAGAAAATATCGGCGTAGCCGCCCAACGAGTTCACGCCCTCCTGAATCCTCGCCCCACCTGAGTCGTTCAGGCCAATGACAGGGGCGCCGTTCTTCACGGCCAAGTCCATGATTTTACAAATCTTCTCGGCGTGGGTCTCGGAGAGCGAGCCGCCGAACACGGTGAAATCCTGTGCAAAAACATAGACCAAGCGCCCATGGATGGTTCCATAACCCGTGACCACGCCGTCGCCGAGCACGATTTGCTCCTGCATCCCAAAGTCGTCGCAGCGGTGGGTGACCAACATGCCGATTTCCTCGAAAGACCCTGCGTCGAGCAGGAAGTAGATGCGCTCACGGGCTGTCAGCTTGCCCTTATGGTGTTGCGCCGCAATGCGTTTCTGGCCGCCGCCAAGCTGGGCTTCGGCTATTTTCTGGTCGAGTTGTTCGAGTTTTTTGTTCATATTGTTGATTTGTGATTGGGGGTGTTAAGAAAAATTATGACGCAGTTTTTTTGACGCTGAAGGACGCAGATTTTTTATGATTCTTTATGCTTTTTCCACCTTCGGTGGAAAGACTTTATAGCATAAACAGGAAGAAATTTGAGCCAGGACATTTTTCTTAACACCCCCAATTTGAGATCGGGATTTACGATTTGCGATTAGGACACGTTGACAATGGTTCGTAAAGGTTTCAGGTTTCAAAGCCTGTCCCAATTTTCGGGATTACACGGAGTTTCTCGAGGAATGGTAGCAATTGGCATTTTCCAAACGGCTTTGATTGCCTCCAAGTTTTTAAAAAATGGGTTTAGCAGGTTTTCCCCTGAAACCTGAAACCTGAAACCTTGTGAACCATTTACTGACTGCCGATGCAATCAAATTGGGCGGTAAAGGTATTCACAAACTTGGAGAAATTGGGAAGGGTTAGCTGCGCCTGAGCAAGCGGTTCCAGTCCGATTTTACGATGATGCCCGTGGCCAGTGCCAGTGCGAGGTAAACTGGCAGGTAGCTAACCACTAAGATGAAGAAACCCCAGTAGCGTGGCAAGTCCACGGTTGTTTTCAACAATAAAATGGGCACAGCAGCCAGAGCGGCCACGCCGAGCGCCTTCAAGTAAAAACGGAACGGGAACACTTCACTGAAACGGATTTTCAGCAGTTGTTGGATATTGCGCAGCGCATACCACCACGAAAAACTGTTGGCGATGAGGGCGGCCACGGGCGGCCCTGCCATGCCGAGCCAGAGCACGAGCGGCACGCTGAGCAAGGCATTGATGGCAAACAACAAAATGGCGGCGTGCGTGATGGGGGCTGTGCTGCCAAGCGCTTTTTGCATATTGCTATAAGAGGCTACCCGTTGCAACAATATGAAGGTGTAGATGCGGAACGGGATGACCGCATCGGCATAGTCGGCGGGCAGCAACAGGGCGATGAACTCCTCGGCGGCCACCAAGAAAATCATGACCAATGGCAGCACGATGACCGAGACTTTTTGGACGCTTTTGTACCAAAGCCCCAGCAATGCCTGCCGCTCGCCCCGCAAGTGGTGGCCGACCAATTGGGTCATCATCACCGCCGAAACGGTATAGGCAATGGTGGGGATAATGGGCAGTTCGATGGCACCGGATTGATAGACGGCGAAGACCGTGCTTGGTAGTAGCCATTGGACTACTTGCTTGTCCACTTGCTTGTTGAGTATCCAGAAAATCTGGGCAAGGCTGAGTGGTACCGAGTAGCGCAACACCTCCCGCATGGTACCCTCCGGCAGTATAGCCAGCGGTTCTTTTTTGAACAGTTTTTGAAAAATGCTGGCGCTGACCGCAAAGCGCAGGCCGCTGTAAATGAGCAGCCCGATGGGGATGGCCTTTACGGGGTCGGGGAGCAGCAGGGGGATGGTCATGGCCATGAACTGTGCCACCCCAGTAAAGACGTTGAACCAGGCTGCCGTCTTTGCCCGGTCAAGGGCAATGAGCACATTGGGCACGGGCGTGGTGGGCAGTTCCAGCAACAGCATGGCCATCATGGCCCAAATGAGCGTCCGCAACTCGCCGTAGCCCTCCTTCGCAGCGCCCACCCAGCCTACTACGAGCAGGACGCCCCCAGCCACGAGCGCCAATGCACCCAAAATTTTGACCAATAGCAGCGTGAACGCCTTGCGGTTGGCGGGCGGCATTTTTTCGAAGAAAAAAAACACGCTGTCGGGTAGGCCCAATTGGCCGAAGGCCAAGGCAGTGGCGTAGAGCGTGAGCACGAGGTACGACACGACGGCATTGGCCTCCTTGGTGAGCACATGGGCCAGCACCACCCCCGCCAACAGCTGCGTGAGAATGGTGACGGCCCTGCTCAGGGTGAACACCCCCGCCTTGCTCGCCATGCTCATCGGCTTGCGGGCGGGCGGCTCGTGGCCAGGTATAGTGTCTTTGTCTTTTTGATGCATGTTGTCAGTCCGGCCAGCAGCTTGCCCCTTTGTTGCGGAGCAAAATGATAATGCCGTTTTTGCGTTAATGCGCTGCAAAGGTTCACCAAACTTGCCGAATCGTTGTAGAATTACGGCAGGATTGCGCTCATTTGCGTGGTACGCTGTTCATGAAATCCATAGAAATGAAAAACTTGTTCCCATTGCTCGCCCTGCTGCTGCCAGCACTCGCCCACTCGCAAGACGACGGTTTGGTCTATTATGACTATGTCTATCTGGACAATATCAAGACCATAAAATTCCACGTGGACGGCTACCCGACCAGTATGCCAATCATCGAGCTGAATAGTTCGGATCAGCTATTGCTCTCTTTCGACGACTTGGACGCCGACACAAAGAACTACGTCTATACCATCCAGCATTGCGACGCCAACTGGAGCCCCTCGAACATCCCAGAGTTCGACTATATCGAAGGGTTTTCGGAGGCAATGGTCAGGGATTTCGACTTTTCCTTCAGGGTTCAATCGAAATACACGCATTACTGGCTCAACTATCCGAACCAGGACATGCGGCCCCGCCTCAGCGGCAATTACCTCCTGAAGGTCTATGAGGACGAGGACGATAAGCGACTGGTGCTCACCCGCAGGTTCATGGTGCTGGATACCAAGGTGAAGGTGAACGGCAGGGCAGTGCGCCCGGCAAGGGTGGACAAGATCATGACACACCAAGAGATTGACTTCACGGTGCTGCACGAAAAGCTCGACTTTCGTAGCCCGCAACAGGAACTGAACGCCACTGTGATTCAAAATGGTCGCTGGGACAATGCGTCTGCAGGCTTGAAGCCCCTGTTCAGCAAGCCCGGCCAGCAGCTTTTCGACTACCAGGACAAAATCGTGTTTCCTGCGGGCAAGGAGTTCCGCTACCTTGACGCACGGGGGGTGAGGTACCCCGACCCCCGCATTATTTCCATCAGCAACAAGGATGGCAAGTACGAGTCGGTGCTGGAAAAAGACCTGAAACGGGGCGAGATGCCCTATTTCGAGTGGCGGGACATCAACGGGAGTTTCATCATCGGAAACACCGACGCCCAAAACCAAGTGACGGGGCCGGGCGGGCGGCCAGCGGCCGGCAATTTCAACCTTGGCCTCACGCCACAGGAGGAGCGGGAGTTCCAGCAGCGCACGGCCCGTGCCAGCTCTGCAGAGGAACGGGCCGCCATCCAGCAGGAGCGCATCAACCTACAGAACGAACGGGGTGCCCAGAGCAACCAGCCCATTTTCAACAATGAGTTCGAGGTCAACAACCTACAGTGCGAGTACCTCGACGTGCTCTTCCAGCTTTCCAGTATCGGCGAAATGGAGGACGAGGACGTTTACCTCTTCGGTGCCTTCACCGACTGGCAGCTAAAGCCGGAGTACAAGATGGCCTTCAACCCCGCTACCAATGCCTACGTGGCCAAGGCGACGCTCAAGCAGGGATACTACGAGTACCTATACGCCGAATTGCCGCACGGCAGCGTCAACCCCAACTTCGAGGTGACGGAGGGCAATTGGCACGAGGCCGACAACTACTACACGATTCTGGTCTATCACCGCCCCTTCGGCGGCAGGTACGACCAGTTGATTGGGGCAGCGTCGTTTTCGGCGAGGGAGCAATGAGTGCCTTATTTTTCGTAAGTTTGCCGTAACTGTTTAGGAGGATGTGGGAGGTGAGAGAAAAAATTTCATTTTTTCTCTCACCTCCCACACTTTGGGGTGTTTTTTGTAAAAATTTCCAATTTTTACAAAAAACACCCCTCTTAAGTAGTTATAGTTTGCCCAATAAAAACGACAACGCATGGCCGAAGAATTTGCCAATAAAATAAAGCGCCTTGAACTGGAAAACTTCACCTGCTTCGGCAAGGTGGCGATGGATTTTTCGCCGGGCATCAACGTCTTCATCGGGGAAAACGGGACGGGGAAGACGCATTTGTTGAAGGCTATTTTTATGTCAACAAATATAGGTTTATTAGATGGGGTTACTCCTATTTTAAAGGCGAACGACAATAGTAGTTTTTTACTAGCACCAGCCCCTACCAAGGCTTTTCTAAGTAACTATTACCCGCCATCAGTGAGGTCAATTAACCTAATAAAAAAAGGAACTCCAAGTGACAAATCAGGCATTATCAAATTCAAGGGTTTTGGTAATGAGAATAATTTTGGACTTCAAATCGACACTGTAAGAAATGAGTGGGATGGTACATTTCAAATGAAACACAAAGGCGTTTTTATTCCTCAACAAGAAGTATTGTCATGGTTTAGAGGATTTATTGCGTCATATGAAGAAAGGGATAGTGCTATAGACCCCACTTATTACCTTCTTGCTAAGTCTCTTGCACTCTCAAAACTAAAAGGCGAGAAACTAAATGATGCGATTCGTTTGTCAAAAGAACTAGAAGAAAGCATAGGAGTAACAGTCCAACTGGAGGGGGATGAGTTTTTTATTTATTATAATCAAGGAGGTGGAATCAGGTCTGCACTAGAAGCATCAGGCATAAATAAACTGTCGCAAATGCTATATCTAGTATTAAACGGCTCACTCACCAAGAACACAATCCTTATATGGGACGAACCAGAAGTAGGCCTTAATCCTAAATATATCAAACTCGTCGCTCAATTCCTCATTTCACTCGCCAATGCGGGCTGCCAAATCTTCGTCACCACTCACGACTACCTATTGCCCTATGAGCTTTCCCTTTCCAAAGAATATGAAGATGTAGTGGAAGGAAAAGTGCCGCCGATGAAGTTCTTCACGTTGATGAAAGGCGATGATGGCACGGTCGTCGAGTCGGGTGAAACGATGTACGACCTGCCTTACGACTCCATCATGGAGGGACATTTGCAGTTCCATGAAAAGCGGGAACAATTGCAACGGAGCGCACTCAAACAATAATCATGGTATTCCAAGAAAGCAACCTTCAGTTTGATTTCAGTGATGAGCATTGGGCGCACCTGCTGAAATTCGACGAGACCAAAGACTTCAAATTGGTTCAGGAATCGGTTCCTGGAACGAAGGGCATTGATTTTTCTGCTATCCACAAAACAGATACGCTGGTGCTCATCGAGGTAAAAAATTTTCGTGGCTACCGAATCGAAAACAAACCACGGATGATGGGCGGAGAAAACCCACTCTGGTTGGAGATAGCAATAAAGATGCGTGACTCTGTTTCCATTATTGTAGGTTCAGCGAGAAGCTCGACTTATCAAAATGCCGACTGGGCGGCTTACCTCGAAGTGTTGAAGAACCAGAAAAAGCAACTCCAAGTAGTGCTTTGGTTAGAACAAGATGCCCCAATAACCCGCCAACAACAATACAGAAGTGTAAGCGAGGAAGAAATTTTCAGGAGACAATTCAAACGCAGCCTCAAATGGCTCACCAATAAAGTGGACGTTGTGGATAAATCGGCCCACCCTTTTTCGGATTCGCTTTCAGTAAGCTATTTGTAGGCTACAATTCATCCTCCCCATCCTACAATTCATCTTTTTCTTCTCGCTTCTCAAATCCCCGACGCTCAATTTTGCCCCATCATTTCTCATCAAAAAAAGCGTCATGAAAATCACCCGACTGTTTACAATCACATTTTTATCGCTGCTCTTCGCAGCAATGGGCCATGCCCAAAACGCCACGCAAAACATCCGTGGCATCGTCATTGACCAGCAATCCGAAGTGCCACTCATCGGCGTCACGGTGGAACTGGTGGATGCAGCCACTGCCACCGGAACCGTTACTGAACCCGATGGCTCTTTCGCCATTGAAAAAGTGGCCGTAGGCAGGCAGACACTGCGTTTCAGCTACGTAGGCTACGAGAGCGTAACCATCCCGAATATCGTCGTGACGGCAGGCAAGGAGTCGTACCTTGAAGTGAAAATGGCCGAATCCTTCACCCAACTGAACGAGGTGGTGGTGACGGCCCAAGTGGACAAGGACAAAGCGGGCAACGAACTGGCCACCATCAGCGCCCGGCAGTTCTCACTGGAGGAAGTGACCCGCTACTCTGGTGCCCGCAACGATGCCGCCCGCATGGCCGCCAACTTCGCCGGGGTGAACATCGCCGACGACAGCCGCAACGACATCGTGGTGCGTGGCAACTCCCCAACGGGCCTGCTCTGGCGAATGGAGGGCATTCCAATCCCTAACCCCAACCACTATTCCACCCTTGGCACCACGGGCGGCCCCGTGAGCGCCCTGAACACCAACCTGCTGAAAAACAGCGACTTCCTCACCTCGGCCTTTCCTGCCGAGTACGGCAATGCGCTTTCGGGCGTGTTCGACATCCAATTGCGGAGCGGCAACAAAGAGAACCACGAGTTCACGGCGCAATTGGCGGCGTTCAGTGGTTTGGAAGCAATGGCAGAGGGACCTATTAACAAGGAAAAGAACAGTTCCTACCTCGTCAGCTACCGCCACTCTTTCGTGGAGCTGGCCGACCAAGCGGGCTTGGATTTTGGAACCTCGGCCCTGCCCCGGTACAAAGACCTCTCCTTCAAGGTGGATTTGCCAAAATCGAAGCTGGGCAATATCAGTCTGTTCGGCATCGGTGGCTTGAGCAATATCGAGTTCCTCGGAAAGGATTTGGCTGCCGACGACTTCTACGGAGAGACCGACCAGAACAGCTATGTAAACTCGCAGTTCGGCGTCATCGGCCTCAACCAACGCTTGCTGCTCAACGAGAGCACCTACCTGCGCACCACCATTGCGGCCAGCAACTCCGCCAATACCTACGAAGAGGAGCGGGTACTGCCCGATGCCAGCATCCGCCGCCATTTGGAGGTGGACGACGCCGTGAACCGTTATACGGTCTCCAGTTTTTTGAACAAAAAATACAGCGCCCGCCACACGCTGCGAGTGGGCGTCATCGGCGAGCTTTTCAACGTGAAAAACAGCGTGCGTGACCGGGAGACCCGCCCCGACTGGGCGACGCTCCGTGACTTCGACGGCAACATGGGACTGCTGCAAGCCTACGCCCAATCGCAGTACCGCCTCAACGAAAAACTGACGTTGAACACGGGCCTGCACACCCAGTACCTGACTTTCAACGACACCTGGGCCGTGGAGCCTCGCCTCGCCCTCAATTTCCACCTGAGCGAAAACCAGCGCCTCAACCTTGGCTACGGCCTGCACAGCCAGATGCAGCCGCTGCCGATGTACTTCCTGCAAGTGCCGCAGGCCGATGGCAGCTACGTGCGCACCAACGAGGACATGGAGTTCAGCCGCAGCCACCAGTTCGTGCTCGGCTACGACGTGAAGGTGGGCGGCGACTGGCGCATCAAGGCGGAGACCTACTACCAGGCCCTCGGCAACGTGCCCGTGGAGAGCGTGCCCAGCAGCTTTTCGATGCTGAACGCCGGGGCCGACTTCGCTTTCCCAGAAAAGCATTTCCTCGTGAACGACGGCACGGGCAAAAACTATGGCTTCGAACTGACGGTGGAGAAGTTTTTCAGCAAGGGCTACTACGTGCTGGTGACCGGCTCCGTTTTCGATAGCAAATACAAGGGCAGCGACGGCGTGGAGCGCAACACGGCCTTCAATAACAAATACACCCTGAACTTCTTGGCGGGCAAGGAGATAAAAATCGGCAAGGACAAGCGCAACGCCCTTACCTTTGACACCAAGTTCACCACGGCAGGCGGGCGCTACTACACGCCGATTGACCTCGCTGCGAGCATCGAAAAAGGGGAGCAGGTGTTCTTGGATGACCAGGCTTACAGCCAGCGCATTGACCCGTACCTGCGCTGGGACGTGAAGTTCGGCTACCGCCTCAACAGCAAGAAGCGCAAGCTCTCGCAGCAGTTCTTCCTCGACTTCCAGAACGTGACGAATCACGAGAACGTCTTCACCTACCGCTTCAACCGCCAAAAAGGAGAGGTGCAGCAGGTGAACCAAATCGGCTTCTTCCCGGATTTGCTGTGGAGGGTGCAGTTTTAAAAACGGGGTTGAGGGTTGATAAGGGTTGATGAAGGTTGATAAGGGTTGATAAGGTTGATTTTAGCAGTCACCCCATCAACCCTTATCAACCTTCATCAACCCTTATCAACCTAAAAAAATTATCAACCCTTATCAACCAAAATGAATCGAGCTTCCGAAATACTCGGCTTCAGCGACCGCTGGTTGGTCATCATCGGGGTGCCGGTGGTGGCAATGCTGACGGGGCTGCTGATGTTCGCAGATGTGCTGGTAGCATCACCACGGGCATTCTTCACCACTTGCTTTTTGGTGGGGTTGGCCTATACGGCGATTTACTGGCTGGTATTTCGGTTTGCCTGCGTCTATTGGCGAAGCAAATACCCAAAATTAGAGCAGAGCGGCAAGCGCATACTCTACTTGGCGCTGTCGGTGGTCATTGGGTATTTTTTATTGAAAATAGTGCTTGACCCCTTTTTGCACAAGCCTTTTGAGAATGAACTGGGCGTTGCAAAATTGGAGCATGAAATCGCCATGTCCGTCGCTTCGTTGCTCGTCACTTTCCTTGTCTTGGGCATTTATGAAGGCGTCGGACTGTTCAACCTACTGAAAACGGCCCAATTGGAAAAGGAGCGCCTGCTTAAGGAGAACATGCAGAGCCAGCTCGAAAGCCTGCGCAACCAGGTGAACCCCCATTTCTTCTTCAACAGTCTGAACACGCTGGCCTACCTCATCCCGGAGGACAGTGGAAAGGCCGTCAATTTCGTACGAAAGCTCTCGCAGACCTACCGCTACATCCTCGACGTGCGGGAGCGGGAACTGGTGAGCTTGGAGGAAGAATTGAATTTCCTGAAGGCGTTTGTCTCCTTGCTCAAAGAGCGCTTCGGCGAGAACCTCCAGGTCGAAATTGCGGTGCAACCGCAGCTGCTCCAATACCAGACCCTGCCACTGGCCCTGCAAATGCTCATGGAGAACGCCATCAAGCACAATATCGTGTCGGCGCAGCACCCCTGCACATTCATATCGGCACCGAAGGGGACGATAGGCTGGTGGTGCGGAACCAACTCCAGCGCAAGCCCCACCCCGAACCGGGTACGGGCACCGGCCTCGACAATATCCGCAATCGCAGCCGCCTCTTGATGAACCAGGAAGTGGAGGTCATGGAGACGGAGGGGGAGTTTGTGGTGGTGGTGCCATTATTAAAGGTTTGATTTAAGATTGCAGATTACATGATTTAAGATTTAAGATTACCGTCCGGCCCCAATCTTAAATCTTAAATCATGTAATCTTAAATCATCAATCAAATACCACACTATTTCACCAACCGATAAACCCACATGAATATCCTCCTCATCGAAGACGAACTCCCCGCTGCCCGGCTCCTTGCCAAGCTGCTGGCCGAGCATTGCCCGCAGGGCAGGATAATGGCCACGCTCGACTCCGTGGAGGCTGCTTCGCAATGGCTGCAAAAGCCGCCAACCGAGCCTGACCTTATCTTCATGGACATCCAACTGGCGGACGGCCTCAGCTTCGACATCTTCAACCAGACCGAGGTGCGCTCGCCCGTCATTTTTACCACCGCCTTCGACCAGTACATGCTCAAGGCGTTCAAGGTTCACAGCATTGACTACCTGCTGAAGCCCGTGGAACCAGAGGAACTGGTGCGGGCGCTGGAGAAATACGAGCGGTTTTTCAAAAAGCAGGAGACCTTCGATTTTGGCAGCATACAGCAACTGCTACAAGCCGCCGTGCAGCGGCCCCAGTACAAGGAGCGGTTCCTCGTCAAGTCCGGCCAGCACCTCATCCACCTGCCCATCGCCGACATCGCCTATTTTTTCTCGGAAGACAAAGTGGCCTTCGCCAAGGGCAACGATGGCCGCAAGCACATCATCGAATACACCCTAGACCAATTGGAGGGCTGCCTCGACCCCCGCCAGTTTTTCCGCATCAACCGCCAGACGCTGGTGCGCCCCGAGGCCATCGGCAAAATATCGCAGTGGTTCAACAGCCGCCTGAAAGTGGAACTGCTGCCCCCCGCCAACGACGCCGAAGTGGTGAGCCGGGAGCGGGTGGCGGAGTTTAAGAAGTGGTTGAATGGGGAGGGGTGAAAATTGGTAATTAATTTTGGTTGATGTCAAGTTATTCGTTGGCGAGCTTGATTATTTGCAAAAACAACTTATCGCTGATATAGAATCCAGCATCCGTTTTCAATCGCTCTAAGATTGGTTGAATAAGTGTCAAATACCCCAGCTTTTTGGCGCTTAATAACACGCCTAGCAGCCCCGTGACGGTAAGTCCCTGCTGTTCGGCAATAGCTCTTCCTTTCATTTCGTCCACTAAAATCAAATCGGCATTCAGTTCCAAGGCAAGCACGATTGCCTGTGCCTCGCCCTCATCAATCTCAACCAAGAATTGTTGCACAAGTGGTTGATTATTAGGTTTTTTAACAATCAAGAAAGGTGAATTGAGGAAATTACCGACGTCAACTCCAAAGTTTTGAAGCTCAAGCAATTCATCCAACACTTTTTGTGGAATGATGACCGATTTAAACAGTTTTTCCAGAATGTCGAGATGACCGACCAAGTAAAGATTGCTAATGACGGAAGTATCGCTTACCACAATTATAATCCAAGTGCCTCAAGTGTTTTTAGGTCTTTTTCCACATCCTCTATTGTGAGATGAAGTGGCGTTTTGCGCTTGGCAAGTTCTTTTTGGAAAGCAATGCGGTGCAATCTGGCAAAGGCGGCGGCCTTCCCTAAGGACAAGATTTTGCGCTCGTATAGGTAGATGGCGATTTCCAGCACGAATTCCTGCTCAGAAAGGCCAGATGATTGAATGATTTCAGGTTCGATGACGACGCCCATTGCTCGATTTTTTACAAAACTAAGGTTTTTGATGGGGAGTGCAAAGGAAATGACAGAAAGCTTGGTGCAGGGAACATAAACTGATTGCAAATCATTTCCTGCTACCCAGTAGCCACCCTAAATGTCATAATATTTCCAATAAAAAAAGGCTCAAAATGTTTGTTTTGTATTGAGTTTATTTTATATTTGTAGCACTGCTTCCCCTGTTGGCTCCCCGCCAAAAAGGCAAGCAGCGAATCAATTTTATTAAACCAAATAATTCAAACAACATGCCTTTACACAATCTAATCGTAAAGCACATCACCGCTGAACACAAGACCGACGTCAACAAGAATATTGACGACATTGACACGGTACTTGAAAATTATGTGGTAAACCTCAGCTCCGAAGAGCGCCAGAAGTATGGCAGTATTGACGAGGACAACAAACTCTTCGCCAACAAGGTCATGGACTACCGCAACTCGGAGCCGAACCGCAGCAGCCCCCAAGTGGACTGGGTGGAGTTCGAGGCCGACTATGTCGACCGGGTCACCATCGAAGGCTGGATCAACCGCCTGATGAGCATGGTGGGCAAGTTGCAGAACACCAAAATCCTGCACGACTTCGACAACTACCAGAACGGCCTCGTGGATTACAAGTACACGCAGTACATGGACGACACTGAGGAGGACGGTTACAGCGTGAAGCGGCAGGAACTGGCGCAGTTCTTCAAGCGCCCCAGCAGCGGCGGCGATGCCACGGGCGGCACACCACCTCCTACTCCGCCTCCGGCAGGGTGATGGAGCCAACGCAGTAGTTACAAAAAGGGGGATTTTTCGGCAACTTGCCGAAAAATTCCCCTTTTTATAAAAACCTGATTATCAGCTGTTTGTAAAAACCCTGATTTCAAAAAAGGCCGGATTTCGGGTCGGTGAACCCCACGGTGGGGTCGGTGGACCTCAAATTCGGGTCTATCAACCTGAAATTGGGGTTGTATGACCCGAAATTTCGGGTTGGGGGACCTCAAGTTCGGGTCGGGTGACCCGACGGTGGGGTTGGGAGACCTCAATTTGGGGTTGGGGGACTCGGGGGATGGGGTTTTTTGGTTTTTACGGGGGGATGGAAATGGGTTGGACTTTTTTATTCTGTTAATGGTTGGCTTGCTGCCGTGCCGCAGTGCGTTGGGTTTGCGGGCTGGCTGTTCGGCGGCATGGACAGCAAGCCGTTGTCACACACAGTTTTTTTCTATTCATCTAAATTTAGGCAATCTTTCTAAGTTAAACATCTGTTGAATTAAAGCAATTGCAAATTTTAATTTCACAGAGATGCCAAAACCTTTTTGAAATTCAGTAAATATTCCTGCTAATTTTAACTGAGGTTTCCCTTCAATCAAATCAACATTTATCTCCCATAATCCACACCCGCTCATTCCGTTTTGAACAGGTTTGATTAGCCGATTCTCAAAATTCAAATCAGAGCCTTTCTTTATCTTATTGAAGAAAATATGATTAGTAAATCCTTCCTTGATTAACCTTTGAGGTATTTTATTTCGCAAGTATTCCATTTGACAATATGCGGTAATGTTAAACTTTCTGTCTTCAATTGTTGGATTGTAGCTTTTTATTACCTTTTTTGTCTTTGTTTCAGGAAAACCGAATAAAATGTAGTAGTCACTCGGTTCATTATTTGCTTCATTGATTATCCTTTGATTCGGGAAAAAGTTGATATTGGAAAGAGCCAAAAATGACTTATGCTTTTTCAAGTCATCTATCAAATTGCTGGATTTTAGTTTGACAATTGCTAAGTCGATTTTTGTTCTTTCATAACTTGGTTCATCTATTCCAAAAATTATTTCCCTTTTAAGGTCGTATAAATATTGTCCAACTTGAACTGAGAAATCATCAATTCCATGACCAACAAATTCACCTGAATGGATAAAATTGTGTGAAGCCGTAATAATGAAATAGTTGTCTTCAAACTCGAATAGTATCCCACTTCCAAGTCCTCCAATTCCTTTTTCAGATTTATTCTTAAATAATTGAACTGTATTCTTCAATAGAATTTGACCTATCTCTAAAAGCAGGTTTTTATCGAAATCTTTTACAGTCAATAAGTTCATATTTTTTATTGTGTGTAACGGTTGGCTTACTGCCGTGCCGCCGTGCGTTGGGTTTGCGGGCTGGCTGCTCGGCGGCATGGACAGCAAGCCCTTGTTAGTGGGTATTTTCAATTTTTTCTAATAATTCATCACAAGAAAATGGCTTTACAAGCATTTCAATTGCATGGTTATAGTTTTCAACTAATTGTTTTGAGAGAGTCACAGAACCTGATGTTATAATAATCTTTGTTTCCTTTTCAATCCCTTTATTGACACAATATTCTATTATTTTTTTTCCATTAAAATTGTCTTCTTCATTAAAAACAAATTCTTTATCGCTAATATAAAAATTTTCTGGTGGCATCATTAGGTCACATAATATTACTTTGTAAATCTTACTTTCAATTAACTCAATTGCCTCTTTTATGGTTTGAGCAAAATCAACCATTATCCTAGAATCACTAAATTCTTCAAGATACTTGACAAGAAATTTAGCACGGTACTCATCATCTATAATTAGAACAGACTTATTCATTATTGTTGAAAATTTTATTTTGGATTACTGATATTTTGCCTATCAAGTTTTCGATTTCATTTTTATCAAATCTATCATTTCCTTTTACTTTTTTTGATACCTTCAGGATTTCTTTTTCTGCATTAATTCGTGCATAGTGTAAAATATTTTTTATCTCATGTATTTCATGGCGTAATTCTTCGTTTATGTCCATGTAAGTTGCTTGGTAAACCCCAATAGCAGAACTTAAACTTAACTTGTAATTTTCGAGACTTACTATGTATTGTTCTTCAGACTGGTTTAAGTTGTTAATAAGTGAATAACTGTTATCTTTAAGCACTTGAAATACGTTCAAAATCCTTTTTGTAGTTTCAGATTTAAAAACTTCATTAACACCCTCCTTTTTAATTGTTTCCTCAAATCTAATTTTTTCTTTTTCTAATTCGGATTTTAGCTTTTCAACCTCTCTTTCGTTCTTGTTCCTTGATTTCAATGAAATAATACCAAATATAAGGTTTACCAACCCCAGTAGCAATGCTATTGAAGATGTAATTATTGCAGTCATTAATTTTTGGTCTTCCATTTTATTTTTTTAAATTTTCACTAACTGCGGATTCACGCATTGCACATTTTGGATACTCAACTATATCACCGACTATTCAAAACACGCAATGCCTCAACCCCCATCCTATCCGCAGTAAAACTTCCTTACCGCCACGAAAGGATGACGAACAAAGATAATGTAAGCCAAATACCCAACCAAGCAAGCATCAAAATTCTTCTGCCTTTTAGCAACACCACAAGATGTGTAGGTCATGTACATCCGCCGCTTGAAAAAGAGAATTACCTTGCGCCAAGTTTCTGACAGCTTAAAATAGGCCTATGTCCCTTCCCCTAGTTGACAATCAATACCCCATCGAAAAAATGCCCGGCAAAGGCGGCTGGAGCTACGTGGCCATTTCGGAAATCCCGGCGAGCGAGCGGCGGCCAATGGGCTTGGTCAGGGTACGGGGCTTCATTGATTCTTATGAGCTGAAACAGTTCAACCTCCTGCCCATGAAGGATGGTAAGATGCTGCTGCCGCTGAAGGCCGCCGTGCGAAAGCAGATTCGCAAACAAGCGGGCGATTTTGTGCATGTTGTTTTATTTGCCGACGATTCGCCCGTGGTCGTCCCCGATGAGTTCATGCTCTGCTTGCTGGAATCGCCCAAGGCGCACCAGTTCTTCGAGACCCTTTCCGACAGCAACAAGAAATACTATATCGACTGGATTGAGGAGGCCAAAAGAATAGAAACCAAGGCAGAAAGAATCAATAAGACCATCAATCTATTGGAAAACAGGCGGAAATTTTATGATTGGCCAATGAGGGAGGAGTGAACGATTTTTAAGAAAATCCTAAAGCCCCCATCCCCCTGCCCAGATCCCGCCAAATCTCCTACCTTCGCTCCCACCTTTAAAATCGGCATACCTAAAGCAAAGGGTAGCTGGACGGAGGGAAAAAAATTTCATTTTTTCCCTCCGCCCAGAGATTGGGTGTTGTTGGAAAAATTTTCAATTTTTCCAACAACACCCTTCGTTTAGGAACGGAAAACGGCATTTTCACATGGAAAAACAAGACCTCGGACGCACGGAAATAGCCTCGCTCGGCGAGTTTGGCCTCATCGAGCATTTGACCAAAAACTTCGAAATCCAGAACGAGTCGAGCCACTATGGCATCGGCGACGATGCGGCGGTGATTGACAACACGGGCTACCTCACCGTCGTGAGCACCGACCTGCTGGTGGAGGGCGTACACTTCGACCTGATGTACACGCCGCTGAAGCATCTCGGCTACAAATCGGTGGTGGTGAACCTCTCGGACATCTATGCCATGAACGCCCAGCCGAAGCAGGTCACCATGTCCATCGCCGTGAGCAACCGCTTCAGCGTGGAGGCACTGGACGAGTTCTACGAGGGCGTTCGCCTTGCCTGCCAGTTCTACGGCGTGGACCTCGTGGGCGGCGACACGACCAGCTCGCAAAAAGGCTTCCTCATCAGCGTGACGGCCATCGGGCAGGCGAAAGAGGAGGAACTCGTTTACCGCAGCGGTGCCAAGCCCGGCGACCTGCTCTGCGTCACTGGCGACCTCGGATCGGCCTACCTCGGCCTGCAATTGCTCGAACGGGAGAAGCAGCTCTACCTCTCCAACCCCGGCATCCAGCCAGACATGGAGGAGCAGGACTACCTCCTTGGCCGCTTTCTCAAGCCGGAGGCCCGCAAGGACATGATTGATATTTTCAAAAATGCCAACCTCGTACCAACGGCCATGATGGACGTGTCGGACGGCATTTCCTCTGATTTGATGCACATCTGCAAGCAATCCGGCGTGGGGGCCATCATCGAGGAGGTGGGCGTGCCCATCCACAACGACGCCAAGATGCAGGCCCTCAAATTCAAGCTCGACCCGCTCACCTGCGCCCTCAATGGCGGCGAGGACTACGAACTGCTCTTCACCGTCAGCCCCGACGACATCGAAAAAGTGCGGCTCATGCCCGACATCTACATCATGGGCGAGATAACGGAGAAGAGCGAAGGCGTGAAGCTGCATTCCTCGGGTGGCAAAATTCATGACCTTGTTGCGCAGGGCTGGCGGCATTTTTAGTTTGCAGTTCGACAGTTGGCAGTGGGCAGTCAGTTGGCAGTTGTTTAGTCGGGGGTGGGGTTGGATTCGATGTTTAGTGCTTATTGCCCAAATAGGTGTGTTTTTTGACCTAATAAAAGCAATATACTATGGGAACTTTTAGAGACCTCGTCGTTTACAGGAAGGCGTTTAAGCTGGCGATGGACATTTTTCAGGAGAGTAAAAACTTTCCCCCAGAAGAAAAGTATTCATTGACTGACCAAATCAGGCGGAGTTCAAGGTCGGTATGCAGTTGCATTGGTGAGGCGTACCGCAAGCGCAAACACCCAAAACATTTTGCCAGCAAACTGACCGATGCGGATAGCGAAAATACGGAAACGCAAGTCTGGTGTGATTTTGCGTTGACTTGTAAATACATCACCAAAGAAAAATACGACAATTGGATAGCTGAGTCGGAAGAGGTAGGCAGGATGCTATATTCAATGATAGAAAATCCTGAAAAATTTTCCTAAAAAGTTGACCCAACCGCAGTCACTGCTAAACAACTGCAAACTGACTGCAAACTGCCAACTGTCGAACTGCCAACTAAAGAAATGCATTGGATAGACTGGACAGTCATGCTCGCCGTCCTCGGCGGAATCATCATCTACGGCATGTGGAAGACCCGAAGCGTGGACAACGTGCGGAGCTACCTCATGGGCGACCGGGAACTGAACTGGTGGACCATCGGCCTTTCCGTCATGGCGACGCAGGCCAGCGCCATTACTTTCCTCAGCACGCCCGGTCAGGCTTTTGATGATGGGATGCGCTTCGTGCAGTTCTACTATGGGCTGCCCATTGCGATGGTCATTCTGGTTGTTTTCGTGCTGCCCATCTACTACCGGCTCAATGTTTACACGGCTTACGAGTTTTTGGAACAGCGCTTCGACCTAAAGACCCGAACGCTGGCGGCCATCCTGTTCCTATTTTCGAGGGGCATGGCGGCGGGCTTCACCATTGCGGCACCGAGCATCGTGCTGGCCAGCATCATGGGTTGGAACTTGCAATGGACGATTATTGCTACCGGCGCTGTGGTTACGATTTACACGGTGTTTGGCGGAACGAAGGCGGTGAGCGTGACAGGGCAACAGCAGATGTTGGTCATTTTGATTGGCATGATTGTCACGGCGTTTTTGATTGCTGCTAAGTTCCCGTCCGATATGAGCGTGGGCGACGGTTGGGCAGTGACAAGGGAATTGGGCAAAACAGATATTGCCGATGGCAAATGGGACCTCTCCAACCGCTACAACCTCTGGTCGGGGCTGATTGCATCGGTGTTCCTATTCCTATCCTATTTCGGTACCGACCAATCGCAGGTGCAGCGCTACCTGAGCGGGCGTTCGCTGAAGGAAAGCCGATTGGGCCTGATTTTCAATGGTTTGATAAAAATACCGATGCAGTGGTTCGTGCTGTTCACGGGCCTGATGGTGTTCCTGTTCTTCCAGTTCACCGAACCGCCCGTGCATTTCAACAAGGCGAACCTGACCATGCTGGAAAAATCGGAAAAGTACCGCCCGCAACTGGACGACTTGAAGCAACAGCACACCGCCGTTTTTCAACAAAAACAAGTGGAAGTGAAGGCCCTCGTGAGCGCCCTGCACACGGAGGATGCTGCGCAAATTGCGGCAGCAAAAACCAAAGTGGCCGACCTGACCGCCCAAGAAGTGGCCGTGCGGGGCCAAGTGGACGACCTGCTGCGCCAGTACGACGCCGACAACGACCAAGTGAAAATCGAGCCGAACGACAAGGACTACGTCTTCATCACCTTCGTGGTGAACCACCTGCCAAAGGGCATGATAGGCTTACTGCTGGCCGTAATCTTCTGCGCCGCCATGTCGAGCATCGCCTCCGAACTGAACGCCTTGGCGACCACTTCCGTCGTTGATATCTACCGACGCTCCCTGCGCCCCGATGCGCCCGACAAGCATTATTTCGGGGTGAGCAAATGGCTGACCATCGGCTGGGGGGCACTGGTCATCTGCTTTGCCTCAGTGACCCTGCTCTTCGAGAACCTGATACAAGCGGTGAACATCGTGGGGTCGCTGCTCTATGGCACCATCCTCGGTATATTCGCCGTGGCCTTTGCCATGAAATGGGTGCGTGGCACGGCGGTCTTCATCGCCGCCATCGTGGGCGAGGCCGTGGTGCTTTCTGTTTATTTTATGGATAAAATGGATGGCAAGGAGGACCTCGGCTTCATCTGGCTGAACCCGGTTGGGTGCTTGACGGTGATGGCGGTGGCGGCGGTGTTGCAGTTTTTTTTGCCCAAAAAGCTGGAAGCAAGCGCTTAATTCAAATAATAATACGCTACCGTTGTTAATTCACCTAGCCCGGATGATAGGTTTCTGCGCAAGTTCAACGAATCAAGTGTAACGGAAATTACATCGTAAAAAACATTGTCCAAGTCCAGTTGGCCATCATTGATATGCCAAAACCTAAAAAGACTATCGGGTTCTAGCAGGTTGCACTTCATGTCACCATATAAAAATACCAGCTTGTTATCAGGATGGAGCACTAGGAAGTCATCTTGTTTGCATGAATCAATGTCTAGTGCCCTTTGAATGCCGCTTTCGTTGATAATCCCGCTACCCAAATGCCATTTATTGATCAATAGCGACTTGTCGAAAGGCTCTTTCACTGTTGGGTCGTCCTTGCAGGCAATCACTGTGAGCAGTGCGACTGAAATTAGCGTTGCCGCTGTTTTATATAAGAATTTGGTGGCGTTCATTGGAGTGAATCTATACGAAGAAAGCTAAAAGCAACCGCAACTGGTGGCCGTGGCACATAAAAAATGGGCGTTTGATGCCAATTGCCACAAAACGCCCATTATGTAAAGACAGCTAAAACTTAGGCGTCCGCCTTCGTCACATCGTCCGTTTTCGGCTCGGCGGCTGCCGTTGCCTCACCATCCGCTTTGGGAGCTTCGGCTACGTCAGCGTCATCCTTCTTCGTGAAGGACTCCTTCAAATCCTGGATTTTTTCGCTGGCATTGGCCCACTCTTCCTGGGCGGCGTCCTTAAGCTTGGTGCCAGCGTCCACGACCGAATCTTTGGCCTTGGACAGCAGTTCGCCGGGGTTGCCGATATGCTCGGTGACGCCTTCTTTAACGTAGTCCTTTGCTTCGGCCAGTTTTTCGCCAGCGGCGGAGGCAAGCTTGCCAGCGTCTTCGGCCAGGTCGCTGGCGGTCTCCTTGATGTCGGCGGCTACCTCGGAAAGGGACTCCTTGGCCTTGGCCATCAGGTCGGACGGGTTGCCGACGTGCTCTGCAAATTCTTCCTTAACCTTGTCTTTTGCCTCGGAAAGTTTTTCGCCAGCAGCGGAGGCCAGTTCGCTGGCATCTTCGATGACGGCACTGGCGCCTTCTTTGATGTCAGCGGCCACATCGGCAAGGGATTCCTTGGCCTTGTTGAACAGGTTCGAAGCGCCTTCAGCCACTTCGGAAAGGGTGTCCTTAGCATCTTCCTTGGCAGTGTTGGCAGCCTGTGAAGCGGTATTGGCAGTTTCGGCAGCCTTCTCATCAGCGCCACCGAATAGCTTCTTGAAAAAGTTTTTCATCGTGAATTGATTTAAAAAATGGTTTAACGAATTGATATACAACGCTTTGCGAAGCGCTTAAGTTTGTTCATTCAGGGTGGCTCAATCAAGCTGCACTTTATACTGCTGGCCGTTAGCTTTTGGCCAACAGCCAATAGCCAACAGCAATTTCAATTGGACAAAATCTGGCGTTCCAAAGTATAATTTGCCCACTCACTTAACCAATTCGACATTGGAAAGTGAATACATCAGCTTGTTGATGTCTTTGGAATTGAGGTGTAGTTTTCCTTTGATGGTAATGGGGTCGGCAGTGAATGGCACAGCGCTTTTGGCCTTTACCTCCAGTACCGTCTCAGGCCCTGCGCCGCCACAGAAAAAGCACATGCTGTAGGGATAGGCCGAGAAGATGAACTCTTTGTGGCTTTTGTAACCCTCAACTGGGATGATATAGCCCTTTATGGTCACTTCCTTCCCTTCCAGTTTTTGGATTTCATTGCTGAAAATGGGCACGTCCACCTTGAAGCCGAGCATCTCGTCGTACTCCTTTTTGTAAGTCACTTTGCCGAGGGTTTTCCAAGCATTCTCCTGCGCTTGCAGGGTGATGCAAAAGCCAATTGCGAAAAGGGCCATGAGGGCCAAAGTCTTGATTTTCATTATTTGCATGGTATTGAAACGGTAAAAACTTATGGAGTCACATTTTAACGACACAAATGGGCCTTATGTTGAAATACCTCCCAACTATTGTAGTACCCCGCTCCGTTTCTTTTTGACGTAATGCACCCCTGCGCCGAAAACCCAGCCCACAGTGCCCCGCTTTGTCTTGATTTTCACGTAAGGCTCGGTGGCCTTTTCGGTGCTAGGTTCACGGTGAAGCTGGAATCGGTGACCTCATCCATGTAATAGACCTCATCGAAGAGCTTCAGTTCGCCCAAGAGTTCACCTTTCAGGCCGGGCGTCTTGCGAACTTTCAGCTTATCAATGGTGACGAAAAGCTTGGAGCGCCCAGCATCGGCGCCGGTCGTTGGCTGGGCAGCCTGCGTTTGGGCAGGTTTTGCACTAGCGGCACTGCCAGCGGCAGGTTGGGTTGCGGCGGTGTTGGTAGTCGTAGCAGGTGCGCTGCCATCAATTGGCTGATAGGTATCAGGGGAAGAAGCAGGTTGCTGCGCTGCAGCGGGTTGCTGCGCAATGGGCGGCGGCAATTTCTTGTTTTCAGCTTGCGCCAAACTATCTTCCTGCGACTCGATGGCCGCTTGGCCTTGTGCTTCCTCTTTGTGGGCATTGCATTTTGATACCGTCCACATCAGGAAGATAAGGGCGAGTACGCCGATAACAATATATTCAACTTTTGACAGAAGTCCTTTCATCTTAATTAAAGGGTTTTAAAGTAAGTTTGCGGTGCGGGCTTGCGGCCACGCAGCCAAGGAGTTGAATGGGTGCTTTGTTTCACAAAACAGCACCCAAAACTATGAGAAACTTGAAAGCCCAACAAAAAAAATGAACGACTTGCTTTACAAGGTAGCTTTGACCAAGATTCCGATGGTGGGCGCAGTGACGGCAAAAGTGCTCGTCAGCTACTGCGGTGGACCTCGGGAAGTTTTCAGTACCAAGAAAACGGAGCTGATGCGGATACCCGGCATCGGTGAAATCATCGCCAACAACGTCCTCGACCCCGCTGTGATGGAAGAAGCGGAAAAAGAGGTGGATTTCCTGATCAAGCATGGCATAAAGCCTATTTTCTACCTCCAAAAAGACTATCCGCAGCGACTGCGCAACCTCAGCGACGCACCCGTCATGCTCTACTACAGCGGCAACGCCGACCTCAACTGCCCCGCACCGTCGGCATTATCGATGCCGTACGCCCACCTTATGGCCTTAGTGTTTGCGAAGATATCGTGGAAGGGCTTGCCCCCTACAAGCCGCTGATTGTCAGTGGTTTGGCTTATGGAATTGACGTTGCGGCGCATAAAAAAAGCCTTGATGCTGGGCTGGAAACCCTCGCCGTTTTGGGGCATGGCCTCGCCCGCATCTACCCGCCGCAGCACAAGAAAGTGGCGGTGGACATGATGCGACAAGGGGGCATCATGACCGAATTTGCCAGTCATGTGGGGCCGGAGCGGGAGAATTTCCCCATGCGCAACCGAATCGTTGCTGGAATCTGCGATGCAATAATTGTGGTAGAAACGGCCAATAGGGGCGGCTCCATCATCACCGTGCAGCAGGCCAACGGCTATGGCCGTGATGTGTTCGCCGTGCCGGGCCGATTGAAGGACAAGTTTTCGCAGGGCTGCAATTACCTCATCAAAAAGAACATGGCGCAACTCCTCGAAAGTGCCGAAGACGTGGCTACCCTGCTGCGCTGGAGCCGGGAGGATGGTTCCCCTTCTGCCAACGTCGCCCAAGGAAAACTTTCGATGAACTGACCGAACCCGAAAAACGGTGGTGGATTTGCTCCAGGCCAAGGAGGAAATGGGCGTTGACCAACTCAGCTACGCCAAGGACATTGGCTAAAGCGAATTGGCGGCGCTGCTGCTGAACCTAGAATTCAAGGGCATCGTGCGCTCCTTGCCGGGCAAGCGGTACGTGCTTTGTTGAAATTGCGCAGCATAAAACTAGCTTTTCCCACATCCAAAATTCAACATGACTGTTTAACTGTCGCAAAACAAGATTGCAAAAGTTAAAAGCTACTTTTGCGCCCGGCGTTTAGTTAGCATGGCTATTGCACATTAAGACCTTTTGAAGCAGGTATTGACTGCCAACTGCCAATTGCTAACTGCCAACTGAAGATGTCTTCAATTGATACGATAAAACGGCCAATCGAGCACGAACTGGACAAGTTCGAGCAGCACTTCCGGGGAGCGCTAAAAAGCCATGTGCCGTTGCTCGACCGCATCATGTACTATATCGTGCGGCGCAAGGGCAAGCAGGTGCGTCCCATGTTCGTCTTTCTCAGCGCCCAGATTTGCGGCGGCACCACCGAGGCCACTTTCACCGCCGCTTCCATGGTGGAACTATTGCACACCGCCACCCTCGTCCATGACGATGTGGTGGACGAATCTGACGAGCGCCGAGGCTTTTTCTCCATCAATGCCCTTTGGAAAAACAAGGTGGCCGTGCTCGTGGGCGATTACCTCTTTGCCCAAGGATTGCTTTTGGCCTTGAAAAATAAGGAGTTTCGCCTACTCGAAATCATCTCTGAGGCGGTGAAGGCCATGAGTGAGGGCGAGCTTTTGCAGCTCGAAAAGGCCCGCCGATTGGACATCAAAGAGTCGGTTTATTACGATGTAATTAGGCAGAAAACGGCGTCGCTCATTGCGGCAGCGTGCAGCGTTGGCGCAGCCAGCACTACCAAGGACGAAACGGTGATTGAGCAGATGCGCCTCTTCGGCGAAAACCTCGGCATCGCCTTCCAAATCAAGGACGACCTCTTCGACTTCGGCACCGACGACGTGGGCAAGCCGCTCGGCATTGATATTCAGGAGAAAAAACTCACCCTGCCCCTCATCTACGCCCTCGAAAACGCCAGCCGCAGCGACAAGGGCCATATCATGAACCTCATCAAGCGCCACAGCGACAAGCCCGAAAAGGTGAAAGAGGTCATTGCCTTCGTGCAGGCCAGCGGTGGCCTTGACTATGCCAAGGCGGCGATGGAGCGCTACAGCGCAGCGGCCTTCGCCATCTTAGACCTGATGCCCGACTCAGCGGCGAAGACGGCGATGCGGGAGTTGGTGGTGTATGTGACGCAACGGAGGAAGTGAGGGGTAGTTGCGTTAACTGGTTGCAATTTGCGACCAGTACCTTTCTAAGAACCATTCACTTGTCGTATTTTTTCTACAAGGCTTCGCACGTCTTCAAAGTCTGCCATCAACCGTTTCATGTCCAGTTTGGTCAGCATTTCATAAGCGAGCCTCACTTTTCCACCCTTTTCGTATTTTAACTTCCTGAGCGTTTCATTTTTGTCAGGTTTTTCAAAATACCTCAAAAGTTCGTTTAATACAGCGTCGGGGTCTTTAATGGAAGACACAGGAATGGCAAGTTCTTTTCCTTTTTTCGTTTCAAATTTTGTCCTATTAAACTTTAAATGTCCGAAACATTGTTCAATTACATCAGGCTGAGATAAAATCCAAGCCTCCATTTTCTGGACCATAAAGTAAACATCTTGAATTGACGACATGAAAAAATCAACTGTTGAGGCGTCAATCTCACCTTTTTCAAAGTATTCTTCGACCTGCTTGACAAGGGCGTCTTGTTTTGAGCCTGAATTCTCTGGGATATCTTGAAAATCAATCAGCAAGTGGTTTTGATGAGCGCTTTTTTCGTTGAGGCTTTTTGCAAAAGCTTTCAATGCAGCCTTCCAGCCACCACTCATTTGGAATAGAAATAGCGTTTTAAGATGCGGTATCTCTTGTTCAAAGAGATATGTAAAAGCATTACGGAGCATCTGCCCTGTCTCATCATCTGCAATACCTGCAAAAGCCTGTTCAGTTGAACTTTCAATCGGGTTAAGTTCACCTCTGCCTTCCGTGAAAATTATTCCTTTATACATAGTCATCTTCTGCCGCCAAAGCGCCCTGAAGCAAAGTCTTCCCGGTAGGAATTCGCCTGTCCATGATGAGAATTCCTCCTCGGTTTTAAAACGAATACAGTTGAATTCTTTTCATCTTTTCAACAATATATACTTGCTCAACTCAAACATATTCAGCAGCATTGGTGAATGGGTGGCAATTATCAATTGAGTCCTTCCTGTTTGATTGATTTATGACTTCTGACAAGATGCTAATCATATCAGGGTGAGGCTTATCTCCGGTTCATCAATACAAATCAATTTCCTTTCTGAGGTTAAGCAATATGGAGAGCAATAATAAAAGCGAAGTGTTCCATCCGATATGCCTTCTAATGTGATTGGTTTACGAAGTCGTTCTTCTGTTAAAACTAAAGCAAAATGCTTTCCCAAGTAATCAAATCTAATGTCTTTGAAAAACGGGTTAACCCTTTTTAACCATTTGATAGTATCGTCAAAAACCAAAGGAGCATTTATGCTTAATCGCTGTAAAAACTGCGTTAGATTGCTTCCGTCTTGTTTTAATTGGCTATCAGGCTCATATTCGCCCATTCTTCTTATTATACTATCTTGCGTAGTGTCGAAGTAAGAATAAACTGAAATCTTTTCAATAGCTTTTTTCAAAGCATATAAAGGGTGGAAACGTTTTGGGTCAATTGCTTGCGCCATCACTAATTCCTGCCCGTCAAACACTTCGGAAGGCTCAATATACCTACTCAATTTTGCCCCTCCGCTATCACTTTTTTCAGAAATAAACCCTGCCCCATTACTCATTTGAAGGAATTTATAAGTTCCCTCTCCTCCAGCATGTGCTGCATATACTTCTTCCTTTAAATAATAGCTGTTATTACCAACCTTGTTGATTTCAATTTTGTAAAAAGGATTTGCGGAAAATAATTTAGTGGACGACTCCAAAGCACGAATAATTTCTGCATCAAACTCAAAAGTTAGCGTAATTTTATCAACTGGTACGCCAGAATAGTTTGCCACTGCATCAAAACCACCCCACTTGCTCAACAAACGCTGAAATCCTCCCTTCTCTCTTACGCCTTCGGTCAGTAATTGGATAGCCTTAAGGAAATTAGACTTTCCACTTCCATTAATGCCCACCAAAAGGTTGCTATCTGAGTTCAGCATGATGGGCTTTGCTGTACTGCCAAAAGACATAAAATTTTGCAACTGAATACTTCGCAACATGGCTTTGAAATTTCGTCAAAATTAGATTTAAAAAGTGGAATCAACTCAAACTCACCTCAATTCCAATAGATACCTCATCAGTCAGTGCCACCGAATCGCCCTCTACGCCATCCACCAGCACCAGCCCATCCGCCAGCACCTCCGCCATGATATACTCCCCGAAACCATCCACAGCAGCCGCCACCACAGGGTGGTTTTCGATGCGCACGTTAATGCGGTCGGTCACATTGAACTCCTTCTCTTTGCGCAGGTTCTGAATGCGGTTCACCAAATCCCTTGCGATGCCCTCGGCCTCCAGTTCTGGTGTCAGCGTCACATCGAGGGCCACGGTGAGCGGGCCGTCCGAGGCGACCTTCCAGCCGGGCAGGTCTTCGGTGGTCACCACGAGGTCTTCCGGCGTGAGGTCGTAGTTGTTGCCATTGGCTTCTATGGCCATCTTGCCCGCCTTTTCCAAAGCGTTGATTTGCTCGTTCGAGAACTGTGCAATCTGCTCAGCGGCGGCTTTCATGTCCTTACCTAGCTGCCGTAGGGTCTTGAAATTGGCTTTCGCCTGTTTTTTCAAAAGTCCAGAGGCATCGGTGATGTACTCGATTTGCTTCACGTTGATTTCGCTCAAAATCAAGTCCTTCACGCCGTCCACCTCCGTGATGAAGCGCTCGTCGAGCACGGGCAGCAGCAGTTTTTGCAGCGGCAAACGAACCCGCAGCCCGTTCCCCTTGCGGATGCTGAACGCCAGCGAACAGATGCGCTGGGCATAGTCCATCCGCCTTGCGAGGGCGAGGTCTATCTTGCTCGGCTCGGGTTTCGTCAGGTCGCTCAGGTGTACGCTCTCGTGGCGCAGCGGGGTGTTTTTTTGCTTCGCAACGTCCTTGATGGGGGCGGTCAAATTGCGGTACAGCCAGTCCGTGAAGAAAGGCGCAATCGGTGACGCTAATTGACCAACTACCATCAGGCACTCGAACAGCGTCTGGTAGGCCGCATTTTTGTCATCGCTCATTTCACCCCGCCAGAAGCGGCGGCGGCTCAGTCGCACGTACCAGTTGCTCAGGTGCTCGTCCACAAAGTTCTCCACCAAACGGCAGGCCCGGTGCGGCTCGTAGTCGTCCATTGCCGCATGGTAATCCGCCACTAACGAGTAGAGTTTTGAAATCACCCAGCGGTCAAGTTCCGAGCGTTTCGAGTAGTCCATCACGTTGAACTCGTCCATTGTCCATTTGTCAATATTGGCGTAGGTGGCGAAGAAATTGTAGGTGTTGAACAGCGTCCCGAAGAACTTCCGCTGCACTTCGCCGATGCCCTCCACGTCGAATTTCAGGTTTTCCCATGGCGCAGCGTTGGAAATCATGTACCAGCGGGTGGCGTCGGCACCGTATTTCGCAATCGTCTCGAAGGGGTCAACGGCATTGCCGAGGCGCTTGGACATTTTATTGCCGTTCTTGTCCAGCACGAGGCCGTTCGACACCACGTTTTTGAACGAAACCGAGTCAAAGGCCATGACGGCAATGGCGTGAAGGGTGTAGAACCAGCCCCTAGTTTGGTCAACGCCCTCGGCGATGAAATCGGCGGGGTACATATTGTCGAAGGGGGCCTGGAACGGACGGTCGGCACCTGCTTTCAGCTTCGCCAAATCCAATCCCCATTGGGCGTAGGGCATGGAGCCGGAGTCGAACCAGACGTCGATGAGGTCGAGTTCACGCTTCATCGGTTCGCCGTTGTCGGCCACCAAAACGATGTCGTCTATGTACGGGCGGTGCAGGTCGGCGGGAACGGTTTGCGCCAGTCCCAGCTTGTGGTTGGCCCTTTCGATTTCGGTTTGCAACTCCGCAATGGAGCCGATGCATTTCTCCACCGAGCCATCGGCGGTGCGCCAGATGGGCAGCCCGATGCCCCAGTAGCGGCTGCGGCTGAGGTTCCAATCTTGCAGGTTTTCCAACCATTTACCGAAGCGGCCCTCGCCCGTGCTGGCGGGCTTCCAGTTGATGGTTTTGTTGAGCTCGAACATGCGCTCCTTCACCGCACTGGCCTTGATGAACCAAGAGTCGAGCGGATAGTAAAGCACGGGCTTATCGGTGCGCCAGCAATGTGGGTAGTTGTGGGCGTATTTGGCGACGTTGAGCGCCTTGCCCTCCAGTTTCAGCTTCACGGCGATGTCCACGTCCACGTTCACGTAGTCGGCTTCGTCCTGGTAGTTTTTGACGAAACGGTTGCTGAACTCGCCAACGTTTTCCTTGAACTTGCCCTGCTTGTCCACCAGCGTAAGGGCGCCGATGCCGTTGGCCTTGGCGGCCTTCATGTCGTCGGCACCGAAGCTGGGGGCCGTGTGTACGACGCCCGTACCGTCCTCGGTGGTCACGAAGTCGCTGACCAACACCCGGAAGGCATCGGTATGCATTTGGCCGTCGTAGCCGAGCATGGGTTCTATCTCATTGCCGAAAGGCAACAACTGCTCGTAGCGGACGCCTTCGAGTTGCTCGGCTGACATGGGGGCGCTCTGCTCCAACACGGTCGGCTGGTTTTTGCCACCAAACCATTTGCTGACGAGCGGCTCGGCCATCACCACGCTCACGGGCGCTTGGGTGTAGGGGTTGAGCGTCTTGATTTTCACATAAGTAATCTGGTGACCGATGGTCAATGCCGTGTTCGAGGGCAGCGTCCAGGGCGTGGTCGTCCATGCGGCGATTCGGACGTCTTCGTCGCTTTTGTCATCCTCGAAGAGGAACTCGGAACTGGGGTTCCGCACTACGCTGAACAGCGCCACCACGGTCGTATCCGTCACCTCTTTGTAAGCGCCGGGCATGTTCAACTCATGGGAGCTTAGCCCAGTGCCCGCCCCGGCGAGTAGGGCTGGATGGTATAGCCCTTGTAGAGCAAACCCTTGTCGTAGAGGCGTTTGAGTATCCACCAGACGGTTTCGATGTACTCGTTTTCGTAGGTGATATAGGGGTTGTCGAGGTCCACCCAGTAGCCCATTTGGCGGGTGATGTCGTCCCATTCGTTCTTGTAGCGCATGACGGTTTCCCGGCATTTGTGGTTGTACTCGTCCACGGAGATGGACTTGCCGATGTCCTCCTTGGTGATGCCGAGTTCCTTTTCCACGCTGAGCTCGATGGGCAGGCCGTGGGTGTCCCAGCCGCCCTTGCGCTCCACCCGCTTGCCTTTCAGGGTCTGGTAGCGGCAGAAGATGTCCTTGATGGCCCGTGCCATGACGTGGTGGATGCCCGGCTTGCCGTTGGCGCTGGGCGGGCCTTCGTAGAAGACCCAGGCGTTGTCGGCGGGGCGTTGGTTGACGCTGGCCTCGAAGATTTTTTGTGACTCCCAGAATTGGAGGAGTTCTTGGTCGATGGTGGGGAGGTTTAATACCCTGTCAGTTCGATATAATTCCATTTCATTCATGCTAACCGACGATATTTTAGAATGCGGGTGCTTAACTAATGTGAGCATCTTAACTGCATTAGTTTCCACAAGTTTCCTAATGAACTCAACTAATTCACCAACTAAAAAGACCACGAATTCCAAGTCGAAGAAATCGATATTCTGATTTTAGAAATTGGTAGGTATTGCCCTTATAATTGACGTATTCATCTTTACGGGTGTGGAAAGATGCAAAGTGAATGGTATTTCTTGTAAGGCATGTTAAGTCAATAAGCGATTTAAACTCTTCTTCATTATTCAAGGATGAACGAGTTATTACGTCTTTTGCCAATGTTGAAATGCTGTCTTTTTCAGTCAAACCTAAGCTGTCAGCAACGACTCGAATAAATAATTCAAAGTACACAAAAGCATGAAAAAACATTGCAGCTTTCCAGTCATTGTAATATTGAGACATCGCCTTCCTTAACTCTACTTCACTTTCAACAGGCATCTTTCCTTTTAGTCTTTTTTCGACTTCAGGAGAAACTGCAAAAGCAAGTGCGAAGCTATCAATCGCCGATTCGTCAATCGTCCGAAAAAAAATAAGTCTGGCATCTTGAGAGGCGTCCCAATGTGGGTACTTTGCTCTTAACGTATCAAAATGACCTTGCGTCAAAGCCTTTAATTGATTGAAGGCTTCAAGTGAATCTTCTAAATTCTCGCTCTTAACTTGAGTTAATAATTCCATGCTGACATTTTTTTCTGTTCTTAAAATGTGCAACCCCAAAACCAAAAAGCCCCGCCAGGTCTGCAACCTGCCGGGGCTTTTCGTTCCTCTCAAAAGAACAGCACCTCACAAGTTGCCGGGCAACGTGGGAATAATTATGCTGATGATAATGGAAGATGGTAACATTGAGTTTTGCTTTTTTGCGGGGCGAAGGTAAGGTGTTTTTGCTTATCTACAAATCTGTCGTGCGTCCGCCCTCATTTTGTGCCAGTCGCCCTCCCATTTCACCTTTCCACGAAGGGTGCGAATGCCCTCTTGGTTCACCATTTGGATGAGCAGTTCCAAGGCTTTCTCGACCACTTCCTTCTTGGTTTTCAAGCCGCTCAGGTTCATGGCGGTTTGGATGAGTTGGTCGTTTATGACGATGCTTGAAGTTCGCATTTTAAAAATGTTTAGGTTACAAAACTCGCAGTTTTTCATCAAACCAAAAAGCCCCGCCAGGTCTGCAACCTGCCGGGGCTTTTCGTTCCTCTCAAAAGAATCAGCGCCTCACAAGTTGCCGGGCAACAAGGGAATGGTAATGCTGATGATAATGGAAGATGGTAACATTGAGTTTTGCTTTTTTGCGGGGCGAAGGTAGGAAACTAAACTCAATTTCCTTCCCAAAGTTCCCCTTGAAGTTCTGGAACCATCCAGTAAACGTCTGACAAACTAAGTTCAAAGCCGATGGAAGGAAGCTTTATTTTGGCGTCGAGCGAATCGGCAGCATTGATTTTCCAAAGGCCCTCTTGCTCGTTTTGGAGAAAATAATCGTTGATGAGCGGCTTGAATTGGTTCACCAAAACATATTCCCTGAACGATGGCAAGGTGCGGTACATCCTGAACTTGTCTTCCCGGTCATATTGTTCCGTGCTTTCCGAAAGGACTTCAAATATGAGCACTGGGTTGGTGATGATGTCGGTCCTGCCGTTCCAATAGTCCACTTTTTCACAAACAACGAGGGCGTCAGGATATAAGTTTCTGTTGAAGTCTTGAATCCGGATTTTAGTGTCACTGCTCAAAACGATAAGTGGCAGCTTTTGAGACTTAATCCAGACTTCGAGTGCCGTCGTGATGTTGACCGCAATTTTACTGTGGGGAATAGAGCCACCGGGCATAGGGACAATTTTTCCGTTGTGATACTCATGTTTTTCCTCGGCCTTTTCCTCCAAGGCAAAGTACTCGTCGAGACTGTATCGTTTTTGCCGAATTGAAGTATCAATCATGACTTCGATTTTTTACAAAGATAGCTGCTTTAGTCAAAACCAAAAAGCCCCACCAGGTCTGCAACCTGCCGGGGCTTTTCGTTCCTTCATCCTAATTTGCCGAGATAGCGCCTTACAAATTGCCGGGCAAAGTTAATATTACGTCACCGCATAAAAAAAGGGCTGCCAACTTCTACTTGACAGCCCTTTTTTGATTGGAAAAACTCAAAGCGACAGCCGGTAGCCAAGCGAGTAGCCAAGGCTGCGGTTTTTGGAGGTCAAGTTCTTGTTGGCATCCGTCAGGCCGTGGTAGTAACGGGACTCCAAATTGACGAAGCCATGGCCGAGCTTGAAGCCGAGGCCCAAGCCTGCAATCAAGCCTTTTTCCCAGCGCCGGAGCTGCGGCTCGTTGTCCAGCGCTAGCTCATTGCGGTCAACTGGCACTTCTGGGTTGACGGAAGAGATTTCACGATAGCCACTTACGAGCCTCGACACGCCGCCACCAAGTTTTCCCGAGAGCAAGAGCCTGTCTTTCCACAAGCCCCGTGATGCCTCGGCCACAATGGGCAAATCAATGAAATTACAGACCAATTTGGCATCGCCAAGGTAGGGCAGTACGAAGCCCGGCTCGCATTTGGTGCCTCGTTGCACGAAGCCCGGCTCCACGCCCACGGCGAATCGGCTGCTCAAGCGGTAGAGCGCCGTGGCGGAAGCCCCCATGCCCCAAACGCTCAGGTCGGCGTTAGCGGCGTTGGTGCCCTCGTCGTATTTCTGCCAGTTGTGGTTGGCGGTGATTCTTGCGCCAAGGATGAGCTGGGAAAAGGCTTGGCTGGGGCCTGCAACGGCGAGCAGCAGAACGAAAAATCGAAAGAGAATTTTCATAATGCCACAAGACAGTGCGCCAATCCAAATGCGTTGGGTATTTTAAAACACCCCAAATGTTCACAACACCTCAAACCGCACCTGCAATTTCATCGTCAACTGTACCGTTGGCTCCACGCCGTAAGCGTTGATGACCCGGTCGAACTGCTCCTCTGGCAGTGGGTCGAAATAAAAGGTCTTCATGCGGCGGGCGCTGATGCGCACAGGGACGGGCTTGCCGGGGGCCGGCTGATTGAAGGCGACGCTGTTCGTCTCGTGGGCGGTGTACTGGCGGTAGGCGTTTACTGGCTGCAAGGCCCCTTTTTCGTACTTCGTAATCAGCGGGTTGCCCGCATATTTTTTCTCCTCCAGCATCATATACGTCCGCTTTTTTTGGTCAATAATGGACAGCGCCGATGCCTGCATTTGCTGGTAAATACTGTCTATATTGTCCAGCACATAATCCACTTTCACGATGTCGTAAATATCCTGCTTGGCGGCGGACAGCATCATGTCTTCCAATTGGTTCATGTTGCGAAAGGCCACGTGCACGTTCTTTTTCAACTCGATGCCCGTCACCCGCTCTTCGGCGGTGTTGGCATCCTTCATCTTAAAATCATAGACCCGGGTCTGGGTAATCAGGTCCACGAAAATATCCCGCTCCCGGATACCCATCCGCAACATGTCCTGCCGGAAAGCCTCGATGCGCTCGTTCATGCGGGCATTGGTCAGCTCGGCGGTGGACTCTTCTTGCACCACCCCAAATACGGCGATGTATCGGTCGGCAATGCCGTGGTACAGCACATTGGCCTCAATCAGGTAATGGTTCGGCGAGGCGTTGACGGGGGTGTTCAACGTGGCACCATTGCCCGCCGGATGTACGGGTTCAACGTAGGGCGTGGGGGCTTGCGGGTAATACTGTCCGTTGCCGATTACCTGATTTGCGGCGGCTTGGCCGATCACTTGGTTGGCAGCGGCTTGGCCGAACATTTGCATGGAAGCCAAAACGGCTAGGAAAGTGAAAATTGTACTTTTCATGTTGACGAGATTTTTTGTTTGATAAATTGTGAACTGCAAACCTATTCCCGCATCCTACCCCGTGCAAAAAATCGGCTTGCAAAGCAATTGGAAAGGTTTTACAACTGTTTTACAAGGCGTCTTTGGCCGCAAATGGCCTATATTTGGTTCATCTTTATGCAGGACTTCCACTATTTCACGATTCTGAAAACTTCGGTGCTGCGCAAATTTTGCGAAGCCAACCCGCATTGGCAACGGCCACTGTCGGAGTTCGGCGTGCGGGAAATCGCCCGTTTTCAGGAACTGATGCAGGAGCAAGCGGGCGGGCGAATCAGTGAAAAATGGTTTTATACCCACCTGAAAAAAGACCAGGAAAAACTGCCCCGGGTGGACGTGCTCGACCTACTCAGTCGCTACGCTGGCCATGCCGATTGGGCGGCCTTCAAGGATGCACAAACCCCGCAACCCGCCGAGGAAGCACCAGCCTTTTCCACTGTCAATAAACCTGCAACTCGGCAATGGGGACGGGTGGCGGCCCTGCTTGGCATCGGCGGATTGGCGTTTTTTACGCTGTTCATTAGCCTGAGTAGCCTGCGTGCCTCGATGGAGAAGACCTACGAAGCCTGTTTTACCGATGCCATGACCAAGCAGCTGCTTACGGGGATGGACATACAACTGGAACTGTGGGGCGCTGGCGAGTCGCCGACCGTGGAAATGGCTGGCCCCGACGGCTGCCATAGCTTCCGGACGCCCGCCGACCAAGTGGTTTTCACCGTGAAAGCACCCTACTACCACCCCGACACCATCACGAGGAGCCTCAAAACCGGACATTTGAAAGAGACCATCCCGCTGCGCCGCGACGATTATGCCTGGATGATTCACCTGTTTTCAAGTGGAAAAGTGGCGGACTGGAAAAAGCGGCGGGAGCAATTGGGGCAAATGATCGCCGACGATGCCGTGATTTTGCAGGTGGACCCTGCCACGGGCGCTGGCGTGGAATTGTACAACAAACCCGATTTCATCTCCAAACTGACGCTGCCCGTTTCCAGCCTGAAAAACCTGAAAGTGCTGGAAACGATTTACGAGCCATCGGGGCGGATTCAGAAAATGCGGTTTGCGCAGGATTAGAATGTCATTAGGTCATTAGGTCATTAGGTCATTGGTCATTGGTCATTAGGTCATTGGTCATTAGGTCATTGGTCATTTTGAGGGCTGCTGAAATTGTAAAATTGAACATGAAAATCAATAGGAATAGCTTAGTCATTGGGGCGATTTTGTGTGCTTTGCGCTTGGCGGGACAATCGCCACATGAGCCGAGTTCCCGCAATGCTTGGGAAAACCAATTGTCTGCCAACAGCGTGGGGGCTGCCCAGATGCAGTCGTTCCACCAGCGGGCCGGGCAAAAGCTGCGGGACTTCGCCGACCTGCTCACCCTCATCGCCGACCCAGCGATGGACGAGGCGCTGCGGCAGGAGTCAAGGACGGCGGCTGTGGCCTTGTTTTCGGATAAATCGGCGAGCATCCACTGGCATGGCAAACAATTCCCGTTGGAAAGCTTCCTGGCGCAAATCGGCCAATCGGCCAGCGGCATGCAGTTTGGCGTCTCCGACTTCAAAGGCTATCCACCCGGTGCCTGCGCCCAACGGAACTGCTCTTGGGACACCGTTTTTTATTGGGTGGAAAAAACGCCGAACGGCAAGCCCCAGCAATACCCCGCCGCTATGTCGGTCGTTTTGAAAAAAGTAAAAAAACAGTTTGGCGGACAGGAGAAGGAGAGTTGGGAGGTGTTTTTAGGGGAGGTGAGGTAGGGGGATGGTTCATCCAAGCCTGCCCGTCCCTAGTGAGCAAGTAAACAGGATCCTTGAAGAGGGATGGAGCGATTGTTGCTTTCGACAGCTTGAGGCAATTTCTCTATCTTTGCTTCTTTTTTTAAACTTTAAAATTTTTAATTCAAAGAACATGAAATTTTTAAAACCATCTCTTTTCGCTCTTTTGGTCGTAGGTTTTGTTGCATGCAAAAAAGACGACGACTCCACGTCCTCTTGCACCCAATCCGATTGGGTAGGAACCTACGAAGGCACCACTGACTGCGGCGGCACCTCTGAAGATGTCATCGTGACCATCACCGCCAGCGGATCCGATGCCATTGTCATTGAATATGAGACAGCCACCCTCACCACCACCTATGACCCTATCACGCCAACCGATTGCGACCTGAACTCCAGTGGCACGGATTCAGGAATTACGATTAAGGTGGATGCGGCACTGGATGGAGACAAACTGACTTTAGAGGAAACCATATCTGGCGGAGGTGTCGATTTTACTTGTAACCTCACGGCCACTAGGAAATAAGCAGCAATTTCCCAGCTGGAAACCTGCGCCGTCCCGGGCCTGACTGGAAAGTTGGGGCCGGGATTTTTTTTTGAGAGGGGATGGTGGGTGAGTGTAAATGACGTTTGTTCAGGCCCAAAACTCAACATCCAAAAACTCAATCTGGGCAAAATGCTTGTCTTTCGTGACCAATTTCAGCCCGAATGCATCGGCAGCTACCATTCCCCTTCAATTTGATTGAACTCCTTTTCTAAACTGGTTACGAAAGTATCACCTTCTTCCCCTTTCATACAGCCGATGAAGCGCTGCATGGGATATTCAAATCGGACTTTGCGAACCACCTCCACTATTTTCTCCATCTCTACTTGGTTCGGTTTTACGGATTCATCAAGGCGGCGGACTTGCAGCAGCACCTGCGTTTTCAGCGCTTTGAGCAGCGCTGCTTGGTCGGCTTCGGAAAGCTGGGAGATTAAGGTGGTGATTTCTTTTTGCCATATACTTCAGCCTTTCGGCCTTCGCATCCTCAGTTTATCAGGTTCTAGAATCCAAAGGGAGCCAGTGGGGTCGTTCTGTTCAAGTGCAACTACCAATTTTTCCGACATGGAGCGCATCACCTCCAAAGTTATCGGACGATTCGGGCGAATCACGATGATGCCAGGTGTGTCATCAGCAGGAAAACGGATGATGTTGGCAAAGTCGAGGTCAAGTGTTACAAGGCAGCGCTTTTCAGAAAGGCACTGTTCCGAAATGATTTCGTCGGGCTCGCCCGACAGGTTTTCCCCAAGCACTGTTTCAGTGTCATGCCCTGCCTGAATGAAGATTTCCGCAAGGTAAGGGCTGAAGTTCTCGTCCAATTTCAGTGCGGCCATCACGCAACCATTTTCAGTTCCACAAAATGCTCGTGCGACATGGCCGCACCGTAGGCAATACAGGCCAAAATATCCTCCCGCTTGAGTTGCGGGTATTGCGTAAGGATGTATTCAATATCATGCCCCGCAGCCAAGAAGTCCAAAATAAGGGACACCCAGATGCGGTGGCCTTTGATGCAGGGCTTCCCGAAGCAGATTTTCGGGTTGACGGAAATGCGTTCAAGTAATGGATTCATGGCTTGGATTTTTTACAAAGATAAGAAGGAGGGGTGGGGTTACAGAAGTTTCTTTGAGGGATGGTTCAAGCTGGGATGCGGTGGCCAATGCAAGATACCATAACTGGAGGCGCAAGTGAGGCTCGTTAGAAGCTTGCTTGAGCTGTGGGTGTATTGGAGACTTGCAAGAACTGAACTAAAATGAACTAACATGACAGGGGCTTTGTTCATAAGAAAACCTATAATACATGCAATTCCAAATACATCATTGGCGACTCACTTGGCTCTCCGGCGGAAAGCGCACAAAACAGTTGTTGATATTCAAAATATCCGATAATGTTTCAATAGATTTTGCAACGCCTACAGTTAGGATATATGACTCTCTTGAAGATTTGACCAACAAAGATGCTTTGTTCAACTCTTTAAGTAATTCTGAAAAGAAAAGACTTTTAAAGGAAGAGAATATACAAAAACAATTAGGGGCTTATCTTTCTCCCTATAGAATAAAGTAGATAACTATACTGGACAATTCATACAGCATGTAATGTTGTGATATTTTCAACCAGAAGGTGTTAGGTATTCATCACATAGAAGTGGATTGAAACAAGGTCTTGTAAAGTAATTACTCTACTTAGTTCTTCTGATATGAATGGAGTTTATAAAGTTGAATTAAAAAGAAGGGATGGTCGATATGATAGGGATACAAACATAAAGGAGTGGAGGCTTAAAGAAGCGACTTTTTTTCCAGATAAATGGGATTGGTGGAGACTTTATGAGGAATGTGAATTTGCATTTGACAATAAATCATTTGTAGGAAATAAGGGGACAAAATCTTCTTTGGACAAGAAGCTTTACAAGAAGTCAAATGTTCTGTTGAAATTTATACGGATAAGCATGGTAATTTTAAAACCATATCCTTTATTCTTAGAATTTTGTGACATTTATTTGATCATGTTTTAGTATTTCGTAACGCGCCCTCAACATATCCTCTCCCCAATGCCCCCCTTTTCGTATCCTTCTCCAAATGCTCCCGCGTCATCGTTCGATGGGTGCTGCATTCTCAAGCCGAAGCATCCGCCATATCCTCCGCATCATCGGCGTCAAAAAGCCCAAAACCAGGTCTTCCGCTGCAACGCCTTTTTCCAGCAACAAATCGGCGACCACAAGGTCGGTGGCATCTTGTTGGAGCCAGACCTTCCCATCTTCCTTTACATCCACATGGATGATGATGCCATCTGATCTTGTTTCCTCCTGCCACAGTTTCTGAGTAGTGAGGTGGTTTCCATTGGCCTCGTTGTCCGTGGTTGGTAGGTGGCAGAACGCCTCGACCTGTTTTTCCGGTCGGTTATCCCTGAAAGGACTTCTTTGGCGATGGCCTTGTATTGCGCTATTTTTTCCATGACTTGATGTTTTGGTTTTCAACGCTGAAAATGATGAAACGCATGTTGTTCGTACTCAAAGGCCTGCATCATGACAACAACTCCAAAAAATCAACAAGATGAAATCACCTTGAGTTTCCGCACAAAGACAAGTCGAGCAATCCGAGCATAACCTCCGTTACCAAGTATGGCATTTGCGAAATGGCAAGGTCAAACAAAAATCGTCTTTCGGGTCTGGGCAGCCGCGAAAAGCATACATCGAGAAACAACGGCAAGATTTCGGTGGAATAAACATACTCAGTGGTAAGGCGAGGGTCAAACGGCTGGCAATTTCAGGGTATTTCAATCCCATCTTCCAATTCTGCGATAAAACGCTCAGAGGAAGGTAGACGGTCAGAATCGTTTTCCAGAACAAACAAGGTGAGCTTCTCCAATTGCGACTTTGGGATGTACCTCAGCCAGATATTTGTATCAGGGACGACTTCAAGCGGCTGCATCGGAGCGGAATTGGCGGACTTTGCGAACCACCTCCACTATTTTCTCCATCTCCACTTGGTTCGGTTTCACGGATTCATCAAGGCGACGGGCTTGCAAAAGCAGCACCTGTGCTTTTAGCGCTTTGAGCAGCGCCGCTTGGTCAGCTTCGGAAAGCTGGGCGACCAAGTTGCTGATTTCTTTTATCGTTGGGTTGGGTTGCATTTTTGAAACTTTGTTTGGACAAAAGTAGGGGAAAATGGGGATAGTTCAAGATGGGCTGAGGGAGGTGGTTGCAAACTGGCCATAACTGGGTAATGCTTGCTAACATTCATGAAGCCTTGCAGGTTGCAAACAGAGCATATGAGTGGGTACTTGCGACAATTGGGGCAATTGGTTTAAGTTGGACGATACTTCCATTTTAGCATCATAAAGTGGCACGTTTTTAAAATTTCTTTTCGAATATTTTTATTGGGTTACCATCTGCATCCTTTTCAAGCCCTTCTTGCTTTTGTTGGACTTCAACCTTGTTATTTAAAAAAACCTTACACAATGAGGCACACCAAGCACATCATCATATGGCCACAAATTCATCTGTAACCTTTAACCAATCAATTGGAATGCTCGTTTGCGGACATTGAATTGCAACTAACAGCTAAATCGTATTTGTCATTATCTCTTTGCAGCTTATTAATGACAAATACATTAATGCTTCCCCTTCCCTATGTTCGTGCATACATAATGATTATTTACTTTGTCGTATCTAAATGACAAAACTGGTTTTCTAGCCTCTTATTCTGTTCATGAGGGAAATGAGAGTTAGCCAATTCAAAATTACTAGGTTCATTATCCTGTCCAAAGTGAGATGTAATCCCAAAAGCTAATTGGATTGGTTATCAGATAACCCTCCACTAAAATGAGAGAAGTATAAAACAAGGGCACACGGTAAACTAAGGCAATACAAAGTGAAATTGTTTTCATGTTTTTTTGGAGTTTAACTTTGGCTCAATTATGATTTCAAGTTGCTGCAAAAGAGTTGGCAACCGACAAAGGCGTTGCTGCCTCTTTGTTTGATATTATCGCAGGAATTCAAAGAATCCCAAGTAAAAGGGCAGGCGCTCTTGCGAGAATGCCTCGGTGTGGCCTAAGCCAAGGGACTAAAGAGCAGTGACCAAAAGCCTTCCATGGTGTTGACGTGGACTTCGCACTTGCCGTCGCCGTCCTCGTCCCGGCGTACTCCCCTTGGCCGTGGTTGACCGTTTTGTGCTCATAAAAGCTTGGCAACCAGCCGTATATGTTGTACTCGTCCGTGAAAACCTTGGCACCTTGCCGGACTTTTTGCCGGATGATGGGCTCGATGGTCTTTCGCTGCACATTGTCCAGCGCACGGATGATTACGCTGCCGCCACGCTGAATCATGCCCAGTACTGGCACTTTGTCATCTTGGGCCGTGCCCCCGCTTGGCCCTTCAGTCGGCGGCGGCGTCCCCTTGCGGCCTTTTTTACAGCTTCGGGATGCCCTTGTGCCCTGCTGTGACATCAGCTCGTCGAACTCGACCTCGCCGTCCAACACCTCTTGGGGACGTTTTCATAAACGCCCTCCCTCAGAAGGCTCGTCATGGCGTGGCAGTCGTTCTCGGTCAAGACCCAACTCCTTCGGCAATCTGAGAGTTGGAAAGATTGAGCCCCATCAGGTACAAACAGACCACCCAAATCTTCAAGGGCTGATGGTGCCCTTGGGAAAATGGTGTTCGTCAGGTCGTCAAAGTATTTTTGGCACCCTGCACTGATAGCGATGACGGTGTTTTGTGCTGTTGTGGTGACCGTGGCGATTGTAGGACTTGCTTTGGCAGTGGGGCAAAAACACCTTTAGACCATCGCAATTCCCTGATTTTCTCGTAACACAGGCGGTCATCCATATGTCTTGAATCTAAGTAATGATGTCATCCTCCAAAGGTAGCCATCAACTTGAAATCATAATTGAGCCTAACTTTTTTTAGAAGTTTAGAAAATTGAAGAAATGCTTTTGTCATGGTTTTTGAATTTAACTTTCCGAACAACAACATTTGTGATAAAAGTTTCTGAATTCGCATATTGGAGTCTTATATTGTAAAACTACTGATTCAAGCAAGTTTAGCGCAGCGTAACTTGCGGTGCCCCCTCAACTTATCCTCCCCCAATGCCTCCCCCTTTTCGTATCCTTCTCCAACTGCTCCCCGCATCATCACAATTATTGCCCCTCCATTTTGAAAAAAACGATGCCCCCTTTTGATACCTTTGTCTATGCACTTTCCACAAAAAACAAATATTCAACACAAATGAACAAGCGCAAACTAAAGGCAACGGAGGTAGAAATCAGGCTCACCGAAAAGGCTGGTGCCGACTTCATTTGCGTAACCGACATTGCAAAATTCAACAGCAGCGAACCCGGACAGGTGGTCAGGAACTATTTTAGGGACAAAAGGAATATTGACTTTTTGGGGGCTTGGGAAAGGGTACACAACGAGCATTTTAATTACGTCGAATTTGACGTAATTAGAAGTGAGGTAGGCTCTGCAAGCTTTACCTTGTCGGCAAAGAGTCGAACAATAAAAATCAACTTATCCTCCCCCAATGCCTCCCCCTTTTCGTATCCTTCTCCAACTGCTCCCGCATCATCACATTCAGCGGATGCTGGAATTCCGGGTCCTTCTCCAAAATCCGCATGGCAATCTCACGGGCATTCCGCAGGATTTCCCCATCCCGCCCCAGGTCGGCGATGTGCAGGTTGAGCAGGCCGCTCTGCTGGGTGCCCTCGATATTGCCGGGGCCACGCAGGCGCAGGTCGGCCTCGGCGATTTCGAAGCCGTCGGTCGTGCGCACCATCGTGGCGATGCGCTCACGGGCGTCGGTGCTCAGCTTGAAATCGGTTAGGAGGATGCAGTAGCTCTGGTCGGCGCCACGGCCCACCCGGCCCCGTAGCTGGTGCAGTTGCGAGAGGCCGAAGCGGTCGGTGTTCTCGATGACCATCACGCTGGCGTTCGGCACGTTCACCCCCACTTCGATGACGGTGGTCGCAATCATGATTTGCGTCTCGCCCCGCACGAAGCGCTGCATCTCGAAGTCCTTGTCGGCGGGCTTCATCTTGCCATGCACGATGCTGATTTGGTACTGCTCGATGGGGAATTCCCGGCTCAGCACCTCGTAGCCTTCCATCAAATTTTTCAGGTCCATCTTCTCGCTCTCCTCGATGAGCGGGAACACGACGTAAATCTGGCGGCCCTTGGCAATCTCCTCTTTCATAAAGCCGAAGACCCGCATCCGGTGGTTCTCGGTGCGGTGGGTGGTGGTGATGGGCTTGCGGCCCGGCGGCAGTTCGTCAATCACCGACACGTCGAGGTCGCCGTAGAGCGTCATGGCGAGGGTGCGGGGGATGGGCGTGGCCGTCATCACGAGCACGTGGGGGGGCAGCGGCCTGCTTTTTTTCCAAAGGGAAGCCCGCTGCGCCACCCCGAAGCGGTGCTGCTCGTCGGTGATGGCGAGGCCGAGGTTCTGGAACTCCACCCAGTCCTCGATGAGGGCGTGCGTGCCGATGAGAATGTGGAGGTCGCCGTTTTTCAGGTCGGCGAGTATCTTTTCCCGCTTCTTCCCCTTGATGCTCCCGGACAGGTAATCCACCCGGATGCCCAGCCCCTCCACCAATTGGCTGATGCCGATGAGGTGCTGCTGCGCAAGGATTTCCGTGGGGGCCATCATGCAAGCCTGATAGCCATTGTCGAGGGCGAGGAGCATCGAGAGCAGCGCCACCACGGTCTTTCCGCTGCCCACGTCGCCCTGCACGAGGCGGTTCATCTGCACCCCGGCACCGAGGTCGGCCCGGATTTCCTTCACCACCCGCTTCTGTGCGCCAGTGAGTTCGAAGGGCAATTTTTCCTTGTAAAATTGGTTGAAATGCTCGCCCACCTTGCCGAAGACATAGCCCTTGATAGCCGTCTTCCGTCGGTGCTTGCTCTGCAACAGGCGCATTTGCAGGTAAAAAAGCTCCTCGAATTTCAGGCGGCTGGTGGCGGCGTCGAGTTCTTTTTGGCTGGGGGGGAAATGAATCCAGCGCAGCGCATCGTAGCGGCTGGGCAGGTGCATTTTTTGGAGGAGGTAATCGGGCAGGTTTTCCGGCAGGTCGTTGGGCGTCAGCTTCTCGAAAAGCGCCTCAGTGAGCCGTCGGCGGCCCTTGGCTTCGAGGCCCTTGGCGTTCAGCTTGTCGGTGCTGCGATAAACGGGGGCGAAAGTGCGCTCGGCCTCCTTGTTCTCCTCGCTCACCTCCTCCAGTTCAGGGTGGGTGATGTTGATGAAGCCGTTGAAGCTGTTCACTTTGCCGAAGGCGACGTAGGGCGAACCGACCTTCAGGTTCTTCTCCAACCAGTAGATGCCCTGGAACCAGACGAGTTCGACGACGCCCGTCTCGTCCCGCAGCCGCCCGACGAGCCGCCGCTTGCCGCCCTCGCCGAGCATGTCCAATTTGCGGAGGATGCCCTTGAGTTGCACCTCCCCGCTTTCTTCACTCAACTCATTGATTTTGTGGAACTTGGTCTTGTCCACATAGCGGTACGGGAACGCGTGGAGCAGGTCGCCAAAGGTGTGGATGGCGAGTTCTTTTTTGAGCATGTCGGCCTTCACGGTACCGACGCCCCGGAGGTATTCGATGGCGGTGTCGAGCATTTTGAGTTTGCAGTTCGTCAGTTGGCAGTGGGCAGTCGGGGACTGCGTTTGCGACTGGTTGCCGAAATGCGGGCAAAGATAGGCGGGTTTGCTTTTTTTGACGCCGTATGAAAATGCTTGCGCTTGTATAGTCAGCGTATCGGTATTTTTCTAACTTTGGCAGTACAATTTTAAACCTAAAACTGAATGTCATGAAAATGCCTGCCCTGTTCGCCCTTGCCCTGCTCCCCTTTTTTGCTGCAGCGCAAACCGTTGACTCCGCCGCCATCCGGCAGGTGGACAGCCTCATCCAGGTTTCCCGTGCCCTCACTGCAAAAAATGATTTCAACAAAGCACTCGAAGTCAATGCCGCCGCGGAGAAACTTGCCCTGGAAAAACTGGGGCGGGAGTCGGCGGCGTATGGTGGCTGCTGCTTCAATCGCGGCAGGATATTTTTTATCAAAGGAGACTACAAAGAGGCAGAAAAATGGTATTTTGTATCCAAATCAATTTGGGAGAACGTGCTGGGAAAGGAACATCTTGCTTATGCACATAATCTGCATAATATAGGGTATTTGTATTGGTCTATGGGAATTTATGAAAAAGCTGAACCGCATTACCTCGAATCGAAAGCTATTAGAGAAAAAGTTATTGGAAACAAGCATCCCGATTATGCTGCCAGCCTGAATAACCTAGCACTATTATATTGGTCTATGGGGCTTTATGAAAAAGCCGAATCACTATACCTCGAATCCATTGAAATTAAAGAAAAAGTGAATAGCAAGGAGAACATTGATTATGCCAATACTTTGGATAATCTTGCAAATTTAAATGCAGACATGGGGAATTACGAAAAAGCAGTATCTCTTCATCTCGAATCTAACTCCATCATAGAAAAAGTATTTGGTGCGGAACATGTCGAATACGCAAAAGGGCTAAACAATCTTGCGATTACATATCTTGAAACAGCCAATTATGAAAAAGCCGAACAACTTTACTTCGAAAGTAAATCAATATTGGAAAAAACTCAAGGTAAAGAACATCTTCTCTATTCTCAATGCTTGAATAGTATAGCTATTTATTACAGAACGATGGGGAATTACGAAAAGGCCGAGCCACTTTACCTCGAATCAATAGCCATAGCACAAAAATTGCTTGGTAATGAAAATCCCGATTATGCACGAAGCTTGAGCAATCTTGCAAATTTATATAGCATAATGGGTGACTATGAAAAAGCCAAACCATTTCACCTCGAAGCTAAAGCCATCCGTGAAAAGATACTTGGCAGAGAACATCCAGAATATGCCTGGACACTCGGCAACCTCGGCAACCTGTATGCTGATATGGGCAATTATAAAGAAGCCGAGCCTTTTTTTCTCGAAGCTAAAGCCATCCGTGAAAAGGTGTTTGGTAAGTATCATTCCGATTTTGTTTGGAGTCTCAATGATTTAGGAAATTTTCAAAAGAAAATCGGTCTCTATAACGAATCTGAGTCATTTTACATAGAGGCTATATCTACACAAGAAAAAATTACTGGAAAAGAACATCCTAATTATACAAAGACCTTATATAATTTAGTAGATTTGTATATAAAAATGGGAAACTATGAAAAAGTAGATTCATTATTTTCTAATCTTGCCCAATTGGATCAGTCTTTAATTACCAAATCTTTGCGTCATTTATCCGAGCGAGAAATCAACATGTACTTAAATTCCTTTTTAGAAAAACAGAATAAAATATTATCTTTTGCCGAAGTATTTGAAGGTGAAAAAGTAAATCGTACTTGTTTTAACAATATTCTTTTTTTTAAAGGTTTCCTGCTACAATCTTCAAATCAGATTAAAAATCAAGCTCTTTTCGACTCTACCGCTACAAAAAAATTTAACCATTTGAAATCTTATCAACGTCACCTCGCTGCCGAATACACCAAGCCCATCTCAAGGAGGAAAAATATATCTGAACTCGAAGAAAAAGCTAACGAAATTGAAAAAGAACTTGCCCGCACCGTTGCAGGCTACGGTGAGGCCATGCGTCAGGTAACCTGGCAGGAAGTACAGGTTACCCTTCAACCCGGAGATGTGGCTGTGGAATTTGTTCATTACCGTTTTTACGACAAAAAAGAGACGGACAGTACGATGTACGCTGCACTGCTACTGCGTCCCGGTGACGAGCAGCCACTATTCGTTCCGCTTTTTGAAGAAAAGCAATTGGCGGCAGCCCTCAACCCGGCAAGCAAGGAACAGCGCAGCGAACAACTCGCCCAGGTGTACACCAGGGGCGCCCGGCCACTCGGTAACACCAATGCCGCCGGGCTTTACGAGCTCATTTGGCGCCCCTCGACAGTTTGCTTTCAAAAACAAAAACCATCTATTATTCCCCCTCCGGCCTGTTGCATCGCCTCAATTTCGATGCGATTCCCATGGATGAGGGCAAGGAGAGCGTTACCCTCTCCGACCGCTTTCGCATGGTTCGACTTGCCAGCACCCGCTCGCTCGTTGTGCCGGATTTGACGAAAATCAACCTCACCAATGATGCGGTTCTTTTCGGTGGCATCCGATATGAATTGGACACGACCACCCTCCTGCAAGATACTGCCGTGCACGACCTGTTGGCCGCACGTTCCGGCGAGCTGTCTTTCACCTACGCCGACCGTAGTGTTCCTCAGCGAGGAGAAAATTGGAATTACCTACCGGGCACAGAAAAGGAAGTGGCAGGCATCCGCTTGCTTCTCGATAAGTCGGAGTTTTCAGCACATGTTTACTCGGGTGAAAATGCCACCGAAGAATCTTTTAAAGCCATTGGCAAAGGCGGTAGTCCCCGCATCCTCCACCTCGCCACGCACGGATTCTTCTTCCCTGACCCTAAGAACAGGAATGAGGGACGAGGGATGAGGGGTGACGAGCCTGTTTTCAAAATCTCCGACCACCCCATGATTCGCTCTGGCCTTATCCTCGCTGGGGGCAACCACGCTTGGCAAACGGGCAAGCCGCTCAAGCCGAGCATGGACGATGGCATCCTCACTGCCTATGAAATCAGCCAGATGAACCTCTCGAACACCGAAATCGTGGTGCTCTCTGCCTGCGAGACCGGGCTTGGTGACATCCAAGGAAACGAAGGCGTGTACGGCCTCCAGCGGGCGTTCAAGATTGCCGGGGCGAAGTACCTCGTCATGTCGCTGTGGCAGGTGCCCGACCAGGAGACCTCGGTGTTCATGACCACTTTCTATAAGCACTGGCTGGAAGGTAAAATGACCATCCCCGATGCCTTCCGCACCACGCAGCAGGAGATGCGGGAGTGGTTCATCAACCCGTACCAGTGGGCGGGGTTTGTGTTGGTGGAGTAAGGCTCAGCTCTTCCTACAAAAGCACTCCGTGACAAACATCACTTCCGATTTACCCGCTTCATGCGACCTTTGACCCGCAATGAAAAAGCCTTTACGTTTAATCGGATTGCTCACCGCCTGTTGGCTGATGACTACCAACGCTGCATTGGCACAAGCCGATGCAACTCAAGCTGCTCCCGTCCAACGCTGGCTGCCCAAGAACAGCAAATACCTGCCCGATGTGAAGGCATTCGTGCAGCTTTGGGCCATCCACTCAACGGGAATGGAAATTTACAACACCACTTCCAAAAAATACGAGGCCGTGGACGACCGCTTCAACGTCTCGCTGCGGCGGGCGAGGGTGGCCTTCAGCGGTGAGCCTTACACTGGACTGCGTTACAATGTGTCTTTGATGTACGACCAAACGGGGCGGGACATCCTGACCAGTGGCGTTGGAGCATTTAACAAGGCTGACCCTGCCGTGGGTATCCTTGACGCCTTCGTGCAATGGCGGATCGGCAAGACGGAGGCGCTGAACCTCGTGGGCGGCTGGTTCCGGCCACAGGTGCAACGGGAAAGCATCACGGGGGCTTGGGCTACCAACAGTTTTGAAAAATCCATGTCGCAGAACTACCTGCGCAACCACCTCGTAGGCACGGGGCTGGGCCGTGCGGCGGGGCTGAACCTCGGCGGCATTCTGACGAAAAACAAGCTGTCGCTCAATTACAACCTCGGCGTTTTCAATCCCGTAAATGCCTCATTGTCAGGCGGTTCGGTTGGTAAAAAATATGCACCGCTGCTGGCAGGGCGGGCCTCTCTCTCCATCGGTGACCCAGAGTTTCAAAAATATGCCATCAGCTACGACATCAATTTTTTCAATAAAAGGAAAGGCATCTCGCTCGATTTCAACATTGCCCAACAGGGCGAAACCGAACAATTCCAGTCCAGTACCGCCTACGGCCCGGGGCTGCTGCTCCACTGGGGGCCGCTCAACCTTGACGGCGAATGGATGTTCTTGGAAAGGGAAGGCCGTGACAGCCTCGGCAGCTTCACCGCAAAAGAGGGTACGGGCCACCTCCGTCTTGGCGTGAACGTGCCCACTGGCAGGTTCATCTTGGAGCCAACATTCATGGTCATGCAGTTCAAAGGTGGGATGGATGCCAAGGAACAGGCCAACGCAGCCGCCCTAAAAATGTCGGCAGGCGAAGAAACCACTTTCGATGCGGGCGTAAATTGGTACCTTGACGGCAAAAACCTGAAGCTGGCACTGCACTACACTTGGCGCAATGGCGAAGCTGGGGCGGCGGGCGATGGTGCGCAGGTGAATGCTTTTTTTAGTCAAAATGGCGTGGGTGCCATCCGGCGTGGCAACTGGCTCGGACTGGGGCTGAATGCTATTTTTTGATTTAAATCATTGGATATGAGGATTTTGTCCACTTTTTCGGTTTTGATGTTTATGCTTGTTTTGCTGTCGCAATGCACCAATCCAGCACCGACGCCAACGCAGGCTGCTGCCAAGGAATTGACGCCGGAAGAGGAGCAGGTTTACCTCGATAAAGGCAAGGCCATCACCGCTGCGGCGTTTGCCGCCATGAGTGGCAAACTTTCGGCGGCCATGGAAACGGGCGGCGTGGCGGGTGCGGTGGAGTACTGTAACTTGGCAGCATACCCCCTGCTTGACAGCCTCTCGAAGGCCAACAACGCCACCATCCGCCGCACGAGCGCCAAGCTGCGCAACCCCAAAAATGCTGCGCAAGGCTGGGAAGTGGAAGCACTGGCAGCCTTCGAGCAGGCCAAGACACTGGTGCGGGAGCCCAAGCCCCGCGTGCGGCAGCTCGACGATGGCAGCGTGGTCTTTGTTGCCCCCATTAAATTGCAGCCGCTCTGTACGAAATGCCACGGCACGGTCGGCACAGACATTGCGGCAGCAGACTATGAAGTTATAAAAAAACTGTACCCAGATGACGCCGCCACGGGCTATGTACCCGACGAACTGCGGGGTATGTGGGCCATACAGTTCAATCGTTGAAAACAAATTTGCCTTAATATGAAAAACGTGATTTTCTTCGCAGTCATGTTCCTTATCGGTACGGCTTCCTGTACCTCGCAAACGGTAGAACATGATGGCTTCACCGACCTCGACGTTGCAGCCTTCAAGTCAAAAATGGCAGAGCCGGGCATCGTCCTGCTTGACATGCGCACGCCCGAAGAGACTGCCGAGGGCATGATTGAAGGGGCTGGCCAAATTGACTACGAAGCAGCGACCTTCGAGGCAGAAGTGGCGAAGTTGGACAAATCAAAGACTTACCTGCTTTATTGCCGCAGCGGTCGTCGTAGCAGCGAGGCTTGCGAATACATGGCGAAGCAGGGCTTCAAAAGCCTTTACAACCCTGAAGGGCGGCTATAAAGCCTGGACGGGGCAGGAGTAGTTTAGTTGAACTGGGTAAAATTGGTTGAATTGGGAAGTCATAGGCCCAATTCAACTAATTCAATCACTTAAACCACTCCCCAACCAATTCAACAATTCAACAATTCAACAATTTCAACAATCCAGCCATGTTAGAACTAATAAAACAGCCTTGGCACTGGTCGGTATCGGGGCTACTCATCGGCCTAACGGTGCCGCTGTTGCTCATCTTGGGAAACAAGAGCTTCGGCATTTCGGCCAACCTGCGGCATATCTGTGCCGCCTGTTTCCCAGCCAACATACCGTTTTTCAAGTACGATTGGAAGAAGGAGGTGTGGAACCTATTCTATGCCCTGGGCATCATCATTGGCGGCTTCGTGGCGGCTCATTTCCTGCACGACCCGGCGCAGGTGCAGGTGGCCCCGACCCTTGCTGCCGACCTTGCTGCAAAGGGCATTACGGACTACTCGGAACTGGTGCCCTCTCAGCTTTTCAACTGGGACAACTTGTTGACCATCAAGGGCTTGTTCTTTTTTGTTATTGGCGGCTTCCTCGTTGGCTTCGGTACCCGCTATGCTGGCGGCTGCACCAGTGGCCATGCCATCAGCGGTTTGGCCAACCTGCAATGGCCCTCGCTCGTGGCGACCATCTGCTTCATGGTGGGCGGGTTTATTTCGGCCAACCTCATTGTCCCATTTTTATTGAATCTTTAAAAATTGACACATCATGTCAGGAACAGTAAATAAAGAAAAAAAACAGCGCATCAAGACCTCGCCCGAATACAAGAACAGCGACTTCGAGGTACGCACGCTGGACACCCACTGCGTGAACGCCAGCGAGAAGGAAGTTCCGCTTTGGTACAATTTGAAGTACATGGTAGCGGGCATCTTGTTCGGTATCATCTTGGTAAAGGCCGAGGTAATTTCATGGTTCCGCATTCAGGAGATGTTCCGTTTGGAGTCCTTCCACATGTACGGTGTCATTGGTACTGCCGTGGTTGTGGGGGCCATTTCGATTTTTTTGATTAAAAAGGTGAACATCAAGACCGTACATGGCGAGGTCATTGATTTTCAGGATAAAAAATTCAACAAAGGCCAAATTTATGGCGGCCTGATATTCGGCCTTGGCTGGGCCATCACAGGGGCTTGCCCCGGGCCGCTTTTCGCACAGTTGGGCACAGGTGCCACGGTAGTTGCCATCACGATTTTGAGTGCCATTGCCGGTACTTGGGTCTATGGCAAGCTGAGGGACAGGCTGCCGGGCTAATTGTTTTATACTTTTGGCCAATTGCTTTTGGCCAACAGCAATTGCAAATGGACAAAACCTAGCGCTCCAAAGTAAAATACGACGCTAAACGAACCATTTTAAAATGACAACAAACATCCAATCACTGCATTTCGAACCCAAGTTGGTGGAGGAGATTGAAAAGGTAGCCGTATTGAAAAAGCTCGAAGCTGGTGTGGAACTCATGCGACCTGGCATGCCCGTGCGCTCCATCCCCATCATCCTTTCGGGCAGCCTGCGCATCATGCGGCAGGATGAAGAAGGGAAGGAGACCTTCCTTTACTTTCTCACCAAGGGCGAAACCTGCGCCATGTCGCTCACCTGCTGCTCCGCAAACCGCCCCAGCGCCGTGCGGGCCGTAGCGGAAGACCCTACCGAACTGATGCTGGTGCCCGTTGAAAAATTAGACTATTGGATGAGCATTTTCCCTTCTTGGAAGACCTTCGTGTTCCAAGCCTACCAGCGCCGATTTGAAGACCTGCTGGAAGCCGTGGATAGCCTTGCCTTCCAGCGGATGGACGAACGAATCTGGCGTTTGTTGAAAAAAAAGGCGGCCCTTCAGGAAAAACGCTACGTCTATGCCACCCACCAGGAACTGGCCGACGAACTGAACACCTCAAGGGAGGTCGTGACCCGTTTGCTTAAAAAACTGGAAGGCATGGGCAAAATGAAGACCCACCGCAACAGGATTGAGTTGATGTTGAAATGAGCAAGGCTGTTTGCAGTCTTTGTGACAATTGTCGCTGACCCATAGCGATGATTTTTGTCAACTTTGCAGCATCTTGTTTAATCAAAAATTGGTGTACATGAAAATCGAACAAATCTATACCGGCTGCCTCGCACAAGGCGCCTATTATATCGAGAGTAACGGCGAAGCTGCCATCATTGACCCGCTGAGGGAGGTGCAGCCCTATTTAGACAGGGCCGAAGAAGATGGCGCAACCATTAAGTATGTATTGGAAACCCATTTCCACGCAGATTTCGTGTCAGGCCACCTCGACCTTGCGAAGAAAACCGGTGCTACCATCGTCTTTGGCCCGAACGCAAAGACAGGCTTTGATGCACACATTGCCACCGACGGCGAGGTGCTGAAATTGGGCAACCTAACCATAAAAGTGCTTCACACCCCCGGCCACACGATGGAGAGTACCTGCTATCTGCTTTTGGATGAAAACGGGTAGAAAATGCCGTCTTCACGGGCGATACGCTTTTCATCGGCGACGTGGGCCGACCCGACCTTGCCCAAAAATCCGACCTGACGATGGCTGACCTCGCAGGTCACCTGTTTGATAGCTTGCGCAACAAGCTGATGACCCTGCCCGACGAGGTGACGGTCTATCCGGCGCACGGCGCTGGCTCGGCCTGCGGCAAGAACATGTCAAAAGAAACCGTCTCGACCATCGGGGCGCAGAAGGTCAATAACTACGCATTGCGCAGCAACATGACCAAGGCCGAGTTCATCTACGAGGTGACGGATGGCCTGATGGCCCCACCGAAATACTTCCCCGAAAACGTGCGCCTGAACAAAGAAGGCTATACCAGTTTCGACGAAGTGATGAAGCGGAGTGCTCAGGCGCTGTCTCCACGGGCATTCGAGGAAGCCGTGAACGCCACTGGGGCGCTCATGCTCGATGTACGTACGGAGGGTGAGTTCTGTCAGGGCTTCATCCCCAACGCTATTTTTATTGGGCTGGGTGGTCAGTTTGCCCCTTGGGTTGGTGCCCTCGTGGCAGATGTGAACCAGCCGCTGACGCTCATCGTGCCGGAAGGCCAAGCCGAGGAGGCCATCACCCGGCTCAGCAGGGTCGGTTTCGACAACGTGGTGGGCTATCTGGAAGGTGGCATTGCTGCTTGGAAAAATGCTGGTATGGAAGTGGACACGATTGAGTCTATTACTGCCGAAGAATTAGTGGAAAAAATTAAACACTTCGGGCCTTCCCATGTTTTAGATGTAAGGAAACCGAGCGAGTTTGCTGCCGAGCACATCAAAGACGTGCAGAGTGTGCCGCTCGATTTCATCAACGAATACATGGGGGATTTCGACCGCAGCAAAAAGTATTTCATACATTGCGCTGGCGGTTATCGCTCCATGATTGCGGCTTCCATCCTCAAGGCAAGGGGCTTCGAAGATGTGGTTGATGTCAAGGGAGGGTTCAAGGCAATTCAGGAATCTGCAAAGTTTGAAACGACGGATTATGTTTGTCCGAACACCTTGAAAAGGCAAAAAGACAAGGAAGTGAGCGTTTCAGACGACTTTTCATAACCAAAAACTTCCCGTTCGTCAACAAATTGGATTTATTACTTGTTTACAACGAGAATTTGATAGAACTTTGTAGCCGCTTAAAATTAAACATGAATAGGCCTTTGCCTACTAAGATAAATTGTTTTCATTTGGTTTTTTAGGGTTATTCAGGGTAGCTTCGGCTACCCTTTTTTATTTCACTACTTCTTCGGCAAAAGTTTAATATAGTCATTAATCACATCGTTGGCCACTGCCACGGCGAGGTTATAGTGCCGAATCTTCCAGCCATCCACGGTTCTTTGGAGCACCCCGCTTCCCCGACAAGGCCCCATCCAAGTATCCAAAAGCTCTTCGAACCAAGCTGTCTGACCATTGGATGAAAAATAAACATGGCGATTGTGGGCGGTAAAAGCCCAAGCGCTTTCCCTGTCAAAATACTTCTTCGACCATTCCTTCATTTCGTCACGCAGCCAACGCTCGCTGGCATCGGTGCCTAGGTAGATGCCATCTGGGGTCATGCTCCCGAAAAACTTATCCTCGTCTGCCATAGCAGCCGCATGATGCCAAGCATCCATGAGTTGGTTAATGGCTCCAAGGTCTGTGTTCGGTTCGGCCTGGCAATTCTCACGGCGGCGGGTGTCTGTGATTTGGGTAATTTTCCAGCCATTTTCTCCTTTGAAAAGCTGGAAGGCGTTCACACCGCAATGCGATAGCTTGTCGCCCAAGAAAAAACTGTATTCCGTCCAGGCACTGGCCAGGCGTCCGTCAATGCGCACGTCATAGCTCCAGATGCGTTCGTCATAGACTTCCTTGTGGGGAGTGCCTACTGCTTTGGCGAACTCATCCACAGTTTCAGCAATGAGTATGTGCTTTCCCTCCTTGTTGGCAGCGGCAGTTTGCAGCCGTGCCGAGGTATCGAACGTGGCACGCAGGGCCATGCTGTCACCCGCCCGCATGGCGTCGAACATACGCTGTATGACGGCAACGACGGCGGTCCGTTCTTCTTCAATGGGTGCTTGCGCCTCTGCCGTGAAACAAAAGAAGAATAGGAGGAACGGAAATAATAGCTTTTTCAACATGAAACGAGGATTTAGGAACATGGTGGCTTTCGACAAGCCAGCCATAGTTTTCTAAAGGATGGAGGCATTTCGCAGTATAAGTACTTGTGGAAATTAGTTGATATTACGAAATTGAGAGGTCGAAGATTCACGCAAGTAAATTTTGAGGCAACAGATTGATTGTCAACAGTTTTGCCGAAATCCCCAATTTCAATTAATTTCCAATTTCTACTTACGCGCTGTGCCATGTTACACTTTGTTGCCCTTTAGCCTAATATCACGTATGGTTATCCGGCGCATCTTCGATGCCGTTGGACTAAACTCAACCACCTTCCTGTCGCTTGGTAGGGCTTCCTCCCCTTCGGCTGGTTGGTTGGCTTCAAAGTAACTACTGGTTATCACCAGCTTGTTGCTGTAGAGGTAGGGCTTCAGGGCACCATTTCGCCAGGTTTTCATATAGTTCCTAATGGAGCTGATACGGCGGGCTGTTAGTCGCTGATTGTAGTCTGCGGCGGCGAGCAAGCTTGTATGGCCTTCGGCGAGGATTTCAAGTTGATAGCCCTTTTTTAGGTAAGGTTCAATCTCGCTGCACAACTCACTCAATTCTTGTAGGCCACCCTGCACTTCATCGTCAAAAAAGGTCAACACCTGCTGTCGGTTAGCTTCGTAGAGTTCCAGTGCAAGCCCTTCCGAATAGCGCTCCACGAAGAAGGGTTTTCGATCCATGTATTGGAGCAAAAGCTGTTCATAGCCCATTCTTGTTTCCGTTTCCAAGTAAGACTCCATCCATCGTGGCTGGTCGTTGTCGAAATAGAGTGAAATAGGGAGTGTGGAGAAGGGCTTCAGATAAACGTTCAAATCCATCACTGCTGATGGGCCTATGGCTGTCATTGCATCGAATTTGACAACGGCAGGGCTAAAGCCAACCTTGCTGACCTCCAACTTGGAATTATCGCCAAAGGCTACCATAAAACCATAGGAATTGTCATGCTCGGCATTTTGATGGGCGAGTTGCTTGCTGCCATTGCCGCTCGTAAACACGATGCCCGTTCCTCCCAAGGGTAGACTATCCAGTGCGTTGTACGCATGGATGACAAACTTTGCATTTTGCCTTAAGCGGACTTGCTTTTTGATAACCGACATGACATCGGCAGCAGCAGCCTCTATGTCCAATGTCTCAGTGGAATAGCCCGACGCTTCTACCACTGCCCGGTATTTTTTGCCGGGTTGAAGAAAGTAATGGCGTTTGGAATCTTCCTCCGATACCAAAGCAATGCCCGTTTCCGCTTCTACGAGGCTGATCGTTGCATCTTCCAACAGGGCATCTCCATTGGCGAGCAGCACCTCCATCTGCAGTTCGATAGGAAGCGGACCCTCAAAAATATCGTAGCCGATACAGGGCTGGGCTGGGTCGGCTGAATTGCAACCGGGCCTGTCTGAGCAGAAGTATGACTTGCCCGAACGCTGGTGGCAAGTGAAATACAATTCATTGTGAGGGCTGTTGAAAACCTCATTGAGGGCTTCGACCTCACCCCAAGCCTTGTTTTTCTTCTCGACCCGGTAAATGTCAAACCCGTTTTCTTCCAGCCGATTGGAGCTAAAAAAGAGCACTTGCCCCTGTTGATAGAAGAAGGGGGTAACATCATCCTGTGCTGTATTGAAGGGCAGCGGGTACGGCGTGCCATGCGTCCCGTTCGCTTCGATTGGGCTGCACCAAATGTCAAAACCACCTTTTCCGCCCGGCCGGTCAGAGGCGAAGTAGAGTACCTCTTTTCGGATGGTGTAATCGAACCCAATGCTAGGATGTGTGGAGGAAAAGCCATCCATGTTGATGCCCTTAAGTCTTTTGGAAGGTAGCCAATACCCTTCAAATGCTCGCTCACGGGTAAGTATTTCGCATTCTTGCTTTCCTGACTTCTCGGCCTTGCAGATGGTGTAATAGATGCGCCTGTTGTCGGCGGTCAGTGCCGTATGCGCTGTGTGCTCTCCCGGTTTCTCCGAGTTTTCTGTCCAGCCTATTGGCGTTCCAGTCAGCAAGGAAGAAAAGACTTGGTCAATACCTGGGTTACCGTTCGCATCCAGCTTTGCCGTTGAAAAGTACAGGCGTTCGCCATAGCGGAAGGGGGCATAGTCGGAATAATAGGTATTGATATTGGTGCCTAGTTTTTTGATTTTTGAGGCAGATCTGGCACCTTCTGCAATGGGTTGGGGTGGCTCTAAGTATGCGAGTACAGAAGCCTGGCTGATCGGTACAGTGGTTGCTTCTGGGAGGTTTTTTTTGAAGAATTGGCCTCGTTGCGTGCAACTGGAGATGGCTAAAACGAAGAATGGATAGGTTAGTAATCTGATACTCATAGTCTGAATTGTTAGCCGCAAAGCGGTCAATAATCGGTCAATCAAAAACAAGCGGAAAAAGTGTTTTCCAAAAATTCAGGTCAACAATGTCTGTTGCCCGATAGCCACTGTATTCTCGGAAAATGTTGGTCAATGCAAGCATCTTACAGTCCCTCCTCTTGGTGGCTACCGTGATGCAATTTGTTTCTCTTCGTCCCTTAAATCAATGGGTAGTTTCTAATATTCCAATTGGAACAACAACATTGGCTCGTGAGATTTTGGGTTCGCCCTGCCTATCAGCAGGCAGGAACTTGAAACCTTTACAGACCATTAAAGAATGTTGCAAAAAGCAAAGTTGTTCTTTTGTGCGGTTTCGTGAGGGAGGGAGCGCATTGAAATAGGGCAGGAAGTCGGTGGTTGGGCAAGGTGTATTGATGCAAAAGTCGGCTATCTGCGCCAATCGTCAAAGGTGTTTGTCATTTTTTTTTAAAACTTACGATAATAATCAATGGTTCGTGAAGGTTTCAGGTTTCAGGGTTCAGGGGAGTGCCTGCTAAAATCAATTTTGCTTATGTTGATTTGCGATAGCACCCATTCTAAAAATGGTAGTCATTATCCAATTGAGCATGAAACCTCCGTTAAATAACGAAAAATCGGGACAGGCTCTGAAATCGAAGATTCACGTCAGTAAACCTTCACGAATCATTGCCTTTAGTTTACGGCTTTATACTCGCTCTAAACAGGGAACCACAGAATCCAAAACTCCACTATTATCAAATCATTTAGGCAAAACGGCCAAAAGCACTAGAAATCCGGTCGGGCAGTTCACCTTTTGATGCCATTAGATAATCGTTGTACGAGCAGGGGATGAGCCTATGCCTTTGGTGTTTTTTCTTGGGCTTGACCGGCACTTGTATCCACCATCGGCCAGTTTTGTTGCTCTTCCAGAAAGTGAAAGGGTGGTCGTGCCCCTTGAAGTCCACGATGTACTCCGTCAAGCTGTCCATGGAGGCGGGGAAGTCGTTACGGCGGTTGCTGAACCCATCGAAGAAGTACCATACCAATTGAGACATCCCTTGTGCCGAACGGCCAAAATCGTCGAGGTCGGCTTCGAAACCGTAAAAGCCGATAGAGGTCAGCTTGTCGTTCATGCCGCAGATAGCGGCTCAACTGGCATACCTCCTCGCAGGTGAAGCCGCTGGGCGATGGGGCTGCCACGCCTGGCGCCTCGGCGCTTTTCAGCGCAGCCAAATGAAAACAGGCCATGTCGGCATCCCGTATGATAGGTTCAATATCTGAAAGGTTGGCCCTGGCCTTGCCAAGCCGCACTGTATCTGCGTTGATGCCTTCCAATGCTTGAAAAGTCTCGTCGTCCACGAAGTGGGATTGGCAGCCAACAACACTGAAGTGGAAGGGGCGGGTCTTGCCATTCATCACGGGGTTGAGGTAGTTGCCGTCCAGCTCACCGAGGCGGGGGTGGAAGGGTACCCGCTCATCCACCGCCACTACGTTCACCGAGGGCTGGCAGGCAAAATGTGCCTTGAACTGTGCTTGGGCCAATTTCGGCAAACTGCCGATGATGACAGGGCAGATTTTACTGTCCATCAGCTCTTGCAGTAGCGGCAGCACAAAGGCACTGTCGTCCTTGCGGAGGTTGCCAAGGTCGGCGGCCTCCAATTTGCCGAAGGGGAAACTCAGCCGGTAAAGCACCTTTCGCACGGCATCTGCCGACTCCTCACCGATGCCCACGATGGCCAACCGCACCGCTTGCAGCGATGGCATTTCAACTTCGTACCGCTTTATCCTTTCGCCAAACTGAGCCGAATCGAGCGGTGTTTCGACGATGGTTTCTATATTGATTGGTCGCAGCCAATTTTCGAGCATAGATTAGTCTTTACGGCAAAGGTAGTTAATCCGGTTTACGGTGGACGGCTTACGGTTTACGGCCTACGGCTTACAAATAATTTTCTATGACGTAATCCGTAGGCCGTCTAGCGCCCACCGTTTTCAAAATCCTTGAGCAGCAAGCGGAGGGCACCCGCCGAAATCCAGATTTCGAGAAGGCTGAGGGTCAAAGAGGCCATCATCAACAGGAGCGCCAACGCAAAGGCCCACATAGCAGCCAATTGTTTTTCCCAAAACAATAGAAACATGCAAACGAAGCACATAAGGAAGCTGGCAATGCCAAAGGTCTGCATCAAGCGGATGAGGTTCAGCCGTTTGCGCAAGTGCGCAATTTGCTCCCTAAAGATGGGTTGGCTATCCTTTTCATAGCGGTCGTGCAGGTTGCGTATGAGGTTGGCTATCGCCAAAAACTTGTTGGTGTACGCCAACAAAAGCAGCGAGATGGCTGGAAACAGCAGTGCAGGAGTGGCAAAGGTTAGTTGCATTTTTTGAAAGTGCAAGTACAAGGTGAAAAGGCAAAAATAGTGGTCGAAACACCAAAATGACCGCTATTTGAGCGTTTTGCGTTTTTCGACTAATTTTTTCCGATTTTTTGCACCTAAAAGCAATAATTGAAACAAACGGGTAGTTTTATAAGCGAAATTAAACAACAGCACACTTTGTAAACTGACCAGAAGTGGCGGGATTGAAGCAAGTTGATAAGGTTGGTAAAGGTCTATTAGGATTGACAGGACAGAACCTTCCTCAACCCACATAAACCTTTACCAACCTTATCAACCCCATCAACTCCCACACGAAGTCAACTAACCAATTATCAATTTGAATGGAACAATACTATACACAACTAGATTTGATTCGCTACATCTACCGGGAAACTTCAGCTACTGAGACACTCCGAAATCGCTCAGGCGCTCAAAGAAGACCCGCTCTTGATGGAAGAATACAGGGAGCTTTACGAAGGTTACCTGCTGCTCCCAAAAGCCAAGTTCAGCCCAAAGCCAAACGCCCTCCAAAACATCCTTCGCTACAGCGAGCAGACGGCATTGAACCCAATGCACTGAGCTGCTGGAGCACCACCCCCACAGAAGCAAACAAAGCCCTGCATGGCCCCCCCCGCCAGCAGGGCTTTTCTGTTTTGTTTCCTCAATTTATCACTTACTGCTTTCCATATTTCCAAACAATAACCTACCTTTCCCCCTCATTCCCACTCCATCTGCCCAAAACGGCCAGCACAGCCCGTTTTGCCCACCATTCAAAAAAAAAGTTTATTTTTTTTAAATTTTTTGTTTTAAATTAAAAAACAATGTAGCTTTGCATCGTTGTTTCAAACAATAACTATCAAACTCAAACCAGAATATATGTTTCAGGACAGAGAATCCAAACTCAAGGCGCTAAATCTGGCAATTGACCGGATTGACAAAACTTTCGGAAAAGGCACCGTCATGCGCCTCGGCGACAAGCAAGTGCTCGACGTGGAGTGTATCTCCAGCGGCTCGCTTGGCCTTGATATTGCACTCGGAGTCGGGGGCTTCCCCCGCGGACGTATCATCGAAATCTACGGCCCGGAATCTTCGGGTAAGACCACCCTCGCCATCCATTCCATTGCAGAATGCCAAAAAACGGGAGGTATCGCCGCCTTTGTGGATGCAGAGCATGCCTTCGATCGCAGCTATGCCGAAGCACTTGGCGTGGATACCGAGAACCTCCTCATCTCCCAGCCCGACAACGGCGAACAAGCCCTCGAAATCACCGAGAACCTCATCCGCTCTGGTGCCATTGACATCATCGTGGTGGACTCTGTAGCGGCACTCGTGCCCCGTGCCGAAATTGAAGGTGAGATGGGTGATTCCAAGATGGGTCTTCAAGCCCGCCTCATGTCACAGGCCATGCGGAAGCTCACGGCTGCCATTGGCCGTACTGGCTGTACCTGCATCTTCATCAACCAGTTGCGGGAGAAAATCGGTGTGATGTTCGGAAATCCGGAGACCACGACGGGTGGTAACGCACTCAAGTTCTACGCCTCCATCCGATTGGATATCCGCCGAAATGGCCAAGCCATCAAGGACAAAGAAGGCAACGTGGTGGGCAACCACGTGAAGGTGAAAGTAGTAAAAAACAAAGTGGCCCCCCCATTCCGCACTGCCGAGTTCGACATTACCTTCGGTGAGGGCATCTCCAAGTCGGGCGAAATCGTTGACATGGGCGTTGATTTTGGCATCATCAATAAGAGTGGCGCTTGGTACGCCTACGATGGGGCCAAGATTGCCCAAGGTCGTGATTCTGCCAAGCAGTTCCTCTTGGACAACCCCGAGGTAGCTCGTGAGATTGAGGCAAAAATCAAGGAAAAAATAAGTTCCAACCAAGTCAAAATACCCGCTTATGCTGTAGTTGCTGACGATGACGGTGGCTTCGACGAGGATTGACGAGAAGCATGGTTTCACGGTTTCACGGCATCATTGATTCATGGCCTTATTGCCACCAATGAACATGAAGCCATGCAACCATGAAACAGTGAAGAATCATTGGTATCTCAAGTATAAAGATTGGCCGGGCGCTTAACACACGTCCGGCCATTTTCATTTTACGCTACCGATGCCAGCAACAGCCCTTGCTCCTGCTCCTCTTCCAAATGTGCGAAGCGGTAGCCTTCCTTCGCAAAATGTTCCAGCACCTTCGGCAGCACATATTTCAGTTTATCAAAAGCTTTCAAGCTATCATGGAACACGACAATGGAGCCACGGCGGGCATTGTCAAGCACATTCTGGAGGCATTGCTCGGCACTGATTTCAGGGTCGAAGTCGCCACTGAGCACATCCCACATCACGATTCGGTAATGCCTTAGCAGGAAGTCGCCCTGCCCCGGCTTCAAGCGGCCGTAAGGTGGCCTGAATAGGCTCGAATGCAACGCCTGGGCACAACGGCGCACGTTCAGGAAGTATTTCATGTTGTCGGTAAGCCACCCGTTAAGGTGGTTGTAGGTGTGATTACCAAGGGCGTGACCCGACTTGCGCACCATTTCCAGTACTTCGGGGTGCTTGCGCACATTGTCGCCGACGCAAAAAAACGTGGCCTTGGCCTTGTACTGTGAAAGTTGGTCGAGTACCCAAGGCGTTACCTCTGGGATAGGGCCATCATCGAAGGTAAGGTGCAGCACCCTTTCTTCGGTAGGCAACCGCCAAATGAAGTTCGGGAAGAGCTTTTGGATGAACTGGGGTGTTTTTACGAGATACATAAGTGTTTCAGTTTTGGATACGTTCGGTCGGTTCGGCGTTTTGACTTTTTTTTGTAAATAAAGTAACGGGGTAAAGGTTTAATTTTGCGCCCCGTTTCAAGAACGGCACGGAATTCCGGCGCAGTTGTTTCAGCTTGTAAATCAACGGTTTGCAATGAAAAAATGCTGCCAGAATGGATCCTTTTTAATACAGAATTAATCTGGGTTTGATTTAAGGTTGATAGGGTTGACAAAGGTTCATAAGGGTTGATGGTGGCGAGCGCCTATCAATTTTTATCAATCCTCATCAACCCTCATCAACCCCAAATTGGCTCTTATCAACCAAATATGAGCAACATCAGGGTTCGCTTTGCACCAAGCCCCACGGGGGCGCTCCACATTGGCGGCGTCCGCACGGCGCTGTACAATTACCTGTTTGCGAAAAAACATGGCGGCACTTTCGTGCTGCGCATCGAGGACACCGATCAAGGGCGCTACGTACCAGGGGCCGAGGAGTATATCTTGGAAGCACTGCGCTGGTGCGGCATCATGCCCAGCGAAGGCCAGGGTATCGGTGGGCCGCATACCCCTTACCGCCAATCGGAGCGCAAGGTCATCTACATGCAGCACGCCCTCAACCTCGTGGCCAACGGCACTGCTTACTATGCCTTCGACACGCCAGAGGAACTGGAGGCTGCCCGTGGTGCAGCCGCCGCCGCTGGAAACCATAATTTCAAGTACGACGCCATCAGCCGCAAGGCGATGAAGACCAGCCTGAACCTTACAGCCGACGAGGTGCAGCGCCGCCTTGATGCGGGCGAGCACTACGTCATCCGACTGAAAGTGCCTGAAAACGAAACGGTTACGTTTACCGACTTGATCAGGGGAGAGGTCAGCTTCCACACCAGCGAACTGGACGACAAGGTGCTGATGAAATCGGACGGGATGCCAACCTATCACCTTGCCAATATCGTGGACGACCACTTGATGGAAATCACGCACGTCATCCGGGGCGAAGAGTGGCTGCCCAGCACGGGCCACCATGTGCTGCTGTACCGTGCCTTCGGCTGGGAAGCGACCAAGCCCCAGTTCTCGCACCTTCCGCTCATCCTCCGTCCCGACGGCAAGGGCAAACTGAGCAAGCGGGACGGCGCCAAGTTTGGTATGCCCGTATTCCCACTTTCATGGAAAGCCGATACACCAGAGGACAGCTTCGACGGCTTCCGGGAGTCTGGGTTTTTGCCGGAGGCGGTGGTGAACTTCCTCGCCTTCCTCGGCTGGAACCCCGGCACGGAGCAAGAAATTTTCAGCCTCGATGGGCTTTGCGAAGCGTTTTCCATCGAAAAAATAAGCAAGAGCGGTGCCCGCTTCGACTTCGAAAAAGCCAAGTGGTACAACCAGCAATACCTCCATGCCACCGACGATGCCGAGTTGGCCCGGTTGGTGCGTCCATTGGCGGAAGCCAAAGGCTATCAAGTCACGAATGAATACCTGACCAAGGTCTGCCACCTGATGAAAGGCCGTGCCACTTTCCTGCCCGACCTCGTCGAGCAGTCCAGCTACCTCTTCGGCGATGTGCAAGTATTTGACAATGAGAATATTGCGAAGCGATGGAAGCCAGAAAGCCGCCCCGTGTTCGAGGCGCTGGCCGACCATGTGAAGGCGCAATCGAGCTTTGAAGCTGCTAACTTGGAAGCTGCAGTGAAGGAGTTCATGGCTGAGCGGGGACTGAAACCAGGAGAGGTGATGCCCATGCTGCGCCTTTCTCTGGCAGGCACGATGCAAGGGCCTGGGGTATTCGAGATGATGGAATTGTTGGGGAACGACCGCACCGTGGAAAGGCTGGCAATGGCGTTCAGCCATTTTGATGCAATTGTAAAATAAGCCATCTTTTCCTACGTGGTCTCGTGCCTCCGTGCTTTTTGAAAACATAGCGCACGGAGATGCAGTAGAAAATGTAGGTGTTTACCCCCGCCGCCATTTCGGCACCAACATGGGCACTTCCCGCTGGTATTTTTGGTAGGCTTTGCCAAATTGGGCGACCAGCTTTTCCTCCTCCAGCCTGGTTCCAATGATGAGGTAAATCGTGGAGACCATTGCGAAGGCAAACGCCGCATCGTTTTGGAACAAGAACATGACGCCCCAGACAAGGAGCAAGCTGCCAAAATAGAGCGGGTGCCTCACCCTGCCATTCATCCCCCGCACGATGAGCTTTGTATGCACCGGCTGCTTGCCGCTCCGCAATTGTTCCATACCGGTGAACTCACCAATGTCGTATTTTGAAAATGCCTGCACCACCCAATTCACGCCAAAAATGCAAAGGATGCCACCGCCGAATATCAGCAGCTTGTTGAGCGGCCAGAGCGGCTTTTTCTCCACCATAAAATACAGGATAAGTAAGGCAGCCAACAGCAGCACGGCCAGCACGTTGTATGCCAAACGGTAATATCGGGCTGGCAACAGGCGGCTCAAACCAGCTTTAACGCCATCGGCGGCCAGCAGGCTGTGCAGCAGGTAATAGGCGACGGTTGCGAGGGTGAAATGGAGGACGGTCATTAGGTTGTCTTTAAAGGTGGCAAAAGTAGCACGAGCAAATGGTTGTTTTACATTTGCAGTGAATTGGCGGCGGGAAGCCTAGCAAACGTCCCGCCATCCAACATCAAGTATCCAGCATCATGTCAATTCAAGAAAAAAACGCTTACATACTCGGCACCGAGCAGACCGAGTTGCACCGACTCGGCCTCCAGCACCAAGTTTGGGCCAGTGAGGCCCGACGTGGATGGGAACTTGGCGGCTTCCAAGCTGGCCACTACCTGCTCGATCTAGGCTGCGGCCCTGGTTTCTGCACCACCGAATTGGCCTATATGGTCGGCGACCGGGGCAAGGTGATAGGGGTTGACCTTTCAGCCAATTATATTGGGTTCCTGAAAAAACACGCTGAAATGCTTGGGCTGAACATTGAGTTGCAGAACTGCTATTTCGACGATATGCAGCTCCAACCGGACAGCCTCGATGGGGCATTTTGCCGCTGGGCGCTGGCTTGGGTGCCCAACCCGGAGCAAGTGCTGGCCAAGGTGCGGGACGCCCTCAAGCCCGCTGGCCGCATGGTCGTGCAGGAGTATTTTGATTGGTCGGTGTTCCAGTCCGAGCCGCCATTGCCCGGCCTCAAAAAAGGCATCGCCGCCTGCTACCGCTCCATGAAGCATGAGCAGTCCGGCGACATTGACGTGGGGCGCCTCGTGCCGGGCATGGCAGAACGGCTCGGCATGGAAGTACTGTACACCCGCACCATTTCCAAATTGGCCAAACCCAGCGACCTGACTTGGGAATGGCCCAATACTTTCCTGAACATTTACCTGCCGAAAATCTCGGAGCGGGGGCTGCTGACCTCATCGGAACTTGCCGATGCGCTCGCCAATTTGGAGGCACTCACAGCCATGCCAAATGCGATGTTGATGTGCCCGGTCGTAATCGAAACGGTCATGAAGAAGTAAGAAACTGTTTTAGAACCCCTTGACGGCCATAAAACGCCACCTTATGGCGACATACTGTGACAAATTTTCAAGCGATAGGATCCACTATCCCATGAAAATTTCTCTTCGTCTGCCGCTCATAATCTGGCATTTTCTGTCTCGTCAGGGGTTTTAAAACAGTTTCTAAGATTTTTTGCCCCAGAAGTCAAGTCGGCGGGGTTTTAGTATATGTTCAATTTAAAAAAAGCCCATATCTCATCATGGCCAAGCTCCTTCGCTTTTGCTGCTTAATAGCTGCATTTTGCCTCGCAACAACGAAGCTTAGTTCCCAAATTGCCAAACCGGAATATGCCCTTCTCTGGGAAATTTCAGGGAATGACCTCCCCAAAAGCTGCTACCTCTTCGGTACCATGCACCTGCGAGATGAGCGGGTTTTCGAGCTGTGTGACTCGGCACTGCTGGCCATCGAATCCGTGGAAGCTTTCGCAATGGAGGTACACCCCGATTCCGCCCTGAACTACGTCATCAACCTCACCTTGAACGACCGGGACACTTTCAACGAACTGCGGGAAACCCTCAGCGAAGAGGCATACGAGGAGGTGGAAGACCTGCTGAGGCGAAAGACCAACACCAGCATGGATGAGCTGAAGTCGAAAAATCCCAAGCTCGTGGAACAGATGCTCAAAGGCATCAAAGAAATGCCATTTTCAAAGAAAAGGCCCCAGATTCTCGACCTGACCCTATTTGCCTATGCTAGCGATAAGGGTAAGAACATGTTCGGACTGGAACGAATGAGCGAGTACAGCGACCTCACCAAGGCGTTTTTTGAAATCTTTGAGGACACAACTGTTTCCAACCCAAAGCCGCCGGTCAGCTTGAACGACCTCATAGAAACCTACCGAAAAGGGGACCTTGACGCAATCAGGGGGATGGTCAACGAGCGTTTTCCCAACGAAAACTACCGCCAAGAACTGTTGACAAACCGCAACGTGCGCATGGTGGAAAAGATGATTGGACTCGGCAAGCAGCAGTCCATTTTTTGCGCCGTGGGCACGGCGCACCTGCCCGGCGAAGATGGCATGTTGGCCTTGCTGCGCAACAAAGGGTACAAAGTGCGCAAGGTGCAAGCCTCGTTCACGGGCGTGGCCGACAGCCTTTTTGAAGCAAATAAACCAATCCCGAAACAGCTAACCTTCATGGATGAGGAGCGGGGCTTCTCGGCGCACTTGCCTGCGGAACCCCAGGTTCATTGGGCAAGGCAACAATTGGACGAAGGCAATACCATGACGACAAAACTCTATATCGCCATGGACTTGCGTTCTGGCCGGGAGTACACCATTGCGGTGTTTGACTATCCTCCTTCGCTGGTTTTTACGGATAAACAGGCCGTTTTCAAAACGGCTATCGAGAATTACGAACAACAGTGGGGGCCGCAAATTGGCGAAAGCCGCACCGTGTATGTGGATGGTTTTTTGGGCAGTGCCTCCAAATACCGGACACAGGGGAGCTATATCAACGTGCAAGGCACCATGCGGGGCACCCGGTTTTACACCTTCGCCACCACGCACCCAGTCGGCACCAGCGATTCATCGAGCCAGGCATTTTTCAAGTCAGTTCGGCTGCTTCCTTTAAAGCAGTCGCCCATGCGGCCTATCGAGCTTCCCGAAATCGGCTGCACGCTGGCTTTGCCCAGCGGCTATCATTTAAACGTGGATACCAGTGTGGCGGAGACAACCTTTAGCTACTCGTCCGGTGATACGTTGGCATCCAATAACTACATCTTGGTGGAAACCATTTTTTCGAAATATTTTGAGACGGAAGCACCAGACAGTTTTCTGATCAACTACCGCCAAAACTTGGCGGAGGACAGCACCTATACGGTCAAGGATACCTTGTTCGGTTCCATGCCCGGCTTTTACCTTACGGCAAACGACACGGCAAACCTGAACTTCACCGAGCACTTGGTCGTACTGACAGACACGGGCACGTATGAACTGATTGTCAACAAAGCAGCACCTGATACGGGCGAACTGGCTTGGGCGTTTTTCAATTCCTTCAAGCCAAAAAGGCAATGGACAGGCGCATTGCTGAAACGGGAAACCAGCCAACTACTGCTCGGCGACTTGGCCTCCGAAGACACCCTCATTGCGCAGCAGGCCAAGGATGTACTCTACGAACACGAGTTCCAAGACGAAGACCTGACCGCCATTTTCAACGCCTTGCGAAAGCCAATGCCTTGGGACACGATGCCTTGGGGCAGTACGCACGGAATGCTCACCAGTAATCTTGAAGACAGGAAGGACGAGCGACTGCTGCCTTTTTTGGTGGCGTATTTCCACGACAACAAGGCCATGCGGTACCGCCAAAGGAACGCCTTGCAGGTCATGCTCTCCATGCAGGACAGCGCCGCATACAATGCCTACTTCGAGCTTGCGCCCACCGTTGACACCGCCGGTGGGCTGGACATTCCATTCTATGGGCACCTGAATTTTTTAATCCAAGACTCGGCATTGGTGCTGGAACTGCTTCCCCGGCTGTTCCCATTGCGCAAGCACCCTGCTTACAATTATATGGTTTACAATGCCATATCGAATAGCATCAATGCCAAATGGGACGACCGCTCCGGCTTCCACCCTACGCAGCCGACATCGTAAAGGATGCCTGGGTCATATCGGATGCCAACCGCCTGCTCGCCGGGGCCGATTCATTGGAACTATGGGAAGACCGCTGGGACTTCATCAACCTGCTGGACATCGCCGGGTACCTGACCCCCGCTTCTGGCTCGGTGGATTTATTGAAAAAAATGCAGGCCCTGCCGGATGCATGGGTGCTCAATGCCGTGGTTACTGGCCTGCTCCGGCAAGGGGGAAAAGTGGACAAAACAACGCTGAAAAAATCCACGACATGCCATATGCTTGGCATTCCCTGCTGAAACCCTCAACCTGGAAGGCTGGTTGGACAAAATCCCCAGCAAGATGCTCGATCTTGAAACCTATATACAAAGGTGGTATTCCCAACCTGATGGATGGCGAGATAGAAAGCGTTTCAGATTTTAAAATCATCGAAAAAAGAAACATATACACCAAGGCCAAGAGGTATGGCTATATGTTTTTAGTTTTAAATTCGATGAAACGGAAGAGACGGGTATATCGGTATATGCTCGCAACCTAAATCGGGCAAATTGGCAGTAAACCCAGCTATTTTTGATGTTTCTTATGATGCTTTTGATGGGTCGAATATGGAGGCGTTGTTGGAGGAGATATTGGCGTATTATTGAACATTGCCAAGCATCATCACCAGCATCCGTCCGTAGATGTCGCCGCCATGATGTCCGACAGGCATTTGAATTTCATCAGCTTTATAAATTGACTGCTGGCATTTATGCTTACCAAGGTTTGGTCTGTACAAGCCTTCAAGACCTCCCAGAAGAATTCGAGCGGCTTCCAAATCAAGAACAGGATATAGGCGAGGTACGTCACCGCATCCATCATTTGGTGTCGAGGTGCTGGGCTGTGGAAACTTTATATGAACGACGAATTCACATTGGTGTTCACAAAAGGGCAAACGGATAGAATGAGGGCCGCCCAAAACTTTCCATTTTTTGAAAAACCTTTTAACCACAGTTTGCAAACTACCCCAAAAGTGTATCTTTGCGCCGATTTTCGGGAGGGGGTATCCCAAAGGTGGATTTGGCCCAACTCTTCGAACTAAAAACTTTCCCTTTTTATGAAGAATATCGGCAATATCAAGCAGATAATCGGGGCTGTGGTGGACGTGAGCTTTTCCAACGAAGGCTCAAGGCTCCCTGAAATCCTCAGCGCCCTTGAAGTTACCCGCCAGAACGGCGAAAAGCTCGTGCTCGAAGTACAGCGCCACCTCGGCGAGGACAGCGTGCGCACCATCGCCATGGACTCTACTGACGGTCTTACCCGTGGCATGGATTGCGTGGACACTGGACTGCCCATCGCCATGCCCGTTGGCGACATCATCAAAGGCCGCCTGTTCAACGTGGTGGGCGAGGCCATTGACGGTATCGGCCCGGTTTCCAAGGAGAAATCCTACCCTATCCACCGCAAGCCGCCTACTTACGAGGAGCTTTCCGTGGAGAAGGAGGTACTCTACACAGGCATCAAGGTGATTGACCTCATCGAGCCATACATGAAGGGCGGTAAAATCGGCCTCTTCGGTGGTGCAGGTGTGGGCAAGACCGTATTGATTCAGGAGCTTATCAACAATATCGCAAAAGCTTACGACGGCATCTCCGTGTTCGCTGGCGTAGGTGAGCGTACCCGTGAGGGCAATGACCTCATGCGGGAGATGCTTGAATCCGGTATCATCAACTACGGTGAGGAGTTCATGCACTCGATGGAAGCTGGTGGCTGGGACTTGTCCAAAGTGGACAAGGAAAAGCTCAAGACCTCCAAGGCGACCTTCGTGTTCGGCCAGATGAACGAACCGCCCGGTGCCCGTGCCCGTGTGGCCCTTTCCGGCCTTACCGTTGCCGAGTACTACCGTGACGGCGACCTCAGCGACCCGACTGGTGGCCGTGATATCCTTTTCTTTATTGACAATATCTTCCGTTTCACACAGGCAGGTTCCGAGATGTCGGCCCTTCTTGGCCGTATGCCCTCGGCAGTAGGTTACCAGCCAACGCTGGCCACGGAGATGGGTCTGATGCAAGAGCGTATCACCTCGACCAAGCGTGGTTCCATCACCTCGGTACAGGCCGTGTACGTACCTGCTGACGACTTGACCGACCCTGCTCCGGCTACGACCTTCGCCCACTTGGATGCCACGACGGTATTGAGCCGTAAGATTGCATCGCTCGGTATCTACCCATCGGTGGACCCGCTCGACTCGACGAGCCGTATCCTCGACCCGCACATCATCGGCAACGAACACTACAACTGTGCACAGAAGGTGAAGCTCATCCTACAGCGCTACAACGAACTACTCGACATTATCGCCATCCTTGGTATGGACGAGCTTTCGGAGGAGGACAAACTGGTGGTACACCGTGCCCGCCGTGTGCAGCGCTTCCTTTCGCAGCCATTCCACGTGGCCGAGCAGTTCACCGGCACGCCGGGCGTGCTTGTTCCCATCGAAGAAACCATCCGTGGCTTCACCATGATCATGGACGGCGAGGTGGACCAGTACCCAGAGGCAGCCTTCATGTTGAAGGGTTCAATTGACGACGTAATCGAGGCTGGCAAGAAATTGTTGGCAGAAACGAAATAATTAATGATGAATATCACCATCTTAACGCCTGATAAGGAGATTTTCCACGGAGCCGTGGTGTCGGTAAAGGTGCCGGGCACACTTGGCGAGTTCCAAGTGTTGAGGAACCACGCCCCCATTGTTTCATCGTTGGGGAAAGGTACTGTAACCCTTGTGACTGCTGGTGGCGAGCACCGCTACTACGACCAAGAATCAAGCACCATCATGAGTGGAACGGAAAAGGACAAGACCTTGACCTTCCAAATTTCTGGCGGATTTATCGAAGTGCTGAACAATGAAGTGTCGCTGCTTGCCAGGGGCTTGAAGAAATAGTTTTTTATTTTTATTTCGCTGTTGTTTAAGGGAGAGGTTTAATACACTTCTCCCTTTTTCTTTTTTCGTAGGTTCCTACCCGTGTTAAAGTGATGTTAACCGTTTTTAAAATAAATCATTAAGCACCTATTTTGCGCAGTGATAGTGAGGACAACTAACTGGCGGAAAAGCGAAGATTAGTCGTTCAAGCACCAGTTCTTCGAGAGGCGGGGTTATCGAACCCCGCCTGTGTCAGTTACAATACTCCACCACCTGCGCAGTTTTGGAATGTATGCTCGCAGAAAGCATTTCGCTTCGAGAAAACAATCGGTACTTGCTGGCGTTTCAAGGTGCAACTTTCTTTTTCAATGAAGAATACGGCAATCAACAGGGTGGTGATTTTAGGGGCTTTGGCCATCATCGGCATCATGGCCATACAGGGCTACCTGCTCGTCACCACCTGGGACAACGAAGAGAAGGAGTACCAAGAGAAAGTGACCATTGCACTGCAAAACGTGGTAAAAGGTTTTGAAAAACTCGGCAGTACCCCACCTGCTTTTGATATCATCAGCCAAGTGACCTCCAACTATTGGGTGGTCAATATCAACGATTTCATAGACCCAAAAAACCTAGAGTACTTCCTTAGGAGCGAGTTGGAGTCCGTTCGGCTGACAGAAGACTTCGAGTACGGTATCTACAACTGCGATTCGAAGAAAATGGCCTACGGCAAATACATCAGCTTTCAAAGCCCTATTGACGAAAGGCCGATTGCCCCACCTTCCGTTAAGGAACAGCTTCCCGTGCACGATTCGTACCTCTATTATTTTGGGGTGCGTTTCCCCCACCGCAACTCGCAGATAGTGAGCAACATGCGCTTGGCGCTGATTTTATCCGGCATCTTATTAATCACTATCCTTTTCTTTGTGTATGCAATGGCCATTATCCTACGGCAAAAGCGCCTGTCGGAGATGCAAAAGGATTTCATCAACAATATGACGCACGAGTTCAAGACGCCCATCTCGACCATCCGCATCTCGACCGACGTGTTCCTGAAAAGCCCGGAAATCAATGCAAGCCCAAGGCTGACGCAATACGCCAATATTATCCAAGAACAGAACACGAGGCTGAACAACCAAGTGGAGAAAGTGCTGCAATTGGCCAAAATTGAGCGGGACAATTTCAAGTTGAACCTCGAAGAAACCGACCTTCACGGTCTGGTAACGAGCGTACTGGAAGGCATGAGGGTGCAGGTGGAAAAACAGGGTGGCACGTTGCATTGTGAACTGTTGGCCAAGTCGCCTATCGTCAAAGCTGACCGACTGCACTTGACCAATATCCTACACAACCTCGTGGACAATGCCACGAAATACTGCAAGGATGCACCAAATATTATCCTGAGAACGACGGATGTGGCGGGCGGAAAAATCCAATTACAGGTCATTGACAATGGCATCGGCATCACGAAGGACGATATCGGCAAGGTATTCGAGAAATTCTATCGGGTGCCTACGGGCGATGTGCACAATGTCAAGGGCTTTGGGCTTGGCTTGTTTTATACCAAGAACATTTGTGAGGCCCACGGCTGGAAAATCAACATGGAAAGCGAACCCGGAAGAGGAACGACCGTAACGATAATTATATAGGTTGATAAGTTTGATAAAGTTGATAAGGGTTGATTGCCCGTTTAACGCAGTCTCTCATCAACTTTATCAACCTTTATCAACCCTCATCAACCACGATATGAAACCACACCTGCTCTACGTAGAAGACGACGAAAGCCTTGGCTTTGTAACGAAGGACAACCTTGAAATGCAAGGCTATGAAATCACCCATTGCACCGATGGGAAGTCTGCCCTTGATGCTGCCAAACAGGGCAATTTTGACCTCTGCATCCTTGATGTGATGCTGCCGGAGATGGACGGCTTTGCCGTGGCCGAGGAAATCCGCCGCTTCAACACCGATATTCCCATTATCTTCCTCACGGCCAAATCGCTAAAAGAGGACAAGATCAAAGGCTTGCGCCTCGGCGGCGACGATTATATCACCAAGCCGTTCAGCATCGAAGAACTTATTTTGAAGGTAGAAATATTTCTCCGCCGAAGGAACTTATCGGGCGGAGCCTTAAAACCGACGGTCTTTCGTTTTGGCTGCTACGAATTTGACTATAAAAACCTTGGACTCACCTGCAATGGCGCTACCGAAACACTCACCCAACGGGAGGCCGACCTGCTCAAGTATTTCCTTGACAATCCCAACCAAGTCGTCAAGCGATCCGATATTCTTGAAAAACTATGGGGAGAAGACGACTACTTCATGGGCCGCAGCCTCGATGTGTTCATTTCCCGCCTACGCAAGTACCTGCGCCACGATGAAAGCCTCAAAGTCGAAAATATTCACGGGGTTGGATTTAGATTTAATATGTGATTTTCAAATACTTGGCACGGTTCTTGCAAAATATTCACCGAACATCCGAAGGAAGAGCAACCCGGAAGGGACTTTTATTTTCGTTTTTTTAGGTGATTAAACCTACTTGAGAAACTGTGAACAACTTTGGCCGACAATAAGGCCGCCATCTCCCGCACACTTCCCAATATTTTCACTCCCACAGTTTTTAAGTGAGGTGTTGTTTCTTCACCTCAGGCAGGCATCACGTATCGTTTTCACTCCACACTTTGCACACCTAAAGCCTCAGCAATTGCCTAGTGCCAATTGTCTGCGAGGTCGCACACTTAGTTACCCTTTTTATCATCAACGAACTTGGTCAAGCTGGCTTTTGATTGGATTTAATGAATCAAATAGACCTGTTTGAGCCTAACATCACGACCCCATTTTCAAAGATTTTTTAGTCGGTTTCAAATTCGGTGCAGGCACTATATTTCATAGTGACCCTGCACTTTTTCCAAGATACTGGACAAGTACCGTGCCTTGTAAAAAGGAGAATGAAACCCAAAAACCGGACGCCCCCTGTTTTATTATTCCCGGAAAGTGGTCGGAAGCGCTGCCATCAGGCTTGCTTTCGGCCGCTTTTTTTTGGAGGGGGATTGGTTGCATTGGGGAATTGGGTTGGCCTTCACCCATTCAACTATTTATACCCATTCAACCAGGTTCCCTGTCCCCGCTAACCAACGAACAACTCCGCAGCGATGCCATCCGCCAAGAACCTGCCCGCCTTCGTCAATCGGTAAGTATCGCCTTCCTTTTCTATTGTACCATCAGTCAAGAAGGCTTTTACCCCTTCTACAAAATGTGCTTCAAACCCTAAACCCTTGATTTTCAGCAGACTACAACCCCAGACCGTGCGAAGGCCAGTCATCACGTATTCGTTGTAGCGCTGTACGGGCGTCAATACTTCCAGTTCAAAAGGTATGTGCCCGGCTTCTTGGATGGAACGGGTATAGTTGGCATTATTTGCCACGTTCCACTGGCGGCTATGGCCGTTGTAGGAATGAGCCGAAGGGCCAATGCCGAGGTATTTTTTTCCTTGCCAATATGCCGCATTGTGGCGGGAGTGCCAGCCGGGCAGGGCGAAATTGCTGATTTCGTAATGCTCGTAGCCTGCATGTTCGGTGGCCGCCATCAGGTGCTCGAACTGTTGGGCGGCATGTTCGTCGTCCACGGGCTTGGCTGCCCCTTTTTTAACTTGGTGTGCCAATGCGGTCTTAGGCTCTATCGTCAGGCAGTAGCAGGAAAGGTGAGGAATCTTGAGGGAAACAAGGGTGAGGAGGTTTTCGGCCCACTGGTGGTGCGAGGTGGTTGGTGAGCCGTAGATCAGGTCAACGCTGAGGTTCTCGAAGCCCGCTTGCTGGGCATTTTGGATGCAGGCAAGCGCTTCGGAGGCATTATGCGCCCTGTTCATGAAACGAAGGTCCGCCTCAGAGAAGGATTGCACCCCGATGCTAAGTCGGTTGACGGGGGAGCTGCGCAATTCGTTGATTTTCAGTGGTATGAGGTCATCGGGATTGGCCTCCAAGGTGACCTCTATGTATTGCGAAGCGATGGGATAATGCTTAAAAATTGCCTCGAAAATCGAATCCAGTTCACGCTGGGAAAGTAACGAGGGCGTGCCGCCGCCAAAGTAGATGGTTTCGAGCGGCTCGCCTTCGAGATATTCTTTTTGTAAGCGGAGTTCATGTAACAGGGTTGCCACCATCGCATCCTTGTTCTTGAAGGATGTCGAGAAGTGGAAATTGCAATAGTGGCAAGCCTGTTTGCAGAAGGGGATATGGAGGTAGAGGCCGGCCATCAAAAATCAACCAGTTCCACATCGAAGGCCAAAACGGCCCTGGAAGGGATGCCTGGGGGCGGGTTGGCGCCATAACCCAAACCAGATGGGATGAAGAGCTTGCCCTTTCCGCCCTTTTGGAAGAGCGGGATGCCTTCTTGCCAACCAACAATCACTTGCTGCAAACCAAAGCTGATGGGCGAGCCGTCGGTCTGGTCAAAGACGCTCCCATCGAGCAAGTAGCCTTTGTAATGCACTGTCACCTCGTCTTCAAGCTTGGGGTGGCCGCCACTGCCAGGTTCCTCTATAATATAATGTAGTCCTGATTCCGTGGACTCGGCCTCGAGGTTGTTTTCGTCAAGGTATTCTTCAATCAGCTTGATGTCCTTGGCTAATTGGTCCTCAGCCGATATGGGATCCGGAATACAGCCAGCAACAAGGCCGAAAGCGGCCATAAGAATGGAGAAATGAAAAATTTTACGCATGCACTACTTGTTTTTTTGACACAAAGTTAGTTGAAGTACAGGTCAATAGAACGAAACGCTGGCAGTTTGTGCTGTGTCGGTCGTTGCGTAGCAGCTTGATTATCTGTGCTTTGAAATTGGAAGTCAAAAATTGGACTGAAATTCAATCAGTTATGAAAAATTTTTTTCAAAAAAAACAATAATTGGCGTTGTAAATCAACCAAACGGAATTACCTTTGCACCCGCCTTAAAAAAAGGTATTTGACAAGCAAAAATTTCATCACAGTTTAAACGCATAAAATCGTGAATACTCGGAGTTACAACACCGTGTCGGCGAAGAAGGAAGAGGTGAAGCGTAACTGGTACTTGGTAGATGCCACCAACCAGACGGCAGGTCGCCTGTTTTCCCGCATTGCTGCGGTACTGAGGGGCAAGCATAAGCCTGACTTCACCCCGCACGTTGACACAGGGGACAACATTGTCGTCATAAATGCCGACAAAATTCGCTTTACCGGCAAGAAATTGGATCAGAAGGAGTTCCTTCGCTATACAGGATACCCAGGTGGCCTTAAGCGGGAAACTGCCCGCAACCTCCTTAGCCGCAAGCCGGAGTCGGTCATAGAAATAGGCGTTCGTGGCATGCTGCCCCACACCAAGCTGGGCAATGCCATGATAAAGAAGCTATTCGTCTATGCTGGTGGGGAGCACCCTCATCAGGCGCAGAAGCCCCAACCATTTAACTTTTAATCAGGAAATATTTCAAACATGGAAATGATAAATGCCATAGGGAGAAGGAAAGCCTCTGTTGCGAGGGTTTATCTTACCAAAGGTGAGGGCAAAATCAGCGTGAACGGCAAGGACTACAAAGAGTACTTTCCGCAGGTACACGTACAGGGCGCCATCACCGAGCCTTTCTTTACTGTAAACATAGAAAGTAATCTCTACGACCTGAAGGTCAACGTTGACGGCGGCGGCTACAAAGGCCAGGCAGAAGCTACCCGCATGGGCATCAGCCGTGCGCTGGTGAAGTTGAATGCCGACTTCCGCAAGCCGTTAAAGGACAAGAAGTTTCTGACCCGCGACGCCCGCGAAGTGGAGCGCAAGAAATACGGTAAACCAAAAGCAAGGAAGAGCTTCCAGTTCTCCAAACGTTAATTCTCGGCCATTGGTCGTTTGCTGTTGGCTAATAGCCCCATGGGGTTAGCCGTCAACAGCCAACGACCAAAAGCCAAAAGCAATTTAAATAAAATGGCAAAACCTACATACCAAGATTTGCTCGATGCTGGGGTTCACTTTGGCCACATGCGCAAAAAATGGAACCCGAAAATGGCGCCCTATATCTTCATGGAGCGCAAAGGCATCCACATCATTGACCTGAACCGCACTTTGGAAGGACTGGATCGTGCCGCCAACGCCATGCGCGCCATTGCCAAGTCTGGCCGCAAAATCCTGTTCGTTGCCACAAAGAAGCAAGCCCGCGACATCGTTGCCAACGCAGCGCAATCCGTTGGGATGCCTTTTGTGACCGACCGCTGGCTCGGTGGCATGATGACCAATTTCGCTACCATCAAGCGTTCGGTAAAGAAAATGCAGAACATCGAGCGAATGCTCGCCGATGGTACTGCTGCAAGCATGACCAAGAAAGAGCGCCTCACCCTTGACCGTGAGCGCCAAAAATTGGATAAGGTGTTCGGCGGTATCGAGAGCCTGGGCCGCCTCCCGGCAGCCATCTTCGTGGTGGACATCCAGCATGAGCACCTCGCACTTGCCGAGGCGCACCGCTTGGGCATCCGCACCTTCGCCATGGTGGACACGAACTCCGACCCCAACAAGGTGGATTTCGCCATCCCAGCCAACGATGATGCTTCAAAGTCAATCGGCATCATCACCGGCTACTTGGTAGAAGCTATCCGTGAAGGCTTGGGCGAGCGCGCTACGAAGCCTGAGGAGAAGGAAGCCGAGGTGGAGGGTTAAATCCCTTGGGATTGTGGTATTGGATTCCTGCATGTTAAATAATTCAGGTAATCTTCATACAATTCCTTAAAACATCCTATTTGAATGAGCGTACAATTGCGCCAATCAAATTCTTAACCATTAAATTCAATCAAAATGTCCGCTACATTATCAGCTGCCGACGTAAAAAAGCTCCGTGACATGACGGGGGCCGGCATGATGGATTGCAAAAAAGCCCTCGAAGAAGCGGGTGGCGATTTCGATAAAGCAGTAGAAGTGCTGCGCAAACAAGGCCAGAAACTCTCTCTGAAGAGGGCTGACCGTGAAGCCAAGGAAGGTGCCGTAATTGCACTTACCTCTGCCAACCGCAACAATGGCGTAATCATTCGCCTTGGCTGCGAGACCGACTTTGTGGCCAAAAACGAGGATTTCGTTAAGTTCGCAAAAGCCATCGCTGAAATTGCCCTCAAGCACCTGCCGGAGAACCTCGATGGCCTGCTTGCACTTCCTTACGATGGTAGCATCAGCATTGGCGAGAAAACCATTGAGCAAACTGGCGTAACGGGCGAGAAAATGGAGGTAAGCTACTACGCCAAGCTCGAAACTGCCGCTGGCCAAGGCCAAGTGCTCTCTTACATCCACATGGGCAACCGTGCCGGCGTAATCGTGGCCTTGAACCTTGAAGGTCCTGATTTCATCGAGCCAGGCAAGAACGTGGCCATGCAGGTTGCCGCCATGCGCCCCGTGGCCCTTGACAAGGATGGCGTCTCTGCTGACCTTATCGAGAAGGAAATCGAAATCGGCAAGGAGCAAGCTCGCCAAGAAGGCAAGCCAGAGGCCATGCTGGAAAAGATTGCCATCGGCAAACTGAACAAGTTCTACCAAGAAAGCACACTGCTCAACCAGACCTACGTGAAGGACGGCAAAATGACAGTGGCTCAGTACCTGCAAAGTCTGCACAAAGACTTGACGGTCACAGCTTTCAAGCACGTTGAATTGGGATAATCGCCCGAAGCCATGAAAGGCGAATTAAGCAATTAATTCGCCTTTTTTTATGCCCCATATTTTCCTTTTCATTTTTTCCCCTTTCCTTCGCAGCATGGCACTCAAATACAAAAGAATACTATTGAAACTGAGCGGTGAGTCGCTCATGGGCACCCAGAAATATGGCATTGAAGCCTCGATGCTGTTTCACTACGCCAATCAAATCAAAGAGTTGGTTGCGATGAACGTAGAGGTGGCCGTCGTAATCGGTGGCGGCAATATCTTCCGTGGCTTGCAGGCGGCGCAATCGGGCATAGACCGGGTGCAGGGCGACTACATGGGCATGTTGGCCACCGTCATCAACGGCATGGCCCTGCAAAGCGCCCTCGAAGAAGTGGGTGTGTTCACCCGCCTCATCTCGGCCATCAAAATGGACCAGATTGCAGAACCTTATATCCGCCGCAGGGCTGTTCGGCACCTCGAAAAAGGCAGGGTCGTGCTCTTCTCCGGTGGCACGGGCAACCCCTATTTCACAACGGATTCAGCTGCTGCGCTGCGTGCCAATGAAGTCAGTGCCGACGTGATTTTAAAAGGCACCAGGGTGGACGGCATCTACGACTCCGACCCAGAGAAAAACCCCAACGCTGTCAAGTTCGACCACCTCACCTTCAACCAAGCCATCAGCATGGGCCTCGGCGTCATGGACATGACGGCCTTCACCATCTGCCAAGAGAACAACGTGCCCATCATCGTTTTTAACGTCAACGACAAGGACAACCTAAAGCGCATCGTACAGGGCGAGCGGGTGGGGACGTTGGTGGAGGTAGGGTGATCAGTGCATCGCAATCGCAATCGTCGCCATGCTCACCCTCGTGCCAGGCAGTTCCAATAGTCGGCTGGCACAAGTCTCCAAGGTAGCGCCCGTCGTCAGCACGTCGTCCACCAAGAGAATATGCTTCCCTTCCAATGATTTTGGTTTGTTGACCTGAAAGACCTCGCCCACGTTGTGCAGACGAGCCTCCCTCGACTGCTTGGTTTGCGAAGCAGAATGCACTACCCTCCTCATGCCGTCCCCGATATGTTGCCTGCCAAAAGTCTCCGAAATGCCTTCTGCGAACACCTCGCTTTGGTTGTAGCCCCGAATCCGCAGTTTCCGCAAATGGAGCGGCACGGGCACTATCACGTCCACATCCGCGAAGAGCGGAGCATGTCGCAGTGTGGCTCCGAGCCTGCGACCAAGTATGATGCCTACCTCTTGTTTTCGTTTATACTTAAGGTTGTGTATCAAATGCTGGACCCGGCTTTCCTTCGTAAAGAGGTACATGGCCGTGCCAGCATGGAGGTCAATCCTACCCCAAAACTTCTCGGTGAAGGGGTTGTCCTTTCTTGTGTGGTAATTGGATTCGGGCAAGGTTAGCCTACAAGAGGTGCAGATATGCTCCCCATAAGGTGGGGCATTGTGCTCGCAGGCGAGGCAAAGATGTGGGAAAAACAAGCAGAGCAAGTCCTCAAAGGGACGGAGCAAGTTTCTCATAGGTCAATTTTTTCGATAAAATGAAAGCTAAATTAAACCCTGTGTGGCAACCGTGTTTCAAAGCACGTCAAATATTTGTTTTGATTATAAAAATATGTTTAGCTGCTGTTTTGCAATTCTTAAGCCCAAGAATGCCATGACCTCATTGGATTTGGCAACGCTTGCTACCTTTGGGTTGTCTATAAAAGAAATGCGATGGGCCACACTGCCGTTTAGTCAAGTCCCATTGCTGTCAATCTTTCATCAACGCAATGAAAATGAGGTCATTAGCCTTTGCCGTTTTTCTGCTACCATATTGTGTGTCTGCCCAAACCTTAACCCATGCCGATACCCTGCGTGGCTCCGTCACCCCCGAACGTGCTTGGTGGGACGCCCGGCATTACGACCTCCATGTGGCATTTGATTCCGAAAGCAAAAGCCTTGCTGGGTGGAACACCATTACCTACGAGGTATTGCGGAGCAGCAATACGGATAATATGCAGATAGACCTTATGTACCCGCTCTTGCTCGACAGTGCCGTGCAAGATGGCCAAAGGTTGACTTGGAAACAGGACGGCAACGCCTATTTTATTCAATTGGTTGCTGCGCAACAGGCGCCGTCCTTTCATAAAATCAGCTTGTACTACCACGGCAAACCAATTGAAGCCATTCGCCCACCTTGGGACGGCGGCACCATTTGGGGCAAGGACCAACAAGGCCGCCCGTGGATTTCGGTGGCTTGCCAAGGCGTGGGGCCGAGCATTTGGTATCCCAACAAAGACCACCAGTACGACGAGCCAGACAGCGCCGCCCTGCACATCACCTGCCCCAAGCCGCTCGTGGGCGTGGGCAATGGGCGTTTGCGCAGCACAAAAGATAATAGCGATGGCACAATGACCTATACTTGGGTAGTCACCAACCCCATCAACAACTACAACATCATCCCGTACATTGGATATTACGCCAACTTCAAGGAAAAATACCAAGGCGAGGCTGGCCCGCTTGACCTCGATTTTTGGGCGATGGACTACAACCTGGACAAGGCCAAGTCCCGCTTTTTGACCGATACGCCCAAAATGCTGGACTGCTTCGAGCATTGGTTTGGCCCCTACCCATTCTATGAGGATGGGTACAAATTGGTGGAGTCACCGCACCTCGGCATGGAGCACCAGAGCGCCGTTGCCTATGGCAATGGCTACCAAAACGGCTACCGTGGCCGTGACCTTTCAGCCACGGGTGTGGGGTTAAATTGGGACTTCATACTCGTGCATGAGTCGGGCCACGAGTGGTTCGGCAACAACATCACCACCAAGGACATCGCCGATATGTGGGTACACGAAGGCTTCACCAACTACTCGGAAACCCTCTACACGGGCTGCACAATGGGCGAGGAAGCCGCCACCACTTACAACGTCGGTTGCAGGGCGCTCATCGGCAACCGGGAGAACATCATTGGCCATTATGACGTGAACCAAGAAGGCAGCGGTGATATGTATTACAAAGGTGGCAGCCTATTGCACACGATTCGAGCGGTGATGGACGACGATGAAAAATTCCGTCAGATACTCCGTGGCCTGAACAAGACCTTCTGGCACCAGACCGTGACCACCAAGCAGGTAGAGGACTACGTTAGTCAACAATCTGGCATTGACTTCTCAAGGGTCTTCGACCAATACCTGCGCAGGACGGACATCCCTGTGCTGGATGTTAGCTTGGTGGAAAAAGAAAAGAAACGGGGCGTTCGTGAAAAAGAGTTGCATTACCGCTGGACGAAATGCGTGCCTGGCTTCGACCTGCCTTTGAAAGTCCAACTTGAGCCGGGCAAATGGGTCTGGATAAGACCAACCATGCAGCGCCAAGCTGCAAGCTGCAAGTTCGACAAGATTGAAGAATTTGAAGTGGATAAAAGGTTTTATGTGAGGGTGAAGCGGTAATAATTATTGCCATTTCGAAATAAAATCCATTCCAGAATTTGAGAAACAGGTGGATTCAAGAAATGGTTTTTCGACGGCTGCACCGAAGGTGCTGGCGTCATAATTATCATGGTTGCAAGACGAGAAATTTGAGTTAATTTATGATTATTTTTGACACTGGACAAAAAAAACAATGCGTTCGTCCGCCTTCATCGAGCATTATTCAAAAAAGATTGGCTTATTTGTAAAAAAAACCGCACTTGCTTTCGGTTTTGTTATTTGGGTTAAAATTTTTGGTGAAAAAAGCGGTTATGTATAGATTCTAAAACGTCTTGATAACCGCTCGCCTCCTACTTGCACCAAAATTTGCCCAAACTACCAATCTTTATAAATCACCTGTTAATCACCCGAAACTTTGTGCCCTTTATGAAAAAAGTAGGAATCGCCATCGCAGCCACGCTGCTGCTGAACGCCACCTTTACCCTGTTCCTTTTTGAGGGCCTCAAGGAGTCCCTCCATTCGGAACTTAGCGAGCAAGCCTCGAACCCCAAGGTCAGGCTTGCCAGTTATGAGCATGGCTCACCAGCCATCAATTCCAAGCCTAGTGGCAGTTTTTACATCCCAGAAGATTTTGTGGAAACAGCCAACACGGTGACGCAGGCCGTGGTGAACATCACTGTCACCAGTCGCAGTGCCACCGAGCCTTCATCGGGCGGCTCTGGTGTCATCGTATCTCCAGATGGCTATATCATCACCAATAACCACGTCATTGATGGGGGCGGCAAGGTGGAGGTTTCCCTCAACAACAAGCGCACCTACAAAGCAAAGGTCGTGGGCAAAGACCCCTACACCGACTTGGCCCTGCTCAAGATTGAAGCCGATGGGCTACAGCCGCTCGTTTACGCCAATTCTGACAATGTGCAGGTAGGCGAATGGGTACTGGCAGTGGGCAATCCGTTTAACCTCACCTCCACCGTCACGGCGGGCATTGTGAGTGCCAAGGGGCGCAATATCAACATCTTACAAGGCATGTACAGCATCGAGAGCTTCATCCAGACAGATGCTGTGGTAAACCCCGGCAACAGTGGGGGCGCCCTCGTGAACATGAAGGGTGAACTCGTTGGAATCAACGCCGCCATTATGAGCGAAACTGGTGCATACGAGGGTTATTCCTTTGCCATCCCTTCCAACCTCGTTCGCAAAATCATGGCCGACCTCAAGGAGTTTGGCATTGCGCAACGGGCATTGCTTGGTGTCCGAATCAAGGATGTGGACAACGAAATAGCTGCCGACTTCAACCTTGGCAATGTGGAAGGCGTACTGGTGCGCACCGTTGACCCTGGCAGCGGAGCCGAAGAGGCTGGCCTCCAGATGAACGACATCATCATCGGTGTGAACGGAACGAAAACGGCTTCTGTGCCAGCATTGCAAGAGCAGATTGCCCGCTTTCGCCCTGGCGATACCGTGGCGCTTGACATCATCCGCAATGGCCGCAAAATCCGCAAAGACGACGTAACGCTGCGGGGCATGAGCGAAGAGGATTGATTGATTTTTCGTAACGATTTTTCAAAATCAATTAAAAGGAACGCCACGGCATTGCAAATGCGATGCCGTGGCGTTTTGACATAACAGCGTTGCCAAAAAACATATTTGTCAATTGTTATCAAAACATTTACACTCACAATTGTATTTTTGATAACGGGCGCTGACATTGCAACAGCAAACAGCACCTGATAAACTGTCTGCACTGCTTTCCGAAAGACCAGTTGTGCCGACTGCCATCCAGAGTGGTCAGGACTATACCTGCAAACTGCTGCTGTGAGTCATCAGCCATTGGTCATCAAGTCATTGTTGAATAGATTGAAAATCAACTATTTGAATGACAGTTGGCTGTATGATAGTTAAGCTCTCAAAGCACAATCAGTTTATAAAAATTGCCTTATGCGCAAGATTTACCCAATTCGTCGCTTATTCATACTCGCTTTGTTGGGCCTAGCCCAATATGCAAATAGCCAAACGACCCAGACCGAGTTCGGCAAGAACCGAGTACAGTTCCATCAGGACTTCGCCGAGTGGTCTCAGTACGAGAGCCGCAATTTCATCACCTATTGGTACGGGGAGGGTCGCCTCATAGGACAGGCCGTGGTTCAGATGGCCGAGTATGATTTCTATGAGATACAGGGCATCTTGGAGCACCGGATGAACGACAAGATTGAAATCATCGTCTATAAGGACATCACCGACCTGAAACAGAGCAATATCGGCAGCGAGGAGGCATTTGTGAACACTGGCGGCCAAACCAAGATTGTGGGCAATAAAATGTTCGTCTTTTTCAACGGCGACCATAATGACCTGCGGCGCCAGATAAGGGAGGGCGTGGCCAGCGTTTACCTGAACGCCATGCTGTTTGGTTCCAACTTACAAGAAATCGTGCAGAACGCCGTGATGATGAACCTGCCGGAGTGGTTTAAAGATGGCTTGATTTCTTACGTTGGGAACGAATGGAACACCGACCTTGACAACCAGCTCCGGGACATGTTCCTCTCTGGCAAGTACGAAGATTTCGAGGATATGGCCGAAGCTAACCCAAAATTGACGGGCCATTCCCTCTGGTATTTTATCGGGCAGCAATATGGCCATTCTACGGTTTCCAACCTGCTCTACCTTACCCGCATCAACCGCAGCATCGAGAGCGGCTTCTTGTATGTGCTCGGCAATACTTATTACAATACGGTTGACAGTTGGTACAAAAGTTTCAAGGCCCGCTACGAAGCCGAGGCCAAGGAGCTTTTAAAGCCATCGGGCAAGGAAATTACCATTAAGAACAAGCGCAACCTGCCCATCAGCCAGTTGAAAATCAGCCCCGATGGCCAGCGCATCGCTTACGTGACCAACGAAATTGGCCGCCAACGGGTCTGGTTGCAATACCTCAATTCGGGCGAACGGAAGCTGGTCTTCAAAAGCGGCTCCCGCAACCCCATCCAGGCTACTGATTACAATTACCCCCTAATTGCATGGAGTCCCACAAACACGGAATTGGCAGTGATGTACGAAAAAAGGGACATTATCAAATTGTTGCGATACGATGTTTTGAAAAAGAAACACACGCTGGACGAAATGCCCAACCAATTCCAGCGGGTCTATAGCATGGACTTTGGCAGCCCGAACGACCTCGTGCTTTCGGCAGCGATACGAGGTCAATCAGACCTTTTCGTTTATTACCTGATAAACCGCCAAGCGCAACGCTTGACAACAGATATTTGGGACGACCTCGATGCCTGCTTCACGCAAATACGGGGCCAGCGGGGCATTCTATTCGCTTCCAACCGCCCCGATTCGCTGAACACCCTCGTTGCGCTCGACTCGGTGCTGCCCATCCAGCATTTCGACATTTTCTACCTCAACCTCGACTCCATCGGCTTCCGCTCCACGGGCGAACTGGTGCAGGTGACCCACACGCCCCATGCCGACGAGCGCAACCCTATCACCATTGATTCTACTTGGTTCAGCTTTATCTCGGACGAAACTGGCGTTTTCAACCGCAAAACGGGTTTACTCGAAGACTATGTCCACCACTATGTGAACGCTATCCGCTACAAGGACGGCAATATAGTGCGCATACACGCCGACACACTGATTACCAGCGTTCTCGACAGTGTGGCCTTGGCGCAGGTGGATTCCGTTTGGCAGGAGGCCGTCATCAAACAAAGGGCGGTGAGCCATTTTTCCAGCAACTACGACCGGAATATCGTGGAGCAGAGCAAGGCCCGCCGGGCCGGTCGCTTTGCCGAGTTGCAGCAGCGGGAGGGCCGATACCACGTTTTTGTCGGTGAAACAAAACCCGATGATATGGCAGCTACAAAGCTGACCATGTTCCAACGCAAGCGAGTACAGATTGTGGAAGAAAAGCCAACTCCTAAGATAGAACCACCCAAGAAAAATGTATTGGACAAGGTGGGTGATAAACCCATTGACACATCAACCTTCCCGCCCGAGAAGCAGGACACAGGCAAGATTGACATTGACAACTACCTTTTCCAAAGTGAGTTTGATGACGAAGAGGTGCCCACCCGCACCAGCCCAACACCCAAGCAGCCCACTTCCGACCCTGGTGAAATTGCCCCGGAAATCGTTCAGCCATTGGTCTATCTCCCGGTCATCACTGATGAAACGTCAGAAAAGCCTAAATTGCAGGAGTTCCGCTCCAGCCGCATCATCCCCTATCGCTTGAAGTTCCGGACGGATTACGTGACCACGCAACTCGACAACGGCATCTTGTTCGATGGACTGAACTCCTACGCTGGAGTGCCACAAGACTTTGGCTATCCACCCCCCGGCATTTTGTTGAAGGCCAATTTCAAGGACTTGTTTGAAGATTATGAGTTTGAGGGAGGTGTTCGGGTGCCGACCTCTTTCAATGGTGCAGAGTATTTCCTAACGTTCCACGATAAAAAGAAGCGGTTGGATAAACGCATCAACACCTACTACCGTCGCCTGCGCTTTTCCGATGACCCAAACCAGCCCCAATCGGGCATCACGCTACCGACGCCACCGCTGCCTTCGCCTTTTCCGACGTCCCCAGCATTCTCCGATTCACCTTACAAATACGAAAACAGGATTTTCCTGACGCAATACCAAGTACGTTACCCACTAGATGTTTTCACGAGCCTACGGGGCACGGCTACTTTCAGGATGGACAATGCGAACTACCTCGCCTCGGACGCTGTCTCGCTCTTGGCAGATGCAGTGCGCACCCAACGTGTTGGCCTCAAGGGCGAGTTCGTCTTCGACAATACCCTCGACGTGGCGCTGAACGTAAAGAACGGTACCCGCTACAAGGTATTTGTAGAGATGATGAAAGGCTTGAGGGTTAATTTGGGAGAAAACCCTGAATTCAAGTTGAACAACGGCTTCATGACAATAATAGGTGCCGACTTCAGGCATTACCAACGGTTGATGAAATGGTCGGTGCTGGCGGGCCGCTTTGCTGGCGCAACTTCTTTTGGCAAGGAAAAAATCCTGTACATGCTCGGCGGCACGGACAATTGGATGTTTCCGCAGTTCGACAACAATATCTCCCTGCCCGACGCCGAAAACTTTGCATTCCGCACGGTGGCCACCAATGCCCGTGGCTTCAAGATGAATGCCAGGAACGGCAACTCATACGCCATGTTCAATGGCGAACTAAGGGTGCCTGTGTTCCGCTACCTGTTTCCAAGAAGCCAGAGCAATTTCGTCCGCAACTTCCAGATCGTAGGCTTCTTCGACATTGGCACGGCTTGGCAGGGTCTCAACCCCTTCAATGAACAAAGCCCACTCAACACCTACGAAGTTTTTGGCAACAACGTGAGCATCAAGGTCAACTACTTCCGAGACCCGCTCATCTTCGGCTATGGCACGGGCATCAGGACGCTACTGTTCGGCTATATGGTAAGATTGGATTATGCCTGGGGCGTTGAGACCAGGGTGGTGCAAGACCCCAGACTCTACTTTTCGATTGGCATGGACTTCTGACGCATGCAATACTACTCAAACTGGGTAGGAAAAGGGCTTTGGGCTTTGAACGTTTACTTTACATGAAAAAACAGGGGTTCCCGGCAGCATGCCGGGAACCCCTGTTGCATATACTAACCTAAATTTTATTCAAAAGCAATAATCATCAGCCGCAAGGAGCGTATCGGCCACAAGGCGGCGGGCGACTTTCACGTTCACAGGCGGGTACTTCGCAAAACGCTTCACACCCATGAGGAAGGTCTTTAGCAAATCGCCTTCGGCGAAAGAAGCAATGGCGTCGGCAGCAGCCTTGGTGATGCGGCTGTTGGCGTCGTTGAAGAATACCCTAAGCATGGCTTCATAAACGGCTTGGTCGTACGCCTTGCTCGGCATGCCATGCAGGCGCTCTACCCTCAACAGCAGCGACTCGGCGGCAAAGACATCAATCATCATATCGGCCACGTTCATCATGATTTCCTGCTCCTCCTTGATATCGAGATGACCCTCCATCTGCATCTTAACGGCAGCCCCAGCGGTCATCAGAATGATTTTCTTGAAATCCTTCAACGCTTTTTTCTCCTCGGCATAGAGGCCGCTCAATCCCTCGAACGAGGGCATGGAAGCAAGCTCCTTCTGTACCTCCCAAGCTGGGCCGACCATATCAACCTGCCCCTTCATGGCCCGCTTCAACAATTGCGAGACCATGAGCATCCGGTTGATTTCATTGGTGCCTTCGTAAATGCGGTTGATACGGGCATCCCGGTACGCACGGGCAGCTCCCATTTCCTCGGAGAAGCCCAACCCACCGTGGATTTGCACCATCTCGTCCACCACGTAATCGGTTGCCTCGGAGCCATACACCTTGATGATGGCACACTCGATGGCATATTCCTCGGCTGCCTTCAGGGTGGCGTCGGCGTAGCTATCGCCCTGTTCCATGAGGGTGTTCTTCTTGTCCTCCATCAGGTCGGAGATGCGGTAGCAGGCGCTCTCCACGGCAAAGTTGCGAATGGTCTGCTCGGCCAGCTTGTACTTGATGGCCCCGAAACTGCCGATGGTCTCGCCAAACTGCTTGCGCTCATTGGCGTACTTCACGCTGGCGGCGATGCCCTTTTTGGCGCCGCCCATGCACATGAGGCCGAGCTTGTAGCGCCCGATGTTCAGGGCGTTAAAGGCGATGAGGTGGCCTTTGCCGATCTGCCCCAGCAGGTTGGAGGCAGACACCTGCACGTTTTCAAAAAATACCTGACGGGTGCTGCTGCCCTTAATGCCCATTTTCTGCTCTTCAGCACCAAGTGTGATGCCCGGGGTGGTAGCTTCCACCACGAAGCCTGTGAACTTATCGCCGTCAATCTGAGCAAAGACGATGAACAGGTTGGCGAAGCCCGCATTGGAAATCCACATCTTCTGGCCGTTGATGACGTAGTGCGAACCGTCTGAACTAAGGTCGGCACGGGTCTTGGCTGCAAGGGCATCGGAGCCACTGCCTGGTTCGGTGAGACAGTAGGCGGCCTTCCACTCGCCCGAGGCAAGTCTTGGGAGGTATTTCAGCTTCAACTCCTCCGTACCGAAATAGAGGATGGGCAACATGCCGATGCCCGTATGCGCTGCAATGGTGGTAGCAAAGCCGCCGCCCATGCGTCCCAATTCCTCGCTGATAAAGGTGTTGGCATTGGTATCGAGCAGAGTGCCGCCGTATTCTTCGGGGATATGGCAGCCAAGCAGGCCGAGTTCGCCTGCTTTTTCCATCAGCGCTACTTGATATTCCAGCTTGTGGGGCTTTTCTCCCGCTTCGGCAGCGAAGTCCCGCACCATCTGGCGGGCCATGGCCTGTTCTTCGTTGATGTCTTCGGGGATGAAGGTGTCTGCTGCCTCGCTTTCTTTGATGACGAACTCGCCGCCTTTAAGGACGTTCGACTTGACAAGTGTGTCTTGCATGGTTGGTAACGGATTTATGATGGTTGAAATTTTAGCGAATTTTCGCTGGCGAAGTTACAGTCGGTTTTGGAGACACGCAAGGAATTTTGAAATTTTTGGCGAATTTTCGCTAAATTAATTCAGATTTCAATTTTACAAACCCTAAAAAAAGTATGGCATGCTTGCTAAACAGCGCTAATTGGGGTCATTCACAAAGTGATGGTGTGCAAAAACAGGCCCTGTTTTTTTGCACACATTACTCAAACCCTTTTTCTCGTCGGCTTCGCTGACGAGAAAAAGGTTTGGAAGCTGTATTCGCAGGCCTCCAGCCTAAAAATAAAGCTACTCGACAGAAGCAATGATGCTCCTCAATTTGAATCAAGTAAGCTAAATCCATTAGTGGGTAGTTGGAATATGCTTAGCCACTATGCAGCCATTTTCAGTTCCGTAAAATACCTGTTCGCCATGGCCACACCATAACATGGCAGGGCTTTTCGGTCAAATACCAACCCTCTTCAATACTTCACCACCTGCTGGCTAAACCCTATCTGTCCCTCTTTCCCCGTCACGCCAGCCAGCACGTACATGCCCGGCGGCAGGTCGGAGAGGTCAATGGACGTGTGGCTGTTGATAAAGGTGGCATCAACGGAGCGCACTAAACGGCCATCGGATAAAGTAATCAGGATGGGTAGTTTTCCTTCGTGTGGGTACTCCATCTGCACATTGCAATTGGTTGGGTTTGGATAAACAAACAATTCATCAATATCACTGGGCGGTGGGGCATCCTTCGTGAAATGTTGCTCCGCAAACAACACAGCGGCCGGGCCGAGCACCATGCCAATGTGGCGTCCCGGTATGTCGTCCATCGGGGGGTGGATACCGCCCCAAATGCGGCTGAGGCTGCACTGGTCGGAAGCATCACGGTAGGTAGCCCATTGCAAAGTGATGTCCTCGCTTGGCCCGTCCTCGAAGACGAGGTAAAGGTTCTTTTCGCAGTGGAACTCGCCCATGCCACCCGGGAAATAGGGGTCGGCGGTGATAGCAGTGAGCACTTCTGCAGCCGTGCGGCTATAGGTGCTGTGACCGGAAATCAGCCCAGCAAACGGCGGCGTCACAAAAGTGGGCCGCTGATAGGGCCACCAAAAATCGGCTCGAATCCAGTCCACGCCAGCCACATCGGTGGCAGGGCTTTGCACATAGTTCGGTCCACGCCATGCCCGCATTTTCACATCGCCGATGTACTCGCCCTGCTGCCCCTGCAATGGATCCCCAGTCTGGATGAGTTCGATAAAACCGGGGATGAGCGGAAGTCCACCAGGATGATAGTTCGGCAAGTTGGGGTCGGAGCTTTGGCCCAGCTCTGCCATGCCCCGCAGGGCAGTGATGGGCCGGCTGCTGTCGTGCCAGCCTTTGATGCCCCAAGCGGTGACGGCGGCATCGTGCATGGCACCGCCGAGCGTAAAATAGGTCTTCACGTCCCATTCCAGCACATCGAGCGCTGGGCCTTGGCCCCGCCATTTGCGCACGAGGCTCGGCTGGTCGTTCACGTAGTTCCAAACCTCAAACCAGTGGCCAGGCGGTGTGGTGGAGCTTGGCCCATCGGCCCAAAACTCGGCCAATACCCTTGCGTAGTCGCCTCGGTGTACAATTTGCGGGGCGTAAGGCTGCCCGGTTTTGGGATTGATAGAGTGGCCGGGGCTGATGTCACCACCGTTTTCAATATCATAAAAATGGCGAAACCCGGCAAGGTCGGTTGGGTAATCGGTGATATTGCCGATGGAGGCCGGCGAAATATCCCAAAGCACACCATCGGCAGGGTCGAGGTGCGATGACCAAGTGGCGACCAATACGTGGTTCCACTGGTAATCGGCCTCAATTCCACCGGGGCCAGTCATGCTGTGTTGGGCAGCGGGACCGGGGTCGTGATAAACTACATAAGGGAAATTGTCTCGGGTGAACAGCGAGGCATCGCTCGGCAAGAGGGCAAAGGGCAGCACTTGGCCCCATTCCGGTGTGACCGCTATCTGCTTATTGCCGGGTAGGGGGTTGCCGCTCTGGTCAATGATTTGCGACATCTGGAGCGGCTGCCAGCGGTTCATATCAACTACGCCAGAGGTGCCCGGCACGTCCACTTTCAGCGGTGGGTTCACGGGTTCATAGAAGAAGTTCTGGTAGCTGTTGGCCTCGTTGGAACCGTCTTGCAGGCCATAGTCAATGATGGCTTGCGCAATGTAGTTGCCCATGCCCGCCGGGCTGCAAGTATATTCCGTGGAAGTGAAATTGGGGTCGTAGCCAAGCGACTTCATGAGGTTATCCATTTCAAGGAAGGTAATGTCTGCACGGGGCGACTTGGCGAAGCGATGTTTCAATATTCGGTAAACCGCATAGCTGATGGCCTCCTCCTGCGCAGCTTTCACGTCGTCAACATGGGTCACACCGACCAGCTCCGTCTCGATGCCGTTCAGTTCCTTCCCGATAAGGTAGGTCTCTGCAGTACCACTATAAACTGCCCATGCATCGTACATCGCCACACTGGTATGGAAGAGGTTGCGGGCATGAACGGTAGGTCGGGCGAGGTCGCCGCTGATGGCCGTGAGGAGCATTTCGTTCCAGCGCCGGGCCACCGAGTGTTGGGCCCATGTTTCACCAAAAATAAAGAGCGCAAACACCAAAAGGGTAATTCTTCTAAGCATAGCTTTTTTATTCTTTTGAGTAAAGATACAGTTGGGAAAGGATTGCTGGTTGGTGGTAATTACTTAAATATTTGTTAGAAAACGAAAGAAGCCGCTGCGCATACATCGCAGCGGCCTCTCCACAAAGGCGGATTTTCAATATCTTATGGCTTCCCTACTTTATCAAAATCCCCTGCCTTCACGTAGCTAAACTTCGTAGGATCCACGTACTTCTTCATCACGGCATTGATTTGCTCCGGCGTCAGCGCCATGATTTTCTTCTCCAATTCGGCATCCCACATCATGGTACGGTCGAGTTGGAGGTAGTTGTTCAGTGAGCCAGAAAGGCTGCGGTCGTCGGACCGGTTCATACCCCGGTTTTGGATATAGCCCGACTTGGCGGCCTCCAGTTCCTCGGCGGTGAAGCCATCCTTGCGCATTTTTTCAATCTCATCCTTGAAAGCGACTTCCACCTTAGCGGCGTTCTCGGGAGCACAGATGGCGAAGGTCTGGAACATGCCAGACTTCTCGTAGCTGCTCGCATTCACGCTGGAACCCACGCCATAGCTGAGGCCCTCCTTCTGGCGGATGCGTACGGCGAGGCGGCTGTTGAGAAAGCCACCACCGAGCATGAAATTGCCCATCACGAGCGCCGGGTAGTCGGGGTCGTTGTCACTGATACTGAGCGGCATACCTGCGATGAAAACGGCGTTGGCTTTGTCTGGTGTTTTGATGTCCTCGCTGGTAGGTTTTACCTCCTTGAAGGTTTGCGTCGGACGGGTATAGCCGCTGGGGCTTTTCCAGTTGCTGAACTGGTCGAGTGTCACCTTCTTCATGGCAGCTTGGTCGAAGTCGCCCACTACGGCCACGGTAGCGTCGGTTGTTCCATAGAACTTCTTGTAGAACGTTTTCACATCGTCCAATTTCAGGTTCTTGATGGCCTCAGCTTCTTCATCCAGCGTCATTACAGCCCGAATATCCCCCTTGGGGTAGTGACTGTTCATGGTGCCCATGAATTTTGTGAAGGCCAGTGCCTGTGGGTCGCTGCGCTGCGATTCAATAGCAGCCAATTGCTCTTCTTTCAGTTTTTCAAATTCCTCTTGGGAGAGCGAAGGGTTTTTGAGCATATCGCCCACGAGCTTCATTACCTCCACGAGGTTGTCGTGCTCGGTTTCCACGTTCACGCTGGCCGTGGCACCGCCACCAAAGATTTGCACACGGGCCTTCAATCGGTCGAGTTCGTCCTGAAGCTGCTGGCGGCTCATCGTTTTCGTGCCTTTGTCGAGCATCATGGCCGTGAAGCTGGCGGCCACGTCTTGGTTCATCAGCGTTTTTTCATCGCCAAAACGCAGCGTCATACGAGCCGATACGCTGTTGCCCCTGGTCTCTTTCGGCAAAAAAGCAAACTCGATGCCCTTGTCCGCAGCCTCGCCACGAGTGGTGCGCTTCTCGATGTTCTCTGGCGCTGGGTCGAAGTTTTCACCTTCGGCAATGGGTGCCTTTCCCTTGTAGTTGGCCAGCAAGGTGTTGAGGTTGGGCGCATCGGGAATCTCGGCACGGACGGGTGCCTTGTCCGGCATGAAAAGGCCCGTGGTGCGGTTGCTCGACTTGAAGTATTTCTTTGCTACCGCAACGACGTCCTCTGCCTTCACGCCCTCCACAAAGTCACGGAACAGGAAGGCCAAGCGCCAGTCGCCCATGGCGATGTACTCGCTTGCACGCAGGCCCACGGTACTGCTACTGCGGAAGCCCAGTTCCCAGTCCTTGAGCAGTCGCTTTTTCGCACGGTCAACCTCCTCCGCGGTGGGCGGTGTGGCGGACAGCTCGTCCAATACTTTCAGCATGGTAGCCTGTGCATCGTCGAGCGAGCTTTCCATGCGCACGTCGGCATTGATATAGATGAAACCGCCCTCGGCCAGTGCTGGCGCAAACGACCAGACCGTAGCGGCTTTTTTGGTCTCCACCAATGCCTTGTATAGGCGGCCGGCAGGTTCGTTCGTCAGAATTTCATCTAAAACGGCCAGTGCAGCATACTCTGGGTGTGCACCCGGCGGGGTGTGGTAGAGGCAGGAGGCCACCTGCACATCGCCCGTGCGGCGGAGGGTCACGCTGCGCTCGCCATCCTGTGTGGGGTCTTTGGTGTAGGTCGGGATGAGTTCACGTGTCGGCTTCGGTATTTTACCGAAATACTCCTTCACGAGCGCCAGCGTCTTCTCTGGTTCGATTTTACCAGCCACCACTAGCATGGCGTTATCTGGCTGGTAGTTCCTTTTGTAAAAAGCCTGGAGGCGGTCAATTGGCACGTTCTCCAAGTCGGCCCTGGCACCGATGGTCGAGTTGCCGTAGTTGTGCCAGAGGTAGGCCGTGCTGAGCACCCGTTCCATGAGGATGCTGGAGGGGTCGTTCTCGCCCATCTCGAACTCGTTGCGCACGACGGTCATCTCGCTTTCAAGGTCTTTCTTCGCAATGAAGGAGTTCACCATGCGGTCGGCCTCCATGTCGAGCGCCCAACGCAGGTTGTCCTCGGTGGCGTTGAAGGTTTCGAAATAGTTGGTGCGGTCGTACCAAGTGGTGCCGTTGGGGCGGGCACCGTGCTCGGTCAGCTCCTGCGGGATGTTCGGGTGGTTGGGCGTGCCCTTGAACACGAGGTGCTCCAATAGGTGCGCCATGCCCGTTTCGCCATAGCCCTCGTGGCGGCTGCCTACCTTGTAGGTGATGTTGACGGTGATGGTGGGCTTGGAAGCATCGGGGAAGAGCAGGAAGTGCAGCCCGTTGCTTGTCAGCTTGTACTCGGTGATGCCCTCCACGGTCGTCACTTTTTCGACGCCGTCGGGGAGTTTGATGTCTTTTTGGGCAGCGGTTTGCGCCCAAGTAGGAGCGGTGAGGCAGATGGCCAGAAAGAGCGTGGCCAGCCGGGGGAAAGTGCTTTTTCGTTGCATGATTGAATTGATTAGATAATAGAATTTAGACACTAGACCATAGATGCGACGGTGCGGCTTGCTCGCCCCTTTCTAACTTCTAATGTCTATTGTCTTCAGGTCATAAAAAGAAAACGGAAAAACAGCGTGAAGATACACCAATGGACAAGTGCCGTTCACATGAGTTGCCAAACTATCGTTTTGCTTCGACGAAAGGGCGGGCAGGCGACAAATCAGAAGGCAAAATAATCCCCCACCACCTCTTGCAAATAGGCTTTCCCCTCCTGCTTGATATGCCTTGTAACATACGTGTCGCCCGGTTTCACAAAGTCCGTGTGCCCATCTTCCTTGTGCCAGCATACTTGCCCTTCCTTTTTTACGATGCAGCAGCCTTCGTCCAAGCTATAAAAAGCGTGGCGTGGGCCGTGCGGGTTGAAGAGGTTGTTGCTGTACTTGTAGGCAGCGGTGGGCAGGCCCAATTGCGCCAGCAAAGTGGCCGCAAGGTCGGTCTGCGAGGCGGGCAGCGTGTCGGTGGTACCTCGCAGCGCCTCTTTTATTGGCTCGCCATAAAACAATAGCGGGATGCGGCGGCTCTCCGGCTGCCACGGGTGCCAGTTCTTCGGCGAGGGGTGGCTGTGGTCGGCAGTAAAGACAAAGACCGTGTTCTTGTACCAATCCGTTTTGCGGGCCTTCTCCATGAAATCGCCGATGCAGCGGTCGGCATAGACGATGGAGTTTAGGAAACTGTTGTCCTTTCCACCCCAATCCACCTTATGCTCCATTGGCGTGTCATAAGGCGAATGGGAACTAAGGGTGAACATGGCCGCAAAGAAGGGCTGCCGCTTCTCGGCCAGTTCCGACAACTGCCGCTCGAACAGGTACTCGTCGGCCACGCCCAGCTTGCAGCGGGGGATGGAAGCGTCGAAATCCTTGCCTTCCACGATGCGGTCGAAGCCGTTGAAGTAAAGGTACGAGCGGATATTGCCATAGCTCAACTGCCCGCCAAAGAGGAAGGAACTGGCATAACCTGCCGCCGCCAGTTCGTTTTTGATGCAAGGCAAATGCCTATACTTGTTGGGCATTCGGATAATGGTCGTCTTGGGCTGCGCTGGAAATGCCGAGAGGATAGCCGCCATGCCCTCGTCGGAACGAAGGCCGCTCGCATGGCAGTTGGTAAAAAGGACGCCCCCCTTGGTGAGTTCATTAAAATTCGGCGCAAGGTCAGGGTAGCCGCCGCAAGCCTCTACCACGTCCGCTGTCCAGCTTTCGAGGATGACGAGGACAATGTTCGGTTTTTCGATGGAAAAAATACGGGTGGTCGAGTCCTGTTCTGGCCGGGTCATTTTATCGAAAAGCCCCTTGGCATCCGCTTCGGGCAGTATTCGGTAGGGCTGGCCCGCATCCATGCCATGTATGCAACTGCTCATCAGGTGGAAGACGGAGTTGGTGGCCGCCAAGTTTAAAATATCGTGCTTGGAGTAGTAGGCGTCGCTAATTTGGATGGGCACCTCTTGTAGTCCGCCCCGCAGTCCAATGGCAATCAGGCAAGGCATGAGCAAAGTAAAGAGCAAGCTTTGCCAATAGGGCTTCCGGCAAAGCGGAACCTCCTTTCCCAGCCCCATTTTTTTGAACAGCCAAAAGCCCATCCAAATCAACAACGCAATGGCCACCGTGCCCCCCACCAACTGTCCTGTGGTGGCCGTTCGAACCACCTCCGACGGCGTGCCCAAGAAGGCCAAGGCCTTATAGCTCAGTTTGGTTTTCCATTCATCATAAATGGGCAGCTCCGCAATGGTGATGATGCTTGTTATCACTATCAAAATGGCCAAAAAGCCCCGGTTTAGGCGCAGCGGCCATTGCCTTTCCGTCCATATTGCTACCGCAAAAAGCAAGTAAGGAACCGCCATGACATAACTGGCCATCGCCACATCTATGTAAACGGATTTAAAAGGTATTACCGCTAACTCGCCGATGGGAAGTGCCGTCATTGCCGAAGCATTCCAAAATACGAAAACCAGCCGGGCAATTTGGAAGAAAATCAGCCAGAAAAGGAATTGAAGCAGGAAGTTGATATGGATGTTTCGCAGCAAAGCGCAGGTAGTTCATTTTCAATGGTTCGTGAAGGTTTCAGGTTTCAAGTTTCACGGAGTTCCTCGTGGAATGATAGCAGTTGGCATTTTCCAAATGGGTTGAATTGCCCCCAAAATTTTAAAAAAATGGGTTTAGCAGGCTTTCCCCTGAAACCAGAAACCAGAAACCTCACGAACCATTGGATTCTGGTATTCAATAATTAAGCCTTGGGTCAGCCCATCTGTACAGCACATCCGCCAACAGCATTCCCACCACTGTCAGCACTGCACCGAGCATCAGCACCGTGAAAACGATGGGCCAGTCATTTTGCCCAATGGCTTGCAGCGTCAGCCAGCCCATACCCGGTATGTTGAAAATCCACTCTACGGCCACCGACCCCGCTATTGCCGAAGGCACCACAGAAGCAAGCAGCGTGATGAGCGGGAACAGTGCATTGCGGAAGCCATGCCGCCAGATGACGGTGCGCTCGGGCAGCCCCTTCGCACGGGACGTTCGGATGAAGTCCTGCCCCAGCACATTGGCCATGCCGCCCCTCGCTTGCCGGGCGATGAAGGCCAGCGACGGGTACGCCACGCAAGCAATGGGCAATATCAAATGCGGAGTTGCCAGCCAGATTTGCTTCCACCAAGGGGCAGCGGTTGGCACGTTGCCGAGGCCGCCGCTGGGGAAGAAATCCATGCCGTACTCCCTCGTGGTGAAGAAGATAAGCAGCAGCGTGGCCATCCAAAAAGCAGGCAACGAATAGAGCATGAACAGCCCAATGGTCGTTACCTTGTCAAATGTTTTCCCCTGCTTCACCGCCGACCATACACCAAGCGGCACGGCCAGCAGGAAGGCCAGGGCAATGGCCGCAAAGTTGATGACCAGCGTCCAGAACAGGGCAGGTTTAATTTTTTCCGTCACTGCCATGCGGTGGCTAAGGGAAATGCCGAAATCGCCCCGAAGGAAGCCCGATAGCCATGTATGGTATTGATTGTCAAGGCCGTACCAGTGAAAGGCAGGCGTTTTAAGCAAACCTGGGTTTGCCTCTGTCCGTAGGTTTTGGTAGTTTTTTTTCAGGGTAAGAAAATCGTTGCCGAGTGCCGCTACCAGTTCAGGGCTTTTGCCGAAGGTAACCTCCATTTCATTCAAACGGGCGCTAACAGCTCCGTCAAGGTATTGCACGTAGAGTTCCCGCAAGGGTATTTTAATGGGTGTTGCTGCCGCAACAGTGGCGCTGTCCGTCAGGCTGAGCAGTTGCAATTCAAAACTACGGACGCCGTTGTACCAAGCCTGCACCTGCGGCCAGTTGCCATATTGCGCCAGCAGCTTTTCCATTGTCTTGCGGCGGTGGCTGATGGCGATGCGGTACAGGGTGTCGGGGTAGGCTTTTGATGTAATCGAAAAATAGAAGGGTGGCTTGCCCACGCCAAGTTGGCGGGCGGCTTGGGTATAGCCCTGTTCGGCTTGCAGCAGGTCTTGCTGCGTGGCTATTTTCCCGAACACATCTTCTCCCAAGTACTGCGCCACGGGGTCGCCGGGCGAGAGCCTGCTCAGGCCAAACGACAGCAGGCTGATGAGCAGCAGCGTAGGGAGGAAGAGCAGGATTCGCTTGAGGAGGTAAAGGAACATGGTTTCATTGGGTCTCAGGTTTCAGGTTTCAGGGTAGGCCCTGCGTGAAACCTGAAACCCTAATGAAACCTGAAACCTTAAACCACTTATTTTTTCAACTTAAAATGCTGCAACGATGCCCCAAACCGGCTTACCACGGGTTCAAACCGCTTGTGGATGGCGAATTTTTCAAATGGGCTCAGTTGGAAAATGACGGGCTGTTCGTCATATATCAATTGCTGGAAATCATGGTAGAACTTGGTTCTGGTCGCTTCGTCTGGAGCGTTCTTGATACCTTCAATGAGGGCATCGGAATCGGCATTGCCGAAGCGGGTATAGTTGCTGCCACCGGGCACGGCGGCGCTGGTATGCCAAAGCTGCTCAGGGTCGTCGGGCAGTGGGTAGCCTATGGCAGCCCTTGCGCCGAGTTCGTATTCGCCGTTCTTGAACTTTTCGCCTAACACTTTGGAATCAACACTAGTAGGCTCTATCTCTACACCGATTTTCTGCGCATTGGCTTTCATCAAAAGTGCAAAAGCCTCAGCAAAGGCACTGCCCGCACCATAAACGTAGTTCAATTTCATTTCAACGAGTGCCCCATCAATGGTCTTGTCCACCGTGCCGTTGCCGTTGCTGTCTTTCCAGCCAGCCTCAGCCAGCAGTTTGCGGGCTTCGTCGAGATTCATTTGGATGGGCTTCATCGTTTTTAGGTAGTAGGGCTGGTCAGGCAGGAATGGGCCTATGATTCGTTCGCCAAGGCCATCGTATAGGTCTTTCACTACCATGTCCATGTCCAAAGTATGGGCGAGGGCCCGGCGCACCCGCTTGTCGGAGAGCTTGGGGTTGCGGTTTTGCATGGCCGTCAAGAAGAACTTGTAGGTCGGTGGCGTCTCAAAATTGTAGATGCTTTTTACAAAATCCACCTGCCGCAGCTCGGTGAATTGCTTGGAGTCTAGCTCAGCACCGAGGTCAACGCTTTCGTCCTTTACCGCAGCTATGGCAGCCGTGGCATCTTTTATTGGTAAGAAAATAATGGTGTCAGGGTAAGCCTGAAGCGGGCGATATTGCCCGGCCAGTTTTTCGCCCCACCAGTTCTGCTTCTTAGCCAGCACCACCCGTTGGTCGTCCACCCATTCCACCAGCTTGTAAGGCCCAGAACCAGAAACGGTTTCCCTTGCGATTTTTGGGGTGTTGTAAAAATCCACGAACTGCTGCAGGGCGGGGTCGTTGGCAATCTTGGCGGCCTTGGCGGGGTCGGTCAGTTCGTTCAGCGTGAATTTTTTCATGAGGCCCTGTGGGTCATAGATATGCTCCGGCAGCACGATGAAATTGGAGATGCCCGCAAGGTTGAGCATGTACTTGTTGATGGTGAAAACGGTGAACAGCTTGGGGTTTGTTTCGTCCACCTCAATATCACGAACAGCAGCTAGGTAAGGTAGGAAGCGGGCCAGACCCATCCCTGGGTTGAAGGCCGCCTTCAACGAAAACTCAAAATCCCGCCCGGTCACAGGCTTGCCATCGTCCCAGACTGCCTCAGCATGGATTTCATACGTAAAGGACTGCCCACCTTTGTAATCTCCTTCGGCAATGTCCAGCACTACCGGGTCGGCCTTCACGAGTTGTGGAACCAGTTTCAGTTTTTCATAATCAAATGCCATTGGATACTGGTAAACCAGTTCAAAGGCGGTGCTCTCGTACTTAGTACGGTACAGCAAGGGGTTTAGCGTGGTAATGGCCGAGGTTTGGCGCACCCGTAGCGTATTGTCGTTGTGCTTCCAAGTCGGCGTTTCCTTTTCGCCACCGCAGGAAAACAGGAATAGAGTGGCCAGAAAGGCCAAGGATAGATGGATTCGCATTTTTTCATCGAGATTTCTTTTTGAGCCAAGGACAACAAAAATCGCCCAAGGTTTGAACGCCCGAAGATATGCGAAAATTACAATAGGCAAGCTGTCCAAGCCTAAGCTTTGCTCACCTCATTTTTTTCATTCATCACCTTCGATTGGTGCGCAATGCTCTCCTCATGCACCGCCTTCAAGAACACCTCAATAAACTCCCCGCTCAAACCCAGTGCAGCGCCCTTCGCCACGGCATGTTCCAAAATCTCGTTCCAGCGGGTAGGCTGGTAAATGGAGATATTGTTCGATTTTTTGTACTCCCCAATCTGGTCGGCCAGCTTCATGCGGGAGCCAAGCAGTTGGAGCAGCCGCTCGTCAATATCGTCAATCTGGTGGCGCAGGAAGTCCAGTGATTTCAGGAAATCGGCGTTGCTCGTCGTCAGCTTGCGGGCGGTCAGGCTGCGCACCATTTCACCGTAAACAAACGGCGTGATTTGCTGCTCGGCATCGCTCCAAGCCTCGTCGGGGCGGGGGTGAACCTCCGTCATCAGGCCATCGTAGCCGAGGTCGAGGGCTTGCTGCGCAATGGGGGCCAGCGTGTCCCGCCTGCCGCAGATATGGCTATGGTCGCAAACGATTTGCAGGTCAGGGAAGTGTCGTTTCAGTTCAATCGGCAACTGCCAGAGCGGGGAGTTGCGGAACTTCGTCTCGCCATGAACTGAGAAGCCCCGATGCACCGCCGCTATCCGGGTAATGCCCGCCTTCTGGATGCGCTCGATGGCACCCATCCACAGCTTGAGGTCAGCATTTACAGGGTTTTTTATCATCACCGGGATGTCCACGCCCGACAGCGCATCGGCCACTTCCTGCACCGAAAACGGGTTCACCGTCGTGCGGGCGCCAATCCAGAGCACGTCCACGCCGTACTTCAGCGCCTCGAAAACATGCTGCGTCGTGGCCACTTCGGTCGTCACCGGGATGCCCACCTCCTGCTTCACTTTGCGCAGCCAGCCAAGGCCCACCGTGCCCACGCCCTCGAAGCCGCCCGGCTTGGTTCGGGGCTTCCAGATGCCTGCCCGAAAGAGGTCAATGCCCTCGGCCTTCAGCCCGTGGGCAGTTTCCATCACTTGCACCTCGGTCTCGGCGCTGCACGGCCCGGCTATGAGTATCGGACGCTCGATTTTGTCGAAAACAGGTTGGAATTGCATAGGTAAACGGTTGACGGCCAACGGTTGACGGTTGACGGTGGGCTGTCTCGCCGTCCACCGTCTATCGTCCACCGTCCACCGATGTTAAGGTAATATTTTACGGATTCCGTTCGCTTCTACCATCAACTGGTGTATGGCCTCGAAATCCTTTTTTATCAACAAACTACGGAAGCGGGACAACACACTGATATGCTCATCCAAAACATCCAGCACGTTATCCCGGTTTTGGCGGAAAATGGGCGTCCACATCTCCGGCGAGCTTTTCGCAAGGCGCACCGTGGAAGCAAAACCGCTGCTCGCCAGCTCGAAAATCGCCTGCTCGTCCCGCTCCTTTTCCAGCACCGTCAGCGCCAAGGCGAAGGAACTGATGTGCGAAATATGCGAAACGTAGGCCGTGTGAACATCGTGCTCCTGTCCGTTCAAATGGGCGATTTTCATTCCCAGCGATTGGTACATCCTTTCCACCAGCGCCACGGCGTCGGCGTTGCTTTTTTCCGCTTCGCAAATGACGGTGTACTTGCCCTCAAAGAGCCTCGGAATGGCCGCCTCGATGCCGCTGTGCTCCGTGCCTGCCATCGGGTGCGTGGCCACGAAGCGGCTGCGGTTTGGTAGCGAACCGACCAGGTCCAAAAGCCGCTGCTTCGTCGAGCCGACGTCCATCACTACTTGATTTTTCACCTTCGGTAAAATCTGGGGCAACAGTTCCATCGCCACGTCCACGGGCGTCGCCACGATGACGAGGTCGGCCTTTGCCAAGCCCTCGTCCAGTTCGCAAGCCTCGTCAATGATGCGGCGGCGCAGCGCCTTGTCGAGGCTGGTCCGGCTGGCATCCACCCCGATGATGTGGTCGGCAAAGCCGCTCTCTTTCAAGGAGATGGCCATGCTGCCGCCGATGAGTCCGATGCCGATGATGGTTGTGGTCATGAAAGAACGGTTGACGGTTGACGGCCAACGGTTGACGGCTCGTCTAACGTCGATCGTCCACCGTCCACCGATATTCTTCGAATCGCTTCTTCAAACACCTCCTCCTTGCTGCACAACGAAATCCGCACATACCCCTCCCCATTGGAGCCGAAAATGCCGCCGGGGGTAATGAAGACATGCGCCTCATTCAGCAATAAATCCGTCAATTCATAGCCGCTTTGGTACTGCCCCAGCACCCTCGCCCAAACGAACATGCCAGTCGCCGTGGGGTCGTACTCGCAGCTGAGCAGGTCGAGCAGTTGGCAGGCCAGTTTCCGCCGATTGTTGTAGGTGGCATTAAGGTTGTCGTACCAATCTTGCGAAGCACCCAAAGCTAGCGCCGCTGCCAATTGCACGGGCTTGAACATGCCGCTGTCCATGTTGCTCTTGAACCGGACGACGTGACTAAGGTAATCCGCCCGGCCAGCCAGCACACCGACCCGCCAGCCCGCCAAGTTGTGCGACTTGCTGAGGGAATTCAGTTCGAGCGCCACGTCCTTTGCGCCAGCAACAGACAGCAAGCTAAGGTGGTCATCATTTAGGATAAAACTATACGGATTGTCGTTGATAATCAAAATGTTATGCCGTTTGCCGAAGGCAATGAGTTTTTCAAAAAAAGCAGGGTTGGCATGTGCGCCTGTGGGCATATTGGGGTAGTTCACCCACAAGATTTTCGCCCGGCTGAGGTCGGTTTGTTCCAAGGCTTTGAGGTCGGGCAGCCAGCCGTTTTCGGCGGTCAGCGGCACTTCCACGACGGTGGCCCCAGCCAGTTCCGAGGCAGCCCGATAGGTCGGGTACCCGGGGTTTGGCACAAGCGCCACGTCGCCGGGTTCGAGGAAGGTCATGGCAATGTGCATGATGCCCTCCTTGGAGCCAATGAGCGGCAGCACCTCCGTCGCAGGGTCGAGTTTTACCCCAAAAAACCGCCCGTACCAATCGGCAAAGGCATTGCGAAGCTCCGGTATGCCGACATAGCTCTGGTAGGCATGGACATCGGGCAGGCAGCTTTGCTCGCCGAGCAACTTGCTCACCTCCGGCAGCGGCGGCAGGTCGGGACTGCCGATGCCGAGGTTCAGCACGTCAATGCCCTGGCTGCGCATGGCAGCTATTTCCTTGAGTTTTTTTGAAAAATAGTACTCTTGGATGTTGTCTAGCCGTCGGGCGGGAGATATTATCATGTCATTTATTTTATGCCATTTGGTCAGAGGCCGTCATTGGGGTCATTGGTCATTTAGAGTCATTTTGGTCATTGGTCATTGAGTCATTGAGTCATTAGTCATTACGGGCTACGTCAATGACCAATGACTACAATGACCAATGACAATGAATGACTACTCGAAGAACCTCCCCTGCCGATACGCCCCCAGCACTTCCAAGCTGTGCGTCAGAGGCCGGATGGCCTCCACGGCAGGCTGCCATTCGCCGCTTTCTTCGGTCACGAAGTCCACAAAAAAGAAATATTCCCAAGGCCGTCCCTCGATGGGGGCGGACTGGATTTTCGTCAGGTTCGCTCCGTGTGCCGAGAGGGCGGATAGCACCTTGTGCAAGCTGCCCACTTCATGCAAAAGCGAGAAAAACAAGGAAACTTTGTCGGCGGCGGGCACGGACTTGGCTTCGTTCATGCGCTCCAGCACGAGGAAGCGGGTGAAGTTCTGCTTGTTGGTTTCGATGCTCTCTGCGAGGAGGCCGAGGCCGTACATGCTGGCAGCAAGACTGCTGGCGATGGCCCCCACGCCTTTGATTTGCTGCTGCGCAATGCGCTGGGCGCTAAGGGCGGTGTCCTCCATTTCCACGAGGCGGATATGGGAGTGCTGCGCAAAAAACTCGTCGCACTGGGCAATGGCGATGGGGTGCGAGTGGACTTCTTTCAAGTCCTCAATACGCTGGCCAGGCAGCGCCATCAGGTTCTGCCGGATGCGCAGATAGACCTCCCCAACGGCCCGCAGCCTGCTGGCAGTGAGCAGTCGGTAGTTGCTGATGATGCTGCCATAAATGGTGTTCTCAATAGCCATGAGGCCCGTGTCGGCAGCGCCGTTATCCACCTGCTCCACGAGCTGGCGGAAGGTGTGCGCTGGCACAATTTCCACCCGGTCGGCGCCGAAGAAGTGCCGTGCAGCGATGTCGTGAAAGGCACCGGGCACGCCTTGGATGGCAACCCTCAGCTTTGGCTGTGCCTCGCTGACAGCAGTGGCCTCGATTTCGATACTTGTTTCTATTGTGTTCATTTTCAATTATTTATAAAACAAAAAAGCCCCGACACTGCGGGGCTTTCGTTTTTCTTTTTCACAAAAAAGCAAACCAAAAGTCCCCTAAGGCGTACCCCAGAAAAAATAAAAACCCCAGAAAAAGTTTACGAGGTTAGGTGACATGGCTGCGGATTTGGTTTAGGTTCCCTTCGGGAAAAAAAAAGCCCCGCTAGCGGGACTCTTTGATTTTATTTTCAAACCTGTTTTGAAGAACAAAATGCTTTAGCCCCGTTACGGTTGACCGTAAAAGTAAAAGCTAAACCAAAAATTGTTCGAGTACAGGTTCATATTGAATTCGATTATGCGACAAACATAAAGGCAAAAAACATTCGGCGCAAGGGGTGTATAGGGTTTAGAAATTGGGAAATTTAAAAGTTGGGAAATTGGGCGACATTCCTAATAAGCAATACACACTGATAGTCAATGACTTATATCGCTTTTTTTGATTCAGGCGCAAAGGATGGTTTGCGAAAATTAGTGTAAAAAATATACTAAGTTATCAGCTTCCCTCCACCAGTTTTCCTTCAAGCACCTTGCGCTGCAGCGTTTCCGACTTTCCGCCATGCTCCATCGCTTTTTGCCAGAATTGGAGGGCTTCGTTGGGCTTCCCGAGTTGGTACTGCACGTCGCCTAAGCGCTCCAAGGCAGTTGGGTCTTTTGGGTTCAATTGCAGGGCATCGTTGAGCGATTTTTCGGCCTGCGAGTATTTTTTAAGTTGATAGTTTGATTCGCCCATTTCCCGCAGCACATTGAAGCGGAGCGGTGGGTTTTTAGCGGTCATGACGATGGCCTGTTGCAAGGCTGACAGGGCATCGTTAGGTTTGTGAAGCCCGTTGTAGCCAATGCCGTTGAAATAATAGGCGGATGCTTGGTTGGGAAATAGGTCGAGGGCGTCTTCGGTAGTCTTCACGAGGTTTTGGTAGTCTTTTTTATCGAAATAGATATAGAGTACCTGCTCCCATACGGCCCAAACGTTCTTGTCAAGTTCGATGCAGCGCTTGTATTCTTCCAATGCCTTGTCGGGCATGCCGCTATGGTAATAGACATCGCCGAGCACCGAGTGCGACTTGGCCACATTGGGGTGGACGGTGGCCAATAGCGAGGTCAAGGCCAACAGCGAGTTGCCGAGGCTCTTGTCGTTCGTTTCGGCGAGGCGGGTCACATAGGGGATTATTTCCTTGATTTTGGTATCAATATCGGTGTTGGGGTTTTCAAAAACAGGCCGCAGCGAGTTGAGGAACTTGAGGTCGTCAATGCCCTTGGAGTCGTCGGCAAGGGCAATCTTGGCACGGGCATCTTCGGGGTCGAGCTTTAAAATCTCGTTGTAGGTGGCCTTTGCTTTTTCCTTGTCGCCGGTCTGGTCATAAAAAGTGGCGAGCATGTGACGGTACTCCACGTTTTTCGGGAAGCGCTCAATCAGTTCCTGTACCTCTTTCCCTGCTTTTTTATAATCGCCCATGCCGAGATAGAGCGTTTGTTTGTGGCGGGTCGTCTCCTCGTTGATGCCAATCTTTTTTTCCAGCATATCATAGACCTTGATGGCCTCGGCTGGCTTGCTGGCCCGCACAAGGTGGTAGGCCCATTTGAAATAATAACCTTCGTTGTGCGGATTGGCCTTCACGAGCTGTGCATAGAGTTCAGCGGCTTCACTGTCCTTGTCCAATTTCTGGTAAAGCTCGGCGAGATAGTATTTGTACCAAGGGTTGGTAGGGTTCCACTCCACGGCATTGCGGGCATTGGCAAGGGCCTTGTCGGTATCCTTCAGCGCCTCATAGACCCGTGCCAGCTCGTAAGCGGCGGCATCGTTCTTGGGTTCTTTGTCCAGCACTTCCCTGAACTTGGCGACAGCCTTCTCCCAATTGCCGAGCAATTTTTCCCGATTGCCATCAATAAACAACTCGGCTACTTTGGATGCTTCGGGTGTTTGCAATTCCTCCTGCGCTTGAAGTGAAAAGGCAATCAAAAGAAGAAACGGGAGGAGTATTCGCTTTGACATTTGAGGATGCAAGGATTTGTAATTCAAGGATTAGAGGATTCGTCGGAATTCTGTTTAAATTTATAAATCCTCCAGCCCTTATTATTTGAAACTGGTGTAGTCACCGATGCTTACGTCTGAAACGTGCCCCTCATAATTCACGTGGTTGCCCACCATCGAATCGGTGAAAAGGGCATAGGAGACGTTCGTATCGCCCTGTATAACGCTGTTTTTGATGATGGAGTTTGCAATGACCGAATTATTCCCAACGGACACGTGCGGGCCGATGACGGAGTTCAGTATTTTTGCGCCAGCACCGACAAAACAAGGCTCGATAATCACGGAGTTTTCAATGATTGCTGCTGATGAAACGAGTTGCTCCATCGGCTGTTTTATTTCCAGCATCCGGCGGTTGGTGTCCACGATATTGAGCTTGTTGCCGCAATCAAGCCACTCATCAATGCCGCTGGCCCGGAACTGGTAGCCGCCCGCCTTCATGTTCTCCAGCACAGAGGTTATCTGGAACTCGCCCTTGTCCTTTATATTATTGTCAATGAGGTGCTTGATTTGGTCACGCAGGTACTCGCCCTCGCGTACATAGTACAAGCCCACGATGGCAAGGTCGGAGACGAACACGGGCGACTTCTCCACGAAGTCGGTGATGACGTGCTGCTCGTTCGTTTTCACCACGCCGAAGGAAGAGGGGTCTTCCACTTTTTTTACCCAAATGATGCCCTCCTCGCTGATATCGAAATGGAAATCGGCCCGGAAAAGGGTATCGCTGAACGCAATGAACACGTTGCCGTTGAGGCTTTCGCTTGCGCAACCAATGGCATGGGCAACGCCGAGCGGCTGCGTCTGCTGGTAAATGCGCCCCTCTGCCCCGAAGCTGTTGGCGATGGCGACGAGTTCCCGCTCCACATCCTTGCCAAAGTCGCCCGTGATGAAGGCTATTTCTTCGACCTTGCCGCTGTAGCCAGCCGTCAGGTCTTCGACGATGCGCTGCACCATTGGCTTGCCAGCGATGGGGATGAGCGGCTTTGGAAGCGTCAGTGTATGTGGGCGGAGGCGGGTGCCCCTGCCAGCCATTGGGATGATGATTTTCATGATAAAATGGTTGATGCAGCAGCCTCATGTGGCCAGCCAATTCCGATGTAACGGCATTGAGCCAATTTGGCTGCCTTCTTCGCTATATTGTTTGGGTGTCCGTGTTGCTTTTCTGTTTTGATTTGATGAAAAGTAAGAGGTATAGATTGTATGGGGGTAAAAATAGTACCTAAAATGGTTTTCTGATGGTGTGTCGTTGTTTCATCAAAAAAGCGTTTTGGCACCTTGGCAAAATCCATACCTTAACGTTATAGTCTTGACAGCCTTTGCCCACAGCTATTGGCTTAAAAAAATGATGTGTTCAATAGCGATAGGGTCCGTTAATCCTTCGTAAACGCCTCCATGTTTTTGAGCCTGGTTTTCAAGTCTGAATTGTTGGGGAAAACCTTTAGTCCCCGCCGCAACCAATCCTTTGCCGTCTCAAAGTTCGACATCCTGAATTCGTAGGCTGCTATTTCGCCATAAATGCCGTGCAGCCCGTTTTTTGAGTTGCCCCGCAACCCCATCATTTGTGGCTCAATGTCTTCCACGAGCTTGATGCGCAGTTTATGGATTTCTGCCGGTGATAACTTGTCGTAAGTGCCATCTTCAAATTGCAGCAACAGTGCATAAATCTTGGTGGTTAGCCATACCTCCTTGATATCAGGAAACTCGCACACGGCGGGGTATTTTGCACAGAAAATATTGAGCGAGTCCACAGTTTCCATTGCTGGGGTATTCAAGGTACGGAGCAGTTCCAGTTCCGAAACCATCAATAGGTGCTTGACTTCCAAGTGATCGGGGTTTAGCGCAATAGCCTTTTCAGCAAAGTATTTTGCCCTATCGAACTCCTGCTTTAGGCCGTGATACTTGCAGAGGTAAAAATATTTGGTGAACATCAAAGAAGCACTTAGGGCGGAGTCTTCTACTTCTCCCATCATCCCTTCTGAATAGGCGTTGTAGGCTACAACATCGGGCTTCTGAAGCAGTAGTTTTAGGGTCGAAGCATGAAACTCCTCTTGAACGTAGTTCCTTGCCGTGGCATCGGCGCTGTACCTCAAGAATTTTCCAGTGAGCGCAACGACCCCAGGCGATGTTTTCTCCGCTGCATGATCCAACAAACTGGCAGTGCTATAGACCATCAGGAACCTGAACCGCTCAGACGGGTACAGAAAATAGGCTTTTTCAAACTGCGAGAGTGCTTTGTCGTGTTCCTCCTTTTCCAAGTGCAACAACCCATCATTGTAGTATTGGATGCCAGCAAGCTGTTGCAGCGTTATCACCTCGTCGCCGAAGTAATAGTGTTCAAAAATCTCGTCATTGTCCATGCCGGCCGTTTCCTTTGGCGACAGTTGTTTGGTTTTCTGTAAATACTCCAGAAAAGTTTTTTTGAATTCGTCATTAATGGCAAGTTGGGCCTTGCTATCGGTCGTGGTCTCAACCACGATATTGGCGCCTTGTGGTTCCACCACCAAATAGACATGATTGGGCGTTTGGTGGATGGCATAGGCATAGCCCACCTTGTCAAATATGAGGGCAAAAAGCGCTGTGGCCGACACGCAATTATAGGCGCCCTCGTTCATGGTTTCTGAAAGCTTGCAAACCTCCTGGTAGTAGCGCAACCGATTGGCATGCAGGGATTTGTGCAGTGCCTTCACAAATTTTTCAGTGCCTTTTTTCCTTTCTTTTTCAAACTCCTTGGAATAAAACCCAACGTTGTCTTCCACCTTCCATTGGCCGTCCTTGCCATCCCCGTCAATGGCTACCATCAAGGCTATGGCGTCCACTTTATCACCCATTTTCAGGGAACCGAAAATGCGTTTTTCAGCATCGTTCAAGTGCGTTATTTTTTCAAAAGAAACCAAGGTGCTGTCCTGACCCAAGCCTAAGCCCAGCCAGCAAAAAAATAAGAGGAAGGTGGATAATTTAGTAAGCATGGTAACGATTTTGATATTGTTGAGCAAAAATAGCGCCTCTTGACAATCAACACACTGATTTGATCAATGACTTCTGCCTATCTTTGCTCGCCTTTCCAACAGCCATACTTGACTGAACTAGGCCATCGTTAATGCCTTTCAGAAAAATTCCTTCAATGAAAAAATCCTTCTTCCTGCTGCTCGCCATTTCCTTGGTCTGGAGCTGCACCCCTAAAAAGTATTCGGCCATCCTATTGCCGGAAACCGACTACGTGAACCTCGACACCGTCACCGTCTCGGCTCCTTCGGAGTACAACGAAGACGAGATGATTAGCCTCGACGAGGTGGAAACCGATGGCCTTACCCTGCCTCGCTACAACCCCAGCGCCAAACGGGAAAACGACCTGCTCCACACCAAGCTCGATATCCGCTTCGACTGGGCCAAGGAACAGGTGCTCGGCAAGGCCACGCTCACGCTGAAGCCCTATTTCTACCCAACCGACAAGTTAACGCTGGACGCCAAGGGTTTCCAGTTCCACAAAATCAACTTCGAGGGCATTACCGAGCAACTGAAATACGACTATGACAGCAGCCAGGTGACCATTCACCTCGGCAAGACCTTCACCCGCAACCAAGAGTACAAGCTATTTATTGACTATACGGCCACCCCCGCCGAGTCGGGCGGCAGCGAGGCCATCACTTCCGACAAGGGCCTGTTTTTCATCAACCCCCAAAAAAAGGAGGCCGACAAGCCGCAGCAGATTTGGACGCAGGGCGAGACGGAGAACAACTCTCGCTGGTTCCCGACCATTGACAAACCCAACGAGCGGGCCACCAACGAAATCACGCTCACTGTCGAAGACCGATTCAAGACCCTCTCCAACGGCGTACTCGTTTCATCGAAAAAGAACACGGACGGCACCCGCACCGACCATTGGAAAATGGACCTGCCCCATGCACCCTACCTCGTCATGATTGCCGTGGGAGAATATGCCGTGGTGAGCGACAAATGGAACGGGAAGCCCGTGGATTACTATGTGGAACCAAAATTCGAAAAATACGCCCGCAACATCTTCCCGCACACGCCGGAGATGCTCCAGTTCTTCTCGGATAAACTGGGCGTAGCCTACCCCTGGCAGAAATACTCGCAAGTGGTAGTGCGCGATTATGTGAGCGGCGCCATGGAAAACACCACGGCAGTCGTCTTCGGCGAGTTCATGCAGGGCACCGACCGCCAACTGGTGGACGTTCGCCAGAACGAGACCATCGTGGCGCACGAGATGTTCCACCACTGGTTCGGCGATTACGTGACCTGCGAATCCTGGTCGAACCTTACCTTGAACGAGGGCTTCGCCAACTACTCGGAATACCTTTGGCTGGAGCAGAAGCACGGCAAGGACGAAGCCGACTTCCACCGCCTCAATGAAATGAACGGCTACATGCAGTCGGCGGCACAGGGGATGCACCCGCTTATCCATTATGGTTATGAAAGCAAGGAGGACATGTTCGATGCACACAGCTACAACAAGGGCGGACTTGTGCTGCACATGCTCCGCAAATACGTGGGCGACGAGGCGTTTTTCCTTGCCTTGCAAAATTACCTGAAGAAAAACTCCTTCACGGAAGTGGAAGCCGACGAGTTGCGCCTCGCCTTTGAGGATCTCACTGGGGAAGACCTCAACTGGTTCTTTGACCAATGGTTTTTCGAGGAGGGCCAACCGGAATTGAAGGTAGAATACGACTACGATGAGGAATACAAAGAGGTCGTCGTCAGCGTGGAGCAACTGCAAGACCCCAAACAGATGCCCGGCGTTTTCGTCCTTCCTGTTGACATTGATATGTATGTGGATGGCAAAATGACCCGCCACAATTTCCGCATTGACCAACGCACAAGTAGTTTCCGCATCCCAGCCACCAAAGACCCCGACCTCATCGTCTTCGACGGCGATGGTGTGCTACTGGCCGATGTGCAGGAAGAGAAGAGCCTTGAAGAGTACGTTTACCAATACCGCAATACTAACAACTTCCTGTCGAAAATAAAAGCGATGGGTGAGCTGGTGCAAGACGAAAGCGGGGAGGCCGAAGCCATTATAAAAGAAGCCCTGAACGACAAGTTCTGGCTGTTCCGCCTGTTTGCCATCGAAAGCATCGTTTTGGATGAAAAAACGGAGGCAAAAGTGGCCGAACTTGCCGAAAAAGACCCGAACTCTGATGTAAGGGAGTCGGCCATTCGGAAGCTGGGCAGTACTGAAAACAAGAAGTACGCCCCCTTGGCTGCCCGTGCCGTTGAGAATGACAAAGCCATCAAAGTGGTTTCCGCTGCACTGGAAACCCTGTTGGCGCTCGATAAAGACGCTGCCTTGCAAACGGCCAAGAAATTGGAGAAAGAAGACGACGAAGGCATCATCCTCGCCGTGGCTGGGATGTACGCCGAAACGGGCGATCCACAGCGCCTGGGCTTTTTTGAGGAAAAATTCAGCAAGGTGACCGGCTACAACCAAGTTGGTTTTATCCAGAACTATGCAAAGCTGGCGCAAAATGCCGAACCAGCCGCCATGGTTGGTGCAGCCAGCAAAATCAAGGGCATCGCCATGGACGAGTCCAAAATGTTCTGGCTGCGTTTCATGGTCACGAAGAGCATCAACGAGATGCACGCCAGCTTGGCAAAGAAGATAGAATCGGGTGAGCTTTCAACAGCCGAGGCGAAAGTGAAGGACGCCGAACTGGTGAAAATCATCGAAGAAATAAAGGCTTGGGAAAAGGACGACCGGGTAATGAACATGTATCTCAACTTGCCTGACCCGCCATTGAAACCATGATTGCTTAACAATGGTTCGTGAGGTTTCTGGTTTCAAGTTTCACGGGAGCGTCTGATGATATCATTTTTTAGTCGGTTGATAGTCAAAACCAACCGTTTCAAAAATGAAATTCGTTTGTAATTGAGCTTGTAACTCCGTGAAACCTTAAACTTGAAACCTTCACGAACCATTGTTAAAACAACAACAATAAAAAAGGCGGCTGGGCAATTGCCCGCCGCCTTTTTTATTATCCGAATTGGAGAAAATCAACGTGCGAACTGCACCGCCCGTTTCTCCCGTATCACCGTCACTTTGATTTGACCGGGATACTGCATTTCTCCTTGTATCTTCTGCGAAATCATGAATGCGAGATCGTCAGCGTATTGGTCGGTGACCTTTTCAGCCTCCACGATGACCCTTAGCTCACGGCCTGCCTGCATGGCAAATGCCTTGGACACGCCCTCGTGTGCCATTGCAATCTCTTCCAACTCACCGATGCGCTTGAGGTAGCTTTCGAGGATTTCACGGCGGGCGCCTGGGCGGGCACCTGAAATGGCGTCGCAAGCCTGCACGAGCGGGGAGATGATGTTGTTCATCTCGATTTCGTCGTGGTGGGCACCTACGGCGTTGCAGATGGTTTCGTTCTCGCCATACTTCTCGCAAATCTGCATACCGACGATGGCGTGCGAGAGTTCGGTTTCCTCCTCTGCCACTTTTCCAATATCATGCAGCAAGCCCGCACGTTTTGCCAGTTTGGCCAGTTTCGGATTGAGGCCCAGTTCAGCCGCCATGATACCACAGAGGTTGGCCGTTTCGATGGAGTGCTTCAGTAGGTTCTGGCCGTAGCTGGAACGGAAGCGCATCCGCCCCACCTGTTTGATAAGGTACGGGTTCAGTCCGTGAATGCCGAGTTCGATGACCGTGCGCTCGCCGATTTCGACGATTTGCTCGTCCAACTGCTTGCGGGTCTTGGCCACTACCTCCTCGATTCGAGCGGGGTGGATACGGCCATCGGTCACGAGCTTCTTCAGCGACAAGCGGGCTATTTCCCTGCGGATAGGGTCGAAGCTGCTGATGACGATGGCCTCTGGCGTATCGTCCACCACGATTTCGGCACCCGTGGCAGCTTCGAGCGCCCGGATGTTACGACCTTCCCTGCCGATGATTTGGCCCTTCATGTCGTCGTTGTCCAATGGGAACACGCTGACGGTGTTCTCAATGGTGTATTCCGATGCCATGCGCTGGATGGTCTGGATAATGATTTTCTTCGACTCTTTGCCTGCATCGAGCTTGGCTTGGTTGATGGTCTCTTTGACCAATGCCATCGCCTCTGTTTCTGCCTTGCCCTTGATGGCCTTGATTAGCTCCTCCTTGGCCTCGCCCTGCGTCAGTCGGGAGATGCCTTCGAGCGCCTTGATGCGCTCTTCATTGGCAGCTTCGAGTTCTTCCTTGCGCTTCGCAACGATTTTTAGCTGTTTGTCGAGATTGTCCTTTACGGCATTGTTTTCGGCTACTTTTTGCGCAAAATCAGCGTCACGGGCATCGAGTTCCTTGGCCCGGTCTTTCAGCTTGTCATCCTTGGACTGTAGGTCTTTTTCAAGTCCCTTGATTTCCAATTCCCGTTCTTTGACGGACACAAGTTTGTCGGCTTTTTCCTTTTCAAACTGGGCACGCATGTCGTTGAAGCGGTCTTTTGCCTCCTGTACCTTGCGCTGTTTGATGGTCTCGTTCTTCGACTCGGCTTCCTCTACGATGCGCTTGGCGGTATCCTGTGCCTTCTTGATTTCCTGCTCAGCTTTTGCCTTTGCATCTTCTACGAGCGATGTGTTCTTGCTTTTCAAGGCTCCGGAGACGATAAAGTACCCCACGATGGCCCCTACGACCAGTCCGATGACCAGTCCGATTCCTATTTCCATGATGTCAAAAGGTTAAAATGGTTACGGGCAAACGGCTTGGCGTCAAGGCACTTGAAACTAGGAAGTCTATAAATTGATTGAAATTCAACACTTTATGTTAATCTCTCAATTTCTCTGAATTTCTAGGTTTCAGCAAAAGACATGGCCAGTTCGCCGTTTTCCCAAAATAAAAAATGCCGCAACGGATAGGCTTAGGACATCGCTCCATCAAGAAGCGACTCAATGCGGGTAAGTTGTTCGGAAACGTCCGGTGGTGAGGCAGCAGTCGGTTGGTTTGTGGCTTTGTGCAAGTCCACCGCATAGCCAAGGAGTGCCATTGCAAGGCAATCCTGCTTTTCACGGTTAGGATAGGCCAACTGGAACTTGTTTACTTTCTCGTTGACCTCCTTCACTATCTGGCGAACCATGGGTTCATCGCTCGCCTTTATCTTCAAAGGATATGGCCTCCCTGCAATCGTAACTGTTAGTTGTTTGCTGTCCTGTTCTTCCATATCCTAAGCGTTTTGAAGCCACTCAATACATTTATCTATCTCTTGGATGTATTGGTCAATCTGCTTTCTCAATTTTTGGGTGTTTTCCGAATCATCTCCCCGCTCCCCGGCCAATGCCTGTTGCGAGTTCGTCAATCTTTCAGTCAATTCGCCGATGCGCTCATGCTGCGCTTCCAAATCGGCTTTGAGCTTGTTATTTTCTTTCAAAAGCGAGGCGTTTTGCTGGCGCAATGCGGTCATTGCGTCGGCCAACTGCTTCACTTTTTGTTCAATATTATCGAGTTGTTGGGTCATGTCCTATTTAACGCCTGATTAGTGCCCCAAGTTTCCCCTCCATCGCCTCCATCATCTCCACCATGACGGCGTCCACCTCCTTGTCTTGAAGGGTACGGGTCGTGTCCTCGAAGGTGAAGCCCAATGCGTAGGACTTTTTGCCCTCTCCCAGCTTGCTTTCATCTTCAAAAACATCGAACAAATTGATGTCTTTCAATAGTTTTTTACCAGCTTTTCTGGCAACGGCGGCAAGGTCGCTAAATTTCACGGATTTTCCAATCACAACCGCCAAGTCCCTGCGCATGGTCGGGAATTTATTTAGCTCCGCAAAACTAATGCTTTGTTTTTTGGCAGCTTGCAGCAAGGCATCCCAGTTCAGGTCGGCGTAGAACACCTCGCCACGGATGCCCATTTTCTTGCTCATCTTCGGCTGTACCTTGCCCATCACCGCCAATTCTTGCGGGCCACGGTGTAGCTTTAGGGCATAAGCAAACACGTCATCCTTCAGCGCCGTCTCTTGGTAGCCGGATGTCAGACCTACTCTCGCAAAAGTATTGCTAACCACCGTTTTCAAGGTAAAAAAATCGGCAGGCAGCTTCTCTTTGTTACGCCAGCTCTCCGACCAGCGTTGGCCAGTGACCACCAACGATAGATGTTGTGGCTCCTTGTAGTTCCGTTTGCCGTCCACCGTCTCACGTCCACCGTCAGCCGGATGGTACGTTTTTCCGAATTCGAAGAGCTTGAGGTCGTTCTGCTGCCGGTTCTGGTTGTTCACAACGGCCTCCAAAGCACTGAACAGCATCGTGGGGCGCATGATGTCCAATTCCACGTTGCTCGTATTGTTCACAAAGACCAGTTCGCTTTCTTCTTTTGGCAATATTTCTTTATAAAACATTGATTTAGAGAGCGATAGGCTCATCGTCTCGTTGAAACCGTTGGCGGCCAAGTAGTCGGCGATGGTGTTGCGCACGCTGTTCGGGTCAGGCTTCTCGCTCCTGACGATGTTGCTTCGGATTTGCGCCGGGGCGGGCACGTTGTCCAAGCCGAACACACGTAGGATTTCTTCCACCACGTCGGCAGGGCGGGTCACGTCGGCCTTGTTCGTGGGGACGCTGACGGTGAAAGAATCCGCCGTTTCCGCCATGATGTTCATCTCCAGCGCCAATAGGATTTCCTTTATTTTATCCTTCGGAATTTCCATCCCAATAAGGCGGCTCACATAATCGTAAGCCACCGCAATCTGTTGATTTTCAATAGGTTTTGGATAAATATCCACCACCTCGGAGGCGATTTCGCCACCTGCCAGTTCGACCATCATGGCCGCCGCCCGTTGCAGGGCATAGACGCAGACATTCGGGTCGCTGCCCTTTTCGAACACCCGTGCGGCATCCGTGCGGAGGTCGTGGCGGGTGCTGCTGCGGCGAATCCACTTGGCGTTGAAATGGGCGCTTTCGAGGAAAATGTTCTTTGTCGTGTCCTTCACGCCCGACTTCGCCCCGCCGAATACCCCACCGATGCACATCGGCATCGATTCGCCATCGCAAATCATCAGGTCGTGGCCGCTGAGGCTGCGCTCCCGCTCGTCGAGGCTGAGGAACTTGGTGCCTTCCGGCAATGTTTTCACGATAACTTTTTGCCCCGCTATTTCATCCAAATCGAAAGCATGGAGCGGCTGGCCGAGTTCGTGCAGGATGAAATTGGTAATGTCCACCACGTTGCTGATGGGCCGCACCCCGACCGATTGGAGGCGTTTTTTCAACCAATCCGGCGACTCGCCAATGGCCACGCCCTTGATGACGACGCCAGCGTAACGGGGGCAGGCCTCCGAGTTTTCGACTACCACTTCGACGGTGGGCAGACTTTCCAAGTTTTTAAAACTTGGAAAGTCTATCGCAGGCATTTTCACGCCACCTTTTTGCCCAAACTGCACTTGCAGCGCTGCGGCCAAATCCCTTGCCACGCCGAGGTGACAAGTGGCATCGGAGCGGTTCGGCGTCAGGCCGATTTCATAGACCACGTCTTTTTCCAGCTTGAAATAGTCCCGACCTGTGGTGCCGACGGGCGTATCGGCCGGCAGCACGAGGATGCCGCTGTGGTCTTCGCCCATGCCGAGTTCGTCGCAGGCGCAAATCATGCCCTGCGACTCTTCACCCCTAATTTTACCCAATTTCAAAGTCAATGGCTCACCTCCCGTGGGGTAGAGCGTGGTGCCTACGGTAGCCACGAGTACTTTCTGCCCGGCAGCCACATTGGGCGCTCCGCAAACAACTTGCAGGAGTTCGCCCTTGCCAATGTCCACTTTGGTGAGGCTGAGCTTGTCGGCATTGGGGTGGCGCCAGCACTCCTTCACGTGCCCGACGACGACACCTTCCAGCCCACCCTTGATGCTCTCGATCTCCTCCATGCCCTCTACTTCGAGGCCGAGGCTGGTGAGGAGGTTCGAGATTTCCTCCGGTGCGAGGTCAATGTCTAGGTATGTTTTGAGCCAGTTTAACGATATGGTCATTTTTTCAAATTTGAAGGGGCGAAGATAGGAAAAAACAGAAACGCCGATTCGGAGGTTCCTTACAGCACCAACAATCCGTTTTCTCGCATCACTTCCCACTCACCGCTCGCCAAAAAATCCGCAAACCGCACCTCGGCATTTTCCTCAAAGTCCCGTTGCAGCTCCGCAAAACTCATCACCGAATGCTCTCCGATTTGCAGCAGGGGCAGCACGTCCACCAGCCATTGGGCGAGGGCGGGCGAGGTTTCCAATTCCCAAGCATGTTGTTTATGGTGAAAAAGCAGGGTGGCCGTGCCAGCCTCTTCGTCGAGGGTGGCAATGGGTTGGGGGCCATTCCAGGCAACGAGTGCCGTCGGGCGGGGCGTTTTTTCTTCCTGCTCCGCAATGCTTTTTTTGATGAAGGACTTGGGCACGCTGGGCTTCGGCACCGGAAAGTCGAACCAGTCGGCCAAGCGGAAATCGAAGCAGACGCCGTGCATGTAATTGAACAGCGACTTGCGCAGCCCCTCGCCGAACAGGTCGTGGTCGGCGCCCGTGGGGTCGTCGTGCCAGCGGTCGTTGTCGGCGAAGCCAGCGAAGGCAGGGCCGGTCTCCGCCACCCCGAAGGCAGCGGGGTCGAGGCCGACCGGGCTGTGCGCCGTCATTGCGAAGCGATGCCAAAACCCGGACTGCACCACGCCTGCCTCAAAGAGCTGGCGCACCATTTCGAGGGCGTCCATGGTCTCCTGCGCCGTCTGCGTTGGGAAACCATACATCAGGTAGGCATGTACCATGATGCCCGCCTCAGTGAAGTGGTGCGACACACGGGCCACCTGCGCCACGGTCACGCCTTTTTTCATCAGGGCTAGCAGGCGGTCGCTGGCCACCTCCAGCCCACCCGACACGGCGATGCAGCCCGATGCGGCGAGCAGTCGGCATAGGTCGGCGGTGAAGGACTTCTCGAAGCGGATGTTCGTCCACCAAGTGACGGTGAGGCGGCGGCGAAGGATTTCGAGGGCCAGGTCACGCAGCAGGGCGGGCGGAGCGGCTTCGTCCACGAAGTGGAAGCCGGTCTGCCCGGTCTGTGCGATGATTTCCTCGATGCGGTCGCAGAGCAGGGCGGCGCTCATGGGTTCGTAGCGCTGGATATAGTCGAGCGTCACGTCGCAGAACGTGCATTTGCCCCAGTAGCAGCCGTGGGCGAGGGTGAGCTTGTTCCAGCGGCCATCGCTCCAGAGGCGGTGCATCGGGTTTACGATTTCGATGACGGAGAGGTAGCGGTCGAGCGGCAGGCCAGCGTAGTCGGGTGTGCCCGTTTCCCGCTGCGGGATGTCGAGTTCGGTGTTGATATTATGGTAACATACCACGCCGTTTATTCGGGAGTAAGTTCGTTTTAAGTTTTCAACGCCTTTTTCGCCATTTATATGCTCGATTAAATGTAATAATGGCGCTTCCCCGTCATCCAAACAGATATAATCGAAATAATTGAAAACACGAGCATCGGCAAGGCTTCTCAGCTCGGTATTGGCGTAGCCGCCGCCCATGATTATTTTTATATGGGGGTGAAATTGCTTCGCATATTGCCCGCATTTAAATGCTCCATATAAATTGCCGGGAAACGGCACGGTGAGGCAGATTATATCGGGTTTTTGCTCCGCAATATGGCGCTCCAATACCTCTTTTAATACCGTTGCAATGAGCGAGTCGGGCACTTTGAGTTCCCGCTCCATTTCATCGAAACTGGAGGCCGTGCTGCCGAGCCGTTCGGCATAGCGGCTGAAGCCAAAATGCGGGTCAACCACCTCCGTGATGAAATCGCCGAGGTCTTCGAGGTAGAGCGTGGCGAAGTGCCGGGCCTTGTCGTGCGTGCCCATTGCCCCAAAGGCCCATTCGAGGTCTTCAACCTGCTCGAAGCGGCTGGCCTCGGGCAGGTAGCTGCGGCTGCATATCGCATGGGCGAGGGTCGGGTTTTTGTTTTGGAGGAAGGCGATGACGGGATTGATGGTGGCGAGGTAGTCGGCTTTGAGTGCCAAGATGCGTTCGGCGTTGTCACTCAATTGCGGATTTCGGATTTCGGATTTCGGACGATTCGATTTCGGATTTCGGATTTCGGATTGCGGATTGTGGGCGCTGCTAACTTGGGAAGTGATTGGGTCGTCGGGTGTTTCCACGGTCTCCAATCCGCAATCCGCAATCCCTGAATCCGAAATTGATTTATCAAAAACCCGTTCCAAGCCCTTCCTCGAAAACACCTCCAAAATCACCTCAATGCCCAAGTCGGCCTGTGCGGAGGGGAAGCCCTTCGTATTGAGAAAGCCTTTTAGGTAGGCAGTGGCCGGGTACGGCGTGTTCAACTGCACGAAGGGGGGCGTTATGAAAAGGGTCTTTTTCAAATCAGTAGTTTTTCATAATCCAAGGCATGGAGCGAGGGAAGGCGGAAAGAACAAAGTGTTTGCCCATTCAGGTTGGTGATGGAAAAATCGCCTTTGGTAATGATGTCCATGCCAATGATCAAGTCGCTTTCATCGCCGGTATATTGGAATTGCATCAGTTCCCAGTTCAGGAACTTCAACCCGTTTGGCAAGAAAAGATGGGTAAAATACGTTGGTACATGCTCAATTCCAGATGCGGTAGCCACGTGAACGTAATCCACAGCTTCCAATGCAAGTTGTCGGGCCAGCCGGTCTGAAATGCAAGAATGAGTGGCACCCGTGTCCCAAAGTGCAAGGGCAGTGGTCAGCAATTCATCATCAGGCACCTGTTCAAAAGCAAGTGAAATTTTTGCAGTCGTGTAAATAGCCTCCACAATGGATTTGTGGGGAATCGTAAAAGCAATAGTAGGGGGAGCTAACTTCGGGCTATCCATGAACGGTGACGAATTGTCGGTTGGCAAGGCGAGGTAGGCGCTTTACGTCCACGGGAGCGCAGTGGTGTATGATAAAACTGCCAGGTTGATGGTTTTTCAAGGTTTCTTGCCAAGCTTTCACTTTTGATTCGTAATCGGCTATGACCTGTTCGCCCTTAATCACCAAATAGCGCCCCTTGTAGCGCAGAAGCAGTTCAGTTTCATGCTTTTTGTACCAAAGGAATTCCACATAGTTGGGCATTTCGGGTGGAGGTAGAGGCGCCACTCCTTTTTGGGCAGTATTGACGACTTTGCGCATTGGAAGAATATTTCTACAAAACTAATTAAAATAGCCGGACAAAGTGGATTTCCGTCTATCAGGATTACGCTAATTGACGGTTCATAAATTTATCCGCTTCGCAAACCGTTCCTTCAACCGCCCATCGTGCGTGACCACGAGCAAAGTGGCCTGTGCCTCCGTGGCCGTTTCTTCCAGCAGCCGGATGACCTCGTCGGTGTTCTTGTCGTCGAGGGCGGAGGTCGGCTCGTCGGCGAGGATGACCTCGGGCTTGTTCACCAGCGCACGGGCAATGGCGGCCCGTTGGCGCTCGCCTTGGCTGAGGGCATCGGTCTTGGCGTTTATTTTATGCCCAAGGCCAAGGCGCTGGAGCAGGGCATTGATGTGGGCCCAGTCCACGGGCAGCCCGGCCAATTGTTGCGCCAGCGCCAAATTCTCGCCCACCTTCAACGACCGCACGAAATGCGGCACCTGAAAAACAATGCCTATTTTCTTTCCCCTAAATTTATCCAACTGACTGGTTGTCAACCCATTGAGCGAGGTGTCGCCGACCGTGACCGAGCCTTGGCCGGGCGTTAGCAGGCCGCCGAGCAGGTGCAGCAGCGTCGTTTTGCCGCAGCCCGATTGGCCGAGCAAGAGCCAGTGTTCGCCCTTGCCGCATTGGATGTCGGGAAAACGGAGCGAGGACTTTCCGTCGTAAGAATATTGCAGGTTGGTGGTCGTAAGCATCGTGGGTTTACTGCTTTTGGTTGAATGCAGTAGCTTTGCAAAAGTAAGCGCCTTTTCAGACTCAGCAAGCTGTCTGGATACCGCCTTGCGCTACTGGTACTCATTTCTGACCTTATATCGCTGAAAGTTGCGTTTTTTTGCAACTTGAATTTTTCCGTTGACCGATTTTCAACAAAAACGTTGACCAATGAGCAAACAGGTGTCCCTCCTCACCTTCCTTCTCCTGTTGGGTGCATTTTTGCCCCAATTCCTTTTTGCGCAGCAACAATCGGCTGCAGCAACGGATGAAGACGCCCGTTTCATCCGCAAAATCCACGATGTGGCCCTGACAGAGGGCCGCTGCTATCCTTGGCTCCACCATTTGACGAAGCAAATCGGTGCACGATTGGCTGGCTCGCCGCAAGCAGCTGCCGCTGTGGAATACACCTTCCAGATGCTGGATTCGCTCGGACTCGACTCGGCTTGGCTGCAGCCCTGTACTGTGCCACATTGGGTGCGGGGCGACAAGGAAGTGGTGCGCATTGCCCAATCGGAGATGGGGTCGGTTGAGCTTCGGGCCTTGGCCTTGGGCAATTCGGTGGGCACGGGAGAGGCGGGCCTCAGCGCCGAGGTGGTGGAGGTGATGGGCCTGAACGAGCTTGAAAAACTGGGCGCAGCCAAGCTAAAAGGCAAAATCGTGTTCTTCAACCGCCCGTTCGATGCCACCAAGTTGAACACCTTCGAGGCGTATGGCGGGGCGGTTGACCAACGGGGCAGCGGCGCCTCGGAGGCGGCCAAGTACGGTGCAGTGGCCGTGCTCGTCCGTTCGATGGCCTCTGGCCTAAACGACGACCCGCACACAGGCGGCCTTGGCTACCGGGAAGGCATTCCGAAGATTCCTGCTTGCGCAATTTCGACGAACGACGCCGAACTGTTGAGTGGCATTTTGAAAAAAGGCCCGGTGAAGGTCTATATGCGCACCACTTGCCAGACTTTGGGAGACAAGCCCTCTTTCAACGTCATCGGAGAAATCAGGGGCAGCGAGCGGCCCGACGAAATCATCGTCATTGGCGGCCACCTCGACTCTTGGGACGTGGGCGAGGGTGCCCACGACGACGGCACGGGCTGTGTGCAGAGCATGGATGTTTTGCAATTGTTTAAACGACTGAATTACAGGCCAAAGCGCACGATCCGCTGCGTACTTTTCATGAACGAGGAAAACGGATTGCGGGGCGGCACAGCCTACGCCGACGAGGCGCTGCGAAAGGGCGAGCGGCATTTGGCGGCCATCGAGAGCGACCGGGGTGGCTTCGTGCCGAGGGGCTTCACGGTGGATGGCGAGTCGGCGGGCTTCGTGGAGAAAATGCGGGCCATGCAGGCTTGGTCGACGCTGCTCGAACCTTATTATTTGCACATCAAAAAAGGCGGCGGCGGGGCTGATATTTCACCGCTGAAAAAACAGGGCGTGCTGCTCATCGGCTATGAGCCGGACTCGCAGCGGTATTTTGACTTCCACCACACGGAAGTGGACGTGTTCGAGGCCGTCAACCAGCGGGAAATGGAACTCGGTACAGCGGCGATGACGAGCCTTGTTTTCTTATTGGACAAATACGGTTTGCCTTGACATAAAAACCTTGTAAAAACCAATCACATCTACGTACCACAAAAAATGCGCTTTAATTGGGTTGGAGTTGTAGTTCTATGATTACCTTGTGTTTAAATAGAAGGACATCTTGCCATTTTCTGGCCTTGCAATATTAACATCTATCCATTCAAAGGCGCTTAAAGAAAGGGCGAATCACGCCACATTCCAATCGAATCTTAGAAACAAAGTCGGCAAGACCAGGCTGATTTATTCCTGAAAGTTATTCCCATTTCCCGATTTATTGATTGCCGCTAGGCGCTCTCATGGGCGTGTGGTGGCATGTTGTCATTGTGCGTACTCCGCACTGTAGCTACAAGTTCGGTTAAGCAATATTTCCCCCGCTGTTCAAAAAGTTGACAGTGGCGGGACAGGGTATTTTTTTATCATTTTTTAACCATTGACAATTTTTTTAACATGAAAAAGCAATTCACAACCATCGCTTGCACACTTGTAGCCATCATCATCAACTTCAATGCCGCAAAGGCCCAAGATTTCGCCTTTGTAACGGCCACACCTTATGTTTTCGCATCCAAGCTCCCATTTTTCGGGGCAATTCCAACCGCTGACCCGGCCAATGCCAACCCAGCCGAGGCACTCGACCTGACGGGCCAGGGCCTGTACGAGCTGCCGACGGAGGCGCTCGTTTCCAACGCCGAGGTCATCAAACTGGACAGCAACCTGCTGGACAAAATCACGGTGAACGCTGGCCAGTGGTCACAGTGCCGCCAGCTCTTTGCCCGCCACAACTGGCTGGAGAAGTTTCCAGAAGGTGCCGCCAGCATGGCAAGCCTCGAACTGATGGACCTCACCCGCAACCATATTGACGCACTGCCCGCCAGCGTCGGCAAATTGGTTTCGCTGAAAAACTGGTGCTCGACCTGAACTTCGTGAGCAACCTGCCCGCCGAGGTCAGCCAGATGAAGTCGCTGAAGGAACTCAGCCTGCGCTGGAACGCATTGACGAGCCTGCCCGCCGAAATCGCAGAAATGAACAGCCTGGAGGTGCTGAACCTGACGAACAACAACCTGACAGTGCTGCCAGCCGAAATCGGCAACATGAAGAGCTTGAAGGTTTTGCGGTTGAACTACAACAACATCCAGCAACTGCCAGCCTCTCTGGCCAACCTTGCCGGCACGCTGAAAATCCTCGACCTGTCCAACAACCCGATGGGACGCCAGTGGCTTTCGGAGGTGAAGGCCATGCTGCCCAACACGCAGGTGATTTTCTGAGACAAGGGGCGAGTCGTGAGTTACGAGTTGCGAGCAATGCGGTTTTCTGCACTTGAAAACACGGTTTTTGTCAGGAAACTCGGGACTCCACAGCAATCGGCAGGTTAGTCCGTTTGGAAGCTGTTTTGCCCTTGTGGGCAAAATAAAAGTTGCAAACGCCTAAAAATCAATGCGTTGCAACGATGTAAACAAGATGGGTTAAGCCGCTGTCCTACACGATTTCTCTAAGCAATCATCATTTTTTCAACCATTGACAATTCTTACAAATCATGAAAAAGCAATTCATAACCATAGCTTCTATCATCGCAGTTATCATCATCAATTTTGTTGGCGTTCAGGCGCAGGAAATGGCCTTCGCAACTGCCACCCCTTTTGTCCTTGCATTCAATCCAGCGACCGCTGAACCAGTGAACGCCAACCCAGCCGAGGCACTCGACCTGACGGGCCAGGGCCTGTACGAGCTGCCGACGGAGGCGCTCGTTTCCAACGCCGAGGTCATCAAACTGGACAGCAACCTGCTGGACAAAATCACCGTGAACGCTGGCCAGTGGTCACAGTGCCGCCAGCTCTTTGCCCGCCACAACTGGCTGGAGAAGTTTCCAGAAGGTGCCACCAGCATGGCAAGCCTCGAACTGATGGACCTCACCCGCAACCATATTGACGCACTGCCCGCCAGCGTCGGCAAATTGGTTTCGCTGAAAAAACTGGTGCTCGACCTGAACTTCGTGAGCAACCTGCCCGCCGAGGTCAGCCAGATGAAGTCGCTGAAGGAACTCAGCCTGCGCTGGAACGCATTGACGAGCCTGCCCGCCGAAATCGCAGAAATGAACAGCCTGGAGGTGCTGAACCTGACGAACAACAACCTGACAGTGCTGCCAGCCGAAATCGGCAACATGAAGAGCTTGAAGGTTTTGCGGTTGAACTACAACAACATCCAGCAACTGCCAGCCTCTCTGGCCAACCTTGCCGGCACGCTGAAAATCCTCGACCTGTCCAACAACCCAATGGGACGCCAATGGCTCTCGGAGGTGAAGGCCATGCTGCCCAATACGCAGGTGATTTTCTGATGGGTCAAAAGAGATGTTAGAAAATAGACTTTAGACATTAGGTGGTGCAGTGACGGCCCAGTGACTGTCTAGCATCTGTTGTCCCATCTCAAATGTCAAACAATGTGACCATGCTCGAACAATCATAAGACGAGTCTTAACAGTACAGCATTTGTTAATGCTGAAAATAAAAAGCCGCCTTTGGTACTTGCCAATGGCGGCTTTTTTCTTATCGCATTATAACCTTGGCGAAACAAAATCATCCTACCTTTGCGCCCCGGAACGAATAAAGCCAGACTTCCCAAGCCGCACGAGGCTTCGGAAGTCTTTTTTACAAAAAACAAACCGAAAAAACGCTGCCGTCCATGCCAAAAGATACTACCATCAAGTCCGTCCTCATCATCGGTTCCGGGCCAATCATCATCGGACAAGCTTGCGAATTTGATTACTCCGGCACACAAGCCAGCCGTTCGCTGCGGGAGGAGGGCATCGAAGTGACGCTCATCAACTCCAATCCGGCCACCATCATGACCGACCCGGTGACGGCAGACCATATATATCTGCTGCCGCTAACGGTGGAGAGCATCGAACTCATTTTACAAGAAAGGCAGATAGACGCCGTGCTGCCCACGATGGGTGGCCAAACCGCCCTCAACCTCGCCATTGAGGCGGACAAACTGGGCATCTGGCAGAAGTATAACTGCCGCATGATCGGCGTGGACATAGCCGCCATCGAGCTGACGGAAAACCGGGAGGCATTCCGTCTGCACATGATTAAACAGGGACTCGGCGTGGCGCCTTCCAAGATAGCCAATTCGTTTTTGGAGGGCAAGGAAGGGGCACAGTTGATAGGCTTCCCGCTCGTTATTCGCCCATCCTACACGCTTGGCGGCTCAGGTGCAGCCTTCGTTCACAAGGAGGAAGAATTCGACGAGCTGCTGCGGCGGGGCCTTTCCATGTCGCCGACGCACGAGGTATTGGTGGAAAAAGCGGTGCTCGGCTGGAAGGAGTTCGAGTTGGAACTCCTACGGGACGCCAACGACAACGTGGTCATCATCTGCGTGGTGGAAAACCTCGACCCGATGGGCATCCACACGGGCGACAGCATCACCGTTGCGCCAGCGATGACGCTTTCTGATACTTGCTATCAAAACATGCGCAACCAGGCCATCCAGGCCATGCGCTCGCTTGGCAATTTTTCGGGCGGCTGCAATATCCAATTTGCGCAAGACCCCGCCACGGAGGAGTTGATTGTCATCGAAATCAACCCACGGGTGAGCCGCTCCTCGGCGTTGGCGAGCAAGGCAACGGGTTATCCCATTGCAAAGATTGCCGCAAAACTGGCCATTGGATATAACCTTGACGAACTGAAAAACCAGATTACGAAGAGCACCAGCGCCTATTTCGAGCCTACGCTCGACTATGTGATAGTGAAGGTGCCCCGCTGGAATTTCTCGAAGTTCCCTGGTGCCGACACCCGTCTTGGCCTGCAAATGAAATCGGTGGGTGAGGTGATGGCCATTGGCCGCAACTTCCTCGAAGCGCTGCAAAAAGCCTGTCAGAGCCTCGAAAATGGCCGCATGGGCCTCGGTGCCGACATGAAGGAATGGGTGCGCACGGAAGACATCATGGAGCGGCTCGAAAAGGCAAGCGACGACCGTATTTTTAGGCTAAAAGATGCCCTGCGCCTTGGTGTGCCAGAGAAGTCCATCCATAAAATCACCAAGATTGACCCTTGGTTCATCAAGCAAATCAAGCGCCTGGTGGACATGGAGCACGAACTGATGCGCTACAACGTGCCGGACGACGTCCCCGAAAAGTTCTTCCGGGAAATGAAGGAGGTCGGCTACTCCGATGCCCAAATCGCTTGGCTGATGCGAGTGAAGGAAGAGGACGTGACCAAGTCCCGCAAGCAAAAGGAAATACGCCGCACCTATAAAATGGTGGACACCTGCGCAGCCGAGTTCGAGGCGCAGACGCCCTATTTTTACTCCACATTTGACCAAGAAAACGAGAGCATCCCTTCGGATAAAAAAAAGGTCATCGTGCTTGGCTCCGGCCCCAACCGCATCGGGCAGGGTATCGAATTCGACTACTGCTGCGTGCACGGCCTGATGGCCATAAAGGAGGTGGGCTACGAGGCTATCATGGTCAATTGCAACCCGGAGACCGTCTCCACCGACTTCGATATGGCGGACAAGCTCTACTTCGAGCCGGTTTTCTGGGAGCATTTGGAGGAAATCATTGAATTGGAAAAGCCACTGGGCATCATCGTGCAGCTCGGCGGCCAGACTGCCCTCAAATTGGCGGAGACTTTTCATAAAAAGGGCATCCCCATCATCGGCACCAGTTTCCCAAACATGGACTTGGCCGAAGACCGAGGCGCTTTCTCCGACCTGCTGAAAGAACTGGGCATCCCGTACCCCAACTATGGTGTGGCGGAAGATGCGACGGAAGCATTGCGGATAGCGAACGAAATCAGCTACCCCGTGCTAGTGCGTCCCAGCTACGTGCTCGGCGGGCAGGACATGCGCATCGTCATCAACGACAAAGAACTGGAGCACCACGTGCTTCACATTTTCAAACATGCACCCGACAATAAGGTGCTGGTGGACCACTTCCTCGACCGGGCCAAGGAGGCCGAGATTGACTGCATCTGCGATGGCGACGAGGTGCATGTGATGGGCATCATGGAACATATCGAGCCAGCGGGCATCCACTCCGGCGACAGTAACGCCGTGCTGCCTACCTATAGCCTCTCTGTGGACGTGGTAAACACAATGGGGGAGGATGCCGAACAATTGGCCAAAGCATTGAACATCAGGGGCTTGATGAACGTGCAATTTGCCATAAAAGGCGAAAAAGTATATGTGATAGAGGCAAACCCTCGGGCGAGCCGCACCACGCCGTTCATTGCGAAAGCCTACGGTGTGCCTTACCTGAAAATCGCCACGAAAGTGATGCTCGGCACACATAAACTAAAGGATTTCGTCATCAAGCCGCAGCCTAAGGGCTTTGCCATCAAGGTGCCGGTGTTCTCGTTCAGCAAGTTCCCGGAAGTGAGCAAGGACTTGGGGCCTGAGATGAAGAGTACGGGCGAGGCGATACAGTTCATCCGGGACTTGAGCGACCCGTTCTTTAGGGAGTTGGACAAGAACCGGAATATGTATTTGACGCGGTAAGGTGTTGGTCTTCGGGTTTAGAGAGGATATCGGGTACTTCCTGGACAAGAAATTCAGTTGTCCAACTGCAACCCATCATAGAATGATAGCAAAAAAAACGGCAGAATGCACCGTGATGGATTACCTCATAGCCGGGAGCATAATTATTGAAGGCTTCAAAAAAAACTGTTAACCCCACGTTCCCCGCTGGTTAAACCCATGTTAAAGTCTCTCCCCCACAACCAACCAAATGGCATATAATCCGTTCATTCTGTGCAAGTTGCAACGGTCAATGCCATAGACCCATGATTTGGTCGTTGTTACATCGCCAACCAAAAAGCGTCTTTACTTTCGACGGGTGAATTGAAAGACGTAATTTTGGCAGCGTTCAGAATATTCACCGAAATCAAAAATCAAATCAACCAGATCATGATTAAGAACACATTCTTTGCATTGCTGCTCACACTTGTATTTGCTTTCACAGCAGAAGCACAACGCATTGCCTACGTGGACGTTAAGACCATCCTCGAAAGCATTGACGAATACCAAAAGGCACAGGACGAACTCGACCGGGTGGCTTCTACTTGGCGCCAAGAGATTGCCCAGGAGTACGACAATATCAAAGGCCAATACAACCGCTACCAAGCCGAGCAGGTATTGATGAGCGACGAAGCCCGCAAGAAAAAAGAGGACGAAATCATGGAGATGGAGAAAAAGGTACGTGAACTCCAGAAGGAAAAGTTCGGTCCAGAGGGTGCCCTCTTTCAGCGCCGGAAGGATCTGGTGCAACCCATCCAAGACCGGGTTTATGCCGCCATCGAGGATTACGCCAGCGACAAGGGCTACGATTTCATTTTCGACAAAAGCTCCTCCGCTGGTATGCTGTTCGCCAGCCCCAGCTACGACAAGACGGGCGAAGTGCTGGATCGGTTGAAGAAAAAATGATTCGATTGCGGATTGCGGATTTGCGATTGCGGATTGGGGGCAGGCTATAATGGACTATCTTTTAAGTGCAAATTAAGCTGAACACCCAATCCGGATTCCGAAATCCCAGAATCCGAAATCAAATGAGCCAACCTTTTTTCTATTTTTGCGCACTATTAACAAAACGGAAAAACCGCTGCAACGGCGAAAGCGCCGGAAGCGGGACATACCATGAAAAACTTTTTTTCAGACAATGACTAAGACTATTGTAAAAAGCGGCTTGTTTGCCGCCATGCTGTTCTGCCTTGGTTCTGCTCAGGCTCAGAAATTCGGTTATGTCAATTCGGCAGCCATCTTGAGCGAATTGCCAGAAATGAAGCAATTGCAATCCTCTTTGGAAGCTTATGAAACCATCCTGAAAAAGGATGGCGAGGCCAAGGTCGCCGCTTTCCAGAAAAAGCAGCAAGACGCTGCCAACAAGAAGCAACGTGGCGAAATGACTCCCAAAGAAGAGGAGACCGTAACCGCTGAACTGCAAAAAATGCAGGAAGACCTCTACGCCTACGGCCAAAAAATGGAGTCTGACCTCGCTGCAAAGCAGCAAAAGGACATGGCGCCCATCCTCGAAAAGGTGAATACTGCCATACAGGATGTTGCCAAAGAGGGCAGCTATCAGTACATTTTCGATGCCCAGTCAGGTATCATCCTCTATGCCGATGAAACCAGCGACGTGACGAAGCAGGTGAAGGCGAAGTTGGGGATCCAATAATCCAGCGAATGGGTTTTCTTAACCCCGGTAAAAAAGCGGCGATGGCGTCATGACGCCATCGCCGCTTTTTTTTAGAACAAAATGATCACCCACTGAAAATAAAAAGGCGGCCACCCGAAAGCACCCGCCCAACTATTTGTGCTATAAATCTTTTGTAACTTGGGTTAAGAAGCTACACCTTATCAAGTTGATACTAGCATGAGCCGCCCCTTCAAATCTTCATACCTCCCTTATACCTCTACCGCATTGTTGCTCCAAATCGGGACATATAGCTGCCCGTTGAGCACATTCCTCGAAATTACAATGCGCTGCACTTCCGAAGTACCCTCATATATCTGGGTGATTTTCGCATCCCGCATTAGGCGCTCCACATGGTACTCCTTTACGTAGCCGTAGCCCCCGTGTACCTGCACAGCCTCCACCGTATGCTTCATGGCCGTTTCGGAGGCGAAGAGCTTCGCCATAGCGCTGGCCGTGCCGTAGTCCATGTGCTGGTCTTTCAGCCATGCAGCCCGATAGACAAGCAGTTTAGATGCCTCGATGTCGGTAGCCATGTCGGCTAATTTAAAGGCGATGGCCTGGTGCTGTGAAATCGGTTTGCCAAAGGCAGCACGTTCTTTTGAGTAGGCCAATGCCAGCTCATAGGCACCGCCAGCGATGCCAAGCGCCTGCGCTGCAATACCGATACGGCCACCTTCCAGCGTCTTCATGGCGAATTTGAAGCCAAAGCCATCCTCGCCGATACGGTTCTCCTTGGGCACCTTCACATCAGTGTACATAATGGTGTGGGTGTCGGATGCCCGGATGCCGAGCTTGTCCTCCTTTGCACCGATGACTACGCCCGGCCAGTCGGTCTCCACAATGAGGCAATTGATGCCCTTGTGGCCTTTGTCGGGATGGGTCTGTGCCATGACCAAATGTACTTTGGAAGTGCCCCCGTTGGTGATCCAGTTTTTTGTGCCATTGAGCAGGTAGTAGTCTCCCATGTCCACAGCGGTGGTGCGTTGGCTGGTAGCGTCACTGCCCGCTTCGGGTTCTGAGAGGCAGAAAGAGCCAATCCATTCGCCCGTTGCTAGCTTTGGCAGGTACTTTGCCTTTTGCTCTTCGCTACCGAATTGCTGAATGCCCCAGCATACGAGCGAATTGTTGACAGACATGATGACAGAGCAGGAGGCATCCACTTTTGAGATTTCCTCCATTGCCAGCACATAACTAAGGGTGTCCATGCCGCCACCGCCGTATTCGGGGTCAACCATCATGCCCATGAAGCCCATTTCGCCCATTTGCCGGACTTCGGACTTCGGGTATTTCATCTCCCGGTCACGCTCGATGACGCCAGGCTTCAGGACGTTTTGCGCAAAATCCCGTGCTGCCTGTTGCACGGCCATTTGTTCTTCTGTTAGTTCAAAAAACATGCGTTTGAAAAGGATTTGGTTAGGTAGAAATGCTTGCGAACAGTGCTTCTGGGGGATGTTTTGCGAGCAAAATTAGGGAAAAATCTTGGTCGGAAATGTAGATTTTTCGAGCAGGGTAGTTGATCCGCCCGAAGCGGCTCAACTGCATCGCCTTATTTCAAAAATTCCAAGCTCTTCTTCACAAAGGCACTAAGCTCGGCACCCTTCAACATGCCTTGGTTGAGCAGCGCAAGGTCGAGTAGGTGCTTGCCAAGGTTGGTGCGCTCCCCGCCTTCTGGCAATTTGAGCAGTTTGTCGGCCACGAAGGGGTGGTTGGTGTTAACCACCACGTTGTACATATCGCCAAAATCGCCGAAGCCGCCGCCTTGCAGGGCCTGCATTTCCTTCATGCGGCGCATGAACTCTGGGCGGGTAATCTGTACGGGCTGGTCGTTGGGCGAGAGGGGTTTCAGGTTTACGGTCGGGCCTTTTTTGTCCTTCACCAGTTCCTCGAACACGGCCTTCACGGCCTCCTGTTCCTGCTCGCTCAGCACACTTTCCTGCTTTTCGTCCTTTTGCACAAGGTTGTCCACGGTATCGGAGTCCACTCGCACGAAGGTCACGTCCTTCAATTTATGCTCCAAATGCTGCATGAAGTGGGCATCAATCATGTTGTCGAATTCCAGCACATCGTAGCCCCGTTCCTTGGCCGCCTCGATGAGGCTGTGGTGTTCCTCAGCGTTGTGGGTGTAAAGGATGACGGTGCGGTTGTGTTTGTCCGTTTGAGCGCCTTTCACCTTAGCTTGATATTCCTCAATGGTGAAAAATTCGCCGCCCACGTTCTTCAACAGCACAAAGTCCACTGCCCGCTCATGGAACTTCTCATCGGACAACATACCATACTTGACGAACACGCCGAGGTCTCTCCATTTGTCCTCAAACGCTTTGCGGTCGGCTTTGAAAAGGTCGTTCAGTTTGTCGGCTACTTTTTTGGTGATATAGCCCGTGATTTTGCGCACGCTGCTGTCACTCTGTAGGTAGCTACGGCTCACGTTGAGCGGAATGTCCGGTGAGTCAATGACGCCATGGAGCAGTGTGAGGAAGTCCGGCACAATTTCCTTCACCTCGTCGGTAACATAGACTTGGTTACAGTAGAGCTGTATTTTGTTCTTCTGTACCTCCATTGCATTGCCCAATTTGGGGAAATAGAGAATACCCGTCAGGTTGAACGGGTAGTCAATATTTAGGTGGATCCAGAACATGGGCGTCTGGTAGCTGAACGGGTACAGTTCCTCGTAGAAGTTCTTGTAATCCTCGTCCGTCAGGTCGTTGGGCTGCTTTTTCCAAGCTGGGCTTGGGTTGTTGATGATATTGTCCACATCGATTTCCTTGGTGGTCTTTTCTTCGCCCTCGCCTTCGTCCAGGTTTTCCTTTCGGGAGCCAAACTTGATGGCAATCGGCAGGAACTTGCAGTATTTCTTCAGCAGCTCTTCGATGCGGTGGTCTTCGAGAAACTCCTTGTTTTCTTCATTGATGAAAAGGACGATTTCGGTGCCACGTGTCGTTTTTTCGCTGGGCGACAGTTGGAACTCAGGGCTACCATCGCAGGCCCAGTTGACGGCTGCCTCGCCCTCCCGCCATGACTTGGTACTGACCTCTACCCGGTCGGCTACCATGAAGGCGGAATAGAAGCCAAGGCCAAACTTTCCGATGATATTGTGCTCGCCTTGGTACTTATCCACGAATTCTTGTGCGCTGGAAATGGCGATTTGCCCCAAATACTTGTTCACCTCCTCCTCGCTCATGCCAATACCCTTGTCAAGGATGGTGAGGGTGCCCGCTGCCTTATCGGCAATAACTTCTACGGTGAGGTCGCCTACTTCGCCATTCAGCTCGCCACGAGAAGCAACGGATTTAAGCTTGGTGGTGGCATCTATGGCATTGGCGATAAGTTCCCGCAAGAAAATTTCGTGGTCGGAGTACAGGAACTTTTTGATGATGGGAAAAATGTTTTCCGACTGAACAGAGATATTACCTTTTTGCATGTCTGTTAGTTGTTGTTAGTGATGGTTTTACGATGATGATTGTACAAGAAGAAGCCAAAGCCCTGAAACTTTTTTTTCTGGGTATGCTTGTAGGTGAAAACTTGCTGTTCAAAGCACATGCCACCGGCCCAATACTGACAAAATGGCTGTTTTTACTGGACTCCCCAAACCTATCGGATCTTTACACATAAAAAAACATCTAATTCAAGCTGTGTTTTTGATGTCACAGTTTTAAAAAAAGAGCAGAGAATGGGCACTGGTTTTGCCTGTAGTTTTGTGCCGTTGTTTTGATAAAAAAAATCAAAAATCATGGTAAACGCTGTAGGACATATCAATGGAATCATGGAGCCTGAATTCGGCATGAATTTGAGCGAGGATATCCAGGGTAACAAGGTAAAAGATTTGATTACCAAGTTTTTTTACCGCAACAGCCATTTGTGTTTTCACATTCTATTGATGTTGAACGGAGGAGATACAGTTTTCTTCCAAGAGTTTACGGAATATGCGGAGTACAAGAAGGCTTTCAGTGAATTGCAACAAGCAAGGCTCAATAATAAAATCATCAGTGTTCCGAAAAAAAAATTGAATAAAGTTGCTTTAGCGGAAAATTTGGCATGATTTTCGGAATATCATAGACGATTCAGAATTAAATTCGGATTCAGCTTGTCACCCTCCCACACTGAGTTTCGTTTCCGAATGTACACCCCACTTCCCTTAAACCACCCAAATTGAATTCATTACTATAGCCCAAAGGCTGTCAAAGGCCATAAAGAGACGGATGAAGCCCACCCCGGCTTCCTTGTAGTTGTGCGAATCTTTCGGCAACGAAATCCAAAGATGTCTTCGGGGCAGAAGTGCCTCGGGACAGTGAGTGAGACCAGTTCGTTTGGGGGGTAGAGCTGGTCTTAAACTCACTTTTTTTCTTTTTTTAAGGGCCTCGGAGCATCAGCTTCGAGGCCCTTTTACATTTTACCCCTTTAGCTTTTCGTTCGATGTATGACGGGTTAAATCCCGCTTGGTCTTCTTTTCCAAGTTCTTCTTTAGTGCTTCGGTCAGGTTCACACCCGTCTGGTTGGCCAAGCATATCAGCACAAAAAGCACATCTGCCATTTCGTCTGACAAATCGTCCTTTGCCGTGCCAGATTGTTCCGTTGACTTGAACGATTGCTCACCGTATAGGCGGGCTATTAGGCGGGCCATTTCCCCCACTTCCTCCATCAGCAGTGCGGTGTTTGTCAATTCGTTGAAATAACGGACGCCAATGGTGTTGATCCATTCGTCCACCGTTTTTTGTGCCTCGGCAATGGTCATGTTGAGAATGATGAATGGTGAAATATTTTTGCAAGGCAAAAGCGCTCACTGCTACCCGCCGAAAAGAAATTTTTAGGCCAGCGTTTCCAAGCAATCAAGTATCTCGTCCAAATCATCGAAGGATTTGAACCCCACTTTTTCCTCCCCACCACCACTGACACTCAATCCGGTTGGTCCCAACAAAGCAAGTAGGGTTCCGGCCGCTTCGGGCGGGAAATCCAAAGCGAGCAGGGTCTTGTGTTCCTTGAAAAGGTGCTGCAAAAAGGCGATGGAAAACAAACCACCAGCATTCAGCATCGCCCAATCGAGGCCCGCTTTTTCAAAATCGAGCAAGAAATAGGCGCAATACGGGGCACGCACTTTGAAAAATTCGAGCAATTCGGTCTCGGTCGTGCTTTTTTCAACAACGACTTCTTGGATAATGGTAATGCCTGCCAATGCCTCCAACTCATAAACGGGCGTGAACATGCCTACCTGAACCACATCAAATGGTAATTGTGCTTGGGCAGCCCTTATCTCGGCAGCCGTGGCAAACTCGAACTCGCCAACGATTTTCACGCCATCCACCCATTCGGCTATGGCCTTGGCCGCTAATAGCTTCATGGACGAAGCGTCATCGCCAATCTTGAAGCCCAGCCACTCCACTTCCCTTGCAGCAAAATACCGGGCATCGGTAAGGTTGTTGACGCCACTGGCCTTTATCTTTGTCTTTCCCATATTTTGGTCGAACAATTTTTTCGCAAAGCTAACCCCCAAGCACCAAAGCGATATGCCAAAAGAATCCTATTTCGAGCAAGTTTACGATGTGGTGCGCTGCGTGCCGCCGGGCAGGGTCACCACCTACGGCACCATTGCCAGCTTCCTGTCGCTCGGCTCAGCGAGAATGGTCGGTTGGGCGCTGAACCATTGTTTCGGCGCTGGCGACGTGCCGGCCCATAGGGTTGTCAACCGGAATGGCGAGCTTTCTGGCAGGGCCCATTTCAGGCCACCCAGCCTGATGCAGGAACGGTTGGAGGCGGAGGGCATCAAGGTCGAAGACGACAAGGTCGTCGAATTCGACAAATTGTTCTGGAACCCTGCCGACCATTTCTAAATGGTACCGCAGAATTCCACTTTGGGAGCGCAGGTACTTGAATCTTACTCGCTACTTAATTTTGCCCATCCTTCAACATGCCAGAATTGATTTGACTACCCATTAAGTGGTCGAGCAAGACCCCTGCCTTGGTCAGCAACAAAAACAAGCCTATGGCGTTTTCTTGCAGCCCAATTTAAGACGAGCCTTCCACCCCATTGCTGGCAAATTCGAGGATTGGCAACTGACTATGTGCATGAAGCGACAATGGTTTTTCCTCGTATTTTTTGCTTTTGCCTGCCAGCTTTCCTTGTTGGCGCAGTTGGGCACCTGGAACGTGCTGCACCTGCGCTGGCAGCAAACCGACAATTTGACCTTCTTTGGCGAGGCGCAATTGCGCAGCCTTTCATTTTACGACGAATTCCACTACCACGAGTTCAAGGGAGGGGCGAGCTACAAGCTCAGTCCCCATTTTACCGTAACAGGCGGCTTGGGGCGCTATGACACTTACATGGCAGGCAGCAGTTTCCGCACCCCAAAATCCAATGAAGAGATAAGGACTTGGCTAGAGCTTGGCATGAGGAACACCTTGGGAAAAATCAATTTCGAGCATCGCTACCGGGCCGAGCAGCGGTTCACCAGCCGGGGCTACCGCAACCGGTTCCGTTACCGATTGAGCGCCACAGTGCTGGTGGTTTCCTTTGGTGAAAAGGGCTACGAGCTATTCGCCTCCGCCTGGAACGAGGTATTCCTGACCAACAAAGTGCCCTATTTTGAGCGCAACCGATTTTTTCTAGGCACCATCCTTCGGCAAGGCAAGTACAGTTGGAACCTGGGCTGGGTGCGGCAGTTCGACTACCGCCTCGACGACGAGATCGGGCGAAGCTTTTTGCAAATCGGGTGGCAAACGACTTTGTCCAAAGGAAAACGCCCGGACACTGCCCCGTCGGTGGAGGAAAATTAAAATAGTGAAAATGGAAAAACGAATTAGCCCAAGTCGAATTCAAATTCATTGATAATCAATATTTTATCAATTCATCGTTTACTATTCATCCTACACTACGGCCTTTCAATGATTAATTTTTGTTGGAAAAACGCCCTGTCCTCGACCATCACTCGAACCAAGTGGGCACCGCTCGCCAAGCCGTTTGGAAGTTGCAATTTATCCCCACTGGTTACATGGCGCTGTTCCATGAGCAATTTGCCATCCATTGAATACAGCCTAACAGATACAGTAGCCTCGGCTGTTTCCCCAAAAAAAATGGTCACTTCATCAGATGCAGGGTTGGGGAATACCGCCAACGACGCATTGCCTTCAAAATCCACGGAGCGGATTGGGCCATACGCCATTTTGCCATCCTCATCCTCAAGCGGTAGTAGAAGCTGCCCCCGCTAACTCCCACTCAAATCCAACAGGTCGTACTGCTGCAACCCATCGCTATCGCCAACAGCCATGGCTCGGCCCACTGGCTGCCATGTATCTGCTACATGCCGCTTCCGCTCGATTTCAAAATAGGCCACTTGCCGCTCGGACGCCGTTTCCCAAGTCAACTGGACGTCATATTCATTCCATCGTTTTGCCTCAAAACCCAGCAACTCCACGGGCAGCACGATGGGCGCTTGCGCTGGAACGTAAGATGGCGCTGCCCCGCCGTTGTTGACCGCACCTGCCCCATAGAACATCTCGCTATAGTTGGTAATATCGCCAGTGACCGCCTGTATGATTTGCACATACCAGTACGACTGTGCGCTCGGCCCGCCACCCGGTGAAAGGTCGTCCAACCGGACAATGGGACTACCAGCGCCACCCACGAACGTCAGTTCAACAATGGGGTTGTCCGCATTGGCTGCCCATGAAACAGTAGCGTTGCTGTTGTTGTCGTTGCCAATAAAGGTGTAGTAGGCCCGACCATCCACGATTTGCGGGTTGGTGCCCGGCACAATCCAGTTCAGGGAAGGAAGGTGGTTGGTGGTAATGATGACAGAAGGATTGCCGGTGCCTTGGTCGGGTACGCTGATGCAGATATTCACATTATCAAATACCACGTTGTTCAGGGCGTTGCTGGGCTTGCCATAGACGGTCACTTTTTTGTCGCCAGTCACCAAAATGGTGCCTTGCGTGGTGGTTTGCGCAGCAAGCAATGCAGCGATTAAAAGAGACCCGATGGAGATTATAGCTCGAAGCATATTAAGTGGGTTGATTGGTTTTGAAAAAATGGTCGGTTTTGTGGTTTTCGGGTTTTCAGGGTTTCTGGTTCTAGGGTTTTAGTTTTTTTTGGGGGGCTGGCAATCCGCAATCGTAAATCCGCAATCCCTAATACCCCGTCCCTAAAATGACCTTACCCTTATCGCCAGACAGCACCGTGTTCAGCAATAGGTTTTGGTCGTTGGAGGGACCGGAAAATCGTACAGTGCCATTCAGGTTCAGGTCGCAACTGCTGTAAACATTGGCCTGAACGCCGCCCTTGTTGCCACTTAGGCAAGTATTCAACAGTTGGTTTTGGTCGTTCGAGGGGCCTGAGTAGCGCACGTTGCCATTGAAATTTGCGTTGCCGCCCCAAAGTCCATAATAGCTCCCGGCAAGCGATGCCAATGCCTCGTTGGGGTGGCCGGAGGGTTTGTAGGCTTGGTTGAGGTTTTGGGTAAAATCATGTGTCGTTTCCGTTCGGATGAGGGGTAGCAACCCAGCGCTGCGCACGCCAAGATGGTTGCGGTGGCGCACGGCAAAATAGTAGTTGCCGGGATTCACCCCGTGAAAGGTGACAGGCGAACTGCCGTCCAAGTCCACCACATCGCCGTCTTTTTGCAGGAATGCCGAACGGGTGAGCAACACGGAATTCGTCGGGCTGCGAAGCTCCAAAAACAGCCAATCCACGATGCCGTCGTTGCCGGGGTTGTTGGGTATGGCCGGTACCTCCTCCTCGCCGCCAAAGCCCTTGTGGACAAAAACCGTGGAATTGCTGTAAGGCTCGTCGAGGGGCAGCAGGTTGAGGTTTTTCAGGGAATTGTTCATTAGCCCTCCTCCAGCGTAAGCCCCTTGGAGCAGTACTTTCGGGATGATTTTCACATAGTCGTTCACGGGTTTCCCGCCCACGGCGAAAAGGCCCGTGGAAGTCACGCCCGTCCTCGATTTGTCGTTCGGATAACCATTGGGAAAGGATGCAGGCCCCATCTGGGCGAAGGTCATGTCCCATGCGCTGCCGTTCCAGCGGGCCAAGCCGCATTTTTCATGGTCAAAACCAGGCAGTTCTTGATGTGGCCAAATCCAGGTGGCCATCAATGTTAGGTCGTTGCCCCCACTGCTGCCGTCGGCAATATCCCACAGCACGTCCACCACTTTCTCGGTGATGGGGTTGCCATTGGCCCCGGCCTCCCCGGGGTGGTCGAGGCAGCGCACAGCAAAGAGGTCGGGTATGCCATTTTCGACGATGGTGATGGGCGAGTAGTCGTCCCAGTCGTTGCCGATTGGAAAGGTAAAGCCCGTAGCGCCGAGGTTGCGCTTTCGCACCCGCCCCGTTCCGTTGGTAGAGAAAAACCGGTACTCCCCTGGGCCTGCGCAGCTTGCGTTTTCGCCGAAGGTGAAATGATGGTCGCCGAGCAGCACGTTGTTGTCGCCGTTGAAAGTGAACAGGTTGCTGACCTCAGCATCGTCGAGCAGATTCAGGTCGGCATCGAGGCCCATCTCGGTAAGGATGTGGTACCAAACAGTGCCACCAGAGGCCAACGAAACGGATTCTTCCCCTGAGAAAACGAGCGTTCCGATATTGGCCTGCACCGCCCCCTCGTTCACGAAGTTGGCCTCCGTCAGTTGAAGCGTGGCATCGCCCAGGTTGAGCGTGGCGTTGCTCCCGATGAGCAGGGTGGCCTGTGCCAACATTTGTGAAGCGACCAACACAAGCGCCAGCGTGAAAAGGCTTGTCTTCATTGGGTGTTTGGGCAAATTCAGGGTGGATGTCCGATGCTTCATTTCATGCCTTTTTTAGTGGTTCCCAAATCGCTTTGCAGGGCAGAAACCGCATGTTGCAGGGTTTCCAGCAGCGCTTTTTGCGAAGCGAGCTCTTCCCTGAGCGCCTTGTTCTCGGCGTCGAGTTCTTGCACGGCCTTCACGAGTGGCACGGTGAACTGGGCATAGCGCAGCCCGTAATGGCCGCCTTCGCCTGCGGGCACATCCACGCCGCTGAAGTCGTAGCCAAGGGCCTTGGCAGCGGACTCCACCTCTTGGGCGATGAAACCAGTATAGCGGATACGGCCTTTGGCTTCCCGGCTTTTTAAGGTGTTTTCATCTGCCGGGCCGCCACGGGAGGGCTCATCTTCGCCAAGGGTTTTGGCCAAGAGCGGCATATCGAGGTTGTAGGTCACAGGCCGCAGTTGGCGGATGAAGTCAAGGCCATGTACGTCTTCATGGACGTTTTTTTTGAAGCGCCCGTCAGAGAGGTCGGTCCAGGGGGCGTAGCCGCCGATGGTGGCGACGCTTGAGTTGCCAAGACGAACTGAATTTCCATTAGCACTGGCTTGATAGCCGATGGCAGTGGCGTTGCTGGATCCAATTATTAAGCCCCAACTGGTGCTGGTATAGCTTCCTATAGCGGTGTTATTATGGGCATGGCTATTAAAAATGCTGTTCCCAGCAACATCAGCATGGCTACCTATAACAGTGTTGTGGTCGCCAATCTCATTGCCCAACATCGTGTGGTGGCCAATGGCGATATTGTAGTAATTGTCGGAATGATCGGAATTGGCGGCTGTCCCGATGGCAATATTGTAGGCCCCCGTCGTGTTGACGTAGAGGGCGCTATCGCCGAGGGCGATGTTTTTGGAACCAACGGTATTGTTCGCAGCTGCGCTAACTCCTATGGCTAGGTTGCTGCTCCCTGTTGTGTTGTCGGTCAGCGCCAAGTAGCCCATTGCAGTGTTGTAATCCCCGGTCGTATTGGCATACAACGACTTATAACCATTTGCCACGTTGTAATAGCCGCCAGTATTGGAATAAAGCGATTGGTAGCCAGTAGCACTATTGCCGGAACCTGTGGTAGTGGAAAATAGGGCGCCGGCGCCATTGGCCGTGTTGTCTATGCCTGAGCTGTTGGTGAAAAGCGCCTGATGGCCAGTTGCCGTATTGTTCCTTCCTCTTGTGTTCCCAAACAAGGCTTTGGAGCCAATGGCCGTGTTGAACTTAGCATCGTTGGCGTCCACGACTCCCAGCCCGTTGTTGAAAAGGGTCGAATCGCCCACTGCCACGAGGTTGGAGCGGTCGGTGTTGTTGTAGAGTGCACGGCGGCCCAGCGCCACGTTGCTGAAGCCCGTGGTATTGTTGTACAGCGACCGGAAGCCCTGGGCCAGGTTGCCGCTGCCGGTCGTATTGTCGAAAAGCGAATGGTAGCCAGTGGCGGTGTTCTCGCTGCCCGTTGTGTTGGCTAAGAGGACGAGTGAGCCGAAAGCGGTATTTTCGCTGCCAGTTGTATTGTCGAAAAGGGAGTTATAGCCGCAGGCGGTGTTGTGGTTGCCCGTGGTGTTGTGGTTGAGACTTTGGGTGCCAGAGGCGGTGTTTGAAACCCCAATTGTGTTGGATTTCAAACCCTCGAAACCAAGTGCTGTATTGTTAAACCCCGTCGTGTTGGACATAAGCGCCTTCGAGCCGAGCGCCGTGTTGGCAGTGCCGTGGATGGAGAGCGTAGCGCCTGTGGCATTGTTCATCAGCGTTGAGTCGCCGATGGCAATGAGGTTGGAACGGGAGCCGTTAGATTCCATAGCCAAATTGCCTATGGCGATGTTGGTATGGCCGGAAACATTGCCTGACAACGCCGCATGGCCCAGTGCCACATTGTAGCTGCCGGTCATGTTTTGAAATGCTGCATAAGAGCCAATGGCAGTGTTTTTTTGACCCGTCGTGTTATTGTAAAGGGTCTGGAAACCATAGCCAGTGTTGTAAAATGCAGTCGAATTAGAATAGAGCGATGAGAAACCATAACCCGTATTGCCAAATCCAGTCGTGTTGCTGTGAAGCGATAATGCACCCGACGCCGTGTTTTTGTCGCCGTTGGTATTGTGATAAAGTGCTCTATCACCAGTCGCCGTGTTGAAAACGCCAATGGTATTGGACATGAGCACCTTCGAGCCGAACGCCGTGTTGCCCCAGGTATTGGTGGCGGCGTTCAAGGCATCGAACCCGACTGCGGTATTGTCCACACCCGTAGTGTTCGACATTAGCGCCCTATTGCCGAGGGCAGTATTCCTGTCCCCACTAATGTTGCTCATGAGGCTGCTGTCACCGAGGGCCGTGTTTTGGCTGCCCGTGGTATTGTTTAGGCCTGCGTTCATACCCACGAGGGTGTTGCCCGTGCCAGTTGAGTTGGCCTCGCCCGCCGATTTCCCAAGAAAGGTGTTGGAATGGCCAGTGGTGTTTTCCGCCCCGGCATTTTTGCCAAAAAACGAATTATCGCTGGCGCTGGTATTGGCATAACCCGCCCCCTCGCCGAAAAAGCTGTTGTTATTTCCGCCCAGGTTGTTGAAGCCCGTCAAGTTGCCCACGAAAGTATTGTCGGCCCCGGTGTTGTTGAGTTCGCCTGCCGAAAGGCCGATAAAGGTATTGTTGTTGGCGTCTGGGAATCCGAGCCGGGCCGAACCGCTGGCATTCTTTGACAGCGTCATCTTCTCCGTGCTACCGATGGTAAAACGGATGAAGTCTTCGTCGGGATTTGCCTCCACGTCCACACGGGTGTCGCCGTCAAGGTCGGCAAGGCGGCCACTGGTGGGCAGCTTTTTCCAGCCAGTGAGTTCGTAGAACCAGAAATTCTTGGTATCGGTGTCGAAGACGAGCAGGCCCACTGCCGGGCTGGCGATGGCGTTCCGTTCGGCGGAGGTCATGCGGGGAAATAACACACCCTTGCTATTTGAAAAAACATCGAGCATGGCACTGGGGTCGGCATCGTTGCCAGCAGGGCTGATGGAAACGCCTGTTTGTGATCGGATGGATCCAACCATCAGCAAGAGGAGGATTAGGCAAAGGACTGACTTATTCATCGTGAGCAAGTTTTTGCAAAACGGCCGCAGGAACCGTCGTGGTTAAGAAGCAATGAGGGGCGAAACAGGGGAGTTGTTTATTTCGATGGTGCAAAGTTGAGGGCAATGCAGGCGGGTGGGCAATAACACGATAGTGCCATTTTTAGAGGGTGAGAGAGCGAGAGGGGTGAGAGGGGTGAGAGGGGTGAGAGGGGTGAGAGGGTGAGAGAGGGTGGCTTACTTTTCTTCTACAATCTGAAACTTGAGGGCTTTGGCCACGGCTTCGGTGCCGCAGTTGACGTGGAGCTTGGCGTAGATGTTCTGGAGGTGGCGGCGCACGGTTTCGACGCTGATGAAGCAGGCTGCCGCAATTTGCTTGTAGCTCATGCCCTTCACCAGCCAGCTGAGGATTTCCTTTTCCCGGGTGGACAGGTCGAACGAGGGCGTTTGCTCGGGCAAAAGATAGGGACGTTGTTGGAAGGCTTTCAGCAGTCTTTTGGCAAGGGAGGGGGACACCGGCGAGCCGCCCTCATGCGCTTCCCGGATGGCCTCCACGAGGCGGGAGGGGCTGGTCTTTTTGAGGAGGTAGCCGTCGGCCCCAGCGCAAATGGCCTCGAAAAGCCGCTCATCGTCTTCGAACACGGTGTACATGACAATATGCGTGGCAGGGTTGGCTTCCTTGCACAGCCGAACGCCCTCTATGCCCGTCATGCCGGGCATTTCGATGTCCATGATGACCACATCGGGCAAGTATTTGCGCACCTCGGCGGCGGCATTGCGGCAGTGCGAAAACTGGCCGCACAGTGCCAAGTCCGGCGTTGCCTCGAACAGCCAAGCCAGGCTGTTGCGCAGTTGGTCGTTGTCTTCAAAAAGGAGTAGGCGGATGGGCATAAGTAGAAGTCAATAGAAATTAGACCATAGACTTTAGATAAAGCATTGACCAGCAATAACTTGTGTACTGTCTAATGCCTGATTTATGATGTCTATGCACTTATCTGTGCTGATGACGGATTGATGGGTAAGCGGGGCAACTGCAAAAATCGTGCTTTTGCAGCGAACCAATCAATAACATATCTGTGCCAAAATGCGGTGTCAAAATGCGGGAAAATCCAAGCTGGCAACCGTCCCTTTGCCCGGTTCCGATGCGATGGAAAAGCTGCCGCCAAGGTTTTCGGCCCGGTAGCGCATGGTCACGAGGCCGTTGCCGCCCGTTGCAGCAGCCGGGTCAAACCCCTTGCCATTGTCCCGGATGGACAGGGAAAGCAGCCTGCCCTGCCGCCTCATTTCCACCCAAACATCCGTGCACTCGGCATATTTGATGGTGTTGTTGAGTGCTTCCCGGTAAAGCAGCAACAGTTCTCTGCGTTTTTCGTGACCCAGTTTCAGGTTTTCGAAATCGGCTTCCATGTTGAAGTGCAACGTGATGCCCTTGGGGGCAAGCAGTTCGTTGGCCTGCTCGTAAAGGCGGTTTTGGATGTTTTCAAAATGGTCGTTGTTGGGATGCAGGTTCCAGATGATTTCTTCGAGGCTTTGGGTCACTTGTGCAGCGGAGTCCTTAATCTTGTCGGCAATTTCAGTTTTTTTCTCCGCTGAAATATTGGGGTTTTTCGACAATGCCGTAAGTACTTGAATACTGCTTAGGTTGGAGCCAATATCGTCGTGCAAATCGTAGGATATTTTTTGCCGCAGCTTTTGGAGTCGCATGATATTGTTCAGTTTTAGTTTAAAATATATAGCGGTTATTATGGCAATCAATAACCCAATAATACCATAATACAACGGCGATTTCCAAAATGGTTTTTTTATGGAAAAACGCAATACCTGTTGCTCAAAACAATTGCCACCATTGACGCACCCTCTTATTATGATATTATAACGCCCGCCTTGAAGTCCCGTTAAACGCAATATATTTTCATGGCCGACGGGCTTCCATATTTTATCGTTTTCAGAAAACCGATAATAATATTCGTTTAAATAGCCGTCCAATAAATTAAGGCTGGAGAATGCCACCTCTATATTGTTTTCATCATAGTCGAGCGCCAATAACCCGTCGTTCGTAAACGGTCGGTCTATTTGGTTGATTTTCAGGTGGTTCACGATGATTTCGCTGCCCGTTGGCGGGGCCGGAAAATGCCGGACATCCAGCAACCGATAGCCGCCATCGCCCCCAATAAAAACCTGGCAGGGGTCATCGGGCATTGCCTTTACCACATAAACATGGTTGGACGGAAGGCCGTGCTGCTCAAAAAAGCGATAGACTTTGCCCGTGGTGGGGTCGAGCCTCGAAAGCCCGTTGCGGGAACCCACCCAGATGATGCCCTCGCAATCCACCGCAACGGCGGTGACATAATCGTGCGTCAAGCCGTGCTGCCGGGTATAGTTCAAAAACCGCATGGTAGCTGGGTGGAAGGCGAACAGGCCGTAGCCTGCGGTGCCCATCCATATCCGGCCATCGGGCGCAGTGGCCATGGACGTGATATTGTTCTTGAACGAATTGCCAGCACTTAAATCTGGAAAGAACATGGCAATGCTGTCAGCACTCCGCACCCATTTTGCCAGGCCGCCGCCCTGCCACCCCAGCCATATATCGCCGTTGGAATCTTCTGTCAGCCCGCTTATTTCATTGAAAAAAAGTTGCCCATATTTATCTGAAAACGGGTAGTGGACAAAGGTTTTTTGCTTGGGATTATACCTTACCAAGCCCTTGAACTGCACGAACCCAAACCATATATCGCCCTGGCTGTCGGCAAGGCTAACAGCGGTGAGCGTGTCAAAAAAACTGGGCTTGTACTTCCCCACCAGCCGACCGCTCGCCCCATCGCTGGTGTTCACCCAAAAACTGCCTCGGTTGGATGCCACCAAAAGGGTGTCGCCCTGAAACGGGATTAGCGAGAAAACGCTCAACTTATTGGCGCCTGGCATTGAAAGCAAGGAGGACCTGCATTCGCCCGTTTTTGCGTCACAAACCACCAATCTGCCATCCCAACTTACCGCCGCAGTACCACTGCTCGTGTTCGCCATCGCCATCATCCGCAGTTCGCCTTCTTTGTTGCGGGCCATTGCCGCTATCGCAGGCTTGAAACTGAAAAGCCGATTGACCGGCGAGATCCTGAAAAGGCCCTTGCCCGTGGCGGCCAGCACCATGCCACCGCCCGATTTTACCACGCCCTCAAGGATGGGTGGCTGTGAAAAAGGGAAATATTCCCACTGTTGGCTCGCCACGTCGAAGCTGTAAAAATCGGTCAGGCCCTTGGTGCTCAGGCCGATTTTGCCCGGTTCGGGGTGACTGAAAAAAGGGATGAAATTGGAAAAGTGAAAAGGCTTGCAAGGCACTTCTGCAAACTGTCGTTTTCGCAGATTGAAAATGGTTGACCGCACCGTTTTGTCGCCCCGTTCGTAAAGCACCAGCCCCAGGGTATCGTTGGCCTGCACCAACGACAAGAACCGCCCAGCATCGGGGAAGGGTTGGCGCTCCAGCAAGGCCATCATGCGCTGGGCAGGGTTGATTTCATAGACCGCCTGCTGGGAGAACTGCGTCGGAACTGGTGCCACGACCCACAATTTCCCATCGGGAAATACCAGCAAGCGGCTTGGTTGGAGGTGGCTCGCTGCCAATGCTTCTTCGTCGGGGAAGTAGTACGATTGCTGAACTTCCATGTCCGCCGACACCAAGAAAACGCCGCCAGACGTGACGACCCAAATGCTGCCATTGGGCTGCACCTGCATTTGGTGGACATGGTTGGCATGGGTCGCCAAGTGCTTGGGAGCAGGGAACACCAGCGGCGTTATCCGAAAATTGCGGATCTGCACACGGGCTATTCCGATGTCCGTGCCGACGAGGATATGAAGGCTGTCGTAGCGGGCAAGGCATTTGATGTTTTGCCCCCTGAGTTGCCCGGCGCCAGTACCGCTAAAAAACTGTCTGAAGCTGTGCCCGTCATATCGGTTCAATCCGTTTTTGGAGCCAAGCCAAATAAAGCCCTCCGCATCCTCCACCAAGCAATTGAGGTGGGTCTCGGAAAGGCCATCGGCGGCAGTGAGCAGCGTATGGTTTTGGAATGAAACCTGTGCCAAGCCAACCTGTAAAAACACAACCTGTGCAGCAAAAGCAGCAAGTAAGCAGCAAAAAGTTGGGTTCAAAAAATGGCGGCACATTTATTCGGCTATTCGGTGAATGACAGCGCAAATAGACGAGCCTTTTTTGAAAAAAATGACATTTTCTTGGTATTTGATGGGGTTGGGGGCAAATAGGGGCGTTGGCAAGCTGTGCCAGGGCTATTTGAACGAGGGGATTATGGTTGCGAAGGAGGGAGGTTTATAGCTCAAACATGAAGCGGTAGGGGAAATCCAAGAGGTTTATAGCTGCTGGATGCTTGCCAATATAGCGTTCCCAAGCATGGCGCCTTGCGTCTGTCAGCCCCTGCCTGTTCAGCCCGAAAATTCTAATTGTTGTAGCAGCGCAGTCTTGGTCGGCGGTGCTTGCATCGCCCCTCACTTCGATTTTATGATGGTCGTAATCATAGGTGAAATATCGTTCAAAAGAAAAATCATCCGAATCGGGGCGAAGGAGGGCATCATCGTACTGCTCGTTCTTCACTTTTTGGCAATCGGCACAGCCGGAATAAAGGTTTGTCCATTCATACGCCAACAAATAAAAACGCTCATCGCCCTTTGGCCCAAAATGGTCAATGGTGTCGTCGGAGACTTGTGCCGGAAAATGGTCACAATAGGCACAATGATGGTCGGTCATTGCCTTCAGCAATGGTTCAATCAATTGGTTTACACGTTGCCCTTTATGGCTTTTCCAATTAAAACGATAAGATGGGTTTTGCTTTCGCTTATCGGCATATTCCTGTCCCCAGGCCGAAGCGTTTTTTACAAGGAAATCGGGAGCTTGTGTTCGTTTGAATTTTCTCACGGGGGCTTGTGTTAAACATTGATTTCCAATTGTTTAATGCGGTTCAGTTGCCGGATTTCCATGGCCACGATTTGGTCGAGCGTGGTGCTTTGTCCTTGCAGTTTTTTGGCGATTTGGATTAATTCCTCCTTGTCTTTCCCATCCTCAGAACCATCCTTAATCAGCCTGTTCCTTACCTCGTAAAATCGCTTCAAATCCGCTTCCGGGCCGACGCCAAACCGTTCGGTAATATCGAATATCTCTTCCAAAACCTGAGTCACGCTTTTCCCGTCCTCGCTCAAAACCGGCTCCAATGCCTCGCTGTCCCCGTTCGGCTTCACGAGGCGGTGAATCCAAGCCCCGTCCACCGAGTTGATGACAAAGGGCGAATGCGTGGAGATGAAAATCTGCGCATTGGGGAACAGCCCCTGCACCGCCGGGAGTATCTTCCGCTGCCAGCGGGGGTGCATGTGTACTTCTATTTCATCGAGGAACAAGATGAAGTTCCGCTCGAAAACGGGGATGTCGTCCACCCATTTCACCCGGTCCATGCGCATGAGCAGGTCGGCCAGCCAAGAGATGATGCTTTTTAGGCCATCGGGGAGGAGGTTGAAGTCGAGGCGCTCGTGGTTGACTTCGATGATTACGTTAAAGGGTTCATAACCTAATTTAAAGCTGATTGGACTCTCAATAATTTTTGATATAGCGTTTTCCAAACTATTAATTGTTCTTCTAAAACGATTGGCTGCATCAACATTATCATGTTTTGCTATTGACTCTTTAGTCAGTGTAATTGCCAACCATTGAATAATTTTTTGTGGTTCTATCGAGTTTTTAAAGCTCAACGCTTGGGCTAAATATGGCCCACTGAGTTCTTTTAAATCGGGTATTTCCACTCGTTCCATAAACCTATAACCAGAATAAGCAAATGCACAGAAAGACATTTTATAGTTTGAATAACCTTTGTTCTGTATATACATTCTCACAAATTCATTGCCTTCTGAACCCGCATATAACCCATTTTCGATTTGCCACCTTGTATTTGCGCCTTCAGAGAATTTTATTGAAAAATGTGTTTTTTCATCTCTACACTTTGCCGAAAGCCTTTCCATATCTGAATCAATTCCGTTCACTAATAGCTCCAACAACGTACTCTTCCCCGTCCCATTCTCCCCCGTCAAAATATGCACCTCCGCCTTGTCCGCCATGCCAGCGGGCTTCTCTGGGAAGGTCATTTTCAGGTCGCCAAACGGGCCAATCTGGTGGGCTTCCAGCGATGTGATGCGAAATGGTTTCATGTTTTTTCTGAACCGCTTTTTAGTTGCGGTGCTTCGCAAAGATAGGGTTTTGCGGGTGGTTCTGCCAATGGTCTGAGGTGACACCTCAAAATGGCCATCAAAAACCTGCAAAACAGCACTCACGAAGCGGCCATTTTGAGGCGTCGCCTCAGACCGGGTCAAGGCCACCTCCTTTCTTTAAAGTGGCAAATCCCCACCCCCACTCGCCACATCCCCATTCCGCTTCAAATGCGTCAGCACCATCCTTAACACCCCATAATCATATTTATCCCCAAAATGCTCCTTCGCCTCCGTCGTCCCGGTTGACTGGTACAAGATAAAAAAATCGCTGATTTCGGCCACCTGTTCCTTGGGCAGCACGGCGTGGATGTCCAGTTCGCCAGCACTGATGAACTGCGTCAGGTGCGATTCAATAGTGCCCCGCACAAAGCCCCGTTCCAAGGCAATCTGGTCAATGGTTTTGCCCGCTTTCAGCATGTCGAGGCTGAGGCGGCGGGTGTCGGGCTTGGGCGGTTTTGGAGGTGCTGCGCTGGCGAGCAGGTTCACGGTGATGTGCTTTTCGGTGCAGTATTTTTCAATGATGTCAACGATGGCCGCTCCGAACATTTTCACTTTCACCTCCCCGATGCCCTTGATGCGGCGGAGGTTGGCGGTGTCCGTGGGCAGGTAGGTCACCAGCTCCCGCACGGCGCTGGTGGGCAGCACGCCCCAGCCTTCCACACCGTTGTCGGCGGCGGTTTCGTCCCGCCAGCGCATCAGCAGGTTGAACAGGGCGGGGTGTGGCACGTCCCTTGGGGCGCTGCTGCTTGGGCTGGCCGTGGTGTTGGCTTTTTGCTTCGCAAAATCGAGTTCCGAATCGGCCTTGGTGCGCACGTAGGCGGTGGCCGAGAAGCCGTCCAAGCATTTTGCGAAGCAGGCGTTTTTGATGAAAAGCTCTTTTTGCAGCGCCTCCAACTGCTCCACGGCCTGCTTTTTCACCGCCTTGTTGTCGGTCAGCGTGGGGATGGCCTTGGCCTCCGGCAGCAGCTCGCCGATTTTCTCCACGAAATAGTTACCCGCCTTTTTCAGGCGTTCTTGCAGTGCCTCGTTGGCCTCCGGCATTTGCTGCTGCGCAAAATAATGGGCCAATGACGGACCGAACTTTTCCGCCATCTCGAAGACCTCGGCCCTGGCTTTGTCGGCCAGCCCCCGAAGTTGCAGGAAGGCAGGTGTGCCCAGCGTGTTCTCGTGCTCCTTGTAGGTACGGGTCAGTTGGTCGAAGTAGCGTTTGGCCGTTTTAAAAGAAAAAAGCTCCGCCACGAGCGACTGCTGGTACTCCCGTTTGGCCTGTTGCAGTTGCGCCTCGTTGGGGGCGTTGCGCTCGGCCTCCTCGGTGTAGTTCTTCACCACCGAGTCCGTTTTCACCGCCGACCAGCCGATTTTTGTGCGCAGCACGATGCCCTCAAAGCTCTTGCAGCGGCTCAGCGCCACATAGACCTGCCCATGCGCAAAGGCCGCCTGTGCGTCAATGATGGCCCGCTCGAAGGTGAGGCCCTGGCTCTTGTGGATGGTGATGGCCCAGGCCAATTTGAGCGGGTACTGCGTGAAGGTGCCCAAGAGTTGCTCCTCCACCTCCTTCGTCTTTTCGTTGAGGCTGTACTTCACGTTCTGCCATTCCACGGGCGTCACGATGATGTCCTGCGGCTCATTGGGGCAGCGCACATGGATTTCGCCGTCGGCGAACTCCGTTACCTGCCCTATTTTTCCATTGTAAAACCGCTTCTCTGGCTGGATGTCGTTCTTCACGAACATGACCTGCGCCCCGATTTTGAACTCCAGCGTCTCGTCCGTCGGGTAGCTGAATTGCGGAAAATCGTCCACGATTTTTGCCTTGAACAGGTGCAAAGTGCCCGGCAGGGCAGCCAACCGGGTGGCGTTGATGTCGTGCGCCACGGCATTGGTGGCCGTGAGGGTGATGTAGGCGTCCTCTTCTTTTGGGGCGAAATTGGGGATGTAGCGGCTGTTGAGGGTCTCCATCACCTCGTCGTCCATTCTATTGTCCCGCACCTTGTTCAGCAGGTGGATGAAATGCTCGTCGCTCTGGCGGTAGATATGCTTCAGCTCGATGCTGACGGGGTCGGTTTTGCGCAGCTCCAAACTGCCGAAAAAATAGGGCGTGTCGTAGTGCTGGCGCAACAGGTCCCACTCGTCCTGCTTCACCACGGGCGGGAGCTGGTGCAGGTCGCCAATCATGAGCAACTGCACGCCGCCGAAGGGCCGGGCGTGGTCACGGTAGCGGCGCAGCACCTCGTCAATGGCGTCGAGGAGGTCGGCCCGCACCATGCTGATTTCATCAATCACCAGCAGGTCTATGCTGCGCATGAGGCTGATTTTTTGCCCCGAAAAGCGCCGCTGCTGGTTGGCCTCGCTGCGGCTGGCGCCGGGCAGGTGCAACCCGAACGGCAGTTGGAAGAACGAGTGGATGGTCATGCCCCCGGCATTGATGGCGGCCACCCCGGTGGGTGCCACGATGACCATGCGCTTGTGGCCTTCGGTCTTGAGTTGGTGCAGGAAGGTGGTCTTGCCAGTGCCCGCCTTCCCGGTCAGGAAGATGTTCTTGTTCGTGTTGCGAACATAGTCGAAGGCAAGTTCGAGTTGAGGGTTGGATTGGAAAGTCATGTGCTTATCTCATAGTTTGTCCCAAAAAATGGTACTGTTGGGCATCAGTTGTCCTGTGCTTTCCTTCGCTGTTTGGATGGCTTCTTGGTTTGTTTTATCGCCAACTCCTCCATGCCAGCGTAAAGCTCCGAAAGCGGTATTTCAAGGCCGATGGAATCCAGCTTCATCACGGCTTCCAGCCCCTCGAAGCGGGATATGCGCCAGACGTTCTCCTCCAACCTAAACCAGACCTCCACTTTGCAGGCATCTTGGGAAATGAGCACGTATTCTTGAAAAGAGGCAAGCGACCTGTACCGGGCGAACTTGCCACCTCTGTCATAATCCTCGGTGGAAGGCGATAGCACCTCCACGACAAGCGTCGGGTTAATGATTACGTCATTGCTCAAAGGCTTAAAAACGGGTTTGCCGCATACCACCAACACGTCGGGGATGCCGCCATCGCCAAAGTCCTCAAAAAAGACCTTTTGGCTACCCGCCGATGCCCAGCATTTTTTGCGCTTTTTGCGAAGCGCATGGCTAATGGCAGCATTGGAATTGGAAATCAACCTACCATGCTCGATGGTGGCCTCTGGCAAGCGCACCATCCGCCCGCCGATGTACTCGTACTTTTCACCAGTAGGGTCTTCAAACTTCCTCGAAGGTGCAAAACGGACCCCTCAAATCAGGTTTTGCTATTGCTCGCATCGTTACTGATTGTTGTGGTTTAGGATAACAAAGGTACAAAAAATATGGCACGGAAGTAATGTGGGATGCCAGTCTGTGTCACACCCTCCCCAACAACCACTCCCTTTCCGCCAGCGCCTTGCACTCGCCTATCTCGCTTCGCAATTTCTCCCGTGCCATGCGCTCCGAGGTAGGCGTTTGTAGCAGCTTTCTGGTGAAACGGATGAGGTTCAGGTAGTGCTGGCGGAGGTAGCCCACGTCCCGCCGGCGGCGCAGGAAGATGGCAAAGCTATCGAGCAGCGAGTCCAGCGCCGCCACTTCGCCGAGGTCGAAATAGATGCGCAGGAGCATCCGGCGGGCGTCGAGGTTGTGCAGCACATCGTCGAACTCGGCCTTGGTGAGGAGTTCCAGCGCCCGGTCGTAGTCGGGCTTGCGGAAGTGCAGCGAGGCAAGGTTGAAGAGGTAGGCCGTCTCCCGGTGGCGGGGTTCCAGCAGGTCTTTGTACTGCGCCAAAAATCCCTCCACCCAATCGAACGCCTTGAGGCCCAGCCCGGCGTTGGCGATGTTGTTGTAGGTGAAACGAGAGAGTGCGCCGTTTTCTATAAACACCTGGTTGTCAAGCCCTTCCTTGTAGATTTCAAAGACCTGCCCCAGCCAAAAAGCCTGTTCCCCCGCCTCCCGTCGGGTGTTTATCTGCCGGATGCAACAGTTGACGGCGAGGGTGCTCACCTCCCGCAGCTCCGCCTTAGGGAACTGCCCGACGTACATCCGCATCGCCTCCCGCAATTGCCCAAACCACGCCCTCGGCTCCGCCTCCGACAGCGCACGGTAGCCGAAGTACCAGACGCCCACCGCTGGCACTTGGGTCAGGTTTTGGCGCTCCACCTGCGCCAGCACCTCGTCCAGCAGTTCCAGCCGCAGATTGGCTTCCGACACGGCCTTGTGCATCAGCACCGTGCAGCTTTGTCGCAGTTTGTTGGCGATGAAAAACAGGTCAGCCGCATCGGCCAGTTCCTGAAAGTGGCGGCTGGCGGTGCGCCGCTCCCTGGCCCCCGATTCGTAGCGCTCCAGGTGCAGCAGGTGGCTGAGGTGGTGGTAGTCGAGGTGGCGGTGCGGCTGGGCTTCGAGGGCGTCCTCGGCCTTTTTCAGCGTCGTTTCGTAGTGCTGCTCCAGCCCCCGCTGCCGCAGCGACTTGGCCAGCCGCAGCTGGAAGGCAGCGTCGTTTTCCGTTTCCAATTCGTTGATTACCAAGAAGTTTTGCGCCAACTGGTGCAGGAAGGAGATGGTGTAGGACAGCCGTTTCTCCTCAAATATTTCCGAAGGGAAGATAGCTTTGAACACATTTTCCTTTTCAAAAACGCTGGCTTTCTTGCTCTCCTTTTTTTCAAAAAAATAGTCGAAGAGCAGTGTCACGTCTTCCCGCAGGTTGTGGTAGGGCGAACGGAGGTATTTGCCGAAGGCGGTGAGTTCGGTGGGGGAGAAGGTGCGAAGGAGTTCGAGGAGTCGGGAGTTTTGCATTTACGATTTTGGAATGACGATTTACGATTGGGGGCAATGCTTCACAGCAAGAGAAAATCTTGGGGCGGCACCAGCTTTTGAAACTGGTCTATTTTGCTGCCTTTGCTGATGCCCTTCACGGTGACATGGACGATTTTGGGCAACGGGTCATGTTCGGCAGCGAGGAATTGCTGGATTTTCGGGAGGAACCGTTCTTGGTATTCAAACAGAAGGGATGGCGTGTCCATGATTACAATGGCGAAGTTCAAAGTGGTCAAGTTTTGCTGAAAAGGCATGTTTTTGTCAGCAGTAACGAGGGCCTTGAAGCCTTCTGCTTCCATCTTTGCCCTCAGAACGCCGTTTTTCGAGCCGAGCCAGCCCATTTCCCTAACCGTGAAGATTTCTATTCCTGCCAAGGCCGACTTGAAGCGGATATCAACATGCTCGTCAAGCAGCGTTTTCATAAGCGGGTAGGGGCAGGTTCTTGATTAGATTCTTCTGTGAGAATTCAAGTACGGCGTTGATTTGGGCATCCGTTACGTGCGGATAACCAATCTTGAACTCCGCTATTGTGCTACCCTTCAAGTAATCGAAAAGCGCCTGCACGGGCACCCTCGTCCCCTTGAAAACGGGCGTCCCGCCCATGATTTCCGGGTCACGGTGTACGAAGTCGGTGATTTTGCTCGATTTTTTCATGGTGGCTGATTTTTTACAAATCTACTAACTGTTTGTGTTTTACGAAAGTTTCTAATCGAAATTGCTAATAATTTTTGGTAAACAATTTCATAAATATTTGGAAACCAATTTTTTATGATAGTTCTATTGTAAAATAATTTTGAAAATTGACTAAAACTGTCCTTGCACGCCACCGCCCGCCGCAGCACTTTTGTACCATTCAGTCCGTCGGCCCGGCTACAACCCTGATAGGGTTCGGAACCGCTGGGCCGCACGGCTCGAAACCTAAAATTCACGGGACATGAAAAAGCACGTTTTTTACTTCAATCTTTTAAAAATGCAGGGGATGAAAGCGATGAAAATTTGGTTGGTGATGGTGGCAATGGTATGTGCGGTGGGGGCGTGGGGGCAGGGGTGGATGAGGGTGTACGGTGAAAATGAACCGTTAGGGGCAGCTTCTCTTTCCGATATGCCTATATTGGTGAATACCGCTGATGGTAAATACTTGATTCTTGGATTCCATTATGCGGAAGACAATTTTTCACCTGACTCGGTGGTGTTGGTCAAGGTGGACACCGATGGCACCCTACTTTGGAAAAGGAATACGCTACACGTAAACGATGGATGGGCCGCAGATATAGTTCAAGCAAATGGAGGTGGTTTTGCAGTTTTAGGACATGGACATACAACTAATCCTATCCATGTTTCAAAATACGATGAAAATGGAAATCAACTATGGGCAAACATATATGACCTTGTTGGAGACCCTGTTGCTTATGCCATTACAGCATTGCCAGAAGGAGGTTATATCATGGTGGGTGAGGTATTAAATAGCAGTTCAGGGCATAAGTTTGCAATTAAAATAGACGAATTTGGAAATGTAGTTTGGCAAAAACTTTACGAGACAAATAGCTTAGGTGGATTTACTGACGTTCAAGTAACCCAAGAAGGTAGCATAGTCGCATTAGGCAACAGTGAATTCGTTAATCAAGTAAAAGAATATTTTCTCTTTCAGTTAAATCCTATTAATGGAGATTTAATCACTAAAATACCATCAATTGTTAATGCTGAGAAAGTTCTCCCAATAGCTAATGGAAAGTATTTCATACTAAGTACGGGTGTAGCAGGAGTTCATGATAGCGTAGGGAATATTCAATGGTCTAAGTCGCTATCTTTCCACGCTACGGATGTAAAAATGACCCCCAATGGCAGTTTTGTGGTGTCAGGTGGCGTAACCTCCAGTGATGTCCACTTAACAAAATTAAGCGGGGCAGGTGACATCCTTTGGGAGAGGCAATATGGAAATCCGGAATTAAGTGAAAAAGGAGGAGGGTTGTTGTTGAACCCGGATGAAAGTATTGTAGTCTCAGGGGTAAAATATAATTTAATAGGAGAAAAAGCAGGTCTTCTGCTAATAAAAGCTAACCCGCTAGGCGTCGTTTTTAACGCTGCAATCACCGGCACCCTCCACCAAGACCCCCAATCCGACTGCCTCCCCGACCCCACCGAACCCGGCCTAGCTGGCTGGCTCGTTCAGGCTATTGGAAATCAATCATTTGCAACCCTAACAGACCAACTCGGCAACTTCACCCTGCCAGTTGACACGGGTAGCTACACCGTCACCGTCGCACCGCCAGGGCCGTACTGGGAGGTCTGCAACAGCCCCTACCAAGTCGCCGTCACCGAGTTCTACGACACGCTCTCCCTCGACTTCCCCGCCCATGCCGCCGTGGATTGCCCCTACCTGACCGTGGATATCAGCGCACCGTTCCTGCGCCGCTGTTTCGACAACAACTACTACGTCCACTACGGCAACGACGGCACCATCGCCGCCGAGGACGCCACCGTGGAGGTCACGCTCGACCCCTATTTTACCTACGTTTCATCCACGCTCCCACTTGCATCGCAAAACGGAAACGTGCTCGCTTTCGATTTGGGAGATGTCGCAGTCAACGATTGCGGCAGCTTCCAAATCACGGCTTACCTCGACTGCGACTCGACGGTGCTGGGACAAACGCACTGCACTTCGGCACACATCTCCCCCGACTCGCTCTGCCTGCCGCCCGACCCGCTCTGGGACGGCAGCAGCATCGAAACCGAAGTATCCTGCAATGGCGATAATGTCGTGTTCACCCTCACAAACGTGGGCACGGGCACGATGCCCGCCCCGCTCGGCTACATCATCATCGAGGATCAAATCGTGCTGCTCTCCGAGGAGTTCCAGCTCTTGCCCGGCCAGTCCACCACCGTCACCCTGCCCGCCAACGGCAGCACCCTCCGGCTTGAAGCGCAGCAGGCGGCGGGCCACCCCAGCGGCTTCGCCAGCACCGGGGCCACCATCGAGGGCTGCGGCGGCTGGATGAGCCTCGGCCTCTTCACGCAGTGGGCCTTCGACGACGACCCCGACCCCTTCACCGACCTGGACTGCCAAGCCAATATCGGCAGCTATGACCCCAACGACAAGCAGGGATTTCCCCGCTGGCCTCGGCGAGGAGCACCTCATCGAGCCGGGGCAAGACTTGGAGTATTTGATTCGTTTTCAAAACACGGGCACTGACACTGCCTTCAAGGTCCTCATCGTGGATGTGCTGCCGCCGGAACTCGACCTCGCCAGCATCCGCCCTGGCGCCAGCAGCCACCCCTACACCTACGGCGTGACACCAGAGGGCTGGCTGACCTTCACTTTTGACGACATCATGCTGCCGGATTCCAACGTGAACGAACCTGCCTCGCACGGCTTTGTGCGCTTCCGGGCCTCGCAGGTGCCGGGGCTGGGGCACGGCGACGTCATCGCCAACACGGCATTGATTTATTTTGACTTCAATGCGCCCATCCAGACCAACACCTACCGCCACCGCATCGGGCAAGTGAACCCGTGGACTTTGGTGGGAACCGAGCCTCCCGTTTTTCAACAAAAAACAAGGGTGAAAGTGGTGCCCAACCCCTTGACAGACAGCGCCCTGCTGCAAGTGGAGGGCATCGAGCCGGGGCCGCTGAACTTGGTGCTGACGGATGTTTCCGGGAAGGTATTGCGGCAGCAAACGACCCAAGGCACGGGCTTCGAGTTCCAGCGGGACGAGCTGAACCCTGGCCTGTATTTTTTCCAAATTGATAGGAACGGGGAACGGGTGGGGAGCGGGAAGCTGATGGTGAGGTGACGGTGGAAATTGGGAAATTAGAAATTGAGAAATTAGGAGACGCCATATAATTTCTCAATTTCTAATTTCCCAATTTCCCCAACAGCCACTCCCTTTCCGCCACGGCCTTTGCTTCGTCGATTTCCTTGCGCAATTTGGCCCTTGCCTCCTTTTCGTTAGCAGGCGTTTGCAGCAGTTTTTTGGTGAAACGGATGAGGTTCAGGTAGTTCTGGCGGAGGTAGCCCACGTCTTTGCGCCTTCGGAGGAAGATGGCGAAACTGTCCAGCAGCGAGTCCAAAGCAGCGAACTCGCCGAGGTCGTAGTAGATGCGCAGGAGCATCCGGCGGGCGTCGAGGTTGTGCAGCACATCGTCGAACTCGGCACGGGTGAGCAGGTCGAGCGCACGGTCGTAGTCGGGCTTGCGGAAGTAGAGCGATGCGAGGTTGAAGAGGTAGGCGCCCTCCCGGTGGCGGGGTTCGAGGGCGTCCTTGTATTGGGTCAAAAACGCCTCCACCCAATCGAACGCCTTGAGGCCGAGGCCAGCGTTGGCGATGTTTTTATAGGTAAAACGGGATAGCACGCCGTTTTCGATAAACACCTGATTGTCAAGTCCTTCCTTGTAAATCTCAAAAACCTGACCCAGCCAAAACGCCTGTTCCCCGACCTCCCGCCGGGTGTTTATCTGCCGGATGCAGCAGTTGACGGCGAGCATGGTCACATCCCGCATTTCCGCCTTCGGGAACTGCCCCGAATAGGCCCGCATCGCCTCCCGCAACTGCCCGAACCACGCCCTCGAATCCCCTTCCGTCATGGCCTTGTAGCCGAGGTAGTAGATGCCGACGGCTGGTACGGCCACCAATTGCCGCTGCTCCACGAAGGCCAGCAGCTCCTCCAGCAGGTCAATGCGCAGGTTCGCCTCCGACACGGCCTTGTGTACGAGTGCCGTGCAGGCTTGGCTCAGTTTTTTGGCGGCAAAGACGATGGTCTCCTCGTCCGACCACTCCTGAAAGCTGCGGGCAGCGGTGCGCTGTCGGCTGGCACTGGACTCGTAACGCTCCAAGTGCAGTTGGTGGCTGAGTTGGTGGAAGTCCACGTTACGATGGGGCTGGGCCAGCAGCGCCGCCTCGGCCAGCCGCAGTTCCCGCTCCGACTGCTGCTCCAAGCCTCGTTTGCGCAGCGCCTTCGCCAATTGCAGCCGATAGGCCGCCTCGCCGCCGCTTTGTTGCTCCGCAAACACCAGCCACGACTGCGCCGCCAGGTTCAGCCGGGACATGGTATAGGCCAACCGCTTCTCGTCGAATGCCTCGCCGGGGAAGAGTTTTTTGAACACCGTTTCCTTTTTCAAGCTGCCCTCCCGTGTCGTGCCAAGCCTATCGGCGAGCAAGTCGAACAGCCGTGTGACCTCTTCCCGCTGGTTGGCGAAGGGGGAGCGCAGCCACCTGCCGAGTTCCTTTAGCTCGGTCGGCGAGAGGGTTTTCAACAATTCTACGAGGCGGGAGTCGTGCATGGTGTGGCGTATTTTGCGATAAAAATTATTGACAAATAATTGACAATCAGTTTTTTACCACAAAAATAGGATTGATTTTTTGTGAAACAAGGGCTTATTTGTTTTTGTGCGGGTGGCGGTGGGGTTGCACTTTTGTACCATGCCGCAGATTGTGGCACGAAACCTAAAATTCAAAGCACATGAAATCGCTCAATATTGACTTTCAATTTTTAAAAATCCAGGCTATGAAAACAATGAATTTTTTGTTTTTTGTTTTGCTCCTTCTCATTACTACTAATATAAATGGTCAGGGTTGGTTCAAGCTATATCCACCAGAACAAATTCCGGTAGAGGGAGGTAGAATGATAGAAGCCCTTGATGGCGGGTTGGTCATATTGCAAACCGTAGTACATGACCCCAACTATGTAACCCCAACTATTTACAAAATAGACGTAGAAGGTGAGCTAATTTGGCGAAAAGAAATAGAGCCAAATTCTTGCGAAGATTGTTACGCACAACAAATAATAGCTACCTCAGATGGCGGGTATGCCGTAGGTGGTCATAAAAATGGCAAAGCAGCGCTGTGGAAGCTGGACGCAATGGCTGAAGTTGAGTGGGTGAAAACCTATGATTTAAATAAATTTCTTTCTAGTGAAATAATTTGGGGCATTGGGGAGACGAGTAATAATGAGTTCGTAATGCTTGGCAAGTACTCCCCTTTTTCTTTTTTTTTAAAGGTAAGCAATGAGGGAGATTCCATCACTTTTACCAATCTGTATCATTTGGATACCATGCAAATGGCTATCGACGATGTCATCTTTACCGAAGATCAGGAACTAATATATGGAGGAAATATAGCAGGCCCGAAGCCCGTAATTGGTAAGATTGACGTTTCCGGTCAAATTATTTGGCAAAAAGAGTTGGGGGCGAATTATAACCTATCGCATGGCTCTCCATTCAAAGTGTTGGAAGACCTCGATGGGAACGTTATCACGGCCTCACAGGTATACGACCAAAATGCTGTTTTGCAGATTCTGTTATCAAAAGTAGATGCCCAATCAAACACAATATGGGAGAACATTTGGCAATATAATATGGATATATATCCAAAGAGCGCTTGTCTCACCCTGAATGGAGGGTATATTCTGACGGGAACCGTCAATGATGTTACTTTCCCGAATCAACAATTTATTTGGGCTAAATTTGATGAGGATGGCAACCCACTTTGGCAGAGAAGAAGCTATAATTTCTTCAACAGTGCTGCCGCAAGGAGCGTGGTGCAATCTCAAGATGGTGCCCTATATATACTGGGCGGCTCTTATGTTCCCCCGATGTATGCCTCACAGATGAGTGTTCTAAAAACCGACTCCCTCGGCAATATCTACACCTCCGCCCTCACCGGCACCATCCACCAAGACCCCGAACCCGACTGCCTCCCCGATCCCACCGAAGCCGGCCTATCAGGCTGGCTCGTACAAGCCACTGGAAACCAATCATTTGCAACCCTGACCGACTCGCTCGGCAACTTCACCCTCCCCGTGGACACGGGCAGCTACGAAGTCACCGTCGCACCGCCTGGCCCATACTGGCAGGTCTGCAACAGCCCCTACCAAGTAGCTGTCACAGAGTTTTACGACACGCTCTCCCTTGATTTTCCTGCACAAGCTATCTCCGACTGCCCGTACCTGACCGTGGACATCAGCGCCCCGTTCCTGCGCCGCTGCTTTGACAATAATTACTACGTCCACTACTGCAATGACGGCACTATCACCGCCGAGGACGCAACTGTGGAGGTCACGCTCGACCCCAATTTTACCTACGTCAATTCAAGCATACCGCCCGCTTCGCAAAACGGAAATACGCTCATTTTCGATTTGGGGGATGTCGCAGTCAATGACTGCGGCGACTTCCACATCACCGCCTACCTCAGCTGCGACTCCACGATTTTGGGGCAGACCCACTGTACCTCGGCGCATATCTCGCCCGACTCGCTCTGCCCGCCGCTGCCCGACCCGCTCTGGAACGGCAGCAGCATCGAGACCGACGTGACCTGCAACGGCGACAGCGTCACCTTCACCATCACCAACGTGGGCACGGGCGACATGCCCGCCCCCCTCAACTTCATCATCATTGAAGATGAAATCGTGCTAATGTCGGACCAGTTCCAACTGCCTGCTGGCCAGTCAACCACCGTCACTCTGCCCGCCAGCGGCAGCACCTTGCGCATCGAAGCGCAGCAGGCGGCGGAGCACCCCAGCGGCTTCGCCAGCACCGGGGCCACCATCGAGGGCTGTGGCGGCTGGATGAGCATCGGCCTCTTCACGCAGTGGGCCTTCGACGACGACCCCGACCCCTTCACCGATGTGGACTGCCAGGCCAATATCGGCAGCTATGACCCCAACGACAAGCAGGGATTTCCCGCTGGCGTCGGCGAGGAGCATTTCATTGAACCCGGCCAAGACTTGGAGTATTTGATTCGTTTTCAAAACACGGGCACGGACACGGCCTTCAAGGTTGTCATCGTGGACGTGCTGCCGCCAGAACTCGACCTGGCCACCGTGCGCCCCGGTGCCAGCAGCCACCCCTACACCTACGGCGTGACGCCCGAGGGCTGGCTGACCTTCACTTTTGAAAACATCATGTTGCCCGACTCGAACGTGAACGAACCTGCCTCCAACGGCTTCGTGCGCTTCCGGGCTTCGCAGGTGCCGGGGCTGGGCCACGGCGATGTCATCGAAAACACTGCCTTGATTTATTTCGACTTCAATGCGCCCATCCAGACCAACACCTATCGCCACCGCATCGGGCAGCTATTCCCGTGGACGCTGGTTGGCACCGAGTCGCCCGTTTTTCAACCAAAAACAAGGGTGAAAGTCGTGCCCAACCCCTTGACAGACAGCGCCCTGCTGCAAGTGGAGGGCATCGAGCCGGGGCCGCTGCGGCTGGTGCTGACGGATGTTTCCGGCAAGGTTTTGCGCCAGCAAACGACCCAAGGCACGGGCTTCGAGTTCCAGCGGGGCGAGTTGGCACCGGGCGTTTATTTCTTCCAAATAGCAAGGAACGGCGAGCGGGTGGGGAGCGGGAAGCTGATGGTGAGGTAGTTGGTTTTAGCGTAAATGAAAAGGCAGGTTTTGCTGTGCAAAACCTGCCTTTTCATTTACGCTAAAACCAACATAGTTGCTGTTTTCGCAAAGCTTTTCCACTATGGATTTTGGCAAAAGGAAGTCCCCTATTTCCCTCCCTTGGGGTTCCCTTCCCCATATTCCACCTTCACCGGCCCGTCAATGCGGACGACCTTAACTTCGGTTCGGCGGTTGTATTGGTGCTCGTCATCGGAGCATTCCACTTCGTCTTGGCAGCGGTTGCGTATTTGGGTCTCGCCCTGCCCCATCGCCAAGATTCTGCTGCCACGGATGCCCTTTTGGATAAGGTAGCGCTTGGCAGATTCGGCCCGTTTGAGCGACAGCTCAAGGTTGTACTGGTCGTTGCCACGGCTGTCCGTATGGGCAGTGAGTTCCACCTCCATGCTGGGGTATTGCTTCATGAGTTGGGCGAGGGCATCCAACTCCTTGCCAGCGCCCCGGCGTATGATGTATTGGTTGAAATCGTAGTAGATATTCTCCAGCAGGATGACGCTGCCTTCCCGAATGGGTTTTTCTTCGACGATCGACGGCATTTCAACCGTCTCTTCAACATTAGGATCGGGTTGTAATTGCAAACTGACGCTCAAGTCCTGCGAGCTTCGCAGATTCTTGGTAGAAATGGTAGTGGAAGCACCTAAATAGCCCGTTTTTTCAGCCGAAACCGAAAAATCGCCGCCCGGGGGCAAGCAATACTCGAAGCTGCCGTTGGAATTGGAGCGAACCAGTTTTTCTTCGTTCGTCGAGCGGTTCACCACCCGCACCAGCGCATTGGGCAGCATCCTGCTGCTATGCTGGTCAGTCACCATGCCATCCAATGGGATGCAGTTGAGGGCACGCAGCGGCACCCGGATGGTCTGAGCTTTGCCTTCGGCGACGAACTGCACCTCGCCATCAGTGTAGCCGTCCTTGTTCACCAGCACGAAGTATTTTTTGCCCTGTCGGATGGTACTGTTTGCCGAGCCGTTCAGGTCGGTATAAAGGCTTGGCTTGCCAAGGTTGCTGGCATCCTTCCGCACGAGCTTCATGCGCAGTTCGCCGTTTTCCGATGGCAAGAGGGCCACTTCATAAAGGTCGTCGCCCTCGATAAAGCCATCCTCGGATTGTTGCAACAGCCTTACGCCCGCATCGGGCAGGCGCTCGTTGGTGGCGGCGTCAAAGGCCACGATGGTGGCGCTGAAAGCTGCCGCTTGGCCGGGGCCGATGATGGGGCCATCCGCCTCGAACATGTAAATATCGTCGCCGCCGCTGCCGCCGGGCCTGTCGCTGGCGAAGTAGCCCCGCTGGGCGTCGGGGGTCAGTATGAAGCCAAGGTCGTCGAGGGCAGAGTTGATAGGAGTTTCGAGATTTGTTGGCTCGCCCCAGTCACTGTCGTTGATGTCAACCATGAATACATCCAAGCCGCCTTGCCCGCCACGGCCATTGGAGGAGTAGAAAAGCGTGCCCGACTCGTGTAGGAAGGGGAAGACCTCGCTGCCAGCCGAGTTGATGGCTTGGCCGAGGTTGATGGGCTTCGACCAGCCATCGGCCTTTTTCTCCACATAATAAAGGTCGTATCCGCCATAGCCGCCGGGCATGTCGGAGGAAAAGAACAGGCGGTTGCCATCGGCAGAAAGCGAGGGGTGGAAGCAGGTATAGTCGTCGTTGTTGAAAGGCAACGCCCTGATGTTCTCCCAGTCGAGTTGGCCCCGCCTTGCCTCGTAGATTTTCATCGTGACCTGCCCCTTTGAGTTGGATTTGGCAATACCGCCTTCGAGGTTGTTGCGGGTGAAGTACATCAGGTTGTTGTCTCGGCTGAAAGATACCGGCCCCTCGTGTACCTGGGAGTTGATGGAGATGGAGAATGACCGACCGGACTGTGGCAGGTGCTGGTTGTCCATTTCCGCATAAAACAGTTCGAAGAAAGGCTTGCCCGTATTGGGGTCTATCGGCCCGTTCTTGTGGAACGAAACATAGACGATGCCATTCTGGTAAAACGCAGGGGAAAACTCGTAGCTCTCGGAGTTGACGCCTTTGGCATTCTGCAGCACGATGTTGCGCTCGATTTGGCCCTTCTCGTAGAGCTTGTCGGAGCTTTTCGATTTAGAGCTTTGCTGCTGCGCAAACAGGCTTAAGGTAGTGGACAATGCTAATAGGACGAACAGGCTATTTTTCATGGAAGACCCAGATGGTTGTTGCTTAAAGTTGGGAGGGCGGGTGGCTTTTTTGATTAAGCGATAAGATAAACGATATAAGATTTTAGATTTCCCGGTCTATGGCCAATCTTAAATAGTAACACTAGGGTGGGAGGAGAGAGAAAAAATTTCATTTTTTCTCTCTCCTCCCACATTTTGGGGTGTTTTTTGGGGGAAATTTTCAATTCTTACCCAAAAAACACCTCCTGCTAAGTAGTTACCTTAAATCTTATATAGTCTGTCTTATCGCTTATATCAAAATCAATAACTCAAAAGCGGCAGGTTTTAGTATCCCCTCAGAAAAACCGGGGGTTCACATATTCCTTTTCACCAGTAGCGTCGCCCTTGCCAAAGCAATAGCGAACAGAGGCTTCTATGCTGCCGTTCGAGTAGTCCTTGATGGCCGACAGCGTCAGGTCGTACGAAATGCCCAAAATGATATTGTTGGTCAGTTGCGCAGCCACCAGCAAGTCCAACGACTCGCCGGCACCGCCATCCTGGTCGCCGCCAAGGCGGTAGGTCAGGCCCACGATGTACTTGTTCTGGATGGCAAGGCTCACATTGGCATCGAAGTCAACCGGTGCGTTGGCAGCATACTTGAGCAGCGCTTGTGGGCGCAGCGACAGTTCTTCGTTCAAAGGCAATGTGACGCCGCCCATCAGGTAAACGTGCTGCACCTCCCGTGACACCACTACATCGGCATCGGTGAAATCCGTGTTGTTCTCCAACAGGCGGGGTGCTGACAGGCCGAGGTAACCCTTATCGGAATTGTAGTAAAGCCCCGCTCCAAAGTTGAACAAGGTCTTGCTGCGCATACCGCTGGGGATGCTGCCGTCCTGCTCCTTGGGTTGGGTGGCGGTCGTTTGGGCAAAATCGTGCTCCATCGAACGGAGGGAGCCTTGTACGCCAAGTCCCAGTGTACCCTTGCCGAGGCGAACCCGGTAGGAATACGCCAAGTCGGCATTGTACATGGTGGTGATGCCAATGGTATGGCGGAACAGGTTGGCACCGATGCCCACCCGTTGGTTGTTCAATGGCATGTTGAAGCTGGCAACGGCTATGGAAGGCGCTCCATCGAGGCCGAGCCATTGCTGTCGGTAGATGCACGTAACGCAGGGTGCCTCTTGGCTGCCCGCAAAGCCGGGGTTATAGCCCAGCTTATAGTACATGAACTGTGTGTTGTGCGGCTGCTGCTGCGCCTGCAATGCGACGATGCCAACCGCAAGGAATATGGTGGTGGTGATTATATTTTTCATTGTTGAAATGGATTATTTAATTGTTGAATTGCTGTATTCTCAGGATTGTTTGTGTTAAAACAATGAAACAATTTAGCAATTCAACAATCAACTTTATCGCTGGATGATTAAATAACCGGACATCGGCTTATCGCCATTGCCAAGGTCAATGATGTAGAAGTAGGTGGCCGGCGGCAAATCCTCTCCATCGAAGGTGCCCTGCCAGTCGTTTCGATAAGGTTCGCCATGGAAGACTTCATCGCCCCACTGGTTGAAGATGCTCACCACGCTGTTCGGGTACTTGTCGCCCTCGCCGAGGCATGGAACGATGAAAGCATCGTTCATGCCGTCCGAGTTTGGCGTGATGATGGATGGCACCTCGCATTCGGCATTGCCACCAACGGTGAAGTAAATCTTGGCCGTTGTGCAGGCGCAACCCACTTGGCAGACCTCGTAGGTGGCAGAATCCACGCCGATGAAGGTAATATCGGGGATGTAGGTCATAAAACCATTTGTGCCCACCGCTATAGTGCCATGTTCTGGCTCGCCGCCATCGGCAATAGCTACCGTGGCAGTGCCGAGAATGTTGTCGTTGAACAGCACATTGACAAAGCCGTCGCTTGCAAAAGACACGGTCACTTCATCATCCGTTGCGGTCAGCACTCCATAGTTCACAATCAAGGAGTCCACGGAATAATGGCCGCAGGCCCCGTTGTTGATGGTCCAGATGAGGAGGTTCTCGCCCGGCTGCAGGTTGCAGGCGAGGGTGGATGCGCTGGTTGCGGTAGCAAAGCTGATGTTGCCGTTCGGGCTGCTCCAAGCACCGACTTGGCTTTGCGCAGCAACGGCAGCCAATTGCGCACATCGGTCTTCGGCATCGCCGCAGACATCAATCGAAGACTCGCCATCCAAGGTGGCAGAGGCCTCTTCGTTCGTCACTGTCACCAAAATTTGCTCGGATGACATGCCGCAACCGCCGTCAATCGTCCAAGTGAAGACGTATTGGTTGCCGGGCACAAGGCCAGAAACGGTGGTAGCTGGGTCGGTAGGGTCACCAATGGACACCCCAAGGGCAGCTTGCGATGCGGGCTGCGACCATTGTCCAATGTTGGAGGCTGGCATTGCTGCATCCAGTGTGGCTTCGGTGGTGAAGCAAACTGTGATGGGTTCGCCTGCGTCCGCATCCTCCAGCAAGTCCACATAGACGCTCATTTCATCGTTGGAATAATCCTCGCAAGCGCCATTGGAAAGCGACCATTGGAAAACGTACTGCTGGCCAGGCACAACGCCCGAAACGGTGGTCGTCGCTTCATCGGGGTTGGCAATCACGACCCCGTTGGGGTTGCCGCTCACCAGGTACCAGAACCCTTCACCAGCCGTCGGTACCGTTGCAGAAAGCTGCACGATGTCTCCTTCGCAGCCAACGATGTCAGCACCCGCCTCAGCTTGGTTGGAAGGCACCGTGTTCAGTTGTACCACCGTAGGCACCGACTGTGTGGAGTTGCAGCCATTCAAGTTGGCAATCACATAAAAATCTTCTGTGCCGTTGCCGTACTGTGTCGGGTTTGGCAGTTGGAAGTTGAGCGAAGGCGTCGCCGTGCCGATTGGTTGGCCATTCACATTGTACCAAGTATAAGTAGCACCCGGTGTGGCCGAATTTGCGGTCACGCTGAGCATCACGTTATCAGTGCTGGCGCAATAAGGGCCAGCGTTGATAGCAGTAGGCACTTCTGGCTTTTCATTCACCAGTACGTTCACCGATACGATGTCAGACCAGCAGCCACCTACCAGTTTGCGAACAGTGTAAGTGCCCGCATTGATGGCAGGATTTGCATTGGCCACAATCGGATTGCATACCGAGGAACTAAAGCCGCCGGGGCCGTTCCATTGGTAGGAGGCGCCCGTGGTACAGTTCACGTCCAATTCTATCGTTCCGCCTTCACAAACCGGGCTGTTGCTCGTCACTTGCACGGATGGCGCTGGATTCACAACCAACTGCACAGCACCCGATGTACCCGAAGTACAGTCGCCTACGCCATAAGATACGGTATAGGGCCCTGAATCCGAAACGGTAAGGTCGTCAAGCGTCAAGGACGGTGTGTTCGTGGTATAGTTGCCAGAAGGCGTCTGCCAAATATAGGTCACGTTCGGCCCAGGGTATGGGCTGGTGTTGATGGTAACATCGTCGCCCACGCAATAGGGATTGACGATGCCCGTGGGCGAGGTCGGAGTGACGATGACAGGGGGGATGGACACGTCCAAGGAAGCTGCCAAAGAGCTGCAACCTTGGGCATTGGTGACCACCAAGGTATAAGTACCGCTGTTGGTAAAGACTGCATTTGGGATAGTGGCCACCACATTGGTGGAGGAGTAGCCATTGGGGCCAGTCCACAAATACTGGTACGTTCCATTGTCAATGGGGAAAATGGTCGCTACCATTTGCACGCTGACGGGGCCACCCGGACATTGTGGTGCATTGCTGCTGAGGCTGGTGATGTCCACCCTATCGTTGACGGTCACTTCGGCGGATGCCGTCACGGAGCAGCCAAATTGATTGGTCACTGTGAGCACATAAACGCCGCCATTACTGGTGTTTACATTGGTGACCACCGGGTTTTGCAGGGAGCTTGTTTGGGTGCTGTTCGGGTAATCCCAAAGGTAGCTGACGGTTTGCGAAGCAGAAGAAGCCGAAAGCTGAACGTCTTGGCCTTCGCAAACGATGGCCGGGTTGGCTGCAGCGGAAATGGCCTCCGGTGGCAGTACAACATAGACCGTGGCTGGCAGCGACACATCCGATAAGCAGGGGTTGCCGATGGCCTGCACCGTCCATTGCCCGGCATGTTGCACGATATTGGCGCCTGGGATGGTCAGCACGTTGCTGGAGGTAGTGATGGTCGCAAAAGTCGGCGTCGTCCACAGGTAAGACATAGCACCTTGAACGTTCGTCGAGGTCAGCGTCAGCGTTTCTCCTTCGCAGGCGGGTGCACCTTGGCTGGTCGAACTGGAAATGAACGGCTGCGCAGGCTGGGCGACCACCGTCACGGCCACGCTTGCGGGAAGGGAGGGGCAGCCGTTCCTTGTGACGACCAAAGTATAAATACCGCTGTTGCAGAGCGTCGCATCTGCAATGGGTGCCGGGCTACAGCTAAACGATTCGTAACCACAAGGCCCCGTCCAGTGGCAGGTCGTACCAGCGGCGTTGTTGATGGAGTTGAGCGGGATTTCCTCGCCTTCGCAGATGATAATGCTGGTCGGGGATGGCATCGCCGTTGGCGCAGCCTCCACCGTTATACTGATGGGGTCGGACGGTGCCGACTCACAGCCGTTCCGCTCTACCACTACGTAGAAGTTGAACATGCCCGATGCAGGTGGCAACATTGAGTAGGTCGGCACGGTCGTCGTGCCAACCAGCACACCTGGCACACTTCCGCTGTACCATTTATAGATAACGGTGCTGCCGCAAACGCTTGGCGTGGTCAGCTGTAGGTTTTCTGAAGCACAAATGATATTGTCGGCTGCTTGCAGGGTGGGTTTTTGGAGCGGCAACATATCACATGTCACCTGCACCACGCCCACGGCGTCGCAGCCAGTGAGGCCCTGAATCACCACATTGTAAAAACCGATGTTGCTGGAGTTTGCATCCAAAATCACGGGATTTTGGGTATAGGCAAACGCCAAGCCCTGTGGGTTGTACCATACGTATTGGTAAGGATTGGCACCGCCCCCCGGCACGGTCGGTGGGTTGGCAAATAGCGACAAGTTGCTGCTGCCACAAACTGTGGAAACGGTCGGCTCTGGGCCGAGTACGACCACATTCACGAAAGTATTGCAAGTGGAGACATTACCTACTACGTCCGTGACCGTCAGTGTGACAGGATTCGGATTGCCAATCTCGTCATTGCAAGTAACAAAACTTGGCGTCACGACCATGGAAGCGATGCCACAGTTGTCTGTGCTGCCGAGGTCAATATCTGCTGGCAAGATGGCCTGCGATACGATGCCCGAAGGGTTGATTTCCACGAAAGTAGGGCCGCAGGTCACGGTCGGCGCTTGCGTGTCGTTCAGCGTTACGGTAAAGGAGCAGCTACCTTGATTGCCTTCGAGGTCGGTAGCTCCATAGGTAAAGGTCGTTACACCTTGGTTCAGGTTATAAGTTGTAGGTTCCAATGGCGGCGTCAGCGTCACCTGGTTGATGGTCGTTGCGCCCGTTGCGGAGAAGGTTGGGGAAATGCTCTCGTACCTGATGGTTGCCGAAATAGTGCTGCCATCGGTGTCGCCATCAAACGTAACTTGTGCCGGGTTGCAGGGATTGATGCCCCATCCTGGCCCACCCGGTGGTATCGGGTAGCTTTGGTAGGAAACAGCCGTGAAGGTAATATCACCCGAAGATGCCCAGTCATTGAAGGTATTGGCCGGAATGTAGAACACGGCCGTGCTCGGCGTATTGCAGTTGCCTGCCACCACATGCGGCTGCCCTTTGGCCGTCGTGCCGAGCAAGTTGCCGTCATTGTCGTAAATCTGGTAGTAGGCCCCTACCGAGTCCACATCGCCTTGAATGGTGATGATGATTCTAACGTCGCCCGGCGAGGCGTTGCCCTGAAAGCCTGTAAACGTAAAGGTCTCATCTTCGGCCAGGTAGTCCGTCAGGTTCGGGTTGTAGGCGTATGAGATTTCCCTTGAAATCGTTTGCGTCGTTGGGGTTGTCACGCCGCAGTTGTCCGTGATATTGGAGAACAACGGAATGGTCACGTCCTGCGTACACTCGCCCGGAGCGAGGTTCAGGTTAATGTTCGCTGGGCAGGCAATGACGGGCGCTTCGTTGTCCTCCACGGCCACGTCGAAGCTACAGGTAGATTCATTTCCAGCACAATCCGTGAAATAGTAGGTCACGACGGTCGTGCCATTTTCAAAGGATGCTGTCACTGGGGCAATGGGCGAAACGAGTACCTTGGGACCGCTGTTCACTCGGAACTCAAACTTGAGGTTGGCAGGGAACTCGGTCATGTAGCTGAGGTTGGCAGTCACCGCACCACCTGGGCAGATAGGGTTGATGGAAAAACGGCCCGGTTGGCCAACCGGCACATTTGGTTTTACCATGATGGTAAGGATGCCGTCGGCTGCCCACTGGTTAATTTGCGCAGCAGTAATGGTAATGGTCGAGGTTGTATCGCCGCACTGCACCGAGGTTCGTGCCACGGGGCCAAGCACCGTACCATTTTCACCATAGGCCATGAAGAACTCGGTCGGCTCCTCGGCATCCACGTTGTTCAGTACCAGTTGCAGCGAGGCATTCGTGGTGGCAATGAACGGTGAACTGGGCACACCGAAATTGAAAACGAGGTCATTAACGGGCGTCTCCACGGGGTCTTGTCCGCTGGGAATCGTGAGGGCTTGTGTCAGGGTGAAGTTTTGCGCAGCAGTCACGTTGCCGCAATCTTCCACGATAGTCGGCAAGGCCAGCGTCAATATTGCATTGCAAGAACCGGGGTCATTGTCCGTGGTAAAGTCGGTGGGGCAATTGGTGAGCGTTGGGGGCACCAGGTCTGTCACGGTATAGGTTGCGGTGGTCGTGTCACGGTTGCCACATTTGTCCACCACGATGAAGTCCACGGTGCGGGTTCGGTACACGCCCACGGAGGTGTTGCCGCAATTTGGCGCAGCCAAGGTTGCATTCGTCGTTGTGCCGGTATTGTACGCAAACCATGAGAGGTCAGCCGTAGCGGTACAGTTGTCGGATGCAACGGCATTACCGTGGTTGGCGACCCAAGTTGCGAAGGCAGCATCGGCGTTCACGGCATCATCGCAGGGCAGGGCTTGATTCTGGGCATTGGCCGTCACGGTCGGGGCGATATTATCGGTGACTGTGATGATTTGCAGGTCACCAATGACGTTGCCGCAGGCATCCTGCACCCGCCAAGGGCGCTTGAGCACATAGCTATGGTCGCAGGCCCCCGTCACCAACGTATCGGGCAGGTGGTTGAAGGTCGGCAGCATGTCGCAGTTGTCGGAAAGGGAGGTTGGCGTTCCCGTCACACTGAGGTTGCCAGCGTTGGCACAGTCCACCGTGATGTCGGCAGGAAAAATGGCCGTTGGGAAAATGGTGTCCTGCACAGTAATGGTCTGCGTCTTTGAGACAGAGTTGAGGCAAGGGTCTCTCACCGTCCAGGTGCGCAGGATGGTGCGTTCCTGCGGGCAGGTGCCATTGTTGACCACGTCGGCCATCGTGATGTTCAGTACCGAAGAGCAGTTGTCCGCCACGTTGCTGTACGAGCCGAGGGTCAGTGTGTCAACGGGCGTGCCGCAGTTCACCACAGTATCCGCCGGATGGGTGAAGGTCGGCTGCACGGTGTCCTCTATATTAATGGTTTGCGATTGGGTCACGTTGTTGCCGCAGCCGTCGCTCACGGCCCAGGTGCGCACAATGGTATAGTCGTAATGGTTGCAAGTGCTGGTATTCGGCGACTGTGAATTGGTCTGTGAGAAGGCGGGCACAAGCCCTGTCGCACAGTTGTCGGTAGCTGTAACCGTGGCCACGGCTGGAATGGGGTCATCGCAGTCAATCATCACATCGGCGGGCACACCCACCAGGGCAGGCGGTGTCGAATCGGTGATGGTGTAGGTGGCCGTGATTGTGTCGGTATTGCCGGAGGCATCCACCACGGTGAAAGTGACGGTCACGGAGCCGCAGTTGTTGGTGAAGGTAGCGGGGCCATTATTATAAATGGTGTCAATGCCGCAGTTGTCGAAGTCGTTGCGGTGTACATCGAGCGAGTCCATTTGGGCCTGCAGCCAGCCGAGGTAGTTGTCCGACTCGCAGGGAGCCGTGCCGTTGGTCAGCGGGATGTTGATGATCGGAGCCACAGTGTCGATAAAGCTCAGCACATAGCAAAGTGTATCCTTCACTGCACTCGGGGAGGTGATGATGTAATGGACGGTAACATCGGTGCCCGCAGGTACGGTGGCGCCGATGGGGTAGCCGCCCGGTGGCACGTACTCCACGAAGGTGGAAACGTTGCCGCCCGACACCTGTATAAAGGTGCTCGGACTGTTCAGCGTGCCAATACAAGAGGTGCCAATGAAGATGGTGTCGGGCCCGCAGTAGGTCAAAGTGAATTGGTCGCCACTGCAAACCTGCCGGGTGCCACCGGGGCAAGTCGGGTCTGGGATCATCACCGGTGACCCGCACTCGCATTGCGCCAGCAACTGTAATGTACATGGGATTAGGCCGATTGCGAAGAGAAGCCGCAATTGCCACTTGAGGAGTAATCGGTTCGTCATGCCTCGTTTTTTAACCAGTTTAAAATTTTACAAAAAATTGGATTTCCAGGACTTCTCACCTGTGAAGCGATGCAGTTTCTTCTACGGGAACTTTAGGCCAAGGTTGGGCTCCTCACCGTTGTGACCAACGGCGAAGCACAGTGTCAACCCGGTTTTTCATTCATGGAAACTACAAAATAATCCGGCGGCAGAAAAGCAACTTGCCGGAAAAAAGGAGGAAATAGGAGATAGGTTTGTAAAAGGACTACAATCGGCTTCATAGGAAAAAGAATGTTCGTGGGATGATAAATGCTCAACGAAGTTATCACTTCGCTTTTAAATCGACGACAAAGGTAGGAAACTTTGGAATGCGTGTGAACAGATTTTTTTTTTCAAATTTGTAAATCCCTTACTATGAGGCTAAAACTTCTTTGACACCAACAACGCTCTAGCGTTTGGGAGGCTGAGGAATTTCTTCTTTTTTATCCTCTAACAATAGACATGAGCGCCAAGTTAGCAGGTGACTTGAAGTTCCCAACGCCCTTGCCAGCAGGATACAAATAAAAAACGGGGACAAGACGCTGCCTCCTCCCCGCAATTTTTCATGCGGAACGAGGGTTCAGGCGCTTGTACCCGTTGACCATACTTGAACGTAGCTGGCTTTTTTTGGAGTTGCGAATTATGAGTTGCGAGTTGCGAGCGGTTATGCCTCAAGTTAACCTTAGAAGCAGCCGCTTACTGGTAACTCGTAGCTCATAACTGGCAACTCAAAACTACCTGCGCTCGAACTTCGGCGCTGCCTTCGGCAAAATCAGCGGAATCTTCACGAACGACTGCGCCACTGGTATCTCCACAACAGGTGGGGCTACTGCCATTGGGCGCTGCTCCCTTGGCAGGCGGTAGCCCGGCACTTTGAGCAAAGTCTCTTCATTGACCTCGTTAAGTGCCACGATTGGGGCGGTTTCCGCAGGTGTTTGCGGTGCTTGTGGCAACTGCGCCCTTTGAGGTACTTGCGGCGCAATGGCGATGAAGTCGCCCGCTGGCTCCACGGCTTCTACGGCCTCCATGTAGTCCAGGTCCTCGAATGGCAGGCCAAGCGCCTTGATTTGATCCTCCGGCACGGCTTTGTCGTACAAGAACAACCCGTTCCGCTCAATGGTCGAAATCAACTGTTCTGCGTAGTCGCCTTTGGTAGCATATCCACAAGACTTCAGGCCGTAGCACCAGCCCCGGTAGTCGGTTGGGGAGAGCTTGAAAAGGCCGCTGTAGCGGGGGTTCTCTCGCAGGAACTTGGAATGGTCGGCAAACGACTCCTCAATGGTTCCATACCTGCGGAACTTTGAGTCAATCGGCTTGTTTTCGAGGCTGTCGTCGTCCATGGCTTGAATGACTGGGCCTGCCCAGCCGTTGTTGGCCTTGATGCAGAAATAGTTGTTGCCGAGCAGGGCTACCCGACCCTGCCCCCAGCCCGACTCCACAATGGCCTGTGCCAAAGTGATGCTGGCGGGCACGCCGTACAGGCCCATTTGTTCCACGGCCATCCTGGCCCAGGTATCAATGAACAACTGCTGGTCGTGAACGGGAATGGCGTTGGCGCTCGCCGCCTTCGGCAATAGGAATAATGCACATACGGATAGGATGTGTAGCAATCTCATGTTCCGGGTATGTTGTGCCGTGCAGCCGATGGCAGAAATTGGGAAATTGGGGAAATTGGAAAATCGCCGGCGGCATACGCCACGCTCATTTTCTCAATTTCGCATTTTCCTCGTACAGGTGGCCTTAAGCCTAACCCACCTGCACCCAATCGGAAGCTAAGCTTGTTAAAAATCTTGTTTTCTCTCGTTTTCTCTTCTTTAATGACCCAAGGAACATAGGAGGTCGTTTTCTCGGTCTTCTCTCACTAGTTGGTTTAATCTCCTGTTTTGAATGCGGCAATGGGGATACACTTGCAAGAAAAGTGCCATGTTTTGTCGAGGGATGGCATTTTATTTGAAAATAATTAATACGTAGAGGGTTGCGGGAGAGGGGGTTGGGAGGCTAAGGCAATTTTTGATGAGGGCTTGGTGGAGTAGTTGGCTTGGATTATCTTTGCTTGGCATCCTTTCATGGTGGTAGGGGGTTTCGCTGTGGATAGGATTTGATTGGCGGGTTAGTCGTTTTGGGTTGTTGGAAAGCTAGAACATCTAAATATGGCAATCGTCAGTTAGTCAATACTAAAAATGAAAGTAACTACTTAGCAGGGGGGGATTTTCAATTTTTCCCAAAAAACACCCCAAAGTGTGGGAGGGAGAGAAAAAATTTCATTTTTTCTCTCCCTCCCACACCCTCCTAAACAGTTAAAAATGAAAAATAGAAACTGCCTATTGAGCCTGATAATTATGCTAATTGGATTAACTAGCTGTTCATGCCAAATTAATTCTCCAAATGTCAAAACACGATATGAGTACAACCATACATACCGGAAAAACAAAAGTTTTAAAACAAGCAAGTGGCACAAAAAGAAAACCAAGATAGGTTACATAAAATATGACATAAAAGGAAATGAAATAGAAATCGTAGAATATGGAGAAATATGGCATTTTTGAAAAGTAACAACAAACCAAGATAGCTCAATTTTAGTTACAAGTGGCCACGGAAGGTATAGGGAAAAGCTGAATACAGTTGCTTTTAAAACTTACAATCAAGACAATCATATTACTTCATCAGCGTATTGGAGATACAAAGACAATAAAAAAGATTACCTGATTTACCGAACTGAATTCAAATACGATAATGGAAAATTAATTGGAGAATTGGAATTTGATTCGAACGATAACATTAGTCGGGAAATGAAATATAATAAAGATAAAACGCTTCAAATCGATGACAAAAAAAGACCGTTTTATGTACCAATTGTAAGAATGGAAGAAAAAAGCAAATACGAACTAAAATATGATTCTTTGGGAAGAGAAATCGAAAAGCTTCACTATTCAAATGAAAAATTTTTGAGCAGGACAGTAGCAGTTTACGAACGCCATTTGAAGACAAAATATATTTATGATGATTCGCCTGATAAATTAGGGTCTTTTACAGAAGAGAAATACACCTACTTGGCCAGCCAGCCCGTTCGTCCTACCTTTGCTCGACATCCTTTCGGTTGCAAGTCAGGTTTTCACTGCAAAGAAGAAGGCATTGACATATTGCGAGTTGGGTTGGTCAGGCATTTGAGTTCGCATTTTATATTCAATGGTTCGTGAAGTTTGTGGTTTCACAACCTGTTCCGATTTTTCGGGATTTCACGGGGATGCCTGCTAATATCATTTTTGAATAGATTGTATGGCTAAAACAACTGTTTCAAAAATGCGATTCGTTTGCAATTGAGCAGAACCTACCTGAAACCTTCATGAACCATTATTATTGACTCCCATGTGGAATTCCTACATCAAAGGCTTTCATGCCTACCTCCTGCTGGAGCGTTCCATGTCGCCCAATACCATTGAGGCGTACCTGCGGGACATCGGTAAGCTGGTACAGTACCTCGATATCCGCCGCTCGCAGGAGGTCGCCACGTTGCCCGAAGGGCAACCAACCCCTCCGCTGCCCAACCCTGGCGAACTCCAACTAACCGACTTTCAGGCCATGCTCAAATGGTTCAACGAACTCGGCCTCGATTTGCGCTCGCAGGCCCGGCTCATCTCTGGCATCAAGGCATTTTACAAATACCTGCTCGTGGAAGACATCCTACTGACCGACCCCACCGAGATGCTCGAAACGCCCAAATTGAACCGCAAAATCCCCGAAGTGCTGCACTTCGACGAAATACAGCGGATGCTGGCCACCATTGACCACAGCGACCCGCTCGGGCTGCGCAACCGGGCTATGCTCGAAACACTCTATGCCTGCGGCCTGCGGGTGACGGAGCTGATCAACCTCCGCATCTCCAACCTGCACTTCGATGTGGGCTTCATCAAGGTGCTCGGAAAGAACAACAAGGAGCGGCTCGTACCCATCGGCGAGGAAGCCATCAAGCATATTGGCTTTTATGTGGAGGGCATGCGACTGCACCTAAAGGTGAAAAAGGACAGCGAGAACGTCCTCTTCCTCAATCGCCGAGGCAGCAAGCTCACCCGCATCATGGTTTTCTTGATCATCAAAGACCTGGCAAAATTGGCGGGCATCGAAAAGAACATCAGCCCGCACACTTTCCGGCACTCCTTCGCCACACACCTCATCGAGGGCGGTGCCGACCTCAAGGCCGTACAGGACATGCTTGGCCACGAGAGCATCACCACCACCGAAATTTATACCCACCTCGATACGGATTATTTAAAAGAAACGGTGCTAAATTTCCATCCAAGGAACGTGGAGATGCGTGCGCATGGCAGACGGGCTACGGTGGACGGTGGATGATAGACGGTGGACGGCTGACGATGGGCATTGCTCGCCGTCAGCCGTCCACCATTTTCTGTTAAACTTCGGCAAATGCACTTGTTTTCACAGCTATTTATAGCGTTAAGTGGAGGCAGCTATTTTTGCAACAAAAAATCAGGAAATGGGCCTGCTCCATTACTGACTTACAAACTAAACAACCGCCAAACTTGACTGCAAACTGCCTTTTGCCACCCTGTAAGGGGTCGAACTGTCGAACTGTCCTCCTGCTCCTTGCCTTGGCAGCCCTCTGCGGCTGTGCCAATATCGTCCCCATCGAAGGTGGCCCGAAAGACCTCGACCCACCCCAACTCGACTCCCTCCGTTCCACCCGCAACTACCAGACCCGCTTCCAGAAGCAGGACATCGTGCTAGCATTTAACGAATGGGTAGAACTGCGGGACGTGTTCACGCAGGTCATCATCTCGCCGCCGCTGGCCAAGCGCCCTGAAATCGTGCGGCGCAAGAAGACCATCCAAGTCCTTTTCGACAAGGATGAAGTATTGCGTGACAGCGCCACTTACGTCATCAACTTCGGCCAAGCCATCCGTGACCTGACCGAGGGCAACGTGGCGCCCATCGTCTTCGTGTTCTCTACGGGCGACTATATTGACTCGCTCTCCGTAGAAGGAACCATCGTGGATGCCTGGACGGAAAAACCAATGGACAAGACCCTGTTCATGCTCTATGAAAATACCGCAGACTCGGTGGTGCGCACCGAGCGGCCCTTCTACTTTGGACTAACTAACAAGGATGGCAAGTTCAAGGTGAGCAATGTTAAATCGGGCAGGTTCAAGGCCGTGGCACTCAACGACCTGAACCTGAACTATACTTTCGACGGTGAATCGGAGCAGATTGGCTTTCTGGACAGCCTGCTGACTTTGAGCGGAGAGGTAGATAGTTCGGCAGTTCGGCAGTTGGCAGTAGGCAGTCAGGCTCAGGGTGATTCACTAGGCTTGGATAGCTTGCGGAATGATAGCTTGCGGAATGATAGCTTGCAGGTGGACAGCCTATCGAAACCTCCCGCTTTGCGCCCTGCCAAACCGCCCACCCCAGTGGTCAACCTGCGGCTTTTCGCCCAAGAGAAGCCCCTGTTTTTGCGAAGCAAAGAAGCCTCGAAATATGGCCGGGTCACGCTCGGCTTCAACCAGCCACCCGCCCAAGCCAAGATCAGTTTCGACAGCGCGGGACAGGTCGTTTTCCTCGAAAACGAAAAAGACTCCGTGCGGCTTTGGTACCACCACCCCGTGCAGGACACCACTTGGCGCATCTTCTTGCAGCGTGATACGAGCGTGGACACGGTGCTGGTAAAATCTGGGCTTCGGGCGAACTTCCTCACCTCGGCAAAGCTCACGACCGCCACCAAGCTGACGGGCCAACCCGTGAAACTGGCACCTGAGCAGCCACTGTCCATCCAGTTCAACCAGCCGTTGGGCAGCATCAACACCGCCAATATCCGGCTGCTGGAAGATACCTCCCAAACCGTGGTTCAGCCCCGGCTGCGCATTGATTCGTTGGCACGACGGAATTTTCTCGTTGAATATTCTTGGAAAGAGGGCGTGCCCTACCAATTGCAATTGCTGCCCGGGGCATTGACGGATATTTACGGCTTGAGCAATGCCGACACCATTTTACAGAAAGCCAATGCTGCGCTGCGCAAGGATTTTGGTTCATTGACCCTGAAAGCTGTTGGATTGGATTCGGTCAAGGCGTATGTGGTACAGCTCCTCGACAAGCCCGACTCGCCCCCCTTGCGGGTATGGACGGTGGCCAGTATGCCCAATTTTGAAGTAAAACTGCCCTTGATGCCACCAGGCGCCTATACCGTTGAACTCATCGAAGACACCGACCGAAATGGACGCTGGACGACTGGCAACTATGACCTGCACCGCCAGCCGGAGCGGTTTGTGCGGAGGAAGCTGGAGGAACTGCGGGCCAATTGGGAATTGGACGCAGAGGTGCGGTTTTGACGGGAGCCTGGCTGGAAGGATTGGTTATTCAGGTAAAATGGGCTAATCAGTGATTCGCCCCAATTTGATGATGGCAATAACCCTATGCCTTCTTCCATTCACTCCTTTTCTTAAAATACTTAGGATTGACCAACAGCAGCCCGAACGACTCGCAGTCGTGCTTGCCTTGGTTAGCGTGGTGCGACCCATGCGCCCGCAAAATGGCCCTGCTGTACTTCGAGTCCAATTGCCGGAACCACGAAAACCGTTGGTGGATATAAACGTCATGGATGAGGAAGTAAATAGCTCCGTAAATCGTGATGCCCAGCCCGATATAGAACAGCCATGTATGCACCGTGAACGAACCGAGCAGGATGCAGGTGATGCCGGGCGTTGCAAAGACGAGGAAAAACAGGTCGTTCTTCTCGAACCAACGGCCTTCCTTGAAGTCGGGGCGGTGGTGGTCTTCGTGCCACTTCCAGCCGAAGCCGTGCATGATGTACTTATGGGCGAACCACGCCACGAACTCCATGCCGCCCACTGCGGCGAGGGTGATGAGGATTGCTTGTATTGTTGACATTGTTAAATTGTTGTATTGTTGGGATTGTTGGGATTGTTATGATTGTTATATTGTCAAGGAACACGTTAAACGGGCAACAATTCAACAATAAAACAATCCAACAATAAAACAATCATAACATATTCAAACTCATCCGCACCGCAGAACTGCACAACAGGTAAATTTTCTTGCCATCGTTCACACGGATACGCTGCTCCTTGACCTTGGCGGCAGCCGTACGGCGTATTTTTTGGAACAAATTTAGGTAATAAACATAGGCCAAATATACGCCAAAACGTGCACTTTTTGGCAACTGCACGATGCCAAGGTAGGCGTCATCAAAATCTTTTTTATTTCCGCTTCGATGCTGCGCTTGTCCGCTGTGGTGAAGTTCGAAAAGTCCACACCGGGGAAATACACACGGCCACGGTCATCGAAATCACTCTTTAGGTCACGCAGGAAGTTGATTTTCTGGAAGGCCGCACCGAGGCTTTGAGCAGGCGATTTCAGCCTGTCGAACAGGGCACCATCGCCCTCACAGAACACCCGCAAGCACATCAAACCCACCACCTCAGCCGAACCGTAGATGTATTTTTGGTATAGTTCGCTGCCATAGTAATTATGGTGCAAGTCCATTTCCATGCTATCCAAAAAAGCGTCAATCAGCTCCTGCTCAATTTTATAACGATGCACCACTTCCTGAAAAGCATGCAGCACGGGGTTCAGGCTGATACGCTCCGCAATGGCCGTGTAGGTGTCCTCCCGGAAGCGCCTCAGCAAATCCGCCTTGGGATAGCCGTCGAAGGTGTCCACAATCTCGTCGGCGAACCGCACGAAGCCGTAGATGGAATAGATAGGCATCCTTATAGATGGGTCGAAGGCACGGATGCCCATCGAAAACGAAGTGCTGTACCGCTTCGTGATGAGCTGGCTGCACTCTTGGCAGGTGGTGTTGTACAGATTAAGCATAGCTGGTTGTTTAGTTACGAGCCTTGAGTTGCGAGTTGCGAGAAGGGCAGTGCCCAACTCAAGACTCGGAACTCGAAGCTCGAAGCTCTTTGTCAATCAGTTCCGCCACCACCTGCCCCGAAATCAGCGACGGCGGAACGCCAGGGCCGGGGGCAGTCAGTTGGCCGGTATAGTAAAGGTTGCTAACTTTTTTGCTCTTTATTCTTGGTTTCAGGAAGGCTGTTTGCAAAAGCGTGTTGGCAAGGCCGTAGGCATTGCCCTTGAAGGCATGGTAGTGCTTCTTGAAATCATTGTGGGCAAACGATCGCTTGTACACCACAGCTATACGAATAGCTTGCCCTGTCAGGTTTTCGAGGCGTTCCATCACCATATTATAGTACTGTTCCCTAAGCGCCTCGGTGTCTTCCAAATCGGGGGCGAGTGGGATGAGCACAAAAAGGTTTTCGCACTCTTCCGGCGCCACGGTGGGGTCGGTCACACTGGGTGCGCATACGTAAAACAGCGGCTCGGTCGGCCACACAGGCTGGTCGTAAATCTCGACCGCATGTTTCTTGAAATCCTTGTCGAAGAAAAGGTTGTGGTGCAAGAGGCCCTTCAGGCGCTTGTTGATGCCCAAGTAAAACAGCAGGCTGGAAGGTGCCATCACCCGTTTGTCCCAGTACTTGGCATCGTACTGCCGCACCCGCTCGTTCAGCAGGTTTTGCTCGACGTGGTGGTAATCCGCACCGCCCACCACCACATCGGCGGCGTACTCGCCCTTGGCGGTAACGACCTTGGTGGCATGGCCATTGGGCACATAAATCTGTTTGACCTCCTCGCCGAGTTGGATTTTGACGCCCAGTTCCTTTGCCAAGGAAACCATTCCTTCAATAATCTTGGTCATGCCGCCCTTGGGATACCAAGTGCCGAGCGCCATGTCGGCGTAGTTCATCAGGCTGTACATGGCCGGGGTGTTTTCAGGAGTTGCACCCAAGAACAGCACCGGGAATTCAAGCAGTTCTATCAGTTTCTTGCTTTTGAAAAGCGACCGCACATGCGACGACAGCGAGCTGAACATCTGCAAGCGGAACATGCTGGCCAATATGCGCAGGTCGGCAAACTCCAAGATGGACAGGCTCGGCTTCCGCACGAACTCGCCCATGCCCACTTCATATTTGTACTTGGCTTCCGCCAAGAACTGACGGAGCTTCACGCTGCTGCCCGGTTCTTCCTTTTCGAACATTTCGCAAAGCGCCTCCACGCCAGCGGGCACATTGAGTTCATCGTTTTTCCCAAAAAAAATACGGTAGGAAGGGTCGAGCCGTACAAGGTCGTAGTAGTCGCTGGCCTTCTTGCCAAAAAGGTTGAAATACTCCTCGAAAACCTCCGGCATCCAGTACCAGCTCGGCCCCATGTCGAAAGTGAAGCCCTCGGCCTCAAACTTGCGGGCACGGCCACCCGGCTCGTCGTTTTTTTCCAATATGGTCACGTCATAGCCCCGCTTGGCCAAGCAACTTGCCGTAGCCAAACCAGCGAACCCCGAACCAATCACGACTATTTTTTTGCCACAATCTTGTTTTGTTTCTCAGTTAAAACAGAATCGAAACAGGGAGTTGAATCTTTTGTTTAAGTTTTTTTGGAAAAAAATTAAACAAGCGACAAAAAAAAGACTTCAAGGTCTGCGTGGGGGCGTACCAGCCCACCCATAGCTTGTGCCACTTGCAGTCCTCGAAATTGCCGTTCGCTGCATTGGCCTGAACGGGCCGGCGAGGTTGGTGGCATCGCCGTGGTTGAGCAGATGGCCACATGGTCGAAGCTGATTGTGAGGGGGATACACAAAATGTGAACTTGCCTTTCCATTTGTGGCTTCCGTTATCCGATTTCACAAGCTCAATTTTCCTTTTCCTACCTTTGCTCCGCAATGACCAACCAGCACTACAACGAGCAGTTCCTCCAGGCATTGGAGCGCCTCAACCCTGCCCAGCGGGAGGCCGTGGAGCATATCGAAGGCCCCGTGCTGGTCATCGCTGGCCCGGGCACCGGCAAGACGCACATCCTCGCCGCCCGCATCGGCAATATCCTGCTTCGAACCGACACACAGCCGCACAATATCCTCTGCCTCACCTTCACCGACGCCGGGGTGCAGGCCATGCGGCAGCGGCTGCTCTCGCTCATCGGGCCGGATGCCCACAAGGTGCACATCTTTACCTTCCACTCGTTTTGCAACACCATCATCCAGGACAACCTTGAACTCTTTGGCCGCCGGGAACTGGAGCCTTTGAGCGACTTGGAGCGGGTCGAAACCATCCGACAACTGCTCGACGAAGTGCCGTGGGCACACCCTTTGCGAAGGGGCCGCTCGGACGGCTATCGCTATGAGCGGCACTTGCAGGAACTCTTCCGGCGCATGAAATCGGAAAACTGGACGCCCGCTTTTGTTGAAGAAAAAATAGACGCCTACCTCGCTGACCTGCCCAACCGCAAGGAGTTCGTTTACCAGCAGAACCGAGGCACATGGAAAAAAGGCGACCTGAAAACCGCCGCCATTGAGGAGGAAAAACTGAAGATGGAAAGGCTACGCTCGGCAGTACAACTCTTCCCCCGTTATGAGGACATCCTGCGGGAGCGCCGACGCTACGACTACGAGGACATGATACTTTGGGTGCTGCGGGCCTTCCGTGACCACCCCTACCTGCTGGCCCGCTACCAGGAGCAATACCTCTACTTCCTACTTGATGAATACCAGGATACCAACGGCGCCCAAAACGAGGTGCTGCACCGCCTGACCGAGTTCTGGGACGCCCCCAACATCTTCATCGTCGGCGACGACGACCAGAGCATCTACGAGTTCCAGGGTGCCCGCTTGAAGAACATCACCGACTTCTACCACACCCATCACGACGACCTGAAGGTGGTGGTACTGACCGAAAACTACCGCTCCACGCAGCACATCCTCGACTCGGCGGGGACGCTCATCGGCACAAACACGCTGCGCATCGTGAACCACCTGCGGGACTTGGGCCTGGAAAAAATCCTGACCGCACGGCATCCCGAATACGCCCATTTGCCTGTTTTGCCTTCGGTAAAAGCTTTCCCGAACCGCTTGCAGGAGGAGGTGGCCATTGCGGAGCAGCTCGAAACACTGATGAACGAGGGCTTCCCACTCGATGAGGTGGCCGTCATTTTTGCGAAGCACCGCCAAGCCAAGCGGCTGATGGCGCTGCTGGAAAAAAAAGGCATCCCGTACCAAACCCGCCAGCCCATCAACGCACTCGACCTGCCGCTGGTGGAGAACCTGCGCATGGTACTCGGCTATTTCGCCGACGAGTTCCACCGACCTTACAGTGGCGAGCAGGCGCTTTTCAGGATGCTGCATTTTGAGTTTTTTGGGATAAAACCGCAGGACATCGCCCGCCTTTCCATGTGGCTGGCCACTGAGGGCGAAGGCTGGACGGGCATGGAAAAACTGCCAACGAAACCCGGTGCCAAGTCCGTTTCACTCTATTTGCGAAGCGCCATAGCCAACAAGAACCTGCTGAAACAGACGGGCATCGAACAACCGGAGGCATTGCTGCAACTCTCCGAATTCATCGAGTTCATGCTCGGCGAGTACACCAACCTCAGCGTTCCGCATTTCATCGAAAGGCTCATCAACCGCAGCGGGCTGCTGCGCCATGTACTGGCCAGCGAGCGCAAGGCCGAACTATTGCAGGTGCTATTTGCCTTCACCAATTTCATCGAAAATGAGGCGCTCCGCAACCCACGGCTCCACCTCACGAGGCTGCTGGAAATATTCGCCAGCATGGACGCAAACGGGATTGGATTGCGGATTGGGGATTACGGATTGCGGATTGGAGGTGCTACACCCGCCCTTTCTCCGTCAAACCCAACACAGAACGCTGAGGCAGTCCATAGTCCGCAATCCGCAGTCCACAGTCAGGGACAAGATAGCTCGGCCCCCCAATCCGCAATCCGCAATCCCCAATCCGAAATCCGCAATCCCCAATCCGCAATCGCCCACTCCGCAATCCAGTTGCTAACCGCCCACTCCTCCAAGGGCCTTGAGTTCCGCCACGTCTTCCTCCTCGACTGCGTGAAGGACAACTGGGAGCCAGCCAAGCGGGGCAGCCATTTCCAGTTCACCTTCCCCGATACGCTGCACCTCAGCGGCGAAGCCGATGCGATGGAGGCAAGGCGGCGGCTGTTCTACGTGGCCATGACAAGGGCAAAGGAGCAACTGCACCTCAGCTATGCCATCAAGAACGACGACGGAAAAGACTTGCTGCGCACCCAGTTTTTGGACGAGATTTTGGGCAAAAACTCGGTTCAAGAACTACCCAGTGGCGTGGCGCCAATCGCCATTTTGGAGGCACAGGCTGCCCTTTTACTCGAAGGCAAGCCAACAGCGGGCGTGGAGCCGCACGACCGAATGGCAGTACAGGCGCTATTGGAAAAATTCACCCTCAGCGTGACGGCGATGAACAAGTTCCTGCGCTGCCCACTGAGTTTTTACTATGAAAATGTGCTGCGGGCACCTGCTGTGGCCACTGAGGCGGCCTTTTACGGGGTAGCCATGCACAATGCCTTGCGAAGGGGTTTCGAGCAGATGCTGCGGGCTGCACCCGGCAATCGGCACTTCCCATTTGCGGGCGAGTTCGTGCAGTTTTTTGAGCATGAAATGCGGCGGCAACAGGCATTCCTCAGCAAAAAGGACTTCGAGCGCCGCCTCGACCTCGGCAGGCAGTACCTTGCCGAATACGTGCGCCACCACCAGGCCAACTGGCCCACCAACTGTAAGGTGGAGCAAGAATTCAACTACGTGGAGGTGGAGGGCGTGCCCATCATGGGCATCATTGACCGGATTGACTACCTCGGCAAGAGTGGCCAAGAAGTGCATATCGTGGACTATAAAACGGGCAGCGCTGACCCAGAGCGGCTGCGCAGACCCAATTTTGAGTTGGCGGTTCGACAGTTGGCAGTTGGCAGTCAGGGCCAAGATAGCTCGGTCTCCCAATCCGCAATCCGCAATCCCGAGGTGTCGGGACAAGTTCCGCAAACTGCAATCGGAGGAGCCTATTACCGCCAGCTCGTTTTCTACAAAATCCTCTTCGACAACTGGCGGCGCAACCCAGCAAGGGCCATCAGCGCCGAAATCAGCTACCTCGAACCCGACGCACGGGGGCAGTTCGAGACCAAGCGCATTGAATACGAGCCAGCGGACGTGGCTTTCGTGAAAGGCCTTATCACCGACACCTATGCCCGCATCATGCGGCAAGAATTCTACGAAGGCTGCGGGCAAGAGGACTGCTCTTGGTGCCGCTTCTTGAAGCACCAGCAGCAGGTGGACAGCTTTGCGGATGTGGAAGGGGAAGGGTTGGATGACTGAAATCACTCGCTTTCAAAGTGCAATCCTTCATTCTGCTCGGTTCAGCTAAACAGCACCACCATGAACAACAGCACCGTAGCCACGAAGCCCACCATAAATATATTGTAGGAGATGGAGAGGAACTTGTACTTGCGGTCAAGCACCTTGCCGAGGTTGTATAGGTCACGGGTCATGTTGCCGTACAGCAGGTCGCTGTCCCGGAATACCTCGTCCATTAGCTGTTCGTAGCGTTCCATCTTCAGGGCGGTGAAATTGCCGAAGAACATCAGGTTGCGCTTGGCCTGTTCAATGGGCGTTGAGTCGTTGATGAAGGACGTGACTTTGGGTCGGGCGGCCAGCACGGCAAAGATGAGCGACGAAAGCCCCGTAACGAGGAAGATGACCACTGGCATGAGCACGGCAGGGTTGGTTTCGGTCATGTTGCGGTACGAAATCACCGAAATCATCACCGAAATCAGGATGGCGTTCACACTGATCATGATGTTCGCCTTCTGGTCGGCGATGGCACTGAGGTTGATATGGGTGCGATAGTTCGTGCGGAAAAAGGTCTGGGCACCGGGCGAGAGCCTATCCTTCAAGCCTTGGAATTTCTTGTCGCCCTGTTGTTTTTGGGGCTGCTCCTTTCGTTTTCGCTTGTCTTGGCGCTCCTTGAGGGCGAGCATTTGGTGGGCTACGATCGGCTCGTGTGTCAGCTTTGCCGGCGAGGTAAAGAAGCGCACACCGAGCAGCAATTGTACCTGATACGCCTCCCATTCATCTTTGGTGAAATGTCGGTTCACCAGTAGCTCCTGTTCCAAGCGCATCAGGGGGGAGTTCTCCAGAAAGCTGCTACCAAAGTGGACAGCGTTCACGGCGTCGGAAAGCAGTTGCCCCTCCTTGGTTCGCATGGCTTGGTCGTTGAACAGGGCTTTTATGGTCTCGATGACCTTGGCAACATTGTCGGCAGGGAACTGAGGGTGGGCGCTGAAGAATTTCTCTGCCTTCTCCACGGCCCGTGGTTCGGGGTTCTGGTACTCAAACAGGTAGCCCACATTGCTGAACCAAGCCGCCAATGCTGCGGTCTCCCATTCCGAGGCGGTGGAGCCATTGGATTGTGAGAGGCTGTTCACCGCCTTCACGATTTCCATTGTTTGGCGGTAGGTGTGGAACACCAGACGGGCGTCGTTCTTCTGGTTGAAAAGGTTGAGGACGTACTGCTGCGCCAGTGAGGCAATGTCCGTTTGCGAGATGATTTCTTCCGATGGGCTGTGTAGCTCCCTGCTCATACGATGTGTTTGTTTTTGGTGCCTTAAGAAAGGCAAAGCAAGGTAGGTTGTTTTATTTGAAAAAAAACAATTTCAGCTTTCAGTTTTGATTTCATGCAAATAATGCGTGAATTGCTAACTTTGGTCGCACGTAGAAAAAAGGCATTCAAACAGTGGGCTAAAAATAATTCTCAGCTTTTTGATACTTGTCCAGCTTTTTGCGTCTTAAACTGCGTGTTGCCGCAAGCGGCGATTTTTTCACCAAAATAAAAAGGAATCACATGGGAAACTTGTTTGATTTATTGCATGGTCAAATGGACGAAAACATCATTGACCAACTCAGCAGCAAAATCGGAGGCGCCGACCGCGCCCAGACCGCCACTGCTGCCCAAGGCATCGTGTCCACGCTGCTCAGTGGCCTGGCCAAGAATGCCTCCACGCCAGAAGGCGCAGCCAGCCTGAACAACGCCCTTGAGCGTGACCACGATGGCGGCCTCCTTAGCAACCTCATGGGCCTCATCGGTGGCCAAGTGGCCCCTGAGCAGTCCCGTGCCGCCAACGGCTCAGGCATTCTTAACCACATCCTTGGCGACCGTCAAGGTGGTGCCATTGACATGATCAGCAAGATGAGCGGCCTTGACAACGGCAAAACTGGCGACCTGATGACCACCCTCGCCCCGATGGTGATGAGCATGCTCGGCCAGCAGAAGCGCGAGCAGGGCCTCGATGTCGCTGGCATCGCCGGGCTACTTACCAACAGCGTCGGCCAGCAGCGTGACGCTGGCAACCCACTCATGAACATAGCCACCCGCTTCCTCGACAAGGACGGCGACGGCTCCGTGATGGACGATGTGGCTGGCATGGTGGGCAAAAGCCTCCTGAGCAACTTGTTTGGCAGGAAGTGATGAGCAATCAAGAAATTGGGAAATTGGGAAATTGGGAAATTGCTGATTTGCCGATATTTTGATTCCTAAAATACAGCATGGGCGTGGCTTCGGCTACGCCCTTTTTTGTTGCGCTACCATACAACTTGAGGGTTAAAGTCCCTTACGAAGAACTTGCCAATGGGAATCGTTAGCCAAAGGCAAGGGGAGCGCAACCATTTGGAAAAGCAGCGGAATACTTGCGCCAACGGTGGCCAAGGTCTCTATCGTTTCCCGTAGGCCGTGCTCCTGGCCATCGGCGCAGGATTGGAGGAGGGGGAGCATGATGGATTGGAAGTCGGGAATGGGCATGTGGTTTGAGTTTTGGTGTTTAACAATTGAATATGCGATGTGGCGGCGAGCATTGTGATTTTACAGTTCAACTATTTCTTCATCAGAAAGCCCTGTTGAGTTTTTTATTATCTCTTTATCAACCCCGTTCTTTTTAAGTTCCCTTGCGATTTCCTTTGCCCTTTTCTTCTCTGCTGCTGTGATTTTTCCCCGCTCATCTTGCTCGGCAATGGAAGCATTATCATAAGCAATCAGGTCATCCTTTGACCAGTTGTGCTTATCAGCTTCCACAAAGGCTGTTTTTAACCCTTCATCTTCATTCGCATAATCAGGAATAAAGTTTAATTCTTCTGCGTGCTTGATGAAGTAGGCCCATTTATCAATCGGAGTTTCCAAATCGTCAAGTCCTAACTGGAATTTTGGTAACTCAACAAATGAAAACTCAATGTCTTTTAACAGATGCTCATTCGTCGTTTTGTCCAAAATCAGGTGCCGGGTATGGTAATGGCCGTTCTTGCTGAACTCAAAATCAAGGATTCCAATAAAATAGGCCGGGTTCAAAAGCGGATAATCCTCTCCCCTGTTTATCTGCATGGAATAGTCCCGTGAGAGGTAATACTGCACCCGCTTGTCAAAGCCGTCCTTTTCAGCGAGCTGCATCTCCACCACGAACTTCCTACCCGCTTGGTCGGTTGCCCGCACATCAAGGATGGAGGCTTTTTCTCCGGCGATGCGGGGAAAAAGGTTGGGATTGGTGAGCGTGACACTGACCACTCTTTTGTCCCCTTCCAGTTCCAGAGCTGCATTCAAAAAGGAAATGAGCGGGGCGGACTTCTGCTCGTTGCCGAAAATCTTCCGAAAAGCGATGTCATTCTTTATATCTACAAACCGCATGGCCTAAATTTTACTACAAAAATACGAAACCCATCGGGTCTTACAAAGCCCGGCCTACCTCCAATGCGGCTTCAACCAGCCTACTCTACCGGGCAGCACGTTTACTAATCCTCAAAGGATTAGTAAACGTTGGGGCTGCCGCTCGGCAACAGCTCCTGCCGCTCTTCTTCCGTCAGTTGGAAAGTGGTGGCCAAGGCCGCTATCGTTTCCCGTAGGCCGTGCTCCTGGCCATCGGCGCAGGATTGGAGGAGGGGGAGTAGGATGGTTTGGAAGTCGGGTATGGGCATGTGTATTGAGTGTTAGTGTTTTGCAATTATTATCCTGCTCTTAAATGGCATTTAATATTTAATGAGTTTTGCAGTAGATAGAATCTGCCCAGTTTGCGCTACTATGAAATAAAGCCCTTTAGGCAGCTGCGACAAATCCATTGTATAGCTAAAATAATGGCCTGTAGCTATTGACAGTTTCCTGCCGGAACTATCAAGCAAAATAACATTTGAGATTTCATTGCCATCTTCCGCCATTATCTCAACACTTGTGTTGGCAGGATTGGGGAACACCTGAAGTGTCTTGGAAGGCACTTCAAGATTATTGGTGAATGTAGGTGCTTCAACGCCAAAATAAAACATACCATCATGTCCATTCATTGCAATCCAGAGCCCACCCATTTCATCGGTACTTACTGTCCTTATCCCATTGTCGCCTAAAGGTGAATTTGCCTGATTTATTACTAAAAATGATTCATCCATGGGATTGAATCTTACCAACCCATCATACCATGTAGAAACCCAAACATAACCATTCTCATCAATAAAAATGCTACTTGGAACTGCTGACGCAGGCAATCCCCAATCTTCAAGGCTATATTTTAGCCAAACAGAATCACCATCGAATTTGTAAATATCTTTTTCAATCATCCAGATATTGTCCGATTCGTCTATCTCCAACTCACCTGTGCCATCAGGAGCACCTACGGTATTAGAGGAATGATACCATATCCAATTTGTACCTGTAAACCGATGAAGTGCATTATCTGTAGCAACCCAAAGCCTGCCTTGGCTATCGAAATCGATATCATGTGTTATGTTGCCACTAAACCCATTGTTCCATGGAATATGCCATACCTGATTTGGTCCGGGGTTTTGAATAATCCCATAGTCACACCCAACCCAGATGTCGCCATCTGGAGCCTGAGCAAAGCATAAATATGGATTATTTGGAACTAATGTTTGAACCGTAATATCACTCCCATCAATTTGCATCAAATCGCTACCATACGTTGAAGCCCATATTTTCCCATCAATTCTATTGATATGTTCAATGTTTGGGAAAAATGCATTCGGATAGTTCAATCCACTATAATCCTCAAACTGCCCTCCGGCAAATTTTGTAACCTTTCCATCATTGCCCCCGAACCATAAAGTCCCATCTTCTTCCTTAAAAATATGGGTTAACTGCCTATCAAGTTTTGCCGTACCAGTCGTAGGTATTAACTTGACATTTTGGAAGTTGTACCTGATTACCTTATCAATGGAACCAAAATAAATGAGTTGCTTTTCTGGCAAAAACAGCGTGGATATTATGTTCTCTTCCAAAAGGCCAGGTATATTGAGCATATTCCAAATACCCCCATTATTATCGGTATGCTGAACACCATTTTGACCATAAAACCAAATCTCATCCATCAAATTCCCGGGTGAAACAACTGCATCAAAATTTCATAATCACCAAAAAAATGATAGGACCCGTAGCTTGATTATATCTTATCAGACCAAATTTGGAAGCAAACCAGATGAATTTTTGTCCGGTGCTATAGATAGTGCTAAATTCTATATCATGAAGAGGCGGGATAAATGTGTTACTATTGTCGTCAGCTTCTAATGTATTCACATACTCTAAATTGCCGTCCGTAATTTTAACTACCCCCTCAAATAAAGTACCAATCCAAACTGAAGTACCATCAAATGCAATAGTTCTCACTTGAATGGGCGGAATCGGATAAGTAGGATAAAAATAAGGGATGATTTGGCCATCCTTTATATTGACCACACCTCCAGAACAAAAGCCAATCCAAACATCATCCGGTGAAATGATTTCGATAGCAGAAACACAGTTTTGAAACAGACCTATGCTCTGATTATTTAATAACTCAGTTGTCCCATCTACATAAATTTTCTGCAACCCAACATTTTGGGTGCCAATCCATCTAGTTCCTTTACTATCAACTTCAATGGCATAAATTATTGGTGATTCTAAGGGACTGTTCACCGTTGTGCGTGCATCAATAATTTCACCATTCAGGTACCGTTCCTCTAAGCCACACGACGTACCTAAGAATAGTGTGTCATTATGCTCTGTCATTGCCCAAACCGTCGATAGACCATGATAATAGTACCAGTTTTGGCTCATAACATCGGCTGTTTTAAAAAAAACAAGAATTGTCAGCAATGTCTTGATTGTAGATTTTAACGTCATTCTTGATTTATTTTTTGATGTTTAAAAATCTGTTCACCCACCCTCCACGATCCGCACCTCCTCCGCCCCCAACCCATACAACCCATACACCACCCCATCTATCTCCCTATTCGTCCGAAGGATGTCGGCTTGCAGGGCGGCGGCCTCAGTCATCTATCCTGTCCCTGTCCGCAGCAGCGACGTAGGTGGCCAACTTGGTCAGGTCAGCAAAAATGGGACTGAGCAGGTTCACGAACTTTTCCATACTTGCCTTAGAGTCGGCGTAAGCAAAGAATGCTCCGGCTTCCGGGTCAAATTCGATATGGTCAAGCAAAACGGGGTCAAGCTGTTCGAGTATCTGGGTGATATGGCCCTCCCAGCAGTAGCCGTTTCCCTCGTATTCGTGTTCGTTGAAGAAATCGTAATACTTGGGATACAGTACCTCGCTTTCAAGGTCGGCGCTGATGGTATAGTTGCCGTCTTCGGCAGTGGTCTGAAATGGAAACGTATCTTTCATTTTTGATTGTTTTTAAAATTAAGCGTTTTCAATGATTTTGATTTCCTCCTCCCCCAACCCATACAACCCATACACCACCCCATCTATCTCCCGATCCGTCCGAAGGATGTCGGCTTGCAGGGCGGTGGCCTTGGCTCGCTGCTCCTCGAACAGCGGCTCCCATTCCAAATCCTCCTGGATGCTCAGCTTCCGCTTGTGGACTTTTTGCAGCAGCTTGTTCAGCTCGGCGCAGAATTCCTTGTAGCTCAGCTCGTGCCACGCCTCCAGCTTCTGCGGCAACTGCTCCACGTCGAAGCGGCGGCGGAGGAGGCGGGTGAATTGGGTGACAGTTTCATTCAAGTTATGAGTTGCAAAAAGTTGATTATCAACTTTTGACTCCAGTTCGGCTTTAATCTCGTCTTGTGGAATTACGATTGGAAAGGACTTTAGGTGTATCAGCTTAACCTTGGGAAATATTTCATCACGTTCATTGTACTTGTTTTGAAAATAGAAGAACATTAGTTTTGATGAAATAATTGCTTGGCTAAACTTAAACCCTGATTGTTTTGGTTTTGCAATGAAAATAGATTGGTCTGCTACAAACTTATTGCTTATCCAAGTTGACAACAACCTGCTTGGCTCAGGAATCTGCCGCAAAAAAATCCTTTCCCCTTCAAAGAAAGTTGGGTTTCTCGGTTCAGCTAACCAATTTCCATAGCTGATGAAACAGTTTGATTCCCATTCAATGCCATAAGCAACAATATGTCTTCCTTTACACAATGGTACAAAAGTAGAATCCTTTTGGAAGGTCGAAACAAACGGGTCGCTTGCAATGAATTCATGTGTATGTCCCACACGTTTATGATACAAACCCACACCTCGTGTTATGTCAAAGAAATCTCCAAACGTATGTTCTATGTCGTCTAGCTTATTGATGATTTTTGATGTGCTTTCATTTTCTACGATAGAAAATATTAGCTCCTTTGACTTCAATAAATCATGTCTGTTCAAGTTTGAAAGGTCACGGAATTCTAAATCAACGTATTTCTTGATTAGAATACTTTCCAGCTTAATTTTATCAAAAGTGACTACAACAGTATCAACAGTTGCCTGAGCAAAAGCATTTGAGGGCATTATGACTAGCTCGCTTAATCCAAATGTTTCTACAAAAGATTTTCTCACATCTTTTAGAAATGAGTTATTCATCCAAGCATTAGGTATGATAAGAGAGGTTATTCCATCTTCATGCCTTATGTAATGTGCCTTTTCAACAAAAAGTAGATATGTGTCAATCTGGTAAACGGCTGATTTGAAGTTCTTGATGTAAAATTCTTTTTCAATGGGCTTTAGGTTGTCGAACTTGCTGCTCACATACGGCGGATTCCCCACCACCACATCAAACCCACCCTGCTCGAACACCTCCGGGAACTCCCGCTCCCAATCGAACGCCTTCTCCCCCGCCACTGCCGGGTCGTCAATCAAGCTGTTGCCGACCTTGATATGGCCGCTGAGGTTGGTCAGTTTGCGGCCCGGTTCGGCGGAGCGCAGCCAGAGCGAGAGGCGGGCGATTTCCACGGCCTCCTCGTTGATGTCCACGCCGTAGATGTTCTTTTCGAGGATGCTGTTCTCGACGCTGAACGGGATGGCCTCGGCGAAGAGGTGCTTGCGCAATTGGGCCACATAGCCGTGCTCCCGTATCAGGAAGTCGAAGGCTTCGTTGAGTAAGGCGCCGCTGCCACAGGCCGGGTCGCAGATTTTCAGGCCAAAGAGCCATTGCTGGTAGGCATCGAGGCGCTGGTCGAGGGCCTTCACCACGTCCTTGCGGCGGCCCTTGCGCTCTTGTGCATAGTCGGCCTCCACGATGCCCAGCGCCGCCTTCCGCTCCGTGCAGAGCCTGCCCACCGTGTTCTCCACGATATACTGTGTAATATAGCGGGGCGTGTAGAAGACGCCGTCCTTTTTGCGCTTGGTCTGCGTCTTGTCGAAGGCCGTGCCGTCGAGTTGGGCGCTGATTTCCTCGATTTCGTTGAGCGAATGCTCGAAGATATGGCCGAGGATGTTCACGTCCACCTGCTCGTCGAAGTCGTAGCGGCTGAGTTCGAGGGTGTATTTGTAGAGCACCGGGTCGGAAATCTTCACCGTGTCCAGCACCTCGTCCGGCTCGAAGAGGCCACCGTTGTAGGCGAAGATGCTGAACTCCTTGCGCTCCGTACCCTCGTTGATATAGCCAAAATACTTCTTGAACTGGTCGTAGAGCGGTCGGTACTCGTCCAGTTCCCGCAGGCGGTCCCAGTCGTCCACCGTCTTTTTGATGAGGTTGGGCGGCAGCAGGCCCTTGTCCTCCCCGAAGAAGATGAAGAGCAGGCGGTCGAGGAGTTTTTGCGATTTTTTGAAGAGGAGGAGGTGCCAGTCGGCGGGGGACGCCACCGAAGCGGTGACACCTTTTTGAAAGGTGTCACCGCTGGCTCCCTCATACGGGTTCCGCTGGCGCAAATCCTCAAACAGCGCATTCTTAAACGCCGAATAATCCTTGTAAAACCTATCCGTGATGTCCTTTTCCTGCAAGGCGCTCTCCTGCTTCATGCGGGCGGGCATCCCGGCGAAGAGGTAGTCGGCGGCCAGCAGCAGGTAGAGCAGCCGGAAGCGGTCGGGCGACATTTCGAAGAGGTCGAACTCCTCGTGGTCGGTGGCATCGTCCACATAGAGCCGCAGCCGCTCGAAATTGGAGACGATGACGTAGCGGCAGTCCCGTTGGTTGCTTTTGTAGCCAAAAGCCTGGTCGGTCACCTTGTCGAGGTTGACGGTCTCCGTGCCCTTGAGTTCTATCACGCCCAGCACTTTTTCGCCCTGCACGATGCCGCCGTCGGCCTTCTTGGCGTTGCCGATGTTCTTCAGTTCCGTGGTGAGGTTGAAGCCGGGCGAGGGGTTCAGCACATAGCCCAGCACGTCCACGAAGAGTTCCCGCAGGAAGCCCTCTTGGTACTGCTCCTCCTTGCTGTTGCGGATGTTTTCCTGCTTCGCAATATCGAGGAAATGGGCGGCGTAGCGCTCCCATGCCGCTTCGACGCTGGCTTTGTCGAGCGATTGCAGTTGCTTTTTCTGGACGGATTTCTGGAAGAGGCTCATGGGGCGGGCGGGTAGTTATGTGCCAAGTTGAGACTTTCCAAGTTTTTGAAACTTGGAAGGTCTAGTGTGCAAATGAATGGGAGCTTTACGAGTTGCATACCTTGGTCATCTAGTGCGCCGCAAGTTACCCAAAAACCCCAATCAATTAACCTCCCATCCCATTATTTTCAACTATGTCCATGCCCGCTCACCAGTTTTTCACCGCTCCTGGGGAGGTTTATATTAGAATACATCGCTGCGCAAGTGGCGTATGTTGCCGAGGTAAGGCGCTGCCCGACAACGGAGTGCGCACGGCGAACGCCAATGAGTCGAGGCCATCGCTGAGCGCCCACGATGGCATGTGCCTGGGGCGTTGAAAGTGGGTAGTACGGGCGTTGAACGTCGGGTGAATGTGGCGCTGCCTCGTCACCCATCAAAACCTCCCCGCTGCCTCCTGGTAAATCACCTCCAACACCGTCTGCCCGACTGCCCGCAGCGCCCGCACGTCAATGACGCCCATGTCGTCGTTGTGGGTGTGCCAGTGTGCCCCGAAGCCCGTCTGGGTTTCGGTGGACTTGCCAATGATGTCAATCATGGGAATCTTGGCGATGGTGTTCACGAAATAATGGTCGTCGGTGACCGCACCCGTTTTGTCTTCTACAAAATGATTGGTATAGCCGAGGTTCTGCCCGATTTTCCAGACCTTGTTCATCACGGCCGGGGCGAAGTTCATGCTCACGGCCTCCTTGGTGAACCGTGCGGTCTTGGCCCCCACCATGTCGAGCAGGATGCCGTACTTGGGGCTGTAGCCCGATGGCACGAGGTTGCGTGACCAGTGCTGAGAGCCGAGGCACCAACTGTTGGGGTTGGGGTTCACATCGCTGTCGTCCCCATGGTCTTCGACGTCGAACAGCACGAAGTCCACACCTAAATCAACAGCTTGCTCCTTGGGAGGGTTGCTTTGCAAAATCCTGGCAATTTCGAGAAGAACGGCCACGCCACTGCCGCCATCATCGGCTCCGAGTATGGGTTCTTTATGTCGCTCTTTGTTGAGGGGCGAGTCGGCGATGTGGCGGCTGTCCCAGTGGGCTGCGAGACAGATGCGCTTGGTGGCTTCGGGCTTGTACTGCGCAATGATATTGACGCCGTTGAGCGCCTTGCCCGTGTAGGCTTTTGCCGTGAACGGCTGCTCCGTGACCTTGAGGCCATAAGCTGAAAACTGGGCCACCAGCCAATCCTTGCACCGCTTGTGCGCATCGGTATTCGGCACACGGGGGCCGAAGTCCACCTGCTTTTTACGAAGGCATAAGCAGAGTCCCGCTCAAACTTGGGCACGGCCAATGGTTGAAGGTCGGGTTGCGGAGTATCTGGGGCGGAATTGCTGGGTTCGCTTTTGCATCCCAATGCCAAGAGCGTGAGGGTGGCAAGCATTGCCATAAACGTATTTTTCAGCGTTGTCATTCAGTGGTGTTATAGCTCACGCCGCCAAATCTTCCCGAAAATCGGGAAGATTTGGCGGCTCGCAGTATATTGGCGAAGCCAGAGGTTATAATTTTTGTTGAACGGATTTCCGGGTAAACAACGGGAACACCAAGCAAAACAGCCCACCAAACAGAAACGAACTCACCAAATTCCCGCTCAGAAAAGTATTGACGGGGTCTTTGCCAAAATCATCGCTCACGATGAACGCCTTGTACCCAGGGTTCAGGTATTGGATGTAAATATAGAACACAAAACTACTGATGGGTATGTAAATCAGCGTCATTCGGGCGGCGGCCCAAAAGCCCTCGCTCCAGGTCATTGCGCCATTATAGTCGTGCTCCCGTTTTTCTTTGGTGACCATGAAATAGGTGAAAGCAAAAGTAAGCGTGCTGATGACGACCCCGATCAGACTTGTCGTGGCAAAGCGTTCGGCTGTGAAAAGCCCAAGTGCTTGCGCAATGAGCATCCAAGCCAAAATGATAGCGACAGGGACTATGGCCCATTTTGTTTCTACTCTCATAATGCCTCTATTTTAAGCTCAATGGTTCGTGAGGTTTTTGGTTTCACAACCTGTCCCGATTTTTCGGGATTTCACTGGGACGCCTGCTAAAATCATTTTTGAATAGATTGTATGACTGAAACAACTGTTTCAAAAATGATGAAAGCAGGTATTTACCTGAAACTTGAAACCAAAAACCTAATGAACCATTGTGACTGAAACAACTATTTCAAAAATGCGATTCGTTTGCAAATGAGCAGAACGCACCTGAAACCTGAAACCTGAAATCGAAGATTCACGCCAGTAAACCTTCACGAACCATTTAAACTGGTGCATCACCTTTTAAGCGTTACACTTCCCTCGAACAACTCCACAACCCCGTCCACGAATTCCACTTCCGCAAACCAAGTGAACACGGCTGAATTCATCGGTTCACCACGGTACTTGCCGTCCCAGCCATAAGCCGGTTCGTTGGGCGGGAATAGGTAGTATTGGAATACCGTCTCGCCCCATCGGCTGAACACGAGGAAGGAGCGGATTTTGGCCACTTCCTTTCCGCCGTAAATCATGAACAAGTCGTTGTTGTTGTCACCGTTCGGCGAGAAGGCATTGGGTACATAGATGGGGTGGTCTTTTCTAACAAAAAGCGTCAGGTTGTCGCTGTCCACGCAGCCGTTGCTTTCCACGGTGATGGTGAAGGTCGTCTCACGGGTGGGCGAAATGAACACGTTCAAGCAGGTATCGCAAGAGACCAACGCTGCCGGATGCCAAGTGATATTGTCGAGGCTATCGGGTGGCAAGCTGACTAGCGCCTGCAACTGCGTGGTATCGCCAAGGCGGATGATGTTCCCTCCGCCTTCGACAATGGCGATAAGCTCCACGTTCAGTTCCTGTGGCTGCGTGATGTCAATCGTGACGGTGGCCTCGCAGCCCGATGCGTCAATCACCGAGACAACATATATGCCCGGTGCCAACCCCGTGAAATTGCCATTTGGGCCATAGTCGCCGCCATTGAGTGAATAAAGGTAAGGCGGCTCGCCACCCGTTACGTTTACCACGGAAATGGCGCCATCATTTTCACCATAGCAACTAATTGGCACGATGGTCACTTCTGGCTGCGGTATGTCCGTGCTGGCCAAGACCGTAGCGTCATCAGCGTCCGAGCAACTGGCCAATGCCGTGTTGGTCACAGTGAGCGTATAGGTGCCGGGCAATGTGACCACTGGATTTGGAGTATCAGAGCCAGCGGGGATTGGTGCTCCACCAGTCGTCCATTCATAGGTAATACTGGGGCCAGTGGAAGTACCAGGGCCACCCAATTGCACCGAAGATTGATTGTCCTTGCAAGTGATTTCGCCGTCGGGGCCAGCATCGGCCACTGGTGCCGCTACGACCTGAACCTGCGTTGTTTCATCATAGCTGCAACTGCTGTTTTCTTCGTAAACAAAGGTAAGGACGTGTGTGCCAACACCTGCCGTGTTCGGGTTGAAGGTGCCGTTGGCGCTAACGCCAGGGCCGCTCCAAGTGCCAGTCGTTCCCGTGCCGCCAGTAACCGTGGCTTGCAGTTGCACTGTACCTGCACTCGCTGTAAGACAGATGGGGTCAACAGGCGCAAGGTCAATCGTAACGGCTGGGCAGTCAACTGCCGTGCAGGTCTGCTCCACCGTGATGGATGGGCAAACCGTGTTGCCGCTCACCACGATTTCAATGGTCACGGTTTCGTTTGGCTGTAGGCCAGTAAGCGAATAGCTCGTCGGCGAGCTTTGTAAGCCTGACTGGCCGCTCAGCACGGTCACCTCATAGTCAGTTGCATTCGGTACTGCATCCCAAGTGAATTCAATGGATGAAACTGTTGTGTTGCAATCAATGTCGGGAGCTGTCAGTTCTGGGTCAACCTGTACACTCTGCGTGACCTGTGTGGACGTGCAGCCGTCTTGCGTGACCGTGAGCAAAACGTCATAATTGCCGGGGGCCGGGAAACCGACTTGGTGCGGGCCTTGGCCAGTGCCGGGCGTAGCCGTACCGCCGTCAAAGTTCCAAGTATAGATGGCGCTGCTGGGCGCGTTCCCGCTGTAGGTCACGGTGGCCGCATCCGTTACGCAAATTTCATCGGTAGCGGTGAAATTGGCGGTTGGCGTCGGAAGCACCTGCACATTTCCCCCCGCTTGGTATGTGCAGTTATTTTCAATATAGGTATAAACAATAGGGTGTGTGCCAACGCCAGCCGTGGCCGGGTTGAACACACCACTTACGCTCGTGCCTGGGCCGCTCCAGGTCGCTGTTCCGCCACCTGCGGCACCTGTGAGTGTTGCGGTGAGTTGAACAGTGTTGACCGAGCCGAGGCAAATCGGCACAACAGGGTCAAGGCTCGCCACAATGGGCAAGCAGTCTTGTGCGATGCAAGTCTGCTGCACGGTCACGGGCGGGCATGGGCCGTTGTTGGAGACCGTCAGGGCTATGGTGACTTGGCCATTGGGCACCAGGCCGGTCACTTCGTAGGTGTTCTGCGAAGTCTGGACTCCCGTCGAACCGCTCACAACGACAACATCGTAATCCGTTGCGCCAGCAACATCCGGCCAACTGAATTCGACGGAGCTGAGAGTTGTGTTGCAGTTGACGATGGGCGGCAATAGCGGTGCTTGCACCTGAATGTTTTCGGACATAGGTTCAGAGACGCAGCCCTGTGCAGATGTAACCGTCAAGGAAATTTGCTGCGGACCACTTGATGGCCAAGAAACCGTGTGCGGGCCAATACCTGTGCCGGGCGTTGCGGTTCCGGTACCAAAGTCCCAATCAAAAATAGCATTGGGCAATGCAGTGCCAGCGAAGGTTACCGTTGCATCCTCGCCCTCACAGACTGTACTTGGTGCAGTAAAACTGGCTATTGGAACGGAAAGGACATTAATCGTCGTGGTTTGGGTATAGATGCAATCGCCCAATGTATAGGTCGCTGTGAGCAAGTTGGCGCCGAGTCCAACCTGTGGATTGAAGATACCGCCCGGGCTGACGCCATCGCCAGACCAGACCAAACTGCCTCCAGTAGTGGAAGGCGTGGCTTGGAGGGTTACGGGCGTTGCGTTTGCATCGAAGCAAATATCGTCAACGGGGGTGATGGCAATGGTGACAGGTAGGCAATCTTGTGCAATGCAGCTTTGCTGCACAGTAGCGTCAGGACAAGCACCACCATTGGAGATGGTCAATGAAATGGTGGCTTGGTCGCCGGGTTGCAGGCCATTGATGGTATAGCTGTTTTGCGAAGTTTGAATGCCTGGCGTACCGGATATGAGTGTGGCCACATAGCTAGTAGCGCCGACCACATTTGGCCAAGTGAATTCTATGGAATTGGTGGTGGTGGCACAAGTGATTATTGGTGCAATGAGCGGTTCATCCACTTGTACGTTGGTCGTGAAAGGCTCGGAGGCGCAACCTTGGGCCGTCGTCACGGTCAGGGTTATCGGCTGTGGGCCACCGGCAGCCCATTGAACGAGGTGCGGGCCTTGCCCAACGCCCGGCGTGGCATTGGCAGTGCCAAAATCCCAGTCGAAGGTCAGTCCCGGCTGCACCATGCCAGCGTACGAAACCGATATGTTTTGATTGGTGCAGATAGGCGAGGGTGCTGTGAAACTGGCAACTGGCTGCGCAATGACATCAATCGTAATGTCTTCAGAATAAGTGCAATCCCCTTCTTCGTAGAGAACGGTAATTAGGTTAGCTCCTAGCGTTGCTTGTTGGGGAGTGAATACCCCGCCGGGGCTGACACCAGTGCCGACCCAGGTAAGCGTGCCGCCGCCAGCGCCGCCGGTTACGTTTGCTTGCAGGGAAACGGGCGTTGCGTTGGCGTTCAAGCAAATATCGTCCACTGGCGTGATGTTGATATTTACTGAAGGGCAGTCCTGCGCAATGCAGGTTGCTTGGGCGGTGACATCATTGCACGGCCCTGGATCGAGGGCAGTGACCTGAATGGTAATGGCATCGCCGGGGTTCAGCCCGCTGAACAGCATCGAGGTATCCGATGTTGCCACGCCTGTGCCGCCAGTTACAACGGTCACGGTGTAGCCGCTTGCACCTGGAATATCATCCCAGACAAACTCAACCGAATTCGTTGTGGTATTACAGTTGATTTGAGGCTGAGGCAGTGCCGAACCGACTACTACGGCCTGTGAAGAAGTGCTCGAATTGCAGCCGTTTTCCGCAACCATTAATGAAACAGTATAAGTGCCGCCCGTTGGCCAAGTGACGCTGTGCGGGCCGGGGCCTGTGCCCGGGTTCGCAGCTCCACCGCCGAAATTCCAAGTGAAGGTAGCGGCGTTGGAGGCATTGCCCGTGTAGTTCACCGTGGTGGAATTGGAGCTACAGATGGGCGATGTGGCCGTGAAGGTTGCCGAAGGCGTTGGATATACATTGATAACGATGGAGGCATTGTAAGTACAAGTTCCCTCTTCGTAGGTGACAACAATGGTGTTGGCACCTGGGTTGGCGTTTGCTGGGTTGAATATGCCCGTGATGGGGTTCACGCCAGGCCCCGACCAAGTGAAAGCGCCGCCACCTGCTCCGCCCATTTGCGAAGCAGTAAGTACAAAGGTGCCCGTAGTGCTTGTGAGGCAGAAGTCGGGAACCGGTGCAATCGTGACGGTCACGGGTGGGCAGTCCTGTGCAGTGCAGGACAATTGAGCGAAGTTATCGGGGCAGGAATTGCCCGAAAAGGCCGTTACCGAAATGGTGACTTGCTGGTTGGGGTTGAGGTTGGTCACAACATAGCTTTCAGGGCCGTTCATGGTTCCAGTTGGCCCATTGATTACCGTGACACTGTAGCCTGTGGCCCCTGGCACTGGGTCCCAAGTGAATGTTATGCTGTTGGAGGTAGAAGTACAGTTGATGACGGGCGGCGGTATTTGTGTGCCCACCTCAACCGTTTGTGACTCAGGACTGGATTGACATCCATTTGCATCCACTACGAGGGTGATGGTTTTTGTGCCACCCGTGCCCCAAGTCACGATGTGTGGCCCAGGGCCACTTCCAGGCGAGGCAGTACCCCCACCAAAGTTCCAATTATAGGTGGAGTTGGGCGGTGCGATGCCTGTAAAAGTGACGATTGACGAATTGGAAATGCAAATCGGTGAGGTGGCCGTGAAATTAGCCACAGGTAATGATGTTACGGTTATTGTTATGGGCAGCTCGCTGGAACAGTTGCCCGATGTGCCCAAGGCATAGTAGGTCGTTGTTGACAATGGGGACACACTGGTGCTGGGCAATTCGTTGAATGGCGTGGCAGGGGTGTCGCTATGGAATGTAATAACCGGGTTGGTATTGTTCAGGTCAATGATTTGCAAGGTAGTCAGGTCAAAGAAATCCCCTGCGCAGATGCCTGGTGGCGGGCTGTTCAGTTGCAAATCAGGGGGTAAGACCGCTCCATCCACGGTAACAGTTGCAGTGGAAGTGCAAGGCGGGTTCAGCGCAGCATTGATGACGGTAAGTGTGTAGTCGCCCGGTTGGTCCACGGTAATAGCCCCGTCATCGCTGAAAAACCCGTTTGGCCCTTGCCATGAGTAGGTCACATTGGATGGGACGGAACCAAAACCGTCAAGAATAACGAAGGGGTCGTTGCAGCTTAGCGGGGGAGGTGATGCAGGGTTGATGATGGCCACCGTTACTATTTCGTTGAACGTGAGGATGATGGTGCTGTCGCATCCTTGCCAGTTGGGCAGAGAATAGATGGCTGGGCCGGGAGGGCAATAGGATTGGTTGTTGGCAAAAATGCACTCGCCGGCACATATTGTGACCGTTTCATTGGTAGTAATGGGTTGTACAATGGTCAGGTTGACGTTGACGATGCTATCGCAACCGAGGTAAGACTGGAAGATAACTGGGCCAGATGCACAGACCAAGTTGCCGCCGAGGTCCAAGCATTGCCCAAGGCAAACAAAAGTGTCCAACGTTGATGGTGGTATGGGCGGACCGATGGTGACATTGATGCAATCGTCCGAAAAACTCCCGCAGAACGGCGCAGTGGGGGAGTCGAACTGGTTTTGGGCACTCGTCAGGTTCTGACCAACGAGGGAGTTCAAGTTGCCCTGTGCGGACAAGATGTAGGAGAACCCACAAAGCGTGTAACTGCCCGGGGGGAAGTTGGACATGTTCGCCGTAGGGTTCACGTTGGTGATAGTGCCGTTGGCGTTGGCGATTACCCAATTGTACCCGTACTGTCCAGGGTCGGGTGGTGGGTTGCCGGAATATACTGGGATAGGGTTCAAATTCAACGAAGCGCTGCCTTGGCAACCCTGCACGTCTGGGTCGTTCAAGGTGCCGCCATCTGCTTCACAGGAAATGCAACTGGCACCACAAGCAAAGGTGAGCGAGAAGTTGATCAACTGACCTACATCACTGCCGCAAATATCGTTGATGGTCAAAGTCCAGGTGCCATTGGCAGGGGAGCCGGCTCCATTGAAATCGGCCAAGTTGCAGTTTGGTGCTTGCGTGGCACCAGAGACAGGGTCGGTTACGCCGCCGCAGGGCATGGTCCATGCGCCATTGAGACAACAAGTGCCTACGGAGCAGCCCCCTGTATTGCAGTTGTATTCTGAGTTTCCTGTCAACGGGTTGAAAGCACCGGGCACGATGCAGACGTCAATATTGTCGGCGTTGGTGCCACAACCGCCTGAGCCGTTGTTGGCGTCGGCCATCACCAAGTAATTGAGGCCACTGGGCGAGGTGAGCGAAACGGAAAGGTCGCCAACCCATGTGTGTTCTATGGTGAAGCAGAGGGAGGTGAGCGGGCATTGCCCAAGGTCGTTCGGGCCGTTAACAGTCACGTCCAAGGTGCCTTGGAAGGTACCGTTGTCCTCGATGCCGACCGGGCAGTTGCCCGTGGTGGCGCAGTCGCAAACTTGTCCGCTTACAGGGTTTAGTGAAGCCAAACAGAGCAGCATTGCTGCCATCAGGTAAAGTTTACCTTTCATTTTTTGTTTTGTTTGTAACTGACGAATTGCTTTGTCAGCTTTTTTCATGAACAGTCGAATCAGCGCAGTAGTAGTGTGTGGTCTTCCATCCGGTCAAGCTACACAACTACTGAATGGTCGCCAATGGAAAACCTAATGCAGTGCATCCAATGCAGTGGGTGCATTCGCAGTGTATTCTCTTCCTTTCAATAAAGACCTTGTTCTTGCAATTTTTTAACCTAATCAGTGCTTAAAGCGGAAGGCGTTAGACAATGTCACGGGGATAGCGTTTTGATTTGGATGTTCAGGCGGGAAAGCGTCAGGGAGGCAAAGTTAATTTTGGGAAATGAATTCTTGGAATAAAAAAAATGAGTTTTTTGGACAAATGACGTGCTTCAAGCAATAATTAGGATGAGCCAACCAATTTTAGATGAAAACACTTCAGCAATGTAGGTACAAAAAAAGCCCCGAAGGATTGCTCCTCCGGGGCTTTGAAAGGTAAAGTGGTCCCACTAGGGCTTGAACCTAGGACCCCATGATTATGAGTCACGTGCTCTGACCAACTGAGCTATGGGACCGAATCGGCTTTCGAGAACGTTTACTTCAAAGGATTACAATTGCTAAAAGCGGTGCAAAATTAGGGAATTGAACTACGTTATGCAAACAAAAGTTCAAAATCATGCGCCCAACCTAAATCTTACGTATTTAATGGTACGGCCGATGGCCAAATGTTGCTTCTCGTAAAAGGTCTTGATTTCCAGTTCCGGCATGGGCAGCGGCTTGGCGTAGATGTCGTGGTCTTGGTATTCGATATGCACGTCCTTCTCTTCTGCCAGCACTTCAAGGGTGAATTCAAACAACGTGGGGTCGTCCGTTTTCAGGTGGACGTGGCCGCCGGGTTTGAGAATCTTGCGGTACTCTTTCAGGAACATGGGCGATGTGAGCCGCCGGTTCGACTTGCTGTTGCGCAGGAAGGGGTCGGGGAAGGTAATCCAGATCTCGTCCACCTCGCCCGGCTCGAAGAACAGGGCAATCTGCTCGATGCGGGTGCGCAGGAAGGCCACGTTTTTCAGGCCGAGCTCCAGTGCGGTCTTTGCTCCCCGCCAGATGCGGGCGCCCTTGATGTCCACGCCGAGGAAGTTGCGCTCCGGGAACCGCTGCGCCAGCCCGATGGCATAGTCGCCCTTGCCGCATGCCAGTTCGAGGGTGACAGGGTTTGCGTTCTGGAAGCAACGCTCGGCCCAATGGCCCTTTAGCTCCACAGGCTGCCCGTTTTCCCCCGATAAGGAGGGATTGGTGGCGTCGAAGTTCTCGAACACGTTCGGGAAGCTTAGCACCTCCGCAAATTTTTGAAGTTTGTTCCGTTGACTCATGTTTGACGGTTGACGGTTTACGGCTTACGGTGTACGGGCCGTCAACCGTTCACCATAATCCGCCCACCGTTTTGAAGACGGTCGCAAAAATCGCAAAATCCCTTACATTTTGTCGAGTTGTGCGAGAAGCCATTTGCGTTCGGTAAGTGGGTTGGTAGTTTCGATTTCCTGTTTCAGCTTTTGGATTTTTTCCTTGTCGTAGTGAGTGAGTTTGAGCAGCTTTTTGGTGTACTGTATGATGTTCTTGTAATTGTCTTTGTGGTAGCCCATCACCTTTTTGCGCTGGAGATAGGTCTTCATGCTGCCAAGGAGGGAATCAAGGGCGTTGAACTCGTCGAGTTCGTAGTACATTTTCAGGAGCATTGTTTTAGCGACGAGCATTATCAGCATATCATCGTAGTCGAACCTTGCAATAAGCTTCATGGCCTGTTTATAATCTTTAGTCTCAAAATAGAGGTGGGCGAGGTTGAACTGTACAAGGCTGTCTTTATATTTTTCTTCCAAATTGTGCTGATAGGTCTCAATAAAATCCTTAACCCATTGATATTCTTTAAGCTGCAAGCCTATGGGTACGATATTACCAAATGTAAACCTTGATAAAAGTCCGTTGTCTAGGAATATTTGCTTCTGTAAACCTTGTTGATAGAGAGTGAATGCTTCTCGGATAAATTTTGACTCACCCCTATTCATCTTGCCTATACAATAGTTTATAGCAAAAAGATAAATACTCCTTATTTCATGGATTGGAAATAGATCTCCATGCGTTGCAATTCTCCCTTTTAACTTTTCAAAATAGTCTTCGACATCGCTATTGACGCTGGCTTTATATACAAAATAATAGATAGCAATTGGCGGGTACTCCAGTAGCATTTCATTTTGTTCGACATACTCGAGTGCTTGGTTTAGTAACCCGTTGTCATAATTGGTCTTGAAAACTTTCTGGTGTGACAACATAATACAGCCTACTTGCAATTTGTTGATAATAAATGAAATATCATTGGAGTCGCTCACCTCTTGTAAATTGAGAGGCACAGTTCTGCCCAAGCTGCTCAAATAGTTGAATTGTTCAAATTGCAAAAAATACTCGTTCTCAAAATATTGGTGATTCCTGTATGGTTGCGATTCTTGTATTTCACGGCCTGTTTCAATCGCCTTCTGAAATTGCTTGGCCAATTGCCGCTTCCGGTAAACCTTGGCCAACATGGTTTGGGTGCGCACTTCGTCCTTCAGTAGTTCGTTATACACCAAAAAATTCTCGACCGCCTTCAGCAGAAAGTGCATCACTTGGCGCATTTCGGCATCGTTGAACGTTTTGTTAGGGTAGATGGCTTGAAAGACCCGCTCTTTTTCGAGGTGCTTTTCAGCATAAAGGTGCTGCCCCACTACGAGGTATTCGAAAAGGTCAATCACATCCCGGCGTAGGTTATGGGCAGGTGAATTGACCCATTTGCGCAATTCCTTGACCTCTTTTTTGTCCAAAACCCGCAAAATGTGGATAAGATGACTTTTTTCCATAGAAAATTAGCAGCTTTGATTTCTTTTTTTCAACAAATCTCAAAATCCGTATCCATGCAAAAATTCAGTATTTACAGCTATTTTGAAACAAAATTTACCAAAAATAGGCAATTTCCATTTACAGAACTGTTCAACAAACGCCTTTTTTTGTCTTTGATTGTGGACGAAGCAGCCTACACTTTTGTATCGTCATTAAAGAACAGATTGAAAGATAAGCCCATGACTGCATTGTTGAAGACATCCTCCACCAGCAAAATTGCCCACAGGCCACTCGGCTTCGTAAGGGTCTTGATGCTCTTGGCTGCCCTGGTTGCCTGCTTGCAAGGCAACGCACAGGGTTGGGAGATTTACTTCGGGGGCAACAATGACGACCAGGGACAATCCATCCTACAAACACAAGACCACGGCTACGTCGGCGTAGGCTCCAGCGAGAGCACCGGTGGTGGCAATGGTTATCAGGTATATGTCATCCGTACCGACGTGGATGGCAGCGAAGTCTGGTCCAATCGCTACGACGACGGTTTTACTTCTTTTGGCTATTCCATTACCGAAACGCCCGACCATGGCTATCTGGTGGTCGGTGAACTCAGGCCCACTCAACTGGCCGATTTAAACGTCCTACTCCTAAAAATCAGTGCCGACGGCCAAAAACTATGGAGCAAACAATTTGGTGGCGCTGGCGATGACAAGGGTTTCCGCATCATCCCAACTACTGCGAGCGGAGGATACCTCATCGTTGGCACCACCTCCAGTTTTGGCAACGGCGAAAAGGACGCTTACCTGGTGAAAATAGACGCCCAAGGCGATGAAGTCTGGAGCAAAACCTATGGAACCGCTGGCGATGAAGACGGCTACAGTGTCGTGGAAGTGGCCGATGGCTATTTTTTGGCAGGCACAGCCGACAACGCCGCCAACGGCACAAAAGATGGCTACCTCGTCAAGGTGGACTTCAATGGCAACGAGGTTTGGAGCAAGTATTTTGGCGTTGCCAATGATATTGACCAACTGAGGGATATCGCCGTCACTTCGGACAACAACCTTGCGCTTGCAGGTTATACAGGTTCTACTTCCGAGGCGTGGCTGCTAAAGGCCGACCTCAATGGCGACGAAATCTGGTCGAGAACCTTTGGCGGTTCGCTCGGCGACGAAATCAACGACCTCATGGTGGCAGACAATGGCGACCTAGTGGTCACTGGTTACACCGAAGTCACAGCCGCCAACGTGGATGCTTTCCTTGCCCGATTCGACAACGATGGAAACAATATCTGGACGAACAATATTGGCCGGGGCAGCCATGCGGACATAGCCCAAGGCGTCACTCAGGCCCAAGACGGCGGCTTTGTGGCCATTGGCTATAACTCACTCTTCGGCATATTTTTCAACGATGTTACCTTCATCAAAACCGGCTCCGATGGCAGCGTTTATACCAATCACCTGACTGGAAGGGTCTTCAAGGATGGAGGCGACTGTGTCTATCAAAATGGCGAGGCTGGTTTGAATGATTGGATTGTAAAAGCTGCTTCGAACGACCAAACGTTCTTTGGTACTACCGATGCAAATGGGAATTATGACATCACCATTGCTCCTGGCAACTATACCGTAAGTGTTCTTAAAAAGAACCAATATTGGGATGCTTGTATTGCGGCTTACAATGTCAACTTCTCCGTTGAGTACGACACCTTGGTACGCAATTTCCCGATGCTCCCTTTGGCTGATTGCCCCTTGCTACAAGTGGACATTGCAGCGCCTGTGGTGCAAAACTGTAGCAATATTGCCTATACGGTTAGTTATTGCAATATAGGGACGACCGCCTCCCCAACCACTACGGTCAACGTAGTGCTGGACAACGGCCTCAGCTACACAGGCGCATCCATTCCGCTTGCTTCGCAAAACGACAGCCTGCTCGTGTTTGAACTAGGTCAGCTTGAGCTTGATGATTGTGGAAGCTTTCAGGTTTTCGTCGCTTCCGATTGCAACGGGCTGCCAGAAGAGGCCTATATCGTAAGGGCGAATATCTTGCCCGATGCTATTTGCCTTCCCGCTTCACCTGAATGGGATATGTCAAATATTGCAGTCAATGGCTACTGCAATGGAGACTCAGTCAAGTTTACGATAAAGAACAATGGTATTGGTGATATGGATGAGCCAAAGGGCTTCATCGTCATCGAAGACCAAGTTATGCTGATGGATACCCCCGAACCCTTCCAGTTAGAGGCAGGACAAACCGTGGAACGCACACAACCATCCAACGGCTCCACCTACCGCCTCATCGCTGAGCAATCGGAGGGGCACCCCGGCAACAGCTACCCAACCGTGGCTGTGGAAGGCTGCACGACAACAGGAGACTACTCCACCGGATATGTGACCGAACTTCAAGAAGACGAAAACGACCCATTTACCGCAGTGGACGCACAAGAAAGCATTGAAAATTTTACCGATTACATTTTACTCAGAGGCTATCCCAAGGGCTATTTACGGAATAACGGTGAAAACCCTCATCCCAGCTAACACCGACATCGAGTACCATGTCTATTTCCAGAACGTCAGCATGGATACCATTACTCGCTTGGTCGTTAGAGACACGCTTTCTCATTTTCTCGACATCAGCACGGTGGCTGCTGGCGCAAGCAGCCACCCCTACGAGTTCGAGGTCTATGGCGGAGGTGTGCTGAAGTTCACCTTCGACAGCCTGCAACTGCTGCCCGGTGGCGGCCCAGCCTCGGAAGGCTTCGTGCGGTTCAGGGTTTCCCAAATTGCCAACAACCCCAAGGATACCGAAATTGACAACAGTGCCACCGTGTTCATGGGCTTCGATGAACCCGTGCAAACGGCCACCTACACCCACGTCATCGGCGGCGATTCGCTGCTCGACTTCATCGTCATCTCTGATGTGGACACACCGCAACTGCCCGATGGCGTCGCAGTGAGTGCATGGCCAAACCCCTTTGCCTCGGCCATTGAATTCGAGACAAAAGGCCTGCAATGCAAAGAATTGATTATCAACGTATTTGACATAAACGGACGGCCCGTTCGCCAAGAGAAAGCTCCTGGCAACAAGCTGCGCCTGCTTAGGAATGGCTTGCCTTCGGGCAGCTACGCCTACCAGTTGGCAGCAGATGGGCGGCTCGTCCACACCGGGAAAATTATCGTGCGATAAAAGCCCAATTCCGATTTATGAGTTTGAGTGGTTTAAGGCGTTTGAGTGGTTTGATTTGTGAACACAATTCAAACTCCTCAAACAAATCAAACCCATCAAACAAGATGTGTTTATTCCAAATCTTTCTTTCAAAAACCGATTTAATCAAAACCGATTTTCCCAAGCCGATGCCCAATTCCCGGTTGCAGTTGTATTTGAAATCGCACAACATTGTTATTCCCATCAACCTATTCGGGTTCCCCTCCCAGTTTCGGGAGGGGAGCTTTTTTCAACTTCGAGGCAGAAAAAGTGGCGAGTAAGAGCAGAAGTTGAAATCATCCCTTGATTTTCGTTTTTCGTTCATGAGATTATAAATTTGTAAAGCCGTGCAGTCGTACGGCTTTTTTTATTTTGCGAATTTGCTGTTTCAAAAAATTTATACTTTTACTTAAAAAGGAAAAATTAATGAAAAATGTTTGTTGAATTGTTACTTGTGCAATTACCTTCGTCTCTATCAAAACTATTTTTTTAACCATTTTAAACAAGTTCACTATGTGGAAAGAATTTAAGGATTTCGCAATGAAGGGCAACCTGATTGACATGGCTGTTGCTTTCGTGATGGGTGGGGCCTTTGGCAAGGTAGTTTCTGCCTTTACCGATGGCATTGTTGCGCCATTGGTTGGCCAATTGGCAGGTGGTGTTGATTTCAATGCCATGAAATGGGTCATAACACCTGCTGTTGTAGGTGCTGATGGTGTAGAGACCGCTGCAGAAGTAGCAGTCAAGTACGGTTCATTTATCATGAGTGCCATTGATTTCCTAATCGTTGCATTCGTCATGTTCATGATTATCAAAGGCATGAACAAAATGAAGAAGGAAGAAGTAGCAGGCCCACCGCCACCACCACCAGCCGACATCGTACTGCTGGAGCAAATCCGAGATTTGCTGAAGAAATAAGAGAACTTAGCCACTGGCTAATATGCAAACGCCCCGCCGTCGTGATGACTGGCGGGGCGTTCCTATTTACGATTGCTGGATTTACGATTTACGATTGGGCAACACAGCCACCGACTGCCAACTGCCCCCTGTCGAACTGCCCACTAAGACCTCAGCGCTCCCAACTTCACCCGAATATCGTCCGCAATCCGCAGCGCTGTTTCACGGAGCTGCTGCTTTTGGCCGATGAGGTTCTGCTCATTCACATCAAACGTGTGCATTTGGATGTGCAGGCGAAGGGCATTGCCCGTGCCCGATGGGCGCACCGTCAGGTGGTTGTACTCGCTGCCGAAATAGAAGCGGATGCCCTCGTCAGGGAACACCCAATCGTGCGTGACCGGATACACATGGTCGTACTTGCCTGTGCGGTACATGGCCACGCCCGTGACCGGAACATTGCCGATGCTCAGGCCGCCGGCCAGTGCGATTTGGTAGTAGCCCAATGCCCGGCGCAGGATGGCCTTCTTCTGGCGGTCGCCCTCGATGCCGGGGTACTCGCCGTCAATCGGGTCTGGCTCGTAGTGGTTGTAGAACAGGCCGATTTCTTGGTCAAGGTAAATCTCTTTGTCCAAAATTTCGAATACGGTCGTGCCATTGTCTTTGGCCCACTGTGCGATTTCGGCGAGTAGGATGGCGGCGAAAGTGCCGTCCTTGTCTCTTACGTGGCCGTTTTCACCCAAGCTGAACAAGTCCTTTGGCGGGTTGCCCAAGAGGGCAAAGCCGTTGCTCTGCTCAAAAGCGCCGAGGTTGTAGTTGCGGGCACTGTCCATGTCGTGGCTTTCCATCACCACCATGTCCACCAGCGCCTGGTTCGGGTCTTTTTTGCCTTCGACGAGGCCCTGCACCAAGCTGCCATTCCAACTATCCCGCACGGCGGCGCTCAAGGCGGCGAAGCCTACCCAAGTTTTCACCACACCGACGCCGTGTTTTTTTGCCAAAAGCGTCAACGCATCGGTGGTCGTATGCGAAAGCACGATGAACGATTTTTCCTTCTTGATGCTCTTGTCCAACTTCAAACGGTACCAAAGCAGCACGGCCCAAGCCTCGTCGGCAGGCAGCAGTGCGTAGTCTCCGCCATAGACAGCATGTTGGTTTTCAGGCACTTTCACGGTGAGGGCGCAGCGGTCGGCATCGGGGTCTGTGCCGATGAGCACATCGGTGGCGTCCCATTTTGCCTTGCCATATTCCTTGATGAAAGCATCAACGGCCACCTTGCCAGCCCGCCAGTCGCCTGGGTCGGGCTGCTGCTCGAAGCCTGGGTCGCTATTGAAGCTGGGGAACAAGCCGTTGAGGTCGTTCAGCCCATTTTCATGGATGATGTTGACGTTTTCAAAACCAATATCGCTCAATAGCTGCGGCACGAGCTTGCGGCCAGCACCATGGTAGGCGCAGAAGGCGATGTTGAGCGCTTTTTTTGAAGTCGTGTCTTGCAGCAAGAAGTGCTTCACCTGGTTGCCGTAGGCGGCATGGATGTCTATCAATTGGTCGTGGCCGTGATAGTCCGTTCCGGGCAGCTTTGCGCTGCCACCGAGCCAAACGACCTTTCCCTTGCCTGCTTGCGCAATCGGCGTAGTCTTGATGTCGTCGCTGGTCACCTTCACGATATAATTGTTGTACATATCGGTGCGCTCCTCCGGGTCGAACTGTGAGCCGTTGCCGCAGCAGAGCTTGTAACCGTTGTAGCGGTAATCGTTGTGGCTGGCGGAGAGCAGGATGCCCATTTGCGCCTTCACATAGGGGATGGCGAAGGTCACCTCTGGGAACGGGCAAGCCTCGTCGAAGAGATAAACCGTGAAGCCGTAGGCGAGGAATTCCTCGGCGATGGCCTTGGCAAAATCAGCGCCCCGCACCCGGCTGTCGAAGCCGATGACGATTTTGTCGAAGCCTTTCTCCCGCCCGAACTTGGCCACGCCTGCGCTCGTGAGCAGCAGCACCACATTGTTAATCGTGTTCGGCCCTTTGAGGATGGGGGCGTCAAGGCCCTCTTTTTCCATGCGCACGATGCTTTCCCGGTCGTTGGCCATGAAGCCCCGGATGCCACCGGTGCCGAAGCTCATCTTCTTGCGGAAGGTGTTCACGATGTCTTCCCAGCGGCCTGTATCAGCGGCGGCGAGGATGCCCTTGCGCACGTTGGGCGATACCCTGAGGAAATTGTCGTCAGTGAGCCATTGGTGCAAGAAGGTGGAAGTGTTCTTCTTGGCCATTTCATAGCTCTGTGGGTCAATCTTGCCATCGGCGAGGGCGGCATCAAGGTAGCCATTGACGCCAGATTCGAGTTTTTCAAAATCTACTTTACTCACGGTGCGATTGCTGATTTGGGATTGTCGATTGCGGATTGAAGGCTTCGGGGTTTAATCCGCAATCCGCAATCCGCAATCCGCAATCAGATTCGGCGGCGAAATTAATCCATTTGGAAAATCTGTAAAGGAATCGTTGATAAAGGAGTCAAGTTTTTGCAAGAGAATAAAAAAAGAACGCCGGTCTCCCGGCGCCCAACTCCAATCGAATCGGTCAAAAAATTTTTAGGTGTCTATGAGTTTAAATCTTTAACCTTTAATATTTCATACTGCGCTCTAAACAGTAGCGCTGTTTTTAATGGTTGGCAACAAAAATCCATATATACGATGAAGTATTATTGGTTTTTGTCGGTGCGAATTTCACAAAAGATTTGGGCACCGGATACCGGATTGTGATGAACCGCCAATTTTGGGTGATAATCGGCATAAATGCTTGGCGGCTTCGAGTATGTGTTGTTACAATAAAATTGTGATTACCAAAATCTGCCATCCAAGTGATCAAATTAGCGATGGAAAGAAAATCTGCATTCTGCTGTATCAAAGGATAAAACAACTTTTGCCAGTTTGATAAAATCCTCTATATTAGCCGCTGTATTTTCGGACATCTTACCTTTTGGCGTTGCGCCACACACAAAAAGGAGCAAAATCCAATGTTCCTGATTTTCGACTTAACATAACCGTTGGGGGAACACCCCATTTCATCTTCAAAAACTTGATTCATGCACAATTTTACCCTGCAATTGCTTTCCCAATGGGGAAACGCAAACCTTCGAAAGTTGCTATTCAAATCACTGTCACTGCCGCTGTTGGTGCTGGCTTTTCTCTTGCTCCAGTCCTGGAATGTTTACAAGCCCTGGGTCGTCGTCATGGCTCCGCAAGCCGTAGGGGCATGGGGCAACCTTTCTGCTGCGCAACGCTTGCTCTTGCAAGGTGGTGGTACGGTGAGCAACTTCAATTCCGGCATTTGCAGCGGGGTTGACCCCATCCTGCTCAACATCACCTCTGGCCCTGCACCCAACGCCGCCAATACGACGGTCATCAACTCAAGGCAGCCCCGGCGGTGGGGCAACAGCTCGTTTTTCTTAGCCCGCAAAAACATGGGCACAGCGGGCGTACAATACTGTTTCGACCTCAGCATCGCTGCCCCAGTCGCACTCGATAGCCGAGAACATGCCTTCTTTTCCAATGGCGAAAACATCCGAATCTCGGCGCTGAACGGTGTGAACCCGGTACCCCTCACGGCAGCCTACCAAGGACCTGTTGGAAACGCCGCTATCACGGGCAACGGCTCAGGCAACATCCATTTCAACGCCAACGGCAAAACGGGCGGCGGCCTCTGGTGGTCGGCCAACACGGGGGCGCAGCCCGTCACCAAGGTTTGTATCCAATACTATGCACCAGCGGGCGAGTTGCCCACGGTGGAGCCGTTCCGCCTCAGCATCGAAGGCGTCAAGTGCGTGGCCGACCCAGCAGTCACCTGCTCCAGTGCCTCGCCCATCAGCCGTTGGGGCTGGATGGACAGCGCAGAAGGTTACGGCCTCGACCTTGGCCAGCCCATCCACAATTTCCAGACGGGCTTCTGCGACGAGTCTGGTGACCCCATCAACTTCATGGAAATTGACGCCGACCCCTCCGCCGGCTCCGGTGCCCCCAATTTCTTGAACAACCGGCCCCCACGCCCCTATGGCCGCTACAGCCTCGACAACACCCGTGAAACCTTCAACAATGGCGGCAATATGTACTGCTTCACCCTCGACGAAGCCCGTCCCCTAAAGGTCAACTCGAAGGAACACCGCTTTTTCGCAGGCCCTGAGCGGGTGCGGGTAAAGGCATGGCTTGGTGCCGACGTGGTGGCGATGACTGGCAACGGCAACGGCCCACCCGCCACCGTGAACGCCAGCGGCATCACCTTCAGCGGCTCTGGCTATGGCAAGGGCATTTGGTGGGAAGCCTCCACTGGCAACCAGCCCGTGACCAAGGTTTGCGTGGAATACTGGCGCATGAACGGCGGCGCTGACACGGGTGAGCCGTTTGCCATCGAGCTCTGCGCCCCCCGCTGCCAATACGACGACCTCTATGCCTGCACCCTTGCACCGCCGAATGTTTCGGCTGCTTGCGCAATAGGCTTCCCCTCCCTGTTGATTTCTAAAACGGTGACGCCCGTCAACAACTATGGCCTGAACACCTGTACTGGCACCGGCACCACGCCAATTTTCAAGGTGCGGCTTTCCATGTTCAACAATGCAGGCGGCTTGAAGGAGCTGTTCCTTTACGATGACCTCAATTTCTACTTCGGCTCCGCATTTGGTGGTATTGTCTCTGCTCCGCAAATAACCTACTCCACCGCCACAGGGCCACCCCTGCTCGACCCCTCTTATGATGGTGTAAACTATATCAACCTGTTCTACCCCGGCACAGGCTGGCTTTCCGGCGGGCAAGAACTGGTCGTGGAGTTCAACGTGGCACTGAACCCCAATGCGCCAAGTGCTTTGGCCTCCTTGTGCAACACCGCCTTCGGTGGTGGCAATGCGGGAGGCTACATTGCAACCGACCTGAGCGGCGACCTCGGTGGTGGCTTTAGCAGCCCAACCGTGGTGAACAACCTGCCCGCAGGCGTGGTGGCCACCCCTGCGCAGGACGTCACCTTGGAAGCCACCCTCATGAACTACATGAACGGCCCCCAAAACTGGGTGAACAACCACGGCGGTGCTACTTTCAGCGTGCCCGGCTGCGGCCCAACTACTTGGACGAGCGATTTCGACATGGACGACTGGGTCTTCGATTGCAGCTATATAGATGGCCATATAGACGTGACTTTTACGGGCACCAATAGTTGTGGGTATGTCTTCACGACTTGTGCCACTTTCAAGCTCGTGGACACCCAAGGCCCTGCTTGCGTCAAGCCTACCAACCTCGACCTCAACTGTGGCGACCCCGATGCCGCCTCCGACCTCGACCATTGGCTCAACTATGACGGCAACTGGAGCGACCTCAGCCAGCCCGTCACCTTTACGCATGATTTTAATGGGATTCCGCCCAATTCCTGTAACGGCACGCCCATCAAGGTCACTTGGACGGGCACCGACAACTGTGGCAACGAGACCATTTTCATCGGCTACCTGACCATCATAGACGGGGGAGACCCGGTGCTTCAAAACGTGCCGACCACGCTGTACCTGACTGATTGCGGCAACATTCCGCCGCCCGCCAATGTTACCGCCACCGATGGTTGTGACCCCAACGTGCAGGTGACTTTCAGCGAAACCAGCACCGGGCCAGCTTGCAACCGCACCATCATCCGTACCTGGACTGCCACCGACGACTGCGGCAACACGGCCACAGGCTCCCAGACAATTTATGTGGCAGACAACCAGCCACCCGTGCTGGTGGGTGCGCCTTCTGGCGATTTGAACCTGACGCCTTGCAACCAAGTGCCAGCCCCGCCCACCGTCACGGCGAACGACCCTTGTACACCCAACCTGCCCGTCACCTTTCAAGAGACGTCAAGCGGCCCAGCTTGCAATCGCACCATCAACCGCTCTTGGGTGGTTTACGATGATTGTGGCAATGCTGGTTTTGCATTTCAGACCATTCGCATCGTGGACAACCAGCCGCCAGTGTTCAGCAACGTGCCAGCCAACGTCACTGCCGAGTGCCCCAATGTGCCGCCTGTGCAGACACCAACGGTCACGGATTGCTCCGCCGTCAACGTGGTTTTCAATGAAACGCAGACCGGGGGCGCTTGCCCGCTGCCGAACATCATCACCCGTACTTGGACGGCCACCGATGCTTGCGGTCTTGTAACGACCGCCACCCAAATCATTACCATGACCCCGGTCGTGGTGCCTTCATCGTTGACATTTACCTTCGTCCCATCGAATATCACCACCACCTGCGACCAAAACCCCGGCTTCGGGACGCCTGTGGCCGTGACCACTTGCCCAGCGGGCGGCCTTGCCATCAGTAGTTCCGACGTGGTGAGCAACCCCGGCGGCTGTAGCCAACCATTTAGCATCACCCGCACTTGGATTGCGCACGATGCCTGCGGCAACATGGCCACCGCTTCGCAAACCATCAGCACCGGGCCAGATACCCAAGCCCCGACCTTCGCCGCCAACACGCCGACCAGCCTGACCGTCAATTGCGGTGGGACACTCCAACCAGCCCGTTGCGTTCGACAATTGCGGAGCAACCACTTTGAGCTACGTGGACAGCGGCCAAACAGGTACCTGTAACACGGGCTTCCAGTTCACCCGCACCTGGAAGGCCACCGATGTCTGTGGCAATAGCTCAACTTTTGCGCAGCAAATATCTACCACGCCTGACGTGACGCCACCGACCTTCACGTTTGTGCCTTTCGACCAGTTTTTCGATTGTGACGAACCCATTACCTTTCCCAACCCCGTCGCCTTCGACAACTGTGGGGACGTGACCATCACCTTCCAAGACTCCATCATTGGCACAGGTGACTGCCACGAGGTAAACGGCGTCTGGTACGGTTACGACATTGTGCGCACATGGACGGCGACCGACGAATGCGGCAACTCGACCACCGCTGTCACCAATGCTTGGGTACTGCCCGGCTTCAACAGCGGCAACCGCATTGCTTTCAGCTACGTGCCGGCGAGCCGCACCGTTGACTGCACAGGAGCTGCCGTCTTTGGCGACCCAATATGCCACTCGGCCTGCGGTGCATTGACCATCAGCTTTTTGGATGAAACGATTGCAGGGAACTGTACCACTCCGACCACCGTCACCCGCCATTGGACGGCGACCGACGAATGTGGCAACTCGACCATTGCGCAGCAAACCATCACCATAACGCCCGACCAAACGCCACCGAGCTTTGCCGCTTTGCCCGAACCCATTACCATGGCGTGTGCGCAGGGCGCAATGCCCGATTTTGCGATGCCGGTCGTGACGGACAATTGCGCCAGCGGAACGGCCTTGACCCTTTCGCATTTGGATATCTGGTCGAATGGCAGCAACCCGACCTGTGCCAGCCAGACCGTTACCCGCACTTGGACGGCCACGGATGCCTGCGGCAATGTGGTGACTGCATCGCAAAGCATGGCGATGCTGGACGACGTGGCTCCTGTCTTCACCAGCGTACCTGCTGGGCAGAACATTGGCTGCAACGACGCAGTGGAGTTCGGTTCGGTGGTAGTCACGGACGGCTGTTCCAGCTTCACCATTGCGACAACTAACAACATCACCCCATCGACTTGCGGCCAGCAGCATATCCGTACTTGGACAGCTACGGATGCTTGCGGCAATTCCAACGCTGTCAGCCAAGTCATTGTACAAACGGACGACGAAGCACCAATTTTCACCACGGCTATTGATAATCAAACGGTTAATTGCGGCGAACCCATCGTTTTTGAAGACCCGGAAGCCGCCGACAACTGCGGCGTGGCCAGCCTGACGCATGTGGATGAGGTACTGCCCTTGGCTTGTGGCGAGCAGCACATCCGCACCTGGACGGCAACCGATGCCTGCGGCAAAACAGTCGTTGCGCAGCAAAAAATCACGGTGACGGATACCGAAGCCCCGGTCTTCACCACGCCGATTGACAACCAAACGATTGAGTGCGGGCAGCCTGTGGAGTTTACCATCCCAGTGGTGGCTGATAATTGCGGTAGCGTCGCCTTGACGATGGAGGATGGCGTGACCTCAACCAGCTGCGGCGAGGTCTTCACCCGCACTTGGAAGCTTGTGGATGCCTGCGGCAATGAGGCTTTTGCTTCGCAAACCATCACCGAGGCCGATACGGAAACGCCAGTCTTTGAGCCGTTGCCAATAGAACTGGCCATGACACAGGCCGAGTTCGAGGCTTGGCTGCCACCTTCTGCAATTGCCACTGATAACTGCCATGAGGTGAGCATCAGCATGGAGTCGGTAGCATCGGGCAACTGCGAAACAGCTTCCCGTGTTTTCACTTACAACGCATCGGATGGCTGCGGCAACACGGCGCAGCACGTGCTCACGGTGGCCATAACGGATGCCATTTTCGGAGCGGAGGTGCAGTTGCCTGCCTCCCTAAATTGTGGCAGCAGCTACGAACTGGCTGCCCAAGGTGTTAACGGAACGGCACCTTACAGCTATGCTTGGGCAATGGTGGATGGTGCGGGTTGGGAAATTGAGAATGCTCAATCGGAGTTTGCCACCATATTGGCTGGCAGCGGCACTGCCACCATCACGCTCAACGTGATAGATGCGATGGGATGTGGCTGGTTGCAGGCGTACAGCTTTAGTTGCGATGGCACGGCATTGAATGCGAATGAGGCATTGCTGACCAATTTCACGCTGCTGCCCAACCCAGTCAATGAGCATTTGAGTGTCCGCTTTGCTTCCTCAAAATCTGGCGATGTTACCTTGCGCATCCTGAACACGCTGGGCGAGGTGGTACAGCTCCGCAATGGGTTGGCAGCCGCTGGCATGAACGAAGAAAGGCTTGACGTTTCAAAACTGGCTGCCGGCACTTACTTCCTCAGCCTGCAAGTGGGCGAAGGTATTGTGACGGAACGTTTTGTGAAGATGAGATAGTCTAGTACCATATAAAAAGGTGGCGGCCTCAATGAGGCCGCCACCTTTTTTATATGCGCTTATAGCCGAAATCACTGCTTCTTCATATCGCTCAACCGCTGCTTGATTTCTTCCAGCAATTGCTTTTGCAGGTCGAGCTTCTGGGTTGTATCGGCCTGTTGCTCTTCATTTTTAACGATGTTTTCCTTGGCGGTTTCGATTCGCTTTTCGGCTTCGGCGATGTCTTTGTGATAATTGCTGTTCTGCCGCTTTAGTTTGTCCATCTCGTTCTCAAAGGACTTGAGTTTCTTTTCAGCGTCTTCCAATTCGATTTTGGTGCCTTCCATTTTCACTTTATGGGCGAATTTCATCAGCATTTCCTCAGCTTCTTGGTACTGGGATTTCCGGCCAGAGTCAAGGTATTCGTCGCCGAGGTCGAACCAAGTAAGCAGTTCAACATAGCCGTCCATGTTTTTAGTTGTGCGGCTGTAGATGCTGAGGGAAGATACCCCGCCGATGCCTACAATGGATGCTTCCGTGGTGACGTTTTCCTTGCCGCCCTTGCTACCCTTGGTCTTTCCGTCGTAATCTTTCATGAAATCTTTCCAAGTGCGCTCCACGAGCTTTTCGCTGGTGACTTCGGTAATCAGCACGAGGGCATTGTGGTTGCCCATGACCATATTTTCCTCGCTTTCATAGACCTTGCTGCTGGTGGTAGGTTTGGACGGTTTCGTCACGATGTCTTCCATTTCCACCTCTTGGGCGTTGGACACGGAAATTGCGAAGCAAAGGAAAAGGGACAGGATGAAGGGGAGTGTTTTCATAAATCGAAGTTTATGGTGTGATTGTGATGTTCATTTTTGACTGCAAAGACTTGTTCCCGTCACGGATTTTCGTTGGTTGGGGCGGAAAAATTACCTTTGCGACAAGATGATAAACAAGCACTGGCGCAAATATCTGGTATTCACGCTATTCTGTGGGGCGATTTACTTCCCGCTGTTCCTGCACTTGGATTGGCAGCCGATGAACAATTGGGACGAATCGCTATTTGCCATGCGGGCGGCCTATATGACCGAGGAAGGCAAGTACATGCGTGATTACAGCTATTGGGTGGAGGGCGGAATGCAGCATCGGAGCACCAAGCCGCCGTTCACCACTTGGCTACAGGTGGCCTCCATGAAATTGCTCGGCATCAACGAGCTGGCTTTGCGGCTCCCCATTGCCCTGTGTTCGCTGGGCATTGTCTTCCTATTCCTTTGGTTTTCAAGGAGGGCCTTAGGCAATATCCACATCGGATATTGTGCGGGGTTCGTGTTGGTCACTTCCCTTGGCTTCATCAAGGAACACGCTGCCCGCACGGGCGACCAAGATGCTGCCCTTGCCTTTTACATGATTGCTGGCGCTCTTGCATTTTACCAATACATCGAAGCTACGGACAATAGAAAACGCCTTGGCTGGCTGGCCATGTTCACCGCTGCCACCATTGCCGCCGTAATGACGAAATACGCCTTCGGCTTGTTGTATTTTCCCGCTTTTTTGATTTATGCTATGTATAAAAAACAGCTTTGGCGCCTACTTAAAAGAGGAAGTACTTGGCTTGCATTATTGGTGGTCATAGCAGCATTGGGTAGTTGGCTTTGGCATATCGAGGGTCAGTTGCCCGGCTTTGTGGAGCGGGCCTTTTTCCATGAGATGGCTGACCGGTACAACACAACCTATCGGGGCCACGACCATCCTTGGGCGCATTATTTCATACGCTTTTGGAAAGGAGATTTCTTCATGCCTTGGTTGCTCTTATTGCCCGGCCCGCTGGCATTACTCTTCATGAAAGAGCGCTCACCAATTCGGGATGCCAGCCTGTTGTTGTTCCTCTGTGCTGCCATTCAATTGCTGTTTGTGGCCTCCTCCGGCACCAAAACGGAGCATTACGATGTGGTCGCTTATGCACCAATGGCGTTGATGGCTGGAATCGGACTATACCAGGGTTGCCATGCGGTTGTGCAATTTTGGAAGGACGGCGTACATCGCCCAGCAGTTTTCACAGCAGCAGTTTCAATATGTTTGCTTTTGTTCATCTTGCCGTACAATCGGATAATTGAGCGGGTTTATAAGCCCAAGATGCCCGACCGGACCATGTCCTATGGCTATTTGCTCCGCAAAATTCAGGAGAAGAAACCGGAATACAGGCAGTTCACGATACTGGCGCCCATCTACACCGGGCAAGTCAACTATTACGCAGGGCTTTTGAACCGGAAAAAAGGCTACAACATCCGCATCAGCGAACACCCGAAATTGGTGGAGGCAGGGGACACCATCGTGGCTTGCGAGTCAAAGATGATAGAATACCTGATGGAGAACTACAACTTGAAGGGAATCGAAACTGAAGGGAAATGTTTTTTGGCCATTGTAAAGGGCAGGAAGGTCGTTGACGACACACCTACGGCCGGCGAAGAATAGCAAGTAGGGCAATTTTTTTGCATCATTTGTGAAAAAAATACATATTATTTCTATCTTTGGGCATTCAAGAGAAGATTTGCTCACCATCGTCATCCCTTTCAGGTAAAAGAACGCCTACAAAAAAACTCCCTTCGCCGAGATTCTAAATTCTGGTAGTTGCTGATTTTATGCCTTCACTGCTTTTGGGCAAAACCATGACGTATTAAAAATGGTTTGCAACCAATTCACTACCTTTGGCGTACAAACCCAACTGCCCTAATGAATAAAAATCAAAATACGTAAACCAAAGATTAATAAAGAATAGTCTCACTATGGCACAAGTTTTAATTGTTGACGACGAAGTGCCCATCCGGCGCACGTTGAAAGAAATCCTTGAATTTGAAAAATTCAAGGTGGACGAAGCCGCTGATGGGCTGGAGTGCCTCGTGCAGTTGAAAAAAACGCAGTACGATGTAATCCTCATGGACGTGAAAATGCCGAAAATGGACGGCATGGAAGCGCTCGAACGTATCCAGACCTTGGCGCCCGACACCCCGGTGGTGATGATTTCCGGCCACGCCAATATTGACACGGCCGTGGAGGCAGTCAAGAAAGGAGCCTTCGATTTTATTTCTAAGCCACCAGACCTCAACCGTCTGCTCATCACCATCCGCAATGCCCTCGACAAGTCGAGCCTCATCACCGAGACCAAGGTGCTGAAGCAAAAGGTCTCCATTTATAAAACACAGGAGATGATTGGCGAGTCGGAAGGGATGAAGAAAATCCAAGAAACCATCGACAAGATAGCCCCAACGGAGGCCCGTGTGCTCATCACTGGGCAGAACGGCACTGGAAAGGAGTTGGTGGCCCGTTGGATACATGAAAAAAGCAACCGCAACAAAGGCCCAATCGTGGAGGTGAACTGCGCTGCTATTCCGTCGGAACTTATCGAAAGCGAGCTTTTCGGCCACGAGAAAGGCTCTTTTACCTCTGCCCACAAACAGCGACTTGGCAAGTTTGAGCAGGCCAATGGCGGCACCATCTTCCTCGATGAGATTGGCGACATGAGCCTCGACGCCCAGGCCAAGGTATTGCGTGCCCTTCAGGAAAGCAAAATCGCAAGGGTTGGTGGCGACAAGGAAATCAAGGTGGACGTAAGGGTGCTTGCAGCCACGAACAAAGACCTTAGAGTAGAAATCGAGGCAAAGCGTTTCCGGGAAGACCTTTATCACCGTCTTGCAGTCATCATCATTGAGGTGCCGCCACTCAACGACCGCCGGGGTGACATCCCCATGCTCGTCGAACATTTCATCGAGCTGATATGCAACGAGTACGGCATTGCTTCCAAGAAAATAACGAAAGAGGCACTCATTGCCTTGCAAAACGTCAATTGGACAGGCAATATCCGGGAGCTTCGCAACGTCGTGGAGCGCCTCATCATCCTCAGCGGCAACGAGATTACTGCCGAAGATGTGATTGATTACGTCGGGCCGTTCCAACGGTAGTAATAATCTTCATTGTTTCATGGCTTCATGGCTTATCAGACGTTGTGGTTCATGGGGCGATGAATCAATAGAACCATAAAAAGCCTGCCGGAACATCCCTGGCGGGCTTTTTCAATAAAACAAAATCGTTGCAATGCAAAAACTAAATGCAGCGTTGAATCCAATGGCATAATTTTGCTGCCTTTTTGCCTCGACGCCATAACCAACCCTGAATCGTAGCTACTGGAAAGTGGGAGGAGAAGGGAAAATGAAAATTTTCCCCAGAAATGCCCCCCGCTAAATAGTTATCCAGAATCAACCATTTCAACTAAGTAAAATGAGCGAGCATCAAAACAACGTACCCATCGTGGCCAAGCACCAGATGAAGGAGGGGCCGAACTTAAGGGCGAAAACTCTTGGACCATGTTCAAGGTAATGTCCGAGTTTGTGGACGGCTTCGAGCGGTTGAACAAAATCGGGCCTTGCGTTTCCATTTTTGGCTCCGCACGCACCAAGCCCGACAACCCCTACTACAAAACGGCTGTTGACATAGCACGGGTGCTGACCGAAGCTGGTTGGGGCGTCATCACCGGCGGCGGCCCAGGCATCATGGAGGCTGGCAACAAAGGGGCCTCCCTCTACGGCGGCGTAAGCGTGGGCCTAAACATCCACCTGCCCTTCGAGCAGAACCATAACCCCTATATTGACAACGACAAGAACCTCGACCACCGCTACTTCTTCGTGCGCAAGGTCATGTTCGTGAAATATGCCCAAGGCTTCGTGGTTATGCCCGGTGGTTTCGGCACATTGGATGAAATTTTCGAGGTGCTTACCCTTGTTCAGACCAAGCGCATTGACAGGGTGCCCATCATCCTCGTGGGCAAGAGTTTCTGGGAAGGGCTGGTTGATTGGATAAAATCGGTCATGCTGGAGCGGGAACACAACATCAACCCAAGCGACCTCAACCTTTTTTGGGTGGTGGACGATCCGGAAGATGTCGTCAAAATCATTACCGAGTTTTACGCAGACGGCGACAACGTGCGTCCAAATATTGACCTATAAGTGAAGTTGAATAAATAAGTTAGACCGATTGGAGTTGCAAATATGCTTTAAATTTAAATTTTTTGGCATGTGTTTTGCTTTATAAATCAATTGTATCTATTACCAATTGTTAAAGCAACATTTAGCTCCGTTCGCCGCTTCAAAGACGTCAACCCATCAATTTTTGGCCAACGGAGGGGCTTTCGCCCAACAAGACTGAACAAGAATTCACCTTAGTGTCCCGGAGCAAACCTGGTCTCAGCTTGCTCCGGGACTTTTTTTTGAGCCGCCACCAACTGCCAAACAACGCCTACCTTCGCTGTTAAAAACAGCTTTTTGTTCGCCAACATCTACCATAAAAAACGGGTGCTCGTCACGGGGCACACTGGCTTCAAAGGAGCTTGGCTCACCACTTGGCTGCTCCAACTCGATGCCCAAGTACATGGTATCGCCATTGATATACCGACCCAACCCGCTCTTTACGAAGTGCTCGGCATCGCCGACAAGCTCCACCATCACCACGGCGACGTGCGGGATTTTGATTTTGTAAAAAACAGCTTGGAGGCCATCCAGCCCGATTTCATCTTCCACTTGGCGGCACAGAGTATCGTCAAAAAATCCTACGAAAGCCCGCTCGACACATTGACCACCAACCTGCTTGGCCACGCACACTTGCTAGAAGCCGTTCGGCAACTTGGCAAACCCTGCGTTTTGGTCATGGTCACGTCAGATAAGTGCTACGAAAACCGGGAGCAATTGCATGGCTACACTGAAGCCGACCCGTTGGGAGGCGATGACCCTTATAGTGCCTCAAAAGCAGCCGCAGAGCTGGCCGTTCGGGCATGGCAGCGTTCTTTTTTTTCGGAAAAAAACGGTTCTATAAGAATTGCAACGGCCCGTGCGGGCAACGTCATCGGCGGCGGGGACTGGGCCGAGGGCCGTATCGTGCCGGACTGCGTGCGGGCATGGGCAGCAGGGCAACCCGTCCATTTGCGAAAGCCAAACGCTACCCGCCCTTGGCAGCATGTGCTGGAACCGCTGAGCGGCTACCTCTGCCTTGGTCAGATGCTCGCCGAACAGCCCGACCTGAGCGGCGAAGCATTCAATTTTGGCCCGAAAGCCAACCAGAACCGCACTGTGCTCAACCTGTTGGAGGCACTAGCGGTGCAATGGAAGAATAGCAACGAGGAGCGGTTCGTCGTTGAGGACAATCCCAGCTTCAAAGAGGCCAACCTGTTGCGCCTCAACTGCGACAAAGCACATGCCTTGCTGGGCTGGAAACCCATCCTGAGCTTCGAGGAAGCTACAATGCTCACAGGGGAATGGTACCGCCATTTTTACCAACATGAAAAAGACAAAATGCTCGAACTGAGCTTGCAACAGCTCGATTTTTTCACCCAAGCCGCCGCCAAGCGGAATGCCGTATGGATGCTCCGATGAAAATCCAAGGCTGCCTGCTCACGCCGCTCCGCATTATTCCTGGCGAGAAGGGCGACGTACTGCACGCATTGCGCAGCACCGATGAGGGCTTTGCCGCCTTTGGCGAAGCGTATTTTTCTTCGGTGAAAAAAGGCGAGGTGAAGGGCTGGCGACGCCACCACCACATGACACTGAACTTGGTGGTGCCTGTCGGCAACATCCGGTTCCTGCTCCACGACGAGCGCCTGGACAGTCCCTCAATAGGTATGCTGGAAGCAGTGACGCTTTCCATCGAAAACTACCAACGACTGACCGTGCCGCCCGGCGTCTGGCTCGCCTTCGAAGGGCTTGACGATGGGCTTAATTTGCTGCTGAACATCGTTGACCTGCCGCACGACCCCGCAGCGTCGGATACGAAGCCCTTTGAACCTATGGCCTATTGATTGAAAAACGACTGTTCAATATTGGATGAACTTCGTTGCTTTGCAAAGCATTCTTGGCCGAAAGGCTGAAAAAACAAGCGCCATCATGTCTAAACCGCCTTTAAGTCTTAGCCGGAAATTATCGTTCAGCTTCATCTTGCTTGTGCTGATACTGGCAATGGTAGTGGGCATTGGGGAGGTTTTCGTGCGGCTGAAATACCAAGCGCTTTACGGAAAAAATCCGCTCTCGCCACCTTACGATACTGCTGAAAAAGACGATTATCTTGGTTGGAAAATGCGGCCTGGCTACACCTATACAGGGGAAATGAAGGACGTGAACAAGCAGCCTTACCCCATCAGCATCCGCTACGACCAGAACGGCTTCAAGGCTTTTGGCGACACAGCTAGCACTCGCCCCAAGGTGCTTTTCCTCGGCGATAGCTACACGGCCAGCATCGAAGCGAGCAACGAGCGCACGTTTTACAACATCATTGCCGATAGCCTTGATATTGAAGTGTTTGCTTATGGTCATGCAGGCTTTGGCACTTTGCAAGAGTACATGGTGTTGGATAAATGGGTGGACCGCATCAAGCCAGATGTAGTGGTATGGGAGACGTGCAGCAACGATTTTATCGACAACCACGCCCCGCTCGAAATCGCCTGCGGCTACAAGGTCGGGCAGCGGCGACCCTACCTCGACAGCAACGGTAGCGTTTTTTACCAAAGGCCGCTTTCGCTTTGGCAGCGAATAAAGGAACGGATTTGGTTCTTCCGTTGGCTTGAGGAGCGGTGGGACGGTGTGAAGCAGAACCTTTTCAAGCAGGAAAAGCGGGTTGGTGAGTACTATATCGCCACGCAAAAACGGGACTATCCCCTCTTTGATGAATCAGTAAAAACAACGGAGCACATTGTTGCAATGATTCGCAAGCGGCTGCCCGAAGGCACAAAGCTGATGGCCTTCTCCGCCGACATCTACGAGCCACAGATGGGTGAGATGAAGCGCATCTTCGAAGCGAATGGCGCCAATTTTTACGACAGCCCCGCCCGGCTGTTGGAGCAAACGATGCTCGAAAAAAAGCTGCCACTCAAGGCCGTGGATAATTGCCATTGGAGCGAACAAGGGCAGGAAGTGATTGCGATGGAGTTGCTCCCGCATTTGATGGCGGCTGTGAAAACAGCACCGTTTTTTCAATAAGCTAGCGTAATTACGTAAATAAGGCCGCCAAAAACTTGTATAATCAAAATCCCCTTATAACTTTGCAATCTTAAACTGCATAGGTTCCCTCCTTTCGAGCACGTCTGAAACAGTCTCATTCACAATTCCAAGTTTGGATTTTAAGCAAGAATGCTAACTTGCGGCATTCCCTCCAGCCGGTTTTCGCATTGCTTTCAAGAAGATGATTTGACCAACGCCAGTGACCACAGGCAATTGCTATGTGGCGGGGCAAAACACAGTTTATTACCAAAACTTAACAAGCATTATGAATCCATCTAAGCTGCTGTACAGCATTGGCCTGTCAGCGATTTTATCCCTGTTTTTCCAACAGAAGACAATGGCCTGCGGGTACGCACACGTGTCCGACTGCGCCACACAGATTGACATCGAAGTGAACGGTATTACCTCCACGTTCCAAGTGTCGAGTTGCCCGTACCTCACCGTTTTCCCCGGCCACAATTTCGGCTCGCCCACCAGCCTGAACATCACCAAGGCCAAATCCCAGACTTGGGAAAGCTGCGACAACAACGTGATGAACGCCAAGCTGTTCTACCGCATTTACCTGCAGAGCGGTACGCCGGGCAGTTTTACGCCGTTTTTGCTGCCGCAATTGACGACCGTGGCCAATGGCCCTTACCGAACCAAGACAAGAGATGGCAACCCGAACCTCAACCTGCTGGCTGGCTTGAACCCCGGCAGCTATTTCATCGAAATCTATTTGGAATCAGACGTGGATTTTGATACTAACGGAACGCCCGACACCCAAATCCGCAAAGACAACAACGGGGCGTACTACAAGGCCAGCTTCGTCATCCCAACTGGACAGGGGGGCTCGCTCAACGTCCAATTGGCCAACAAGACCAACGTTACCTGCAACGGCGGCACGAACGGCAACGCCAGTGTGAACGTGGCAAATGGCACCTCACCTTATTCATACGCTTGGTCAAACGGGGCTACTGCATCAAGCATCACAAACCTTGCCGCAGGTAACTACACCGTGACAGCCACCGACAACGGCGGCAACACTGGCACGCTCATCGTCAACATCAGCCAGCCGGGGCCAATCAATGCCAACATGACCGGGGTGGACGAGACCAGTGCCCCCGCCAACAACGGCAGCGCCACAGCAGCGCCAACTGGCGGCACTTCGCCTTATTCCTACGCATGGAGCACAGGCGCTACCGTCGCCACCATCAACAACCTCAACAGCGGCACTTATACCGTTACCGTGACGGATGCCAACAACTGCACCAAGACAGGCAGCGTGGTCATCAGCGTGTCGGGCAGCAACCCCACCAACTATTGCGCCAGCAGCGGCACACCTTGGGTGGACTGGATTACGAGGGTGAAGCTCAACTCGATTGACAATAGCTCCGGAAAGGCGCTCTATACCTATTACAGTGCCGTCAGCACCGATTTGAACACGGGCACGAGCTACACCATCACCCTCGAAGACAGTTATAGTTGGCAGACCTACGACGAGTATTGGAAGGTCTGGATTGACTTCAACCGCAATGGGACTTTTGAGGAGCCTGCAGAGGTTGCTTATTCCGGCATCACTACCGCACCCGCACTCGGTACGCCAAGTTCCACCAAAATTGGCACCCTGCTCGTGCCATCCACCGCCGACCTCGGAATCGCCCGCATGAGGGTTTCCTTGAAACGGGGTGCTTACGCAACGCCCTGCGAAACCATCCCAGCTGGCGAGGTGGAAGACTATGTGGTAAACCTCGTGAGCGGCGGCCCCGTGCCTTGTAGCATCACTTCGTCCGTTTCAAACATCCTTTGCAATGCAAACGGCACAAACACCAACCCTGCCGACGATACCTATACCTTCAACCTGACCGTGAACGGCAATGGCACTGGCGCCACTTGGTCAACCACCATCGGCGGCACCAGCTACACAGGCAGCTACGGAACACCAAAAGCCATCGGCCCATTGGCCATCAGCGGCGGCGTGGTGAATTATACGATAACAGATGTTGCGACAGCTACCTGCACCACCACGGGCAGTGTGACGCCGCCAGCACCCTGCTCCAGCGTGACGCCCTGCTCCATCAATGCCACAGCAAGCACACCCATCTGTAACAACAATGGCACCCCAAATGACCCCGCCGACGACACCTATACCTTCAACCTCAACGTAACGGGTTCCAACACGGGCAGTGGCTGGACGACCACCATCCTTGGTGCTCCGCAAAGCGGGCCGTATAACTCGCCTACACTCATGGGGCCTTACCCTATCAATGGTGGCGTCATCAATTTCACGATTCAAGATGTCTCAACGGCCACTTGTACCAAGTCCATGACCGTGACACCTCCATCGGCTTGCAGCAACGGCGGCGGTGGTGTGAGCTACTGCGCCTCTACGAGCGCCTTCCCTTGGCACGACTGGGTGGCGGGCGTGTCGGTCGGCACCTTCAGCCAGACCTCTGGTAAATTGGCCTATAGCGACTTCACGGGCCTGACGGTTGACGCAGTGAAGGGCCAGAGCCAAGCTATCACGTTGACTGCTGGCTTCAGTTGGTTCACCTACGATGAATACTGGAAGATTTGGATTGACTACAACCACGACGGCACGTTCCAAGAGCCGGGCGAAGTGGCCTTTGCGCAGGCTGTGTCTGCGCCACCGAATGGCACTATCAGTTTCGATGTAAATGGCAATATCGCTATACCTGCCACGGCACTTACGGGGCCTACCCGCATGAGGGTTTCGATGAAACGTGGCGCTGCCGCTCCAACACCTTGTGAGACCTTGGCCAACGGCGAAGTGGAAGATTATACTATCAACATCGCCAATAGCTTGGATGGGGGCGGGACAGGCAGCCGCCAAGCTTCCATCCAGCTTGCTGCGCAACCAAGATTAGAAGAAATCAGCATCTTCGGCATCCTTGAAACACCTGCCGATGCCGGCTTCTGGGTACTCGAAAAACTCGTGGATGGCCCGCATGCCGACCCGCTTCTAACTGGTATCGCCGACCCGAACCATGCAGAGCAGGTGGCCATCCAAACGGTTGACCCAGCCCCAGTGGAGGGCGACAACTACTACCGCCTCACGTTGTATGACCGGGAGGGTAATGTCCTGACGGACAAATTTGTATCAGTCCGCTTTGAGGCAGTGACGGCGTTTGCCATGTTCCCGAACCCGGCCAGCGAGTCATTCTCCATCGAGCTTTCCAAGCTGCAAGGGCTTCAAGTGACAATTGCTGTTTACAATCGTCTTGGCCATTTGGTACACCGTGAGCAGCTTGAAGAAGTGACAGATTCCATCCATGAGGTGCGCATCAACGGCTGGAACGATGGGATGTACTTCGTGCATGTGACGCCAGAAGGCAGGCGTCCGATTGCGCAGCGGTTGGTTGTTACGAAGTGATAAAAGAATTTAACAATTTAGCAGCGGGTGCTTTTGGGGAAAATTTCCAATTTCCCCCAAAAGCACCCCAATTTGTGGGAGGGGAAAGAAAGAAGAATTGAAAAATTAGGACTTGAAGGGGCTATTCTGACCTTGCGTGGTTGGAGTAGCCCTTTTTCATGGGGTGAAATAGGGGAGAAGTGTGTTTTGGGGCATCATAAAGGTGCTAACAAACAAACCTTTTAAGTAAAACCCGTTTTTCGATGAAAGCCCACCTGCTATTGACCTTCCTCACGGTTTTGTTCCTAGCTGCCCAGCCGAGCAGCCTTGTTTTCGCTGCTTCGAGCGCAGTAAACACCGCTCAGGCCATTCCAACCGCCCAGGTTGCAGCGGGGTCAGCGCCTGCCAAATTTCATAAAAAAGAAAAACGCACTGGCCGCCTCAAAGCATGGTGGACAAAGCAGACCAATAAATTGCGGAGCGCATGGAAATGGATACAGCGCATCAGCCTTGGCTTTGTGGGCTTCATCGTGATGCTGGTGGGCGGACTGTTCATCGTCTTGGGCATTGTGACACCATACGTCGGCATATTGTTCCTGATTATCGGCATCATCATCGCCTTTGTAGGCCTGCTGCTGTGGCTGATACTCAGCCGCATCGGCGTGAGGGTGTCCGAAGACAGGGGTTCCCATAGGCAACGATTTTAATACATCAGTTTTTCCAGCCTTTCAGCTCTTGTTCGGTGTGGGTGACGGCCACTTTCACCCCGTATTTTTCTTGGATGTGCTTCGCCAACTGGTCGGCGGAATACACCGAGCGGTGCTGCCCGCCCGTGCAGCCAAAGTTGACGGTCAGGTTCGTGAAGCTCCGCTCGATATAGTTTTCGATGGCTGGATCCACGAGCAAGTAAGCCTGGTTCAGAAACTCCTCCATATTGGAATGAAGTTGGAGGAAGTTGATGACGGCCTCGTCCCGCCCCGTCAGTTTTTTATAAGGCTCATAAAGGCCAGGGTTGTGGATAGAGCGGCAGTCAAACACAAAGCCGCCGCCGTGGCCGCTGGGGTCGGCGGGTACGCCCCGCTTGTAGCTGAAGCTGTTGATGGTGACAGTGAGCAGACTGGCCACTCCCTTCGTGCGGTCGAACGGCTCGAATTTTTTCGATGCAACAACGGCTCGTAGGGCCTTCGTCAGTTCCGGCAGTTCAATGGGGAAATGGGCGTTCTCCAGAATCCATTCCACATTGCGGATGGCAAAGGGAATGCTCTTGATGAAGTGCTCCTTCCGCTCGAACAGCCCCCGGAATCCATACGTTCCAAAGGTCTGTATGCTGCGGATGAGCACATAGCCGTGGAAGTATTGGAGGAACTGAGTCCGGTCAACGGGTTGAAGGGTGGAGACGGTATCCAAGTAGTGGTCCAGCAGTTCCTTTCGAACGGCTTCCGGCACATTGGCCTTTGCCTGAAAGAGCAACGAAGCGAGGTCATACTGCAACGCACCTTGCCGACCGCCCTGATAATCAATAAAATACGGCTCGCCGCCCCGTATCATGATGTTCCTCGCCTGAAAATCACGGAACATGAAATGCGAACAATCCGTCGTTAGCAGCCACTCGCAGAAACGATGGGCATCGTCCTCCAAAGCCTGCTCGTCGAAGGGGATTTTGGCCAATTTCAGGAAGTAGTATTTGAAGGTGTTGAAGTCCCAAAGCATGCTCTGCTTATCGAAGGCCGGGCGGGGGTAGCAGGCCGAATAATCCAGCCCCTCGCCGCCCCGAATTTGCTGCAGCGCCAGTTTCTCCACCACTTTTTTATACAATTGAACAAGGTAGTCAGGGAACTGCTCGCCCGCTTGCAACAGGTAGCTGTAGAGCGTGGTAGCTCCGAGGTCTTCCTGCAAATAAACGCTGCGGTCGAGGTCTTCGGCGTAGATGGCGGGGACGGGCAGCCCCTTGGCATGGAAGTGCTTGGTGAAACCGATGAACGCCTGGTTCTCCTTTCGGTCGAGGTTATAGGTACCGATGGCTGCCCTTCCATTGGCCGTCAACCGATAATAAATGCGGGGCGAGCCGCTTGGGGCCAATGGCAGCACGAGATCGGGGCGTTGGCCGCTCCATTGTTCGAAGAGGTCGGCGAGGGCGGCTTCGATTTGAGTATTGGACATAAAAAAGTTGCTTGGTAAAATGTCTGGGCAAAGGTAGTGGCAGCCGCCAAAAAGGTCTCAACTTTTCACAAAAGGCACTACCACCTGTCGCAGGCCATTGGCACGTAGGGTCAAGAAATAGAACCCAATCGGCCACTGTGCAGCATCTATGGAGACAAAATGGGGACCCGCCGTAACCGCTTCTAGTTTTTTGCGGAGCAAAACCACGCCATTCACTGCCGTCACGGTCAAATCCACGTCACCATCCTCTTGGTTTTTGAAATGAACGCCGAGCGAACTTCGGATGGGATTTGGCAGGATGTATGGGAAAAAAGAACCGACATCATTGCCGGGTGGAAAATGCACCTCAAAGCTCTGGGTAACGGGCGGTGCAGGTTGCCAATCGCCACCGCCCTGCTGGCTGGCCCTTACAGTCACCGTGCCGGGTAGCCCCGTTAGCGTTAAGATATTGCCAGTGACGGTAGCCGGGCCACCCATCGCCGCGAAGCTGACGGGTAGGCCCGATGTGGCAGTTGCCTGCAAGATGATGGGCAGCGCAATGGTCAAATGGCTTCCAATCGACTTAAAATCAATGGTTTGTGCATTCGCTGCCACATGGTTTGGCTGCCCCGGCGTAGGCAGTTGCACCATCCACGATTCAGGTAGGGTATTGTCCAATTGCCAGTCACTGAGTTGCAGCGAGAGGCCCGTGCCATCTGCGTCCGATGACCAAGGAGACTCGTCGTCGTAGCGCACGGAATCAATGAGCAACAAGTTGGCATTTTTGAGGGAAATCAACTCGCCGCCGTTGTTCAACTTGAAGCCGTGGCCGCCCTCGCCGAAGCTGCCCAAGGCATTGCCGACTTGCGGATAAAAAGTGCTGAACTCATCCATGCTTTCAGCCAAAACCAAATAACCGCCTGCCTCCAAAACCGTGTTGTCTGGCAGGTTGAAATAGCCGCCGCCCTCGTCCACCAACACCCAGCCGGAGATGTCCACGTCATGGTCGTTAGGATTGAAAAGTTCTACCCAATCGCCACCGTCGGGCGAGTGGTAGTTGATTTCGTTGATGACGATGGCATCGGTAGCCGTCGAGCCTTTTTCAAAAATGGCCGTCAGCGAAATATCTTCACTGAGCATCAACGACTTGCTGGCATCGGTGCCGAGCATGGCATCCGACCATTTCTGAAAAACATAGCCCGGTGCCGGGGCGGCGCTAATGGGTATTTCCACGCCTTTGAAATAGGTGCCGCTCCACGGCAATTTCGAGGGTGGCAAGTCAATCGTGCTGATGTGGATGCCGCCACCGTTTGCAGGCTCGGCGCTTAGGCTGACACTGGCTGTCCCGGTTATTTCATCGAAAAAATCCACGAAATGCTGGCGTACAAAAGCGGGGCGTTCCGCTCCGAATCTTCTCATTATCAGCAAATTATCGCTCCAAGGGTTCCAGCCCTGTGACCAACGGTCGAAATGGCGCTGGATTTCTGGGGCGTACATGGCCTCGAATTCGTCCATGCGGTTGGCTACCCGTTCAGGCGCAAAAAGCACGTTGAGGAAGTCGGCGCTACGGTTGATGAAGCCATGCCTGAAATCGGGGCTTTCCATCGCTTTGCGCAGCGGCAGGGTCGTCCACCAAGGGTTGGGCCAGTTGTTGGAGCTGGCATCGAGTGCCCGTGCAAGGGAATTGGCGGAGGCATCGCCCGTGTTGAAGAGCAGGTTGATGCCCTCGATTTTCAACAGCCCAAAACTGAGGTCAAAATCAAAGCTGAGGAAGCGCCAGCGGGCATCGTTGCCGTTGCGTTCCCGCCAGCGGCGCAGGTTGTTGCCGGGCCAGTCGGCATTGTCAGCGATGATGTTGAAAGCGGTATAGTCCATGAAATGAGGCAGGTCGAGGCGGATTTGCAGTTGTTTGTAATGCTCCTCGTTGAAAAAGCTGTGATTGTTGAGGAAATTCACAAAATCTTCCCACCGTTCCATATCGCCCGCCACTACCTCGGCGTCATTTTCGATGAGGTCAAACTCATTTTCATTCAGGTTGAAATGCTGCGCAACATAGTCCGCCTTCATCTGCTCTTGCAAGTTGTGGATGCCCCAATATTGGCCATTGAGATAGGCCACGCCGGGCCGGAAGGCTTGCAGGTGCAGTTTTGGCTTCGCCAAAATCCCATCCAAATCACTGAGGTCGGCGGCGAGGCTGGCCACGAAGCCATCCCGCAGCATGGTTACGTTCCAGTCCTGCCCCGCATTGCGGAGCAACAGGTTTTTGTACTCGTCAAACGGCTGGTCGGGGAAAATGGTGTGCTGGAAATAGCCGTCCCCATTATTGGCCAACGCCTTGATTTTCAATGATTTTTGAGAGAATTGGCTGCTGCCCGTGCCATGTACTTCGGCAGTGGCGGCTTGGCTGAAGGCCAGTCTGCCATCCTCCTCGAAAAACTCCACCTGCACGGGCCGTCCCCAGTCCTGGCCATAGTTCGGGTAGATGCCAGTAGCCGGATCGAAGAAGTCTTCTGGACGGAAGGACAGTGCCACCACGGGCATCGCATGCGTTTCATCGAAAATATACGTGTGCGTGGTTACGGGGCTGGGCAGATGACCAAGGGCAAAGGCCCTTGCACGAAGGGTCGTATTTTGGGATAATCCTAATGGTGTGTCGTACAAGGTTGAGTTGGCGTCCGGTTCGCTGCCGTCAAGGGTAAAGCGGATTTGGGCTTGCGCTGGCGTCGTTAGTGCCACCTCGATATTTCCATTGTAAAAACCGCCAGCTAAGGAAACCGCTGGGGCTTCCGCAAAGCTACCGCCAGTGGTGCCACCATTCGAGGCAAGCGGCGTCGGGGTTGTGAAAAACTGGAATGCTGTCCCCCCATCCGTGTTGCGGCCATAGGACATATTGGCGGTCTGCGGGCCAAAGCTCAGTGCGTCCACCTGGCTGCCATCTTGGGCAAAAAGGCCAAGTTCCTCACCACCTGCGCTCAACTTGAAATTTGCATGCAGGACGCCCTGCGCTGGCTCGCCGTCAAGCCAAATCAACAGGAAGCCGTTGGGTTGGATGGTCGTGGCGGCATGGTTCGTGGCGGGTATTTCCCATTTAGCAGGCTGTGCAAGGTTATCGGTAAGGTGCATGCCGCCCACATCCACCGGGCTGCCGCTGGCATTGTAAAGCTCCACCCAGTCGTCGTGCTGACCCGCTTCATCGGTCAGGCCCGTCGTGTTGGAAGCGAGGAATTCATTGATGAAAACGGGCTGTGAAAAGCCCCACCCAAAGGCCATGAGGCAAGTCATTGCCGTCAATGCAATACGTGATTCGATTCGATTCATCCTTATCGTTGTGTTTGTTCAAAAACCAGCTTGAGGGATGTCGGTCAGCGTTTCAGGATGGGCTTCAGGGAAGGGCAATAGGCGGGAGCAATGATAGGTATTTGATGGGAAGATTACGTGAAAATTGCAGGTATTTTCTTTTGCTTATTTTGCGGCATACGCCGCAAAATACTTGCACTCCTTCACGACTTGCTGGTAGAATTCCGTGTCGCTGTACTCGTTCTTCAATAGTTCATAGCTCGGTAGGTGCCCAATCGGGATGCGGGGAATGCGGTTGCAGCAAGGCGCTGGCTTGTATTGGATGGACTGGAAATAAATCTTCTGCTCGCAACGGGCGGCCTGGAAGGCAGCCTTGGCGGCCAGTTCGGGGCCTTTCGCCAACTCACGGGCACGGTTGAAGCAGTAAAGCGCCCGACCCAAGCCCGTGTTCTCCCGATTGCCGAAGGGGAATTTCCAATAATCAAAAACCCGGCTGTCGCCCTCCTCGGCCTTGGCCCGGTGCAGTTTCGACCAGGTGCTGCCGCTGCTGAAATAGTCCATTGCCTTCCAAGCAAAACCGTAGTAGCTCATGTTGTAATGGGCAAGGCCAAGCAGGTAGTAGTGGCGGGCAGCGCCTTCGAGGTCGCCCTTGGCCTTGTACTCAAGGTCGAGCAGTTCCTGCAACAGTTCGCCCCGATTCATCATGGTGCTAAGGCTGACGGTGTCGGTGCTGAGTTCGTTGCACTTCATGCAGTCCTTGAAGGTTTCCCGCAAGGGGTTGAACTGGCCGAAGTCATTCCAAATCTCCGTGGGAATGAGCTTATAGGTCTCCATCGCCGCCTCAAACTGACCCGTGCTCATCAGCAAGGTGGCCTTCATGTCCAACAGTACATTGAGCGGGTAGGCCTGCGCCATCTTACCTTCAAGCAGGCTCTTGTCAAGTTTATTGTTCATGGCAATGAGGTCGTCAATCAGGTCAAGCTGGGGACTCGGGGCGAGGTCACGCAGCGGGTATTGGCTGGCGAATGCCTTGCCGGGCTGTTTTTCCTTTTGGAAAAGCCACGCCATCTTATCCTGCAGAAAATCGGGGAGGCTCTTGTAAATGGCGTAGCGTTTCTCCTCGTTGATGAGGTCGTAAGCGTACTCCTCCGCTTCGGCGTCCGCTTTTTCGAGGGAAGCGATTTTCATGGCGATGCGAAAAATGGCCAACTGCTCCTCCAATTCTTCGTTGTCCAATTTTTGCCCGACACTATTGAAGGTCTTGTCAGCGGCGTAATAATCGCCCGCCAAAAACTCCAGATAACCCTCGGCCAAGTACCAAAGCTCCGGCCTTGCCACCTTTCCCTCTTGTCTGCATTTTCGTGCAAAGCGTTGCAATTCAATCACATAATTGCCCGCATATGGCCTTGGCAGTCTGTGGTAACGTTTGTTTCGCTCCTTTTGGTCGTTGAACTCCAAGCCAAGTAGGTTGCGTTCCATCTTGCGCATTTCCTGCACGAGCAGCCCTTCCAATAGTTGGTTCGTGGGGTCAAGTTCATAGATTTTCTCCATTTCCTCCACCGCCTTGCTCTCCGCCGCCGCTGCCCTGATGGCATAGAGCGTGGCCCGTTCGGCATCCGATTGGCAAAGGCGAAGGCACTCCTCCCATTCCGTATCGGTTTTTATCAAAAAACTCTGGTAAGCCGAGGCCCGCCGACCGGGGCAATGCTGAAAGACTTGCGAGTAGGCGTAGCTGGCCTCCACATTGCGGCCCAGCCGCAACAAAGCCCCCGCCCGGTGCCCCTCTATCCACCAGGGGATGATGCTTTCGTCCCAACGGGCGGCCTTTTTGCCAACCTTTGGCAAGAGGTCGTCGCAAATCACCAGCACCTGCTCGTGCAGGCCGGCGTAGTGCGCCAAGCGGATGATTTGGTAGGCATAGCGCAGCCGGATATAGGCCGACTTCGTGCGCTTGAACTGGCGGGTGCCTTCGGCAATGAGCGCCTGCATGGCTTCCTTGTCACGCTGCGGGGCCTGCCAGCGGTCGGTGGCCACAACATGGGGTTCGCATTGCTTCGCAAAGAGCAGGTAGGAGATGGTCTCCACGCATTTTTTCTCAAAAACAAAGCGTGCAAAGCTGTTGTCGTAAAGGCTGGAAGGTATCTGCAACGACTTGCTCTGCGTGGCCGTCAGCAGCAGGTCGAGTTCGTCGGTGTTGGATTGGTAGATGATGTAATGCAGGTCGGCAAGCTTTACATCGCCACAGAACCGCTCGCCCCATTCCTTCAGGTTGTCGTCTTCGTTCGCCTTTTTCACCGTGTCGAAATAGTCGCTGTAAAGTCGGTCGAAGCGCATGAACAACGGGGCGAGCGCCACCCGCTCCTCCTCCCGCAGGATGTCCATGTTGATGAAGCTGTAGCCTTGGAAGGAGCGGTCGTTGGGGGCGCAGGAGCGGGTGTCTTGGGCGTTGACGCCAAGCATTTTTACCAGCAAAAGCAAGGAAATTGAAAGCAGTTGGCGTCGTTTCATCTTCTTCATCCTAGTTGCGGCTTATCCCAAAAAATACGCTCCGGCCCAAGCAATCTTGCCTGCTTCCGGCCTTGATTCCTCGTCCCGCTCCATCACTTCCTTGGCGTAGCGGTGCAGTTCGTCAAGTGGGTTTGGCGAAGCTAAAATGGTTTGCAAACGGGCGTCGGCATCCACCAGTGCCTGCACTTCCTCCTTGGTCGGGATGGCGTACAGCCCAGCCAACTGGCCGAGGTTGTTCGCACTGAATACATGGCTTTTAAGCACGCTTTGCGGCAGCGAATCGAAGCCGATGCAGGGCTGTTCTATTGCTTGCGCAATGGTATAGACGGCGCTCCCGCTCGCCCGCACGTAGTATGCCCGTCCGAGGCGGCCCATCAGGTCGAGCTTGTCGGGCATGATGCGGCCTTTTTCATCCAGCACCTCCTCCCGTATGTGCATCCGCAACATCTCGCAGATGATGAGGTGCCCCGCCCCGCCCTGCTCGCCGAGGGTGATGATGTCGGTCACCCGGCACTCCATGTTGATGGGCGACTCCTTCACCCGGTAAGGCCGCACAAGGTCTGATGGCACGGGGGTCAGGCCGCTTTTTGTGAACTCGTTCACCCCTTTGTCGAACTGCGCACTGGCCACCGCCATCTGCCGCACGATGGGGAAGTTCACGGCGTTGATGACCACTTCGGGAACCTCCCGTACGTTGGAGAGGGTATCCTTCACGGTGTTGTTCGTCGCCCGGCGGTTGGAGGAGAACACGAAAATCGGCGGGTTGGAACTAAAGGCGTTGAAGAAACTGTAGGGTGCGAGGTTCGGGGTGCCGTCCTTGTCCACCGTGCTCACGAAGGCGATGGGCCGTGGGCCGATGGCCCCCACGATGAACTGGTGGAAGTCGTGGCGGGGGACACTCCCGGGTTCGATGATGCGGTAGGTTTTTTCTTTGTTGGAATCGTTCATTTCTATAACCGTTTGAAATAGCGTTGTGTGCAAAAAACAGGCTTGTGGGGTCAAAGTTGAGTAACATTTCGCACCTTCAATGCAATACTTGACAAAATGATGGAGATGAAAAATGGATTATGGCTTTTTACCGAACTACTTCCCCCCATTTTTCGTACCACCATTTCATCTGAAATTTTTCAAAAAAAACTCAAAATCACGATTCAACAGGATATGCGCCTCCGGCAACGAATCCCTACCTTTGCACCCTTATGAAAAACGAATTACAACTATTCAACAGCTATACGGGCAAGAAAGAAGTTTTCACGCCCATTCATGAAGGCCAAGTGGGCATGTACGTCTGCGGGCCTACCGTTTACAGCGACGTACACCTCGGCAACTGCCGCACTTTCACCAGCTTCGACGTGGTGTTCCGATACCTTCAGTTCCTTGGCTACAAGGTGCGCTACGTGCGCAATATCACTGACGTGGGTCACCTCGAAGGCGACGCCGACTCCAACGCCGAGGACAAAATCTCGAAAAAAGCCCGCCTCGAACAGCTCGAACCGATGCAAATCGTGCAGCATTACATGAACGGCTTCCACGATATGATGAAGGTGTTCAACATCCTGCCGCCGCATATCGAGCCACGGGCGACGGGGCATATCGTGGAGCAAATCGAGATGGTGCAGACCATTATTGACAACGGGCTGGCCTACGAAGCCAACGGGTCAGTATATTTTGATACCTTGAAATTTGCAGAGCAGCACGGCGTCTATGGTGCCCTCTCTGGCCGCAAAATCGAAGACCTCATCGCTGAGAGCCGTGACAACCTGAAGAACCAAGACGAGAAGCGCCACCCTTCCGATTTCGCCATTTGGATTAAGGCCGCTCCAGAGCACCTGATGCGCTGGAAAGCACCTTGGTCGGTCGGCTTCCCCGGTTGGCACTTGGAGTGTTCGGTGATGAGCACGAAGTACCTCGGCGAGAAATTCGACATCCACGGCGGCGGCAACGACCTCAAGTTCCCGCACCACGAGAACGAAATCGCACAGAACTACGGTGCCTGCGGCCACGCCCCCTGCAACTACTGGCTGCACGCCAATATGCTGCTGATGAACGGCAAAAAAATGTCGAAAAGCGACGGCAATTCCATCATGCCAGGAGAGCTTTTCACGGGCCAAAGCCCGCACCTGAGCAAGCCGTACTCGCCAATGGTGGTTCGGTTTTTCATGCTCCAATCGCATTACAGCAGCACCCTCGACCTCACCGACGACGCCCTGCAATCCGCCGAAAAAGGCTACCGCCGATTGATGGAAGCGCACAAGGCACTGCAAGGCATGGCACACCCCGGCGACGGCTCGGCGGGCAGCTTGGACAAGGACATCAATGCTACCATTGACCAAGCCTTCGCTGACATGAGCGACGATTTTAACACGCCGAAGGCATTGGCCAACCTCTTCGATTTGGTCACGAAAGTAAACAGCCTCAAAGGTGGCCAGCTCTCGTTCAACGACCTGACGGATGCAACCTTGACACGTTTGAAACAGACTTTCAACGACTTCATCTTCACCATCTTCGGTCTGCAGGAAGAGAATTTCGACTCTTCCGGCGACGGCGTGGTGGACGGCCTCATGCGCCTCATCCTCGACATGCGCCAAGCTGCCCGCGCCAACAAGGACTGGGGCACTTCCGACAAAATCCGGGACGTGCTCAAGGAACTCGACATCGTGGTGAAGGACGGAAAGGACGGGGCTACGTGGGTGAAGGGGTAGGCGAATTACGATTGAGTGATTTACGATTTACGATTGGGGGCGCTGCCTCGAAACAAAAGGTTGAGGTAGGTCGTTCTTAACAAGTTCTTGAAACATCATGTAATAAAACGGTTGGTGAAGCGAGTGTGTATTTTGCAAACAACTGAAAATGAACGAGTTGCAAAATCGTAAATCGTAAATCGCTCAATCGTCAATCAAAAATATGTCAACCTACAAATCCGATGTCGAAGCCGTTGACGCTTTGGCAAGTGCTTACAAAGAACTGAAAAAAGAAATTGGAAAGGTCATCGTCGGGCAGGACGAAGTGGTGAAGTCCGTCATCATTTCCTTGTTCGGCAATGGCCACAGCCTGTTGGTGGGTGTGCCGGGCCTCGCAAAGACCCTGCTCGTAAGCACCATCGCCGAGGTGCTCGACCTGGGGTTCAAGCGCATCCAGTTCACGCCCGACCTGATGCCCTCGGACATCACCGGCTCGGAAATCCTCGACGAAGACCGCCACTTCAAGTTCAACAAGGGGCCGCTCTTCTCGAACATCGTCCTTGCCGACGAGATTAACCGTACCCCGCCCAAGACGCAGGCCGCCCTGTTGGAGGCCATGCAGGAGCGTTCGGTGACGGTGGCCGGTACCCGCCACGTATTGCCCGCCCCGTTCTTCGTGTTGGCGACGCAGAACCCGATTGAGCAAGAAGGTACCTACCCGTTGCCGGAGGCACAGCTCGACCGTTTCATGTTCAATATCCCGCTCGATTACCCCTCCTACCAAGAGGAAATCAGCGTGGTGAAAAGCACCACTGGTGCCGAGAAGGTGGCGTTGAAGCATATTTTGAACGATACGCAAATCCTTGCTTTTCAGCAGCTTGTGCGCAAAATACCCGTGTCGGACAATGTGCTGGAGTACGCCGTCAGCCTCGCCACGAAGACCCGCCCCGGCACTGAAAGAGCAACGCAAAAAGTAAACGACTACATCTCTTGGGGCGCTGGCCCCCGTGCTTCGCAATACCTGGTATTGGGCGCAAAATGCCACGCAGCCGTCTCCGGCAAATACTCGCCAGATATCGAGGATGTACGTGCCATCGCCAATTACGTGCTTCGCCATCGCATCGTGCGGAACTATAAGGCGGAAGCGGAGGGGGTAACGGAGGAGATGATTATTAAGGGTTTGTTCTGATAGCTATTTTATCGAAGGCAAAGGCCCGACCAAGAATTCTGGTCGGGCCTTCGTGTTTTATTTCCCCAACTCCAACGCCACTTGTGCTGCAAGCCTCGCGTTGTTCGGCATCCGTTCGATGTTCGACCTAAGGCGCTCGCCTGCCTCACAAGGCATTTATGTTTGGATGGCAAATTTGGCGTTCAGGGAAGGGTTCTGGCAGCTTTTGGCTGGCGAGGTAATGGTGATACGAGCATGAAGTTGAACTATTGCTGAAAAAATAAACAACCTAAGCATTGCCTTTTGTGGAAAACTTCTATCTTTGCCCGCCTTTTGAGAAAGTTGATTTCCCAAATCGGCCAAAAACCTTGCGATAAACGGATTTTCCGTATTTACCTAGGTTTTTTCAGAACAAAGATTCAATACAAAATATCATGGTTTCGGTAACTATCAACGGAACGCCCCGCACAGGAAGGGGAACATCGGCAGCAAAGGCCGATAGGAACGCAGGCTTCATCCCTTGTGTGATGTACGGCGGCGGCGGCAGCGAAAGCCTCCACTTCACAATTAGCCCAGATGAAGTGCGTGACCTCATCTATACAGGCGAGTTCAAGCTGGCCAATGTAATCATTGATGGCAAAACCTACAGGACTATCCTGAAGGAAGTGCAGTACCACCCGGTTACTGACACTGTTTCCCATATTGACTTCCTGAACTTGACAGATGGCAATACCATTAAGGTTATGGTGCCCATCCGTTTTGAAGGCTCTGCGCCTGGTGTGCGGGCAGGTGGTAAGTTCGTTCAAAAACTGCGCTCGGTGAAGATTAAGACAAAGCCGGAGGCAATGGTGGACGAAATGAAAGTGGACATCTCCAAGTTGAAGCTTGGGCAATCTCTTCGGGTTCGCGACATCGTAACCAAAGAAGGCGTTGAAATCATGAACGCTCAAGCATTGCCGATTGCCACAATCACCATCCCAAGGGGCTTGAAGATTACCGACGAGGATGAATAATGAATAAGTGCGAATAATCTTCGCACTTACATGGTTGGAAAATACGGCGAGGCATAAGGTAAACACCCCTTATGCCTCGCTCTCATTTTTAAAAAAAACGTAAGTAGTTAGTGGGCCGAGGGAGTTTTGTTGAAAAAAAATTGAAAATTTCTCAAAAAAACAACCCCTGCTAAGTAGTTACCAAAAACCGTAAAGTGGCTGAACAACTGCGCATCACCACGGTCCAAGCCACCCTCGAATGGGAAGACATCGAGGCAAATTTGGCAAAGTTTTCGTCCAAGCTCGCCCCATTGGCGGGACAAACGGACGTGATAGTGCTGCCAGAGATGTTCACCACAGGCTTTAGCATGGATGCCAAAAAGTTGGCAGAACCCATGTCTGGCCAGACGATGGGTTGGCTTGCCGAACAGGCTGGCAAGGTGGATGCCGTTGTAACGGGCAGCTTCATCGCCGAGGAAGGTGGCAACTACTTCAACCGGCTGGTGTGGATGCGCCCAGATGGTAGCTACGAACGCTACGACAAGCGACATCTGTTCACGCTCGCAACCGAGCATGAGACCTACACCCCCGGTCAAAGTAAGTTGGTGACAACATGGAAGGGTTGGAAAATCTGCCCGCTCATCTGCTACGATCTGCGGTTCCCGGTTTGGAGCCGCAATGTAGAAGGCTACGACCTGTTGCTCTATGTGGCCAATTGGCCAGAGCGCCGAAGCCACCATTGGCGGCAACTCCTTGTGGCAAGGGCCATTGAAAACCAATGCTTTGTGGTTGGGGTGAACCGCTGCGGCACGGACGGAAAGGGACTGGCTTACTCTGGCGACACGACGGTAGTGGATTTTGCAGGAAAGTTGTTGTACCAAGTAGCCGACACAGAAGCTGATTTTACGATAACGCTTACGATGGAAATGTTGCGCAGTTATAGAGAACACTTACATTTTCTGGTTGATAGAGACGAATTTGAAATTTTTATTCGTTAAGTGCTTGGAAATAAAATCTGTTTTAGCATCTTTGCCGCCGACCCTGTAAGACTTAGGGTGAAAACAGCAGATTGAAAGAGGCTTTTTAGGCGCTGACTAAGAATTCCCAGTATTAATTATCCCACTTTGATTGAACACTTCCAGCTATGTGAGCGCCCCCTAAAGGTTTGACCCTTTTTAAGCAAGTATCTTTTAAATTGTGGAATCGTGTGTAAGACCAACTAAAAAACAGCAACGTTATGAACGTGAAGAAGCTGGTAAGGGGAGTGTTGTCTATGGTCGCACTCGTTGGGAATGACATCTTGTAGTTTATTGTCACAAACCCTTGACGCAATGGGGCCAATTGCCGAGGCAAAGGCCAAGAAGATGGAGGCGGAGATATTGCTGCGTGATGAAATCGTGCAGTTTGCAGAGCAATATCTCGGAACTCGGTACCGCTCCGCTGGCAAATCGCCAGGCGGGTTCGACTGCTCCGGTTTTGTTTACTACATTATGAAGGAGCATGAAATAAGGATGAACAGTTCCTCTGCGACGCAGGAAAACCAAGGCGAAAGCATTTCCAAAAAGGAAGCCCGACCTGGTGACCTCGTGTTCTTTCGGCGTAGCCCCGGTGGTAGGGTCTATCACGTGGCGATGATCTATGAAAACGACAAGAAAAAAGGCATAACCCTCATTCACAGCACATCCGGTAGGGGCGTCGTTGTTGAAAAATTGGAAAATTCTGACTACTGGCGTTCGAAAATCATGTCGTTCAGGAACGTGGTAGGTAGTAAGCGGTGAGCGGAGCTTCTATCGAAGCAAAAAAGCCCAATTGGTTATTCCAGTTGGGCTTTTTGTTTTCTAAGTAGCCAGTCGAAATTAGCTTAGATTTTAATTTCAGTGCAATTAATTGAATTTCAAGCAGTTGCCCAATCGTAATTCGTAAATCCAAAATCGTAAATCTACTTATCCCCCATAGCCCGATTTGTCAGCCCCACGAACTCGCTTACGCTCAGCACCTCTGGCCGTTGGGTGAAAAAAGCTTCCTCCAACACCTCTGGCCGTTGCTCGAAAAAAGGCTTCATCGTGTTGCGGAGCATCTTGCGGCGCTGACTGAATGCCTGCTTTACCACTTTGCGGAACATGGCCTCGTCGCAGCCTAAGGCTGTCGTTTTGCGCTGTAGCCTTATGACACCCGATAGCACTTTGGGCGGTGGGTTGAAATTGCGGTTGCCTACAGAGAACAGGTACTTGCCATCATAAAAAGCCTGCGTGAGCACGCTGATGACGCCGTAGTCCTTACCGCCCGACGGGGCGATTATACGCTCGGCCATCTCTTTTTGGAACATGCCAACGAGCTGCGGAACCAGCGAGCGGTGCTCTACCATTTTGAATACAATCTGCGAGCTGATGTTGTAAGGGAAATTGCCGATGATGCAGAACGGCTCTCCGTTGCTTGCCCCAGTAGAGAAGACCGTATCAAGGCTGAGCTTCAGAAAGTCCTCCGAGATGATTTTGCCGTGCAGGGCGGGGTAGTTGGCATTGAGATAGTCCACCATATCGGAGTCGGCCTCAACGCATTTCAGCGAAAAATCCTTTTCGAGCAGGTACTTCGTGAGCATGCCCTTGCCAGGGCCGACCTCCAATACGTTGCTCGGCCCGTTGGCCAATTGCAAGGAATCGGCGATTCGCCGGGCGATATCTTCATTGGTCAGAAAATGCTGTCCGAAGGATTTTTTGGCTCGCATAAGTGAAATGACTAATTTTGACCCTTTCTGGGCCGGAAAGATAGCTTTTTACGGGATGAGGGATGAGGGATGAGGAATGATTTCTATTCAAATCATTGATTTTCAAAGTCTTAAAATCACAAAACGGCTTCTTTACAAAATGTTTGCCCTTAACGGTTGGCTGCGCCATGAAGCGCTCAGTCTCAAAAAATAATAAAGTGGAACAAGAAAAAGAATACACCGAAGAAGTAGAAAACCACAACGAACAGCCCCAACAGCCTTATGTCAAGAGTAGCAAGCCCGTGCTGGGCATCACTGCCGGCGATATCAATGGTATCGGTTTGGAGGTCATCCTAAAAGCGCTTTCCCACCGTAAAATCTTGGACATCTGCGTTCCAGTCATTTACGGCTCCTCCAAGGTGGTCTCTTACCACAAGAACATCGTGCAGTTGGACGATTTCAACTTCGTCGGGCAGCGTAACGCCGATCGCTTGGCTCATGACAAGGTGAACGTGGTGAACGTCTGGAACGACAACGTGAACATCACCCTCGGCAAGGCCACTGATCTCGGCGGCAAGTTTGCACAGCAAAGCCTTGAAGCCGCAGTGAAGGACCTAAAACTTGGCCTGATTGATGCCATCGTGACAGCCCCTATCCACAAAAAATCCATGCAAATGGCTGGTTTTGAGCATATTGGGCACACGGAGTACATCACCAAGGAGTTCAATGCCCCGGATAGCCTCATGCTGCTGGCCGCCGACCGCCTACGGGTGGGACTCGTGACTGCGCATGTGCCGCTGAAGGACGTTCCCAAAGCCATCACCAAGGAGCGCATCATTGCGAAACTCCGTATCTTTTCCGAAGCATTGCGCCTCGACTTCGGCATTGGGCGTCCCACGATTGCCGTGCTCGGCCTGAACCCACATGCTGGCGAGGAGGGTATGCTCGGCGACGAAGAGGAAAAAATCATCCGACCGGCGGTCATGGAGTGCAAAAAGAACGGCATGCTAGCCTTCGGCCCATTCCCTGCCGACGGCTTTTTCGGCTCTGGCCAATTCAACAAGTTCGATGGGGTGCTGGCCATGTACCATGACCAAGGGCTGATTCCGTTCAAGGCCCTCACTTTTGGCAGTGGCGTGAACTATACCGCCGGGCTTTCCATCATACGCACCTCGCCTGACCATGGCACGGCCTTCGACCTTGCCGGCAAAAACGAGGCAGACCCATCATCTTTCCTCCATGCCATGTTCATGGCCATTGACATCTACCGCAACCGAAAGGAGCATTTCGAGCTCAAGAAAAATGCGGTGCGTAGAGTAGAGGTGGAAATGGAGAAAGAAGAGGGAGGGGCAGTGGTCTCCAACTAATCGCCCTCACTTCGGACTGGCCTTCATTAGCTTTTTAGTGCGTATCTCGCCTGCTTTGTCGGATATGCGCAAGAAATAAGCGCCTTCCGGCAGGTGCCGCTGTACAAGGTCGAGTTGGGCGGTCTGTAGGCCGCCCTCCATCTCCGTTGCTTGCGCAAAAATGAGTTGCCCGCTTTCGTTGTAAAGGTGGAAAAGGTAGGTGTCGGGGGTGGGCACTTCTATTTCGACATTGACGTAGGAAATAAAGGGATTAGGGTAAACGCTCAGCTTCTTAAAGTTTGTCAATTCAATTTTTATCGGCGGGAAAGCAACCCATTTGCTTGTAAGGCCATAACCACAATTGGTGTAGTCCCATTCGATTTTTGGCCGTTCGAAAACTACGACTACAGCCTTCATTTCTATGCCAGCTATTAATTTGAACTTCACTGGTTTTTCCTGTTGGTCTTTTGTCCACAAGGTAGTTTGTGGCGTGTGCCCTAAGTATGATGCAGTGAGTTCCATGCTTTCTTCATCCGCAGGGATTTCTAGGTAGAAACTACCATCCAAATCAGTTTCTGTTCCTGATCCACTTCCTAAAGCAACAGTAGCAAAAGGCAAAGGGTCGCCTTTCTCATCTTTGACAACACCAAAAATCTTGTTCATGGGGGATTGAGAGAAAGCGTTGTTCAATATTGAAATTGCAATGCAAACAAGGGTAATTTTAATTTTCATAGCAGCATATTTAGTGAAACAATAGCAGCAAGTTAATTGATCCCTTCTCGCTGCGCTTAACCATTTTATCTAAAAATCAGGTTTCTAAAAACTATGTGGCTTTGCAGCAATTTTGTTTGCTACGCAAAGCTGAGGCAAGGCTGCCAATCTTTTTTCATCGAAGAAAAAAAGGTACTCATATAAATCGAATAGGGATTGGTTGGTCAAAACAGCTACCTTGGCCGCATAAAATACCATTCATTGCCAATGGAAAACAACATCCTCCGAATGCAGGGCGTGGTGAAAAGCTATGGCGACTTCAAGGCCGTTGACCACGTGACGTTCGACATCCCGAAAGGCGTGATATTTGGCATGTTGGGGCCAAACGGGGCGGGCAAGACCTCCCTCATCCGCATCATCACCAATATCACCAAGGCTGATGCCGGGCAAATCTGGCTCGATGGCGAGCCGCTCAACAGCCGCCACCCCGAGCAAATCGGCTATATGCCCGAAGAACGGGGCCTCTACAAGAAGATGAAGGTAGGCGAGCAGTTGACCTACCTCGCCCGGCTAAAGGGCCTCAGCGCCGCTCAAGCCCGACAGGAACTCGGCTATTGGTTCAAGCGCTTCGACATCGCCAGTTGGTGGGACAAAAAAGTGGACGAACTCTCGAAAGGGATGCAGCAGAAGGTGCAATTCATCGCCACCGTGCTGCACAAGCCCAAGTTGCTCATCCTCGACGAACCGTTCAGCGGCCTAGACCCCATCAACGCCAACCTCATCGAGTCAGAAATTCGGGAGTTGGCTCAAAAGGGCACGAGCATCATCTTTTCCACCCACCGCATGGAGCAGGTGGAGGAACTTTGCGACCATATCGTACTGATAAACAAGGGAAGGAACGTGCTGGAAGGCCGGGTCGGCGAGGTGAAGCAGCGCTTCAAGGAAAACCTTTTCCGCATCGAATATGGCAGCGAACTGCCCAATGAGGTGGAAGCCGCCCATTCCATTTTTTCCATCAAAAAAAATGAGGAGCAAGCCCTCACCGTGCAATTGGCCGAAGGCGCTTCCACCAACGACGTGCTGCGTTACCTCATCCACCAAGGCGTGGAAGTACGCTCCTTCAACGAACTATTGCCCAGCATCAACGATATTTTCATCCGCCGGGTCGGTGAGACAGTGGGCAGTTAGACAGTGGGCAGTTGGCAGTCAGTCTTCAAGTCTTTTAGTCTGAAAGTTCAGGGCTGTTCACTGACTAAAAGACTAAACAACTGCCCACTGACTGCCCACTGCCAACTGTCGAACTGCCAACTCCCTTTCAATCCTTCAATCCTTCTCTCATTCAATCCTTCAATCCTTTTACAGATGGACAAACTCTGGCTCATCATACAGCGTGAATACCTGACGAGGGTGAAGAAAAAAAGCTTCATACTCATCACGCTGCTTTCGCCGATACTTTTTGTGGCGCTGTTCACCATACCTGTGCTGGTGACAGTCTTTTCCGAAAAGGAAAAAAAATCGCTGGTGGTGCGTGACGACTCCGGCATCTTCGTGCCACCAGTTGACTCGACCGCCAACGTTAGCTTTGTATTGGCACCAGAAGAACTGCCCGAGTTGAAGCGTACCTACAAGCTTAGGGGCTTCGATGGGCTGCTGCACATCCCCGCATTCCAAGGAAATAGCGGAAATTTGAAGCTCGGCTATTACTCAGAAAAGCAACTTTCCTTGAGCGTGGTCAGCTTCATAGAAAAACAGGTGGCTGAACAAGTGGAGGCCAAGAAAATCAAGGACGCTGGCTACAGCGAGGACGTGTTGAACAGTTTCAAGACGGACATCGGCATAGAGCAGGAGGAATTGGCCTTCAACGACCAGGGCGAACTCGTGGAGACGGGCAAGAAAAGCAGCGCCGAACTGGCAACGGCTATCGGGTTCATCGCTGGGTTCATCATTTATATCGTACTCATTTTTTACGGGGCCATGATCATGCGCTCGGTGATGGAAGAAAAGACGAACCGCATTGTGGAGGTCATCATTTCCTCCGTAAGACCCTTCCAATTGATGATGGGCAAAATACTTGGCGTAAGTGCCGTCGGGCTTACGCAAATGCTGATTTGGATGGGCATGACCTTTTTGCTCTCCACCTTGATGACCGCCTTCTTAGGCGTGGATGCCACCGCTATGCAGCCCGCTACGATGCCCGGCCAAGCCATCCCGCCTGAAGAATTAGCCTCGCAGACCAGTAAATTCATGGAGGTGCTCACCAGCCAAAACTGGGGTTATATCCTACCGCTGTTCCTGTTCTACTTCGTGGGCGGGTACTTCATCTACGCATCGCTCTTCGCAGCCGTGGGTGCGTCCATGGGCGACGACATGGGCGAGAGCCAGTCCCTTTCGCTCGTGGCAATGGCACCCATCATCCTGTCCATCATCCTCATCAGCCCGGTGGTGGAGAACCCGACGAGTTCGCTCGCCCGCTGGATGTCCATTTTCCCGCTTTCCTCGCCGGTGCTCATGCCCGCCCGCTTGGCCTTCGAGCCGCCGCTGTGGGAGGTGCTGCTGTCAATGGTGCTGCTGGCAGGTTCAGCGGTGTTCTTCGTATGGCTCTCAGGCAGGATTTACCGGGTTGGCGTATTGCTTTATGGCAAAAAAGCCACACTGAAGGAGATGGTGAAATGGACTTTTTCTAAGGAATAGAGTTGAGAGAGAGTGAGAGAGGAGAGAGGGTGTCATATTTTTGTTGTGACGTTCATGAAGTCCCAGGCGACCAGCAGGGTCTCGTCTCCATAATGGAGGCCGGACGTGAGGCGCTTGGCGTGCAGGGCAAAGATTTCCTCGTTCTTTTTCAGAAAAGTGAAAATGGTACGCATGACCTTGAAATAGCGGCCGAGGTCGTCCACTTTGGGCAGGTCACGGCTGCCGAGCAGTTCCATCAGTTTGCGGAACGCATCAAAATCGTAGAGCACATACTGGTTCGGGTAGCGGAAAGCCAAATAGAGCGCCACCATCTGGTAGCCGTCGTGGTGGTAGTGGCTATTGAGCTTGGAGGCGGGGCGCTCCTCGTGCCAAGCGGCCAGCAGTTCGTCACAATGGAAGCTGAACCGACCGACTCGACCGTCAATCTCCTTGTTCTCGTTGAAAAGGTCTTGGAACACCTGCCGCACGAACTCCCGATTCATTTCGATGAAACGAAGCATCATTTCCTTCGGCTCGTAGTGTTCCCGTTTCCAGAGGCGGCGGGAGCGGGAGTTCTCCAGGCTTCGGTCGTACATGGTGCGGAAGTCCAGCGCTTCTACGTCCCAATTTTGCTGAAAAATGCGCTGCGACTCCCACGGCAGGTAGGGTTCGTGCTGTGGGTTGCTCCGCAAAAAAGCGGCGTACTGGGCGATGGTGTCGTTGAGCTTTTGAAGGTTCATCGTACGAAAAACAGGTTTTGGCTGTCCGAGCGGCAAAAGAACGATAATTAGCCGCCACCTGAAACAGCACTTGAAATTTTATCAAACCCAATCCCCTATCTTCGCAGCTTTTGTTACCGCACCTATTCAGGAAGGTGTGGGTGTTTTTTGGTGGAAATTTTCAATTTTCACAAAAAAACACCGCCTGCCAATGAATTAGTTGCTTGTCACCAATCACTACCGGAAAATGAAACTCAGCCGCATCCTGTTTTTCTTCGTTTGCTTCGCAACGACCACCCTCATCGCCCAACGCCCTGAGCGCCTCAACGCCGCCGAGATTTACCAGTCCCTCGAAAAGCTGAACGTGCTCGGCTCGGCGCTCTATGTGGCCGCCCACCCCGACGACGAGAACACCCGCCTCATCACCTGGCTGGCAAACGATCTGCACATGAACACGGCCTACCTCTCGCTCACCCGTGGCGACGGCGGCCAGAACCTCATCGGCACCCAAATCGAGGAACTGCTCGGCGTCATCCGCACACAAGAGCTGCTCGCCGCCCGCCGCACCGACGGCGGTACCCAGTTTTTCAGCCGAGCCAACGACTTTGGCTACTCCAAGCACCCCGATGAGACCCTCAAAATCTGGAACAAAGACGAGGTGCTGGCCGACGTGGTCTGGGCCGTTCGCAAATGGCAGCCCGACGTCATCGTCAACCGCTTCCACCACGAATCGGCAGGAAAGACGCACGGCCACCACACGGCCTCGGCCATGCTCAGCGTGGAGGCGTTCGACCTCGCCGCCAACCCAAACGCCTACCCAGAGCAACTGAAATACGTGCAAGTCTGGCAGCCACGACGGGAGTTCTTCAACACCTCATGGTGGTTCTACGGTAGCCAAGAGAAGTTCGATGCCGCCGACAAGTCAAAAATGGTGTCTGTGGACGCTGGCACCTACCTGCCCCTGCGGGGCAAGAGCATCGGCGAAATCAGCGCCGAAAGCCGCTCCATGCATAAGTCGCAGGGCTTCGGCTCGGTCGGCAGTCGGGGTGCAACGATGGAATACCTCGAACTCGTGAAGGGCGACATGCCCACCGACCAAAAAGACCTTTTCCAAGGCATCAACACCACTTGGAGCCGGGTACCCGGCGGTGCGCCTATCGGCGATTTGGTGAAAAAAGCCCTTGACAAATACGACTTCAACAACCCCGGTGCCAGCGTACCACGGTTAATCGAGGTTTTGAAAAAAATCGAGGCATTGCCCGACGGTTATTGGAAGCGGGCAAAACTCGCCGAGGTTAAGCGCATCATCGCCAATTGCCTCGGCCTGTTCTACGAAGCCGTGGCCGCCGAGCCATCGGCAACACCAGGGCAGGAGGTCAACCTGACCATCGAGGCCATCAACCGCAGCGGGGTGAACTGTGTGCTGCAATCCGTCCGCTACCAGCCGCTCGGCCTCGACTCCTCGCTGAACGCTCCGTTGGCCAACAACAAGGGCTTTTCCTTCAAAAAGAAACTGGTGCTGCCGCAAAACCTCAACACCACCAACGCCTACTGGCTCGACCAAAACTGGGCATTGGGCATGTACACCGTGCCGGAGCAAACGCTGCGGGGCGTGCCCGAAACGCCCAAGCAGTTCAAGGTGGAGTTCGTGTTCTTGATTGAAAACCAGCCGTTTACGCTCGAACGGGAAGTCGCCTACAAAAAGGACGACGACGTGAAGGGCGAGGTCTATCGCCCCTTCGAGGTGGTGCCGCCCGTCTTCGTCAACTTCGCCGAGGAGGCGCTCTTGTTCGCTGACGCAAAGCCCCGCAACGTGGCCGTGGTAGTGAAATCCGGCACTGCCAATACCGCTGGCAGCCTCTCCCTCGACCTGCCCAAAGGCTGGCGGGCCGAGCCTGCGAGCGCCGATTTCAGCCTAAAGCTAAAAGGTGAGGAGCAGACGGTGAACTTCCAAGTTTACCCAACTGCCAACTCTTCAGAAGGCACTATCATGCCGAAGGCAAAGGTCGGCGGCAACAGCTACAACAAATCGCTGACGAGCATCGAGTACGACCACATCCCTGCCCAAACGGTGCTGCGAATTGCCGAGCTGAAAGTGGCCCGCACCGACCTCAAGCGGGCTGGCGACAAGATTGCCTATATCATGGGCGCTGGCGACAAAGTGCCCGACGGCCTCCGCCAAGCCGGCTACACCGTTGACCTGTTGGCCGACCAAGACATCACGCTGGACAACCTAAAGCGCTACGACGCCGTGGTCATCGGCATCCGGGCCTACAACACGGTGGAGCGCCTGAAATTCCACCAGCCGAAGCTCTTCGACTACGCCAAGCAGGGCGGCACGGTGGTGGTGCAGTACAACACCGCTGGCACCCTCCTCCCCGATGCCGAAATCACGCCCTTTAAGCTGAAAATCAGCCGTGACCGCACCACCGTGGAGGAGGCCGAGGTGCGCCTGCTCGCCCCCGACCACCCCGTGTTGAACACCCCGAACAAAATCACCGCCAAGGACTTCGACGGCTGGGTGCAGGAGCGGGGCCTCTACTTCCCCAGCGAATGGGGACCGGAGTACACGCCTATCCTCAGTTGCAACGACCCCGGCGAGCCTGCCCGTGACGGCAGCCTGCTGGTCGCCAAATGCGGCGATGGCTGGTATGTCTATACGGGCCTGTCGTTCTTCCGGGAACTGCCGTCCGGGGTGCCGGGGGCGTATCGGTTGTTTGCGAATTTGGTGGGGTTGGGGAAATCAGCGCGGTGAGATAGTGGGGGCGTCGCGAGGGTTTAGAAAGGCGTCGCGTGGGTTTACACTTGTGTCGCTGAGGTTTGGAGAGGCATTGCGTGGGTTTACACGCAGGAGACTGCTTGAGAGTGTTCATCAAACTGTGTAAAATAGGGATAAGAGATAGTGAGCCGAATTTGAATTGTGGCAAAATCAGAAAAAATGTAGAGCGCCTATTTGCCTATTTGTATTTCGGACAGTTTCCGCTAAATTTGCCACAATAGAAATATACTATGGGAAAGCCTGAAACCTATGACTGTTACCCCAAAAGTCGGTGTGAGAGACGAAGTACGTTTTTGGAGTGGTGGCGTTGAATAATATAAAAAAAGCACCTTGACTATCAATTGGAATAACATACGAGCAATAGAGGGCCAACGAGAAGGCTTTGAGGAACTGGTCTGCCAACTGGCAGGGCAAGAAAAAATCGAAACCCAAGTACAGTTCATAAGAATCGGCAAACCAGACGCTGGTAAAGAATGCTACTGGGAATTAACCAATGATGAAATTCATTGCTGGCAAGCAAAAGTATTTCACCAATAGCTTGACCCCAAACCAATGGGGACAAGTTGATGAATCTGTTAGAAAAGCGATAGATAGTCATCCTAAGCTCACAAAATACTATGTTGCCATCCCTATTGACCGACCAGACGGGAAAGGTCGAGGGAAATCAATGCTTCAAAAATGGAATGATTACGTAAAAGATTGGGAAAAGTATGCCGTTTCAAAGAAGATGAAAGTTGCATTTGAGTATTGGGGTAAGCATGAACTTGAAATACGGCTTAGAAAGCTAGAAAATGAAGGTCTGGTCTATTATTTCTTCAATGAAAAAGAGCTAACGGACAATTGGTTTGACACAAAAAATCTTGAAAGTATTGACGCACTCGGAGGGAGATACACACCCAAAATAAATTTCAGCCTACCATTTTTGAATTTCCACGATGGATTTACTCGAAATCAGAAGTTCTCCAATCGAATTAATAGTATTTATGAGGGTATTTTGGAAAAACGTAGAAGAGTACATTTGAATATAGAGAAAGACGGACTTGAAGAAAAAATTTCCTGTTTAGATAATATTATTAGTTCATTCAGAAAAGCTTATGAAGAAATAGATTTTTTCGGAGTTCATCGGATTCCTTTTGATATAATCCAAAATGAACTAAAAAAAGTTGACGAAGCTGTTGACGCAATATTCTCTCTCCTCTACAAATGGCAACGTGATATAGAAAATGCCAAGAGAGAAAAGGGCGAAAAAATAGATTATCATTTTCCACCGTTCAATAATGAACTTCATTCATTAAGGGAACTTTCCAACGCATTAGACACTCTAAAAGATTTTTTGGATTCCGAAGTGTGCATGTTGGCAAATGCGCCATATTTGTTATTGATTGGCCCAGCAGGAATCGGAAAATCTCATACGCTTGCAGACATAGTGAATGAAAGAAAGCGAAACGGAAATACAAGCCTTTTACTACTTGGCGAAAACTTTTCAACCAATGAAATGCCATGGACGCAAATTCTACGAAATCAGTTACGCTTTGATGGTAATGAAGATGTTTTACTTGGGGCATTAAATGCCAAAGCCGAAAGTCAGCAAAGTCGTATCCTTCTTATTATTGATGCCCTAAACGAAGGAAATGGTAGGCGAGTATGGCCTAGAAAACTAAAAGCATTCATCCGTTCGCTTCAACGTTATTCATGGCTCGGTCTCATTGTTAGCATTCGCAATTCCTTCGAAGACTTAATTGCCCCGAAAAGTGATATTGATGCTTCAATTGCTTCACGAATTTATCATCCAGGTTTTGAAGGTGTTGAGTACGAAGCGTCAATTCATTTTTTCAAGTATTTTGACATTATCCCCCCTGGTTCTCCTCTACTACATCCTGAATTTCAGAATCCCTTATTCCTAAAACTCTTCTGTGAAGGCTTAGAAAAAAAGAGACTTAAGCAAGTACCCGAAGGATATCAGGGCATTTCTGCTATCATCGAGAACTACCTTGAGGGAGTCGAACAAAAACTATCTCAACCTGACGAATTGGATTATGACATTCGATTAAAACTTCTGCAAAAGGCGGTGGACGGAATACTAGCCAAAATGGTTGAAGATGAGGAAGACCATTTGCTTTACGAAACAGGTGAAGAAATTACTAGCAAAGTTTTTTCCGGTAAATGCGGGAGTGACAATAAGCAGTTCCTTAGTCGCTTAATATCCGAAGGAGTAATTAATCAAGATTTGTATTGGAAAGAATCGATGCATTATGATGGAATTCACTTTGCCTATCAGCGGTTTCAAGACCACTTAATTGTTTCCGCTTTGCTGGATAAATATCTTGACCCCAATGACCCTAATAAATCCTTTGCATCTGGGCCGTTGTGGGATATATTAAAGGACAAATCACAAGCTTACTACAATCGAAATATTATAGAAGCTCTTTCTATACAAGTACCTGAGCGTGTTGGGAGGGAGTTGCATGAAATAGCTCCATATGCAAGCAATTACACTGTAACTGCAATCGCATTCATTGATGGATTGGTATGGAGGCGGATTGATACGATTGGTGAGGCTGCCAGAAAATATGTTAACGCTGTTTTAGGTCGAAACGATAATCTTTTTTACCGTTTTTTGGACACGACTATTTCAATGGCAACTAAACCAGATTTCTACTTCAATGCAGATAAGCATCATAAAAATCTATTTAGACAGTCCTTGGCTAAAAGAGATTTTTGGTGGACAACTTGGCTGCAAGATAAATACGGAGAGCATTCAAGCAGTAATTCTGTTAAACGTTTGATTGATTGGGCTTGGAGTGAACACCCAAAAGATGGAGTGAGTGATGAATCAGCACGATTGGCAGCAGTGATGATGGCTTGGTTTCTTACTAGTTCAAATAGATATTTAAGAGATGCCACTACTAAAGCATTAGTAAATCTTCTGCAAAATCGAATTCCAGTGCTAATCAAAGTGCTTCAACAGTTTGAAGGAGTTAACGACCCCTATGTTTACGAAAGGTTGTATGCAGTCGCATATGGTTGTGCATTGAGGACACAAGACCAACAATCATTAGTTCTTCTAAGCACCTACATATACAAAACGATTTTTGATATAGAATGCGTTTATCCTCATATTTTGCTCCGGGATTATGCGAGAGGTGTGATAGAATACACATTTTACCTTGGCATGAATCCTGCCATCGAACTTAATAAAGTTAGACCTCCTTACAAAAGCAACTTTCCGAAAAAGTTGCCAACTAATAAAGAAATAGATTCCAAATATAAGCCTAAGAGAGAGGCTGGGAATCATGGAAGAAAATCGTGGGGTGCAATTGCTATTTTAGATTCCATGACTACCGAATACGGAAGAGGAACTGGGGGATATGGAGATTTTGGTAGATACACTTTTCAGAGTGCGCTAAGTAGTTGGAACGTAGATTATGATAGATTAAGCAATTATGGTGTGCAGCGAATTTTTGAACTTGGATATGACCCGGAAGCTTTCACTGATTTTGATTCCAGACAAGGTTCAGGTCGGGGTAGCGGTCATTTAGAACGAATTGGTAAGAAATACCAATGGATAGTCTTTCATGAGATTCTTGCAATAGTATCAGATAATTGTAAAATGTTTGATGATGGAAATTATTCTTTCAGCAAGAATAAAAAGTACACAAAATATGATGGGCCATGGGAGCCATATGTGCGAGACATCGACCCAACGATGGTAATTAAGTCGACCCAAAAAGAAAACTATATTGAGAAGGAAGAAGATTTACCATGGTGGATTCCGTTTAAATATCAGAACTGGAAAGAAGATTTAGAGCCTTGGAAAAGACGTTTCGATGATTTTCCACCCACACGGCAATTGTTAACTGTCACTGATTCAAATGGAACGGAATGGTTAAATCTTAACATGCACCCAGACTGGCATGAACCAAAAAAGCTAGGACACAAACGCTGGGATGATAACAGTAAAAGGCTATGGTATGACATAGGCAGTTGGTTAGTTGATTCAAAAGATGTTCGCAAAATGCTGAAGTTCAAAAATTCTAAAGATGTTTGGGAAAACTGGTCGCCAAGTATTTCGAACCGATATGAGGTTTTTAGCCGTGAGCATTTTTGGTCTCCAGCATCATTGTTCTTTCAGTTTAACTCTTATCATGGAGGTGATTCATTGCCGAAAGAATTGGAAAATAGGGCAACAAGACAACTTATTGCTAAAGCAAAACATACTGCACTATACTTTCTTTGGGAGGAAGAGTTTGATTGTTCCAAAGACGAAGCTATTGCCTATCATAAGCCATCACTATTGCTATCAGTAGGTTTGAAGCCTTCGCATAGAGAAGGTGAATATTTAAACAACCAAAACGAAGTTGTCTGTTTTGACCCTTCTGTTTATGAGAAAGGCCCCACTTGTTTATTATACAGAAAAGACCGTATGCAAAAAATTCTAGAAGAACTTGGACTAGTGTTAGTCTGGATAATTCAAGGTGAAAAGCAAATACTTGGAGATAATTATAACAAAGAACACCCAAAATTCGAGCATTCTGTGGGGGGGCTTTACTATATGGATGAAAAAGGAGTTGTAACAGGCGATTTCGAGAGTTTCATCAAGAATCATAATAGGTAGTCTTGCCAATCGATACAAGTCTTCCCTTTCTCCTTCTTCCCGTGCTCGTGCTGCACAAACCCCTCCGTCTCAAAATTGCAGACAAGACCTTCCACAATAGTGCGGCGGTTTTCAAGGTTGCCGCCGTTGTGCTAAAAATGGTCTTTGGTGAGTATGTTGAACCTGCTCCAGCATCGGCCAATAATTACACCCCATTTTGTGACGTACCTTTGTCTTTACAATTAACACATTGCTCCTGACAAAAGAAAAACAACCAATCATGCAAACCACCCTCCAAGCCCTACAAGCCGACATCGCCAAACTCCCCGTTGACGCCATCGTGAACGCCGCCAACTCCTCGCTCATGGGCGGCGGCGGGGTGGACGGGGCCATCCACCGGGCGGGCGGCCCGGCCATTTTGGAAGATTGCAGGCGCATCGTTGCGAAGCAGGGCGGCTGCAAAACGGGCGAGGCGGTCATCACCACGGCGGGTAGGTTGCCCGCCAAGTTTGTCATCCATACCGTAGGGCCAGTCTGGAATGGCGGCCACAAGCAGGAGGCGGAGAAGCTGGCCAATTGCTACCGCAACTCCCTTCAATTGGCCGTGGAGAACGGGTGTAGGTCGGTAGCTTTCCCCTGTATCAGCACGGGCGTTTATGGCTACCCCATTGCGGAAGCAGCCAAGGTGGCGGTAGCGTCCGTAAAGGCATTTTTGGAAGAAAACGAGGGGATGGAAAGCGTGGTGATGGTTTGTTTTGATGGAGAGAACTACGAGGCAATACAGGCTGTCTTGAATGCATAAAAAAAGCGCCAGCCTCTCGGCCAGCGCTCCTTTTTTGGGATAAAACATTTCAGCTCAAAGCTCCACGGCCTCGATGGCGTTCACAAGCGCACGAGGCTCCTGCTCCACCACCTTCATCAGGTCGAAAACCTTCTCGCTGAAACCTGCCAAGGTCAGGACGTTCTTCTCTGGGAACTGCAAGGAGCCGTAGCCCCGCAGGTCGAAGGAATAAACAAATGGGGTGGCCCCGGTGCGCCGCTTGTAATCCTTGAAAACATCGGCGGGTGAGGTGTAGCCCATCCAGCCCTGCATATCCGAGAAGATGACAATACGGTCGTAGCGCTTGTTCAGCGCCCCGAAGATGGCCTTGAAGTTCGTTCCATGCCCGACCCTGTTTTGGGCCGAGAAGCTGGCGGCGAACTCCGTCACCGAATCGAACAAATCGTAGCGGATGTAACGGGCCGTGTCGCCGAACTCCATGATGTCCGCATTGCAGCGCTTGGCCAAAGCCATTCCGAAGAGGGCACCCGCCTCGTTGCACTTGATATGCTCGGAGTTGGTCACCGGGCTTTCCATCGAACCAGAGTTGTCCACTACGACGAGCGTGCTGGCCAGCTCCGGGATGTTGCTGCAAGCGATGTCGATGGCCTTCTCCAATGCCTTGCGCACGAGCCGCTCGTTGGGCGTGTTGCCCTTCAACTGCTTCCAGGCCACGAACAAACGGAACGGCAGCACCAATGACCGTTTGATGCTTTTTGTATCGGTCAATTGCTCGCAAACAAGGTGGACGAGCTTAGATGCCTGCTCCAAGATGTTGCGCAGGTTGCGCACCAAGGCAAAGTAGCCAAGCTTGTTTTCACGGAGCAAATCGCCCCAAGCCTCGGCCTTCAGTTGTTGCTTCTCGAAATCCGAGTTGGCGGCTTGCCCGGCAGCGGTCAGTTTGGATTCCCAAGTTTCCGAGTTGCGGAGCGTACCGTCCACCAAGGCTTGCAGGGCAGTGGCATTGGCCTGCGTGGGCTGTGGGTGAACGAGGTTCACCAAGTCCACCAATTTCACGGCCTTGTCCTCGCCCCGGTACTTCGCCAACTGATAGCCGTCGAACTTATCGAAGGCGGCGGCGAAGCCTTTCTTCATGGCGTTTGGCAGCGTCTTTCCGCCAAGGCCCTTGAAGTAGGCGGCGATTTCGAGCATATCGTCGGGGCGGTGTACGATTTTTTGGTAAAAATCCTTCGCCCAATCCTTACCCGAAGCATAGGCGGCTAGTTCGGCGGCCAATACGTGGGTGATGGAGCGCATTCCGTACTCGGTACGGGCAAAAACGGCAGCCTTGGCGGCAAACAACGGGTCAACTTCGCTCAACAGCGTCACCAAATCTTTGAAGGTGCCCTCTGCACTGCGGTAGAACTGGTCCTGTGCGAAGGAGGTCAGCAAGATGGAAGCGAGTTTCATCTCCGGCGACTGAACGAATGCCTCGCCGCCCGCCAAGTTTTCGGTCGTTTTTTGCTTGCGCTTGAGTCTGAAATTGAAGATGGACATTACGAAATGGTTTTGCTGCCTAAGTCGGGCAGCACCGTTGCGGTGCTACCCGATGGGAAGGCGTGTTAAGAAGGTAAAAAGCACAGAGAAAAACCGGATAGGGTACATTAGGCGTTCTTCCGCTGAACTACAGGCCCATTATGGATGACGGCTCAAATTGTCAGTTCAAGCCATACCCTGACTGCCAACTGCCAAACTGCCAACTAATTAAAGTGGACCTGACGGGATTCGAACCCGTGACCTCCCGCGTGACAGGCGAAGTAACCCTTGCTCCTCACTACTGTGCTCTTGCTTTTGATGTCAATAAAAAAAACCGGTTGGAGGAAAACGCCTCGGCGTTGAAGATTCGACCAAAACGAAGTAACGCAAAGTCTCACTACCCTCCGGTTTAATACTTGGAAGCGCAAAGGAAAACGGATGGGGAAATTGCCCTTGCCATTGGGCCATCCTGACCAAGTCGGGAACGGGAGTCCCTGCCTGTCGGCAGACAAGGAACCCACAAATCCGTGTTGAAGTAACCCCATTCCTCACTGCTGCGCAACCAGCATTTTCTTGTCAAAACCAAACAGCCCAGAGAAAACCGGGCGGGGAACATGGTGCTCTACCACTGAGCTATCCCGGCAGGCCGAGAGCTGGATTCGAACCAGCGACATCCCGATTAACAGTCGAAGTAACCCCATTCCTCACTGCTGGGCTGTTTGGTTGCTGTCAACATTTTTGAAACCAAGTATGCAGAGAAAAGCGGGCGGGGAACAAGGCGCTCTAACCACTGAGCTACTGATTAAAAATCAGGCTGGATTCGAACCAGCGACCACCCGACCCGAATCGAAGTAACCCCAATCCCTTACTGCTGCACATTGGACTAAAAACCATCGGAGGAAAACTGCCCGGCGGTGGGTTTTCGATTTCAACGAAGTAACGCCACGGCTCACTACCGACTGTTTTCTAGGCCATTTCTGATTTCAAAACTGCCTTGTCCCTTTGGACATGACAAAGGTGTAGTACCCACTACGCAACCGATTTGCGCAGTAAAATTTATTTTTGAAAAATATTTTCAGGAAATTTGCCCCCTACTTGGAATTGCTTGAAAATCAAGGTTTTGCGAAGCGAAACCAATAACCCGTTTCACTAAAAAAATAGTTCCATGCCCGTCAATAAATTGGCGCTCATCCGCTACAAGGCCATTGACCGCTGCCTCCAGAACCGCTACCGCAAGTGGACGTTGGACGATTTGGTGGCCGCCGTTTCCGAGGCTGTGGATGAATTTGAAGGCATCAAATCAGGCGTGGGCAAGCGCACCGTGCAGCTCGACCTCCAGCACATGCGCAGCGAACGCTTCGGCTTCAATGCGCCCATCGTGGTGGTGGACAGAAAATACTATACCTACGAAGACCGGGACTACAGTATCTCGAACACCCCGATTTCGGAGTATGACGTGAGCAAGCTGAAAGAGGTGGTCGGCCTGATGCGCCAACTGAAGGGCCTCGGCTATTTCAACGACCTAAGCACGATGGTGGCACGGCTGGAGGACAAGATTTTGAAGCAGGGCAACGAGGGCCGCTCGTACATTGATTTGGATAAAAACGAGCAGCTCAAAGGCTTGGAGCACATCGAGCCGATTCACGCTTCCATTTTGAAAAAGCGGCCATTAATAATTGTATATCAATCGTTTAAAGCAAGGTCAGCCAAAGAGGAGGTCTTCCATCCTTACCTTTTGAAGCAGTATAACAACCGCTGGTTTGCCTTGGGTTGTTTTATGAATAACAACACGCCTATACTCTTGGCCCTCGACCGCATCAACCAGCTACGGGAGGATGGCGAAACTGCCTACCGCCCGGCCAGTTTCGATGTTTTCACCTATTTCGACGATGTGATTGGCGTTTCGAAGACCGTGAAGCAGCGGGCCAGCAATATCGTGCTTCGTTTGCGCAGCGAGCAACTGCCCTACCTCTCCACGAAGCCACTGCACCCCAGCCAGAAGATTTTGAAGGAAGAAGCGGGCTTTGTCTTGATGAGCATCAACGTAATCTGGAACTATGAATTGGAGCGGGAAATCATCGGCATGGGCGAACTGGTGGAGGTACTTTCGCCGAAGCGGCTGCGGGGAAAGATTGCGCAGCGGCTAAAGGAAACCTTGTCATTGTATGAAAAAACTGAGGCGGGTGGTGCTTAAAGGTTTCCGAAATCTGACAGATTTCGGAAACCTGGGCTTGCTCAAATTCACCCCTTGAACAACCCCTTTTTCTGCACGATTTCCCCCACTTTCAGCGGCACCATATCCTCCCAACCCAGCTTTCCGCTGCGGATGTCGGCCAGCACGTCGCTGGCGAAGATGTTCATCACATCATGGGTTGAACGCCTCGATGTCCACGATTTCCCGGTGGTCGAGCAGGTGCTGGTAGAGGTATTTGGCCCCTTCGGGCAGGGGCAGGTTCTGGATGGTCATCAGCGTCGTGTTGTCGGCAAGGACGGAGGGGTAGGCGTACAGCTTCACGCCTCGTGCGAACACTTCGCCGAAAGCGGCCAAGAGGCTCCCCGATGCATTTTGTCGGTATTTCTCAGACAAAAACTCGCTGAGGCGGTGCGCCCGCAGCACGAGGCCGAGGTGCGACACCCGATAGTCGGAGAAATAGGCGATGAGCTGGTTGTATTCCTCGCAATTGGAGATGATGACCGTCTGGCCGAGGGCGCAGAGCAGTTCTGTGCGGTCAAGGAAGTCCTTCTCGTCTAGGGGGCCGTTCTCGCTGAGGTTGCCGAGGGTGATTTCGGCGAGTGTAAAGGTCTTTTCGCCCTCCACTTCCGGCTCGTGCCAGAACTGCTCGTAGCCCTTTTCAATCATGTCCTCCTCCAGCAGCGTCAGTGGCCGGAAGCTGGCCCGCACCACGAGCACATGTTTTTTGTACAAAAACTCCGAGGGGTGTATGTTGCGCTTGTCCGGTCCGAACATGGCCACCTCGCTCATGCCGTGCTTGATGAGCCAAAGGCTGAGCAGGCGGTTGTCGAAGCCCTCGTAGTCGGGGCCGCTGAGGCGCACCATGTCAATACTGATGCGGCGTTTCAGGCCGTCCATGAGCGAGAGAAGGAGGGTTTCGGGGTCGTTTGCGTAGCGGAAAACGGCATAGACCATGTTCACACCGAGCTTGCCGACGGCCTGCTGTTGCAGTTGGGTGTCGTTGTCGAGGAGCTTGATGTGCAGCACGAGGTCATTGGGTTCGCTGGCAGGGCTGGTCTGGAAACGGATGCCTAACCAGCCATCGCCCTTGATGGTGCGCTGGTAGTTCATGGTGGCCACCGTGTTGGCAAAAACGAAAAAATTGGTGGCTGGCCGCACCGAGCGCAAGCGGCCTTCAATGAGTTCCCATTCGTGCTCCAGCATCTTGTAGAGACGGCTTTCGCAAACGTAGCGCCCGCTCGGCTCTGGGCCGTAGATTTCATCGGAAACGACCTTGTCGTAGGCGCTCATCGTCTTGGCGATGGTGCCCGACGATGCCCCAACCTTGAAGAAATTACGGGACACCTCTTGCCCCGCCCCTATCTCGGCCAAGGTACCGTAGATGCTGTCATCTAGGTTGATTTCGAGGGCTTTTTGTTCGGTCTCCAATGCTTGTCTCATGCTAGGCAGGTGATTTTGAAAATGAGCTGCGAAGCTACTTGTTTTATGTAAAATCACTGCCACTGGCCCGCCGCCCACCTCAGCGCAGCTTCGGTCTTCCGTGCCTCGGCTTGCAGCTTGGCCAGCTTCAGTTGTGCCTCGATGAGCTTGTTTTCCCGTGAGTTGACGAGGAAAACGGAGCTTTCGCCAAGCACAAACTTCTCGTTCTCACCGGCCAGCAGCCGGGCGTAGTTGTCCCGCATGGCATTGGCGAGGATTATCTGCTGGCGCAAATTGGCCAGTTCGTTCTGGTAGGCGTTGATTTTATTGCGGATTTCCTGCCGCTTTTGAGTCAGCCCAAGCTCGGCATCCAAGATTTTCAGCTCCGCCAATTGCAGGCCGCCCCGCTCTTTTCGGAAGAAAAGCGGAAAACCCGCCTGTACGCCCCATTTGTAGTTTTGGAGAAACAAATCCCCTTTGTTGGGCGAGAGGTCGAAGCCGTCGCCAAGCAGGTTGTACGACACGTCCAGTCGGGGCTTCAGCGCCTCCCGCTTCAGGCGGCGCTCCACGTCAAGTTTTTCCAGCTTGAAGCGGTAGCCTTGCACCTGCGGGTGTTGGGCTGCCAGCGTGTCGGCGGGTGCAAGGGTTATTGCGTCTGCCAAAAGGCCATCGGCGAGGGGTTGTGGGCGCAGCGTCGTGTCCACGGCCACGGCCCGCCCATTTTCCCAATTGAAGTTTTGGAGCACCAACCGGGCGTTGCGAAAATGCAGTTGCGCAGCGTTCAGTTCCAGCCGCCGGTCCTGCACCTGTATGAGCGCCTCCAGCGTGTCAATGGCGGGCCGGTCGCCCTGCTCCCAACTGCCCCGGATGCCGTCGAGCCGGATTTCGGCATTGCGCACGGCCTCCTCGTAGGTGCGCACCCAGGCATCGGCCAGCGACCAGTCCCAGTAGGCTTTTGCGGCCTCGTAGAGCAGGTCGTTCATCAGCAGGCGTTGCTCCGCAATATTCGCCCGCTGCAGGATTCGGGCTTGGAAGAGGCCCGCCCGCCGCTCGTCAATCACCAAGCCTTGCAGCAAGGTCACGGAAGCGCCGAGCACGGCTTGGCCATCGGCGGGCAGTTTGTGCTCTGGGCTGAGGTTGATGCCCGTGGCATAGTTGTAGCCCAGTTTGCCCTCAATGCCGTACCAAGTGGGCAGTTTCACGCCGCCTTCGGCGATGTTGAAATAGTTTTTGCCGTCAAAACTTTTGCGCTCCCAATCGCCATAGACTTTCGGGTCGAAGCCGCCACGGGCCGACAGCAGCGTGGCTTCCGCCTGTGGCGAAAGCAGGGTCGCTTGCTTCGCAACGGGGTGGTTCGAGCGCACTTGCTGGAGGAAGGCATCGGGGCTTAGTTGCTGTGCAATGACGAGGTAGGGCAACAGGAACAGCCATAAAAAGGCAAATATTTTATAAGAAAAACAATTCTGTTTCATTCGTTAAACAATTGATAGGCAAGGGGTTAAATCTACCCCTCGCATCACCTCCGACGTTTGGAGGTCTTGTCAAACCTGCGTAAATTGCAACCAGTTTTCATCCAAATTTCAAAAGAAATGGCATTCACTTATGATATGAAGACCGATATCCGCTTCAAACAGGGCATTGAAGTGGGTAAAAAAGAAGGCAAAGCAGAAGGCAAGAAAGAAGGACTCACTGAAGGTGAAACTAGAAAAGCTACCACCGCTGCTACCAAAATGCTCAAAACAAAGCGCTTCACTGCCCAAGAAATCGCAGATTTTCTGGATGTCCAAATTGATTTTGTCGTAGCCATCCAACAAAAGCTGGAATCGAAGGCCAAGAAAAAATAAATCGCTGTCCTCCAGTTCTGGCGCTAAGGCAGAACGAGGCAATGCCCTCGTCCCGCCTTATTTTTTCCCATCCTGCTTTTCCACCACTTCTTTTCCATTCTTATAAAAATCCGGCGGAAACCCGTTCACCTTCCGCCATAGCTCATACCACAGCGGCACGTTGTTCAGCAGCGCCACGCACTGTGCGCCGCCGCCGGGGCGGAGGGCCGTCGGCCAGGGCTTCACCTCCTCCTGCGGGGCAACAAGGATACGGTAGGTGCCATCCATGCCGATATTGTTGTCAATGGCGAAAACCTCGCCCTCGTAGGTTCCGAAAGTGAGGTTTGGCCAACCGCTGAACACAAAGGCGGGCCAGCCGTCGAAGATGAAGTTGACCCGGTTGCCAAGTGCGATGAGCGGCAGGTCAATGGGCTTCACGTACATCTCCACCGCCAATTTTGCGCCAGCGGGCATGATGCTCACCACAGGGGCACCTTCTTTCACTGTTTCACCAACGCCCGCTACCACGGCCTGCGTGATGTAGCAGTCCTGCGGGGCGGTGATGTAATAAAAACCACTGCGCCGGCGGTAGTTTTCCTGCTCCACCTTGAGCTTGTTCAGTTTGTTCTCGGATTCAAATCGTTCGCCGAGGGTGCTGAACTTGTCCGATTCGGCTTTCGCAATCTTATTGGCATATTCGTTCAGCACGGTTGAAAACTCAATACGGGCGTTGTCCAGCTCGTTGCGGCTGATATTCCATTTGTTCTCGGCATCGAGGCGCTTGGTGGCCGTCTCTTGCACCTTGAGCTTGCGCTGCTCGAAGGTCGTGAGCGGGATGAGGCCCTTTTCGTACATCTCCTCCGCCCGCTTGAACTGGTTCTGCGCCACGTCAAGGTCCAGCTTTGCCCGCACCAGTTCGATGCTGTCGGACGTGACCTTGAGACGGCTTTGGCGCACCTTGTTGCGAAGCTGTTCGTTTTTGAACTTTAGCTCTTGTTGCATCGCAACAATCTGATTTTCAAGGGCCTCTACCTTGCTGGAATAGCTCCCCATCGAGCCTTCCACCGCTGCCACCTGCGAGCCAGTTCGCCCGACGAGTTCAGGGTCGAAGTACTCGGTTTTATTTCCGACAGGTAAACGATGGTGTCGCCCGCTTTCACAAGTTGGCCCTCCCGCACGTACCATTTTCCACCCGACCCCCGATGGTCGAGTGGATGGTCTGTGGGCGCTGGTCGGGGTAGAGGGTGTTCACCTTGCCCTTGGTCTGGATGTTCTGCGTCCAGGGCAAGAAGAGCATGACGATGAAAATGAGGAGCACAGCCAATAGCCAACGCTTGAACTTGCGGTTGGCGCGGGACAGTTCCGTACGCTGGAACGAGCGGTAACGGCTCGTGTCCACTTTATCTATGATGGTATTTTCAGAAATATTCAGCATGTAGCGATTTACGATTGGGGGATTTACGATTTACGATTGGGCAACGAACTGATATTCAAATGCTTGCAACTCTTTTTATAGATAATAATTCACCCCTGCCATCAGGCCCCACGAGAGGTTTTTCCCAAGTTCGGGGGCAAGGCCCTTGGGTTTGTCCACACCGATGAGGCCCCACAAGGCTCGCATTTCGATGGAAAAAGTCCATTTTTCACCAAAGGGGATAGCTGCTCCCATTGTACCAACCAAATCGGAGTCGAAGCGGCGAAATTCCCCAAGTTCGTTGGTGGTCAACTCACCATAGTCGGTTCGCTGCCGGAAGAGGTAGTCCACCGAAGCACCACCCCCTACTACGAATTTCGCATTTTTGCCCATTGAATACCGGAGCATGACGGGCAACGAGAGATAGTCAAAGCGGTAATCGTCACCGAAGCCTATCGTCCCGGGGTCTGGCGTTGGGTTGTCACTATCAAAACGGTCACCTTTCGTTCAAAATTGGCTTCCAGGCGCAGCACCACGTTTTCAGTGAGGTAGTGGCTAGCATGAAAGCCGCCCATGAACCCTGGCAGGTAGTCCGTTTTCGCATCGCCCCGCAAGGTGGACAGGTTCTCACCAAAATGCAGGCCGATGGACCAACTTTGGCCTTTCACGGAAGTTGCGAAGCAAAAAATGATGAACATCAAGCTGGCAAACAATTGAAATGGCTTCATGGCAAATGAATTTTGGTTGATAAAGTTGATAAGGGTTTATGAGGTTGATAACGGTTGATGGGGTTCCGTACTTTTATCAACCCTTATCAACCTATTGATTACCCACAAAACCAGCAATCAAGTTCTTTGACAGAAGATTAAGTAAGCATCAGTTAGTAGCTGTAGTTTTTCCAAAGCTCTCGAAATTATCTTCAAACCAGGCAATGGTTGTCTTTTTGAAGGGAAGAAGCCTGCAATTTGTCCAAGCACGGTACAGTATTCCTTAACGCTGGGTGGGTTTAGCGGGTCGTAGGTTACCTTCAATTTCACATTTTCCTGAGCGTAGGTGTACAGTACCTGATATTCTAGTTGGGTAATGCCCACGTCCAGGATGGGCTCATTTGGGGATTTTTCAGCGAGGTATCTAAGTTTGAATGCTTCCATGGCGACGATGCTGTAATTTGTGATGGCATTTTTGAGCCGCTTGGGTGTTTCCAACTGCAAGTCCTCTACGTTGGCACCACCGCTTTTGAGCAGGAAGTGGAAGCGTTCAATGAGCCACCGGAACAGGTAATATTGCAATGCCAGCAGGGCATCCTGCATGGCATGGACAGGCAAGGTCGTAAAAAGTCTCCAATGGATACGCCTGCCCTTCCCTGTGCCGGGAGTTGTTTCGGTGACATCCACGACAAAAAGCCGTACGGGCGGCAAATGTTTTTTGGCAGGGGCCGCCTTGTGCAGCTTTATGCCCACTTCCCCAAAGCGGACCTCCAACTGGGCGCTGCGCCACTTTTTGGCCTTTTCGTCAAAAACCCTGGCGCTGTAAAGGCCTTGGGGCGACCAGGCGTTGACATGTTGGGCCAGGTTTTGGCGTCCGTCTGCCAGTTTACGGTCGTAACGGGAGCGGATAACGAAGTGCATGTTGGGCTCCTTGCGCTCAAGGAACAGCTCCATGATGTCGGCCTCCCGGTCTGCAACGTACACCACCTCCAGGCCCGGGTGCCGGCGGCACAGTTCCTGGCCTGCCTGAAAATGCTCGCTCCAACGGTAGCTTTCCTTTTCCTGGAAAGGCAACTTGACCCGTTCCCTGCTTTTGCCAAAAAATTCGTCCTCCCGGATGTGATAGCTTTGCCTGAGCAGGCCCAACGGACAACCCAGGCTATTGAGCAGCAAGCTGTTGTGCAGGCGGAGGCCACGTTGGTGCTCATAACTAAGCGGGCCCAGCCGTTCATCCGACCGCTTCCCCGTATAATCCAGTTCAACAGTATCGCTGATCTGCAAGATGCGCTGGCAGCCTGCTCTCGATCCCAGTTGGGGCCGCACGTGCGTCTCAAAATGATACTGGATTTGCTTGTCGGCAGTCACGCTTTCATTATCCCACAGACGATAAGTCCCTTTGGTCTTCTTCCATTGTTGGCTTGCCTCTGGCACTGTGGCATTCATCTGTTTTGAAAGCGCTTCGCATACAAGTTGGAATCGTTTCTCTAACCGGGCATCCCCAAAAATGGATTTAGTGTATTTCCGTTTTTTTTCATGGCTACAAGATTTTGCTTACTTAACAATCTGTCAAAGAACTCGTTTGCTGGTTTTGTGGGTAATCAATAGCCTCATAAACCCCTATCAACCCAAATTAAAAAACCGCTCCGCAATGCTCAATTTGCGAAGCAGTGAACGCTTCTTCGTTTGGTGGTCCTGCATCCGCAGCAGTATCTCGTCGAGCGACTTGGTGGCCGCCACGATGTGTTCGCCCTTGTTGAGCATGATGCACTCGGCACGCTGCCCCATGGCGGCGTCGGTGACCTCGGCCCGGGTGGGTAGGCCCGACTTGGCCATGCCCTCCAGTACCTGCGTGGCCCAAATGACGGGCACATGGGCTGCTTCGCAAACCCAGAGTATCTGCTCCTGCACCTCGGCCAAGCGGCCAAAACCGCACTCGATGGCGAGGTCGCCACGGGCAATCATCACGCCGCAGGAAGCCGACTGCATGGCCGCCAACAACAGGGCAGGCAAGTTGTCGAAGCCAGTCTTTGTTTCGATTTTCAATACAACGGCTGGTATATCGCCATCTTTGCGAAGCTGTTTCATGTACTGCACGAGGCGCTCCACGTCTTCCGGGCGGTTGGCGAAGGAAAGCCCCACCATGTCGGCATACTGCACCACGGCTTTTAGGTCTTCTAGGTCATCTGGTGACAAAGCTGCCACATGGAGGTCAGATTCGGGCAAGTTGATGCCCTTTTCAGCACGCAGCACATCGCCCGCAGGGCGGGCATGGATGATACGCACTTGTGCTTCCCCATTTTTCAGTCGGTCAATGATGCCACCGATTTTGCCGTCGTCGAACCAGACTGGCTCGCCTGCCCGCACATCGTCCAACACACTGGGGATTGAGATGCTGATACGGGCAGGGTTTGTCAATTTTCCGGAAATATCATACTGTGCACTGCTGCCGGGCAACTGTTGCTTGGAAAGCAGCAGCAAATCGCCCGTTTTCAACAGAATACCACCTTCATTGCTCGGCATGTCTTCGCCGATAATGGTGGTTGGATTTCCAAAGTTTTACCCCTTCCGTTTGAGCCTAAGTTCTAAAGCAAGGCGCAAAGTAGATGGTCTTGTCCGCAGTGGCCAAGCAGCCATGTTTCGTTGCTTCGCAAATGGTAAGCTTGCGGAAGCCCCGTGCATCAACGAGGCGGATGCGGTCGTTTTCCTGGCATTGCGACAGCCAATCAGCATTGAGTGATAAGCTGGGTATGTCGGCCATTTCGGCTGGAATGGGCGTCCCTGCCGTGTGCAGCCAAACCAAAGCTGGGGCTTCCACCAACCCCATTTCATTGCGTTTCGGGCGTATCTTGAGCACCTTCGGGCCGGACTGGACTTGGCCTGTACGCAATTTAGGGCCACCGAGGTCCATTCAGTATTTTGCAGGGTTTGCCTGTGGCTTGTACTGCCTTACTGATGTTGGTCACCATTTTTTCCCAAACCTGCACATTGTCGTGGCGCAGTTGATGCGGGCGCAGTCCATGCCATTGAGCAACAGGTTTTTGACCAAAGTAAAATTGCGGCCAACCTCGCTCGGCATCGTGACCATGACGCGTACCCGCCGTCCTTGGGGGTGGTCTCCGAGCAACCGATCGGCGTTGTCTTCCAATTGTTTCCGGGCATCCCGGTAGCAAATTGGCGGCAGTTCCTTGGGTGCCCATTTCCTGCCTGTAAGCGTGTGCATGGTGTGCAGTACCGTGTCGAGTGTCGCTTGCACCTTACGCTCGGCCCTACCCAATGAGGAAAGGCCCCATTCCGTCATGTCCAATTGAAGTTCCCGCACGTCGTAAGTACGAAAGGCCATGTACTGCACGAGGTTGCGGGCACTTTTCAGGTTGTTGGGGTGAACCTTGGAAAGCCCATCGTGGTCAACTTCCTTCTGCAACACATCATTGCGAACGCTGAGCAATTGCTCAATCATCGGCTCCAGTGCAGGAGGGTTGCAGGGATAATGCGAATGGATATCGGTCGGCGTCTTTTTCATGGCTATGAATTTTGGTCAACAAAACCCAAGGTTTCATAATCGGTATCGAATGACCAATGATATTTGCCATTTTCAAGGTTAAGTTTTGTAAATCAATTATTTAACTATTTGAACACACGCTTGGAAATGCTTGCCCTTTCTAACTTCTTCAAAACTTCCCTCCTCCACGATGGCCCCATCTTGCAAGATGACGATACGCTCGCACCGGCAGCCATCAGTGGGTCGTCGGTGACGGTGACGAGGGTACAGTTGGGGATGGTGGTCAGCATCTCGGCAATGCGCTCCCGGTCTTCTTTTCCAGAAAATCGAACGGCTCCTCAATGGCCAGCAATGAGGGGCTGGAGGCGAGACACCGGGCAAATATGATTTTCGAGATGATGTTGCGGGGCAGGTTTTTGCCGCCAGGCAGCAAAATGGTGTCATACCCTTCGGGCATTTTTTTCACGAAATCGGCCAGTCCGACCTGCTCCACTGCCTTGATGGCATCTTGCAAACTGACCCCCTCGTGGCCCATCGTGATGTTCTCCAAGAGCGTTCCCTTGAAGATATCTTCATGCGACATGTGGTCGCCGATATGCGCCCGCAAGCTCACGGGGTTGAGGTTGCGGAAAGGGATGCCATTGAAGGTCAGCGAGCCTTTGAAGTCAGAATAAATGCCCGCTATGATTTGCAGCAGCGTGGACTTGCCCGACGAGCTGTAGCCAGCGATGCATAGTTTTTCGCTTTCGGCAATGCGAAGGTTGATATTGCGCAGCGAATCCATCTCCGAATTGGGGAAGCGGTAGCTCAGGTCGGCAAGTTCGATGGCGATGCCCTTGCCAGTGTCGCATTGTTCGAATATGATGCCCTCCTCCCGCTCCGTGTCGAGGTCGGTGAAGCCGCCGAGCTTGTCGAGCGCCGTGAGGGTATCGTAAATCGTCTCCATGGTGAGGATGAGTTTTTCCACTGAGTTCATCACGAGGATGATGACGATTTCAGCGGCCACGAACTGGCCGAGGTTGATGTCGTTGTTGATGACCAAGACGCTGCCGAGTATAAGCAGACCCATCGTCACGAGTGACTTGAATCCTACGAGGCTGCTGTACTGTGTGACCAAGACCCTGAAATGCTCCTTCCTAGCATCGAGGTAGCCGTTCACCAGTTTGTCGGTTTTTTGCAGCGGGAAATCACTGGCCCCCGCCAGCTTGAAGGTGCCCATGGAGCGGGCGAGTTCCTCCAACCAGTAGGCTACCTCGTACTTGTACTTGGATTCTTTTATACTGGTTTTCAATCCTTTGCGCCAAGTAGTGGCCATGATTATACCCACGATGGCTAAGAGCAAAAGGCCAAAGAAGATGAAAAAGGGGTGGTAAAACGAGAGCAGCAGCAGCCCGAAAAAGATTTGCAGGATGCTCGTGGAGAAGTCCATCAGGATTTTTGGCAGGCCTTTCTGTACGGTAAGGGTATCGAAAAAGCGGTTGACCAATTCCGGGGCGTACTCGCCGTGGATAGCCTCCCATTTCAGCTTGGGAATGCGGTATGCAAAGTCGAAGGCCGAGCGGGTGAAGATGCGCTGCTGGATGGTCTCCGTCACCGAAAGTTGCATGATGGTGAGCGCACCCGCCAGCACCGTGCCGAGCGTCACCACGCCTATCAGTATCATCCAAGAACTGGAAACACTGCCGCCCGCTATCAGCCCGATGATAGCCTGCACGCCAAGGGGCAGGCTGAGCGCCATCAGCCCAGCGAAGATAGCGTAGAGGTAGATATAGGTGATGTCCTTCTTGTCGAGTTTTAGAAGCCGGAAGAACCGTTTTACTGGATGCATGGCAAAGTTGGTTGTTGCCCTTAAAATCACTTTCCAAGTTCAAAGTTCAAAATAGCGGCATTTTAATCGCATTCTAACCTCGTTGAAAGCCATGCAAGCCAATTTTAAAGGACTGATATTGAATGAATTATCAATACTGTTCAAACCAAGAAAAGGTCTGCTCGACAATCCTATCCTTCTCTTTTTGGAGGAATTCCAGGTATGCTTCCGTAATGGGCGAGAGCCGCTTCGAGGCCAGCCAGACCAAGTGCCAATGGGTGATAATGGGCAGCCCTTGTAAGGTACTATCTCCAAGTCACCGATTTTCAGCTCGTTTTTAATGCCAATTAGCGGCATGATGGAGTAGCCTAGTCCGGCGATGAGCGCCTGCTTCAGCGCCTCGTTGGAGGTCAGTTCGATTTTTTGTAAGTCGGCCAACTCATTTTCAAGGAACTGCTCCATGGAGTTGCGGGTGGCAGAACCAAACTCCCGGTAAAGCAGCGGGTGTAGTTCCAGCAGCATGCGCACGGGCATTTTCGGGTTGCGCTCGAGGCGGCAAGCCGCCCACGAGGTAAAGTTTGTTCTGGAGCAATTGCACCGAGTTCAACTTCAAATGGGTCGGTAGCACGGACACCAACGAAAAGTCCACCTCGTTCTGCTCCCAGGCTCTTCACCACTTGCGTCTTGTTCGTCACGTCCATCACGAGGTCAACGCTGGATTTTGCCTAAGGAAGTCGGAGAGGAAATAAGGCATCACGTACTTGCCCGTCGAGGCGCTCGAAATCTTCAGGCGGCCAGCCAGTTGCCTTTGAACGACTTTGTGCGATAGTTGATGGCCTCTATTTCATCCAAAATCTTCAGCGCCGACTCGGCTATCTCCCGCCCAAAATCAGAGACGTATAGCCGCCTGCCCACCACTTCCGTTAAGGGCACGGAAAACTGTTCCTGAAATTTTTTTAGCTGCATGGACACGGCAGGCTGCGTCAGATAAAGCTCCTCAGATGCCTTCGTAATGCTTTGACATTCAACGACTTTGGTAAAAATCCTCAATTGGTGTAAGGTATAATTCATAAGACATACTTATGTTTTTCATCACAAAAATGAGTAATAACTTATTGAAAAGCAAACCAACTTTGCCCCATCAAAAAAATTAACCTATTATGACAGAGCAAATTCAAGAACCTATCGTCGAGCCAAGGAACATAGCGGTTGGCAAGCCTGCGAGCCAGCACCCGATGCCCAAGGCAGTGCCAAAGTCGCTGCATCAACGACCAAAATTAAGCGCTGTGGGCTTGCAGCCATCATGGCAGCCGCACTCTATCTTTCAGCCAATAGCAATTATTTGTTTTTCAAAGAACTGCTCGTGGCCTTTGCAATAGTGAGCATGACCCTGTTGTTGAGCTACCTCGGCAAACCACTTAGTCCAGAGACCCAGCCTAACAGCATTGATCCCCGATTGAACTGATTGCCAATTGCCGTGCTGGAAACAAATCCTTTGAGAACCTCAGCCATGATGTGTTGCACGGTACATGGCAAGCCCATCGTGCTGCAGCCGTCAGGATTAATACATCGCTAACCATTAAAATTCAAATCAAATGCTCGCCGAGTTGATTGAAACCTTGGTGGGCGACCGTATCCGTTTGCACAACATCCAGATGCTTCGCCGTTGGGAGGGCAACCACCGCTTCGATTCCACGCCGTTTGACCATAAAATCGTGGAGTTGAAAGCCCAGAACAAAAGCGCTCGGGCACTATTGGCCGAGGCAAGGGACTGGGCTTCAATGTGGAGGTTTCTGCTTCCATCGAGGTGCGGTTGGTAAAACCTTTCAGCCACGATGTAAAATTGGAATTGACACACAACTGATTACAAACAAAAAATTGAATAAAACGACAATGCAAAAAGTAACTATTGCCAAAGGCGACGGAATCGGCCCTGAAATCATGGATGCTACCCTGAAAATACTGAAAGCCGCCAATTCCCGCATCGAGTACGACGAAATCGAAATCGGCGAGAAGGTCTATCTGTCCGGCAATACCAGCGGTATCGGAAAGGAGGCATGGGACAGCATCCGCCAAAACAAGGTCTTCCTGAAAGCGCCCATCACCACGCCACAGGGCGGTGGCTACAAGAGCCTGAACGTGACCATGCGCAAGGCCCTCGGCCTATATGCCAATATCCGGCCTTGCAAGAGCTACCACCCCTTCATTGACACCAAGCACCCTATCATGGATGTCGTCATCATCCGGGAGAACGAGGAAGACCTCTACGCTGGCATCGAGCACCAACAGACTGACGAGGTGGTGCAGTGCCTCAAGCTCATCCTAAGGCCTGGCTGCGAAAAAATCGTCCGCTACGCCTTCGAGTACGCCCGCCTTTACAAACCCAAAAAGTAAGTTGCTTCGTGAAGGACAATATCATGAAGCAGACCGACGGTCTGTTCCAAAAAGTGTTCAGGGAGATAGCCGCCGAGTACCCTGACATAGAGGCCGATAACTGGATTATTGACATCGCCGCCGCAAGGCTGGCCGATACGCCCGAAATCTTCGAGGTCATCGTGACGCCAAACCTCTACGGTGACGTGGTGTCCGACATCGCAGCGCAAATCTCCGGCTCGGTGGGTTTGGTACCCGCCAACATCGGCGAGCTGTGCGCCATGTTCGAGGCCATCCACGGCTCGGCTCCGACCATCGCCGGGCAGAACGTGGCCAATCCATCCGGCCTACTCAAGGCAGCCATTATGATGCTCAACCACATCGGCCAGCAGGACGTTGCGGAGCAAATCAAAAACGCTTGGTCATGCACCATCGAAGAAGGCATCCATACGGCTGACATCTACAAAGAGGGAGTGAGCAAGCAGTTGGTAGGAACCAAGGAATTTGCCGAAGCCGTCATCGCCCACCTCGGCCAACTGCCACGACAGTTAAAAGTGGCAGAATATGAAAAGGGGGTACAACTCAACCTGCCAAAGTACAAGCGCAGGCTGGCCTCCAGCAAGGTACTGAAAGGCGTGGATGTATTCGTGGACTGGAAGGGCGGCGATGCCAACCAACTGGCCGAGCAAGTCGCCAAGTTCAATAGCGACATCCGCCTGACGATGATTACCAACCGGGGCGTGAAGGTCTGGCCCAACGGCTTCGAGGAGACGTTCTGCACTGACCACTGGCGCTGCCGCTTCGAAGTGAGCAACGGCACCCCCGCCGAGAAATGGAGTATTCCTCGGTTACTTGCCCAGGCACTCGATGCAAACGTTGATGTCATCAAAACTGAAAACCTGTATGAGTTCGACGGGGTAAAGGGATATTCACTCTCGGTCAAGGACAGTAGTAAATGTATTCATAAGATGTTCTGCTTTAAGGATACCGGCGGCTTTCCCGCCGGTTTTTTTTTGCCTTCGGCCAAGCCCTATCGCTTCTTCCGCATCTCCCGCAGCGTCACCACCACCAGCGTCAGCACCGTGAGCGGCACGACGAACCAAATCATGGCGTTCCTGAACACTTCCAGCGAGGCATGTTTTTGGGTTTTTAAAACCAAATAAGCCGTGTAGGCCACGTAGTAGCCGAGGAACACGAAACCTTCCCAGCGGTCAATCCTGTAACCTGTGAAAAATAGCGGCAAACAAGCCACGGCCACCGCAATCATGAACGGTATGTCGAAGCTCAAGGCTGCGGGGTTCACGGGCACACCGCCGGGAGCGATGATGGCCGTGAGGCCGAGGATGAGAACGATATTGAAAATATTGCTGCCCACCACATTGCCCACGGCAATGTCTTCCTGTTTGCGGATGCTGGCCAGCACAGAAGTGGCCACTTCTGGCAGCGAGGTACCTGCGGCAATGATGGTGAGGCCAATGACCAACTCGCTCACTCCCAGCGACTGTGCGATTGCTACGGCACTGTCCACCAAGAAGCGGGAGCCGAGCACCAACAGCGCCAAGCCCACCACCACGAAGATGATTTGCAGCCAAGGTCGGTCGTTCTTGGGATTGCCATCGTCTGCGTATTCTTCCTGATAATCCTCAAGCGCCTTCTTCGTGTTCTCCTTTTTGCTTTGCTGTATGAGGAAAACAGTGTACCATATACCGATGGCCACTAGCACGACACCCTCCCACTTTGCGATGGTGCCGTCCCAACCAAAAAGCAGCACCAGCAGGCTCGCACCAATCATGATGGGCACGTCAAGGCGCACGAGTTGCTGCGCTACTACCAAGGGTGTGATGAGCGCCGACATCCCTAGGATGAACAACACGTTGAAAATATTGCTGCCCACCACGTTACCGAGGGCAATATCTGACTGGCCGTCCAAGGCACTGCCGATGCTCACTGCCAGTTCCGGTGAACTGGTGCCGAAGGCCACTATCGTAAGGCCGATGACGAGCGGGGAAATGCCAATGACGGCAGCAATTTTGGAAGCCCCTTTTACGAGCGCCTCTGCCCCCACGACGAGCAGGATAAGGCCAGCGATGAGTTTTAATGCGACCATAATGTTTGAATTTTCGGGCAAGTTAGCAGCAATCCAGAAATTTCGATTCTGCTTTAGTCAGGTGGCTTATTTTTGGGCAAAATCTAACTCGGATTTAATCCAAGAAACCATTAAAATCGAGCAATCATGCGACTTTTCAAGCCATTTCTTCCTGTTTTATTGCTATGCTCCGCACTGCCGCTCCATGCCCAAGATAGCGACCTAGGCAATTGGTTCGCCTACTTTGGCAGCTACCGGGTGGCCGACCGTTGGAGCATCTGGCTGGAAGGGCAGCACCGCAACTTCAACGCAGTGGGCGACCTGGAGCAGGCCTTCATCCGCACAGCGGCGCTCTACGATTTGCCGAAGGCGAACTCGCAACTGGGCGCCGGCTACGGTTTTTTCCACACGGCCACCTACAAAGCAGGTACCGACGACAAAAGCTACGCCAATGAGCACCGATTCTACCAGCAGTTCCTCACCCGGCAGCGGTTTGGGCGGGTCTATCTCTCGCACCGCTACCGGCTGGAGGAGCGGTTCCTGCCTGCTGGCTACCGGACGAGGTTCCGCTATTTTCTTTCCATCAACCTCTGCCTCAACAAGCCCGAAATGACGAAGGGCACGGTCTATTTTTCCGCCTACAACGAGCTGTTCGTCAATGGCAAAACGCCCATCTTTGAGCGCAACCGCCTATACGGTGCCATCGGCTACGCCGTGACGCCGACGCTGCGCTTCGAGACCGGGCTGATGTACCAACTGTTTGAAACAAGGAAAAGGCCGCAATGGCAGGTGGTGTGCTTCCACAATGTGGATTTGAGCAAGAAAAACAACGACCGACCCGGTTCACCCCTCATCCCTCATTCCTCATCCCTAAAACACGCTCACGTACCCAAAATGCACTTTCGGGTTCCTGAAATCCAGCGGGTTGCCCGATTGTTTGCCAACGGCCAAGCTGATGCCGAACACGCCCGCCGAGGTCTCGAAGGTAAGGCCGCCGCCAAAGCCCAGCGGATTGTCGTATCGGCTGGACTGCCCGATGCGCTTGTCCTCCACGTAGCCATAGTCGCCGAAGGTGTAGAAATAACTGTTCTGGCCAATGAGCAAGCGGTATTCCAGCGTAAAAACAGCAAACAGCGTGGCGAAAACGCTCTCCTCGTCGAAGCCCCGCAGCAGCCGATTGCCGCCGATGCGGAACTGCTCGTTTTGATAGACTTTTTCCTCCGAAAAAATAGCGCCCGTACGGGCTGATAGCTTCACGGCGCTACGCTCCAACAGCGGCTGGTAACGCTCCAGCCTGGTCTCCAATTGAAAACGGAACGAGCGCCCTGGCAGCGTGTCGTAGAAGCTCTCCGCAATGTTCAAGATGGCTTGGTTCCGCTCGATGGTGCGAGTGCCGGCGCTGCCCTTCGCTACCACCACCCAGCCCGCCGCCGGTTGAAGCGGTAGTCGAGCGACTGCCAGTTGGCCTCAAGCCGAAGGCCCGGTTGCGCACATCGAGCTGACGGGGAAGCGGCCCTGTCGAATGGCCACCGTATCCACCGAAATCAGGTTGGAGGCGGTCGTGTTCCAGAACGCCTTTAGGTAGTTGCCGCCCTCGAACAGGTACTGCACCCCGAATTCCCCAATCACATCGGTGTAGGTGCTGTCACGGCGGTACTGGTTGAACTTGAGGTCCACGCCGAAGGGCAGTTGCAACATATAGGGGTAGCTGAAAGCCACCTCCAGCCGTTGAGTCTGTGGCCGCAGCCGCTCGAAGCTGGCATAGATGCGCTCGCCCAGCCCGAATTGGTTCTGGAACTCTGCGTTGAACGTGCCCGTGATGAGCAGTTTTTGCTCCACCCGCCCGTTATCGGGCAGCACCCCTATCAGGAAATCGAAGCGACTGGCCTTCTTTTTTTCGAGGAAAAGCCGCAGGTTGGCCGTGCCGCCTCGGAAGCTGACCAGTGCGTTTTTTTTCTCTTGCAAAAACGGCAGCTCCCGCACTCGCTGCCTGATGCGCAGCACCTGTTGGCGGCTATAGGGTTCGCCCTCGTGTATGCCGAGGTATTGCCGCAGGTAGTTCATCGAGATTTTGGCATCGCCCACTACCACGAGGCTGTCAAAGAGTACGAGGGGGCCGGGGGTGAGGAAGAGCTTGGCCTCGACTTGGGTGGTTTTGATTTCAGATTGCAGATATACGATTTCAGATTTCAGATTAATTGGGGGCCAGCTAAGGCTATCAATTTGAATTTTGGCGAAAGGGAAGCCCGTGTTCTCTGCTTCTTGAAGGAGGCGCTCTTGCAGTTTTTGGATTTCGGTGAAACGGAGCGGCTTGCCATTGAACAACTTGGTGCGGAAGCCGCTGCGATTGAGCAGGTCGTCGGGCACGTTGCCGTTGCGTAGGCTGGCCCATTCGTAGCTGGGGCCGACGTGTAGCCAAGCAGTCAGGATGCTGTCTTGCCGATGGGTGCTATCCACGGAGGCTTCGAGGTAAGATTGGGCCTGTAGCTGGGCAATGACAGTTTTCAACTCATTGAAAATCAGCGTGCTATCAGCAAATACTGTACCGTGCTTAATGTTTTTTTTGATAAAAACATTGTCGCCGTCCAGCGGCAATAGCCGGAGTTGGATGGGCGCTTGGGCATTGGTTTTCCCCCAAATAAAAAGCAAGGCCAAGGCCAGCACAGCGGCTGGTTTGAGAAGGTTTTGCTTCGCAATTTTTTGGAAAAACGACATGGCTAAAATTGAAGAGGTGACACCTTCCGGAAGGTGTCACCTCTTGTATTGCTGCTATTTTAAGAACGAATTATTGTTCAAATATTTTCTCCAATTCGATTTAAAATTACAAATGCCGCTCCGCATGGTAGCTCGACCGCACCAGCGGCCCGCTTTCCACGAAGGCAAAGCCCCGTTTCAAGCCCTCCTCCTTGTACTCGGCGAACTGGTCGGGGTGCACGAACTCGGCCACTTCGAGGTGCATCTTGGTGGGCTGGAGGTACTGGCCGATGGTGAGCACGTCGCAGCCATGCGCCCGCAGGTCGTCCATGATTTGCAGCATCTCGTCACGGGTTTCGCCGAGGCCGACCATCACGCCGGACTTGGTGCGCTTGCCGTACTCCTTGGTGCGCTTGATTTGCTCCAAGCTGCGGCTGTACTTGGCCTGCGGGCGCACCTTGCGGTAGAGCCGCTCCACGGTCTCCATATTGTGGCTGACGACTTCTTGGCCACCCTCTATCATGCGCTCCAGTGCTGGCCAATTGGCCTTGGTGTCGGGTATCAGCGTCTCGATGGTGGTGCTGGGCGACATTTCTTTGACCAGGCGCACGGTCTGGTACCAGATTTCGGCGCCCCGATCAGCCAGCTCGTCACGGTTCACGGAGGTGATGACGGCGTGCTTTACCTGCATCAAAAAAATGGCCTCGGCCACTCGGCGGGGCTCGTCGGCGTCGTACTCTGGCGGGCGGCCAGTTTTCACGGCGCAAAAGGAGCAGGAACGGGTACAGGTATTGCCGAGAATCATGAAAGTGGCCGTACCCTCGCCCCAGCATTCGCCCATGTTGGGGCAGTTGCCGCTCTGGCAGATGGTGTGCAGGCCGTAGGTGTCCACGAGGTTGCGGACGTGCTTGTATTTTTCTCCGATGGGCAGCTTGACCCGCAGCCAGTCTGGCTTGCGTCGGCGGGGTTCGGCGGGTTCAGCGATTGGTAGTTCTATCATTCGATTGCGGATTGCGGATTCATGATTTCGGATCTGATTCCGACATCCGAAATCCCAAATCCGAAATCAAATCACCGACGCTTACCGAACTGCAAATTTAGGAAAAGGTTGATAAAGAGGAAGTTGTTGTCCACACCAGTGGCTTCGACCATGATGGGAGCCTCCTTGAAAAAGGCATCCACCATGATGCCGCCCTCGAAAGATTTAAGGTACTCATCAAAAGCGCCCCAGTCAAAATGCACGGCAAAGCGGGCATGGGCACCGGGCAGTAAGGATATTTCTTGCAGGCCCTTGCCCCAAGAGGAGGCACCGTGTACAAGATCCTTGTTGAGGAAGCGATCGGCAGTATCTTCGCTGTAGCGCAATGAGTAGCTGGAATTGCCGCCCTCTGTTTTCAACTCCACATAATAGGGCTTGAGCATGCCCAATGTGGCGCCAGCTTCGTAGGAGATGCCCACGGCAACGCCCTTGTGCTTGGCCTTTTCGGAAAAATAGCGCTTTGCGCCGACGCCGGCCCTCAAGACGAGCAGGTTGTTCTGTTTACCATACTTATAGGCCCTGGAAGCACCTCCGCTGATGGTGCTTGGGTTGTTGAAGCGCTGTCGGTATTCCTTGGAATGGGTCAATTCTCCCACCTCGAATTGCCAGTATTTGGTGCGGTAGTAGGTCTGCAAAGTACCACCTGTGACGCCAAAGCCAAGCCCGTGCGTGTGAAGCCTAAAATTGGCGGCGAGCTCCCGGCTATAGATAAGCCCCTTGGCTGCATCGTCCATTTGCTTGGGTTGTATGGTTTCTTGTGCTGACAGGGTGGCAGCGCAAAACAGCGTCAGCAACAACAGATGATATTTGTTAATTCTCATGGAAGACTGTTTCTGATTGTTTGTGGGAAGTACATTAACCGCATAAAAATACGGGGAAACATGGAGAGAAACGAATGCCAATTTGCTTTTGTTTAAAATCTTTTTTCGGCCTCCGTCCAAAAACCCCATAAATAGCTGGCTTTCTTAGTTTTTATGACCCCGTTTACATGGGTTCGGCAAAGCTGGCTTACCTTTGTGGAAAAACAGCACCACCATGTTAAAATTGCTTTTCTGGGGTTTAATAGGGTATGTCGTTTACCGCTACTTCCAGATTAAGAAAGAACTCAAGGAGGGGCGCTACCGAGCGTACATGCAGCACAAAGAACAGGCACAGCAGCACCATGCATCTGCACCTAACGCTCGGGACGATGAAGGTGAATTCATTGATTATGAAGAAGTTAAAAAATAACAGCCCCGACCAAGACTCCACAACCCTACCGCCCGACCACGTTGCGCACCAGCCAATCGGCGATTGGGTGATTGCAAAAAACAACCAGTTCATTGCCTTTAACAAGCCTGCCGGGATGCCCGTGCAGGCCGACAAGACGGGTGACAAGCCACTGTTACAATTGGCTGAAATCTACACCAAATCGAAGCTTTTCCTTGCCCACCGCCTCGACCGACCGGCTACTGGCGTGGTCGTTTTTGCAAAAACAAAAACGATGGTTAGTTCGCTGGGCGACCAATTCAAGGAGCGCTCCGTACACAAAACCTACCTCGCCGTCGTTAAGGATTTGCCGAAGGAGCCATCGGGTACGCTGCGCCATTTCCTTCAAAAGGATGGAAAGACCAACCGCACTGGCGTATCGGAGGACGAGTCACTGGGCGATCTTTCGGAAATGAATTACCGGGTCTTGGCCTCCAGTGATAGCTATCATTTGTTGGAAGTGCAGCTCATCACAGGCCGCCACCATCAGATTCGGGCGCAATTGGCGGCCATTGGTTGCCCCATCAAGGGGGATGTGAAATACGGCGCCCGTCGAGGCAACCGTGACCGCTCCATCCACCTTCACGCTTGGAAATTGGCCTTTAGGCACCCCGTTTCGGGGGAGGATGTTGAGTTGATAGCACCACTGCCCAAGGACCCTGTTTGGGATGCACTCGCACCAGCTCTTGAAGTGTAAATTCTTAAACCTGAGTTGTGTTAAAAGAAAAGTTAAACCTGGTTCCCCAATTTTGGATTCCTATACTTTGAATTTAAAACCTCTGGGACAGCTAGATGTATGCACAACAACCTCAGAATACCCACCCAAGCTGAGATGGATAATATGAGCAGGGATTATGGCTTTCGACAACCGGTTTAATTGCCAAACCCAGCAAAGGACGAAATAGGTTGACGCAAATTCGAAAAAAAGAAGTACAGAAAGAGCCTCGCTGCCAACAAAATTGCCTTCAAGGCAACGACCTTGGTCGTTGGATGAGTACTAGCTCTAGTAAGGTAAAAGCGCCATCAAAAAATCAAATGCCTCTACTATTGAGGGTAAGAACGCCGTCGTGTGGGGGAAATGAAGAACAAAACGATTGATCGAAAACCGTGATGAAAACCAATGGCTGATGGACGCCTTCAACTCAAAATACCGTTTTCTAACGTGCTATTCATGCCCGACACACTAGCTGTCAGTTGAAAACAGGGGTTAGGTAAGGCATTTTCTTAAACGACAATTTGGAATTGACCCATCCATCTCGCTTCAAACCAGCTTTTCATGGCTTATTACGGAGAGAATTCGTCCGATTTGTACACCAATATTGAGGGAATCACTATTGTTGACCAGGCCTTCGAACCGCTTCCATACCATTCCCTTCGTTTGTGGGTCAAGAAGGTATAAAGCGTTTGTTTCCAAAATCTTGGATAAAAGACCGATTTGGAATACTGGTCAAGGGCTGAGCAGAAGCTGCAAGTACTAGGGAGCCCTCATTTTTCAAAAGCGACTGACCTTCACCGAGTCGGTGGGCGGCTTATAATCTGGCCGGGTGGGCCTGCCGGGTATGAGCGAATGGATGGAAGTGTCCCGGTTCTGCTTCGCCTGAACGATGATGATGGAGTCGGTGAGGGCGATTGCCTTAGTTTCGATTTCTTTCCTGCACTTTTTGCTCATGTCAGTTTTCCACCGCTCCAACCGCTCGACAAGGCGCTCTTGCATGACCTGCTCTTTGGTCTTGGAGGGCTTGCGCTCGCAAGCTGCAAAAAGGGCTGTTGCGAATAGCATGGCGAATATTTTAAGGCAATTTTTAATCATCGAAAATATGTCTCATTGGTTGGTTTCCTGGCGAAGCCGCTGCAAGGCCTGCTGAACTTCGTTTGTGCGCACCTTCAGCATTGAATCGGTTTTGAACTGCACGGCACTGTCGAAGCGGGCAGTGCAGAGGCTATCGTACAAGGGTTTCAGCGAATCCACGGTCAGGCGGAAAAGGCTGTCCACCACCTCCCTGTCCTTATAGGCCAAGGTGGGCGGGGGCGGTTCCGTGCAGGCCGTGCAATAGGCAACTGGCAGGGCCAACAACCAAAGCTTTCCTATTTTTTTGTTCATAATGACTTCGTGTAAAACGGCCGCAAATTAGGCCTTTTGGCAGAACGCTTTGACCAAAATCAGCCCAGCAGCTAAACTTTCTCATGCAAGCCTGCCGTGGCAAGAGCCTAACTTGCACATGGTATTCATCATTGTTTCACCCATCAAAACACTGTCTCATGTTGATTGACGACCAAAAAAAGATAATGGACTTGCAGGTAGAGTTCCACCAAAAATTCCCCTACTTGAAACTCGAATTTTACACGGGGACGCACAAAGTAGGTGAGATTTCACCTGCCAAAACCCACTTGGACGGAGCATTACTGCTCAAAAACGTGCGCACCATCCACATCGAAGGCGACCTCTACATCCGGGAGGACATGAGCGTGAGCGAACTTGAGCAATTGTTCTTGACGAAGTACGGCCTCAACGCTCAGATCTTTCGCCGTTCCGGTAACCTTTGGTTACAGACCTCAGCCACCGACCACTGGACGCTGGCCGATCAGAACCGTAAGGGCGGCCACTCGAAGGAGTTGTTCGAGCAGAAACTGGAGGAAAGCGAAGGGTAGAAGGATTGCGGATTTGCGATTGCGGGTGTCGGCTATACTTTGGAGCGCCAGGTTTTGTCATTTGAAATTGCTGTTTGCCTTTGGTCGTTGGCCAAAAGCTAACGGCCAGAAGTATAAATAGCTTTAGTTTATGGCTCGTGGCTTGACTACAAACTGCCATCCGAGGTGTCGGGACAAGACCTGTCGAACTGCCAACTGTCATCAGAGGCATTCTTGGTTGATGCCCAGCACGTACTTCTCCACTATCCCGATTTCAACGGCTGTTTCTGCCCCTTTGAAGCCACCGATCATGTCGTCTGTCAACTTGCGGGCAGCAAGGTCTGTTAGTTTTTTGGCGACGGGGATGTAGGACCAATGCCATTTCTCCTCGTTGTAGCCATTGGGACGAGCCTCGCCCTTTTAGTATAAGGTTGACAAAAAACCGTACTCATGGGCATAGGCCACCATCCAGTCGTAAACCTTCTTGCCAGGGCCTTTTTCAAAAGTAAAATTGTCCAAGTCGTTCAGGTCAACGTCGGTGCCCCAATGGTGGCGGCTACTGCCCGGCATGGAGCTGTATTCGAGGATTTTCAAGGAACGGGTCTTGGGATTGGGGTATTTTTTGGCAGCGTTGGCCCCGTTCTCGATGAGGCGGCTGCCCGTCCATTTGCCCTCCCAGATGCCTCGCTGCTTTTCGAAATTGCGGGTGGCCGAGATGATGGTCAGGGTGATACCCTCGGCCTTGGCGGCTTCGGCCATTTTCACAAAACTCTCGTAGGCATCCTTGCGGAGTAGGTGGCCTTCCTTGTCGGCGTATTTGGCATCCACCTTCACGAAGTCGGGGTGCTGCGCAGGATCGAATTTGCCTGTCAGGTACTCGATGGTGAACTCCTGAATTGGCTCGGCTGTTGTTGGCGCAGGCGCATTATCGGCAACGGCCACTGGTTGCGGCATTGCGGCAGCGCTATCGGTTGTTGCCTCAGGCAAAATTGAAACCTGTTCGGTCTGGGCCGTGCCTTGCTGGGTGCAGGCATGGACGAGGGGCAAAAGCATTATCAACAGTAATATTCTCATGATTGAATTTGTCGAAGACTAAGATTTGAAGGCCTTGCTTTTTTCACAAACCTTGATTCGGCATTGGTAAATTAGCACCTCCAGACTGCAACCTGCCAACTGGCGAACTGCGAACTCATTCAGAAAGCTCCAGCCACCGCATCTCCTTCTCCTCTAAGTTGGCCTCCACCTGCTGCAGTTCCTTCGTCATTTTGTCAATATCGGTCATGCTGAGGTTGCTTTGCGTAAACTTCTCGTGCAATTGTGCCTTTCGCACCTCCAACTCCCCGATTTCCCGCTCCAGCTTTTTCAGCTCGTTCTTCTCCTTGTTCGTCAGGCCAGCGCCTGTTCGCACCTGCTGCACCTGCTCGGTTTTGCTTGCTGGCGCAATGCTTTGTTGCTGCCGCAATTCCCGCTCTGTTTCCTGTAGCTCGGCCCGATAGTCCATGTAGCGGCCATTGTAGTCCTTGATTTGGCCATTGCCCTCGAAGACAAAGAGGTGGTCGCAGAGCTTGTCCAATAAAAAGCGGTCGTGCGAAACGATGACCACGCAGCCGGGGTACTCTTGCAGCCACTCTTCCAGCACGTTCAGGGTCATCACGTCAAGGTCGTTCGTTGGCTCGTCGAGGATGAGGAAATTGGGGTTGCGCATCAAAATGGACAGCAGGTACAAGCGCCTGCGCTCGCCGCCACTCAACTGCGACACATAGACCTGCTGCTGCTCCCTCGTGAATAGGAACCGCTCCAGCAGCGAGGCCGCCGTCAGCTTTTGCCCCTTGTCCAGCGGGATGTACTCGGCAATGTCCTTGATGAAATCAATCATCCGTTTATCCTCCTTGCCGAGGTTGATGCCCTCTTGCGTGTAGTATCCGAACACGACTGTTTCACCCGAAACGATCCGCCCAGTGTCGGGGCGCTCCTCACCTGTGAGCATGTGCAGGAAGGTGGTCTTGCCCACCCCGTTCTTGCCCACGATACCCACTTTCTCGCCCTTCTTGAACTTATAGTGGAAATTGTCCACCAGCTTCAGCGGCCCATAAGCCTTGCTGACATAGTGCAATTCGAGGATTTTGCCGCCGAGGCGCTGCCCTTTGATGTCAATCTGAATGGCATCGGCTTCGAGGCGCTTGCTGGCCTTGTCCTCGATGTCGTAAAAGCGGTCAATGCGGGCATTGGCCTTGGTGCTGCGGGCCTGCGGCATACGCCGCATCCATTCCAGTTCTTTTTTATAAACCTTCTGGGTCTTGTCGAGTTCGATGGCCTCGTTATCCAACCGTAGCGAGCGTTTCTCCAAAAAATCCTGGTAGCCGCCCGTGTACTTGAACAACTCACCCCGGTCAAGTTCGAGGATGGTGTCGCAGACCCGCTGCATGATGTAGCGGTCGTGCGTGACCATGAAAAGCGTCAGTGCCGCCTGTTTCAAATAGACCTCCAGCCACTCAATCATGTCGAGGTCGAGGTGGTTGGTCGGCTCGTCGAGGATGAGGAATTCCGGCTCCTCAATGAGCAGCTTGGCCAATGCGAGGCGCTTTTTCTGCCCACCTGAGAGCGTTGTCACATTCTGCTCTAAGTTGGTGATGTTGAGTTTGAACAGGATTTCCTTCACCTTTGCCTCGATATCCCAAGCCTTCAGATCATCCATTCGGCCAAGGGCGGCGTTCATTTCCTTTTCGTTGTTGGGGTGTAGCAGCGCCAACTCGTAGCGGCGTACCGCCCGTATCTGCTCGCTGTCGCTGTCGAAAACGGCTTCCAGCGCATTGTGGCCAGGAAAAAACTCCGGCTCCTGTGGCAAGTAGCCCACCCGCACGTCACGGCGCATCATCACCTTGCAGTTCTCGCCCTCACCTGGCTCGGTGCCGGCTATGACCCGCATGAGCGTGGTCTTGCCACTGCCGTTCTTGGCAATGAGCGCCACCTTCTGCCCTTTGCTGATTTGTAGGTTGACGTTGCGGAACAGCGTTTTTTCGCCGTAGCTCTTGTTGACGTTTTCGAGTGTTAGGTAGTTCAAATTGGAAATTGAGAAATTAGGAAATTGGAAAATTGGGAAGGCAAAGGTAAGGGGGAATTGTGCTAAAACAAACGAGGCGCCGCACCCTTAAATGCCAGGTGCGGCGCCTCGTTTGTTTTAGCCAGTGAAAACTCACCCTTCTTCCTTCCTACGATTTATCTCGTCCCGAATCTTGGCGGCCTGCTCGTAGTCCTCCTTGCCGAGCACCTCATCCAGCAAGCGGGTCAATTCCTCCACGGAGTAGGTGTTGAGCGCTGCGCCCTTGGTGGGGCGCTGCTTGGCCGTAGAGGCGGTGCCGGTGCCACCTCCCGAGCGAGTGGTCGAGGCTTTTTTGGCGGTGCCGCTGCCTTCCGGCTCTTCGAGTACCACGCCAGCGGCGTCGAGGATGAACTCGTAGGTATAAATGGGGCAGTTGAACCGAACGGCCATTGCCAGGGCATCAGAGGTGCGGGAGTCGATTTCATAGACCTCGCCGTTGCGCTCGCACACGAGGCGGGCGTAGAAGATGCCATCAAGCAAGTTGTTGATGATGACTTCCTTGAGGTCTATGCTGAAGGTCTCGAATGCGTTCTTAAAAAGGTCGTGCGTGAGCGGGCGGTTGGGGGCCATGCGCTCCATGGCCACGGCGATGGCCTGCGCCTCGAAGCCGCCAATGACGATGGGCAGCCGCCGGGTGCCGTTCTGCTCGCCAAGCACCACCGCATAATTATGCGACTGCGTGACGCTATGCGACAGTGCTACTATGTCGAGTTCTATTTTTTTCATTGAAGCCAAAGGTGTTTAGATACGGTTGACGGACTATGGTTGACAGCTTGCCCTTGCGGGGTTGATGATACACAATATATTGGTTTTCAATTTGTTGTATCGGTCAACATGCATTCAACCACCCTTGTTTAGCTGCTTTTCGGAAAAGTGTTTTCCAAAAAGGCTGCGAATTTCTGCTTTTCCGTTGAAACCAACAATGTTCAATGCTTGAAATATGTTGGTCGTATGGCGCACGTTGGCTGAACGCCCAACTGAGCCACTATTTTTTGTAAAAGTAAAAAGAAGGTTTGATACGTGGGAGGGTGAGCGTAAAAAGATACTGCCCTGCCACTTTTGGTAACAGGGCAGTATAGCCGTTTGCTTCGCAAATCAAAACATTTAGTATCGTTCAAAGAATAAGTTCATCTTTTTAGGTAGCTTGTTTTGTTCTCAATCTAAGGAGGGAAAACCGTAGCATAGCGGCGCTACGCCTAGGTTTTTCTGACGACGAGTGAGGGCAAAAGAGGCAGCTAAAATGAGGAAGTTATTTTTTGAACGATACTTAACGGAAAGTTACTTGTCAATCTCAATCACCGTCGCCACTACGTTCTTCCCGTTCAGTTCGCAACTGAACTCCACGGCGTCGGGAGAGGTAAACTTTACGTTGGGCACTTCCTCTTGGGCAATGGCCTCCCGCACCTTGCCGAGGTAGGTACCCTGGCGGCTGGTATTGATGCGACTGTTCACCACATTCCAGTCGAGCTGTTGCTTGCTCACCACCACGGCGATATAGTCCCGCTTGCCTTTGTCGTCGGGCGTCATCGAGTGGTCCTTCGGGAAGAGGCGGGTGCCCGTGATGCCGCAGTAGGGCGAGTGCTTTTCAGTGTAGGGGAAGAGCACGTAGCTGCTACCGTCCACCTCTTGCCCAAAGACATAGACGTAGCATTCAATAGAGTTCGTAATGGCTACTTTGAACTTCGTGCCCAGCTTCATCGGCGAGCGGGTGCGGAAGGTGCGGTCGCCAGCCGCTGCGAGCGGAATCAGCGTTTGCGTAGCGTTGTCCACCAGCCCGAATTTCACCATCAACTTGTTCTGGTCGTACTTGGCGGCATCGCCCATCGGGTAGAGGCCGTAGGCTTCTTTCGTGAAGTGCTGGAACACATCGTAAGGTACCCAAGCCACGCCGTTGTTGCCCCACTCCGGCCCCCATGAGTTCATGATTTGCACCATCTCCTTGTCGTCGTCGTAGCCTATTACGCACATAGCATGGCCGCTGAAGCCTTGGCCTTGCGCATCACGTTGCGTAGGCTGCCATACGCTCTTGCCTACCATTTGGTGCATGAATGTGCCACCGACCATCATGCCAATGACCACGGGTGCGCCCTGCGCAATATGCTGTTTTAGGCCCTGCATGTCGAGGCCATAGTCGTTGCCGCTATTGGACAGACGGTTGTAGCCCTTGATGCGGAACTGGTTGGCCTCGGTCTTCATGCCCTGGTTGGGTTGGCGGGAGCAATCGCTGTCGTCGTAGCCAAACTTGCTGAACGGCAACGAGCCATGCTCGTGTAGGGTGGCCATGGCGTTTTGCATATAGGCCCCTTGGCAGCCGTCGAGTGCGATTTGGTTGTACAGATAAGAAGGGCTGAACGCCACGTTGTTTGGGTCGGTGCCCGTTGCCCTCGCTTGGAGGATGGTGCGGGCGCCATAGCTGCTGGCCCAGCCTACGCAGGAGCCTTGGTTGCCTTGGTGCATACGCTTGGGCGCATATTTCAGTAGGGAGACGGAGACAGGCAGTTGGTTCTCCGCTCCACCGTAGCTCGTGGACAGCGGCTCGAACACCTCTGCTTTGTCGTATTCCGCTTCACTCAAGGTGGCCCCAAAGGTAAACTGGGAACGCTCCTCACCACCACCGCCATCGGATAGGTCTCCCCCACCCGACAGGTCGCCGCAGCCGCCGCTCATGAAGTACCAAACAGCCACCCCTGCCAGCACGAGCAGCAGGAGTTTTGGTTTTTTGAATAAAAATCCGAGGGCCAAGGGCAGCAGTTGTATCAGGCCGCCCATACCGCCTCCACCTGTGTTTCGATTCTGATTGCCGTCGTTATCCGACCTGCGACGCCCCGGCTGTTCGGGGTCTTGTTCCATTCTGATAGGCATAGCGAATGTTTTTTTGTTGTGAAAATATGGGGGAAAGATAGCATAAAAAATAAATTCTGTTATTGCGCAGCTACCCCCAATGATAGTCGTGGTGCGGCAGCAGCGCCAGTTCCAATTCGTAGGAGCTTAGCACCAAATGAAGTTCCTATCGGTTACGTTGAAATTTTGCACCAAACTAATAGTCCTTGCTATTTCCCAGCAACTTCAGTCGTCGTTTCAAAATCCCCACCCGAACCGGCCCTTCGCCGAGGAACTCCCCATCAGCTTCTACCAGCACAGGCTTTCCATCGGCGCTTTCCACCAGTACCTCCTCTGTTTGGCACATTGTTACCTTAGGGTGCCAGCCGATATTGCCGGAGTAGAAGAACGGGGTGATGAGCAGCACGCCCAGCTTGGAGATATGCCCGGCCAAGGTGAGCGCAAGCAGGCCATCATCGGGCACGGCATGCGGCACAAGTTGCAAGCCGCCGCCGGAGTAGCGGCAGATACCGATGTTGATGGTATAAAGTTCTTTTTCGACGACCTGTCCTTCGAAAGATACCCGCAGCCGGGGCACCCGGTACTCGAACAGGCAACGAAAAATGAGGAACAAGTAGAAAATAGTGCTCGAAACCTGCGTCTTGTACGCCTCGGCCCGGTGCGCCACGTAGGCGTCGTAGCTGAGGCCCGCCACGTTGATGAAATGACGGTGCTGCTCCACGCCATCGGCCCAGTAGGTTAGCCAACCGACGTCTTGGTAGGTCGTTTTTCCGTTTTGAAGAAAAAAGATCCATTTTTTGAGGCTTTTGGGGATACGGTGCGTCTTAATCCAGTCGTTACCAGTGCCAACGGGCAGCAGCGTGAAGGTGACCTCCTCGGAGGGGCAGGCCGTTTGGCGAAGGATGCCGTTCACGACCTCGTGCGCCGTACCGTCCCCGCCCACCGCCACGAGGTAGCGGCAGCCTTCGGCGATGGATTGTTCGGCCAGCGTGGCGGCATGGTATTTTCCTTCGGTAAAAACGGCGTCGAACTGGATGCCCGCACCGTGCAATGCAGCCGCTATTTCAGGCCAACGGTGGCGCACCGTGCCGCCGCCAGCGACAGGATTGACAATGAAACGCCACTTTTTTCCCGTATTTTCGTTTTGTTGTCGCCGCATCTTTTTTGATGGAATGCTGTTTGGCGAAGGTAATTGGATTTCCGATTAACAAAGAAACTATGCAGCATCCAGCTTAAGCAACCAGTATCCAAAAAATATGAAAATACTCATGGTCTGCCTTGGCAATATCTGCCGTTCGCCATTGGCCGAGGGCATTCTGCAACATAAAATCGAGGAGCATGGCCTCGACTGGCAGGTGGATTCCGCAGGCACGGGGTCTTGGCACATTGGTGACCTGCCCGACCGCCGCTCCATCGCCACGGCCCGCCAGCACGGCATTGACATCACCTGCCAACGTGCCCGCCAGCTAAAGCCTCACGACCTCGACGGCTTCGACCTCGTACTGGCCATGGATAGCCAGAACTACCAGGACATCCTGCACCTCGCCACCACCAAAGCGCAGGAAGAAAAGGTACACCTCATCATGAACTTTGCCACGCCGGGCCGCAACCAAGCCGTGCCCGACCCTTATTGGGATGACAATGGCTTCGAGCAGGTATTCCAGATGTTGGAGGAGGCTTGTGACAAGTTGGTGGAACGCTTTAGCTCAAAGGCTGGCCCGCTTTAGCAGAACGCCGTGCCCAAAGTTTTCTTCCACTTTATAGATAGATCCATAGTTCTTGATGTCATCTCCCGGCACATAGAGGTATTCAAATTCGGGTCGCATGGCGGGGTTTAGCCATTCCACATCTATAATGCCTTTGTACTTATTGCGGTCATAAAAGGCCAAGGAAGGATAGCGAAAATTTTCAACGCCTATATGGATGAGCCGTCCGTCTTTCCTGACAGCTTGAAGGTAGCGCAATACCAGTTTGGCGTCCCCCTCTGCCTCCCATTCCTTGGTGTTGTCGAGATTGCAACAAACCATGAAATGCCAAGCTGCGGCCACCGTTGCGGCCAGCAGAAAATACTTCAATCTATCGTGCTGCCGCACCAATATTTCCATTGCCACCAAAAAAGAAACTACGAATGGCAGGCTGAACAGTAAGGTCGTTCTGGTGAACGGATAGGGCACTTGCAGCGAATGGAATAGCACCACACACAGTGCCATTGAACCAACGCATTGATATACAAGGTTTTGCATGGCGATGTTCATCAATTTAGACTTGTCCTTTTTTAGCCCACATGCTACTGCAATCACCCAAGCCACGAGCAGCAGCACACCATAAAACTCCCGATAGTGCCAGCCAAACGCAAAGACCCCAGTTGTCCGCACATGGGGGTTGTAATGGGTGCTACTCAACACATAGGAGACAATGGCATCTGTGAAAAAACCAGTGGTGCCCCCGTGAGTGGACTCGGCATGTAAGGTTCGGTATAGTGGTTGGTAAGTTATTGCTGCCGCAACAACGCAGGCGAAACCAATTAGGATTAGGTGTTTTTTCACGAATGGTTCCTTCCTGTTTTGGTAACGGTAAGATAGCAGCGCCAGACCAAACAGCAGCGCAAAATACATCGCTGAAAAATTGGCGTAAAAAGCCACGAAAAGCCAAACCAGCAGGTTGCGCAAATTGCGAAGCGAAGCCTCATTTCGATATAGAATGAAATAGTAAGTGGCTGCCGACCACCCCGCCATGCTCAATGCATAACCCCTTGCGATGCCAAAGAAATCGAGCAGGTAAGGGTTCAAGATCACAAGCGCCAAGTACATCGCCGAGCGCAGGGGCGGCACTTCCAATTGCTTGAACAGTTTCAACAGAAAATGGTAACAGATTCCGAAAGCCGCCAAAACATGCAACCGTATGGCCCAGTCGTGCTCCCCGAATATGGAAATGGATAACTTGAAGAAAATGGAATTCAGCACATGGTTGTTGGAGGCATGGACAGGGTCGGGGTGGTAGGAGGTGAAGACGGCACCCCAGTCCCGTTCCACGAAGTACCGCAGCGTCAGGTACTCGTCGGTGGTGATGGGCACAATGGATACCCTCAAGGCGAGGTAGGTGAAAATGAATCCACCCACGAGGAAAGGAGCACTATTTAAATTGAGCCTGTTCAAAGCGTGATGATATACCAAGATTCCGAAACCTGCTAGATTTCGGAATCCTTTACCTGGCCGCTTATTTTATCATCAAAATCTTTGCAACCGCCACTTGCGGGTCGGTGGAGTTCTTGTTCGTTGCATAGACGAGATATACGCCCGTATTGGCCCGGCGGCCCTTGTAGTCACGGCCATTCCAGATGGCTTGGCCGCCGAGGGCTTCGGTTTCAAAAACGAGCTGCCCGCTGATGTCTGTGATTTTTACGGTAGAGTCCTCCGCAAGGCCCTTGATGGCAATGGGGCCATCGTAGTCATCCCGCACGGGGTTGGGGAATACCAAGGCACTGCTGTGGAAACCCTTGGCCGCCGTTGCCTCGGCCCGGTAGGAAATGAGGCCCCGCTGCGTGCCGATGAACACCTCGCCCGTTGCATCGTCGAAGTCAATATCGGTGATAGCGTTGTCGAAGAGGGGGCTGTTCTCGGCAGTGTAGTGTGCGATTTGCTCGTTCCCTTCAGGCGACATGACGAAGACTCCTGCCCCCGTCCCGAACCATTTCCGGTTGGCCCCATCGGCTGCAATGGCCCGCACCTCTATGTCATCGAGCAGGTTGCCGCCAAAGCCGTCCACCTCCACGAAAGGGCGGCTTCCGGGGCACTCGCCATTGAAGGGGTCGCACTGGAACACCGCAGCACCAACCTTGGTGCCCACCCATACGCTGCCGTCCCTGTCCACTTCGATACTGGTAATTTCGTTGGTAGGCAAAACAGAGTTAGAGGAGTTTAACGTTACGCATTGGTCATCAGTGGCATCGGCGAGGTCTTCGCCCTCGTCAAAGACGATGACGCCCGTGTTGTTGGAAGAGGACATTAGCCATTTGTAGCCAAGAGCGTCCACGACTACTCGGTTGATTTGAGTTTCGTTGGTGCAGGGCAGGCGTAAGCTGTACCACTCGCCCTCATTGGTGAGCACGGCCAGCGGCTTGGGGGCACTGTGGTTGCACATCCAAAGGTTATTCTGGCCGTCGAAAGCAAGGCCCACTACCCGGCTTCGTGACTCATCGAGGAGTGCCCCTTGCAGTGTAGAGTTGGTTTCATTGTAAACAGCGAAAGTATCCACAGCGGGGTCGTAGCAGACAAGCGCATCAAGGTAGGCAGCGGCATAGACCTTGCCATTCGTAGGGTGAGTTTTGATATCTAGAAAATCGGAGATGCCCTCCAGTTCTGGCCGGTTTTTCAAGTTGAAAACATCCCATTCTCCCGCCGACAAAGAGAAGAAGCCATCTGGGCGGAAGACGGCGGAGTAGGTAAGGTCAACGCCACCGGCGGCTACCCAAAGCTTGCCGTTGGCGGCGTCAAGCTGGTAGGTATTGATGGAGTGCGGGCTGTTAACACTGAAGGAGGTACAGCCAGCCCCCTTTTCCTGTGCCCAGAAGTCACGGATGTCGTCGGCAAACCAATAGTTGCCCGCTTCGTCCTCAATGGCATAACGTGGGAAGAATACACAGTCTTGCCCGATGCGGGTAGGACTGTTGTCTCCATCAAGGGCGAAAATCTTACCCTTGCAGCCTGCTCCGCAATAGAAGCCCGCTATCAAATTCGCCCCCTCAGCAGTGATGAAACGCAGATCAAGTTCATCGGAGTGCATCACGTAGGTGGCCGAGTTGCCGTCGAAGACGTAGAGACTGTCGTTCACATCAAGGTAGAGTTTGCCGTTGTGGAGGGTCATGGCGTCGGACTCAAAGGTGTCAGGCAGGCCCTTGGCGCCGTTGAGCCAATCCCAGGTCGAAAAGTCGTTGATATTCTCGGTACCGTTGGGGTCGGCTGCGTAGAGGCCGTCCGCTGTGGCAGCATAGAGCAGGCCTTTGTAGGGGCGTACGGAGCGCACCTCGACGGGTGTTTTGATGGTATTCGGGAAAATGCCCCGGCGCATGTTGAGCGTAGTGATGCCGTAATTGGCCGCAAGGTAGGCGGTGGAGTCATTTTCCATGAAAACGTCAAACACCGTCTTGCCGCCAAGGAAAGGGGCATCGGCAATGGAGGGCAGCGTGAGCACCCCATCGTCACTGATGATGTCCACTTTGCTGTCGTTGTAAATCACGAGCAGGGAGTTACCTTCTCGATTGTATTTGACGAGGCTAACGCCCACGTCGCTGAGACCCTCCACCTTGGTTATGCGGCGGATGGAGCGCTCCTCCTTGTCAACTTCGAGCACGGCATAACGGGTAGCGTAGTAAATTTTGTCATCGCTTTGCGTCACATAAACTGCATTGCTGAAAGGCAAGTGCGACTTCCATTGGCCAATAGCCAGATCACCCTGGGCACTGATCTTGCTAAGGAAAAACAAACAAAAAAGGAGCGGAAGGCAAGGGTATGTTTTTTTCATCAAAAAATGCTGTTATGTTAGGACGCCAATGTAAACAAGGCTGGCAAAGGTATTATTGTTTCAGGGCACGGCGTTAAGGCGACATAGCCAGTTTTGGCCAAAAACAAAAAACGCCGCCAGCGAGGTACTGACGACGTTTTTCTCGAGTTGAGAGAGTCGAGTTGCGAGGAGCCAGTTGCGAGCCAAGCGCTAAGATTTTCGAGTTGCCAGTTTCGAGTAGGCTGGCGCAACTCGCAACTATTTCGCTCGCACGAGCTTTTCGGTCGCATGGCCGTTTCCAGTCTTGATGCTCAAGAGATAGGTGCCAGCAGGGAGGTCGGCAACCTGGACTTGTTCTTTCTGTGGGCCTTGCAGCAATTGCTTGGTGCTGGTGCTTAACAGTTGGCCAGCCATGTCGAAGACTTCAAAGGTTACGGTGGTGTTTTCCTTTAGGGTGAAATTGACTGCTGCCGCTGCGCCAGTAACGGGGTTTGGGCTGATACCGAGGTCAGATACGGCCTTTACCCCTTCCGATGTGCCATTGACAGCCCCAGTCAGGTAGCGCACCATGGAACTCAGTCCCGTACCTTGGGTGAACCCACCCAGCAACAGCTTCCCATCGGGCTGCATCAGCATATTGGTGGAGCAATGGTTGTGGGCTGGGTCAAGGTGCTTGGCAATGCCGTCGTTGCCAAAGGATGCGTCCGGTGTGCCATCTGCATTGAAGCGGCCTACCACAAAATCCTCCCCTTCGCCAAGGCCCGCCATCCCACCGATAAGCAGTTTGCCATCCAGTTGCAGCGCAATGCCGGAGGCCGTGGCAGACTCGGAGAGGTGGATCGTTGAAGAACCGTCGCCGCCAAATGAACTATCATTCGTGCCATTGGTCTTGAATTTCTTGATGGTCAACACAGTCGAGCCGGGTTCGCTGATTGCAACGGCAATCTGGCCACTTGGGTAGGTGCAAATGCCACCCACTGTCAAGTAGTTTTGAAGGAGCATTTCCTTAAAACCATCCGAACCAAAGGAGGGATCCCTCACGCCATTGTCGAATATTTGGTGAAGGTTGAACGCTGTATGGTCCCAGCCAGAGGATGCAATGACGATGCGGTTGTTCACCTGCCGTGCCGACTTAACAAGGGACATATCGTGGGAGGTGCCAAGGGACAGTTTGCCATCCGTGCCGAAGCCATTGTCCAAGGTGCCATTGGCTTTTACCTTGGTGGCAATGATCTGCTTTTGACCTTCCACTCCAAGTCCGATGACGATGAAATCGCCATTGCTCAAGGTGTGAATCGCCTCGGACAACCCCCTAACTGTGCCAAGGCTGGCCAGGTTCAGCATACCATTGGTGCCAAAGCCTGCGTCCAATTCGCCGTCAGATTTAAAGCGGGCCACTATGAGTGTGCTGCCCAAAATCCCATTTGGGTCTGACTTTGTAAAAGCTACCACGATTTTGCCGTCGGGAGTTAGGCCGCCAGCTACCGTACTAGTTGTTTCCTCATTAGCTGTTGCCACCCCATCTGCGCCAAATCCTGTGTCGAGTTGGCCGTTGGAGAGGTAACGCACCAGCTTTATTTCCCCAAAGTAATGGTAGCCAAAAGCGAGTAATTTACCGTCCGATTGAGCCACGAACTGTGTGAACTGACTGCCATTGCTGCCAAGGTTTGCCGTAACGTAGCCGTTTTCACCAAAGTTCTGGTCAATGGTGCCAGCCTGCCCAATCAGGCAGTTCGTCCCAATCATTAGAAGAGCGAAGGATGCGAAGAGTCTTAGACATGTTTTCATAAACAAGAGATTTAGTTGAAAAATGAAGAAAGGAATATAACATCTATGCGGGCATGCGCCAGCATAGGAATGTTCGATTGCGTAAGGTCAATAAATGAACAGGAAAACGTAGGACTAACTCGGACAGGAATCTATTTTCAACAAAAAAACGCTGCAAGCTATACAAGATGCAAAACAAAAGCAAGTGCCAGCATGCTAATGAAATATTAAAATTCAAGACTTTGTGCTTTTAGCAATATGTTCTCCTTTGCAGTGCTGTGCCACAAAAGAAACGAACTCCCACAACAGCCATGCATGCAAAGTCGTTAAATTGTAACTTTGCCCGCCCAAAACCAAACCAGAAGGCAATTTCAACAAAAAAATATCCGTGAAGAAGATTTTCCTTTTATTTGCTTGCTTCGCAATCCTTTCCCAAAACTGCCTGAAGGCGCAAGATGGCGCCGAAGCGGGCGTCTGGGTGGCCGCTGTCAACTACTTCGGTGACCTGAACACCAACCTCCGCCTCAACCGCATCGGCCCCGCTGCGGGGTTTGGCCTTCGCTACAACTTCAACGAGCGCCTCGGCTTCAAGGTCTCCGGCAATATTGGCAGGGTAGAAGCCTACGACTCCGATTCGCCGAACCTCTTTGAGAAGGCCCGCAACCTCAGCTTTCGCTCCGTGGTGGCCGACGTAGGTGGACAGTTGGAGTTCAATTTCCTGCCCTATATACACGGGAGCAAGGACAAGAACTGGACGCCCTACCTTTTCGCAGGCCTTGGCGTTACGCACTTCAATCCCAAAGCCAAACTCGACGATGGCGATTGGGTAGCACTCCGCCCACTCGGCACCGAGGGCCAGTTCAAGGGCGACGAGTACTACACCGTAGCCGGTGGCTGGGTCTATGGCGCAGGCTTCAAGATTGACCTCAATTACGAATGGAGCATCAATATTGACCTCAGTGCCCGCCGCCTATTCAGCGACTACCTCGACGATGTTAGCACCGCCTATCCCGACCCCGACGAGGTGTCTGATCTGCGTGGCAGCGAAGCCTTGCCTTTTATTGACCGCTCGTCCGAACTCTTCGCCAAAGACCCTGATTTTTTCACCCGGAACAATATCGAACCTCCCATTGGGACACCCGGCCGCCAACGTGGCAACTCCAAGAGCAACGACACTTATGTCTATTTCGGCGTAGGGGTTTATTACTATTTTGGGGATTTGAAATGCCCTTACGATGAATAAGGATTGAAGGATTGGAGGATTGAAGGATTGAATTAGGCTACCGCCTTACCTTCAATCCTTCAATCCTCCAATCCTCCAATCCTTTTTATGAAAATTAAATCCCGCCTCCTCAAGCCCGTTGCACGCCAGATAGCCCGCAGTATAGCACGTTGGAGCGGGGAGGCTGTTGCTGCGCAACAACAGGTGTTCGAGCAGTTGGTGAAAAAGGGTAGCCGAACGGCCTTTGGGCTAGAGCATGGTTTCGATAAAATCAACGGTTACGAGGCATTCAAGACACAAGTACCACTGCGGGATTACGAGGCGCTGCGCCCTTGGATTGAGCGCATCAAAGTTGGCGAACGGGACGTACTCTGGCCCGGCCTGCCCAAGTATTTTGCAAAGACCAGTGGTACGACCTCCGGCGTGAAGTACATCCCCCTCACCCGTGACTCCATGCCCAACCACTTCGGCACGGCCCGCAACGCCCTTTTCAACTACGCTGCCCGCACGGGCAATTTCGATTTTTTCGACGGAAAAATGATATTCCTCTCCGGTAGCCCAGAGCTGGAAACCGTGGGCAGCATACCCACTGGACGGCTCTCTGGCATCGTGAACCACGAGGTGCCAAAATGGCTTCGCACCAGCCAATTGCCGAGCTATCCCACCAATTGCATAGAGGATTGGGAGCAGAAATTGGAGGCCATGGTGACCGAGACACTGCCACAGGACATGCGCCTCATCAGCGGCATACCGCCTTGGGTGCAGATGTACTACGAGCGGTTGCTGGAGCGCAGCGGCAAAAGGTTGGTGAAGGATGTTTTCCCCAATTTCAATGTCTTTGTCTATGGTGGCGTGAACTTCGAGCCGTACCGGGCTGGGCTGGAGGCTTTGGTTGGCAAGCGGTTGGACAGCGTGGAGACTTACCCTGCCAGTGAGGGCTTCATCGCATTTCAGGATAGCCAGCGCGAGCCGGGGCTGCTGCTCAACGCCGCATCCGGCATCTTCTTCGAGTTTGTGCCAATGGACGAGGTTTTCAACGAAAACCCGACCCGCCTTTCACTCGCTGATGTGGAATTGGGCGTCAATTATGCCCTCATCATCAACAACAACGCAGGGCTTTGGGGCTACAATATCGGCGACACAGTGGAGTTTGTGTCACTGAACCCCTATCGGCTCATCGTCACTGGACGGGTGAAACATTTTATTTCCGCCTTCGGCGAACATGTGATTGGCAAAGAAGTGGACGCCGCCATGCTGGCTGTGTCAAGGGCCGAAGGGGTCGGTATCGTCGAGTTCACGGTGGCCCCACAAGTGTCGCCGTTAGAGGGTGGGTTGCCTTACCATGAGTGGTTCGTGGAGTTTGACCAAACTCCTGTGGACTTGTTGCGCTTTGCGCAACTGCTTGACGATGAAATGGTTAAGCAAAATATTTATTACGAGGATTTGATAAAGGGCAATATCCTGCGCTCACTTAAAATCACGCCGCTGCACCGTGACGCCTTCCGTCACTACATGAAATCGCAAGGCAAGCTCGGTGGCCAGAACAAGGTGCCGAGGCTTTCCAATGACCGGAAATTGGTGGACAAATTATTGGTCGTTTGAAAAAAAATGGATGCCATGCAGGCAATTTTTTGGATGTAAACCATCATTTTTGATGCATAAACAACTCATCCACTACCTTGGAAAGAAAGCCCGTCAAAAAATATATCTCAAAAGCCGAGGCGCTCATCAAACTCCAGCGCTACTGCGCCTATCAAGACCGCTGCCATGCCGAGGTCCGCACCAAGCTCATCGAACTGGGTTGCTACGGGCAAGACCTTGAGGACGTGATGGCCAGCCTCATCGAGGAAAAATTCCTGGACGAGGAACGATTTGCCCGCTCCTTTGCCCGTGGCAAGTTCCGCATGAAGCAATGGGGGCGCAACCGCATCTTGCAAGAACTGAAACAGCGCCAAATCTCCGATTACTGCATTCGCAAGGCGATGGAGGAAATCAGCGAACAGGATTACCTAATAACATTGAAGGAAGTATTGGAAAAGCGGGCAAGCCAAATTGCCGAAGCCGACGATTTTGCTCGAAAGGGAAAGCTGGCGCACTACGCCATGTCGAGGGGGTACGAGGGCGAACTGGTCTGGCAAATATTAACGGTGGACGGCTAACGGTGGACGGCCAACGGAACACATATCCGTTGGCCGTCTGTCATTATTATTGACCGCCCCTTAACCTTTTATTTTGCTCAAACCCGCATTTTATCCAGTTCTCATAATCGCCCACCTTCTGCATCCCAGAAACAGGCTTATTCAGCAGCTTGCCATCGTTGGAAAGCAGCACATACTGCGGTTGCGAGTTGTCGTTGAAATTCTCCGTCTGGAAATAGGCCCATTTATGGCCGTAGTTCCGCAGGCGTTTCGTGCCGCCGCTTTTCATCGGCAATGATTTTTGTTCCGACTCCGGCAAATCAATTTTTTCATCCACATAGAGGGAAATGACCACGAACGAATCACGCAGGTACTCGTGGATGCCTGGCTTCGGCCAGACCTCGGCTTCCATGCGGCGGCAGTTGGCGCAGGCATGACCCGTGAAGTCAATCATGATGGGCTTGTTCTCCTTGCGGGCCACTTCGAGGCCCTCGCAGAAATCATCGAAGCAATAGACATTCTGTGGGCAATCACAAGGATACCAAATGCTATAGCAGGTCGGCGGCACCACACCGCTCAACAGTGACAGGGTATGCAGCGAGCCTTCTTTTCATCGTAGCGAAGTCCCGTAAACAGGTAGCCAACGAAGAGGAACGACAAGATGGCCAGTACCCACCGTACGGGCGAAAGCTGCTTCAAAGAAACGGGCGTATCGTGCGGGAACCTGATTTTGCCCAAGAGATAAATGCCCAAGCCGAGAAAAATCACAATCCAAAGGACGAGGAACACCTCCATTTTCAGGATGCCCCAGTGCTTCACAAGGTCGGCATTGGAGAGAAACTTGAGCGCCAAGGCCAGTTCGAGGAAGCCCAGCACCACCTTCACGGTGGTCATCCAACCACCAGACTTTGGCAGCGCCTTGAGCCAGTTGGGGAACGCTGCGAACAGGCCGAACGGCAAGCCCAAGGCCACACCGAAGCCCGCCATGCCCGCCGTCAGTTGCAAGGCACCGGCCTCAGAGTCGAGCACGGTGCCGAGCAGGGAACCGAGGATAGGGCCTGTGCAGGAGAAGGAAACCAGCACCAGCGTCAGGGCCATGAAGAAGATGCCAAGCACACCGCCAACGCCCTCTGCGCTCGCCGATTTGTTCGACCAGGATTCGGGCAACGTTATTTCAAAATAACCGAAAAACGAAATGGCGAACACAAGGAAAATCAGGAAGAAAACGATGTTGATGGTCGGGTTCGTTGAGAAATCGCTCAGGATGTCCGGGCTGACCGAATCCAGCAGGTGGAACGGCAAGCTGAACAGGATATAGACCAAGAAGATGAAAAAGCCATACAGCAGGGCGTTCTGGAAACCTTTCTTCTTCGATTGGTTGCTCTTCGTGAAAAAGCTGACTGTAAGCGGCACCATCGGGAACACGCAGGGTGTGAACAAGGCCGCCAATCCGCCTAAGAAGCCAAGAATGAAGATTTTCCAAAGCCCACTGCGGTCTTCTTTTTCCTCTCCGCAGTCGGCCACGGTAGAGCGGTCGAGGCTGAAATCACAAGGGCCGAGGTAGCCGAAGCTGGAATCGGTTGTCACGGCGGTAGGCGCTTGTCCGGGTGCATCGTCACCGACCACCGCAGTAAGTCCGGTGAGGTCGAGGCGGAAGGGCACGTCCAAGGGGATGCAGCGCTCATCGTTGCAGGTCATATAAGAAATCATCCCCTCCACGGGCTTGGACGAGTCTTTGACCGAAATCTTCTGGCCAAAAGTGACTTCTTCCTTGAACTTGGTGACCCGCATGTTGAAGATGGGGTCTTTCTCGTCAATCTTATGGCTGCTTGTTTCGGTGGGCTTTCCTACGGCAGTTATGCCGGCGGGGAAGGTCAATACCGTAGGCAGCGGGCCACCTTCTTTCAAGAACTGGGAATAGATAGCCCAACCTTTTTCCACGGTGGCCTTGAAGTTTACTTGGTACTCGTTCTCGCCAGTTTTTTGCACTTCGCCTACCCATCCAACTGGGTTTTCGATGCCCCTGCCACCGGAAATGGCGGATTCAGGCATTGGCTGCAGGACTGGCGGTGCAATGGTTATATTCCCTTGTTCCCCTGGTTTCGTGGCAGGGACTTGGGTAGTTGCTGCCTTGCCACCATTTGTGGCAGGGTTCGTCGTTGGCTGTTCCGTCGGTTTTGCAGTGCCCTTAAGTTGAAAGGAAAAATCAACCTCGGTGGGCGGCAGGCAACGTTCGTTGTTGCAGGTCATGAACTCCAGGTAGCCGATAATGGGCTTGGAAATGTCCGTGACCTTCACTTTTTGGGTGAAGATTACCTTCTCGGCAAACTTAATCACCTTCATGTCATCGAACAATGGGTCGTTCATCTCCTTGCGGTGGCTAGAGCTTTCCGTGTTCTTGCCTACGAGGGAATAATGACTACCCTTGTCATAGGTAAAACTCGTTTTTATCGGCCCGTCGTCACCTTCGAGGTATTGCGAATAGACGTACCACCCGTTGTCAATAGTGGCGGTGAACAGCAGGTTGAACTCTGTGTCCGAAAGCTGCTTGGAAGCAAAACTCCATTTGACGGGATTGTATATTTGGCCGAAGGCCACTGCCGAAAAGAAGAATAGCAGTGAAAGTGTCCAGAACTTTCTCATGTCTTGATATTTGAAAAATGGGCGGGACAGCCGCCCGACGTGGGTGTTTTGAAAAAAGTCAGCAAAAGTAGTGATTGTTGGGGTGTTAAATTGTTGGGATTGTTTGATTGGTGTGATTTACGTCACAAGGGCAACAATCAAGCAATTAAACAATCACTTCAAGTCGAAGCGGAACGGCACATCGCTTGGTGGCAGACAGCGCTCGTGGTCGCAGGTCATGAACTCCACGCTGCCCTTTAGGGTAGTGGGGGCGCTTATTTTAACCCGCTGCGTGAAGCTCGGCTGGCCCTTGAACTTGATGATGTTCATGCCAAAGAGGTCGTCATAGCCCTCGGTTTTTTGGCCGTCCTCTGTGTTTTTGCCTTCCATTTTCACGGCTGCATTTTCTTCAAAGGTAAAACTTGTGCGTATAGGCCCCTCGTCGCTTTCGAGGTATTGCGAATAGACATACCATCCATCGGAGATATTGGCGGTGAAGACGAGGTCGTAAGTTCCATCGGCCACTTTCTTGGCCTCATACGACCATTTTACGGGGTTTTGCTGCGCAATGGCGGCACTTGCCAAGAAAAGGGCCACTGCAAAAAAGGCGATTTTTTTCATTTTGAACAGTTTGATTATCAGTTGAGTAGGCAAAAATAATGCGCCAAAACGCTACAAGTTTCGGCGCATCGCAACGATAATGTTTCTTTAACGGAAAAGGTTAAAAACAGTTGGCAGTCATTTTCAGTGGGCAGTTCGACAGTTGGCAGTTGGCAGTTGGCAGTTAGCGCCGGGGTAGTAGCGCCTGACTACCAACTGCTAAAACTGCCGACATGAACGGCATGAGACTAAAAGACTTTTTGACTGGGAACTGACTGCCAACTGCCCACTGTCGAACCGCCATCTAAAACCACCCATTCCCCCAGCCACGGAACGGCCACGGAATGGCAATCAGCACGAGCAGCAGGGCGATGAGGTAAAAAATGAAGATGGTCTTGTGCTTTTTCACATCGTCCGTTGTCTTCTTTGACTTGGCGTGGCCAATGGTCACGAGGGCGATGGCGATGAGCATCATCGTTGTGTGCTCCACACTAAAGAAGCGGAACATGGCATCCTTCATCTGCGAGAAATCCACCCGGCCGCTCATAGTAAACAGCACCAAGCCCAACAGCAACTGGACATGCATGGAAATCATGGCAAAAAGGTTGATTTTGCGGTCACCTTCTGAGTAGTTTACATTGGAGCGCCATTTCATCAATGCTTTGAAGATGGCAGCAAGCAATAGGATGAGTACTATCCAGCGCAGGCCGGAGTGGGCATGTATGAGTCCGTTTAGCATTGAGTTTTGAGTTACGAGTTACGAGTTTTGAGTAGGGCTGTGCAAGCCCAAACCCTACTGCTTGAGGCAAAGGTAAATATTGACTGCGCGGCAGCAAGTAATTTTTATGGTTTTGGAATATGCTTTTTACTTTCCTTGGCACAGCTCGAAACTAGAAGCTCACAATTCGCAGATCCAACTCACACTTTCTCAAACAGCCACCAAGACGGCTTGTCCTTTTTCGTGACCTTGTAGTTGCTCTCGATGTATTTGCGCACATGGGCCATTGCTTCGTCCACGTCGTCAGTCAGCAGCACCAATTTTAGGTCATCGGGCGAGATGGTCTTTTGTGTCTCCATGAAATGCAGATAGTCCATCAGCGGCTGGAAGTAGTTCCTGCCAATCAACACCACCGGGAAGTTGTGCATCACTTTGGTCTGTACCAGGGTCAATGTCTCGAATAGTTCATCCATGGTGCCCCAGCCGCCGGGCAGGATGATGAAGCCATAGCTGTACTTGAGCAACAGCACCTTGCGCACGAAGAAGTAGCGGATGTTCACCCATTTGTGCATATAAGGGTTCGGGTGCTGCTCGAAGGGCAGCACGATATTGCAGCCCACCGATCTGCCCCCTACTTCAAATGCGCCCTTATTGGCCGCTTCCATGATGCCGGGGCCGCCGCCGGTCATTGTGGTGAAGCCCATTTGGGCAATGGCCCTGCCCACTTCTTCCGCCTTTTTGAAGTACTCGTGACCATCCTTGAAACGGGCCGAACCGAACACCGTGATGCAGGGCCCCACGAAGTGCAACGCACGGAACCCACGGATGAACTCCCAGAACACCTTCAGGGCAAAACCAAACTCAAAATGGCGGCTTTTGGGGCCATCGAGGTAATGTATTTCTCCTTTATTCAACACGGGAAGGGCTGTAAGTGGCTTGGCTGTCATATAGCGATTGTGGCTTGGTTAGCGGCTCGAAGGTAGCAAACCTCGGCATGATGCAAGATAGGAGTTCATCAATCAAGCAGAATTTTACTTGCTTCGATCTCTATCTTCAGACAATAGATGCCTGGTGGCAAATTGCCAACGGCTACGTTAAACGCCAAAACGCCGGGTGCCAGCATACCTGCCCTGACCGTTCGACCAAGCGCATCTGTCAACTGCCACTGCGAACCAATGGACGGCTCGGCCAATCCGATAGTGAAAAAATAATTCGCTGGGTTGGGATAAATGCGTGGCTTTGTGGCAGCCTGTACTTCTGGTGCAGAAGAAATGATTTCGGCGCACAAGAAGGGCCATCCCAATGCTGGAATGGCCCTTCTTGTACCTATTTTGGTGTCCAAAAAACTATTTTGGCTACCCTTGTACCGTTTCAGTTGGAGGAATATCAACAGCAGGGGCGACGCCATTCACTGGCACCGACAGCGTCCCAATATGGTGTGCTTTCTCGTCAGGCCAAGCATAGGGCCTTGGGCCGATTAGCCGTTCCACGTCCAATTTGTGGAGCACTTCTTTTTCAAGCAACTGCTTTGCAAGTGCTACCAACGCATCACGGTGGTCGAGCAAAAGCTGTTTTGCCCTGGCAAACTGAGCAGTCACCATATTGCGCACCTCGGTGTCAATCATGGCAGCGGTCTCCTCAGAATAGGGGCGGGCGAAACTCTCGTTCTGCATGCCATAGAATGAGACCTGGCCGACCTTCTGGTTCATGCCGAAAACAGCCACCATGCTGTACGCCATCTTCGTCACTTGGTCGAGGTCGTTTTGTGCGCCAGTGGACACTTTACCGAAAGTAAGTTCTTCGGCAGCACGACCACCGAAGGTCATGCACATGCGGTCGAGCAATGCCTCCGTACGAGTGATGTACTCGTCTTTTGGCAAGTATTGAGCGTAGCCCAAGGTGCCGATGCCACGGGGAACGATGGTCACTTTCACAAGTGGCATGGCGTGTTCGAGGTACCAGCCGCAAACGGCGTGGCCCGCCTCATGGTAGGCGATGATTTCCTTTTCTTCCGGTGAAATGAGCTTGTTCTTCTTCTCCAATCCGCCGATGACCCGGTCAAGGGCGTAGTTGAAGTCGTCCATGTCCACCTCTTCTTTGTTGCGGCGTGCCGCAATAAGCGCCGCCTCGTTGCAGACGTTGGCAATTTCGGCACCCGCAAAGCCGGGGGTCATTTCGGAAAGTGCAAACGGGGTGACCGACTCTCCAATCTTTATGTTTTTCAGGTGTACGGCGAAAATGGCCTCACGCCCTTTCAGGTCTGGTCGGTCAATGGCAATCTGGCGGTCGAAGCGGCCGGGACGCATAAGTGCTGAGTCGAGCACATCGGGGCGGTTGGTAGCGGCCATCAGGATGACGCCCTTGTCGGTCGGGAAGCCGTCCATTTCCACCAAAAGTTGGTTGAGGGTGTTCTCCCTTTCGTCGTTGCCGCCCTGCATGGTGTTGCGGCCACGGGCACGACCGATAGCATCAATCTCGTCAATGAACACAATACAAGGTGCTTTCTCCCTTGCTTGTCGGAACAAGTCACGTACCCTTGAGGCACCCACGCCCACAAACATTTCGACGAAGTCGGAACCGGAGATGGAGAAGAAGGGTACGGCTGCCTCGCCAGCTACGGCTTTTGCGAGCAGGGTCTTGCCCGTGCCTGGAGGGCCAATCAGAAGCACGCCTTTTGGTATTTTACCACCGAGTGCGGTATATTTTTTTGGATTTTTCAAGAAGTCAACGACCTCCATGACCTCTTCTTTGGCTTCGTCGAGACCTGCTACATCTCCGAAATTGATGTTCACCTTGGAGTTCTGATCGAATAGCGTGGCCTTCGACTTTCCAATGTTGAAAATCTGAGCGCCGGGGCCGCCAGCACCACCGCCGACCCGCCGCATGATGAAAATCCATAACAACACCAATAGTGCCAACGGCAATAGAAGGCTGATGATGGGCGAGAGCCAATTGGCCTTTTCGATATAAGAAACCGTCACCTGACTTTCGGCTGGTAGCGTGGTGTTCAGCGCATCCAACTTCTTGGCGAAATTTTCCGATGGGCCAATATCAAAAGTGTAGTGGGGGCGCTTATTGGCGAATGAGCTTTTGGAAGCGTCCTTGTACTTTTCCTTCTTGTTCTTAATGGCATCCTCGGTCAGATAGACCTGAGCGTACTTCTCGTTCACCACTTCCAGTTTCCCCACGTCGCCCTCCTTTGCCATGATGGCAAATTTCTCGAAAGTGATAGGCTCGCTCGTGCTGCTTGTGATGGGCAGGAAGTTCAGGCCGATGAAGAAAAGGGCCAAAACCCCATAAATCCAATAGGGATTGAACTTTGTACCGTTTTTATTTTCTTGGTTGTTTTCCATCTATTTAGTAAAAAGCAGGTTGTTGAAATGATGCCTGCTTTGTTTGGTTCATATTTACTTGCTCAAAACAAGCCATTAAACGCTCTGTTCAGTCAGTCCCATTTTTCATGGACTGTTTTCGATATACTTTGCTTTTTTGGTGATGAATTAAGCGTTTCGAACGTAAGTTGTTCATGCAGAATTGACTATTCACCTAAATCAAAGGTTCTCGTACTCCGTAAACTTGGCATCGCTCCAAAGGTTCTCGATATCATAGAACTCCCTTGTTTCTCGGTAAAAAACATGAACAACCGTGTTGAAAAAGTCCATGCAAATCCAACGGGAATTTTGAACGCCCTCAACGTGCAGCGCCAACTGGCCAAGTTCTTCTTTCAACCGCTTGTAGATATTGCCAGAAATGGCTTTTACCTGTGTGGTTGAGTCGCCCTCGCAGATGATGAAAAAGTCCGTGGGAGCATCGTCCAGTTTTCGGAGGTCGAGCTTAACAATGTTTTTTCCTTTGATGTCCTGTATGCTGTCAACGATAAGGTCGTTGAGCATTTCGGCGGAGGAGAGGGTTGGGTTAAGAACTGCTTGTGCGCTCAAATCTGGAATTGTTTACTTTTGAACCTTCGGGTGCTGATGGCCGAGGCATTTTCTAAGAAAAAACACCCAAGCCAGCCACTCAGGGTTGTGTTTGTAGTTGTACGGCCTGCGCCGCGCATATTTCAAAGCCTAAATGTACGAACTTTATTTCGATTGAGAAGACTTAACACCTTATTTGTCGGGCAAACCCTCTTGGAACTGCCGGAAGTGGACAGTACCAACAGCTTTGCCCATGCGCTTTTATCAAAAAGCAAACCAGCTGATGGAACTGTCATTTCGACTTTCTGCCAAACAGCGGGCAGGGGACAAGTTGGCAGCCACTGGGAGTCGGAACCGGGCAAAAACATCAGCTTGAGTGCCATCCTCTACCCCGATTTCTTGGAAGCAAAAAAGCAATTCCAACTCAATCAGTGCATCTCACTGGCTGTTTTCGATTTGGTGAAAAACTGCCTGCCAGAACGCCGTGTCTCCATCAAATGGCCCAACGACATTTACGTTGGCAGCCGCAAAATTGCGGGTATCTTGATACAAAACGCCCTCATTAACACCCAAATACGCTCCACGGTTGCGGGCATCGGAATAAATATCAACCAGGCCACCTTCCTGTCCAATCTGCCTAACCCCACTTCCCTCCTCCTTGAAACGGGGCAGGAACACCCGCTCCACAACCTAGTGCCCCAGCTTTGCGAGCATTTGGAGGCCCGCTACCTACAACTAAAAGCCGAAAAAATAGTTCCTTTGCGGCACGACTACCTCCGCCACCTCTACCGTTCCGGCCAGTTGGCCAACTACCAGCGAAGCAGCGGCGAAGCCTTCCAAGGCACCATCCTTGGCATTGATGAAATCGGCAGACTGAAGATGGAAATAGGTAGCGAAATTGAGTGCTTTGACCTTAAAGAAATACGATTTATTTAGGGATGAGGGATAAGGAATGAGTGATGAAACCCTCATCTCTCATCTTTCATCCCTCATCCCTCATCCCTATGACAGTCCACATCCTCACCATCGGCGACGAATTGCTCATTGGGCAAATCATTGACACCAACTCGGCCAAAATGGCCAAAATGCTTCTCGAAATCGGAGCGAAAGTGATGGGCCGCACAGTAGTTGGCGACGACCACGAGGCCATTATTGCTGCGCTGCAACGGGCCACCGAACAGGCCGACATCGTGCTCGTGACTGGCGGCCTCGGCCCCACCAAAGACGATGTTACCAAAAAAGCCATCGCTGATTTCTATGGCGTTGGCTTCGTTTTCGACCAGCCGACAATGGATCGACTGAATACCATTTACGAGCGCATAGGCAAACCCATTACCGAGGCTGTGCGCACCCAATGTCTGATGCCTCAAAACGCCACCGTGCTGACCAACAAGATGGGCACTGCCCCCGGCATGTGGTTCGACGAGGATGGCAAGGTAGTAGCCAGCATGCCCGGTGTGCCCTTTGAGATGGAGTATCTCATGCAGCACGAGGTGCTGCCAAGGCTACAAGAGCGGTTCCATGCCATGCCCACCGCCCATCGAACACTACTCACCTGCGGAGAGGGCGAGTCCACCATAGCAGAGTACCTGAAGGATTTCGAGGAGAACCTGCCACCCCAAATGAAACTGGCCTACCTGCCCGCCATCTCACGGGTACGCCTGCGCTTGACCGTGAGCGATTCGGATGCCAGTTTCGTTGAAAAAACATTGGATGAAAAATTCCGGGAAATGGAGGGGCTGCTGCCGCCCCACCTCATTGCGGGCTACGGCGACGACTCGTTGGAGAGCGTCATTGGTCGTATTTTGAAGGAAAAAAACCTGACATTATCAACTGCGGAGAGCTGCACGGGCGGCTATTTGTCCCACCTCATCACCTCCGTGCCGGGGTCATCAGCGTATTTTCAGGGCAGCGTGGTTTCCTATGCCAATGCGGTGAAAATGAACCAATTGGGCGTACAGGCCAGCACTTTGGAGCAACACGGCGCCGTAAGCGAGCAGACCGTTCGGGAGATGGTGGCTGGCGCCATCCGCTTGCTCGGCACCGACATCGCCATCGCTACGAGCGGCATCGCAGGGCCGGATGGCGGCACCCCTGAAAAACCCGTTGGTACGGTATGGCTGGCCGTGGGGAACAGGGAACGCACCGTCACAAAAAAGCTGCAACTGACCAAGAACCGCCAGTTGAATATCCAGTACTCAGCGTACTACGCACTGAACCTGCTGAGGTTGTTTTTGATATAGCATGGTATTCCCTTTGCAAAACTCCCAATTTTCGCCCACCTATATTTTACTTGAAACACTACCTTTGCCGTGTAGGAAGGATTGAAGGATTGAATGACTGTAGGATTGAATACGCCGCACGGCACCGCACCTTCTATCATTCAACCTTTCAATCCTTCAATCCTTAACATTAGTATGAAAAAACACACATTACTCCTACTTGCGAGCCTATTCAGCCTTGCCATTTCCTCCCAAAATGACCCAAGAATTGCCCGTACCAAAGTGCCCCTGGCCGACGTGCCGCTCGTAGTCATGCCACACCAAGACAACGAGGCATTACTCGCTGCCGAGATGGATCGCCGTGGCCCAGGCATTGCACCCAAGTTCGCAGTGGCATTGCAAGTGGACGTCAGCCCGGCCACACATGGGCGCTGGGAGCAAATGTCCAATGGCAACCTGCTGTGGCGGCTTCGCATCCGCTCCGAAGGGGCGAAATCGCTCAACCTCGGCTTCACCAAATACCTCATGCCGGACAGGGGTTCGCTCGTCCTCTACACGACCGACCAACAGACCGTGATGGGGCCGTTCACCCCAGCCGACAACGAGGAGCACGAGCAATTTTGGACACCCATCCTGCCCGGCGAGGAAGTAGTGATAGAGGTGAAATTGCCCGCTTTCTTGAAGGAATCGCTGCAATTGGAACTCAAATCAGTCAACCACGACTTCCTGGGCTTCGCCGAAATGGCCTCCGGCTCTTGCAACCTTGACGTGGCTTGCGGAGCAGCCGACGGTTGGGGCATCGTGGACCGGTACCGGGACATTATACAATCGGTGGGTGTTTACACACTGAACGGCATCTGGAACTGCACCGGCTTTTTGGTAAACAATGCCCGCCAAGACTGTACGCCTTTTTTCATGACGGCAGACCACTGCGGTGTCACGACCAATAATGACCAGACCGTTGTAACCTATTGGAACTTTGAGAACAGCACTTGCCGCCAGCCAAACAGCCCCGCAAGCGGTGGCAACGGCAATGGTTCACTCGCTGACTTTAACACCGGTTCCGTCTTCAGGGCTGGCAGCGGTAATTCCGATTTCACGCTGCTGGAGTTCGACGACCCTGTTTCAGCGACCGCCGATGCTTTTTACGCAGGCTGGAGCGCCGAGGACTTTGCACCAACCGATACCGTCATTGCCATACACCATCCCAGCACCGACGAAAAGCGCATCAGCTTCGAGTTCCAGCCGACCTTCGTGGCCGACTACAACAGCACTACGCCAAATGCCAACGGCACACACCTCACTGTGCTCGACTGGGACATAGGTACCACAGAGGGAGGCTCTTCTGGCTCCCCACTTTTTAACCGGGAAAAACAGGTCGTGGGCCAGCTGCATGGTGGTTTAGCCTTCTGCGGCAATGACTTGCAGGATTCTTATGGCTGGTTCCATCGCTCTTGGACGGGCGGTGGCTCGGCCTCCAACAGCCTCAAGCCTTGGCTCGACCCCGACAACACAGGCATCATCACACTTGATGGGCGGCCGGCACTGCAGTGCAGCTATTTTGTAGAGGGCAGCCCCAGCAGCCTTTCCGCCTGCGCCCCTTCCGACTTGGTCTTTGCCGTTGAGGTCAGCAGCAATTTCACTGCGGATGTCACCCTCTCCGTAGCCAACCTGCCAGCGGGGCTTACTGCTAATTTCGGGCAAAACCCATTGCCGCCGGGCGGCGCTACCACGTTGACCCTGAGCGGTACGGCCAACTTGGCCGAAGGCAATTATGACTTCATCCTGGAAGGTACGGACGGCACGGCGTCCAACTTGTCCAACCTTCAGTTTTTTGTTGCTCCGCAATCCCCTGTTCCACCAACGCTCATTTCTCCCACTAATGGAGCCAGTGGCATCGGGCTTACACCTAATTATACTTGGTCAACAACGCCCAACACTACTTACGACATTGAGATTTCGACCGACGCCGGTTTTACCAATATCATTGAAACGGCTGCCAGCCTTACAGTTGGCGCTTTTACGGGTGTGACGCCCTTAGCGCCCCAAATCACCTACTTTTGGCGGGTGCGGGGCCGTAATATCTGTGGTGAAGGTGCCTGGCCTAACGCTGGCATTACATTCACTACTGGAGCCGTCACCTGTGCCACAAACCAGTCAACAGACGTTCCAGTGGAAATAAGCGATAACGGTGCGTTATCGGTTATTTCAATATTGAACATCACGACCCCAGGCTTTGTGGACGACATCAACATCAGGGACATCGGCGTTGACCATACTTGGGTTGGCGACCTCCGTGCCGAACTGACCTCGCCTTCCGGTACGACCATTACGGTCTTCACCAACCCTGGCAGTGGTGCTTGTTCCCAAGACGATATCCTTGTGAGCTTTGATGACGAGGCAGAAACCCCTCATGCCCAATTCCTCAGCGCCTGCGACAACACCCCGCCAGCTATCGAGGGTCTCTTCCAGCCATTCGAAGCGTTGAGTGCTTTCAATGGCGAACCCGCTGCAGGGGCTTGGATTCTTACCATTTATGACGATGCTAATGAGGACGGTGGCAACCTTATAAGTTGGGGGATTGACATCTGCACCACCATCCCCAACGACTTATCTGTTGTGCCTAATAATTTAAACCCCTCCAACTGCTTGGGCGGAGAATCCAGTTTTACCCTACAACTTGGCACCGCTTTCGATGGCTCGGCGGGGGGTGTAGGGCTCACGGCTAATGGGTTGCCACAAGGGGCCACGGCCACCTTCAGCCCGAACCCTGCGGCACCTGGGGCACAGGTCAGTGCAGTGTTGAGTGGGGCAACCACCACTGGCGCTTTCAACATCGAAATTGTGGCGACGGATGCCCTCAGCAACAGTGGCACTACCACATTACAATGGGAGGTAAACGGAGCGCCGCAAACACCTGCACCGCTTTCACCACAGCCCAATGCGACAGGCGTCCCAATCAGTCCAGTTATTTCTTGGTCAAACGTGACCAACGATTATCGCCTACAAGTGGCTACTGACCCTGCTATGGCTAACGTCGTTTACACGGGCAATACGCCGCAGCCTTCTTTGGTCGTCATTGGCTTGCAGCCTTGCACCGATTACTACTGGACCGTTACGTCGCTGAGCGACTGTGGCAACTCGCAGTCCAGTGCCCCTCAGCTATTCACCACCGTGGATGACCTGACCTTCAACGTACAACAGAGCGCCGTGTCAAGTTGCCCTACGGGCAATCTGACCCTGAACTTGGCGGTCGGCCAATGCTTTGGAGCAGGTGGCCTTACGCTCTCGGCTTCCGGCCTGCCGACCGGGGCCACGATCGGCTTCAACCCTAACCCAGTGATGCCGGGCGGATCCTATATCCTGAACATGAGCCTCACCAATGTTGCCGCAGGCAGCTATACGATTACCCTTACGGGCACAGACGGTGTAAACAATGTGACGGAGACATTTGCCTTGAACGTCAGTCCACTGGCTCCTGCGCCAGTGCTGGTTGCTCCTGCAAATGCAGCAACCGACGTAAATGAAAAACCTACCCTCGACTGGAACACGGTGGCAGGTGCCACCAGCTATTTCCTCGAAGTGGCCACGGACGCCAACTTCAACAATGTGGTGTTTTTCACGACCACCGTGCAGACGCAGTTTGCCTTCGTCAATCCGCTGAACGTGAACACGACGTACTACTGGCATGTAATAGCCTCCAACAACTGTGGCACTGGCACCATCCCCGCGGCGTTCAGCTTCACCACCTGGCCCGTCAACAGCACGATCGAGTTGAATGGCCTCACGGTCAGCGTACAACCAAACCCGACAAGCGGAATGGTGAACGCCATTTTTTCAAAAACAACCGAAGAAAAAATGGATGCCACGCTGCACAGCGTGAACGGCATTTTAGTCAAAAAGCAACCCGTGCCCATTGGCAGCAAGTCCGCCAACTTCGACCTATCGGCACTGCCAACTGGTGTCTATCTGCTCAGGTTGTGCAGCGAGAGCGGGGTTCTGACGAAGAAAATTTTACTTGAAAAATAAATGGATTGCTTTATTGTTGAATTGTTTGATTGTTGAGTTATAACGACCGATGTGCTCAGCAATCAAACAGTCAAGCAATCCCAACAATCATTCGAATGATTAAAGCCAACGACCCTACCCGCCGTTCTTGGGTGGAAGTGCCTTCGGGCAGCGATTTCCCGATTCAGAACCTCCCTTTTGGTGTGTTCCGCACGAAGAGCAACCCATCGCCACGGCTTTGCACGGCCATCGGCGAGAGCGTAGTGGACCTCGCAGTGCTGAACTATATGGACTTGCTCGACGACCTCGAAATAGACCACGAGGTGTTCAACAACCGCTACCTCAACGACCTGATGGCGCTCGGCAAGGCCAAGGTACGGGAACTGCGTGACCGCCTCGCCGAAATCCTCGACGCAGTAAACGACGAGGCCAAACAGCTTAGCTGGCACTTCCTCCACCCGATGGAAAAAGTCGAATTGCTGATGCCCGTGCAGGTTGGCGACTATACCGATTTCTATTCCAGCCTTGAGCATGCCACCAATATCGGCAAGATGCTCAGACCCGACAACCCGCTGTTGCCTAACTGGAAGCATATTCCGGTAGGTTACCACGGCCGGGCATCGAGCATTGTGGCATCAGGTACGCCCTTTGTGCGCCCCCAGGGGCAGATGTTGCCGCCGGGAGCAGAGCAGCCCATTTTTGGCCCCACGAAATTGCTCGACTTTGAACTGGAAATGGCTTTTGTCGTAGGCAAGGCAAATCCGATGGGCAAGCCTATACGTATTGAAAATGCAGAGAACCATATCTTCGGACTGATGTTGTTCAACGACTGGTCGGCGAGGGACATTCAGGGCTGGGAATACCAACCCTTGGGGCCTTTTTTGGCGAAGAACTTTGCCTCGACCGTCAGCCCGTGGGTGGTCACGCTGGATGCGCTGGAGCCGTTCCGGGTAGCTGGCCCAGCACAGGACCCGAAGCCGTTCCCTTATCTGCAATTCGAGGGGGAAAAAAGTTTTGACATAGACCTGGAGGTGGAAATCGAGTCGGAGAGCGGGGCAAAAGCCACCGTCAGCCGTTCCAATTTCAAGTACATGTACTGGAACATGGCGCAGCAATTGGCACACCATACGGTCAATGGCTGCAACATGAACATTGGTGACCTCTGCGGCAGTGGCACCATCAGCGGCCTTACAACGGACAGCTACGGCTCCATGATGGAGCTAACTTGGCGGGGTAGCCAGCCAATAAAACTTTCGGACGGCTCGGAACGCAAGTTCATCAACGACGGCGACACCGTGACACTTAGGGGCTGGTGCGAGCGGAACGGTATCCGAATCGGTTTTGGCGAAGCGGTGGGCAAGGTGCTTCCCGCATTGACTGATTGACCAAATCGTGTTTTAAAATAGTTATCAAATCATGATAAAAAAAACTTATTTACTCCTTTTTGCAGTGGCTTTATTAGTTGCTGGCCTTGGCAGTTGCAACTACGATAACCTCGCCGAATTGCACCCTGAATTGTCATGCGACCCAACCTCATCGGTAACATTTTCCAACGACATCGTGCCCATCATGAGCGGTAGTTGCAATTCGGCCAGCGTGGCCTGCCACAGCGGGGGAAGCAGCAGCGGCATAGACCTTAGCACCTACGCTGGCGTAAAAGAGCAGGTGGACAGCGGCAAGCTCTACAGTTCCATTATTTGGGATGGCAATGCCTCTCAGATGCCCAAGGGCAGCAGCTCAAAAATCGAGGACTGCTCCATCGGTAAAATCGAGCGTTGGATTGCCGACGGTGCCCCGAATAACTAATGGTTTGCGTCATTAGTCCTTGCGACTTTAATTAAAGTGTTGACAATCAAATTTTTATGAAAAAAATAATTACTCTTTGCCTTGCCCTTTCAGCCTTGTTTTTCCGGATCAATGCACAGGATGACCTTCTCAGCATGATTGGTGACCCAACGACGGAAAGCGGCCCCGTATTTGGCACTTTCAAGGGCACCCGCCTCATCAATTTCCATACAGTAGAAGTGCCGGGCGAGCGCACCCTCGACTTCCGCATCGCACACCGCTTCGGCACTTTTAACACGGGGGGCTATAATTTCTGGGGACTAGACGGCGGGGCCAGCATACGCATGAGCTTTGAGTATAGCTACGATGCCCGTTTAGCCTTTGGCATTGGTCGCACCAACTTGGACAAGACCTTCGATGGCTTCGTCAAGTACCGCCTACTGCGTCAGACCGACGACTCGAAGCCACCTGTGAGCGTAACGCTTTTCTCTGGTATTTATGCCACTTCGCTGAAAGATGCCGACGACGGACTGCTCAACGTGAACAAATACGAGGAGTTCAGCAGCAGGCTGTCCTATTGCCACCAAATCATCGTAGGCCGGAAGTTCAACAACAATTTTTCGTTGCAAATAGCACCTACCTTGGTACACTATAACCTCGCCGACGACATCGGCGACAAGAACGACGCCATCATCGTTGCGGCAGCGGCAAGGTACAAGTTGACGCAGCGGCTTGCCGTCACCGCCGAGTATGGTTGGCGGGCAAATGACTACGCCAAGCGGGAGTACTTTGACAGCTTTGGCATTGGCTTGGACATTGACACGGGTGGCCACGTTTTTCAGGTACACCTGACCAATTCCCTTGGCCTGACGGAGAATCAGTTCTTTGGCCGTACTACTGACAGTTGGGGCGACAAGGGCATGCGCCTTGGCTTCAATATTTCGAGGGTATTCACCATTTGAAAGGTAAAAAGATAACAGGATAAAGTAAAAAAGGGCACTTAGAACTGCTTCGGCGGGTTGTTTTCCCCATTCAGCGGAACATTATGATTTCTTTAAGACGATAGCTTGTGGCTTGGGCGTTATTTTGGAGTCATAAAACAAATCACAGTTAGCAGGGCCTGTCCGCCCTGCCTTTCAACAAAAAAGGAAAAAATGAAGAACTTAAAATTAGCCTTACTTGCCCTGCTCATCGGAGCGCCTATCCTGCTTTCCGCACAGCGGATTTTCACCAAAAGTGCTAAGGTGTCGTTCGATGCCACTTCCAACAAATCCATGGAAGAGGTGGAGGCCCATACCAGCACTGGCACCATCGTCATTGATGCTGCAACGGGTGCCGTTGAGGCAGCCGTGTTGATGAAGAGCTTCCAGTTCGAGAAAGCCCTGATGGGCGAACACTTCAACGAAAACTACGCCGAGAGCACAAAATACCCCAAGGCCACCTTCAAAGGTAAAATCGTTGACACTTCGAAAGTCAATTTTAAACAAGACGGCACCTATAGTATCAATGTATCAGGCGACATGACCATGCATGGCGTCACCAAGCCCATCACAGCCCCCGCTACCATCAACGTGAAAGGGGGCAAAGTGAGTGCACAGACCAATTTCTCTGTCACCTTGGCCGATTACAAAATCGCCATCCCTTCACTCGTGGCCGACAAGGTCGCCAAAGTGGCAAAGGTTACATTTGGTGGGAACTTAGATGCGATGAAGTAAAAAAATTGCCCCTTATCCAGCAAGGGAAGGGACGGGGCAAGGGTCGCCAGTTACTCCCGCAAGGGGGAATCCTTCAAACAATGTTGGCAACTATTTAGGAGGGTGAGAGAGGCGAGCGGAAATGTAATTTCCGCTCGCCTCTCACATTTTGGGGTATTTTTTTTGGAAAAATTTCAATTTTTCCAAAAAAACATCTCCTGCTGAATAACTACAATTATTGGTATAGACTACTGACTACGCTGCCAAGAATTCCCCTATCAATCGGTGAAAATGGTGTACACCCCTCTCCATCGTTGGCGAGAACCGTCCTTGCTTGTAAAACCTTGATTGGATGCCCAACTGGACGCTTTCTACCACAGCCTCATCTTCCATTTCTGTTTTTTCCAATTGGTTCTCACTGCGATTAAACGGCTGGTTTTCAAAGCGATAGGTGCGAAAACTAACCTTCGTTCGCTCGTGGTCGAGCGGCTCCACGACGTTCAAGGATAGGCCCCACGGATAGAAATTGAGCATCAGGTTGGGAAAGAGCCAATAGTACAAGGCATAGATTTTTTTACCAAAATCAACATGGCCGGGCGGCAGGTCAATATGTGGCTGGCCTTCGTCCGCCACCCCGATTTGCAGGTTGCAAAATTGGAAAAGCTCGTAATTATACTGCTTGAAATCAAGCGCTTGGTTCAGCGCCGGATGCACGAACGGGATGTGGAAGCCTTCGAGGTAGTTGTCGCAATAGAGCGCCCAATTGGCCTTCACATTGTACTCCTGCGTGCCTTCCTGTTCGAAGCGCAGCGTGTCCACAGGTAAAAAGCCAACCCGCTCCATGATTGGCAGGACGGCTTCTTTAAAATCAAAGGCAGGGTTCAGCGAAACGAAGACCATGCCCATCCACTCCCGCATGGGCACATTAGCTAGGTCGTCGGCGGGAGAGGGAAAATCTTCTGCTTCCTTAAACTCTGGCATGGACTTGAACGAGCCGTCCAAACGGAAGCATCGTCCGTGGTAGCCGCAGCGGAGCATCGAGCCGTGGCTGCCTGGTTCCTCCACAATGAGCTTTCCCCGGTGTGTGCATACGTTTGAAAGGCAGCGCAGCACGCCCTCTTTGTCGCGCAGCAGCACCAGTGGCTCGTCGAGGACGCCGGGCAGCAGGGTGAACGGGTAGGCGTCACCAGGATTTTTCACCAGCTCGGCATCAGCTACATAAAGCCATGATGCGGCGAGGATTTTTTCCTTGACTTCGTCAAAAATGCCCCGGTCGGCGTAAAAGCGTCCCGGCAGCGTGGAAGCTTGGCGGATGTTGTCGGAGATGTGCATTTTTAGAGGGTGAGAGAAGTGAGAGGGTGAGAGGGCGAGAGAAGTGAGAGGGAGTGAGAGGCCATAGCTTCTCGCCTCTCTCACCCGTCACCCTCTCACTTCTCTCACCCTCTCACTTCTCTAATTTTTTTCTGCATCCAATTTCAGCAACACCCCAATCATGATGGAGTAGGCAATCAAACTGGAGCCACCCTTGCTGAGGAAAGGAAGCGGAATGCCGATAATGGGCATCAAGCCCATCGTCATGCCTATATTGATGAAAAAGTGGACAAACAAGATGCTGGCAATGCCATAAGCGTAGATGCGGTTGAAGTCAATGCGTTGCCGTTCGGCAACCAACACGATGCGCACCAGCAGGGCGACATAGAGCGAGATGATGAATAGCGCACCAATAAAGCCCTGCTCCTCACCCACTGCACAGAAGATGAAGTCAGTGGTTTGCTCCGGCACGAAATTGCCTTGGGTGAAGGTGCCTTCGAGAAAACCCTTGCCCGTGAGGCCGCCAGAAGCAATTGCCATTTTGGAATGGTTGAGGTTGTAGGCGGCGCCCTGTGGGTCGGCTTCTGAGGGTTTTAGCCAAACGAGGATCCGCTCTTGTTGGTGGCGGGCTATTGAATTGAAGCCGAAATTCGCCATGAACGCCAAAGCGCTGCTAACGATCACAGCGCCAACGACGAACGTAACGAGGCGCTCCTTCTTCTTTATCCATTGAAAAACACTGACTCCCAGAAAGATGAACAGGGCACCCAACAAGACCAGCACTGATTGGCCATATTGTATGCCGAGTACCCCTGCCGTCAGCAGCAGCACGAAAGCCGCCAGCCAGTAGGGGCGTTTGTTGGTGTTCCATACCAAGATAAAAGTGCCGACAGCAGCTAGGATGCCAATCAATTGCGCCGGAGGCGTAACCAAGCCCGCCGCCAGGATTGTACCCGATAGTAACTCAATGATGAGAATGGTAGGCGAAAGCCCTTCCCTGAAAAGCACCAATTGCAGCGCCATGAAAACGAGGGCCGAACCAGCATCGGGTTGGAGCAAAAGCAGGATGATTGGCACCCCAAAAAAAGCCACGGCATAGGCAATGGTCTTGGGTGAGCGCAGGTTGTTAGCATACGCACCCAAGTAGCTGGCCAAGGCAACGACCGTCCCGAACTTGGCGAACTCCGAAGGCTGGAAGGTGATGCCCCCGCCGAAGTCGAACCAAGCGGTGGCCCCGTGGATTTCTTTGCCGAGCACCAGCACCAATCCCAACATCATCATACAACCGATGTAAATGATGTTGGCAAAGGTGCGCCAGAATTTACCTTCTATCAAATACGTGGTGAACAGGGCCACAAGCGCAATCCCTACCCAGACAAGCTGTTTGCCCGCCGGGTTTTTCAGAAACCCGGCAAAGCTATCCCCGTAGCCGCTTTGGCCGTATCCCACCGTATAAATCATGGCCCAGCCGATGGAAACCAACGCCAAGTATATGGAGAGGATAACCCAATCAATCTGCTGTCTGTTGCGTGAGGGCATTTGGAAGGATTGGAGGATTGAAGGATTGGAGGATTGAAGGATTGGAGGAAGGGCTATAATGCCTTCAATCCTTCATTCATTCAATCCTTCAATCCTTTTAATCAATATATTCAACGATGCGCAGCAAACGGATGCCGGCTGAGATTTCAAAGGTGATGTTTCGGATGGTACGCTCAGGGATGGTGCGGTTCAGCCCGGTAAAGGGGTCACGCACGTTGGGGATGTCTGGCTGCCTGTACTGGTGCGAGAAATCGGGGTTCACCGTGAACTCCAACGTGGCTCCCACCAATTCGGCCAATTGGAATTCGAAGCCACCGCCAAGGGACACGCCGTAGTTCCAACGCCTCACGAAGCCATTGTCGGGATAAAAAAGCCCGCCGTTGAATTCATTGGCCGCTTTGTATTCATCGAGGTTGGTGTCAAGGGTGTAGTCGCCCCGCAAGCCCATGAGGTAGTATCCTTTCATCACATCCGAAAGGGGGTACTTGCGTTTTGCGCCAAGTACGGCTGAAAGGTTTTTGAAGATGAACTCTTGCGCCGACAGGCGGAACAGGTCGCCATTAATTGTTTGAAAACTGGCGTTTCGCAGGGCGCTGCCCTTCAGGTGATAGCCCAATTGCGCAAACAGGGAGAACTGCGCCGTCTCGTCGAGGGACTCTGCCGAGATGGCTCCGTGGTATTTGAAGAGGGGGCTTTGGTCGAAGCTGTTCCATTTTTGGACGCCAAGCGTGAGGCCCCCCTTGAGGGTATAGGCTGTACCTTGCGACCACAAGGCATTGCCCATAAGGGCAACAAATGCAAAGAGCAAAGGGTATTTTAACTTCATTTTCTTTTTTTGAAAAAAACGATGCCTTGTTTTAAAAAACCACAGCCAAACCTTCATGCAAGTTTGGCTGTGCCATTTCGCTCTGCAAAGCTATAAAACTAATGCAAACCTTATCCTGTCTTCAGTAGGCAGCCCCCCTTCATTCCTCACTCCCCGTTCCTCATCCCTCACTTTACCTTCAGCTTTTGCCCTATTTTGATATTGTTATCGAGTAGGCCGTTGAGCTGCATCAGTTCATTGACCGTCAGGCCGTAGCGCCTTGATATATTATAGAGCGTGTCGCCTTTCGCGACGGTATGGAAACTGCCATCGGCAGGTTGCCCAGGGTCGTCGGTATTAGGTGTGCCAGTTCCGGGTTGTGATGGCTCCGGTGTGATGGTATCGTCATCCATAAAGTCGTCGTCGGGGTCGAGTAGCGGCGGCACCGTTCCGGATGGCGTAGTTTCGCTGGCAAGGCGGGGCTTGTAGGCTTTGCCAATTCTGAAGCCACGCAGCTTGAGTCGTTCGTTAATTTGCACTTCGGCTTGGTCGGGTAGGCGGTTGCGGTTGCGCAGCCGCTTTGATTTTATGCCATAGAACTGTGAAATGTCGAAAATGGTCTCACCTGCCTTCACATAGTGCCACTTCTTGCCGCCCCGCACCCTGCAGCGTTTGGGTTGGATATAGATGCGGGTGTCATCGGAAAGTGGAGCATTCACTTCGGGCAATTTCTCGTTGTATTTTTCGAGCCGCTTGATGGGAATGCCCGCTTTCTGGGAAATCTCTTCCACGGTCACATTGTTCTTGGCAAAAACCACCCGCACTTCGTTAACCCGGCGCACATCAAGGCCAGCGATGAGGTCCTTGGGCTTGTTGGGCCGCCCGTCGGGGAAGTTGTCGTCGGAGAGGCGATCGAACTCGTTCAGGCTGTATGTTTCTATGAGGCGGATGAGCATGTTGTCGTAGTTGCCGGCGGTGGCGTAGCCAGCTTGCTTGAGGCCCTTTGCCCACCGCTTGTAGTCGGTGATGTCGAGGCGGAAGAGGAAGCCATAGCGGTTGGCCTTGCGGGGGTCACGCAGAAACTCGGAGTGTGCGATGTAGCTGTCCTCCACGTCCTTGTACTTGCGGAAGCATGATTTTTTCAGGTTTCCAAAATCATCGTAGTCGTCATCTTCTTTTTCGAAGGTCTTGCCATTCCAGTCGGTGTGGCATTTTATGCCGAAGTGGTTGTTGGCTTTGCGGGCAAGGTCGCTTTTGCCCGCACCAGACTCAAGCAGCGCCTGGGCCAATTTGATGCTGGCCGGTATGCCTGCCCGGTTCATTTCCTTTACGGCGAGCTTTTTGTACTTATCAACATAAGATTGGTAATCGCCGTTTTGACCCAAAGCAGATGTTAGTAAAACGGCAAAAATAAAGGTCAGGACAAAGGATTTAGGCTGCATGAAGTTTCGAAGTTGAATGTTGAAATTGGGTAAAAATTGCATGTCTTGGATTTTGGCAAGACAAACGGAGTCGAGTAAAAATCTATTGCTCGGAGGGCCCTGCCAGCCCTCTTTTGGCAAAGATAAAGCCATGTCTTGGCATTTTCTTTCACAAAAAGTGCAAGAAAGTTTTACATATTATCTTCCTTGTATATTTTAGCGTCCGATTCTGAAAATCAACGGGGATAAGCGTTTTTCAACAGCGAAACACTTCACCACACTAAATCCTAGGTTCGTTACTTAAATTAGCATGAACACACAGACCCGTCGGTACCTCTTCATAGATTATGAAAACCTCCTCCAGGTTAAGTTCAAGAAATTGGAGAAGGTGGCATCAAAAATCTTCATCTTCGTTGAGTCCAGCCAAGAAACAGTGCCGCTTGCGCTCGTGCGCCAAGCCCAACGTTCTGGCAAGAACCTCCGCTGGATTGTCGTCAACAATCCCGGAGGAGGCAAGCTCAACTACCATATTGCCTTCATCATGGGCAAGCTCCACCAAAAGTTGGAAGACGATGTGGAGTTCGCCGTCGTATCAAACGACGCCGAGTTCGACCCACTCATCAGCTTCATCAACACCACAGGCCGCAGTTGCATCCGGGTAAAGCGCAAGCAGGACGAAAGCTCTGTTTACGAAGAATCCAGCCTCAACTACAGCAAGCCGCCAGAGTTCGTGGATGAGTTCTCCATGTCCTCTTTCAGCAACCACGACGACGATGACGACGGGATGCCCGTCATGGTGGAGGATGAACTCATCACCCGCACTGCCGAAGAGACCGTCAAGCGGCTCATCCGCTCAGGAAATCGGCCCGCAGAGATTTCAACGCTGAAAAATTACATACTTTTGCACAGTCAAGAAGTTTCCCTGCACGGCAACGTTGACCGCATTGTCCAAAAATTAAAGGATACTAAGGACATCGAAATCCAGAAAGGGGAAGTGATTTACAATTTCTAATTTTTCAGACCTTAGAAAATGGACATTAGGCATTAGATTTGGGCAAGCACCTTCTAATGTCTTATATCTAAAGTCTATTTTCTCAAAAAGAAGACTGCGCAAACATGGAAGACATTAATGATTTGATGAAAACCTCGGAGGATGCTATGAGCGCCTCCATAGAACACCTTCAGTTCGAACTATCAAAAATCCGCACAGGCAAAGCCTCTACCAATCTTCTCGCTGACATTGCTGTCAACTACTATGGTTCCATGACGCCCGTGAACCAAGTGGCCAGCGTCTCCACCGCCGATGCCCGCACCATCGTCATACAGCCTTGGGAGAAGAACATGCTCCGGCCCATAGAGAATGCCATATTCGAGGCCAATATCGGTATCACGCCAATGAACGATGGCGAAGTCATCCGTCTGACCATCCCGCCCCTGACCGAGGAGCGCCGACGTGACCTCGTGAAACAGGCCAAACAATACGGGGAGGAAGCCAAGGTAAGTGTCCGCAGCATTCGCCACAAGGCATTGGATACCATCAAGAAAGCAGTGAAGGATGGTTACCCTGAAGATGCCGGAAAGGATAAGGAAGACGCCGTGCAGAACCTTGTCAATAAGTATGGCAAAATGGTTGACCATTTAATAGAGGTAAAGGAGAAGGACGTGATGCACGTTTAAATCAATTTACGATTTACGATTACGGATTTACGATTGGGGCTGCTAAACGGCATATTTTCTCCCTGAATTTGAGAACACAAACTCAATGTAAATTCTCTGAACCAATAAAAAAAGGCTCGCCTGTTCGCAGGTGAGCCTTTTTTATTTTACTGATTGTCAACGAGTTGCAACGGAGACGTCACTTCTTTAGCCCTATCTCACGCAGCCTTTCGTTCAAGTACTCCCCAGCCGTGATAGGCTCGTAGGCCAATGGCTGCTCCGCCGTCACAGTGGAGGGCAGGCAGGTCAAGTCCATGTCACTCCGTGGATGCAAAAAGAACGGGATGCTGAGGCGTGGGTTGTGCCACTCCTCCCGTGGCGGGTTCACGACCCGGTGGGTGGTGGACTTGAGGTAGTTGTTCGTCAGGCGCTGGAGCATATCGCCCACGTTGATGACAATTTCGTCTTGCTCTGGCACTACTTCCAGCCATTCGTTGTCCATGGTAAGCACTTGGAGGCCGCCCGCTGAGGCACCCACGAGCAGGGTGATGAGGTTGATGTCCTCGTGCTGCTCGGCCCGGATGGCCGAGGCTGGCTCTTGCGTGATGGGCGGGTAGAAAATCGCCCGAAGGATACTGTTGCCGAGGTGGATGTGCTTTTCAAAATACCCCTCTCCAATGCCGAGGTGGATGCCGATGGCCCGAAGCAGTTGCCCGCCCGATTTCTCGAAGCTCATGTACAGTTCACGGCCCAATTTGTGAAACTCGGGTATTTCGGCCACGGCCACGTTGGGCGGGTAGTGCTCCGGTGGGACATCGCCATTGACCACTTCTTGTCCAATCTGGAAAAACTCCTTTAAATCCGCCACTTTCGACTGCTTGGCGTGCTCCTTCCCGAAGGAAGTATAGCCCCGCTGACCAGCAAGGCCGGGAATCTCGTATTGGCGCTTCACGGCTTCCGGCAGGGCAAAAAATGCCTTGCTGGCAGCATAAAAATCGTCAATCAATTGCTTGGGGATGCCGTGGTTGATGACGCCGACGAAGCCGATTTCATGGAACGCCTTGCCCAGTTCTGCTACGAACGCAGTGCGTTGTTCCAGGGTACCTTGGGTGAACTTGGAAAGGTCAACGAGTGGAATTGCTCTTTTTGCCATGTTAGGATTTTGCTTGCGCAAAATTTGTTTTATGAAAAAAATCGGATGAACGGGCTGGCAAAATTAGCGTTTTCGTTGAAATTATTGCTTGCTTCCTTAACCCTCACTCCATGTTGAAACGGCACATTTGCTCCTCCGTCAAATGTAGCACACAGCCATACTTTGCAAACTTTCCAAACGCCTCATATTTCACCCAGATAAAACCGCCCCGCCCCCAGTCCTTCCCCCAACTGTTCATCAATTGGAAAGCCTGCCTTTTTTCATCATAACCAATCACGACGATGGCGTGGCCTCCGGCTGGCGTGGTGTCGCCGAGGTCGGGATGCCAGTAAAGGGCGTTGCGAAGCAACATGAAATTGCGGCGGACGGCCAAGCCAATGGTCACCGGGCGGTGCTGCGCAAGGGCGGCCTTTACGCTCATAACCTTCACACTATCAGCGTCTTTTGGTGAAAAAAGCTCGGTAAAGCCAGCAATGGCGAAGCTTTGCGCAGCACAAACGAGCGCCGAATCTGGTAGCCGCTGTGCATCGTTAACGTCTGAGTCGAAGTGCCGGGCGAGGCAATCGCCTTGCGCTTCAAGGAAGGCCACGGCATCGGTCAGCTTGCTGCCCCGGCCCTGCCCGTCCTTTTCAATTTGGTTAAATAGGAACATGGCCGAACTGGCATTGTGGGTGATGACCCTCGTGTCGGTGCAGTTGCGCTGGATGGCCCGCTGGATGGTGAGCGCCCCGTAGCCAACGGCCCAACCGACGCAGGAACTGAGCTGGCCTTGGTTTTTTACCGCTGGGCAGTAGGGCTTTAGGTCAATTTTTTGCGGGAGCTTACTTGCGGTGCTGTCGCAACCCGAGGCAACGGCCAAACTGTCGAGATTGGTTTTGCCGCCTGCCACTGTGGGGAAGGGAAAACCCCAAGCCGAAAGGCTGAAGAAGGTGAAGCAAATCGTGAGCATCCAATTTTTCATGTTCAATTGATTTGCAGGTTGATGGCGATTTGGGGTGAAATGTTAACAGCCCCTTTTGCGGAGCAAGCAAAAAAAAAAGCAGCTCCCAACTTGGGTGCTGCCTTCTTGCTTTCAATTAGTGGGTCTTGGTTAGTTCCAGTTGTAGCACCGGATATGGTACTTATTGTCCATTTGGCGGTGTGCTGCCACCAGCTTGCCTCCAATTACCGTAGAGTAAGTGCGGGTGTAGAAGGGGGCATTCGGGGAGTAGTCGCCAGTGTTGTGAGAAACCAACCCAGAACTGTTGACGGTGAACGGAATCACGCTGAGTTGTTCACTGGTGCGGATGCTGCTCAAGAGAATCTTGCCATTGGTGCCCAATGACTGACCGTCAAGCGCCCGGATAGTGAAATATTGACCATTTGAATTGGGTTTTATGATGTCCTCCAATTTGTTTTTGAGGACGTAGCTCCCTGAGTTGGTCAATTCGAAAGCCGCAGCATCAAGGCGGTCGTTGTTGTCGGTGCTGAAAGCCACAAGGCGGTTGTTGGCTGTGCTCACCATTGAAATTTTCTTCACGGAACCGCTCAGCAAGCGGTCGCCACGGCGGCTGATGACGTTGGTGGTCTCGTTCACGTCGAAGGTAATGAGTTTCATCTGGTCGTTGGCGATTCTTTCGCCGGCCACGATTCTGGTGGAGGACATGCGGGCAAGGTCAACAGCTTGAACTGTAGTCGTATTGTCGTCATCGTCGTCCTGTTTTACGATGATGTTGTTGCCGTTCACGGTGTAGGTCGAGATGCGCAGGTAGCCGCTGCCGAGAACCGTTGCTGTGGCAAATGAGCCATTTGTCAGCCGAACGATGCCGGGCTTCTCGTCCTTCACGGTTGGGCCGTTCCAGGTATTCTTATGGGTAAAGCTGCCATTGGCACTGATGTCGTAGATGGAGACCACAAGCTTGTTGGTGGTGGAAATTTGTGCCAAGGCAACCATAGTCCCCGTCAGCATGGCCACGTTCACCTTATTGGCAGATGTGGTGAGGTCAAGGCCGGATTTATGAGTGACGACACCATTGTTCACGTTGAATGATGACAGGCGAACCTGCAAGGTCGGCCTTTGGACGGCGACGACTACTGTGCTGCCAAGTCCTGATGTGGCTCCGTTTTCAAACTCGACGGAGGTCGTGTAGGAGCTTGACATTTGATTTACCTGTGCGTTGAGCTTGGCGGTTGCGAAGCAGAGGATTGCGAAGCAGAAAAGGCTGAAGATGGAAGTGAAAGATTTCATGATTGAAAAGATTTAAGGTTGCTAAATAATTGATTGTGAATTGGTTGCGATTGTTTTGGTTGCTTGTGGTTATACTTATTTATGGGAGGGTTTTGCGGATGTTAACAGGGTTGGGAAAGTTTTTTTCGATTTTTTTTCGGAGCAAATGAAACCCCTTGTGGCCGCCCAATTTATTGGGCAGGCCGTGTGAAATGCCCCCGGCCTGCCCAATAAATTGGGTGGCCACAAACAAAAAAAAGCGGCGCTGTGGGCGCCGCTCTTTTTTTGTTTTCAAATGGTTGGTCGTGGTTAGTTCCACTTGTAGCTGCGGATATGGTATTTGCCATCTTCCACCTGGCGGAAGGAGCCAATCATCATGCTGCCATTGATAAGGCCAGCGGAGACCTGTGTGACATTGGGGGCGTTGGGGTAGTAGCCGCCAGTCTGTGCTGCAATCAAGCCGTTGTCGAAGGAGAACGGAATCACCGTCAAGTTGTCGTCGGAGCGGGCTGCACTAAGGAGAATCTTGCCGGGCGAAGTGCCAATTGTCTGGGCATCAATGCTGTTTAACAGTAGGTAATCGGTGGTGCCGGGCTTTCTCACGTTCATTTTTGCATCAGCCGTTGTGACGGCACCAGCAGCGTTGACATTCAGGCTCAAGACATCCAGCATATTGGTGTCGTCAATGGCGAAGGCAGCGCAACGCTGGCTGGAGTGGTGTGCCAGTGATAATTTGCTGGCACTGTTGTTCCAGCCAAGGTGCCCTTTTTGCGTGACGACCAAGGTGCCTGCGGCAATGTCGAAACAGACAAACTTCACATAGGAAGCCGATTTCTTAAATGCTGCCAATACCCGATTGTCGGTTAGTCGTACCATGTCAACTTCCTCAACGTATCCATCAATATCCTTGTGCGACTTTTTGGTTATACTGCCGATGGTGTTCACGGAGAACGTGACCATGCGACCACCAGTTTCCGTGCTGAAGATAGTAGCAAAAGTGCTGGCAGAAAGCTTGGTAAGTGCCATTCGGTTGTTGTATGCAGTGTATCCCATCCATTCGCCTTTTTTCGTCAAAACGCCAGTGGAAGTATGGATGTCGAAAATCGTCACGACATGGCTGCCATTTTGGTTGGCACGGGCTACCACGGCCCTTGTTTCGCTGAGCATGGCCACTTCTACCGACTGGGCGCTGCCGAAGTCGAGGTTGCTCTTCCAGGCGACTGCACCAGCAGGGGAAACGATGTAGGAAGAAACCCGGATTTGGTTCGTGGTCGGATTTATCAAGGCTACTACCGCCTTGTTGCCCATGCCTGCTGTGGCGGAGTAGGAGTAGGGGTTGCCAGTGGTGTAAAAACCTGCCGTGGCGTTCACCTGTGCCGTTGAAACGGTGGTTGCAAAGAAAAAGAAAACGAGGCTCAAAAAGCTAGTAAAAGAAGTGAAAGATTTCATGATTTTAAAATTTAAAAGGTTGATGATGAATTGGTTGTGATTGATTTGGCTTTTGTGGTTATACTTATTTATGGCGGGCCGAAACGGATGTTAACAGCCCGGTGAAAGTTTTTTTTAGTCTTCAGTTCGTCAGTTGGCAGTGGGCAGTCATTCTTTAAGTCCAGAAGTCCAAAAGTCTTTTGCCGTCTTTGCTGGCATTGACTAATCAACTGCCAACTGACTGCCAACTGCCAACTGTCGAACCCGCCAAAGGCGGACAAGCTGCCAACTCTCAATTCTCCCATTGGCTATCGAACCTAGTGTCCAGCGTCGGCAGGTCGGGCCGGGTCGGCAGGTCAATCTTCGTGCGGCGGTTCGGGTCGCTGTTCTGCCAGCCGTTGTCCAGTTCGTCCCAGTAGTGGAATCGGCAGGCTTCGTACAGGTTCTGTTCGAGGTAGTCGGCAGTGAACTGGCGCTCCCGCATCTTTAGGTCCACGATGTAATTGGTCAGCTCGGAGGTCAGCGAAATCAGTTGCACCACCAGCAGCAGCACTGGCATCCCGTCCACCTCGTCGGCTATCACGTCGTTCATCGGTTGCAGGAAATTTTGGGTCTGGAAATCGTTCAGGTTGCGCAGGTCCAGCTCCAGCCCCTTGGCGTAGGAGTCGGGCAGTTTGGCGATGAACTTCATTTTCTTAGGGTCGAGGAAGTCTGTCACGATGCCCCGCAGGATGGCATTGGCACGGGCGGCGCTTTTTTCGTAGCCTGCCATCACGAGCTGCGCATCTTGTGGGTCAATCGGGTGTTCCCCGCCATTGTTCATCTTGGCCTTGAAACTGCGTGCCGCCGACTCCATCTGGGTGCGCAGGTCGAGGTACTGCACCATGAAGCTCGTGTTCTTGAAGCCGTCAAGGGCGGCGTCCACCTTGCGGGACTGTTGGGCAAAGGCTATTTGCGAAGCAAGCAAAAGGATGACTGCCAGCACGAGGTGTTGGAACGTTTTCATATCGTCTAAATTTTTTTTTGTTTCGGATAAAACCGGCGGCCCGAAGGGGCCTCACCGGGTTTGCAGTGTCAGCGAAGCACTTGCAACTGTATGTTCGTTGCGACCGTCATCGTTGTCGTTGGCTGCGTAACCATCGGTTGGGTTACATCTGTTTATGGCGGGGAGGGAGGGATGTTAACAGGGGAACAAAAATATTTTGGAGAAAATTGAATTTGGGAATGGGGCATTGCACCAAAACGAGAGAGCGGGTTATCAAACCCGCTGGTTCCGAATAGAATAATTTGGATAAAGCCAGCGGGTTTGATAACCCGCTCTCTCGAAAACAAGAACTGCCTTTTGTGCTAATGTCGTTGGAATATTACAGTTTAACCGTCTGCAATCGTCACTTCTCCGCCTCGCTCGTTGCTTCCCATCCTGACGGGAAGTGCTTGTGCATCAGCGCCTTAAACCGCTTGGTATTTTTTATTTTAGAAAAAAGCGGCTCGTCGTTGGCCAGTTCCGGCGTGGGCAGCCAGTAGTCGAGGGACTTTTCCAGCCAGTTGAGCGCAGTGTTTTTTTCGCCTTTTTGGACATGGAAAAGTGCCATGCCGTAGTAGCCCCGCCAAGAGTTCGGTTCTTGGCTCAGTATATTTTGAAATTGGGCGAGCGCTTCGGCACCTCGTTTTTGACGGAGGAGAAAACAGCCATATTCTTTTTGAAGGGTTTCGAGCAGGTCGTAGGTGCGGACAACCAAATTTGTGTTTTTTGGAATCGCTATCCGCAACGCCGCCTGAAAAAGGCTATCTGATTTTACATAATTGCCTTCCTTTTCAGCAATCATAGCCTCCATTTTGATTAGGTGAAATTCGTCATAATAATAGCCTGGTATAATACCCACATATGCCTTTTGTAACTCCACCTGGGCTTCAGAAGGATTACCTAATTTTATTTGATTTAGGCATTTAGCAAGTGCTGCTATCCAGGCATTTTCTATCCCGATATCACCAACTTCCAACTTGTTTGCCAGTTCAGCCGCCAATTCATATTGCTCGTTTTGGAATAAAGTATGTACCAAGTATAATAGGCCTTGCACTCGTATTAATGCTGTCGTTGCAGGGTTGTTCATTATTGAATCCGCCATCACGATGGCCTGTTGTTGTCGCCGGGTTTTCGTCAACAATTTGACCAAATAGTATTGCGCCCAATTGTTCGGGCTTGGCTCAATGTTGAGCGATTTTTTAAAATATGCTGCTGCCCGCTCATATTCCTTGCGCATCATACAAGTTACGCCAGCAGTTGAATAAGCATTAAAAAGTTCTGGCCGTTCCAATATCATTTTGTCCGACAAGGCAAGCGACTCATCTGTGCGGTTTTGCCATTGATAAAGCCATGAAAGTTGCTCCTTAGCTTTGTAGGAATTTGGTTTTATCTCTAAGGCACTGTTCATCCAATATTCAGTCTCATCTTTTTCCAAAGGAGTGCCAACATACTGGTATGCTAAGTCAAAATAGGGCAATAGCCATTGTGGCGAGTGGCTCACGGCTTTTTTATGCCAAATCAAAATTGAATCATAAGTGACAGGGGTGCCATCGTTGTAAAACGTCATTGCGTATGCATGATAAAGATAACCCGATGTGCTGTCCAAATCCATCGCTTCCCACAGTTTCTGCTGCGCAATCGGACGTATGCTGTCCTGAAAAGCCAAGGTGATATTTTCTGCATTGAGTGACTGTGTAGGTTGTAGCTTTCAAAAAAAGCTCCTTCGACCGCAGTGCCGGGTACATATAATGCTGCGCCCAAGCAGTTCAATGGTGCGCCGCAGGTAGCGGGGATACTCCGCATACTTCTCCGGGTTGTACAGAAACTGGTTCGTCTCGTATGGGTCATCCGCCAGCAGGCGTTCAGCGCTTGCTGCACCTCATCCTGCAAGGCCACGGCGAGGTTCCGGCGCATCAGGCCGTGCAGTGGTTTCAGTTCTGCTTTCCCCAGCAGTTTTTGGTAAAAAAAATCGGCGGAAGAGTCCCCGTCCAGCAGGTGCCCGGCAGCCAGTGCGGCCTCAAAGGCATGGTACATCGCCTGCGTCATGGAGTCGGCACTTGCCAAATACCCATCGGCTAGGCCCTTGCTGCCCGTATTCGAAATGGCCAATGGCGCCGTTTTTTTCTTTCCCTGAACAACGGCCAGCGTGGCGGCGTCCACCTTGGCCAGCAAAGCGTTCCGGTCGCCGACGATGAGCGGGGTCTGCTGGTGGGGTGCGGCCTCAGCTGGCACTTCGTCTTCGAGGTAGCGCCCAATTTCCCGCAGCGCGATGGTGCCGTCGCCGTTCTCGTCGGCCAGGCCAGAAAGCCCGTCCAGCAGGTGGTAGGAAAAAACGCCCCGGCCATTGCCCCACTGCTGCCCTTCGAGGCTGAACTCGTTGGGCTGGCACGACATGATTTTTACTTCGCTGGCAAATTGCTGCGAAAGCGCCTGCGCCGTCGCCTGTGTGCCGCCGATGCTGCTGCCCGCCAGCTTGCCCGCATGGCAAGCATCCGTCACCACCGTCACACGGGCCTTTTTGTCAATGGAAAGCGTGGAAATGATGTCCTGCAAATAAATAATGGAGTAGGCCCCTGCCTTGTAGTTGGTCGGCGGCGAGTCCCAGGCCAGCAGGAAGCCGAACTGCCCACGGGTCTTGGTCTCCACATCCCCATGCCCCGAAAAATAGATGACCACCTGCTCGCCTTCCCCTGCCACCTCAATCAGCCAGTCGAGCGAAGCAGCAATGCGGGCATTGGTCGCCTTTTCATTCGTCAGGAAAATGATATTGCTATCAGGCACACTCCCCCCTGCCGAAGATTTCAGCCATTCGGCAAATGCCTCGGCGTCTTTGTCTGCAAAGTTCAAATCGGGGATGCCCACGTCCTGGTAATCGGAAATGCCGATGACCACGGCGTAGGTGACGCCGGTGGACGAAGTGTTCTTCTTAGATGAGGGGGTTAAGCCTTTTTCTGTTTGCGAAAAAAGACTGAAGGCAATCAAGCTGCCCAAAAGCGTTGTAAATAGGGTTTTCATGGTCAGTTAGTTTGCTTCAAAGTTATAGTACCGTCCCCAAGCGGTTAGGCCGTTTTCATGATTGAAAAGGAAGGCCGCATGTTCCTCCCCACAAATCAGGAAGAACCCCGTGGCCGCCTGCACCAACTGCGGGCGCTTGCCAGTGAGTGCAGGGGCTTGGGCCTTGCGCCCGCCCAACACCCGCTGGAAATTCAGCACCGGCCTACCCGATTGCTGGAACTGGATGACCGCGGACGAAGCCAATTTTTTCAAGCCAAAAGAAAGCTGCGCCGTGCCGGGCAGCGCCGTCTGCCCTTCCAGCGAAATGCGGTGGATGCTCACGCCGTCCACTTTTTCCAGTTCAAACGGCTTCAAGCAATCAAAGGCAATGACGGCAGCTGGTTTTTGTGGCAGCTCGTCTTGCAGCGCCTTGAGGTTGTGCGCCGCCATATTGGCCAGCGCCGGGTCGGCTTTCTGCTTCTCAATGTCTTGAAAAATGCGCCCGGCCTGCTCCCTTTCGGCAGCATCGCCCGTTTGCGCCAGCGCAATGCCGAGCGCCAGCCTCGCCCTGTTTTTTTCTGAAGCGGAAACCCGCTTGTTTTCATTGATTCGGTGGGTCTTCCAATGCTGCACAGCCTCCTTGGTTTTGCCTTGCAAGGCCAGCACACAAAGCAGGTTCACGTCCACTGGGAAGTAGCTGGGGTCGAGCCTACCAGCCGTTTTCAGCGCCTTTTCGGCTTCCACCAGCAGTTGCTTGCGCAATGCCCGCTCGCTGTCTGTCAGCTCCGATTCGCCGCCCCTTGCTCGTGGTCGGGTCAGGCGGCTGTCCGTGTCAATTTCCAATGGGTACTGGAAGGCGTCGGGGCTTTTTTCGGAGCAAAATAAGGCGTGCAGCGCATGGCAAGCCCCAAGGTTGTTATAGACCTCCCGCCCCGGATAGTACCACAAAATATATTGGTAACTGGCCGCTGCCAACTCGTATTGGCCAAGGGCCGTGAGGAAGTTGGCTGACTCGTAGAGCTGCGCCAGTGTATCCGCCGTGGCCAGCACCTCGGCACTCGTCCGCTGCCTGTCGGAGAGACTGGGGTAGCCGTCTAACTTGTTTTTCAGTTGGTAGCGCTCGTACAGTTTGGCTATCACCTTCGGTAAAATGGCCGTCGTGCGGTAGCCCGCCAAGTAGGCGTTGAAAATGCCCTGCACATCGGCCAGTCGCTCCAGTTCGGCATCGCCGTGCTTTGCCCGGTCGAAGGCCAGGTAAGAGAACTCGGCCTGGTGGCCGTGCTGCTTGCTGTGGTAGAAATGTGCCAATTCATGCCCAATGATGAAAGCCAGGGCGCTCACTGAGTCCCGCCCGAAGCTGCGGCAAACTTCCATTGAGCGACCGTCCAACACAATGGTCTGCGCCGATTCCCGGTAGCGTGGGCCTTGGTTGTCGTCGGTGAAAAGCAGTTTTGGGCAAGGGCGTTGGCGGTCGCCGTAGGTGGCATAGAGGTTTTTTAGGACTTGCTCCGCAATGGCAAAAACTGGCTTAATTGCATGTGAATCAATGGTTTGCGGAGTAACCTGTACTGTGTCGGATGTGTTGGGCACCCTGTTTGCCGACTCATCTCCTTGGGAAGGTGACAAAATCCCCACCTCAGCGCTAACTTCGGGTTGCTGGGCATCGCTCGCCCCCCAATTGCGGAGCAGGAAAAAGCCGCCGCCGAGGAGAAGCAACACAAGAAGTGGTATGTAGATGTGGCTTTTCATAATACTGCCAATTGATGTTTTTTTGCTAATAATGTTAGCAGCAAACTGGGTTGCCTTGCCAAAAATCCCAGATTTCTAAAGCAACGAATGCTCAATATTTCACAAACTTGCCTATTTCCTTCCACTCTTTTGAAACCACCTGTACGAAATAAACGCCATAGCCGAGGTCGAGGGCTTGTGTCTGTCGTTGCTCGGTGATAGGAAATTTAGCATCAAATGGCCAGCGGCATCAAACACAAACGCTTCGGTTTTGTGGTTTTTCACATCTTCGGGCAGTTCAAGGTGCAGTTCGTTTGTTTTTACATTGAAATAATGATGAAATTCAATTGGAGCAGTTGGATTGGAAGGTGCGAATATGCTTGTGCAGCTTATATCATTATCGTTGCTGCCATCTAGCAGTTGGTCAGGTTCGGAGACCCAAAAGCAAATATTCGTGCTGTCATTGAAATTATAGGAGGGTATCCAAGTTTTCAGCGTATCCAATGTAATGATGACAGCGTCGCCTGGAAGCAGGTTTAAGTTTGAAAACGACTTTGTATATTGGTATGGGGGGGATAAACAACGGATATATGAGATTTCAGAGAGGTCAGTATTTATGGTAATTTCATTTATGGGTTCTTGCCCATCGTTTTTTATTGTCAACTTAACATCAGTAATAAATATTTCCTTGTCTGAATCCACGAGAAAAGGCTGTTTGTTAATATCTATATTAGTAAGGGCAGCATCTCTCCCTGTATTGATGGAAGTTCCGTCCAAAGCATATTTTTTTATAAAAGCAGAGTGACTTGTTTTATTGCCATATTTACCAAATGTTTCGGCACCACATATCAACATGCTATCTTCGACCAACTCCAAAGCAGAAAAATACTCAATATCACGTACAGGCTTTACAATTTCAGTAGTTTCCAGTAAATAGTTTAGAAATAGAATAGAATTCTCACCGGACAGAACAGCAATCTTTGAAGCGTCAAATTTAATATCCCATAAATTTACAACTGCTATCTCCTTAACGGCCAACTGATTGAAATTTGAATCAAACCTGTATAGTGTTTTGTTCACCCTTCCGAGAAATGTGCCATCTGGCAGGATATCCAACCTGTGAAGCATGAGATTGGGATAAACCGCAACAATATTGCCATCTGATGACAATTTATGCACAGCATCCGGGGTAAGCGCATAGATTGTATCGCCCTCAGTGACCAATGAGCCATTGTAAACCGGACTGTTTATTACCCATATAGCGTCACCGTTGGCGGCCATCCTTGCAAGGCCAAATCCGGTGGGAGATGAGTCAGTACGAATGCCAAATAGGTAGCTATTGTCACTAAATCTTGCTTCCAAATAATGGGTATAATTTAACTCGTAGAAAAAATCAGGTTCAGATACTTTATTCCAGTGCTTGTCGAATTTGAAATTTCTTTTTTGATGGTTGTCATAGCAGAGAAAATAATCAACCATGAATGCAATGGATGAATCGAGCATTTCAATAATTTTTGAAGTGCGGCTATATTCAATTTCACCTGGAGCATCCAAACTTTGATTCAATAAGACATTTCCATCTTCATCAAAAACCGTAATTCCAATCTGCCCATGCATCATTATGGTATGCCCCTGTGAGGTACGAATAAGGTCTGTTCCTTCATCATAGAAACCTAAGCTACCCACCCACTCAGTTTGCCCAAAGACGGTGCTGATAATCAACAGCAATAAGGCAGTCATTTGAATTTTAGGCATGGTTTTAATTTTTTAAAAGGTTATGATTTTCAGGTAAAATAACAGGCTAATCTTTGCACTTAGTGCATGTTTCAACCTTAGTTTACTAATTTCTCGAACGGTTCATTACCGGACGAATTTAAGAGCATTTCAAAATTCACACCCCATAGAACTTCCCTTTTAAAACAGTTTCTTAGGAAGGGGTTATTTGTCCAACTTCCCCAGCACCTCCTTCGCCTTCGCCGCCCACTCCCCATTGCCGGATGCCTCCAGTTTGCGAAGCAACGACAAGGTCGAATCCTGTGCCGCCTGATCGGGCAATTGCGACGAGGCCAAGGCCAAGTACCACGTCATTTCATACTGAAAATCAAGGGCTTGCGAGGCTTGGCCGGGCCGGGCGTCGGGTGTCAGATTAGCTGGCGCAATGGGTCGGAGCAGTGCCGTCGCTTGGTCGTAATGGCCGAGTTCGAGGTGGCTCAGGGCGAGGTAAAACTGCGAAATCGTGTCCTGCGGATAGGTCTGCAAATGCGCCGCAAGTGCTTTTTCGGCTTCGCCAAATGACTTGTTTTGGTACAATTTCAACGCAGCGGCGAGGCTGGTACGGCGTGGGCGGTCGTCTTGCCCAAGACCGGGGCGGAGATGTCGTCCAGCAGCGTTGGCAGCTTGGTGGACTCGGCGTAGAGGTACTGCTTGGCCACTTCTTGTGCAGGATTGCCTTGTGATTTCGACCACCACCACACGCCCGCCGCCACGAGCAGCAGCACAGAGGCAGCCACGGCCAGCACCCGCCTCATGCCCCGTTGTGCAGCTTTCATTTCGACGATTTTGGCTTCTGGCTTCGCAAAAAAGCCCTCCGTGGCCAGTTCCGAATGCGCTGCTCCGATTTGGGCTTTCAATGCCTCGTCACCAGCCAGTTCCACGCCGCCGAGCATATCCTGCACGAGGTCGAACTCCCGCCGAAGGCTTGGGTCAGCGGCCAGTTCCTGCTCGAACTTGGCCCGCTCATCTGCCGACAGCACGTCGTTCAGGTAAGCGTCTATCTTATCAAGGTTTGGCAAATCGTGCGTCATTGCTCATTGTTTTTAAGGTTTGTAAAATCGGGGTGTGCTTCCATTTTGGTCTTGAGGTAACTCATGCAGCGGTGCTTCTGCACCCGCACGCCGTCCTCGGCCAGGCCCGTTGCTTCGCTGATGTCCCGCATGGATTTTTTCTCGTAGTAAAAAGCCATGATGATTTCCCGGCACTTCTCAGAGAGCTGCTCCAGCAGTGTTTTCACCGTGCTATGGCGCTGCTCGAAGAGGCGCTTGGCGTTGGTTTCCGACTCGGTGGGGTCCTCGAAATCATGCAGCGTGTCCTTGAACTCTACGTTGTGCTTTTTGGCCCGAAGCCGGTCCCGCCAGATGTTGCGGGCAACGGCGTAGAGGTAGGTGTTCAGGGCGCAGGAGAGCGAGAAGCCCGGTTCCCGCAGCCGTTTCACCACGATGAAAAGCACCTCTTGGAACACGTCCTGCGCGTCGTCGGAGATGCCGCCGTTCCTTGTTATCAGCGCCTCCACGAGGCTGTACCCCTTTCGATAGACCTGCGTGAAGGCCCGGTTGTCGCCCGCCCGCAGCGCAACGACCAGTTCGGCATCTGAGCTTTCATTTGTTAATGGCATAGTTGGTCGGTTGTTAACAGTTGAGGGTAGCAAATGTAGTAAAATAACGAATCCGATGGTCGCCAACGAGGAACAGCCCTGGTAGAGTTTCGAACTCTACCAGGGCTGTTCCTCGTTGGCGACCATCGGATTCCTACAAGGGGAATTACTCCACCAGCACGAACCCTGCCCACTGGTACGGGTTGATGAATCGCTCCCGCATCTCCTTTTGCGCAGCACGAAAAGCGTCGGGTATGGTCATTTTATCCTCCAACCAGTGCCTGTAAAATTGGGTCATGAACACCGAGGTCTCTTGGTCGGGCACCTGCCACAGCGACATGACGAGGTACTTTGCTCCGGCAATCTTGAAGGCCCTTTGGAGGCCATAGACGCCCTCGTTGCCTTGGATGTCGCCCAGCCCGGTCTCGCAGGCAGAGAGCACGACCAGTTCGGTGTTTTGGAGGTTCATCTGGCTGATTTCATAAGCCGTCAGGATGCCGTCTTCGAGGTCGGGATGGAGCGGCTGGCCCGTTTGCCAAGCATGGTTTGCCCCCGCAAGCAATAGGCCGGAACGTATCATCGGGTGCTCGGAAGTTTTGAAGGCAGCCTCCCCTTTGCCTGCTTCTGATGATGGGGTGTTAGCACCGGATTTGACATCTGGAAAGAAGTAGCCGTGCGTTGCAATATGGAGCACGGTTGGTGATGGGATGCCAATGCCAATTGACTTAAAAGCCTCCTCTGTGGCCTCGTAACCCTTTGAAAGGTTGCAAGTTATGCTTGCATTTTTCAAGATGGTTTCGATGGCGGCCACCTCCATGTCCGTCCATTTCAAGTAGCTCCAAGTGCCGCCCCGCTGGCTGGCATCGGTCTCGCTGAATGACAGCCCCCTCGACCCCGTGGAGCGGCTGGCCAGCAGGTCGGTCTGGATTTGGGAGTTTGCTGCCACAATGGCCGTACTGTCCATCTCATACTGCACCCCACCAAACAGCGCCGCTCCCCGCCTGCCGACTGCCGACTGATGACTGCCAACTATAAGCTGTCGGGTGCTCCCCATTTCCACCAAGCCAAAGCGGTCGGCAATGGTCGTTTCATCGTTGATGGGAATGGCGCCAAGGTTGATGCGGTGCAGCAGGCCAGTTGGGGCAAAATAGAGAGTCTTTTTGCCTTCCAATGCTTTTTCCAGCGGCTGCCAAAGCAGTTCGTAAAGCGTTCTTTGGGGCTTTCCCTTGGGCTTGAGGCCCCGCTCGGCGACGGTGTAAAGGCCGTTCACGTAGTCGGCCTTGCGTTCCGAATTGGGTGCAAGCAATGAATCGAGCTGTTTTTCTTCAAAAAGGCTGATAAAAATGGGTTGCTGGGAATTGTGCGTGGTCAAGATGGCCGCATAAACGATGCTGTCGGTGGGCATAGGGTTGTGGTAACGGAAATGCACGAATTCGATGGCGGCCTCGGTGGCGGCAAGCTTGCCCTGCACCTCCTTCCAAGTCACTTGCCGCATGGCCTCGCCAAGCCCCGACACGCTTCGAGCAAGCTCTTTTTCGAGGGCACTGATATTGTCTTGCAGGCTTGTCACCACTGTTTCATCCCTATCTGCTTTGGGCTTCGCCAACTGCCTGGCAAACTGTCGTTTCAGCGTTTTCAAGTCGTTGAAAGCAGCCTCCGTTTCTGGGTTTTTGTGGGCAAAATGGTTGACCTGCATCATGGCGTTGAGCAGAAAACCCTTGTGAAACAAGGCGTTGTCGAAGCAAGTGGCAGCCAGGTCGGACTGCTTGCTGGCAAAGGAAAGCATCAGGCCCTGATTGCCCACGAAGCGGGTCACGTAGGCCGAAAGCTCTTGCTCCGAGAGGTGCTGAACGCCATTGAGGAGCATCGTTTTTTCGATTTCATAGGCTTTAGCTACGGTCAAGGCGGCAGCTTCGAAATCTGCTTTTCTCCAAAAGGCTCTCGCCAAACTGAGCATCATGTCCAAGTAGATATCGTTCTGTTCTCCCATGCTGGACTCCAGCACCTGCTTGGCTTCCTCGCATTGTGCCACGGCCTTGGCGTATTCGCCATTATCAAAACTATCGTAGCTTTCCAAGACCAATCCGAGTGCATACCAAGGATGCGTTTTGCCCCCAAGCCCTTCTTGCACCTGCTTCGCAATGCGGCTGCAATCCCTTGCCTGCTCCTTTTTCCCCAAATTGCGGGAGCAGGCCACCAAGCTGTAGAGGCATTTCAGGTAAAGCTGCTGCTGGGTATTATTCGTCTTTTCAAAAATGGTTTTGGCTTGAATGAGAAAGCCTTCTGCCCTTTTATATTCCTGTTTGAAAATATTCAGGTCGCCAAGGTTGACGAGGCTCATGGTGTAGAAATAATGCTCGGTCAGGTGCAGGCTGTCCTCGAAAATGGCCTTGGCCTTTAGGTAAAGTTGCTCGCCTTTGTCATAATTGCGGAGGTCGGTTTGCAGCGCACCCAAGTTGATGAGGCTGACGGCATAGCTGGGGTGACCCCTACCGAGCAGCTTTTGTCGCAGTTCGGCAGTGGCAGTATGGTATTCCTCTGCCAATTCGTACTCGCCTTGCAAATAGTACACTGTTGCAAGGTTGTTCATGCTCCAGCCGAGGTCAATATCAGTTTTTCCTTCACCGAGTATTCGCTGCCTGGTGGCAATGGCTTCTTTGTACAATTTTACCGCAGCGTCGTATTTGCCACGCTCTTGGTTCAGCCAAGCGGCGTTGTGCAGGCTCACGGCGTAGTCAACTTGCCCCTGAGCACCTATCGCTTCAAAAATGGATTTTGCCTCGGTGCAAATTTGTTCGGCCTCCACATAATTGCCACGACGGAGGTACATTTTGGCGAGGCCGTTCAAAGCGGCTGCGTACCTGATTTGCTGCTTACCAATGGCTTTTTCGTAAACATCCCGTGCCTTTCCGTACCACTCGCCCGCCCGGTCGTAGTCGTTTTGAACGAAGAAAATCTTGGCGTGCTGGAAGCACATATCGCCGTATTGCTCAGTGGATGCTCCAAATTTTTCAAGGGAAAAAGCCTCGGCAGCGGTGTTCAGTTCAATGGCCTTGTCGAATTCCCGGTTGTCCAAACTGCGCTGGACTAGCTGGGACAAACTATCGATCACCCTGTTTTCAGGCAATGGATTTTGATTTTGGGCGAATGCCCAAAACGAATTGGCGAAGAGAAAAAGGGTAATCAACGGTTTCATTGGCCTTCTTTTGATGTAAGCAAAGATGGTTTTAATGTTTGATTCCCACTTGAAAAATAAGGCTACTTGCCCTTCCATCCTTCCTGAATCTCCACTACTACCGAACTCACTGCCAAGCCACCTTTCGGTAGGTTGCCAGTCTCGCCACGGGTGCCTTCGAGCAAATAAGTTTGGCGCAGCAATACTTCGAAAGGGTGCTTGCCAAGGCCCTGCACACCCCTCGTCTGAATAATATTGGTCAAATCCAGCGGCTGGTCGGAGGCGATGAGCTTGAGCACTTCCGTGCCTATTGGTTCCGAAACCTCCACCAGTTCAGGGTATTCGTAGCGGCCACCGACTGGCAGGTAGTAGTCCACGGCTGGCTTCCCGGCGGGTATGATGACGTTCATTTGGTTGTCTGGTTGGATGTCGAGCAGGCTGAAATAACAGGGTACCTTCCCTGTGTTGACGATGACCAGGCGCAGTTCTGTGCCGATAAAGAAATAACCATCGCTGCGCAATGGGTGCGGCCCTTCTTTCCCATAGATGTACAGCCTAAGGCCGAGGCGTTTGTCGGCGATTTCCATCGGGCGGAGGAACTTGGCTTGCGCAAAGGCCACCACCTGCTGCCGAACCTGCCGCACGATGCCAAGGTAATTGCCAGAAGTGGGCAATTTGAAAGTCCCCAACACATATTCATCCTTCGTCAAAAGTTGCAGGTTGCCTTTGTTGGGCTGTTCCAGTAAGACCAATTCTGGGGCTGATGCTGTCAATTTTATGGCTGGGCAATCGTTGGGCAGTTGTCGCAGGGCGGCGGCCAAATCGTCATTGCTGACCTCCAAGCGTATGCTGACCGAGAGGTTGCCGTAGTTCTGTGATTTGACAAAAACAAAACCGGAGCGGCTCGCCCTTGGAATGCTTTTTTCCAGTTCCACGTCGCAGTCTATCGGGGTGGCGTTGGTGACTTTGCCGAAGGCCAAGGGCAAAACCCCAGCCGTGTCACGTATTCCCGAAGGATAAAGCACCACGACCGTGCCCTCGTGTAATCCTGCGAAGGTACCCGCTGAAAGCCGCAGTGTTTGCCCGTCAATCCATTCCGAAGGGAGGAAATAGCGGGGTGTACCCGTGATATGACCACCAAGCACGGCCTCACTAAGCCCCCCCTCGGCCTGTGGCGTCTGGCGGGGTGAGAGGTTGGTCACCTCCATGCGCAACTGGTCGAAAAGGCTGCGGTAGCTAGTGCCTTCCTTGATATTGCCGAACGCCTTGCTGAACGTGTAGCTCAAAATGCCGTAGCTCATGCCCGCCTCGTCCACGTATTCGTAGCTGAGCTGGTTGGGGCTAGCGCTGAACAGCGCTACCATCGGGGCGAGGTCGCCAGGAACGTTGGCCTCTAAACTATTCTCGTCACCAAACCTGTCAAACTTCTGGTTGAGATATTCAAGGCTGGCCATGCGCTCGTCGGTGCCACGGGCCTTGCCGAGTCCCCTCGTGGCTGTGCCACTGTGGCAGGCGTCAATGAGCGTGAGTAGGTGACCTTGGGGGCCAAGTTTTGAGCGAAGCTCATTCAAAATACTGCCCAATTCTTCGTCACGGATGAGGTTCTGGCCTTCATAAATGCCTGGTTGATAGTGTTTCGGCGAATCGAAAGGCACGAGGGCTTCGTCGAAACCATCCACCTCGTCGGCATTATCGTCCTGTACCTGCTGGCCGTGGCCAGAGAAGTGGAAGACGGCAACGTCGCCCGGTTTTGCCCTTTCGGTAAGGTGGCTGCGGATGGCTTTGAGGATGCCCTGACGGGTTGCTTGCCGGTCTGTAATGACGGCGATATGGTCCTCGTTAAAGCCCTGTTTAAGGAAGGCGTCACGAAGGATGCGGACGTCGTTCTCCGAGGAGAGTTGCTCCCAACCAGAGCTTGCTGGGTATTTGCCAACGGCGACGATGAGTGCGAATTTGCCCGGTTTGGTGGGGTTGCCTTCTGTTGGTATTGGAACAAAGGCAAGCGCACTGACCGCAGTCACGATAAGAATATGAAACAGGTTTCTCAGCATATCGGCAGTATGTTTTAGGGTTTATGGCAACCGCCAAAAATAGTTAACAGTGTTTGGATTTTAATTTTTATCGTAAAAACCCAATCCTAAGGCTCCATTGTCAAGCCCTAACTTGGCCATCGCCAAAAGGAATGGCAAGCGACTTTTGGACTTTAAAACTGCACCCTGACTGCCAACTGCCCCTTACCGAACTGTCAAACTAACCTTACCTTTGCCAAATGGAGCAACAACCACAATCCCTGCCCATCAATTCTATTTTCTTCCATGCCGCCTTTTGGGTGATCTACTGGGTGTTTGCCAGTATGCAGGACGTGGTTTTCATCTCCCAGTTCAAGGACACCTTCAACCTGCCCACCGTGCTCGGTTCCATGGGCCTCGTTTACTTCAACTACTATTACTGGATTCCCAAGTACATGATAAAACAACGGCGGGTCGTGTTTTACACCGTCAGCATCTTCAGTATCATCGTACTGAACTCGTGGGTGGTCTATCTCATTATGCGCCTGCTGTTCCCCAATAAAGAATACTATTTTTCGTGGGAACCGGCCTTTATCTTCTTCGTGGACACGACGGTATTGGTGGCCTTCACCACGGCCTTCAAGTTCATCCAACAATGGCATGAGCGCAATAATTATGCGGTACAATTGGAGAAGAAAAACCTCGAAAACGAGCTGGAAATGCTCAAATCGCAAATCAACCCGCATTTCATCTTCAACACGCTGAACACCATCTATTTTTTGATGGAGCAAAAAGAGGACCTTCGGGCAAAAGAGGCCCTTTTGAAATTCTCCGACACCCTCAGCCACCAGCTTTACGACTACAACAAGGACTGGATTGACCTCGGCAAGGAGGTGGACTACCTCCAGAACTACATCGAACTCCAGCGCCTCCGCCACGATGAGGAACTGCTCGACCTTAAATGCGACCTGCCCGACCATGTGAACGGCTACGTTATAGCGCCCATGCTCCTTATCCCTTTTGTCGAAAATGCCTTTAAATACAGTTCCAATTCAACGGGCTACCACGTCGGCATTCAGCTTTCGGTGAAGGACGACGTGCTCGATTTTACCACCGAAAACTCCATCAACCAGAACAGCCGGAACCAAGAACGGGTCGGCGGCATCGGCCTGAAAAACGTGCAGCGCCGCCTCGCCATTACTTACCCCGGCCGCCATGAACTTGACATCGAGGATGATAGCGAAACCTATAAATCGCACCTTAAAATCAAATTGAAATGACCATAAAATGCCTCGTCGTGGATGACGAACCCCTTGCCCGAAAAGGCATCGCCGGATACGTGGAGCAGACGCCCTTCCTCTCGCTCATGGGCACCTGCAAGAGCGCCGTGGAAGCCAATGAAGCGTTGCACCAAGAGCCGATTGACCTGCTCTTCCTCGACATCCAAATGCCAGACCTCACGGGCATCGAGTTCATGCGCTCCCTCGAAAGCCCGCCCACCGTCATCTTCACCACGGCCTACCGAGACTACGCCATTGAGGGTTTTGAACTGAATGCGCTGGACTATTTGGTGAAACCCATCTCGTTCCAGCGCTTCCTGAAGGCGGCGAACAAGGCCCTTTCCCATTTTGAAATGTTGCGGCAAAACCAACAGCCCAAGCCTGCAGAAACGCAGCCCATCGCTGGGCCTGAGTATTTTTTCATCAAAAGCGATGGACAGTTCATCAAAATCAAGCTGGCCGACGTGCTGTATTTCGAGAGCGAAAAGGACTATGTGTTCATCCATACCGAGCAGAAACGATACCTGACCCTGCTCTCCCTCAAGCAGTTGGAGAAGGAACTGCCGCCCGACAAGTTCCTGCGGGTACACCGTTCCTACTTCGTTGCGTTGGACAAAATAGACATGGTGGACGGCAGCAACCTCATCATCAAGGGCAAGGAAATACCCGTCAGCCGCAGCTTGCAGGACACGATTTTCAATACGCTGATTGCGGGAAGGCTGTGGAAAAGGGAACTGTGACGATTGCGGATTTCGGGATTACGGATAGCGGATTAGGGGCCACGGATAATCCGTAATCCGCAATCGTAAATCCGAAATCTTATTACCTTTGGCCGTCACTGATTTTTATCAGTAAAAAAATGTTTGTGAATACGATTCATTCATTCAAGGTAGAAGGAATAGAGGAGGGAACGCTGGATTTTACTGCCCTTGCGGGCAAAAAAATCTTGGTCGTCAATGTTGCTTCGGAGTGCGGCCTAACGCCGCAATACAAGCAATTGCAGGAACTGTACGAGGAGTTTGGAGATAGATTGACGATAGTGGGCTTTCCTGCCAATAATTTTGGAGCGCAGGAGCCGGGGTCGAACCAAGAGATTCAATCGTTTTGCACCCGGCGGTACGGCGTCACTTTTCCGCTCGCAGCGAAAATTGACGTGACCACCCACCCAGTTTACCAATGGCTCACGCAAAAGGCGCTCAATGGCGTCCAAGACAGCGAAGTAACCTGGAATTTTCAAAAATACGCCCTTGACGAACAGGGCCACCTCGTCCATGTTTTCCCGCCTACTACCAGTCCCTTGGATGAAGAGATATTAGGTTGGCTAAATGAGTAGTTTTTTGATTTAAGATTGCAGATTACATGATTCCAGATTTAAGATTGATTGCACGTCCCGCAAATCAAAAATCTCAAATCATGTAATCTGCAATCTTAAATCAAAAACATGACGTTGGCCACTTGCAACAAGTGAACGCACGTGCAGTTCCGTTCTGTAATAGGTCAAACTCAGCCCAAGTCCCTCCTTCGGGGCATGGCGGACAGCGAGCGCATCCCGCACGCCCTCCTGCTGTTGGGGATGTCGGGTAGCGGTGACTTGGCCTTGGCGGTGGCGTTTGCGCAGTATGCTTTGTGCCAAAACAAGCAGGACGGCGACGCCTGCGGGCAATGCAACCAGTGCAGCAAGGTGGAGAAGCTCGTGCATCCCGACCTGCACTTCTCGTTCCCGACGGTGGGTGCCAACGTCACCAGCGATGCACACATCGCCGATTGGCGCTCCGCAATGGCGGAGAACCCTTACATGGACGTGAACCAGTGGCTGCAGCGCATAGGTGCAGAAAATAAGCAAGGCAATATCAACAAGGAGGAGTGCGTGGGCATCATCCGAAAGTTGAGCCTAAAAGCCTTCGAGGGCAGCTACAAAATCCTGATAATGTGGCTACCGGAGTACCTTGGCAAGGAGGGCAACCGCTTGCTGAAACTCATTGAGGAGCCACCCGACGACACCCTGATTATCCTCGTGGCGGAAAATCAGGAACTGATTTTGAATACTATCCTCTCCCGCTGCCAACTCGTGAAGGTGAACCGCCTGAACGACGAGGAAGTGGAGGAGGGGCTGATACGGCAAAAAGGACTTTCAACAGAAAAAGCCCGCTCCATTGCCCATTTGGCAGCAGGTGATTTCAACGAGGCCCTCAGCATTGCGGCGCAGCCGCTCAAGGACAATTCAAACTTGTTCTTGGATTGGCTCCGCAAATGCTACCAAGGAAATGGCGTGGAAATGGCTACTTGGACGGAAACTTTTGCCGACCTTGGCCGTGAAAACCAAAAGCAGTTCCTTCAGTACGCCCTGCATTTCATGCGGGAGTACATGCTCCTGAAAACCACCGGCAACGACCAAGTGAGGCTGCTGCCGGAAGAACTGAAAACCGCCCAAAACCTGAGCAAAATCATCGGGTTTGGGCAAATCGAGCGCATCACCAAGCTCTTCAATGATTGTTCGTTCCACATCGAACGGAACGCCAACCAGAAGCTGCTTTTTTTGGATGCCTCCATTCAATTGAACAAGATATTGAGAAATTAAGAAATTGGAAATTGGAAGTGGCCTTTGCCAACTTCTGATGCCAATTTCCCAATTTCCCAATTTCCCAATTTCCAAAATATATGGCATGCGCAGGATGTACAGTAGGCTCTAAAGAAGCCGGAGCACCTTCGGGCTGCGGCAGCAAAGGCAGTTGCGCCAGCGGAAGCTGCAATAGACTAAATACCTTCGACTGGCTTACCACGATGGACATCGAGGATGTTGACCCGTTTCAGGTCGTGGAGGTCAGCTTCAAGAACGGCTCCCGGAAGGCGTTCTTCTTTAACCAGCCCTATACCCGTGCCACCACGGGCGATATGGTGGTGGTAGATACCCAAGCTGGCTGCGACGTGGGCCGCATCTCTCTATCCGGCGAGTTGGTGCGCCTCCAGATGCGCAGGAAACGGGTACCCGTGGACGGCTATTTCCCGAAGGTCATCCGCAAGGCAAACGAACGTGACCTCGAAAAACTGGACGAGGTACGAATCACTGAAAAGGAAACAATGATTCGTGCCCGTGCAATTGCCCGCACCCTCAACCTCAACATGAAAATCGGTGACGTGGAGTTTCAGGGCGACGGCAAAAAGGCCACGTTCTACTACACTGCCGATGGCCGGGTTGACTTTCGGGAACTCATCCGTCAGTTTGCACGGGATTTCAAGGTGAAAATTGAGATGCGGCAAATCGGTGCCCGCCAAGAAGCCTCCCGTGTGGGGGGCATTGGCCCATGTGGTCGGGAGCTTTGTTGCTCCACTTGGCTCACCAGCTACAAGACTGTGGGCACGGCAGCCGCCCGCTACCAGAACCTCGCCATCAATCAGGCGAAGCTCTCTGGGCAATGTGGCCGCCTCAAATGCTGTCTCAACTATGAGTTGGACACCTATATGGAAGCCCTTTCCAGTTTCCCTGACGACGCCGACAAGCTCAAGACCAAGGAGGGCATGGCCACGCTCGTGAAGACCGACATCTTCAAGGGCCTCATGTACTATGGCTATGAAAAAGACCGGGGTCGGGGCGCATTGTTCGCCCTCGCTATTGCGCAGGTGCGCTCCGTGCGGGACGCTATCAAGCGGGGCGAACTGCCCGAAAGCCTCGCCTCGCTGGCTGTTGTGACTGACAGAACCAACGTGGATGACGACGAACCAGAATACGACGCTGGCGACCTCACGGGCGTGGTAGAGCTGCCACCCGATGAGCGCAAGAAGAAAAAGAAAAAGAAGAAGCCAAGTGGCGGTGACCGTGGTGGTGAAGGCCGTTCAAGGGAAGCCCGCCCTGAAAGCAAATCCACCGAAGGTGGCGATGGCGAAGGCAGCCAAACTGGCGAGCGGAAAGAAGGTGGTGGCAACAACCGTGACCGCAACCGTGGCAGCAACCGTGGCAGGGGCCGTGACAGTGGCGACCGCCGACCTAGTGGTGGTAGCGATGCCAATGCGCAAGCCAAACCGCAAGAACCACAGGAACCAAGGCCACCTCGTGAACCGCAAGCTCCGAAGGAACCTCGTGAGCCACGGGAACCAAGAGCACCCGGCCAAGAAGGCGATGCCCCAACTGGGGAGCGCCGTGAAGGCGGCCCACGCCGTGGCGGCCGTGGCGGGAAGAACCGCCGTGGTGGACGTGGCGGCGGCGGTGGCCGTGGCGGAAACCCACCGGGCGGTGGTGCTCCGCCAAGTGGCGGCGGTGAATAAATGCTCCAAAACAGAAATGGGCCGTGACTTTGGAAGTTATGGCCCATTTCTGTTTTGCTCATTCAACTACTTCAAAAATCAACTCGTTGCTTTCCAATTGAACGGCAGCGGTCTTGGTGCGTACGATTTCAAGGGCATCGGGGTCGTTGTTGCCTGCGCCTTTCCAAACTATGTCGGGTTTGTTTTCGTAAAAAAATTTGACGCCATATTTTCCTTCCATACCCCTCAATTCTGGAGCTCGCCAATTCCAAAATAACTTCAAATTAACTTCTTGTCTTGGAAGTATGGAAATTACCTGGTCTCTTTTCAGGCCATCAACGTTTCCACAGCGTGCTCCTGCCCCGAACCAGAGAGGGAATGATACCAAATGTGTTTGCGAGTCTGCATATCGCTCTTGTGGAACTGATTTTAGTTCGACAATCCTTGTTGACCACTTTACCATTGGCGTCCTCCATCCTGATTCACTTCCGTCTCCAGGCTGAACTAAGTTCACCAATTTATCCCCTTTGTTCATGAGATAAACCTCAATATTTGGCGGAGTGCCCTTCTTTAGGATGGTTTCTTTTGTCCTAATTTCCAAGCGTACATCAATGGCTGCTTCATCAATTTCACAGATAGAAGTGCCACCAAGGGAACAAAAACAGAGGAGAATAAAGATTGTGTGCTTCATATTGAATAATAGCTTTTGACGTCAAATGCATTTGCAAACTTAAAGGTTGCATTGGTGTTTTTCAAGCCACTTGTCTTATGAAAGGCAATTACCTTTGCACCCGCCCTCAAACAATCAAACAATCTCAACAATCAAACAATCCAATTCATGAAATACGACGTTACCGTCATCGGCTCCGGCCCCGGCGGCTATGTGGCCGCCATACGTTGTGCCCAATTGGGCCTCAAGACCGCCATCATCGAGCGCTACGGCGTGCTCGGCGGCACCTGCCTCAATGTGGGCTGCATCCCCTCCAAGGCCCTGCTCGACAGCAGCGAGCACTACCACAATGCCAAGCACAAATTCGAGCTGCACGGCATCGGCGTGAGCGGCCTCAAGGTCAATATGCCGCAGATGGTGAAGCGGAAAAACGAGGTCGTGGATGCCACCACCAAGGGCATTGATTTCCTGATGAAGAAAAACAAGATTGATGTCTATAAAGGCCACGGCTCGTTCGTGAATGCCAATAAAATCAGCGTTGCGAAGCACGACGGTACGACCGAGGAAATCGAGACGGACAAGACCATCATCGCCACTGGCTCGAAGCCCATTGTGCCGGAGGCATTCAATTATGATAAAAAACGCATCATCACCAGCACCGAGGCGCTGAACATTGACGCTGTGCCAAAGCGCATGGTCATCATCGGCGGTGGCGTCATCGGCTTGGAACTGGGGTCGGTCTATGCCCGCCTCGGCACGGAGGTAGAGGTAGTGGAGTTCATGGACCGCATCATCCCAACGATGGACGGCGACTGTAGCAAGGAGCTGCAACGGGCGCTGAAGGGCCTCGGCTTCAAGTTCCACCTCGGCCACAAGGTGAACACCGTGAAGGCCACCAAGAAAGGGGTGACCGTGGAGGTACAGAAGCGGGACAGCGAAGAGAAATTCAACCTCGAAGCCGACTACTGCCTTGTGGCCATTGGCCGCAGGCCGTACACCGATAATTTGGGCTTGGAAAACGCTGGCGTGGCCAAGGACGAACGTGGCCGCATCGCTGTTGACCACCATTTGCAGACCAATGTGCAAGGCATCTATGCCATCGGCGACGTGGTGCAGGGCGCTATGCTCGCCCATAAAGCCGAAGAGGAGGGCGTCTTCGTGGCGGAAACCATTGCAGGGCAAAAGCCGCATATTGACTACAACCTAATTCCCGGTGTGGTCTATACTTGGCCGGAGGTGGCCAGCGTTGGCCAAACGGAGGAGCAGCTAAAGGCAGCGGGCATACCCTACAAAGTGGGCAAGTTCCCGATGAAGGCCCTTGGTCGTGCCCGTGCCAGCACCGATACGGAGGGCATGGTGAAAGTCCTCGCCCATCAGGACTCTGACGAAATCCTTGGTATGCACATCGTAGGCGCACGGGCTGCTGACCTGATTGCCGATGGCGTGACGCTGATGGAGTTCCGGGCCAGCGCCGAAGATTGCGCCCGTATGAGCCACGCGCACCCGACGTATGCGGAGGCGATAAAGGAAGCTGCACTGGCGGCTACAGGGAATCGGGCGTTGCATATTTGATAAAAATATGGATTGATAAAAAAGGGTGATGCTGCTAGAGGTGGCATCACCTTTTTTTGTGGCAATTTTTATAAGTTTGTCAATCCAAGTTTTTGCTTTAATATTTCATACTATGACAGCCGAAGACAACCACATCCCCAGCATCTACAACTACTGCGACCGCTGGTGCGAGCGCTGCAAGTACACCGACCGATGCTACAGCTACCAGATGGAATTGGAAGCTGGTCTGACGGAAGAAGAGAAGGACATCTCCAACCCCAAATTCTGGGAATACGTGTCCAACAACATGGCCAAGGCGCTCGACATGCTCCGGCAACACGCCGAAGAAATGGGCATTGACCTCGACAACCTGCCCAATGTGGAGGAGCCACCACCCAGCCAAAAAGTGGTCGAACTGGAAGGGGCCTGGATGAAATTTCACGATGAGTACCTCGACAAGGCCGAAGCTTTTTTTGAAAACAGCAAGGAGTATTTCCCTGAAAAAGGCCAAGAGTCCATCCGTTGGGTAGAAATGGGCATCAAGGGCGAGGAAGAAACCCTCGCTCGCTGGCAGGACGTGTCCGACAAACGGGAAATAATCGGCTGGTACCTATTTTTCATTGGGGCAAAGATTAGTCGTGCGCTGAACGGTTACGATGAAATCAACGACGAGCATTGGGAAGGCCCACTGAACAGCGATTCCTACCGTACTTCCCGCATCCTAGTCATCGCCATTGAGCGCAGCATGGCAGCTTGGCAGGTGTTCTTGGAGGCTTTTCCTGAAAAAGAGGACGAAATATTGGACATGCTGGCCCTGCTGGAAAAGCTACGGCGGCAGGTGGTGGGCGTATTCCCTGACTGGGATAAGACCTTGCCGGAGGTGGTATGGTAATGCCCGTGACTTTTCACAAAAGTTCATTCTCATTCCTTCAGCCTCTGCTCAATTTCAATCCCTGCTATTTTTTCCTTGCCACATCTGCCAAACTTTGTATTTTTCGCCCAAGTCCTAACTAAAAAAATAACGCAACGCATGACAAATCAAAGACCGTGGCTACAGAACTACCCCAAAGGGGTGCCCGCCAACATAGACGAAAACGCCTACCCATCGCTGGTGGCATTACTGGATGAGACCTTCAAAAAGTTCCCAGACAAGAAAGCCTTCTACTGCATGGGCAAATCGCTGACCTATGCCCAGGTGGACAAGTATTCCAAGCAGTTTGGGGCGTACCTGCACTCAAGGGGCTTGGAGCCAGGCGACAAAGTGGCACTGATGATGCCCAACCTCTTGCAATACCCCATCGCACTGTTCGGTTGCCTGCGGGCCGGACTGGTCATCGTGAACACCAACCCGCTCTACACGCCGAGGGAGATGCGCCACCAATTCACCGATTCCGGCGCAAAGGCTATCGTCATCTGCGAGAACTTTGCAAGCAACCTGCAAGAGGTGCTGCCCGATACGCAGATAAAGACCATCATCGTGACGAGCATCGGTGAAATGTTGGGCGTTAAAGGCGTCCTTGTCAACTTCGCCGTGCGGTACATCAAGCGCATGGTGCCAAACTATAACCTGCCCAATACGGTCACCTTCAGCTACGCCTGCGAGCAAGGGAAAAACTTCACGACAAAGCCTTTTCAACAAAATGCGGAGGACGTGGTTGCGCTGCAATACACGGGCGGCACCACGGGCGTGGCCAAGGGTGCCATGCTCACCAACCGAAACCTCGTGGCCAATATGATGCAGATTCGTGCTTGGATAGGCACGGCGCAGATTGGGACGGAGGACGTTGGCCTGTCGCCCCTTCCGCTGTACCATATTTTTGCGTTTTCGGTCAACTGCTTGGCGTTGTTCAGCCTGGGGGCACTCACCGTGCTCGTGGTGAATGCCCGTGACCTGCCCTCCGTGATAAAAGAGTACAAGAACCACAAGGTGACAATTATGACTGGGGTGAACACCTTGTTCAATGCATTGCTCAACCACCCAGACTTTGCCTCGGTGGACTTCAGCTCCCTCCGCTTCGGCTTCGGTGGCGGCATGGCCGTGCAGCGGGCGGTGGCCGAAAAATGGCGCAAGGTGACCGGCGCCCCACTTGTGGAAGGCTTCGGCATGACGGAGTCCTCGCCTGTGGCCAGCGTGAATCCGCTCGACGGCTCCGGCAAGTTGGGCTGCATTGGCCTACCCGTCTCCAGCACCGATATGCGCATCGTGGACGAAGCTGGGAACCCATTGCCGCAAGGCGAAACAGGCGAAATACAAATCAAAGGCCCGCAGGTGATGAAGGGCTACTACAACCGCCCCGATGCCACTGCCCAGACCATCAAGGACGGCTGGCTCTGCACGGGCGACATCGGCCTGATGCACCCCGACGGCTATTTCCAAATCGTTGATAGGAAGAAGGACATGATTCTGGTTTCTGGTTTTAACGTCTATCCGAATGAAATCGAGGACGTGGCCATCGAGCATCCAAAAGTGCTGGAATGCGCCGCCATCGGCATACCGGACGAGAAGTCGGGCGAGGTGGTGAAGCTGTTTGTGGTCAAAAAAGACGATTCCCTCACCGAGAAGGAACTGATTGAACATTGCCGCAGTGGACTGACTGGGTACAAAGTGCCGAAGTCGGTGGAGTTCAGAAAGGAGCTTCCCAAGACGAATGTTGGGAAGATTTTGCGGCGAAAGCTTCGGGAGGAGCAGGGATGATTTTAGGGAAAGGGGTTTTCGACAGCTGCCGAAAACCCCTTTCCCTTTTCATGCAAGTTGTTGAATATCAACTCTTCAGCAAATTCTTGAACCTCGGCCTATGCGGCGTCACGTCGCCCAGTTTTGCCTTTTTGGCGGCTTCATAATCTTGGTAGTTGCCCTCGAAGAACACCACCTCGCCCTCGTCCTCGAAGCTGAGGATGTGCGTAGCCAAGCGGTCAATGAACCACCTATCGTGGCTGATAACCATGACACAGCCAGCGAAGTCGTCGAGCGCATCTTCGAGCGCCCGAAGCGTGTTGATGTCAATATCGTTGGTAGGCTCATCGAGGAGGAGCACGTTGCCGCCGTCCTTCAGCGTAAGGGCGAGGTGAAGGCGGTTTTTCTCGCCGCCAGATAGCACCCCGGCCTTTTTTTGCTGGTCGCTTCCGGTAAAATTGAAGCGGCCGGTGTAGGCACGGGCGTTCATTTCGAAGTTGCCAACTTTAATGATGTCAAGGCCGCCAGACACAATTTCGATGACCGATTTCTCTGGGTCAATGGCCGAGTGCGACTGGTCCACGTAGCTCACCTGCACCGTGTCGCCGAGGCGGATGGAGCCGCTGTCGGGCTTCTCTTGGCCCATTATCATGCGGAAAAGCGTCGTCTTGCCCACCCCGTTCGGCCCGATGATGCCCACGATGCTGTTTTTCGGAACGCTGAAACTGAAGTTCTCGAACAGCACCCGATTGTTGAAGGCTTTGTTCAAAGCCTCCACTTCAATCACCACTTCGCCAAGGCGAGGGCCGGGCGGGATGGTGAGTTCCAGTTTTGCTTCTTTCTCCTTGGTCTCTTCGCCAGCCATTTTGTCGTAGGCGTTCAGACGGGCCTTGCCCTTGGCTTGGCGGGCTTTCGGACTCATGCGAATCCAGTCAAGCTCCCGCTCCAAAGTCTTGCGGCGCTTGTCGTCGGCCTTGGCTTCTTGTTCCAGTCGCTTGGCTTTTTGCTCCAGCCAGCTGGAGTAGTTGCCCTCCCACGGAATGCCTTCGCCACGGTCGAGTTCGAGTATCCAACCTGCCACGTTGTCGAGGAAATAGCGGTCGTGCGTCACGGCGATGACCGTGCCGGGGAACTGCTGGAGGAACTGCTCCAACCAGTCAATGCTCTCGGCGTCGAGGTGGTTGGTCGGCTCGTCCAGCAGCAGGATGTCTGGCTCGGAGAGCAGGAGGCGAGCCAGTGCGACCCGGCGGCGCTCGCCACCGGAGAGGACTTTCACCTCGGCATCGTCGGGTGGGCAGCGCAGGGCGTCCATAGCCCGGTCGAGCTTGTGGTCGAGTTCCCAGGCGTTGTTGTTTTCGAGGATTTCCATGAGTTCGCCTTGGCGCTCGATGAGCTTGTTCATCTCGTCGTCGCTCATCGGCTCGGCGAATTTGTTGTTCACCTCGTTGTATTCGTGCATGTACTTCATCAGGTCGCCCACGCCTTCTTCCACGATTTGGCGGACGGTCTTCGTCTCGTCGAGCACGGGTTCCTGCGGCAAGTAGCCGATTTTGTACTGCTTTTCGAATTCGATTTTGCCCTGGTAGTTCTGGTCGAGGCCGGCGATGATTTTCAGCAGGGTGGACTTACCACTGCCGTTGAGGCCGAGCACGCCGATTTTTGCACCGTAGAAAAAGGAAAGCCAGATGTTTTTCAGCACCTGCTTTTGCGGCGGGAACGTCTTGGAGACGCCCGACATGGAAAAGATGATTTTGTTGTCTGCCATAGTTGATTGCGGATTGCGGATTTGCGATTTCGGATTGGGAGTCAAGCAGAAATGGCAAAGCCGGAATTGGGGGCAAAAATGAGGTAAGTTTTCGAGAAAAACGAGGTGAAAATGGGCGGGTTAGTTCCGCTCCTCATCAATCTTCCTCAGTTGCTCCACATCCTCTAAGTCCTTCGGGCGAGCGGTGGCTTCTTTTTCCTTCAATAAATCGGAGAGCTGAATGAGCGGCACTTCCACGCCATCGAAGCTGATTATTTTCGCTTTTGCGAAGCAGGCGGGAAAGTCATCTTTTGTAACCGACTTCAAATGCCCCATGATTTCCACCTTGAAGCCGTTGGGCAAGTGGAAGCCCGTCCAGCCGGGTGCCCAGTCCATGTCGGCAAGGAGTTCGCCTCCGGCAATGCCGGCGGCGGCGCAGGCTTTGCCGAGTGCTTGGCGGTTGTCGGGGGTGTCATTTACCCAGAGGTCGAGGTCGCCCGTGTTGCAGGCATGGCCGTAGGCATTGACGGCGAAGCCGCCGATGAGCAGGTACTGGACGCCGTGTTCGTTGAGTTTTTGGGAAAAATCGTGGACGGCTTGGTAGAGATTTGTCATGGCGGGAGGACTGGTTATGCCTTGGATATTGCGGAGCGATGCCGAAAGTTCAATCAAATCGGTCAAAAACCGAAGCTGCTCCGTGGGTGTGCGCTGCAAGGCACGGCGGTTATCGGCCCGCTCTATTTCGGCTTGGGTAAGGCCTTGGTAATTGAAGATTTTGGCTATGGTCATTGGTTTGGCAAGTAGAAAATACAAAGTTAGAAGTAAAAAGCGAGGCGTGTTGCTCCAGTTTTGCCTTTGTACTTTTTACTTCATCTATTGCACCGTCAAATCCAGCGCCCGTAGCCGCCACTTGGTCACCTCGCCGTCCCGGTTGCGATGGATGCGGTAGGTGCGGTGCTTGAAGAGTTTTTTCAAGGCAAGGCCCAAGCCTGAACTGGTGACGGGCACGGTGAGCAACACACCAGTATTGAAGCCGTCGCCAGCCACGGCCTGGTCAACAAGGGTGTAGAGTAGCCAAACGGCAGAGAAATTAATCATCTGGTTGCCCAATGGCCTCGACCACTTGGCAGGCGTGTAACTTCGGAAGGCCACGATGCTGTCCAAATCCACATGGCCACCGTTGGCGAAGTAAAGGAACTGCCGCTCGTAGTGGATGTCGTCAATGACACGGGTGTACCACTGGCCGTTGTTGAGGAGGAAGGTGATTTCGTCGCCGGGCTGGTACTTCTTTGTCTTGGTGCTGTGAAGGCGTTCGAGTTGAAGGTATTTTTGGCCGAAGGCCAACGAGGTCAACAAGGTGAAAGCCAATGACAGTATCGTTCTTTGCATGGTTGAAAATCAATTTCTGGAAAGTGTCTGGTTGCTTCGCAATGGTTGTGCGGCCTCACCCTCGGCCCCTCTCCTACTAGGAGAGGGGGTGGATGCCGGGGCTGCCCCCCTCTCCTCGTAGGAGAGGGGCCGGGGGTGCGGTCGCAATGTTCTTTTTATATAACAGGTGAATCATCGTCTGCATGGCCTTGAAAACCTGCTCCGAAGGCAGGTCTTCCTTGCCCGTGTAGAGTACCATGCAGGCGTATTGATGCGGGTTGTTTTCCAGCTTGCGGTATAGGCGATGCTTGTTCAGCCGCCAAGCCTCCCGCACTTTCCGCTTGATGCGGTTGCGTGCCACAGCCGATTTGTAGTTCTTTTTGGGGACGCTGACCGTAAACTGCACGGGTGCGCCGCCCTCCGGCATCGGCTGCACCGACCAGAACAGCCGCAACGGGTAGACGCCGAACGATTGTCCACCTTTGAACAGGCCACCGATAACTTTCAGGCTTTTGAGCCGCTCCGCTTTTTTGAAGGTGAAATCTGGCATTCTTGGATTTACAGTAACTACTTAGCAGGGGGTGTTTTTTGGGGAAAAATTTTCAATTTTTCCCCAAAAAACACCCTAAAATGTGGGAGGAGAGAGAAAAAAGATCATTTTTTCTCTCTCCTCCCACACCCTCCTAAGCAGTTACGATTTACGATTTAACGATTTTGGATTTACGATTGGGCAGCAGCTTGATTGCCAACTGTTTGCCCAACCTCCAGTCAAACCCAAATTCGACTTCTTTCCACAGGTGCGAAATTGGGCATTTTTCACCAATAAAAAAGCCAATCGCCAAATGCCAACGGCCAATAGCATTTTAACTACCTTTGCTCTTTATTTTTGAGATCCTAGATATTAGACAAAAGACATTAGACATCGTCTGGGAGTTTTGAAATCCTATTTTTCTTAGATCCCAATAGTAAGCTTGAGCATTTTCAAGTACACGGTCTATCGTCTAAGGTCTATTTTCTAACATCTGTCAAATCCCCAACATGGGTGCGAGAAATGAAGATGCCATCATAGAGGAGGTAAAGCGCCTGTTCGCTGGGCACCTCGAACAAAACGCCTTCCGCAAGACGCCGGAACGCTTTGCGATTTTGGAGGAGATTTATCGCCGCAGCGACCACTTCGATGCAGAGGCGCTCTATATCCACATGAAGAACCAGAGCTACCGGGTGAGCCGTGCCACAGTCTATAACACCCTCGACCTGCTCGTGACCTGCGACCTCGTGAAGCGGCACCAGTTCGGCAAAAACCTCGCACTTTACGAAAAATCATACGGCTACAAACAGCACGACCACCTCATCTGCGAGAACTGCGGCAAGGTGTTCGAATTCTGTGACCCCCGTATCCAGCAAATCAAGGACATGATGGGCGAGCTGCTCAAGTTCAAGGTCAACTACCACTCACTGAACCTGTACGGGGAGTGCGATGGGGCCTGTGAAAAGACTATGAAAAAGGATTAAGGGATTGAAGAATTGAAGGAATGAATGTAGTTACCTGCACCCCTCATCCTTCAATCCTTCCTGCCTTCAATCCTTCAATCCTTCATTAAATGACAATAGACGTAATACTCGGCCTCCAGTGGGGCGACGAAGGGAAAGGAAAGATTGTTGATTATTTAGCCACGCAGTACGACGTGGTGGCCCGCTTCCAAGGCGGCCCAAACGCCGGGCACACGCTCAAGTTCGACGGCAAAAAGTTCATCCTGCACACCGTGCCGAGCGGCATCTTCCGACAGGAGCTAATCAACCTCATCGGCAATGGCGTGGTGATTGACCCCATTACCTTGGAACGGGAACTGGCCAACCTCGACACCGCCGAGGTGGAGTACCGCAGCCGACTCTTGGTCGCCAAAAAGGCGCACCTCATCCTGCCCACCCACCGCCTGCTCGACGCTGCCAACGAAGCCGCCAAGGGCAAGGAGAAAATTGGTTCCACGCTAAAAGGCATCGGCCCTACCTACATGGACAAAACAGGGCGCAATGGCCTGCGGGTCGGCGATACGCTGCTGCCCGATTTTATGGAGCGTTACAATTCATTGAAGAACAAGCACTTAGGCTTGTTGCAGGCATTGCCGAAGGTGGAGTTCGACCTCGAAGGCGAGGAACAAAAATGGTTCTCCGCACTGAACACGCTGCGCTCCCTGACGCTCGTGGACGGCGAGTATTTCATCAACCAACAACTAAAGGAGGGCAAGCGCATCCTCGCTGAGGGCGCACAAGGCTCTATGCTGGACATTGACTTTGGTACCTACCCTTATGTGACTTCATCAAACACCGTGACTGCGGGCGTTTGCAGCGGCCTCGGTGTTGCTCCGCAACGGGTGGGACAGGTCATAGGCATCACAAAAGCTTATTGCACAAGGGTCGGCAGCGGCCCATTCCCTACCGAGCTGCTGGACGAGACGGGCGACTTCTTGCGCACCGAAGGCGCTGAGTTCGGCAGCACCACCGGGCGGCCAAGGCGCTGCGGGTGGATTGACCTGCCGCAGCTCAAGTACACCATCATGCTCAACGGCGTCACGCAATTAGCCATCACTAAAATTGACGTGCTGAATAAGTTTGAACAGATAAAGGTGGCTACGAAGTACCGTTACAATGGCCAAATGACCGACCAGTTGCCATTCGACCTTTGCGGTGCTGACATCCAGCCTATTTACGAGGACTTTGAAGGCTGGGAGCAGCAGTTGGATGCCGCCCAAGCCTTCTACGATTTGCCGAAGGCAGCCCAAGCCTACCTCGAAGCACTGGAGCACTACCTGGACGTGCCCATCTCGATGGTGTCAACGGGGCCAGAGCGGGATAGCTTGATTTTGAAGCCGATACCGATGGAGTTGCCTTGGTGATTTTTCACCACAACCTGTTAGCTTCGCATTTTTGTTTAACAACCCTACCTACATGCGCATTTTGCTCCCCTTCGCAATAGCTTTAATGACGGCCTGCTCCAACGGCAGCCCTGTCGAAGTTGGTGGCATCACGGTTGAAGCTGGCCTGCACCAACTCGCCGACCAACGGAACTTTGACTATACGGGCTTTCTCGACAAAGCCCTCAAAGGTGACGATGCCTCGCTCAATGAGGTTTTGAAATTCAGCACCGGGCAGGACAGCGCCGCAGCCGCTGGGCATGGGTTGGTGTTGAAATCGCTACTGAACAAGCTCGGCGACGAGCTTTTCTCACAAAAGATAAGCCCGCTCTCCACGGAGGAGAAGCAAAAGATTTGGGCAGGCCTGGAGCAGACGGGCAGTGCTTCCTTGAAGAACGAATCGCCCATGACCTTCAAGGCGCTCATACCCTCGCAGACACCTGCCGAGATGAGCGGACTCTATATTTTCGATGGAAAAAACAGCAGCTTTCAGGACTGCGCCAACCCCGATGCCCGCTACTTGGTTGTGGACGAAACGGCTGGCCAATTAGGGCAGCATTACCGCCGCCTGTTGAAGTTCCCATACCCAAACCAGCCCATTGTGGTAGTGTTGAAGGGCTTTGTGGCTCCTTACTATAGCAGCTTAGCGTTGCCCGATGGGAAGGAGGGATTCCTTGTCGTGTCGGAAGTAATGAAGGCGGAGGCGAAGAATTTCAAAAACACTTGCATCCCTTACGATTTTTGGGCGCTTGGCACCGAGCCGTTTTGGGGTGTTCAGGTGTCGGAGGTGGAGGGTGTCATCGAATACCGGGGCATGGACGATGAGCGCACGAAGTTTTTCGCCTACCAGCCCCCTGTGGCCGAGAAGAAAACCTTAATTTACACAGGTATCAACCAAGAAAGCGGCGACAATATCCGCATTGCAGTGGACAGCCTTCCCTGTGGTGACGGAATGTCGGAGCGTACCTATAAACTGACCGTGAAACTGACCATCAACGGTAAGGAGGTCAATGGCTGTGGCATACCTTATGGCGTAGCCAAAGAAATGGAGCAGAATTGAGAGGCATTCTGAAACCGACTTCATTTTTTTGGGTGAAATTCCCCGTAACATTTTAAATTTGCCCTGCTTTTGAACCATTTTTTGGCCTAACTCCGAATCATTCGTGGCCCTGTTAGCACCTTCGACATGAATGTTTTTCATATCCTTTTGAAAAAATAAGTGCCACTCCGCAGCTTTTTCACCAGCAAGAAGTCCCTGCTCAAGTTTCAGCACATCATTGACAACTTGGTATTTGGCCTAGCCATACTTGGCTTCTTGGCCATCTTTGCTGATGTAGGTCAGTTGAAACCTTCATGGAGTGAGGCCTTTGAGGGCATTTATAGGTCCACGGTGGTGCTGTTCTTCATGTTGTTCTGCTTCAGGGCATACCTGAACTTCTTCTTGTTGAAGCGCAAACGGGAGAAATGGTTGGCGGTGATGGAGCTCCTGTTCTTGGGTGTGCTCCTGCTGTCTCAAACCGATATAGGGCTGTTCGAGTCGCTGGCGACGAAAGGCTTCCTACAGTTGGCCATCTTCGTTATTTTCATGGTGGAGATTTCCACCCGGAGCCTACAATTGGAACGGATACAGGTCAACCCGGCCCTGCTCTTCATTTTCAGCTTCATGATACTGATCGTGTTTGGTGCATTTGCCCTGATGCTCCCCATATCCACTGTTTCGGGCAAATTCCCTTTTATTGACGCCATTTTCACCAGTACCAGCGCCGTATGCGTGACGGGCTTGGGCGTCGTGGACACTGGCACGTACTTTACCCGGTTTGGGCAAAATGTGATTCTCGTCTTGGTGTCTTTGGGCGGCCTCGGCGTCATGACCTTCACCAGTTTTTTCGGCCTGTTCTTCAGGGGCGAAGCCTCTTTCAAGAACCAATTGATTTACAAGGACTTCACGGGGGCCGACCAGTTGAAGAACGTGTTCTCGACCATTGTGAAGGTAGTCTCATTCACCATCGGCGTGGAATTGGTGGGCATGTTGTTGCTCTTCGTCAGCCTCAGCCCCAGGGATTTTGGCTTTGACATTGGCGAGCAATTGTACTTTGCATTTTTCCATGCTGTTTCGGCTTTTAACAATGCGGGTTTCCAATTGAAGGCACAAGGGCTTGCCGACCCCATCCTGATGCACAACCATGTCTTCCATACCATCATTGCGCTGCTCATCATCTTTGGCGGACTTGGGTTTTTCATCTCCTTCAACATCGTGGACTACGTGCGGGAGCGCATGTTCACCCGCTTTCGGCAGTGGTTCTTGGGCGACCCCTACAAGCACGTGCCCTGGGTCATCAACTTCAACAGCCGCATCGTGCTGCGCACAACGGCCATTTTGTTGGTGGTTGGTACTGTCTTGTTTTACATCACGGAATACAATTCATCGCTGAAAGAGCACGGCGGCGTTGGCAAATGGTTTGTGGCGTTTTTCCTGAGCGTGACGCCCCGCACGGCGGGCTTCAACAATATAGACATGGCCACCCTCACCCGTGAAGGTATGCTGATAACGCTGCTGTTCATGTGGATAGGCGCTTCTCCGGGTTCAACGGGCGGCGGTATCAAGACCAGTACCTTTGCCGTGGCCACCATGGGCATCTTCAACATCGCCCGTGGGCGTGACCACGTGGAGTTTGCCATGCGGGAAGTGGCCAACGAGTCGCTGCTGCGGGCATTTATCGTGATTGCGCTCTCATTGATAGCCTTGGGCTTTTCGACCATGGCCGTAGGTTACTACAACCCGGAAATTGCACTTGATAAAATCGTTTTCGAGGTGTTTTCTGCTTTCGGCACCGTCGGGCTTTCGCTTGGGATTACGGCCCAACTCACCACAGCCAGCAAGGCCATCATCTCGCTCACCATGTTCGTCGGGAGGGTGGGCATGTACACGATTCTGCTCGGCTTTTTGAAGAAAGCATTGGACACAAAACACTATAGGTATCCCGTAGAAAATGTGATTATTACTTGATACGTGATCGGTGATTCGTAACTCGTGATTCGGTAGGCTCCGTTCACAAGTTACGAATCACCAATCACCAATCACCAATCAATGAAATTCATCATCATCGGCCTTGGCAATTTTGGCGCATCGCTTGCCATCAAGCTCACGGAAATGGGCCACGAGGTCATCGGCGTGGACAAACGTAGCGAAAAGATAGACGCCGTAAAGGAGCGGCTCACCTTCACGGTCGCCTTGGACTCCACCAACCCGGAGGCCATCAAGAACTTGCCTGTGGAGCAATCCGACGTTATCATCGTGGCCATCGGCGAGGATGAGGGTAGCTCTATTCTCACCACCGCCCTGATGAAGCAGCACAACCCCAAGCGCCTCATCAGTCGGGCCATCACTGTACTGCACCACAGCGTGCTGGAAGCGATGGGTGTGGACGAAATAATCCACCCAGAGGAGGAAGCAGCCTACCGCCTTGCAAAGCGGTTGGAACTGCACCAAATCATTGACTCGTTCGAGATTTCGGAAAAATACTCCATCTATGAAATCAACCTACCGGAAGACCTCATCGGTAGGACGGTGGCCCAGACCGAGTTCCGTCAGCAGTTCAACATGAACATCATCACCATCATCCGAAAGAAGAAGCGTAAGAACATCCTTGGCGTTACCCGTGAGGTGAAAGACTCCATCGGCGTAGTAGCGCCTGATACGATATTGCAAGAAGGGGACTTACTGGTCGTATTTTCTAGGAAAGAAGATTTGGACAGATTCCTGAACGGCTAAAGCGATATTTGCGCAGCAAAATTTATTGCCGTTCTTTTGCTGCTGTCACCTTCTTAGAACCAAGCGGTATTGTACCTTTTAGGGGTTAGGGATTTCATTTTTCTTTCAAATCCCACGGGGTTTGTTGTTATTGGGAAAAAAGTGAAATTTTCGCCCCGAAAACAACCTTTCTAGCTATTTGTGCGGCATTAATCAACTGAATCAATGGTAACTATCCACGAGGCATCCAGCCGAAGCGAAGTGCTGGAATTCCTCAAATTCCCTTTCGAGCTTTACAAGGACAACCCCTACTGGGTGCCGCCGCTCATTCATGACGACATGGTGACGCTGCGCAAAAATCCCGCCTTCGAGTATTGCGACAAGTGCTATTGGGTCGCCAAAAAGAACGGTAAAATCGTCGGGCGCATCGCCGGCATCCTGAGCAAGGCCGAGAACCAGAAGACGGGCAAGAAACTCGCCCGTTTCGGCTGGATAGAGTTCATTGACGATAGGGAGGTGTCCACGTTGCTGTTCAAAACAGTGGAAAACTGGGCAAGGCAAAAGGGCATGAACCAAATCCACGGCCCGCTCGGCTTCACCGACCTCGACCGGGAGGGGATGCTCATCGAAGGCTTCGACGAGCTTGGCACCTTCGCCACCATGTACAACCACCCGTATTACCTGACCCATTTGGAGGCAAACGGCTATGGCAAGAGCACCGACTGGGTGGAGTTCGAGATTGATGTACCAACGGAGATACCGCCCCGCATGGCCGAGTTCTCGAAGAAAGTGGCCGAGCGCTTTGAACTGCACCAACTGGAAGGAAGCCGCTCACAACTAAAGCCCTACGCCCCCAAGATTTTTGGACTCATCAACAAGGCCTACCACGACCTCTACGGCACGGTGACGTTGACTGACGCACAAATCAAGTTTTATACGGAGCAATATTTCACCTTCATCAAAACCGATTTTGTGTCCATCATATTGGATAAACAGGATGAGGTCATCGCCTTTGGCCTAACCATGCCCTCGCTGTCCAAGGCCGTGCAAAAAGCAAAAGGCAAGCTGCTCCCGTTTGGCTTCCTCCACATCCTCGGTTCCATGCGGAAGAACGACCGGGCCGATTTCTACCTCATCGCCATTGACAAAGAGTACCAGCGCAAGGGCGTACACATCATGATTTTTGAGAAAATCCTGAAAAACTACCAGAAATTCGGCATCAAAAAAGTAGAAACCAACCCAGAATTGGAGACCAATATCCATGTGCAGGCCATCTGGAAGGACTATAACCCTCGGCAGCACAAACGGAGGAGGTGCTTTATCAAAAATCTTTGAAAACCGTTCGGCTTAGGTTTTTTGATTTAAGATATTAGATTTAAGATTGGGATTGGGATTGGCAGATATTTGAAGTTGAGATTGGTGATTTAGCGCAGCAAACAAGGACTGCGAAGTTGCGCTGGCTTCAAAAAATCTGAAATCTAAAATCTTATATCTGAAATCAAATCAACCCAATTGAAAAATTAGCACTCGTTTGAAAAAAATCCTCATCACCGGAGCATCGGGCTTTGTCGGCAGCCACCTCGTGGACGAAGCGCTGCGGCGTGACCTTGACGTGTACGCTGGCGTGCGCAAGTCGAGCAGCCGGGAGTTCCTGCAGGATGAGCGCATCAACTTCGTGGAACTGAACTACGGAGACGTGGGCCAGATGGCCAACCTCATGAAGCGCAAACAGTTCGATTATGTCATCCACAATGCAGGGGTGGTGGCAGCGCCCAAGCTCTCGGACTACATGCGGGTGAATTTTGACTATACCAAGAACTTGGTGGACGCCATCATCGCCTCTGGCGAAATGCCCGAAAAGTTCACCTATATCAGCTCGGCGGCCAGCTACGGCCCCGTGGCCAGCAAGGACTTGACCGACTTCCTGAAGGAGGAAGACCCACAGCACCCCATCAACACATACGGGGAGGCCAAGCTCGCCTCGGAGCGCTACTTAGCCGCACAGCCCGAACTTCCCTACGTCGTCATACGCCCGACCGGCGTCTATGGCCCCCGTGACCGTGATTTCCTCACGTTTTTCAAAATGATAAACAACCACTTCGAGGGCTATATCGGCTTCCGGCGGCAGCACCTTGCCTTCGTCTATGTGAAGGATCTCGTTCGGGCCGTGCTGGACGCCACCATCCATGCTGACGTACACCGCAAGGGCTATTTTATCTCCGATGGCCGCTACTATGCCCAATGGGACTTGGGCCGCATTGCGAAGCAACTACTTAACAAAAAGACCCTTCGCCTGCACGTGCCCGTGACTCTCGTGCGCGGCGTCGCATGGGTGCTGGAACAAGCCGGCAAGGCCGCAGGGCGCTATCCGGCACTCAACCTCGAAAAAGTGCGCATCCTCGAAAGCCTCAACTGGAAATGCGACATAGCGCCGCTGAAGGAAGACCTGAACTTCCAACCGAAATATGATCTGGAGGAAGGGCTGGAGGAGACGCTGGCTTGGTACAGGGAGAAGGGGTGGCTTAAATGATTGCGGATTTCGGATTAGGGGACTGCGGATTGGTGCATTCCAATCCGAAATCCTAAATGTATCCCAAGATCCTTAACATATCCTCCGGCTTCTGCTCTTCCTTGTAGAGCTTGTCCACGATGTTCCCTTTTGAATCCTTGTAGATAAGAATGTGCTTAGGTGACGGGATGAGGCAATGCTTGATGCCGCCGTAGCCACTGAGCGAATCCTGGTAGGCGCCTGTGTGGAAGAAGCCGAGGTAGAGCGGCTCCTTGGTATTGTCGTCAATAACGGGCAGATAAACACGGGTATCGTGTATCTCGGAATTGTAGTAGTCGGAGTTGTCGCAGGAGATGCCGCCGACGTTCACCCGGTGTACCTCATTGAACCATTTGTTGACGGGCAACAGGATGAAACGCTCGCCAATGCCCCAAGCGTCGGGAATGGTGGTGATGAGCGAATTGTCAATCATGTACCAAAGCTCGGCGTCGTTCTGGCGCTTCTGGCCCAGTACCGAGTAGATGATGGCACCGCTCTCGCCCACGGTGTATTTCCCGAACTCGGTGAAGATGTCCGGCTCCTCGATTTCCTCCTCTTGGCAGGCATTGAGGATAAGGTTCACGATTTCCCGCACCATATAAGTGTAGTCAAACTCCGAGCCGAGCGAGTTGCGGATGGGCATTCCCCCGCCGATGTTCAGGGCCGTAAGCGTAGGACATACCTTTTTCAGTTCGCAGTACATCTTCACGGCCTTCTTCAGCTCGCCCCAGTAGTAGATGGTGTCCTTGATGCCCGTGTCCACGAAGAAGTGGAGCATGGTCAGATTGAACTTGGGGTTCTTCTCGATGCGGTCCTTGTAGAAGCTGATGATTTCAGAAGCACGGAGGCCAAGGCGGCTGGTATAGAACTCGAAGTTGGGTTCTTCGTCCGTAGCCACTCGTAGGCCAAGGTTGCAGGTACCCTTCACCATTTCCTCGAAGAAGGCCAGCTCCTCCTTGTTGTCGAGCACAGGTATAACGTTCTCAAAGCCTTCGTTGATGAGGCTCGAAATCTTCTCGGCGTACTCACGGGTTTTGAAGCCATTATTGACGATGATGGTCTCTTTGTCAATGAACTCCTCTTCGAACAAGCGCCGGATGAGGTCAATATCAAAAGAGCTGGAAGTCTCTATCTCCACGTCATGCTTCATCACCTCCTTTACCACATAGCTGAAGTGGGAGCTTTTGGTGCAGTAGCAATAATTGTACTTGCCCCGGTAGCCGCTGGTCTTTATGGCCTTTGTAAAAAGGTTGCGTGCCCGTTTTATCTGCGTGCCAATCTTGGGCAGATAGGTCAACTTTAGCGGCGTGCCGTATTTTTTAATCAAATACATGAGCGGTACGCCGTTGAAAACGAGGTTGCCATCTTCGATGTCGAAGCCCTCCTGCGGGAAGTAGAAGGTCTGGTCAATCAAGTCGAAATAGCGGTTCTTAATCATTTCACAAAGGTTTGTAACACGGGCTGCCAGTCCGTATTGCATGTGTAACACAAGGGCACGGACTGGCAGTCCGTGTTACGAGCGGACAAAAGTAAATCCTTCTGAAAAAACAGGTACGTTAAATATGGAAAAGCATGCTTTTGCCTTCTTTTGCGGTGTACTTACCCGTTTTATTTTTTTGGAACAAAGTCGAGAAAAAGGTAATAAAATACTTTTTGTTTCAACAAATAATTATATTTGCCTTATTTTTTAAACAAAATTTTTCACCAACTAAAATTTTTCGTCATGGGAATCTTGAAAAAAATCCTGCTTGGCCTTTTGGGCATCATCGCCTTGGCATTGGTGGCAGCCGCATTCATGCCAAAGCATTTTACGTACGAGCGCAGCACTGACATCAACGCATCCAAAGAAGTGGTGTTTGGCATCGTCAACGACCTGAAAACGCAAGAAACCTGGGGGCCTTGGCAAAAAGAAGACCCGACCATCAAAAACACCTATAACGACATCGTCTCCGGTGTCGGGCAAGTAAGCAAATGGACTTCTGAGAAGTCCGGGAACGGCACGCAAACCATTACCGAGTCCCTCCCTCCTACATCTGTTAAAACCAAATTGGAATTCGAAGGCCAAGGCGACAGCGAGGGCTGGTTCAGGATGGAAGATGGGGAGAACGGCACTACCAAAGCCTACTGGGGCATGTCCTTTGATATGGACTGGCCAACCAACCTGATGGGGGCGCTATTCATGAGCGGCACCATGAACAAGATGTTCGACACCGGCCTTGCCAGCCTAAAGAAGATGGCCGAAGAGCAAGCTGCCACCGCTCCGGCCAGCCCGCTGAAAGTACAGGAAATGGATTATAAGGGAGCGACCTTCCTTGGTATGCGGGTGCAGACGAGCATTGAAGAGGCCACGAAGCAGTCCTTCTTCTCCGAGCGCATCACCAAGATTGCCGACATGATGGACAAGATAAAAATGCAGGCTGCTGGGTCTCCCACGGGCGTTTACTACACTTGGGACGAAGCCAACAACAAAACCGACATGGCCGTGGCCATGCCCATCGCCCCGGGCACTGCCGTGGCTGGCGACCCCAATCTGAAGGTATTTGAGGTGCCTGCCAACAGGGCACTCGTGGTGGACTATTATGGCCCCTACGAAGGCATGAAGGCAGCACACGAAGTCTTGGGCGCTTATGTGAAAGAAAAAGGCTTGAAGGAAATTGCCCCCGTGCTGGAAGAGTACGTGACCGACCCCGAAGTGGAGAAAGACCCATCGAAATTGTTGTCGAGGGTCTATTATTTTGTGGGGGCGAAGAAATAAGCAACCCATGGGTTTTTCAAAAAAAAGCGAAGCCCCGGAGCAACTGTTCCGGGGCTTCGCTTTTTTTGAAAAAAATCACTGGTGAATCCCTTGTATCTTTGGGCTGAACCACTAATTTCGGCGGTGATTATTGCATTGATTTCAACACTAACCAACCACAACAGAAAGATATGTCAACCAAGAGCAAAAAACGCAACGATTCGTTGGACAAAAGGGACAACAAGAAGTTCTTCACAATGGTGGGCATCGCCGTATTGGTGCTCATGCTGCTGATGTTCCTGATGTACAAGAGCATGTAAGCAGGGGTAGGGTTTCAATTACCACTATTCGGCACAAAGCTCTGGAACAGTGCCCTAAGCTCTGAAGCCTCTTCAGGTTTCATGCGGCCGCTCAATATCATGCGCACCTCCCTGCGGCGTGCCGCACTTTCGTATAGCTTTTCCTCTTCACTGGTGAGCGGGATGACTTCTGGCACTGGCTTGGGCTTGCGGGTCTCGTCCTCAAGGGCTACGAAGGTGAAGTAGGCGTGGTTGCACTTGCGCGGGTTGCCGCCCTTGATGTCGGCAGCGAAAACCTCCACGAATATTTCGACGGAAGTGTTGAACGCTCTCGTCACGCTGGCGTTCAAGGTAACAATATCGCCAAGTGCGATGGGCTTGTGGAAGGAGACATGGTCAACGCTCGCAGTTACCACATGCGCTTCGCAATGCTTGCCAGCTGAAATGCTCGCCACCACGTCCATCCAACGCATGAGATTGCCACCCATGAGGTTGTGCAGTGGGTTGGTATCGTTGGGCATCACCATCTCCGTCATGGTGGCTACGGATTCGCTTACTTTTTTTGGTTTCATTGTAAATATTGTCATAAGTGAAGTTGAATAAATAAGTTAGACCGATTGGATTTACAAATACTTGTAAATCAATGCCTTGCAGATTCACCGTTCATTATTTATCATTCACCATTCACTAAGTCATTGAGGTCATTGGTCATTGAGGCCTAAGTAGCTACAATGAACAATGACCACAACGGCCATGACTTCAATGCCCTACCACTATCTTATCATCACCCCCTTTCGCTCCAAAAAGGGGATGGTGGTGAAATTGTCCACTGTAATACTGCCCCGCACGAACACATAGCGCTTGTCGTACATATACCCGTCATAGGTAAAACTTACCCAATACTCGTTGGCGATGTCGAACAGCTTGGTCTGTATAGGCTCTATCAGGTGGGCCTGGTGTGGGCCGACTTCGTTGAAAAAATGGCGGAGGATGGTCGTTTTCATCTGCTCGCCGTCAATCTCGCCGTAGCCACGGGAGTTTATCAACACGTTTTCGATGGTGTCCGCCTTGAGGTTTACCAAATAAACATCCCACATCTCGTCATCTTGGATGCCGTCTTCAAACCTTGGTAAAATAGCGATGGCCAGTTCTTCCACTTTGTATTCTGGAATATCCTTTTTCATGGGCCATAAATCCCGGTTGTGCCGCTTAGGTCATTGGTCATCAAAGTCATTGGTCATTGAGGGTAAAATGACCACAATGACCAATGACCAATGGCAATTTTTGACCATCGGCATTTGAAGAAATAGGAAAACAATGCCTACGCAAATTCAAAGCCGAAAAGCTCGGCAAGGTGTTGGCGCAGTTTTTCCTTGACCTCGTGCTCATCCATAGTGTGCCCTAGCTCATTCGCCAAGGACGTAACGTCTTTGTCTTTGTCATTGATACCGCAGGGAACGATGTGGCGGAAGTAGCCAAGGTCGGTGTTCACGTTGAAGGCGAACCCGTGCATCGTCACCCAGCGGCTGAGGTGTACGCCGATGGCGCAAATCTTCCGTTTGGGCAGCCACCCTTTTTGCGGCAGCCAAACGCCTGTGTATTCCTTGATGCGGTAGGCATCCGTGATGCCATAATCGGCAAGCGTGCGGATGACGGCCTCCTCCAGGTAGCGCACGTAACGGTGGACATCGGTAAAAAACTCGTCAAGGTCGAAAATCGGGTAACCCACGATTTGCCCCGGCCCGTGGTACGTGATGTCGCCGCCCCGGTTGATTTTAAAGAACTCGATGCCTTTTGCCTGAAGACCCGCTTCGTCGAGCAGCAGGTGCTCCTCCGAGCCGCTGCGGCCCAGGGTCATCACGGGCGGGTGCTCACAGAGCAATAAGTGGTGGCCAATTGGCAATAGCTCCTCGCCTCGCTCCTTCCGCTCCCGGTTTTCCCGCTTCCTTTGGATGGCCTCGTTGTGCAGCCCCTGCTGCAAGTCCCATGCCTCCCGGTAGGGGATGCGTCCCAAATCCTTGTAAATGACCTTTTGCATTGTTGGATGTTGGCCACCCCTGCCGGGATGCTGAATACTGGCCTGCAAACATGACTGATAAGAACGCTTAATGAGCCTGTGAATGCAAGTTTTTCAAAAAGCGATGCGAAGATAAGCAAAACGATGGGAAATCAAATTGGGAAAACGATGGGTTAGTACAGCCTAAAAGGGCCTTTTTATGACGAACTCGTGCGTGCTTGAAAGTCGAAGATTTGATTTGCCCAAAATTAAACAACCAACATGAGTTCCCACGAAGCAAGAAAAAATTAGGCATTTTACCAACAACCCCACAACTACAAAGAATTCGACCTACGTGACAACTGGGGCAAAACCCATAACTATGAATTTTCGCTTGTCGTCCTTACAATTGAACTGCTGATATAGCAGGACAGCAACTTGTCCAGCATCCATCCGTGCTACATCCATGACGAAACCTTTAAAGAATATCATCAAAGGACAAAAAAACCGTCACGAAGTTTTTGCAGGGCTTAGAGCATTGATAATCAATATTTTGCGTATTTAGACGGCATAGTGAGTTGATTGAGCAATTGGGATTTTACCAAGATGATTTCAAGCACCGCTCAAGTGGATTGTGACAATTAATTTTTTAAAAGAAAGTCCTTTCCGAAGATTCAAAACCAGCTACGTTTCCCAAAATCTGTTTATCTTTGCGCCCGCTTTTGCCTACTGGCATAGTACATTGACTTGATTATCAACAGATTGCGGGTGTGGCGAAATTGGTAGACGCGCCAGACTTAGGATCTGGTGCCGCAAGGTGTGGGGGTTCGAGTCCCTCCACCCGCACATTTTCTGGTTGATAAAAGTTGACTACTTAGTTTGAGGCGTGTTTTGGTGTATTCTCAATTTTTCTCAAAACACACCCCCAATCTTCTAAGTAGTTACAATAAAAGTTGATAACAGGTTGATAAGGGTTGATACTTGTCTTGGTTAAGCGGGTTATCAACCCTTATCAACTTTATTAACCCTACAAGCCAATTCCCAAAGCCCTACGCTCCGAATTTATCAAAAACAAAAGCAAATACCACTATGCCAACCGTTGCCAGAGAGGACATTGATGCACTCAACGCGGTGCTCACCATCACCATCGCCAAGGACGACTACGAGCCTACGTTCAAGAAAGAACTCAACAAAATCAAGGATAAGGGCGCCATCAGGGGCTTCCGCAAGGGCAAGACGCCACTCCCATTCCTGAAAAAAATGTACGGCAAGGGCCTCCTCTCCGAAATCGTGACCGACCTGCTTCACAAGGAGCTATCGGAGGTAATCAAAGACCGGGAAGTGCAATTCATGGGCCAACCGATTCCGTCGCTGAACCAGCCACCCGTCAATTTTGACTATGACAATATGTCGGAGTACATCTTCAAGTTCGACCTTGGCGTAGCACCCAATTTTGAACTGAAGGGCGTGGACATGAACACGACCTACGACTGCTATAAGGTGCAGGTAAGCGACGAAAAAGTGAACGAGCGCTTCGAGGCTGCCCGCAAGCACTACGGCGAGCAGGTGGACAGCACCGAGCCGATTGCCGAGGACGACATGGTGTATTTCAGCGCCGAGGAACTGGAGGGCGATGCCATCAAAGCGGATGGTTGGAAGACTACTTTCTCTGTACTGGTGAACCGCCTGGCCGATGGCCCGGTGAAGGAGGAAATCAAAGGGAAGCAGAAGGGCGACAAAGTCCGCTTCAACGTCTATGAACTCGAAGATGGCACCAGCCGTGAGTTCGTGAAAAAATACCTGCTCAATTTCACCAAAGCCGATATTGACGAAGGCACCGAAACGGGCGAGCTATACGAAGGCACCATAGAACGGGTGACCCGCCAAGCGCCTGCCGAACTGAACCAAGCGTTCTTCGACAAGGTCTTCGGCCCTGGCGAAATCTATAACGAGGAAGAGGCAAAGGCCCGCATCGCCGAAAGCTTGGGCAGTGCCCAGAAAGGCCAGGCCGACTCTTTACTGTATCGTGAGGTGCGCCAAAAGCTCATTGAACTCAACCGGGATGCCATGCCGCTTCCTGATGATTTTATCAAGCGTTGGCTCAGGCTCAGCCACGAGCAAAAAGCCGATGCCCTGCTCAGCGACTACGACAACTTCGCCAACGACATGCGATGGACGCTCATCAAGGACAAGATTGCCAACCAGTATGAAATAGCGGTGACAGAGGAGGATATCCGCCAGATAGCTTATGGTCGGGTGATGGGCTACTTCGGTGGCTACGGCGACCCCAAGATGCTGGATCCTATTGTGCAACGAATGCTCGAAGACCCCGAAACTGTGAACGGCCTCGCTGGGGATGCACTTGCCGACAAGGTGTTCTACAAGATAAAGGACCACATCGGATTGAGCACGATTCTCATTTCCGAAGAAGACCTTTTGGCAAAATACAATGCTGTGACGAAGGCCGAAGAAGAAAAAGCGAGGCTGATGCAGGGCACCTACGCTGGCGACGAAGAGGAATAAACTTGATTGCCAACTCAACCACATCGGGAAAAAGGCGTTTATAGTACGCTGTTGGCCGTTGGCCATTCGCTTATGGTTGGCCAAAGGCCAATAGCTAACAGCCAACAGCCATAAAACACACCATAATGTTCCACAAAGATGAATTCCTCAAGTACGCTACCAAGCACCTTGGCATGAGCACGATGCACTTGGAGCAGTACGCCGAAAAAACAGCCCGCACCATCCCCAACATCGTGGGCTTCACCCCCAACGTCATCGAGGAGCGCCCGATGAACATTGTAGGCCTCGACGTGTTCTCCCGATTGATGATGGACCGCATCATCTTTCTCGGCGTTGGCATCAATGACTACGTGGCCAACGTCGTGCAGGCGCAGTTGCTCTTCCTTGACTCCACGGACAACAAACGTGACGTGATGATGTACGTGAACAGCCCCGGCGGCTCTGTAACGGCTGGCCTTGGCATTTACGATACCATGCAGTTCATTTCACCAGATATTGGCACCATCTGTACGGGTTTGGCTGCCTCAATGGGGGCCGTGCTCCTTGCCGCCGGTACGTCTGGCAAGCGCAGTGCCCTGAAACATGCCCGTGTAATGATTCACCAGCCGCTCGGCGGCATGCAAGGGCAAGTGACGGAAATGGAGATTACCTACCGCCTCATCAAGGCCATGCAGAAGGACCTGTACGAAATATTGTCCCACCACACTGGTCAGGTCTATGAGACCATCGAAAGGGACTGCGAGCGTGACAATTGGATGACCGCACCAGAAGCCAAGGCTTACGGTTTGATAGACGAAGTGCTCGAACGTACGACCGCAAAAAAAGTATAAGGCGCTACAACTAAAAGCTCAAAGTTCAGGGACTGCCAATCTGTGGCCCTGAACTTTTGAGTTTAAAGAGCTGGCGTTTCAAGTTACAGCGCTTATGTTTTGAGAAGCAAATGCTAAAAATCCAGTAACTTCGTGAATGCTGAATCCTATATCAGCCATAAATTAACCTTAGGCCAATTGCCATTAACCATTTAGATTGAGTAAAAATGCGCCGAAGCAAACAAAATTACCGTTGCTCGTTTTGCGGAAAGGATAAATCGGAGGCCCTCATCCTCATCGCAGGAGTGGAAGGCCATATCTGCGAAGTGTGTGTGGAGCAGGCTGTTGACATCATCGAAGAGGAACTGTACGGCAATAAGAAGCAGCATGAAAATGCACAACAGGCCGCCCCGCCACAGATGTCCGACTTCAACCTGCCGGACAACATGACACCAGTGGCCATCAAAAAGCACCTCGATCTGTACGTGATTGGTCAGGACGAAGCCAAGAAAACCCTTTCCGTTGCAGTTTATAACCACTATAAGCGCTTGCGCCAAGCCATCGCCGACGATGTTGAGATTGAAAAATCCAATGTGCTTTTTGTGGGGGAGACGGGTACTGGCAAAACACTGATGGCCAAGACCATCGCCAAGTTCCTCAATGTGCCATTCGCCATTGTGGATGCCACGGTCTTCACCGAGGCGGGCTATGTGGGCGAAGACGTGGAAAGCATTCTCAGCCGTTTGCTTCAGGTTTGCGATTTCAATGTGGCCGCCGCCGAGCGGGGCATTGTTTATATTGATGAAATTGACAAGATTGCCCGCAAGAGCGACAACCCCAGCATCACCCGTGACGTATCGGGCGAGGGGGTTCAGCAGGGCATGTTGAAGATGCTGGAAGGCACCGAGGTGAGCGTACCGCCACAGGGTGGGCGCAAGCACCCTGAGCAAAAGCTCGTGAAGGTGAACACCCAAAACATTCTGTTCATCTGTGGCGGCGCTTTCGATGGCATCGAAAAACACATCGCCCGCCGCATGAACACGCACGTGATTGGCTTCAAATCGGATGAAGCCATTTCCCAAATGGCCGAACGGGAGAACCTCATTAGGTATGTCAACCACCAAGACCTCAAGCGCTTCGGGCTGATACCAGAATTGGTAGGACGCTTGCCCGTCGCTACCTTCTTGGAGCCGCTTGATTTTGATACACTTCGGCTCATCCTGACCGAGCCTCGCAATGCGCTGCTCAAGCAATACACCAAACTCTTTGCCCTGGAAGGCATTAAACTTTCCTTCACACCAGAGGCCATTAATTATATCGCCAAACAGGCGCTCGAATTCAAGCTGGGCGCAAGGGGCTTGCGCTCCATTTGCGAAGCAGTGATGAAGGACGCCATGTTCGAGCTGCCCTCCGAGCGGGAAACCCGGGAATTCAAAGTGACGGAGACCTACGCCATAGAGAAAATTGAGCGCTCTAAGTTTGGGATGCTGAAAGCCGCTTGAATTTAGGGATGAGAAAAGCGGGATGAGGCGTGAAAACTGCCCCGACGAAATGACTTCGTCGGGGCAGTTTGTTTTAGGTTATTGCCCAGAGATAGGGCATTCTCCTTTTGAATACCTGCTTTATCGTTAAAATATTTGGCGAATAGTTTTTTCGGTAAAATTAAGTTTATACCTTTCGCACGTTGGGTGTAGTTACATCCTTTTTCAAAACATCTGTTCACCAACTAAACTCGTTTAATCATGAATACTATTCTTGGACTGGGTAAGTATCTCTTTGCTGTGCCGTTCGCCGTTTTCGGCATCATGCACCTGATGAACGCCAACGCAATGGCGGGCATGGCCCCATTCGGTGGAGCCATCATTGTTTATATCACGGGGCTCTGCCTAATAGCCGCTACGGTGAGCATCCTGATTGGAAAATACGACAAACTTGCCACAGCACTTTTGGGGTTGATGCTGCTGCTATTCGCACTGCTCATTCATGCAAAAGGGCTTTCTGCCGCCGCCGATGCTGGTGCTTCGGCTGCTGCCATGGGCAATTTGTTGAAAGACCTCATGCTCGCTGGTGCAGCTTGGATGTACAGCGCCTCCCTCTCAAAGGACAATTCTGTGATAGGCTGAGCAAAATTTGAATTAGTCATAAAAACATGCACTTGCAATTCGGTTTGCAGGTGCATTTTTGTTTTATGGAAGGAATTAACAAATTTTGACCAGTTTTGTTTGCAGCTTTTTCCTTTTCATTATCATTCATCATTTCCTAACTTGCCGCCATGCGCTATTTTTCCGAACTCGCCTACCGGGGCACCAACTACAATGGCTGGCAACGGCAACCCAATGCGCCCTCCGTGCAGCAGGCCATAGAGGAAGCGATGGCAACCATTCTCGGTTCAGCCATCGAAGTAGTGGGCTGTGGCCGCACCGACACGGGCGTACATGCGAGCCAGTATTTCATGCACTTTGATTTCGAGGGGCCGTTCCCCAAGGAGTTCCACCGCCGCTTGAACAAGCTGTTGCCCAACGATATTGCAATCCGTTCCATCTTCGAGGTGGTACCCGATGCCCACGCCCGCTTCGATGCCGTACGGCGCAGCTACGAGTACCATATCGTGTTGGATAAGAACCCCTTCGGCGAGGACACGACCTGGCATTTTCCTTTTTTCGACAAATTGGATTTGGAAAAAACACGGGCCGCCGCTGCACTGCTGCTGAACTACAAGGAGTTTCAGCCATTCTGCAAGAGCAACACCGATGTACACACGATGGAATGCACCCTCTACCGCTCGGAATGGGTAATGGACTTGGCCACTCGACGACTCGTTTTTCATATCAGTGCCAACCGCTTCCTGCGGGGCATGGTGCGGCTTATCGTTGGTATGTGCCTCAACGTGGGATTGGGCAAGGTGGGCATTGACGAAGTGAAACAAGCACTTGACCAGCAAGTGTTGTTGAAAAAAAGCTGGAGCGTGCCACCGGAAGGCTTGTTTTTGACGGAAGTGCTGTATGGCAATGGTTCGTGAAGGTTTCAGGGTTCTTGGTTCCAGGTTTCACGGAGGCACCCGTTACAACAGAAGTGATGGCAGTTTTCGAAGGAATTTGATGAAAATCAACCTTGTCGAAAACGCCCCTTGCTGCGCTTTCCCAGAAACCTGAAACCCAGAACCTGAAACCTTTTCAACAAACATCAATCATTGCAAAGCCCCTGTATTTCATGGAACACATCGTGCAGTTTGGTGAGGCTCTCGGTCACGGCCTTGTCACTGCTCTTTTTCTTGTGTACCAGTTTGTCCAATGCTTCACTACCCTTCACCAGCTTATCTATGGCCGACTTGATGGCGGGCGTGTTGAAGGATGGGGGGATTTTGCCAGACTGCAAAGTTTTGGCCTTTGCCAGCATCTCACCAGAGCGGCTACGGATGGGCTGCAGGTTGCCTTCCTCGGCGGGGTGAAAGGTCTGCCCCATCACTTTGTGGAATTCCTTCAGCTCTGCCCAAGCATCTTTTTCAATGACCTTGAGCAATGGGCTGGCAAGGGCCTCCTTGTAGTTTCGGTTCACCTGCTGCCAGTTGATGACGTTCCAAATGGCGGCTAAGTAATCGCCCCGCTTGTTCATGTACTTCAAGTAGTAGGCATGTTCCCACACGTCAATGCCGAGCACCGGGATGCCCCGCTGCGGCGAAACGTCCATAATGGGGTTGTCTTGGTTGGGGGAAGAACAAATGGCGAGTTTTTTCTCTGGTGTCAGGTAGAGCCAAGCCCAGCCAGCGCCAAATCGGGTAGCGCCTGCTTGGTTCATCAAGGTCTTCAAGCTGTCAAAGCTGACGAAGGTCTGCGCAATCGCCTTGCCCACCTCGGAGTTCGGGTCGAACTTGCTACCCGTGCCCAATATTTTCCAGAAATGGCTATGGTTATAGTGCCCACCGCCATTGTTGCGAATGGCATCGCCAGCCACTCCGGCCCGTAGCACGATGTCTTCCAGCGACATTTTTTCAAAGCGGCTGCCTTTCAATGCCTTGTTCAAGTTGGTGACGTAGGCTTGATGGTGCTTGGAATGGTGCGTTTCCATCGTTTTTGCATCAATGGACGGCTCCAGTGCGTCGTAGGCGTAGTCCAATTTTGGCAGTGAAAATGGGTCGGCGTTCTGTGCTTGCGCAAAAAGGCTTGCCAGCAGGGCAAGACATGGTAGGATAAGTTTTTTCATGTTGCTGATTTTAATGATTCGTGAAGGTTTCAGGTTTCAGGTTTCAGGTTTCACGGAGGTTTCGTGCCCAATTGGAAATGACTATCATTTTTAGAATGGGCGCTATGGCAAATCAACATAAGCAAAATTGATTTTAGCAGGTACTCCCCTGAAACCAGAAACCTGAAACCTCATGAACCATTGATTTTAAATCGTGGCCGCACACGGCCCCAGCGTGGCTCCGTGTTTGCGCCGCAAAATTAACAAGCAAGAGGCTGGAAAGGTCAAAACAATCCAATGAAAGATGGGCGATAAATATCAGCCCCTTTTGCGAAGCAATAGCCAATGCTAACTGGGAGCCAGTATTCAACCCACAGTTGATAAGCATTGGCTATGTTTTTGCCGTTGACCAACATTTTTCCTGATTTATATAACCTAATCGTTTGATGGCAATACCTTTACTTTCTCATCAAGGAAACTCCCTTGGCCGCAAATACAAATTTGAATACTGTATGAAAAAAGTCTTGACTACCCTCTCCTTTGCAGTCATCTGCCACTTCATTTTTGCGCAAGCAAACCAAAACCTTTGGCTCGACACCCCCGAAAGCCGCTTCGCAACCGAGGATGACGTCCGCCAAATCGTCCCAGAAAATACCGCCCCCTAACGCTCAACCTTGAGCAGTTGAAAGCGACGCTCGATGGGGTGCCCATGCGTTTTACACCGGAGGTGGAAACCTATAAAGCCACGTTGACCATCCCGATGCCCGATGGCTCCATGCAGGAATTCCAAATGGTAGAAGCACCTGTGATGCACCCCGACCTCGCCGCCCGCTACCCCTATATGCGCTCCTTTGCTGGCTGGAGCAGCACCGACGGCACGGCCTACCTCCGCTGTGGTTATACCCAGAAGGGCTTCCATGCCATGATTCTTTCCGCCCAACACAGCACGGCCTATATTGACCAGTTCAGGGAAGGCGACGACCGCCATTATATCAGCTATTTCAAAAAAGACTACCTCAATCCCCACCAGTTTGAATGCTTAGTGGAAGAAGCGAAGGCTAATCCGAAATCCGAAATCGGCAATCCGAAATCGTTGTTGGTTGGCGATTGCCAGCACCGCAACTACGCCCTCGCACTTGCCTGCACGGGCGAGTACGCCACCTTCCATGGCGGCACAAAGCCGCTCGTCATGGCAGCGTTCAACGTCGCCATTGCCCGCATCAACGGCATCTACGAACGGGAAATGGCTGTTACCCTGACGATGATAGCCAATACCGACCTGCTCATCTTCTTAAATGCTGGCAGCGACCCCTATACAAACGATGATGGCGGCGTCATGCTCAACCAGAACCAAACGACCTGCAACAATATCATTGGCAACGCCAACTACGATATCGGGCATGTGTTCAGCACGGGGGGCGGAGGAGTCGCACAACTCGCATCGGTTTGCAACAACAGTGGCAAGGCGAGGGGAGTTACTGGTCTCGGAAGCCCTATCGGAGACCCCTTCTATGTGGACTACGTGGCCCATGAAATGGGCCACCAGTTCGGCGGCAACCACACCCAGAACAATGACTGCAATCGTGTAAGTGCTACCGCCATGGAGCCCGGCAGCGGCAGCACCATCATGGCCTATGCTGGCATCTGCGCGCCGGATGTTCAAAACAATAGCGACGATTATTTCCACGCCATCAACCTCGATGAAATACACAGCCACCTGCTCGGAGTTGGCAACAGTTGCGCTACCAACACCTCCAGCGGCAACAATGCCCCAATCGTGGCCGTGCCGGCCAGTTCCTACCATATCCCCAAGTCAACCGCTTTCGTGTTGACGGCCCAGGGCATTGATGCCAACACGACCGATGTGCTGACCTATTGCTGGGAGCAGATGGACAACCAAGTGGCCACCATGCCCCCGGTCTCGTCAAGCACAAGTGGCCCAGCCTTTCGCAGTTTCGACCCCACGACCTCGCCGAGCCGCTACTTCCCCAACCTATCCGCCATCATTGCAGGCACAACGCCGACTTGGGAGGTGCTGCCCTCCGTGGCCCGCACCATGACCTTTCGCTGCACCCTGCGCGACAACCATCCCGGTGCCGGTTGTTCCGACGAGGCCGATGTGGTACTGAACGTCAATGGCTCCGCAGGGCCTTTCGTCGTCACCAACCCCAATACCTCGGCCATCACTTGGACGGGCGGCAATATGGCCACCGTCACCTGGAACGTGGCAGGCACCAACCAACCACCCATCGCCACGAGCCAAGTTGAAATCCTGCTTTCTGCCGATGGCGGCAATACCTACCCTTACACCCTTTTGGCGACCACCAACAACGACGGCACGGAGAGCGTACTGGTACCTAACATCGCCACCACCCAGGCAAGGGTGATGGTAAAGGCCAAGAACAACGTCTATTTCGACATCTCGAACCAGAATTTCAGGATTGAGATGGCCGTTATCCCCAGTTTCCTGCTCAGTGCGACGGCTGATACAGCGACTGCTTGTCAAAGTGGCCAAGCAACCTACACCTATAATATGTCGCAGTTGGCGGGTTTCAACCAAGCCGTCAATTTCACGGTGAACGGCCTTCCTGCTGGTGCAACGGCCACCTTCACCCCGAACAATATTGCGCCTCCGGCAACGGTGGTGTTGACCGTGGGCAACCTATCGGGCATGGCACCAGGCTCCTATCCGTTCACCAGACTGCCACGGGCGGCTCCATCGCCAAGACCGACAACCTCGTGCCGATAGTGCTCGGCAGTGAGTGCTGCACCGACCCTCAGCACCCCCGCAGACGGCACGCAGTGATCACAACCCTGCCAACACTCACTTGGTGGGCAGTGCCACAGGCTGCATCCTATTTGGTGGAAGTTTCGACCTCGCCCAATTTTTCATCGCTTTTTGCGACGGCAACGGTGCCGACCACCAGCTATGCGGTGTCCACACCATTGAGCCTATTGGAGGTTTACTATTGGCGGGTGAAGGCCATCAACCCCTGCAGTGAGAGCAGTTTTGCTGCATTCAATGCCTTCCATTTTATTGGCAATGGTTGCCAGGTCTTCAATGCTACGGGCATGCCGCTGGCCATCCCAAACACAGCGAGCACAGTAACGCAGACGATGAACGTGACATTCAACCAGCCCATCGTTTCTGTGAAAACAACCATGAACATTGACCACACCTATATCGGTGATTTGGACGTAAAATTGGTTTCTCCACAAAATACAATGAGGGTGGTGTTCGACAAGCCGGGTGTGCCTGCCTCGAACTTCGGCTGTTCAGGCGACGACATCAACGCCAGCTTTGGTGATTCGTTTAGCAATACCGCCGTACAGTTCGAGAGCACATGTGGCAGCATGGCACCTGCCATCAGCGGAAACTATAAGCCATTGGAAGCGTTTTCGGCCTTCGCCGGGCAAAATGCCCAAGGCAATTGGACGCTGCGCATCACCGACAATTTCGATGACGATGGTGGTGGCCTGCTTGCTTGGTCACTGGAGATTTGCGGAACAACTACTTCGCCCGCAGCGGCGCTCCTTCAAAACAATGTTATCTCAGTAGTCCAAAACCAGGGTGGGGTCATATCGAACACCTACCTCCAAGGCCAAGGCACACCTGCCGCCGACCTAGTTTTTACCTTGCTTACAACACCAGCCAACGGCGAACTGTCCCTGAACGGCGTGGGACTTACCGTGGGTGGGATATTTACCCAAGCCGATATTGACGCAGGGCTGCTGACCTATCAGCACGATGGCAGCATGACGAGCACCGACGAGTTTGAATTCGACTTCCAGAACAACAACAGTCATTGGCTACATGCCCAAGTTTTCCATATCACCATCATCCAAAATACCCTTTCAGCCTCTGCCGACCTCACGCAGCCCATCAATTGCGCTGGCGCAAACAACGGCCAAATCACCGTGTCGGCCAATGGCGGCAACGCACCGCTTGAATACAGCCTGAACGCCGGTCCTTACCAAAGTAACAACGTGTTCAGTGGCCTGCCCCTGGCACTTACTCCTTGGCGTGAAGGATAACACGGGCTTCATCATTTCCGCCAACACCGTTGATATCACCGCACCTCCTGCCCTGAGCGCATCGGCCAGTGTGAGCAACGATGTCATTACCGTGGTGGCCAGTGGCGGCACGGGCAGTTGGCAGTACAGCATCGGCGGTGCTCCGCAAAACAGCAACGTCTTCAATGGCGTAGCCAATGGCACTTATACCGTCACCGTCACAGATGGCAATGACTGCACGGCCACCACGATGGCCACAGTTGCAGTAAACACACTCATCGTGTCGGCCAACCTGACCAGCGGCATCAGTTGCTTTGGGGAAAACGATGCGACCATTACCGTCATGGTATCGGGTGGCTCACCCGACTTCCAGTACAGCTTGAACGGCGGTGCTCCGCAAAACAGCAATGTGTTCCAGAACCTCGGTCCTGGCAGCTATACCATTCAAGTGATGGATGCCGACGGTTTCACCCAAACTACTAATGCGGTTACCGTCAGCAGCCCGACGCCATTGACGGCCATGGCCATTGTCAACATGGACACCATCACCGTTGCTGCCACGGGTGGCACGGGCAGCTTGCAGTACAGCATCGGTGGTGCTCCGCAAATCAGCAATATATTCACCCATGTAACCAATGGCACTTACACCATAACCGTCTCGGACGAAAATATCTGTACGGCCACTTCTGCGGCTATTGTAGCCGTAAACGGACTTAGCATAACGGCTTTAATAACCAATGGAATCAGTTGTTTTGATGAAAATGACGCCACAATTACGGCTACGGCCTTCGGCGGCCTGCTTCCTTATGAATACAGTTTGAATGGCGGTGCATACCAAAGCAGCAATGTCTTCCCAAACCTCGGCCCTGGCAGCTACACTGTTGAAGTATTTGATGCAGCAGGATTTTCCCGAACGTCGGATGTTCTTGTCATTACAAACCCTCCTCAGTTGACGGCCGCTGCAACGGCCACGGGCAATACCATCACCGTGACGGCCACGGGCGGTACGGGCTTCTTGCAGTACAGCATTGGCAGTGGTGCCCCGCAAAACAGCAACGTGTTCAACAATTTGCCGAATGGCACTTATACGCTCACCGTCATGGACGACAACGGCTGCACCGCCACGGCCTCAGCCACTGTTTTCACGAACAACATCGTAGTATCGGCTATGGTGACGGGCATGCTCGACTGCTTCGACGGAACAGACGGCCAAATCACCGTGACGGCCAGCGGCGGTATGGCCCCATACGAGTACAGCTTGAACGGTGGAGCTTTCCAGAACAGCAACGTGTTCAACAACCTTGCAGCGGGCACCTACACGGCCACCATCCAGGATGCCGACGGGCTGACACAAAACTCGCAAGCCATCACCCTGTCGGCACCGCCGCAAATCACAGGGACAGCAATTGCAACGGGCTACACTGTGACCGTGACGGCATCGGGCGGCACGGGCAGCTTGCAGTACAGCCTAGACGGTGGGGCGTTCCAAAACAGCAATAGCTTCATATCCGTTGCCAGTGGCAGCCATACCATTACCGTGAGGGATGCCAACGGTTGCTTGATAAGCCTAAACGTCATAGTTACTGTTCAAGCCGTGGCGGTCAGTGGCAGTGTTTCGCAGCCCATTGATTGCCCCGGTGGCTCAGATGGACAAATTACAGCAGTTGGCACAGGGGGCGTACCCGGTTATCAGTACAGTTTGAACGGTGGGCCGTTCCAGAACAGCAATGTTTTCAGCAACCTCGCCGCAGGCAACTATACGCTCACTATCAAGGACAGTGGTGGCTTCACTTCTACCACTACCGTCAATTTGACGGCCCCGCCCGCATTGGTGGTGGCTCCCAGCGCCGCCAACCAAACGGTGACGGTGGCTGCGAGCGGCGGTACCCCGCCCTACCAATACCAATTGGACAACGGAGCCTTGCAAGGCAGCAATACCTTCGCCAGCGTGCCCAACGGCTCGCATACGGTCACGGTGGTGGATGCAAATGGCTGCACAAAGGAGGTAAGCGTTTTCGTAGGCGGTCTGCCACCAAACATCTTCGTATCAGTATCACAACCAGTAAGCTGCCACGGCGGCTCGGATGGGGTCATCACGGTGAACGGCAGCGGCGGTCTTCCGCCCTACACTTATAGCCTCAACGGTGGGGCCTATCAGTCGAGCAATACCTTTTCTGGATTAAGTGCGGGCACCTATTCGGTATCCGTGAAAGGCAACGATGGAGCCGTGACCACTGCCCCGAACATCATTATTGTTGACCCGCCATTGCTCGTTGTGACGGCCACGGTCATAGGTTCAACCATTACTGCTACTGGCACGGGCGGCACGGGCGATTACGAGTACAGCCTCAATGGCGCTTCTTTTGAAGACAGCAATGTGCTGGAAGCCACTACCAATGGCAGCTTTATCGTCACCATCCGTGACGAGCAGGGATGCACCACCACCACTGCTGTAACAGTGAATGCGATGATAGGCGTGAACCTATCCATTGAAGAAGTGAGCTGCCATAACGACATTGACGGACAGATAGAAGTGGCGGGTGTCACGGGCGGCACTCCACCTTACCAATACGCCTTGAACGGTGGGGCATTCACGGCGCAAAACCTGTTCACGGGCCTCGCCCCCGGCGACTATACTATTTCTGTGAAGGATGCGACAGGCGAGGTTTTCGAAGCGCCATCCGTTGCTTTGCTGGAGCCGGACGAAATCACGGCGAACTTCCAGTTAGCACTGAACAACCTGACCATCCTGGCAAGCGGTGGCACCGGGGCACTTTCCTATTCCATCAATAGCGGGGCTAGCTTCCAGCCCAGCAACACCTTCCCCAACCTGCCACTCGGCACCTACCAAGTGGTGGTCAAGGACGAAAACGGCTGCACCTTCACTGGTGAGGTCGTCGTGGATGTGAGTGCGGTGGGTGAGGCATCTGGAAACCTCATTTTTGAAGTAGCACCCAACCCCAGCGATGGCCTTTTCCTTGTAAAACTTGACCTGCCCATCTTTGCCGACTTGGAGATGGCGGTTTACGACGTTGTGGGACGACAGGTTTTTGCTTCGCAAACGGAGGGGGTGGGCGCTGCGCAATTACCGCTCAACCTGCAAGGGCTGGCCAGTGGCACTTACCTGCTGCGGGTGCGGGGCGGGGAGCATTGGGGCGCAAGGAAGTTGGTGGTTAGCAGATAAGCGCATCATCTTGAAATGCAAAAGGGCAATACTGACAGGGAGTATTGCCCTTTTTTGTGCAATCCCCTATTTCCCCTTATCTTTGATTACGCTGACAAACCGTTTCCTTCGATGAAAAGAACTTTCCTGCTTCCCATCCTTTGCTTTTTGGCGCTTCAGTTACAGGCCCAGTACCTCATTGGCATTTCGAGTTATTACGACGACAGCTTTGTAGAGTGGCGTTTTTATGCCGAGGACGAAGAAGGCAACGAAGACGAGGGCACTCTCAAAATCACTTGGCAACTCCGGGAAGATGACTGGTCGGAATGGGATTACCGCATTGGCGATGCCTTTGGTACCATCAAGCTGAAATGGAAGGACAACCTGGAAGAATGGGAACTGCGGGGCAACAACACCATCGTCACTGCCCGCACGATATGGCCCGGCCAATTCAAGGAGTGGCGCATCACCGATAACACGACCACGCTCACCCTGAAGTCAAAATGGAGCAACCAGTTCGACGAATGGCTGTTGCGCAGCTCCAACGAGGGCGATTTCCTCATGCAAACCACCTACGAGCGTGACCCCCGTGACTGGGCCATCGAAGACCGCCTGAGCGAAAAGGTTTCCTTTGAAATGAAGATGATGCTGATGTTTGTGGTGATGTTCAACAGCACGCCGAAGCAATAGCACCCTCATACCTCCTTTACATACCACGAATCGCACCCCCCATGCCCTGTGGCGCCCATTGGGCCACAGATTTTCTCAAAGCCCATTTTTTGATAAAGCCGATTGGCCTGCGACATGCGCTCGACCGTTTCGAGGTAGCATCGGCGGTAGCCAAGTTCCTTTGCTTTTTCAAGGCAGGTGGCGACCATCAGTTGGCCAAAGCCAAGCCCCCGCAATGCTGGTAGGAAGTACATTTTCTTTAGCTCGCAGACACCCGCTTCGCCGCCAATTAACGGGCCTATGCCGCCGCAACCAAAGACCTCACCGCCTTTTTCTTTCCGAGAAACAACGTAAAATGCCATTCTCGGGTTGGCGTATGCCCCATGCATATCATCCACCTCTGGGTCCATGATAGAGTAGCCCTCGCCCACGGCCCCAAACTCAGTCATCACCGTCCGAATGATGCGGGCGACTTGTGGGTTGTCAGTGGGTTGGATGGGGCACAGGATGAAATCGTTGGGGGAGAACTGGCTCATGTCGCTATGTTTTTAGGTTGAAAAAATGCCCTGCAAAATCGCAACTTTCGCCGTTTCGCCAACAAAAAATCCAAGCCGACGCTTGTCTCGTACTTATCTTTGCCAACAACTATTTACGATATGCAAGAACTTACCCTCGCCCATGCGAACGTTTTTTTTGAAAACCAATTGGACCGCCTGCTGAAAAAGCTGACGCCAGGTGCCAAGGCGCATTGGGGCAACCTGACGCCGCAGCACATGGTTGAACACCTCACTTGGGCCATTGATGGGGCGATGGAGCGCTGGAAGACGCCCGTCATCACGCCAGCCGATAGGCTACCACAGTTTCGCCGTTTTCTGACCTCCAACATGGCGATGCGCCACCACTTCCAGCATCCGGCCATGCCGCCAGAAGGTGAATTGCCGCCATTGCGTACGCCCAGCTTGGAAGCGGCCATCGTGGAATATTGGCAGCGCTGGGACGATTTCAATGTCTACTGCGCGGCGAACCCCGGCATGACCACCAACCATGTGGTCTTTGGGCCATTGAACGAGGAAGAATGGCGGCTCATCCATTTCAAACATGTGGTGCACCACCTGAGCCAGTTTGGCGTCACGACCGTTGAAGAACACGGCCTAATGCCCCCGCCAGCGAAATGAACAAGGATGGAAGCCGAGCGCTGTTCAAACTTTTTCCCGTTCGTTTGTTTTCAGGAAAACCTTTTGCATTGAAATTAAAAAAACGCCAAGCCATTGCTGTCGTATTATGCGCTGGGCTGCTTGTCACCTGCCAAATGGAATTCCTAAAGTTTCGCAAGAACGATGCGGAGCAAAAAGCTATCCTCGCTTCGAAGGGTCAGACGGACGTCCAGTTCGGCACCTATGCATTAAATGGCCGAAACATCCATTATACCAAAAGCGGTGCCCCTGGCGAGGCTTTGGTGCTGATGGTGCATGGCTCACCCGGCTCGTCGGATGCCATGCTTGATTATTTGGCCGACACGAACCTGACAAAGCAGGCCCTCGTCATTACAGTTGACAGGCCAGGGTTCGGCTTTTCCGATTTCGGAAAAGCGGAGCGTTCGCTGACCGCACAGGCCGAGCAGCTACGCCCATTGGTTGAAAAATACCGGACGCCCGGCAAGAAGGCCATCCTAGTTGGCCATAGCTATGGCGGCCCGCTCATCGCCCGCATGGCCATTGACTTCCCTGAATTAGTGGATGGGCTTGTCATCGTTGCAGGCTCTATTGACCCTACATTGGAACCGGATTACTGGTGGGCGAGGCCGCTTGACTGGTGGGCACTTCGCTGGATGCTTCCGCCTGCATTCCGGGTAAGCAACCAAGAGATTCTACCCTTGAAAAAGGAGCTGGAAGACATGCTGTCCTTCTGGGCCGACATCCGCTGCCCCGTGCGATCATCCAAGGAACAAAAGACAGCCTTGTGCCAGCAGAAAACGCTGATTTTGCGAGGAGGATGCTCGTCAACAGCCGACCATTGCAGGTGCAGATGCTGGAGGGCGAAGACCATTTCATCATGTGGACAAAATCCACGGTGATTTCGGCAAGGATTATCGAAATGCTCTGCGAAAGCGGCGTTTCACCAAAACGAGCCTCATTAATTCATTGAATATTAAGTTTTTATGAAGTGGATATTTTTATCACTATACCTATCTAACTTTGCATTGCATTCTTCAAAACTGGAGATGGGCAGAAAGCTGACCCTTCGCTTTGAAGGCATTGAAAAAACAGGGGGCACTGTGCGATTGGCGCTGTACGGCTCCCGTTCCGATTTCATGCAAGAAGAAAAGGCGGTGCTGTACAATTTCAAGGCCGACAGCCAGGGAACTGTTGAAGGGGAAATAGAAGACCTGCCCGCTGGCAGTTATGCGTTTGCCGTTTTTTTGGACGAAAACAACAATAAGAAACTTGACAAAAACCTAGTCGGTGTGCCAACGGAACCTTATGGTTTTTCCAAGACTCCTCCTTCCAAATGGCGACTCCCAACATGGGAGGAAGTTAGGGTCGAGCTTGGCAATAATGACCAGACGTTGTTAGTGAAATTAAAGCGCTGGGCACTGTTATGATTCTTGTATGCTGGCACAACCTTTGTGCTTGTCTTGCGTAAAAATGCATAGCCATGTTGCATGGCTATCCTGCTCAATTGGCCCTTCGCCCCTTCCAAAGAATCCTTTTATTTATGGCGAGAAGGTAACTCCTTAGCAGGAGGTGTTTTTTGGGAAAAATTTTCATTTTTTCCCAAAAAATACCCCAAAATGTGGGAGGAGAGAGAAAAAAATTCATTTTTCTCTCTCCTCCCACACCCTCCTAAGCAGTTACGCGAGAAGATATACTTTATCAGACACTTGAAGTTTTCATGGGATTAGGTGTTGTGTTCTATGAACAATTCAACCTATGAAAACATAAGATATGAAAGCACTGCGTATTCTCTTACCAACGATGAGGCAGGCATAAGGTGAGAACAAAAATTCAACTTCACGAATCACAATCCCGCACACCCGTATGAAAAAGAACTTACAACCCATTATCTCCGATGAAGCCATCGCTTTTGTTGTTTTCCTTTTTTGCTGTATTCTGTCTTTCTTCCGCCACTCGACTATGGCAGATTTTGCGATTACCTTCTCAAACTGAATCACTCCATTCCGGCGAATTTCCACAGGCATTGGTAGCTTATAAATAACCCAACTTGCATGGCCCATTTATACTTCTTTTTCGGCAGCTCCGCCGCCGAAAAAGAAATATAGAAAGTGTTTTTGATGAAAGGCTAAGGTGCGCTGCAATTTGAATTATAAATAATTTATTTTCTTATTTTACTTGCAATACTTTAATAATTACTTGCAAATAGGTACTTATTCCGTTTCATCTCCTCGCTACTTTTGCTCCATTGAAAAGACGGTCTGTATGACCGGGCATACTAAGCGCATCGCACTTCTCACTTTCATCCCTTACACCGTTTCAAATAGTGACATTTCGCACCCTAACGGAGGGGGAGTGATGCCTCGTAAGACAACTATCAAATTATCACAAGGATAAATGCCGAAAAAGGGCAGAAGCCCCATCGGTACTGATTAAAGAGCAGTTTTTGGGATGGCCTCTCTCAGCATAGTTCTGAGGGGGGCTCCTTTGTTTTTTGAAGGAGCGTTAATTTTTGGCAAACGTTAGGGCCATTCTCCAATAGCCACCGTATAATTGCCTACAATCTCTTTTTCACCTTTCAAAATTATCCTATTATGAAAAGGCAATCATTGCTCATTCTAAGCCTGGCCGTTTCCTGCTGCCTAACTTCTTCCGTTTTAGCCCAATCGGACAGTTCGCCCAATCGGGAGTTTGGCATCCAACTCAGTGGCATCAATTTCGATGGTTTCACATCGTTCAGCGGCATTTACAAGAAGCAGCTGGCCGAGAACAAGTACCGCCGCATCTCGGCAACTTTCGGCAACATCCAGTTCAATGGTTCAGATGGCAACGCCGACTTCAACCTAAATGGCGGCCTCGCCATAGGAGTTGAAACCAGGAAGCCCGTTGGCAAAAAAACGACCTTGTACAGGTCACCCGAGTTTTCCTTCGGCCTGTCTTTCGGTAAATCTTCAAACATTGACCCTTATTGGAGTGTCTCCCCTGGTGTTGCTTGGATATTCGGCCTACAGCACGACTTCAATGAAAACTGGGCAATCAACGTAGAGGGTGGCCCCGGCGTTTATATGAGCATCCGTAACTTTCCTGGGTCTGACGTAACATATTCTATTGGTGGCAATTTTTCAAGCAATGTGGCCCTTGCCCTCATGCACAAGTTCTAAAAAACCTTTCGTTCTTTGACAATTTTTGTGGGCGGAAAAACACTGATTTCTTGAGATTCCACAAGAGTTGTCAAAGAACGAAAATTTTTAAGTTCGTCCGCAGAATAGGTGCTGTGGATTGTTCCAATAAAGCACCTATTTTGCGTGCCTGATATTACGATGAAACCAGCAGGCACAGTACGATTCTTTGGCATAGTGGCGGGCGCTTTCGGCCTGCTGTACGCCTTTTTGTTGCCACCCTTCCAATCACCTGATGAAACCGCCCATTTCTACCGCACAGTCCATTTGGCCAGCGGCCACCTTATGGGTGAAAAAACAGCGGACATGCGCCTCGGCGGGTATCTGCCCAAAAATGTCCGCCAAGTCTATCAACCCTTTTCAGCACTGCGATATGATTCCACGGCGAGGGTAGGGAAACCTGATTTTGAGGCTGCATGGCGACTATCGCTCAATACTGCCGACACCATATTCGTTGACTTTCCCAATGTGGGCTATTATGCGCCATTCCCCTACCTATTTCAAGGATTGGTTGTCAAGGCATTCATGACGTTCAACTGTCGCCCATTATTATTGCTATACGTGGGCCGCCTCACCACCTTGGCCTTGTGGCTGGCGCTGGTACTGGCTGCGCTGCACATGATGCCATTCCACGACTGGACGATGACATGGCTCGCACTGTTGCCTTCCAGCCTTTTCCTCCACTCCTCGCTCACGGGCGATGCCTTGACGAACGGCCTAAGCTTTTGGCTATTGGCTGCCCTCCTTTCAATGATTTTTGAAAAGCATGGCCCCAATGGCCTCTCGTCCCGCCGAACAATAGGCATCTTCCTTTTCTCCGCAATCATTACCCTCAGTAAGCCAGTCTATCTGCCCATCGTGCTACTGGCATGGTTGATTCCAAAGGAGAGGTTTAACCACAGAAGTGGCCATCTTATCTTCGCAGGAGGGCTTTTGATTTTCAACCTTAGTTTGTTGGCTTGGTGGTATAGTTACGCAGGCGACCGCTTTATACCTTACGACCACTACAACCCCATGTACCGGGATGGGGTTCAGTTGAACGATGGCGTACAGCCCCACGAACAGTTGGCCCATGTATTGGACAATCCATTCGGTTTTGCAAAGATGGCCTTGCTCAGTTACCTTGAATCGGCCCCGGCAACCTTGGCGCATTATTTCGGCAAATTCGGCTGGGAGAAAAACTACCTGCCCACTTGGCTGATTGGCCCCCTGCTGCTGGCTACTATTGGGGTGGCAATGACTGACGCAAAAGCGAAACTGCAACTTCAAACCCACCATCGGTTGAGCTTTTTCGCAATCGCATGTTCCATGATGGCCGCTTTGGCCTTGGTGCTCTATATGCAATGGATGCCCATAGGCAGCGAGCGCATACTTGCCCTCAACGGGCGGTATTTTTTCCCGGTTTTTCCGCTGTGTTTTATGGCAATGAGTGGGTTGTCAACTCCTCTGGGCAATCATAAATGGTGGCTTTTTGCAAAAGCTCTTCTGCTCTTTTCTTTGTTGTGGGGAGTTTGGGAAGTTGCGAAGCGCTATTATTTTTGAGTCTTTTAACGGCGTTTTGCCAAATATTTTTTCACTACCTAAAAATTCATCAATATGCAAGACAACTCAGCTATTTTAATCGTATTCGGAATTTTCGCCCTCGCCATTTTGGCTTTGATGATTGTTTCCATGTGGAAAATCTTTGTGAAAGCTGGCAAACCAGGTTGGGCAGCAATTATCCCCATTTACAACTTGGTCGTACTCTGCGAAATCGTGAACAAGCCAGCTTGGTGGGCTATCTTGATGCTCATCCCCTATATTGGCTTGATTTGGAGCATCTGGGCCACCAACCTCTTGGTCAAAAAATTCGGGAAAGACGAAGGTTTTACAGTAGGTTGTGTGTTTCTACCTTTTGTTTTTTATCCAATCCTTGCGTTTGGCGATGCCAAATTCCAAGGCGGCCCAAACATCACGGATGGGCATAATGTGCTGGACTCCGATTTTGTAAAATAAACCTTATTGCCGCTCCAATACCCTGAACACATACCCGAACTCATTTTTTTCGTCGGCGGGATGGGCTTCCCGGCTCACTTCCCGCCATTCTTTTTCTTCCACTTCCGGGAAAAAAACATCTGCCTCTGGCTCAACATCCACTTCGGTCAGGTACAGCCGGTCGAGGTATGTCCAGCTTTTGCGGTAAATTTCTCCCCCGCCAATAATAAAGGCTTCTGTTTCGCCATTCGCATCGGCAAAAGCAAGTGCTTCCTCTAAGGAGTGTACGACTTTACAGCCCGTTGCTACAAAGAAGGGGTCACGTGTGATGACCACATTCGTGCGGTTGGGCAATGGCCTCCCAATGGACTCGAAAGACTTCCGACCCATGATGACGTGATGGCCTGTGGTCACTTTCTTGAAATACTTCAAATCGGACGGCAAATACCAAGGTATCTGGTTGTTGTGCCCAATGGCATGGTTGCGGGCGATGGCGACGATGGCGGAGACAGTCATTCTTTGGTTGACAAGGGTTGATAAGGGCTGACAAGGGTTGATAAAGGCCAGCTAAGTCACGCTATCAACCTTTATCAACCTTTATCAACCAGAAAATATTATTAATTCTCCCCCTCATCCAGCACCTCTTCCACGGGCGCATCCACAGGGGTATTGTCCATTTGCAAGGAGTCAGGTGTGCCTGCCGGGCGCACGAAAACCTTCTTGGGCTTAGGCTCAATCAGATTTGCTTCCATCATCTGTTTCTCACGGCGCTTACGGCTCTCGCTGATGCTGCCCCGAAGGTATTTCTCCATCAAAAGCGTTGAAATAGGCGCTGCGAACTTGCCACCACCGCCTGCATTTTCTACATATACGGCAATAGCAATCTTGGGATCGTCCACGGGGCCGAACCCGATGAAGGTGGAGTGGTCTTCACCGTGCGGGTTTTGTACAGTGCCTGTTTTACCCGCAACGGGTAGGTCAGGTATCTTGGAAGAGCCTGCCGTGCCGTGCGCAATCACAGCGGCCATACCGTCCACTACTGAGGGGAAATAGTAGGAGCCAATTGGGACTTTTATCCGCTTCCGATAAGGTTCACGGGGTTTCAATGTCTTGTCCCCTTGCTTGAATGCCTTGACAAAGTGCGGAATATAATAATAGCCCCTGTTGGCAATGATGGCAGCGATATTGGCCATCTGGATGGTGGTCAACTCGATTTCGCCCTGCCCGATGCCCACAGAGATGATGGTTGGGGAACGCCAACCGCCCTTCTCCTTTGGGTACATCTTATTGTAGTATTTGGAGTCGGGCACTCGCCCTGGTTTTTCGCCTGGGAAATCCACGCCGAGCTTCTGTCCAAAGCCCAACTGGTGCAGGTAGTAGGCCATTGTATCAAGGCCCTGCGCTGAATTGTAATAACCGTAGTGGTCCACTATCTGCTTGAAAGTGCGGAAGAAGTAACTGTTGCACGACCATTGCAGGGCAATGCCGATATTGGAGGGGTGGGCATGGCCACGGCACTTGCGCACGTCTCGCCCGCCGTTCACGTAGTAGCCACCACAGGGCCAACCTGTTTCGGCGGTGATGGCCCCCATCTGCATTCCTATCAGCCCGACGGATGCCTTGAAGGTGGAACCGGGTGGGTACGAGGCCATGATGGCTCGATTGAACAGTGGCTGCGACTTGTCAGCGGCCAAGGCTGCGTAGTTATTTCCCCTGTTTTGGTCAATGACCATCAGGTTAGGGTTGTAGGTAGGCGAGCTGAGGAAGGCCAAAATCTCACCCGTCTTTGGCTCTATGGCCACCACTGCGCCTTTTTTGTTCACCATCAGGGACTCGGCATAGGCTTGCAGCTCTGTGTCAATAGTAGTGATGAGGTCAAGGCCAGATACAGGCAAGGTATCCCGTTTGCCGTTCTGGAAGCTGCCCACGTCACGGCCCAAATTGTCCTTGAGCACAAAACGCACACCCTTCACACCCTTCAGTTCCTCTTCGTAAGCCAACTCAATACCGCTCTTGCCGATATAGTCGCCCATCACATAAGTACCGTTGGCGGTCTTGATGTCGGCGTCGGTTACTTCTTGGATATAGCCGAGCATGTGCGCAGCATGGTTCACTGGGTAGCTGCGAATGTTGCGCACCTGCGCAAAAAAGCCGGGGAACTCGTACATGCTCTCTTGGAAAAGCGAAAAGGCTGCGGGCGATATTTTATCCAAAAAAACAAAGGGCTTTACCCTGCTGAAGCGCTTGTCTCGCTTGAAGTCTTTGTAGAGCCGCAGTTTGAACTCCTCCTTGGTGATGCCAAGCAATTGGCAAAACTTGGTGGTGTCCATGCCTGGCTTTACCTGGTTGTACGTCACCATGAGGTCATAGACTGGGGCGTTGTTGATGAGCAGCTTGCCGTTGCGGTCGTAAATGAGGCCACGTGCGGGGTAGTGCGTCACCTTGCTCATGGCTACAGCATCGGCACGGCCCCGGAAGCTGTCGCTCAACACCTGCAATTGGAAGGCCCGGCCCGCTAAGAGCAGCCCCGCCAGCACGAACACCAGCAGGAAAACAAATTGCCGTTCTTTATTCTGTTCTTCCATGATTAACGGGCGAGAAGGTGAGAGGGGGTGAGAGAGTGAGAGGGGGGTGAGAGAAAAAATTATTTCTTCTCTCCGCTAACCCCCTCTCACCCCCCCTCACATCTCTCACTCTCTCTCACCTTCTCACTCTTTTGGGTTCAGCAACAGCTGGAATATCATGATAAACGCCATACTGACAATAAAGCTGACAATGGTCTTTATCAAAATATTGGCGATATAAACAAAAGTGAACGCTTCTACAGAGTAGTAGAAAAATATATGTGCGAACAACAGGGTAGAAGCGTACTGCGCAAACCAGCCAATGCCCATCATTTTCATGGTTGGGCTGTACGTCATGTTGTAACCGCCCCTTGGTTCCAAGACCCTTAGGATAAACGACCGGATGAACCCCGTAAACACGGCAGCACTGGCATGAACGCCCAATGTGTCGTAAAGGAAATCAACTGTGATACCGGCCACAAAACCGAGAAAGATAACCAACGTTCTTGGGGTGCGCAAGGGCAGCAGCAGGATGAAAAGCGGAAAAACGATGATATGCAGGTAGGGGAAGCTCTCCCATCCCACGCCAATGTTTTTGAAAACAAGGCCCTGCAACAGCACCAAGCTCACAAACCTTACTATATTGGAAATGATGGTGTTATTCATCTTCGTTAATCACAGATTCCTCCAATTGCTCTTGCTCTTGCTTGAAAATATTCCGCACGATGTAAGCATGTTGGATATTGCTCAGCTTCGCAAATGACCTGACCTCAATGGTGAAGAAATTGCTGCCGGGATCCATCCACAACTTGTCAACAACGCCAATGGTGATGCCTGGCGGGAACATCGTCGAATAGCCGCTCGTCTCTATGGTGTCGCCCTTGGTCACGGGGGCATCCTTAGGTATGTTTTCCAAGTTAAAAATATGGACATTGTCGCTTTTCCAAACCAGCGGGCCAAAGTAGTTCTTGTGCCTCACCCTCGCATTGATGTTGGCCTGTCGGTGCAGGATGGACATTGCCACCGAATAGTTCTGCGACACTTTGCGGATAATGCCTACCACCCCATCATCAGAGACCACGCCCGTATGAGGTCTTATGCCATCCTTCGCCCCTTTGTCCAGCGTGATATAATTGTGATGTTGGTTGATGGAATTGCGGATGACCTTTGCGTCGAGGAAAGTGTATTTGGGCTGGATGCTATCTGCCCAAGCCGTGTCCAACGGGTTTTGGACGTTGATGCCCAAGTTGGCGAGGCGGTCAAGCAGGAGCGAATTCTCCTTTGCCAACCGCTTGTTTTCATCGTATAGCTGGAAATACTGGTAAGTGGAAGTGCTCTTCTGTTGGAGCCAGCCCGTGAATTTGTTCACGGTATTCGTATAGACCTTTTCCTGATTGCCATTGTACCTCACCACCAACGTAAAACAGATGACTTCCAGCACGAGAAAGACGAGGAAGCCGCTCAGTTTTATAAGAAGCTGGACGAGGTTGAACATTTTGAGTTGGCAGTTAGACAGTTGGCAGTTGGCAGTCAGACCGTCGGTTGCAGCCCCTGACTGCCAACTGCCAACTGTCTAACTGCCAACTGTTCAAGCTACACACTCTTTCTATCAATCAGGAAGGAAAAACGGTCAGTGTTCTTCAGTGCGATGCCCGTGCCACGTACCACAGCACGGAGCGGGTCTTCGGCGATATGCACAGGCAGTTTGGTCTTGGCGCTGAGGCGCTTGTCGAGGCCACGCAGCAATGCACCTCCTCCAGTCAGGTAAAGGCCAGTCTTGTAAATATCGGCGGCCAACTCAGGTGGCGTGCTTTCTAGCGCCTTCATCACGGCCTCTTCCACCTTGCTGATGGATTTGTCAATAGCCTGCGATACCTCGTGGTAGGAAATGGTGATTTGCTTCGGAATGCCCGTCATCAAGTCACGGCCATTCACGGCATAATCTGGTGGCGGGTTTATGAGTTCGTGCAGGGCAGAGCCTACGTTGATTTTTATCTGCTCGGCGGTGCGCTCCCCAATAAGTATATTGTGCGCCCGCTTCATGTAGTCAATGATGTCGGCGGTGAACTCGTCGCCTGCTGTTCGGATGGACTGGTCGCAAACAATGCCGGACAGGGCGATTACCGCAATCTCTGTTGTGCCGCCCCCAATGTCAATGATGACGTTGCCAATAGGCTCCTCCACCTCCAAGCCTATACCCAGTGCGGCAGCCATTGGTTCGTGGATGAGGTAAGTTTCCTTTGAGTCAACGTGGTCGGCGGAGTCGAAAACAGCACGCTTCTCCACCTCGGTAATGCCGGAGGGGATGCAGATGACCATTTTCAAGTGGGAAAAAAAGCGGCGGCGGTTGCCAATCATGTTGATGAGTCCCTCAATCATGTTCTCCGCAGCCTGGAAGTCGGCGATAACGCCGTCCCGAAGTGGGCGCACGGTTTTTATGTTCTCGTGGGTCTTCTCGTGCATCTGCATCGCCTTGTTGCCTACGGCAATGGTTTCGCCCGTGCGCCTGTCAATGGCCACGATAGAAGGCTCATCCACTACCACTTTGCCATCGCTCATGATGAGCGTATTGGCAGTACCAAGGTCAATGGCTAGTTCTTGAGTGAAAAAACTGAAGAGTTTCATTAATAGCGTTTACCTCTTGTTTTGTTAAAATCGTAGCAAAAGCTGCCCTTGAAGCTGTTGGGATTTGGTCTTGATTTGAACGGAATATGCAGTGTTTGTTCGCAAACCAATTACCCATCAAAACAGCGCTAAAAACCTGTGCCTTCAAATGACGGCACAAAAGAAAAGAAAATCCAATAATTATTGTAACTATTTAAGAAAACTAATTGATTTTCAATGCAAAACCCCTCTATCACTCTCTATCACACCACCACCTCCCACATATCCTTCTTACTGAAATACTTACGGGCCAATTCCCTGACTTCCTCGGCGGTGATATTTTTAATGGCAGCTGCCAATTCCTCAAACGCCTTGAGTTCAAGTCCTTCACTTACAAAAGTCTTCACTACTTCTGCAATGTTGAAAGGGCCATCAAGGTTCGTTAGCAAGGTGCCCAACAGGTAATTCTTCACCATCGCCATCTCATCGTCGTCCACGAGGTCTTGCTGGAGTTTTTCCATTTCCACGTAAATCTCGTGTATGGTCTTGTCCACGAACTCATTGCCCACCTCCGTGCCCACATAGAAATAGCCGCCGTGCAGCATGGCCTCGTGCGAGCTGTATATATTGTAGGTATAGCCCTTTTCCTCCCTTATGTTCGTCATCAGGCGGGAGCCGAAATAACCGCCAAGAATGGTGTTCAGCACGTACATCCCATTGTAATCGGGATGGTGGCGGTTGAATAGGTGGCAGCCGATTCGAACGGCTTTCTGCACCGTGTCGGGCATGGGCTCATGCAGCCTTTGCGGCTCATGGTTCACTGGCAACTCGCCAACATGCCTCCTTTCACCCTTGGCAATGGCTTGCCCAAGCTGCTCGTCCAACAATCGGCGCACAGCCTCGTTGGTCTTGCCACTTAAGAAAATCAAACTGTTGCCACTTGTATAGTTTTCCTTGAAATGCGTCACGAGGTCGTCCCTCAAGATAGCCTCATAAGTTTCTGCGTAACTGTTGAAGCCGTATGGATGGTCACTGCCAAAAAGCAGTTCGGTGAACTTTCGGTAGGCCACAAAATCGTTCTTGCTGAGGTCAACCTGCAGCCGCTGCTTATTGCGCACCACAAAAGAATCAATCTCTTCTTGGGGGAAGGTCGGCTCCGAAATTATTTCCGTTGCGAGCGGGAGCAGCTTTTCGAAATGCTTGGTCAGCGTGTGCAACTGCACCCCTGCCATGTCCATGCTGATGGGCATGGAGAGCGACCCACCATAGTAGTCTATAGTCTCTGCCAACTCTGCGCTGGTGTGCCGCCTCGTGCCCTCCCGCATCAGGGCTGCTGCGCAACGGGAGGCGAGCTTCTTCCGCTCATAGGGCCTTCCTGCATAGAACACCATGTCGAGCTTGAGGATGTCCTGTGTGCCGAGGTTGGTTTCATAGACCGGGATTCCATTTGCCAAATGCCATATTTCAGGCGGTGGCACCACGAGGTTCTTCACCTCCCGAATCCGGGGCATTTTTTTTCTGTTAGGCATTTTCAAGTAAGAATTGCAGCAGGGTATTGCTGCTTGGCATTATTAAAGTGTGCAAAAATAGGTTTCATTGGCCACATCAACCGCATAAAAAAAGAACCCACCAAGACCGGGCGGTCAGGGCGGGCCAGCGTTAGCGACATTGGTAAACAGGTGAGAAAAACTTTTGACTTATGAAGTCAGCAACAAAATGATGGCGCAAAGGTGGCCGACCAGTATTAAGCGAGCGTGAAACCGATATTAAGTAAAGGTGAAAAATCGCTACATTATTTACCGCAAGTTGCTGGTAACACGCTTTTCATAAAAAGCTAAGGTGCTCCGCAACTTGCGTTATTTACTCGAACACAAACCGGTAAGAGGCCGTCGTGCCAGCCGTGCCCTCCCAGCGTGGCCCTTCCCGCAGTAAGCGGACAGCTTCGTCCTTGTACGCCTGCGGGGCATCTCCCTTGGGGTTGAAGTCGGTGAGGCGGCCATCAGCTTGTAGGGTGAAGCGTACTCTTACTACCTGTTTAGGGCGGGGGTGCTTGTCGGCTTCTGGGTGGCGCAGGCTATTGGACACATATTGCTTGAACTGCTTGAAGCCTCCCACGGGCCGGAGCGACTCGTAGGGTGGCTGCTCGTCGGTTGCCTGCCCATAGCCGACTACCACCACTTCCGATAGGGAAGCCTCATTTTCCGCCAGTTCAACATTCACCTTGTCGTTGCCGCCAAGTGTCACCCGCAGCGGATTATAGCCCGTATAGCTGAACTCCAAGGCGGTGGCCCCTGCGGGCAAGGTCAGGCTGTAAGTGCCGTCAACATTGGTCACTGCGCCAGTGTTCGTCCCACTGACCACCACACTTACGCCTATAAGCGGTGAGCCGTTGCCGTCCGTCACTTGTCCTGTGATTTGGCGGGCTGCATAGCGCTGCTTTTTGGATGCCTTGGCCATTTCTTCTTTGGCGGGGGCAGATGATGGGGCCACGGCAACATCCTTTGCCTTGTCATTGACTCCCGAATTGCCTTTTCCAGCACCTTCTTGTTTGGCTTGGCTGATAGCTTCCGCTTTACGTCGCACCTCCGTTTCCAGCCTCATCTTTGCTTCCAACTCAGCCTTATTTAGTTCCTCTTGGGCAAGTGCATTTTCATCAGCCTCATCAGATTCAAGTTGCTTATTTGCTTCCGCAATAACCGGTGCGGGCGCATTGGCCTGCGGTGCCGACGGGATGGGCTTGCTATTTTCTCTCGAAGGTTTTTCCTTAGCTGTGCTTGCATTGGGCTGGCCATCAAGCAAAGTGCTTTCTTGCTCCGCAAGTTCCGGTTGGATTGAATCGGCCATTGCCGAAGTTGCCTCTGTCGCCGTTGCTGGTTCCATTTGCACGGCATCGGCCACTGCCGCCTTATCGCCACTGGCAAACTGCTGCACCACCAACCAAGCCACCACGACAACAGCCAAGGCCGCCGCCGCCCTTAGCAGGTAGAATCCGGTTCCCCGCTGCCGTTGCGTCCGCTTCCGCAACCCTGCCTTGAGCCGGGTCAGGTCCGCAGCATGGTTCGCCTCCGGCAATGCCCGATACCCCTCAATGGCATCGGCCAAGAAGGGGTCGGATTGCGCAGCGGCATCAAGCACACGCTCGTCGTGGCGGTTGGCATCGCCATTGAGCCACCGCAGAAGTGGCGTCAGAAGGGACTTATTTCGCTTTTCGGATTCCATTTATTTTTGATGCAATTGGCGTTGGGAAGCCCAATCACCAATCACTATGCTTTGGAGTGCTAGGTTTTGTCCATTTGAATTTACCGTTGGCTTTTGGCTATTTGCTGTTGGCCAACAGCAAATAGCCAAAAGCTAACGGCCAAAAGCATAATTACCAATCACTACTCGTTCTCACCCCGCTTTTCTCCAAACAGATGCGCAGGTTGCGCCTTCCGTTTTGGATATTGGAGCGCACGAGGCCAAGGGCCTCGCCGTTCATGTCGGCTATTTCCTTGTAAGATTTGTCTTCGTAATAAAACTGCTCCACACAATGCCGTTGCTGTTCGGGCAGCTTTTCGATGCAGTTTTTAAGTGCAACTTGCTGCGGCTCGTCCTCCAGCACATCCACTGGATGCAAAACCCCGGCAGAATACACAACCTCCGCCTGAGTTGCGGGCGTCATTTCATCGAATGAAATGGTGTGGTTCTTTTTACGGAGCTGCATGAGGCAATGGTTCTTCGCCACCACATGCAGCCAAGGTCGAAACTGGCGGATTTCCTGCGTCCGCACCTTCTCCACGAGTGTTTCAAAAATGGCCATCACGGCATCCTCGGACTTGGTTTTTTCCTTGAAAAACTTGAGGCTAACGCCATACACCAACTCCACGTACCGCTCGTACAGTGTGCCAAGTACCTCCAAATCGCCACCCCGCTGGTATAGCAGCACCAGTTCTTCGTCCGATTTTTCAGCGATGTTTTTTCTAAAGAATTTGAGCATGGCAGTTGCGTTGGCTGGGCGAAGATAAAGAGATTTACGATTTTGGATTTATGACTTAGGATGCGACAATTCTCTGGAAATCAATTGCTTGCGACGCCTGCCGAGGCGGAGGTTAATTCAGTGCACTTCTTGGCATTCACTGATGGTTGTTTGCCATTTTGGAATGGTGACAGCGAAAATGTAATCGCCAACAATTTTGCCTCGTTGGATGTTTTTTTGCCCGTACGCCTTGGCGGGCAAGCAGCCTGTTTATCTTTGGCGTTTCAACTTGGTTTTTACTCAAAAAGAAAAAATGGGCAACTTGAATATCACCGACGTGGTGAAGCATTTAATAATTATCAACATACTGGTTTTCCTCGGCACCAACCTAATGGGAGAACCTGAAGGTGATGGCCTATTATACCTTATAAACAATGCAAATCCTGAAAATTTCAATGACCTAGGCCGGCTTCGGTTCGCTGTTTTTTATCCTACCTCGCCCTTCTTTCAATCCTATCAGGTAGTCACCTATATGTTCATGCACGGCAACCTAACGCATATCTTCTTCAATATGTATGCACTCTACATGTTTGGAACGGCGGTGGAATCGGTATGGGGTCCAAAGCGTTTCCTGTTTTACTATCTCTTTACAGGTTTTGGCGCACTTGCGCTTCAAATGATTGTTCAATACCTTGAGTTAAATTATTTTGGGGGGCACCCTGCTGGTGCGAATGTGCCCATGCTCGGTGCTTCCGGTGCAGTTTTTGGAATATTGGCAGCCTATGGGATGCAGTTCCCGAACAGCGTAGTCTCCTTGCTGCTTCCTCCCGTTAGCCTAAAGGCAAAATATTTTGTGCTTATCTATGCAGCCATTGAAATTGGCTTGGGCCTAAGCCCGTTCCAAACCGGTGTGGCGCATTTTGCACACGTGGGCGGTGCACTCTTCGGCTTCCTGCTGATCGTTTACTGGCGAAAGCGGGGTGAGCGGTTGTATTGATGGCAGCATTGCTGTATGGTTGCATGGCTTCACCGTTCAATAGCCATGAAACAATGTGCCCATGAAGCCATAAAACAATAAAAAACCCCTTATTTTTGCAAAAATCTTGAATATGTTCAGCTCGATTTGGGAAGACGTAAAAGCTCAGTTCAGCCACGGCAGTATGCTGACCCGCATCATTTGGGTCAACATCGGCGGCTTTCTGTTGCTCTTGTTTTCCAAGCTGATAATGGGCGGAATGGACGGCGGTGCTGTTTACGAAACCTTCAAGCACTCGCTCATCATCGGGGCCGACTGGAAGCACAACTTGACGCACCCGTGGGTCTTCATCACGCACATGTTCCTGCACGAAGACCTTTGGCACTTGCTCTGGAACATGCTGGGGCTCTACTGGTTTGGCCGCATCGTGGGCGACCTGCTCGGCGACCGCCGGGTACTTCCCATGTACCTGCTCAGTGGCTTGGCGGGGGGATTGGTATATTTTGCTGCGGCAAATATTGGTGGCGGGGAGCTTGGTTTTGGCTCCTATGCACTGGGGGCATCTGCCGCCTTCATGGGCCTTTTGTGCATCGCTGGGGCCACTGCACCCAATTATATGATTCACCTTTTCATCCTTGGCGAGGTGAGGCTGAAGTTCATTGTCGGCTTTTTTATCGTTTTGGACCTTGTGGCCATCTCCAATAATTTCAACTCCGGTGGCAGTTTCGGCCACCTTGGCGGGGCGTTCATGGGCTTCCTCATTGCGCAGCAACTGGGCCACGGTAACGACTGGACGGCTCCCGTCAACCGATTGCTGGATGGCATCACCTCGTTCTTTGGCAACCTTTTCGCCAAAAAGCGGCCAAAGCCGACAACGGTTTACCGCAGCCCCGATTTGAAGAAGCAACCCGTCGGCAGGACCGAGCGCAAGGCCAGCCGCCGCCCCACCGAGGGCAGCGACCTGTCGCACCAAGAACAATTGGACGCCATCCTTGACAAAATCAAACTGACGGGCTACGATAGCCTTTCCGCCGCTGAAAAGGAGTTCCTTTTCAACGCAAGCAATAAGTAAAAAAAGGTTGACGAGGGTTTGTCAGGTTTTTAAAGGTTGATATGCCCCCACTCGCTAAGTTGTGACTTGCTTTTTTGTGAAATTGCTTAAAAACATACCTCGTTGGTCAAACCTTTTGCTGATACTGGTCACCCTGTTGGCTTATGCCGCACCTTTCGTTAATCCTGAAAAGCTGTGGCACTTAACTTTTCTTGGATTGGCTTATCCCTTCCTTCTGTTCGGGAATTTATTTTTTGCCATTTTCTGGGGACTGCGCCGCAGCAAATATGCCCTGTTCTCCATCGGCTGCATCATCGCCGGATTGGGATATTTGGGTAGTTTTTTCAGTTTGAACCTTGCTGGGAGCATCCCTAAATCCAGCAAAAACTTCACGGTACTGACTTATAATATTGCTTCGCTCAGTGGGTATGGCTGGAGCGACAAAGAGACGGATAAAAAACTGAAAGCTGAGTTCCTGACCTTTAGCGGCAGCATCGACATGCCGGACGTGCTCTGCGTACAGGAGGGTAAAGGAGAGCGGTTCATGGAATTGGTTCGGCAAACCTTCAACTACCAGTACATCCACAAGTCGAAGAACACCATTGTTTTTTCTAAATTCCCCTTTGAAAACAAGGGCGAAGTGCCCTTTGAAAACACGACAAACTCATGTGCCTGGGCCGATTTGAAGACGCCCAATGGCACGATGCGGGTCTATGATGTGCACCTCCAGTCCAATAGGCTCGGTCAAACTGCCGACCGCATAGCCACCAAGGGAGACCTTCGCAAACGGGGCACCTGGCGAGACATCCGCTTCGTGTTGGGTCGCTACCGCAATGCCGTGCAAATCCGTGCAAATCAGGCACAGGCAGTGGCAAGGCACATGGCAAAAAGCCCTCACCCGGTCATACTGCTTGGTGACCTGAACGACCCGCCCGTATCCTACGTATATCGGTTGCTGTCAAAAAACAAGCAGGACAGCTTCTGCGAGAAGGGCTTCGGCATCGGCTCCACCTTCGCTGGCAATCTGCCTTTCCTGCGCATAGACTATGTGCTGCCCGATGCCCACTTCAAGGTGTTGCGCCATCGGGTACTTGGCTCCAAACTCTCCGACCACTACCCCGTGCAGGTCACGCTGCGTTGGGCGAAGTAAGTCCATACTCCATCGCTGAATGCAGGTATTTTTATTGAATGGATGCCTTTTTCCATGCTTCCAGCAAGCGTTTTTAAAATATGGCAAAATATTTGTAACTATAAATTACCATCTTTCGAGTATGCTGTGCAATTGAATGAAAGGTGCTGCTGACGGCCTTATTTGCGGTCAGCTCTCATGAACAAAATTACACCCATGAACATTGCTACCTCCCACGAGTGGGGTATGTTGCCGGCATTTCATGCCCGCAAATTCTCCTACGATTTTCAGCCTTGGCACACTTGGCTGAAACCCTTTTGCAAACCCCACGTACAAACTCCCGTTTTCAACTACCACAAGGAGGCTTTACTGATGGCTATAGACTTGCTTTTGGCAGTGGCGATGAAACGCCCTGCAAGAGGCCGGAAGCGGTTTGCCAATACCCCAACCGTTTGTTCACTGGGTTATAATCCTGTAAATGAAATGCGCATTTACACTATTGAAAAAAATGAATTAGAAAGTGATTCAGGCGTAAATGACTGCTAATCACGCCTTTTCAAAACAGGTAATTTATGAACTCTATGACAAACCGAAAAAACCGTTTGGTTTTCGATTATTCTTTTTTATAAGACATTGAAAATCAAATAATTGCAATCATCAAACCGTTTCCTCATGGATGCCTACCGTACCGTAATTGGTTGCGCCCACACGAGGAATATGTGCGATAAAGTACTTTATCTTTAACCACTATTTTCACTAAAAACAGCTGGCTATGGGGCAATCCAATACAAACGACCGTCAAGCCATTTTCAACCTGATTTTAAAATATGAAACCATGTCTAAGAAAAATCAGGTGAAATTTGCCAACATTCAGTCTTACCACAACCTAGTGGACTACTACGAACAGGAGTGCCTGCTCGATAGGGCGCTGGAAGTAATTGATCATGCCATCACACAGGCAGGTTATCAGCCTAGTCTCTTCCTAAGGAAGGCAGAACTGCTGTTGGAAAAAAAGGAAACGCTCCAAGCGCTTTCGCTGCTCGACCAGGTGGACGTGCAGTCGCCAGGGCTGCTGCGCACCACAACTTTGCGAGCAGAAGGGCTTACCATGATGGGGCTGCACCAGCAGGGCCTCGCAATTTTAGATGGACTGCGGAACGTTGCCCACGGCAAAGACCTCAGCAAGGTCTATGTATGCGAAGCACTGATTTATGACAACCTGCGGGATTTCGAGCACATGTTCTATGTGCTGAAGGCTGCACTGGCGGAAGACCCTTCCAATAATGAGGCCCTTTCAAGGATGTGGTACGTGGTAGAATATGCCCGCAAGCACGAAGAGAGCATAGCGTTGCATGTGAAAATAGTTGACGAGGATCCTTACAATGCGCTAGCATGGTACAATATAGGTGCGTCGCAGTCCTACCTCTGCAATTATGAGGAAGCCATTGATGCTTATGAATATGCTTTTTTGGCAAAGGACGATTTTGAATTCGCCTACCGGGAATGCGCCGAGGTCTGCCTGATGACTGGGAATTTCCAGAAGGCCCTGAGCTGCTACCAAGACGTGCTGGAGCGCTTCGAACCGGATACTGACCTGTTCCTCAACATCGGGAAATGCTATTCAGAACTGGGCAACTTTGTGGTGGCCCGTGAGTTCTTCCAACAGGCAGTTGCCTTTGACCAGTACAATGCTGAGGCCCATTTCCATATTGGGCGTTGCTTCGGTCGGCAAAAGGACTGGCAACGTGCGGTGGTAGCATTGCAAAAAGCCGTCAGGCTCGACGATAGGAACGAGGATTATCTCTCTGCCATAGCCGAGGCATACCAGAACACGGGCAACTTCACCAAGGCGCTTGATTTTTACAAGGAAGCTGCCGATGCAGCGCCAGAAATGCCGGAACACTGGCTGAACCTCGCACTTTTCCTCATGCGCCAGCGCCGATTCAACGAAGCATTGGAAGTACTGGACGAAGCCGATGAGCACACCTACGGCCCTGAGATCCTCTACTGCCGCAGTGCTTGTTTGTTCCAGATGGGCAACAAATCGGAGGCTCTTCACGCCTTGGAGGAAGCCCTTTACGAAGATTTTGATGCACACACGACGCTTTTCAAACTGCTGCCAGTACTGGAAAAAGACAAAGAGGTGAAAGCCGTGATTTCGATTTTTCAGCCGGAACCTTGATGAGTTGCGAGTTTCAAGCTCTATGAAGAAAAATCTCGCAAATTCAGGTTTGAGCAACTGGCAACTCGTGACTGGCAACTCATAGCTCGTAGCTCAAAACGTTAAATAGATAACTTACTGCCTATCATATATGCGGCTTCCGCTGTTGGAAGAAACGGAAGCGCCTCACCCTCGGTGGAAGAACGATGCCTGAGCAATTGGGCATCGTTCTTTTTTTGTGTAGCAGTCAAACTTTTGCGCCGCCCGTGTTTGGAACATTTTTTGAAAGTAAAGGCAAATGGAAACCAGCATCCCCGCCATTTTTCAAAAACAACTATGAAAAAACGTAGCTTCTTGTTCCTTGCCGCCAGCCTTGCATTCTTCACCGCCTGCAACGAGACTCCCAACAAGGTAATCAGCATCAACCCAGAAGAATTGACCACCGAGGACGAGGTCAAGATTGGGGAGGCATTTCAGTTGGCGCTGGAATCCAATGACGTTGCTTTTAATCTACTCGACAAGTTGGAATATCCAGAAGCCTACGCCTACGTGGAGCAGTTGTTCAACGCTATGCTGAACACGGCCCCAGTACAGCGCCGACTTGAGTTCGATTGGTCGGTGAAAATCATCCACGACGACGATGTGCGCACGGCTTTTTTCTTGCCGGGCGGCCATTTTTATGTCTATACTGGTTTGTTGAAATACCTTAGCTCGGAAAGCGAACTGCTCGGCGTCATCGGCCACGAGCTATACTACGTGGACACCGACCTGCTCATAGAACGCATCAAACAGGAGTACGGCGGCATCATGCTCGGTGACCTGTTGCTGGAAAATATCGTTCCCGAACTGCCCGACTTCGCTGCCGAAGTGCCGCACCTGACCTTCGGCGAGCAAAAAGTCGTGCTGGCCGATTCCTTTGCCGTGGAGATGATCTGCCCGTTCTTGTACGAGCCAACGGGCATCAAAAAGATTTTGGAGCGGGCAAAAACGGAGGAAGTACCACCGCTCTGGCTGGAATCACGGCAGGGCAAGTACGATACCCGCATCCAGCACCTGAATGCAGAAATTGCCAATTGCGGATTGCCGGGGGTGGCCAATGAGGAGAATTATGGGAGGTTTAAGCGGGAGTATTTGCCCTAAGTTTGGGCTTCTTTTTAAATGAAAAGGGCTTCTGAATTGCCAACGGCGGTTAAGAGGCCCTTTTCATTTTTGGTGCTTTGCAAAATCACCCCTTATAAAACGGCAACTTCACCACCTTCGCCGCCAGTTTCTTCCCCCCAGCGACCACCTGAATATCCGTCCCTTCCTTTGCAAATGCAGTGGCCACATAGCCCATGCCGATGGGCTTGTCCATCGAGGGGGACTGGGTGCCGGAGGTCACCTTGCCGATGACGTTGCCCTCCATGTCCTCAATGGGGTAGTCGTGGCGGGGCACCCGGCGGTCGAGCACATCGAAGGCTACGAGCTTGCGGCTGAGACCGGCTTCTTTTTGCTGGCGCAAATATTCGGCATCGTTGAAATCGCCCTTGTTTAGCTTGGTAATCCAGCCGAGGCCAGCCTCCAATGGGGAGGTGGTGTCGTCAATATCGTTGCCATAAAGTGCAAAGCCCATTTCGAGGCGGAGCGTGTCCCTTGCGCCGAGGCCGATGGGTTGGATGCCGTGATCTTTGCCTGCGGCAAAAACGGCGTCCCAGAGGCGCTCCAAGTCTTCGTTTTTCACATAAATCTCAAAGCCACCTGCGCCCGTGTAGCCCGTGGCGCTCACCAGCACGTTGTCAATGCCAGCGAAGCGGCCCTTGGCAAACGAATAGTATTTCATGCCGTGCAGGTCAATATCGGTAAGGGATTGCAGCGCTTCGGCTGCCTTCGGGCCTTGCACGGCGAGCAGCCCCGTGTCGTCGGAGATATTGATCATGCGGGCTTCATAGCTATTGTGCTTCGCAATCCAGTTCCAGTCCTTTTCGATATTGCTGGCGTTCACCACGAGCATAAAGGCTTGTTCGCCCTCGGCGCACATGTCTTCTGGCAAGCGATAAACGAGCAAGTCATCCACGATGCCACCTTGGCCATTGGGCAGGCAGGAGTACTGTATATCGCCAATGCCGAGTTTGCTGGCGTCGTTGGAGGTGACTTGCTGTACGAGGTCGAGCGCCTGCTTGCCCCGCACGATGAACTCGCCCATGTGCGACACATCGAACACGCCAACACCTTTGCGAACGCACTCATGCTCTTCTCGTATGCCCGCATAAGAAATAGGCATGTTGTAGCCAGCGAACTCGGCCATTTTTGCTCCAAGGGCTGTATGCTTTTCCGTCAGTGGTGTGGATTTCATAATTAGCTGATTGTTAAATGGTTAGTTTTTAAAGTTGGCAGTTCGTCAGTTGGCAGGGGGCAGTCAGTCAGCAGTTGTTTAGTCTTTTAGTCAATGTCGTGCTTCGGACTAAATGACTTATGGACTTTAAGACTGACTGCCACCTGCCAACTGACGAACTGCCAACTCCTATTTCGGTTCCACGACGGTCATTTCCTCAATCACGTCGCCGATTTCGAGCTTGTGTACCACATCCATGCCCTCGGCCACTTTGGCGAAGATGGTGTAGTTGCCATCGAGGTGCGGGGCGGGACTATGGGTGATGAAGAACTGTGCCGATTCCGTGTTGTTGCCAGCAGAGGCCATGCCCACGTAGCCCTCTTGGTCGTAGTGGAAATAGGGCAGTTCCGAGCGGATGGCATAGTTGGGGCCTCCGTAGCCATCGCCACGGGAGCAGCCACCCTGTGCCACGAAGTTGGGTTCGATGCGGTGGAAGTTCTTGCCGTTGTAGTATTTGTCCTTTATCAGCTCCAAGAAGTTGGATATCGTACCAGGGGCTGAGTCCACCAATAGGTCGAGGCTGATGACGCCTTTTTTGGTTTTGATGTTCACCCTTGTACCCGGCTTGAGGTCGGAAATGATTTTCCAGTCAATCTTGTGCCCGAACTTGGTCTTGGTCGGTGCGGTGTATTTTTGCCCCTTGAAATACTCAATCGTCTGCTTCAACTCGTTGTAAGTCTCAATCTCTTGAGGGAGGCGCAGCTTTTTCAGCGCATTTTCGAGCACTAGCACACTGTCGAACACCGACTTGAAATTGGCCGTGGAATCCCGCATGGCAATGGCTGCTTCGGCCACCATCCCTGGGTCGCCAGTGCTGATGGCATCCACGAAACACTCGGCCAGTTCCCGTCGGGCAGTGATGCCGCCGCCGAAGAAGCTGTTGAAATTGCGCATGGATGCGATGTTGGCAAGGGCCTTGACGCTGGCCGTGCGGACGACTATGAACTGGGAAGGGTAGCCTGCGTCGCGTATATAGCGGTAGTTCCAGCCGTATTGGCCGAGTGCTTCCAGGGCCGCTGCCTTTTCATACGGCGAGGCAGCATTCTCAAACTTGCGCTTGATTTCCCAGTTGAGATACTTGCGGGTTTCCTCGAAGCCATAAGGCAGGTGCTTGGAGGCGGCTGCGTACATGGCCGTGGCGACTTCCCATTTGCGGCCGGGTTGCTTCGCAATTTCCCAATAGGTGCCGGCCTCTTCTGCGGTGCCATGCTTCAAGAAAAAATCGGCGCCCACCCTTGCCACGGCAAGATTGGGGTCAGAGAGGGCATTGTACACCGTTGTTTTCACTAATGCATAATCAAAATTACCGAGCGCCCGCAGGATATTGCACTTCACCCGATAGTCCCGCTCGATATTGTACTGGTAGAGCAGTGCATTGGCTGCCCGTTCGGTCTTGGTCTTGCCGAGGGCAATGGCCAGCACCATACGCACCCGGTAGTCCTCTTCCCTTGCCAGCGCGGGAGCGATGAGGCTGTCGCCATTGGCCAGATCAATCTTCTTGGCACGGGAGAGGTAATTGGCGCCAACGAGCCGCACGTCGGTTGGGTACTTGGAATTGGTGGCAAAATCGAGCATCTTGGCCGTGCCAGCAGGCGATACGGAATCCCGGATCCCAAATCGGTAGATGCCCCATGCCTGGCCCGTCAGCAGTGCCGTATCCCTAATGGAATAGGTAGTGATACTGGCCAAATTATCGAGCATTGCCCGGTTGCCGCACTTTCCGATGGCCTCCATGATGGCAGCGTTCACGTTTTTGTAAACGCCCGCCGTATCGCCCCGGTCGAAGCCCTCCAACAGCAAACGCTGCGCCTTGATATTGCCGATTTGTCCCAAGGAATAGGCGGCTGCGATGCGCACCTCTTCTTCAATGTCGTTGCTGAGCAGGCTTCCAAGGCTGTCAATGGCCGTACTATCCTTTGTAGAGGCAAATGCGATGGCGGCCATGTAGCGCATGGTGGCATCCTTGTTTTTGAAATAGCGCAAAAGACTGTCCGTCTGGTTACGGTCTTTCAGGTCATAAACGGCTTGGTAGGTCGGGTTGGTATAGTCCAAATGCACGCCCATCGCCTTCTCCTCGGAGGGCGGTACGCATTGCGTGAAAAAGCCGATTGCTAAGATTAGTAAGGGTAGATATTTGTTCATTGATGCTATTGATGCTGTTGGTGTGGATACTTGATGCTGTTGATACTTGATACTTGATGCCTCCTGCCCGTTAACCAGTATCCAGCATCAATAATATCTAGCATCCAGTAAGTCATCTTCCAATTACCGTCAGCTGTTCATTGTTCAGCCATTTTTTCAGGAATGCCCGATTATTGGACAGTTCCACGATATAATAGTGGTCGTAAGCACAGAAAACGGGAGACTTTTCAGCCAGTTCGATGGTGACAGCCCCCGGCGAAAGGTAACTTGAATGGGCAAAGAAAAGCACCCCCTTTCGTTTTACCAAAAAACCGACATGGCTACCGCCAAGCCCCACGAAGCAGATGCCATCGCCGATGGCCGCCTTGATATTGGTCAAGTTTTCTGCTGTGCTTTTGCCTGATATTTCAATTACCTCACCGCCAGCAGCCAGCGACATAGCCTCGTTTTGGGGCGTCTGTTGCGCCAAGTGGTAGCGGTTCAAGTTCAAGCCGAGGTGCTGCAAGGTGGTCGAAACAAAATAGCCGCAAGCCACCTTGCCTTGGCCGGGCGTGTCGGTATGCCCGTAAAAATCCCATTCGGTACCGTACCAGTGTGGGATGACTTCATTCAGCAATGCTGTTTCAAACGCACTGCCCACTTTGTCCATCCCTTGGGAAGTAAGTTGCCGCCGCTTGTTTTTTGCCCGTTGGCAAACCACATTGTATGGCTCGGTCGGCTTTAAGTTTATGTCAAAATCGGCCCAGTTGACCGTATCGCTCTGCAGTAGGTTCTCCGCTTGCTTTGCAATGATTTTTGCGTAAAAAGCGGCCTTCGTGCCACCATATTTTTTCACCAAAACAAGCGCCGCAACGCCAGCCAATAAAAGGCTAAAAAGGACAAAAGCTGTTCTCATGGAATCGTTTTTCCTAAGAACAGGAGCTTAGCAGGGTTTATTATGAGGAGGGGAAAACGATTGGGCATTTTGCCCTCGTCATAGGATGAAAGATTTTAGATTACCCGACGCCCCCAATCCGAAATTCGAAATCGTAAATCCAAAAATCCCCATCATCCACCCCCAAAAGGATCCTCATACACTTCCCCATTGTTTCCCGGCGTTGTCGTTCCATCGCCTTCTTCGCCGCTGCCGCCGCCTGTTTCGTCGTCGCTGCCCCGGTTGTCGTAAGTGCCACAGTCGAGGCCGATGCTGAGGTCGCCGCCGGGGCGCTGGAAACGGGCCTTGGCATCGTAGCCATTGGCACGGGGGTCTTTTTCCAAGCGAGAAATCAGTTCCCTACAGAATGGCTTTGCCATTTTGCTGCCCTGCCCTTCTTCGAGGGAAGTGAAGCGAATCCAGCGGTCTTCGCCACCGACCCAAGTACCGACCACGAGGCTTGGCGTGATGCCCATGAACCATCCATCCACGTAGCTGTTGGTGGTACCCGTCTTGCCGCCGATTTCGCTCTTGATGTCGCCCATGCCTGAGCGGGAGGCATACTTTAGCATTTCCACCATCACGTAGTTGGGTTCTTCTTGCAGGGCCTGGTTGTCCTGCTCCTCTTGCTGGTAGATGGTGCGGCCGTTTTTGTCTTCAATCCTTGTGATATAAATAGGCTTGCTGTGGTAGCCGTTGTTGGCGAAGGTAGTGTATGCCCCCGTCATGTCCATCACGCTCATGTCAGCAGCGCCAAGGCAGATGGAAGGTTGCTTGGGTATTTTCTTGGTGTCAACGCCCATATTATCGAGCAACTCGATTACAGGTTCGGTGCTGCCCAATTGTTGCATCAAGAAAACGGAAACTGTGTTGACGGAGAGTTGCAGCGCCCTCCGCAGCTGAAGCTTCCGGTAGCTGTACTTGCCCGTGGAGTTCTTCGGCGTCCAGTCTTTGATGAGGTTGAAATTGCCGGAGCCAGCCGAAATGGTACGGGGAACGTCATCCACCTCCAAGCAGGGTGAAACACCTTGTAAGGCTATTGCGGTAGCATAAATAAAAGGCTTGAACGTAGAGCCGACCTGCCTGTTGGAGCGGGTATGGTCGTAGGAAAAATATTTGTGGTTGATGCCGCCCACCCATGCCTTTACATGGCCAGTCTTGGGGTCAATGGCCAGCGAGCCAATTTGCATGAACATGTGGTGGTACTTCAACGAGTCTAACGGCGACATAATGGTGTCCTTCTCCATCTTGTCGTTGTAAGCGAACACCGTCATCTTCACTTTTTTGTTGAACTCCTGCTCCACTTTTTTTTGCAGCGCCTGCCATTTGCGCTTGAGTTCGTTCCACTGCTCGGTCTGCATGGCTTCTCGTTGTGGACCGTTCAGGTCTTTGCCCTTGAGCATCTTTTCGATGTTCACATCGCCGAGTTTCAACCCACTTACTTGGTTCTCCAAATCAGCCTCCAATGAGCCGATGGCAGCATCCCGCATGGCAATATAGCGGTCGGAATAGCGCACCAAATGGGCAATCTTGCGCTTGCGGAAGGCCAGTTCCGCCTCGGTTGTCTCGGAGTCCTTGAAGTCCCAAGGCGAGATTTTCTTTCGCTTAAACCACAGGTTCCAGAATCGCCCCTGCACCTTGGCCATGTGCGCCTCCATCGCCTGTTCGGCGGTTTCTTGAATGACGGGGTCAATGGTGGTGTAAATCTTCAAGCCATCCTTCCAGATATTGTACGGAACACCGTCGGCCTTCTTGCGGGCATCTTCGCCGGGCAGAATCACTTTCATCAGTTCTTCGGCCAGCGAGGAGCGGAAGTAGGTGGCGAGGCCCTGCGTGTGGTTCTTGCGCTTGAAGCGGGTAAGGTCTACGGGCAGCACCTTCAGCGAGTCATACTCTTCGTCGGTAATCATGCCGTTCTTGCGCATCTGGTCGAGCACCACCGAGCGGCGCTGCGTGGCTTTTTCTAATTTTCTTTTTGGGTTGAAAAGGGAGGGATTCTTCAACATGCCCACCAGCATGGCAGCTTCTTGGATGTTGAGCGAGTCTTGGCTCTTGCCGAAATAGGTCTCCGCTGCTGACTTGATGCCGTAGCTGTCGTACAGGAAGTCGAACTTGTTGAGGTACATCGCCATGATTTCCTCCTTGGTGTACTTGCGTTCGAGGCGAACAGCGATAATCCACTCCTTTAGCTTTTGGATGATCCTTTTGGTAAAATTATCGGCCTTTTTTCCTGTAAAAAGCAGTTTGGCCAACTGTTGCGTGATGGTGCTTGCACCACCGCTGCTCTTGTCTTGTAATATAAAGGTCTTGGTAACGGCTCGCCCAAGCGCCCGGAAGTCAATGCCGGAGTGCTTGTAGTAGCGCTCGTCCTCGGTGGCTACGAGCGCCTGTTCCACAAAGGGGGAAATCTCGTCGAAAGTGACAGGCACCCTGTTTTCGATGAAATAGCGCCCCAAAACGGAGCCGTCTGCGGCGATGATTTCGGATGCAAGTTCGCTGCGGGGATTTTCCAGTTCTTCTGTGTCAGGCAGGTCGGAAAAGGAGAGCAGCAACAGCGACACAAGGATGCCGCCAATGCTCAATGCAACGCCACGCCACATCCAGCGGATGATGCGCTCGTACGTTTGTTGCCTTCTATCTCGTTCCCATTGCGGGGTTGTGTCTGCCATTATGAGGTATGTTTGCCAGCAGGTGTTCCATCGCTGGTGGTGGCGCAAAACTACGAAACGAAGTTGGGAGTGCGAAGCAATATGCGGCTTGCCGCGCTGCTTAACTTTTTTGGTATAAAACGCTTATGATTGCATCGGTTTTCAAAAAAAATCATCCAAGCCATGCGAGCAGTCATACAAAGGGTTTCACAAGCCTCCGTCACGATTGAAGGAAAAGTCAAGTCGCAAATTGGCCCCGGCCTGCTCATTCTGCTCGGTATCGAGGAAGAGGATGCAGACGAGGACATTGATTGGCTCTCGAAAAAAATTGCCCAATTGCGCATCTTCGGTGATGAAAACGGGCTGATGAACCTATCTGTTCAAGATATACAAGGCCAAATCATCGTCGTTAGCCAGTTCACCCTTCATGCCAGCACGAAGAAGGGCAACCGCCCCTCGTTTATCAGGGCCGCTAAGCCGGATGTGGCCATTCCTTTGTATGAAAAATTCGTGGCTACCCTGCGGGCAACGTCGGGGCTGGAAGTCGGCACGGGCGAGTTCGGTGCCGATATGAAGGTAGCCTTGCTCAACGATGGCCCTGTGACAATTTTGATGGACACTAAAGCAAAAGAGTAATCACTATCAATGAATTGATATTCAGTAACTGCTTAGGCGGGTATGGGAGGAGAGAGAAAAAATTTCATTTTTTCTCTCTCCTCCCACATTTTAGGGTGTTTTTTGGGAAAAATTGAAAATCCCCCCCTGCTAAGTAGTTACGATATTCATTTGATTAACTTCACCTATACCTATTTTTAGACTATGAAAATCATCATCACAGGTGCTACCAAGGGCATTGGACGGGCCATCGCTGAAAAATTTGCCGCTGAGGGCTTTGACCTGGCCATTTGTGCCCGCTCGGAAGCGGATTTGGCAGCTTTCAAAACCGAATTTGAAGGGAAATTTGGCGTACAAGTACTGACCAAGCCTGCCGACATGGGCCAAAAGGCCGACGTGTTGGCCTTCGCCGATTTTGTGAAGCAACAATGGGGCGAAGTGGACTGCCTCGTGAACAACACGGGCGTCTTCCTTTCCGGCGAAATCACCGCCGAGCCAGATGGCCAGCTCGAAAAGCAGATTGAAACCAACCTGTATAGTGCCTACCACTTCACCCGTGCCATGCTCCCGGTCATGCTTGCCAAGGGTAGCGGCCATATCTTCAATATGTGCAGCATCGCCAGCCTGATTGCCTACCCCGGCGGCGGCTCCTACACTATTTCCAAATTTGCGTTGTTGGGCTTCTCCAAGGTGCTGCGGGAAGAACTGAAAAACAAGGGCATCAAGGTGACGTCCATCATGCCCGGTGCCACTTGGTCGGATAGTTGGGCGGGCGTTACCCTGCCTGAAAGCAGGTTGATGCAGGCCAGCGATATTGCCCTTGCCGTTTGGGGTGCTTGGCAAATGGGGCCTTCCGCTGTGGTGGAGGAAATCGTGGTACGGCCACAGTTGGGGGATTTGTGAATTTATGGCATAGGGTTGCCGCTGTTCACCAACTTCTCACTTCGTGCGGATACCTTATCTGGTACTCCCTTTTCACCATTGTAATCATCATTTCACGAAGTTGGTCAATATTGTCCCGGTTGGCGGCTGAGATGAAAATACCGTCATACTCGAATTGGTTATGTAGATTGGCCAATAGCTCCCGTTCGATTTCTTTTTTCGTGCCCACATCAAGCAGCGCATCGAAGTTTTTCTCCCTGTAAATATCAACCTTGTTGTAAACCATCAGGGTCGGCTTGTTGCGTGCGTCGAGTTCATCCAGCGTCTCGTTCACGGCTTTGATATGCTCCTCGAAGCGAGGATGCCCTACGTCCACCACATGCAACAGGATGTCGCTCTCCCGCACCTCGTCCAAGGTGGACTTGAAACTTTCCACCAAGTGGTGCGGTAGTTTTCGGATGAAGCCAACTGTGTCGGATAGCAGGAAGGGCACATTGTTGAAGACGACCTTGCGCACGGTCGTGTCCAGCGTTGCAAAAAGCTTGTTTTCGGCAAAAACGTCCGATTTGCTCAGCACGTTCATCAGGGTACTTTTGCCCACGTTCGTATAGCCGACTAGCGAAACCCGTATCATCTCGCCACGGGTCTTTCTTTGCGTAATCGCTTGTCGGTCAATCTTTTCGAGTTGTTTTTTCAGCAAAGAAATCTTGTCACGGACAATACGTCGATCGGTTTCGATTTCCTTTTCGCCAGGCCCCCGCATACCGATACCACCCCGTTGGCGCTCCAAGTGCGTCCAAAGACCCCGCAACCTTGGCAGCAGGTATTGGAGTTGCGCCAGTTCCACCTGGGTTTTGGCTTGGGCGGTCTGTGCCCTGCGGGCAAATATGTCGAGTATAAGCGAGCTGCGGTCCACGATTTTCACCTTCAGTTCCGTCTCCAAGGCCGACACCTGCTTGCCGCTGAGGTCGTCGTCGAAGATGACCATGTTCACTTCTTCATGGGCATCTATATACTTCTTGATTTCCTCCATTTTGCCGCTGCCGATGAAGGTGCGTGGGTGCGGGTTGGGCAGCCGCTGCGTATAGCGCTTGACGCATTGCGCCCCGGCGGTCAATGCCAAGAACTCCAACTCGTTCAGGTATTCGTTCACCTGATCGTCGGTTTGGGAGCCATATATCACACCGACCAACACGGCATGTTCGGTTTCTTCTTTCAAGCCGCTCGCTTGATTGCCGCCTACGTTCCACTCTTTACTCATAAGGATGGGTTAAAGGCCTGTTTTTTTAGATTAGAAATGAAGGCAAGGTACAAATCGTACCAATATCAATAATAATTATGTAGGCCATTTACAATTGACAGGATTTGAACCGGGGCTATCAACAAATGAAGTGCCTCAAAGATTCCGAAAAAACACATTGCCCAACGAATTTAATCCTGTACGTCCCCTTTCTGGCTTTCGTACCTTCGGATGTATTCTTCCACGATGTCGCCAAGGATGTCCTTGAGGTAAGCTTTCTCCATGCGGGCGATGATTTTCAGCTTGTTGAGCCTTTCTTTGTCGAAAGTAACGGTAAGGCGGCGGGTGCCGGTGATTTGGTCTTCTTCGACCGCACCCCGCTCCACGGTACGGCGGATGAGCATGTCCAAGCCGCCGAGCGGCTTACGGCGGTGCGCTTGCTGGTGGAATGGCTGCGCCTTCGAAGCGGCTTGTGTGGTCTCACGCTCCTGTATCTGCTCCTCGAAGGACTCTTGCATTGCCTCTTGCAACAGCGAGTCGAGGTCGGTAGTGAAGTTCTTGCGGTGGGAGGGCTTGGCTGCGGCAGGCCGACCTGCGCCGGGGCGCATCTCGTCGGGGTTTACACCCTCCAAGAATGTAGTGCCCTGCCCGCTCTCCTTGTTGTGGTCAATGGAGAACAGGCTTTCGAGTCCGTCCGTAAATTTCTTTTTGCTCACAATAGTGAAATTAATTGTCATTGGGTCGTTGGTCAATTGGCTCCAAAAAGCCCCAAACAATGACTGATGACCAATGGCAAATGACCTTTTCTATTTGCCCGCTTCAATTCTTTCCAATATTTCTTTGCACAAGTTCATATAATCTTGCGCTCCGATGCTACTCCTGTTATAGTTGAAAATGTCCTTCCGCTGCGAAGGTGCCTCAGCTAAGGAAACGTTGTCCCGAATGAGGGTATTGAACACTTTTTCGCCAAAATATTTTTTGATGGTGTCCACTACGTCCCTGTTCAGAATCTTGCGGGCATCGTACATAGTGGCAATAACGCCTCCAATTTCGAGGTTTTTGTTCAAACGGAACTTCACTTTGTCTATTACCTGCTTGATTTTTGCCAAACCCTGCAAGGCGAGGAACTGCGTTTGCAAAGGAATATAGACATAATCGCTTGCGCCAAGTGCGTTCAAGGTGAGCAGGCCCAGCGAAGGCGGGCAGTCAATGATGATGAAGTCGTATTCGTCCCGAATGGGTTCAAACAGTTCCTTCAGGATGTATTCCCGGCCTGCCTCGTTGATGAGTTCCATTTCGGCACCAGAAAGGTCGAGGGTGGACATCACTACGTCCAAGTTCTCCCTGACGTTGAAGGGTTCCAAGTCTGATTCGCCGCGGAGTGCCTCGTAAATCGTGTTGGGCTGCCGTGGTATGCCCAAGGAGAGGGACAGGTTTGCTTGCGGGTCGAGGTCAATGAGCAGCACTTTTTTGCCCAGTTCGACCAAACCTGCACCTATGTTGATGGTGCTCGTTGTCTTGCCAACGCCACCTTTGTGATTCAATAGCGAGATGATTTTTCCCATATAGCTCGTTTAACCAGTTTGCTCCCCGTTTTGAATGTCTCCGAAGAAGCCGGGCAAAATTAGCTAAATTCTGCATCCAGCCATACCGATTTTTCAACATAGTAAAGTTGGGTATGCGTCACTTCGCAACAAATCTCCATATTTTGCTGTATTTTCGGTCTTGCTGACTTGTCCTTTCAGAAAAAACCATCACCATAATGTGTCCCATTCAGATTGGAAATTTCACTTTTGCAAAACCAAACCCCACTTGAGTCGTTTAGACTTGTTCGGGCCTTTGGATACCCCGTTGTATGCAATTCCACGGCGGGTTTTGTCAGGACCAGTTCTAAATCACACAACCGAAAAAACAATAGCTACCATGATTTCAAAGAAAATGGAGGAAGCCCTTAACCAGCAAATCGAGTTTGAAGGATATGCCTCATTCCTCTACCTCAGCATGGCCACCTGGTGCGACAGCCAAGGCCTGCAAGGCTGCTCCGACTTCCTCAAGCGCCAATCAGAAGAAGAGCGGATGCACATGCTCAAGATTTTCGAGTACCTGTCCGATGTGGACGGCTTTGCCCTTACGCCCGGCATCAAGGAGCCGCCCCGCAAATGGGAAAAGGTACAAGAGGTATTTAAGCAGGTCTATGAGCACGAGCAGAAGGTGACGGCCAGCATCAACAAGCTCATCACCCTTGCCAACAAGGAAAACGACTATGCCACACAGAACTTCCTGCAATGGTACGTGACTGAACAACGGGAAGAAGAAGCCCTGATGCGCACCGTGCTCGACCGCATCCGGCTGATAGGCGACGGCCCACAAAGCCTCTATTTCATTGACAAGGAAATGGATGCCCTCAACAAAGCCTCCATCGCCGCCGAAGGAGCAGGTGGTGAGGGATAAATTTGAAATTGGGAAATTGGGAAATTGAGAACGCTCCGAAATTTCCCAATATCTCAATTTCCCACTCCCCGCTGTTATGACCAATATCTGGGATTTTTTCAAGGATTTTTTCAAGGAGGCGGAGGAAAGCTCCCCTTCCAAGCCAATTTTCAATGAAATATTGGCACGCAGCGAGGAAGAAAAAGCAGCCTACGAAAACTGGAAAGGCAGCCTCCCTTGCCGTCGGTTTTTTGACTTGCTTGCTGCGCAATACACCATTTACCAGTCCAACCCGGCGGGCGTTGACCCAGCCCTCACCTTCCTGCAATCTGATTCCACCAAGGGCTTTGCCCTCCACTTCGACCGTCTTGATTTCAACCAGCAGGATACCTCCCATTTCCTCGACTTGCTGAAGGAAAAAATACTGGCATTGCCCTACCAATCCCAGCTTTCCAATGTGCGTACATGGACAGAAAAAGATTGGGTACAGACAGTCGAGCGGCATTATCTAAAACCCAAGAAAAGCTGGGAGGAAGGCAAGTTGATTGACCAATTATTTGGCAACGTCACCATTGAACTCACGCTCCGCAACGACCAGCCCCGCCTGCTCACCTTCAGGGCCACGGCTTATGCCGACCGCCTCTATGCCCCGCCCCGTGATTTCCATGAACTGATGCAAGCCATCCTAGCCTAAGTTTTTGTTCCAAAAAAGCCAACTATCTTTGCCCCCAAGCGCCCACCGTTGGCCGTCCACCGTCCACCGTTGACCGTTTCAAACAATCACTCAATGTACCCGGATTTTTCCTACCTCTTCCACGACCTCTTCGGTACCCAGCCCGATAACTGGACTTCTATTTTCAAGACTTTTGGGGTCTTGCTTGTTGTGTCCATATTGGCAGCAGCCCTGTTCTTTTACCTAGAACTAAAACGCAAGGCGGATGAGGGCATTTATCAGGCAACCAATGTCAAGACTATTGTGGGCGAACCCGCCACACCTTGGGACATCGCTTCCAATGCCATTTTCGGTTTCCTGATTGGCTTCAAGTTCGTTTACATCTTCCAGCATTTCGCCGATTTCCAGAAAGATGCCGCCGATGTGCTGCTATCCCCGAAAGGCAATTGGCTGGCGGGCATTGCAGGCGCTGCCTTGTTCGGTGCCTCGCGCTGGTATGAAAGGAAAAAACAGGCCTTGCCTAAGCCCAAAGAGGTCATCACGCAAATGTATCCGCACGACCGCATCGGCGACCTGACCATCATTGCTGCCATAACGGGCATCCTCGGAGCGAAGATTTTTGCCATCCTCGAAGCACCGTCCGGCTTTTTTGAAGACCCCATCGGCACCTTCTTTTCTGGCAGCGGCTTGGCCATTTATGGCGGTCTCATTGGTGGCTACCTCGGTGTCACTTGGTACATGCGCAAGCACCAAATGCCCTTTTGGCCCACAGCGGATGCAGTGGCCCCGGCACTCATCATCTCCTATGGCGTAGGCCGCATCGGTTGCCAACTTTCCGGCGATGGCGACTGGGGCATTGATGCCGCTGCGCAACCCGGTTGGTGGTTCTTGCCCGACTGGTTCTGGGCCTACGACTACCCGCACAACGTGAACAAGGCAGGCATCCCCATCGAAGGCTGCACCTGGTTGCACTGCACACGGCTGGCCAATCCCGTTTACCCAACACCTTTGTACGAAACAATTGCTTCATTTGCCATTGGTGGGTTCCTTTGGGCCATCCGCAAGCGGGTGAAAGTGCCGGGCATGATATTTTTCATCTACCTGATTCTCAATGGCTTCGAGCGGTTTTGGATTGAAAAAATCAGGGTGAACGAGGTCTATGAGTCGCTGCCCTTCCAGCCTACCCAAGCCGAGATAATAGCAGTGATTTTGTTCATCCTCGGCGTTGCTGGCGCAATTTGGCGGAAGCGCACGTATGCCCCTGCCTAAAACCGAACCAACACCAAAATTCATGCAACAACCTATGACGACTTCCACCGTCCAGAACCTGCAAGCCAAGCTCGAAGCCTTCGCCCGCCTCCTACAAATCATGGACGACCTGCGGGAAAAATGTCCGTGGGACCGCAAGCAGACCTTCCAGACCCTGCGCAACCTGACCATCGAGGAAACCTATGAACTGGCCGAAGCCATCCTCGACGACGACCTCGACGGCATCAAGGAGGAGCTGGGCGACATCATGCTCCACTTGGTTTTTTATGCAAAAATTGCAGAGGAAAAACAGGCATGGGACATGGCCGACTCGCTCCATGCCATCTGCGACAAGCTCGTGCAGCGCCACCCGCATGTGTACGGCGATACCCAAGTGGCCGACGAGGAGGAGGTGAAGCGCAACTGGGAAAAACTGAAACTAAAAGGCGGCAAAAAATCGCTGCTGGAAGGTGTGCCCACCTCACTGCCCGCCCTCGTGAAGGCTTGGCGGATGCAGCAGAAAACGGCTCAAGTGGGTTTTGAATGGGAAAACACCGAACAGGTCTGGGCGAAGGTGCAGGAGGAAATCGGCGAGCTGCAAGAGGCCGTGAACGAAAAATTTTCCCAAGAAAAAATAGAGGATGAGTTCGGTGATGTGCTGTTCTCACTGGTCAATTACGCCCGCTTCCTGCACATCGAACCGGAAACGGCGTTGGAACGGGTGAACCGCAAGTTCAAGGCCCGCTTCGAGTACATCGAGGCCAATGCACCCAAGCCGCTGGAGGAGATGACGCTGGAGGAGATGGACAAGCTGTGGGATGAGGCAAAGGTGAAATTAGCAGTTTAATAAGTTGGCAGTTTGACAGTTGGCAGTTGGCAGAGTCAGGGGCTGCTACCATGGTCTTGACTGCCAACTGTCGAACTCAGGACTTCTCTCACAATCACCTCCCCATGATGCCTCGTATTCTCAATGAACAACTTGCTCGTATCCAGTCCAGCCTGCACCACGCCTGCCAAATAAACGCCCGGCAGGTTTGATTCAAAAGTTTCGGATTCATCACGGGTGTACGCTGCTCGTCGCCGTTGAACTGGATGCCCAATTTTTCCAAAAAAGCAAAGTCCGGCTGGTAGCCAGTCATGGCTAATACGAAGTCGTTTTCGAGCATAACCTCCCCATCGGGCGTGTTCAGCACGACTTCCTGCGAGCGGATTTCCTTTACAGTGGAATTGAAAAAAGCCTGGATGCCTCCCTCCTTGATGCGGTTCTCTATATTGGGCCGGATCCAGTATTTCACCTTTTCGTAGATGCCACCCTCCCTGATGCACATCGTCACTTGGGCGCCTTTATAATAGGTCTCCAAGGCCACATCGCAAGCCGAATTGGCGGCACCGACCACCAGCACCCGCTGGCCCACGTAGGGGTGCGCCTCGTCATAGAAATGCTTCACCTTCGGTAAATCCTCGCCTGGCACGTTCATCAATCGGGGGATGTCGTAGAAGCCGGTGGCGATGGCCACATGACGGGCCGGGTAGCAGCCTTTTGTGGTTTTTACTTCGTAAACACCCTCCGCATTTCGCTCCATAACCAGCACGGGTTCGTAGAGTTTGACCTTCAGTTGATAGCTTTCGAGGAGGCGGCGGTAGTATTCCAATGCTTCCCGCCGGGTGGGCTTGTCCAAGTGCGAGATGAAGGGCACACCTCCAATCTCAAGGTTGAGAGAGGTCGAGAAAAACGTCATGTTGGCCGGGAACCGGAAGATGGAGTTCACCAGCACGCCTTTTTCGATGACGAGGTAATTGAGTTGAGCCTTCTCTGCCTCAATGGCTATGGCAAGCCCCGTGGGGCCGCCGCCAATGATGAGGAGGTCGAGGGGAGTGTCAAGGCTCGTCGTGTATTGCATATCATGAAACATCAGAAAGAAAACCCGATGGAGGCTTGGATGGAAACGTTGCGGTCGTCGTCGTTGCGCTCGATGAATTCGTTGTTCGCGCCCAAAGCGGCCAGCGACACGTCGGCCTTCGATTTGGTGACGTCCCGCAGCCCATAGTTGATGCGTCCAGAGACATAAAGGGTTTTGCTCAGGTAAAACGAAATCCCACCAACAAGTCCGTAGTCAAGGCTACGGTGGAGTCTTTCCCTGTCTTCCAAGAAATCGTAATACGCAGCTGCAGTCTGTGGATATGGGACATTTTCGTTCTTGATTTTTATAGTGGAGGCCGGGTTGCCGAACCTTCTTTCACCAGGGTCGTCGGCGATAAAGTTAAAATCAAGCTCGTGGTTAATCGTATTTGGAGCGGTAGGTGCGCCATTCTCATCCTTGAGGTCGGTCATTTCTATATTGCCAAATCCGGTAGAGGTGACCAAAACCCCAATACTGGCGCCGCCATAAATTTCAATCTTGCTGATGGGCTTTATGTAAAATAGAATTGGCAAATCAATATAGGAGTTGTTGACGTTCAACTCCTGCGTCCGAAACCCGGTAGTGCGCACGATTTCATTGTCGGCTGTCAGGAAGTTGTAATAGGAATCGCCCTTGAAGCTGCGCCTCGTGCCTTTCTGGCTGTACATCAGCTCGCCCCGAAACCCCATCAGGTCGGTCATTTCCCAAGCAAAGGTGGCCCCAAAATGAAATCCGACATTGCGATCGAAGGTTTCGGAAACATTGGTGCCAGTTTCGGCATCGCCTTTGAATTGGTTGAAGTTGAGGCCGGTTTTGAAACCAAAGCGGAAGTCTTGGGCACTTGCAAAGCTGCCCAAGGCAAGCATAGAACAAAAAAGTAAAAGTCGGGACATTGGTACAAGATTTTGGTTGAAATGATTTTGCGCCGCAAGATAGCGGATTTAGGATTTTAGGTGGTCAAGGCGGGAAACAATCATCCTGCCTTCGGTAAAAAAGGAGGCTTTCCGTCTGGTTTGCGTTGTACACTAGCCCTTGTTTTTTCAATACCCCAAAAATTAGCCAAGGGCTTATCTTTGTGCCCTGATTTTCAACAGCATCAAAGATGCCGAAAAATGGGTGAGGCAATCTTAAATCGTATTTCTTAAATCTTAAATTAGAAGCCTACGAATTGCGATAAGAAGAAGTCCACCTCCATTCAGCAGTTTTTTAGCAAAAACGGATTAATCATGAAAGTTGCAGTTGTTGGGGCCACCGGACTGGTTGGCACGGTCATGTTGGAAGTGTTGCAGGAGCGCAAGTTCCCGGTAACGGAGTTTTTGCCCGTCGCCTCCGAGCGTTCTGTGGGCAAGCCCATCAATTTTAACGGCAAGGAGTACGCCATCGTTAGCATGGAGGCAGCCATCGCTGCCCGCCCCGATGTGGCCATCTTCTCGGCTGGCGGCAGCACCTCGAAAGAGTGGGCGTCCAAGTTCGCCGAGGTCGGCACCACGGTCATTGACAACTCCTCGGCTTGGCGCATGGATCCCGCCAAAAAGCTGGTGGTGCCGGAAGTGAACGCCCACGTGCTCACGCCGGAGGACAAAATCATCGCCAACCCCAACTGCTCCACCATCCAGATGGTGGTGGCGCTGGAGCCGCTGCACAAGGCATTCAACATCAGGCGGATAGTCGTCAGCACCTACCAGAGCATCACGGGCACGGGCGTGAAGGCCGTGAAGCAATACCAATTGGAGCAAAAAGGCTTCGAGCCAGCCCCAGAGGAAATGGCCTACAAATACCAGATTTTCGAGAACGTGCTGCCGCATATTGACGTCTTCACCGAAAACGGCTACACCAAGGAAGAGATGAAAATGGTGAACGAAACCAAGAAAATCATGGGTGACGACAGCATTGCCGTCACTGCAACCACCGTGCGGGTACCCGTGCTTGGTGGCCACTCCGAATCGGTGAACGTGGAATTCACAAAGCCCTATGAACTGGCCGAAGTGCGTCACCTGCTCGAAACAGCTCCCGGCATCGTCGTGGTGGATGACGTTGATAATTTCCAGTACCCGATGCCGCTCTTCTCACGTCACAAGGACGAGGTCTTCGTGGGCCGCATCCGCCGGGACGAGAGCATTGCCAACGGCCTCAACCTCTGGATTGTGGCCGACAACCTCCGCAAGGGCGCTGCTACCAACGCTGTGCAGATTGCGGAGTACCTGGCTTCCAAAGGCTGGATTGGTTGATTCCTGCGGTAGTCGGTGGACGGGTGTCGGGCCGTCAACCGTCCACCGACTACCGTTCACTACACAAGCATGAAGTTCCCGCACCCAATTCCCATCCTCGACATCGCCCTCAAAACCGGGGCCACCATCATCGGCGACGATTCGCTGTTGGCCACTGGCATCAACGAAATCCACAAAGTGCAGCCTGGCGACATCACCTTCGTGGACAATCGCAAGTACTTCCGCAAGGCACTCGAATCGGCGGCAAGTTTTGTTTTTTTGAATGAGACGGTAGATTGCCCAGCGGGCAAAGTGCTTTTGCGCTGCAATAATCCGTTCGAAGCCTATGATTCGATTGTACGGGAGCACCGCCCCTTCAGGCCATTGAGCGCAAGCATCAGCGAGAGCGCAAGCATCCACCCATCCAGCGTCATCGAGCCGGGCGTGGTCATCGGCCACCATGTGGTGATTGGCCGTAACTGCTATATCCAAGCCAACGCCTATATCGGCGACTATACCCAAATCGGCCACCATGTGAACATTCAGGCGGGTGTCATCATTGGCACGGATGCTTTCTATTTTCAGAAAAATGCGGACGGCTTCAAAAAATGGCGTTCCGGGGGGCGGGTCGTCATCCAAGACCATGTTGACATTGGCGCAGGTAGCACCATCAACAAGGGCGTTTCGGGCGATACGGTCATTGGCGAGGGCAGTAAATTAGACTGCCAAGTGCATGTGGGCCACGGGGCGGTCATCGGGAAGCGGTGCCTACTGGCGGGCCAAGTGGGGGTCGGCGGCAAAGCCATCCTCGAAGATGGTGTGGTGCTCTACGGACAGGTGGGCGTGGCCGCACGGGTACGCATCGGCGCAGGTGCAGTGGTGAGCGCAAAATCCGGTGTGTCGAAAGATCTGGAGGGCGGCAAGGCTTATTTCGGCATACCCGCCGAGGAAATCAGGGTGCGGCAGCGGGAACTGGCTGCCCTGCGGCAATTACCTGCTTTGCTGAAAAAATTGGACGGAGAATAAGTTACTGGGCCCTTTCCGCCAAGTATTTGTCAACCTCCTCCAGCGGCATATCCACCGCTATTATTTTCCTTTCTGGGCTAATCAAGAACTTGGTGGGCAGTTGCTTCACCCCATATTCATTGGCAATGGGCGAGTCGAAGAACTTGAAATTACTGACAGGGTCAATGGCCTGATAGGGCCAGGTAAGCCCCAATTGCTCAATGGCCGCTACCCAACGCTGCCTGTCCTTTTCCACGGCCACGCTGACGATGGTAAACCCCTCTGCGTCCTTGAACTTAGCCGTTCCGAATTTTTCCTGCAAGGCAATCAGGCCCGGCACCTCGGCAATGCAGGGGCCGCACCAGCTTCCCCAAAAGTCGAGCAGCACGTACTTGCCTTTCAAGTCGGAGAGCTTGAAGCCGAAATTGATGGGGGAAACGGCCACGAAATCGGGCGCTTTTTCACCATCATCCACATTGGGTTTCATGTAAAACTGCTTCGCAACGGTGAACAGGCCAGCGGCCACCACGAAAATGATAAGGAAATTGATTGGGTTCCATTTTTTCATGGAGCAAATATAGCAGAAGGTTAATTCTTACAGCGATGCAACCACCTGTTCGAACCAGTACAATGGGGCCTGTACCTTGTCACCCGTTTGCGTATCGCATTTGTAGAAATCGAAATAAAGCGGGAGGTTCTCGCCGAGGCGTTCCAGCAGTTTTTCCAATCGCAGGGAGGCAGTAAGCGGCTGGTGCTCAAGATGGGCATTGCGCCAGCAATAAAATGCCTCGTCGTGCAGTTCGATGATGTCCAATAAACAGGCATCGCTGATTTGCCCCTCCATGAACTCCCTTGCCATCAGGCCGTGGTGCTTCACCCGGCGGCCCAACTCGAATTCCCGGAACTTAAAGGTGTCGTGTACAATGGCGATGGTGCGCAACTGTTGCCGTTCTTCCACCGATTTGGCTTGGCGCTCCACGTTGGCGAGCACATCCCGCACATGCAAGCCGACCTTTCCTTCTGGGTGGCCAAAACGGGGTTTGCCCCAGTTCAGGCCCTCCTGAAACAAGGGGTTTTCCAGCAGCCTCACCTCCAGTTCGGTCTCAGGCTTGAGCATTTCATGGAAATCGGGATGGTTGTAAAACATGGTAGTACGCCCAAATAGGCAGTCTTAGGGGGCAAAAAAGAAATTTGGCGTGAAAGTCTGCATTTGGTTGGGCATTTTGAAAATGATGGGCGGAGAATTTCTGGAAAAAAGGGTGAAAAAAATTCCCGTAGCAACGAAAGACGGGTTTTGCGCATCAACTACGTGCCTGTTAATTTGTCGTTAAAGCAGTTTTGAGAAATAACCGTCCGCCGAGGTGGGCGTTTATTTTTGCATTGTGCAACCAAACGCCTTTAAGGCGGTACTTTGTTAAACAATCAATAACTAATTCAACCATGAAGCAGGTATTTCAATTCGTAATTGCCGGAATGATTGGCGGAATTATCACGCTCGGTGGTTATTTCGCCTTGCAGGGTGGCCAGCCATTGGCAACCGCCAACCAAGCATCTTTTGCCAAACAGGTGAACAACCTCAACGTGCCCCCAACGGCAAACGTTCCTTTTGACTTCACGCAGGCCGCATCTATTGCCACGCCAGCGGTGGTACACATCTCCGCCAAGGAGAGCGAGAAGAAGGCCCGTGAGAACCGCCAGCGACAAAACCAACCCTTTCCCAATTTCTTCGACGACGACTCCTTCCTTCGCGGCCCGTTCTTCAACTTCAACCAGCCCAAACAGGGCACGGGGTCGGGCGTGATTTACACGCAGGATGGCTATATCATCACCAACAACCACGTGGTAGAGTTCGCCGATGAGGTGGAAGTAACGACCAGCGACAACAAGACCTATTCCGCCAAGATCATCGGCACCTACCCCGACGGTGACCTCGCTGTACTAAAGATTGATGCCAAAAACCTGCCAACCATGCGCATCGCCAACTCCGACGAAGCCAAAATCGGCGAATGGGTACTGGCAGTCGGCAATCCGTTGGAGTTGAACTCCACCGTTACCGCAGGCATCATCAGTGCTAAAGGGCGTGACATCAATATCATCAAGGGCAAGGCACCCATCGAGTCTTTCATTCAGACGGATGCAGCCGTGAACCCCGGCAACAGTGGCGGCGCACTCGTGGATGCCATTGGCCGCCTGCTCGGCATCAACACCGCCATTGCCACACAAACGGGCTACTTCGAGGGCTATTCCTTTGCCATTCCCATCAACTTGGCCATTGGCATCGTTGACGACATCATCGAAAACGGCTCCTATCAGCGAGGATTCCTCGGTATCAACATCGCCGATTTGGACAATGCCGCTGCCGACGAACTGGGGTTGAACATTTCACAGGGTGTCCTTGTTGAAAGTGTATTGGACGGCGGTGCTGCGCAATATGCTGGTGTGCTCCCCAACGACGTTATCGTTCAGGCCAACGGTAAAAATGTGAAGTCTTCGGCTGATTTATTGGAAGTGGTCGGAGGTTCCAAGGCGGGCGAAACAGTGGCTTTGGTGGTGAACCGAAGCGGCAAGCAAGAAAATGTCAGCGTTCGGCTGAAAGCCCAAGATGCCAATAAATAAAGGGACTTTGGCCCATTTTAAGAGTTTATTAACAATCGTCTGGGCAACATTTCAACATTCCAGACGGTTATTAAAGGCATAAAAAGACTTGTTTAAAGTTGGTTTTTCGTTTTGTTTTGATGCGTCTGTCTTGATTTTCGAGGCAGACGTTTTTTTATCCTTGGTTGAGTCGGAAATTTTTGGCAATCTGCCATTGAATATTACCAGAGATTTTTTGATGCAGAGAGAAGCAGATGTTTATTATTTTTTGCTTTCCACCTTCGGTGGAATCGGTGACTACAGTATTTTCCCTACACCCCAATCCCGAGGTGTCGGGACAAGTTCCGAAATCGTAAATCCGCATTCCGCAATCCTCACACTTCCCACTCCCTTCCCGTCCGGTACACCATCCCCTTGAACAGTGCCACCACCCTCCCATCTTGGTTTGTCACCGTCACCCGGTAGTTGGCAAGCTTGTTCGATAGATGGTCTTCCTCGGCCACCGCCGTCAGCACATCGCCGGGGTGCGTGGCCAGCGTGTGCGAGATGGACGTTTCGATGGAAACCGACTTGCGGCCATGCGAATTACTGGCAAAGGCAAAGGCGCTGTCGGCAAACGAAAACGTGATGCCGCCGTGCGTAATCCCGAAGCCGTTGCACATCTCGGGCCTTACGGTCATGCGCAGCACAGAGCGGCCCGGCGCATCCTCCACCCGCTCGATGCCGAGCCATTGGCTGAAGAGGTCGTTGTCGTACATGGCATCCACGACCCTTGCGGCGAAGTTTTTTTCCATTTTTAAAGAAGTTGGACTTTAGATTTTAGATGGTGACTGTTACAACCCATACTCCCTTTAATGTCTAAAGTCTTTTGTCTATCATCTCAATAAAAACGCTGGTTCGATTTGGCCATTTTGCGCAGCAAAACACTGCATCGGTAGCGGTCGTCAAGGTACTCTCCGTGCAGGGCGTCAAGCATGTGCACACAGTTTTCGATACCAATCTCGTCAGCCCAGCGCAGCAGCCCTTTGGGGTAGTTCACGCCCTTGGTCATGGCCAAGTCAATGTCGTCCCGGCTAGCGATGCGCAGGTACAGGGCATCCGCCGCTTCGTTGATGAGCATGATAAGTATGCGGGCAAAAATCAGTTTGCCCAGTTCTTCATCTTGCTGCGCAACGGGGTTTTCGGCTCCTTCGGAATAGTCGTAGTAGCCCCTGCCCGTTTTTTTGCCAAGCCAACCCGCTTCACTGAGGCGTTTTTGGGTAAATGAGGGCTTGTACCGTGGGTCGTAGAAGAACGATTGGAACACCGTCTCCGTCACCGTATAGTTCACGTCGTTGCCGATGAAATCCATCAGCGTGAATGGCCCCATGCGGAAGCCACCGAGCGCCGACATAGCCCAGTCAATGGTGGCAACGTCGGCGATGCCCTCTTCGAGGATGCGCAGCGCCTCGCCGTAGTAGGGCCGGGCCACCCGGTTCACGATGAACCCAGGCGTGTCCTTGGCCATCACCACCAATTTCCCCCAGCTTTCAATCAGTAGTTTAGCCTGCTTCGCAACATCGGGGGCGGTCTGCACGGCGGGTATCACTTCCACTAACTGCATCAAAGTGGCGGGGTTGAAAAAGTGGATGCCCAGTACCCGCCCTGGCTGTTGGCAGGCACTTGCAATAGCCGCCACCGACAGCGACGAGGTATTGGTCGCCAAGATGCAATCAGCGGGGACGATGCCCTCCAATTGCCTGAACACCGATTTTTTGATGGCCACATCTTCGATAATCGCCTCAATGGCCAAGCCCACCTCTTCCAAAGCGGCCATGTCATTCAAAAAATAGGTGCGCCCGAAAATGGCCTTGGCCATGGCGTCGTCCAGTTTGCCCTTTTCGGCCAGTTTGTTGAGGCTGCCCAACAGGTTGGCCTGTGCCCGCTCCAACGCCGACTGGTTGCTATCGAAGACGAGGACTTCGTGGCCAGCCGTGGCCGCCACCTGTGCTATGCCGGCCCCCATGGAGCCGGCGCCAATGATGCCGATTTTATGCATAAGTCGAATTATGGGGTCAAATCTAAGCCAAAACGGGCTTGTACAGCCTTTAATGCTTGGTTAAACATGCGGAATGTCCCTCCTCGAATTATCTTTGTTTGTGCATAAAGCCACTTGATTGCAAGAAAACAAATGGCAACATTGTGGAGCAGCCAACAAAAGGATGACCCGCACGGTTTTCATCAAAACATATAGCTCACGCCGTCAGGTTTTGTACATGAATAATTTGCTGTTCGCTATTTGCCAAAAAGCCAATGTCCAAAAGCTAATGTCGTGAAGTATAAATCATCTCACCATGAAAAATCACTTGTTCCTTGCTGCACTGGCCTTTGTATTGGCCGCATTCTTTGGTTGCAAAAACGAACCCGGCAAGCATAGCCAAGCCGGCCTCATCCCCCGTGGCGATACTACGAAGATTGACCGCTTCGAAAACGAGGTAAAAGCCTACGAGGCCGCCGACCAGACACAGATGCCAGCCAAGGGCGGCATCGTTTTCGTAGGCAGTTCCAGCATCCGGCTTTGGGCAACCGTTGCACAGGACTTTGCGCCGCTGCCGGTCATTGGCCGGGGCATCGGCGGCAGCACCACGCCCGAAATCAACCACTATGCCAAGCGACTGGTCCATAACTACGAGCCGAGCGTCATCGTCTATTATTGTGGCGAAAACGACATTGCAGGCGACACCCCGCCACAGGTGGCCTTCCAAAACTTCAAGAAATACATCGGCGAAACGGAAAAGACCCTGCCCAACGCCTCCGTTATTTTCATATCTGCCAAGCCCTCTCCCAGCCGCTGGCACCTTTGGAAGAACATTCAGCAGTTCAATACAATGGTGGAACAGTTCGCCAGCAGCCGCCCAGGCAAGCTGCGCTATGTTGACATCTCCAAGGAACTCTTAGGCACCAATGGAGAACCCGACCCTGCCTTATTTGCAGAGGACAAGCTGCACTTGAATCCCAGTGGCTACGCCAAATGGACGACGGTGCTGAAGCCGGTGGTGACGGAGGCTTATAATGCGAAGACGTTAAAGTAGCTGAAAACCCATTAGCCAATAATGACCTGCTTTGGGGATGCCAAAGTTGACCCGTTTGAAGTGAGGGCAACTATGTAAGCACTTGGTCGCAACTGCCCAATGTCAATGCAATGTTCAAATGCAAAACAAAATTGCACTTAGTTGGCCGCTACAGCACCTATAAAAAAAGCCCTCAACCACGGCAAGGCGGTTGAGGGCTTTTTTACAGCATCCAACTTTTATCAAACCAGCAACCGCATCGGCTCCTCTAAAATCCCTTTCAAGGTTTGCAGGAACTCGGCGCCCGTGGCCCCGTCCACCACCCGGTGGTCGCAGGAGAGGGTCAGTTTCATCATATTGCCGACGACGATTTGGCCGTCCTTCACGATGGGCTTCTGGATGATGGCACCCACGGCCAAGATGCAGGCGTCCGGCGGGTTGATGATGCCAGTGAACTCCTCGATGCCAAACATGCCGAGGTTGGAAATGGTAAAAGTATTGCCCGTCATCTCGTCTGGCTGTAGTTTCTTGTTGCGGGCCTTTTCGGCAGATGCCTTCACCTCTTGGTTGATGGCCGACAGCGACTTCATGTCGGCGTGCTTGATGACCGGCACGAGCAGACCATCCTCCACGGCCACGGCCACCCCGATGTTGATATGGTTGTTATAGCGGATTTTATCGCCCAGCCAAGAGGAGTTTACCGCCGGGTGCTTGCGCAATGCGGAGGACACGGCTTTGATGACGATGTCGTTGAACGAGAGTTTGACCGGGGCGGCCAGTTCGTTCAATTTGGGTCGCATCTCAACAGCCTTATCCATATTGATTTCCATGGTCAGGTAGAAGTGCGGCGCACCGTTCTTGCTCTCGCTGAGCCTGCGGGCAATAGTCTTGCGCATCTGGCTCACCATCTTTTCTTCATAGGCTTCGCCAATTGCTGTAAAACTTGGGGCCAATGTTGCAGCCGGGGCTGCAACGGGCGCAGCAGCCGGGGCGGCGGCTCCACTATTAAGGGCGGCTTCCACGTCCTTGCGGATGATGCGGCCACCATCGCCTGAGCCTTGCAGGGCACTGATGTCAACACCCGTCTCCTTAGCGATGCTCTTTGCCAATGGCGATGCCTTCACCCGACCTTCACTGGCAGCGGGCACTGGCTCAGCAACACTTACCGGGGCAGGAGCAGTTGCAGCAGCGACGGGTTCTTTAGCTTGTCCATTTGGACTGCCGTTTCCAGTGGGCGCTGCCGTAGCCTCGCCTTTAGGGGAAGCGGGTGCACCACCTACCTGCGATTGCCAATCCTCGCCCGGCTTGCCAATGACGGCGATGAGGCCTTCCACAGGTACTATGCCATCTTTAATGGCAATGTGGAGCAGCGTACCTTCCCAAAGGCTCTCGAAGTCCATTGTCGCCTTGTCGGTCTCGATTTCGGCGAGCAGGTCGCCAGGCGATACCTTGTCTCCTTCTTTCTTGTGCCAAGCCACGATGTTTCCTTCGGTCATCGTGTCGCTCATGCGGGGCATCTTTATGATTTCAGCCATTCTTTTTTAAGTTTCCCTGCCTGTCGGCAGACAGGGAGTTGTGAGTTAGGTTCCCTTACGGGAATGACAGGTTAATGCAATTAAACTTCGCAAAAATGGGATAATTTCGCTTTCCAAAGCAAAAAGCCACATTGAGAAGCAGAAAAGAGGCGCAAATTTACGCCGTCGAAACAAAGATAGCGTGGCTTGGTTTGGTTTTTTGAATTAAAACCACGGCTTGCCCGATAACAACTCGCATGAATTTTTCTTCAAAGCTCATAGAACAATCCGTCGAAGCGTTCGCCAGCCTGCCGGGCATAGGCCGAAAGACGGCCCTCCGCCTCACGCTCCACCTCGTCGGCAAGTCACCGGAAGTGACCGAACAGTTCACCGAGGCCATTTCAAAGATGCGCCGCAGCATCCAGCATTGTACCATTTGCCACAACCTGAGCGACGAACCCATCTGCAACGTATGCGCCGACAAACGCCGTGACCGCTCCCTTATCTGCGTGGTGGAGAGCATTCGGGACGTAATGGCCATTGAGGACACATCACAGTACCGGGGACTTTACCATGTGCTAGGCGGCCTCATCAACCCGCTGGAGGGCATCGGCCCAAGTGAGCTGACGATTGACTCGCTGCTTCACCGCATTGCCGTTTCAGATAGTGAAGCCAAGGAGGTCATCCTCGCCATTTCGCCCACCATCGAGGGCGATACCACCATGTTTTATATCACGAAAAAACTGAAAGGAAGCCCCGTGAAGGTCAGCAGCATCGCCCGTGGCGTGAGCTTTGGCGGCGAGTTGGAATACGCTGACGAGGTGACGCTTGGCCGCAGCATCGTGGCTCGGGTACCCTATAAGCTGAGCAATGAGTGACGCAGTTTGGGCTACTGCACTTTCTTCGAAAACCCAAACGCTCGCCGCATTTTGTCATAAATGGAAGTGTTCTCGTAAATGCCACTGAATAGCTCCTCGCCTGGGCCCCATGCAAAAACAGGGATAAGCGCCGCCGTGTGCTTATCGGTGGTGAAGGCCGCCACAATCGTATCCATCGTGGAGGTTGGGTTGATGGCATAGCCCCCAGTCTCGTGGTCGGCGGTGATGATGACAAGTGTTTCGCCATCTTGCTTTGCAAAATCGAGGACTGCCCCGATGGCCTTGTCGAAGTCAATGACTTCGCTGGTGATGTACTTGGAGTCGTTGGCATGGCCACCCCAGTCAATCTGTGAGCCTTCAATCATCAGGAAAAAGCCTTTTTCAGGCTGTTTGGTCAGGTAATCGAGCGCCATGAGGCTGGCCGGTACGAGGTAGTCACGGCCCTGCGAAACAGGCAATGGCTCCACATCGGCAGTGAAATAGCCGAAGTTTTTGTTAGGGTCAATGGTGATGTTTTTCAGTTCCTCGTCGAAATAGGAGAATATTACATAGCCCTTTCCTTTGAGGGTTTCAATGAGGTTTTGCTCGTCCTTTCGGCGGTCGAAGTGCTTTTTGCCCCCGGCAATAAAGAAATCCAAATCCACCTTCGGCAAATCGGCGGCGATTTCCTCCACCATTTCCCGTTTTTTCTGGTGGGCAAAAAAACTGCCCGGCGTGGCATGGGTCATGGAGCAGGTGGCGACGATGCCCGTGGCCAGCCCCTTTTGTTCCGCCTCTTCGAGGATGGTCTGCACGGGTCTACCCTTCTTGTCCACTCCAATGGCCCCGTTATAGGTTTTTTGCCCGCAGGAAAACGCAGTGGCACCCGCTGCCGAGTCGGTCACGAGGTCATCGGATGAATAAGATTTGTGCAGCCCGATGTACTTGAACTGTTCCAGGTTCAGCTTGTTGCCATTCATGTACATGCCCGCCGTGATTTGGGTGAGGCCCATGCCATCGCCAATCATCAGGATGATATTCTTAGGTGCGGTGAAATGGACGGTGTCGTCAGGGGTGACAATTCCCGGCTTGCCCTTGGTCACGGTACCGACGGTTTGCTTGGGGTTGCAGGCAAAAGCCAACAGGGCAATTGAGCAAAGGATAAGTTTTTTCATGTAGTGCGTTTGAGCCTTAGTGATTCGAGCTGCGTATCTACTCAGGAGGGGTATGAGGTTTTTTTGGGAGGAAACATTGAAAATTTTCCTCCCAAAAAAACCGCTGCTAAGTAGTTACGGAGCGGCGAAATTAGGCAAGCCCGCCGATTGTTCAGGTTAAATCATTGAGAAGAAAACGGCATTGCAAGCAACCATGCAAATGGAATGGCCTGAAATCAAAAACTTACGACCTTTGCCCCGCAAAAAATAACTCATCCAATGATTGAACATTCCCTCAGCCGCATCGAAATCGTGTCGGCGCACTATACGGGCAACAAGGCCAACGGCCAAGAACCCCAGTTCTCCGAGCACCCACTCGACGTGGCCAACGATGAGCTTCGCAATTTGCTCCAAAAATATTTTCTCGATTCCTTCGAGGGCAACGAGTTCTTCCATTTCGACTTCTCCAACGGCGACCTCTCGCTGAACCCGGTCTGCCATTTTGCGAAACAAATCTTTGAAGACCAATCGGCCTTCCACCAGCACAGCGTGGATATCGCCCGGCACTTGTACGAGCAGACCAACCACCCAAAAATCAAGCCCGGCGACCTCTACGTGGCCTACCTCACAGGCATCGTGCTCGATGATGAGGTGTTCGATGCCATCGGTCTGTTCAAGTCGGAAAACAAGCAGCCGTTTTTGAAATTGCTGGCGCAAAACGGTGATTTCCAGCTCGTCAGTGAAGATGGCACGGCGGTGGACAAGCTCGACAAGGGCTGCCTCATCTTCAATTCCAACGCCGAGGCGGGCTATCGGGTCTGTATCGTGGACAAGTCGAACCGCAGCTTCGAGGCGCAGTACTGGCGGGATTTCTTCCTGAACGTGCAGCCGCTGGCCAACGACTATTTCCACACCACGCACTATATCAAAATGGCCAAGGACTTCGTGGTGAACAAGCTCGACGACGATTTCGTGGTGAGCAAGGCCGAGAAGATTGACTACCTGAACAAGTCCATCAATTATTTCAAGGAAAACGAATCGCTGGTGGAGGAGGAATTCGCCAAAATCGTGTTCGAGGACGAGGAGAAGCAGGCTGCCTTTGCGCAGCACAAAAACGCCTACCAAGAACAGCACAACCTGCCGGAATTTGAGGACAGCTTCAATATCTCAACAGCCTCGGTGAAAAAACAGGAACGGGTCATGCGCTCCGTACTGAAGCTGGACAAGAACTTTCATATTTATATCCACGGCAATCAGGAACTCATTGAGCGGGGGTATGATGAGGATAAGGGGAAGAAGTTTTATAAGGTGTATTTTGAGGAGGAGAGCTGAGCCTAATCAAGGGGGAAGTCAATCATTTTGCTTTTGTCAAAAGCTGCCTAAAGGCTTCTTTGCCAATCAATTGAACTTTTGGGAAGTCTTCTTTTAATAGAACCTGAAAGTGCCTATCGTCGCTCACCAAGTAATCTACCCCAGCCGCGATTGCGCAGTCCACAAACTTGTCGTCATCGGGGTCAGCATGAATCAGATTCCAACGAAAATACTTTTGATGGCGGGTTACGTTCGGCAAGCTCGTGATTAACTCAAGGGCAGCATGTGCAATTTCGGGGCTGTTTTTCTGTGCGATTATTTCTTCGTGTTCGTTCAAAATATCCGTAGTCACACAAAGCTGGTACTCGTTGTTCAATAGCGCCAAGAACAAATCATGGTCCTTTGACCGTTCCGGCAACATGACCAGCAAAACATTGGTGTCGAGCACGACCTTCATTGCTTACCATTTGGCTGGCAGCGATATGGCGTGCGGTTATGCTCTTGATACCACTTATCCATCGTTTCTTGCGTCCAGCCCCTCTCGTCCCATTGGGCATTCAGCAGGTTTTGCAGACGGCGGTAGCGGAACTGCACGAGCATGGTACGCAATTGCTCCAAATCCTGTTCTGTCAAGGGTTCTGCAAGTAGCTCCAACAATGTCCTTTGCGCTTCATTCAATGCACTGACCATGATTACTGGGTTTTGAGTTTCAAAAGTAGTGGAATTTGGGCTGTATTTCAACAGATAGCGCCTTAATGAGATGGGTAGCGTTGAAGTTACCGGAGAGCTGCCGGCTGCCGCTGCTTGGTTCACCGAAAGAAGTACATCGTTGTTTACAAAACTGAATCGGGCTTTGTGCGGATATACGGGGTGGTTGGTGGGCGCACATCGGAATCCGAAGGTTTTTGAGGGGTTGGTGGGGTGAGAATTGGTACAGCAATTACAAGATTAGCGATACTAAACTTGTGACAAGAGGGGTAAATTAGGTCTTGGGTTACCAACAATCCATAGCAGCAGGTCAAATATTCTTAACTCAAAGAGATAGTTTCTGCCAGAATCAATG
>JADKBS010000002.1 GCA_016714985.1 Saprospiraceae bacterium | reverse complement strand
TTTAGAACACTGTCTGCTTGAGGTTCCACAAAAATTGTCAAAGCGCCTTATTTTTCATCTTCCGCGCTATTTTGGCTTAACCGACCAAAGAAATTGGCAAATAACCAAACAAAAGGCTTCGTCCGTTGAGGACGAAAGCCTTTTCATGGTCGTGCCGGGTGCGGCTTTGCTTCTTATTTCAAACTTGAACTTCCACCCTTTCCAAGATAGGCGCATCGAACTCAGGGTCAATATTTTTCAAGAAAATATCCACATCGCTGTCACTTCGCTCTCGTCCTTTTTGTTGCTGTCAAAGATGACCTTCGCCCAGCTTTTCTCGCCCCACGACTACAGAAACAGGATGAAGTTCGCAGATGCATTCCCATACGCTCACGAGGTCAATATCGGCGGCGGTGTCGCCCCAGGCGGTGAAATAGAAGGTATATTCCCGCACCTCGCCTTTTTGGGGCAGCCATGTCATTATGCGCGGGGTGTCCAATTTCAAAACAAACCAAGCCCTTCAATTCTTTCTTGCCGTGAAACAGGCGGCAATTTGTCAATGATGATGCTGTCTTTTTTTGTTTCGGCTGGAAGGTTGAAGGGTGGTTTTAACTTATTACCGCCACCGGGCGAATTGCCACCGTTGCGGTTGTTGCGGTTGGAGCTGGTGGCGGCGGTTGTTGGAGTGGATACTGCTTCAGGTCTTTTTCGGGTCAACTTTCGGTGCGTTCGGATCGCACCTTGCGGTTGCCAATTTGGATGAGTTAACCACTCCTCAATGGTGATGCTCGTCGGGCCGGACAGGATTTCAGACTCCGTGCGGCGGTTCAGTTGGTGAGCGACCTCGAACTGCATGACTGGCAGCCGGGCATTGATGTATGCTTCCGTCAGCACTTCGCCCACTTTCAGGTAAGAGAACTTGCCGTTGCTTTTGGCATCCCCGTCTTGGAAACTGGGTTTCGCCATGGCCCTTCGCTATGCGGGTACGAGGTACGCCGTTGTTCATGATAGCCATCGGCGAGCAGATTAGGCTTGAAAACTGCGTGATTTTATTGAACTCGTCGCCTCCTTGCATCCGTGTGCGAAGATGACTCGATGACCATGTCAAGGTGCCTGTTCATAAAGGTCGTAAAATCACCTGAAGGTCGCCCACTCGCCGGAAGAAGGATTTTGTCGTCGTTGAAATCATATAGGATGTTCTCCAGCACGAAAGGCTCGTTGCGCACAATCTTCTTGGTGATGCGGCCCGGTTTTGGGGTTCAGCTTTTCGGTATAGGTTTTGAATCGAAAAGGCCGAGCGTGGTGGGAGCGGACGGTGTCGTTGGAGTAGTTTTCCGCAGGCGATGATGCGGTATAGTTGCGGTCAAGCTCCATCATCTGTTTTCGTACTTGTCGAGGTCTTGGTGTCCAGCACCTTTGGGGTTCCTCCTGCATTTCCACGAACTCGAAAGTGACGCCCGTGAGCAGCTCCTTCGTCTCTCGGCATCGAAGGCTGGCCACCACGTTTGCCTCGATTTTCTTCCAAAATCACGTTGTAGATATCGTTTGCAGCAGGTCTTGCTGTGTGCCTTTACTGGCTTCCCTCGCTGGGGCGGTTGCTGGCGAGCACTTGATGGCCACCTTTTGTCGAGCATGAAATAGAGGTCGTCCACGCTGGAATTAGCAGCCGCACTTGCCCATGTTGTTGAGCTTGCTCCACATCGTGCGGTGCCGTTCCAAGTGCTCATGTGAAAATATCGCAGCCGCCGAGGCCGGATGCCCGTCAGAACTGAAATAGAGCACTCCGTCCCTGTAAAAGGCGTTTCTTCGTTGCCGATGGAATTGATTTTCGGGCCGAGGTTCACGGGGTCGCCATATTGTCCGGCACCTTTATAGGGTAGCGTAGTAAATGTCGAAGCCACCTTGACCGCCTTCCATGTCAGAAACAAAGAAAAGCACTTCCCCTTCCAAAAGCTCGCCTACGCAGGGCGACTTGGCGATATAGTCGCCGTTCACGCCCTTTAGCTCATTACCGCAGCCCAACTTCCATCTTTGCCTTCGCTCATGTAAATCTTTGCCTCTTTGAGGATGTGGCGTCCACGAGTTCCCGATTGAGGGAACATGCGTTTTCCATCGGGCGAGATGGAATTGTTCACGTTGAAGAAATCAACCCGGTTCACGTTCTCGTCGAGGGCAGTGGGCTTGCCCCCAACCCTTTTCCGATTTGGAGGATTTGTAAATCTTGGAGAATGGCCCTGCCGCCCTCCTTCGTCTTCTTTTTCAGGGCGAGGTCAACCTAACCTTGTCATCCTCGCCTTTCTTCACCACCGCCTTTGCCATCCTCGGCCTTGGGCTTCGTTTACTTCGATGATGTCGTTGCCGACCAAGGCAGCGAAATAAATCTCCTTGTTGTCGGCGCTGAGGAAGGGGCTGTACTCGAGTTTTTACCGTTGATTTCCTTGCCGCCGTGCGTGATGCTTAAGGCCGTCCTGTGACTTGGTCACTTTGGCAAACTCACAGCCGATTTTTTCCAAATCGGTCAGTTCCTCCGAACGGGGTCAGTGGCCGTTTCGGGTATTTGTTGAATTCAATGATGGCCTCGTCGTACTTCTCCATCATCTTCAAGGAGCGGGCATACTCGAAGCGCTTTTCGGCGTATTCGGATACCTTTTGTTCCTTCTTGGTGGGCTTGAGGGCACGAGCGTACCACTTCTCAGCCTTGTTGTAGTCACGGAGCATATAGCTCAGGTCGGCTATTTGATGACGAGTTCTATGTCCTTTGACTCCTCGTAGGCTTTCTCGTACCATTCGAGTGCCCGGTAGTAGTCTTTTCCCATCTGCTCCTCCGCCGTGTTTATCATCATGGCGTAGGTAGGGCGGTTGAGCGGCTGACCCATTGCGGCGAAGCCGCAAAAAAGCAGAAGCGTTGCTATAAGGATATGATTTTTCATAATTTTTTTTGAATGCTTTTTTGTAGCCGCCAAACTTGTTTGACAGGCTAAACGAATGCTGTCAGTATTTTTGGGTGTCGCTACCAAAACAGCCTACCAAATAAATTTGAGTGGCTACAGGTGCGGCAAAGGATAACGGGTTTCACCTTAGGTTTCTTACAAACCTTGCCGAGATAAGAGGCTGCGATTTCAAAACCGCCCTGGCGCTTGTTCACGTCGGACAGTTGCGACAGCGTGAAATCGTAACCCGCTGCACTTTGATGTCCTTGTAGTCAGGCCGAGCGGCAGTTGGGCAGGAGTCGCCTACCCGGTAGCCGAGGCCGCCCAACCCTTGGTATTGCTCTCCGGCTTGAGCCAGTAGCCGAGGCCAAGCATGGGCCTGCACCTGGTTGTTAAGCCCCATATTGGAGTAATATAGCTCCGGTGTCAGCGTCACCTTCTTGCTCAGTTCCGTGTTGAGTTGTGCATGTACGTTGGGGCGCATGTTCAGGTCGTAGTCTTTGCCGCTGGCGTTGAAGTTGAAATCGGAGCCGGGCGTGGTATGCCGGCAGAGACCCCAATATTGTAGTCGGTGGTCTTGTTCACCTTCGATTTGAGCAACAAGCCGATGTTCACGTCCGAGAAGTCTTTTTTCTTTTCGGAATTGCCTTGGTTGCCACCGCCTCCTCCGCCGCCGCCTTGCAAGAATACATTGTCGGTTGTTTCGTTGCTGGCGGTTGGGTCTTGCAAATTGAGGGCAACCAAGTCGCCGGGGTTGAAGCCTTTCAAATTGCCAATGGTCCTATTCACTTTGCCCCATTGCACGCCAAGTGTGAGCACGTTTTTGCTTTTTGTCGAGGGAGAGGTGGAAGGCGCCGTCAGTTGCCCAGCCGTCGTCCTCAGTTCGCCATCGCCCACTTGGTCCCTGAAAATCAGGATGCCCTAACGCCAATCCAATGCCGCTTGCCAATCATCAGGATGGGGGCATCGCCGCAGAGGGCGGTGGAGTAGGCCGACTTGCCGATGGCCGTGCGGGCTTGGTCGCGGTAAATGCCGCCGATACGGAACGTACCCTCGTAAGCCCCTGCGAAGGCAGGGTTGATGTGGAGGTTCATGTAGAACAGCGTGTTGTGCAGGTCTTGGGACCAAAGCTGGCCAAAGCTGACAAGCGTGACAATTAAGGGTAAAATTGTTTTGTAAAGCTCATTTTCATAAAAATTTGTACGGATTTGAGGCCGTGTGCCGAAAGGCCGAAAGATAGAATTTTTCTTCAAACAGAGGTAGAAGCCACTGCAACTTAGCCGTTAATCCATTTGCTAATCTTTAATTTAATGGCCGTTTTGCACGGCGAGTGACAGTTTCATGGTTTCATGGTCGCACTGTTTCATGGTTGCATGGTTGATAAGACAGTGCTAAAAATCGGAAAGGGTTGCAGCCCTTGTGATTTTCTTCACATCTTGGTCGTTCATACAACGGAAATGCCCTTTTGGGCAAGTTTGGTGGCCAATTTTGGAGCAGGGCCTGCACGTCAAGTCCGGCACTTCAAAACTGGTATTTTTATCGGCGTTGGCTTCGCCAAAATAGGGATACATGCCAAGGGCAGGCATCGTGTTGCCCCATATAGACAATATCCGCTTCTGGAAGGCTGCCGCTATGTGCATCATGCCCGTGTCGTGCGTGACCAAAGCTGCACCCATAGTACAGCCGCCGATTCTTGCAACGTGAGTTTGCCGCAAAGGTTGGTTACATGGCCACCTGATTTTGCTGCAATTTGCTCACCTTCCCCAGCTTCCGCTTGCCACCCAGCAAAACGATGGTTTGGCCGATGGCCGTGCAAATTTCAATGATTTTAGCAGTTGGCGGGCGCTTGGTTTGGTATTGGGCACGATGGCGAAAGTAATGTGGGGGGATTGCGGATTGGGGATTGCAGATTGCGGATTGCGGTACTGCGGACTCCAAAAATCCAAGCCCAGTCCGTCGTTTTACGCCCAATGGTTCGACTGCTCCCATGTAGCGGTCAACGAGGTGAACATTGGGCAAACGGTTGATTTTAGGGCGGTCAACAGCCATTTTCGATGTTCAGCTTATTGAAGGCCAGCCATTTGGGTTTGAAAAAAAGGCCGAGCCGCAGTTGAAGGGTACGCAGGTTTTTGTGCAGGTCCACCACGCAGTCATAGCCTTCGCTCCGCAATGCTGGCAGCACTTCGGACACGTTTTTTTCGATGGAAAATATCCGGTCAATATGCGGGTTTGCTTCGAGCAGCGGCAAGTACTGGCGCTTGGTGAGGTAGTGCGGTTCTACGCAAGTTGCTGCTTGAGGCAGCGCACCACAGGCGTCGTCAGCACGATGTCGCCGATGGAAGAAAAGCGGATGATCAGGATTTTTTTCAAGGGAAGGGAAAAACTGGGAAGGGAAATCGGGGTCAGGAGCTAAACAGCATCATCAATAGGCCGCCGTGTTTGTTCGGCTTTTCAACCTTTTATTTCCCAAAGGTTGAAAACAAAGCCTGCAGCACATCCTCGCCTGAAATGGATTGCGTGAAGCCTTCCACGGCCTCATGTTCTCCATTGGCCCTGTATATCCATGCCCGTTCTTTTTTGGGGTCAATGAGCCAAGCAAGCCTTACGCCGTTTTCAATCCAAACTTCCTTCATTTTCTTTTTTGCTTTGGCGAGGCTGTCTGTCTCTGAAAGCACTTCGAGCACGAAATCTGGTCACTTCTGCTATGCTGCGGCGCTCTTCCTCGCTCATCCCATTTATCTTTTCCATCGAAATCCAAGCACCATTGGCCTTGTGCTGCGAGCCATCAGGAGTTTAGAAAGAAGCAGATGGGCTGACGGTCCTTCCCGTAGGAATTGGTCTTTGACCAGTTGGCGAGTATCCTAAATGCTTCGCCTTCATAGTATGCGGAGTCGAAAGTCACAGGGGGTGTATTGTGATGGTTAGCTGTTTGTCCCGTTCAATCCTCAGGTCGATGTACCGTAGCACAAATCTGTTGAACTGCTCCTTGCTCATGCGGCTTTTGAACACGAGCGGTTCAAGCCGGATGATTTCGTGTATGGGGCTGTCTGCAATTGCGGTTGCTGTCATTTTGATGGATGGTTTGAAAACTAAGTTTTGACAAATCTACATGATTTTCAAACCCTATTTATTTTTCTTCGCATGAAGATAGCCACACAGGGTTTACCTTTCCGCTCTTTTCATGCCATACGGGGACTCCCGCAGCATACAGGTCGTTTCCCGCAGCCCATTCTATCTGTCCCCCCAGAATCCATCTGGCTGTCCAACTGTTTTCTACCCTTTTCTATTGATCTGTACTTCTAAAAAAACTCCTCACCTCTAAGGATTTGACCCTTCGCTCCACCCCCGTTACAGGGTTTCCTCATTACTGTGGCTTCGGCTGACTTTTGGACGTGGGCTTTGTTATGTCGGTTCGCTTGTCATTGCCTCGGCTTGCTCGTCCAGTATGTTAAACTCATACAACATCCGCTGAACCAACATGATTTACTACTACTACGTCCAATCTTCGGGCTTCGCAGTCCAATGCCCAGTAACCCACAGTGTAAGCCTTGTTTCATGTTTCTCTTCGTTTGGTCACAGTTTTGTCGCCAATTTCCTTCGGGTCCCACCTCACGATGAACACACTTGCTTTTGACTAGGGACTTTAACCCTCAAGTTGTATGGTATGCGTAGCGCGCACAAAAAAACGCCATTCGGGAACATCCCCCAAATGGCGTTTTTTGCACACTTGCAGCCACGTTGGGCGGTATGCGGTTCACCAAATCCCAAGCAACTTGAAATAAGGCTCGCCGCCCAGCGGCGAAAAGGATTCATAATCCAGGCCAATGGCGATATAGGCATAGAATGCCAGCACCGAAGTCAGGTTGTTGAGGTAAGTGGTCTGGCTGTAGTCCAGTGCCTGAAACTGCTCGTAGCTGAACACCACGTCCTTGTCTTGGTGCTTGAAGAGGGGCGTCTCGTAGTTGCTGTTGTACACCGGGCGGATGCTCTGGCACGAAAACTCGGCCTCAAAGGAGTTGGAAGAAAGCTCCTTGGAAATGGTAATGACGATGTCCATTTTGATGCGCTCCTCCTCATCGAACACGTCGGTCGTCCATTTTTGGTTGTTCATGAACTCCTCTATGGCTTGCCGTAGCGTCTGGAACACGGCAGGGTCGGCAGTCTGTAGCTTAGGGGTGTTCATGGTGACCTTCACCTTTAGCTCCTGCGCCTGTGTTGACGCAGTAAAAAGAACAGCAATGAAAAGTAAAAACCAGTTTTTCATGTTGATATTTTTTGGGTTGATATGGGTTGATACGGGTTGATAAAGGTTGATTTTGGCCATCAATGTGCGCCCCTTATCAACCCATATCAACCCATATCAAGCTTTATCAACCATAAAAACGGCCACCTCGTCCACAATATCCTTCGCCACTTCGGCCTTTGTTTTTAACTCAAAATCCTTGCGCTTATTGTCCTTGTGCAAGATGGTAATCTTGTTGGTGTCAAAATTGAAGCCAGCCCCGGCGTCCTGTAGGGAGTTCAGCACGATGAAATCGAAATTCTTCTTTGCCAATTTCTCGCTGGCGTTCTGCAGCTCGTCGTTCGTTTCCAAGGCAAATCCAACGATGAACTGGCCCGGGCGTTTCAATTTGCCCAAAGAAGCGGCGATGTCGGGCGTCTTTCCAGTTCGATGGTCATGTTATCGCCCCTTTTCTTGATTTTTTGCTCCGCAACGACTGCTGGGCGGTAGTCGGCCACCGCTGCCGAAAGCACGGAGATGTCGGCTTTTTCAAAATGCTGGACGGCGGCCTCGTACATTTGCTGTGCCGACTCCACTCGCACCGCCTGTATGTTCGGGTGCCCGGCAGCGAGCCTGATGGGCCCTAAGAGCGTCACCCTGGCGCCGTGCTCGGCGAATTGCTCCGCAATGGCAACGCCCATCTTGCCGCTGGAGCGGTTGCCGATGAAGCGCACCGGGTCACTGGCCTCGTAGGTGGGGCCAGCGGTCACGAGCACGTTCTTGCCTTGGAAATCTTGTTTTCGCTGAAAAAAATCGGCCAGAAAGGCCACGATTTCCTCCGGTTCCGCCATGCGCCCCTCGCCCACGAGGCCGCTTGTTAGCTCGCCGTAGCCCACGGGCAGCATGGTTGCCGTAGCCTTTCAGGCGCTGCACGTTGGCTTGGGTGGCGGGGTGCTTCCATGTCCAAGTCCATGGCCGGGGCAAGGAACACCGGACATCGGGCCGACAGGTACACCGCCGAAACGATGCTGTCGCAAATACCGTTGGCCAGTTTAGCAAGGCTATTAGCCGTTGCTGGCGCAACAACGAGGGCATCGGCCCACAGGCCAAGCTCCACGTGGCTGTTCCATTCTTGCTCCGCAATGACTTGGGTGAAGACGGACTTCTTTGATAAGGTGGAAAGGGTGAGCGGGTGATGAAATCGGTGGCAGCGGGAGTCATCAATACTTGTACCTCGGCCCCATTTTTCACCAAAAAGCCGCACCAAGTGGGCGGCTTTATAGGCGGCGATACTGCCCGTGACGGCGAGTATGATTTTATTACCGTGCATATCTTAGCTAGTCGGTGGCAGTTGGCGTTGTACCGTGGGCAGTACGCGGCTGCCAACTGCCCACTGACGAACTGCCGACTTGCAGCCACTACTTGCGGCGATTCGTATTGTAGTGGTGGTGGATTTCACCTTTGAGGAACTCCTCCGTGGCGATGAGCGTCGGGTTTGGTAGGCGCTCGTAGAACTTGGAGATTTCGATTTGCTCCTTGTTCTCGGTGATTTCCTCGATAGTATCGGTATTCACGGCGAACTCTTCGAGCTTGCTGTGCAACTCGTGCTTGAGGTCAATGGCCAACTGGCGTGAGCGCCTGGTGATGATAGCCAGTGTCTCGTAGATGTTCTGCGTAGGCTCCACCATCGCAGTGATGTTGCGGGCTTTCACGTTAGCGTCCAACCCCTGCGCCTTGGTCTTGATATCTGCCATTTGTTATAGATTTTAATTGCTTAACTGCGTTATTGTAAAATGATTTGACTTCGTTGTAGTTGTCGCAGCCTTTGAACTTATCAAGGTAGTCCCTGGTATATTCAACGGTTTGCTTGAAGCGCTCCTCCTGTTTTTCGAAGACGCTGTTTTCGGCGAGCAGGTAGTTAGCCTTGGCCATATGGTAGCGCACCTGTTCGGCGTTGCTGGTTTCCGGAAGTCCTTCAAGAGGTTCTCGAAGGTGGTGGTAGCTGCTTGGTACTGCCGCATGTTATAATAGAGCAAGCCTTCGTCGAACACTTTTTGCTCCAGTTTTAGGCGCATCTCGTCAATCAGGCGGTTCACCTCCTTCAGCCTGGGGCTATTGGGATAGGTATTGGCGAAAAGCTGCAAATCGTCGATGGCCTTCTCCGTATAGGTCTGCTCTAGCCGGAAACCAGGGGACATCATTTAGTTGGCGTAGGACGCCATGAAATCCGCATCTTCCCGCTGTGCGCTGTTGGGGAAGGTCGAGGCGAAGTTCTTGAAATAGTAGTTGGCCATGATATACTTGCCCAGCTTATAAAAGGTATCGGCGTAGGTGAAGTAAATCTTTTCCAACTCAGGCTTGCCTTGTAAGCGGGTATGATCAGTTCCAAAAGCGTTTGGGCCCGCAAGTACTCTCCTGTTCGTAATAAGATAACGCTTTTGCGTACATCAGTTCAGAATTACCACTACCCCGGATTTTTCAAATTCCGATTTGCAGCCGACTGCGAGCAGGGCAAACAAGGCAAAAGCAGCAATTGGACGAGCCTTTTTTTTTCATAGGGGGCAAAGATAGGTAGAAATTGGAAATTGAAAATTGGAAATTGGGTTGAGAATCAAACACTTGCGTGACTCGTTTCCCAAGCGAATGTCCCTAAGACCAAAATTTGAGGTTGATAGGCCACGATAAAGTGCATCAAAAACGCCGAAAGGTTGCCCGGTGGCATGGCGGGAATTGAAAAAGGCGCTGCGGAACTGTTCCGCAACGCCTTTTTGCTGCTGTAAGGGGAGGACTCGAACCTCCACGAGGCGGTTAGCTGCAACACAAAGAATAGTGGTCAACCCTGGTCGGATGGTCCGGCTCTATGTTGCGTTTATCCCGTTTACCCCCACCCCCGAGACAAGAGGGCATGGCTGCCTGATTTCATCACCTCACAATTTTATTGTTGGAAGGCCGTTGTGAGCAATCTTTTTTGTCGCTGTTTGATGATGCAAATTTAAATACAACATCTTTCAGATGCAAATTTTTTAAAGATTATTTTAAATTTTACAATTTTATTAATTATAATTCATTTTTTGAAAAATATTTCAATGGATAACTTTAAAATACCTTCTATCGTTGAAAATATCTAATCAACAAGAAATTTATTGAAATAATTCAAAAAAAATAGGCCCTTGGTTAGATTTATGTCAATAAACACTAAATTTTGACGCAAAATCAAGAAATTATGAACAATGATTTTGATTCTATCTAAAGAACGGAAAGCAATCAAGCGTTCAAATTTGGACTGCTGCCGACCATTGCAAGGTTCGTACCGAAACTTGACCAAACCTTAGGAAAGCAGCGGTCCAAACGGTAATTTTGCGCCCTTGTTTCCGAAACAAAATCAATAATATGAAAAGCATTTCCAAAATCATTTCGACTGCCCTCCTTTTTGCCTTCATTGCCAACAACCTGTTGGCCCAAAAATATGGCCACGTCAACACTGGCAATATCTTCGTCCAGATTCCGGCTACCAAGGTCGCTGACGACAAGCTAAAAGCATTGCAGGACTCGCTGGTGGCCAATGGCCAGGCACTTGCCAAAAAAGTGCAAGAAGAATACATGGTCTTCGCAAAAGCCTATCAGGAGGGCAACGTGCCTCCCGTCGAAGCTCAAAAAAACAGGCAGAATTTGAGGCAAAGGAAAAGAACTTATCGCTGGAGGACAATATCGCCGCCATCGTCGCTAATAAACGGGACGAACTTCTCGGCCCCATCCTCGAAAAACTGGAAAAGGCCATCAATGAGGTAGGCAAGGAAGGTGGCTATACCCATGATTTTCGACACCAGTATCTTCAACGCCCTGCTGTTTGCCGCCGACGCTGGCGATGTGGAGCCGCTGGTGAAGACTAAATGGGAATGTAGGGTTGGCATTGCGGAACTGTCCCACACCTCGGGGGAACAGTAATTTGTTATCCTTGCCAATGAAAGGAAACCCACCCCGAATCAATGAGCACGGTTGAAGCAGCAACCTCCCAAATCCGCAATCCGCAATCGAATAATGATCGCCGACACTCCACCTCCCCTACTATGCTGTCATTTTCTCAAGCCTCCGCACAGATGTAGAGGATGGGTACCATGAAACGGCTTTGCGCATGTTAGCGCTGGCCGCCGAGCAGCCCGGCTACCTCGGCGTCGAGGGGGTGCGGGAAGGGCTTGGCATCACCATTTCTTATTGGGACAGCCTCGAAGCCATTCGCAACTGGAAACAGGTCGCTGAACACCAAATTGCGCAGCAAAAAGGCCGCACCGACTGGTACTCGGCTTACAAAACCCGCATCTGTAAAGTGGAGCGGGACTATGGTTTTGAAAAATAATCCACTCAAGATTTCAAACCTGCATATTCCTTCCTAATTTCCGCCGTTTTTCATCGTTTTCTAAAAATTGGCTGGTCGTGCTGACCGTGGGACTCCTTCCACCGTGGGCCGCCCACCGTCCATCGATTCATTATGGCAAACGGCAAAATCTCCCGCAAACAATTCCTCAAGACGTTCGGCGCACTCGGTGCTGGCGCAATATTGGCCCCCATCCTCTCCAAAGCAGAAGGGCTTCACTTTGCTGACCGCAAAATGCGGGTCGGCCTCATCGGCTGCGGCAGCGTGAGTAATATGTACCTGCCCCACCTCACCAAGTCGCCCTACGTGGAAGTGGTCAGCCTCTGCGACATCATTCCCGAAAGGGCAAAGGCCCAAGCCGAAAAGTACAAAGTAGCCAACCACTACCCGCATATTGACCAAATGCTGGCCGGGGTACCCTTCGACCTGCTGGTGAACACCACCGACATGCAGGAGCATGGCCGCCTGAACCGCATCGCCCTCACTAAGCAGGAAGCACGTCTGGAGCGAAAAGCCCATGGCCAACACCTACAAGGAGGGCCGGGCGCTGCTCGATTTCGCCATTTCAAAAAAGCTACGACTCTGGGGCGCCCCCGCCGTGGTCAACAGCCCACAGTTTGCCTTCATGGCCAAGGCCATCAACGAGGGCAAGCTCGGCAAAATGGCCGCCGCTCATGCCCACTACGGCCATACCGGGCCGGGCTGGTCGGCATTTTTCTATGAAAAAGGCGGTGGCAGCCTCCCCGACCTCGGCGTCTATAACATCGCCACACTAACCGGGCTGCTTGGGCCTGCCAAAGCCGTGACGGCCATGACCACCATCGTCACCCCTGAGCGCACCGTGGACAACAAGGGCAAAATAAAGGTAGAAGCCGAGGACAACACCATGCTCATCATGGACCACGGAAACGGCATCCTCTCCCACGTGCAGTGCGGCTTCAACTATTTCGACCCCTTCGGCCACGAAGGCGACGGGCAAGACCGCCCGACCATCATGCTCTGGGGCAGCCACGGCAATATGGCGCTCATCGGCTACGACTGGGCGCCCTTCGGCGTCCACCTCGCCAACTCTTGGGACAAGCCCGAAGGCGAGCGCTTCGTGCCCGACCCCGGCACTTATGTATGGGAGCAGGGCGCATCGGTCGTATCGGAGAGCTTGGTGACTGGCAAAGAACCGCTCATCGCCGCCGAACATGCGCTGCACGTGCTGGAGGTCATCGAGGCCGCCCGTAAGTCCGGCAAGACGGGGAAGCGGGTGATGCTGAAGTCGGGGTTTAGGTTTCCTGTGGTGGGGTAAGAGGTGGCATCCCCTAGCACATAGCGGCAATGATGGGCACTTATACTTTGGAGCGCCAGGTTTTGTCCATTTGAATTTGCTGTTGGTCAAAAGCAAATAGCCAAAAGCTAACGGCCACAGCAAAAGCCGCTTCCCGTTTGTTCTTGTTGACCAAAGATTATAGGCCGCACCAGAGGCATCCGCCTCTTTTTTAATAGAAAGGACATATTTGGCTGAAAATGTCTATTTTCGCATTGTTTCAGCCAAATATGTTCAAAAATGACAACAAAACTCATTGGCTGAGAAAAAGAAGCCGCCATTTTACAAAAGGCCATGCAATCGGGTGAATCGGAAATGGTGGCGGTCCTCGGTCGGCGGCGGGTCGGCAAGACCTTCCTGATACGGTCGGTTTTCGCTGAAAAAATCCGCTTCGAAATCACGGGGCTGCAAAACACGCCACGCTGACCCGGCAGCTCTCCAATTTTGCCTTCCAGCTCCGGGAAGCCTTCGGGCAGCACGCCCCGGCGACTGCTCCCGGCGATTGGCTCGAAGCCTTTCAACAACTGATTGTCAGCTTGAAAACTTCCGGTTTTCAGGAAAAAACCGTCCTGTTTTTTGACGAACTTCCGTGGCTCGCCTCCCGGAAAAGCGGTTTTCTGGAAGGCCTGGATTTTTTTTGGGACAGTTGGGCGGTCAAGAAAAACATCATCGTGGTGGTTTGCGGCTCAGCGGCATCGTGGATGATTCAAAAAGTGGTACACAACAAGGGCGGCCTGCACAACCGCATCACCAAGCGCATCCACCTCCAGCCCTTTGACCTGCACGAGACCGAGCGTTTTTTTAAAAGTAAAAACTTCTCGCTCGAACGCTACCAAATCCTCCAAATCTATATGGCGATGGGCGGCATCCCGCACTATCTCAAAGAAGTGGAGGACGGCAAAAGCGCCCTGCAAAACATTGAGGAAATTTGTTTTTCGAGCACAGGGCTGCTCACCGACGAGTTCCAAAAACTTTACCCGGCCCTTTTTGAAAAATCGGAAAACCATATCGCCGTCATCACCGCCCTCGCCCAAAAATGGAAGGGATTGACCCGCCGGGAAATCATCGGGGACACCCGGCTGACGGATGGCGGTGGCCTGACGAGGGTACTGGAAGAATTGTCGAGTTCGGGCTTCATCACCGAATATTTTGCCTTCGGCAAGCGCAAAAAGGACGTTTTTTTCCGCCTGACCGACGAGTACTCGCTGTTTTACCTCAAGTTCATCCAGCCGCTGAAAAAACAAGGACCGGACGCTTGGCAACATTTCAGCCAAACGCCGCAGTTCACGGCTTGGAGCGGCTATGCTTTTGAAAACCTTTGCCTTAAGCACGTCCCGCAAATCAAAAGGCGATGAGCATTGCCGGCATCCACGCCGAGGCTTCCGGTTTTTACCAGCACGGCACGGCCACCGAGCACGATGTGCAAATTGACCTGTTGCTCGATCGGCGTGACAACGTGATTGACCTTTTCGAGTTGAAATTCTACAACGAACCTTATCGGCTCGACAAATAGGACGCCCTGCTGCTGCGTGAAAAAATCGGCAATTTCCGCCGCTTGTCCGCTACCCGAAAACAGCTTTTCCTCAGTTTCCTCAGCACTTTTGGCCTACAGCCCAACGAAAACAGCACCGGCCTGGTAGCCCGCTCGCTGACGATGGATGTGCTGTTTGAAAAAGTTTGAGGATTTTTTGAAAAGAAGCCGCCCGCAAGTCGGAGAAGCGGGTGATGGTGAAGTCGGGGTTTTTACTTTGGAGCGCCAGGTTTTGTCACTTTGAATTTGCTGTTGGCCTTTGGCTATTGGCTGTTGACCAAAAGCAAATGGCCAACAGTTAACGGCCAGAAGTATAAGTATCCGCTGGTGGGGTGAGTGAGGTTACGGTTTTTTGGGGCAAGGAAGGGGCATCCGGTGTGGGCGGGATGCCCCTTTGAGTTTTACTTATCTCTTTGACTTTACAAATTTTTGATAGGCCACCTTTGCATCGCCTTCCAGATATAGGAAATAGGCGCCATCGTTTAGGCCAGCAACCTCTATTTCGTGGGTTGTTGGGTTCGCTCCATCAATTTGCTGTTCCAATTGCAGCCTACAATAGGTGTCAAAGATTTTCAAGCTGGAAAAACGGGGGTGTTTGCCTCCATGCCAATGTGCAGGGTCGAATAAGCTGGGTTAGGGTAAAGGTGAATAAATTCAGGGGAGGCGGGCAATTCGTTGGCTGTATTGGGCATTCCGGTCACACAGACGTCGTCAATGGCAAGCCCATCGCCGTTGCCACTGTTATTGTTGAAATGGTAGCTGCCATACTGTTGGAAACGGACTACATATTTGTCGGTAAATGGTTTCTGAACGTCTTCTGCGAGTTGGTCTAGATCAATAGGAGGAAACGGGAAATACTGCTCGTTCCAATTGCCTGGTTCAAAATCAAGGGCCTTTTTGAATGCTCACTAAATCTTAAAGACCTTCTTTTTCACCAAACCAAAAGATGTTTTCAGCTCCAGCCAGAATATCCCTGAACCTCCTGCTGCAATTGGGAATTCAATATGGCCTGAAGTGTTTGGATATTCAGCATTTTGCACCAATTGACCGTGAACGTTCCATAATCGGACTGATAAATCGCCGTAATAAGTACCCAATTGCACAAATAGCTTTTCACCTTGAACAGGATTTGGATAAATCTTGAAATCGAGCACGTCAGTCTCATTAGTGGCACTGCAGGGGCTAAATGTAAGCTTCATGTTCAGGTGGGTGGTGTCAGATTTGTTGTTGCCATCGTAAATCCGCAGGTAAGTGGTGCTATCAGGCAGCGCCAGGTCGTAGGTAAAGCCTGTGCCCGAACTTGGGGAAGACTTATATCCAATTTGCGTCTGGTTTTTATCATATACATACAGCCGTAGGGATTGAGATGATGCTAGATTGGAAAGATTGACACTCAATAATCCACAGTCAGATAGGTTTAGCTTGTAGAAGTCCTCGTCATAGCCAGCCAAATCAGAATTGAAGCCGAACATTTGCGGGTGAAGGGTCGTGTTGGGGGAGACGGGGCAGGCCTTGGCAAAGCTGTTGTTACACTCGCATGCGTCCGTCACGTCGTAAGTCAGGGTCATGTTCAGGTGGGTGGTGTCGGATTTGTTGTTGCCATCGTACAATCGAAGGTAAGTGGTGCTATCAGGGAGCAGCAGGTCGTAGGTGAAGCCAGTCCCATTGGATGGTGAGCTTACATATCCAATTTGTATTTGGTCTTTGTTATAGGCGTAGAGGCGAATGGATTGAGAGGCAGCCAAGCCTGAAATCTTGACTCGTACTACACCGCAAACAGGAAGGTCGAGTTTGTAAAAATCCTCGTCATAGCCGCCGAGGTCGGAATTGAAGCCGAACATCTGGGGGTATAGGCTTGTATTAGGTGAAATCACACAGGCCTTGGCAAAGCTGTTGTTGCACTCGCATGCGTCCGTCACGTCGTAGGTCAGGGTCATGTTCAGGTGGGTGGTATCGGATTTGTTGTTGCCATCGTAAATCCGCAGGTAAGAGGTGCTATCAGGAAGCAGCAGGTCGTATGTGAAGCCCGTCCCATTGGATGGTGAACTTACATAGCCAATTTGTATTTGGTCTTTGTTATAGGCATATAGGCGAATGGATTGAGAGGCAGCCAAGCCTGAAATCTTTACTCGTACTACGCCGCAAACAGGAAGTTCCAGTTTATAAAAATCCTCGTCATAATCGCCAAGGTCGGAATTGTAGCCGAACATTTGTGGGTGTAGGATTGAGTTGGGGAAATAGGACAGGCGGTCGAAAAACTATTATTACACTCGCAAGGGTCGGAGCTATCAAACGCAAGTTTTAACTGGAATGTGTTTCCAGAAATCTAACTATTGCTGCTTTTTACTTTAAGATAAGCGATACCTGGTGTCAGTAAGAAATCGTAAGTAAATCCAACACCCGCACTCGGGGAAGATGCATAGCCTATCTGCGCTTGCATGGCATTGTAAGCATAGATTTGGATGCTTTGGTTAGTGGGAAGGCCTGACAGCATAGCTGAAAGAACGCCACAAGTTGGTAGATTGACTTTAAAATAATCATTGTCATTCGATGGGTCAATGCTAAGGGTTATTGTGACCGGCACAGAAACGGTATTTGAAAGTGCAAACGAATTGTTTGGCTCAACCTCCGTAAAAGTCTGAGCCTGAATATTTGTCATGTTTATCAGAGTTATGAGGATACCCGATAGAACCTTAATAGTGAGAAGCCATTTTGAATTTGACATGATTCAGATGATTTGAGTGAAAAATTAGTTTTGTCAGCCAGTATCTATGCTTGGTGATTGGGTGCCTGAGTCACAAGGAAATTCTTTGAGAAACCCTTATTATTTTTTGCATAACTTATATCTTTTCAGAAAACCCATCGCCGTCCTCCACCAAACGGCCTTGCCCATTTTCGATATATTCACCGTTAGGGTCGCCTTTGTCGTCTATCATAAATAATGAACGTTGAAGGTTGCGGATGCCACCCTGTTCAAGCGTACCAGAATATACCTCAGTCTGCAATAGTTTGTGCCCCTTGGTGTCTTCTGCATCAATTTTTACGTAAACTGTAAAATTGTTGCCCTGTCCTGATATAAAACTACCAAAACCATCTCCTTCCAATAAATTGCCCTCCAATAGTCTCACTTTTAAGGTTAAATCATTAGGGTTGAAATCATAGAACTCAAGACAGGCATCAACGAACTGGTGTCCTGGGAGATAAGTGTCTTGAAAATTGCTGCTAATTAATATTGGCGGAGACATGAAGTATTTCCCCTCCAAATCAGGCGGATTGAAGCCCCCATATATAGTCTGTCCATTTGCCTCTATTTCCTGTAAAATTTCATTAGGTATAAAATTCTGCCCAGGAATAATATCCGAATGGTCTTTGCAACAAGCCCCAAAAAGGACGGCCAGCGACAGCGATAAAATCAAGTATTTCATGATGAGGAGTTGATTTGATTAATTGAACAAAATGGGAGTTAACGATAGTGCTACCTGCCGAAACGGAACGCCAATCCAAGCCTTGCGCAGGCTATATTGTCGTCCCCGTATTCGCCATACACGCCAAGGATTTTATTGAAATAATAGCGAAGCCCAACGAAGGCACTGGCATCGAATTGGTTGTTCTTCAGTGAGATGCTGTTTTCACCGTCGCCTGCTTCCATCGTCGCAAAGCGGCCCGTGACAGCCACGCCTGCGTACAGGTCAACTTGTTCGGCAAAGTTCAGGTGGTAGGCCATCCGAGGCGAGATGCACCAATAAGTGTACTGAGCGCCTTCCGATGATTTGGGCGACCATTGCATCATACCGCCAGACACGCCCACGCCGATATTGTGCTTGAGCGGCAGTTCCATCACTGCCCAGACCGGGGGCAGTGAAATCTTGTTGTCCTTGTACTTGATGCCGATGTTGTTGTCAACGCCCAAGCCCATCCCCACCACGAACTGGCCTTTATGGAAAGCAGCCGATTCGGCAAAGGGACGAAAACGGAAGCGGCTTTCTGTTGGCTCCTTTTCTGCTTGGCTTGGTTCATTGAAACGCACTTCCCGACCATCGGCGAAGATGATTTTCTCAACCCCTTTTGTTGAAACCTGTTGCATGGAGCCATCACTGAACTGTCGGTAGCTAATCTGTTCTTTATCGTAAGTGCCAACAGTACCACCTATACTGTCGCCATTGCGCATCACGATGATGTCCTGTACGGTCTTTACCGACTTGTTTTTCAGGATCTCCATTTCTACCCGGCGGTTTTTAGCCCTGCCTTCCGCCGTTTCGTTTTCTGCTATTGGCACACTGCTACCATAGCCCTTTGCTTCGAGCCGTTCCAACGGGATGTTCTGCACAATAAGGTAGCGTTTCACGGCCTCCGCCCTTTCTTTTGAAAGTTTGTTGTTGACCTCGTTGGAGCCCGTATTGTCAGCATGGCCTTTTATGAGCAAGTTGATGTTGGTGGCAAGTTTCAGCAACTTGGCCACTTTGTTGAGGTAGGATTTGGCGCTCGGCTCCAAGTTGGCGGTGCCAGTGGCAAAGTTGATGTCGCTGAGGTTGATGTGCATATGCTCGACAGACTCGCCATCGTCCAATTTTTGTAGGATGTTTTGCAAATCATCTTCATTGGTTTGCCCAGTTGCGAGCAACGAAGCGAGCATCCATAGAATAAGAACCAAATATTTTGATAGTCTGCGCATGATTAGATTTTGATTTAGTGATTGAATCGTGTTCAGCACAGGATTACCGTTTCAGCATATACCTTACTGCCAGCGACCCATATCCGTATCCGAACCCTGACTCGTAGCTATCGAAGAAAATGGTAGGCACCCAATCTACACTGATACTGAGTGGCACTTCCTCGAAATTATACTCAAGCCCACCGTAGCCTTGTACGCCAAAAGATGTAGTGCCATAATTCTCCCCAAAACCGAAATTAAAACTCCAGAAATAGACCGAAGCACCGCCGCCGATGTACCAGTTCAGCCCTTCCACTTCTTCGATGGGTCGGTGGTAGAGATAGGCACCGCTGACGTTCGTCCAACGGTAACCGGAATAGCCCCGTGTGCCCACGTAGCCTTCCAGTGCCGAGGTCTCGCTGACAAAATGCTTTAGCGATGCCGAAAGCGGGTAGCCCAAGCGGGCACCGATGGCCGTTTTATAATTTTGAGCTTGGAGCGTGAATGTGGCTGCCAAAAAGCAGAGAAACAGCATGGTGATGCAAATGCGATTTTTCATTGGTTGAAAATTTTTGATAGATGATAGGTTATTGGAAGGAGTTGTCGAGGGGAGTCCCTGTTTCGCTCAGTTTTGGCTTCGACAAGGCGCTGCCATAAGCTCCACAGGAACTCCTCGACGACAAAACCTATCCGGGATAAGGTGGACATTCAGGGAGCGCAGGTATTTAGGGGGTGATAGAAATTAATACGCCTTGTTGCACTTTCGTCCAGCCCAGAAACACGAAGATGATTGCCCCCAAAGCGAAAAAGGAAGCTACGAATCCGCCAACAAAAGGCAACAACCCAAATAAAGCCGTGAGAATTGCCAGCCCCATTGAAATAACGAGCAACGTGACGCCGCTCCTTCCCTCTTGCCCAATGGTTGCCGAAGACCGAAGCCGTAGTAAGCCAAACAGTTCCAGACCAAAGGCGATGACGAAGCCGATGCCGCTCAACTTACCAAGTACAGGTATCATATCAAAGAACGCAGAAGCCGCACCAATGACAGCAGCAATTGTGAGCAGGTTAACCGCCCCTTGCCCGGCGGCATCTATTCCTGTTTTGAGGGTTCCTAAACCCTTGAAGAACATGACGAACCCGAATACCGCAGCAAGCGAGCACGCCCAGCCACCGTCAAACCCGGTGAACATGGACAGTAGGGTGCCGCCTAGGATGTAGGTGACGGATTGGATAACTTGATGGTGTTGCATGATTGATAGGTTTTGTTTTGCAGTTCCATCAGTTGGCATTACGTTCCTGCCAACCTTTTGGAAATGCTGTGATAGGTTATGCTTAAATGGTTTTGTTACTTAGTACCCAGCAAGTGGAAGTCGGTGCCCAAACGAGGCTGGAATTATTGATTACTTTTTCTTGATGATTTTTAAAGTATGATTCCGTTTCTGACAAAATAGACGCCACCTGGCAGCCCTGATATGTCAATCTTTTGTTCTCTGGCAGGTGCAATTTCCGAGGTGATTGCCTTTCCAAAGACATCCCTGACTTCAATTGCAGTTTCAGGCAAGACATTAGTGAGAGTAAGAACATCAGCTACCGGATTGGGAAATGCCAAAAGCCTTTCAGGGCTGTCGAGACCTTCTGCACTCGTTGGGGTCATTCCATTTAGAGTAAATTCTGTGCAGGTGGTTTGACCATAATAAGTAGCACAGTATTTCCAAACACCAGGTGGTGCATCTTCGGGGAGCAGGTAATTCCCAAAATAGTAGGAGGTGTATAGATAGGAATCCATGATTTGCACTGATTCAACAAATACTGAGTTGTCGGGCCTTGTAATTTTATGCAAGACAACATCCCCATCTTGCTGGTCATGGTAAAATGCACTGAAAATGACATACTCACCAGGATTAAATTCCGTCTGAATATTTGGCAATTCTTGCATCGGACAAGGCGGGAACTCAGGGAGCAGATTAGGTGAATGGGTAGCTAATAGATGAAGTGTGGGCTCGTAGTATGGTCGCTGGTCGGCCCAAAAGCTGGGAAAAGCATTGCAAGCACCTTCAAATGGCTCTAAAAATGCCCCATCAATTACCAAACTAAAATGAAGATGAGGGCCGGTAGAAATACCGGAACTGCCAACTTTACCCAAATATTCCCCAACGCTCACGGTTTCTCCAATCGACTTATTGGTTACACTTCCTTTTTTCAAATGATAATAGTAGGTGGTAGAAAAATCAGCGTGGAGCAGCACCACATAATTGGCAATAGCTGATGAAGTCCATACACAATTTTGGTCGTACTCGCCGTCATGCTTTTCTACGATGGTTCCCTCCGCAGCGGCGACGACATCCACAATTTCATCCGCCATTTTTTTCCACCCAAAAGGCCAAAGACCAATATCAATCCCATTATGCCCATCGTAGGTTCGTGAGCCACAATTGTAATCTAGCAGCGAACTCGCATTCCAATCAAGGTCAATTTGGTTTCCGGTAACATGGTAAGGCAAGTTTTGTGCACCTGCTGCCAGTTTTAAGGGCCATTCCAGCACAACTTGACTTCTTTGACTCCTTTTAATCAGTCCATCTTCTTCCCAAAGCGCTATATTGTTATGTATGTTTTCCTGAATAATTGAAAATGCCGAATCTGAGATGCACACTGCCTGTGGGAGGGGATATCCAACCTCTTGCAATGAAAAAGAAATTGGCGATTGGCCTTTACTCAATAGATAGTGCAGTGCCATAAAACTGATTAATAAAAATTGCTTTTTCATGGTGAATGTTTAAGTAGGAATGATGGGCGGAAGGAAGAAATTCGAATCTTAATCCGACTGTATTTAAAAATCATTTACCTCCGACCAAAAAGTTTTGCCAGCGCAACACCGCCGATACCGATGAAGAGGCATTTGCCCCATACCGCAGCGGGAATAGCGCTCAAGCTGAACCCTTCGAGTGTGCTTCCCACTTCACTGAGCATCCAAATGGCGAATAATACAAGCGCAAGCGCCGCCAACTCGGCCAGATAGACCAAGGCAAGGCACAACAACCCACCCCCAAGCGTCCATTCCTGTGGGGAATAGCCCATGATGACGGGTGATTTAGCACCTGTTATCCAACAAATAAACCAAGCAGCCAGCAGTACTTGACCCAAGCGGATAAAGACCCTGCCCATCAGCCTTCTTTCCTGAAAAGGGACGTGCAGTGCATCGAACAAACCACCGCCCGAAGTACCCCAACCCGGCATTTGCAGGCTCTTGTCTTCGTGCGATTCACGGTTCATCATCCGCATTTCATCCTCCCGTTTAAGCCGCTCGTCCGTTAGCCGTTGTTTCCAACCGAACTCCGATTCGTAGGAACGCCTTTCCGTTGAGGGGTCGCCATAATCTATTGGATTCATTGCCTTGAGTTTTTCATTGGTGAAGAAATTGTACTTAATTCAACCTTTAGTACCCGATGCCTCAGCCTAGGTCTGCGGGGCTTGGATTTCTTTTCCTATTTCTTCCGCATAAATTCCGCCTTCTCCTGCACTGCATTTTTGCCATGAAATTCCAGTTCGTTCCGTTTCTTTGTGAAATGGACAAGGTAGAAAATTTATCTACCTTATTGATTTACAGCGCTTTAAAAAAATACTGACACTCACTTTCGTTCCGAAGGCACTCAGATGACCAAATCAAAAATTTACGAACAAATGCCCAGATATAAGTTGTTTCGCATCTTCGAAACCCTCAGCAAGCCAGAGCGGGCAGAAGCTGAAAAGCACGTTGCCAGCACCAAGCACTCAGATTGCATAAAACTGTACAGTCAACTGAAAAAAATGACAACGGAAATGATGGTCAGCGCCAATGCAAAGCAGGAGTTGTTCAAAAGCTCGTTCCCAGGTTTAGCCTATGACGAGACCCGGATGCGGAAGCTGATGACCTACCTGACCCAGTTCTTAGAGGACTATTTGGTTCAAAAGGAATTGGCAACGGATACGGCCACCAGGCAGCATTTGCTTGCATGCTCCCTGTCCCGCAGGAGTGACTACGGGCTTTTCAAAGAAAGCGTGGAGCATCGCTTACAGGCATTGGAAGCAGGGAAAGCCCGTGGCACGAACTATTTTAAAGAGAAAGCCCATCTGTTGCAAGCACTTTATTTCCACCCAGAAACGCCCAAATATGGCACAGTGCCGGACTATTTTAGCATTGCCAACGAAAACAAGGAATGGCACTTGGTGCTGAACAGGCTGCTAGCGGGTGCGGAGAGTTTGGCGAGAAAAAGGACGCTTGGCCGGGAAGACGCACATCTTTTTTTTGATGCAGCTGCGGAAGCCGCACGAAAACAGGGAGCGGACTGCCCTCCCGTGGGCTCCTTATTTTTGAGACTTGCCGATTTATTGCAATCAAGGGAAAAGGAAGTGGATTTGCCGCAGTTGAAAGCCCAACTGCTAGCAGTATTCGACCTCATGGAGCGACAGGAACAACAAATGGCCATCAAGCTGCTGATTCTGTATGCAACGCCTTTTTCTAACAACGGCGATATGAGACACAGCCGCTTTGTGTTCGACATGTACCGCTTCGGCTTGGAGCGGCAATTGATGCAGCATGGGAAAAACGCCATCGAGACCATCCTGTTCACAAACGTGGCTTTCATTGGAGCATTGGTCGGCGAGCTGGAATGGACGGACGATTTCATCAAAAACTACGGCCCCTGTCTGCCGAAGGAAGACCGCCTGAATGCCATCCACCTATGTCAGGCCGCATGGCACTACAACAATGGCTTGAAAAACGACGACCCTACCGAGTTTGATATTGCCATGAAGCAACTCAGCTTGATACCAACCCGGGCCGATGAAAAATTCGACCTGCGAATGCGCTCATTACAACTGCGAATCCAATACGACACTTTCCGTGCAGGCTTGCTTACGGTAGATGAATTGATGGAACAGGCCCGAACTTGGGCTGCCACTTGAAAACCATCCAGCCATTTTCAAGTGAAAAGAACCAGTCATACCTTGCCTTCATCAAACATTTCCAACGTTTGGCAAAACTTGCCAACAAGCCGGAAAAAAGCAACAGTGCCGTACTTGGGTTTTTGGCAAAATTGCAGGAAGACAGTAGTTGCACCCTACGCCATTGGCTCAAAGAAAAAGCGGAGGGGCTATTGCCACCTCCGCCTGAATGAGCACCTTTAGGTTTCAATCAAATCCTCGATGCCGATGAACCCGCTCGTCTCATCCCCACAAACGGCAGCGACATAGAACGTGTAGCTGCCGGGCGCAAGCCCCTCAAAGCAAAAAGCCTTGTCCGTTGTTAAGACAGTGGACACCACGAAGCCGTCGGACTGCCGCACGCACTGCACCTTGTACTGGCCTGCGGTGCCATACCAAGCCACCGTGAGGCTGGCCGAGGTCTTACTGGTGACAGAAATGCCCGAAGCAGCGGGGCAGCCAAACGTGGCCGCCCCCTGGCTTCCGTCCGGGCAAAAAAAGGTGAGGGGCTGCAAGAGCAGCCATAAAACAACTGTTTTAAGCATAGCACAAATAGTTTGTACCCGCAGCAGGCTACGGGTGAGTTAAAAAATCGGTTGATTGCTGTTGTTGACTATTTGTACCGGGGGGAGGGGGCGGGGTGCCCAAGGAGAGATGAGATTTTTAATGTTGAATCATACAAAAAAAACAATTTAATTTCAATGAAAATATTTATACTTCTTGCATTTATCACATTGACTTTCAACAGTCTTATATATTCTCAACAAACTTTCCAGCTATCTGATACAACTTATGCCTTTTCGCTTTTACTCAAAAGCGATTCTCTACTTAGAAGTGGGTATTTTGGAGAAGCTTACAGCCAGATTTTGAGGCGGATACTATTTACAGCAAAATTGGAGTCACAGTTTATGACAGCCGAGCAATGGTTTATGACCATATTGGACAAATCTATTACCATTGGGCAAAACCAGAGCTTGCGCTTAAAGCATTTCAAACTTCCTTGGAAATTTTTGAAGATGTTTATGGGGAAAACGACCATAGGGGATTGCAACTTTACAATGACCTAGCTATAGCATATATGGCTTTGGGCAACTACGACGCTGCCCTTTCAATTCAAAAGAAAACGCTCAAATTGCAGTTGTTGGCTTCAAACAATATGGAAAACATGAAGGTTGCAAATAGGTATTATCAAATTGGAAGTGTTTACCAATTCATGTAAATACCTGATTCTGCTTATGTTTTTCACGAAAAAGCATACGAGATAAAAAGAAGGATTAGTGGCGAGGATAGCAAAGAAACGGCAACTTCACTAATGGCTATGGGTACATCAGCTGGACAAGCTGGTAGAAGCTTAACTGCGTTAAGCTATCTTAAAAAGGCTTTTGATATTTTGAAATTAAAACTTCCATCTGATGACCCAGATATGATAACTTGTCGAAATAATTTAGCTCAAGAATATGAAAGCATTGGCAAGTTCAAAGAGGCTGATTCAATTAATTTTGGGACACTTAGGGTTCTTCAAAAAAAGCATATATCTAAGCATCCATCAGTTGCTACTATCTTTAATAATATTGGCAATAGTTACTTAAATAGAGAAGACTATTTAAATGCTTTTAAGTACTTAACCAAAGCAATTGAGGAAATGCCAGAAAATTACTCAAGTAGTAAATTAATGGGAACTTTTTATTCTAACCTTGGGGTAGCTTACGGCGAAATAGGAGATAATGAAAGGGCTATTTCTTTTCACGAAAAAGCATTAAAAATAAGGAAAGCTGTATTGATTGCTAACCATCCTGATATTGCTGCGTCACTACATAACTTAGGAGTAAGTTATGTAAAAATTGAAACGTTCGAAAAAGCTTTAGGCATGTTAAAAATGGCGGTAGAGATAACAATAAATGCTGGAGGTAATTATCACCCTGACTTGATTTATATGTACAATGGTATTGGCGTGGCATATTCTGGCCAAAAGGACTATTATAATGCAAGAATATGGTATAGCAAGGCGCAACAAGTGGCAGAAAATGTACAAGAAATGAAAAGGTCTCCCTCTTTTTCATATTCAAACTTAGCTGGAGATTACTCAAGGCAAGAAAAATATGACACCGCAATTACTTTATATAAGAAGGCGATTGAGGTAAGAAAGTCTTTTTTTATGGACGATAAAAACCCAAACATAGCATTGGTTTTAAATCGCCTAGCTGAGACATATTTTTTTAAAAAAGAATATGAATTAGCCGAAACATACTATGTCGAAGCCTTTGCTTCATTGAATTATACAAATGGGGAATCACTGCATCTTGTCAATTCTATACCCGTCGTAATCGAGACTTTAGGAAGTGCAGGAAGATTTTACATGAAATGGTATTTAGAATCAAGAGAAGTCAAATATCTCTTAAAATCGTTCAAATTATTCAACGAATTGGAGTCGTCAGTTGAATTTCAGAGAAACAGAAAAGGAATAAAATCATTTGAAGCAAATTTTTCCAATTCTTTGTGTGACGCCACCATCACCAACCTCCTCCTCCTCACCCTCACCGACTCCATCCACTACCTCCACGAATCCTTCGACTTCGCCGAACGCTCCAAAGCCATGCTCCTCTACGAGGCCATGCAGGAAACCAACGCCCTCGCCGTCTCCGGCATCCCGGACAGCCTGCTCCAGCAGGAGTATGACCTCCGTATTGACATCGCCTACTACGACAAAAAGCGCCAAGAAAAGCTCGCCGCAGGGCTTTCCGACACTGACAGCACCGTGCTGGAGATAGGAAGCAAGCTCTTTGATTTGAACCGACAATACGAAGCCATCAAATCCAGCTTCGAAACCGACTACCCCCAGTATTACAAGGCCAAGTACGACCTAAGCACCGTCAGCCTTCAAGCGGTGCAGGACGAACTGCTCCAGCCCAACCAGTCGCTCCTCGAATACCTCGTGGGCGACAGTTCCATCTTTGCTTTCTTGGTGCGCAAGGACACTTTTATCGTCAAGGAAATCAAGCATGATTTCCCATTGGAGCAGTGGGTGCGGGACATGACCAAGGATGGCATCTATGGCTATTACAGCGACCCCACCAAGAACAAAGGCCGCAATGGCGAATGTACGGCCAACTACACCCGTGCCGCCAGCCAGCTCTACGATAAACTGGTCGCTCCAGTGGCCGGGCATTTGACCGAGCAAGTGATTGTCATGCCAGATGGGGCCTTGGGCTATGTGCCATTTGAAGCATTGCTCACCAAAAAACCAGCAAGGGAAGGTGCGTTCAGTTCCTATCCATTTATGTTGAAGGAACGTCAAATCAGCTATTGCTACTCCGCCACTTTGCTGCGGGAGATGCGCCAAAAGCAGCATCGCCAAGCCCCCACGGGCGAGGTATTGGCTATGGCCCCGTTCTTCCACGGCAACGTGCAGGAACTGGTCTCCCGCATTGACACGATGGATTTGCTCGCCCTGCGTGACACGCTCGGCCCGCTCCAAGCCAGCGGGGAGGAGACAACCATCGTCGCAAAACTGCTGAGGGGCGAGGCCATGTACGGCGGTCAGGCATCCTTGCAGCAGTTCCGGGATGCTGCGGGCAGCCACCGCATCATCCACCTCAGCACCCACGGCAAGGCCGACGACCGGGCTGGCGACTATGCTTATCTTGCCTTCGGTGTGCCCGGCGACTCCACCGCCTACGACAAGCTCTACGCTCGTGACCTCTACAACTACTCGCTCAATGCCGACATGGTGGTGCTGTCTGCTTGCGAGACGGGAATCGGCAAACTGCGAAAAGGCGAGGGCATTGTGAGCCTGTCCCGTGCATTCGCCTACGCTGGGGCGAAGAGCATCTTCCCCACGCTCTGGCAGGTGAGCGACGCAAAGACCGCCGAACTGATGCGGTATTTTTACAAGAACCTGAGGAAGGGGATGGCGAAGGATGCCGCCTTGCGGAAAGCGAAATTGGACTACCTCAACGGAAACAAAGGGGAAGCCGCCCACCCGTTCTATTGGGCGGGGATGATTGGGATTGGGGACATGGCGCCGATTTCACGCTAACCTTTTGCAAGTTTCTCCTTCAAGGCATTTGCTTGTTGTTGGTATTCGTGGTAGTTGTCGGGTTTTGCCATTTTTGAAAGCAGGTCGTCCACCTTTTGCTTGTTCGCCCTATCGGGCAACAGGCTCATCAGCAAGTGCCATTCGGCTTCGTCCTTTTGGGCGGGGGTGAGTTTTTCGTTGGCTGCAAGCCGTTGGTAAATGGCCGCAGCCTTGTCGAACTGTTTGTCCTTGAAATAGGCGTAGGCCAACAGCGATTCCGCTGCCTCATTTTGTGGTGCTTTCAAAAGCCCGGTTATCGCCTTTTGGTAGTCCGGCTTGGCTTGGCGGAGCAGTGCTTTCCATTCTTTCAGCGGGTCGGCCACAGGCTGCCCGCTGGGGCTGCGCACATTGTCGTCGGCGAGGGCAGTCGGCGTCCCGAAGCTGGCCTCGGCGAGTGCCAGCCGTTTTTCATCGTAGCCATTTTTGGGAAGCGTTTTGTCAGGTTGTTTATCATCGGTTTGTCCTGCAATGGGCGTGCTGGGCGTCGTTGGCGGCACGACGGGAGCTTCTTTCTGGGTTTCGGTGTTAGTAGGAATAGGCGGCGTAGGGTCAGTTTGCGCTGGTTCATTCTTCCAAAAGAAAAGCCCACCAATGACCAACAGTGCCACCAATCCCAGCCCAGGCCAAAGCCATTGGCGGTTCGATGGTTTTGAGTCGGCCAAGCCCTTGGGGGGTGCTGTTTCCCAACCTTTTATCTGCTGCCGCAGGTCGTCGGCTATCATCAGGTCTATGGCTTCACCCTCGAAGCGTTGCATCTCTACGGTCTCCGCCAATTCATGGTCGGCGGCTATATCCTGCTCAAAGGCAGCAGCCTCAGCTGGGGTAAGCTTCCCAGCAAGGTAGTCTTGTATTTTGAAGAAGGTATGTTCGTCATTTTTCATCGCGTATCATTTAAACCTATCTCGAATGGCCGGGTGTTTTTCCAAAAGCCCCCGTAAGCGCATCCAGCAGCGGTAAACCTCCTTTTTGGCCATGTCTGAGTTGCTGAAATTCATCGCAGCTGCGATTTCCTTCATCGTGGCGCCCAGCCTTTCCATTTCGAATAATTTCTTGCACCGCTCTCCAAACTGCGCCATCAACAACCGCACGGAAGCCTCGTGTTCCCCCTTTAAGTAAAGTGCTTCGACGCTATCCGTGGGGGTATCAGGGATAGCAGAATCAAGGCCCGACTGCCTTTTGTTGTCCCTGATGTATTTGTACCATTGGTTTTTGGCGATGGCCAAAAAATAAGTCTTAAGCGAGCTTTGCCCAAGGTACTTGTCGCCCCTGATGGCCCTGTCGAATGCAATCAGGGTGCTCTGGGCGACCTCTTGGCCATCCTGCTCGCTACCGCCTTGCTTGCGCACGAAGGCAATGGCGGCGTCACGCCAGCCGTTCTCGATATAAACCAGTTTCAGCGCCCCATTGCGCAGCTTTTCGTCCTTGATTTGTTGGACGATGTCGTTGTCAGTCAATTCGGGTCGGCCCATCGCTTAGTACCGTTGCGTTGGTGAAAAGTGCCCAAGCGGGTCACACGTTAAGGCATCTTTCACTTAATTTGGATGAACAAAGATTGCAAAAAAAGATAAAAGCACCATATTTGTCAAAAAGCGACTGACCAACTGCCGAGGAGGCCGGGGACTTGAACGCCCCCCATTTCCAATTTCTCAATTTCCAATTTCCATTGCGCAGCAGCAAGTGACAGCCAAAATACCGCTGCATCGTCATTATCCTCCAATATCGCTTGGTTCTCGGCAATCATTTCATTGGTAGCATCCAATGGAGTTTTTCCATTGGCAGTTTTATCCTTGAAGTCGTCTCTGACATCTGCGGCATCTGAAAATATAGCGGTTCCCCAAGCTCCCATACTACTTTATTTTAAGGTTGATTTAAAAAAACCTTCACCATCCCCAACAACTCCGCTGGCTTCTCCGCATGAACCCAGTGACCAGCGCCTTCCACTGTTTTTATATCCGAATTTGGGAACAGCTTTTTTATCCGCGCCCCGTCGTCGGGCAAGGTGACATGTTTCGAGCGACCTCCCCTTATAAACAAAGACTCACCATCGAAAGCCTCGCCCTCTACCGCTGCCAAAATATCGGGGTAGTGCTTCCAGAGCACAGGCAGGTTCATCTTGAATTCAAAGCCGCCGTCCGCTTTCCTCGTCAGGTTTTTCATCAAAAACTGCCGCACGTCCAGCTCATGGATGCGCTCCACAAGGAAGGCCTCCGCCGCTTTTCTATCAGCAATATTGTCCAAGTCCATTGCCTGCAACGCTTCGAAAATCTCGAAGTGGCCACCGGGGTACGCCTTCGGCGCAATGTCAACGACCACCAGTTTCTTCACCATATCGGGATGGGTGAGGGCGAACTGCATGGCCGTCTTGCCGCCCATCGAGTGGCCGATGATGTGCGCTCCGTCGTACATCCAATGGGTTTCCATGAAATGGCGCAGGTCTTCGGCCAGCGTGGGGTAGTCGTGCACATCGGCATGGGGCGAGCGGCCGTGGTTGCGCTGGTCAATGATGAAAACGGTATTCGTTTCGGCCAGTTGCCGGGCGATGGTCTGCCAATTGTCCAGCGTGCCGAACAGCCCGTGCAGGATAACGACGGGGTCGCCTTGCCCGAAAGTTTTATAGTTAAGCTCCAAGTTTGTAATGTTTAAAGGCGTTTGCGAAGCAGTTTTTACCTTTGCAAACTTTGTGAAAACGCAGCGAATGCCGCATTGTTTAGCCTCAAATTTCCATCGAAATAAGACCAAATCAGTAAAAACATGCGTGGCGATAACAGCTTGGCGAAATCAAGTCGTTGAAAATCAACGCCTTAAACCCGTCAGCCGTCCACCGTCCACCGTCCACCGAACTTCATGCACCATATCAGCCCTGACCCGCTGACCCTCGAACAGGTCGGCCAAATACTCGCTTCGAGCAGTAAAATTGCCCTTTCCCCCGAAGCCACCCGCCGCATTGAGCATTGCCGCCGTTACTTGGACGACAAACTGGCTGCCTCCAGCGGCACTTTCTACGGCATCAACACAGGCTTCGGTTCGCTCTGCAACGTGCGCATCGAGCACCACGAACTGGAGCAACTGCAACTGAACCTCGTCATGTCGCACGCCTGCGGCATGGGCGATGAGGTGCCCACCGATGTGGTGCGGCTCATGCTTTTGCTGAAAATACAGGGGCTTTCGCAGGGCTACTCCGGGGTGCAACTCATTACTGTACAACGGCTTGTGGATTTTTTCAACAACGACGTGCTGCCCATTATTTACCAGCAGGGTTCGTTGGGGGCAAGTGGCGACCTTGCGCCGCTGGCACACCTCAGCCTGCCGCTCATCGGCATGGGCGAGGTGCGGGTGGATGGCGAAAAACTGCCCGCTGCCGAGGTTTTGCAGCAGCACGGCTGGGAGCCGATTGTGCTCGACTCCAAAGAGGGGTTGGCGCTGCTGAACGGCACCCAGTTCTGCCAAGCATACAGCGTTTGGTGCCTGCTGGAGGCAAAGCGGCTGTACGATTTGGCCAACCTCGCCGCCGCTGTTTCCTTGGATGGCTTTGATTGCAGGCTCTCTCCTTTCAATGAGCTTTTGCACAAAATCAGACCGCACGAAGGGCAGGTGAAAACTGCCGAAACGATTCGCAACCTACTGAAAGACAGCGAGATAGCCGCCCATGAGAAGACCGCCGTGCAAGACCCCTACGCCTTCCGGTGCATCCCGCAGGTGCATGGGGCCAGCTACGACGCCATTGCCCACGTGGAGCGGGTGTTTTTCACCGAAATCAATTCTGTGACGGACAACCCGACCATCTTCCCCGATGAGGACGAGATACTATCCGGCGGCAATTTCCATGCGCAGCCGTTGGCCTTGGCACTCGACTACCTCGCCATCGCTTTGGCCGAACTGGGCAGCATCAGCGAGCGGCGCACCTACCAGCTCATCAGTGGGCAACGGGGCCTACCGCATTTCCTCACGAAAAACGGCGGCGTGAACAGCGGTTTTATGATTCCGCAGTACACGGCGGCCAGCATCGTCAGCCAGACCAAGCAGCTTTGCACCCCTGCCTCGGTGGACAGCATCGTGTCCTCCAACGGCCAGGAAGACCATGTGAGCATGGGTGCCAATGCCGCCACGAAGTGTTGGCGGGTGGTGAAGAACGTGGAGCGGGTACTGGCCATCGAGTTCTTCACAGCGGCGCAGGCGATGGAGTTCCGTAGGCCGTTGCGGTCGTCAGAAGCAGTGGAAAATGCCTTGGCCAATTATCGGAAACTGGTGCCTGCTTTGGAGGATGATAGGATTATGAGCGGTGACATGGAGGCGACGGTGGGGTTTTTGAAAGGGGTTGATAAAGTTGATAAAGTTGATAAGGGTTGATGGCGCATTGGCCATCAACCCTTATCAACCTGCACTAAACCCAATCAACCCAAAAATCACAGCGCCTCCGGCTCGCTCCTCGTCGAAAGGTCAATTTTTGAAACACCTGCCAGTCCGTGCAGCGCCCGCAGGAAGTCCAGTTCCCCGCCTTTTTCCCTAAAGATAATGCGGTAGTTATGCTCCGTTTTCACCTTGCCCTCGGCATTTGTCACGTAGTCGGTGCGCCAGTGTTGGGTGCGGCGGCAGTATTGCTTGAAGAGCTGCTCCACCTGTTGTGAAGCAATACCGTCCTCGGCATCCAAATGAAAGCGCAGCACGTTGATGGGGTGATGCCCAGCATTGAGAACGGCGTAAGGCGTAGCAAGAAGGCCACGATACAGAAGGCCACCGTGCCCATGAAGGCTGTATTGTAGGCATGTACCCCGGAGGCGATGCCCACGGCCAGCGAAGCGAACATGAAGATGATGTTGCGGGGGTCACGCAGGTTGGTGCGGAAGTGGATGATGGCCAGTGCCCCAATCATGCCGAGGCCCCTTGCCAAGCTATCGCCGATGGCCAGCATGACCGTGGCGGCAGCCATTGAGCCAAGAATCATGGCCTGGAGGAAATTGCCGGGCACGAAGAGGTCACGGCTCGTTTTTTCATAGGTGAAGGCCACCAACACCGAGAGCAGAAAGGCGAACAGCATGGCATAGACCACCGACATCAGGGTCGGGTTGTCGGCGTTGGCTTGAAGTACAGAAAAGTCAAACATGCTGACGATTGTTGGATTGCTTGATTGTTGAGATTGTTGGGGAGGTAGGCACTATTGGACAATCAGCAGTTGCCTTCCAGCTTCCGTTTTCACCAAATATAGCCCGACTGGCCATTGCCCAACCTCCATTGTTGCATTTTTGGAGAAAATGGCCGAATAAACCTTTTGCCCTACTTGGTTAAATACTTCAACAAATTGTTTTCCCTGTTTATTGCTTCGCAAAAAGACCTCACTACCGCTGGCGGGGTTGGGGAAAATGGTCAACGAATCCTCCCGCTCTTCCTCCCCTACCGCCGAGATGCCCGTATCGTTGTTGGCCTTGAAGGTGGGGTTTTTGATGGTGAAATTGCCGGTGCCGTTTGGGGAGCGGGCATAGCCTTTGTCGGCCTGCTGCTGCCCGAAGGTGATATCCTGCACGGTGGAGCCGCTGGCGTTGATGAGCAAGAGTTCTTCGCCCATTGCGCTCAGTTTGAAATTGGCATGGAGCGGCCCTTGGCTGCTGTCCTCGTCTGCCCAGATGATGATATAGCCCATCGCCGGGATAATAGTATTGGTGGGGAACTCCCATTTGTCGAGGTTGTCGGGATTGTCGGATAGGAACCAACCGCCGAGGTTGACGCTGCTGCCGGAGTTGTTGTAGAGTTCAATCCAGTCCTCGTACTCTCCGTTTTCGTCGGTGATATAGGCTACGTTGGAGGCCATTACCTCATTGATGACGACATTGGACTGTGCGGCCATTTTGCCGAAGGCAAACAAATGGAAAAAACGCCACGAGGGCGGCGCTAAGGGTATTCTGTAACTTCATAAAGCTGTTTTGTTGAAAAAATTCAAGCGAGGCAAAGGTGCGTTTTTCTGCGAAGCTAAGGTTATGCTTTTTGCAATTGAATGACAGACCAGCTATAGGTTCCAGTGGGTGCATTTCGGCCTCAAATGGTTTGCAAGTACGAGCCAGCACCACTTCAACAAGGTTATTCGCTATCGCTCCACGACACAATATCCTGAAAATCATGGCATTCTGCTTTGGACAGCCCCCGCCAGAATCCATAATGGAGATCCCGTATTTTTAGGCCATGCTTCGTTACCATGCTGTGCAGGTGAGCCTCCTCAAATGCCACATTGGCACTCTTCACCACATCGTCCATGAGGCGGTAGGCCATAGTCATAAGGAAAATCGAAGCCCGTGGGCCAGTCCGTTTTTCATCAAAAACAAAAACGTGAGGTAGGCCACTCCGCCGGGACGCAACACCCGCCGAAGCTCGCCGAGGTAGTTGTCCACCTCATCGGGCAGCATGTGGGTGAAAACGGAATTGGCTACCGCAAAATTAAAACTGGCATCCTCGTAAGGGAAGCGGAAATTGCTGGCACTGCCGCCGTCGGAGCGGTAGAGATCGTTTTCGAGGGAAACATACTGGAAGCGGAAATTGGGAAACTTAGCCGTGATGCGCCCCTGGCACCAATCCACGCCTTTTTCCACCACGTCGAAGCCTTCGTAGCGACCCTTTTCGTTCAAGAACCGGGTTAGCGGAATGGCAATGCGCCCAATGCCGCTGCCGATGTCAAGCACATGGTGATGCGGCTGCAAGCCACAAAGCTGTTGGAAAAGCGCTACCGAGCGCTCACCCGACCGCCGGAAGTCTCCGCTGCCCGTGTAAATCATGCCCTTGGGCGGTATAAGGCCGTCACGCTGCCCCGATAGGCCTCCCAAGTATCGAGCGGCAAGTAGTAGAGCGCCGGGCGGCGGCGCGCCGGGGGAGGGAATAGCAAAGTTTACGGGAGCTCATTGGTTCACGGTTTCCTGGTTTCACGGTTTCAGGGCATGCGATAACCGTGCGGCCTTGTAACAATGAAGCCATGTAACAATGAAGCCATGAAGCATTTTTCCGACAAACTTACGGAACTTCTGCGACCCTCCCCACCGTTCACTCGAAATCCCGACTTAACTTTGGCTCCGTACCTAGGGCCTTCTGACCAACTTACTCACTGCATGAAACGATATTTACGCCAACTTTTCCTACTGGCCATGCTGCCCGCCTCCGAACCCGTTATTGCCCAAAACCCCGACCGACCCGTGCTGAATGCCGTGCGCCTGACCGAACCCGTCAACCTTGATGGGCATGTGGACGAAGCTGCTTGGGACGCTGTACCGACCATACATTTCATACAACAAATACCGCAGTACGGCCAACCGTCCACCGAGCGCAGCGACATCTTCCTCGCCTACGACGACCAATACCTCTACATGGCAGCAGGATGTACCTTTCCGCAGTTCGCTGTACCGTGCCACCACCTATAAACGGGATGCCCTAGAAGGCTCTACCGACTATTTCGGCTTCGTCATAGACAGTTACAACGACAATGAGAACGGATTGGCCTTTTTTCACCACACTCACCGGGCTGCGCTGGGACGGCACGGTGTCCAACGATGCACTGGATTTCGAGACCAGCATCGGCATTGACTGGAATACCTACTGGGATGTTGCCACGCGAACCCCTTGTGGCTGGAGCGCCGAAATGCGCATACCATGGAGCAGCCTGCGCTTTCAGGAACACAACGGCGAAGCTATCATGGGCATCACCATGTGGTGGTACATTGCCGCCAAGAACGAGCAAGGCATGTATCCGCTCATATCATTGAATTGGGGGGAAATGGGGCCTTGGAAACCCTCCCAAATGCAGAAATACCGTTTCAATGGGTTGCGAAGCAAAAAACCGCTCTACCTCACGCCTTACGCACTGGGCGGCGTGCAACAGACCAGCCTATTGAACAGCGACGAAACGGCTTACCGCACCAATACAGACCCGAAAATCGAGGCGGGCCTCGACCTGAAATACAGCCTGACGAGCAACCTGACGCTCGACCTTACGGCCAATACCGACTTCGCACAAGTGGAAGTGGACGACCAACAGGTGAACCTTACCCGCTTCAACCTTTTCTTTCCTGAAAAACGGCAATTCTTCCTCGAACGGGCCAGCATCTTCGACTTTCAGTTCAGAAGACGACAACCGCCTTTTTACAGCCGCCGAATCGGCATCAACGACGGCGACCCCGTGCGCATATACGGGGGGGCGAGGGTGCAGGGCCGTATCGAAGGACACGACCTCGGCTTCCTGACCATGCAAACTGCAGCGCCTGCCGATAGCCTTCAATCGGAAAACTTTTCCGTGCTGAGGGTGCGGCGGCAGGCGTTCAACCCCTACAGCTACCTCGGTTTCATGGCTACCAACCGCACCGATTTTGACGGGAGCTTCAACACGACCTACGGCTTCGACGCCACGGTTCGGGTCACGCAGGACGACTACCTGGCTGCAAAATGGGCGCAGTCCTATGGCGATGGGCTGGCGAACAAGCCCTTCTCCCTCGATCCCGCCCGCATATTCCTGAACTGGCAGAAGCGCCGCTTCGACGGCTTTGCCTACGAGTTCACCTACACCCATGCGGGCAGGGACTGGGTGCCGGGCATGGGCTTTGAGCTTCGCAAAACTTTTGACGGCGGCAAAGCAGCGTTCAGCTACGGCTGGATTATGGGCGAGCAGGCCAAACTGCTCAACTTACGCACTTATCTTGAGGGATTTGCGCTCCGCAATTTCGTATCGGGAAAAGTGGAGTCGGCGGCCATTGAAGCGGGCGTCGAAATGCGGTACAGAAGGGGTGGTTCGTGATTTCCACCCTGCGCCCCTCGCACGAGTACGTGCCCGAAGCCTTTGACCTTGGCGATGCCCAAGTGCCTGTCGGCAGCTATGATTTTTTGCAAGGCGGCCTGCTCCTATCCACGCCGGATGCTCGGAAAATTGGTGTCTTTATGGAAACCGTCGTAGGTGGCTTTTACGATGGGGCCCTGTTCTCCACTTCGCTGACGCCACGTTGGGTGGTGTCACCGCACCTGAAATTCGAGGGCACCTACCAGTACAATACCGCCGACTTCGATGCAAGGGGGCAGCACTACGTCGCTCACCTCGGCAAGCTGAAAGCAGAGTACCTGTTCAATACCAAGGTCAGCCTATCGGCCTTCTTGCAGTATAGCAGCGACGAGCAAATTTTTGTGGAAAATGTACGGTTCCGCTTCAACCCACGGGAGGGCAACGACCTCTACATCGTATTCAACGACATCCTAAACGGCAACCGAAGCCGGGAACTGCCACAATTGCCATTCAGTGATAGCAGGGCGGTGGTGGTGAAATATACTTATACGTTCAAGATGTGAACTGGGATGGTTAAATTGTGGGATTGCGGCGTCCTGGTATCCAGCAATACAACGATAAAAGTTTATTGCTTGGCAACCATCCATTTAGTAAGCGTAATAACAACTTCCTAAAGTTGGCCGCCATGACAGCCACCTTTAGGAAGTTTCTTGTAGTTGTGGCGGCACAGCCGCCACAACTACAAGAAGTTATTTTTTAACTAATCCTCAAGAAGTCGCCCAAGCCGCCCCCACCTCGCTGTATGGGATACAGCCGTGGTAAGCCCCCGGTACCGGGTCGTATTTCAAGAACTCCGTAGCTCCCACTTCCGAGGTGCAGAAGCCCAACACCGTCAGTTCCTTCGCCGAGCGGAAGAAATGGGGCGGGTCGTCCGGCTTGCGGTTCTTGTCATAGGCTTCGGCATCGTACTTGGTGAGCAGGGCGTCCTGCTGTTCCGGTGTCAGGGCAGCGAAAGCTTTGCTGTTGGCGGCCTTAGCATCGGTGTCCAATTTTGCGAGACCTGCTGAAGTCGGCCCTTTCCTTCCTGGAAAAACTCGGCCATCAATTGGTCAATAAAATGTGTACCCCGGCATCCTTACAGCTCCGGCGTGTCTGTCTTTGGGATGATGCGGTCAACGAGTGCTTCCAATGTGCTAGCCTCGTCTGCAGTGCAGAACTTAGGCGTCCAGTTCAATTTTGGCTCGGCCTTGCAGCCAGCCATCACGCCTGAAATGGCGCTTGCGGACAGCACCCCGCCCAGCAGCAGGGTCGCATTTTTTATGGCGTCTCTTCTGTTCATTTTTTATGGTTGATAAGGGTTGATAGGGTTGATGAGGTTGATAAAGGGCTAATCAACCTTATCAACCTCATCAACTATCAACCAAATTTTACAGATTTCCTTTATTCAACTCTTTTGCCGCAAAATCAGCGGCCCTTGCCGTCAGCGCCATGTACGTCAGCGACGGGTTCACGCAGGCGGCGGAGGTCATGCAGGCGCCGTCGGTCACGAATACGTTGGATGCGCCATGCACTTGGTTCCACTTGTTCAGTACCGAGGTCTTCGGGTCATTGCCCATACGGGCAGTACCCATTTTTGGATGTTGAGGCCGGGTGCATACCCACGGTCGAATGGCTGCACATCCTTCAAGCCAGCGGCTTCGAGCATCTCCACGGCGCTAGCCTGCATATCCTTGCGCATGGCGATTTCGTTCTCTGATTTCACGTCCATCGTTAGGGTAGGCATGCCGTACATGTCCAGCACCTCTTTATTCAAGGTGATATGGTTGTCTGGGTGCGGCAGCATTTCACCAAAGCCGTTGATGCCTATCGTCCATTGGCCAGGCTCTTGCAGTTGCTCCTTCATGGCATTGCCAAAACCCATCTCTGCGATGAGGCGCTGCCAGCGTGAGCGGTGCCGCCGCCCTGGTAACCGTATCCCCGCAAGTAGTCAGTGCGTTTGGTGGCGGCGCTCACGTTGCGGGCGGGGATATAGATGCCGTTTGCTCGACGACCAGAATAGTATTTATCACCAAAATCGTCGGATTTGCCGCTGGCGTATTCTGGAAGTGGTGATCCATCACATTGCGGCCCAGTTGGTCGCTGCCGTTGCCCCTGCCGTTCGGGAAGCGGCTGCTCGAGTTCATCAAAATCCAAGTGGAGTTAAGGCGCAGGCAAACGAAGACGATTTTGAGTAAAACGCCATATCCTTTTTCGTCTCGGCATCTAGGATTTTCCGCCTTTTGGCCTTGCCCGTTTTTTCATCATAAATAATGGAGTGACGATGCTGTTCGGGCGTAAGGTCGTATTGCTTGTCGCTTCGGCTGCTTGAGTCCCCCGGCGTTGCTGCTGTAATAGCCGCCGAATGGGCAGCCCCTCATGCAAAAGGTTGCGGTATTGGCAGTTGCCACGGCCCAGTTTTTTGCGCCCTGGTCGGCTGCGCTAGGTGTGCCGTGCGGCCCATCGTGGATTTACGGTCGCTGAACTTAGCCTCCGACTCTTGGCCTTTATGTCCGTTCGAGGCAGTTCATTTCCATGGCGGGCTGAAATTGCCGTCTGGCAGTTGCGCTAACCCTTCACGGGGGCCATACTGACCGCCGAACCTCAATATAATCATACCAGGGGCGCTTATGTCGGCATAACGGATGGGCAATCCACGCCAATGCCCTCCTTGACGTTGGCTGGAAGTCGAGGTCGCTGTGTCGATAGCTTTGGCGTCCCTACGATGGAGCGGCCGCCCACGTGGTAGCCCGCATCCAGTCGAAGCGCCTAACCTCAGTGCAGGGATGCTCATCGTCTTTCACGAACCAGTGCTTGTGCCCCTGTTGCACCGTGTAACCCGTACGGTTCTGCTTTTGGTAATGCTTGTCAATTTCGTCCTGCGAAACCCGGCCACGGTTGGGGAGGTCCCAAGGGGCCATGTTCATGGTCGGGTAGTCCTCGATGTGCTTGACCATGCGGCCACGCTCCAGTACAAGGGTCTTAAGCCCTTTTTCCGACAGTTCCTTGGCGGCAATGCCCCCGCTGATGCCACTGCCGATGACGATGGCATCATAGGTGTTGTCCTGCTGCCATTTTCCGTTGATGTTGCTCTGTTCTTATGTAAAGGATTGATGGATTGGAGGAATGAAGGATTGAAGGAGGGGACAAAGCCCCTTCAATCCTTCATTCCTTCAATCCGTGAAATTTTCGGGGGAAAGATAGGGAGGGGGCAGAATTTACGCTATGTTTTTTTTATCCGCCAAAAGCAAATCATATTTGGCATAAACCATTGCCCATTCATTTCGACTACCTAAAATATGCTCGCCGACATTTTTCCTTTTTCAACGTTATAAAAGCATAAAACTGACACCTTGTGCTTGTAGCATTTTACCGTTCTTGCAGTGCCTTATTCAAAAACTCCTTTAATTCAGTTGTTGTGTTGTGCGTGTGGTAAGTTGATTTTTGCTCCGCGAAACACCTTCACAACTTGGGTCAGCCATGGAACGACTTTTTCTTCCTGCTGGGAACGATAGTATTCTTTGTCGGTTGCGACCAACCGCACCGAAAAAGCAAGAAGGCTTCGGCGTTCATGGGATTGACGTTCTCATTATCAAAGTCAGGTAGATTGGCCGCTCGTTGCTTCGCAAAACGTGCATTTCGCCTTCGTGAAGGCCATCGAAGGCCAGTCCGTGCAAGACTCCGTTTTCTGCAACAACTGGGATGCCATGCGGTCGGTAGGCTGCTGCGGGGCGCTTTATCACTTCTTCCGGCCCCAGCATCTCTGCCGAATTGCAGGCTTGGCACTTCATCGCTAGTGTTGACCTTCAACATGGAACCTGCCTCCGGGGTGCTCGATGTGGAAGTGACCGACGAACTTGCCTTCCCACATTATTTCAGCAGGTGTGAAGACATGGCTCAGCATCGTTGGCGAGCTTGGAAAAGTAAGGCCCATCGTTTACACCAACCAAAATTCACAACCGCTACCTTGCTGGCCATCTGCCCGAGTATCCCATTTGGGGGTGCCCGCTACACTGACTTCCACTTACCTGAACTATCCGACGGTCACCCTTGGGATTTTGGCATTGGCCGCTCAAAGGCCGCCTACTTTGTATTCAGGGTTACGTGGACCAACGTTTTCAACGTGCCGAAGCGCCTGCAAAGCGATGACGCTCCAACCGCCCCTGCCCCTGCTCAATCGGATGCCGGAGCCGCCCGCTCCAGCCGGCAGCCATGCCACCGCCCTCCACCTGCCGACAATGCCGAACCCAAGTGGGCAGCGAATCCTTAACAAATGCTAAACACTAAGCTGGCAACGGGGACTAAACTGAATATCGCTTCATCACTAGGAACATCTATGTACGTTTATTCGTTGACGAAAATGGGATTACCTCATTCATTTCAGCTTCCGAAAGTGCTTCTAATGAAAATTGTGGCTTTACGATGCTTATCAACAAGCATCTTTAGGAAAAACTAGCATACCGTAAAAGTTGCAGGATGGCTGAATTGGCAGATAAAACGCTATGCGTACAAAAACATGGTCTCTTGGCCGACAGCCTAAACAATAGGGCTTGGCGGTAATGCCAGGTGCAGGTGAGTCGTGACATGACGAAATGCAAGATAGTAAGGTCTAGGATTATCAGTTTGATTGAAAGGATTTCTGAAAGTGTGAACTGATTTGATAGAAGTGGATTTGAGGAATGGATTTCACAGCAACAAAAGAAACAGGTTCAAAAGTTATGGACAGCCTGACGAACCTTGCAATACGGCTGATAGAGCGTGAAATTAAAAGGAACAAAATTCCTTTATTGATTGGGAGTTTTTAGGCCAAACTAATAAGCTCAAAAATAAAAAAAGAGTAATTATTAAAGGCAAGAGCGACAGAAAGCACCAAGCACTACCAAAGAGAAAACAACCAGTAGTTTCGGATAGGCCATTGGGGGGTTCGCCGAAACGCCACACAACACATCCTAATCCACGTTAAGGAAACCGCCGCACACGCAAGTAATATTGGCCGGTGGTGTGGAAAGCACAAACGACGCCGGGTAGCGAAACTTATCTTTGTCTCCTACTCGCATTGACCTGAGCCCAACAGTCTTGTACTGCCATACGGTCGGCAGCTACATCGCTTTACCCGCCAATACTTCAGCAACGAAACGGTCGCATCTGCATGGCAAAACTCTTGGTAAGGCCTTTGAGTTCGGGAGCGATTTTCCAACACCTGACAATCTGACAACAGGAAACATCCGATTTTTGCAGACTTGAATCACATATTACAAGTTTGGCTTGGCCGGAAAGCCAAATTTATCCAGCCCCCAATTTCCACTCCGGGACTTCAAATCCAGACGAGCCATTAATTGATGAATTATACTCGCCCGAAGGCTTCGATGAGGGGGAATTCATGCCGGGGATTACCCGGGAGGAAGAGGACGGGTCTTTAGTATAAAGACTCAATTTGAAGTAATGCCTTGTGCTGGCGCTGAAAACACTGTGTTTTTCC
>JADKBS010000001.1:205000-941914 GCA_016714985.1 Saprospiraceae bacterium | reverse complement strand
GAGTTTCAATCCTTCTTATTCTGGATAATGGCTGCTAAGAGGGCGGGCGAATTGGCGTAAGGATAACAACACCCTCGTTTCAATCCTTCTTATTCTGGATAATGGCTGCTAAGGCTATTATCTTTTCGCTCAAGCCAATCACATATTTGGGTTTCAATCCTTCTTATTCTGGATAATGGCTGCTAAGCCATTGCCGCTGCTGATTTATTTGGTGTTGATTATGTTTCAATCCTTCTTATTCTGGATAATGGCTGCTAAGTTTTGCAAGTGTAAACACAAACGTTTTTTCAACGCTTGTTTCAATCCTTCTTATTCTGGATAATGGCTGCTAAGCCCTAATCGTCGGCCTCGTTTGCGTTGTTGCGCTTATGTTTCAATCCTTCTTATTCTGGATAATGGCTGCTAAGAAGATGACAAAAAGAACGCAAGCAGAAATTGATGCCGTTTCAATCCTTCTTATTCTGGATAATGGCTGCTAAGCATGCCAGTACATTCGTGCGCCTGTATTGAACTTATGAGTTTCAATCCTTCTTATTCTGGATAATGGCTGCTAAGTGAATTTGCAACGCCCACGTTGGACGTTACAGGTTTCAATCCTTCTTATTCTGGATAATGGCTGCTAAGCGGAAATAAAGTCGTTGAAACTTGAGCTTGAGACCGGTTTCAATCCTTCTTATTCTGGATAATGGCTGCTAAGAAATCGTCACCTCTGCGGGGTAATCCAAGAATTTGTGTTTCAATCCTTCTTATTCTGGATAATGGCTGCTAAGAGGTAGGTGGTATTGAGTCGGAGTGCTATCATGCCGGTTTCAATCCTTCTTATTCTGGATAATGGCTGCTAAGTTAAATCCTTAGAAGAAAATGGGAATGCCTAATACAAGTTTCAATCCTTCTTATTCTGGATAATGGCTGCTAAGTTTAAAAGCCTTGCCCAATTGCTATTTTTCAACCAATCGTTTCAATCCTTCTTATTCTGGATAATGGCTGCTAAGCTTTCGCAGAAAAAATAACATGTCCGCAGCTACAAAGTTTCAATCCTTCTTATTCTGGATAATGGCTGCTAAGATCCCCGCCAACAGCGAGCTGCAAACCATCGTCATGTTTCAATCCTTCTTATTCTGGATAATGGCTGCTAAGTGGATGACCGCGACTATGACTTCACCCAGGACGGCCTAGTTTCAATCCTTCTTATTCTGGATAATGGCTGATAAGCTGTCGTTCTGCTTTTCCCACTCTGGATTTTCAGCCGTTTCAATCCTTCTTATTCTGGATAATGGCTGCTAAGGCTGACGATTGCTCATGATTCTTGATTTTTAGATTTGGTTTCAATCCTTCTTATTCTGGATAATGGCTGCTAAGAAGAGCCATTTTAATGAACGACTCATCGGTAATGTCGGTTTCAATCCTTCTTATTCTGGATAATGGCTGCTAAGCCACCCAGGGCGACCTTCAATTCGTCCGCCGCTTTCAGTTTCAATCCTTCTTATTCTGGATAATGGCTGCTAAGGCGCCAGCTCATCGCCCCGCTCCCGCACGGTTCTGAAGTTTCAATCCTTCTTATTCTGGATAATGGCTGCTAAGATTCAAAAGGATACAAGCCGGGACGGGCAGCTGAGTTTCAATCCTTCTTATTCTGGATAATGGCTGCTAAGCAGTCGTCGCCAGGTTCTCGGCATCTGCACACCGAGTTTCAATCCTTCTTATTCTGGATAATGGCTGCTAAGCATCATCTCTCCAATCAGCCACCCGCTTATTAACCCCGTTTCAATCCTTCTTATTCTGGATAATGGCTGCTAAGCTGGCCAGCGGCTACACGCTCCAGGGCTATAGGAAGTTTCAATCCTTCTTATTCTGGATAATGGCTGCTAAGCTGCCATACTGAGCAGCAGTTGAACTTCCCGCCAAAGTGTTTCAATCCTTCTTATTCTGGATAATGGCTGCTAAGCCCAAAGGTGGGCGGGGCGTTAATTAACAGGTTCGGGTTTCAATCCTTCTTATTCTGGATAATGGCTGCTAAGCCTCTATTTATGGACCTTGCCCTCCCGGTTTCGGAGTTTCAATCCTTCTTATTCTGGATAATGGCTGCTAAGGTTTTGTGCAGCGTAAGAAGTAGCCTCCTCTGCTGCGTTTCAATCCTTCTTATTCTGGATAATGGCTGCTAAGCCCCACCTCCTCACCCATCCCCACCTTTGCCGCATGGGTTTCAATCCTTCTTATTCTGGATAATGGCTGCTAAGTTGGTGCCCTCGTTGACCCAGTTGAGGCAAGCGAAGGCCAGTTTCAATCCTTCTTATTCTGGATAATGGCTGCTAAGCTAAAGCACTGGAAGGATAATTCAATCACCATTCAAGTTTCAATCCTTCTTATTCTGGATAATGGCTGCTAAGCACCCAATCCCAGCAAGGGGCAGGAGCGGTCACCATGTTTCAATCCTTCTTATTCTGGATAATGGCTGCTAAGCCGCCACAATGGCCCTCGCCGCTCGACGTGTAGGGTTGTTTCAATCCTTCTTATTCTGGATAATGGCTGCTAAGGGGTCTATCCGTTTCACGATGGATGTCATTTTCCGCGTTTCAATCCTTCTTATTCTGGATAATGGCTGCTAAGTTGCCCACGATAGTGCCAAGAACTTGTAGTACACGCCGTTTCAATCCTTCTTATTCTGGATAATGGCTGCTAAGGTAGGCAGCTTAGTTTTATGGACAGTTGATTTCCGTTTCAATCCTTCTTATTCTGGATAATGGCTGCTAAGTGCGCTCAATCCTTCTTATTCTGGATAATGGCTGCTAAGGTCCGCTGCTGTATTCGGCCTGCTAACCTTGGTGTTTCAACCTTCTTATTCTGGATAATGGCTGCTAAGCCGAAGCCCTTGGCGGGGATATGGTACATGTTTCAATCCTTCTTATTCTGGATAATGGCTGCTAAGCCGTCCCTTAGCATAACCCATTGACAATCAGCATGATACAATAAATTTGCCACGCCATAACTTTTGGTTTCCAAGTTGTCAAAGAACTTGTTTTCCATCATTTTTTTGCAATTTTCGGAATGATAGTTTGTTGATAATGAACCGGTTGCGACTGCTTTTCCTGGCATGGTTTATAAATTCCAACCCGGAAAACCCCTCGCCCGCCGAATTATCACAAATATAGTGGATAACTGCCAATCATTGGATACAAATATTTCGGTAAGTGCAGTCCACACAACGGCGCTTGAACTTCGTCGCCCCCGGGAACCAGTTCCTCGTGATGATGTCCCGGATTTCCTCCGCACACACCCGAACCGAAGCAATGTCCGCACGGCTGATGGGCACCTCCACCAACTTGTTCTGGCTGCGGGTATAGACCAAATAGCCCTTGTTCACGGGCTTCCCGAAATTCTCCTCGATAAGCCAAGCATAGCAGTAAAGCTGCGTTCGGTAAGTCTCATAAATCTTGTCTTCATAGACCGCAAACTTGTAGTCCAGTGGCGCCATTGTCCCGTCCTCCAGCAACAGCACCTCGTCAACCTCACCCCGCAGCAGGTCGTTCGTTAGGTACTCCCCGATATGCTTCTCCACTACCCCGATGCGCTTGCGCAGGTACTCCATGTTCTCCCTCGCCTTTTTCTCATGCACGTCCCTACCCTTCTGCACCTTGAAGAACTTGTCCTGAAATTCTGGAATCCTCAGTACATACTCGAAATAGGTGAACCTCGGACAAAAGAGGTGCTCCAAAATATGCGACGGTGTAATGCTGAAATTTTCCATAATTGTTGCGTTTTTCATCCCTCACCCCTCATCCCTGAACCATCCCTCATCCCTAAAAAAACATGGCCCGTACCTGGTCCGTCACGAGCTTTTGGTCGAAAGCCTGCCCCAACAGTACCACCTGTTGCATCTCCTCCTTCGACATCGGGAAGATATACACCTTGTCCCTGTCCACATTGATTTCCTGTTCAATCTTCAGCGCCAGCGCATCCTTGTCGTTGCGGCTCAACGTGCCCAAGAACACGCTCAACTGTACCCGGTACAGCCCCGCCTGCTTGCAGAACTTGGCCACCTTCGTCCGGGCCTTGTCGCTCTCGATATCGTAAATCACCCAAGCAATCATAACGGTTCCGATTTCCCGATTAGTTCGTTTGCAAATTGATATGCATCAAACTGAATAGTCGCAGCTCGGCTCTGCTGCCGCCCCTTGTAGCGCACCTTATCTTCTTCGAGATACTGGTTGAAATGCTCCATCAGCAATGCCTTGCCCTCCTTGTTCAGCGACACCCCGTTCGTGATGGCGTCCGTATGGTCCTGCCGTACTTTTTTGGCAGAGAAAAGCGTGAAAACCGTCTTGTCCGCATAGCCCCGGTAAGGCTCGATGAAATCGTTCACCATGCTCTTGTAATTATAGTCGTCCCTATGCAGGAAACCCACATACGGGTCAACCCCCGCCAGCATCAGCGCCTTCTCCACCCGTGCGTACAGCACCCCGTAGGCATAGTTCAGGAAAGCATTGAACGCGTCCTTCGCCGGACGGAAACTCCTGCCCCCGAACTGGTACTGCTGCGGCATCACAAAACTCAAAGTCTCGAAGTACAAGCGCCCACAAGTGCCCTCCCAGCCCCGTATGCTGTCCGCGACATCGTCCACGTGCCGGGCCGATACCGACTCCACTTGCTTGCGCAATGCCGCCATTGCCTCCAACTGAAAATCCAGGTAGCTATGGTGCTGCGGACGGTGCTTGCGCAAGCCCTCCACCATTTCGATTTGGTTGTCCATCTTCGCCCCCACCCACAGCTTGGTATAATGCAGCGCCTCCGCCCCCAAGCTCGCCTCCAGTTGCCGCTTCCGGATCAGCGTCGTGCTGCCCAGCTTCGTGTGCCACACCCGCCCGATGGGCGTGCCGTTGTTCTCCAAGAAAACGATGTCAATATTGTTGCGCACCGCCAGCCGCACCGCATCGCTCGACAGCGCCGTGCCGGTACTAAGCCAAATGCTCTTCACCTTGTGCGCCGCCACCTGCTGCGTCTTCTTCGTACCGTCGTCGGCCTTCACCGATACCTCGAACATTTCTTCCTTCACATGGAGGTAGGCCCCGTAGGAATTGAGGTGTAGTTGCATGGCTGATTTTATTGTTGCATGGTTGGAATTGTTTGATTGCTAACGATGGAACCGCCAACCCAATTCATGACTTACAGCAATCCCAACAATTTAACAATTTAACAATTTCATGAAATTTTGCGAATGGTGCCAAAGCCCCTCGAAACCGACTTACCAAGTCCGATGAAATCCGGGAGCAGTACATTGGTTTCAAAATGCCCTGTGAAAGCCGCCATCTTGTTGTCCTTGAATTTCGCCGACCTGTAAGCCTCAATGTCCAGCTCCACCCTCACCCTTTCTTCCGGCCCGAAGAAATGCCCGAACGCCTTGAAAAAGGACAGGATATTGCCCACCAGAATCCGCTCCAGCAGGATGAAATCACAGGACTCGTCCGACTCCATATAAACCCGGTGGTTCTCTTGGTTCAGCGCCATCCAAAACGTTTCGAAACGATACTTCACCAAGCCATCAGCCATGCCGATGGCCACCCGGCTATGCTTTATTTCCTTCGTAAAAAGCGGATAAACCTTCCCCTCGATGTCCAGTTCTTGTGTTTTCAGGAACAGTTCCGCCAGCAGGTCCGCCCCCTCGCCCATGCCCACCAGCGTTGGCACGTTCCGCAGCACCTTGTACTGCACCAAGGGGTAGGCATAGCGGCTCTTCCCATCCTCGAAGTGGTTGTGCAGCAGCGGCGAATGCTCCTTGAACAAATTGCCGAAATACCCCCGCAGCTTGTGTGCATCCCTCGTCTCCAAATGGATTTCCGGGAAGGTAAGGGTGGTGAAGGGAAGGGAGGTCAGCGCATGGGGGCTGAGGGTGGTGGTGGATTCAATGCTTGTTTTTAGTGCATGCATGGTTTAGAAGTTTAAAAAGTCAAAAAAGCATAATAGTGTCACTAGAGTCTTTGAAACGAAATCCAGTTTCCAAGTCATACCAATTTTTCCAGTCCGGTTCGTAAATGATAAAATCATCATTGTGATTCGGACCAGGGTTGTATTTGTTTTTAGGAAACCGGGTGACAAATTGCATTAACTCTGGTTGTAGGCTTTTTATAGCTCTTTTCCTTTCAAAAAAATCTTTGATTTCAGAGGTTGCCTTATATTTATCCCAAACCACTTTCGCCTTGTGATAGTATGGAATAAACACGTTGTACTGCGGATAGTCCTGATCAATCAACTTGAAACTATCTACCAAATCTTCCAAATTCAATTTGAAAATAGCCTCTTTTAATTTAGCAGAAGCATTAGCATCAATTGCTTTGTCAATGCGCACCTGCTTGGCGTACTGACGGTTCAACGCATAGAATTTGCTTTCGGGAATAGTGTCTTCTTTTTGTTGTTTTAAGATTGCAAGTGTAGCGTCCAGCAAAACGCCATCGTAAATTCTTTGGGCCTTACCGGAGTTGAACAGTTTCACCTCGCCCTGACCTTTGACAGCATTGCGATTGCAGCGACCTGCCGCCTGATTGATACTGTCCAGGGGCGCAAGGTCACGATAGACCACATCTAGGTCAATATCAACCCCAGCTTCAACCACTTGTGTTGCTACAACAATTCGTGGCTTTCCTTTCCGCATAATAAGCCGGATAAGCTGGCGGCGGCGCTTGGGCAATATAGATGCGGAGAGGTAAAGCAGGCAATGCGTATCAGAATATTTAGATTTTAGTTTATTGAAAACCTCCTGAGAATAGGCTATAGTGTTGAAAATAAAGAGAAAGGATTTTTCCGGAGTTAACTTCAATATCATCTATGAAAATGTCCAGTAATTCTTTAAGTGGCGCTTCTTCGTAGCCATATTTCTTCAACAGGCTTTGGTCAAGTCGGATACGGTCCAGGTTTTCAAAGTAGCCTTTGGTCAGCACCTTTTCAGGGTCGGTCAGATTCCAGCACTTCTTTTTCATTAGCAAAAAGGAAGGGTTGCGTAGCAGTTATGAAAATAAATTTGGTGTTGAAATACTCCGCCATAGCTTTGAAAACCAATTCGATAGCCTCGAAATATTTGGCTGGTACGTTTTGCACCTCATCCAATAAAATGACGGCATTTGTCATATTGTGAAACTTGCGCAATGACCGATTTCTATTGGTAAAAATGCCTTCGAGTAATTGGACAAAAGTTGTCACCACTACTTCTTGCTCCCATCCTTCAGCAAGGTATTCTGGTTCGTCATTTTGTAGTTCTTGCTCATCATAATGTTTATTGGGCAAGGAGAGGTAGTCATCATTTTGGTCTATTACCGAAGTAAAAGGCAACGCATAGATGATGCGAGGCACAGAGCCGTCGTTAGCTGTCGCAAATTTCTTTTGTAAAAGGAAGGCAGCATTGTAAGCACAGAATGTTTTGCCGAATCCAGTAGGAAGCGTAATCGAGAAAAATTGCCATCGCCATGAAGTTCGCAGTTTCGGGCAATTGCCTGATAGGCTTCTTCCCGCAGATGGTCAATAGGCTTCGGCGCTTTGTCCCCAAACAGTTTTAACTTATGCTTTTCCACCAACCCAGCGGGTATCAGGCGCTTGGGTTTGAGCAAGGTTGTTTTGTCTAAATGCTTGTCAAGCATCATGTCGCCCTTGTCGGCGGATAGCAACAGCGAAAAAAGGTAATGCTGGAGAAGGAAGTAACGGGCACTTTTGTTTTCGTGCTGCGCATCCTCCAGTCTTTCCATGTAATCGAAGTCCTCGAACTTCTTTCGAACTTGCGGCCATGCGCCTGGCTGAACTTCCCATTTTAACCTCGACAGAATTTTGTTGTACCCCATGAAGTTGAAAAACGCCCCTTGCTTTTCTAACTGCTTTACGGAGTCGTCAGTCTTATCGTCTAATTGAACTTGTAAGTTATTTCCTTGCAAGTTATTTCCCTTGCTTTTTAAGAAATTGGTCAACGTACCATGATGTCGCCGCACTACTCGCAATACAATTGCTTCTACCACTTGGTCGGTATGCTGCCATTGGCTAAAAAGCCAATAAGCTCCCATCTTGGCGTGATTGTCCAATTGCAGGTATCCAAAGTTTTTCATCTCCTGCTTTACTCTAGCGAGTTTATCACTTTTGAAAAAATGTAGGTAGTCAGTCTGACTTTCCAAGAATTCCGCCTTGCCTTCCCGCTCGGTGGCATCAAGGATTTTTGCTTGGAAAAAATCCGTCCCTTTCCCAAAATCATGAAAAAAAATGAGCACACGCCGCATAGCTTCCAATTCTGATTTTGGAAAAATGCAAGCGAAACGTGCTTGAATTCCAGTAAGCGAGCGGATATATCGTCGCAAGAAGTCAGATGCTCCTCCAGCGTCCGGTCAGGATGAGAAACGAGGTCAAAAGAGGACGACATTTTCAAGCGGGTTTTGTAGGGTGAAAAATTCGAGACTATGGCTGGAATAGGTTTGCCAGTACGTTCAAGAAGTATATCGTCACGCTCAGTAACATTGCGTTCAATATCCATTTCTACAGGATACAGGCTTTGTTCGATAACCTCGCAATTCAAAGTACTCATTAAATCACGGTCGAATCCTTTGAATTTTTTTAACGGGATAACTGACTGAATAAGTGCTGCATCATTCGATTGAACACTATCCACTTGTAACACCTTTACCAAATCAAAATTGGAAAGTAGATTCGCCAAACCCAAAGAAGGTGTATAGGTGGGTATTCTTTTATCCAATCGTTCATGTAACTCTTCAAATAGCCCTTCGTCGCTATGAGAAAAATAGATGCGATAGCGTGGACGATAAACGAACTCCATCATGGTTGGCTTGGGTGTGTCACCCTCTGTCCAAGTCCCAATCACCGGGCGAAGGTTGATGTTTATACGTTGCATTCGTATTCGGTCGAGTACGCCAATGCCCATTAGGCATTGCTTGTCCTGAAACGAGCGAAGGTATTGGTTACCTTGTTTTTCCATTCCGAGCACCGCACCGACGTAGCCATATAAAGATGTTTTCGTCGGCACAACATAAGATAGTGCCGATGTAGTGGAATAGATTTTTTTGAAGTGCGCATAGTCGCCCCAAATATCGAAGACCATTATTTTCATAAGGCACTACTTTGTAAAAATAGGTTCGGAAAGTTGAAGACGATCGTCAATTTCGACGATGGTGCATTTAGCAATCTTGTCTTTGTACTTCAATAACACTTCGTTCAGTTTACTTACGTCAAGCGCAAAGTCAGCAACGTCTTCCCAAGCATCAAAAGGCTTGTCATCCTTCGCTTTCACGGAGAGGCGTTCCAACAATTCGCCGATAAAAAAGCCTTTTTCAGCATAGTCAATTTTTAGCAGCAAGCGTGGCATATGCCCTTTTTTGGAGCGGGTAAGCAAATCCTTTGTGCCAAACCAAAGTCCTTTTTCCAGCCATTTAACATCCTCTGGCGTCGTTCCGACAAACTTGGCCGCATTTTCATTCACTACCCCGTGAAAGCCAATTAGCCCATAAGTAATGGTATATTCCTCTCGAAAAGTCTTTTGCTGTGCACCTTCTTTTGTGGCGAAAGCACCAGTGCCTTTGATGAAGTTCTCCTTCACCTGATGCAACGACCTGCCCATACCGAACTGAACAGGCCCAGTGAAATGGAAAGTCTTTTTTTTCATCGGTTTTTTCTTCCCCGCTTTCTTCTTCTTCACCACCGACATCGGCTGCTTTGCCCTTTGGTTTGGCTTTGGCAGCTGCTTCCTTTTTGGGGGCAGACACACCTCCGAACAAGCGCACATCAATGAATTTTGATAAAAACTCAGCTTTGCCGGAGTAGTCTTTGCTGCGGCTTTGCCCAGTATGAGGTGTCCCTTCTCCTGCGTCTTTGTCATCCGGCAATTTATCCCTAATGAATATGTCGCCCAACCCGTCTTTTGTGCCATTGAATCCCTGCAAAAAGAGGTAATCCCTGACAGTCCGTTTCAACCGGACATCAGTAACGAGGCATCGTCCGGTTTCCTCGTCAATACGGGGGCGATTAGCATCCATCGGGTCTCCGTTTGGGTTGCATTGTTTGACATCGTAGAGAAAAAGTATTTCGCTGCGATTTGAAATAAGGTTGCTCATTTTGATAAAATTTAGATTGGTAGCTGACATTACGCAAAAACTAAAAGAAGCGCATGGCCCCCCCCTGCGCCCCCGGCGGGGAGGGCCGCGGCGCCCGGGCCTTTGTGGCTTGCCCCCCTCCCCTTTGGGGGAAGGCTCGGCGCCCGCCCCCGGCACCCCCCCCGGGCCGCCCCCCCCCCGCCCCCCCCTCCCGCCGGGCCCCGCTGCTGCGCCCGCCCGGCCCCGCCCACCGCCACCACAAGCTCCCCCGCCCGCGCGGGCCCCACCCGACGCCGCCCGCCGCCGCCCCCCTGGCTGGGCCCCCCCCCCCCGCCGGCCGCCCCCCCCCGGCGCCGCCGCGCGCCGCCCCGCGCCGCGGCGCCCAACCCGGGCCGGCGGGCACGGCCCGGGCGGGCCGCGCGCCGCCAGCCGCGCGCCGGGGACGGACGCGGGGGGGCTGCCCATTTATTGTTGATTGTCGTTTGTAGGTTCTACTATTGTTAAATTCCTTTCCCAATGGTCGGCGGTGAACTCCTGCTGCATGGTCATGCCAAGTGAAAAGGCATAAGAGATTTCGGTTTTTGAGGTTGTGGTTTTTCCATCCGCAAGAAAGCTTGACCGCTTTGTTAAGCGTGTGAAGCATATCTCTTTCCCAAGGATACAACTCGTCAGCATACTGATAGAATTTGTCCTCCAGCTAAGGTGTATCTTTCAAAGGAGTGGCAAATCAAGGTTCAGTCCCTTCAAATATTTTTTGAAAGGTTCGCTTTTAAGGCGTTTCCGCTGCTTTTCCAACAGTTTTTCTGTCAGGCAACCCAAGTTAAAAGCCGCTTGCCGGGCAGGGTCATTGAAAAAGTCGGGATGTTGTGCCTCAAAATCTTCCCGATTCCGGGCAACTTTGGTGTTAGGTTCCATGATGGCAGAATTTTGATTTTCAAAAAGTTGAAGTTTGGAAAAGAATTGAAGCCAGACAAAAGTCCGTTTTACTTGTTTGTACAATTCAAAGCGGTTTTCATAGGTATAGCCCTTTTTGAATGCGGCACTCACTTCACTTTGAAACGCTTCGAGGATTTGAGCATAATTGAGCGGGCTTTTGTAAAAAACCGCTTCGAGTATTTTAAAAAAGTAAGGATGAAAAATGGTCTCTTTTTTAGACTCGATAAGCTTAGAGAAATAGACCTTAAGCACTGAAAAAGTAAGATGGTATTCTTCAACACTTGCAGCTTTTACCTTTTGCCGGATAATAGGCTGTGGTCAATGGATAGTAGAAGCGTTCAACCTGTTCCTTGGCTTCGATGATTTCTCGAAAGCGAGATGGTAGCAGGTCTGATAAATGCAGTTTAAGCAAAAGCTGCGAGTTATTTTTCTGGTAAAAGAAGATGTCGTAATAAATTGAATTGTCGCTCAACTCTTTGTTTTCGATGATTTTTTGAATGATGCGTTCATTATTGATGAGCGACTTGCTTTGTCCATCGAGAGTGCCAGCTTCTTCATCGAAGTTTCTCATATAACGTTTTACCACTCGCTCTACTGTGTCTTCGTCCACAGCTATGAATCGGGGCATGACAAAGTAACTCATGCCGTAAAAGCCATAGGAAAGTTTATTGAAAGCCACCCTTCTAGCGCCTTCGAGCACCTTTACCGCACCTGGAGAGACAGGAAACATTTTGTAAGACTGGGAAGTATCGAAGCCGTTTCTGCTGAATGCAATTTTCTCTACCGTAAAACCAAGTGTGTCGATTCGCCCCCAAACTTCTGTGGCAGGCTCGTATGTAACAGCGCATATCTTGTCGGCAGCAGCGGAGTCTTTGCTGTACTTTTGATAAGCGTCTTTATAAAACAAATCCCTGTATTCGGGGTACTCACCGAAGAATTTATCGTTTATTTTTATGGTAAAGATGTAGTTGTTTTTAGGCGTTAATTGCTTAGCCAAAAGCAGTTTTTCCAGTTCCAAGATTTGAGTGCCTTTCAAAAAATTGTGCTTATGATTGCTGACGGAGGCAGCAATTTTTTTGGTCAATTTTCTGATGGCATCTTTTCGCTCTTCTTCCTTCGCAGGCGCAATTAGAAAAAAAGTAGGAACAAGGTTGGTGCCATTAGAGCCTTGGACCCTACGATAGAGGTATTTGCCAATGTCAGCTTGCTTGAAATCCGTTGTTCTCAGCTCTTCTTCAAGTTTGTCATTGTTGATTTGAGCATAAACGACCGTAGCAGTTTCATCTTTCAGTTTGGGGAATGGGTTTTCCCAAGGTTCAAAGAACTCTTCGTATTCCGGCTGTTTTGAAAGTGCCTTTCCAAAAACGTACATAGATTTTATCATAAGCTTATCGGTTTTTCAATTTTGAATTTCTTGTTGTAAACCCGCTGCGTATCCAATCATCTTTCAATTTTCGCAAAGAAAGCCTCACTCAAAGGACAAACCATGTCGCAACCCCTCACCCCCACAAAAACCTTTCCTTCTCCCTTCCAAGTATCCATTCAGCTCCTCCGGCCCCAACACCCGCACCTGCCCCGGCAACCCCAAACAGAACCGCCCCACCGACAAGAAATTATGCACTGTCGCCCGAAACCTGAAAGGGAACGCTACCACTCCCGAAGGCTCCACGCAACGCTCCGTGGCGGGGTGCTCTTCTACCAAGAGTCGGGCAGCCAAGGCCGTGAGCAGCAGTTCCACCTCATGGAACTCCTCGTTGGCGGCCATGTGAAAGACATCCGCCTTCACCATGTCGGGTGATTTGGTACACTTGGCTTCCAGCAAGACGACTTTTTGTATCCTGTCCATTTTCAGGTTCACAAACTTGTTGGCCGCTGTATCAAATCCAATGAGGTATTTATAGTTATCGGTGAAAAGCAGCGGCTCGATTTGCTTGATTTGAAGCTGGCCTGTAGAAGCCGAATAGTAGTCCTCCATTTGCACCTGACAGTTCATTTTCATGGCATCCGTAAGGTGCTGGATGACCTCCGCCACATTCCGGGTGATGTAGTTTTGTGACCAGCGGCCAATCCCTGCATGAAAAAACAGTTTCGTTTTTAAAGGTGTGGTGAGGGGATGTTCGGAGGCTGCTTTGTTGAGCAGGTCATTCAGGAACTCAGATTCTTCGTCTGTTACATAAACAGATGTGCCTTTCCCGATAGAACGAAAGATGAAATGCCTTCCAGCATTGTCCTTGTCCACCATGTAGCCTTCCCGTTCCAAGTCCACAAAATCCCTTTCAATAGTTCTAACGCTGGTATTAAACCGCTCCGCCAAGGATTTCTTTGTCTTGCCCGGATGTCGGAGCAAGTCAATCATTTGGAACATCCGTTTGTATTTCTCGATTTCAGGCATATTGCTTTGGGTTTTTAATGCCTTTCATGTGTATGCTTCCCTTCTGTGAATACCAGAAAGGCAGGGGTAAAAGCGCCGTGCGCAGAATGGCCATTCTCTCATCGAAAAGGTAGGTGGTGCGTTCGTCGCATTCGAGCAACTGCGACAATTGCTTCACGGTCTTAGGGAAGGGTCCCCTAAGATGTCTGATGAGGTTCAATACCCGTAGTATTTTTTGCTGGGGGAGCATACGCTAAGCTTTTGGGTTAAAAGACTGTGTTTATTGGCAAGCTCTCTCAGGTATGATGGCCAAAGTTATACTGTTTACCGATATAACCAAAGTATAGTGGCAGTAAATAAAATTCTAATAACTGGGAAGGAGCACACATCCCTCTCCGCTTCGACCGTCAGCGCAGCCCCAATCACCTTTTCTTCCCAACCTTCGCCCCAAAAACAACCACCCTATGCAACTCACCCGCCCCATCATCTTCTTCGACCTCGAAACCACCGGCACCAACACCGCCCAGGACCGCATCCTGCAAATCGGGGCCGTAAAAATCAAAGTAGATGGCCAGCGGGAAGAGAAAAACGTGCTGCTGAACCCCGGCATCCCCATCCCCGCAGGAGCCACCGCCGTCCACGGCATCTCCGACGAGGATGTGAAGGACGCCCCCTATTTCCGGCAAGTAGCAAAATCCTTCGCCCAGTGGCTTTCTGGCTGCGACCTCGCAGGCTACAATTCCGACAACTTCGACGTGCCCATGCTCGTGGAAGAATTCGCACGGGTCGGCATTGATTTCCCGGAAGCAGGCACCCGCTTCCTCGACATACTCAAAATCGAGCGCAACGTCAACAGCCACCGCCTCGAAGAAACCTACCAGCGCTACACGGGCCAGTCCCTCGATGGCGCCCACGATGCCCTTTCCGACATCCGGGCCACCGTCACCATCTTCCAAAAGCAACTGGAGCAAAACCCAAGCCTCCCCACCGCCATTCCCGACCTCGAAGAAGTTTGCCGTGGCGACAATGGGCGAGTGGATTTTGCCGGAAAACTCTATGAAAAGGATGGGCTGGTCTATTGGTCGTTCGGCAAGCACAAAGACCAATTGGTGAGCGAAACCCAGGAGTATGCCAAATGGGTGCTCGGCTCCGATTTCCCGCACGAGACCAAAAAGCAGCTGCGACGGTTACTTGGCATGGCAACTAACTAAAAGCCTACAGCCAACAGCGATACCCCAGCCAATCAACCGCTCCCGGCAGCGCACCCTCGCACACGCCAAAGTAGTACCTGCCCGTTTTTCCACTCCTAAAGGATGTATGCAAAGTACATAACAACTAAGGGTTAAACAAAAAAAGCCCCAGCGCAAGGCCGAGGCTTTTTCATTTTTCCAGCGGAGAAAGAGGGATTCGAACCCCCGGTACCTTTCAGTACAACGGTTTTCAAGACCGCCGCATTAAACCGCTCTGCCATTTCTCCGGTGCAAAGGTAGGAGGGTTTTTGAAAACTGGAAATTGTTTTCATGCGGGCATGATAAAAAAGCAAATTCGAGAAAAATGGTTCCCGCACGAAAGACTGCCCTAAAATTTTACTTGGGCGCTTGTACGGCGGATAATTGTAGGCGATGCATGGTTTTTTAGGACCATAATTTTTGCCAAAAACTTTTTTTGGGCGCTTCGGGGGGACTGGCCATTTGGTCCAAAATTTCGTGGAGTGCTAGTTTGAGCCTGTTTTCTTCCAAGGAAATGGATTCATCGGAGAGAAGCCCCAAATGGCGGTTCCGGTCAAGTTCCTGGTAGCGATGCGTCAATAGTTTGACCCCTGGCAGCGCTATGCCAGGCTCGGCAAGCCGGAGGGAATGGCGCAGGGCCAGCTGCAATTGGCCGTCACGCAATAGCGCAACGATGCCAGCAAGCGGCAAGAGTTCGTCGGCGGGGATAGGCTCAAACGATATAGGAGCCTGGTCTTTCAATTGCTTTGCCTTCTCCTTCCAAGCTTCATTGGCTTTCACCATATTTGTTTCCCTGATGGCAATCAATTCCTGTTCGGATGCCTCACTAATCCCGAGGTGCTCGTTCAGCAATTTCCCCAATTGCTTGAAATTTTCTTGCCCAGCCGCCCCTATGTCGTCGAGGTCGAGCAAGGATAGGATGGAATGCGAAATTTGGTTCTTCTCCACCAACAGGTCCTCGGTAAGCTCGCCGCCCGCCTTTAAGCTTTGTTCAAGCCGTTCCAAACGCTTGACGACCATTTCAAGGTAGTTGGGCTGGTCTGCCAGCGAAGTGTGCAATGCCTGAACGAGGCCATGTGCTGCTATTGCATTGAAAAAGGCCTGATTTTTCATGGTGGTACAGGTTTACTTATCCAAGTTCAAATTATAGACCTTGGCGGCTTCTTCTATTTCATCATCGAGTGTCACATCGAATTGCAGGGAAAAAATCTGCCATTCTTGTCAGGCTTATAAAACTCGAACGTGAAACGGATGGGTTGCCGACCGAAGCGGAGCAGATAGGACTGAAGTACGAAGCAATCAGCTATCTGTTTGCTACAAATCAGTGAAAAACCATAGTACTCGCCCACGTATTCGGGCGTCAGTTTTTCCACTTCCCCCTTCATGTTAGAAATGGCATCGGAGGCCCTTGCCATCCATGGGCTGGTTTGGTAAATATTGTGTACCGCCAAGCTTTTGTCCCGCTTGAAATCTGCAAAAAAAGTGGCGGCCATATCGTCCGGCGTAGGTTGGGCGGACAAACTGATAGCAAGGGCAACAAAGCCAATGATTGCGATAATGTTTTTCATAAGAAATGAGTAAACCCGATGAGGCAACCCGTAGGTTGCCCATCAGGTGGTTTTAGGAAATTATTCAACTTAGGTATTCAAATTGTAGGTATTTGCGCTAATGGATTGTTTGGCTTGCCTTTCAAACTTTCCCCGCTGCATTCTTTAAACCAACTATTTTTCTCAAATTGGCAAAGACTACAAAAAGGCAAAGGGCAGGCATTATCAAGACTGCCGCCCAATAGCCTAAAATTTCATACAGCATGGCTATGGGCGCCCAAATCCTGACCGACTCGATCTCGCCGGATTCTAATTTATTCAGGTCATGGATAATCCAAATTGACAGGAACAGCAATATCGACCCGCCAATGAAAATCAATTTTTTGTGAAAGGCAATATGGTCGGCAACCGTCGCCGTTTCCGCTGGTTTTTCGCCCAAGTCTGTTAGCTTTGGCGGAGCCTCACCCCGGAAACAAGTATAAGCTTTATAAGCCAAGAACAGAACGATGCCTATGCCGGCAATGAGCGTGAAACTATCCAATTCGTCACCGACATAAAAAATGATGGCAGCCATGACAACAGCGAAAAAGGTATAGAACCAGCCTGAACTGATGAAGGGTTTTGTATTCATAGATTCAAATTTAGTGACGCTGATAGCAACACCTTTAGCAAAAAGAGTTTGAATTTCATGCCTATAACAAGGTTTTGAAATAATAACAGAAGGCAGTCTGGTTGGGCTGCCCCCTGTTATTGTTGCTATTGTTTCACAATTTTTTCCGTCCAAATCGGCTCACCATCATCCAGCACCTTCACGAAATAGACGCCAGCTGGCATTGCGGCCATTGAAAAATAGTGAACTGTGTTCCCGGGTTGTAGTGTTTCCGTATGAAGGGTGCGGCCAAATAGGTCGAGGAACTGGACGGTGCCTTCCAAAGGCACTGCTCCCTGCGTTTTCAATACCAGTGTGCCCGATGTCGGGTTGGGGTATGCTTGGATTAGGGGAGGCTGTTCCTGCGTAACCGACCCCGAAACCGACGAAAGGATTCGGGTTTCCACCCGGTTCGTCAAGACGGGCGGGTTGAAGTCGAAATAAATGGCGGCCTGGTTGGTCACCGCCGTTCCCAGCGGCAAGCCAGGTTTCAGCCGGACGGAGAAGGCGGCAAAGCCATGACTCGCAGCCTCGTTCGCAGCGCTATCCGGCAGCAGGATATGGTCAAACCGGAACTCGACGCCCCTGCTCATTTCATCCAAACGCACGGCCCCGGCATGGCTGGCGGCTATGGGCTTGAAGCTCGCCCAATCAAGTTCCTCGGCCAAGGTGTCGAGTACCTGCACGTTGAATGCCGTGTCGTTGCCAAGGTTTTGAAAACGGATGGTGTAAATCAGTTCCGAACTGGAAGGGTCGTAGTTTTCCGGCACTTCCGCCAGGTTCACCAATTTATCGTTAGGGTCAAAGGCGCAGTTGATGGCCGAGGCAAAATGAGAGAGGACTGGCGGCTGGAGGAGTGCCCCCGTGGCATCGAGCGCCCAAGCCGAGCCGGTCAAGCGAAGGGTGTCGCCGAGAAAATCGTAGCCCGCCATTTTCAGCAAAGCCCGGATGGGGCGGATTTCGCCGGGCAGCAGGGAGTCGCCGCTGTACCAGACGATGGAATCGCCCAGCACCAAGTCGGGAGGCGGTTCTGCGGACACGAAACTGGCCAACCCGTTGGACTTCAGGGAAAAAACAGCGGCTGCCGGGAAGCAGTCTTCGTTTTTCAACGCCATCCAAAACGGCACGTTGAAATTGCAGCGGGTCGGGCTGCCCGTAATCGGGGCGCTCATGCCCGGTTGCGCTGCTTGGCTTTTCAGTCCAAAAACGAAAACCGAATCGGGGTTGGGCAGCGGCAGTTGGACTTGAAAGGAGGCTGGGCTGGTTGACAGCTCAAAGCAGTCATCCGCTTCGACTGACAAGGTGGAAATGCCGGGATAGGCATAGAAACGGTAGCTGCCGTCGGCTTGGGAATAGGTCGTTTGCCCGCCGGGTTCGAGCCGTATTTTGACATTGGGCAAGTTGCCCTCGCTGCCGTCCTGCACGCCGTTTTCGTTGGCATCGAAAAAGCAGCTGCCGTTGAGGACGGGGTTGGCGGAGAAGTTTTCGTACCAGCCGCTCAGGCTCCCAAGGTAAAAAACATCCAAGTCACTGTCCAGGTCAACATCGGCTACGACAAAACTTTTCTGCCCTAATTGCTGCCCTATAAAAATGGAATCGCCAAAATTCCCCATGCCATCGTTGGGAAACCAGGCGATATTGGTGGTATCGTTCGAATTATTGTGCCAACTGCCCATAAAGACATCCACCGAGCCATCTTGATTGAAATCGCCAAGGCAGTAGTCAGTAGTATAATTTTTGGAAATTGGGTGCTCGACCCAAGCACTGCCGTTGTTTTGGTTTTCCAACCAAATGAAATGGAATAATTCGCCATTGATAATAATATCATCTTCGTCGAACAGCAAATCCATATCGCCGTCTTGGTCCATATCATGCCCTTTTATGGAATTTGGGTAATAAAGCCCAATGGAAATAGGTGGCCCGAAATTGCCGGCCCCCAAGTTTTTTTGCCAAAAAAATTCCATTGGGGAAAAGCTGGAACTCAATAAATCCGGGGCGCTATCGCTGTCTATGTCCCAAAAGCCGATTCCGCCTAAGTAATAAGGCGGCATGGTGTCGCTGAAATTCCCCGCCCCGTCGTTGTACATCCACGCATTAGTGCCTGGCTGTGGTTGAAACAAAGCCCCGGTATGCCAATCGAGGTCTCCATCGCCATCAATGTCCACCATTTCGTAGATGAAAGAATTTTCCAAATTTCGGGCGATGGTGTCCGGCGAGGCGGAATAGCCGTTGGGACTGCCCTTCCAAATGAATTGAAGGCTGTCAAGGTCTTTTGTCGCAATATCTGGGTAGCCGTCGGCGTCAAAATCGGCGGCAACGATGCCGAGGGAAGCACCCGTGCGCAAGATGTTTTTTTGGTCAAAACCGCCCGCCCCGTTGTTGGCGACCCAGCCAATTTCCTGTTTCGAGTTGTCGTAAAACAAAAGGTCGGCATCGCCGTCGCCCTCCGCATCGGCGACCGTAATATCTTGTATGCTCCAAAATTCTGGAAAATAAGTCACGATTGGCCCGAAGCCGCCCGCCCCGTCCCCGAAAGCAGCGCCATGGTTCAAGATAAGGTCGCCGTGCCCGTCGCCGGAAATATCGGCAAACTGCCAATCGTAGCTGGCGAGTACGTTGGTTAGTTGAAAAGTGAAATTGCCGTTGCCGTCGTTCTTGCCCCAGGCGAAAACATTGGGGTTGGCGGGCAGCAGAATATCGGCAAACCCATCGCCGTCCACATCGTTAATGGAATACAAGCTGTTCGATTCGTAGAGCGGGGTTGGCGGGCCGAAACTACCCGTGCCATCGTTTCGGTGCATTTGGATGAAGGCTGGCCCTGAATGGATTTCCCAATCAATCACATCCAAATCGCCATCGTAATCGAGGTCAAAAAACTGTGCGAAGGGAGCGCCCGCCCCGATGATGTTTGATGTTGGGCTAAGGGTGCCGTCGGGCATTTGCGCCCGCCAGTACATGACGTCGTTGTTGAAACTAATTTGATAAACATTGTCTAAAAGACCGTCGCTGTTGATGTCCACGAAGTCAACAATGAACTCATTTTGCCCGAGTGTCCAAAAACCATGCGTTTCGACGAAGATGCCAGCGCCTTCATTTTCCATCCAAGAAGCACCATCGAAAATATCCAGCTCGCCATCGTGGTTCATGTCCACGATTTTAAAAACGCCTATTTGGCCAATCGGGAAAGGGCCGCCAAAACTGCCATCGCCCAAGTTGGCCCGCCAGCTTAGGATATTGCCCAAACGCACCAGCAGGTCGGGCAGGTCGTCGTGGTTGAAATCCACGAAGAAGGAGGGGCCAATGGCGTTTTCCGCCAAGAATTCCCCTTGGGCAAAATGCCCCGTGCCGTCGTTGCGGAGCAAGGAAAGCGTGTTGTCATCATGGTAAAACACGAGGTCTTTGTCCCCGTCGTTCTCGATGTCAATGGGGTAGTTGCGCTGCCCGCTGTTGAGCGGGTTGGCAGGGAAAATGGGGTGCGCTGCGCCGAACTGCGCCCGAACGGTGGCCGCCTGTAAAGACCAAAAGAGCAAGGCGATAAAGGGAATATTTTTGAAAATCATGTTTGACAATTTTTCATTGGATAATCTTTTGCCCGGTCTAAGGTGACGCCTCAAAATGGCCGCTCAAACTGTGCTAATTATTAGAACCAGTAAGGCCATTTTGAGGTGTCGCCTTAGACCTCCTGGCGCACTACCGCTGCACCACCAACTTCGCCCTGCCCTGCCTCCCGTCTTCGCCCAAGAAATCAAGCAGGTAAACGCCTGAAATCAATCCGGACACGTCGAAGGAGGCAGCGGTGCCTGTCGGGGCAATTTGTTTTTCGAGACAAGCCCGACCCTGCAAGTCGAAAATGCGCATTCGGACTTTGCCGGGCGGCGCTCCGAATTGAAGCTGGACGCTGCCGGAAGCAGGGTTCGGGTAAACGGAAACCCAGTCATTGCCCTGCTTTTCCGGTCGCACCGAAAGCGCTGTTTTCACCGTTGTTTCTGCATAATTGGTGATGACCGGCGGGTTGAAATCGAAGTAAATGCCGGCCCGGTTGGGGATGAGCGTCCCTTGGGCAAGCCCTGCTTTTGGCCGGATGGTAAAGGCGACAAAGCCGTGGCTCAACGGCTCGTTGGAAAATGAATCGGCCAGCATGATGTTCGGGAAATTGAATTCCACGATGCCGTTGGCAAAATCGAGGTTGGTGAAAAAATCGTGGCTGGCCGTCAGTGGCCGCAGCGTCTGCCAGTCGAGGCTGGCGTCCAGCGTATCCCGGATGCGGATATTGAAGGCCAAGTAATTGCCCGTGTTTTGAAAACGGACGGTATAGACCAGTTCGCTGGTTTCGGGGAGGAAGTCGGGCGCCAGTTCGGCGAGGTTCACCAATTTGTCGTTCGGGTCGTAGGAGCAAAGCACCACAGGCTGGTACAGGAAGGTATCCCGGAGCACGACCGAGGTGCCGTCGGCACCGAATGTTTCACTGCTGGCGGAAATATGCAGGCTGTCCCCGCCGGGCAAGACGCCGAGGTTGAACAGGAGATTCACCTTGAAAATATCGTTTGGAAAGAGGCTGTCAATTTGCCAGAAAAGCGTGTCGCCCACGATGGCATCCGGCGCTGGTTCTGCCGAAATCAGGTTAAGGTTCTCGGTGTTGGCGAGCGCCAGTTTGCCGTTGGTGGGCAGGCACCCCCGGTTGAGGGCTTGCAGCCAAAACATTACATCCTGCCCGCAAATCGTCGGGCCTGAACTCAGGAAAGTCTCCAAATTCCGCACCCCCGGCCCCGGTTTGAAGCCAAAATACCTGTCCAAAACCGCCGTGTCCGCTACGGAAATGAGCCAAGCGGAAATGTCGGAGGTCAGTATCCAACATTCATCCGGCTCGTAGGTGAGGGTGTAATTGCCTGGGGTGACGTAAAACCGAAATTCCCCTTCTTCATCGGAAAAACTGAACTGCGAAGCCGTGCCAAGCGTGGTGCGGATGCCGGGCAGCAATGCCTCGGCGCTGTCGCGCTGGCCGTTCTCGTTTTCATCCAAAAAACAATAGCCAGAGATATAGGGCAAGCCGCCGATGCCGCCCACATAGCCGATTTCGGTGAACCAGGAATACAGTATCTCGCCGTCGCCATCGCCGTCAAGGTCGGTGCCGATAAGGCTGCTGGTAGGGAAATTGCCCAGGTTGATGTTTACGATGATGGGGTCGCCGAGCACGCCGTTGCCCAAATTGGGCTTCCAGCCGATGCCCCTATCGTAATAGCCCACGAGGTCGGGCTTCCCGTCCTCGTTCAGGTCTGCGATGCCGCTTGGGAACAGGTCAGTACTCAATGGCTTTGCCGGGGCAAAACTGTTGTCGCCGTTGTTGGGGTACCACCAGCCCGTCGTGGAAGCATAGTCATCGGACAAAACGTCTATATCGCCATCCCCGTCGAAATCCTCGGCCGCCAGGAAACCACCATATGTGAGCTGCGTGCCAATGAAAAGTGCATCGCTGAAATGACCAGCCCCATCGTTGGCATACCAATAGATTTTATAGTAATCCAAGCGGAATAGGATGTCCTTGTCGGAATCGCCGTCGAGGTCGGAAAGTAGGAATTGCCCTGCAAAGTCGCCAGGAGAGATGAATACGGGCGGACCAAAGCCGCCACTGCCGTCGTTTGCCAACCAAGCCAAGGTTTGGGTTGCTGCCGCAAACAAGCATACGATGTCCATGTCCCCGTCGCCGTCCATGTCGGCGATTTCCGCCGTCGCTGTCGGGAAATAAATATCGGGCGGGAAGACCCGGATGCCATCTCCGAAATTCCCCGAACCGTCGTTTTTGTACCAAACCAATTCATAGGTCTGCGCAGCTACGGTGGCTATTTTTTTGGGAATGGCGGATAAAATATCGGTGTCGCCGTCGCCGTCCCAATCGGCTGCACGGGCATAAGCGCCTTCGTAATTGGTATGGGAAACTTCCCGGTGCGCTCCGAACTGCCCGCCGCCAAGGTTAGGATACCAAAACAAATTCCCATCGTATTCCGATCTGGCGATAATATCGTTCAAGCCGTCCTGGTTGAGGTCTGCCACTGCCGCCGTGGCGATATTGTAAAATTTGGGCAATAGCGTTTGCTTAGGGGCGAACTGCCCGCCGCCTTCATTTCTCAAGAAAGCCGTACCGATGGAATGCCCGAACAAATCGGCCAGCCCGTCGCCATCGTAATCGTTGAGCGACAGGTTGGAAATGCCGTTCACTTCGGGCCATACTGCCAGCACCTGCGCCGAAAACGAGCCGCTGCCCGTGTTCATAAACAGGGTCAAGGAATCGCCGCTGCTGTAAGCTGCTATCACGTCGGGGTCGCCGTCGTAGTCCACATCGCCCGTGATAAGCTCCTGCACGATATAAGGCCCTTCTGTGTTCGGGACGAGCGGCTGTGGTGGGGCGAATTGCCCGTTGCCCGTGTTCTTGAACCAAGTTTGCCCGGCGGTCGAAACAATGTCGTTGCGGTAAATGGGGAGCAAATCCGGCAAAGCGTCGCCGTCCAAGTCGGCACTGGCAATGCGTTCCAGCCAATCGGGCAGGTTGGCAGCGAGGCTTTTCGGCTTGAAACTGCCGCCGCCAAGCGCCTCGAAGTACCATAGCTTGGCTTCGGGCGCATCCGCCACGAGGAGGTCGAGCAGCCCGTCGGCATTTAGGTCGGCAGCATGGAGCACCCCGCCCGCCGGGTCGGCGATGAATTGGGGTGGCTCGAAATTGCCGGTGCCGTCGTTTTCGTACCAAAGCAGGCCAGACACATCGTCCCTGACGAAATCCACGTCGTTGTCTTGGTCTAAATCTGTTAAAATGAACCCCTTAAAATTGTCTGTGTTTGGAAACGAGATGATAGGTGGGCCAAATATTCCATTGGCCAATTGGAGCCGAATGGTCAAGGTATTATCAAAAATATTGGGGTCGTACCCATTGAAGACGATGTCCGTGCGGTTGTCGCCATTGAAATCAGCGAACAAGGGACGGTTATAATAAGAAGCCGAATCCAGCACAGTTGCTGTTTCGGGCAGGCTGCCCCCTGTGTTTTCAATCCAACTCAGGTAGTAGCCGAGGCCGGTGGCACCTACAAAATCCAGGTCGCCGTCGTGGTCCCAGTCGTAGGGCAGGAAGTTCTGATAATAATCCTGGATGGTGTCAATAATTACCGGCGGCGTGTATTGGGCTTTTGCCAGCAAGGCGGTGCCGAGCAAGGCCATAAGGCTAAGGATATTCTTCATCAAAGCTTGATTTTCAATGATTTAGTTCAGTTTTACTAGTTTCGCTACCTGCCAAAAACCGCTTTCCGATTCCAATCTCACCCAGTACATGCCCCGTGGCAAGTCAAACAGCTTCCATCGGGTTAGGGTAGCGCTGGGCGGCAGTTTCAGTTCCTGCAAGTTCCGCCCGGCCATGTCGGACAACAAGAGCCTGCCCCCGCTGGCAGGGAGCGGGGTCGTCCATTCAAGGGAGATTTCACCGGAAGCAGGGTTGGGAAACAGCCGCAGTTTTTCCGTTGGCACAGCTAATTGGCTTGTTGAAACTGGCGTTTTTTCCACCCATGTCTCGGCCATATTGGTCAATACGGGCGGGTTGAAATCGAAATAAATGCCTGCCGAATTTTGGATAAGCGTTTCTGCTGGCAAATTGGCCATCGGGTAAATGGAGAACTGGAACAAACCGTGGCTGCCCGGTTCATTTACCGACGAATCGGGCAAGAGGATGTTTTTGAAAGCGAACACGGCGGTACGGGTAGCCGAATCGAGCGTGACCGTGTAGGCATGGCTGGTGCCAAGCGGCTTGAAGGTCGAAAAATCGAGTGCAGCGGCGAGCCGGTCCCGCACCGTGACGTTGAAAGCCGTATCCGTTCCCGTGTTTTGAAAACGGACAGTGTAAACCAATTCGGAAGCAGCTGCGGCGTAGTTTTCCGGCAGCCGGGAGCGGCTGACGAGCTTGTCGTTGGGGTCGTAGGCGCAGTTGATTTCAGCAAGGAGAAGGGTCGAGTCCGCTTCTGGTTCGGGGTTGCCGAGGTCGTCGAGGGCACGGGCGAGGGTGAGCAGCCGGAGCGTATCGCCGAGGTGCTCAGGGCCTGCCATCTGCAACACCAACTGAATATCGGACAGCCCGCCCGGCAGCAGGGTATCGGCGAGCAGCCAGGTCAACAGGCCGGGAGCAGTGGAGGTTGGCGGTGGCGTGGCGCTGACGAAAGCGGCGAGCGAGTCCGTAAAATGCAGTTCCACGATGCCCGTGGCCAATGCGCAGCCCTCATTGCGCAGCGATAAAAAACAAGGCACCTCGAAACCGCAGCGGGTAGGTGCAGTAGCGATTGGGGCCGTCAGCTTTTTCTCCGTGCCGTTGAGCTTCAATCCGAAATCGAGGTCGGCGACGGTGGTTATCCCATCGAAAAACAGGTGGTACACCAAGGTGTCGGTGCTCAAGTCCCAGCAGCTGTCAGGCTCGATGGACAGGGCAAATTGGCCCGAATCTGCGTAGAGCCGATAACTGCCATCCGCGTCCGTGAAGGTCAGTTTCCCGGCGGGTTCGAGGCGCAGGATTTGGTTTTGGAAAGGCGGCTCGCCGGGGTCCCGCTGCTGGTTTTCGTTTTTGTCCCAATAACAGGTGCCAGATAGATAGGCTTCGGAAGCCAGGTTTTCGAGCCATCCGATGGTTTGTTCGTTGGCGAAAAGCAAGTCCAAGTCCTGGTCGCCGTCCACGTCGAAAGCCGCATCATCGGATAAAAAAGGGTTGTAAAACGGTAGGTAAACGGTGGCGAAAACCCCCGTTCCGTCATTTTTCAAGAGAAAAGAATAGTAGAGATAAGATCCTGCGATGTCTATGTCGCCATCGCCGTCGAAGTCGGCAAGTGTGAGTCGCTGGTCGAGGGCCGAACTGCCCGATTGGAAAATCCACTGGAAGGCCCCGAACGAGCCATCCGGCAAGCGTGGAAACCAAATAAGGCCGCTGTCCAAGGCGGCTATCACATCGGGGCTGCCGGAGCCATCCACGTCGGCCCAAAAGCATCGGCGGGCGAAATTGGGAGCCGTCAAATCCTGAAGGGCCGTAAAATTGGCAGTGCCGTCGTTGGTTAAAACAATCACTGTTTTGTCACAAGGAAAAGCGAGGTCGAGGTCACTGTCATGGTCCATGTCTGCGACGGTGGCACTACCTGAGAAGCATTGTGTCAGGTAAACTGGATTGGCAAGGTTGCCATTGCCAATATTTTCGAAAAACTGGAGCGGTACGCTACCAACGATGTCCGTATCGCCGTCGGCGTCAAAATCGAAGAAATGCGGCTCCGACCCACTGAGCGGCACCGGTGCCGGGTTGGCGTAATAGCCAAAGCCAAGGTTTCGCAGCATCGTGCCATTTTGAATAAAAATATCCAAATCTTGGTCGCCGTCTATGTCAATAAATTTGAAAAAGCCAGTATGAAAAGGCAAGGCAGTGATGGTCTGCCGGGGGCCGAAATGCCCGCCTCCCTCGTTGGAAAACCAGTATAATTTGTCAGCCGCCGCCACGATGTCCAAATCGCCGTCGTTGTCGAAATCGAAGGATTTTACGGCAGAAGTCCCGAAGATGTCCGGCACGATGATGTCGGCGACAAGCGCTTCGCTCGTGTTTAGGCCAACACGCCCCACCCAGCTTTGTCCTGGAACAACTGCTTCGTCCCGGCCATCGCCGTCCAAGTCCACGCCAGGCGGAAGCAGGTAATAATTGGCCGGGATGTAAAGGTGGTTGAGGGTGAAATCATCGTGGATGGTGTAGCTGCCCGTTCCATCGTTCTCCCACCATCCGGTGGAATTGAACAGGAAGTCGGTGTCGCCATCGCCGTCGAAGTCACCGGTAAAAAAGCGGTCGTAGAGGTCGAGGTCAAGCGGCAATTCCTCCGGCACGAAAGTGACGCTGAACGGGTTGGCAGTATTTCGAAAGAGTATGGGTTTGTTGTTCGAATTGTAGCCATAAGCGAGCAGGTCACGGTCGCCGTCCGAGTCCAAGTCTTCAATTCCAAAGAGGTAAACGGCATCGGCGGGCAAGGGTCGGGCGTCGAAATTGCCTGGTCCATAGTTGAGGTACCAGGTGGTTTTGTTGGGAATGAGCACTTCCGGCAGGTTGTCGTTGTTCAGGTCGGCAATGACGATTTCGAGGAACTGCTCGCTGTGTTCGCCCAATTGGTAAGGGTCGGAGAAGTTGCCCTGTCCGTCGTTCTTCACCCAACGAACAAGCGTGGAAGCAAACAGGGATTGCCCCAGCACCAAATCCTGGTCGCCGTCAGCGTCAATATCTGCCGCTTTGAAAGTGCCTACCGGAATTCCATCATAGTATTCAATCAGGTGCTTGACGAAATGTCCCTGCCCATCGCCAGCGTACCAAAACACGTTTCCAGTGGCGGTGAAATCGGCAAATGCAAAATCGAGGAAGCCGTCGCCGTTCAAATCGGCGATGATGATTTCAGCAATCTGCACGTCCAGTTCCAACGAATCGGATGGGTTGATGGGGAAATGCCCTTGGCCATCGTTCAGGTACCAATAGGCGGCCTGTGCGTCGTACCCCCGGATAGCAACGAGGTCGGGATGGCCGTCGGCGTTGATGTCGGCAGTTTGGATTCCGTAAAACCCCGTCTTGCTCCCAGCAATGGTCTTATCGGGGAGGAATTGGGCAGCGGCCAGCAGGGGCATTGCCAGCAGGGCTATGCAAAAGAATTTGTTCGAAAAATTGGATTTCATGCTACCAAAAAAAGGGTTTTTATGGGCTTGAGGTGACACCTCGAAAGGGCAGCTCAACTTGTGCAAATACGATAATATTTGATCGCCCTTTCGAGGCGTCGCCTCAAGCCTCGTGCCATTCAAATTGCTCATTGCTTCACCACTTTCTGCGCCCAGACTGGCTCACCGCCATCCAGCACCTTCACGAAATAGACGCCCGCAGGCATGGCCTCCAAGGAGAAGCTGTGGGTCATGCTGCCAGGTTGTAGTGTTTCCGTGCGAAGGGTGCGGCCGAGGAGGTCGAGGATTTGGACTTGCCCAGCCATTGGTATTGCCCCCTTGAATTCAAGGGTAAGCTTGCCGGAGCTGGGGTTGGGGAAGAGGTGGATGGCAGTAACCGAGGCAGGGTTACTTGTGCCCACCAAGGTGAAGGCGCCCAGTTCCGTGAAGGCATCTGTGACCAATTCCCCATAAAGGTCGTCCTTGTCGTCGCTGGCCCAGAATGCCCCCGTCGAGTCTTGGCTGCCATTAGGCAAGGTGTCCCAGTGGAGGGTAATCTTGAAATCCTGACTAGTCTGTGTGAGCGCCCCGGATGGTGTGAGCGCGTTCGATTGCAGCCCAAGCCATTTGTAGCCCAGCGGTGCCGGTGAAATGCCCTCGATCTTGGCAGCCACGCCAGCGTTTGGCGAGAGGACAATCTCGTTCCCAAGCGCATCGGTCACGGGGTTGCCCAAGCTGTCGGTCAACACCACATCGGGGTCTGGGAAGGAAGTCGGAACAAGCACAGCGTTTTCCATGTGAAAAACTGCCGTTGCAGGTGTGCCCCCATCATTCGTGCATTCATAAAAAATAGCCCACACGCCGTCAATCAAATTGCCGTTTTCGTCTTGACTGGTCACGCATACAACAGCTACAACTTGATAGCCTACAATCGTCCTCAGTGTCTGCGTCACCGTGATGGTGGTGTCAAAACAGACCGAAGGCGGCTGTGTGAGGGAGTTGTACTCCTCCGCATGGATGGCAATCTCGAAATCGCCGTTTTCAGCATAAGTATGCTCCACGGCAGTTCCGCTCGTAAAAGGCCCCGCCTGGATCTCCCCGTCGCCCCAGTCAATGCTGCTGATGATGTCGCAGGCGGGCAGGTCGCCGATGCTGACCGTGGCCCTGTGTTCGGCGTTGTTCGACGTGACCGTAACAGCATTCTGGATGTTTTCCGAAAATGCGGACTCGTCGTCACAGCAAACGAACATCGGACAGGAGGTGACGCTGCTGCAAGCTGGCAGGTTGTAGGTGGTTGACTTTATGCAAACCTGCCCATAGGTGTCCATACACGAAGTTGTGAGCGTATAAACACCGGGTTGGTTGACTTGCACATTGGGCTGATTGGCAGACCCCGTGATTCCCGGCCCCGACCATGAATAAGTGCAGGCATTCGGGCAAGTGTAGCAGACGGGCACAACTACTGAGCCGTTCAGCTTTTCCACATTGTTGTCGCAGATAAAACAAGGGCCGTCTATCTGCGGCACGCATGCGGGGTCAATCGTGATGACGAAAGAAGTGTCCGTGTTATTTGGGCAACAGTCGTCCTTCACCACCGCCCAATAAAAGCCCGGTATGGGCGGGTTGGCGTAAATGAACGAAGAAGAAGTAACTCCAGGCTGCTCATTGGTCACACCAACAAGCATTTTGTCCTTGTACCATTCTACGGTGGTCGAACAGGGAGAGCAGGGCGTTCCCGGCGGGCAGCCGGCCACCGTGCAGGGCGTCCAGCTGATGTCAAGGTCCACCTGCAGTTCGTGGCAGGGGTCGGGCAGGGCAGTGAAGGAGGTGATGGCCAGCGGGTCTTTCACCTCCAGCAGCAACTGCACCGTGTCCACTGGGCATACGCCGTTGTTCGTTTCCACGCAGTAGTATGCGGATTGCGGCAGGATGTTCGTGAACCAATTGTCGCTCATCGAGCCGGGCCCGTTGAAGGGGGTGCAGGCCCCCGGTGGGTCGCAGGGGCGGGTTTGCCAAGTCCAAGTTTTTGGCACGTCGCTGTCGCAGCCGGGGGTGAAATGTAGTGTGACGTCCTCGTTGGGGCAAAGGGTATTTGCCTCGAAAGGCAGCACTTCCAGCTTTCCCTTGGGCGCATCGTCGCTGTATAGGCGGATGCGGGCCTGGCAAGTCCTTGTGCCACAGAGGTCGGTGAGTTTCAGCGTGTAAAAAAAATCCTCATAGCAGTCCACCAGTGGGTTGGACATGGAAAGGCATTCTGTGGGATTGTAGGTCAATGAATTGGAAACCACTATGCCACTGGGGTCGCACCATTCTACCGTCGAAATGCAAGCATTGGGGGGGGAGTTAAAAACAGGCATCAGCGGCCCAGGCGTGATGCAAGTCCCGGTGTAGCAGTAGTCGTAGCCAGCTACGGTGCAAGTCGTTGGCGCACAAAGCCGGATGCAGGCAACATTGGTCGTCAGTAGGGTGCAAGGCCCATCGGTCGTATGGACGACGGCGTACACGCACACATCGCCCGTCATGCTCTGCGGGTACAGGTGCAGCGGTTCGAGCACGTTGGTGATATTGTCCTGATAAATCGTGCCGCCCGTAGCTTGTGTGGGGCAAATGCCATTGGCGGGCTTGGGCTGCACGTACCAGGTCACTTGGGTGATACAAAGTGGCGTACCCCAATCGGGCAGAATGGGTACGTTCAGCACAGGGTCATCTTTGCAGACTATCTGGTCGTCCACCAATATTGTTTTGCAGCAAACCATAGGAGATGAGCCGGAAATCGGGCAAGTGAAGCTGCCTACACCCGTTGGACAAGTGCAAGTCATATCCACCGTAAAATTGAGGGAAGCGGGCAATTTTCCAGTCAACGTGAAAATAACGTCTATGTTAACGTTTGGAGAGCTGCCGCCAACAGGGGTATATATCGGGCCAGCCACTATGGTTACGGCAGGGCTAATATTGGTAAGTACAAAAGAACAGTTGGTCAGGCCGGGATGGGTAGGAGCTGCCACTATATGCAATTGGTAAGTGTCGTCATCTACCGTTGCGCAGAAAATATTTGAGGATACTATTACACCACAGCCGTTGCAGTTGTTCACATTTACTGGCTTGCATATCGTTGCCGCACAGCCGAAAGGGTCCGTCACTGTCACGCATATATTGAATAACCCACCGCCACAAAAATTATAATTTAAAACTGGGTTGTTGCTCGTTACATCGGGCACACTGTCGCCGTTGAAATCCCAATCATAAGTATAGGTTCCGACAAAGCAACTGCTGCTGCTTGCAGTGAGTTGTACGTCGAAACAATTACCAAGCGTCCAAGTAAAATCCGCTGTGCAGGGGGAGGAGGAGCAGAAGTTGGTGCAGCAGTAGTCCAAATCCTCACATATAGGGGAAATATAGGGAGGCTCAGTAGTGATTGTATTGGGTGTAAGTGGGATGCAAGAAGATGTCAAAGGAAGGACCATTGTATTAACTGGAAACCCTATCTCGCAGCCTGATGTTAGGTTGAGATCGTATGCCCCAACCAGCATATCCCAGGTTCCAAAAAAGGATGGGTTTTTCAAGCGGGCGTCCGCATAGAAAATACGGTCATGTGCAGGGGTGACGGAGATGTTGCCGTTGTCAAAATCAATTTCCGGATACAATGGGTCGTACAAATACTTAGCCCAAGCGGCTGTTAAAACCGACGCCCCCGCATGACAGTTATAATTCAATTTATGTACTACCTGATAAGGTAATTGGCCTGTACTTTTGTTTTCACCAATCACATATATATCCCCAAGCCTATCAATCCAGATGTCTTTGAAATTGACAATATCCATGAACTCCAAACTGGAATTGCCTGGCGGGGTATTGAACCCACAAGGGGCTGGGGGTGCTGCTTCCATCAGTACCGCCACGAATGCTTGGTGGGTCGCCCAATCCTCCCCAACGATGATTAACCTCCCGTCGCAAGGATGCAAGATGGCATCGTAAATATCCAATGCTTGGTTGGTAAACCGATAAAGGTTTGCAGCCCCAGTAGTCCCATTTATCTTGACTAATGCCCCGTCATTGCTCACAGTTGTACCTGTTAATATTAGGTCGCCATTGGTATAGGGCACCAAGCCGAGGGAGAACTCATCGTCGGTGGGGTTGGTCGTGTAAGGGTACTCCCTAAGCCAATTGAAACTCCCGGAATTGTCCAAATTGAAGAGAACTACCTCATCATTGAACTGGAATTGAAAATTCGCCGGGTTTTTCCTCCCCAAGATATAAAATGGAAAATTAGGATTGGTCGGATTGGGGTGTCGAACTATCCTGTTAAAGGACTCCCTGCCCAATTGGTCGTAGAATTTTGAGAATACATGAACGCCCTGGTCGTCCATCCTAATTAAAAAAGAGCGGTTGTTTGCGGCGGGAAAAGGCGATGACCAACCAATCAATAAAAATTCATCCGCAATTGGGTCATATTCAAAATCTAGTGCCCGGCTCGGTGTTGAAAGCTGCTTTTCCCACATCAACGCCCCGGTCGCCAAGTCAAATTTCGTGAAAGTTGCATACTCCGTTCCACCCACAACCCGGTAGCCGGAAACATAAATCCCATCCCCAAATGCCTTCACCGCCGTCGGGCGGTTCTCCTCGGCATCGCCATAAATTTTTTCAAACAAAACGGGGTTTGAACATGCGGGCACCATGAACTGTGAGGTGGTGAGCGGGATGTCGCAGGGGTTGCCGGGCTGGCCCATCACCGCCGAGAAATTGACGAAACCGCTGGGGGCGCTGCTCAGGCAAATCCTGCCGAGGTTGAACTGGGTGGAACAGCCAATATTCAGCGATACAAAATTGGTTGAAAAAACAGCCTGATGGATGCTTTGTAGCGTGGCCGTGACTACCGAGGTATTGGCACTGGTCACCGTCGCAATGTCGCCAGTGGCAAAGGGGTTTCCATTGGTGTAAATGGTCAGTGGCCCATATTGAACTGGTAGGCTGCAAGTTGGCAAAATCGTGTTGTGGCAAAACAGCACGTCGAAGCAGCAAGAGTCAATGGGGTCTTGCACCATTTTAACCTGAAAATCGCACTGGCACTGCGCTCTCAGTTCCGACCAGCCGGCCCAACTGAGCAATATGAGGAGGAATAATTTTTTCATTGGTTGGATTTTTGATTTTGGAAATGGCAGTTGCCTTCTCACTTATTGGCAAGGGTTAATGGTCAGGGAAGCAGACCCCGTGCAGCCGATGGCATTCGTCACCGTCAGGGTATAGGTGGTGCCGTTGAGGTTGGGCAAATCCGTGAAGAGGCAGCCTGAACTGCTTTGCCCATCGGTGCCAGTCCACGAATAGCTGGTAAGTGGCAGGTTGCAGGAGTCCCAAGAGCTGCACCCATCGAGGGTGACGGGCTGGCCGGGGCAGGCACAGGGGTTGTCCGTTGGGCACAGTATGACGGCCACGACCTCGCAAACGTCCAAGTTCAGCGGCTGCGACACCTGCTTGAAGCAGCCGTCGAACACCTCTACCCAATAACAGCCCTTCATGGTTGCGATGATGGAAGGCCCATTGCCGACCAAAATTCCGTTGCAGTACCAGTTGTACGTGCAGTTGGCGTCGTAGGGCAAAACCGAGATGGTAGTGGATGTCGGGCTTCCACTTTTGCAGATAGGGTTTTGGCCCGCCGTGATGACCGGGGCAGCTTTCGGGGTTTTCAAGCATATCTGTACAATGTTGCTGTGGCAGGGCGCACAGTCCGAGTACGGGTAGCTTAATGGACGACACTCGATGCGGTACTGGATGCAGGTTTCCCCAGCGGGCCAAACGGGCTGCCCAGGCCCCTGCGGCAGCACGTTGGTGTTCTGGATGGAATTGCCAATGCCATTCAGGTCAGTCCAAATAGGGTTCGTGTTGGGGAACATGTACTGCCAGACGGCATTGCAGTCCATGAACGGGTTCACCATTGTCAGTTCGGCGTCGTTGCCGGGGCAAATCAGGTAATCGAACGGGCCACCGTTGGGGTCGTGCATCAGCACTGGGAAGTCAGGCGTTGCGTCAATCGTGCCGCACTTCGGGTCCTTGTCCACCGGAATGCAGGTCTTGGTGGTGAACAGGGGACATACGCCGTTCTGGAGTTTTGCCTCGAAGCAGAGGTCGGGGAAATTCGGAGCATTATTGTACTGGAATGACGGCATGTCAGTCAGGGGCAGCACCGGAAGACCATCAATGCACCACTGGATACTCAAGTCGCCAAATGGCGATACAGCGAAAGGGACGAAAGGATGTAACGAGCCAATGGACACATTCGTGGAATAGTTCGTGCCTTCGCAAAGCGCAACAATGGGCGGCGTGGGCAACGGCGGCACCATGGAAATGGAAGCATTCGTGACGGGACAGTAAATGCGCAGCGTGCGCTCCGTGGTGTAGTAGGTGCAGGTCAGGGTTAGGCTGCCCACCGTCAGGGTTTTGGAGATTTTCGCCCGGTACGTTCTGTCCACGTAGCCGGTGGGGCTGGTGAGGCATTCCGCACTTATGTCGAGCGACGGCATCCCAAAGCAGTACCCAACGAAGCCTGAAGTAGTGACTGAAATAAAAGGTGGTCCACCGATGTCAGAGTATTCCCACATCACTGTTGCCCCAGGGATATTGATGCTGGCCCCGCCCTGCGTGACGCAAAAATGCGCCCCATTGCCACTGCAAATGGCCGCCAGGAAAATGCTCTGGCTTCCCAAATCGGAGATATTCAAGTCGTACAGCGGTAGGCAGAGGTTGCAGACGAAATTACTGGTTGTGCCATTCAGTGTAAAATTGTTAAGTGTCCCGTCATTACCGTTGCCGCTCAAGTCCGTAACCACCAAGCCAATGCCAATTAAAGCACTGTTGTTTCCGCCGCCAGAAACACTCAGCGGCCCCGGTGCAGTCTGGTCGAAGGTCCAGTTGACTATTAAATTCGGTGAGGTGCCGGATAGGGTGCAATCCTTGAAATCTTGGATTTGAGCTTGGGTACGCACCGTGCTCCAAAGGCGAACTTCATCTGCCTGCCCATCCCATCCTTGGCCCAAGACGACTCCACCGCCACGCCCCACATGGAAATTTGTGAAGCTGAAGGGAGCAGTGCTCATGGTTGTTGAGAAAACTGCGTTACCGTCAACATAAAAATTGACAAATGTTCCGGTCCGGGTAACTGCCACATGGTGCCATGCTCCCGTAAGGTTGGTGCTCGAAATGGGAATGGGTGACAAGGGAAATGCGGGCGAACCATTAAACCAAAAAAAATGCAATTGCCCTCCATTGCAAATCCCCAGTTCAAAGCTATGGGAGTTATTGGGATTATGCAGTGAAAGAAGCGGTCGAAAATCCCCTAAGCAGGCAGTGCCTAGATTGTTGGCATAGAACGTTGCCTCTATCGTGAAATCTGTTGCCCCTGTTATGGGACTTGGGTTGAGTGAGACAAAATTGGGATTGAGGTTGTCAAAGGCCAGCGCGAGGTTATCGCACTGCGCATTGGTTTCTTTGTGCGAAAACACCGAAAGGCAAATCATCAAAAAAAACAAAATCCTTTTCATTGGTCATCATTTTTAGGTGAAATACAGGGTTGCTCAATATTTGGTGCGATGGGGTTGCCTTTGGCTGCCCTTAAGCAGGCTGCGTTTCAAATCATTGTTCATTCTTCACCCAAAAGCTCACTTGCGTCACCACCCCGTCCTTGAACCCCACCAGCGCCTTGGTTGCTGCCTCCCTATTTTCCGAGGCACACATCAGCTCAAATGGGCAGGTAAATCTTGGTGCGGTAAGGCTGCGGAAAACATCCTGCGTGCTCTCCTTCGTTATCTCCACCTCGCCAATCGTCAGTGTTCCATGCAGGCTGGTGGCTGGAAATTTTTTGTCCCCATCCGTATTGAAGGTGATGCCAAGCCCTTTCACGATATTTTCTTGGACGTAAAAGACGATGCCCAGCTCTTCGAAAAAAAGGGCGGTCTCGCCGTTGCGGGAATCTATTTTATTGGAAGGCAAGCCAAGTTTTTCCTTGAATACATCAAAGGTGGCGACACCATCCATCGTGACACCGTTGACGTCAACCAGTCCACTTTGTGGGTTAAAATGGACAATTGCTTTTTGGCCCTGCGCACCTGCTTGAAGCAATACAATAGCAGCAATGGCTATTACTGCCCCTACCCTTTTCTTAACTTGGTCAATATGATTTTTCATAGTAGGAAAGTTGTTACTGGAAGCACATTGCCAGTGCCTAAAAGACAATGGCGTTAGCCAGAAAAAAAACGTCCGCTATTTTGCAATAGCGGAACTGTTTTTTGGGATTCAATATTTGCGTAAATCTATTTCCACAAGATGCCACAGGCAGCTACACTTTGAATTTGGTCAACTATCAAAACTATTCGGTGGGTTCGGCTTTGAATTTGGTACAGAATGTCGCCTAAACTTCTATCTTTGGCTCGGGGAGGTTGCCATTTGGCAAACAAAGGCTTTCCATCCCTCCTTGCCCCGAATTTTTCCCTTAGTTTTATTGCATTTATGCCCATACCAAAGCTTCCACTTTGGCTCGTACTCGTCTTTGGCAGCTCTTGGGCTGTTTCGCAGCCACTGGCTTCCAGCTACGCCCGCTTCACCACCGAGCAGGGCCTTGCCGACAATTGGGTGCATACCGCCTTGCAGGACAGTCAAGGCTTCCTTTGGTTCGGCTGCGAGGGCGGCCTTTCCCGCTTCGATGGGCAACATTTCCTCAATTTCTTCAAGGATAAAAATCGGCCCAACTCCCTAGCCAACAACACGGTAAGGGGCATCTGCGAAGACGCCGACGGTGTGCTTTGGCTTGCTGTGCTCAATGGCGGCCTACACCGCTTCGACCCCGCTACAGGCAAGTTCGATGCATGGGAGACAGACCCCGAAAATCTCCAGTTCAAAGGCGAACTGACCGCTATCGTACAGGATGGTGACCTGCTTTGGCTTGGCTCCTACAACCACGGGCTTGGCTGTTTTGACAAAAAAAAGCAGCAGTACATCGCCTGGCACAGCTACCCCACCGACGAGCACTCAACGGACACCTATCAGTTCAATACCGTCAACCACCTCATTGCTGACCGGCAAAACCCTCGCTATTTATGGGTAGCTGCCGCAAACAGGGGGCTTGCCCGTTTTGACAAGCAAACGCACCGCTTCGAGGTCTGGCCCATAAGTGGTGTTTCTGGCAAAACAGGGGTGTCCGCCATGCGGCTCGTTCAAGACGAAGCAGGACTCATCTGGATTGGCACATGGAGTGGTGGCATTGCCAGCTTCGACCCTCGTTCGGCCAAGATGGAAATCTACCCCTACGACCTCACGTCCTACCACCAACCGAACAATTACAACCGCAATGTCGTGCAGTCCTTGCTCCTCAAGGACGAGCATGAACTGTGGGTCGGCACCGAGGACAATGGCTTTGGCACGTTCGACAGAAAAACCGGAAAGTTCAACTTCTTCAAAAATGAATTCAGCGGCGAAAGCCCCGAACTCGACCGGATGTGCCAGGGCCTTTATGTTGACCTCCAGAAGCGCCTTTGGGTGCTGGGCCGACAAGGCGGCGTTAGGGTTTTTGCTCCGCAACAAACGACTTTCCGCTATGTCAGCCTGGCCGCCGCCGCCGGTGGGGGCAGGTCGGAGCGGGCGGAGGTGGCCGATATTGCCTATTCGCCTTCGAGGCGCAGCTTGTTCGTGGCCACCGAAAACAACGGTTGCTTCGAGTGGTCGGACGAGCGGAACACCCTCGTGCAAAGGGCCACGCCATTGCCGGATGGCACCTTCCCTTTTTTCAAAACCCTGCTCTGCGACACAAAAGGCAATACCTGGGCCGGCACGGCAAAAACCTTGGGGGGCGGGGCTTCGCTCTATGTTTTAAGGCCGGGAAAGCTACATTTTGAAGCTGCCATACTAAAGTTTCAGCCGGCAAGAGGGCTGGAAGAAACGGTGAACGACCTGCTGGAGGACACTGCGGGAAATATATGGGTGGCCACTAGCTATGATGGGTTCTACAAACTCAATCCCAACAATTTCGCAGTCGAATCCTTCAGGGACCAACCCAGTTTCGCCAAGGATGCTCCCGCCTTCAACAAATGGTGGGCGCTTTTGGACATGTCGCTTGCCCCGAATGGGCATATCTGGTTTGCGCTGAAAAGCGGCGGCGTGGTTGACTTTGATCCAACCACCCGTAAGTTCAAGTTGTACAACTCGCAAAATGGGCTGGCCTCCAATGAAGCGCTCGCAGTGGAATGCTCCAGCGATGGCCGAATTTGGGTTGCCACTAAAAATGGCGGAGTGCAGTCCTATCGCCCTGGTGGGAAAAAGGGCGACGTTTTGGAACTGTCCGACAAAATGAATGGGCAGCATGGCCAGTTGGTTTCAGCCATTGGGCTTGATTCGGTGGCTGGCCTGCTATGGCTCAATACCGACAAAGGGTTGGCCAGCATGGATCCTGAAAATGACAAAATGACCATCTACGGCCGCTCATCGGGCCTCCGCAACGCTTATTTGATGGGCAAAGGGTTGGCCGTGGTCAAGGGTGTTGGCGTTGTGGTTGGGCAGCCCAACGGCTTTTGCTGGTTGAAACAGGAGGGAGCCGTTGCAATCCCTCCCACGCCCGACACCCCACGGGTCGTCTTGACAGACCTCAAGATTTTCAACCAATCCAAATATTTTGAAAAACAGCTGCGTACCACAAAGGAACTGGTACTAAATCCCACTGAAAGCGTCTTCTCCTTCGAATTCGCAATGCCAACGTCCTTGGATGCCGAACTTGCCGTTTTCCAATACCAGTTGGAGGGCCTTGACGGGGAGTGGTATGTTGCCGAAGACAAGCACTCCATCAGCTATTCCGGTTTACAGCCGGGCACCTACACCCTGAAAGTAAGGGGTGTGCTGCCGGGCAATGTCACCTCTGCCGAAACAAGGCTTCGCATCCGCATAATGCCCAACTGGTGGCAAACTTGGTGGGCTAGGTCCGTGGCCATACTTGCTTTTGGGGCGGCTCTGTTCTTTATCTATAGACTGCGCACCCGGCAGTTGAAGCGGGAGCACGAACTGCAGCGCCAAATGATCGAACTTGAACGCTCGGCGCTACAGGCGCAGATGAACCCGCACTTCATCTTCAACTGCCTTGGCGCCATCCAAAACTTCATCCTGCAAAACGAAAGCGAGCAGGCCATTGAGTACCTCGGCAGTTTTGCCCAACTTGTGCGGGGCGTGCTCAATGCATCCGTGACTGGGAAAGTGACTTTGAAGGAAGAGCTGAGCCTGTTGGAAGGCTACCTGTTGCTGGAGCAACTCCGTTTCAACCACCGCTTTGAATACGAAGTGAAAGTTGCCGAAGGCATGAGCGATACTGAAATAACGATACCGCCCCTTCTCATACAGCCTTATATCGAAAATGCCGTGCTGCACGGCATGACTGGCAAAAAAAACGGCGGGAAAGTGGAAGTATGCTTTCAGCCACAGGGCGAATACCTCAATGTCGTCGTACGTGACAACGGCCATGCTGGCATGGGCACTGGGCAGCCCAAAACGCATAAATCGGTTGGAATGTCCATCACCCGCCGACGGCTGGAACTGCTGGGTAGCGGTGGTAACGTGGAGGTAAAAACCTTGAAAGACAAGGAGGGGAACATCATTGGCACGGAAGTAACCATTGCCATTGGCTTTGCCCAAGAGAAAAGTGATACAATCGCCCCATTACCAAATTAACGGAGGTTGCACTTGTAGAAACAATGAGGAGAATCGCAATAATTGATGATGAGGCGCACGCCCGCCAAATGCTGCGGACGATGTTGGAGCGGATAAGCCCAAGCATAGAAATAGTTGGGGAAGCGGATGGGGTCTCCACGGGCCTTCAACTCATCCGAGACACACGACCCGATGCCGTGCTGCTCGACATCACGATGGAGGACGGGACCGGTTTTGAGTTGCTTGATTTTTTCCCTGAACTTGATTTCAAGGTCATCTTCACCACGGCGCACGACGAGTTTGCCCTGCGGGCATTTGAATACGCAGCTGTTGACTACCTGCTCAAACCCATCCAGAACAAAGCATTGATGCGGGCAATGGAGCGGATTGGAGAGACGCCCCATCCCCTGTTTTCCGATAAGATAAAGCTACTGCTTGAACACGCAAAGCAACACACCCCCAACAACCTGACCCTTCATACACAGGAGGGGCTCATCATTATTAAATTGCACCAAATATTGTACTTAGAAGCTGAAAACTCCTACACGACCTTTTACCTTTCAGATGGAGAAAAACAGGTCGTGTCAAAACCGATTGGTGATTTTGAGGCCCACCTGCCTGTCGAATTGTTTTTCCGCATCCACCAGTCCTATTTGGTCAACTTGGAGGCCGTACGGAAAATATTAAAAGAGGAAGGGGCTACCGTGGTTATGTGCAATGGCACCAAACTCCCCTTGGCACGCAGGCGAAAAGAAGCGTTCATCGAAGCGGCCCGTCGGTTTGCTGGGTAGCTGCGTCAGTGCTGAGCTGTATTGCTTCCAACCCATTTGCCCGGCAGATAGCTTCCTATCAGCATCGCCAGCACACTGGCCGCCAGTCCATACAATAGGCTCGGTATCTCCGTATGCAGGAAAAACTCGCACACCGTCCAAACCGCCAAGCCTATTAATATGGAAAACAGGGCGCCAAGCCCGTTGGCTCGTTTCCAGTACAGGCCCGCCATCAGCGGCACGAAGAGCGACACCAAACTGATGGCAGAGGATTGTCCCACCAAATCGAAAATGCTTTCACTGCTCAAGGAAAGCAGCATGCTCACCAAGGCCACGCCCACCACCGCAATCCGCATGGTGAGGAGCAACTGCTTGTCGCTCATGCCCGGCACCATCGGCCTGATGAGGTTCTCGCCAATCACCGTGGCCGGGGCCAAAATCGCCCCGGAGGTGGTGCTCAAAATGGCCGAAATCAAGGCCCCAAAGAAGAGCACCTGCACCAACAAGCTGCTGTATTTCAAGGACATGAGCGGGAGCAGGTACTGTGGGTCGCCTTCGAGCAGTTCAGGGTGCAGTTGCTTGGCACAAAGGCCGATGAACAGGGGGATGAAGCCCACCGTCAGGTACATGATGCCGCCGAAATAGCCGGAACGCACCGCCGTTTTTTCGTCCTTGGAGGCGTTCACCCGCTGGAAAACGTCCTGCTGCGGGATGCTCCCAAGCCCAATGGTCATCCATGCAGCGATGTAGTGCGCCCAGTCGTGCATGCTGTTGTTTTCTGGGAAAAATCGGAAAAAGCCCTCCGGCTGTGCTGCCAAGACGGCCTCTACGCCTCCCGCTTGGCTTCCCACCTCAAAAGCAAGTGCCAGTATGCCGATGATGATCATGATGGTCTGCACAAAATCGGTGATGGACACCGCCCACATGCCGCCCACAAACGTGTAAAGCACCACGATGGCCATGCAGATTTGAATGCCCCAGAACATCGGAATGCCCGCCAGGGCATTGAGCAGGATGGCCATTGCCATCATCTGCGCCGCAATCCAGCCGAGGTAGGAAGGCACCAGCGCTATGGCCGACACCACCTCCACCACCCTGCCGAACCGCATCCGGTAGTAGTCGTTGAAGGTGAGGATATTGAGCCGATAGAGCGGTCGGGCCACCAGCAGGCCCACCAAAATCAGGCAAAGCGCCGCCCCAAAGGGGTCTTCCATGACGCTCAGCAGCCCGCCTTCCACAAACTCGGCGGGGGCGCCCATGACGGTCTCTGAACCAAACCACGTGGCGAATAGCGCCGAGCCGGCTATCACCAGCGGCAGTTTACGGCCTGCTACCGCAAAATCGGCGGCGTTCTTCACCCGCCGGGCCGCCCAGAAACCAATGAGCAGGGTGGCGAGCAGGTAGAGGATGACGAAAGCTATGAGCATTTCGGATTGCGGATTGCGGATTTCGGATTGCGGATTAGCGCCAAGGCCAATTGGGTGCTAAGTCCGATTATCCATTGGTCTATCCTTTTATCTCTAAAATTTGAAGTAACTGATTAGCAGGGTGTGTTAGGGTAGAGAAAAAATGACATTTTTTCTCTACCCTAACACACCCTCTTAAATTGTTATGATTTTTGATTTATTGGGGCAGTGGTAAATTGTGGAACGCCTTTATTTTCGGGCACTTCCGGCCTTCCCAATCTTAAATCTTAGTTCGTCTATCTTATATCTTAAATCAACTCAACCTTATCCAGTATTTCCCGCCGCAACTTCAAAAGCGATTCCCATTCATTCCCCACTTTGCTGCGCAACGCTGCCGACCTTTGCTTCTGGAGCCAACGGTTGCCCGTTCTAAGCCACCACTCTGCCACGAGTCCGAGCGGGATTACGGCGGCGAGGTAAGCCCATTTTGCCCAAACTCCTAGCCCGAAGTGTGCGGCCACCAATCCTACCATCCAAACTTGAAGCCAAATGAACAATGGGTACATGACCACGCCAGCGGCAAACTTGTAGGTGGGTATCCAGTGAAAGTCGCCATTGAGGGCATCCGTGATTTTTTTCGTAAAAAAGCAGGGCAGGACATGGGTCAGGTAGCCCGGCACGAACAGCGGGAGTGTGAGCAGCAGGGGAATGGCATTTGTCCCGCTTTGTTGCTCCGCAACCTGCAAATCGCTGATTTTCAACGCCTTGATTTTTTCAAAATAAGCAAAAACGCCTTGGGAGAAGGCTTCATAATCGGCTGGATTGCCAACCTTCCAGTCCTTCAGGTGGGCGAGCACCTTGCGGGAGCGGTCGTGCGCCTCCAATGGCGGCAATGGGCGCTCGTTTTGCACAAGGGTTTCGAGGCGGTGCAGCAGCTCGTCCTGGTGGCCGTCCTCGGAGTCGATGATGAGTTGGCCGATGCCCTCGCCGATGGCCTCGGTGAGGCAGTAAACGGCATTCACGGGGTCGGCCTCGTAGTCCTCCCGGAATTGGGCAACTGGAATGTATTCCCCATGAATGGTGAGCAGTTCGCTGCGGTAGCGGGTGGGGTCGGAGTAGTTCAGCCCGATGGGCAAGATGCTGATATTGGCCGTCCAGCCGCTGCGCTGCATGGCGGCGAGGGCGATGCGGGCAGTGCCCGTCTTTATCTTGCGCAAGCGCCGCTCAACATAGCTGCTTCCCTCCGGTGCCACGTAGATGCAGCCGCCCTCCATCAGGTGGTTTTCTGCCTGCTCGAAGCTGGCAGCATTGTCGAGGGGCTTGCCGCCGGTGTCCTGGTAGCGTTCGATGGGGATGCAGTAGAGTTTGCGCAGCAGCCAGCTTATGAACGGGTTTCGGAAGAGGCTGGCATTGGCCAAGAAGTAGATTTCGACATTCGATTCCACGGCCACGTTCAGCGGGTCCAGCAAAGTGCTGGGGTGGTTGCTGACGATGATGCAGGGGTTATGGCTGTGTTCGTGCCGATGGCCCGTCACCGTGATTTTGCGGTAAAAAGCCCAAACAGCGAAATGCACCGTCCACTTCAGCAGGTAGTATATGGCGTAGAGTACTGGGTTCAAAGCTGGAAAAGGAAAAAGGAAAAAGCGGAAAGGAAAAAGTGAAGGGCATTGAAAATCAACGAGTTGCGGATTTACTGCTGCCCTTTTTTACTTTTTACTTCAAACTTTTGCCGTAAAAAGGGGCAATATCGTCAACCAGTCGGAAAATTTGGAAAAATCGTTCGTGTTATGGGTAAGGATGCGCTGGATGCCGTTGCTTCGCAAGGTGGCAGCGATGTTGAAGTCGAAAACGTCTTTGTTGGTGGTGAGGTAGGGGAGGAGCTGGAGCCAATTCAGAAGCACAGTTTCATCTTCATAAACAACCTCGAAATCACGTATGAAGCGAGCAATATTGCGGCTTACTATGCCAATGTTTTCCTGTAAATCCAATTTCTTATAAATAACGTCCCTCAACGTGACGTGGGCATACTCTCGAATAATTTGAGCGCTTATGACGAATGTATTTCCTTCGGATGCAAGTTCTTTCAGCCTTGTGCGGGCTGTACTACCGAATTCACTTTCGGCAGCATTTGCATAGCAGAGAATATTTGTGTCAACAAAAACCCTAGAATTAGAAACGGTCGTCATAAATAGCTGCTCTATCAATTATAACGTTGTCAACCGGTATGTCAATGGACTCCATGTCTTCAAGAAAACCTGTTTTTGCCGTTTTCTTTTTGCCTTTAACCTTTTTCTGTTGGAGTGCAAGCAAGAACTCAGCGTACAACTTCAGGCTTTCCCTGTTTGGCGCATTCAGGCTTACATAAATCTCCTCGAATACTGGTTCAATCTGTTGTCCCATATTTTTTTCGTTTAAAACCAGAACAAAGTAAGCAAGTTCCCATCAGCATTCCAAATTCATCCAAAGAACAGCTATTTTCATCGAAAGCCTGAAAACAACCAGCCGGGCTGATGCGTTTTTGGATGCTGAAAACTGCTTGAATGTCGAAGCTCCTCCCAAAAACAATTCAACAATCAAGCTATCCAACAATCTATCCTATCCCTAATTTTGCACTAAAAAACAAGGTATATGAAAGGCTCATCCATCTTCCGTTTCCTGCTCTGGGCTGGCCTGCTGATAGGCGGCTTCTTCATCGGCTCGGCATGGAACACCAAGCACAACCTGAACACCGCCCCGCAGACCAGCGCCGACGAGGAGGGCACGCCCCACAACGTCAACGAAGACGAAACCAGTACGACCACCACCATGCCCCCCGGCCTAAACGAGGGCGAAAAGGCGACCATCCGGCTCTTTGAAGGCTCGGCCCCGTCGGTGGCATATATCACCACCAGCCGCCTGCGGCAAGACTACTGGTCACGCAACGTCATGGAAATCCCACAGGGCAGCGGCTCCGGCTTCGTTTGGGACAGGGAGGGCCACGTCATCACCAACTACCACGTCATACAGGACGCCGACAAGGCCCAAGTCACCCTCGCCGACCGCACCACCTGGGATGCCGAACTCGTGGGCGCCGCCCCCGAAAAAGACTTGGCCGTGCTGAAAATAACCGCCCCAAAGTCCACGCTGCGGCCCATCCCCGTCGGCAACTCCGACAACCTGCTCGTGGGCCAGAGCGTCTATGCCATCGGCAACCCCTTCGGCCTCGACCAGACGCTGACGACGGGCATCATCTCCGCCCTAGGCCGTGAGATTAACTCGGTGAGCGGCATCCCCATCCGGGACGTGATACAGTCCGACGCCGCCATCAACCCCGGCAACTCCGGCGGCCCGCTGCTCAATTCCAGCGGCGAACTCATCGGCGTGAACACGGCCATCTACAGCCCCAGCGGCGCCTCGGCGGGCATCGGCTTCTCCATCCCCGTTGACGTGGTGAAATGGGTGGTGCCCGACCTCATCCAGTACGGCAAGGTGAACCGCCCCACCCTCGGCATCGAACTCGCCAACGCCCAAACGACCCAACGCCTCGGCATGAAGGGTGCCCTCATCACCCACGTTGCCGAAGGCAGCGCCGCCGAACGGGCCGGCCTGCAGCCCACCTACCGTGACCGCTCTGGCCAAATCCGCCTCGGCGACGCCATCATCGGCATCAACAACGACAAGGTGGAGTCGAGCAACGACCTCATCCTGCTACTGGAAAAATACAAGCCGGGGGACAATGTGAAGGTGAAGATACGCCGGGAGAACCGGGAACAGGAGGTGGTGGTGCGGTTGGATGGGGCGAGGTGATTTCTTAGGTTGATGAGGTTTATAAAATTGATAAGGGTTGATGGGGCACAGCTTCCATCAACCCTTATCAAATTTATAAACCTATACCAAATAAAAAAGCCCACGAACATCATTCGCAGGCTTTCCTTTCAGAGCGGAAAATGGGATTCGAACCCACGGCCCTCAGCTTGGGAAGCTGATGCTCTACCAACTGAGCTACTTCCGCTTGTATTTCGGTGGTAAAAATACGCCTGCGCCATCAAACTGGGTATTGCAGGGGCATTTTTTTGAAAAAAAACTGGGGCAACCGCCAAAGTCAGTGGTCATTGGCCATTAATTGTCATTGGCCATTGGTGCAAATTCCTGAGCACCAGGTTATTGCAGTCGCCAGGTTTTGGGCATGGCCAAATGTACACCGAAACCCCAGTTTCGGTGTAGTGACGCCGGAACTGGGGTTCCGGCCTACCTTGAGGGCCATGCCCAAAACTTGTCGGCTTGGACGATAACTGCAACACCCCCTTTGGCTGCGCCACTTCACATCGTCATTTTTCCGCTGCCCAGCAAGGTTGTTTCCGAAAATCGCTTTATCATTACCCCGTAAATAGGTGGGCAATGCCCCCACCAATTTTCAACGCAAAACCATCCTTCCCGATGAAACGACGCCAAGCCATCCGCAACATCGCCATCGCCACGGCAGCGGCCTACCTGCTGCCCGGCTGCAAGGGCGAACCCGTGGCCACCAATGCCGCCACCACTGGCAACCTAAGCCTCGATGCCGACCAGCGAAAGCTGCTCGACCAACTGACCGAGGCACTGTTGCCAAAGGCAAAAACCGAGGTGAAGACGCCGGAAACGACCTCCGACTTCATCCTCGCCGTGCTGAACGACTGCCACTCACCGGAGGATGCCAGCAAGTACCTGGGCGGTATGAAGGAACTACAGGCGCATCTTGCGAAGCAATACAAAACCGATTTCGGTGCGCTCACGGAGGCGCAGCAGGCGGAGGTCTTCACCTGGCTGGCCAAGCCGGAGGGCCAAAGCGAGCCGCTGAAATTTTTCGCCGAAACCACCCGTAACCTCACCATCGAGCATTTCACCTCCGCTGAGTTTTACCTAAAAAACGTGCGGGGATGGGCGTTTGCACCGGGGTATTTCAAGGGCTGCGTGGCGGTGTAGTTGAGTTGATAAAAGTTGATAGGGTTGATAAGGGTTGATAGCTCGTATAACGCAGTCCCAATATCAACCCTTATCAACCCAATCCCATCAACCCTTATCAACAACAAAAAAAAGATGCCAACTACATCACATAATTTCGACGCCATCATCATCGGGGGTGGTATGACGGGCGGCTGGGCCGCCAGGAGCTTTGCGAAGCAGGCCTGAAAACCCTGATGCTGGAGCGGGGCCGCAACGTGGAGCACATCGCAGACTATCCCACCACGGGCATGCAGCCTTGGGAATTCCCGCACCGGGGGCGCATACCGCACGAGGTGGCCGAGGCGAATCCCGTCATCAGCCGCTGCTATGCCTTCAAGGAGGATGCCATGCACTTCTTCGTGAAGGATACCGAGCACCCGTACATCCAGGACAAGCCCTTCGACTGGATTCGAGGCTACCAGGTGGGCGGCAAGTCCATCATGTGGGCGAGGCAGGTGCAGCGCTGGAGCGACTACGATTTTGAAGGACCGGCACGGGACGGCTTCGCCGTGGACTGGCCCATCCGCTACAAGGACTTGGAAAAATGGTACACCCGGGTGGAGCAGTTCATCGGCGTGAGCGGCAACCGGGACGGGCTGGACACGCTGCCTGACGGCGACTTCTTGAAGGCTTTCGATATGACCTGCGTGGAGCAGCATTTCCGGGATGCGGTGAAGAAAAACTACAAGGACCGCCACGTCATCTATGCCCGTTGCGCACATATCACCGAGGAGCGGGAAATCTTCAAGCAGCAGGGGCGCACCCTCTGCCAAAGCCGCAATATCTGCCAGCGGGGCTGCCCCTTCGGCGGTTATTTCAACGCCAACTCGACCGTGATTCCGTGGGCGCAGCGGACGGGCAACCTGACATTACAGCCGCATTCCGTCGTGGATTCCATCATTTTCGATGAAAAAGAAAACCGGGCGACGGGCGTGCGGGTCATCAATGCCGAGACGAAGGAGACGACCGAGTATTTCGCCAAAATCATCTTCCTCAACGCCGCCACGCTGAACACGAACCTCGTGTTGATGAACTCGAAATCCGACCGCTTCCCCAACGGCCTCGGCAACGACAGCGGACTGCTCGGCAAATACGTGGCCTTCCACAATTACCGGGGCAGGATCTGGGCGACGCACGAAGGGCACAAGGAGTTCAAGACCGAGGGTGGCCGCCCGACGAGCGCCTATATCCCCCGCTTCCGCAATGTTTACAAACAGGAAACGGACTTCCTGCGGGGCTATGCCGCTGGATTTTACACGGGCCGCAGCCTGAACACCAACTCGGAGGGATTTGGCCAGCAACTGACCGACAACCTGCTCGGCTCGAAGGACTACGGGCCTTGGCACGTCTCCAGCCACATGATGGGCGAGACCATTCCGAAGGAAACCAATTTCGTGGCCTTGGATGCTGCGCAAAAAGACGCCTGGGGCATCCCGCTCCTGCGCATCAACATCGTCCATGACGACAACGACGAGAAGATGCTCAAGGACTTCTTCGGGCAAATGACCGAGATGTACGAAAAAGCAGGGTTCAAGGACATCCAGACCAAGGACTCGGAACAAGCCCCCGGCCTCGACATCCACGAGATGGGCGGCGTGCGCATGGGCCGTGACCCGAAGACCTCGCTGCTGAACGAGTGGAACCAACTCCACGCCTGCCCCAACGTCTATGTGACCGACGGGGCCTGCATGACCTCCGTTTCCACCCAAAACCCGTCACTGACCTTCATGGCGCTGACGGCACGGGCGGCGAACCATGCGGTGGAGGAGTTGAAGAAAAAGGGGTGAAAACTTGCCACCGGATGCTGACTGCACCCTCAAAAAAACGAAAATGATGAACGAACAAATCAACTGGGACGACCTACTTTTCGACATCGCCAACAACCGGGCCGTGCTGCTCATTGGGCACGACCTGCTGCCCCACGATTCGGAATCCATTCAGCAAGACCTCCATGCCCAATTGACCGCCAACGGCAATGACCACGGCATAGACAATTTTTACCCGCACGACGGCTTCTTCCTGTTCCGCAGCCATAGGTACAAGATTTCTGCTCAGAAGAAGGCGGCGGATTTCTTCAAGAGCCGCCAACCGAAAGAAGAATTGCTGCAGAAAATCACGGAAATGCCCTTTCGCATGGTCATTTCAATCAACCCCGACAAATCGCTCGAACGGGCCTATACCCGCTATGCCGCCGAGCCGCAGTTCGACTATTTCACTTGGCGGCCCAATAAAAAGGACAAGGAAATCACGGAACCCTCGCCCGACCTGCCTCTGGTGTACAACCTATTCGGCAGCGTGGAGCATTACGAATCGCTGCTGCTCGATTACGAAGACCTGTTCGACCACCTCAAAAAACTGCTCAATGACGAGAACATACCCGACGTCATCCGAAGCATCCTCAACGAAACGGAGACCTATATCTTCCTCGGTTTTCGGTTGGAAAAATGGTACACCCAATTGCTCTTCCGCTACCTCAATCGGAAGGAGCACCATTTCGACGACAAGAACAAAAACTACACCTGCCATCCCGGCCTGCCCGACGACAGCGACACCATGCTTTTTTTCAAAAAACAGTTCAACGTCAGTTGCTATGGCGCTACCGAAGCTTTTTTTGAGGAACTGCACCGCCGCCACGCCGAGCGGGTGGAACAGGAAGAAGACGAGCACCCCGGCCTCAGCCCGAAAGAGAAGGTCAGCCGTTACATCGCCGATGGCAAAACCCGCCACGCCCTCAACGTGCTGACCCGCCACCAAGGCGACTGGAACGGCGACGACCGCAATGCCCTAGTACTGCTGAAATCCAACTTCGCCAACTACCGGGAGCGGCTGCGAAAGCGATTGGCCAATGAGCAAGACCTTGCGCTGGAACTGCGGAAAATCCACCACGCCATCCTCGAATTTTCCGCAGCTATTTAGGAGGGTGTGGGAGGAGAGAGAAAAAATGAAATTTTTTCTCTCTCCTCCCACATTTTTGTTTTTTTTGGTGAAAATTGAAAATTTTCTCCAAAAAAAAACCTCTACTAAGCAGTTCAATTTTCCAAAAAAACCTCAGACTGATGGAGGCAAAGCGTTTTCGATACCCCGGCGTGCAGCCGTTCCAGACGAGCGACCGCCACATTTTCTTCGGCAGGGACGAAGACCGTGACAAGCTGTACCAGCTCATTTTGCTGGAAAAAATCGTCGTGCTGTTCGGCAAGTCGGGCTACGGCAAAAGCTCCCTGCTCAATGCCGCCATCATCCCCCTGTTGACCGACCCGGCCAAGCGGGCGCAATTCGTTCCGCTCGAAATCAAGTTTGGGAACTATGTGCCGGGACAAAGCCTGTCGCCCCTGCAAACCTTCCTCATCCGGCTCGATGAAAAATTGGCCGACTCGCCCGACGGCGGTTTTTTGAAAAACGAGGGCGACTCGCTTTGGCATCGCCTCAAACGCAAACAGGGCAAGGGGGCACCCTTGCGCTTGGTGCTGCTGTTCGACCAGTTCGAGGAGTTTTTCAGCTACCCGTCCGAACAGCAGCAAGCATTTCGCTGGCAGTTGGCGGAACTGCTCTTCACCGACATCCCGCAAGCCTTACGTGACCGCTTCGAGACGCTGACCCCCACGCAACAGGACTTCCTTTCTGAATCCCTGCTCGTCAAAACGGTCTTCTCCATCCGCTCCGACCGCATGAGCCACTTGGACTCCATGAAGGACGCCCTGCCCACCATCCTGCACAAGCGCTACGAACTGCGCCCGCTCACCCGCCAGCAGGCAGAGCAAGCCATCGTGCAGCCCGCTTTGGCTGGCCATGACGAGGCGGAATCCTGGCGTGACCAATACGACTCCCCACCCTTCAAGTACCAGCAGGAGGCCATCAACGCCATGCTCGCCCCCTTGATGAAAACCGAAGGCATGGAGGCCGGGCAGGTGGGCGTGGAAGCCTTCCTGCTGCAAATCCTGTGCGAGTACGTGGAGGATTTGGTGAAAAAAGGCAAGGTCCCCGACCCCGAGAAATCGGGGCAGGCTCCCGACGGCAACGGGCTGCCCGTCATCACCCCGGCTCAACTGCCCGACATGAACAACCTGCTGGAGGACTACGTACACCGCAAGCTCGACGAACTCGACCCGGCGCTATGCCCGGCTGCCTGCCGCCTGCTCGAAGAGGGCCTATTAGCCGAAGACGCCGGCGAGGGCCGCCGCACCAGCGTGGACGGCAAAACCCTGCTGGGGCAGTTCCGCCAGGAAGGGCTGACGCAGCCAGTGCTGGACGACCTGGAAAGAACCTACCTCGTTCGCCGGGAACCGAACACCGTGGGCGGCTTCAGCTATGAAATCTCCCACGACCGCTTGGTGGCACCCGTGATGAAGATGAAGGGGGAGCGGAAGGCGAAGGAGGAGAAAATAGCGGCGGCGAAACGGATGCGGCGATTGGTGGGTCTGGTTGCGCTGGCGGTGGTGGTGGCTGCGGGGGCGGTGGGGTTTGGGGTGTGGGCCTTCAACCAAAAAGCCGAAGCAGAAAGGGCCAAAAAAGCAGCCGAACAAGCCCTTATCAATTCCTACAACTCCGACATAACTCGTTTCAAGCAAGAAATCGGGATGGCGGAGCGTGATCTTAGTTCCCTCGAACTTTACGATGCCGGCCCAGATGTGAAACTACTAGAATCTAACCGTATAGATAGTTTAAAGGAACTAATAGACACTCTTCAAGTACAAATCAAATCCCTCGAAAAATGAAATACTGCATTCTGCTGCTTTTTCTGTTATGTCGTCTCATTTCCACGGCGCAACAAAACTGTCCATACTACGACAGATATATACATCAGGGCGATTCCATCCTGAAAACGAATAGTGTCTCAAAATTTGAGGACGCTATCAATAAATATAGCATCGCCATGACGCACTGCCCTGGCAAAGCCAATGAAGCCAAGACAAAAATTGTGGCAGCTTTTAAAGCCATTGAGCAATTGAAAAATGAGGCGGAGACAACCAAAACTAGACTACAGGCTACGTTGAAACAAGTGAAAGCGGAACAAGCGAAAACTGAGCTTGCATTAAAGCAAGCAGACAGCCTTTTCCGAAAAGCTGACAAACTCGTGAAGGCGTTTTATTTCTATGCAGACAGATTTGCATTGGCTTATGGAAGAAACGGAATTGAATACTACTTTTATTTCATTGATAAAAACGGTGATGAAGTAGGTAAACTTGGTAAGTGGGAAAAGGCGGAGCAATTTGACTGGCAAGGTTTTGCAAGGGTGAAAAAAAGAGAAGAAGGCCGATTGACAGATTACCTCATAGATACGCTTGGAAATATTTACCCTGTAGCTTTCGATTTAAAGGATTTGAATAAAAACATCACGGCCCTTGACCTATTCAACAAAGGACTAGTTGCGCTTCCAGATTCACTCTTTCAACATACCCAACTACAGGTTTTAGTGCTAAACAACAACCAGTTGACGAACCTGCCAGAGGAAATCGGGCAACTTAAAAGCTTAGTATCGCTGGATTTGAGTTTCAACCGATTAACGGAACTGCCTAAGGAAATCGGGCAACTCAAAAGCCTAAAATGGCTGGATTTAAGTGGAGGCATAGCTGATGGAGTTGGAATTCAAAGCTTACCAATCGAAATCGGGCAATTAAATAGCTTGACCACGCTTTATGTGGGCGATAACCAATTAACATTACTGCCAAAGGAAATCGGGCAATTAAATAGCTTGACCACGCTGGATTTGGGAGGCAACCAATTGACGATACTGCCGAGGGAAATCAAGCAACTTAGTAACTTGACCTTCTTGAATTTGCACCGCAACCGATTGATGAGCCTACCGGGGGAAATCTGGCAACTATTTAGTCTGACCTCACTGAATTTGGGAGGCAACCAGTTGGCCTTTCTGCCTAAGGAAATCGGGCAACTTAAAAGCCTGTCTTCGTTGGATTTGAGACACAACCAATTGACAGACTTACCGAAGGAAATAGGGCAACTCAAAAGCTTGGCCATTCTAAATTTGAATGGCAACCAATTATCGGGACTGTTGAAGGAAATAGGGCAATTGAGGAATCTAAAATCGCTGCATCTGAGCTTCAATCGCTTAACTAGCTTGCCAGAGGAAATCGGGCAACTCAAAAGCCTAGCCTTGCTGGATTTGCACTACAACCAATTGACGAGTCTGCCAAAAGAAATCGGGCAACTCAAAAGCCTAACCTTGCTGTATTTACCGCACAACCAATTAACGATGCTACCGAAGGAAATCGGGCAACTCAAAAGCCTATCCTGGCTGGATTTATGGTACAACCAATTAACTAGCCTGCCAAAGGAAATCGGGCAACTCAAAAGCCTATCATCCCTAAATTTATGGAACAACAAATTGACTGTGCTGCCTAGGGAACTCGGACAACTAAAGAGTCTTATCTCGCTGGATTTGCACTACAACCAATTGACGAGCCTGCCGGGCGAAATCTGGCAATTGAATAACCTAACCTCGCTGGATTTGAGCAGCAATCAATTGACGAGCTTACCGGGGGGAGATAGGGCAATTGAATAACCTAACCTCACTGAGGTTGGACGCCAACCAATTGACTAACCTACCTAGGGAGATAGGGCAGTTGAATAACTTAACGTCGCTGGGTTTGAGCTTTACCAAATTGACGAGCCTACCTAGTGAAATCGGGCACCTGAAAAGTCTGGCCTCGCTGGGTTTGAGTGGTAATCAATTGACGAGCCTACCTAGTGAAATCTGGCAACTGAAAAGCCTGACCACGCTGGATTTGAGCGACAACCATTTGACAAACCTACCAAAGGAAATCGAGCAACTGAAAAATCTAACCAAACTGGAATTGAACAAGAACAGATTGACGGGCTTGCCGAGAGAAATCGAGCATCTGAAAAGCCTAGCCTCTCTGAACTTGAGTTTCAACCAATTGACTGGCCTACCTAGGGAAATCGGGCAACTCAAAAGCCTGACTGACTTGGGTTTGGGCTTCAACCGATTGACACACCTACCAAAGGAAATTGGGGAACTTAAAAGCTTGACATCCTTGGATTTTAGCGGTAATCAATTCGCAGACCTGCCGGGGGAAATCGGGCAACTAAAGAGTTTATCTTGGCTGAATTTGAGCAAAAATCAATTGACGGGACTGCCGCAGGCAATATTACAACTCAAAAGACTAAACAGGCTGTATTTGGGCGAAAACCAATTGAAGGGACTGCCAGGAGAAATCGTTCAACTCAAAAGACTGACCGATATGGATTTGAGGGGCAACCCCATTCCAATATCAGAGCATGACAAAATAAAGCGACTGCTGCCAGAATGTGTGATTGATTTTTGAAGCGGCTGTCCAATTACGAGCATAAATGAAGCCGCCAACCATTTTCACTGTCCCCAAACCCAGTAGTCGCAGGTGTCGAGCGCAGCAGCACCTGCCACCACCAAATAAACCGCTCCATCACCAAAAGTGGCATGGCATTCATCGAAAAAGCCACCGCCTGCGTTCTCGATGCCCTCTCGTAACCGCCAAATTTATTTGGCGGCGACCAACCGACTGCCCCGCCAAATAAATTTGGCGGTTACGGGGAAGTTGCGCCTTCCTCGTAACGACCAAATTTATTTGGTCGAAACAACCAGTATATCAACGCCGCCAAATACCTGCCTGTCGGCAGACAGGAATTTGGCGGTTACGAGCGTGAACCAAACAACATCACTATGCAGAAAATCAAAACGCACTACCGCCGCAACCTGCCGCACATCCAACCCATCGGCGCTACTTTCTTCGTTACTTTCCGGCTGAAAGATTCCATTCCACTGGCGATGTTGAGCCAACTACGACAGGAGTATGAAGAAAAGTAAGCCAAACTCGAAAAAGAACCGCCCGAACTAAAGGGGCTTCTCATGCACGACGAGCGAAAGCGATATTTCGCCCGCTACGATGCCCTGCTGGATGCCATTGGACAAGGTCCCGACTACCTCCGGCAGCCCGCCATCGCCGAAACGGTAAAGGAACAGTTGCACCGATTCGACGGGGAGTTCTACGACCTGCTCGCCTATTGCATCATGCCCAACCATGTACATATTCTCATAGATACCAGCCTGCAGGTGCCCACCGATTTCGATACTGCTGATTTGGAGAGCCTGAATTTCAAACCTTTGGATGTTATCATGAAGCGCATCAAAGGCCCTTCCGCCGTTGCTGCCAACCGGCTGTTGGGCAGGGAGGGCAAGTTCTGGCAACGGGAAAGCTACGACCACTTTGTTCGCAATGAGCGGGAGTTGAACAACATCATGCGCTATATTTTGGAAAACCCTGTAAAAGTGGGCTGGGTGCAGCATTGGGAGGATTGGGCATTCAGCTATTGCAAGCCCTCGTAACAACCAAATTTATTTGGTCGAAAGCAGCAATGGCTATACGTCGTGCCGCCAAATAAATTTGGCGGTTACGCAGGACCTCGTAACAACCAAATTTATTTGGTCGAAAGTAGCAATGGCTATACGTCGTGCCGCCAAATAAATTTGGCGGTTACGCAGGACCTCGTAACGACCAAATTTATTTGGTCGAAAACAGCAATGGCTTTACGTCCGTGCCGCCAAATAAATTTGGCGGTTACAAAACTGGGTTCGGGATAATTTTTAACAGATTGGGAATTGGATTCCCAATCTGTCAAAGACCTCCCCTATTTCCGCTTCGTTCTGGAATACAGCGTAATATCCTTTCGGAACAAAAAGTCCAGAATCACCCTCGACCATGAATTGTAGGAGGCGAGGTTGTCGTAAAACTCCGGGGCCATTTTTTTCAATTGCGGCAGGCGGCTGCCGGGTATCTGTGGGAAGTCGTGGTGCTCGTTGTGGTAGCCGACGTTGAAGGTTAGTGCATTCAGCGGGCCATAGTAGGAGTAGGTCTCTTGGCCTTCCTTGAACACATAATGCTCAGAGATGAAATGCCCTGCCGTGGGGTGCAGGCCACCGGCAAAAACGAGCGAGAGCAGCAGGTAAACCAAGCCAGACCAGCTAGACCAGTCGGACCAACCATTTCCATTTTGGAACAAAATGGGCAGGAAAATGGCCATGGCCGCCACTTGAAAAATGATGTTGTAAACCATCCATTTGTCCGGCTTCACGGGTTTGACTATCGTTGGGCGAAGGGCATAGAAAACAATCTGGTTGAAGAACCATAGCACCTTGCCTAGGAAGCCCCTGAACACCTTGGCCTCCAAGATGGTAGGAATGTCAAGGTCTTCGCCGTCCTTGCCTTGGTCCCAATGGTGGATGCCGTGGTAATACTTGAACGACATGGCAAAGGGCAGCACGATGGGCAGGTTGGCGAAAAAAGCCAACAGGTTGTTGTGCAACTTGCTTTTGAAGGCAAGGTCGTGCGTGATTTCGTGGATGGCCAAGAAGAGTGCTTGCGCAATGGTGGCGCCAACGGCAAACGTGACCAGCAGGAAGGCCCACCAAGGCAGCAGGTGCGCATAAAAAGCCACCGTCAGTTGCACGATGACCATGCCGATGGTGACGTACTTCAAGCGGGGGTTGACCCCGAACAACTGGGTGACCTCCGGGTGCGCCTTCAGGATGTCCTTGCGGCGCTGGAAGTGTGGCTCCCGGTCTTCTACCCAATAAAAATCTTCCTTCGATGCGGCTTGTGAACCCATGTGCTATTTTCTATTTTTCGATAAAAATGACGGTTTCAATGCTGGCAAGAAACAGTCAATATGAAAATGAGTTCAAAGGTACAAACTCGCAGACTTATCAAGCTGCTTTGGGCATTTGAGTTTCAAATGACATTTGTCGCCCCCAATCGTAAATCCGAAATCCCCCAATCCGCAATCACTAAAACCCCGGCGGCCTCCCCTCCCACCTCCTTTCTCCTTCCGGCTTCTGCTCGGGTGCCTGCCCGAAATGGCGGATATTGTAGGTGAAGCTCAACATAAAAAAGCGTTGCAGAGCATTCGTCCAAGTGTCCTCGATATAAGTCTCCGTCACTGTACGGGCGATGCTACGGTTCTGCTTGAGCACATCGTTCACGGCGAGGGCTAGTTCGCCCCGTTCGTTCTTGAACAGCTTTTTGCCGATGGCAACATTCCACAACCAATAATTCTGGTCAAAGCCCTCTGAGAGGCCGTTGTAGTATTGGTGGGTCAGGTCGGTGCGCAGCACAAAGCCCTCGAACATTATCCAGTTCAGCCGCACACTGCTGTTTTGGTTGAAATATTCGGCGTTACTGGCCGTCTGTATGGAGTTGGTGGCGGTGTTCCAACTTGGGCGCAGGCTGAGGTTGAAATCCAGCTTGGTGCTGATATTGCTGGCCAGCGTGACGCCCGCCACATAGCTGTTGTTGTCGGAGAGGTTTTTCACGCCATTGACGAGGCCGGGGGTGCGGCTATAGTTCCAAGAGAGGTTGAAGCTGAGGTTCGACTTGATTTTTTTCAACGGGAAGCCATAGTTTACGAAGGAGCGCATGTTGCGATAGCCCGCCAAGTTCACGGGCTGCCGTATCTGGACACCTGGTGTCACATCAAGGCTGTCGAAAAGCGGAGTGTCGCTGCCGGGCAGCCAGGTTGCCGTGCCGATATAGTCGTCGGTAAGGCCGCCACCGATCATGGCGAACAACGTAGTGCCCTTCTCTGTGTTCGTGGCTTGGTAGCGGGTGAATAGGTTGTGCTGGAAGCCCTGCACTAGGGCAGGGTTGCCCGTGCTGAGTTGCAAGGGGTTGGAGTTGTCCACCACTTTTTGCAATTGGCTAATGCTGGGCAACTGCGTGTTCGTTCGGTAGTTGAAGCGGAAGCTGCGCTGCTTGTCGAGGTTGTAGCGCAGGCTGGCAGAAGGCAGCAGGTTCTTGAACTGCACGGTGGTGTTCGGCCCGGCAGGGAACTCGGGCTGGTTGGCCAGTTCGGCCCACTGGTAGTTGGCCCGCACGTTCCAGTTGAAGTCGTTGCTCTTGTTGAAATTATAGCCCACGCCGCCCGAATGGGTGATGTAGTCGTTGGAAAAAACGTTGCTCAAAGTACCGTTCAGCAGGTCGTAGCCGCCTGTGATGGGCCAAAAGTCGTAGGTCAGCTTGTCGGATTCCTCCTGTTGGTAGCTATAGCGGTAGCTGAGCAGTAACTGGCTGAACTTGGTCAATGGCTCGGTGTACTCAAGGTTGGCGGCGGCGTTCCAGCTTTGCACGTCGAGGGTGGACTCTTGGTCGAGGCTGTCCTGCGAGAACGTTGGGAAATAATAGTTGTTGATGGATTGGAGGTGGCTGTCGCCAATTTTGGGGTTGTAGCCATTGGTGAGGTCAATGGAAAACGTGCGGCTCTGCTTCCTGAACTTGTGCCGCCACAGCAGACTGTTGTTGAAGCTGAGACCATCGTAGCGGGAGTCGAAATCGGTGATGGTTGCGTTCCGCAATTCAGTGCCAAGCACAGTGGTGCCATTCGTTAGCGAGACGCCCTCGTTGGTCTGCCAAGTGGCCCTTGGCCTGATAATCAAGGAGTTGAAGCTGTCGAGTTCTACCGTCGCCCGGAAGTTCAGTCGGTGATTGACGTTGTCGGTACTGGCCGTAGTGTTTTCATCGTAAGCCTCGCCGAAGCCCTCCGAGGTGAAGAACTGGCGGTTGAGTTCCTTGAGCGACTCGCTCTTTGTTTTGTTGAAAAAATAGCTGCCCGACACGTCCCATTTTTTGCCCCATTTATCCGAATAATTGAGGCCAATGGCGTGGGTCGTCGTTATGCCACCGGCTGCCTGCACGAGGAAATCGGAAGCGCCACCGCCACCGGGGCCACCCCGGCCACCACCTCGGCCGCCGCCACCGCCCATGCCACTAGGCCGACCGCCACCGCCTGTCTGCCCGGTCACGCCAAGGATGTCGTCCATGCTGAAGTTCTGCACGTTGATATTGTTCGACATGCCGATGATGGAGATGCGGCGCTTGCCCTTGAAAATATTGGTATTGCCGCCCGCTTGGTACTTATCCTTGTAGCCATAGCCAGCATAGACTTTGCCGAACTGGCCAGCGTTCATGCCCTTGCGGGTCACGATATTGATGGTCTTGGTGGTGTTGCCGTCCTGTACGCCGGTGAACTGCGCCTGCTCGCTCTGCTGGTCGAAGATTTGGATTTTGTCTATCATTTCGGCGGGCAGATTTTTCAGCGCCGCCGAGGGGTCGTTGCCGAAGAAGGGCTTGCCGTCCACCAATACCTGCTGGATGTTCTCACCCTGCGCCTTCACCGTGCCGCCCTCGTTGGTAACGGTCGGCATTTTTTCAATCAGGTCCTGTGCATTGGCGTCCTTCATCACCTTGAAGGCATCGGCGTTGAATTGCACGGTGTCGCCCTTCACCTGTCCGGGCAGCACCTGTTCCTTCACCGTCACCGTGCCGAGTTCCGTCGAGCTGGCCGCCATTTGCAGCGCACCAAGGTTAATATCCTTGTTCGTCACGGTCACTTCCCGTTTCAAGTCCTCGTAGCCCACAAAGGAAACGACAAGCAGGAAGCCGCCTTTCTCTACGTTTTTCAACTCAAAACTCCCATTGGGTTCAGTGGAAGTTGCAGCGGCCATCTCGCCCCACGGGTAGCTGAGCACCACGTTGGCACCGGGGAGCGAGACGTTTTTTTCATCCACGATTTTGCCTTTGATGGTGAAGGTCTGGGCGGAAGCGCAAAGCGCAATGAACAGCAATAGTGCGGTCAGGAGATTTTTCATGGGGCAAAATTACCGCATTTGCTGCCAAGGCGGGCGATTTTCAAGAAAGGGTAGATATGTTTGGGGATTGAATAGACGACCCCAAGAGTGTAGGGCTATAAGTTTGGGAAATAGTGTAAATAGGTTATTTTTGCAAAAACCGTTGAGCAAATAGCTACCGTGTTTCAAATAGCTTTCACAACTCGTTTTAAATGAAAATACACGCTTTGTTCATCATGGCCTTTCTTTTGTTGGCCACACCAGTCAAGTCGCAGAGCTGGGCGAAGTACATGCCTTTTGGGTTCGACTATGATCCGGAGAATTTCCAATTCTATGAAACCTCCAAGATGCTACAGGCACCCGATGGGTCATTTTTTGCCCATACATATGGTCATGGTAGTTTTGAAAATGGGCGGAGGGAAAAATTGATGCATATTAGCAAAGATGGCGACTTTGAAGGCGCCATAAACTTAGTTGATGCAGATTGCAATTATCAAATTCAACATATGGCTTTGGCAAACAATGGAGACGCCCTGCTTTTTAGTAAAAACTACTGTGCTGATAGCGTAGAAATCTATCGGTACGACCAAAATTTAAACCTTTTGGGCACCAACTATATCGCAGGTGCCTATATAGACAAATTGGAGCGTAGTATCAATGGGAACTATCTTTTATACGTAGCTGACTACTATGGATTTAAGGTTTGGGAGGTCGATGAATCCGGCAACATCCTTTCATACATCGAAAACAGTTCATTTTGGTTATTGCCCCATGTTGAGGACAGGGGCGATATTGAGTTTATACCAGCCAACGATGGTGGTCATTATGTTATTTACAACACGTTTGACACCGATTACTGGGAAATAAACTACCTGTATGTACACAAATTCGATTCCCAAGGAAATCGGCTATGGTATGCAGCAACACCCCTCAATGAAAACTATTTTAGTAGCAACCGTCCTCAACACTTGTACAAAGCCATGATTGGCCAAACCCTTTATGTGAATACTTTCAGAAAGCTTTTTAAAATAAGCCCAACCGGGGAGGTCGTTTGGAGCAAAAAGAACCAATATATCGCCCCTTCATTTGACCTTATGGAAATGCACGCCACTGCCGATGGAAATCTTCTCATGTTGGGCAACAATCAGGCAAGTCAAAAAAATGTCGTACTAAAATCTGACACCTTTGGGGTCGCATCTGTTATCAACACTTTTAATTTCGAGATCGATCAATTTGTCAATGAATTTTTTGGAAACGTTTTCACGCTCAGCACATTGCCTGACAACTATTGGCTTGCATTCGGGCGTGGTTATTACGGTTATATATTGGCTGCCAAATTGGATATCACAGGGAGTGCACTGCCCAATTTAATAACTGGGCGCGTAATATCCGACACGATTTCCAACTGCTTGGTTGACCAAGTAGAACCGGGGTTGGAAAACATCACGCTCAGCACCACAATTGATAACTATGAGTATTATTTAAACACGGACGAATTGGGCAAATTCAGGTTAGCCTCCCAATCAGGTCAGGTGGTATTTGCTCTCAAAACCAATCAACTCTACCTGCAAACCTGCGATAGCACCTACACTGCCACTATCGACAGCCTCAACGTCCCTGACACCGCTATCCTCGACATTCCCGTCAAAGTCCTCGGCAACTGCCCCATCATGAACGTGGAAATCGTCGCCCCTTTTTACCGCCGTTGCTTCGACAACAATGCCACCATCCATTACTGCAACCTGGGCAATGAGGTCGCAGAAAACGCAGAAATAACGCTGTACTTCTCGCAGAGCTTTTCCCTAGTGTCGGCAGGGCTGCCCATCACCTCACAAGATGGCCAGACCGTTACATTTTCGCTTGGGAATTTGCAGCCGGGTGCTTGCGGTGTCATTCCTATCACCTTTCACATAGGGTGCGAGGTAGCTTTAGGTCAAACTTGGTGCATCACGGCAATAGCCGAGCCGAGCGATGTTTGTTTTACACTGCCAGCACCTTTTCAAAACGACCCACCGCATTTTGAGCGGGACTGCAAACCAGTCATTGGTTCTTTCGACCCCAACGACAAACAAGCACAGCCGATTGGCATCGGTGGGCAACACTTCATCACCAATGACACGATATTGACCTACCTCATCCGGTTCCAAAATACTGGAACAGATACCGCATTTCAAGTCGTGGTCGTTGATACCCTTTCCCCGCTGCTCGACCCGCTTACAGTCTTCCCCGGAGCATCGAGCCATCCTTACAGGTTTGAATTGGGAAATGGCGGTGTGACCCGCTTCATCTTTGAAGAAATCATGCTGCCCGACAGCAACGTGAACGAGGCCGCTTCGCACGGCTATGTCCAATTCAAGATAGCCCAAAGGCGCAACATTGCAACTGGATTGCGCATCGAGAACAGCGCAGCCATCTATTTTGATTACAATGAGCCGGTCATCACGAACATGGTTTTTCATACAATTTGGGATGCCTTTGAAACCTACGACATTGCAATTTCGGAAAACAAATGTGGCAGCATGGTGCTTGACGGCCAATTCCCAGATGCAAGTTATCTTTGGTCAAACGGGGACACAACCCCCATCATCACCATTTATGAACCCGGCTGGGTGCATTTGACGTTGACCATGCCTTTCGGATATGTCCATCACGACAGCATTTATGCAGCTGTGCAAGAAAACGACCTCCAAGTTTCAGCGACCCTGAACCACCCCAGGTGCTATGGCAGCCCCGATGGTGGCATTGACCTTCAAGTGGCAAGCGACCCGACCCATGCATTGATTTTTAATTGGAACACTGGTTCAAACTCCGAAGACCTATACTTCGCCGTGGGAGGGCTTTATACGGTCACCGTTACCAGTTCCAACGGTTGCACAAAAGTTGAAGCCTATGAGTTGGTCAACCCTCCCCCTATCCTTGTCGAGGTATTACAGGCAACAAATGTGTCTTGCCTTGGGGGCAATGATGGCCAAATCCACCTCGTTGGCACTGGTGGCACTGGCAATTTTACTTGGCAGTGGTCTAATGGCGCAACAACCCCTAATCCTAGTAACCTTACCACAGGCACACACACTTGGTACGTCATGGATACCAACAATTGCTTTGCGACTGGAACGGTGGAATTGGGTGTTGAACCGCTGCCATGGTTTAGCACTAATTTAGAAGATATTTCATGCCATGGTTATAATGATGGCTTCATGGAGGTTGTGATGGGCGAGGGCGAAGGCAGTTATTCGATAATTTGGAGCACCGGCACCACCGGCGACTCCATCGTCAACCTGCCACCAGGCACCTATGGATACGAATTGATGTATGGCAATGGATGCGTATTTGCTTCGTTCGGCTACGAGATAGTCGAGCCATTTCCCATTACCATCACCATGGAAGGTATTGCCCCAACAACAGGCCAAGCCAACGGCAGCATCAACGCTAATGCAATCGGTGGAAAACCGCCCTACGAGTATTTATGGAGCACTGGAGCCACCACCAATCCATTGAAAAACCTGTCCGCAGGCTCCTATGCCATTACCATCACCGACAAAAACGGCTGTACTGAAATTGGAACCTATCAATTGGAAAGCACAAGTGCCACAGGCAATCTCATAGCGCTAAGTAATGTTTTGGTATCCCCTAACCCTAGCAAAAATGAGTTCCACTTGGAATTCTGGCTAGAAAGCCCTGAACTATTTAGCATCGAGGCATTCAACGCTTTGGGACAGCACAAGCAAACGGTTTTTCCGCTGGAAATACACGATACAGGAAAACACAGCATCAAAATTCAAGCATTTGACTGGCCAAGTGGGCCGTATCTCCTGCTATTTTCATCTCCTGCTGGAGAAAGTCAGATGAAGCTAGTTTTAAAGAATTAGGCATCATCATCTATTGGTAGCACCCTACCCTATTTTGCATAGCTTCTTGAAAATGAAACGCCGGACGAGTAAATCGCCCGGCGTTTTTCATTCGAATTGTTTAAAACTGTGCCTACCGTTTTTGACCACCCCCAGCAGGTGGCGACGGCGGAGCTTGGTCGCCTTTCTTTCCCTTCCGCCCTTTGCCCTTGTCGCCTTCTTCGGGCTGCCCGCCAGGCCCACCACGGCGCTGCATTTGTGCCTCGGCTATTTTCTGCCAGCGGTCGTACTGTTCCTGCGTAAGGACAGCCTTCAGTTCGGCGTTCTGCTCCGTTCGTATGGCATCCATGGTGGCCCGCATTTTTTCCCAGTCACCATCGGTATTGGCGGCACGGGCCTCTTTCATCTTGTTCGCATACTTTAGGTTGATTCCCTTGACTTTCTCACCTTGTTTGGTGGAAAGCGAAAGGCTGTCAATCATCAGCTTGGTCTGCATCTCGGCACGCTGCACCGGGTCGCCGCCCCTGCCGCTACCGGTTTGGGCTGTAGCAGCCGTTGATGCAGCAAAAACCAGCAATATCAAAGCACTAATTATTCTCATTTTTTTCAAAGATAAAAAGGTAAAAAAATAGCAAGTGTACTTGACGGCAAGAGCTATTAGTAGAAATTGAAAATTGGTTGAAATTTAAAAATTATAGCAATACTACCAATAATCAAATAAATGCTTCTCAATTCCTATATCAATTAATTTCGACAGCGTACGTACTCGGTGAAACGGGTTCAATAAAATAGCATCACCACATTTCCCTAAAAAGGGAATGGCCATGCAAGTATCCCTTGCATGGCCATTCAGACTTTTTTTTAAGCCGTTGGTTTAACGGTTCAGCTCGCTCAAAATGATACCTACGGTGAACTGGTTTTTAATGTCCGCTTGGCGGTTGGCGTCCGATTGCCAAGAAGTGAAGCCCGTTGAATAACGCATGTTGACAATATTGCCATACCGGACACCAACCTCAAAACGGCGGCTGGTGTATGGGTAGGGCAATGGGCACCGAAGCGCTTGACCCTGAGCAAAAGTCCCCATCGAATAGGCTGTGATTGCCCCCTTCGTGAAAGAAACGCCTGCGCCTGCTTGGGCACCCAAGCCAGTCATGTAGCCCTTGTTGTTAGCTGTGATGGACCTGAAATACTCCCTGTGGGCAGGAGCGTAAGTGCCGAATTCAGTGCCGAGGCTGACCAACATCTTGAAAGAAGTATTGCCCAAGGTGCCTAAGCTAGGCGTGGTCATGATGGCAAAATCACCATACATCATCAGCGGGTTGAAGTCCTTGTCGGTGTCGTTGGGGTCTATCGTGAGGTTTTCATTGACGGGAGCACCTGCTTCGTAATAGTGAGCCTTCCCAGTCCAGCTTGCCTGCACATGCCAGCGGGCTTCTATCGGGAATTTCCCCTGGCTAGCAGCGAAGCTGTTCACCCGTTTGTCGAACCTGGGCACAGAGCCAATCCGTATAACTTTGGCATCTGCCGAGTACTGGTCATCGAAATACTTGAGGTCTGAAGATTGTGTGCCAAAAGCTATTTCGAGGTCTGGGAACATTACCTTGTCAAACAGCTTCCCCATGATCCCAGCGATGTTGCCTGGGCCACTTGGGTTGCTTAAATCACCAATCAGGTTGAGGGAATCCAACAAGTAGTTGTACTGCTGGTCAAGCAGTGGGTCATAGCCCAAGATGGTTGGGTCCAAATAGTTGGATGGGAAATTGGCAAGGCTGTCTTGGTATTGGCCAAAGATGCCGCCCAGCGAGTCGAAATTGGTTCCAAAAATGTCGAACAACCTGTCCAACTCACCCTCTATGGTGTCATTGTCTGAATTGGACAGACCAAAGCCCGGCAAGTTGAGAAGGAAGGAGTCCAAGCCAGAGCTTACTTCATTGAAATAGTTTGAGTCCAAGTCCAAGGGAGGCACCGAATCCAATAGGTTTTCGTTCAACAGGTCACCAAGTTCGTCGCCAAACCCTTGCTCGTTGTTCCAACTGCTGGCCAACGAATCGAGGTTGTCGAAAAAGAAATCATTGGTACCATTGTCCATTTGGGTAAAAATGTCAGTGAAAATTGTCCACTGGGCATTTGCGCTCGTACTCACACCAGCTGTGAGCGTCACGGCAATCAGAAAGTTTCGGAGAAATATTTTCATGGTAAAAACTTATGCTTCAAAGCTGACGAGACGGCTGGCGAAACCAATCACCCCATTCACTTTGAAAGTTAATGAGAAGGAATTAAGAAAATCAAACAACCAGATTTGAAAAAAACAAAAATCCCAATGCAAGGCAATGGAACAAATATTGGGAATTCAATTCGATCTCGGTTCAGGAAAGTATAAAGAGCAGACCAACTAATCAAGTGCAAAAGTAGTGCAAGTTTTGAAGAATGAACCCAAAATCAATATTTATTTTATAAGAATTTTCACTTCACGACATTTTCCTTGCCAAAACTGAACCTTATCACACTACACATGAAAAAAAAACAACTTGGGGATTGTGCAGCGAATCAAAAAATAAAAAGCCCCAACGTTGGTGTACGCCGGGGCTGAAATATATTCAGTATGAAAAGGTTTACGCTATGATGAATTTCAAAATCTAGCTTTAGAGCAGGTCTAAATTTTGAAATATGCACTTTACTCTACCTCGATTTTCAGTACATAATCCGCTTGGGGAATTGGGTCGCCCTCACGCTGCGGCGCTACTTGCACAAACTTCACAAGATGGCCAAACGCCTCAAACTGGTCAGAAAGCGTGGGATTCCCTTCTGGGTTATCGGCGAGGCGCTTGAACAGCTCCTCACCGTCTTTTTCAACTTTGAAATCTGCCACGATACGACCGGCCCAAATGCAGGAGGCATTGATGGGGCAGCGGCTGTCCTCGCTGATTTCGAGCAGGGTGATTTTCAGGCCATCTGATTCCAGCTCGGCGGTCTGGTTGACCTTGATGGTAAAGGGGGTTCCCAATTGCAATACCATATCGGTTTCGCTTTTACTGCAAGCAACAAATACTGAAAGGACTAGGACGACAAATGTGACTTTTTTCATGACTTTAGCTTTTTACTGTTATAATGTGCCTATTTAGGAGGGCGTGGGATGGGGTAGAAAAAATGAAACATTTTCTGTCCCATCCCACCCGTTGGGGTGTTTTTTTGGGGAAAATCGAAAATTTTTCCCAAAAAACACCCTCTGCTAAACAGTTGCGTTATGATTACAAAGACAGCCTTTGCTCTTGTACCGTTGGGATAGACAACGTTAAGAAAATCGTAAAGCCCAAAGCTGACCAAACGATATATGTCTTTGCTTCGTGAATGTGGTTATAGCTCACGCCGAGAGGTTATTCCGAAAAATCGGGACAGGTCGTTCATGAATAACTTACTTTTTGCCTTTTGCTGTTGGCTGTTTGCCAAAAGCCAATGGCCAAAAGCTAACGACGTGAAGTATAAGTGAAGTTGAATAGATAAGGTTGACCGATTGGATTTGCAAATACTTGTCAATCAATGCCCTGCAAATTCATCATTTATCATTTATCATTCACTAATAGTTTCACCTAAATCATTTCACATGAAGTACATCCAGTTTTTAATGCTCTCCTTTTCCTGCCTTGCCACCACATTCGCCAGTGCCCAATCGTTCAAAAAAGGACATATCTATTTGCTTAACGGCGATACACTTAATGGTTATATCGCCGATGGCAATTACGAGGCGCTTAGCCGTTCCATTAATTTTAAAAATGATAAAAAAAATGATGATTTAATCACCTATTTGCCCAATGGAATCAGTGGATTTCAGTTCTCGGATGGTGATTATTTTAAAACTGGATTTGTGCAGTTTTCCGCCCATTCTATAAGCAGAGCTATACAAGATGTGTCAGAAATACGTTTCCTCCACCGTTTATATGCCAATGGAAAAACCAGCCTTTATGAATTGAACAACGGGCACGACAACCCACTTTTTCTGCAAAAAGGAGATGGCCCGTTAAAACTTCTGTGCCTTGACCGCAGCGGGAACCTTGCCTATCTCGAAGAGCTGGCGTTCGCCGTAAAGGAATGTGAAACGGTTATTGTACCCGCCGACCTGCCCCTCGACTCCAAAGCAATTCAAGCCGTTCTGACGGAATATGACCACTGCGGCCAACACACTACCCCGGCTCCTGTTCCGCAGGCAATGGCATGGGCGGGCATCAGTTTCCCAGTCAGTTCGTTGGTGGAAAAATACAATGGACTGGGGAGAGCCTTTCAGATGGAATTCAGGCCAGTTGCCGAAGGCTTTTTCAGCAACGTCAGCCTTGGGGCAGCGTTCCTCAGCTTGAATGCTAACCGAACTGTCAAGGATGATTTGAGTAGTTACACCTCAGCGGTCAAGTACCGTGAATTCTCACTTAAAGCCAGTTTTTTCTTGAATGCCTTGGACGGCCACCTACGGCCTTATGGTTTCATTGAGGTCACCTCCACCACTACTTATAAAAAAGAATACAACCAAATATCCAGTGATGACGCTATCGTTTGGGGTGTGTCGGAAAGGGAATCCAGCGACCGGATTCTCAGGCCTGGCGTAGGCATACATGCGCAATGGAAGCGGCATTTTATCAGGCTTGAATCACCCATTGCCCCCTATGCCCAGCCTCGTATCGGTTATGGTTTCGCCTTTTAAATCGCCATCAGCTCCCTCGCATTCGCCAGTGCAGCCTCACTTGGCGGGTTCTGTGACAGCATGACGGCCAGCGAGCGCACCCGCTCATCGGTGGTGAGCAGCTTGACACGGGTGAAAGTGGCATTGGTCTCCACTTTTTTATAGACGAAATAATGGGCATCGGCCTTGGAAGCCACTTGTGGCGAGTGGGTGATGACCACGACTTGGTGATGGTTCGAAAGCTGGCGGAGGATATTGCCCATGCGCAGGGCCACGTCGCCGCTCACGCCAGCGTCTATTTCATCGAAAATAAGCGTGGGCAGCGGGATCGCACTGGCCACGAGCGACTTGGTGACGAGTGTCAGACGGCTCAACTCGCCGCCGCTGGCCACGTCCTTTATCAACTGCATGCGGCTGCCCGGGTTGGCAGCGAAGAGGAAGTTCACATCGTCCAAGCCAGTGGGTGTAAGGTTCGGCGATTCCTTGAAGTCCACATGGAAGCGGGTATGCGGCATGGAGAGTTGTGCCAACAGTTCAAGCACCTTGGCAGAGAAACTCGGAGCAGCGTTTTGGCGGCGCTCGGAGAGTTGAGCAGCAAGCACACGCAATGCTTTTTCCTGCTCCGCAATTTCAGCTTCCAATTTCTCAATCTCACCGCTCAGGTCGCCGATTTCATCAAGCTGATGTTGCATATTCGCTTGGATATCAAGCAGTTCCTTTGTGGAGGCAACACGGTGCTTGCTTTGCAAACGATATACAACATCGAGGCGCTGCTGCACCTCCAACAGGCGCTCAGGGTTGGCTTCGGTGCTCTCGGCTACCCGTTCAAACTCCCCTGCTAGATCGTCCAACTCCAACGAAAGGCTCTCCAGGCGGCGGTGCAAATCGGGTATGGCCGAATGGTATTTCTTCACCTCGCTGATGCTGCGCAACACGTCGTTCAACTGGCCCGTCAACGGCATTTCGCCATCGGCAATATGGTGGAAGGCGGCGGCAAGGTTCCGCTTGATTTCCTCGGCATGGGTCAGGCTGTCCCGCTCGGATTCGAGCTGCTCCTGTTCGCCATCCACAAGTTCAGCTTTCACGAACTCCTCGATTTGGAAATTCAAGAATTCAAGGTCTTGTGCGGAGCGGGCATTCTGATCCCGCATTTTCTCCAATCGCTTTTTGTTTTGATTGTAGATGCGGTAGGCAACTTTGTATTCTATCAGTAGTGGCTTGTTGCCCGCAAGGGCATCCACCATGCGCAGTTGAAAAGAGACGTTGTGGATGTCGAGTGTGTCGAACTGGAGGTGAAGGTCAACGAGCGCCCCAGTGAGTTGGCGCAGAACGTCGAGGGTCACGGGTGTGTCGTTGACGAAGGCACGGCTCTTGCCAGATGGTGTCAACTCTCGCCGAACGACGCATTCATTTTCAAAATCAACATCGTTTTCATCGAAAAACTCTTTCAAATCATACGGGGATACATCAAAAACACCTTCTATGACACATTTTTCTTCCACGTTGTACAACGACTTCGAGTCCGCCCGCTCACCCATGATGAGGCCGAGCGCACCCAACAGAATGGACTTGCCTGCCCCGGTCTCGCCGGTGATGATGGTCAGCCCTTCGGGAAAGTTGATTTCCAGTTCCTCGATGATGGCGTAATTGCGGACAGAAAGCCGTTTTATCATTTTTAGGTGGACGACAGACGGTGGACGGTTCACGGCCACGTCATGCATTTAAAACATTTTGGTGGGCAAAGGTAAGGCTTGTTTTGGTATTTGAAACTTTCTGGGCTGGGCTAAAATCATTCAACCCCTTCCAGCATACCTTCCAGACCAATGCTGCGGGACCCTTTCAGCAAGATATGTGCGTTTTGGATGCTTGCTGCATCAAACCACATCTTCAGTTGGGCTGTGTTTTCAAAAAATAATGCCCCTACCCTTTCGGCAGATTGTTTGAACTCACTGCCCACGAACACCAATTGGTCGAAACCACAATTAATGGCCTGCTCCGCAATGGCAAGGTGCTCCTCATCGCTGTACTCGCCCATTTCCTTCATGGCGCCAAGGATGGCTACTTTTCGGGGCGCTTCGACCCCAGAGAATGAAACCAACGCAGACTTCATACTGGTCGGGTTAGCATTGTAGGCATCCAATATAAAGGTGTTCGTACCGATTTGCTTCAACTGCGAGCGGTTATTGCTCGGCACATAGTCTTCTATGGCAGCGGCTATCTTCTCGGCGGGTACCTTGAAGTACTTGCCCACTACTATGGCGGTCATGATATTGTTGAAGTTGTAGCGCCCTATGAGGTTGCTCTTGACATGCATTAATTCTCCTTTTTCCGAAAGGAAAGCTACCTCGACGAAAGGCTCCTCGGCCACCAGTTTCACTTCAAATGGCACATTTTCGGGGTCAGGCTGCTCGCTTTGCAGATACAATAGCCGCAGCCGGTTGCTTTCGGCAAGGCCCAGCAGATGCGGTTCATCCTGGTTGATGAACACGAGGCCGTTGCGTTCGGCCAAAAAACGGTAAAGTTCCGATTTCGTTTTTTTTACCCCCTCGAAGCCACCCATGCCTTCCAGGTGTGCCTTGCCCACGTTGGTGATGAGGCCATGGGTCGGCTCGGCGATGCGGGAGAGGAAGTCAATTTCGCCCTGATGGTTCGCCCCCATCTCTATGACAGCGATTTCTGTTTTCGGAGGCATGGCAAGCAACGTAAGCGGCACGCCGATATGGTTGTTGAAATTCCCTTTTGTGAAATGGGTGGCGTAATGGCTGGCCAGCACCAGGCTCACCAACTCTTTTGTGGTCGTCTTTCCATTGCTGCCCGTAATGGCCAAAATGGGTATGTTGAACTGGCGGCGGTGGTGCGTAGCGAGGTGCTGCAAACTCATCAGCACATCGTCCACCTTCACGTACCTGCCTTGTGGCAAATCTAAATCCTCGTCCACAATCGCAAGTGCAGCTCCGGCTTCAATGGCCTTGGCAGCGAATTCATTGCCATTGAATCGCTCACCTTTTAGGGCGAAAAATAGACAGCCTGGCTCCACCTTGCGGCTGTCGGTGACGATATTCGGATGTTGGAGGTAGTGTTCGTAAATCGTTTTGATAAGGCTCAAGTTGCTTGATTTTTAGGTGGCAAAATTAAGGAACGTGCCCGAAATAAGGTGCCATTTTCGGCCAAGGTATTTTTGGGGAGGGCAAGGCGGAGGAGCAGGCGCATAACTTGTCCCGGCATAAGTCGGGAGCAGCGCTCTGTAACTGTTCCTCCAACGAAGTCATCGCCAAAAAGACACCGCCCAAATGGTATGTTATATCGGGCACGTTCCTTAATAACAATGTTCCGTAAAGGTTTCAGGGTTCAAAGCCTGTCCCGATTTTCGGGATTTCACGGAGTTTCTGGTGGAATGGTAGCAGTTGGCATTTTCAAAATGGCTTTGGTTGCCCCCAAGCTTTGAAAAATTGGTTTAGCAGGTTTTCCCCTGAAACCTCATGAACCGTTGAAATAAAAAGCCCCCACTGTAAAATCACAGTGGGGGCTTTTGCATTTGCTATGCTACAATGCTTATTTATTTGTACCTGCGCTTGGTCTTGCTTTGCTTGGTCTTAAAAGTAAGGCCAGCAGAGTCGTCGTTGCCAGTTGGGCCACCTGTGCGAGTCATGGCACAACGGAAGCCAAGGTCACGGTACGACTTGTCTTCGTCACGGAAGCGGCGGGTACCTGGAGAGAGCCAGAAGGCCCTGTCTTGCCAAGAACCACCTTTGATAACACGAGCCTTGTCACTGACAAGGGTGTGCTTGCCGAAGTCATAGTAAGCTTCAGAAGTCTTGTCGCCGTCCAAGAAGTTGTAAGGCTGACCCACTTTGTAGTTTTCACGGGTAGCAACCTCGTCATCTTCCACGTAACGGTATTTGATACGGCCAAGGCTGTCTTTTTCAACAGGTTTGCCGTTTTCATCCAAAACACGGGTTTTGAATTTATTGCCACGGAAGGAGTTGAGATCCTGTTGCTCCACATCTTCGATGGTAAGGCTGGTCAATGGGCGATAGAGGTCCATTGTCCACTCATTCACGTTGCCAGCCATGTTGTAAAGGCCAAAATCGTTCGGCATGAACTTGCGCACTTCCGCAGTGATGTGCGCAGCGTCGTTCAGGTTGCCGGCCATACCCATGTAGTCACCCGCACCACGCTTGAAGTTGGCAAGGATTTCACCTTGGTATTTGTTGCGAGTTTGGTAGCGGACAGTGTTGCCATTCCAAGGATAGAGGCGGCGGTCGGCAATGCGCTCATCCTTTTCGGACACCATGTTGCCGATGAGACCAAGCGCTGCATATTCCCACTCTGCCTCGGTTGGGAGGCGGTACGACGGGAGCATGATACCGTCCTCGAAGCGGACAGGGCGCTCGCCACCTGTGCGAATATCTTTCATGTTCTTACGAACACTGCCTTGGTACTGGGCAGCCAAGTATGATTCGGTGTTGAAATTGTCTTCATCCTTCTGCTCTGCATTGGGATTCAGTATGCCCCTTTCAATAAGAATCATCTCGTTCACACGGTCGGTACGCCACTGGGCATAGTCGTTGGCTTGGAGCCAATTCACACCTACTACTGGATAGTTGTCGTAGGATGGGTGACGGAAATACGTTTCAACAAAAGGTTCGTTGAACGACAATTCCTCCCGCCATACCAGGGTATCGGGGAGTGCATTCAGGGTCACCTCTGGGTAAGATTCCCCAAACACCCGCTGCAACCAGTACAGGTATTCACGGTAATCAATATTGGAGACTTCCGTTTCGTCCATATAGAACGAAGAAACCGTTACACGGCGAGGGATAGCGTTCCAATCAAAGGTGACGTCTTGGTCAGTAACGCCCATTGTGAAGGTGCCGCCCTCAACGAGGACGAGGTTCGGGCCAGTGACTTGGCCTTCGTAGTCAACTTTTTCGAAACCACCCCACTTGGCGTCATTGTATTGCCAGCCTGTGGTAGATGAACGTTCCTTCTTGCTGCAAGCCGTCAATAGCATTACGGCAAGGAGAAATACGGGACTTAACTTCAACAATTTTTTCATCACTTTTTATAAAAATTTTTACTTTGAAAAAAAGACGTGCAAATATAGAAAAGTAGTTTTCATTTTTTTGGCAGACTTCGGATTTTAACAATCATTGTTTTTCCACACCGCATAAAATTGGGGGGCATCTAGGTTAAAAAACCAAATCAACGGAAAATCTGGAAGCAGTCGTTATAGCGCTCCGCCCGCCGTTTTGCCTTTGTTTTCTCGCTCTCGTCAAAATTTATCACCAGCGAAATCTCGTGGGCACCTCCTGTAGGTCCAGCCAAGCCGCTTCCAAGCGTGAAATCGTAGCTGTACCCAATTTTCAAAATATCGTACTTAACCCCCACCAACCCGATTACTGCATCTGCATTGCCGAAGGCGTGGCGGAACCACCCCCCGAAAAAGACCAAACCGTGGTTGTAGTAGGCTCCCACGTTCACTTGTCCTTGGTCGCCCTGCTTCGCAAAAAGGATGTTCGGAGAAACAAACGACGACGGCGTACGCTTATTGCCTTTTTTAACAATAAACTCTGCCCCGGCATGAACGGTGGTGCGAAGCGGCAGGCCGTCGAGCAGGCTGGTGTTCGTGGTGAAGAACCCCTCGTTTGGGGTGGTCAAGTGCTGGAGGGAGATGCCACCATAGTATTTGTCGGTATAAGCCAAAATACCAGCACCAACGTCAAAAAACGTCTTCGACACATCGGCAGGGCGGACCTCGTTGCTGATATTGGGGTTTCCGGAGGGGTCGAGCGGGCCATTGATGGGGTCGAGTTGGTCGAGGAATACGAGCTTGTCCCAATCAATATTCGATTGCTTGAAGCCTGCATTCACGCCAAGCCGCACGTTGAAGCCATTCGCAGCGATGCGGTAGGCATAGTTGGCGGCAAAACTGGTCGTTTTTAAAATGCCCCCACCTGCGTCGTCCGCTACAACCAAGACGCCGAAGCCGCTGTTGAATGCTGGCACGAATTGTTCATAAGAAGCAGCATATGTGGCATAAACAGGGGTACCTTGTTCGGCGTACCCAAGCCATTGGTTGCGATAGGTGGCCGAAATGCGGGGGAATAGGTCGTGCCAGCAAAAGCAGGATTCAACACCAGGGGCGTCGAATAGAACTGGCTAAAAAGGGGGTCTTGGGCCTGGGCAATGGCACAAGCGAACACAAACAGGACAGTAAGTTGGGATATTTGTCTTGACATTGACCTTTGTTTCTGTTTATAGCCGCCAGCAAGAAGAAGTTAATTGCGAACTTCGCACCCGAAGCGAGAATGTAAAAATGGGAAAAAGGAACTGATGTTGGACAACTATTTTTTGAATTGTCGGCACTGGTCAATTCCTCAAATCGCTTTCTGTTTTTTCCATTGCTAAATCACACACTACAAACCATTGATTTTCAACAGGTTCCACATCCATAACAGCACTGGTGCTGTCCAGTTCTCAAAAGCACCCGATTCTGTTAAAAAAATGGCGTGCAACATAGCAGCGCTATCGTAACGTTTTACAGCCGTCTCAAATTATGACAGCACATCGAAGTCACCGTTTTACAGTCAATTCCAAGAAAATGAAGCGAACAACAACATCCATTATTGCATTGCTCTTTGCGGCGGTTACCTTTGCCACCCCACCCAGCACCGTGCAGCGCAGCCTGAAATGGCATGATGAAAAAATGGTGATGCCCTTTGAAGAAAGCACCGAGGCCATACCCTTCCTTCGGTTCGATGGCGCCATTTACAAGGCCGAGGTCAGTTCGCTACCTTACTATACCGAGCGGTTCGAGTTGCCATCGCATGGCGAGTTTCAGGTTTCCTTCGGCAGTTTGACCTTTGAGCCGTTGGCAAAAACACCCAGCGCCGACGATGCCTCCATTGCGGAGCAACTAAGCATAAGCACCTCCGTGGAAAATGACCGGGGCCGATACTACGGCCGGGTGACTTTCATGCCCATCCGCCGCACGGGGGCCAGCTTTGAGAAACTGGTTTCCTTTGAACTTCGGATGGATTTTACCCCAAAGCCGCTACCTGGCAAGCCACGGGGCGGAAATACCTACACCTCCGTACTGAGCGAGGGCGATGTTTACAAGCTAAGTGTGGAGAAAACGGGTGTTCACAAGCTCGATTTCGACTTCTTGAAAAACAAGCTGGGCCTGCCGCTCGAAAGTATTGACCCACGCACCATTAAACTGTATGGCAATGGTGGCGGCATCCTCCCCGAACTCGCCGACGCCTCCCGTGCCGACGACCTTGTGGAGAACGCCATCCAAGTGGTGGGCGAAGACGATGGCAAATTCGACAGCGGTGATTATATCCTGTTCTATGGCCAAGGTGCCGACACCTGGTTCTTTGACAACGCCAAACAAACCTTCAGCTACCCCAAAAATTTCTATTCCCTCCAAAATTTCTATTTCATCAAAACCGGCGGCTCTAATGGCCTCCGAATCGAAGACCAAGCCTCGCTCACGGGAGCCAGCTACTCCACCAATACGTTCAGCGATTTCGTCCGTTACGAAAACGAGAAATACAACCTGCTGCACGACTGGGCCTACACGCAAGGCGCAGGCCGCCAGTTCTTCAGCGATTACTATAAGGTGACCACCGAGGACGATTTCAGCGAAGAACTGCAAGTGCCGAACATCGTCCCCAATGAACCGATAAAACTTTCGGCCCTGTTTGCAGCCCGCATAGAGCAGGGCGGCGGCAACGCCAACTACGTCGTCACCGCCAACGGTAAGGCCATGACCAGCGGCTCGTTCGGCAAGACCGCCGGTGGCACCACCGATACCTTCGCCAGCATCGTCGGCATTAGCAACGAGTTCACGCCCACCAGCAGCGACCTCAGCATCCAACTCAAGTTCAACCGCCCCGAAAACACCTTCAACGAAGGCTGGCTCGACTTCATCGAACTGAACCTGCGCCGACAACTTACGATGGCTGGCGACCAACTGCACTTCCGTGACATCCGCTCCATGGGCAACCCTGTTAGCACCTTCACCCTTGGCGGAGCCGATGCCAACCTAAGTGTTTGGGACATCACAAACCCACTCCAACCAAAGCGCCAGCAAGGCAACCTCAACGGCACGAGCTTCAGCTTTGGCGCAGCCACCGACACGCTTGTTGAGTTTATTGCCTTCGGCAACAATGGCTTCCTCACAGCGGAGTCCGTCGGCAAAGTCGAAAACCAGAACTACCACGGCATTGACGACGTGGACATGGCCATTGTTTACCACAAAGACTTCACCGCACATGCCGAGCGCCTCGCCGAGCACCGCCGCACCTTCAGTGGCCTCAGCGTCGCAACGGTTGACGTGGAAAAACTGTACAACGAGTTCTCCAGTGGTCGCAAGGACGCCACCGCCATCCGTGACTTCGCCCGGATGCTCTACGACCGCAAGCCAGACCGCTTCAAGGCCGTGCTGCTTTTCGGCGATGCCTCCTTCGATAGCCGGGATGTGTACAAGTTCGGTGGCGACTACGTGCCAACGCTCGAAACACCGCAGTCAGTTAGCCCGATTTTCTCCTACCCCACCGACGACTATTTCACGCTCCTCAGCGACGGCGAAGGCCAAAACCTCGGCACTGGCTCGCTCGACATCGCCGTGGGCCGCCTCCCCGTGAAGGATGAGGACGAGGCCAAGAACGTGGTGGACAAAATCATCCGCTACGATGTGGACCCGACCAACCTACGGGACTGGCGCAACCGCGTAGCCTTCGTTGGCGACGACGAAGACGGCAACCTGCATACGGACGACGCCGATTCCATCGCCAGGAAAATATCCAACAAAAACCCCAATTTGAACCTGGATAAAATATACTTGGATGCTTACCCCCAAGTATCCACTTTCGGCGGGGTACGTGTGCCTTTGGCAACGGATGCTATCAACAACAACATCTTCAAAGGCGTTTTGGCGATGATCTACCTCGGCCACGGCGGCACCAAGGGCTGGACGCAGGAGCGGGTAATGAAAATCGAGGATATCCTTAGCTGGCGCAACCTCGAAAAAATGCCCATCATCATCACGGCCACCTGCTCGTTCGCCGGGTACGACGACCCGACCTCCACGACGGCTGGTGAGCTTTGCATCCTCAACGAAAATGGTGGAGCCATTGCGCTCTATACCACTACCCGGCCTGTTTTTGCATCATCCAATGCTGATTTGACGGAGGCTGCGGTGGACACACTGTTCTACAAGCTGAACAACGAACGCCCCACCATCGGCGAAGTACTGCGCCTTAGCAAGAACAAGCAGGGCAATACCGACAACACCCAAAAATTCACCCTGTTGGGCGATCCCATGCAAAAGCTGGCACTTCCGAACCAACAGGTGGTGACGACCAGCGTCAATGGCAAACCCATTGATTTCGCCGTTATTGATACCATACGTGCCTTGCAAAAAGTGACCATAGAAGGAGAGGTACACGATGGAACAGGCAACCTGATGACCAACTTCAATGGCGTGGTTTACCCCACTATTTACGACAAATCCATTAAGTACCGGACGCTTGGACAAGCTACGCCGCTGTTCGATTTCGACCTCCAGAAGAACACCATCTTCAAAGGCAGAGCCAGCGTGACGGGCGGCAAGTTCAAGTTCACCTTTGTAGTGCCAAAGGACATTGACTATAATTTCGGCAATTGCAAACTGAGCTATTACGCTGCCGACGAAAGCAAAATGGAAGACGCTGCCGGCAACTACAAGGGCATCATCGTGGGCGGCACCGACCCCAATGCCCTCGCCGACGACCAGGGGCCTAAGGTGGACGTTTTCATGAACAACGAGAACTTCGTCTTTGGGGGCATCACCAGCCCGAACCCCGTTTTATTGGTAAAATTGGAGGACGACAATGGCATTAACGTCATCGGAAATAGTGTTGGGCACGACTTGGCAGGTATTTTGGATAAAAGCTCCCAGAACACGTACAACCTCAACGATTTCTACGAAGCTGCGCTCGATGATTACACGAAAGGCGAAGTGCGTTACCCCTTCTACTCCCTCGCCGAAGGAAGGCACGAAATCAAGGTACAAGCATGGGACATTGCCAACAACCCCGCCGAGGGCTACACGGAGTTCGTGGTGGCCAACTCTGAAAAAGTGGCGCTGGAGCATGTGCTGAACTACCCAAACCCTTTCACGACTTCCACGTACTTCATGTTCGAGCACAACCAAGCGGGCACGGAGATGGACGTGATGGTGCAGATTTATTCTGTTTCGGGAAGATTGATAAAAACTTTGGAGGAGAGAATAATTTCCACAGGGTACCGTTTAGGCAAAGGCGATGGCATCCAATGGGATGGCAGGGACGACTACGGCGACCCGCTCGCCAAAGGAGTTTACCTCTACAAAGTAAAAGTCAGGAGCATCAACACCGGCGAAACGGTGCTGGAAGGCGAGAGTGACTTTGAAAAATTGGTGATACTAAAATGATTGTTGAATTGCTGGATTGTTGAATTGATGGGCGGTTGCCGCTCACAAATAACAATCAAACAATAATAGCAATCCAACAATATAAACATTCACCTAAGCCCTTGATTTTTGAGGTTCTGTTCACCTAACCCGCCTCATTTATCTTAGCTGCACTATATTTGCAAACTTTTTTAAAAAACTGAATTCATCTCATGAAAGGTTTACGATTCACGATAGCCTGTTTCACCCTAATCGGTCTGTTCTCCTCGAACGACCTCCACGCTCAATGCTTTAGGAACCAAAATGGAGAGCTTGTCAATCCAGACGGTTCTGCTTGCATCAACACCATCCTGACCGCTGTGCCGTTCCTGCGCATCGTTTCCGACGCACGTTCGGGCGCTATGGGCGATGTGGGCATTGGCCTCTCCCCTGACGCCAACGCCATGCACTTCAACCAGTCCAAATTGGTGATGAACGAAAACCCGCTGGGCATCTCCGCCACTTATACACCTTGGCTTCGCTCGCTTGGCCTCAACGATGTTTACCTCGCCTACCTGACGGGGTACTACAAGCTCGACGACCGTCAGGCAATAGGCGCAGGCCTCCGCTACTTCTCCTTGGGCGACATCGCCTTCACCAACGAGCAGGGCGAATCCATCGGCAATGGCCGCCCCAACGAGTTCGAGTTCACGGTGGCTTATTCCCGTAGGCTTGCAGAGAAACTCTCGGCTGCCGTGGGTGCCAAGTTCATCTACTCCAACCTTGCTGCCGGACAGGAGGTGTCAGGCCAAGTCATCGAAGCTGGCAAGGCAGGTGCCGCAGACTTCTCGTTCACCTACGACACCGACATGGAGGTGAATGGCCGCAAGAGCGACCTGACGCTTGGCCTTGCTGTTTCAAATATCGGTTCAAAAATCACCTACACGAATGCTTCCAGCAACCAAAAGGACTTCCTGCCGACCAACCTCGGCCTTGGCGGTGCCTGGACTTTCAACTTTGACGAATACAACAGCCTGACCATCGCTGCCGATGTGAACAAACTGCTGGTGCCTTCCCCATGCCCAGGTCAACCAGAAGACTGCGACCAAGACGGCGACGGCATCTATGACTGGCGTCAAGAATCGCCCATTTCTGGCATCTTCAGCTCGTTCGGCGATGCCCCTAATGGCTTCGACGAGGAACTGAAAGAGCTGATGTTTTCCACTGGCATTGAGTACTGGTACGACAAGCAGTTTGCCGTTCGTGCCGGCTACTTCACCGAGAGCCGCACCAAAGGCGACCGCCACTTCTTCACGGTGGGCCTTGGCCTCAAGTACAATATCTTCGGCCTCAATTTTTCGTACCTCGTGCCCACCACCAACCAGCGCAGCCCGCTCGACAATACCTTGCGCTTTTCGCTGCTGTTCGACTTTGGTGCTGTTGGCGCTGGTGCTGAGAACTAAAAATATCCTTTGATGGAACAAAAAAGGCAGTGTCGTAAGCACTGCCTTTTTTGTTCCACCTACTTAGTCCTCCTTCACATTCACCTTAATCCTCCTCTCCCTGTTCGCCAACTCCCACGTCGTATAAAAAATCAAGTTGCCAATCTTCTCCATTTTTTCGAACATGATTTTGTCCACCGTGTCGCTCGGCTGGTGGTAGTCCTTGTGGGTGCCGGAGAAGTAGAAGATGGAAGGGATGCCCTTCTTCGCAAAATTATAGTGGTCGCTGCGGTAATAGAAGCGATTTGGATCGTTCTTGGCGTTGTAGGTATAGTCGAGGTCGAGTTGGGCATAAGCCTCGTTGGCAGCCTCGTTAATGTCGTGCAGTTCGGTGCTGAGGCGATTGGAACCAATGACATAGATATAGTTCGGGTTGCTGTCGTGTTTGGAATCAGTGCGGCCCACCATGTCCACGTTCACATCGGCCACGGTGTTTTCCAAGGGGAAAATGGGGTGTTCCGAGTAATACTCAGAACCGAGCAAGCCCTTCTCCTCACCGCTCACCAACAGGAATAGGATGCTACGACGAGGGCTGTTACCCGCTTTTTTCGCCTCCACGAAGGCTTGTGCAATATCCATGACCATGCTGCTGCCAGAGCCGTTGTCATCGGCTCCATGGTAGATGGCCGGGCCTTTTTTGCCTAAGTGGTCATAATGTGCCGACACGACCACGACCTCGTGCTTGTAGAGCGGGTCGCTGCCTTCCAAGTAGCCAAGCACATTGGAGCCTAACAGCTGGCGTTTGTTCTTCTTCTGCACCATGCTCAGGCGGGCGGGGAACCCCATGCTGGCAGGCTTTCCGGACTTCTTGATGCCATCCCTCAGTTTGACGAACTTCTTCATCTTTTTGCCCACTATTTCCTTTGCCAAGGTGCTGGAAATGAACATATTGTTGGCGTAGCGCCCCTCTGGGTTGCCGCCCTCGCCCATATGCATCTCGCTGCTAAGGAGGGTCTTGCGGGCCTCGCCCACCGTTTTTTTGATGTCGGCATCAATGAGCAGCACGGTGGCCACGCCATATTGGTGGGCCACTTCCAGTTTCTTGCGCCAATCGGTGCTCCAAGCAGAAAGCTCCGGCGTGCCCGTGAGCCATGAGTTGCCGTTGTTGTCCACTGGTTCATCCATGTAGATAAGGATGGTCTTGTCCTGCACGTTGCGGCCAGCATAATCGCTGTACTTGGGGTCGTCAATGCCATAGCCGAGGAAGACTACCTCCTCCGTTGCGAAGCGCTCCCGGTTGCTGTTGGCGCTGGGGAAGGAAACGAAGTCGCTGAGGTGGCGGTAGCCCTCACCGTTGATGGTCAGTTCGATTTGGCCGTTGTCCCAGCTTTCGGCGGTGAAGGCGATGTTTTGGAAATAGGTGCCATCGTTGCCAATTTTGGGCAAGCCGAGCTTTTCGAAATGGGCGGCAATGAAATCGGCGGCCTTGCGCTGGCCCTCCTCGCCCGTCTCCCGTCCCTCGAACTCATCTGAGGCCAGCACGCTGAGGTAGCTGCGCATATCTTCAGCGGTGATAGTAGCTGCATAAGGAGCAGCAGTCGCCGTCGAGGTCAGGTGCGGATGGTCGGGGGGCGTGACGGCCAGTTCGGGCGATAGTTGCGCAAGCAAGGCAACCTGTGAAGCGGCAAAGGCCGTGGCGAGCAGGAGTTTTTTCATTGTCATTTTTTTAACTGCCAGATAGACAGCAAAAATCGGGCTTTTGTTGCTTGAATAGCGAAAAATAGTGTTGGGCAAGGGCCAAAGTGAAAAGATTTGGGTTAAATTGCAACTTTACTGAATTTCAAATCCTGTATGATGAAAAACGTCTTCTCTGCCCTCCTGTTCCTCCTTACCAATTTTGCCTACGGCCAAATCGAATGGGTGGGCAACCATATTTTTTCCGATAGCACTGCCGACATCCTGCGCACCTCCCAGGGTCATTGGGTCTTACTGCACAGCAACGGAGCTGGGTTCTCCGTCTTTGATGCCACCGGCAGCAAGGTTTTTGAAAGCTTTGCCGCTATTTTCGAAGGAGAAGGAGCCTCGGGCATGGTCGAACTGCAAGACTCCTCGCTAATGTACGTCACAGGAGGCATAGCATGTGATGTATTGGTAGGCTATTTTATCAGATACGACAAAAACTGGAACGAAATGGCAACAGGCAATACCAATGGCAGTAGTATAATCGCTAAGTTCAATGACAACAGCATCGCAATTGCTGACCAGTTTGAAGGAGGGCTTACAAAAATCACAGACAATGGAACGCGACTTTGGTCGGTAAATGTGCCGTGGAATTGGGCAAAAGATATGGTCGTCAACACCGCCGACGAACTGCTCGTGGCTACAATAAATGGCCTTATTAGGATTTCCCCGAGCGGCAGTTTCATTGACACCTTGCCCAATCTAATTCTTGACCGCATAGAAATCCTGCCCAATGGCAGTTACCTTGCGCAACAAGGTGACGTGCTCCAATTGTATGATGCTGATTTTGCGCCAATGGCTTTTTTTCAGCAACAGGGCGATGCCATACAGGACGTTTCTTTTACCCAAGATGAAATCGCCGTACTGACTTCAGCCCCTTCAGTCGTAAGATTGGATTTTGGATTAACCCCAATAGGTACTATGTCCCTATCAGACCACAATCAGACCTTTACCTCTGTCGCTTTTGCGGATGATGGCTTCATTGTCGGTGGAGGTGAGCAGTATGGCAACAATGGTCATGAAAACCAGTCAGCATTTATAAAGGATTTCAGGAACGACGGTTCGACGGCCCAAACCAATGCCGATGTGGCACTAGTCCAGGTTTCCCAAAGCAGCCCTATTCAGGTCCAAAACTTTAACTGGTATTACAAGGCAACCGTACCCAATATTTCCGTCACGGTCAAGAACAATGGCCCCTCGGTCATCAATAGCTTGACAGTCAACTTCTCATTTCCGTACGACAATATCTTTATCTGGGAATGTGCCCTGGTGCAATCGTTTTCCAAGTCATTTGAAAACCTGAATTTACAGCCCAACGCTTCCATGCAGTTGACATGGGGCGACCAAGAGGTTTGGTTCAGTTCAAATCCCACGGGTGAGCAGCTTGAACTTTGCATGTGGACCTCCCTCCCCAACCTCCACCTCGAAACCAACAACGACAACGATGTGAGCTGCACGGAAGTGCTGGTCGCCGCCCCCACGAGCCATTGCCCATCGCCTTCCACCACGCCTTTAACGCCGTGTTAGACGAGCTTAATATTGAACTGCCAACCGATATGGACTACACAGTTGTCAAGGCCCATATTTTCAACCCTGCCGGACAGTTGGTTTACAAAACCGCCATCACCGAACAGCGCCAAACCTTGCAGATGGGTGATTTAACGGATGGGGTTTATTTCCTACAAATACTGGCTGGGGAACGGGTCGGTTGGGAGAAGTTTGCGAAGTATTGAAGCAAAATTCAACCATTAATAGGCAATCGGGCGGACGGTAAAAATTCATCCGCCCGATTGGTGTTTGTAAACTACTGCTTCACGAACTTCCTCACAAACACCCGCTCGCCCACGACGGACCGTAGCGAGTAGATGCCCGCTGCAAGCCCCTGAATGTCAAGCCTTTGCCCAGTGGCGAGCAGCACCAGTCTGCCCTGTGCGTCGAAGACTTGCACGGTGGGTGGGGCGGTAGTTTCTGATAGTTGGATATTCAAGAAATCAGAAGCGGGATTGGGCGAGAGGTCTAACATAGAAACGTTTGATTCCGGTTTTTCAAACACACCCGTTTCCAAGCCGGAAAGGTAGCGGGCGACGGCGAAGTCGCCATCCGACTCGCCTGCCACGACGATTTTGCCGTCGGGTTGGAGGGCGACGTAATTTGTTGACAGGTATTCCCCGATGTCTCGTAATCAACATTCCTCCTGCCCCAAAAGCACCGTCTAAAGTTCCATCGGAGTTAAAACGTGCCAACACGCCAATCCCCGTAGCCAAAATCTTTCCATCAGGTTGGAGGGTTAACGAGTGGGCGATAAAATCCAAATCTACTTTGCCATTGAAACCAAAGCTATTGTCCAAAGCGCCATTGGTTTCATAACGAGCCAAGACTAAGTTGCCGCCTACCACGATTTTCCCATCGGGTTGAAGGGCCACATCATTGGCTCCGCCAAAGTCCGGCGAAATCACCTTACCCCCATTTCCGAAGTTGTTGTCCAATATGCCTTCGGGAGTACATCGGGCAAGTGCGATAGAATTATTTTGAGTGGTTTCACCAGCAATGACTATGCTTCCATTAGGCTGAACAGCCAGAGCGCTTCCAGCTTCATATCCACCAAAATCAATTTCCAATACGCCTTCCAAGCCAAAATCTTCGTCAAAAGTGCCATCTGGATTATTCCGTGCAAGGACGAAATTTGAATTCACCTGACCTCCAGCAATGATTTTTCCGTCTGGCTGCACAGCTAATGCGTTTACACCGGAGAAGCAGAAAGCACACGACGGAAAACTCACTGAAACGGTATCTGGGGTGCCGTCGGGAAAGAATCGGCTAATTCCTCCACTGGACATCCCTGGATGGTAAAAACTTGTTATCCCTACCAGGATATTACCATCTGCTTGAATTGCCAGTGCATTTACACTAAAGCCATAATCAAATCCTTCTCCAACAATAAAACCTAAATAAATGCCTCCTGAACCGAAACTGGCATCCAAGGTTCCGTCCTCATTGTAACGAACCATAATAAACCTGTTAAAGAAATCTTCGGAACCATATCCCGGAGCACCATGCAAAATTGAACCTGCCATCAGAATCTTTCCATCAGGCTGCAAGACTGAAGCGGTAACTGTCGCTGTCCCCATACCAATAGCTACAGACACTATGCCTCCCAAGCCGAAAGTGACATCCAGCGCTCCATTGGGAGTGTACCGGGCCAAAGCAAAGTCACTGTCAATATTGAAGTTGGCATTTCCAACTGCAATTATTTTTCCATCAGGCTGCAAGGCAAGCGAGGAGGCTTCGTCATTTCCTCCGCCAAAATCGGTGGTCAGTTTTCCATTCAAGCCGAAACCGTTGTCCAGCGACCCATCTGGGTTGTAACTAGCAAGTGCAAAATCACTGAAGATGCCCAGGCGTCCTGCCGCCACAATTTTCCCGTCTGGCAACAATGCGATTGCATTAACCGTGACAACGCTACCAAAATCAGTAGAAACTGTCCCAACCGAGGCGAACGTGCTGTCCAGCATTCCGTCCGGATTGTACCGGGACAGGACAAAGTTGCCCCATCCCTGATGACCTGCTACAACGATTTTCATGTCTGTTTGCAAACCCACTGCGTTGGCTATGCTGAAGTCGTGATTTATGAAACCATTCAAGCCAAAACTGTTGTCCATCGTTCCATCTGCATTAAACCTGGCTATTAACTGATCAAAATTGGCTGAACCGACCGCCACAATTTTTCCATCCTGCTGTACTGCAATGGAGCGTATATCCATGTCAATACCCTCAATAATCCCATCTCCTGCGAAGCTGCTGTCTGGTATCCCATTTATATCGTATCGAGCAAAAAACCCTCCACCAGCCGCTACGATTTTCCCATCTGGCTGAATCGCCACAGCAAGCCCGCCTACTGGAAATCCAACCGAATCAGTTACCAATCCATTTAAACCAAACCCATCATCCAATGTGCCATCCACATTGTATCTGGCAATGGCCAATTGGATATAACCCAAGACCCCTACTGCGACGATTTTACCATCGGGTTGTATCGCTATCGCATTCGCCCATGAAGAACCGCCAAAATTTGAGGTGACAACGCCTGCTGCACCGAAATCAAGGTCTAAATCTCCGTCGGCATTGTACCGCGCTAAAGTGAACCCGGGGCCTGCGGTGCCATTTTGTGAAGTCCCCCCGACCACGATTTTACCATCGGCCTGTATGGCAACTGAACTCGCTTTGTCATAGCCTAAAAGCAAAGACGTGGTGGCAATACCACCAAATCCAAAGCTGGCATCTAGCGCCCCTGCCTGCCCAAACAGACCGTCGGTTAACCCAAAAACCAAAACCATCGAAAGTAAAAATGCTCTTCTTCATAAGGTAAGTATTTAAAAGTTAAAAACGTCCTTCACAGGCAACCATCCTGCAAAGGACGAAAGATAAAATTATTGCTTGACGAATTTCCCCGCAAACACCCGCTCGCCCACGACCACCCGCAGGGAGTACATGCCGGGGGCAAGTGCTTGAACGTCAAGCTGTTGGCCGGAGGCGAGCAACGCCAGCCTGCCTTTGTGCGTCGAAGACTTGGACGGTTGGCGGTTCGGTTGTTTCGGGTAGTTGGAGGGTGAGGAAATCTGTGGCGGGGTTGGGAAATGTTTCCAAAATATTACCTGCTTTGGAAAGGTCAAATACACCCGACGCAGCACAGGCTACTTCGACTTCTGGGACGCTGTTGCAGCCGGGGGCGTTGTTGGAAATTTCAGCGTAACCACCATTTTGTATGTAGTCACAAATACTTTTGACTTCGCATGTGGAAAGGTTAGGGCAGGTATTGATATAAATTGCGGCATCCTGAGGAATTGGTATGTAGTTAATATAATCTAATCCGCCTGGGATTGCAATGCAGCATTATTTTCTATCTGCAACGACCATACAGAAGTCAGGTTTTCCAATCCGTTCAGGGAAGTTAGTATCATATTGTTTGCAACAATAAGATACCCTACTGACGCAAGATTATCAGGGCCTTCCATTGAAGACAAGGCTTCATTATTTTCAACAACAAATTCCGAGGCATAAGAAAGGTTTGTCAAACCAATCAGGGAAGTTAAGGAAGGATTGCCATCAACCACAAAATATCCATTTCCAACAGTGTCAAGATTTTCTCAGACCTTGTAGTGAGTTTCAAATTTATATTGTTTATGATTCTGCACCATAAGTTCCAAAATCAACCCATGATGACGAACCGATTAATGAAAGATTATCTAACCCACTCAAAGAAACCAAGGACTTATTGTTATCAATTTCGAGATACTTAATAGAAACCATACTGTCCAGATTGCTTAAAAATGCCAACTCATCATTGTCCACAATACGGAGACTCCCAACAGCCTGGATACCCTCTAAGCCAACCAAAGAGGGTTAGTTTTCATTATTTGCAATAATGAGATGTCCAACAGAAGATAGATTTCCTAATTCGTTTAATGAAACTATGGAACTATTATCCTGAATCACAATATTGGAGGCTGAAGAAAGATTTCCCAATCCACTGAGATTAACCAATGAAGGATTATTGATAATTGAAAATTTAGTTGGAAGAAGTGCTCCAACTTGTGGCACTGAAATGAGGTTGTCCAACCCGTTCAAAGAGGTTAGCGCTGTATTGTTTTCAAGGAAAATCCCGATGCCCCAAACAGTAGTGAGGCTTTCCAGCCCATTCAAAGCGGTTAATACATCATTACTGGAAATAGATAAGCCTTTGAGCGAATGGAGGCCCTCAAGACCCGTTAAAGTACTCAAAGTGTCATTGTTTTCAATGAAAAGTCTTGATACAGAAATTAGACCGTTCAGTCCACTCAACGAAGTTAGTGTCGGATTACTTATAATGGTCAAATCGCCACCGATGGAATCAACCCCAAGCAGCCCATTTAGATTTGCAATATCGTTGCCTTGGATAGTCACATTCTAGAAAATCAGTACACCCGGGATAATTGATTTGAAAACTATCAATCTGCCCCTGCGTGGAAAAAGTGATGTCCACCGGGCACTGTGCCTCCAGCCACTGGCAGCAGGAAATGAGAAGAAGTAGGGTAAAAATTGTTGTTTTCATAAAGTAAAATTGAAATTCACGAAACGTCCTCCGTGAGGTTGAAGACCTGCGGAGGACGAAAAGATAAAATTATTGCTTGACGAATTTCCCCGCAAACACCCGCTCGCCCACGACCACCCGCAGGGAGTACATGCAGGGGGCAAGTCCCTGAAGGTCAAGCGGTTGGCCGAAGAAAAGCTGCTCGTTGCGGAGCAGCCTGCCCTGTGCGTCGAAGACCTGCACTGTGAGTGCTCCAGCGCTATTTTCCGGAAGCTGGATGTTCAAAAAACTGCCCGCCGGGTTGGGAGAAACCGCCACCTCACCAGCCAATATTTCCCTTGTAGATGACACAAACGGGCTTTCATAAGCGCCCATATCCACACGGCCACCTTGGCTGCGGGGAAAGCCATCGAGGTCTTCGGTGGCGGTCACGCCATCGGGGTTGCCAGCGTCCACGCAGGGCTGCCTTCGGTCAGGTGGTAGTCACCGCCGCCCACGAAGAACGGGTCGAGGCCCTGCTTGTCGCCCATGGTGAGCAGCCCTGCGAGGCTGGCGTCGGCGATGAGGTTGCCCCCGTGGGAGTTGAAGGTGATGTTATCGGTGAGGGGAGTGTACTCGGTGTTGCCGGGGTTGTGGAGGATGGTGTTTTGAATACTTGCTATTGAAGGGGTATCCATCACCAACCCGTCGGCTTCATTATTGGCGATGGTGCAGTTAAGAAAGTTAAAGCTGCCTGTTTCTTTGAGGTAAACCGTCCCCCCTGCGCCAGAATTTTCTGCAATGAGGCAATTTTCAAAGGTGAAGCTTGCATCCGTCGAACCAGCACCAAAATCACTGTCAAAAGGGTAGCTACTGATAGCTGCACCCAACGGACTTTCATTGCCCTGCATAATGCAATTGCGAAATGCTGACCCGACCTCGGCCTTTCCCGTAAAAATTTCAACTGCCCCTCCCGATACCTCAGCTTTATTGCCTTGATACAAACAATCCTCAATAGTGAGGCTTGCCGGGGTCAACGTAACAATCACCATTGCCCCTCCGAAATGCATTGTTTCATTCTCAATAAACTTACATTGCTTGACTGTAAATTTTATATCGTTCGGCTCGTTTGCGGTATAGAGGGTTAACCCTCCTGCACCATCCACCGCTGAATTCTGGAAAAAGGTGCAATTGTCAACCACCACTGTTCCCTGGCTGCTTAATCCCACTATATGAACCGCACTATAATGGGCGCTGTGATTGTTTTCAAAGGTCGAATTTGTTAAAGAAAAGGTATTTTCATTTCCTGCCAAAAATGCATTTAATCCGGCTCCGTTGTAAACCTCCGAAGTATTGTCGGCAAAAAGCAACTGTCAACAAGGATTTGTATAGCTGCTCAGATTGTCGCTTTCATCAATAAAGCATAAAAGCCCTCCGTCGCATTGTATCGGCCTGAGTTGCCTGTGAATTCGCATCCATTTACCTTTAAATAAGAGTTATTGCCCCTGGGCCAAAACTGTAAACCTCCCCCCTCCCCATTAAAGGCTTTGTTTTCTGTGAAGGTGCAATGGTCAAAGTCAATTGAAACGCCGAAGGAAGTGGAAGAAGGTTGGGAAATTTGAACTGCACCGCTCAATGAGCCCTGGTTTTTTTCGAAAACGCAGTTTTTGAAGATTGTCGGATTGCCAGAGCTGGCGTATATTCTGCTGCCCTCGCCATCAGACGCTACATAATTCTGCCGAAAGGTACATTGATTCATAACAGAGACCCAGTGCAGTACATACTCTACCCCAGATTTTTGCCCCCCTGATGCTCCATCGGCTTGTCCTCCTTCGACTATGAAACCATCAATTAGGGTTTCATTGGTAATATTTGAATTTACGGTAAGGACATGCAGCACATTGTCTGAACGGTAAGTGAGAGAGAAATCATCGGGCACATCATTCCCATTCACATCTCCGGAGAGGATAGCGGGGTGGTCGGCTGGGTCGCCCCGGTGCGAGAGGCTAGTCTCAGTGCCCACGAAGCCCCCGTATAGCCGCAAGTCCTCGTCAATCAAGAAGGTAGCCGTCTGCGGTCCGCCCGTAGTTGCGGGCTTGTACGTTCCCTCCGCCACCCAGATTTGGTCGCCCGCCTCGGCAATGGCAAAGGCTGATTGCAGGTCGGTGAAGGCATCGGCCCAATTGTAGCCTGTGTTGGCACCGATGGCATCGTCGTTGACGAAGATGCGCCCGGAGAGCGAGGGGCCTGACCATTTGTACATGCCGCCAAAATTCGGATGGGTGAATGCAGTACATCCAAATCCTAGAGTTGGGGAAAGAAATTCGAGGGATTCCATGCTGACATTAGTAGCGATAATTTGCCAGCTTTCACCATCGTCGTAAGTAACAAGAATGTCTGGAGAATTATGAAAAAAACCATCGTGTATGATGTACGTGCCTTCAGTTTCAGGGATGTATTCAACCTGAAATGCTGCTGGTTGGCTTGGAAAAGCGATTGGAATCCAAGTTTCACCACCATCGGTTGTGCGAAATGCTTCATTGGGATTATCAGAAATGAGCAACCCGTTCAGATGGTCTTTCATGGCAATGGAAATCGGGTCATGTGGCGTCGCACCCTGCAAAGGTGCTTGGTAAGCGGCCCAGGTATTGCCGTAATCAGAAGATTTAAAAACCCGCCCTTTGGTGGAAGGAAACCAGATTTCACTGCCAATGGCGGCATAGACACCATTGGCTACCCTATCCGTTATTCCCTCGCCAGCCAACTGGGGCGGGACAGCAACCTCCGTCCAGCTATTGCCACCATCGGAGGTCGTATAAATTAGGATTTGGTTATTGTAGAACGCTGAAAATGGCGCACCGAAAGCCACGCCTTTTTCCGCATCGAAGAAATGAATTGCGGTGGGCGCCTGGTTGAACCCATTGAACAATGTATCCACCCAAACCCAAGTCTCTCCGCCATCCGTGGTTTTGTACACTTTGCCAGTCACTGGGTTTTGGAGGCTTGAGGTGCTCAACCAAGCCGTATCCGCATTGAAAGCGAATACATGGCCTGAATATAAACCAGCATCCACTTCATCCAAAAAGCCGGGAATCCAAGTTTGGCCGCCATCGAGCGTGCGGGTAAATTCCTTGGATGGAGCTATGTTGATTTCGTCCCAACTGAAACCCCAAACGATGTTTTCATTCACGACCGATAATCCAAACAAGGACCTTGGCGGGGCCGAGATACCTGTACCCAGGCCTGTCCATTGTGCTTGCAAGGAATTCCAACTAAGTGTGAGGAGTAAAAGTGTGAAGGGTAAAAATCTTGTTTTCATGACAAAAAGATTAAAGGGTGAAAAGGCAAGCAGTCCAGCGAATAATATGTTTAGATTGTTGGCGGGGCGAAAGCGGTAAGGAAGGTGGTGATAGCTATCACAGAATTGGGTTAGCAGAGCAGGATTACACGGCCAATATCAGGCTGTGAAAATGAACCTGATTTGCACAAATGTTCCAAAAGTAGAAAAATTTGAAAATTAGTTCTCAAAAGGCCGTTACTATTGGAATTTTAAGGCATTTATTTATGTATTCACAAAACTAACAGGAATCCTACCTTGACTTAAATCCTTCTCGGCTTCATCCTTTAGTCCGCTTTTATCACAGAAATTGGTGATTGTGGGAGCGGGGAGCGAGGGCTAATTTTGACGGAATTAAACCTATTTTTTATAACCTTTAAAACGAATGATTATGAACTTAGTAAGAGTAATGGAAGCCCAACTTGATGCCGGTTCAGGCAATCTTGCTAACAACCCTAGATACTATGTTGAAGATGTAATTGCGATGAGGGACAATCAATATGGCACTAGGGACGCTGAACAAGTCAACGTCATTTACCAAGGCCAAGAAGTCACTGCTTTAATTGGGCTGGACGGACAAGGGAATCGAATAAATCTGCGTAGTGAACTATTGATTCTTCCTTGCCCACCTTATTGCGGGAAGGGTGAGGGTGCTGCTCCTTACACAGCTCTCAATAATTCACCGCATGGAAGCATAACTATCACGTTTGCACAAGCAAGGCAGGTAATACAAAACCTTTGACATGAATTTGGATTAAACCCTTAAATCGCTGCATTACGAAAAATACCGGCCGCCCAACCTTCATCACTTGGCTCCTCATTAGCCTTGCCTATCAAGCTGGCCTCGCCCAGCCTGATAGGCTTTTTTTCAACCACCTCACCCAGGCCGACGGCCTCTCCCAGACGCTCAACAACGTCATCTACAAGGACTCAAGGGGCTTCGTCTGGATTACCTCGCTCAACGGGCTGAACCGTTATGACGGCCAGCATGTAAAACCCTACAAGCACATCCCCGGCGACACGCTCTCCATGCCCGGCAACTACCTCCAGAGCCGCATCATCGAAGACGGGGAAGGCAATCTATGGACCACCACTTATGAAGCACTGGTCTGTTACGTCCGAAAACACGACCACTTCCGCTCGTTCCACTACAAAGGCCAGAAAGGCTACCACCTCAGCTTTATGGACAACCAGGGAAGGCTTGGCCTCATCGTTGGCGGCAACAACTTCTGTTATTTCCACCCCACAGAAAGCGCCTGGGACAGCATCTGCCAGTTGCCCCCGCCCTCCCAACGAATGGCACCCAACTTCAAGGAAAACGGCGACCTAAGAACCCTTGCCGTATTTGGCTACGACCGCCCTGGCATCCATTTCCTCACCTTTGGGGCCAACGGGAATATCGTTTCGCAAAAGCGGTTTTCAGGCGAAAACGGCGACCCCTCCTTCCTTGCCTCCGATGGATTGGAGGAGGGCGATTCAACTTGGTTCACCGTAAATAGTGGCCTACTGCTGGTGTTGCCAGGTGGGGCATGGCAATTATATCCGGTAGAAGGTGGGCGGCCCAATAAGTTGGCGTCCTACGACCGGTACCACCTCATGGCTTCCATCTATGGCGGCGGCTGGCAGTTTTTCAACAAAAAAGCAATGGGCGACGGGACCCGCTTCGCCAACGACCCCAGCGACCGCTGGAGCCTCGCCAACAACATGACCTACGGCGTCTGGAAGGACAACCACGGCGTCATCTGGACCGGGGTTAACGGTATTGGGGTGGACTTCACACAGCCCAAAAAGGTGAAGTTTGGGCTGACCGACCTCCGCAGGCTATGGGAAAATACCGACAACATGAACGGTATTTTTGCCATTGACGAGGACAGTCAGGGCAACGTCTGGTGCAGCAGCCGCTCGCTTGGCGTTTTTGTATTGTCGGAAATCAAGGCCCCGCTCGCCCACTTCAGTATTGGGGATAAGCAGGGGCAAACCACCCACAGCAACGATATCTTCTACCTTTTTGTGGATCGCAAGGACCGCTGCTGGGCCTTCTCTTTCGACAAGGGGCTGGCGGTGAAAGGGCCTGACGACAAGGGCTTCCAGCCCGTGCTGCCCGACAGCATTTTCCTTTATGGCTATGAGCTGGCCAATGGACGCTTGGTTTTCTCGTCCATGGCTGGCGGCCTATATTTGTTGAATGAAAATAGCAGCGGCTACCTTTTCGAGAAGCTGGAAAAAGCGGGCAACGGCGCATTCACCCATATTTACCAAAACAAAAAAGGGCTGCTGCTGGCCAGCCGCGAACAAACCAGCATCGAGGTGCTGGCCCCCGAAAAGGGCTTTGCCATGACCACAAGCCTGCCCATAGGAGGCGATGTGCTGGGATACTACGAAGACCCCGCCAGCGATACCCTCTGGATAGGGACCAGCAACGGGCTGGTCAGCCTCGACCAAAAAACATGGCTGCATAAAACCTACACCGAAGCCGATGGGCTGCCCGACCAGCATGTGTACGCCGTGCTCGGCAACGCCGCCGACACGCTCTGGCTCTCCACCAACCGGGGCATCGTGCGGTTTTTGGTCAAAGAGCGCCAGTTCCATGGCTTCGACATGCCAGATGGGTTGCAGGGCTTGGAGTTCAACTCCCACGGCTTCCTGCGCCGCTCCAACGGCGAGTTCTGGTTCGCTGGCCGCAACGGCATCAACCACTTCAAACCAGAACAAATCAAGATGCTAGAAACCAAGCCACAGGTGCAGTTCACCCGCCTGCTGGTGAACAACGTGGAAGTGCCACACCCCATTTGCCGAGCAACAAGTGCCACGAACATTTCCGAGGTCAAAAAACTCGTTTTCAAGTCCCATGAGAACACCCTGAACTTTGAGTTTGCGGCACTTGAATTTAGTAATCCTTCCAAGAACCAGTTCCGCTATAAATTAGAGAACTATGAATCGGAATGGGCACCCGCCACCACGCAGGGCTTCGCACGCTATGCCAACTTGCCCCCGGGGCGCTATATACTCAAAGTAAAAGCCTCTAATTCGGACGGAATATGGTCTGCTGAAAAACGGCTTGAAATCATCATCAAACGACCGTTCTGGCTTCAATGGTGGTTCCTGTTGTTGGCACTATCGGCTGCTGGAGCAGTTGGTTACGGCACCTATCGCTGGCGCATTGGCCAATTGTTGGGCGTCGAGCGGCTGCGCAATCAAATCTCCATTGACCTCCACGACGACATCGGTGCCACCCTGAGCAACGTCAACATCCTCACCACGCTCATCCGGCAAAAACTGCCTGCCGATAGCGAGGCGCTGCCCCTGCTCGACCGCATCGAGGAGGAGGTGCAGGCCAGCGCCGAATCCCTCGACGACATCATCTGGAGCATCAACCCTAAGAACGACCCGCTCGACCGGGTGCTGGCACGCATGAGGCGCTTCGCAACGGAGGCTTTTGAGGCAAAAGGCATCAACGGCAGCCTCCAGTTCCCGCTGGATGCCAAGCGGCTGCGCTTGGACATGGGCAAGCGGCGGCAGTTTTACCTGCTGTTCAAGGAAGCCGTCAACAACCTGGTCAAGTACTCGCAATGCCAGTCGGCCAATATTTCAGTCTTGCACGAGCAAGGCAAACTGTCCATGACCATCCATGATGACGGCCTCGGCTTCGACCCCATGAGTGTCAAGGAAGGCGGCAATGGCCTCCTCACGATGCGCCAGAGGGCCAAAAACCTCGGCGGCGAGCTGCAACTGACCACTGCCCCCGGCAGGGGAACCACCGTCCGGGTCAGGTTTCCTATCAAAGAAATCCGTGATTGAACGGCAATACCCGTTTACTGAATATTTGCACCATGAAAATCATCATCTACGAAGACGACGACAAGCTGCGCCAATCGCTCAAGCTGCTGATTGACGGCACAGAGGGCTTCACCGTGGTGGGCGACTATCCCAACTGCCGCAATGTGGAAGCCGAGGTAGGCGGCCTGCACCCCGACATCGTGCTGATGGACATTGACATGCCGGAAGTGAACGGCATCGAGGGCGTGGAGCGCATCAAGGCCAAGTACCCCGAAGTCAAAATCTTGATGCACACCGTTTTCGATGACAACGAAAAGCTGTTCGCCTGCCTAAAAGCAGGTGCGCAAGGCTACCTGCTGAAAAAAACACCACCCTCCAAGCTCCTCGACGCCCTACTGGATATCTACACGGGCGGTGCGCCCATGTCGCCCGGCATAGCCCGGCGGGTGCTCGAAACCTTCCATGAACTGAAACCCGCCTCCGAAAAATACGGCCTCACCAAGCGGGAAAAGGAAATCCTGCAACTGCTCACCGAAGGCTATACCTACAAGGCCATTTCCAGCGAGTGCCATATTGCCATGGACACCGTGAGCACCCACCTCCGCCACATCTACGAAAAACTGCACGTCAACTGCGGCACCGAGGCCGTGGCGAAGGCAATTCGGGAGCGGTTGGTGTAGCTAGGAATTGGGAAATTGGGAAATTGGGAAATTGGGAAATTGGGAAGTGTAATTTCATCTGCATTTTTCACAGAATCTCGTGATTGTTTTTGCTTGCGCAAAGGGCCAGTTTTGCCTTGCAATCCGATGAAAAAAGGAGTTGCCCAAATACATTCAACCAGCTTGTTTCACCCTATCAACTACTAGATGAAAGCACTGACCCACATCCGGTTTTTAGAGGAGTTCGACTCGCAAATCGAACCCCACCTGTCTGACAGCACCCTCACCGTGAAACGCCTGCTCCGCCTCGTGGGCATGAGCCGCACCGACCTCCACCGCAAGTTAGAGCACACAGTCGGCATGTCCACCACCAAGTACCTCCGCAAGAAGCGCCTCGACCGGGCCGCCGAACTCCTGAAGGAGCAACAGGATTGGAAGATTTCGCACATCGCCTCGGAGGTGGGCTTCGAGCACCAGGGCTATTTCACGAGGCGGTTCAAGGAGGTCTTCGGGTGTTGCCCGGGGGAATGGCGGGAGAGATTGGAACATGTGTGAGAAGGGTTGGAACATTTGTGAAAGCAGACTTTGGACGAGATGTCCATTTTTGTAAAGCTAATTTTTTAAACCAATAACAAATCAATCATGGCAAGAGCAGATTTTGCATGGGTTAATTTCGATTCAAGGTTTACCGCAACCAACACGGAAGAAACCCGACAATTCAACGTGGACGGCCAACCCATAGGTACTGGCTATTTACTGATTCAGGCACTTGATATTGATAGAAATCAAGGCCACAGAATCCAAATCAATGATCGTGATTTGCCAAGCTTCGATTTGCCTACACAAGAAGGCAATGGCAAGTGGACAGCATGGATGGATAGGATTCCATCAGGTTACCTACGGAGCGGCCCCAACACCATTAAAATCATTCGACACCCTGAGCAAATCGGAGGTACATTCTATGTATCGGACGATTTTTACATTGGAAATGTGGCCATTCATTGGCGGGAAGCTGGATGAATAGTCCTTACGAAAAAAGCCAGACCTAACAGGTTTTAGAAACCTGTTAGGTCTTACATGTCACTGCTAAAAGAATATGAACTAAATATTGTCAAACCAAACTCAACCTCGTCATGGCAAAAGCAATTCAAGCACCACCACTCCCCATCCCCTACCGCTACCAATATGCGGTAAAGTTCATTTGCACAAGCGACATCCCCGACACTTCGCAGCAGTCGCCAGGGCTGCTGCCGGGCAACTATGCAACGGCAGTCAACATCCACAACCCGAACCGGGAAACCAACAGGCTCCGCAGTAAATTGGCCTTCCCTGGCGGCATTTCCAAGTGGTTGGAAGACGGCTTGAAGGACGACCAAGTGAAGCAAATCAGTTGTGCCAACGTCAAGGAATACGACCTGCACTTTGTTCATGGCTTTGAAGGCTTCCTCGTCATTGAAAGCATTTATCAACTTGATGTCGTTGCCGTTTATACAGCAGCCCCATTGAGCGAGGGTGTCTCTTCCATTGATGTAGAAAGGGTGCCTTCTAGGAGAATTTAAAGCAGTACTGGGTCATTACCCTAAAGCAAATTCAATTGATGCAGCAGCACGGCATTGGAAGAATGTCCCTCATTCCTCCTGCCATCGTGCTGCTGCTTTTCATTTGGTCAACTTCGGCCTGTCGAAGGCCTGCATTTGACTAAAAAATTCTCGCCACTTCTTTCCCCACTTCCCCTAACTTTGGCCTGTCAACACCCTCATCAAAAGGGCCATCCAATCACCGAATCTACAATCTCCATGTACTCATTCACCTATGGCGGCAAAACCGGCGAAACCTTCCAACTCGCCGAAGCCAAAGATCTCATCGTCGTCCGCACCGTGGACGATGCCCCGCTCGACGAACTTTCCCTCAGTACCCAAAGTCGGGACATCGTGCCTTCGCTGCTGCCCGTGGCAGCTTTCCCAGAGGCCAACGTGACCGTCTATCGGGCCATCCCGACGGCAGAGAAATCGGCTGCGGCATTGCGGAACGCAGCCAGGAAAAGCCTTGCCAAAGAGGAGGGCGTCCGCTTCGCAGGTCGGGTGCTCAAAGACCCCACCACGGGCGGCATCGTCGTTTACACCGAAAACCTGTACTTGCAGTTCAAGGCCGATTTGCCCAAAAAGCGTTGCGAAGCCATCATCAAGGAATACGACCTGACGATAAAGGAAGACCTCGGCATCACGCCAAATTCCTATTTTGTAGGAGCTTTGGAGGGTACGGGCCGTGGGGTTTTTGAGCTGGCGCAAAAGCTGCTCGAACTGCCAGAGGTGGAAGCCTGCCACCCAGAACTGGTGCGGGAGCGTAAATTCAAGTTCGTACACCCGATGCAGTGGCACCTAAAGGAAACACAGATAAACGGCCTGACCATCAGCCAGCATGCCAGCGTGGAGGCCGCTTGGGAACTCAGCACCGGCAAGGGCATCACCATCGCCATCCTCGATGATGGGGTGGACACCTCACACCCAGAGTTCAGCGGCAAGGTCGTCTTCCCAAGGGATACCGTCACCAATATGGACGACGCCAAACCCAAGCACGCCAGTGAGCACCATGGTACGGCTTGCGCCGGGGTAGCCTGTGCCAGTGGCAATGGCAAGGCAAGCGGCGTTGCACCGGAGGCGAAGCTGATGCCCATACGGCTCGGCAGCATCGGCAGCATCAGCGAGGCCAAGGCGTTCAAATGGGCCGCCGACAACGGGGCCGACATCATATCGTGCAGCTGGGGGCCGGAGGACGGTGCCTGGTGGAACGCCAAAGACCCGCTCCACACCCGTCAGGCCCGCCTGCCGGACAGCGCCAAGGCCGCCATTGACTATGCCGTGGAAAAGGGCCGGGGCGGCAAGGGATGCATCATCACCTGGGCCGCCGGCAATGGCAACGAGGACGTGAAATACGACGAGTATGCCAGCTACCCAAAGGTCATTGCCGTGGCCGCCTGCAACGACAGTGGCCGCCGCTGCGTCTATTCCGACTTCGGCGAGGCGGTCTGGTGCTGCTTCCCCAGCAACGATTTTTACGAGCCAAAACTGAACCCCAACCGCCCCAAGACGCCGGGCATCTGGACCACCGACCGCACGGGCAAGAACGGCTACAACGGCGGTGGCATCAACGCCGAGCACCTCGTTGGCGACATGGACGGGCAGTACACGGCAACTTTCGGCGGCACGTCGAGCGCTTGCCCTGGCGTGGCGGGCACGGCAGCGCTCATGCTCGCCGCCAATCCCGCCCTCACTTGGGAACAGGTGAAAACCATCATGCGCAATTCTTGCGACCGCATTGACGAGACGCAAGGGGCTTACGACGCCAACGGCCACAGCCCATTTTACGGCTATGGCCGCTTGAATGCGCAGAAGGCCGTGCAGAACGCCATCGCCGCTGGGCAACCAAAATCCGATGCGCCGACTTTCAAGGTGAACGGCAATATTGCTTTCAACAAAACGCCCAGCGTTCCCTTGTCAAACGATATGGCCGTCGGCCCGCCAGTAGAAGGCGAGCGCCTGCTCGGCTTGCAAATCAAGCTGGAACCGTTCCACCCCGACCTGCATGTTTCCTATAAAATGATGGTGAAAAGCATGGGCGAAACCGAGCCAGCCGTGGATGGTGCTGCCGCAAAAACCGTGGACAAGCGGCGCTCCGTCGTGGGCATTTCCATTAAATTGGAAGGGCCGTTGGCATCCAAAGTCTCCGTGAAATACGCCGTGAAACTGAAGGGAAAAGACAAATGGGTAGAGGCGAAAGACGGTGCCTGGGCTGGCAGCGGCGATGCGAAGAAAGGGGCGACGGTGGAGGGGGTGCGGGTGTGGATATGAGGCGGTGCTTTCGTAAGCGAGGATTAGGTGAGGCGGCGCAGATTTACGAAATCTTGAAGATTTCGGAAATCTTAGGACATGGCTTTGATAGTTAGAAAAAATGCCATTACTTGGCAGCGATTTCGCAACCATCCAGATAGGATTGCCTTGAAAAATTCACCGCCTTGCTAAAGTGCGAGGCGCAGCAACGGACGCAAACGGGACAGGCTGAAGAATTTACCGCCCAAGTTGTGGCGCCAGCCATCGTTCTCATGGCCTTCTATCAACCACTTGATGGGCACGGAATGACGGGTTTGACTATCAAAAATCTCGGTGCGCTTCATAGGTAGGAAGATGAGCTGCGGAATGATAAGTTGCTGGGGTTCAGGATTTTTTCATGTTGTGGGGTCGAAAATTGGGGGATAGGCAAGTGTAGAAAAACTCCATACATAAACAATGAGACATAAAATGAAAAATTTAATACTTGATTGAAATAAGCAATGAACAACATAAATCTAGAGCCAAAATTAGTCGGCAGTATCGAAGGCGAATTTTATGTGCCTGCCTATCAGCGTGGTTATCGCTGGAAAGAGGAAGTAAAAATGCTGCTCAACGATATTCAAGAAATAGAAGAAGGCAAAAATTACAGCTTGCAGCCAATCGTGGTTAGAAAAATCAGTGATAGGAGATTTGAGTTGATTGATGGGCAGCAGAGATTAACCACAATTTTCCTCATTTTTCGTTATATGAAACAGTTAAATCTGCCGTTTCATCTCAATTTTTCAATGGAATATGAAACCAGAACGGGAAGCAAACTATTCCTGGAAACAATAAGTGCAGATACCTTAGATAAGGGACCGCTTAATATTGATTACGCTACTGGACACTTTAATGTAAGTGCCTGAAAAAGAAGGAATTAGGTGAGTCATAGTATCTTTGGATTGACTAAAAACAATTCACTATGACGACCCAACTCCTTCAAGTTGACGAAATTAAGCAGTTTTTCCCAGGTTGGCGCAAGGACGTGCTGAAAAATTTCCTGCTGATAGTCCACTGCATCATCCGCTGCCGCACGGTCTGCCTTTACAAGTGCCGAGCAGAGGCCGGGGCTATCCTCCAGCGCCGGAACCTCAAGCTGGAAAGCATTTACAAGCAGTTCATTCGCTTCTTCAAGATGAAGTGGATTGACGGTTTCTGCATGGGCATCGCTTGGCTGATTATCAGCATGAGCGGCCTGCGGACGGAGGCCTTCCTCGTGATGGACAGGACGAACTGGAAGCTCGGCGGCATTGACATCAACGTGCTGTTCATCGGCCTGTTGCTCCCAAACGGCTGCTTCGTGCCCATCGTTTGGAAGCCACTGGCCAAGAAAGGCAACAGCAGCACGGAAGAGCGCAAGGCGCTGATGGGGCGGTTCCAGAAGGCGTGGCGACCGTTCAACTCCTTGAAAATCAGCGTGTTGGCGGACAGGGGAGTTCATCAGGGCGGAGTGGTTCCACTTCTTGAGGGCATGTGGGTTCTCCTTCGTCATCCGGCTCCGCCACCAGGACTACCTGGGCCTCGTGGCGGCCTCCATCAAGAAAACGGTGGCCAAGACGGACGGGCACATCCGCAGGAGGCTCAGGCGTGACGGCTTCTTCAAGGCCAGCATCGAGATACTGGGGTACACCTACACCTATGTAGTGTTCCCCAATACTGGTAGTCGAAAGGGGCACGGACGAGTTCGTCGTACTGCTGTCGGACATGGCCGATGCCGCCAAAATCAGCGAGGCCTACCGAAAGCGGTGGGGCATCGAGGTATTCTTCCTCCATTGCAAGACCAACGGGTTCAACATGGAGGACCTGAACTTCAAGAACTTGGAAAAGGTGCAGCTCCTCATGGCGCTGGCAGCGGTTGCCTACGTATTCTCGCTGCTGAACGGCCTGATAAAAGAGGGAGTGAAGCCTATTGCCCTGAAAAATTACCGGGACAAAAAGGCGAGGTCCATCTCTTTGTTCCGGCTTGGTTTGACAACTTAAAGAATATGCTGCACGTTTTGACCGACTTGATGGGGTTTTTGCTGGAAATCTTGGCAAAAAGCCACTATAATCCGAGGGAACTGGTGTTTTCTCATAAAAGTGTACAGTAGCGTAAATATTGATGAGTATTTTATTATTGAAGCCTATCGCACTATTTCATGTTGGTTTAAAACCCAAAAAGACGAAGCCTTGGCCGCTTTCAACCTGTATAAAAAACTGAATGAGCGTATCCGGATTATTTGGTATGAAACCCACTCCGACAAAGAAGAGGATTCTGTTGCTCTATTTACGCGTCTCAATATCGGGCGTATTCCGTTAACGAATGCTGAACTTGTAAAAGCATTATTCCTGAGTCGCAATAACGGTATTGACAACAGAAAACAATTGGAAATTGCAACTGAATGGGATATTATCGAAAAAGAACTGCACAACGATAGCTTGTGGTATTTTATAACTAACCAAAAACCGGCAACTTATTCCACCCGTATCGAACTGATATTCGATTTAATGGCAGATAAGCAAAAAGGTGAACGTGAAAAATTCTACACTTTCTTCCATTTCGTTGATAAGATTAAAAAAAGTGGTGAAAAATCGGATATTTGGAAGGAAATTTTACGTTATTACCAGCGTTTGAAAGAATGGTACGAAAATATCGACTTGTACCACAAAATCGGATACCTAGTGGCTTCCGATTCCAATGACTTAAAGGAACTGATTAACAATTCAAAAGATGTTACCAAAACAACCTTTCAAAATTCATTGGACATTAATTGCAGAAAGCATTAATTTCAGGAAAGATTATTTAGATCTGGGATACGATAACAAAACAGACTACGGTTTAATCGAGAAGTTATTACTCTTATTCAATATAGAAACTATCAGGCAAAAATCCGATGAAACAATGCGTTTCCCCTTCGACAAACACAAACAGGAAGATTGGAGCCTAGAACACATTCATGCACAGCAATCACAAGGTCTTAATAAGCGAGAACAATGGGTGGAATGGTTGAGTTTGCACAGAAATTCATTGATGAGTATTGACAACGGTACAGATAAAGATTTAATCCAGGACATTGACGAGGCTGTTAAGGACGAACATCTGAAAGGCGATACATTTTCAGCTTTGTTCGACCGTGTAATCAATATTTTATCAGAAGATGGCAGTATCGATTACACACATTCCTTGTCCAATTTGGCACTTTTAAAGCAATCCGATAATTCGGCATTGAACAACTCTACTTTTGATGTTAAGCGCAATAAAATACTTGAAATGGATAAAACAAGCGATTACATTCCAGTTTGTACCAGGCGTGTTTTCCTCAAATATTACACCCCTTCCGAATCCAATCAGGTTCATTTTTGGGGCAAAGCCGACAGAGATGGGGTTATATCAGAAATGAACACTGTATTGCGAGCGTATTTAACACTGATTCAAAAGGAAATCAAACTATGAACACACGGGAATATACATTTCAAAGTCTTTTTGGAAGCTCCTTCGAGTTCCAAGGCGATACAATAACATTGACCAAAATTGAAATACCAATCATTCAGCGTGATTATGCACAAGGCAGAACAAATGAGGAAGTAAACAGAATCCGTGAACGGTTTCTAGAAGCTTTGTTTCAGTCAATTGTTGGCAACAGCCCTATAACACTTGATTTTGTTTATGGTGATGTTTGCAAGGATGGTGTTTTAACTCCTCTCGATGGTCAGCAGCGTTTAACAACCCTGTTTTTATTACATTGGTACATTGCAAAAAAAGAAAAAATCGTATCTTCAGAATATGAATTCTTGAATAATTTTTCTTACGCTACCCGTTTTAGTTCACGTGATTTTTGCCAGGATTTGGTAGAATATTCACCCGATTTCACTGCCGAAGATCTTTCTGTTGCCATTAAGGACCAATTTTGGTATCCTTATGAGTGGAAAAACGACCCAACTATTCAAAGTATGCTGGTTATGATTGATGCCATTCACCATAAATTTGGCAGTCAGCCAGGCTTATGGGAATCATTGGTAACCAGCAAAAATATAAGCTTCTATTTTTTACCGCTCTCCGAAATGGGTCTAAACGATGATTTGTATATAAAAATGAACTCACGGGGTAAACCACTAACCCCGTTCGAACATTTTAAAGCCGAATTTGAAGAAATTATCAAACATACTTCCGAAGAATTTTCTAAAGAAATCAATCATAAGTTTGATATTGACTGGACGGATATGTTGTTCCCCTTCCGTGGAGATAACAATATCATCGATGATGAATTTATGCGCTATTTTCATTTCATTAGCGATATTATTTCTTATGAATCCGGGTTGGCCATTGAAAAGGATGAATTTAAGGTCGCACAGTTTTTATATGGCACCAAGAATAAAAATGCTAAGGAAAACATTCTTTATCTGAAAAGCTCATTTGATTGTTGGCTTAATCTCAATATTTTGAATATTTTCGAAACGATTTTCTCAAAAAACTCATATGAAACCGGTAAGGTAAAGGTTTATCAGGATGACTTGAATATCTTCAAGGAATGTCTTGACAATTACGGAGAATATGCCGGGAGAAACAGAAAATTCCCCTTAAATAAAATATTGTTGATTTATTCCATTGTCATATATCTTCAGAACAAAAAGACCATTTCGGAGGCTCAGTTTCAACGCAGAATAAGAGTAATCAGAAATTTAATTTGGAACTCCTCAGATGAAATTCGTGATGACCGTATGAAAACATTGCTGAGTGAATCCAAATCAATTATACTTACGGGTGTAATTCCGGAAACAGAAAGTGGTGATCTTGGCTACAATGTTAGACAAAAAGAGGAAGAACGTAAAAAAAATCAATGGTTAATTGATAATGCAGAACAAGAGGACGAACTAAATCATTTAGAAGACCATTCATTATTGAAGGGCTGTGTCTCAGTTGTAGATTTAAACAATCCTGTCAGTTTCAAAAAATTCAGACTTCTGTTTGATAATTGCCATAAAGAGTATATAAACAGAGCGTTACTGACTTTAGGCGATTATTCTCAGTTTATTTCCTGGCGCTTTCAGCTCGGAGCAAGAAGCAATGATTCCGTTTGGATTGATTTATTCCATCCTACGAAAATAAGAACAGGTTTTGAAGAAACTTTTAATATTGTCAACTACGCTACTGTACACTTTTATGAGAAAACACCAGTTCCCTCGGATTATAGTGGCTTTTTGCCAAGATTTCCAGCAAAAACCCCATCAAGTCGGTCAAAACGTGCAGCATATTCTTTAAGTTGTCAAACCCAAGCCGGAACAAAGAGATGGACCTCGCCTTTTTGTCCCGGTAATTTTCAGGGCAATAGGCTTCACTCCCTCTTTTATCAGGCCGTTCAGCGAGAATACGTAGGCAACCGCTGCCAGCGCCATGAGGGCTGCACCTTTTCCAAGTTCTTGAAGTTCAGGTCCTCCATGTTGAACCCGTTGGTCTTGCAATGGAGGAAGAATACCTCGATGCCCCACCGCTTTCGGTAGGCCTCGCTGATTTTGGCGGCATCGGCCATGTCCGACAGCAATTACGACGAACTCGTCCGTGCCCTTTCGACTACCAGTATTGGGGAACACTACATAGGTGTAGGTGTGCCCCAGTATCTCGATGCTGGCCTTGAAGAAGCCGTCACGCCTGAGCCTCCTGCGGATGTGCCCGTCCGTCTTGGCCACCGTTTTCTTGATGGAGGCCGCCACGAGGCTGGTAGTCCTGGTGGCGGAGCCGGATGACGAGGAACCCACATGCCCTCAAAGTGGAACCACTCCGCCCCGATGAACTCCCTGTCCGCCAACACGCTGATTTTCAAGGAGTTGAACGGTCGCCGCCCTTCTGGAACCGCCCCATCAGCGCCTTGCGCTCTTCCGTGCTGCTGTTGCCTTTCTTGGCCAGTGGCGCTCAACGATGGGCGCAGAAGCAGCCGTTTGGGAGCAACAGGCCGATGAACAACACGTTGATGTGTCAATGCCGCCGAGCTTCCGGTTCGTCCTGTCCATCACGAGGAAGGCCTCCGTCCGCAGGCCGCTCATGCTGATAATCAGCCATGCGATGCCCATGCGGAAACCGTCAATCCACTTCATCTTGAAGAAGCGAATGAACTGCTTGTAAATGCTTTCCAGCTTGAGGTTCCGGCGCTGGAGGATAGCCCGGCCTCTGCTCGGCACTTGTAAAGGCAGACCGTGCGGCAGCGGATGATGCAGTGGACTATCAGCAGGAAATTTTCAGCACGTCCTTGCGCCAACCTGGGAAAAACTGCTTAATTTCGTCAACTTGAAGGGGTTGGGTCGTCATAGTGAATTGTTTTTAGTCAATCCAAAGATACTATGACTCACCTAATTCCTTCTTTTTCAGGCACCCATTAAAGTGTCAGTAGCGTAATTGTCCACAACCTGCTTTTAACGCTTGATGAATCGAATATCAACAATGATTACCTGGGAAAACATATTGACATTTACCTTAAAAACAAAGAAACACCCAAAGATTGGCGTTACTATTTTGTGAAATACAATACCATGCTCCACGGCAATTTTGGCATGTACTATTGGAGCAATAAACAAACAAAGGATTACAACATTATAATGATGAATACAGAAAAAAGTATTGGTGGCAAAAACTGGAATGTCTTTTTATACACATTGTTTATGCTGCCTGATTTTTTAGGAAAACTATCATTGGGAGAATATGCCTATCAGGGCGATAATTTGAAAATCATGAATACCGATTACGCTATTGAATGCCTGACCGACAAATATGTAGTATCAAATAATGGTATTCTAACTGAATACCCGATTCAACAGAATGATGGTATCGACACAGAAGATAGGATTGAGAGAGGCAAACAGATTATTAATAATTTATTAAATGCGTAAGCCTAACATAAATGAACACCAGCCTATGACAGCAACTACAAGAAATTGGCGGGTTCAGTGGTTAAATGAACATTCTACCTCAAATCAACTTTTGTGGTAGCAGATTTTGTGGTAGCAGACAGTTTAGTTCTTCGAAATCGCCAACTTCTTGTAGCCCCAAACCGTTACCCCCTCCCCAAAACAAAAAAAGGTGTCGCCGCTCCCGCAGCAACCCCCTTTCCTTTTTCACCAATCTTGAAAACTCAATCTCGAACTTAATCCGAAGTATATTTCGCCTCGCCCAATTTCGCATGGGCCGCCGCCAACCTCGCTATCGGCACACGAGGGCCGGAGCAGGAGACGTAATCCAAGCCAATCTTGTGGCAGAAGGCGATGGAAGCCGGGTGGCCGCCATGCTCGCCGCAGATGCCGATTTTCAGGTTCGGGCGCTGCTTGCGGCCCCATTCCACGGTGATTTCCATCAGGCGTCCAACGCCCTTGCGGTCAAGCACCTCGAAGGGGTTGTCATGTACGACGTCCATCTGCTGGTAGAGCGGCAAGAACTTGTTCTCGGCGTCCTCCCGGCTGAAGGAGTAGGTGGCCTGCGTCAGGTCATTCGTTCCGAAGGAGAAGAACTGAGCGACTTTGGCCAGCTCGTCGGCACGCATGCAAGCCCGAACGACCTCAATCATGGAGCCGAACTTGAATTCCAGCGGTGCGTTCATCTTGGCCTCGATTTTCTCCCTGATTTCGTCCACAAAGACTTTTACATGCTCTAACTCACGGGCCGTGCAAACCTGTGGCACCATGATTTCTGGGTGAACCTCCACGCCAGCCTCCTGGCATTCAGCAGCGGCTTCGAGGATGGACTGTATCTGCATTTTGTAAATCTCAGGGTACGTCAGGCCGAGCCTTACGCCCCGGTGGCCGAGCATCGGGTTCACCTCGTGCAGTTCCTTGATTTTGCGCAGCATCAGCTCTTTTTTCTGCACGGCCTTCGTCACGAGGTCGGCCCCCATCTGGTTGAACGGTGCTGGGTAATCGTGTTCCAGTTCCTCCTTGGCTTCGAGCAGGCGAAGGCTGCCGTAGAGGTTGTTCACGCCGTCAATCGTCGTTTTCAGGTGGCGCAGGTGCTCCAGTTCGCCAATGAGTTCTTCCTCAGATGGCAGGAACTCGTGGATGGGCGGGTCGAGCAGGCGCACCGTCACGGGCCGTGGCGACATGGCCTTGAAGATTTCAACGAAGTCCTTGCGCTGGATAGGCAGCAAGCGGTTCAGGGCGGCTTCCCGTTCCGTGGTGTTGGCAGCCAGTATCATGTCAATCACGATGGGCAGCCTGTCCACATCGTTGAACATACGCTCGGTGCGGCAAAGGCCGATGCCCATTGCACCATATTCGACCGCTTTTTGCGCAGCACCGGGCGTATCGGCGTTGGCGAAAACTTTCAGCCTTGCCACGTCGTCGGCCCAGCCGAGCAGGGTTTGCAGTTCTTTCGAGAAGGTCGGTTCAACGGTAGGCACTTCGCCCTGATAGACCTTGCCCGTACCGCCATCTATGGTGATATAGTCGCCTTCGTGCAGCGTTTTTTCTCCGATAACGGCTTGGCGCAGTTTCACGTCCACAGAGATGCCCTCGGCACCAGCCACGCAAGGTTTGCCCATGCCACGGGCCACCACGGCAGCGTGGGAGGTCTTACCGCCCCGGCTGGTGAAAATACCTTGTGAAGCAAAGAAACCGTGGATGTCTTCGGGTTTGGTTTCTTCCCGAACGAGGATGACTTTTTGTCCAGCTTTACCAAGCGACTCAGCACGGTCGGCATCGAAAACGCAATGGCCGGAGGCAGCGCCCGGCGAGGCGGGCAAGCCCTGTGCCAGCGGCTGCGACTTGTGTTTTGGGTCGAGGCGGCGGAACAGCAATTGCTCCAGCATCTCAGGTTGTATGCGCAGCAATGCCTGTTCTTTGTTTATCAAACCTTCCTTCACCATCTCCACCGAAGTGCGCACGAGCGCCGTGGTGTTCATCTTGCCGTTGCGGGTCTGGAGGCAGTAGAGGGTCTGATTTTCGATGGTGTATTCAAAATCCTGCACCTCTTGGTAGTGGGTTTCCAGTTTGCGGCGCAGTTCTTCCAGTTGCTCGTACATTTCCGGCATTTCGCTGGCCAGTTCGGCCACGGGTTTCGGGGTGCGGATGCCCGCAACGACGTCCTCGCCCTGAGCGTTCACGAGGTATTCGCCGAACATGACGTTCTCGCCAGTGCCGGGGTCACGGGTGAAGCCCACGCCTGTTGCACTGTCGGGGCCCATGTTGCCAAAGACCATCGTCACGATATTGACGGCAGTGCCGTTCGCCTTGTCCGGTGTGATGTTGAACTCTCGACGGTAGTCAACGGCCCGCTTGCCCATCCATGAGTTGAACACGGCTTGGATGGCGATGCGGAGCTGGTCGTAAACGTCCTCTGGGAACGGCTTGCCCGTATGCTCCAGCACCACTTTGCGGAAGCGATCGCTGATTTCCTTGAGGTCGTCGGCACTGAGGCCCACGTCCACCTTCACACCTGCACGGCGTTTGATTTCTTCGAAATGGTGGTCGAATTTTTCATCGGGAACGCCGAGCGCCACCTTGCCAAACAGCTGGATGAAGCGGCGGTAGGCATCGTAGCCGAAGCGTTCGTTGCCCGTCTGGGCAATCAGGCCGGGCAGGGTTTTCGAGTTCAGGCCGAGGTTGAGGATGGTGTCCATCATGCCCGGCATGGACATGGCCGAGCCGGAGCGCACGGAGACGAGCAACGGGTTGTTGGCATCGCCAAAGCCCTTGCCAGTGGCATCCTCCAGTCTTGCGATGTGTTCCCTTGCCTCGTCCATCAGCCCTTCGGGCAGGGTGTGGTCGGGGTTGGCAAGGTAGGTGAGGCAGGCTTCAGTACTGATGACGAAGCCAGGCGGCACGTTCAACCCGATTTGGGTCATTTCGCAGAGGTTGGCGCCTTTGCCACCAAGCAAATGCTTGTTCTTGCCGTTGCCTTCAGCGAAGGCCCAGATGAACTTACTTTGATTGGATTTGCGGGTTTCGAGTGAAAGGTCAGTGGATGGTGATGTATCAATCATGGTTGGAAATTTTTGTCAAAGTTTGCCATGATTGATGTAGTGGGGAATGAGTTATGTCAGCGATAAAAGAGAGGAAAATCACTTCCTCAAATCCACCCCAAACAAATCCCTCGACTTCATCCAGACACCTACCACGATGGCCAAGGAAAGCGCACCTCCCGCCACCACCGAGCGCACCGTACCCAGCCAACTGGCCGCCATGCCCGACTCAAAAGCGCCCAATTCGTTGCTTGCGCTGAGGAAAATGCCGTTGACGGCCCCCACCCTGCCCCGCATCTCGTCCGGCACCACCAGTTGCAGAATGGTGTGCCGGATGACCACGCTCACTGCATCAAATGCACCGGTAAAAAACAGCGCAGCGATGGACAGCCACACATTTTGCGAAAGCGCAAAAACGATGGTCGAAACCCCAAAGCCTGCCACGGCCAATAGCATGTTACGCCAAGCCTTGTCCATGACCGTGGTACGGGTGAGCAGCAGCAGTGTGAGCACCGCCCCAACGGACGGGGCAGCCCGCAGTGCGCCAAGCCAGCTGGGGCCTACCTTTAATATGTCTTCCGCAAAGACGGGCAAGATGGCCACTACCCCCCCGAACAGCACGGCAAACAGGTCGAGGGAGATGGAGTAGAGCAGCATACGGGTTTTGGCCACAAAGGAAATTCCCTCTTTTACTTTCTGGATGATATTGCCAGCTTCGGGATTCTCCACCCGGCGGTCACGAATGAGCAGGATGAAAAAAGCGACCATTGCGAACAGCACCAGCACCACCAGAATCGTGTTGGTGAAGCCGCACCAATTGTAAATAAAACCGCTGACGCCCGGCCCAACGATGGTACCCGCTTGCCAGCCCGCACTGCCCCAAGTGGCGGCGTTCTCGTAGGCGTGCCGCTCAACGAGCAGCGGCTTCAGGGAGGAAGCCGTGGGCGAAAAAAAGGCATAAAAGCCACCCGTTGCAGCAATGACCCCATAAATGACGTATTTCAGGTCATGAGCAGCTTGCTCGTCGGTCAGCATTTTGGATACAAAAAACAAGGTGAGCGAACAGGCAGCAATGCCCAATATGCTTGCCAAGAGTATTTTCTTCTTGCTCAGTTTATCGGCAAAATGTCCACCTACCAACGACAGGCCGATAAATGGCAGCGCATACGAAAGGCCCACAAAGGCAATAGCCTTGGGGTCGCCCGTCAGTCGGTAAAGCTCGTAGCCAATGATGACCTCTTGGATGAGAAACCCCACCGTGAACAGGAAATTGGCGGCCATGTAATAACAGAATTCCGGGTAGCGGAATGCGAGGAAAGAATCTTTTTGTTGCTTAGCCATGTGAAAGAGTTGGAAATTGGCCATTTAGTCGGGAAGGCAAATTTCTCCAAAAGCTCGTTAAGCTGTGGTTTTATTTTTAAGGCCGTAGCTTTGCAGTGTGAACTGTGCGGTATTTGGTGCCATGCTGGCAACGCAGGTCGGGGTGCAGACGTTTTTGTAATTGGAATTGGTATTCAGCACAACCAAGTTTACCTATCTCATGCTCTTTGGACTTGAAGACGCCCTGCCCCCTTAGCTTTGGTAATTTTTTTTTGGAACAATTGTAAAATTACCCCAAGAAGCATCCTCAAAGCATGGCCTCAGGAAGAATATGAAGCTAATTAAAACTGATGACTTTCAACCTTGATTCAATGAAGAAATACGCTTACGATTTCGGGCTTGGCCTTTGCTTCGCAACAATGGCCTCGTTGCTTGCCCTCGGTTTCACGGGCTGCGACCGGGAAGACGAACCCATCCCTTCCTACCTGACCATTGAGCCTTTCGAATTGCAGGAAACAGATTTGGGCTGGCATGGCAGCATTTCCCAGAAAATCACCCATGCCGACATTTTCATGTTCGACAGCACTGGCAACGAGAGCATTTCTTTGGGTGTGTTTGAATTACCAGCGACAATTCCCGTACTCAACAAAGGAAGTTTTAGCCTCAATATTGACCCCGTCATCAAGGCGAATGGCAGCTCCCTGTCCTTGCAGTCCTACCCGTTTTATACCCGTTTTTCAAAAACCATCAACCTCAAGTCGGATGCTCCGCAAGCTGTTAAGCCTACCACGACCTATAATGAGGATGCCGTTTTTGAGGTCATTGAGGATTTTGAGAACAGCAACATCCTTTTCTCCGTAGAAAGAGACGGCAACACCAACACTGCCGTTGTGCGCTCGACCGAAGATGTCTTCGAGGGGCAACAGGTTGGGTTGGTGAAGTTGGATACTGCCAACGCCAGTATTGTAGCTCAAACGGAAGGTCTTTTTGATTTGTCCGTTGCCACTTCCGGCAAGATTTTCATCGAGTTAAATTACAAAACCGACGTGCCGCTCACGTTTGGAATTATTCCCGTATCAGACAATGGGCAAGAAGGCGAGCCAATTTGGGAATGGTTCGTGGTAGCCAGGGGCGAATGGAACAAGATTTATTTCAACCTGACCGACGCCATAAGCACTACTAATTTCAAACGCTTTGCAATTGCCTTTAGCAGCACGATTCCATTTGAGGATGAAAAGTTTACACTCACAGAAGCTAAAATTTTATTCGACAATTTTAAGTTGGTTCATTTTTAATGAACCTGCCGGCCTTCCCAAAAGCAATTAGCGCCACCTATCTTTGCCACGCTAACGTAACTACTTATCAGGGGCTGTATTGGGAAAAAATTCAATTCTCCTTTCAATTCCCTCCCCCTCCTAAGTATTTACACGCTAACTATGAATGCTACCCGCACTTATCAGTTTTTCGACTTTTTGGCCGCCCTAATAGCTTGGTCGCTTTTTTTCCTTTATAGGAAATGGCTGGAAGGCATAGCCCTGAGCATCGCTGCCCTAAACGATCTCAATTTCTTTTACGGAATTTTCATTATACCCATAGGCTGGCACTTATTCTACTCCCTCTTCGACGACTATGGAACTGTCTATCGAATGTCGAGACTTGCCACTTTGTCACGCACTTTCTTCCTTTCAATAATGGGGGTTGTTTTTTTGTTTTTCACGCTCATGCTCGATGACTTCGTGAAGGACTACACCACTTATTACAAATCGTTTGCAGTGCTGTTCGGCCTGCATTTCATCCTCACTGCCACATTTAGGATGTTGATTCTGACCCGTGCTCACCAAAAAATTCAGCAAGGCATTGTGACCTTCCCCACTTTGCTAATAGGGAATGGGGAAAGGGCTGCTACGCTCCTTCAGGATTTGATGTCCATTAAGAAAAAAACTGGCTACCGCTTCATTGGCTATGTGGCAGTGGGAGAAAAGCATAATAAGCTGAACATTGGGCTTAACCACCTTGGAAACTTGCCAACTTTGGGCAATACAATCAAAGCGCATAAAATTGAGGATGTATTAATTGCCCTTGAACCGACCGAACACCATCACCTGACAGACATCCTTGACGCTTTGTTCGATTTTGGCGAAACGCTTCATATCAAAATCATCCCAGACCTATATGACAATCTGCTCGGCAACGTGCGCATGAGCGAAGTCTATGGCGCCGCGCTGTTGCATATCAGGCAAGAACTGCTACCAAAATGGGAACGAGTCGCCAAACGCTTGATAGATATATGTGTTTCGATATCAGTGCTTTTGGGAATTAGTTGGCTCTACCTGTACATCATGGTTCGAGTGCGTTTGAGTTCCCCCGGCCCCATTTTTTATCGGCAGGAAAGAATTGGTTTGAATGGTAAAGCATTTGAACTCATCAAGTTCCGTTCCATGCACACGGATGCAGAAAAAGATGGGCCTCAACTCTCACAAGGGAATGACGCCCGTATAACCGCTTGGGGTGCTACCATGCGAAAATACCGGTTAGATGAGCTGCCCAATTTTATCAATGTACTGGTAGGCGATATGTCATTGGTAGGGCCAAGGCCGGAACGACAATTCTTCATCAATCAAATTGTTGAAAAAGCCCCACATTATCGCCATTTATTGAAGGTCAGGCCAGGCATCACATCCTGGGGACAGGTCAAATACGGCTATGCTTCCAACCTAAACGAAATGCTCCAGCGCCTTCGTTTTGACATACTCTACATTGAGAACATGTCGCTGGCGTTGGATTTTAAGATTATGTTCTACACGTTATTAGTGCTACTAAGGGGAGAGGGAAAATAATATTTAGCCCCTTACGCAGCTACGTTCAAACTACTTCTGTATTATTCTACGTCAATTGCAAGCATTGCAAACCTACTTCACTCACCCGTTTTGGCTGTTGATCAAACAACATAATAGCAACTGACTGTATGCCAAACAAAAAAAGCCCCCCTCCACGCGAGTGGAGAGAGGCCATCCCAAAAACCGATTTAAGTCTTCCGTCAGCTGTGCCGAAGGGCCACTGAGAACGGTTCCTGGTCGTATTTCTTCATATTCGTCTGCTAGTCTCGACACGCTGCGCGGGGCGTGGCGGCCGGCACAAGGGCCGGCCGCCAACTTGCCGCGCTATGTCGTTAGTCCACCAGGATCATCTTCCGGGTAGCGCTGTCGCTGCCGGCGTCCAAGCGGTAGTACAGTACACCGGCGGCACCGAAGTCGTCGCGCTTCAGGTTCACCGTGTTGTGGCCTTTGCTGTAGTCGCCTTCGATTACGCGCACCACTTTGCCTTGGACATCGCTGATCGTCAGCGTCGCAGAAGTTGCTTCGGGCAGATAGAAGCCAATCGTCGTGACGCTGGCGAACGGGTTCGGTGTGTTCTGGTACAGGTCGAAGGAACCCGTCACCAGCTTGTTGTTGAACGAAAGCGCAACGTTCATCAGCCCGTTGTTGGCTGCTGTACGCCTCTGCTGCCGTGTGGCTGCTGCTGATGCTCAGCTGCTCGCTCAGGCGGCCGCTCTGCAGCGCCCTGAACGTCAGGCCGAACACCACCTCGCCGTTGGCAAGTGCCTTCGCATCGTCGCTGTTCCAGCTGGCGGTCAGCACGCCCTCCTTCACCATCGTCGTGCCGAAGTTGCTGGCGTCGGCAAGGCTTGCAGCGATGCCAGCGAACTCCGAGTGCCTTGGCGTCGAAGTTCATGCTGAACTGGTAGCCGCTGACGTTGAAGTCGGTGGCCTTGAACTCAACAGTGTACTCTTGGCCAGCAACCAACTCCATGTCGTCTGCGTTCAGCACCAGGTCGCCCACCTTGTTGCGCTCTTCGGCAGAACCGAGGAGGTTGACTGCGGCGGAGCCGTTGACGTCGCCCACCTTAACGGCGACGAAGTCCCTGTTCAACTGGTCAACAACCACGTCGTTCAGGTTGACCACCTCTGGGAACGAAGCGGCAAACGGGTTCGCCGGGTTCGCAAAGCTGTGCGCTGCGTCAACGAACCTCCAGGACGTGTTGTTCGGGAAGTCGCTGTTGATGAACAGGATGAGCTTGCGGATCTCAACCAGGTCGAACGTCGTCACGCTGTTGGAGCGGTTGGCGTCGGCTGCAATGATCTTGTACGGGCTGCCAAGCGGCGTCACGCCAAGGATGTGCTTGCTGATCAGCACCAGGTCGAACGTGGACACGCCGTTCAGCGGGTTCTCGTCCAGTACTGGCGTAACCGTTACGTCGCTGCCCGTTGGGACACGTACGCCGTATTGGCCGGCGGCATTGGTCACCACGTCGGCGTTGAAGTTCTGTGGGCTGTTGACGTTGATCGAAACGCCCTCAACTGCGAGGTCGTCCTCGTTGGCGATCGTGCCCGCTACCAGCGGATCGTCGCCGGTGCAAGCGTCCATGTTGTCCTGGATAACCACGAAAGTTGTGCAGAAGTCCTGGTTGCCGGCTGCGTCCGTCACCCACAGCTCAACTTCCTGCGTGCCGAGGTCGTCGCAGGTGTAGAGCTGGCTGATGTCGTTGACGTTGGCCGAGAAGCTGAGCTTGGGATCTTGTGTCGGCGGGCAGTTGTCGAAGCTGCTTAAGCGTCCAGGTCGCTCGCCCATACCTCCACCATGCCAGGTCTGCATGATCTCGATGATCACGCCGTTCTTGCAGTAGGGCGTAGGCTTCTTGCAGTCCTTCACCGTCACCGTGCTCAGGCACTGGGTCTGGTTGTTGCAGTTGTCGTTCGCCACGTAGCGCACCTGGTAGGTGGCCGGGGAGACGCCGAGGATCGGGCTGAAGCCGTTGATCCACACGCCGCCGATGAGCACGTGGCCCGTCACCGTGTACAGGTCGCTGCACTCCGTGATCGCAGGCTCCGGCAACAGGATCGTCGCCGTGCAGCCGTTGTCCTCGATGCAGACGTCGGCACACGCAGCCGTTCGTGAACACTGGGTCCACGTTGTCCTGCACCTTGATCACCTGCTGGTAGGTGATGTAGCCGTCCCATGGGTCGGTGTCGATGTCCGTGTCAGGGTTGCGGAAGTTCAGTACCGGGTTCGTGTTCGGCGTGTGCGCATCGTTCACGAAGGGGCGCAGGCGGTAGGCCGTCGGCGCAAACGGGTTCGGAACTGGCACGCTGCCCCTCCAGGAATCACGGAAGGTGCGGGCGTCGCAGTCGCCGTCGTTGTCGATGTCGCAGGCCGGGAACGCAAGGCCAAGCTGGTTCTCCGGCTGCTCGACGACCTCCTGGTCGATCTCGCTGCCGACGACGCACCAGTTGATTACCGTCCACGTGCGGACGATCTTGTAGCAGGCGTCAGCCACAACGTTGTACGTCCTGTCGTCGCTCGTCACGGCGACCAGCTCGCAGGTCTCGTAGAAGATCTCCGGCTCGCCGAAGTTCGGAACGTTCGCACCGCAGTTGATCGTCACGTCGGCCGGGAACTCGACCGCAAAGTCGGACACGTGGTCAACGTTGATCGTCTGCGTGCAGGGCTGCAGCGCCACGTTGCCCGCACCGTCGCGGGTGTTGTTCCATGAGCGGGTGATCGTGCCCTCGAGGCACTGGTCGAGGCTCGTCGAGAACGTCACCTGCAGGTCGATGGCGCAGTTGTCGTAGTACGTCGGAACGCCGAAGCCGAGGCTCGTCAGCAGCGCAGAGCGCTGTGCCGGGGTCGTAAGGCATAAGCTGCTGCGTCTCGATGTTGTCGGCGTACCAGTCGCAGCTGATCCGCTGGTTCGGCGGGCAGCTCACGAGCACTGGGTGGATCTTGTCCGTCACCTGTACGTCAACCATGCAGGTGGAGAAGTTCAGGCCGCTCGTGTTGAACTGGAAGTTCGAGCTGAGGAACAGGCCGGGCGTGCCGTCGCAGCCGAGGCTGGCGTTGTTCTGCGTCGAGAACAGCGGCGCCGGGTCGGTGTCGAGCACGAGCAGGATCACCTGCTGGTTGCCGATCTCGCTGCAGCAGAAGTCCCTGTAGGGGTAGTAGCAGCGGTTGAAGATGTTCGGGCTGGTCGCAGCGTTCATCTTCGCCATCAGGAAGTACACCGGCTTGCAGTTGTCGTAGCTGGCGCGGTCCAGGTCCTCGGCGTACAGCCTCGAGCAGCTGCCACCCGTCTGGTTCGAGTTGTTCGTGATGCTGATCTCCGTGTACTCCACGCAGATCGGGGTCGGGGGCACCTTGTCCCTCAACTGGATCACCCGGTCGATGAAGGTCTGATTTCCACAACCATCAGTAGCATAGTGGCGCACGATGTAGCGTGCGTTGGCGCCGTTCTGGAACAGCGGCACGTTGTTGAACACGCCACCATTGCTGTTAACAAAACCTACTTGAGTCATTGGGAGCGCCGGGTTGGAACCTGGCACGATCGTCCAAAGTTCGCTCTTGTAGCTGGCGATGCCGCTGCAGTTGTCGTAGCCGTCGACCGGCGGTACGACCACCGAGCCCTGGCACACTGCGTGCGGGCCGCTGTTCTGCGGCGTGCTGGCGTTGTAAACGTCTATCGTCAACGGGCCGGTCGAGAAGAACAGCTTCCAGTTCACCACCTTGCCGGTGGCGCCTGCCACTTCGTCGAACACGATCAGTTCCCACGTGCCGAGCACGTCGCCCTGGAACCCGAGGCTCGGGTTGTCGAACTGCAGGAAGCTGGAGATGTTGCCCACGAAGCCGCCGCAGCTCGCGCCGTGCGTCGTCGGGTTGATGATCGTCACCGTGCCCGTCTGCGTGTGCGTGATCACCAGCTGGCCGTACTGCACCCCGTTGCCGGAGTAGCCGCCGGAGATGAAGAACAGGTTCGTGTTCGTGTTGCCGGCTGCGCCGTTGTTCGTCCAGTTCGGCACGTACGGGGCGATGCCCGCAGCAGGGTCGTTGGCGTTCATCAGCTGTGCGAGCTGGTTCATCGCATTGGCCTGCGTCAGGTTGAAGTTGAACACCTGGGGCGCACCGTTGAACGTAACGTTCCACGTCGCCGTGTAGTTCGGGCTGAAGCCCTGGCCGAAGGCGTTGGCGTAGCTGTACTGCACCTGGTTGTGGCCCTCCGGCTTGAAGTCGCCGATCACGTTGAACTGCGCCTCGTTCACGTTGCCCGGGGCGGCGTCGAAGAAGTCGGCGTCGATGGACGTGCCGTTGCCGCCGTTGTTGGCCGTGATCTGGAGGATCCGGTTGTCCGGCGAGCGCAGGAAGATGTCGAGGTCGCTGAGGCGCTCGTGGTCAACCTCCAGCCAGAGCTTCTCCAGGCGCACGTTCGTGAACTGCTCCGGTGTGAGGCTCTGTGGGAGCTGCACCAGCGCACGGAAGGACGTGCCGCCGCTGAGCTGTGGCTCCTGGTTGCAGCCGCCGCCCTGGTTGCCGTTGATGACGCCCGGGCCGCTGCCGTTCGAGCCGTTGCCGAGGGCGGGGATGTCGTGCGTGCCGTAGTTGCTCGTCGTCTCGCCGGCCACTGCGAACAGCTCGAGCACCGGTGCCTTGTTGTCAACTACCTTGATGATCTGGTCGTACTCTTCTACACGGTACGGGTTCACGCACCAGTCGATGAGCGTCCAGCGACGGAGTATCTTGAACGTGCCGGCGCACTCGTTGATGAGCAGGTCGTCGTAGTCCCAGGTGATCTCGCAGCTGGCGTTCAGCGGGAAGCCGTCGAAGGTCGGCAGGCCGGAGCCGGTGATGCGCGAGAACGTCAGCGTCGTCGAGGCCGTTGTTGCCGAAGAACGGGTTCGAGCCGGGGCAGCCGAGGCCGCCGTTGGCCGTGTTCGTGGCGTTGATGGCAGGGTTGTCCTGCGTGACCGGCGTGCCCAGGTTAAGGTCGAGGTCGTCGCAGTTCGGGTCGAGGTTCACCTCGATGACCGAGGTCGCAGGGTCGGCGTCCCTGATGAACGGGTGCAGTGCGGCAACGCCCGTCACGTTCGGGAACGCATCGTACTGCTCGCAGGTCCACATCACGTCGGCAGGCGGGATCACGTCGTCGAGCGTCGGGCGCTCGATGGTGATGATCTGTACGCAGCTGGCAGCGTTCTCCCAGTCGTCGGTGGCGGTCCAAGTCCTGGTAATTTGACCAGCGTCACAAGTGCCAGCGTCAACATAGCTGTCGAAGTGCGTAAGCGTTACGTTGCTGCAGTTGTCAGTAGGAACAATAGCGGGTGCATTAACTTCGAGAATAACACCTACTTCTTCGATTATACCATCATCAGCAGCAAATGTATCCTCAATCCTCAACGTCCAAGTGCCACTGGCATCCTTGCCGTCGAAGAAGTTAAGCACGTTCGGGTTCTGAACGCCAGGCAGTTCCAAGCACTGGAGGTTGGCACCACCAGCATTAAGCGCTGCGCAAGCGGTCAAACCGCCCGAACCTTCATCGTCCCAAATCACATCAATATCCCATTCAGCACCTGTGCAACCCGTCAAGCCAAAGATTCTTCTTGATGTGCCATCTGGCGCAATCAATGTCATGACGAGGTCTGGCAAGAAGGTGTGGCCAGTCAGCTTCACACGTACATTGGCATCCAATACGGGGATACCAGCAGGGATATAGCTGAAGTCGAAATTGTAGTTGCGTGGCGAAGTGCCAGCGCCGTTCTCGATAATGTCGTTGAGGCCGTCATAGATGATGGCCTGTGGGCCAACAAGCGCAGGAGCTGGCTCGTTAATTGTTGCAGGGTCAACCGTGCAAGGAATAACGATGTCGCGGCACTCGATCACCGGTGGGAGCTTGTCCTTCACCATGATCGTGCCCCAGCAGCTCTGGCCGGTGACCACGTCCGTGACCTTCACCGTGTGCGGGCCGCCGATGTAGGAGGCGTCCACGATGGCCTCGCCGTTCGGGCCGCTGATGATGCCGCCCATCGGCGTGATGATCATCGTGCTGTAGCGGGTGTCGTAGCAGCCGTAGAGGCCGCCCTCGAGGATGTCGTCGGCGCCAATCACTGCCTCGCAGTTCTGGTCGAGGCTGATCTGCACGTTGTCGTTGCAGGCCATCTGCTGTGATGGGTTGGCGTACTCACGGATGACCACGTCGAAGCAGCAGGAAGCTGTAAGACCTACGTTATCGGTAGCTGTGAAGCAGTTCGTTGTGGTTCCAACGCAGAACTCGCTGCCTGAAGGCGAGCCAGCAGTCTGTGTGATAGGCGGTGCAGCCAGCGAAGCCCTGTACTGAACTACCACGTTACCCGTGCGGTTGGCAATCGTGCCACCGAAGAGACCCGTGCTGGAAGAACCGAAGTTGGCAGTAAGAATGCCTTGTGTAACAGTAGCAACATAGCCGGCAGCGCCGTTGTAAACAAGGCTTGATTGCGTACCAAAAAGGTAGATACCCTTGGTTGCGCCAGCAGCAAGCGTGAACGGAGCACTCAGGTTAACCTGAGAGAACTCAGAGTTAGGACCGGCAACCGTTACGGAAGCTGCGCCAGAAGAAGTCCAAGCACCAGCGTTGCCAGTGTTGCCGGCGAACGTCGTTGCAGTTGTAGTATAATAGGTGTTAACCGTACGTGGCGATGGAACCACACCAAACTGTGATGAACCAAAGCGTACTTGGTAACCAGTAACCTGAACTGGGCCACCCGAGGTGTTGGTCAGGTTAAAGAAGAAACCGCCTGGAGCGTTGTTGCCAGCCACCGTGATGGCACCACCACCGTGTGGCAGTATCGTGGTTGGAAACTGTGCGCTTGCGACAGGGCCAAATGACGGACAGTTGTCGGTAGCCGTTACGTTGTAGTTGACGAATGCACAGCACTCGCCAGCGTCGAGGTTGATGACGATGTTAGCCGGGCAAGTGATTACCGGTGGTACAAGGTCAGCTACGTTCACTGTTTGCGTAGCAGTGCTCACCTGAAGGCAAGCATTCGTCACCCTCCAAACAATCGTGTTGGCGCCAACAGGCAAGCCAGGGATTGTTGGGCCAACAACTGGGGCAAAGGCGCCACCGTTTACGCTAGCTTGAACCACAGCGCCAGCGCAATCACCCTGCGTTGCAGGAACTGCAACGGGTACGCCTACGCAGTTGTCAACAGCCGTAGAAAGGTTCAAGGTAGGAAGAACCGGGCCACCCACGAAGGTACATGCAGCAGGTGCTGGTACCCCAGCAAAGCTGATGGACCAAGCACAAGTGTTACCTGCATCGCCACCCACACCGTCGTCAATGGTCAGGGTCCAGTTACCATTTGCGTTCACACCCGAGAAGGTGTTGGCAAAGGTAAAAGTACCAACAGCAGGGACGTTGGAAGGAGCAACGTTGAAAGCAGTAATCACGTTGTTCCGACCTTCTGGGCGGAGTGTACCGCTATAGGCATTGGTTGTCGTTGGGCAGCCAATACCAGTTGAAGCTGTGGAAACAATTGAAGCAATATTGTTGGCACCAGCATCGGAGAAGACAACGTTCATGTTGTTGTTGCCGCCGCCGTTGCGGGTGCTCAACTCCAACACCTGGCCGCTTGGTGCAGTCAGCCACATGTTGAGGTCGCCCACGAAAGTGTGGGCAAAGTTTACGCTCAACGTTATGTTGGCGCCGTTGGCGATTTGGCCAACGCAGGCAACGCCAACAGTACCAGAGGCAGCGCCAGAAGTGGCACCCGCAGCAAGCGGAATGTTGAAGTTAGCCCCTGTGAACGTAGCCTGGGAGTAGCCTATGGCGCTTACCCCAAGCAATACCAAGGCAAGCCACGTTTTGAGGTTTTGCCATGTATAATTTACTTTTCGCATGAGATTAAGATTTGTTAATAAGAAATGATTTCAAAAAACATCGAGAAAAAACCATGATGCTTAGATATCCAGCAAGCTGATGGCAGCTTGGCGGAGTTGGTTCAAGGTAGCCGTGTTCACGTTGTAAGCATCGCTCATAAAAATACCAAGCCCTTGTACGATGCTGTTCGGCACCGTCGCTCCGGCCTTCAATGCATTGTCGATTTCACCATAATAAACATAATGCAACTCGACAGAAGTATAGATGTAGTTGCCAGGCGTAAGTGCTGCCAACTGATCTTTCAAAGCGGCCATTTCGTTGGCCAAAACCACCTGTGCGTCATCTGCATTCACGAAGTTCCCCTGTGGGACATTCGCAACTGCCGCTGGTGACCCTGGCTTAGCGTTTGGAACGCCCGTGCCAACAGTCGTCGAGGAAACTTGAGCTTCCACTCTATTCATCCCTATGATGAGAAAGAATGCGAAGGAAAGTGCCCCCAAGACAACTTTGAATTTCACTTTTTCCATAAGTTAAAATTTTTAGTTAAAAATATTGATATAAAGAGCAATTTGTAGCGAGGCGTTGATGCCTACACTTGAAATCACCTTGCTTTTCTACAACCCCAGCTGATGTCCGATGCCATACAACAAGAAAGGGGTAGTGGCTTGCTCCAACAGCAAAACACTACCCCTTTCTACATGGGCAACAAGCGTAAGATTCGTCTTACAGATGGGATTACAATTTGTCATTTACTAGCAAAAACCAACAGCAACCTCCTGAAAATCAAGGTGATTTGCTATTGATGTGTGTATATGGTTAAAGAAAAATCAGAACTTTCTAAGCGCAAAAATCAGAAATAGGAAACCCTCCGAATATTGCTTCCTCCAGCAATCGAAGTTGAGAATAGTGACAAGGAATCAATTGAATGGTGCTGAAAGGCGTTCAGACTGTAAGGTATGGAATCGGTCTGTGGAAAGAAGTAAAGTTGAACCATAGCTGTTCACGGATTTGGATTATAATTCTGAAATCTTGCTGTCTAAAATTTTTGAATTCGCATTCTAAAAAAAAGAATACAAACTTAGCGCCATATCCTACTTTTTCGCCTACCCAAAGTCCCCAAATAACACATGGAAAAAATTGTCCATTGAATCAATCAAAGTAGGATTTTTATCAAAACAAGTACAAAGTTACTTGTTTCTCGAAAATTTTCAAATTTTTTCAAAGCGATATTTATCAATTGTTTCAGTGACCTTCGTCAACATGGGTGTTACTCGATAAAAAAGTTCATTTCCTTCCCCCTCGGCAGTGAATGATAAATGATGGCAACTGCTTTGGTATGGGAGCAGAGAGAAAAATGAAGTTTTTTCTCTCTACTCCCATACCCCCTAATTCTACTTTGTTATTTTAGAAAAATTCAGTTACAAGACCCTGAAAGGGTTAAATTTCAACTGGCTCCGGTCACCTTCAACCCTTTCAGGGTTTTCTTTGAGACTAAAACTACCAATTCCCCCAATTGCATGGGGGGCTATTCATATTGAATCCCTTCGGGATTTTTCTAAAGTGACAAAGTAGAACTAAGCAGCCATTCAAATTTTATGCGTTCTGTTGGTTAAAACAAAAAAAGCCCCCCTCCACGCGAGTGGAGAGAGGCCATCCCAAAAACCGATTTAAGTCTTTATTTCATTACTGAAAACGGTCCCTGGTGCATTTCTTCATATTCGTGCCTGTAAGAAAGCACCAGCGAAAAGTGGCAGTTGGCATTGCTGCCAACTGCTCACGTTCGCTGTGTTGTCTTTCTTAGTCCACCAGGATCATCTTCCGGGTAGCGCTATCGCTGCCGGCGTCCAAGCGGTAGTACAGTACACCGGCGGCACCGAAGTCGTCGCGCTTCAGGTTCACCGTGTTGTGGCCTTTGCTGTAGTCGCCTTCGATTACGCGCACCACTTTACCTTGGACATCGCTGATCGTCAGCGTCGCAGAAGTTGCTTCGGGCAGATAGAAGCCAATCGTCGTGACGCTGGCGAACGGGTTCGGTGTGTTCTGGTACAGGTCGAAGGAACCGGTCACCAGCTTGTTGTTGAACGAAAGCGCAACGTTCATCAGCCCGTTGGTGCTGCTGTACGCCTCTGCTGCCGTGTGGCTGCTGCTGATGCTCAGCTGCTCGCTCAGGCGGCCGCTCTGCAGCGCCCTGAACGTCAGGCCGAACACCACCTCGCCGTTGGCAAGTGCCTTCGCATCGTCGCTGTTCCAGCTGGCGGTCAGCACGCCCTCCTTCACCATCGTGGTGCCGAAGTTGCTGGCGTCGGCAAGGCCGGCAGCGATGCCAGCGAACTCGAGTGCCTTGGCGTCGAAGTTCATGCTGAACTGGTAGCCGCTGACGTTGAAGTCGGTGGCCTTGAACTCAACAGTGTACTCTTGGCCAGCAACCAACTCCATGTCGTCTGCGTTCAGCACCAGGTCGCCCACCTTGTTGCGCTCTTCGGCAGAACCGAGGAGGTTGACTGCGGCGGAGCCGTTGACGTCGCCGACCTTAACGGCCACGAAGTCCCTGTTCAACTGGTCAACAACCACGTCGTTCAGGTTGACCACCTCTGGGAACGAAGCGGCAAACGGGTTCGCCGGGTTCGCAAAGCTGTGCGCTGCGTCAACGAACCTCCAGGACGTGTTGTTCGGGAAGTCGCTGTTGATGAACAGGATGAGCTTGCGGATCTCAACCAGGTCGAACGTCGTCACGCTGTTGGAGCGGTTGGCGTCGGCTGCGATGATCTTGTACGGGCTGCCAAGCGGCGTCACGCCAAGGATGTGCTTGCTGATCAGCACCAGGTCGAACGTGGACACGCCGTTCAGCGGGTTCTCGTCCAGTACTGGCGTAACCGTTACGTCGCTGCCCGTTGGGACACGTACGTCACCCACAGCTCAACTTCCTGCGTGCCGAGGTCGTCGCAGGTGTAGAGCTGGCTGATGTCGTTGACGTTGGCCGAGAAGCTGAGCTTGGGATCTTGTGTCGGCGGGCAGTTGTCGAAGCTGCCGGCGTCCAGGTCGCTCGCCCATACCTCCACCATGCCGGTCTGCATGATCTCGATGATCACGCCGTTCTTGCAGTAGGGCGTAGGCTTCTTGCAGTCCTTCACCGTCACCGTGCTCAGGCACTGGGTCTGGTTGTTGCAGTTGTCGTTCGCCACGTAGCGCACCTGGTAGGTGCCCGGGGAGACGCCGAGGATCGGGCTGAAGCCGTTGATCCACACGCCGCCGATGAGCACGTGGCCCGTCACCGTGTACAGGTCGCTGCACTCCGTGATCGCAGGCTCCGGCAACAGGATCGTCGCCGTGCAGCCGTTGTCCTCGATGCAGACGTCGGGTACCACGCAGCCGTTCGTGAACACTGGGTCCACGTTGTCCTGCACCTTGATCACCTGCTGGTAGGTGATGTAGCCGTCCCATGGGTCGGTGTCGATGTCCGTGTCAGGGTTGCGGAAGTTCAGTACCGGGTTCGTGTTCGGCGTGTGCGCATCGTTCACGAAGGGGCGCAGGCGGTAGGCCGTCGGCGCAAACGGGTTCGGAACTGGCACGCTGCCCCTCCAGGAATCACGGAAGGTGCGGGCGTCGCAGTCGCCGTCGTTGTCGATGTCGCAGGCCGGGAACGCAAGGCCAAGCTGGTTCTCCGGCTGCTCGACGACCTCCTGGTCGATCTCGCTGCCGACGACGCACCAGTTGATTACCGTCCACGTGCGGACGATCTTGTAGCAGGCGTCAGCCACAACGTTGTACGTCTCGTCGTCGCTCGTCACGGCGACCAGCTCGCAGGTCTCGTAGAAGATCTCCGGCTCGCCGAAGTTCGGCACGTTGGCACCGCAGTTGATCGTCACGTCGGCCGGGAACTCGACCGCAAAGTCGGACACGTGGTCAACGTTGATCGTCTGCGTGCAGGGCTGCAGCGCCACGTTGCCCGCACCGTCGCGGGTGTTGTTCCATGAGCGGGTGATCGTGCCCTCGAGGCACTGGTCGAGGCTCGTCGAGAACGTCACCTGCAGGTCGATGGCGCAGTTGTCGTAGTACGTCGGAACGCCGAAGCCGAGGCTCGTCAGCAGCGCAGAGCGCTGTGCCGGGGTCGTAAGGCCGGCAAGCTGCGTCTCGATGTTGTCGGCGTACCAGTCGCAGCTGATCCGCTGGTTCGGCGGGCAGCTCACGAGCACTGGGTGGATCTTGTCCGTCACCTGTACGTCAACCATGCAGGTGGAGAAGTTCAGGCCGCTCGTGTTGAACTGGAAGTTCGAGCTGAGGAACAGGCCGGGCGTGCCGTCGCAGCCGAGGCTGGCGTTGTTCTGCGTCGAGAACAGCGGCGCCGGGTCGGTGTCGAGCACGAGCAGGATCACCTGCTGGTTGCCGATCTCGCTGCAGCAGAAGTCCCTGTAGGGGTAGTAGCAGCGGTTGAAGATGTTCGGGCTGGTCGCAGCGTTCATCTTCGCCATCAGGAAGTACACCGGCTTGCAGTTGTCGTAGCTGGCGCGGTCCAGGTCCTCGGCGTACAGCCTCGAGCAGCTGCCACCGGTCTGGTTCGAGTTGTTCGTGATGCTGATCTCCGTGTACTCCACGCAGATCGGGGTCGGGGGAACCTTGTCCCTCAACTGGATCACCCGGTCGATGAACGACGTGTTGTTGCAGCCGTCCTTGGCGTAGTGGCGCACGATGTAGCGTGCGTTGGCGCCGTTCTGGAACAGCGGCACGTTGTTGAACACGCCACCGTTGGTGTTGACGGAGGCTAAGAGCGTCATTGGGAGCGCCGGGTTGGAACCTGGCACGATCGTCCACAGTTCGCTCTTGTAGCTGGCGATGCCGCTGCAGTTGTCGTAGCCGTCGACCGGCGGTACGACCACCGAGCCCTGGCACACTGCGTGCGGGCCGCTGTTCTGCGGCGTGCTGGCGTTGTAAACGTCTATCGTCAACGGTAGGTCGAGAAGAACAGCTTCCAGTTCACCACCTTGCCGGTGGCGCCTGCCACTTCGTCGAACACGATCAGTTCCCACGTGCCGAGCACGTCGCCCTGGAACCCGGAGGCTCGGGTTGTCGAACTGCAGGAAGCTGGAGATGTTGCCCACGAAGCCGCCGCAGCTCGCGCCGTGCGTCGTCGGGTTGATGATCGTCACCGTGCCCGTCTGCGTGTGCGTGATCACCAGCTGGCCGTACTGCACCCCGTTGCCGGAGTAGCCGCCGGAGATGAAGAACAGGTTCGTGTTCGTGTTGCCGGCTGCGCCGTTGTTCGTCCAGTTCGGCACGTAAGGTGCGATGCCGGCTGCTGGGTCGTTGGCGTTCATCAGCTGTGCGAGCTGGTTCATCGCATTGGCCTGCGTCAGGTTGAAGTTGAACACCTGGGGCGCACCGTTGAACGTAACGTTCCACGTCGCCGTGTAGTTCGGGCTGAAGCCCTGGCCGAACGCATTGGCGTAGCTGTACTGCACCTGGTTGTGGCCCTCTGGCTTGAAGTCGCCGATCACGTTGAACTGCGCCTCGTTCACGTTGCCCGGGGCAGCGTCGAAGAAGTCGGCGTCGATGGACGTGCCGTTGCCGCCGTTGTTGGCCGTGATCTGGAGGATCCGGTTGTCCGGCGAGCGCAGGAAGATGTCGAGGTCGCTGAGGCGCTCGTGGTCAACCTCCAGCCAGAGCTTCTCCAGGCGCACGTTCGTGAACTGCTCCGGTGTGAGGCTCTGTGGCAGTTGCACGAGGGCACGGAAGGAGGTGCCGCCGCTGAGCTGTGGCTCCTGGTTGCAGCCGCCGCCCTGGTTGCCGTTGATGACGCCCGGGCCGCTGCCGTTCGAGCCGTTGCCGAGGGCGGGGATGTCGTGCGTGCCGTAGTTGCTAGTCGTCTCGCCGGCCACTGCGAACAGCTCGAGCACCGGTGCCTTGTTGTCAACTACCTTGATGATCTGGTCGAACTTCTCGACGCGGTACGGGTTCACGCACCAGTCGATCAGTGTCCAGGAGCGGAGGATCTTGAACGTGCCGGCGCACTCGTTGATGAGCAGGTCGTCGTAGTCCCAGGTGATCTCGCAGCTGGCGTTCAGCGGGAAGCCGTCGAAGGTCGGCAGGCCGGAGCCGGTCAGCGCCAGCACGTCAGCGTCGTCGAGGCCGTTGTTGCCGAAGAACGGGTTAGAGCCGGGGCAGCCGAGGCCGCCGTTGGCCGTGTTCGTGGCGTTGATGGCAGGGTTGTCCTGCGTGACCGAGCGTGCCCAGGTTAAGGTCGAGGTCGTCGCAGTTCGGGTCGAGGTTCACCTCGATGACCGAGGTCGCAGGGTCGGCGTCCCTGATGAACGGGTGCAGTGCGGCAACGCCCGTCACGTTCGGGAACGCATCGTACTGCTCGCAGGTCCACATCACGTCGGCAGGCGGGATCACGTCGTCGAGCGTCGGGCGCTCGATGGTGATGATCTGCGTGCAGCTGGCCGTGTTCTCCCAGTCGTCGGTGGCGGTCCACCTGCGGATGATGGTGCCCGCGTCGCAGGTGCCCGCATCCTGGTTGCTGTCAACGTAGGTGACGTTCACGCCGCTGCAGTTGTCGGATGGGATGACCGCAGGTGCGTTGACGTCGAGGATTACGCCCACCTCTTCGATCACGCCGTCGTCGCCAGCGACCGCATCGGAGATGCGCACGGTCCAAGTGCCGCTGGCATCCTTGCCGTCAAAGAATTGCATCAGTGTGGGCTGTGACACACCGCCCGTGAGGGCCTGCAGCTCGGCGCCACCGGCGTTCAGCTCGGTGCAGAGGGTGATGGTAGTGCCCTCGTCGGAGAAGACGGCGTCTATCGGCCACTCTTGGCCGATGCAGCCGCCGATCGTCATCACGTTGCGCTGCGTTCCATCAGGAGCGATCAACGTAACGGTGAGGTCTGGGAGCCAGGTGTGGCCCGTCAGTTTCAAGCGTAAGTTGGCATCCAATACGGGGATACCAGCAGGGATATAGCTGAAGTCGAAGTTATAGTTGCGTGGCGAAGTGCCAGCGCCGTTCTCGATGATGTCGTTGAGGCCGTCGAGGATGATGGCCTGTGGGCCCTGGATGGCAGGTGCCGGCTGGTTGACCGTTGCAGGGTCAACCGTGCAGGGGATCGTGATGTCGCGGCACTCGATCACCGGTGGGAGCTTGTCCTTCACCATGATCGTGCCCCAGCAGCTCTGGCCGGTGACCACGTCCGTGACCTTCACCGTGTGCGGGCCGCCGATGTAGGAGGCGTCCACGATGGCCTCGCCGTTCGGGCGCTGATGATGCCGCCCATCGGCGTGATGATCATCGTGCTGTAGCGGGTGTCGTAGCAGCCGTAGAGGCCGCCCTCGAGGATGTCGTCGGCGCCAATCACTGCCTCACAGTTCTGGTCGAGGCTGATCTGCACGTTGTCGTTGCAGGCCATCTGCTGCGATGGGTTGGCGTACTCACGGATGATTACGTCGAAGCAGCAAGTAGAAGTAAGACCTACGCCATCAGTAGCAGTGAAGCAGTTGGTAGTTGTTCCAACAGGGAACTCGCTGCCAGAAGGCAAGCCAGCAGTCTGCGTCGGAACAAGCGGAGCCTCTACTTGAGCCACTACGTTGAAGGCCAAAGAAAGGCCAGGGAAGCCCACGGAAGCGAATGTACCATAGCTTGGCAAACCGCAAGCTGCAGAAGCGAGGTAAGATGGCGTAGCTGCGTTGTCAGGAGTTGCGATGTTGCCCATCGTGAAGTTGCCATCTTGGTCAATGATTTCGATGAAGTAACGGTCGCCAGCTGCGATGTTGGTCACAGTTGGGAAAGTAACAGTAGCGTAACCAGTGCCGATGTTAGGCATGTTTACGTTGAAAGGGCCAGCAAGCAACTGCAGGTTGGCGTTGCCAGCAGCAGGAGCAGTACCAGCAGTCAAACGGTAGATGTTATAGGTATAAGCACCACCGCCGCTTACGCGCTGACCAACTTGCAAGCCTGTAATCCTGATTGCAGAAGCAGCCAAGAACACACGGCCAAACTTCGTCTGCGCAAAACCGCAGTTCAAAGATTGAGCTGGGTCAATTGCCTCAGCTGGGTTGTTCGTTGGTGGGTTCTGCGTGAAGATAGCAGGTACGAATACCGGGCAGTTGTCAGTAGCCGTTACGTTGTAGTTAACGAATGCAGAGCACTCACCAGCGTCAAGGTTGATAACGATGTCAGCCGGGCAGGTAACCACCGGAGGCGTCGTGTCGTTAACCGTAATGGTTTGTACAGCTGAGGATACAAGTACGTTGCCGCATGGGTCAACCAACTGCCAAGTGATGGTGTTGACACCCACTGGGAGGTTAAGGAGAGTGACCGTTGCAGGAACTACGGCACCGATTACGACTGGAGCGCCACCGTTCACCCTGTACTGCAGCGACAAAGCAGCGTTGCAAGCCAGCAGGAGCGAAAGTAGGAGCAGCCGTAGTCACGTTGGCAGAACAAGCCGAAGCAGGCGAGTTGCCAGTGGTGATGTTGGCAGGAGCCGTCATTGCACAAGCGTTAATTGGCACTTGCGCCACGGTTGCAACCCAACCAGTAGCCGGTACAGACGCATCGGAACGGAAGCGGAAAGTAAGGGCACCTGTGGCATCAGTGGAAGTGATTGTGCCAGGGTTGGAGTTCCAGCCACCGCCACCGAAGTTAACCGTGCCAGCAGTACCAGCAATCAGCGGAGCAGCTACAGAGTTACCATTGTGGATGAAAAGTGCATCCCAACCATTTTCTGCGGTCAATTCGCTGAAGGTTGCACGTACACGGTGCGTAGCAGCGTTGGAAGGTGCAAAAGTGACAATAGAGTTTACTCCAGAGTTGTTGGAGTAGTTATTGCCCGGACCGCCGTCGTCAAAGAAATTGAAAAAACAGGTGGCCGGAGGAGCAATTGTAAAAGTTGTCGGACCTGTGTTGAATGGCATATTGACGTTTGTTTGGGCAAAAAGTTGCGCTGCAAACAACACGTTCAAAAGAACCATACCAAGGTACGTCAATGTTCTTTTTTTCATGAGATTATGAAATTTTAAGTTAAAGAATTAAAAACTTACAGCTAATAGGAAGGAAGCTGGCAAAGCCAGGCGTTGCTTCCAGGTTCTTAGTCAAGCAGTGCGATAGCCTGGTTCCTCAAGCTGAGGTAACTCGCAGGAATCTTGCTGCTAAATTCATTGCTACTAACAGCGCCAAGGCCAGTCACGATTGCCTGGGGCACAGATTGGCCAGACGTAAGTGCTTGGTGGATGGCTTGGTAGTAGGTAACCAACCGCACCAATGCGATGTAGGTTGGGTCCGACTCGTTCGGGATCTGAGCTAACATGTTCTTGATGCTAGTCATCTCGTGCATCAGCGTATTCATCGCTACAGCAGGGCTTTGGAAGTTCCCCTGTGGGAGCGAGTAAATAGCTGAATTGGCCTTGTCGACGGGCACACCGGCACCGCCAGCAGTCAAGGATGCACCTGCCTGTGCTTCGGCCGTGCTAACCCCCAAGAAGAAGGCAAACGCGAACGAAAGCGCCGTCAGGACAACTTTGAAATTCACTTTTTTCATAAGATTAAAGATTTTAGTTAAAAATATTTGAAAAAAAACAAACACGAACAAGAAAAGAAACTGACGCAACTTGTTGAATGTCAATCCCTTGCTTTTTCTTTAAGCCTTTATCAGAACATCAGTTGAATCAAAAAAAAGGCATTAGCCCCGCCGCTGAGGCCGACTAATGCCATTGCCTTACGCATGAAGGCATATTGTGTAAGATTCGTTTTCCAAATGAGATTATAACTTGCCATGGATTATAATTTGCTAATAGCAAATCTTGCAAAATGGGCAAAGCCCAGTTCTTTTGTGTAAAATGGTTAAAGCAACTCCAAATTTTATTTCAGAGCAAACAATCAGAAAAAAATCAGTTAGCCGGAAACAGGCCGCCGGAACTTGGCGGAGTAGAATGGTGATGACGTCCTTAACGGGATGCTTTGAATGGAATCAAAGTGAACTGGTGTGAAATCGGTTCCAGGAAGGATGTAAACTTGGATCATAAAATGTTCGCGGATTTGGATTATAATTCTGATGTTCTGCTGTCGAAACCTTTCGGTTTTTATATTCTAAAAAAGAGAATACAAATTTAACTCCATCTTGCCTTCAAGTTCATACCCAAAGTTCGGTATTTAACATCTGACGATTTTTTATCGTCTATTGTAGCGAAGGCATTGCTCTTTTAAATGCAGTCGCGAAGATACGCCATCAATGGTCTAAAATCAAAGCATTTGGGTAAATTTTTCTTCAAATACTTTTCTCAAGGGTGCTAAAACCCGGATGTATAGCTCACATCGCAAAATTATGTGCATGGTTGATGAGGTTGATGAGGGTTTATAAAAGGTTGGTTATCAACCCTTATCAACTTCATCAACCCTTATCCACCACGTACAATATTTGACGGCTCACAGTATAGTTCACTTTACGGAGGGTATTGGCATCACCCAATCGAGCTTTTCGAAGGGGTTGACCCTAAGTTTGGATAGTTCAACCTCCGGGTTGACCGTATTGGCAGGAGGTCGGCCATTCCATTTTACTTTGATGCTTGCATACACCAATGGATCGACCATTCCCTGCGCTTTGCCGATTCTGGCAAGCCCCCTGGCTACGGATGCCACGGCTGCCACGTCGTGGCTTACCACATTGACTTGCATCGTGTTGATGAAGGTTTTTATATCAACAGGCATTTTTTGGCCCGTTGGGCCCTCTTGTATGGTGAAGACCATTTCGGTTATTTCCCTTGATTGGCACTTCATGCGCCATGCAAACCGATTGGCTATCATGGTCCAATTGACAGGGTTGGGCAAGAACAGTCCCCTGAACGGGAACAGCAGTTGGAAGACGATATAAGCCCCCAATATTCGTTTGGCCCAGCCAGGTGATTCGAGCAGTTCGGTGTTTTTATGCTTAGCCTTGGCCAAGCTGCGCAGTACCGGCAGTTCGCTTATGTCGAAGAAGATTGCCGTGGACGCCATCATGATGAATGGGAAGATGCCAATATCATCGAAGGTGAGCGCATTGGAGATGTGGAAATAAATAATTGGCACCAATACCCAGCGCCTACTTGGTTTCCACCATAGTAAAAATGGGACAGCGAGGTCGAATGCCAAGCCAGCGTAGGAAAAGAACACTGGCTGGAATCCAAGCTTTAGCCAACCAGCGAGAAGCCCTGAGTCGGGATAGACTTCGATCATCCGTTTTACCGGCTGGAAGTGAATCAACCAATCGGGGTTCAGTTTGGCAAGTCCTCCATAGAAGTAAACGATTGCGAAATGGAGCTGAAAAATGAAGATCTCCCAGCGAGGCACCATCAAATCGGCAGCCACTGGTTTGCGCCAAAGGTTGCCAACAGAAAGAAAGCGATCGGCATGGGTGAAACCCAGCACAAAGGCCAGCAATATAAATAGGTATAGGTGATTGTTGAAGATGCCCTTGTCCAGCAAGAAAAAGTAAAAGTAAAAGCTGCCGAAGAGAAAGCAGGCGGGCCGGAACAGAACGCCAAGGGCTATGAGGGCTGCACAGGCCAGCATGGTGTAGAGCATTGCCTGAAGCACGCCAGTCGGCAAGGGTTTGATGAACTCAAAATACTCAAGTTGAATTTTGGGAAGCACAAAGGCATTCAGCACCAAGTCTATCTGTATGTAGTCTATCATTTCATAGACCATGAAACAACCGAAGATGATGCGGAACAGCCCGAGGACATGGCCGGGAATCGGCTCGGAAAGGTAGGTGCGCAATTTTGGAATCCAGTTCATTGTACTAAAAACTTGTTAGCGGTGTGAATCAATGCATCAAAGCAGGGTCTAGTTGGCCAAACAATCCGAGGTTAATTGCGTATCGAACATATAATTTTGCGAAAAATTTCAAACCGGTATCAGCATGAATATCCAGCAAGTGAAAGGCAACCTGTCATTTTCCTTCCTCAAACCTTGGCCATTCTATTTGCCATTGGCTTGATGCACCTGCTTTCGTGCAGCAATGACCAGCGAGGAGGTTCGGGACACCTGCCATCTGGCGATGGGGAACCTACCCTCACCGCTTCCGACCCGTTGCTCAAACTGCTCGATGCCTCCGAAACGGGCATTGATTTCCAGAACATCATCACGGAGACGTTCGAGAACAATATCACGACGAACATCAATATTTCAAACGGGGGCGGCGTGGCCATCGCAGACATCAACAACGACTCCTTGCCGGATGTCTATTTCGTGTCCAGCACGGGCAAAAAATAGACTTTACCTGAACCAGGGCAGCATGAAGTTCAAAGATATTACGGACGCTGCTGGAGTTGGTTCCGAAGCCGGGTTTGAAATTACGGTCTCTACCGTTGATATAAATGCCGATGGCTACCTAGACTTCTACGTGTGCCGGGCAGGGCCCATCGAGAACGACGAGCGCCGCAACAAGCTCTTCGTCAACAACAAGGACCTCAGCTTCACGGAAAGGGCCAAGGAATATGGCATTGATGACATATCGGCCAGCACGGGCGCCAATTTCTTCGACTACGACAACGATGGCGACCTCGACCTATACCTCCTCAACTACCCTACCGACTTCAGCCATACCCGAAAACTCGATTCCAAACCGACATCAGATGGCAAAGGCCGTGAACCTGTTCTTTTGCCAAAGCTGCCCTACGATACCGACCGCCTTTACCGCAACGATGGGCCACCAGCAAATGGCAAAGGCGGGTTCAAGGATGTGTCGAAGGAAGCGGGTATCTGGAACTTCGCCTACGGCCTAAGCGTCTCCGTCGAGGATTTCAACAACGACGGATGGATGGACATCTACGTGAGCAACGATTTTATTCAGCCCGACTTCCTCTACATCAACAATGGGAACGGCACCTTCTCCGACCGACTGACCGACTATTTCCGGCACATCTCGCAGCATACGATGGGCACCGACCTGGCCGATTTCGACAACGACGGTCTTTTCGACCTTTTTGCCGTTGACATGCTCAGTAAAACCAACTACCGCAGCAAAACCCTCCAGAACGCCAACCCACAGGCCGCTTATAATTCCATCGTGCGAAGCGGCTACCCTGAGCCGGTCGTGCGCAACGTATTGCAACGCAACAATGGAAACGGCACCTTCAGCGACATAGCCTGCCTCGCCAATGTGTTCAGCACCGACTGGAGCTGGAGCAGCCTTTTCGCAGACATGGACAACGACGGCCTTAAAGACCTCTTCATCAATAACGGCTACCGTAGGGAGGTCACCAATACCGATTTCCACAACTTCGTGTTTGCCGATATTAAAGGGAAAAACAAGCCTTTGGAGCAGCAATTCAAGACCATTGACGAGTTCCTCAAGCTCATACCTACTTATAAGCTCCGCAACTATTATTACCAAAACAAAGGCAGCTGGGAGTTCGAAGACATGACCGGAAAATGGCTCACCGCCAAGGCCTCATGGTCGAATGGCGCTGCCTACGCCGACCTTGACAATGACGGCGACCTCGACTATGTGGTGAACAACCTCGATGACCCTGCTTTTGTCTTTGAAAATCAGGCACGCAGCAAGAACAAGGGCAGCTACCTTCAATGCAAGCTCGTGGGCAGCAGCGCTAACCCCATGGGCACGGGCGCAACCGTCACCCTATATTATGGCAATCAACAGCAATACGCCCGCCTAACGCCCAACCGTGGCATATTTTCAGCCGTAGAGCACTTGATCCATTTTGGTTTGGGCGAGGTTCAAAAAATTGATCGCCTGCAAATCCGCTGGCCAGATGGCAAGGGTCAAACATTGACAAATATACCTGTCAATCAACGACTTACGTTGAAATACGAAGCTGCAAATGAAACGCTCCCTGCCAATCCAAGAACAGCAACCAACACGCTTTTCAACGACCAAACTGCCAGCGCAGCCATAGATTTCAAACATGAAGAAAACGACTACATAGATTTTGAAAGCTTCTTTATGTATCCCTGGATGATGAGCGAACTCGGCCCCCTCATGGCCACCGCCGACGTGAACGGCGACGGCCTCACCGATTTTTATATCGGCAATTCCTTTGACCACACCGGCGGGCTGTTCCTCCAAGGCCAAAACGGAAAGTTCACCCGAACCTCGCAGGAAATTTGGGAGCAGGACAAGCAGTACGAAGATCATGGTGCCACCTTTATGGACGTGGACATGGACGGTGACCCCGACCTCTATGTCATCAGTGGCGGCGTGGAGGGCCAAGTTGACAGCGCCACCAACGCTCACCCTTGGGCACACCGCCTTTACATCAATATGGGCCAAGGAAAATTCCAAGGCATCGGCGGCACGACCGGCGCCGGCAAGGCGCTACCGCCCATACAAGACATTGCCCTGCGCATGACTGCCAATGACTACGATGGCGACGGCGACCTCGACCTCTTCATCGGTGGCAGGGTTTCGCCGGGCAAGTACCCGACCATTCCCCGCAGTTATTTGCTCCGCAATGACCGAACGGCCTTCGTGGACGTTACCCACCAACTCGCCCCCGACTTCGAGCGGGTGGGCATGGTGACCGACCTCGTCTGGGCCAGCATTGATGCAGACCCCGCACCAGAGCTTATCGTAATAGGCGAGTGGATGCCCGTCACCATTTTTAAGCCCATAGGGGATAAACTCGTCAAATTAGACACCAAAGGGCTTGGATTTGACAAATCGAACGGCATCTGGAACCGCTTGACCGCTGCCGACCTCGACAAAGACGGCGACCTCGACCTCGTTACGGGCAATTTCGGCCTAAACACCCGCTTCAAGGCCAGCAATGATGCACCACTGAGCCTTTTTGCCAATGATTTTGACAAAAATGGCAGCATTGACCCTGTGATGGCCTATTACGAAGACGGCAACCTCTATCCACTTGTCCAAAAAGACGTCATCATCAAGCAGATGCCTTTCTTGAAAAAGCGGTTCATCAAGGCACATGATTACGCTCAAGCCACTATTTCCGATATCTTCCCAAAAGCCGACCTCGAAGCTGGCCTCACACTGGAGGCCTTCTTACTGGAGACCTGTTGGTGGGAAAACCAAGGCGGCAAGTTCTTGCGCCGCTCCCTGCCGATTCAATCGCAAATTTCCCCCACCTTCGGCATCGTTGCCCACGACTTCAACAATGATGGCAATATTGACTTGCTACTGGCTGGCAATAAATATGGCATTGAGGTAGAAACCAATCGCTGCGATGCTGGTAACGGCACCTATTTAATGGGCGATGGAAAAGGTGGGTTTAAATGGGTGGACAATATTATTTCGGGCTTTTGGGCCTCAAAAGAAGTACGGGACATGGCCATTTTAAACGCACCCAATAACAAGTATAAAATTATCGTTTCCAACAACCATGACAAGGTTCAGGTTTATGGGAATTAAATCCTTCAAGGCTTTAAAATCATGACCAGAACTTCATTGAATTAACGCAACTACTTAGGAGGGTGTGGGAGGAGAGAGAAAAAATTTCATTTTTTCTCTCTCCTCCCACATTATGGGGTGTTTTTTTTGAAAAATTTTCAATTTTCCCCAAAAAACATCCTCTGCTAAGTAGTTACGAATTAACTTAAAGCACGACTATAAAAAAACTCCTGAATAGTCACTTAAAATCTAAAATAACTTTTTCAAAAATGAAACGCATCTTATTAATCCTGTCAGCATTTTACCTTGTGTTTATTGCTTGCAATAATCCCGAGAAAAAAAATGGCACCGAAGCGCATCCGGTTCATGTTAAGGACTCAATCAAAATAGCAGAATGGGACACAATGACTGCTAGGTATAGTGAAAAATGGCATCCAGACTCAAGCTATTACCATGCTTTTTCCACGAATAATATTGACACCATTGAATACATTGAAATAGACAATGAACCACGCCGAATATCCTATAAAACGGCATCCGACACATCCATTATGTGGGCCGTTTTTTATCAAATAAATGGCGATTTAAAATTGGTACGCTTTAGGGAGAAAAAAGATCTGCCGGAAAGAACCGCCAAAGAGGCTTTCTCCTATTTGGACAACGACAAGCTGTTTTATTCCAACGAGCGTTTTTTAAGACTGAAGCCGGGCGAAATAATGGCCATGTTCAGAACAGCAGAGCCTGTGGACTTTGCCCGCCCCGAAGCATCCATGAGGGCCGAATATTCACCTTATTGGGAGCTTGTCAAAAAAGGGATTGATGAATACAAAAAGGGCGCTTACCCTGCACTCAAATTAGGGAATTGACCGAAGCACCGTGAAGCGGAGCAGCATTTCGAGCACCAGCAGGAAGATGGCCAGCCATACGAATCTGTAAAACTCCTCGCTGTACCGCTTCACGCTCGTCACCTCAATCTCTGTCTTCTCCAGCCGGTCAATTTCGTCGTAAATCTTCTGCAAACTGCGGGCAGTCGTGGCCCGGAAATACTTCCCTCCCGTCATCTCCGAAATCTGCTGTAACAACGCTTCGTCAATCTCCACCCTAGCCATGCCCATCACGTAGCTGCCATCGCTGCGGCGGCTGATGGGCGACACGGCGGTGCCCTCCTGCCCTACCCCGATGGTATATACCTTGATACCGAATTCCTTTGCAATTTCGGCGGCGGTAAGCGGTTTCACGTAGCCCGCGTTGTTCACGCCGTCTGTCAGCAGGATGATGACCTTGCTCTTTCCTGGGCTGTCCTTGATACGGTTTACTGCCGTGGCAAGGCCCATGCCGATGGCCGTGCCATCCTCCAGAATGCCGCAACGGAGCTGTGAAATAAAATCCGTGAGCACCCTATGGTCGCTCGTGAGCGGGCATTGGGTAAACGCCTCGCCGCTGAACACCGCCAGCCCGATGCGGTCGTACTCCCGCTTCTCTACGAACTCGATGGCCACCCGCTTGCACACCTCCAAGCGGTCGGGGTTGAAGTCCTGTGCCAACATGCTGCTCGACAGGTCTATGGCGAGGAAAATGTCAATCCCCTCGGCCTTGATACTCTCCTCTTTAAGTGTCAGTTGGGGCCGTGCCAAGGCCACCACCAGCGATACAAAGACCAGTGCCCGCAGCCACGGCAGCAACTTCTGGAGGTCGGCCTTCCACGATTTCAGCCCAGCGACCACTTCCAAATTGGGCATTTTCATGGTCACTTCTTGCTGGCTGGCCCGCTTCCGACGCCACCACCATATTGCTGGCAAGGCCAGCAACAACAGGAAAAACCAAGGGTGCTGAAAGCTGTAATTACTGAACATCTTTTGGTTTTGTTGCTTCCGAAACGGGTGCGGCAGGCTTGGTTTCAAGGATAAAGGAACGGGCCACGTCCATCGCCCGTTCGTGGAACTCGGGAGTGGGCTGTGCCTTGGCAAATTTCACGAGGTCGGCGGTCTGGAGCACTTCCCCCAGACGTTGCGACAGCGACATATCGAATTCACCGCTGCGAAGCTGTGCCAGCATCTCATCGGTCGTCTGTTCCAATGCCTGAATACCATAACGGCCTTCGAGGTACTCCCGCACAATATAAGTCAAGGCGCTGTGGTAGCCCTTCACGTTGCCCTCCTGCCACATTTGCTGTTGTTTCAATTGCTCCAACTGTTGCAATGCCAACTCGTGCGGCAGCAATTGCAACACCGGGGCAGACGGTGGCGGTGGAGCCATTTTTTTGCGCTTGCGCAAATAAAGCATCAACACGATGACGGCCACCAGCGCCAGCAAACCAACAATGTACCAGATGAAATCCTGTATTTTCAAAGGCTCTTCGAGAATTGGCTTGATGTCGGCCAAGGTCGTGTCCACCTGCGGCAGGTCAATCTGCATGGGGATGTCCTTCGTGAAAAACGTGTCCACCCGCTCACCGAGCTTGTAGGCGATGGGCAGGGCTGGCAGGCGGTGCATGCCGGAATCCCAAGCGATGAAAAGCAGGTTTTTCTGCAGCCGAAGGCGGTCGCCAGCAGTGCCGAGCGTGTCCCACCGGCTCTCGTCCAACACCTCGAAAACCGAGTCGGCAGCAATGGCATTGCGGTCGAAGGGCAGCAGTTGCACCCCCTTGTCGGCGCTTACCTCAATGCGCAGGCGCATTTGGTCGCCGATTAGCATCCGGGTGCTATCCACGGTGGCCTTGCCGCTGACCTGTGCAGCCGATTTTACCACAAAAAACAAGAAAAAGAAAAAGAGGTAACTGCGCATTGTTGATGTAATTCCCTAAAATCGGACAAGTTTTCCGAAGTTAGCCCCGGAAAAAGGATTGAAGGATTGAAGGATTGAAGGATTGAATTTGGCCCCGCCTTCAATCCTTCTCTCCTTCAACCCTTCAATCCTTCCAAAAGAGGGTCAAAATTAAGCACTCCAAGCAATTTTGATGAAATCAGTTTGGCATCGCAATTTTTTGGGCAATAGTTGGGCAGTGGCGGGGTTGTTCCTCGTGCTGGTACACCTGCTGTATGCCCGCACGTGGCAAGCGGGCTTTGTGAGCGATTTCACGGGTTTCCTGCACCGCATTGACGGGGCCTCGCTCCAAGGCGTCTGGGACTGCTTCGGCTTCCCGGCGCTGCATCAAGTAACCAATTTTTTTCTTTTTTGCTTCGTGAAATGGTTCGGCGTGGGCGGCATCGGCTGGTATTTCGTTTTTACTTCATTGCATGTGGCCAACGGGTTTCTCGGCTTTGTTTTGGCTAAAAAAATCTTTGAAAAACATGACCATACCTGTCCCGAAACCCCAGCATTCATGGCCAGTTTGCTCTTCCTGCTCTCGCCCTATCAGGTCGAGGTCGTGGTCTGGCGGGTCTGCTTCAATTTCCTTTTCTGTACCCTCACCATGCTCGGGTCCCTGTTGCTTTGGATGAAATATTGCGAAGCAAAGCTGCTGCGGCACTTATTGTGGTCGCTTGGACTGTTCGTGGTGGGGCTGTTCACTTTTGAGCTGGCGGTGGTTCTGCCAGTGTTGCTCTTGCCCCTGACCCCTAAAGGGGAACCTAACTTCGTTCACTCAGGTGTTAATCCAAATTTTTTGAAGTCCCGAATACTGTTCGTCCGGTGGTCTCCCTTTAAGTGTTTTGGGTCGGGTAAGGGGTTAGTTCCCTACTTCCTCCTACTCACTGCCTATTTCCTCCTCAACAAGCTCCTGCTTGGCGGCTGGGCGGGGCATTATGGCGAGGCCACCCACCTGAACTTCGACCTGCGGCTCATCGCCTCCAATTGCCTGAAATATTTCTCCAAATACCTGCTTTGGTGGCGGGAGTGGTCGCACAATGGGAAGGAGCCAATGGTGCTGTTTTTTGAAAGACCAATGGCGGCTTGGGCCGGGCTGGCTGCGGGTTTGGCTGCTCTTTGGGCGCTGCTTTTTGCTAAAAAAGCACCCAAAAAACTGCGCCTCATCGGCCATGTCTGGCTGTTGTTCTTCCTCGCTCTTGCCCCCGATCACCAACCTATATGTGGCCTATATCCTCCACGGTGAGAACGACCGTTACGGCTACTTCGCTTCGTTGTTTTTTGCCATTGGCTTGGTGGCCGTTTTCGACCTTTTCCCTCGGCTGCTGCGCAATGGGCTGTTCGTGCTTTGGCTGGCTGCCTCGGTGTTTTTCGCCTATAAAATGACTGAGCGATGGCAAGCGGCAGCCCGCATCACTGCTGGGCTTTTGAGCGATTTCCGCTGGCAGGACGCCTCGGAGGTTTACGTGCTCGCCAGCCCCGACAACTACCAGGGCATTCCGATTTTTAAAGATTTTTCAAGGGAAAACCTCGCCATCAAACATGCCTTGAAATACCTCGCCGATAAGCCTGCAAAGGGCAGTTTCTATCAAGTCGCCCAATTCAACCTGACTACCTCAGAAGACAGCTTTACGACCCGCCGGGACGACGCCACAGGCCATTTCCACCTTCAGTTCAAGCAGTGGGGCAACTGGTGGTGGCGCTATGGCATGGGCCTCGGCGATTACCAGAACGAGCAGTACCGCTTCCGCACGGATGGCAACGGGTGCCGGGTGGAGATGAAGCAATGGCCACCGAAGGAAGGCCGTGTTTTCATCCTAGCGCAGGGGAATAGGTGGGAGGAGTTGTGAGTAGTTGGCATTGGGCTGTTGATTTATTGATTTGTTGTTAAAAAATAAACAAAAAAACCGCCTCCGGCGAAAGGCCAGAGACGGTTTTGTTTTCAAATAAAACAGATTCAGAGTAGGGTTAGGAAATTGGAAATTGAGAAATTAGTTCTCACGACCTCAATTTCCCAATTTCTAATTTCCTAATTTCTTGTCAAAGCCGCACCATTCGGCGGGTAGCAGTCTGCGAGTTCGTCTCCAATTGGTAGAAAAGGACGCCAGCGGCACCGAGTTCGCTGTGGTTCAAGATGATTTCGTTGTAGCCCTTTGCGAAGTCCTTCGACACCGTTTTGAGCACCTGCCCGGAGAGGTCATAGACCGTCAGCGTGGCAGGGCCAGCGACTGGTAGTCGGAACCCGATGGTCGTCGTCTCGTGGAACGGGTTGGGTTTGTTTTGGAACAGTTCAAAGTCAACAGACACGGTTTCGGCCTGGTTGAAGTTGAGGCTCACATCCAGCAATTCCATCTCCTTGCCGCTGCTGCGGTAAGCTTCGGCGGGGGTGGCGGTATTGGTGATTTGAAGGAGGTTGCTCAACTTGTTGTTAGTGTTTGACTTGAAAACCAGCGTGAAAAGTACGGTGTTGTTGTCTTGCAGTGTGTTTTTTGAATTGTCCCAGCTTGTCGTGATAATACCTTCTTCGAGCATCGTGAGGCCAAAGTTTGCCTCGCTCAATCCTTCTAATGCGCCCATTTCGATGTTTTCCAATTCCAATGCTTCGGGGTTGAACTGGAGGGCGAACTGATAGCCCAGCAGGTTCACGAAGTTGCTGGCACGGAAGGGCACCCGATAGGTAGTACCTTTTTCGAGGGACATTTCATCCAACACAAAATCCAATTTGCCCGTGAAATTACGCTCCTCTGCCTCGTCGCCATCAAGGTTGGTGGCAGCAGAGCCGTTCACGTCGCCAATTTTCACCGCTACGAAGTTGACGTTGTTCTGGTCATAAGCAAGGTCGTTCACATTGAAGTATTCCGGGAAAGCCGGGGTGAACGGGTCAACTGGATTCGAGAAGGAGTGGCTCCTATCCACAAAACGCCATGAGGTATTGTTCGGGAAGGTCGTGTTGATTTGGAGCACCAATTTTCGAAGCTCCACCACATCGAAGGTCGTCACCGAACCCGACTTGTTGATGTCGGCAGCGATGATTTTGTAAGGTGAATCCAACAACTGCATGTTGAGGATGTGGCGGGTCATCAGCACGAGGTCGAAAGTCGTTACGCCGTTCAACGGGTTCAGGTTGAGGCCGGGTGTAAAGGTGTAGTCGTGGCCGAGACCAATGTTCGAGAAGATGAAGCTTCCGTTGGCGGTAGTCGTGACGGGGTTGGTCAGTGGGCCATTGCCGCTCGCGCTTACTGTTACGCCGTTCACCCCGCCGTTGTTTGCATCCGTAATATTGCCCGACACATCCGCAGTAAGCGGATCGGGGCAGACCACCATGTTGTCCTGGATGATGACATAGGTCTCGCAGAAATCCGTGTTGCCAGCCTGGTCGGTCACGTACATCGTCACGATGTTCGTACCAACGTCGTCGCAGTCGAAGATGGAAGGCACAATCTGCATTTGGAGGTTCTGAGGGCTGGTACAGTTGTCGAAGCTGCCGGAGTTGAACATGGCAGCCGTTAATTGCACCATGCCGCCACCGTTCACCTGCATCAGCTCCACGGCGAGGCCGTTCACACAGACCGGGGTTGGTTTTTTGCCGTCCACGACGGTGATGGTGAAGGTGCAGGTAGCGATATTGCCGCATCCATCTTCCACGGTTGCTGTACCGTATGCGTGCCAAATGGGTAGTTGCCGCTAAGGTTCGCGCTACTTCCAGTTTGGTCAATTGTACCATTGGAGTTGAAGTCAAACTTCACCGTCCAAATGAGCGTTGGGCTGCAATCGGTGGCCGTCAGCGCAGGCACGGACACAGCACCCGTACCGCAGTTTGCGTCGAGGCTCTGTACCGTCACGTTGCCGGGGCAAACGATGGCTGGCGGGGTATTGTCCATCACTTTGATGACCTGTGTGAATTCCCAATAGCCGGGGCTGTTCGGAATGTTCGGGTTGTAGCGGCACCAGTCAATCACAATCCATTTCCTCAAAATCTTGTAGCAAGCCGGGAAGTTGGTATAGAGTGGCTGGTCGGTGTGTGCTACCGCAACGAGGTCGCAGGCATCTTCGGTAATAGTCGGAACATCGTAGCCAGCGGGCAGGTCGTCCGGTTCAAGGGTCGGGCTGCACTGGTAGGTCGTGTAATCGAGCGGCCAAACGATACCAGTTGCGTTGAACGGTGTTGAGTTTCTGACGGTAATCGTCTGCACGCAAGAGGCGGTCCTGCCACCTGCATCGGTCACGGTGTAGGTGTGCCAGATGAAGCCGGTGCCGCAGTTCGTCAGGTTGTTGGTTTCCACTTGTGCCCAAGTTGCGCCTGTGCAGTTGTCACTGAAGACTGGGGCAGCGACAGTCGGAACCGGGTCGGAGCACTCAATCGTCTTATCAGCCGGGCAAATGATGGTCGGGTTGATTTTGTCCTGCACTTCTACTTCCACCATGCAAGTGTTCACATTGCCAGCGGCATCAGCAACCTGCAAGGTTACCATGAGGTCTTCACCAATATCGCAGCAGTTGAATGCAGCAAATGTCTCGAATGGGGTGCCGTCTGCATCGCAGTCGGAAGGCATCCTCCTGACCAGCATTTGATTGATGCCACAGTTGTCGGAACTGCCATTGTCAAAAGATGTGGCCGCTATGATGGCCGTGCCGTCGTCGGTCAAGGAGACCGTCGAGTATTGTATGCAAACTGCCACGGGCGCACTTGCGTCCCTAACGGTCAGGGTGGTATTGCACTGGCTCACGTTGCCGCAGGCATCGGTAGCGATATAGGTGATGGTATGCGTTCCTACCGGTACGTTGAAAATTGGGCCGCCGTTGCCGTTCACGATGCCAAACGGGGTAAGCACTTTCACCGTCACCGCCGAGCAGGCATCGGTCACCGTTGCCGCAGGCAGGTTGAACGATGCGTAGCAACCAGCCGAGGCGCTGTTCTGCGTGATGGGGCCGGGGCAGGTGATGGTCGGTGGCGTGGTATCATTCAATTTGATGACCTGTATGCAAGACCAAGGGTTGCCATTGCCGACATTGGTCGGGAGGCACCAATCGTAAATCGTCCACGTGCGGAGTATCTTCTTGCCGCCACCGCAGATGGGGAACGGCTCGTCCACGAAAGAAGCTGCGATTTCGCAGAAATTGTTGGCTCCTGGAATCACTGGATAGGCAACGCCACCGACGGTGATGGTCGGGTAGCCAGTAACGGCTGGACTGGTGTTCTGTGAACCGATATTGCATTGCAAATCCACGTTCGCAGGGCAAACAGGCGTAAAGACCGGGTTGGACAGTGTCACCCGTTGCACGGTGATGTACTGCTGGCAGGAGCTGCTGAAGCCATTGACATCAGTTGCCGTCCAGGTGCGGAGGATAAACGCCACGTATGGCGAGTTGCAGGTGCCGTGGTCAATCACGTCGGTATAGCTGAAGCTGGCCACACCGGAGCAATCGGCCACCGAGGGGGTGGGCACGCTGCCACCGTCAATCGTGGGCTTGTAGTTGCGCAAGCAAGGAATGACATGGTCGCCGCAGTTCGTGATTTCCGGGCCGAGCTTGTCCTCCACGTTGAGGGTGCCCCAGCAAGAGTTGCCACCAGGCTCCGCCACAGAGTAGATATAGCTGTGGCCAATATGAGTCTCATTGACGTAAGGGCTGCTCGGCAATGGAATGCCTTGCAGGGACATGATGGTGACAGTGTAAGGACCAACACAGGCGTTCGGGTCTTCGAGCAGGATGTCAACGGTAAGTTCCAGTTCGCAGTCATAGCTAGGGCCGGGTAAGGATACGTTCAGGTCGTCATTGCAAACAAGGGCGCATTGAGCATAAGCACGGTTACCCCAGCCCGCAAGCAGTAGAAGTCCCGCAAGCAGGGACGCCCGGTAACAGGCGCTCGCAAGGGTACGCTTGGTGGGTTTAGTAAACTCGAAATGGTCGTTGGGATGCGCTTGATGTGGTTTAATAAACAATGGTAATCTCTCAAGGGTTTTTAAAAAATATTCAGTCTTTGGTTTTTGGAGTTGTATATATGCCCGTTTTCTGTTTTTTCTTGACATTTATTTTTATAATTATTTATGCTCAAAACAGCTTTGCTTGTTGAATTTTCGATATTTACAATATAGCTGGTCTCCTCAAATCATACATCTATATATACATCTTAAATCTGCAACTATTTAGGAGTAGAGGAACAAGAAAAAATTTCATTTTTCTTCTTCTTCCTCTATATTATTTTGGAAAAATTGAAAATTTTTCCAAAAAAAACACCCCAGCTAAGTAGTTACTTAAATCTTAAATCAAATTAAATCCAACCCGAACCATGGCGGGGGTGCTACTGCTTTTTATTGCAGTCGGCTCCCCCCGCCAGGCCCTGTGGCTGGTGGTACCTTTTCAAAAGTTCATGGGACGTTTTCTCATAGTATCAACACTTTTGATACGGTTACCGGGTGTTGTGACAGCCCGTGTGCTCGATATGTGTGTAAAACTGGTCAAAGTGATGTTGAAATAAAATTAAGTGGTTGGCGAATTGAAGATTCATTTACGGGTCTATCGGAATGTACATGGGTATCTTTTAAATGATGAATGATGAATGATAAATGATGAATTAACGCCATCATTTTCCATTCTTCATTCATCATTTATCATTCATCATTTTAATCACCTGTGGTTGTGCTTCACCTGCTTGCATTTCGAGTAGGAAGAGGCCGGGTGGCAGGTCGTTCAAATCAAGCGGGTGCTGGTGCTCGCCCTTTTGGTAATCGCCCTCAAACCCTTACCACCCTGCCGATTTGGTCGTGGAGGCGGAAGTTGACTTGGGCGGCTTCTGGTAATTGGAACTCGATGGTCGTCGAACCTGCGAATGGGTTCGGGTAGTTGCGGAGCAAAACAGGCTGCTGCACGGTCGGGGAAGGCGCTCTAAACTCAAGGCCAACGCCCCAAGTTTCAAAAGATTCATTCTTGGCCGTGAGGTCACCTGAATAAGCCTCGGCAGCCGTTTGCATCGAAGTTGATTTTCAGTGGCATTGGAAAGTCGGGCCTTCGTTTTCGCCCTGAATTTCAGGGTGAAACCGGGGTTGTATTAGGCAATATTTGCCCTGACTCGTTCACCCAGCTGACGGTAATAGCGCTGGTACCAAGCGATTTCGGCAGACCGAAGTCACTGCCCTTCAAGAGGCTGCCTTCCTCATTGCCGACGGCAACAAAATCGAGCATTGTTTCATCAAAATCAAGGGTGAACTGGAAGCCGGCCAGGATGCCTGCCTCATCGGCAGACAAGCGTTCTGGGTGCGCCACGAAGGGGATGGCATACGCCTGGCCAGCAACCAATTCAATATCTTTTGTATTGAAAATCAATGCGTTATCAAAACTACGCCCTTCTGTTTCATCCCCATCGAACTGCGATGGGTTGGCGCTGCCGTTCACGTCGCCGACCTTGATGCTCACGAAGTTGGCCGTCCAGTAATTGCCTACGATGTCGTCCAACGAGAGTGCTTCGGGAAAGGGGAAGGCAAATGGGTTGGCCGGGTCGGGGAATACGTGGCTCGCAGGCACGAAACGCCAAGACGTGTTATTGTTCGGGAACCCGTCGTGATGGTCAAAACGAGTTTCTGCAGTTCCACGATGTCAAACGTGGTAACGGAGCCGGATCGGTTCACATCGGCTGCGATGAAGTTGTAGGGGTTGTCAAAGGCTTGGATGTTGAGTATATGCCTGCGAATGAGCACGATGTCGTAAGTCGTGACGCCATTCAGCGGCTTAGTGTTGTAACTTGGTGTCAGTGTGTAGTCTTGTCCCAAAGGAAGGTTGGCGAATGCGAAGGTGCCGTCCACGTTGGTCTGCACGGCGTTGCTGATGCCGCCGCTGAGGCCGACCAGCTTACCCGATACAGGAGTTCCGTTCACTTGCGTCAGCTTGCCAGCGATGGTGGCCGTGGTGCCGTTGGAACAGACGTTTAAATTGTCCTGCACCACCACATTGGTCTGGCAGAAGGCCGAGTTGCCCGCTTGGTCGGTGACGGTCAGCGTGACCACCTTGGTGCCGAGGTTCTGGCAGTCGAAGGTGTTGGGGCTTACCTGCAAGATGAGCGTATTGGTCGGCGAGCAGTTGTCGTTGCTGCCATTGTTGATCATGGAAGGCATGATGGTCACGAAGCCATTCTGTTGGATGGTGACAGCCACGCCATTGTTGCAGATGGGCGACGGGGCTTGGGTGTCTTCCACGGTCACACGGGTCGTGCAAGTCGAGGTATTTCCACAACCATCCGACACTGTGTAAATAATATTGTGTGTACCCTTGGGGTAAACACCGCTTGCAGCGCCGTTGCTGCTGTTCGCAAACTGCGAGCTGTTCGTGATCACCAATTGCTCACTGCAATCGTCAATCGTGGGCAGTGGCACGGTCACCTGCTCCGAGCAGTTGAAGCCGTCAATGCCGACGGTAAATGGTTCTGGGCAAACCAGGGCCGGAGCCACGCTGTCCCTTACCTCAATCACCTGCGTTGCCTCCCAAAAGCCCACGCTGTTGGGGTGGTTTGGCTGGTAGGAGCACCAGTCAATCACCGCCCAATTGCGGATGAGCTTGAAGCAGGCAGGCTGCGCCGTGTAGAAGAAATAATCGGTATGGGTAATCTGTAGCTGTTCGCAATCCTTGCCCGTCACCACCACGTCGCCCATCACGCTCACGTCGGTGTTGGGTTCGCATTCGTAGGTCAAAACATCGGACGGGAAGGTCACGGTAATCGGTGTGATATCGCCAATGGTGATTACCTGCTGGCAGGTGGCGGCGTTGTTGCTCTGGTCTTTGGCCATCCAGGTGCGGGTCACGGCGCCGTTGCCGCAGTTGTTCAGGTTGATTTGATTCGTAAAGGTAGTGGAGGTAACGGCGCAGTTGTCGGTAGCGAACGGCAGGCCGGTGAGGGCCGTGTTGTTGAAATCCTGCCCACAACCGATGGTCAAGGGGCCAGGGCAAACGATGTTGGGCTGCACCAAGTCCTTCACGATGGCTTGGCTGACGCAGGTGCTGCTGAGGCCCCCGGCGTCCATCACCCTGAGCGTGACGGGTATCTGTGTGCCAATATTGGAACAATCAAATGAAACGAAGGTATCGAACGGTTGTCCGCCATAGCTCACTTCCAGGTTGCCGATGGTGCAGTTGTCGTAGCTGCCGTTGTTGAAGGTTTCGGCATAGATGAGCGTCGTGCCGTCGGCCAGCAGGTTGGCCTGCACGGTGCTTTCGCAAAGCGCCACGGGCTTCACCTCGTCCTTCACCGTCACGGTCATGGTGCAGGTGCTGGTGTTGTTGCAGCCGTCCCTGGCCGTGTAGGTGACGGTGTGGGTGCCCACCGGCACGTTGTTGAAGGGGCCATTGCCCGTGCCGTACGGCCAAGTGGGTGTCACCGTTGCGCCAGAGCAGCCATCCGTCGCATTTGCCTGCGGCAAATAAACCTGTGCGGTGCAAACACTTGGATAGGTGGCAAAGGTCATGTTGGCCGGGCAGGTGACAGTGGGCGGCGTTGTGTCCAACACCCTGATTATCTGCGTGAAGATGCGGAAGTCCTCTGTGCATAGGTCGAAGATGGACCAGGTGCGGAGTATCCTGCGGCCGCCGCCGCAAATGGGTATCTGCTGATCGTTGAAGGATACCACGAGGTCGCAGGTGAGGGTGTTGTCCATCCAAACGCTGTCAATCATCGGGTAGCCCGTGAAGTTGAAGTTGAGGGGGTCTTGGGCGCCGCATTCGAGCACGGGCAGTTGTACGCCGTCCCGGTGCTTTGGGAACTCCACATTGGCCAACACCGCTTTTTTCATAAAAATATGCTGGAGGCACATCGTCGTGTTGCCGTACTCGTCGGTGGCCGTCCAAGTGCGGCGAACGTAGGCTGTCACAGGTGTATTGTTCACCACATCATCGCAGTCGAGGTCGGCAGCCACGTCGGCATGGCTCATGGCGATGTTGGCCGGGGCGCTCACGTTGTCAGTAACGGTCGGATGGGCAATGCTGTTGAGCGGGGTGTTGCACCATACAAAAACGGTGTCGTTGCTGCAATCAATCACGGGCGGCTGGTTGTCCACCAAGGTGATGGTCACGTTGCAGGAGTTGCCGCTGGCTGGGTGCAGCAATGTGGCTGTGAGCTGTTGGTCAATGAGCGAGGCGTTGAGCGACGGGCCATGCTGGTTGCCGTCTTCGTCCAGTACCGTAATGTTGTAGTTGTTGGAGCAGCCGTTGTTGGAGGTGAATAGCATCGGTGGGTAGAGGGTGGCCTGCCCCATGTTGTCGAGGGGCACCACGATGCTGTTGTGGCAGACGAGCGTACATTGACAAAAGGCGGTTTGCCCACACAGGAAAAACAGTGCGGATAAGGCTAACAAATAGGCTGGAAGCGCGTTATGCCCAAAGGCCAACTTGCCGTCCTAATCATGAACATGAACCTTCCTAAATACCGGGGGGCAATGGGGGATTCGCATGTCAGCCTGTGCGGAGCAAAACCGTTACCTTTTACCATGAGATTATATAAGTTAATAGTGAGTACCAAATCTGTTGTGGCGGTGCTGGAAGGCGGAATTTATTCCGCTATCTGACATTGGCAATTTTGGCGGAATAAATTCCGCCTTCCAAAAGGGACATGCCACGGCCATTCGGCCAGCTACTGCCGTCTCATCTAAAATTCGCCCCGGGATTCGTTTGCCGAGGGCATCGTCATGTTGTGTGTGTAAGGTTTTGCAAAAAGAAATGTAAGCCAGCGGATTTACGATTGCAGATTTATGATTTACGATTGGAAGCGTTCAGCGCCCGTAACCCCCACCATCCTCCATGCCGCCTCGTTTGGCAGCACCAAAAGGATTGAGATGGAGGGGATACACCGGACGCTGTGAGGCAATAGCCTACAGGCCATCGCAGTGCATCCCGCACTCAATATCAAACACTATCACGTAAAGATTCGACTTAGTTTTGTTGAGAAAGGCCAGGGTTCCTGGTAAAAAAGTGGGAACTGAAAAAAAGCTTAGTAAGCTCGGTTTCCGGACTTTTCTCATAGTATGTCAGCTCTTCTTCTGAGCTGTTGGGAATTCAAAGTTTCGTTATCTTTAATTTAAAAAATTGTGCCAATTGTACCCTTTTGGGGGAAATGGTGGGATTTTTTTGGGTAGTATGGCAACGATTTGGAGTATTATATTTTCATTTCGTAATATGTAAAAAGCTGTATTACAGTAATGTTAAAGGCGTTTTAGAACAGAGAATGAATCTAAAAAATTCATCTATAAAAATTTGAACTTGGGTCTAAAAACGGGACATTTCAATACACAGAATGGTGAAGCGACAATGCGTTATTTGCTAGTCAGCAGGTTGACGCACTTGCTATAATTTGATTTTTCATGATTCCAAGTGGGTAAACATCTATCATCTTGTAAGCTGCCGTTCCACCGGCAGGATTAGCCAGTACTCCTGTTCACATCTATCTTCTTTGCAAAACATCCGCATCAGTTGAACAGATGTCATGTTTCGAAAAGAAGATAGATGGAATTCCTCCGCCTTGTTAAAATCACTCGCTGAAACGTGGGGTTGAATGTCAACAGACATTTTTATAGACCAAGCCATAGTTTGACCCCTTCAACAGGAAGTAACAATTCGGAACATGCCATCCTGTTAAAAAATCGAGCTGTCTATGCTTGATATTTCAGTCCATTACCGTATATTTGAGCAATCTTAATCCGCTGAAAAATAAGTTTTCGGCATCCTGAAAACAGGATTTGGGCGCAATCTGCACGTGAGCGGCCCTGTCGAAGATAGCAGTTTGTAATGCGAAAATGGCATCGTAATTTTTCACCCTCATTAGAAGCGGCCACCTTGGTGAAATGTCAATAAGCCAAGAAGCTGTTTAAATTTATCCTTAACATCCTTAGCTTGAAACCATTGTTTTCTCTAAAATCTTACAAACAACAAACGATTGTACTCAGCACTGCATTCGTAGTGGTGTTACTTGTCATTTTCCAGGTCAGCATCCGAAGGACAATCAGTGTATTTGCCAACTATCGCAGCAATGCAGCCAAAATCAACATGGCTGCCAATGCACCTGCCCGAATAGCATCTTTACAAAAACGGTTGGCCAATACCCAAGAGACTTCCATGCAACCCTATAACAGGGAAAGGCTATTGGAAAAGGTGACAGATTTCTGCCGAGAAAACAACCTGCTAATAAGGTCTTTTCCCGAAGGGCTGGTCGCCAATCAAAATGAAAACAAAGTCGTTTCCAATCAAATAGAAGTAGAGGGAGGCTACAAAGACATGGTAAGGCTTGCCTATTTGTTGGAAATGGAAGAAAAACAAGGAAGCATAAGTTCACTGAAATTTTACCTGTACAAAGATAGGGTTGCTAAACGAACGGTTTTGAGAAACCTTATTGTACTGCGCAATCTCGAATCATAAAACATGAAAAACACGTTTCACTATTTTTTGCCAATTGTTGGATTGTTGATATTTTCTGCTTGCAGCGACTTTCTGGAAGAGGATATCACAAAGGACACGGTTAGGTTACTGGCCCCTGCGGACAACATTAGGAGCACTCAAACAACGCTCAATTTTCTGTGGGAGGAATTGGAAGGCGCCACTACGTACCGTCTTCAGGTGGTCTCCCCATCCTTCGATTCCATTGCCAACCTTGTTCTTGATGAGGAGGTAACGGAAGACACAAAATACGAAGCGACCCTGCCGCCAGGCAACTATCAATGGACTGTGATAGGAAAAAACTTTGGTTATGAAACAGCTCAAAGGATGGTTTTCAACCTTACCATTGAAACTGATAGCGCCAGATCGTTGGACGGCAGCATCTTGGTATTGCTAGCTCCGAGCCAGGAAGCTGTTTCAGGCAGTGCCACCGTAGCGTTTTCTTGGCAGGCTTTGCTGAATGCCGATGATTACAATTTCCAATTGGCAAGCCCAGATTTTAGCAACAGCGCTTTCATCATTTCCAACGAATTATTGTCCGGCACTTCTGTTACAAAGACCCTGAACGAGGGCGAATACCGCTGGCGCGTAAGGGGCCAAAACAGTTCCAGTATCAGCCAATTCACGGAACGACGACTCATCATTGACCTTACTCCACCAGAACCCCCTGTACTTGTCTCACCATTGAACGGGGCAAATGTCACGATGCCAGTATTATTGGATTGGACATCTGACCCCAATTCGCCGCTTAGGGATACGCTTTATGTTTACAAAGATTCCTTAGCCACTATCCAAGTGTTGAAGCAAGCCACGATTGAAACATCATTCAATTTTTCAGATATTAGCTCCGACAAATATTTTTGGAGGGTCAGGACGGTTGACGGAGCGGGCAGCAACAGTGCCTATAGTGCCATGCGAAAATTTCAGGTGCAATAAATATGGAGAAAAACAAAACAAAATACTGGCTAACTGTTGCCATGTTGGGAGTTTGGGGGCTGGTAGCCTACCGTTTTTACCAAAGGGCCAGCCCAAAAAACGGAGTGCAAACGCCCACTGCATTGCCCAAAATGACCGACCCTGCTACCGAAAAGACAGCTTTTCGCTGCTGCTTACCTATGGCAACCCTTTTGCAAGTTCAGATGCACCTAAGCGAACAACTGAGAATAATTCCAATGCCCCCAGCAAAGGAACCGCTGTCCGCACACCCCCTGAAGTAAAACCGGAGCCACCCATGGTAGCTTTTCCAGCGATTGGTTACAAGGGAAACGTAAAGCTGAAATCCGGCAGGATGGCGGCCATCCTATCAATTGGCGGTTCAATTTCAAATATTGGCGTGGGGGAGAAACTGGAAGAAGTGACCTTGTTGGAAATATACGAAGACTCCATCCTAGTGAGGTTCCAAAAAGCAGAAAAAATCATTTTGAAGGCTCGCCAATAACAATTCGCAGTTCAAATTCCTTTTGAGAAGTCCCGGTTTCCTTGTAGGTGAGGTGTTCGACCGTTGAGGCCCAGTCGAGCTGTTCCAATTCTCGTATCCATTGATTGTACACCAGGCTATTGTCACACTGGCCTCTTATCAATATGCTTTGGGGGTCGTACTGCAACACATCCCCTTGTTCGTAATCCGTTTTCTTTCCCTTGAGCGGAAACACCTCCATCTCCAACAATTGGATGCCGACTGGCATTGAAGTGGCAATACGGTCGGCGTAAAAAGAAGCCTTCGATGCCTTGTTAACCTGCGTCAATTGCATAAAGTCTTCTTGCTCCTCATAGGTTTTTTCTAAAGAATCCAACAAGGCCAGTTCTGCCTGCTTTTTCGACAACACCATTTTTGCCGCTTCATCCTTGTCTTTGAAATGAAAATAAAAAAACGAGTTGACCAATAAAACAACCAATAGCCCAATAAGCACTTTGAGGCCCAATCTTTTGAGCAATTGCTTGTGAAAAAACGATTCAACGTTTTGCTTTATGACTGGGTTGCCAGCATCGCTGCTCCCAAGGAAAATACCCTTGAAAGCAGTAGCATATGCTGGCAACAACCTTGCATCCATGGACTCGTCCCCAATTTTTATATTGGTGGATGGGCTTTGTGCCGCAACTATTTTTTCAAAACTGACGAGCCTCTCTTCATTACTGAAGTTTAGCGCTAAATCATGCACATGCACCAAGTTTCGCTTTGGCAAAAAGCGAAGTATATGCTGCACATCAAAAGGGCCAAGCGAAAGCCCAGTTACCCATAAACCAGCTTGCTGGAATTGCTCCAGCACATCATCTATCACATTCTTCCTAACAATGCACACCGCATTCCCTCCTTCCATTACTTCATTTTGCCAATAAAAATCACCCATGTTGGCATTTGGGAGGGCTGCTTGAAAAAGGCGGGTTTCCTCCTGTTGCACAGGTAGTTGTTTGTACAAGACTCCCCTCAGATTAACCGACAGGTGAACTGCCACATCATCTCCCAAGAAGGAGCACAGATCTGCAAAACTGGCCAATTCCAAAGCCTGCGACGACAAGAACACCTCATCTTTTATCTTTTCAAGTATCACTGCATGGTAAGAATGCCCATTCCCTATGGAGTAAACGTCAACTCCGGCTAACTTGCGAGGCATACTTGCACCTAAGCGGTGCCATATTTTGTCCAGGAACGGTATTTTCACGGCAGCTTGTTCTAGTATGGGTCAGTAGATTATGTTAGGCCGCACAAATATGAGCAATTGGCTTTTGTTTTTTGCTCTGCGCCGTTTGCTGAAGAACCATTTCAGCACTGGCACTCTTGAAATCCAGGGCACGCCTGTTCCGCTGTCCTCGATGCTTTTGCTTTCGAGGCCGCCAAGAACTACCATTTCCTTGTCGAATAAACGTATATTGGAGGTAAAGCTGCGGCTAACCGAAGGCGGCGGGGCATTGGGTTGTATCTGTCCCAAAAAATCGGATTGGGAAACTGCTATCTGTAAAGTCACGCTTTCATCTCCCGATATGACTGGCGTAATGTTGATGGTAAAATCTGCATTGACCGATTCGAACCTCCGCTCTTGCAATGAAATAGGGGACTCGTTGCCCTGAAGGGTAGTCCTTTCTATCTGATAATAGCGAGTTTCGCCGATGGATAGTTTGGCTTCCTTGCCATTTATGGTTGAAAGGCGAGGTTTCGAAAGCACTTTGGCGAACCCATTATCTTCCACGGCCTGCAAGGTTGCATAAAAATTGGGCTGCACCCGCCCTAGGTTGACTATGCCGTTTCCTGCCAAAAGCGCTAGCAACTTATTGATGGCCGTGGCACTAAAGGTGAAGTCAAGCCCTGGATAAATCGAACCTCCGGCAGCAGGCGCCTCCTTTGAAACGCCTGCCTCTAAACCAAGACGAACCTCATTGTTTGAGCTAAAGTCAACTATCAGCAACTCTATCGTGATGACTGGTACGGATTTGTCGATTCCCGTTAAAAACCGTTCGACCTCTGTGATGGACACGGGCGAACCGCTCAGTATCAGCGAGTTTAGTTCAACGAACTCTTGAATATTCAGGCTTTGCGACAGCTCCTTTGGAATAACTGCCATCACATCTTTTACCGTCCGGTGTTGCAATTGTACCACCTTCGTTTCACGCAAGCCCTCGAAGGTGCGCTCTCCGATGAGGTAGATTTTGCCATCTTTTCTGTAGGTACATTTTGTACCCCTCAGCACATAGGTCAGCAACTCATCATAGGTGACCTTTTCCATGTTCAAGCTGATTCGTTCTTCTGGCAGGGTAAAATAGAAAAAAGATTGTTCTGTTTCTAACGATGCCTGCTTGATGATATCCATGACAGCCACATCTGTAGCCTCTAAGGTAAGCAACCTGTTACCGCTGAGGCTATCTTGAACAGATTCCAATGTCAACCCTTGTGGTGGCTGCCCTTGTTGTCTTCTTCTGTTCTGTGCATCCACCAAACTTTCGCCGCCCGAACCTTGTATCCCCGGCTCTGCTTTGTCAAACACAAAATAGCTTTCCGCTGGGCTTACTACCGTCAACTCGTTCCGCTTCGCTAATTGTTCCAGTGCATCGTCAATGTTAGTTTGGCCAATATACCCACTAACTTGTTCATTGCTTGCCAATTTGGTGGCAATGATATTCTTGCTGGTCAGTTGGCTGATTTTTTTCAGCACATAATCCAGCGTGTCATTGTGAAGGTTTAGCTCCAGCTTCCCGTTGTAGGCATTGTACTTCGCATCTATCTCTTTGGGTTCGTATTTTTTCGGTGCTTCCCGGTGTGGGATGAGTGTGATGATTGAACCAGAAAATACCAAGTCCAAGTTATAAAGCCTGCACAAGTGCAAGAGGATATCCCTAGGTTTGGTTTCCGAGAAATTGACCACTACTGGTGGGTTGATGGCAGGATCAATGGTTAGGTTCAATTTCGTTTCCCTTGAAAATGCTATGGCTAGGTCCTGTAAGGTGCCCGTGATGGATATATCTATTTCTTTTTCAATTTTTGGATTTTCCAGGGCGTATTCCTCCAGCTTTAGTGCCAGCGCCTCCAATCGGGGCGTGTTTTGCTGCCCTGCTACTTCAAAGTTCAGGGAAAGGAGGAAAAGAGAGAAATGGAATATTTTTAGCAATTTCACAGAAATACTGTTTAGAGTGTTGTTTTATCCGCCAGCCAAAATTGGGTACACCTCTTCGATGGACGTAGCGCCTAAAGCCATCAGAGAAAATGCATTGTCGGAAAGGCTCTTAAAGCCTTTAGTGCGCAGGATGTCCAAGACGTTCAGGTTGCTCTCTTTGATATGATGTGCCAATTCCCGGTCGATGGAAATGACCTCGTATATGGCTTGCCTTCCTTGGTATCCTGTATAGAAACAATGCTCGCAGCCTTGCTTGACGAAATGCGATGAAAGCTCCGTCGGCGGCTGGAACCGAGGCGGGTAAAGGCCAGGCAGGAACGCTTCCTCCTCCTTGCAATGAGGGCAAAGGAGCCGAACCAGCCGCTGCGCAACAGCGGTGTTCAGGGTGTCTGCCAACAAGTAAGCGGGGATGCCCATGTCTAGCAAGCGGGCAACGATGCCCCACGACCAGTTTGTGTGTATCGTGGAGAGCACCAAGTGGCCTGTCAGCGATGCGCGTATGGCCATGGATGCGGTCGCTTGGTCCCTGATTTCGCCGACCATGATGATGTCTGGGTCTTGGCGCAGGAAGGATCGCATGGCGCCTGGGAAGTCGAGGCCGATGTTTTCTTTTAATTGTACCTGGTTGACACCTTCCAAGGTATATTCGATGGGGTCTTCAATCGTGAGGATGTTCCGTTCGCTTTTGTTCAATTGCTGGAGCGTGGCATATAGCGTGGTCGTTTTGCCGGAACCAGTAGGGCCACTGATGAGCACCATGCCAGTTGGCCTTTTTATACCTTCTTGGTAATTCTCCAAGGCCATTTCGTCGAACCCGAGTTTTTCCAGCCGGATATGGCTTGCATCTGCCCCTAAAAGACGCATCACTACTTTTTCGCCATGCAGCGTTGGCAGTACGGAGACCCGTATGTCCAGTTTGCCCTTGCCCCGGTCAACCATGAAGATACGCCCGTCTTGTGGAAGCCGTTTTTCGGCAATGTCAAGGTTCGCCTGTATCTTAATCTTGTTGACCAAGCTTGGGTAATCCGATTTTTGGATTACGTAGCGCTCTACCAATACCCCATCTATCCGAAACCGCAAACGACATCGGTTTTCGTAAGGCTCCAAATGGACATCGCTGCTGCCAACCTCCTTTGCTTCACGGATCAGGTTGCCCAAAAAATCGCCAGATGCCTCGCCGTTAAACTCAATACTTTCTGTTTTTTGCCTGCTATCCCCTGGCTGCCGGTAGTACTTGCCCAATTCTTTCCGAAGGATAGAAGCTTCAATGGGTTTCATCTCAATGCGCTTGCCCAAAAGTACCTCTAGCTCCTCCTCCAATTCCAGCGAGTGATTGCCTTCCGCTACGTACATCCGTATGGTTCTGTTTTCCATTTCGTAGGGGAGCACAGCGTAGTGCCAAGCCTGTTGAGAGGTCAAAGCCTGAATTACCTCAGTTCGTATTGATTTGTCGGATGTGGATGGCTGCATAGATAGCGGTTGAACAGATGGCGGTTAATATTGCATCGTGCTTATCAGCATGGCCAAAAACCTTGTATCCTCCTTAAGGTCAATGCCTTTCTGAAAGCCAAAAATCAGCACCCCCAATAGGCATATAGACAGGCAGCCAGCCAAGGGGATGGTAGTAGCCCCCTTCTTCGAAATCAGCTGGTAAGCCCCAAAGAACAGCAGGGTTAAGGCAAAGCTGCCCACTGTGAAAAACAGCAGGTTGCCTGGAGAGAAAATCAAGCAGAGCGGTACATAGAAAAGGATGTCTCCCCAGCCTAAGTGCTGTGCTGGCAAATAAACCAAATAGCCTTGCTTGATGGAAAAATATAGGGTCAACAAGGCTATCTGCGAAGCTACCAGCAGTAGGTTTATCAAAGTAGCGGCAGGGTTGAATGAATAATTCAACAAAATCCCGGCCGTTAGCAACAGTAGCCATGGCCAATGGATTGCGCGAAAGCGGAAATCCTCATAGGCCATGAATAAGAGCGGTATGAACAACAACAGGCTTTTCATCAGTCGGGGGTTACTTCGGTAAGTTTTCCTTCTTGGTTGATTTCCCAGATATTGACGTTGCCATCCTTGTCAAAATCAGCGATGGCAGTTGCTCGGGCAAGGAAGCTGCTTTTGCCAGCATCCACTACATCATAGGTGTAGCGAGCCTCCCCTTCTTCGTCGAGCGTTTTTGGGGCCGTGAAGCCCAGTTCTTGGAAGTCACCGGAATATCGGAAATTTTTTTGGTAATAGGTCTGCTGCCTCGATTGGATGTACTTGAGTTGGTTTTGTGCTTCTATCGAATACGCTTCGCCAAAAAGGTCATCAAAAATTGGAAGCGCTATCAACATCAGAATGCCAATGATCACCAAAACAACCATCAGCTCGGTAAGCGTAAACGCACGAAGGGTAGAGAGATTCTGTTTCATAAGAGAAAGTTGTTTGTTTTAAGTTTAATAGGTGCTGAGAGCAACCATATTCGACGGTTAAAATTACGAACAATATGTAAATTTAATTGAAAAAAAATTTGCGCCGGTAAGTTAGCAGTTGATTTATTTTTTAGTTTTGTCGAATATCTCGCAAGCCTTTCTCTATGATTCCTGCCAGAGCTATGTTTTACGCCATCGTTGTCTCTCTTTTGATAGCCCTCCTCAGTGGGATGCTCATCAGTTTGGCACATCTCCAACGGCTACAGCAAATAGAACAAAGCCAACAAGCGCAGCTCTCAAGAAACGCCAGGTCTGGTGCCGCCCTTCTTTTGGGCAGTAAGGAGCATACAATTCCCCTTCAATCCCTCGACCTTTTCGGCGATGCACAGGACAGCGTGCTCGTCCAAAAATCAAACTGGGGCTTGTTTTCCGTGGCCAGCGTCCTGGCCACCAAGCAAACAGCCTCGGGCCGAGACTCGCTGTACCGTGGCATGTTGATAGGGGAAGCCCTCCTGCCCCAACTATCACCAGCACTCTACCTATGCGACCGAGCATTGCCACTGACCTTTATGGGCAATACCGTCGTGAAGGGCAACGCATTTTTGCCACCGTCTGGCGTGGTGCGGGGCTATGGCTACCTGAGCGACGAGTTCGTTCAAGGGGCGCAGCAAACCAGCATGCCCTTTTTGCCACCACTGAACGAAGCCAGTATGAAAAGCCTGCTGAACCTTTTCGACCAAAAAGGCTCAACAAGCCTGCCTCCAGATTCACTGTCCCACTCCTTTTTGGAACCTACTTTGGTCATATCGGGTCAAACGCTTTCGTTGCAAGGACAAAAGCTGAGGGGGAACATCTTGCTATCTGCCAGCCAAGAAATCATCGTTGGCAAGGGCTGTTCCTTGGAAGACGTGCTGTTGTTTGCACCAAAGGTAACATTTGAGCAAGGCTTTGAGGGCACGGTGCAGGCGTATGCCTACAAAGAGCTGACGGTGAAAAGCAGTTGCAAGTTGCACTATCCGTCCGTGCTGGGCCTGCTTCAAACTGAAGCGTTCCCAGAAAAAGTATCGCTTTTGTTGGAAGCAGACAGCAAAGTGGAGGGACTTGTTTTCGCCTACCCGATGCTGGCGTTCCGGCAAGCACCCTATGTATCCGTAGCCGAAAAGGCACTGGTCAGGGGCTTTGTCTGGGTAAGGGGCGAACTGGAATTGCGGGGAACGGTGCATGGCAGCGTCTCCTGCGATGTGTTCAGGCTATCATCCCCCGATACCTATTACCAGAACTATTTGTCCAACGCCACCATTGACCGCAGCTTGCTGCCCAATGAGTTCGTTTGCCCATTTATTTCAGAAAAAACCTCAAAACTGGCAATCGCAAAATGGCTAAACTGACACTGCCCGGCACTACCATTGTGGAAACCGTGATGGCCATGTTGCTGGTCATGGTTTCACTAGGTATTGGACTGATGATCTACCTCAACGTACTGACGTCCGAGCGGCTCGTCGCCAGGGTAAAGGCACAGGCATTGCTCTCCCGTATTTCGGAGGAAACAATCGCCCAGCAACTGTTCATTTCCGAAGCCCTCGAAGCGGATGGCATGGTGGTGGAAAAAAAAGTAGCCCCCTACGCCGCTGAATTCCCCGATGCATACCTGCTCACGCTCACGGCCTTTGCGGCCAAAAACAAACAACCGCTATGCGAACTCAAGGAAATCATTTACCCCCAAGCCCAAAACGGTTACCCGCTTTTACCCTCACCGAGGTAATGGTGGTCAGTGTGCTTTCTGTGCTAACGGTCAGCCTTGCATTTGCCGCTTGGCGCATCATGGAAACGCAATACATGGGCTATCGGCAGGAAACAGAGGAAGCCCTGTCGTTCGGGCAGTTGCAGATGCTGCTCGGCAGGGAATTCATGAATTGTCAATGGGTGGGCAGGGAAGACAACAAGCTGGTGTTCAAATACCCACAGTATGATTTGGTCTATGAAATCGGTGAAACGGCCATTACCCGGAAACTGGCTTCCGAAGAAGGGAGGGCTGATGTCTTCAAGTTCCCTGTTTCAGCTTGGGCCACTTCCTTCAGGGGCACGGAAACCAGCTTTGGCACCACCGATTTTGCCAGCCTACAAGTTTTGTTCATGGGGCAGCCCATAGCGCTTGCTTTCAGCAAGACCTATAGCGCCCAAGAAATACTCGATTTCAACCATGCCGATTAAACTGGAAAACTATAAGGCGCCCAGTGCAATTATCGCAAAGCGCCCCAACGCCCCCAGCGCTGGCAGCGGCGAGAGCTGGTGGCAAAAGGACATCCAGCTCTTTGGGAAGGGCCTTGATGCCAAGCAGAAAAAAAGCCTCTACACAGAGCTTTCCGTGTTGCTTTCCGCAGGGTTGGACATCCAAAAAGCTTTGACGCTGATCGAAGAGAGCCGAACCAAAAAATCCGTACAAGGCATTATCGCCCGGATACGGGAGCAGGTAATAGCGGGGTCTGCCCTGTCTGAGGCGCTGCATGCTTCCGGCGACTTCACCGCCTACGAGACCGTGAGCATCCGCATCGGGGAGGAGAGCGGGAAGCTCACGACCGTGCTCAACGAACTATCCGATTTTTTCACCAAGACCGTCAAGTTCCGCCAGCAATTGCTGGGGGCGCTTTCTTACCCGATTTTCGTTACGGGCTTTGCCTTCACGGTCGTCTTCTTCCTGCTGAAATACTTAGTGCCCATGTTCAGCGATGTCTATAAGCGCTTCGACAGTGAACTGCCCGCCATCACCCAGCGCATCATCTGGCTATCCGATTGGGTGGGCCGCTATGGTTCGCTGCTGCTGCTGGCCTTTGTAGGGATAGGGGCGCTGCTGTATTTTTGGCGGAAACAGACTTGGCTCCGCAAAGCCTCGGCGACCCTGTTGCTCCGACTGCCGTTGTTCGGCGACATCGTGAAGCAGATATACCTTGCCCGCTTCTGCCAGTCCATGTGCCTGCTGCTCGGTGCCAAGGTTTCCCTGCTTCGGGCAGTGGAATTGGTGAAGGAAATGTGCGCCTTTTACCCGCTGGAAGTTTCGCTGGAAGCCGTGGGGAAGGACATCATGGACGGTAAATCGCTGCACGAGGCGCTGGCTGCCTACCCGTTTTACCCGCCACAGCTTACGGCCTTGCTGCGGGTGGGTGAAGAAACCGGCAAGCTGGACCAGATGTTCGGCAAGTTGGCCGACCAGTACAACGATGGCGTGGATGCCCGCACCGCAGTCATCGGCAGCCTATTGGAGCCAGTGCTCATCATCGGCTTGGGCATATTAGTGGGCGTGATACTCGTGGCGATGTACCTGCCGCTGTTCCAGATGAGCACGAGCGTGGGGAGGTAACGGAAATAGCATTCAAAGGAAGAAGGTTGCTTTAGCTCCCACCGTAAATCCAAACATCCTGCCCGCACCGCCATCATCGGTCTTGATTTTTGTCCACCTGGGGTTCATCACAAAATCGCCCTGCACGAGGAAGTGTTTACTCAGCAACAACCCATAGCCAAAACCAAACTGGCTGCCCCAAAGCATGCGGTCAATATGTTCTGGCGAAGCCATGCCGCCGCTTTGGGTGCTAGAAACGGGTAAATCCACCGTCATGCCAAGCTTTAGGAAGCTGACATAACCAAGTTCGTCCAAGCCGCCCAGTGCAATGTCGGCCCGCAATGGTACCTGCACGAAATCCAGGTCGTACTTCGCTTCCAAGTAGTGATAGTCATATTTTTCGTAGGTGGCGCCGGTGGTCAGCAGCAAGTCCATTACGACGAAAAACGGCTGCCGTAGGCTGAGTTCGGCACCGTAGGAAAAACTTTCCCTGTAACTGCCGCCTTCAATCGGCTTGTCCCCTTTCCCGTTGAGGGTACGGTTGTCGAAGTTGATGAGCGGGGTAATCCCAAATTTCTGGGCAGAGGCTTCTATGGCGCAAAAGCACAGTACAACCAAAGCCAGCCTAATAAATGAAAGCATTTTCATAGGCTCAATAGGTGATTTTTACCATGGTTGGCTTATCGTCCTTCTTGGCCCGCACCAGCAGTTCATTGGGCGAAATCTGCACCGGATACTTTAATCCGCCGAACTGGTCATAGATCCAATCATAGCCTGTGGCTGCTGGGTACTGTATCTTTGAGGGCAGCACCATGGTACCTTTCAGAAAGGTAGTAAGTTCTTTTTTGCTGAGCTTGCCGTCTTCGCCTATGGTAAAGTTGAAAAGGGTTTTTTCTTTTTTCTCGCCCTCCAAGAACACGATATGGATGTCGTTCTTGACGCATGCTGCAGCGAATGACAATTCGTCAATATCTGCCACCTTGGACTGGGATTTTGAAATATTCCCGAAAAAGGTCAGGTCGCCGTTCAGGCCAAAATTCATGTAAACAACGTCCTTTGTTTCAATATCCAAGGTGCTGGACATGGACTGGGTCTGGTTGATGCCATGCCCGGAAGTGGCCATACGGGCCCCGCTCTTGCTCCGGTCTATCTCCAGTAAGCAGATCAGTTCCTTGTTCTCTTTCACCAGGATATCCTGTATGTGCACGGAGCCTTTAATTTCCTTGCCCTCATAGCTTTCCTTTTCTATTTTCTTGATGAGGGCATCAGGGAAGGTGTATTCCTTAATTGGGCTAACCTGGGTGTTTTTGGTGTCGAGCTTGGCGAGGAAAACGCCGCCCCCGGTCTCGTTGCCGTACAGCCCAGCAACCAGCATCAACCCGGCTTGGTTGTTCAGTTGGAAAATGACTTCACCGGGATATTTGCCGGCTAATGCAGAGGTCTTTTTGGCCATCACATAATTTTTCAGCCCTTCGCCTGCTATGGTTCCGCCCTTTACCTCAAATATATTCTCGATGCCCTTGCCACTTGCCCGGTCGTATTTATAGACAAAAGGATAGTGGTCGTCTAGCCCTTTCTGCTTTTCTTCAAGAATGCCGGTCAGGTAAAAATTGCCATCATTGTCCACGAACTCTTTTTCGGATACCAGGTCCAGTTTTTTACCCTTGTGGTTCAGGGTTTCGGGTATTTCAGCGGAATACAGTTCCTTGAAGTCGGCACCATAGACGATACGCTTGGGCTTGCCCGTGGCCTTGTCGTTCATCGGCACCAAGATGTACTTACCGTTCTCCGACACTTCGAAACTGAAGGCAACGTAGGCGTTCTCCCGCAGGTCTTCCCTGGGGATGTGCAGCCAGGGCTGCGGTGCATCGAAACCTTTGTCCGTAAGCAGGGCCGTCTTCAATTCATAGTCGCTGTCCTTTTTCAGCATCCTGAAGGACTGCACGAGGGCCACCCAGCCCCGCTCCGTTTTTATTACGCCAAGGTACCTATCGCCCTTGTTCACGGACAGGGGGCCAGTGTCTATGGTGCGCTTGACCGTCATTTTTTCGGCGTCGAGGAAGAGGAGGTTCCCATCGCTGTGTGCCACAATATAGCCACCTTCAGTGCCAACATAGGTGAGGGGCATCAATTTCTTGAGCTTTTGGTCGGTCGGCATCCAAGTGAGCCGTTGGGCATGCATGGACGGCAAGCCGCCGATGGTGAGCAGGAAAAAGAGAAAGCAGATTGAATAGTACCGATTTAAAGGACGCATGTTGTCGTTGTGGTTTGGTGAAATTGGCCGATGCCAAGACTGAGAGCGGCAAGGGCATGAAATGCCACAAAAATAGGGAATTTTTTTGTTGTGAAGGTAGGTAGGGCACAACTAAAAAACCGCCCGTAGCAGTGCTACAGGGCGGTTCGTTTAGAGAAAAGCGTTTTTCTAGCTTTTTCTTTGGTTGGGTGTAAATGTTCAGCCCGCTTGAATGACACAAGAGCCGCTGCGCTCATTTATCACTTCGGGAATGCTTGCCCGACCTGAGGTCTTCCATTAGCAGGGTAACTGCTGGTTGCCACTTGACGAGCCTGTGAAGTTGCAAACTTTGCAGAATTTCTGGCATTATGTGCTGCTTGGAATTACACTTGAGACAACTGGTCCGTGGTATGGCATAAAATCAGCACCCAAGCCTTAGCAGATGCTGACACGGTTATCTATCATCTCCTTTCCAATCTCCAGCAATTCTTCGTAGCTTTTCTCCCAGCTTGAAACGTTAATGACAAATTTAGTTTTTGGGCTAAGTTTTGTTAAAAATAGCACCATGGAGGAGGATTTATCCCAGTTTTGGATTTCAGTATAACAGAAATTTTTATAGCTCTCAATAGGATTAAAATTAGCATCTGGTTCTTGTTCTTTATGATCAGATTTCTCCAATTCCATCAAGCCTAAAGCATTTATATCATTGGGAAGGCTTTCGGGTATGGGTTCTATGTAAAAAACAATTGCCCCCCGAATTGCACGTGGTCTTAATTCCCAATATAATCTACTGTCTGTAATAAACGGCTTTTTTACTGGCCGCTTTAAATCCATATCGGATAAATCCAAGCTAACGCTTTCGCCATTGAATGTTAATTCAGTTTTTTTCATATTTTAAAAATATATTTAATTTTTGCTCCTTGAGAAGCATGGCGGCCAAAGTTAGCACAGTTTTTTTAAAAAATGCGGATTGGAAAGGCTCAAAAGAATCGAAGTGACGAAAAAAAACTATGTTTTCTATTGCCACCGTCAATATCTTTTGAGCCATTACAATTTTATATTCAAATTCGTACAATTTAAAACCCTTCACCCACGCATTTTCCACAAAGAGTTTATGCTCTAGGTGACGGTTTTATAGTAGTAATCAACTTCTTAAAATAACTGTTAAGATTCTTGCCCGAAGATTTCCTTCCACCAGCATCTTTCCATTCTTTGTATGCCTTCTCCACCTCCTTTCTTGCTTGTGGTATCAATGTGCCTTCCAAGTATTTCTTGGTGTCAGTTCCAGTAGGCTTCTTGCCATTCTTTTTTTCAAACTCCTTGGCCCAACCATCAACATTGTCAGTTATATACTTGGAATATGAAGCTGAATTTCCGTGAAATCCTCCTGGGTTACCTTTCCTTGACCCTTCCAATGGAATACCGTTTATGGCACCATTGTTTATGTCAAACCCATCCGCCACGGCTTCAAGGATTAGTGGGCTGTCCTCCAAGGCATTAATGTCAATTAAGTGGTGTACATCTTCGCTTTCCCTGAGTTTTTTAGGATAGCTGTCTCGAATTTTACCCCTGTTTTTAACGGCACTCAGAAGTGCGTCAGCTTTTTCTTGACCCTTTCGTAACGATTCCAAACCTTCCATGCCTTGTAACCTGCTTTTGAGCCAGTGTAAACAGCTCCAGTTAGGGGGTCTGTAAAGGCGTCAATGATTACGTCAGCAAAAATCGAAAATGCACTTTCTTCCATGGGCTCAAGCACCCATTCAAGGTCATCTATTAGCTGTTTTCCAGCCTTCTTAACGGATTTGTCTTTGTAGTAGGCTTTTATTCTACTCTCGACGCCTTCTTTGAACGACTTTTTTAAAGTTGTAAAAATCCTGTTTCTTATAGCAGCTTTTATTAGTTGTTGCTCTTCGGCGCCATCCAAGTCTATGGCATAGATTGGCCTATTGCCTGAAAACTGATAGGGCGTGTACCAAGGGAAATCGGGTGCCAGTGGATCTACGCTAAGGAACCTGCCCAAGGCTGGGTTGTACAACCTGAAGCCATAATCCTGTATCAAGCCTGCATCGCTCGTACCTCCCTTCCAACTGCGGTCGTTCTCCTTGCCATTAAAGCCGTAGCGGTATTGTTCAGAGTTGGCTACCCGGCCTGGCATTTCCATGCCAAATGGATAGTAGTCTGAGTAGCGCTTTGCCTGCGCCACATAATTGGTCACGACAGGGTTTCCGAGGCCGTTTATGGCGGGTACCTTACGGTCGCTTACTACGACCATCACGTTTCCAAGGTGGTTTGTCAACTCGTAATCCTTGCCACTCAGTTTACGGGTCTGGTAGGGGTACAGGCCCTGCACATAGTTGTTGCGGGTGATGGTTACGCTGTTAAAGCGCTTGGTGGTACCGTTGTAGCCGCCTGTGTTGTTGAAAAAGGTCAAATTCATGACCCTGTCCATGTTCTTCATCCCCAAGCGCCTGCTGGAATACAGGTGGAGTTCCTTTAGCTTGATGACCTCAGCCAGGTAAGTGTCGTCCGTGGGGGTGCCCAAGTCCAAGGTGTTCACGGTGCCCAATGGGGATGGCACTGCTACGCCGGATTGCACGACCAAATCATCATCCAAATCTGTTGGTATGCCTTCATTGGGCAGCCTCGTTATTTGGTTGATGGTGGTGCTGCCCCCCACAGTCGGGCGCTTATAGGCCCGCTCGTAGGTGGCCATCACCTCGCCATCAGGGGTGCGCACATAGAGTGTGGATGTCCAATGCTTCTGGTCTTTCAGTACACCTGCGCTGACCTTGGGCTTCACTATCTTTTCGATGCGGTCGCCATTGCTGTCGTACCTGTACTCTACGTCATCTGCAATGCTTGTGGCTACTCGCTTTACCTCTTTCACCTTGCCAGTCACCGTCCATGTGATGGTGGCAATGCCCTCGGACAGGTCGGAAACAAGGTTGCCGATGAAATCATAGCCATAATTATTGGCAGCTTGTCCCTCTATATCCGATGTATAGTTGCCGGAATAGGTGGTTCCCTGTTCCGTTGCATTTATAAGGCGGTTCCTGACCAGCGCCTGCACCGTCACACCATTGACGGTGGTCGGCTTCCTGTCGTAATTGTAGGTCAGCTTGTCCATGTCAAGGCCAGCAGTGGCATTGCCATTGCGGTTGAGCGAGGCGATGTTTCCGCTGCGGTCATAAGTATAGGAGGAGCGGTAGTCTTGCACATCTACCCCAGTTGCGCCAGACCAAGTGTTGTTGGTGTAGGCAGTGCTGTTGCTGGCGGTTTTTGCGGTGTATGCCTTTCTTATCCGCATCCGCTGGTCATAGCGGTAACCACTGGCAATAAGGTCGGCACCTGTACCGTCCGTTTTGGTCAGTGCCGTCTGCATGGCGGCAACATTGCCGTTGTACATACCCGCAACTGGGGATGAGGGCACCTCGGCAATAGCTGCGGCAAATGTGTTGAAATAAGCACCACTTGCGTGGGGCACCAGATTTGCCTCAAAGGGCGCATTGCTGATGACGGTGCTGATGGGGTTATAGTCCGAAGCAAAGAAGCTTAGGGTATAGCCGAATGCATCTTTTGCCACCCATTTGTTCTGGCCAAAGACCGTGGCTGGGGCGGTGGCGTCACTGTCCTTGCCGATGTCCCTTGCTGAGCTTAGGTTGGTCGAATTTACGCCCTTTGTCCATCCCAAGGTCGTATAGGCATGGTCAATCCCCTGCACTTTGTGTTCCCCTATTTCTTCCCTGCCCAAGACGCCGTCAATACGATAGAATTGGCGGGAGTCCCTGTCCAATATTGCCCCCCTATCGTTGGTTGTAATGGTTTCTTGGAGCCGGCCCACGGCATCATAGTCATAGAAATGGGTGAGGGCATCCAACTTGCCTTTCTGGTAATAAAGTGCGTAGGTTTGCCCGTCCACTAGCCCCAATTCATAGTCGAAGCGCTTGATCCGCTCCGACGCCGTAAGCAGGGTTGGGTCTTTTTGCAGACAGATGGCCACATCCCCTTGTATATTGTAACTATAATAGCTGGCGTGGTCAACAACGGCCTCTGTCTGGTGGTATTGGGTAAAGGAAGCCCTGTTTTGCAGGTTCCGTTGCATACCAGTTCCACCAAACGCCGCCACAATATCCGTTTCAGTGCTGGCCACATCATAAGTGGCCAGCATATAATCTTCGAGTGTAAAAGTAGCCGCACTGGGGAAGGTCGGCGTGGCAATATTGGTTAACAGTGTGGCATCGTTGGCAATGTCCGAGCCTGAATAGTTGTATTGGCCGGATTCGACCGTCCGGCTTAGTTGGTCGTATTTAACGTAGGAGGCCCTACCAAGCGCCAACTGCCGGGGGTCTTGGGAAACCCGGATTCGCCCAAGATTGTCATAAACAAAATGGGTGCTGCCATAACTCCTCGACCCGTCTGGTTCGTTGGTAGAGGCATCTTTTTGATGGTCGGGGCTTGTGCTTTTGACCACGTTGTCAAAGGAATCGTATTCATAGACCGTCATCAACTGGTTGTACCTCAGCTTGGCGTTGCTGCCACTATGGTTGCGGCGATGTAACGGAAAATACGACTTGTATTGGCTTGACGTCGGCAACGTATTGGTGCTCCGGAACGTGGCAATCTGGTCGAAGTTGGTAGTAGTTGGGAGCAGATAGACGCCCTCCGGCGGCACGGTGGCATACAGGTTGCCATCCGGCGAGTAGTAGTACAGCGTGAAGTCGTACTCTTTGTCGGTATAGGTGACCTTGAGCTTGTCGGGAGCTGTGGTAGGGTTAAGGCACCTCGCCCGGTAGTTCGTGGCAAATGTGTTGATGATATCCTGCCCAGCTTGGTAAAATGCGACCTCGTAGCCGTAGCCAATGATATCACTGGTTTCGTCACAGGGGTCGGGCACCAAATTGAAACAGTCGAGCATGCTCTTCCATGGCTGTGCAAGGCCGTTGACCTCTCCCTGAATAGCATTGATGGCCGCCGTAAGGCCGTTCTGGCTTGCGTTAGGGTTTTTAATCGTATTGCAGTGCGTTGATAGCTTGTTTGCAAAGGTCTGTGCTGCAGAGAGGTCGGCCCAAGCTCCTAGGTATTGGGTGAAGAATGCCTGCGCTGCATTGCCAGTCGCCGCTGCTGCATCATATATCCCGCATAGGCAGTGTGGTATGTATTGGTCTATACAAGTGTTTTTCAAAGGCCAGCACTTGAATACATCGGGTTGGGTGCAAGCTCCCGAGCCGGGGCAACATTCGCCGCAATCCGGCTTTCCAGCAAGACTGCTCTTTGGTGGTATGGTTATATTAGGCTTGACTACGAACTCGCCAAGGTTATGCGTTGCCGGGAACGAGCTATTGAAGCAGTTCGCCAAACAGTTGAAAAAGGCAGTGTTTGCATTATAAAACTCCTCAAACGATAGGAAGGGTCCTTGCACAAGGGAACAGGTGCTATTTGCGGTAGCTATTTGCAGCGGAATGTTGTCGCCCGGGGGATTGCACTCAGTGCTGTTGAAGAGGTACATGGTCGTCGCTGGGACGTTGACCTGTACGAGAATTGAATACAGGAAGCGGAGCCCGGCGTAGTTAGTGCTTGTCATCGCAATGATTTCATTGGCCGTCTTCTCTGTGTCGTAAACATCATTGCTGGGCAATTTGAAATAGAATCCAGTGCTCCCCAAACAGGGGTTGTAAGCGTTGCCAGTGTTAGCGAAATCGGCATAACTATCGTTGCCGCCAAAAATACCATCAGCATTCAAGGGCGCCGCGTCGTCATCTGAAACGTCCATGATATTCTGTTCCGTGTCAGGTACTCGTATCACGAAGCCAGCGGCACGACGATCGGTCACGGCCAGGTACTTGTTGCTCAGGTTGGGATTGCAAGGGGTGCCTGAACCCGCACAGGCAATGGTACTGGCATTGGACCAAGCGTCGAAAACGTCTTGTCCTTTTGGGTTGTATGTCTGCACGGATTGCGTGCAACCACCGCTGCTAAAAGGCCATGTTTTGAATACATGGTGAATATTCACCCATGGTTGATCCCCTGAACCAGAACCGATGCAGTAGGGGTGGCTGCCCCAAATGTAGGGCGTTTGCAGCCTAGGGCAATCTGCAATGAAATCCAATGGAGTATTATCGTCACTCTTATCGGCCAAGTAGGGTGCGTACTGGTCGTTTCCACAAGGGTTGGATTTTTGGTATTTTATAATTTGTTCTTTTTTGGCGAGGTATAGTTTTGCAAATGCTTTCCATTGTTGGTCGTCTGTGGCCCCTGCCCCAGCATTGGATACAGCTTGTTCCCACATTGTTCTGTAGCCTTGCTGGCCGTTCGTCGAATTACAGTTATAAGTATTGTTGTCAGAGCCAGTAGGCAATTGGATGGGGTACCTACAAATAAAGTAGTTCATCAACTCCCTTCCCGTAATACCAGCAATACCAGAGGAACCATCGGGTGCACACGGAAGTGTGATATCCCTACTAGTGACCTTCCTAAGCCCAAGCGCCGACTTAAAGTATGGGTCGTCATTCACTATGGCATGTGAGACAAACCACTGATTGGTTGGCAATGAACAGCCGTTCTTTAGGCTTAGCCATGCTGTAGGAACTGACGTATAATTGTTAAGGGTCGTATTAAATTCTATATTGCTGATATTCGGGGGAGTGGTGGGAAGGCTTGCAATATCAGTGCACCACTTGTAGTGCGGAAATTCAGGGTGGTATTCCCAGAGTTTCAAGCTGTTAGTGCCGGTATCAAAGAACCAGGTTTTTACAGCGTCATATACCCAGAAATTGCGGATGGTATTCCAAAAACCATTAGCGTCGGTGATTGTCACTGTAGCATCGTCGGGTTCTAGCCCATTCACCAGTGTTGCGAGGGCGGCCACCAAAGGGATTGGGGTCGTGGGGGTTGGGAACACGTTGACTACGGTCCGATGAGGTAAGCCCACGGCGTTTAGCCAGTCATTCGACACCGTTTCGTTCAAGTTCTTCAGGTTGTCGAAATACTGGCCACCAGGTGCCATATCTGACTTGAATATGTCCAACAGCATGCCGCAGTCCTCAACAGGGTAAGGCTCTGTCCCAACAGTAGGCTCGGGGTCGCACGGTGGGGTGGTTGGAAGTGTGAGGCAAGCATTGGATACCGGCGGGTTGACCAAGAATGGAGCCGCAAAATTGCCCACAGTAACCGCCTCGTCCCGCAGCCTAAGTTCTTTGACAATCGTGTAAGTGCCAATAATAGAAAAATTGACCGTGACGTTCAGCTCATAGTTGTAGGGGGATAATAGGCTTGCTGGGAAGCTCGCCTGTGTGAACGCATTTGAAGCGCTGGGGGGCTCGCCCAGATTTGCAAAGCCTGGAGTTGTATTGGTTGTTCCAGAAAAATTCATCCAAGCCCCATTCGGGTCCATTATCTTGAAGATAAGCTCGTATTTACAGGGACGGGTAGTGTTTGTACCACAGCCACAGGGTGGGACTGTGTTCATGTCGCAGAATGTGGTGGAAAGCTCGTACTTAAACGTATAATCGCCAGTGGTACTAACCAACATGGAGTGGTTCACTTCCCATAATTTTTTGCTTGTATTGTAGTTGTTCGGGAGCTTTTCTGTGGTATTGCTGCTAAAACCTGATTGGTCAATAGGGTCAACCATGGTTAGGAGTGCCGCAGGGGCACATTTCCGACGTAAGCTGATGCGACAAGCTGGCCCGAAAGGTTCTCGTACTGGACAGTGAGTTGGCCGTTTGGGTCTTTTATCATCTTCTTGCTGTAATGCTCCGCATACCCAACTTCCGGCCCGAAAAGCCGATCCAGTTTTTCTTGGCCTACGCCGCCATAGTAGTATTTGATCGTATGCCCTGAGCCTATCTTGTGGTCTGGCCCGATAGCAGATTCTTCTGCAACCCTCCCATGGTCGTCGTACAGCACCCTGGAATACGCAAACGACTCATTACCCGAAGTTGTGGCTTTCGGGATAGCTTGGTTCATGCCATAATTAGTCAATGGACTGACGCTACTGCTTATCAATGGGTTATTTTGGGAGAAGAAATTGCCAGCGGTTGTGGCCCCCCCTGAAGCGGTAGTAGTTGCAAGGCCCTTAGGGTTTTGCCTATTTGAATTGAGGTCGAAATAGTCTTTACTGAACAAGCCTCCGCTCGCTCCAAATGCCAAGCAATAGTCTTCATAGAATTTAAAAATGCTGCCTCCTGATAAGTTAGAGCTAGGAAGTGCTGGCGTTGGCATGACATTGACGGCAGGTCGCCCTTCAAAATCAACAAAGTTTTCGGCGACCATTGCGAAGTTCGTGGAGTTATCCTTGGTAACACTCTGGCGGTTCTGGCCAGTCCCATCAAAGAACGAAGCATCTTGGGCACGTTTTCCATGTTCGGCATAGGTCGTATGGCAAGTCCAGTTTCGGCCATTCTCAAAAGGTGTTACGTCTCCTCCAGTTGTAAAAATGTTGACGGTTCCTTCTGTTGACCAGCTTCCAAAAAATCTTTCAGAAAAACCTTTTCCATGTCGGCCTACTGGCCTTACTCTATAGTACAATACTCCCCGTTCGTAGGGGAGGGTCATCTTATAGGTTTGTTCGTTCAAGAAAATCTTCGTGGCATTGGCGTAGTTTCTCTGGGATAGGGCAGTCGTTCCAGATGTTAGTTGATCCGAAACATGCACGAACTGAAGCTCGTATTCTTCAGCTCCAAGCACAAAAGGCCATGCAAAATCAACCGTTTTTAAGGTGGTATTGACGCTTTTTGTAATGGTTGGAACTGTTGCTGGGTTTAGAATAAAATATCGTTCTACCTCAATGCTGGCCTCCAATATGAAATCGTTGTTCAGGGCAGTAAGCGATGAGCCATTTAAGGTAATCCCCGTGATACTGATATCCATGAAATGGACTTTCTGGTATTCCAGCACAGATTTGTCGTAAACTGCTACAATCGAACTTGTTGTAGGAAACCCGTAATTGAGGATTAATTTTTCGCCTGTTTTATTAAACAAAACAGCCCCTCCCGCAGCGTACCCAACGATGTTATAGGTGACGGTGGCGGTCCAAGTACTTGAATAGGCTATATTTTGGGATCCTGTGTACTGAAAGGATACCCTTCCTATCGCTTTTCGGTTGGCAAACTTGTTGCCATAGACCGTAGTGCTGTCGTTAAGGGGAGTGGCTGGCTGAGGGTGGTTGTTCCAATCAGAAGAACTGACCATATATTGATACCACTCATCTTTTACTTGGAGATTGCTAGTGCCAATGGCTATATCACTACCTTGACGATAGTTTAAGTAGGTGTTAACATGCCCGCTTACAGTGTTTGGCAGGCATTGAATCAACAGGAGAAGGAAGGCGGAGAAGAGAATGTTGTTTTTCATGATAAGCGCAGCATCTAAATGGTTGACGATTTTTCAATAAGAATTTTGAGAAGAGACATTCTTCGGGAACTCCCTACACTACTTAAATGGTTCGGTAGGCAGATCATAGTCAACTTCTTTTATTGAATAGTTTTTATAAGCTGTTGAGGGTTGACGCTTCTTACGGTTTGCTAAAAATTTTTGCTCCCTAAAAAAGTCGTCAGGTGTGGGGGAGGTATTGGTGTTTTCAAGCCGCAGCTCAAGTTTATCATAAGCTGCCTCCATCCCTGGCAGTTCAGAAAAATAATAAATTAAGCGGGTGATAAAATTATCCTCATTTATCAATACATCAACGGAAGTAAGAACAGATTTTGGGATTTTTATTTTGTAAGCATAGTTTCCTTGCATCCGACCAAGGTATTCTACGTTTCCACCTAAGGCCAATAGCGAATCAATAGCAAAGATTGGCTGATCTCTCCGGATGTTGTTAATGCCCTTCGACCTGCATAGTGTCATCTCCTTCGCTTCATGGTCAACGACAATCATATCTGTGCCATTCACCAGCATTTCATAGCCATCCATCTTGCTATAGTATTTGTCTTTTTTTAATTTCAATAATCCTGCCATGACTTGCTCTCCATTTCCATTGTCCCCTTCCTTATAAGCAATGCCTTTGATGTCAATGGAAATGGCCTCCATTTTACGGTAATCCTGAAAAACCTTCTGCAACCTTGCCTTGTAGTCTTGGCCTTCTGCAATTGGGACACAGAGGCAAAAGGGTATTGCCCAAACAAACAATTTTTTTAAAGATATATGTAATTTCATTGGAACAAGTTTTAATAGATTGAGTAGTTTCACGAAATTAATTGATATTATGATATCGGAACATTTCGGCACAAGTTGTTGATTATCAACGACAATATCTAAATATCAATTCAAAATCATTTTGGTAATTAAAAAGTTTTAAGTAGCTTAAATTGTTAATCCTGGGTTCAAGCAAGGCATTGTTTTTCAATACTTTGCGGAAATCCAAAATTTAAACTAATTTCATTGACACACTTATAATTTAAGGTCTTGGAGCATTTTCAGTAAATGCAACCAAGCATTGGCATAATGGGTTGCAAGGCTGCATAGCCGACAACCTTGCAGCACCCAAGTGCCAGAAAGCTACTATTTATTGCTTTACGTGCTTTGTACCTTCTTTAACAGTGACTATGCCCTTTTCAGTCTCCTTGTTAAACTTGACCGGCTGCCCTTCCTGATCTCGGATATAAAAGGTTGCATAGTTATTTTCATCCAATGTGGCAAGCAACCGCAAGTTCGTTGGGTCATACACAAACGACTGCATAAGCGCATTGAATGGGTGGATGCGGATATCATCCATGAAAACAGTATTGACGTTGCCCGTTGAAGTATTCAGCAAGCGTATATGGATCAGTTCTGCACCAATCGGAACCTCAAAAGACCCATTGATGCGCTGCCAACCTTCTATCAACTCTCCGAATGGCTTATAAACTTGAGGTGTACCAACATTACTGCCGCTCAGTGTGGTAAAGCTAACCCTTATAGCAGCTTTTGAGTAATACCTGGCATTTGCAATGTCCTGAGTCTCATTGGTTGCCAAGCGTTCCTTCGCCCATGCACTGATGGCGTATTTTCTGAGGGGTGCTGACGTAACAGCAATTGGGCTGAATGAGTTTATACAACCCGCACCAGGAGCGGCAAGCGACTTGATGATATACGGATAATCCGAGGTTGTTCCACCAATATCCCTGTTAGTGACCCTAATGCTCTTGCTCCCAGTATGTGCCGTGGCCGAGACGATATTGTCGGGACTGATATACGATATCTTGAAATGATCGGAACAATCTTTCGGGTAGTCCTCAAACCCATCGAAAGCCATTTCACGGTATTCCGAGTTCGTGCAGGTAGCCGTTACCAGTTGCCGCTTATAACCAAACTGTGTAGCAGAATAATTCCCGATGGCATCTTGCTCTTCGATGCTGGATCCTTGCAGCAGGTACTTAATTGCCTTGGATGCCCTCACCCAATTGGCTCCATTTGTCCCCGCCCAGGTAAATGGTGATATTACATATGTGCCATATTCCCGCAAGGATGGCAATGACCCTTCTGAGGCATCAGGCTTATATGCTCTCTTACTCTTGTTGACATAAGACTCATCTACCCTCCAATTGCCCTTGCTCCCAGTGACATAGGGGTTGGATGGCTGAGGAACCTGCACCTGAGTTTGACACCCAGGCTCTAAAGCGGGAGTGCATAAAGTTGTTGGAGCAGCGCTCGGAAGAATTCCACAGTTGTAGTATGTGTTGCAATAATCTGCATCCCAAGCGTCTTTAAATGTGGTAGTTGACACATCCAACACATTGCTATTCCGGCTGCTGAACTGTCCAACAATTTGGGCAAAACTAGTCGCACCAGGGGTTCCTCTAAAAGTAGTGTTCCCAGCTACAGCATCCAACAAATTCCGCTTTCCAGACCGGAAGATTGTAAGCACCCGAGCACCAGTCCATGTTGGATATATGGAAGTGGCGTCATTAGCAACTTGGCGTTGAGGTCGCATACAGGTTATCGAACTTGCACCCACTTGTGTAACTATTGCCCTGAATCCTGCATCGGCGTCAGTTGGGTCATTTACCCAAATCTCATCTCCAACTACAAAATTGCTGATATCGGCTGGTGCTATGCCGCTTATCACCCCAGCAGTTGCAGCTCCCGTATTGATACCGGTTATCCCGATATTCTCCCAGGCACCAGCCATACTACCTGTGGTAGGGCTATTATAGTACCAATAGGCAGGTTGAGAATAGGAATAAATATAGTCTTTAAACTCATTATTGACCCTCGTCAGTACTGGCTGGGCCGTAACCTTGTCAAAAGCTAGGTTCTCCGTGACGACGGTTGAAAGCCCGTCGGTAGCACGAACCTCCTTCAATATACCCGTTCTGTATATTATTTTATGCGTAACAGCAGTCCTGACGGAAGATGTGTTTTGGCTGAACCCAGGTATGGGCAATATTGTCAGGATTGGCAGGAATATGCTCATGATATCAACGTTTAAATCCAAGCCCACCTGTCTCGCCGTTTGGAGGTTTTCATGGAAATCATGGAAGATGTCATACGTTTCTCCAATTACCCCCATCTCCATGCTTTCATTATTTTTCATAATTGCTACATTGCTGGAAAGGCGATTTGGGTGCACTGGGTCAGTATGATAGATATGCTCTATCTTTGAAATAACGGTTCCACTTGGATTCGCAGTTGTAGGATAAGTCCTTTTTGTGACTGATTTCATCACTCCTGCCATATTGTTAAGCTCAACACTATAGCCTTGTGAACGTCCTGTCTTCTTTATCATTTTGCTGCCTATGATAAAATTGGCCAGTTCATAAATAGGCTGGTCACCCGATAGGTCTGTCTGTGACTCGAAAACAGGAAAATCTTTTGGGGTATAAAATTCATGTTCCGTAATTGGGGCATAGGACAAATCCTTGGCTGGTGTAGGTGTTGAACTTGCAAGGCCCTTTACCGTTACTTTCCTATAGCCGACCGAAGCTCCTGGATAGTAGTCGCGCATTATGGGCTTTTCTACGAAAAGATGGAAAGGGGAAATCAAAGGGGTTGAGTTTGTATAGTTGACAGGCTCCAGCAATGCGCACTCATCACCTCCCATATCAGGAGGGGTCATAGCCACACCACTACTGATCATCCTGCCATTTTCTTCAATCTTATATTCATATTGCTGTCCATAACTGTCTTCTACACCACCTCCAATCACATCCCACTGGTTTCTGATTGCAATTTTATTTACGCGAATCCCCCCTCCAAACATAGCCCCCTCGCCGCTTTGTAGCCTAACCATGGAGTTCCCGTTGAAGTAGATAGTGTTAGACCATTGCCTAGGAGAGGCAACTGCCTGTCTGTTAAAGCCACCAAACATCAGGGACACTTCCTGAAAGAAATTCCCAATCGAACCTACTATGTTCTTGAATTGTGCCTTGAAGTTATTTGGGCTTCCTTCCGCTGTATTGTATCCATAAACTAGCTCAGGTTTGTTTGCCCTCAAGTGCTCCAACGAAGCCTTCCTAATGGGATGTATCTTTTGGCCAAAAGCAGGGTTTTGGACATCCACTCCTTTAAGGGTAATAAATGCCAAATCACCAGCGTTGTTTACGCCATAAGAATTAGCAGCAGTTGTTTCCAGATTGGCATAACCGGCCACATAGTCTCTTTCTGATTTTGAGCTCCCGTTTTTCAACTGGCACAAGGTTTTGAAGTAAATCTGAGACAATGTTCCTAAATAGTTATCTTTGAAATACTTGTTCTTGTCCGTAACAGTGCTCGGTATTGCTCTGGGAAGTTTGAGATAAAGCCGATACGTACCTTGGCTTGTGGTTCCGCCTAAATTTCCAGAAGCAAGCGTTGCAGGGCTAGCGTATCTATCATTCGTTGTTGGCAAACCTGTCCATGTAGTTGTGGTAGGTGCTGTGGTCTCTGTTGAAGTATGGATGATGTCGAACATCTGTGCCGCTGGCTTATCCATTTCGTATGCGTAGTCGTCGGACTCGTAAGTTACATCTATGAGGCCACCAGTTGGCAACTGGATTTGGGTCAATTGCCAATTATTCGCATATTGCTGCCCAACAACCTGGCTAGTATAAGGAAAATCCACATACGAAAACCAGCTCCCAAATAGTCCTGAATTGTACTGGAAGTTGCCCCACCTATCCTTATTGAGTCGATTATATCCTTCGACTAGTGCGGTATTAGTGGCATAAGTAAATTTATAAGGGCTAAGACTACCTTTAATGGATTTGTCAGCTGTCATATGCACCGTGACGAGTGTGAGTTTTCCGCGACCGGAACCGCCAGCAGAAGGTATGCCTTTGCATAGCTCAAGAGATTGCGGGATGAGGGTAGTAGTTCCAGGATAATTATCATAGCCAGCGTGACCAAACACCACCGTCTGAATAGGTGTTGCAGTTGTAATGTTGAGCGTGGTCCCATCCAACGGCTTCACATAAAGCTTAATATTCTTCAGCCTTTGCATTTTTCTAGGAGATACATTGTTCAATCCTCCAAATAATTCCGATTTTGCCTCCACGCCATCGTTCCTATCCTCGGTTTCAAACACGGCCAAATGGGTGGCTGTTTCTATCCTGTGCAAATAGTATAGTTCTTTTGTACCAAAGGTATAGGCGGCCATGTCGTCGCGCTGGTCAGCTTTATTGCCTTGCATGAAACTAAGCCCTATGTATGGTTCCCTCCATCTATAATGACTTGCCGTCTTCTTATACTCAAATTTCATCCAAGAGCCAGGGTCGTCTATTGAGAAGCCATTACCTGTTCTATCAGAATAATCGGGAGAAACCACATGGGTGAGTAGCCAAGAATGCGCGTATTTTGGCAACGTAGTTTTATTCAGGTATTGGTTCGATGAAGAGTGCGATGCAACTGAGTTGGTGCTGGTCGATATAATATCTGGGTTGAGTACATTTGAACTGACGGCTGGCGTAGCCCCACCTGTATATTTACCAGCATTACCAGTGCCGGAGCCATTTGGGTAAACATTGAAAGACGCATTCACTTGCCTTTGGTTCATAGCAGGAAGCCCATAACCATATCGCATTCCATCGTTTTTCGTAACGATTATCTCAGATACCTTCTCTGATTTATCAATACCCTGAGAGTTTAAAGTTCCTGCCGGAATTTTGTACCTCTTGACCCCTATTGAATCATAAAATCCCAGATCACCACTGCAATTGTTGCAGTCTGGATGGGTAGCGAATCGTTTGCCAAAACCATATCTATAGGATTGTAGGGCATTTAGTGTTTGAATAATATTTGCCTGTGGTTCCTTTGGCCGCTTTGCGTAAAAGGTGGCACTAGTATTTATATTTGCTGGGGAGGCGAACCCGCCATTGGCCGTAAAAGCCTTAGGTGAAACTGTGTTTTTTGTCAATGCCACCCTAACAGCTTTTTTATTGTCCCATACGCTCAATTGGCTATTGTCAGAGTTTGTCCTTCCGCTCTGCTCCCCATATAATTTGTACTTTGCAGCCTTATTGTTGGCGTCGCAATCAGGGTCCCCACAAGGGTCGAGCAACGATTGACTTACTGGAGTGGGTTCCAGTGTGGCCATGGTCTTCCACGGGCCTGAATAGGTCTCGCCTTTGGTGTGGCCATAGCCAAGCCCTATATGAAATAGGCCTCCAGCTCCAAACTCAAGGTTTACCCTGTGTCCATCAATTTCATTTGACTGGCTTGGCGTGTTTAATGCCTCCGCTTCGGTTCGATATGGCCTGTATGTTCCGCCAACACCTTCTCCACTTACCGAAAGTATATCATACGTATAAAAGGATGGTGCGAGGTTGGGGATTTTTTGGAGTAGGGCAATTGGTCGCGATTGAAGTCCTTCAACCCTTTAGAATTATTCTCTGCCAAATGTGTGTGCAAATATCCGAAAGCAGGACTCAATACGACACCGCCTTCTTTAACTTTGGACCATTCAAAGGATCCCGCCCATTTACCCCATCTACCCACTTGAAACCAAAAGCCGGGGTTTACTTCGGTTCCATATTTAATATCAAAATCAATTGATGTTGTCTTAGTGGGTATGTTTACTTCAGGGATACTACCGTTGAAGCCAAATGTAAGGGGACTCCCAAGTGAAATCCCTGATGATTGGGCACCTTCTTTACTTGAAGATGTCTCATTGGCTGATGTAAATTGCGTACTATACGTCAATCCTTGCAAACCTCGTCTTGAGTTAAAAGAGGTTGCCAAATCCAAGCCTAAACCAAGCTCGGCAAACTTTGATTCTTGCGATGTTCCAAGTTGTAAATCAACCCCGATGCCTTCTTGGGAATCATAAGAAACACCAGCAGAAAAGCTACCCGCTAGCGGGCCTTTAATTCCAAGTTTATAGCCAAGCCCTTTATAGTTGTTATAATATAACTGGGCTGTCCAAGGAGAGGTGGTAGCTGGAGGTATCGGAGGCCCTGGAAATCCCGCATACTCATCATACGACGGTTGGGTCGGTATCTCCAATCCCACGCTAAAAGACTTCTTAAGGCTCATCTCTTGCTTTACCTTCTCCACCCCACTAAAATCGTCGGGTAGGCCCCGCATCTGACGGTTGATAGCACCTATGTTAAGGTCCCAACCGTAGCCTACCCACGAACCTGGGTCATTCATATCGGTTCCTCCTGAATATGAAAGGTTGATTGGATACCCACCGTTCGGTCCCGGCACGGTCATCAAGGGAATATTATAATTGAAATCCCCCGTATAGAGGTTCACCATATCCGAACTGCCTGCTGGCGAGAACGAGGCAAACTCTTCCTGTGCCGGTCCCGATGTGATGGCATAAGACCTGGTAGGAATGAGCGTGGTTGCAAAAATGAGCAACAGGATGGAAGCCAAGGGCTTAGAGTGCCTTCTGAGCGTTTGCAATTTCATTGTCTTTCTATTTTAAGCGTGGGAGTTTTGATGATATTTTCGTTTTTGATGGTCAGTTGGGTAGTGCCTGTCTTGAGCAGCTTGTCGTTATAGACCAGCCGCTTGTCCTTGCCGGGCCTGCTTTCAAAGCCCATCACAAAGTCGAGGTAGGGTGCCAGCCCGTAATTCGGTGGATGGTTAAAAAGCAGGCACTTCAAAGTGTCCTGCCCATCGAGCAGGTAAAAATCATCCTTGATATCGTAGGACAAGTACTTGAGCACCATTTCTTTTGTACCAGGATCGTCTTCCTTTACCAAGGTGGAAACCACATCCTTACCCTGTTCGGTCGTTGAAATCCGGAAATTGAAATAATCCATTTCATTGCCCAACGCTTTTTTCCGGTCGCTGACCAGCGTTGCTGGTAGCTCGTCCTTTCTTTCTTCCTTGGCAATGATATAGTCCAATGGCTTGTATTGGGCTTCGAACAGGTAATTATTGATGGCCTTTCCGGCCTTCAGGCCATTCTCAGGTTTTTCCACCCACCGCACCAGTTCCCTGGGGGACAGGTCTCCATCCCCACAGCCGAGCAGGAACCATAGAAGGAGCATTGAGAGGTATGCGCATTTTGGTTTCATCCCAAATCAAATTAAAGCGTGACGAATCTTTGGTATCAGGTATAAGGGGTTGAAGTCAAGTGGCGACTTGAAGTCGCTGCCTGACTTGGGTTGGAGCGCCAACCCTTTAGATAGTCCACCATCGTTTTTCTTATCAAGTCCCTGAAATAGCAGGGCAAGGTGATACGCCAGGTGTTAGGAACTGAAACCTGATATAGTAGGTCTGTTCTTTATTCCCGGTAAATTTTAGTATATAGTATTTTTGATGCGTAAGCTGAGGCACCTGCAGTTCATACCAGTTTGTCCCGTAAACCTTATTCAAGTTGCCCGAGCCACCAGTCCCTGTGAAGGGGGTATTGTCGTCTTTCAATATGGTATAGCTGAGTTGGTGATTATTGGTGGCCGTAGTGCTATACTCTTCAACATATTTAAACCTTAAGTAACAATTGTCTACGATTACAAACCCACCGTCCAAGCGTTTTTTTGGCAATGTATAGATAGCAGAAGGCGCATAAGCCGCTGCACTTGTCTGTGGGGTCATCGCCACGCCCGTTCCGGTAGAGGACAGGAAGGCATCCGTTCGAAACCAATCCGTGTTCTCGGGCAACAAGTCCTTGTGTATCAGCTTTTTGTTTTTGTAAAAGAGCAGGCTGCCATTGTACACCTCAACTTCGTACAGGTAGCCGCTACGGTTCATTACTATATCGCTTGGTGATGTCAATTGAGCGCCATCCACGGCATCCTTATCCTTGGTGATGGTAACACCACTTTCATTGACCTTGAATCCATAGAACCCATGTACCCCGGCCATATCGTCAAGCCCTATGGTTGGCCGAAAACCGACCGTAAAATCTTTCCCACTTCCTGTGGTTATGTCTTCTTTGAGTAGGAAGGACAGTTTACAGTTATTGGGAAGAGGCACCATATTTACCCCATGCAGCACCTTTTTGGCATCCTCGGTGATGCTGGGGTCAACAGAAAAAGTACCAGTCTGTTGGTCGAAGACAACGCCCCCTACCCCTTGCTCCTGTCGGCTCCATTCAACATCCCTCATGTCGTAAATACGATACTCGGCCAATGCTGCATGCCCCACGAAATCGGATACCGTGACCCGGTAAATGCCTGCACCCAAGTCGGCCAGGGCATTGCCTTGGTACTGCGGGGATTCCCAGCTATAGTAATACGGGGGCACGCCACCCTGTGGGATAAGCTGTAGTTTGCCGGGGCCGTTGGAGGTAACGTCCTCCGCTGTGTGGCGGAGATACAGTTGGTCGGTGCAGGCAAAGGAAGAATTCACCTCAACCAGGTTCAGGAAATCCTGGCCAGTTCGGTACACAAACAGTACAACCTTGAGGTTGATGGAGGAGGGATCGGCAGTGGAAACGTAAATCACTTCGCCTCCTTTTGAAAAACTGACCTGTGATCCGTTACTTTCTATACGGTACACTTCGCCCTTCTCGCCAACCGTTTCCTTGTAGTTTATAGAGCCATGTTCGAGTACCAACACGCTCTGGCCTGGTTCAATATCATCTGAACGGATACCCACTAAAAAATTGGCTTGTTCAATCGCTGAAATCGGTTTTGCAGCATCGAACAATCCAACATAATACCAATCACCGTTGGCCTTAACATCGTCCAACAACTTAAACTCGACAAACCCTTTTTGGCCACTGGCCAAAACATTACAACTGGTCATGGATAGTGCTGGGTCGTCGTATTTTTTCTCATAAGCATCTTGGGCGAAATCAACCATGATATCAGCTGGAATTTCGTCCCAGACAACCTTAGCAGAAACCGATGTAAATAGCTCAACGGAGCCTATCGCCGTTGCGCCCACTGCATCCGTAACACTGACCGTATAAACCCCAGCCACCACACCCGTCAAGTCCTCAACGATTGCCCCGTTGTTCCAGCTATAGGTGTATGGCGGAACTCCCCCGCTGGGCGTCAGGTCTATTTGCCCATCGCCCGCCCCAAGAACAGAGACATTTTTAGTAAGGAAGTCCAGGAATATTGTCAGATCGGCAGTAGGGCCACCTTTCTCGAAAGTGCTGTAGGACAACAGCGATACAGGAGCAGAGGAAGACGATATTGCCTTGAAGCAATCTCTTCTGAAATTATTCCCAAAAATTGGATTGATGAAAATGAAAATAAAAAGGAAGGACGCACAATAACGTGCAGGTAGAGAGTTGTGATAGAGGAGGGCTTTCATGAGCCAGTGTTTTAGAGATTAGTGATTTACCCATATACCATCAAAGGTATCTTTTGCAAAGATGAAAAGTGAATTTTTATTTTCAAAATAAATTTTAATATTTTTTAAATATTTTTTAATTGTATTATAATAAAATATTTTCATTAAAAAAAGTAAAGAACCAGACGCTTAAAAAGCGCTTACAGAATTAAGTAACGTGCAAAAAAAAATTGTTGTGAGGTTGAGGCTCTTACTAACGAGGTTAAGATTCCCAACCCACTGCCCTCAAAGACGATATGCTTTGAAATCAAAGTTTAGAGAACACAACCGCATTGGCAAGTGGGGTTGATTTTGAATTGAATCAAAAAGAGCGGGCTGCCGAATGGCAGCCCGCTCTCGTTTTGGCTTATTTTAAGGTTTGTGCAGTTTACTTCAAGGTAAGCTTGGTAGTGCCCACTTGGAAGCCTTTGTTGTAAACCTCAATCTGGTATTCGCCCTTGGCGAAAGAGGCATTGGTTGGTGCCCAAACCACGCAGGACTGGGCCTCGTTGTTGCTGTAGTCAAGCTCCTCCATTTTGGTGTAGCGTACTTCTTCGCCCGTCTTCTTGTTGGTCAACATGCCAGAGCCCATATCCTCGATGGCGAGGGTCTCGCCCAGCGGGTTGATGATACGTACATAGAACTTCTCGCTGCCGGCTTTCACCACTTCGTTCTCGACGGTGGTGAAGCAGACCTTGATTTGGTCAATGCTCTTGGCGGAGTTCTCTTCCTTCACCTTGCCGCTGCCTTTCACTTTTTGGCCAACAGCGGAAACGGATTTCATTTTGATGGCCGAAGCGACGTTCACTTTTTCGGAAAGTTTTTCCTTCTCGCTCACGAGCTGCGCCTTGGTGCTGCTGAGTTCCTCGTTCTCAGCAGATTTTGATTGGAGGTTGGCAGCCAGTTGCTCCTTCTCGCTGGACAACGTTGCGTTTTCGCCAGCAAGGGCTTCGTTTTCGGCCTTGAGTTTCTCCAACTGCGCCATATACTGGCTCACCTGCGATTTCAGGTTGTCAATTTCGACACGGGCCTTATCCAAAGAGCCTTTGTTCTTGAGCAGGCCAGCGATTTTGTTCTTCTGCTGCTCCAAGTCTGCCTTCTGTTGGTCAATGACAGCGTTCAGTTCTTGGTTGGTCGTCTTCTGGGCCTCCAAGTCGGTCAGGGCCTGGTTGTACTGGGCTTCCAATTCCGCCTTGAGCTTCGTCGTTTCATCGAGTTCGCTCATGGTGGTTTCCAACTGTTGGTTGGCCTTGCTGTTCTGATAAGCAAAATAGCCGATGATACCAAGCAGGATAACACCGATGACGGCAGCTATCGCAATGAAATTCTGATTAGGTTTGTTCTGATTGAAAGATGGATTGTTGTTAGACATGATTGAAATGATTTACGTGGTTCTGAAATTGTTTTTCAAAAAAAAGAGATAGAACTACGCAATAGGCTCTGTTTTATGTCAACTACAAAAATCAAGTGTTTGCTTTCTGTTGTTGTCCTGTTTTGATGAAAATGTATTGACGGTTTGATTTGTTCGTGCAAAGCACCAAATTTTTTTTTGAATAATCTGAAAAAACTTGGCAATACGTTTATAATTGGCGCATCTCATTGGGTGAAACTGCACGTTAAAGAGGTTTGGAAGGGTTAGAACACCGCACAAACTAAACCTCCTTAAACCTTCTAAACCTCATAATATGACCCGACACCTCATTACAGGCATCCTGCTACTTTCGCTTTCCGTGCTGACCTACGTGCAGTTCAGGCTGCTCATGTCCGGGGTACGTTTGGAGAAGCAGCGCTTCGACCTCCGCACCGAAGACGCCTTGCTGGCCGTGTCCGACACGCTGAACCTGCCCGGCTCCCGCAGCGACGCCCTCATTGACCGTCTGAAAATCAGGCAAATAGAGGGTGATACTGTGCTCGTCCACCCCATTTCCGACTCCATTGAGGCACTCTTGAAGCGGGAACTCGTGCACCGGGGCATACGGGCTGATTTTGCCTTTGCCATCACACCAGTATTCAACGGCCAAGTGCTGCTGGCCAGCAAGGGATACAAACCCGACAAATTCGATTTTGGGAAATACCAGGCAAGGCTCGGCAACCATATCATTGGCAACTGCCATTTCGAGTCGGTGCTGCATTTCGATGTGTTCAACCTGTTCGGCTACCTTTTGGGGCAGCTCCGCAATCTCTTGGTGCCGTCCGTACTGAGCCTATTGGCCATTTTGAGCTGCTTGTTGCTGCTGCTCAATATCCTGAAAAAAGAGCGGCAACTGAACGCCATCAAGAACGATTTTATCAACAACCTGACACACGAATTAAAAACGCCCGCCTTCTCCATTTCCCTTTCCAATAAAATGGCCAAGGAATATCTCGAAAAAGGCGACCTGCAACGAGCCAAGGGCTTCCTGCAAATCATCGAAAAAGAGAATGCCAAGGTAAAGGCACACGTTGAAAAAGTGCTGGAACTGGCTAGCCTTGAAAGCGCCTACCACAACCTCCAAAAGGCACCGACCAGCATTCATGCAATGATCAAAGAACTTGAAGCCGAGTTTCTGCCGATGGTCATGGAACGAAACGGCACGATGACCCTCCATCTCCGTGCCGACCCAGACACTACCAAAGTGGACGCAGCCCACCTGAAAAATGCCCTGCGCAACCTCCTTGACAATGCCTTGAAGTACAGCCATGCGGCCCCCGTCATCGAAATTTCAACGGAAAGAAAGGACAAGCAACTCCTTATCGCCGTCAGCGATCAAGGAATCGGCATTGAGCCGGCACAGCAAAAGCTGGTGTTCGATAAGTTTTACAGGATTCCCGGCAGCGGGGTACAAACGAAGGGTTTCGGCCTGGGGCTGAGCTATGTGGCGCAGATAGTGAGCGCGCACGGAGGGAAGATTCTATTGGAAAGCGAGAAGGGGAAGGGAACAAAATTCACCCTCATTATTCCGAACTAGAAGCATCTAAGGCTTACAACTACACAAGGCTCCTTGAACTCATACCTGCTTCACCTCCGGCATCTTGCATACCTCCTCCGCCGTCTTTCCACAAACAGAACACGAGCCGAACTTATCGGCCAGCATGGGGTTGTTGGAGGCGCAGGAGCCCCTGAATTCCCGCTTTTTGAAGATATAGCCAACGCTCATCAGCACGAACGCTATGCCTACGAGGGCGAAAATGGGGAGGAGAAGTTGAAGGAATTCCATGTTTATCGGTTAACAGCTAACGGCCAACGGTGGACGGTGAACGGCCAACGGTGGACGGTGAACGGCCAACGAACGAACCGTCCACCGTTAGCCGTCCATCGTAAACCGTTTAACCTCCGTATTTCTGCTTTACTTCGGTAATTTCGTAGCCTTCGATGATGTCATTGACCTTGATGTCGTTAAAGTTGTCAATGGTGATACCACATTCCATGCCCGATTTGACCTCTTTCACGTCTTCTTTCACACGTTTCAGCGAGCCGAGCCTGCCGTTGGCGCCTTCCCTGGTCGGGAAGATCACAATACCATCCCTGACCACCCGGATATGGGTGTTGCGGGAAAGCTTGCCATCCAGCACGTAGCAACCGGCGACAGTGCCCACTTTGCTGATTTTGTAAACTTCCCGAATCTCCACGTTGGCCACGATTTTCTCTTCCTTGGTTGGTTCCAAGAGGCCCTCGATGGCCAGCTTGATTTCCTCGATGGCCTCGTAGATGATAGAGTACATCTTGATTTCCACGCCTTCCCGCTCGGCCAGCTTGCGGGCTGATACCGATGGACGCACCTGGAAGCCGATGATAATGGCATCGGAAGCAGAGGCCAGCAGTACGTCGGATTCGACGATCTGACCAACGGCCTTGTGGATGACGTTGACGTTGACGGTTTCGAGCGCCAGCTTGATGAGCGAGTCGGAAAGTGCCTCCACCGAGCCGTCCACGTCGCCCTTGACGATGAGGTTAAGCTCCTTGAAGGTGCCGAGCGCCAAGCGGCGTCCGATTTCGTCGAGGCTGATGCGCTTGGTGGCACGGGTGGCTTGCTCCCGGTTGATTTGCGCCCGCTTGGAGGCCAATTGGCGGGCCTCCGAGTCGTCGTCCATGATTTTGAAACGCTCGCCTGCCGTGGGTGCGCCGCCGAGGCCAAGCACCAGTACGGGGGCTGACGGGCCAGCTTCGTTCACTTTCTGGCCCCGTTCGTTGAACATGGCTTTCACCTTGCCGGAATACTCGCCAGCCACCATCGAACCTCCAACACGGAGCGTACCGTTTTGGACGAGCATTTTGGCCACATAGCCCTTGCCCTTGTCGAGCGAGGCTTCCAGCACCGTACCAATTGCGTTGCGGTCGGGGTTCGCCTTAAGGTCGGCCATGTCGGCCACGAGCACTACTTTTTCAAGCAGTTCTGGAATACCCAGGCCAGTTTTTGCAGAGATTTCCTGGCTCTGGTGTACACCGCCCCATTCTTCGACGAGGATGTTCATACTGGCCAGTTCTTGCTTGATGCGACCGGGGTCGGCACCGGGTTTATCAATTTTGTTGAAGGCAAAAACCATCGGCACATTGGCTGCCTGGGCATGGCTGATGGCCTCTTTGGTTTGAGGCATCACATTGTCGTCCGCAGCAACCACGATGATGGCAATATCCGTCACCTTGGTACCCCTTGCACGCATGGCGGTGAACGCCTCGTGGCCCGGTGTATCGAGGAAGGTGATAGAACGGTCGTTGACGTTCACTTCATAAGCACCGATGTGCTGGGTGATACCGCCCGCCTCGCCAGATACCACATTTGCCTTACGAATATAGTCGAGCAAAGAGGTCTTACCGTGGTCAACGTGACCCATCACGGTGACGATGGGGGCACGTGGTTTGAGGTCTTCAACGGCGTCCTCTTCCTCGTCTTCAAAATCAGTTTGATCTTCAACGCTGATGAACTGCACCTCGTGGCCGAACTCGCTGGCCACCAATTCGATGAGTTCTGCATCCAAACGCTGGTTGATGGAGACGAAAACACCAAGGCTCATACAAGTCATAATGACCTGCGTGGCTGGCACGTCCATCATGTTCGCAAGCTCTTGTACCGTCACGAACTCGGTTACTTCCAGCTTGTCACTTTGGCCCTCCATGTCCCGTTGCTCCTGTTTTTCACGGATGCGCTCACGGGTTTCACGGCGCATTTTTTGGCGCTTCTTCTTACCAGCCCCTGAAAGGGAGGCCATTGTCCGACGGATTTGGTCTTCGGCTTCCTTGCCAGAAACTTCTCTTGCAGGTTCGCCGCCCCTGCGCCTGCGGTCGCCGGTGCCGGTGCCTTGGGATTGATTCGGCGTACCTTGTTGGGGTTGTGCTGTTTGCGGAGCAACTTTTTTGCGCTTGCGCTTGTGGCGAGAATCTGCACTGTTGGCACCGCCTCCTTGACCTTCCGTGGAGGAAGCCACAGGTTTCGGGCGATTGCCATCGGGGCGAGGCTGCGTAGCTGAACGATCACCACCAGGCCCACGATTATCGCCGCCACGATTGCCGCCACCACGATTATCGCCGCCACGATTGCCGCCAGCGCGGTTATCGCCAACACGATTGCCGCCACCAGCACGGTTGTCACCGCCTCTGGTTGCAGGTTTTGGTGCTGGCTCTCGGCGTTTTTCGATATCAATTTTACCAAGGATTTTCAAGCCCCTAAGTTCAGGGGTGTTCATCCTTACGAGGTCGTCTTCAGCAGCTTCAGGCGGGGCTTCAGTTGGAGGCACCACGGCTTCCTTAGCCGTTTCCGCTGGCTTATCTGGCGTCGTACCTGGCTTGTCTTGAGCATCTGGGACAGCAACTGGCTTTTCCGCTTCGGTCACGCTTGGCGCTGGAGCCTGCTCAGGCGCTGGTGCTGGTTCAGGTTTTGATGCTGGTTTGGCTTCAATCTTTGGTTCTTCCTTTTTGGGCCTGACGGGCATTCCTCTTTTGTCAAGCTCAATTTTGCCCTTAATCACAAGTCCGCCGACTTGTGGTCTTGCTGGCTCCTCAACCGGGGCAGGAGTTTCTACCACTGGTTGGGGGGGAGGGGTTGGTTCAACAACAACTGGAGGAGGGGCAACCTCTACCGGCTCAGGCGGTTTGGTTGCCGCTGGAGTTTTTGACAACAAATCCTCTTTCTTGACAGCAGGCGGCGGTGTCAAAGGGGCTGGAGGAGCAGGCGGCTCCCGCTTCAGCAGCGGGGCAAGTGGCTCCTTTTTGATGAGGGGAGGGCGCACACCGATGGTCATGGAGTCAGCTTTCACCTTCTCGGCCATGTCCTTTTGGTACTCCTTGAGCAATATGGTCTCCATCTCCTCCGTGACCTTGGAGGTAGGCTTGTTTTCGATGTGGTGTCCCTTGGTCGCAAGGAAATCCACTATCGTTTGAGTACCCACGTTAAGCTCTTGCGCTACTTTTACTAAGCGTTTATCCATTCAATAAAATGTAAATGCGGACTAGCCTGCCCTTCTTTGCTTCGGCGGAAGCAACAAAAGGGCATGTCTTTTTGGTTCCTTTTGGGGAAAATTAGATTGTTTCAAAAATCAACATCAATCATCGAACTCCGCAGCAAGGATGCTCAGCACCTCTTGCACCGTCTCTTCTTCCAACTCGGTGCGGCGCACCAACTCATCAAAGCTCAACTCCAACACGCTGCGGGCAGTATCGCAACCGATGCGCTTGAGCTCTTCGATGACCCATGGCTCGATTTCGTCCATAAATTCGTCAAGGTCAACGTCGTCAATCTCTTGGCCGTCGGTGTTCCGGTAAACGTCAATCTCAAAGCCGGTCAGCTTGCTGGCCAGTTTGATGTTCGTACCGCCCTTGCCAATGGCGAGCGACACTTGGTCGGGGTCGAGATAGACACTGGCCCGCTTGTTGGCGGAGTCGAGGTCAATGCTCGTCACCTTGGCGGGCGTCAGGGCACGCTGGATGAAGAGGCTCTCGTTGTTCGTGAAATTTATGATGTCAATGTTCTCGTTGCGCAGCTCCCGCACGATGCCGTGGATACGGGAACCCTTCATGCCAACGCAGGCACCTACGGGATCCACTCGGTCGTCGTAACTTTCCACGGCCACCTTGGCACGTTCACCAGGTAGCCTGACGATGCGCTTAACGGCGATGATACCGTCCTCGATTTCGGGCACCTCTTGTTCGAGGAGCTTTTCGAGGAAGTTATTCTCTGTACGGCTAACCACTACCACTGGGGTATTGTTCTTCATCTCCACGTTCTTGATGACACAGCGTACCATGTCGCCCTTGCGGAAGAAATCGCCCTTGATGGTCTCTTGTTTCGGTAAAAGGAGTTCGTGCCCTGTGGCGTCGTCCACGATAAGGAATTCCTTTTTGATGATTTGGCTTACCTCGCCCACCACCATGTCGCCGACACGCTCTACATACTTGCGGTAAACGTCGTCCTTCTCCAATTCCATGATCCTCGAAATCAGGGTCTGGCGGGCTGCCTGAATGGAGCGCCGACCAAAATCTTCTAGGAAAAGCTGCTCGTAGCACTCCTCGCCAATCTCGTAGCTATCGTCAATGGACAGTGCTTCGGAGATGGACACCTGGCTGCGGTCGTCCGTCACCTCGCCGTCTGGCACGATTTGGCGCACCCGCCAAAGTTCCAAGTCGCCTTGCTGGGTGTTGACGATGACATTGAAGTTCTCGTCGGAGCCAAATTTTTTCTTGATCAACGTGCGGAACACGTCCTCCAGCACCCGCACCATCGTGGGGCGGTCAATGTTTTTGCTGGACTTAAAATCTGAAAAGATATCTACTAAACTGATCATCCTTTTTTCAAAAATGCTGAATGATAAATGATGAGTGTTGGGGGTGGTGATTCGTGATTCGTGACTGGTGATTCGTGATTCCTGAACCGTGATTCGTGAACCGTGATTCGTCAGCTACAGCACCGTACTCGTTCGCCCAATTTTAAGTATTTCGATGAAACAAATTCAGGTCAAGATTTTTCAAAACACTGAATGTCATTGCCTTGCGTAAGCTCAAAACTTAAAAAATCATAACTCGAAACTACTTACAGGTCAAAAACTGATGACAATCATCGTCTTCTTGACCTTATCATAAGGAAGTTCCGTTTGAACCTCCTGTTTTTTCTTCTTCTTGCCTTCGAGCACCGTCACCGTTTCAGTGATGGTGAAGCCGGTATCGCTGGTGGCCACGAGTGGCCCGGTCTTGATGCTGCCGTCGGCCAGCGTAACCTCCACTTTGCGGCCAATGTTCTTCACATACTGGCGCTGGAGCTTCAGCGGTCGGCTCAAGCCGGGCGATGAAACCTCCAAGGTGTAGCTTTCGCCGAGCCAGCCCGCCTCGTCGAAGTGGTGCTCTAGGTGGCGGCTGATTTTTCGGCACTTTTCCAGCGTCATTCCGCTGTCACAGTCCACAAACACCTCAAGCTTGTTGGCGGCACTGAGGTGAAAGTCCACCAAGAAGCAGTCCTGAAAGCCTTCCTCCGCAAACTTGGCATCAAGCAGTTGGTGGATTTTTTCTTCGACAAAAAAAGCATCTACGGCCATAAAGTAAAAGAGGGAACTTCTGTTCCCTCTGTCGTTTGGTTTCAATAAGCGGGGCAAAAGTAAACAGTTTTAGTGAATTTGCCAATTGGCTTGAAAAATAAGGGAAAAATTCAGCAGACCGACTTGAGTAACTGCCACTGTGCAGACAATACAGCGTTAAAAATTCTGGGTATTTTTTGTTTTGCGAAATATTCCCATACCTTTGAAGCCAAACCAGCTCAAAACCGAACTGGCCCAACAAATTTCTTTCACCTTCAAACACAATTTCCAATGAAGAACCGTTTTACCCCCCCCCCATTCCTTAACTCGCATTTTTTCAGCGGCAATCCTGTCAATCTTTAGCTACATGACAAGCCTTGCCCAGACCGACAAATGCGGCTTGCATGCTACGCCTGCAGACTTCCACAAGGCCATTGAGTGCGCCGCCCGGCGGGGCCCCGACGGAAAGGGGGGGCAGCAAGTCGCAAGGCGACAACCGGAGGTGCCAATTCGCTTATTCCCTTGGGCCGTCAATGTCATCATTGACGATGCGCGCCCCGCAAGTGCATGTTCCTTGGGCAGGCCCCAACAACATCATTTTGGCGGGGGTACTTTAGCCTCCTCCACCATACCCATGAGATGGGGCACTCCTTGGTCTTTTCCAACTGGACAACTACAATGTGCCAGCCGACCCAACGACCCAGGTGGACAACTCGACCATCCGTACCACACTAGTTTATCCGCTTGGCCAAGGGAACTGGTCATCCGTACACCGAACTCCACAAAGCCCTTCAGCACACCAAACCACTATGGGCCGGGCTACAATGGACAGAATGACCCAAGGGGCGACCTGCTAATGGACACCCCGGCTGGCTGTAATCCCGACCCTGACTTTGATGACGCATGGCCAGGCTGCCAGTTCAATACCAGCAACTGCACCTATACGGGTACCTATCTTGATTACAATGGGATGCAAATCAACGACCCCACCAACATACTGTTGTCGTGTAGCGCTGGGACGGGTCACGACGGGCCAATTAGAACGGATGTACCGATACTATATTGACCAGCGATTTGGTCAGTACAAACCGCAATGGTGCGGGAACATGGACGACGCCGTGGAATACGAGGGCACCAGCAAGGGCTTGGACAGGGTCTCCATCGAGTTCACTCAAGGTGTTGGCGGTATCTCCCTTTTTACAACCAAGGCCATGACCGCATCGGATGGAAGTTTCAGTGGGATGCTTCAACCAAATATTGCAGGTGGTTCAACGTTCACGGCAAAGGCAAAAGTGAAAAAACTTGGCCCCAATTCCGATTTTAGTTACAACCCGGGGGATTGGAGGGATGGGGTCACTACCTTCGACCTCGTGCTGATACGAAAACATATTTTGACCACTGACAGATTGGATGGCTACGACCAATTGGCGGCAGATGCGAACCACGACAATGCTGTTACAACATTTGATCAGGTGGAATTTAGGAAGGTAGTTCTCGACCTACCCCATAACCTGGGCCAATATTATGAAACCCCATGGCGCTATGTCCGGGAGTCCATCACCTTGAACAACCCCCAGGATTTTGACGACCAAGAGGACGACAACCCATTCCAGTACGCCGACCTCGAAGGCACCTCCAACTATGTGATGCAAACAAACCGCCAAGGATTTGACTTTGTCAAGCTGGGCGACGTGAATGGCAGCAATTCAGAAGTCAACGGTTTGCAGAACAACCCAGAGGAGAACAGCTATCCAATCTTCGTTGACATCGTGAAATTGGCCTCCCCGCCCGGCAAGTCAATCTACGAATTCCGGGTAAGCGATTTCGAGGACATCGCCGCCTACCAGTTCGACATAGAATTCCCAGCTTCTTCCCTACAATATTCTACCGCCGAAGCAATGGACTTGAGCGGGCTGAATTCCGAGTTTTTTGGCACAACGAAGGCTTCCCAAGGGCTTATCAAAACGCTTTGGTACGACGAGGCCAATGCCAATGCCTTCACGCTGTCGGATGGTTCTGGCCTGTTCCGGCTCAGGTTCGATGGTACGACCTAAACTCGCTGAACGACGTACACCTTGCCAAGAATATCGGCTTCAGGGCGGACGATGCGGGAACACCCCACCGCAATTTCGCCTACATGTCCGACGGGACGATGAGGCCCTTGGTAGAACGGGAATATCAGCAGGGAATGGTGGCTGCATTGGAGGTTTACCCCAACCCCTTCGACCATTCAATGACCCTTTCCGTGCAGGCCGTCGAGGACGGGGAAATAGAACTGAACTTGTTCAACGTCACCGGGCAAAGCTTCCTTCGCTCAAAACAGGTGCTGACCTTAGGTGCCAACAGCTTTGAAATAAGCGACCTGCCGCCAATGCCAGACGGCATCTATTTCCTGCAGGTGAACACGGGGAGCGAGACCATCGTAAAGAAATTGGTGAAGAAGAATTGACCATTGTTTAAAGCCGGATATGCCTTTTGTCGTGGCCTTTAGGCCATCCCTGCGTCATGAAGTGCAGCAAAACGTGATGCAGGGATGGCCTAAGGCCATGACAAAAACCAAATTAAACACCCATGATTTTCAAACAATACCTACTTGCGTTATTTGCCCTGTTTTCCCTTGCCGCCATTGCCCAGCCCCTCCAACTCGAATGGCTCGTGGAATACCCCTGCTTCGGCCCATCGTCATTGGAGTATGACAAAATAATTACTGATGAAGCAGAAAACGTTTACCTCTGCGGGGCTGCCCCAAGCCCGACCATGAACTCGTTTTACTCCTCGGCCATCCTAACACAGCAATACGACAGCACGGGCAGTTTACTTTGGGAGTCGTTTTTTGATGGAAGGTACAGTGACAAGCTAACTGATTGCACTCTTGCTGGCGATGGTGGATTGATAGTAGGGGGAATCAGGGGCACATTGCCAGGCGGGTTGCCGCAGCGGGCGGAGAATGCCAAATACGACATTGGAACAGGTGCAGAGATCTGGCATAGTTTTATTTTTGACACCGTTGCACAGGGTGCAAGTATTAGAGATATTGACCTTGACGGCGAAGGCAATATTTATGCGTTTGGTGCCATAAATAACTACCTCGGCGAATATGACTCAAATAAAATGTATGTAGCAAAAATACTACCTGTTACAGGAGAAACTGTTTGGGTACATATTTCCCAAGACAAATTCACTTCTGTTAAAGGTAAAATTCTGGATGGTAGGGTTAGGATTTATTGCTCAAAAGGGACCACTTTTTTAGATTATGAAGAGTATATAACTGATTTAGATTTTAATGGAAACCATATCTCGTCAACCAATATACCAATTATTGATTACGGTCCAGGCATATTCAACAATTATTTCTTTTTCGAAAACGAAGGCTATTTGATTGGCTTCGGCTATCAAATAACCAAATTCGGCCTCTCAGAAACCCCCGAATGGGCCTTCGATTTTTCGAGGGGCCTGCCCAACATGATAGGCCAAGCGAAAACGGCTATCCATGACGAAATAGGAAACATCTACGCCACGGGCTATGTCAAGGACACCATTCACCAGCAGGAATTCACGCAGACGGTCAAGCTCTCCCCGGATGGGGAATTGCTTTGGGCCACCGTTGACACGTTCGACCTCTCAACAAGGTTCGAACGGGGGGAAGTCATCGCAGTCTCCCAGCACCACGTTTTTGCATGTTCTGAGGCATGGTACTACAATGACGCAAACGAGGTGGAGAACGTGGACTACCGCCCTATCCTCTACTCCAACGAAAGTGGGGAAATCCTGCACGACACAATGATAGATGGCAACCAGTTCGACATCACCTACCATGCCCACTACGGCAAAGGCCATTTCTACCTCCTCGGCAGGAGCTACCTTCCCGGCGGCACTGCCGACGACTACCGCTACAAGCTCTTCAAGTTCGGCGTGGAGGAGCCATCGGCTGTTGGGGATATGCCCAGCGAGGATGGGCTTTTGAGCGTCTTTCCCAATCCTTTTGACGGCGCTGCCACTATCGAACTCAAAGGCGTTGAATCCAATAAATCCTTGACTTTCAAGCTATTGGATGTGACGGGCAGGTTGGTCCAGCAACGGGCTTTCCGTTCCCCATCGCTCACCTTGCAGCGGGAGCACCTGCCGTCTGGCCTGTATTTTATCAAAGTGGAAACAGCGGACGGGCGATCCATTGCCGTAGGCAGGGTGGTCGCAAAATGACCTTATAAAAAAAGCCCGCTGGCAGTTCCAGCGGGCTTTTTTTTGCTTCGCAACAAGTTTTTTATGGCTCCCCAACCACGAAAGTACAGTGCGCCAGCACCCGCTCCGTACCCTCCGACTCCAGCGTGGCAATGTAGAAACCTTGGTGCAACACCAAACCGGAGGGCAAGGCCATTTCAGGTTGGGCATAGGCCACCGAAGTGAGCAACTTGCCATTGGCGGCATAAATTTTAAGGTTGCACTGCTCCGGCAATTGTTGCTGGTTGATGACAAAACGCACACTGACAGGCCCCGACGGGTTGGGTTGTGCGGTAATTTTCAACGGTTCAAGGGCGATGGATTCGGGCGCAGCATTCGTGAGGGCACACTCGGCAGGCAATTCTGGCAGGCGGCAATCTTCAATTGGGTATTCGTTGTGGTATGCCGTGCCATGCTGGAAGCAGAGCAACTGGTCGCCAAAATCAGGAAACGGCTCAACGCCCCTGCCCAATGGCCCATAGCTGCTGCCAATCCCTTCTATCCAGCGCTCGGCGGGCATCCAATTTTCCGAAGGGGCAAAATAAATGACTTTGCGTGGCTGGCCAGCGAGGTCTTGCGTTTTCACGCTGTCCACATGGCGGTCAATGTATTCGCCAAGGGCGGACGAGTACAGGCTAATCACGTTGCCCGCTTGCAGGTTGAAATCATAGAGCAGGTATTCGGGTTCGCTGCCGAATGGCTTGAAATAGACGGCGTTTCCGTCATTGCGAAGCCCACCAGCAAAACCACTGTCTGTGATGTTCAGTTGGCTGTCCACTTGCAGCCCAACGAACTGCGAGTAATGGTTGCCACCGAGCACCGTATCGCCACAAAGGGCGACGAAAAAAGGTATTGGACCGGCTATCGTCGTTTGTGACACTTTCCATACGGCGTTGCTTTCGGGGAATGGCACATTTTGAGCGAGCGTGTCACCGGTCCAAACGAAAAGGAAAACTATGGATGAAAAAATTGTACGTTTGATGTTTTTCATTGGTTGGCAGCTTTAGATTTCATGTGTGTCCTTTGTGAAAACGAGTCAATCGGGTTAATACACACAAAGACGTTTCGAACTAGACAAGCGTTGGGGCGAAACGGTTAAAGAAAGGTTAAGTAAATCCAACAGAAAGGCCAAGGGACGAGGCATGAATAGCGTGTACAAGATTGGGTGAGCTATTTTTTCTTGTAAAACACTTAAAAAATCAGTGCATAGCAGCGCTACGGACTTATTTTTTAAGCGATTTAGAAGAAAAAAGAGCCGGCCAAGATGGACATTTTATTGGTGTCTCGTCCCAAACATGCTCTAAAGGCTACAAACCTCAATTTTTCTGCATCTTCGCAGCTTCAAAAAAAACAACCAGGTTTTGACTTTTCAACTGCAACATACCGACCCCCATTCCGCCGCCCGTGCAGGGCGCATAGAGACGGCGCACGGGGCCATAGAGACGCCCATCTTCATGCCCGTGGGCACGGCTGCCGCCGTAAAAGCCGTCCATATCCATGAGCTGGAGCGGGAGGTTCATGCCCAAATCATTCTCGGCAATACCTACCACCTCTACCTGCGCCCCGGTATGGAGGTGCTGAAAGCGGCAGGTGGCCTGCACAAGTTCAATGGTTGGAACCGCCCGATTCTTACCGACAGCGGCGGCTACCAAGTGTATTCCCTAGCTGCGCAAAGAAAGATAAAGGAGGAGGGCGTCACCTTCAAGTCGCATATTGACGGCTCCAACCACGTCTTCACCCCGGAGCGGGCGATGGACATCCAGCGGGAAATCGGGGCGGACATTATCATGGCCTTCGACGAATGCACGCCCTACCCCTGCGAGTACAAATACGCCAAAAACTCGATGGGCTTGACCCACCGCTGGCTCAAGCGCTGCTGCGACCGTTTCGATGAAACGGAGGGGCTGTACGGGTATGCCCAAACGCTGTTCCCCATCGTGCAGGGCAGTACCTACCCCGACCTGCGCAAGGAATCGGCGGAAGTGATTGCATCGTTCGAGCGGGAGGGGAACGCCATCGGCGGCCTCAGCGTCGGCGAGCCGGACGAGGACATGTACGGCATGACGGAGCTTGTTTGCGGTATTTTACCGAAGGAAAAGCCCCGCTATCTGATGGGCGTCGGCACCCCGATGAACATCCTGGAATGCATCGCCCTCGGCATTGACATGTTCGACTGCGTGCTGCCGACCCGCAATGCCCGCCACGGCCATCTTTACACCGCCAAGGGCATCATCAATATCCGCAACGAAAAAGTGGAAGAACGAGCACAGCCCCATTGACCCCGAAAGCACCAGCCACACGAGCCGGGTACATTCGCTGGCCTACTTGCGCCACCTTTTCGTGGCCGGGGAGCAACTCGGCGGCATGATTGCTTCGCTGCACAACCTCTGCTTCTACCTTTGGCTGGTGGGCGAGGCGAGGAGGCACATCATCGCTGGGGATTTTGCAAGCTGGAAGGAGGGGATGGTGAGGAGCATGGGGCAACGATTGTGAGATACTGGATACTTTGGATACTGGATACTGGATGGGGGGCGCTGCTATGATTGACATGACTACCTTTGCATCCTAATTTTGAAATGTTGGGTTGTTAAGAAAAACCCAGTTTTTGCATTCAAATGCCAGCATTTCGTTTTGGCTCAGCCTCCAATCCGCAACCCGAATTCCGCAATGCTAAAATCCTCGACCGCTACATCATCAAGAAGTTTTTGGCCACGTTCTTCTTCGTGGTGCTCATCTTTTCGATGATTGCCGTCATCATTGATTTCAGCCAAAACGTGGAGGAGTTCATTGACGAAAAACTGGGGCCTTGGCAGGTCAGCAAGGAGTATTATTTCAACTTTATTGTCTTTATCAATGGCCTGCTGTGGCCGCTGTTCGCCATGATTTCGGTGATATTCTTCACCAGCCGCATGGCCTACGACTCCGAAATTATTTCCATCCTGAACGCCGGGGTGAGCTTTCGGCGGCTGGTACGGCCCTACCTCGTGGCAGGTGGGCTGTTGGCCATGACGCACCTCGTCCTAAACCATTTCATCATACCGGTCAGCAACAAGACCCGCCTCGATTTTTTCCATTCCTATATCCATAAGGAAAGCGACAAAGGCAATACCCGTGATGTGCACATGTTCATTGACCCCACGACGAAGGTCTATGTGCGGGACTATTTCAAGCAGGACAGCTTCGCCCGCAATTTCAGGCTGGAACGATTGGATGGCAATCGGCTCCTGAGCTATATCGAAGCAGACGAGGCTCGGTGGAACGGCAAGACCAAGCAATGGAAACTGAGCAATTACGAGATACACACGTTCGATGGGATAAAGGAAAGAATTGTGGTGGGCGGAAAATCCAAGCTCGACACCGTTTTTCAACTCAAACCCGATGACTTCGTTCGCTACGACGACACCCGTGAGCGCATCCCGTCCACCCGTTTGGCAAAGTTCATTGCCGAGGAGCAACGGCGGGGCGTGGGCAATACCAAGGGCTATGAAATAGAGCTGTACCGCCGAACCGCCGACCCCGTCACTATCATCATTGTCACGCTGATTGGCCTGGCGGTTGCGAGCCGGAAAATCAGGGGGGGCATGGGCCTTCACTTGGCGCTTGGCATCGTGCTGGGGGCTGTTTTCGTGTTCGTTGCGAAGTTCAGCATCACCTTTGCCACCAATGAGGCATTGCCCGCATGGCTTGGCGTTTGGATTCCCAACATGTTCTTCGGCTGCGTGGCGCTCTGGCTGATGCGGCGGGCGCAGATGTGATAGTTATACTGCAGGCCGCCATGTTTTGAGCATGGTTGATAAGGGTTGATGTAGTTGATAAGGGTTGGTAATCAAACTCATAAACCCTTATCAACCTTTATCAACCAAGGTACTTATGCCCAAAATTTGACGGCGTGAACTATATCAACGAAGTGACTTCCCCCAAGCGGCATCCGCTTCCGAAAACTTCGGCGGGGGAGGTTCTTTGGAATAATCAATGGAAAGCTCATAGGCCGCATCTTCGTACACCTCATCAAGGGCTTTTTGAAGGTCAACAACAACATCCTTGTCGGGGGCCAACAAAGGCACTGGCACGACAGGCAGCTTTGAGCGCAAGCCTACCTGCCAGATTTCCGTTTCGCCGGCTTCGGCACGGGTCAGCGCAACCACATAGTCCGTACCCTCCAACCTTGGGTCTTGAGGCGGCCTTTCGCCCCTCCGCAAGAGGTCAATTTCGAGCAAGTGAACGCCAGCGCTGTATAGTTTATCCCGCTTTGCCCGGTATGTTTTCAAGCCCGGTTTTCGCTTGTTCACTGGCGATAGGATTTCAATGGCCGTGACCAAACTGTTCTCCTCGGTATCCCTGATTTCAACTACTGTTATTTTGACCGGAATGGAAGGTGTATGAGCGATTTTAAAGCTGGCAGGGTTCGGCCCAGAAAGGACTTCATACCCAGCATGGAGCACCGCTGGCGCTCTTGCTATTTCGATGCTTTTGTGTGAAACAATTTCCACATCGGGGTACATGATGCCCCGGTCGGCAGCAGGGTTCGTGTCCCGCACGACATAGGTGTTGAGCCGGGCAACGTATTTGGGCCGGATTTGCCCCGTCAGTTGCTTCCTGATTTTTACGGCCAAATCATGATGGACATCAGGCCACAAATACCCCTCCAGATAGGGGTCCATGCCAGGAAATGGAGATTTCATGTTGCTGATGCTAAAATGATGGTGTCGCTTATTTTTTAATGGCCCCCTCAACGATGTACTCGTACTTGTACCCTGCCCCGAAGTCCTTGTCAACGGCCAGCACACCTTCCATCGTAATGGTCTCCCCTAATTTTGCCAGTTCAGTGGTAGTCAGGGTCAGGTCGAGGTTCTTGCCGGAGCCGTCTTGCAGGTGAACCCAGTTTCGGCCCATAATCATGTTGTTCACCTTCATCACCTTGCCGGTCACTTTTACGGTCTTGCCTTTATATTTGGCTAGGTTGGCCACGAGGTCGGCTATTTTGATGGTGCCAGCTGCGGCTACCACATTGGTCGGCGCTTCAACGGTAGAGCCACCTTGCACGTTTCCATGCGGATTAGCAGCGACGCTGCTGGCGGTTCCTTCCGCCCTGAAATCGGACACGAGGTACAGCGTTTCGAAATTGCGGTTGAACTCCTTGCTCTCGAAGTTGTGCTTCAAAAGTCCACCCTTGAACACGTAGGTGTTGCCCAATTTCACCTCCTGTTTCGAGGTGGCGACCCAGATTTCCTGACCATTTTCCTTGGCCCGCACATAGGTGTATTTGTCGGTGTTCATTACCTCCTCGGCCACGATTTTGTGCTCTGCAACATCGAGGTTGGGCTGGCCGGGAGCGGTGTTCACGCCGCCTTGCAGGTTGTCGGCGCCGGGGTCTTGGAACAAGGGTGCACCCTCGCCAGCAGCGGGTGTATCGGCTTCGACGACTTCGGGGTCGTTGCCACATGATATTGCAAAAAGCGCAAGGAGCGCAGAAATGAATAGGTTCCGAATTTTCATAAATTCCTGTATTTGAGAATATTACTGGAATCGAGGCAAATGAGGTGGTTGACAGCTATTTTATTTCGATGTAGCTGTGGCCCTTGTTAACAGGTTTTTTCTAAAAAAATTTAAGCCCTTCAAAGCTGGAGCAAAAGCGGGGTGTGGCGCATTTTTTTAATCGAAAGCCCTACCCGTGTTACCTAAATTCCTTCAAGAAACAAAAATAGAACTTTGACTTTAGATGGGCCTCAAGTTTCTGGGCAAAGTAGCAGGATTCTGCTCCGAACGGAGGTTTAACGCCATTTGCATCCTTAATTCTACCAAAAAACGAAACATGGCGTCTTGGGGGGCCTTATCCCCTCAACTTTGTGTCATCAAAAAAATAAAACTCAATCCATGCAAAAGACAATCTTGCTTATTGATGACTGTGATATGATGTGCCGCTTTCTGGTGCCTGTATTTAAACAGAACTTTCGGGTTATTGCAAAGAAAAGTGCTGGTGAAGCCCTCGTTTGGCTTACCGAAAACCCAGCACCAGACGCCATTCTGCTTGATTACAACCTGCCTGATATGTCGGGCCTAGCGTTCTTGCGCCATTTCCGCCTGCGCCGTTCATGGTCCGCAGTCCCGGTCATCATGCTTTCAGGCGTGAGTGATGTGGAGAAACGTTGGCAGTGCCTAGAGGCAGGTGCCGATGATTTTCTGTCCAAGCCATTTCACCCAAAGGAATTGGCGCTTCGGGTAAACAAGTTCAGCCCAGTTATGGAAAGTCCGAAAATCGCTTTAGCAGAACGGGCCTATTCCATGAACTAATCATTTTTCAAGTACAAAATTTTTCAATCCAACGTAACTACTTAGCGGGGGGGATTTTCAATTTTTCCAAAAAAACACCCCAAAATGTGGGCGGAGAGAGAAAAAATGAATTTTTTTCTCACTCCGCCCACACCCTCCTAAGCAGTTTCAATCCAACAACATGACAGCCAGTTTTGACCAAGCCAACCCATTTATTGTACCCGACGCTTATCGAATTGCGAAGCGTACATTCGATATCATTGTTTCCACCCTGCTGCTTTTACTGCTCGGCCCCTTGTTTTTGTTGGTTGCACTGCTTATAAAACTGGAGAGCAAAGGCCCTGTTTTTTATGCCTCAAAACGGGTCGGGGAGGCTTATCAGTTTTTTGATTTTTACAAGTTCCGCTCCATGCGTACCGATGCCGACCAACTGCTCGAAAAAATGAAGGCTCAAAACCAGTACGGTGATGCTGACGAGGGCCAAGAGATTCAGTACTCTTGGAACAAGACCAGCGAAAACACACTTGTCGCCGATGCTGGCTACATCGCTGAAGATGATTGGGTAATGGGCAAAAAAACAGCGCAGGCAAGGGCTTTTGTCAAATTCAGCAACGACCCTCGAATCACTCGGATTGGGCGCATCATCCGCAACACGAGCATTGACGAACTGCCGCAGCTCGTCAATGTCCTAAAGGGCGATATGTCGCTTGTGGGCAACCGCCCATTGCCATTGTACGAGGCGTCCCAACTCACCTCCGACGAAGCCGTTGGCCGCTTCCTTGCCCCAGCTGGCATCACCGGGCTATGGCAGGTGACCGAGCGAGGCAAAGCCAATACCAGCGCCGACAGCCGGAAGCGATTGGATGTAACCTACGCCAATACTTGTTCCTTTTGGCTCGATATGAAAATATTGGTCAGAACCCCCCTTGCCGCCTTGCAACAGGAGAACGTGTGATATGGGACGATGCTACGGCATCAACCACCCCCTTTCAATTTTTACTTAATTCTAAACGGTTGAAGCTTTCGCTTCAACATTGATTCCAACAACATGAAATACATTTCATTTATCCTTTTGCTCAGCCTTTTAGTTTCCTGTGACCTCGACCTGCCAGAGGAGGCTTTTGAGGAGAACGCCGAGGTGCCGCTCATGCAGGAGCTTTCAGTCCCAACTGGCTTCGATTTCCGTACATCACGCAACGCCACGCTTACCGTGCTTGCTAAGGATGCCGATGGCGTGTTGCTCCGCAATGTGCCGTTCAAAATCTATTTAGTGAATGGAACATCGCTGGAGGAAAGCTTGACTGCGCATACTGGCACCGATGGGATGGCTGAAATTCAAGTGAGCGTGCCTACCGCAACCGATTCCTTGTTGATTCAAACACTTTACTTGGGCTTGCCTGCCGAAAAAATCGTTACTGTCGGCAATGCCGAAAAAGTGGAAGTGCTTCTTGGCGAGGAGAACCAAGAAGGTTTTAAGGGGGATGGCGAAAACGCTCTGTTTGTCTTCAGCAATTCGAGCAACTATAAAAATGAGGCTCAATCAACGCAGTCCGTGGGCAACAGAAGCGTCGTGCCATTTACCTATATGGGCACTTATAACAATTCAGGTAAGCCCAACTACCTTGTGACACCCAATGACGTTGTGAGTCAAGAAGTACTGGATGTCATCAATGCCAGCTTACCAGAAGGCGCACCAGTGCCCACCGCTCATCCCGAATATTTGGCAGCGGACAAGGTAAGTACGGTCAACCTTATTGAAGATGCCGGGGTCTGGGTTACATTCGTGCACGAAGGCGCCGGATACCGCAATGCGCTTGGTTATTATTCCTACCCTACTGAGAACCCACCAGCCACGATTGACGAAATCGCCAGCTTGAATATCATCTTCCCCAATGTCTCCTTCACGGGAAGCGGCGGCAATTTGACCACTGGCAACAAGGTTTATCTGGGCACTTTCACCGCAGGAACCAGCATCGGCTGGTTCCTCGTACCTGATGGCTGGAACAATTCTACACGGAAAGTTGACACGAAACCGGGCATCAAGTTTTCCGATAAAAACCTGAACACTTTCACGCAGGCTCAATACCGCCAGCACGTGGCCCTGCTCTACGACCAATCCCTGCAAAAACTGCTGCTTGGCGTGGAGGACATCAACCGCCCCGGCGGGGACAACGACTTCAACGACGCCGTGTTCTATGTGACGGCCAATCCTTTTTCTGCCATTGAAACAGCACGATTGGTGGCAGCTACCAACAACGACGACGATGACAACGATGGTGTCTCCAATGCTGTGGACGTTGCTCCCAACAATCCCGCCATTGCCTTCCATGCCTATACGCCCTCACAAGGCGCTTACGGCACACTTGCCTTTGAGGATTTGTTTCCGAGCCAGGGCGACTACGATATGAACGACCTTGTAGTTGACTATAATTTCAAGGAGTACCTCAATGCGCAAAACCAAGTTGTGAAAATGGACGTGTCGTTTCGACTTAGAGCGGCAGGCGGTGTGCAACAGAACGGGTTTGGGTTTGAGCTCGGCGTCGTGCCCGGTAAAATAGCGTCCGTAACTGGTCACCAATTGCTCGAAAACATCGTGAAAATGGCAGGGAATGGGACAGAAGCTGCCCAAGATAAGGCCGTCATCATCGCCTTCGACAATGGGCTCCAATTGCTCGGTGGGGGCAGCATCATCAATACAGAAAAGGAAAAAGGCCAGGTTGACCCCGTTGAACTGGACATATCGGTAACTTTCACGCAGCCAGTCGCCCGGCAGGAGCTTGGAGTGGCCCCTTTCAATCCTTTCCTTTTTGTAAACACGTTGCGGGGCAAAGAGGTACACCTGCCCGGCTACCATCCTACCTCGCTGGCGAATGAAGACTTTTTCGGCGCTGCCGATGATGCGACGAACCCATCAAACGGGGTGTATTACCAGACCTCAACGGGTTTGCCTTTTGCCATTAACCTTCCTTCAAGTTTTGTTTATCCATTGGAGAGGACGCCCATCAATAAAGGGCATTTGAAGTTCACGCAATGGGCGCAGTCGGGAGGCACTGATTTTACGGATTGGTACAAAAACCTGAGCGGTTACAGGGCGAATCAGAAGTTGTACTGATTGGCTGATGAAGGTTGATAAGGCTTGATGGAGGTTGTCGTTATGCGAGCTATCAACCCTTATCAACCCTCAAATATCAACCCTCATCAACCTCATAAAATCCGCAGCCTGTTCATCAAAATCGGCTTGTGCGCCCGGCTGATCGGAATGACTGATTTTTCAATCACCAGCGTGTTTTCCTCAATATCCACGATTTTGTCCAGGTTGATGATATAGCTGCGGTGGACTTTGAGGAAACGGGGGTCGTTCAGCCGCTCGTCCACACTTCGCAAGGTGCCGTGGATGATATGGTTGGCACCGGTTGCCGTTCGGATGCGGATATAGTCGCCCACGTTTTCAAAAAACAGGATGTCGTCGCAGCTCAGGCGGACGAACTTGCCCTCGGTGCGCACATAGATGTTCTGCGAATTGGCTTGGAACTGTTGGTTGCCAGCTTGTATCCCGAACAGTTTTTGCAGCGCCTGCTCGAAGCGGGGCTGTGCGATGGGTTTTTTCAAAAAATCAATCGCACCATACTCAAAGGCATCGTAAGCGTAATCAGCCTTGGAGGTGGTGAAAATGACCATCGGGGCCACTGGAAGGCGGTCAAGGAGTTCTGTGCCGGAGAGGCCGGGCATTTCCATATCAAGGAAAAGCAGTTCCACGCCGTGTTCTTCGCTTTTGAAAACGCCAGGCCTCCTCTGCGCTTTCGCAAGTGGCCACGATTTCCAGTTGTTCGTGCTTGCTGCAAAGCCGCTGGAGCGCCGTCCGGGCCATGCTGTCGTCGTCAACGATTAGGCATTTCATATCGCTATGTTTATGGTTTTTGGTTTCAGGTTTCAGGGCGAACCTGCTTAAAACTGTATGGAGTGGCTTTGGGCTAAATTTTATTAAATGGGTATCGTTCTCGCCACCTTGAAACTTGAAACCCGAAACCTGGAACCAAATATTTATTGCCGAAGGCGCTCCATCTCGGCTTTCACCAATGGGATGCCCGCTGCTGCTTTTTCTTCTATTTGTTTGATAATCAATTCAATATCCTGTTCGCTCGCCCCAGCCTTTGCCTCAGTTTCCAGTTTTTGAAAATCGGCTTCCAGCCACGACAGTCCCACCATCGGGAATGCGGGTTTGAGCTTGTGCGCCAGTTTTGACAGCCCTGCCCAATCCCTTTTTTCAAACAAGGGGCGCAGTTGTGGGTACTCGTCCCGCATTTTTTCAAAAAAAGCATCGAACATGTCGAGGGCGTACTCGTGGTCGTCGGCGTAGAGGTCGTGCAATTGCGCAGCGTCCAAGCCTTTTGCGCCAGCGAAAATGCCTGTTTTTTCATTGGAAAAATCCTCGGTTGCCGCTGCTGCAGCCCCAATTTTCACGAATTTTTCCAACACAACCAGTATTTGTTCTGGGGTAAACGGCTTTGAAACATAGTCGTCCATGCCCGCCTGATAGGCTTTGTCCTTGCGGGAAAGCATGGCGGAGGCCGTAAGCGCCACGATGGGCGTGCGCTGGTTGGGGTTGGCGGTGCTGCGGATGGCGATGCTGGCCTCGTAGCCGTCCAGTTCGGGCATTTGTATATCCATGAAAATAAGGTCATAGCGTTCGAACTGCGCCATTTCTACACCTTCCCGACCGTTCACGGCCATTTTATGCTCGATGTTCCATTTATTGAGCAGACTCGATAAATAGCGGCGGTTCATGCTATTGTCCTCCACCACCAGCACCTTGCACTGGCCAGCGTAATCGGCCTTGGCTGTTTGGTAAACCTCGGTGACTGCAGCGGTCTTTATGCCCGTGTCCTCGTAGTCCAGTTCAAAATGGAAGACCGTTCCTTGGCCTTCCACGCTGTCAACCTGTATAAAGCCGCCTTGTAGTTCCACCAAGTTCTTCACGATGGAAAGCCCCAGCCCCGTGCCGCCGTAGCGCCGCTTGATGTCACCGTCCACTTGCCGGAAACTCTGGAAAATGAGGTCGAGCTTGTTCGGTGGGATACCGATGCCCGTGTCGAACACCTCAAACCGCACGGTGACAACCTTTCCAGTTCTGGACTTTAACATGACACGAATCCCCATTTTGCCCTCGGCGGTAAATTTTTCGGCATTGCCGAGCAGGTTGAGCAAAATCTGGTTGAGCAGGAGGTCGTCGCCGAGCAGCAGGGTGTCCAGCCGGGGGTCAATCTCCGCTTCCACTTCCACGGGCCTGCTGTCCAGCTTGATTTGGAAGGTCTTCTGGAGGGTGCGCAACAGCCCAGTGAGGTCGAATTCCTTGGGATGTGCCTCCAGCTTGCCAGCCCGCATCTTGGAGAGGTCGAGCAGGTCGTTGATAAGCGCCCGCAGTATCTCCGAGGAGCTTTTCAGGATGTCGAGGTAGTTCTGTTGGTCGGGGGTTGGGGCGGTGTCGTAGAGCAGGTGCGTCATGCCGATGATGGCGTTGAGCGGGGTGCGAATCTCGTGGCTCATGTTGGCGAGGAACTGCTTCTCCGCCTCTTGAGCCTCCTCCGCCCGCAGCCTCGCCTCGAAAAGCTCCTGCTGCAGTTTTTTCTGTTGGGTCACATCATAGTGGATGCCGATGGTCCCAATGATTTTGCCCCATTGGTTGTAAATCGGTGCCCCGGATATCATGACCCAGATGCGGCTGCCGTCTTTCTTGAAAAGCTGAATTTCATAAACGCCCGCCTGCCCCCTCATGCGGTCCATCGCCTGCTGTTTCATCACGGCGGCGAACTCAGGAGGCAGGAATACCTCATTCGCTTTTTTGCCTATAAGCTCGGACTCATTGAAGCCAATCATCTCGCAAAAGCGGTGATAGGCACGCATGATGCGCCCCATATTATCCACTTCCAAGAGGCCCAATTCCATATTCTCGATGATGCCCCGGTACTTTTCCTCACTGCGGCGCAGTTTCTCTTCGGCCCGTTTTTCTTCGGTCACATCCCGGTATTGCCAGAGGTGGCCGAGGTATTTTCCTTCGGCAAAAATGGGTATATAATCCCGCAAGAGGATGCGGCCATCAGTCATTTCCAGTTCTTCGTTGACCTTTATTTCTCGGTTTTTGAGCAGGACTCCAATCCCTTTGACAAAATCTTCCGGGTTCTTGAAAAGCCCTTTGGTTTGCTCCGCCGACTCGGAACAATCAGCCCCTTTCAAAGCATCTGGCGGCGCAGTGATGCCAAATATTTCACAGAAAAGCTGGTTGGTCAGTACGATATGGCGGTTTTCGTCCTCCACCAAGATGCCGCTTTGCAGGTTTGCGATGAGGCTTATGAGGCGGCTCTGCGTGGTTTTCAGTTCATCTTCCGCCAGTTTTCGTTTGGTGAAATCACGTGCAACTGCCGCCGCTTCCACGATTTCACCCTCGTGCAGGATGAACTGCACGTTTTGCGCCAGCCAAATCACCTCGCCCGACTTGGTCAAAATGGGAAACTGCAAATAGCTGCTCATCTGCTGTTCCTCACGGCATTTTTTATAGAAATCATTCACATGCTGCTGCCAGTCAGGATGCACCAGTTCCATGAAATGGCGACCGATTATTTCCGTTTGCGAATAGCCAAGGCGCACGGAGGCAGTCTGGTTGGCATAGGTGAAATAGCCGTCAGCATCGGCCCGGTAGATGATGTCCGTGGCGTTTTCCACGATTTGACGGTAGCGCAGTTCGCTGTCTTCAAGGGCGCTAGTCCGCTCGGCTATTTTTTGCTCCAGCCCTTCGTTGAGGCTACGCAATTCGTCGTTGGCCCGGTATAGTTCCAGTGCTTTTTGCTCCAAAATGGCTTCAGCCTGCTTGCGGGAGTTGATTTCCCGCTGGAGCCGTCGGTTTAAAATATCAATCTCCTTTTGGTAATCCATGCGGTAATGCGGCTATATTCTCGTGATGACGAATCGCTCAATTTTGCCACCCTCCGCCAATGATTCCCGATAGATTTCGGCTTTTTCGTTGAAATGTTCGAGGCTGGAAGCGATAAGCCCGTGTGCCAGGTCGCCCATGCTGCGCTCGGATTGGTAGATCATTTCGAGCGAATTTTCATCTAGTCTTTTGGTCTGAAAACGGGGAAGCTCCGCATCGGGATAAAGCTTTTTGACCTCCACATGGATATAGCGCTCGATGCTTTCCAGAAAGGTAAAAGCATTTGGGACGCCCTCAAAAAACTGCCCGTAACCCTTTTCAAAGGTCTGGAAAAGATGCTGCCCAAAAGTGTATAGCAAGCTAGGAAGTGGCAGGTTTGTTTTTTGGCTCAAACCCACCACCAAACTCACTATTTCGTGGTGCGAGTAGGTGCCGATGGATGTGTAAGCCCCCCCTGAAGGCAGGTCGGTTTCGGTGAGCAGTTCGTCCACCATTTCGTAGCCGAATTTTTGCTCCACCATTTCGATAAATTCGGTGAAAACGATTCCTTTCATGTGATGTTTTGCTTGGATTAGGCACTTGCCAAACCCGCCATTGCTCCCCTGCACAATGCTTTCAGGTTAGCGGAATTGCCCTCCAAAGCTAAGCGAAAGATATGTGTTGGAAGGGAAATAGCATAGAAAAACATCAAGAATGCAGCCAACTTCCAGCCTTTGAAGTTCCGGCGCATAAAAAGTATTCTGTTTTTGGTAAGATATTCGGTTTTCAGCGGACTGGCTTTGCCCGTGGAGATGCTTTCCTTGTGCAAAATCATGGCCGCAGGTTCATACCAAATCTCATAGCCCGCCCGCCGAATCTGCTCGCACCAGTCCAGCTCTTCATAGTACAAAAAGAAAACCTCGGGCATTAGGCCCACTTTTTCGATGACCTCCCGGCGAAGCATCATCGCTGCGCCGTGGGCGTAGGGCACAGGTCGGGCAGTGTCATGCTGCCCCTGGTCTAGCTCGCCCTGGCCGATGGCCTTGTTGCGCCCCGTGAGCGGGTTCACTTGCGTAAAACCTGCGTATTGGATGACGTCCGGCGTGTCGAAATACTTGATTTTGGGGCTGGCAGCGCCCACGCCCGGCTGCTGGCAGCGGGCCACCAGGGCTTCAATCAACCCGTCGGTTAATACTGTATCGTTGTTGATGAGGAAAATGAAATCGCCCTTTGCCTGCCGGATGCCGAGGTTGTTGCCGCCAGCAAAACCGAGGTTCTCCCGGCTTACAATCACCTGAACGCCAGCCAGTTGGCTTTTAAAAATAGCGGTACTGTCCTCCAGCGCCCCATTGTCCACCACGATGGTTTCGAGGTTGGGGTAGGCCAGCTTGCCGATGGTTTCGAGCAGGTCGCAGGTAACTTTGGCCTGTCGGTAGTTGACGGTGATGATGGAAACAAGTGGTGACATAGATTAGGCTCAAGCGCCAGCCTGAGCTGCGATTTTTATTTCGTTCAAGCCGGAACTCGAACGTACTCGAAGCAGCAATTGCCCAGCACCCACTGTCAACAAAATCCCCAACCCTGTTGCTAACGCTGCTCCGGTCATGCCGAAAATGGGAAGTAGCGTCAGGTTGAGTACCAAATTGACCAGCATACTGAACAGCAGCATCTTGAAATTGACATCGGACCGGCCAGTAGCGTCAAGTGACATGCCGAAAGCACGTCCCCATGGCTTTACCAGCCCGGCCAGTGCCAAAATTTGCAAAATGGGTGCTGCCGAAGCGTAATTTTCACCAGCCAATAACCGTACCGCCTGCGGGGCCAATGCGATGAGCAGCAATGAAAGCGGCAGTTGGACGAGCATCAGTTTTCGAACGGTTTTGCGCATCACTTCGTCCATTGGCTTTGACTCGGCAAGTTCCTTGGCCACGTTGGGGAATTGCGCCAGCGAAAGGCTGTTGAGCGGGAGGTCGAGGAGGCCATTGAGGCGGGTGGCCACGTTGTACACGGCTACGATGGCGGGCGAGAGAAAAGCGCCAATGAGCAGCACGTCGAGGCGCTGGAAGAGGAGCGAGCAAAAATTGGTGCCCGCCACAAACTTACCGAAGCGGAAAAGCTGCGCCAGTTTATCTTTTTCAAAATGCCCGAAGGCAAAATATTTTTTGCAAAAAACGACACTAAAAACCACGCCACCTATAATTCCAAGCAGTTGAAAACCAAGCAGTTGTGACAAGTTAAGCGGCATTTTTTTCAAAAAAAACAAGGCCGTGAGGCCAAACTGCAAACCCCCATTTATCATGTTGCTCCAGAAAATACCCATGAAATCACGCTTTGCCACCTGCACCGCTTCCGCAAACCGCCCCAGCCCCTGCAAGATGGAAAAGGGCAGCGCCCAAAGCGCCAGCGATTGCAGTTCGGGGATGCCAAACAAGCCACCTACCAACCAGGAAGCGCCCGCCAACAGTACGCCAAGCCCCAATCCAGACAAGGAGTTTAGGACAAGCGCCGCTGTCAACCAACGGTCCCAAGCGGACGGCTCCGCAGCGGTGAAGCGCACCAACCCGTTTTGGACAAAACCTTGACGGGTCATGTCGGTGATGGAGACGAGGGTCAGCCAGAGCGCCCAAGCACCCATTTGTGGCACTTGTAAGTGGCGGGCGAGCAGCATGAAGGTCAGCAAAGTGAAGCCCTGCATGGCCATTGCACTGGCAACGGACAGGATGGATGGATTTTTTAGGTACTTGGTTATCATAGGATCGCCGCTAAGTTCCTACTTGGGCTGTTGTTTTTGTTCGTCAAATTGGCGGGCACAAGTGATTGGTAAACCGCCTCCGTCTGCCGGGGAATCTTTTCCCAATTAAATTTTTCCTGCATATAAAATCGGCCCCACTGGCCCCATTGCCCCGCAAAAAACGAGTTGGTAAACAGGTAGTTGATGCCCCAAGTGAGCGTCTTGATGTCGTGGTTGCCGAGTAGGAGTCCGTTTTTTCGATTGACGACTACCTCCGGCACACCGCCCACTGCAGTTGCGATAACGGGTTTACCCAACGCATTGGCTTCCATGAGCACGATGCCCTGCGTCTCGTGGTAACTGGGCAATATCAAGGCAGAACACTGCTCCAGCCAAGCATTGACACCCTTGCTATCGAGTGAGCCAGTGAGTTGGATGCGGTCTTGGAGCTTGTTTTCTGCAATGATTTCCTCCAAGACCGGGCGGGCCTCACCATCGCCGACCATGACCAACCGGATGTCTTTACGCACGGTTTTCATGGCTTCCACCAAGGGGAATACGCCTTTAAGGGCCGTCAATCGGCCAACAAAGAGCAGCAAGTTCGGGTCGGCAGCCGTGCTGGGCAGGGTCTCCGGCACATCAATCCCGTTATAAATCCGTTGGGTTTTGGCACCAAGGCCATGCTGCCGGGCCTCTATTTCCGAGCGCATTTCATCGCTCACGGCAATGAGGGCGTCGGCATTGCGGAGCGCCACGTTTTCCATTTTGGTGGCCGCTATGCGATGGATTTTTTGGTCAAAATTTCCAGTGTTGCCAATTGCTTTGTCCTGTTCGATGGAAATCAAGCCGTGCAGGGTGTTCACGACAGGCGTTTTGATTTGTTTTCTGCTGTGCAAAAAAAGCGCACCGCTGCGGCCTTGCAGGTGGATGATGTCGAACTGTGTTTGGTGCTTTGCCAGCCAATTTTTGGCGGCTATATTGAAGCTAAACTCTTCTGCAAAAGTGCCCACCAGCGGAAGTTTGCGGCCTGGGAAATAAGGCAGTTCAATGATTTTGCGCCCGCCCATGTCCACCGTTCGCAGACCGTTCTTATGGCTGCCAGCGGTGAGAATGCTTACCTCGTGCCCGAATTTCAAGAGCCATTCGCTTAGTTTCCAAACATGGGTCTGGATGCCGCCTTTGAAAGTATGCGGTAGTGTTTTGCAGACGAAAAGTATTTTCATGGTTGAATTTTGTAGTCTTGGTTGAGTTTGGAAAATGGTTGACAGTCGAGCTATGGCTTAACCTTGCTCCTTGCGTTCATTGCGCCAAGCAAAGCACCGATGATGAAAAAAACTAGGATGATGTGCCAAGGCATTCCTTGTCCGAGCATGATGGTTGATTTTTAGCGTTTATGCGGAAACAGCTCCGTGGGGGGTGTGCAAAAACTGGCGGCCAGCCAATGGCATTAGCGCAAGTGCCTTCAAGGTGGCCAAAAAAGCCATCGGCAGTTTCAGCAGCGCTGTGAAAAACTCGGCCCGCCAGTACGCACGGGGGATGGCCAATGCGAATGACATCAAATTGCCAGCCAGCAATGCCAGCCAAACTGCTGCAAACACCTGTCCAAACAAGGCGGAAACCATCGTGCCAAAAGCCAAGGCACCTGGCAGCACGAGGCGGGGCGGCAAAGCCATTTGGAGGGTTTTATTGAAAAAATCAAGCTGGCCTTTCAGGAAAAGCGCCTTGAACGCAGCACCAGCGAAGCGGCGACCATAGCGGTACTGCGCTGCCAACCAGCGGCCACGTTGGCGGGCAAAGCTCTTTTCGTTGTCCACTTTTTCGTCCAGCACAACGGCATCGGGTACGAAGCCGATGGTCACGCCCATTTGCGTCAGCTTCAGTTCCAGTTCCTTGTCGAAGCCGCCAAGCGCATCCACGGTGGCCATTACCTTTTTGAAAATACTGAAATCGAAAGCCATGCCTGACCCCGCCAATCGGGCCGACAGGCCGAGGGCACGGTGGCCACTACAAAGCAGGTGATTATTCACGGACTCCGAAACGCCGTCGAGCAGGGATAGGGCGGTATTGGCATTCTTTGCGACCCGTTGGCCTTGCAGTGCGACATGGCCCTTGCCCATGGCCTCATTCATGCACAGCAGGAAGTCGGGGCGTGGGTGGTTGTCGGCATCGAGCACCACGACGGCATCGAAATCGTCGCCGAGCTTTGCCAGTGCTGCATTGATGGATTTAGACTTAGTACTTTTATCAAAAAAAACTTCCAATGGCTGTACGCCGAGCCGCTTGATTTTCTGGATGGTCGGGCTCCACATTTGGTCGGCGATGGGCACGATTTCGTACAGTTCGGCGGGGTAGTTTTGGCGCAGCGCAGCCTTCACCGTGTCCACGATGACGGCGTCTTCCCGGTAGCCAGGAATCAGTACGGCGAAGCGACGGAACTGGCCATCTGGTTTGCCTTTTTCCTTTTTGAAAAAATGGCCTGCGATGGCGAAGGCAAGCTGGTAAACAACCGCCCAACCAAGGTAGACAAGCAATGCGATGGTAAGTATTTTAATAGCAATCATTGGTAAGTGAAAATTTGTACCGGGGGCGGTTGAATTATTTGATGGTACAAATGTGCAGGCAGGCAGGTGGGCTGGCAGGGAGCTTTCGTTTTTTGGTAGGAATGCTTCGGAAATTGTACGGTCAAGGCTCAGAAGGCGCAGTATCCCACTGCGGCGACATAAAAATCAGTGGTATTGCAATGTACATGATGATGCCAGTCGGCGTTTGGCTGAACACTTGGTTGCCATAGCTGGATAGGAAAATGCCGCACATCCCGGCGTAGAGGGCGATGATTTTTTGGCGCAAATGCGGGTCTCGGAGGTTCCAACAGACGATGGCACCCTTGCCCACAAAGTAACCGAACATCAGCAAATGCAAGCAGATGCCAACAATGCCCGTCTCCGCCCAGATTTTTACATAATAACTATCGGTGGCCGTTTCGGCCAGCAAGGTACCGGGTGTGAACCGATGACCCCAGAACCCCGCCGAGCCAATGCCACCGCCGATGGGCCTAGTACGCAGGTAATTACCGAAGGTATCCTGGTTGCGCAAGCGAACTTTCAGGCTCTCGTCCTCTGGGTTCAAGGCCGTCCGCATCCGGCGCACTTGTTCCACGCCTTGCAGCGCCTTGGTGTATTTCAGGAAATAAAAACTAAGACCCATGACCACCACCCCAGCCGCCAGCAGTTTGAAGTTTTTGCTCAAAATCAGGTAAACCAAGGCCCCAGCCGCAGGCACCGCCAGCGCCCCCCTTGTGCCCGATATGGCAAATCCTATGAAGGTTATCAGTGCCACCGTGCCATAAAATACACGGGTTTTCATCGGGAATTTACCCAAGGCGATGATGCCACAGACCAGCGCCATCATGGCCTGTTGTGCCCCAAACTGCCCGGCGTCGCTATAAAAAGAGAAGACCCGGAGCACACCGGCCAGCATGTGCGTCATGGCAAAGCCTTCCACGTATAGCCAGTGGTCCTCGGCCTTGTCGGTGCCGAAAATCATTTGGCGGAAGCCCCAAAGCACGCCGAGGAGAGAGAAAAAGATGCAAACATGGAGGAACTTGTCGAGGTAGTTGGGCTGGCGGAACAGCAGGAAAGCGAGGCCGAAGGCAAGCAATTGGTACAATCCTGCACCCCGCATGGCGTAAATCCAGGCTTCCACGCTGCGCATCTCTGGGTTGAAAAGTTCAAGGAGCACCATGCCGTACCAGACCAGGGTGATGAGCATGATGTCGTTTTTCAGCGGCTTCCAGTCCTCCTTTTTGCGGAGCTTGAAGACCAGGCTAAGCCAACCAATGATGAGGAAAGCATCGAGCAGCAGGCCCCAGGGCGCATCCACGTACCGGCCAATGCCCGCAGAAAAAAAACCGACCACGACAGCGCCCCAAAGGTTCCAATGCGGGTATTTCATCAGGGCAGCGAAGCCAAAAACGACAATGGGAAGCCCCAACAAAGCCATGCCTATGGCTACTCCACCTTTGGCCACTACCACACCGAGCATGGCCGCAAATGCAACGATTGCTATTTTGATAAATGGCTTTTTTAGCCAGTCGGCACCGGTCGGCGTTTTTACTTCGAGGGACATTCTATGATAAAATGAATGGTTGCGTGAATTGGTAACTCATCGCCCAAGTACACCAGCTAATTTCAATCCAAAAAAAAAAACAGCCATTGCCTGTCCGTTTCCGTGACTTGCAATGGCTGGTTGTCAAAAATTACCCTAAATATTAAAAATAACAAACTATGAACATTTGTAACTGCTTAGGAGGGTGTGGGAGGAGAGAGAAAAAATTTCATTTTTTCTCTCTCCTCCCATATTTTGGGGTGTTTTTTGGGGAAAAATTTTCAATTTTTCCCCAAAAAACACCCCCTGCTAAGTAGTTGAGAACATTTTTTATTGCCTTGAGAGGAAAAGCGGTCGCCAACCAAGGCTGGCAACCCAACTTTGTTGTTTTAATAGAACCCTCTCCAGCTTACGAAAAGGCCAGTGAAGCAGGAAAAAAAGGCGTTTCCATCTGTTTTTTGGAAACATGTGGTTTGAAAAAAGCAGCACTGGCCTCCCCCCAGCGATTGAAATTGTCCGGTATCCAGACAGCTTCCCCGCTGGCCAAAAGCAGTCTATTTTCGGCCACCACTTGCTGGATGGCGATGCCCATATCGTTGGCACGCTGGTGCCAGGAGTTGCCGTGGGCAAAAGCGATACGCTGCTGGTTGCCGCCGTCCTGGTCCTTTTGAAGCGCATGTTCAAGCGCATCTGCAAATTCCGTTGGCGTGTCGGCCACGCTGACCAAATGCCTGAAATCGTCGAGGTCGCCAAAATTGGTCGTGACCACCGGTTTGCCGGCGGCAAAATATTCGTTGATTTTCAATGGGTAAATTCCCGCCGTCAACTTGTTTTTCAAGAAAGGAATCATGCACACCCCAAATTTTTGCACCCAAGCCGGGAGACTAGCGGCAGGCTGGCTGCCGACTAGCTCCACGTTGGGCAAACTTCTGAGCCTTTCAGCTTCGGGCGAGTTGATGCGACCGACAAAAACGAATTTCCGGTGTGGCATCTTGATGATGGTTGATTCAAGCAGGTCATAATCTATGCGCTCGTCCAGCGAGCCTAAGTAGCCGATGGCCTGGGATTGACGATTTACGATTGACGGTTGACGATTGAAAAGTTCGAAATCAACCCCGTTTTTCACCAAGAAAGCGCGCTTTGCGAATTGTTGTTTAGCCATGAGAAGCGGTTGGGAACTGGTAACTACTGCATCCGCTTGTTGCATGAATTTCCTTTCGAGGCGCTCGCCGTGCTTGCCTGCCCATTTGGCGGCGCTTATTTCATCGTAGCAATAATAAATCAAGGCTTTTTCGTCAAACTGCCGTGCCAGGAACACCCCAAGGAAGGGGTTGAACGCATTGACCACCACCGGGCGGTGAAAGCCCAGCACCTGCATGGCCGATTTGATGGCGGCGAACGCTTTGCGGGCATTTGCGCCCATCAGCGAATCGTAGAGCGCTTCGCCGTTGATGAAGTTGACGGGCATCATCGGGGGCAGCGTGAGCACGTTCACTTCGGCCCCATTGTCGAGGCGAAGGCTGCGCAGGCGCTCCTCATTGCCGAGGATACGACGCCAAGGGGCCTTCGTCTTTCCGAGCCTACCCATGATGGCGTCCTTCCAGGTGAAGGGGTATTCCACGTAAAGCACGGCATTGTTTTTTGCCAGCTCGCCCACCAGTTGGACGGTGCTTTTCAGGTATTCGCCCTCCCATGCCGGGAAGCCGATGACTACTATTTGCTCGTTGCGAAGTGAATTTTGCATGATTATTTGCCGTAAAGGAGGTAGTTGTTTTTGATGATACAAAGATGCGGGCAGCGCAGGCCATGTATCAGTTCTTTTCGGTTTTTGGTCATATTCCTTCGGTTTTTGGACTTGTTTATTCAGGCGCTGTCCTACTGGAAAATCAAACCCCTTTTTTGCCCGAAAAATCAAACAAGACCACTTGTTTTGCCCAACTGCGCAATTGGCTGCGGCGCTTTGGCAACTCTCCCAAACTGCTTTCGAGTGCCGTTGGGTTAAGTGCATTGACGGAGAGGCGGGGCGTATTTTTCAAGCCCTTGGAGAAAGTGGCCAATGCCTTGGCGTCCGCCTCGTTCCATACCCGGTTGGCACGGGCGAAGAGCAGGGTCAGGTCGTATTGCCCCACCAAGTCCACGGGGTAGGGGCCGGTCAGCAGCCCCGGTATTTCCAAATAAACAAAGCTGTATTCGTTGGGGTCAAAAGCGGCATCTGCCAGTAGCTCGGCCTCCGATTGCAGCTCGAAAAAGCGATGGTTGATGCTGTAAACACGGTCATCGGCATGGCTTGGCTCCTCTGTATTTGCTGGAGAAATATAGGCTACCCGCTCGCCGGCAGCCCGCAGTTCCTCGACGCAGCGCCTGGTCAAATACGATTTGCCCTCCCCGCTTCGGGTGCTCGCCACCACCACCCGCTTGGTGCTTTGGTGGCCAAGGCCGAGTTCCCGTAGGTCCAGCTTTGTATGCTGCAACAATTGACCGACGCTCCGTGCTTGGATAAAGCCAAAGTCCAGCTTTTCTGATTTCTTTGATGTTGCTGGAAATTTCGGGAACGCCCCGACCACCTGCAGTCCCGTCACCTCCGCAGCCCGTGCTTGTGTTTTCAGGGTATTGTCCATCAGTTCGAGCGCCACTGCCCCAGCGAGCACCAGCACCAAGCCAGCCAGCAACGCCATTACAATCAGCATTTTGCGCTTAGAGGCGGCGGGTTTCAGCGGCATGAAAGGCGGATCCACCACCTTCAGGTTTGCGCTCATCATCATGCTGTACTGGTGCAGGCGGGCCTGGTTGTAGCTGTGCAGGTTTTCAAGGTAGGCACGCTCCGCCACGTCAATCTCCCGTTCCATCCGCTTGAGGCGGCTGCCCCACGGGGCAAATTTGGAGTAAATGGCATCGAATTCCACCTTGCGCTGCTTGAGCACGCCGAGCCTCGCCACCGATTGTTCGATGCCGATGACCTGGTTCAGCCATTGCGACAGCATGTCCTTCATCTCCACGCCTTCTGGCGTGCGCTTCACGGCAAAACTGGCATTGGTGGTGCTTTTGATGTCGTTTTTCAGCAAGTCGGCGTTGCGGCGCAGGTAGTCGAGCGCAGCGCTGTTGCTGGCCGAACTATCGAAGGTGAACACCTCCATTTTGGCGATTCGGGAACTTACCTCGCTTAGTTCCTGCCGTTTTTGCACCAGCCGGGTGTTCAATTCGGGTAGGTTGATATGCTTGCCCATTTCCCGTTCCAGACGGTGCATGGAACTGTCTGCGCCGCTGAGGTTCATCAATTCCTTGAAGTACAATTCGTCGAGGTCCTCTTTTTTGGCGGCGATGAAGCGGGTCTGTTCGTAGTAGTTGATGATTTTGTTGTTGACCATGAAGGCCAGCAGGCCGTCCTCCCGGCCATTGAGCTGGGACTGGGCTTCTTTGGTCGCTTTTTCAAAAAAGGCCAAAACATCGGTGCTTTGCACCTCCTTCATTTGGCGCTGTTTTTTGACAAAAATATCGGTCAAAAAAAGCAGGGTTTGGCGGCACACTGCCGGGTCAATCGAAGTGTATTTGAAGCGCAGCATGTCGCTCTTGCCTTCCCGCAGCACCTGTATGCTTTCCATCTGCTCCACGCCGAAGAACGGGTGTTTGGAGTACAGGAGCTTTTGCAGGTCGTTTTCTTTGCGCTCGTTGCGCAGCGCCATGATTTTGTTGTAGGTTGCCAAGGTGTCGCCTTCCACGGCCACGAGTTTGCGCACATTGTGCACTTCCGGTTTTTTCAGTTCCTCCCAGCCTTCCAGCGTTATGAGTTCGGGGTTCGGCTCCCGCAGGATGATGTACCGGGCCAGCAGGCGCATGGCCAGTTCCTCCCTCGTTTCATAAGAAGTGGCGAGGCTGATGAGGTTCTCGATTTCGTTGTTGGTATAGGCGTAGTCCACCTTAGCGCCGCCGGAGCTTTCGATGTTGTAGCCCGAAACCAGCCCCGTGTTCACGAGGGTGTGTGAGCTGTATTCCGACTGTTCGTTGCGGGTAAAGTAAAACACCACGCTGGCCAATGCGATGCCCGCAAGCAACATGGTCTTGAAATGGCTGGCGGCTATCCTGAAAAATTCTACTAGGTTCATGTCTTTAATATTGTAGGCTTGAATTGGGTAGGAGGTCTGTTCCCCAATTGTGCTACAAATCTAAAGGCAGGTAGGGCCGGGCATGGCCAGCTTTCGTTTTTTGGGGGTTTTCCTTCGGGAAATGGGCAATAGGAATAAACTGATAGCGACAATGATAGTGGGCAAATAAACCCTTATCAACCTGATAATCCCTTATCAACTTTAACCCTATATCCCCGCAATCTCCCGCAGCATTCGATAACTGTGCTTGGCAGCCAGTTTGCTCTCTTCCAATTGCTTTTTTGCAGCAATGCTTTTTGCCAAAACAGTGGTGTACTCCGAAGCGGGCAGGTTGCCTTCCTCGAAATATTTTTGGGCAATTCCGAGCGCCAGTTGCATGGCCTCCACGTTCTGCGACTCTAGGTCGAGCAGGTACAGGTCGGCCTGAAAACGGTCGTAGCGCACCATCACTTCCTCCCTGATTTGGTGTTTCAGTGTAATCCGGTCTGCCTGCGACCGCTCCCATTCCAGCCGCTTGATGTCCACTTTGTCGGCACGGTTGAGCACGTCGCCCAGCGAAACCCGCAGGGTCACCCCGGCATTGTACACGGCGCTGCGGCGGTCGAGGGAAATGTACTCTTGGTTGGTGGTCGTTTGCTGAAAATCGAGCACATTGTTGGTGCCAAGCAGTGCCGTACCACCGACTGATACGAGGTTGGCCCAGCTTTTCTTTTCTAGGCTCACTTCTTTGCTTTTGGTTTGAATCCAGACGTCCTGCGAGCGCAGTACGGGCGATTTTTCGATAGCCAGTTTTATCAATGTGTCCAATGGCGGCACTTGAAAATCAGGGGTTTCGGTTTGGGTAAATGCTGCGCTGGAAACCAGCAGCAGGGCAATGGTCAGCAATTTTTTATAGTTGAAAACTGGCGTTTTGGCCATGCTCGTGTTTTTCATGAAAAATGATTTTAAAACAGGGAAATCCAAGATGGAACGCAAGGGCATTTGCTTCATAAACGGCTTCTCCAGCACGAGGTAGAACACCGCCGAAGCACCTAGCACCAGTGGCAGGCCGATGGCCAGTTGCAGCAGCAGGTTGGGCAGGTAGTGGGTGGTCAGCGTCAGGTTTTTGGTGAAAATCATCTGCAATTCGAGCAGGGGTAAATGCGTCAGGTAAATCGTATAGCACATGCCGCCGATGATGGCAACCCATTGATTGCGAAGCAGTTGCGAAAAATATTTGCCCCGAAAAGCTGCTATGAAGACCACCATCAGCGCCGCACCAAAAACCAAGCTTTTTGCAAACTCCTCTGTCCAAGTATAAGCCATCGTGAGCAGGGCGGGCACCACGGCCCAGTCCCAGCCAATGTTTGCCGAAGGCGATTTTTGCCAGCGGGTCAGGTAGCAGTCTGCCAGCCAGATGCCCACGAGGAAGTGCTGCATTTGCCCTAAAAGCGTCGGCTTGAAGGGGAAGTATTGCCAGCCCATCGCATGTTGCAGCGCCACAAACCCGAAGATGCTGCCCAGCAGTACCCACTGCCGGCTGCGGGCGTTTTTTATCGAAAAAAACAAGCCCACGAGCCACGGTGCGATGAGGTAAAACTGTATCTCGATTTCCAGCGACCACGCCACCGGATTGATGACCGAATACTCGCCGTAGATGAAATTGTGGAGGTAAAAGCAACTCGCCAACCAGTGCGGAAGCAGGTCGCCCAATTTCCATGCGCCCTGTACGAGCAGCACCAGTGCGAACACCGTCATCCAGACCAGGTATGGCGGCTCTATGCGGGTGAAGCGCCGGACGAAATATTGTTTCAGTGTGGGGGAACTGGCCCCGTTGAGATGGTGGCGGGCGAATGGCAACGACAACATAAAGCCGCTGATGGCAAAGAACAGGAAAACGCCGATGGTGCCCCTGCTCGCAAGGAAGGCAAGTTGGTCTTGTTCGACGGGCGTCGAAAAGCTCACTGGCGTATGCTCGATGAGCCGCTCGCTCGTATGCTGCACCAGCACAGGCAGGATGGCCAGGAACCGAAGCCCGTCCACCAGCGGGAGGTACTGGCCGCCAGTGGTTTCTCTTTTTAGTAAATTTAGTAGTTGTTGTAGGATTTGCATCGGCATCATTTTTTTATGCGATGCAAAAATGTAGGCAGCTCGCTTGGTGACAGCCAAGCTTTCGTTTTTTGGTAGGATTTATTCAGGAAATGGAAATCAAAACCGCTGTATCAACTTCATGTTCACCCGCTGGAAGGCATCCCGCTCCTTTTCAAAAGTACCTTCGTAGTACAGGTACAACGCCAATTTTCGGGTCAAGTTGATGGAGACGTCAAAGCCCATGATGCTCTGCTTCACGGTGCTTTCGTAGGTAGTGTAATGGTAGTCCACCATCCTGAAATTGGCCTCGCAGCTCAGCTTGCCAGGAATGATTTCCCTCGTCAGGCGAAGCCCGAACATCTTACTGCTCAGGTAGTTGGTCTGGAGCAGGTTGGCGGTGAGCGATGCCTGTACCCCAATCCACGGGATACGGCTGAAATTGAGGTAAGTGTTCCCGTTCTTCGAGAGATTCAGGTCGCTTTTCTGGAAGCGCCAGTTGACGTTTGCCCCCCAAGTCACCCATTTGAAGGGGCGATAATTGAAGTTGAAACGCAGGCCCTGCCTCGTTTCCACGTCCACCAACTGGTCAATGTAGTTCTTGTAGCTTTCGTAAAAAAGCGTGTTTTTGCGGTTGTCGTAGGAGAGCGAAAGGCTGGTTTTCTTCGATAATTTTTGTCGCAACGTGAGCAGCATATTGGTCATGTTCAGCTTGTTCTTCGCCTCCCCGTTCAGGTTTTCGTAAAGGTCCACCTCCATAGACCCAAAGAAGTTGAGGTCTTTCATGAGGTTGTTGGAATGCTGGAAATAAACGAAGCGGCGGTCGGTAGCCCCGCCATTGCGCTGCTCCACGATGGCGAGGGTGCTCTGCTGCTGCTTGCCATCCTTCTGCGTGGCATGGCCGATGTATGCGCCAGCCTGCAACAAGTTCAAGTCAAAGCCATAGTCCTGAAAATTCGGTCTCGACCCCACGATGCCGCCCACCATGAAATTGCCCAAGCCCTTCTCCACTTGCAGCCCGTCAATGGCCCCCATGCTCGAAATCCGCTGGTTGATTTTGCGGCCCAAGCTGATGCTGGAGGTCTTGTCCAAGTCGTATTTCACCGACAGCGCATAGATTTTCAGGGCATCACTGAAATTGTCCTGCACCTCGCTCCACTCGCCCACCGTGTGCCGGAAGGTAATGTAATTGTCCGTCGAAAAACGGCTGTTGCCAAGGTTGTTGCCCTGCAAGGTGAAGGCGTAGCGCATCCGGTGTGTCACCTCCTCGCCGATGAAATTACTGTACGAGGCCGCTGACACCCGGCCTTTTATCTTTTGTTTGAACTCGGCGGCATCGGGCTTCTCCTCTGTTTCTGGGGTTTGTAGGACGTTCGGGTTGCTTGGCGGCGGCAGGCTGTCCTGCGTGGTATTGGGCGTTTCGTTTTTGGCTTCTTTGATGGGCTTTGGCGGCCTTTCCTGAAGGGGCACCCTCGCCACAAACTCAGTGCCTGTCTGCACTTTTTCCGGCAACAACGAAGTGCATACGCAGGAGGTCGAGGACTTGTCCTTCACCACGAGGAAAGGAAGCAACAGGCTGTCTTTTTGGGAAAAAAGCGTGTCGCCCTTGGCGATGTCCTCCGTACTGGCAAACTTGACATAAACGTTTTGGGAAGAGACGTAGGAGGCAGTGCCCTTGAGGAGCGTGGTTTGTGCTTGGCAGTAAACAGTAATTGCGAAGCAACAGGATAATATGGCGGCAATTTGTCGCATTTTACCTCACCCCCGGCCCCTCTTCCCGCAATGCGGGACAGGCACTGCGAGGAGAGGGGAGTTAGGGGCTGCTATTTTTACGATTTTTTCATTTATCGAAAATACTGAAGCTGTTTCGATTACTTGAATATCTTTTGTTTTGTTAGCTTCGCCAAGGATTAATTCAAACACCATGAGCAAAACTTACACCCAGTTTGACCTTTGGAAAGGGTCAAAGACTTCTACCTTCCGCAATGCCAAATACCTACGCCAAAACACAACCGAAGCCGAGCAAACGCTTTGGAAATTCCCCCGAAACCGGAACCTTAGGTGAGGTGTTTCCGACCCACCGCTCTGCACCAGCAGCAAATCCCATCACACCATTCAGTGAACCAACTTTGCAAGTTCCCACCCACTTCCCCCTCTCCTGCGAGGAGAGGGGCCGGGGGTGAGGTGTCAATCACTCCCATCCGGGTGGCAACTATAGCAAGCCGCACTATTGTACTGGTACCCACTCACCCCTTGGTGGTCATCATCCACTTGGTTCTGGTCATCGTGTTCATGGCAGTCAATGCAACTGAACTGAGCGAAATTGCCCGCCGTTGTATGGCATTCCACACAAGTATTCCACTCGCCCTCGTGCCGCCCGCTGTAAATCGGGAAATATAAATTATCGTGGTCCCAAGTGGAGGGCGTCCAAGCGCTTTCGGTATGGCAGTTCTGGCAGGTCGTCGGGAAGCCCGCTTGCTGGTGGTTGGGGTTGGTGGCGCCGTTGTAATCGGCTTGGTGGCAGCCCACGCAAGTGGTTGGCGTGTTGTTATAGTTGCCGTTGTGGCACTCGGCGCACTGGTTTGCAATCGTTGCGTGGGCACCGTTCAGCGGCCAATATTGGTTGTGGATGGGGAAGGTTGCAGGGTTCCAATCGGGGTCGGTGGTGTGGCATAAGGCGCAGTCCGTCGGGATGGCAAGCGCCGTGTGGTTCGGGTTCGTCGAGCCGTTGTAGTCCGGTTGGTGGCAACCCACGCAGGTGTTCGGCGTGTTGTTGTAGTTGCCGCCGATATGGCATTCCATGCACTGGTTTGCGATAGGAATATGCGCCCCCGTGATGGGCCAAATTGTGTTGTGGTCAAACGTCGCTGGTGTCCAAGCCGACTGCGAGTGGCAGTCCTGGCAAGTGGTCGGGAACTGGGCCGCTGCGTGGTTGGGGTTGGTTGCCCCATTGTAGTCCGGTTGGTGACAGCCCACACAGGTGTTCGGCGTATTGTTGTAGTTGCCGTTGTGGCACTCGGCGCACTGGTTCGCTATTGCAATATGAGCGCCAGCCAGCACATAATACTGGTCGTGGATGGGGAAGGTAGCTGGCTGCCAATCTGGTGCCGTCGTATGGCAAAGCTCGCAGTTCGTCGGGATGGCCAGTGTGCCGTGGTTTGGGTTGGTGCTCGTGTTGTAGTCGGGCTGGTGGCAGCCTTGACAAGTCGTCGGCGTGTTGTTGTAATTGCCGCCCACGTGGCATTCCGTACACTGGTTGGCAATCGGGATATGCGCCCCGGTCAATGGCCAAACAGTATTATGGTCAAAAGTGGCAGGTGTCCAAGCCGTCTGCGAGTGGCAGTCCTGGCAAGTGGTCGGGAACTGGGCCGCTGCGTGGTTGGGGTTGGTTGCCCCATTGTAGTCCGGTTGGTGACAGCCCACACAGGTGTTCGGCGTATTGTTGTAGTTGCCGTTGTGGCACTCGGCGCACTGGTTCGCTATTGCAATATGAGCGCCAGCCAGAACATAATACTGGTCGTGGAGGGGGAAGGTAGCTGGCTGCCAATCTGGTGCCGTCGTATGGCAAAGCTCGCAGTTCGTCGGGATGGCCAAAGTACCGTGATTCGGGTTCGTGCTCGTGTTGTAGTCCGGTTGGTGGCAGCCTTGGCAGGTGGTCGGCGTGTTATTGTAGTTGCCGCCGACGTGGCATTCCGCACATTGGTTGGCAATCGGGATATGCGCCCCGGTCAATGGCCAAACGGTGTTGTGGTCAAACGTGGCAGGTGCCCAAGCCGTCTGCGAGTGGCAGTCCTGACAGGTCGTTGGGAACTGCGCCGTCTCGTGGTCGGGGTTCGTCGTGGCATTGTAATCGGGCAAGTGGCAGCCGCTGCAAGTGTTCGGCGTGTTGTTGTAGTTTCCATTGTGGCACTCGGCGCACTGGTTTGCAATCGTTGTATGAGCGCCAACCAATGGATAGTATTGGTTGTGAATCGCAAAGGTCGCAGGTGCCCAGCCGGGTGCGGTCGTGTGGCAGCTTGCACAATCCGTCGGCAGCATCAGCACCTCGTGGTCGGGGTTCGCACTGGCATTGTAGTCCGTTGTGTGGCAAGCTGCGCAATCGGTTGGTGTGCCTTGGTAGCCGTTGGCATGGCAGTCCACGCAGTCCGCCGTTTGGTGACCTCCGGTCAATGGCCAAATCGTGTTGTGATTGAATCCATCCCCCTCGCCGGTTGGGTGGCAAGCCAAGCAAGCTGGGCTGTTGTACTGGTAGCCGTTCACGCCGTTGTGGTCGTTATTCGTTTCCGGATTGGCGTGGCAGGTCGTGCAGGTGAAGATAGCATAGTTATTCGGGTTCGTGTGGCAATCAACGCAGGCATCCCATTCGCCATCGTGCGTTCCGCTGTAAATCGGGAAATACTGCGCATCATGGTCGAAGGTCGAGGGCACCCACGCCGTCTCCGAGTGGCAGGTAGCGCAGTTCTGCGAAAAGCCCGCCTGCTGGTGGTTCGGGTTCGTCGTGCCGTTGAAGTCCGCTGTGTGGCAAGCGTAACAAGTGTTCGGCGTGTTGTTATAATTGCCGTTGTGGCACTCAGCGCACTGGTTCGCAATTGTTGCGTGAGCACCATTCAATGGATAAAACTGGTTGTGAATGGGGAAGCTCGCAGGCTGCCAATCCGGGGCTGTCGTATGGCACATGGCACAGTCGTTCGGCAGGCCGAGCGCCACGTGGTTCGGGTTCTGGCTTTGGTTGAAATTGGGCGTGTGGCAGCCCGCACAGGTGTTCGGCGTGTTCGCATAATTCCCGCCTACGTGGCATTCCGCACAGTCATTCGCTATCGGCACGTGCGCCCCGTTATCGGCCAGACCGAGTTGTGGTTGAAGGTCGAAGGTACCCAAGCCGACTCCGTGTGGCAGGTCGTGCAGTCCGTCGGGAACTGGCCCGCCTCGTGGTCGGGGTCGGTCGTCCCGTTGAAGTCCGGCGTGTGGCATCCGATGCAGGTGTTCGGCGTGTTGTTGTAGTTGCCGTTGTGGCAATCGGCGCATTGGTTCGCAATCGTTGCGTGAGCGCCATTTAGCGGGTGAAACTGGTTGTGGATGTTGAAACTCGCAGGTGCCCAGCCCGGTGCGGTCGTGTGGCAGCTTGCGCAATCGTTGGATAGCCCAAGCGTCCCGTGGTTCGGGTTCGTTGAACCGTTATAGTCGGTAGTGTGACAAGCTGCGCAATCCGTTGGTGTACCCTGGAAATTGCCCCCCACGTGGCAATCCATGCACTCCGCTGTAATGTGCGCCCCGGTCAGTGGCCACACGGTTGCGTGGTCGAAAACATTGTCCCCGTCGCCTGTCGGGTGGCAGGCGAGGCAAGCAGAACTGTTGTAAGTATAGCCCGGAACGCTGTTGTGCTGGTTGTTCGTCTCTGGGTTCACATGGCAGCCCGTACAACTCACTTCTGCATAGTTCGCTGGGTTCGAGTGGCAATCCATGCAGGCGTTCCACTCACCGTTGTGTGCCCCTGAGTAAATCGGGAAGTACTGCGCATCGTGGTCGAAATTGGCGGGCACCCAAGCCGATTCGCCGTGGCAGCTTGCGCAATCCGTCGGGAACTGCGCCGAGGCGTGGTTCGGGTTCGTCGAGCCGTTGTAGTCGGAGGTGTGGCAAGCAAAGCAGGTGCTTGGCGTGTTGTTATAGTCTCCGTTGTGGCATTCGGCGCACTGGTTCGCAATTGTTGCGTGAGCACCGTTTAATGGATAAAAATCATTGTGAATCGGGAAGCTCGCCGGCTGCCAATCTGGGGCGGTTGTGTGGCACATCGCACAGTCCGTCGGTAGGCCGAGCGCCATGTGGTTGGGGTTTGCGCTCTGCGCAAAATCGGCTTGGTGGCAGCTTGCACAATCCGTGGGCGTGGTCGTGTAATTGCCGCCGACGTGGCATTGCGCACATTCGTTTGCTACCGCAATATGTGCCCCGGTGAACGGCCAAATTGTATTATGATTAAAGGTCGAAGGCACCCATGCGCTCTCGCTGTGGCAGGTGGCGCAGTCCTGAGGGAATTGGTTCGCCACGTGGTTCGGGTCTGTTGCCGAGTTGAAGTCAGGTGTATGGCAGCCCATGCAGGTGTTCGGCGTCGAGTTGTAGTTGCCGTTGTGACAAGTGGCGCAGTCGTTCGCAACCATTGCGTGAGCGCCGTTCAATGGATAAAACTGGTTGTGGATACCGAATGTCGCAGGTGCCCAATCCGGCTGCGTGGTGTGGCATTGGGCGCAATCCATCGGCAGGTTGAGCATCACGTGGTTCGGGTTCATCGAACCGTTGAAATCGGTGGCGTGACAGCTTGCGCAATCCGTCGGCGTGTTCTCAAAGCCCGCAGCGTGGCACTCCAAACAGTCTGCCGAAAGGTGCGCCCCCGTCAGCGGGAAGGCCGTCGTGTTGTGGTCGAAGATATTGTCCGCATCGCCCGTCGGGTGGCAGGCGAGGCAGGCGTTGCTTTGGTAAACATAGCCACCGACGCCATTGTGCTGATTGTTGGTTTCCGGGTTGGCGTGGCAGGTCGTACAGGTGAACTGCATGTAGTCCAACGGGTTTGTGTGGCAATCCACACAAGCATCCCACTCGCCGTCGTGCGCCCCGCTGTAAATCGGGAAGTGCTGCACATCGTGGTCGAAAGTGGCGGGCACCCAACTGGTTTCCGAGTGGCAGGTTGCACAGTCCTGCGAGAACTGGAGCGCTACGTGGTTCGGGTTCGTCGCCGTGTTGTAGTCGGTCGAGTGGCAGCCGAAGCAGGTGTTCGGCGTGTTGTTGTAGTTCCCGTTGTGACAGGCGGCGCAGTCGTTCGCAATCGTTGCGTGAGCGCCGTTCAGCACATAAAAATCATTGTGCAACGGGAAGGCCGCAGGCTGCCAATCGGGGGCCGTCGTGTGGCAGAGGGCGCAGTCGTTGGGCAGGTTCAGTGCTACGTGGTTCGGGTTGGTAGAGGCATTAAAATCGGGGGTGTGGCAGCCCGCACAGTCCGTCGGCGTGGTCGAGTAGTTGCCGTTAATGTGGCATTGCGCACATTCGTTTGCTACCGCAATATGCTCGCCCGTGAAAGGCCAGACCGAGTTGTGGTCAAAGGTCGATGGCGCCCAAGCCGTCTCCGAGTGGCAGGTCGTGCAGTCCGTTGGGAATTGGTTCGTTGCATGGTTCGGATCGGTCGTTGCATTAAAATCAGGTGTGTGGCAGCCGATGCAAGTGTTCGGCGTGTTCACGTAGTCCCCGTTGTGGCAAGCGGCGCAGTCGTTGGCAATTGTTGCGTGAGCGCCATTTAATACATAGAAATCATTGTGGTTGGCAAAGGTGGCAGGTGCCCAGCCGGGGTCGGTCGTATGGCAGCTTGCGCAATCGTTCGATAGGCCAAGCGCCCCGTGCGGCGGGTTGGCCGTTTGGTTGAAATCGGTGGTGTGGCAGCTTGCGCAATCCGTTGGCGTACCTGCATAGCCATTGGCGTGGCACTCGATGCAATCGGTCGTCAAGTGCGCCCCCGTCAGCGGGAAGTCCGTTGAATTATGGTCAAAAGCCCCGTCCGCCTCGCCCGTTGGGTGGCAGGCCAGGCAGGCCGAATTTTCATAAACATAGCCCGTCACGCCCGTGTGCCCGTTGTCCGTTTCGGGGTTGATATGGCAGATGGTGCAGCTGTTCACGGCGTAGTTGTTCGGGTCGATGTGGCATTCCGTGCAACTGTTCCAAACGCCTTGGTGCTTGCCGCTGTATATCGGGAAATGCTCCGAGTCATGCGAAAGGTACTGCGCTGGCTGCCAGTCGAGGTCGGTGGTGTGGCATTGGGCGCAGTCATTGGTGAAATTGGCCTGAACGTGGTTCGGGCTTTGCGCAGCATTGAAATCGGGCTGGTGGCAGGCGGCGCAATTGTTCGGTGTGTTCGCAAAATCCCCGCCGACGTGGCATTTTGCACAATCATTGGTTTCGTGACCCTTGGTCAATGGGAAAAACGAGTGGTCCACCTTGTCGGTGTTCCAGTCCGCTGTGGTCAAGTCGTGGCATTCGAGGCAGTCGGTGGAGAAGCCCGCCTGCTGGTGGTTCGGGTTGGTGGTGGCGTTGAAATCGGCGAGGTGGCAGTCCACGCACAAGTTGCCGTTCCGCCCAAATTGCATCGCAGATTCAGAAACGTGGCATTCCGCACAGCTAACCATCCGGTGTACGCCCGTGAGCGGGAAGCCGTTGTCGAAGTGTATTTCCTGTACATTGTCCACCAACCAATTGTTGGTCGTGTGGCAGCGGGCGCAGTCGTTGCCCGCTGTTTGCTGGTGAATGTCGAGGTGGCAGGAATTGCAGTCGGTCTTGGTGTTTTCAAAAACAAGCTTATCGTGGCAGTCCCGGCAGTCCACGGTTGCGTGGCGGCCTGTGAGCGGGAATTTCGTCTTGTTGTGGTGGAATTTGGCGGTGTCAACGGGCAGGAGCATCCCCGTGGTCTTTGATTTGGTGGGCTTTTGGAGTTCGATGCCCGACCAGTGGTCCTTTGCAATTGCCCAGCCCGCCGGGGAGTGGCAGGAGGCGCAGTCCAGTTTGAGGGCAGCGCCGTGTGGGTTTTGCGCAAGCAAACAATGCGCAAGGCCCATGAGCAAGATGGTGGTCCAAAACCTGTACACTTGATGGGTGCTTCTAAAAGAATTTTGACAAATCTATGACCAAAAATGGGGCGGGCAAGTGACTTTTGTCTGGGGGAGGGAGGAAAGTTGCTGAACGGGAAGAAGGGAAGGGTGAGCGGGTTACTTGTGGCACACCACGCACTCAAAACTTTCCATACGGTACAAAACGACCGTTGAGCCATCCACCACTGTCGGCAAATGGCACTTCTGGCAAGCCGTTTCCGCATGTTTCCCCTCCAGCTTGAACCTCGTTTTATCATGGTCAAAATCCGTCATCGCCCAGCCGTCGAGGCTGTGGCAGCGGGTACAGTCCGTCAGGCCATCCCCTTTAGGGGGTAGGGGGCTGGCAAATTGGTTGCCGTGGCCATGCTCGTGGCAGTCGGCACAGGTGTTGGGTAGCCCAGCGAAGGTTCGCTTGGGCGGCTCGTCATCGCTGAGGTGGCAGGCCCGGCAGTCCTGCTGTTGGTGCTTTCCTTTGAGCTGGAACTTGGTCTTCGAGTGTTCGAACTTCCCGCTGCTGGCCGACCACGATTCGGTGAGGTGGCAGGTCTGGCAATCTTGGTTCGGGTACCATTTCACATCAATTTCGCTGGCCGTTTTATGCACGTCGTCGTGACAGTCCACGCAGCGCTCCCCGATGTTGCGGAAAGCGCCATTTATCCTGTTTCAAATGGCAGGAGAAACATGGCGTCGCCACGTGAGCGCCGTCCAGCGGAAACTTGGTCTGCGCATGTTGCTCCAAGCTGAAAGTGCTGCCCGCAAAGCCTTCTGTGGTGTGGCAAGCTGCGCAATCCGGCGGCCCACCTCCATTAGGGGGCAGTGGGGTGAACTGCCCTTCGTGAAAATCACTGTGGCAAGCGGCGCAGGTATTATGCGGCAGCGGGTCGGTGAGGTTGTCGGAGGTGTGGCATTTGCGGCAGTCCACGGCGGCGTGTTTGCCCTGCAACTCGAAGCCTGTGAGGGCGTGGTTGAAGTCGTCGAGGTTGCTGGCAGTGACTTTGTGGAAGGAGTTTTCGTTGTGGCAGCCTGCGCAGTCCACCCCGAACTTGCCCTCGTGGGGGTCACGGTGGCAGGTAGCGCATTCGCTGGTTTTCACGCCCAATCTATCCTGAAAGACGTTCTGCGGCGTGGCACTGGCCATGCTGTGGCATTGGGCGCAGTCCACCGCTTTGTGTTTGCCTTTCAGCGTGAAATTGGTCTTGCCGTGGTTGAACTTGGAAAGAGCGCTTGTATTGACAAAGGACTGCTCGTTGTGGCATTGCTTGCAATCGTTGCCGAGGTGGCTTTTATGCACATCCAGGTGGCAGGCGTTGCAGTTCTTGAAGGCGATACCCGTGAACTGCTGAAACTCCTTGCCGTTTTTCACCTCCACCTTGTGGCATTCCTTGCAGTCAATGGCCTTGTGCTTGCCTACGAGGACGAAGTCCGCTTTGTCGTGGTTGAACTTGTTGGCTGGCTTGAAGTCGTCCATGCCGTGGCACTTGGCGCAGTCGTTGGGAAGGGTCTTTTGGTGGTAGTCGGTGTGGCAGTCGAGGCATTGCTGGCCGAGGCCGAGGAAGGTGTCCTTGCGCTTCTTCAAGTTTGCATCGGCCACATAATCGGGCTCGTGGCACTGGCGGCAGTCCACTTTTGCGTGAGCGCCTTCGAGTTTATAGCCAGCAAGGTTGTGGTCAAACTTCTTTTCATCAAAACGCACCATGTCGAACTTGCGCCCGTGGTGGTCGCTGTGGCAGGTGGCGCAGTCTTTGCCCTTCACGTCTTTGGAGTTGTGGTAGCCCCGTTTTTTATCAACAAGGCCCTTGATTTCCTTGTGGCAGGTGAGGCATTTGTCGTTGGATACCTTGTCGCCGAGCACGTGGCATTGGGTGCAGTTGCTCATGCCCTCCAACTTGGCATGGGGGGTGGCGAGGTCGCCGGGGGACAATTGAGCGGCAGCCCTACTTGCGTAGAGTACAAAAAAAAGGAAATATAAAAACCAGTGTTTCAAATCAATGCTATCTATGCTTCTTCATCGTGTATCCAAACCGCTTCGTGATCTGGATGCCCACCTTTTCCAAGAACTGCGTGGGCAACTCACCGCCGGCAAAGATGTAAACAAGGTCGTTCCCCACAGCTTGTTTTCCACCGTTTTCTTCCATCGCCAGTTCCACGAGTTCATTGTCAATATTGACCAAATTTGATTTCAACTTCAAATCCACTTTGCCATCCTGCATGGCCGTCTCCAGCCGCTCCCGGTTCTTGGGCTTCACCCTTGCGAAGGCATCGCCCCGATAGCTCAGTATGACGGAGTTCTGTTGTGCCAATGAAACAGCCGCTTCGATGGCCGAGTCGCCGCCGCCCACCACGACCACTCGCTTGCCACTGATGTTTTCGGGTTCAAGCAAGCGGTAGGCCACTTTTTCCATGCCCTCGCCCGGCACGCCGAGCTTGCGGGGGCTGCCCCGGCGGCCAATGGCCAGCAGCACGGTCTTGGTCACGAACTCCTCGCCCCGGTTGGTATGGACATAAAAAACATCGCCGTCAATCTGGATACCTTGTACCCTTGTGTTCTCTTGTATAGTCTGAGCCGCCCGCATTTGCTGACTGCTCCGAATGCCTTCCACTTTGGTGTTTTCCCGGATGCTGATGCCGTTTTTAGACAGCGCATCGTTCCAAATCGCAAGTAATTCCGATTTGCTGGTATCGAACAGTTTGATTTTCCCATAAAGCGGCAAATCCACGGGGGCGGTCATTACTATTTTGGAGCGGGGAAAATTGGCTACCGTGCCGCCGAGCGAGTCCTGCTCCAGGGTCAGGAAGTTCAGGCCATGCTTCTTGGCCGTCAACGATGCGGAAATACCCGCCGGGCCAGCGCCTATGATGACAAGGTCGTAGCTGGTGCCGCCCCGTTTGGTGAGCGACTTGGCGATGGCGTTCACAGCGGCCTCGCCCTGTTCTATGCTGTTTTTGATGAGGCCCATGCCACCCAGTTCGCCAGCGATGTAAACCCCCTGGATGTTCGATTCATATTCCGTGGAAACGTGCGGCAGGTCAACACCCCGCTTCTCCGTGCCGATGACCAGCGAAATGGCCTCCACCGGGCAGGCATGGAAACAAGCACCATGACCCACGCACTCTGCGGCATTGACGAGCGTGGCCCGCCCGTTCACGATGCCGATAATGTCCTTTTCCGGGCAGGCATCCATGCAGGCCCCGCTTTTGATGCAAGTGCCGAGGTCTATGACCGGGTGCAGCGATACCGGCTCAAATACCCCTTCCTGCTTCGCCTTTTCAATCTTGGCGACAGTGGCCTGCGTGGTCTTTTTCTGTTTCCTTAAATAAAACCAGATGACCACAAAGCATAGCAGGAAGATGCTCCCGTAAATGATGATTTGTTCTATCAACATGGCTTGGTCAGTTTCGAGTCACGAGTCACGAGTCACGAGTTGCTGGAAGCCGCTCGTAACGTGTAGCTCGAAACTCAGAACACCCACCTCGCCCCCATCATCAGGGTGACGACGACGTGGATGACCATGATTATCAACATGATAAGGGCAAACGGCAAATGTGCCACATGCCAGTACCTGAACAGTTTGCGCATGATTTGCAGGCGCTCGATTCGACGGTTGAGGGTAATTTCGTTGCCGACGAGCTTCGCTACCTGCCGCACGTCGCCCTTGGGCACTTCATTGGCCAAAAGGGTTTGCCGCACATTGCGCAGTGTCTTTTTATCTTCAAAATATTGGTTAACCATTTTGCCCAACAATCCGGCATTCATGGCTGAGGGCTGCGACTGGATGCTCGAAAAAATGACCTTAACGCTTGCATTGTTAAGCCGGTAGGCATTGTTGAGCACCTCGCTCAGGTTGGCCTTCATGCCTTGTAGCTCTTGCAGGCTCAGTTCCCTTCCCTCAATCGTGCGGGGTATTTGCACATAGATGAAACGGCCAATGATACCGCTCGCCACCACTGCCACCATGCTCCAGAAGCTGACCGACACGATGCCGCCGAACTTGAACGCTGTGTGGAACAGTATCATCACCGGGCCAAGGCTGCAAAGGAAAATATGGAACTCCAACCAGTATTTCAACCTGCCAAAGCGGGTGGTGAGCCAGCGGAAACGCTTTTTGGCCTGGTAACCAAACACGCCTATCAGTATCAGCAAGGTGCCCACTATCCCCAGCCCGTGCCCAAACACTCCACTCGGCTTGAACAAAGCGTGGTCGGCGTGGTAGAACCGCTCCTCAGTGGGGGTGCTATAGTAGGGAATGCCCTTTATCAGCAAGAACAAGAAAGTGAGCAAAACAATGCCCGCCAGTGTTCCGATGTAAATACGATGAGCCAGTTTGGACATTAGGTGTGAACTGTTTAGCGGGATAAATATATCATTGGTTTTAATAGAAATAAAAGTAATAACAGGCTGAACGGGGATAATGCAATTCTGAATTGGCATGAAATAATAAATCCCCGGCTCGACCATGCGAACCGGGGATTATCATTTATGGAAATACTAGTAGGTTACTCGGCTTTGTCTTCGCCAAGTTGCTCCTTCAGTTGGCTGAAAACATCCAGGTCACCGAGCGTCGAGCGCTCAACGGTGGCTTGTTGTTTCTTAACGGTCTGGCGGACTTCCTCTACTTCCTTGTCCTTCTCTTTCTTCACCGTTTCGTCGGCCTCACGGCGTACGTCGTCGAGGTAACGGGTGTGGGAAACGAGGAGGCGCTTGTCGTCACGATTGAATTCGATGACCTTGAAAATCAGCACCTCTTCCAACCCAGCGGTGGAGTTGTCCTCTTTTTTCAGGTGCTTGATGGGAGCAAATGCCTCCAAGCCGTGCGGTAGTTGTACGATGGCGCCACGGTCGTCCCTGCGGACGATGGTGCCCTCGTGGTAGGAACCAACCGGGAACACGTTCTCGAAAGTATCCCAAGGGTTCTCTTCCGTCTGTTTGTGACCGAGGGAGAGCTTGCGGTTGTCCTTGTCAACTTCGAGTACGATGGCGTCAATCTCAGCGCCCACCTTCGTAAACTCGGACGGGTGCGAGTAGCGCTTCGTCCAAGAGAGGTCGGAGATGTGAATCATACCACCGATGCCGTCTTCCAGTTCTACAAATACGCCGTACTGTGTGAGGTTTTTCACCTTCACCTTGTGGCGGCTGCCAACCGGGAATCGCTCGCTGAGGGCTTCCCATGGGTCGTTGGTCAATTGTTTGATGGAGAGTGACATCTTGCGCTCGTCACGGTCAATAGTAACGACCTTGGCTTCCAGTTCAGCGCCCATTTTGAAGTAATCCTTGGCGTTGATTTGCTGGTTGCCCCAAGATACTTCGGAAACGTGTATAAGACCTTCCACGCCCGGCATCACTTCGAGGAATGCGCCGTAGTCTTCCACGTTCACCACCTTGCCCTTGATGGTATCGCCCTCCTTGATATTGGCAGAGAGGACTTCCCATGGGTGCGGCTGCAATTGCTTGAGGCCGAGGGAGATGCGCTTCTTGTTCTCGTCGAAGTCGAGCACCACCACGTTGATTTTCTGGTTGAGGTGAAGCACCTCGCCCGGATGGTTGATGCGGCCCCAAGAGATATCGGTGATGTAGAGCAGACCGTCCACACCGCCAAGGTCGAGGAACGCACCGAAGTCGGTGATGTTCTTGACGAGACCTTCGAGTACCTGACCTTTTTCGAGGCGGCCAATGATGGCGTCACGCTGCTCGGCGAGGTCGCTCTCGATAAGGGCTTTGTGCGATACAACGGCGTTCTTAATGGTCTCGTTGATTTTTACCACTTTGAACTCCATCTGTTTGCCCACGAACTGATCGTAGTCAATGATAGGCTTGATGTCAATCTGCGAGCCAGGAAGGAAGGTCTCCAAGCCGTTGCAGTCAACGATAAGACCGCCTTTGGTCTTGCTGATGACCGTACCACGGATGATGGTGCCGTTCTCGAAAGAATCTTTCAGTGACTCCCATGCCTTCAGCAACTTGGCCTTGCGGCGGGAAAGTACAAGCTGGCCTTTCTCGTCTTCTTGGCGCTCCACATAGACCGCCACTTTGTCGCCCGGCTTGAGGTCGGGCATGTCTTTGAAATCACCGACGGACACGAGGCCGTCAGACTTGAAGTTGAGGTCAAGTACCACATCACCGCTGGTGATAGAGGTAACCGTAGCCTCTACGATTTCGTTTTCGAGCAAAGAACTGAGGGTTTCGTCGTACCTTTCCGTAAAGCGCTGGCGCTCTTCTTGGGTATAGGCAACGCCATGCTTGTTGGCTGCCTCCCAGTTGAAGTCGTCGAATGAACCTGTATTGGCAAGCAGTTCCTCCATGGGCACTACTTCCCGTTCGAGTTCTTCTTCAATTGCTAAAGTTGCCGTTTCTACGGCTGTGTCATCGCCGAGCAGGATGTCCGTCTCTTCGATTTCATCATTCGTCTTTTTTGCGTCTGGCATTTTGACAAATGTTTTTTTAAATGGTTAACAATATAGCAGATTACGTCTCAAATGCGGTTTTCGACCCAAGGTCGGCTTTACAGCATCGTTGGCGCAAGCCACCAGTGAACACTCGTTTTGATGAAGTCTTGTTTTTTTGATGGAGAACTGAAAGCCGTGAAGGAGAGAAATAAATTGACAATCAATGAGTTGCAACTAAATTTCCTAAATTCAACCAATTTCCTAATCCTACAAAAACCTACCCTTCCTCAAAAGCGGCGCAAAGGTAACCCAAGTGCGGCGGGAAACCAAGCGGGAATTGGGCTTTTCTTTTGTTTTCAACAAATTTAGGGGCGGGTCAATGGCAGTTTCCTATTTTTACGAAGTGAATAGTAGCCCGCTTTGCACCTTTGGTGCAATAGTTTAAAGGTGCGCTTTTTGAAAACAAACCGTAGCATGAAAAATACGCCTGTTGAAACAGCCCCCAAGGAATTCAAGTACCTCGATAAATGCTCCAGGAACATTACCAAGAAGGCAAGCACGGCGGCAGCGCATGGCCCGTCGTATTGGGCGTGTTTTTTGTGTTACTTTTGTTGAGCATCCTCGTTATTTTTATCATCGTAAAAAGCTTTAGCTGGGTGGCTCATCTCATCGGGTAATATTCACAATGGTTCGTGAAGGTTTCAGGTTTCAGGTTTCACGGAGGTTTCGTGTTCAATTGGATATGTCTATCATTTTTAGAAAGGGCGCAATTGCAAATCAACATAAGCAAAATTGATTTTTGCAGGTACTCCCTGAAACCAGAAACCTCACGAACCATTGATTAAAAATGGGCCAACGAAAACTGCGTGAGGGCAAATGGGCGTTAATCAAGCAATCAAGCGTCACCATCGCCAGATTTTAAGACCAACATGAAACTTAATTGCATCCTGCCGGTACTCCTTTTAGGTTGTCAATGGCTCACCGCCCAAACGGCGGCCAACGAGCAGGAGAACATCATTCCCAACCCCAGCTTCGAACTGTACTCTTCCCCGCCCATCGGCTGGTTTTACAAAGGCGAACATTTTACCAACGTGATGAAATACTGGTCGTCGGCCAGCAACGCCAGCCCCGATGTGTTCGGCCCAAAAGTACGGGTGCCCGAACACTGGGAGGAAAAAGGCTTCGGGAAACGAGTGCCCCGCACTGGGCTGTCAATGGTGGGTATTACCACCTACGGCTGCTCACAAGGTAAGCCGCATTGCCGGGAGTACATCCAGATACAACTGAGCGAGCCGCTCGTGCTTGGCCAAAGCTATACAGCAGAAATGTGGGTCAGCCACCTTCCCAAATCGCTGCGCACCAACAACCTGGGCTTTTATTTTTCAAAGGAAAAACTGGAAGAAATTACTGACGGCGTACTGAACCGGACGGCACAGGTATTCGGCGAAGACATCTTGGATGGCAACAACCGCTGGATGAAAGTCGCTGGCAAGTTCATCGCAGAAACAGAAGCGGAATACCTCGTTATCGGCAATTTTTTCCCAGACAGCCTCACACTCACCAAGCCCGGTGAAAGCGGCAGCCTGCCTTTCGGCTACTACTACATTGAGGATGTGTTAGTGAAAAAAATACCCCCCATACTTCCCATACCCGTCCCCGACGACGACCTTTCCAATATCCCGCTCGTACCCGGCAAGGCTGTGCCGCTGCGCGATATCTACTTCGAACACGACCGCTCGGAACTCATGCCCCGCTCTTTTGTAGAATTGAAAAAACTATTGAAAATCATGCGGGAAAACCCGCAATTGGCTATCGAAATCTGCGGCCACACGGACAGCATCGGCGACGATGAGCACAACCAAACCCTTTCGGAGAAAAGGGCCAAAGCCGTTGCGGAATACCTGGCCGGGAATGGCATCCCTACCGTTCGCACCCGCTTCAAGGGATGCGGCAGCGCACAGCCCGTCGCCGACAACACCACCGCCCAAGGCCGCCAGATGAACAGACGGGTGGAGTTTATTGTGTTGCAAACTGAGTAAGAGAAAGTCGGCAGTTCGGCAGTTCGGCAGTCGGCAGTTGGCAGTCAGTCTTAAAGCCTAAAAGTCGTTTAGTCCGAAGGGGGGGTGTTCAAAAACTGTGTCACGCAACGCCGCCACGAGCGCAACATCTTAATTATCAAAGCGTTGCGTTCGTGGCGGCGTTGCGTGACACAGAAAAACGAATATTCTCGTCCGAAAGACGTTCACTGACTAAATGACTAATGAACTGCCCACTGACTGCCCACTGCCGAACTGCCGACTCAAAACTCCTACCTTTGCCTCGGCGTCCGTCAACCGTCCGCCGTTAACCGTCAACTGTTATAAAAATGGCCTTCACCGAATCCAATATGCTGCCCCTCGGCACGGCGGCTCCTGACTTCAAGCTGCCCGATACCGTTTCTGGTAAAACGCTCTCCCTGCACGACATCGCTGGCGAAAATGCGACCGTCATCATCTTCAGTTGTAACCATTGCCCCTACGTCATACACGTGAACCCTGAAATCGTACGGATGGCAAATGACTACCTTCCAAAGGGCGTGGGATTCGTGGCCATCAGTTCCAACGATGTGGAGAACTACCCCGCCGATGCCCCCGACAAGATGAAGGAACTGGCAGCCGAAGTCGGCTACCCATTCCCGTATCTCTACGATGAAACGCAGGAAGTGGCCAAGGCTTATGATGCCGCTTGTACGCCCGATTTTTATGTTTTCGATGAAAAAATGCAGCTCGCCTACCGTGGCCGCCTCGATGACTCCCGCCCCAAGAACGACCTACCGCTCACTGGCCGTGACCTCCGTGCCGCCCTCGATGCTGTGTTGGCTGGCGAATCGCCCGTTGCGAAGCAATACCCTAGTGGGGGGTGCAATATTAAGTGGAAGTAGGTTTTGTTTGGAGAGTTTGATTTGTTTGAGGAGTTTGAATAGTTTGATGGGTTTGATTTGTTTGATGGGCCGCACTTCACATCAAACACCTCGAACAAATCAAACTAATCAAACTACTTGATGGCCACCGACGCCCCCACCCTCGCCGAGTAGTTCTTGGCATCGCCGGGATTTATCAAGGAAAAAAGATTGTCGGTGACACCGAAGACCTGAACCGGGCCAAATGCGAGCGCAAGGTTAAGGCCGACATTATTGTAGCTGTCGGGTTGCTTGAAGGCATAGGTCAGGCCAACGTTCAATTTATCGAAAGGCTGGAAATTGGCACTTGCGGCAAAGGAAGAGAACGGCTCATCACGGTAGTTTTCATTATAAAAAAGGCCGCTCAGGGTCAACTGTTCCGTGAGTTGGTAGCTGGCACTGGCGTAGATGCGGCGAGTCAGTTTGGTTTCATAGCTGCCGCTGGACTCCTGCACTTGGAAGATGGCCTCCAGCGTGTCCAGCGCATCGCCGAACTCGACGTCATCACCCGTGAGTGCGCCGGAGAAGTCGAGGCCATCGTAGGTGTAGGCTTGGGTGGCGGTATAGGTCGTCACGTCTTCGTCCCAAGTTATTTTGCCGAGGTCGAGCACACTGGCAGCAAGGTCGAACTTGCCGAGTTCGGCCCGGATACCGAGGTCTAGGGCCATGCCGTTGTTTTTGCCAAAGAGCTTCTGGGCCGTTAATTTGGCGTAGTCGAAATTCACTTCCACATCCTCGAACTGTGTATAGTCAACGGTACCTGCCGAGTGCAGGATGTAGTCGCCATTCAGGGTGATTTGGTAAATATCGGGGTCGGTATAGAGGCTGGCCGAATGGTGGTCTTGGTCGGTGGCGACCCCAGCGATGCCGCTCAGGTATTTTGCGTTGGCGCCTAACGTCACCTTGCCCAACTTGAAGGCCAAGCCAGCTGTAAGTTCGTGATAACCAGCGAAATCCACTTCGTTGCCAATGTCCACCGTCTGCCCGATGAACTGCGCATTGCCTTGCCAGACTAGCTGTGGAAGCGTTTTGGGGTATTTCAAAAAGGCGCTGTACCGCACTGCATGGCCGACGGTCAGGTATAGGTTGTTCAACTTAAAACCAAGGCTGAGGGATGGGATTCCCAAATCGTTGCGGATGGTGTTTTGCGTTTGAAGGTACCCAATCAGCTTGTCAATATCCACGACTTTTTTGCCGTCCTGTTCCACAACGATTTGGTTGTAGCTCGGCCCATCAATGGCAATGGCGCTATAGACACCGGGCAGACCGATGGTCAGTTGGTTGTCCTGCACAAAGGCCGGATTGGTGCTGTTGGACTGCCATACATGGCGCATGAAATGGAGGCCAAGCTCCTGCTGCGCCCGCATTTGCGAAGCGAAAAAAAAGAGGAAAAAAGCGGTTTTTAGGGCAGTTTTAACGATTGGAGGCATCATATCGAGGTGATTACGAAAGGTCTTCGGCAAGTTAACCCCGAAGCCCTTTCATGGAGTATTTGCGGTGCAAAGTTTCACAATTGCATCGAATTTTGAGTAGCGTTGCCGCCAAGGCATCAGGCGTGCGCCTCCAATCCCAACAGTTTTTCCAAACGGACGGGCCGCTTGGCGTCTGCCCATGCCCGGTAGTCGCCACTATAACCTGCATTGTCTTGCAGGGATTTTACCCGCTGCGCAATAAGGGCCCGCTGCGCTTCCGAGGGTGGCTTCATGTGACTGATGCGCTCGGCCAAGGCCTCCACACTGGCAGAGACCACATCTTCCCGCTGGCGGAACTGCTGGCTCACCGTGCCATCTGGGTTTGCCAAGTAGCCTTCAGCAATGGACTGCGATATGTTCTTGCCATGCTCGACGCTCTCCTTTATATTGCCACGACCTGTCACTGCGTTGCCTACGGCAAAAACATTTTCGAAGCCCCTCAACCGACAACATTGGCCGCCTACCACCTCATAGATGCCGCCCTTCATCGGCACGCCGGGCAGCGGCTCCGGCACGCTGCCGATGGACGAAATCACGAGCGGCGCACGGAAGGGCTTATCAGAACCGGGCACTTCTGTCACTTTGCCGTCTTCCACCATCGTTTCCCGCAGCACCAGTCCGGCCAGTCGGCCATCTTCCACGATCTTGTCAACGGGCACATGGCAGGGCAGCACATTGAAGAGGAACTTGGATTGGGCATTGAGCAGCACTTTTTCACGCACTGACTCGGCCTTGGCCAATTTATCGGGCGTATCCGTTTCGCCGGGGAATAGCGGCATATCCTTTACCCGCCGGCGATAGACGAGGGTGCAACCCCGCAGGCCGAGGTCAGCGAGTGCAAGGCCGTGCGTTTCCAGCACCTTGCCGATGCCCCGCTCCAGGTCGAACATATGGGTCTGGATGCCCCGCTGGGCAAGAGTGGCCTGTACTTTCTCCATCATGAGCGCCTTGCAGATGTCAATACTGGCGAGGCCGCCACCGATGACGAGCGCACCATCGGCAAGCGCCAACTGCTGGCCGCCGTAATTTGGTTCGTGGTAGTGGTTGTACCAATGCATGAAGGGGTTTTGGTAGTAGAGGCCCTTACCCACGTAGTCGTCAATGCCCTCGATGCCCAGCGGCCTATCCCGCCAGGCACCTGTGGCCAGGAACACCGCCGAGAAGCCCCAATTGTTGGCAACATCCTGAAAATCAATGACTTTGCCCAGTTTTGCCAACGGCACAAAGGTGACGTGCGGGTCGGATAGCTTTTCATCAATATTGGCCTCCTCCTTGTCACGGAGCTTGGCATGCCACTTGGGCAGACCGTCCTCTATTTTGCCGTAGGGCAGCATGTTTTGGTCAAAGACCACGCAGCGGATGCCCCGCTGCGAAAGCTGGTGGGAAGCCTCTGCGCCGGAAACGGCTCCCCCGAAGATGGCGACAATGTGAGGGTTCATTTTAAGTTGGCAGTTATTCAGTGGGCAGTTGGCAGTTAGCAGGGGCGGTCAGTGCCGTGTTGTTTGGCCATTGCTGCCCACTGCAAAAAGACAGGCACAAGGTATAAAAAGAGGGTAACCCACAAAATGATTTTTGAAAAATTTGGGATAATAGCTGGTTTTGAGTTGGCAGGGGGCTAGTCATTTAGTCAGTGAACGTCTTCGGACTAAACGACTTTTAGACGCTAAGACTGACTGTCAACTGCCGAACTGCCCACTTTCAAGCTAGGTATTCCACAAAATTCCGGGGCGTTTCATAAAGGCGCACCATGAGGTCGAGCTGGGAGTCGAGGCGGGTACGGAGGCGCTGCCAGATGACATGGCAGATATGTTCGGCGGTGGGGTTGAGGTGTTGGAATTCCGGCACGTCAAGGTTGAGGTTCTTATGGTCGAAAGGAAGTTCGACCTCTTCGTAAATCAGGTCTTTCAGCAGCTTCATGTCTATGAGGTAGCCCGTTTCGGGGTCAACTTCGCCCGACACTTTCACTTCCAACTCATAGTTGTGCCCATGGTAGTTGGCGTTGTTGCAAAGGCCAAATATGGCTTGGTTTTTTTCGTCCGACCAAGCAGGGTTGTGCAGGCGATGAGCAGCGTTGAAATGGGCCTTTCTGAAGACGGCAATTCGCATTGATAATGTTTTAGTAGGTAAAACCAAAGCGAAACAAGCCACTGCGCAGAAAGTTGAGAATATAAGAGGTGATCCCCCAAGGTGGCTAATTTGCACGCTGCCTAAATATGATGTGGAAAGGTCGCCATAAAGACAAAATGTGCTCGTACGAAATGGAGACAAGTAAAGCTACTATTTTATTACCTTTGCCCTTTGCAGCAAAATCGCTGCCAGCGTGTAGCGACACGTCCCATTCACTTCCGTTCATGCTGATTGCATCAACATCATAAGATTTTATTGTTAACATTTACCATAATGGTTCCTGGTGTTTTTGGTTTATGGTTTAAACAAACAGCGCATTGGTGAGACCCTTTACGAGGTTCAACGATAAGCTGTTTTTGAGAGATGTGGTTTCCTTGGACTTTCTGCGAACTGCATGAACCTGAAATCCAAAACTTTCACGAGCCATTGTATCACCTAAATTAATTTTTTCAATGAAGCAGATTTTTACTTTGTTGATGGTCGCAGTTGCATTTATCGGTGCAAATGCCCAAACACTCTTCCAGCAAGATTTCGAAAATGGGATGGACCCAATGACCTTGGTGGACAATGACGGGAGGACACCCGCCCCCAACGTCGCTGCCTATGCACTGGCATGGAACATTGCCAACCCAGCATTTGGCAATGGCTCCAACGTAGCCATCAGCAATTCTTGGTACGCTCCGGCAGGAGCAGCTGACGACTGGATGATAACACCTTCCATTGCTATCCCTGCTACCGGAGGCGTTGTATTACAATGGGAAGCCAAAGCGCAAGACGCCAGCTTCCCCGATGGGTACCAAGTGCGCATTTCCACAACGGGCACCGCACTTGCTGATTTTACAAACGTGGCTTTCAACATCGGTGCTGAGATGACCGATTGGCAAACCCGCAGCGTTGACCTTGCAGCCTACGCTGGACAAAACATCCACATTGCATTCAGGAACAACTCCAATGACATGTTCCTTTTGCTGGTTGACAACATCTTCGTTGGTGCTATCCTGAACCATGATATTTCCATCGAAAAATTGAACATTGACCGTTACAACCTGACAGGCGGCGCAGTCAATATTTCAGGTGAAATCAAGAACCTCGGGTATGAGCCAATCACCACTTTCACACTTACTTGGTCTGACGGCACCAACAGCTACCCACAAACCGTGACGCTATCTTCACCGCTTGCCCTTGGCCAAACCACCACGTTCAGCCACAGTACGCCACTTCAAATAACGGACACAAAGGCTTACAATATCCAAGTATCGGCAACCAACCCGAATGGGGTGGCTGACCAAGATGGTGCAAACAACTCTGCGAACGCCACTACATTCGGCCTTGCGTATGCACCTGCCAAAACAATGTTCGTAGAGGAGGCCACAGGTACTTGGTGCCCATGGTGCCCAAGGGGTACTGAGTGGATGGACTTCATGGCTGAAAACTACCCCGATGATTTTATCGGCATTGCAGTTCACAACAGTGACCCCATGACAGTGGACGCCTATGATGCAGGATTGGGCGAATTCCCTGACTTTCCTGGCTACCCATCTGTCATCATTGACCGTGTATTGGTGGAAGACCCAGACCAGCTTGAAGAGCAAATGTCAAATTCCCTTGATCGTTTGGTGCCAGCCGATATCCCAACGGCTACTGCTGTACTCGATGTTGCGACCAGAAAAATAAGCATTGATGCAAACACCAAATTTGCAACTTCAATTGCCAACCACGATTTTCGCTTCAATGTAGTACTCGTTGAAGATGGCGTAACAGGTACAGGTGCTGGCTACAACCAAGCCAATAACTATGCTGGCGCTGGCGCTCCTACGGATCCAATTCCCGGCTTCGGACTTGATTGGGATGCACAGCCAAACCCTGCGCCTGCTGCCCAAATGGTTTACAACCATGTTGCACGGGCCATCCTAGGTGGTTGGGCTGGTACCGCTGGCAGTATCCCCGCTACCGCAGCACTCGGCGAGAACGTGTCAAGAAGCTACCCTAATGTGGACTTCGACGCCAGTTGGAATCCTAAAAAGACCCATGCTGTTGTGATGATATTGGACAATTCCACTGGAGAGGTAGTTAATGCTGGCGAGGCTGATGAGATTGAAATCGTGTGCCCTCCATCCTTGGGCGCAACTGCCACTGTTACACAGCCTACCAATTTTATAAATGGTGAAATTGACCTTACTCCTCCTGCCAATACCTTCGGTTTTGGTGGCTATACTTTCGAGTGGAGCAATGGCGAAACCACTGCCGACATTGACGGCCTGTCCCCTGGCACCTACTCTGTGACCATTTCTGACAAGTTTGAGGCTTGTGATCAAGTCCTAACTGTTGAAGTCACCAGTGCCTCCAGTGTCGAAGACATCGCTGCTTTGACCTCTTTCTCCTTGACGCCAAACCCAGCTGCTACGGTTTCCGTGCTGAACGCTACTTTCAGCCAGCCAGTTGAACTCAACGTCAACGTCATCTCTATAGATGGCAAAGTCGTGAAGTCGTTCAACTTCGAAAACGCTACGGTTGTTAACCACAGCATGGACCTCAGCAGTTTTGCTGATGGCATTTACCTGGTTAAAATGAGCGTTGGTGCGCAAGTACGTACTGAGCGGCTCGTTGTAGCAAAGTAAGCATTACTTCAAGCCATGACTGAATGGCCTTTGTATAAGCAACATGCCCCAGCCGAGTTTTCGGAGGGGCATGTTGCTTTAAACACTATTGTACATGGCTACCATAGGATTTGTCACAGCGCGAGCACAAAAACAATTGATTTTGGGCTTTGCAATGCAGATTTTTAAATAATTTTGGCTTTGGACAAGGTTCCTCAGGTGCCAGTCTCCAGAAAATGGCAGGTTTTATGCACTTGCCGTTTATAATTTTCCAACATTTCAAACCTCTATTTCACATGAAAAAATTGCTACTCGCTGTTTTCAATTTATGCCTTGTTGTAGGGATTGCCAAGGCACAGGTCTCTATAGAGATACACCAACATGAAACGACTTACAACATGCAAACTGACCTAGCGGATGAATATTCCGAGGTGGTTGCCCATGCAGTCATCGAAAATACTTCTGCACAAGCCATCAAGGTCAGGTGGCAATTGGAAGTACCCACGACCGACTGTGTCAGCGATTGGAGGTATGCTGTATGCGACAAGAACAATTGCTACAGTTTTGGAACAGTTTCAAATATCAACCCGGGCAGCAACCCGAACGTAACAGTGGACCTTGCCCCTGGCGATTCTTCTATCATTGACCTGCACATCCGCCCTACTTTGGTTGCGGGTTGCTGTAGCCCCACAATCAGGTTCTCCGAGATCACTTCCCTCAGCAACCCTATTGATTTGGGCAGCGCTGGTTACGAGGTGTGCATTTCGCAACTATCTTCTACAAATGAACCCGGCAGCGGGCTTAATATCGAAGTGTACCCGAACCCAACCACCGGCCAGTTCAACATTACCGACAATCCGTTGGTCAAAGAAATCGCCGTGTACAACACGATGGGCCAGAAGATGTGCCAGTACCCACATGCCAACGGCAAGGCGCATGACATCAGCCATGTAGCCAATGGCCTTTATTTCGTCAACCTGCTCGACGAAAACGGCCAGCCGTTGAAGACTGTACGCATGACGAAAGAAGGGAATCGCTAATAAATGCCATTTGTCTCAACATAAGAAAAGCCGTGCAGCCAAGTTGTTGCACGGCTTTTTCACTTACACCCATCTTGAAATGAAAAAAATATGCTTCTCCTTATGCGCCTGCATGGCAACAGCCCTTGCCATGGCCCAACCCGTTTTGAACATCTTTCCAGATAGTATAGAAATGAGTTTTGAATCCAGCCTTATTGATGAATATGAAAATTTCCAAACAACGACCTATTTTTCCAATGCCACAGAAGATACAGTGGTCATCCGCTGGCAGCTGTTGTTCGCTGATGAAAATTGCCCTGAAGCTTGGCAATTCTATACAGCCGACAATAATCAACATTACCCCACTGATGTTACAAGCAATATGAATATTGGAAGCCATCCCAACGTTCCTGTAAACCTAAATCCCCCATGACACGGGGTTTCTGATACTTTATGTTAGGCCAAGGCTCACAGAAGGGTGCTGCAATATTAAAATCCGGTATAGCCAGTTGAACGAGCTATACGAAGAAATTGCCATTTTGGACTCTACCTCCATTTCTGTTTGCGTTTCTGACAGCACCATTTCTTCAACACATGTAGAAAAAAAGAAACCGCCAATAGCAGCTCCCAATCCTGCCACCTCCACGTTCAAGTTGCTCGGCAATCTTACTGCGAAGGAGATTTGGGTGTTCAACGTATTGGGTGCACCTGTTCTGAAATCCGTTTACCAGCCTGGTCAGCTTTTCGACCTGAGCATGTTTCCAAATGGGCTTTACACCGTTTGTGCTTTGAGCAAGCAAGGTGGTTTGAAACATATTACAAGGTTGATAAAGCTGGCTGAGATGCCCTAACCTATCCATACCGTTGATAAGGTTTACGTTAACAAAAAGATAAACCAATGAACCATGGTGAAAAAACAGGCAATTTGCAAGTCTATTCAATGGTCGTGCTTCCCAAAAATTTCAACGACCTTTGCGAAGCGAAAAAAACGAGACAACCATGAAGCAGGCTATACTCGCATTGTTTACCGTTTTACTGATCAGTTGTCATGCGCAGGCCCAAGCAGGCCTTGACGTAGCACCCGCCCCATGGGAAAACACCATTGAATTCGACCTAAGCGACACCTACGACTATGCCACCTGCCATACCCGCCTCAAGAACAACGACCGCAAGGCCCTGAACCTGCGCTGGGAACTCATCGTGGACGAGGCCCCACAGGGCTGGCGCTTCTCCGTCTGCGACCAAAACACCTGCTACTTCACCACCAATACCACCAACGTTGACTTCTACGACCGCATCCCCTATGCTCCTGTCATCATGATGCCGGGCGACACGGCCAAACTGCAACTCAACGTCTTCCCCATTGGGCAGGCTGGCTCCGCCAATGTGCGCATCAACCTCTACGACCTCACCAACCCCAAGCAACTCCTCAATACGGCCTATTTTTTTGTGACCATTGACGGGCTGACCCCTATCGCCGAAACCGACAAAGCCAAGCTGCGCATCTATCCCAACCCCGTCGCCGACTACCTGACCATCACCCGCAATACTTTCGTCAAACAGCTTTGGATCTCCAACGTGCTGGGCAAGCGGGTGCGCACCTTCGACACCAGCTTCGGCAACAAATACGACATCGCCGACCTCCCGGACGGCATCTACCTCGTCAGCATGGTGGACGCCAACCTGAAAGTGGTGAAGACCGTCCGCATCAGCAAACGGGGTATCAGGCCGTAAAACGGTGGACGGAATACGGTAGGCGGTGGACGGACATTATCAACCCAGTACCCAGTATCGAGTTATGACTTCCCTCCGAGACGACATCCTGCAAGAGCATTCCAAGGCGCAGACCATGCGCATCGTCCAACGCATCGGCGACGATCAAGAGGCTTTTGATGAATTGATGCAGTTGTTCCTTAACGACGAGTACCGAGTTGTACAACGAGCAGCCTGGGCGGTCAGCTATTGCTTGGAGGCGCACCCCGAATGGACAGCGCACTACCTGCCCCAACTGCTCAAGAACCTGTACGGGCCAGTGCCCCACGATGCGGTGAAAAGGAACACGGTGCGGGCCTTGCAGGACATAGACATCCCAACCGAGCTGGCTGGCGAGGCTGCAGACATCCTTTTCCGCTTCGCCACTGACCCAAAGGAGCCGGTAGCCGTGCGCTGTTTTTCCATCCACACCCTTTTCAACCTTTGCAAAAAAGAACCTGACCTGCTCGAAGAACTGCGCCTGACCGTTGAAGACATCCTCGAAAACGATACCACGCCGGGCCTGCGCTCCCGTTGCACCCGAACCTTGAAGGATATTGCGAAGCTGAAGTAGTTGGGGAAGCCAACGAGGCTGTATCATTAGTCATTCTCCCGCAGATTACGCAGATTTTCGCAGATCAAGACACAGGATTTTCCAAAGGAAAATCTGCGTGGATCTGCGTAATCTGCGGGCTACCAAATAATTGTCGGAGACAATTTCTTTAGAACGACTTATGATACAGCCTCGTTTCGATAAAATTAGAAGGACATTGCGAAGCTAACTAAGCGATAACTGCCCGTCTCCATTGCCGCCAGCCGTAAACGGCCATACCTGTATAAACCACCATGACCAGGGCCACCAGCATGGCATCCTTCGCCCAAAACAACAGTACCGCCAAGGCATCGAACACGATCCAATACAGCCAGCTTTCTACTACTTTTTTGATGGTGAGGAAGGTCGCAATGACCGAAAAGGCCGTGATGAACGCATCGGCGTAAGGGAAGGAGGTAGGCGTGTATTTTTTAAATAAAAACCCAAGAACCAGGGCGAGCGCCATGCCCAGCAAGATGAGGTAGCCGTGCTGCCGCAACGGCATCCGTTGTATGGCCAATTTCTCCCCTTTTTTTTGCGCGGCAAACAGCCATGCATACAACCCGGCAAAGCCCATGAACACATAGAAAACTTGGAGCAGGCCATCCACCCAGAGGTTGTACTTGTAAAAGTCGGCCCAAGCCCACAGCCCGCTGCTCACGATGCCAAAGAGCCAGCAAACGGGCCGTTCTTTTGCCGCCAAGAACACATATATAAGGGCGGTGAGTGTGATGGCCCAGTCAAGCAGGGTTTGGGACTGGAACTGAAGGAGAAAATTTTCAAACTGGGCTTGCATTCGGATTTAAGCTATAAGAAACAAGGTAACTACTTAGCAGGGGGGGGGGATTTTCAATTTTCCCAAAAAAACACCCCAAAGTGTGGGAGGAGAAAGAAAAAATGAAATTTTTTCTTTCTCCTCCCACACTCTCCTAAATAGTTACGAAATAAGAAATAAACTGTAAGGTTGCGGCTGCACTACCCACATACAGGTAGATTTTGCCACTTCTTTGCAAAGCTGAGGCTTTCGCATTTATTTTGTGTACAAATTTGGTCAAAGCCGAATTCCCACATTGTTATCTTTCCAAGGACCGGTCTTCAAGGACATCACAAACTGCACACATATACTGGATTTCCCCTGAAACAAAATGCCCACAACAGGGTATAACAATAAGCATTTACCGTATTTTTCAAACCCATTTTCATACTCAGAAATCGAATTAACATGAGGGTCTTCCTACTCACTTCAATTTTAATAAGGGCTTTCGTTGGCCTTGCCACCGCACAGTGCAACCTTGCCCCATTACAGCCGCTCAACTTGCCAGGCCAGGTTATACATGCCGACGAAGAATGCACCGACGCTGCTGGCTGGACACACTACTACAACAGCACCACCAATCAGATACTCCTTTCCATCAAAAAAAATGGACAGGACATCGGCTCGCTTGACCTCAACCTCGACGTAAAGGTAGGTACCTTGCCCACTTACGGCACAGAGGGCTTGAACCTTTCCAGTGCCGATTATATTTTCACAGAGATATGGATAGTGGCCAACCGCTACTGGCAGATTACTGGTGCCAACAGTATCGCAAACCCAGTACAGGTAAGGTTCTATATGACACCTACCGATTTGAGCGACATTACCACCCTCGTGGATGATTTCGGCTTCACGGCCACCCTCTCCAATAGCTATATGTTCACGATTTCAGAAGGAAACGGCCTTGACCCATTCTCCACCTCCACCCAGCCATTCAATGCTGACTACACGCTTTACGATATGTTTGCAGGAGGCCAGCCAGACTGGTCAACTGGCAACCTGAACGGATTCCCCTATGGTGAGTTTACAGTCCAAACACTCGACATCGGTGGTGGTGCAGGCTTTCTCATCTTCCTGCCCAGCGACCCCTTGACCATTTCAGGGAATATAGCCCGGCCCAGCGGCGTACCAGTACCCGATGTTGAAGTGCAAGCCGCCTTCATCAGCACCGGCTGGACGGACGCCGCAGGCAATTACACTTGCCCCGACCTGCTATCTGGCTCCACCTACGAGGTAGTTCCACACAAAGATATCAACCACTTGGAAGGCATCACGGTGGCCGACCTGGTGGCCATCGCCCAGCACATCAATGGAAGCCAGCCGTTGACCAATCCTTACCAACTCATCGCCGCCAATGCCAATGCCGACACGGTCATCACCTTCCCCGATGTGACGGTCATCAGGAACCTGCTGCTTGGCAACACACTGAATTTCCCCAACAGCACCTCCTGGCGTTTCGTGCCGGAGAACTACGCCTTCCCCGTGCCCACACACCCGTTCACGCCACAGTTCCCTGAGCGCATCACGCACCCAACCTGCAGGATACCCTGTTCAACCAAGATTTCATCGGCATAAAAATCGGGGACGTAGTCGGCCCGTCCACGGCAACCCCTCCCGCCCTGAACACGGCATTCCAACTGCCAGCCTTAAACGCTTGCAACACCGGCGATACGGTGGTCTTCGACCTCTCGGCGCAGGCATTCCAAGCCATCAGGGCATTCCAGTTCACACTGGAATGGAATCCTTCAGTGATGCAATACGTCTCGGCCTCCAATTTCAACCTGACCAATTTCAACGCAAGCAATATTGGCACTGCCCAAGCCACCAATGGAAAACTGGCATTTGCTTGGACCAACAACCAGGCGGCACCCGGCAACACCAGCACCTTAGCCAACGGCGCATCGTTCGTGAAATTGAAATTTGTTGCCACGGGCAATATCGGCTCCAGCACCCCGCTCAGCTTCACCAACGGCATTGCCTCGCGGATGGTCATCCACCAGAACTACGCCGAGGCAGTACCCGGTGGCACAGCAGGCAGCTTCGTCATTGACAACAACACGACCATCAACGCTTCGGCCTTTTTGCAGACTACCAGTTGCACTGGTCCAGGCACGGGTGCCATTGACCTGACCGCTACGGGTGGTACGGGCATATTGACCTACCAGTGGAGCAATGGCGCCACCTCGCAGGACATCTTTGGCCTGACGGCAGGCACCTATACCGTCACCATCAACGACGCCGGAAGCGGTTGCCCATTGGTCAAAGTTTATGAAATAACGCCGCCCGCAATAATCGGCCTCACCGCCAACGTGACGGACATGCAATGCCCCTACGCTGCCAATGGTTCAATCGAGCTGCTGGTCAGCGGCGGCGAGGCACCGTTCAGTTACCACTGGAGCAATGGCAAGACCCAACGCATCATCCAAAACCTGAACCAGGGCAGCTATACCGTCACCGTCACCGATGGTGGAGGCTGCACCAGCACCGCAAGTTTCGTGGTGGAGAACGATAACTTCATCGAGCCAATCGTAATGGTCACCAACGCCTCCAACGCCAACAAGAAGGACGGTTCCTTGGTGATAACGGAGATCATCGGCGGCACGGGGCCGTTCGGCTATCAATGGAGCAACGGCACCACCACCATGAACCTGACGAACCTGCTCCCCGGTGACTACGTCGTCACCATCACCGATGGCATCGGCTGCCAGCATGTGTTTGGCTACGAGGTGTTTGGGTTATTTACTGCCACCGTTGAAGTGGGCAGCGACCTCGCAGCCGTGCAGGTCTTTCCCAATCCGGTCAGGACAGGCGAGACATTTAACCTTGTTTTTTCGATGAAAAATGCGGGCAACATTACAGCGACTATTCTTGCCGCTGATGGCAAAATTGTGGGCCGGAAGCGCTTCCAAGTCGCTGCCGGGCAATCCTACCACCAGATGGATTCACCTGCGGCAAAGGGTTTTTACATCGTCCTTTTTGAAATGGACGGGCAGCCAGTAGGGAGGTTGAAGTTGGTGGTGCAGTAGGGGGCAAATCGCATTTGCCCAATACAAAATAAAAAAGGCGAAGCTGCGGGTGCGGCTTCGCCTTTTCTATTACTTCGGTAAAACTTAAACAGCACGTATCGGCCTTCCCCTGACTGCCAACTGCCCACTGTCGAACTGCCAACTACTTCTCCTTCCCCGCTGCCCACATTATCCCGCCAAGGATATGCTGCAAAAACGCTGGCTCCAAAAACGACTCGGAGGTATGCCCCCGTCCCGTGTAGAAAGCCTTACCACCTTGGTAATTGTGGTACCAAGCAATGGGGTGGTTAACACCATTTTCACCGCCCTCGTAGGTGGTCTCGTCAAGTTGGCAAAGCACATGCACGTCGGGGTTAAGGTTTTTGTAATTGTACCACTCGTCGAAGCAGACCCAGTCGTTGGGCAGGTGCTTGGTGCTGGGGTGCTTCTTGTCCTTCACCCGGATGGTGGCGTTCTGCTGCTTCGGGTGGCTCTTGAAATAGCCGCCGACCAGCTTGCCGTACCACGGCCAATCGTATTCCGTATCCGACGCCGCATGGATGCCCACGTAGCCCCCGCCCGCTTTGATATAGTTTTCAAAGGCTGTTTGCTCCCGCTCGCCCAGTACGTTCATCGTAGTGCTGAGGAACACTACGGCGTCGAATTTCGCTAGGTTTTCTTTGGTGAAAAACGTGCTGTCCTCCGTGGCCTCTACCCCGAAATTGTGTTCAGTTCCCAGTTTTTTCAATGCAACAACCCCATCTGGGATGCTGGCGTGGCGGTAGCCATTGGTCTTTGAAAACACGAGGACGTTGAAGGCTTTTCCGTTCTGCGTCATGCCCTTGGGTTGGTGGCAGGCGAGGATGGCAAAGGCGAACAAGCAAGCGAGGATGGTCAGTTTTTTCATAAAGAATTGATTGGTGAAGGTGTTTGGCGAAGGTAATTTGAAATGGGTAATTTGAAATGGGTAAAAATGAAATTGGGTAAGGGGAAATCGTGGAAGTTTGGACTTTGAGCAAATCGAAGGGAATAAGTCAAGGGTTCCGCAAACAGAAGGCATCATTATGAGTACGACCTCGACGCCTTCGCTATGGAACCAGCACAGAAGGAAATGTGCTATTTACAAGCTCGCTAAGTCCCCGGTAGAAACAACGAAGAAGGAATTTCACAGACGTGATCGATCAATGCTGCAAAGCCCAAACATCATCCTTCCACAAATCCCAACCTTCCGTGACCCTCGGCCATTTCTTGTGGGCCCATGAGCAACAACCCCTTTTCTAATGCCCCTCCACCTCCTCGGCATCCGACACCACGGCCCCGGCTCCGCAAAGGCCGTTCTCTCGGCCCTCGAAGCCAACCCACCCGACTGCCTCTTGGTGGAAGCTCCATCCGACAGTGAGCAACTCCTAAATATTGCGGATTTTGGATTTTGGATTTCGGATTACGCAGACCCCCAATCCACAATCCGCAATCCGCAATCCGCAATCCCTCCGGTTGCCATGCTCATCTACGACCCCAAAGACCTCGCACGGGCCAGCTACCTGCCCTTTGCCGAGTTCTCGCCGGAATGGCAGGCCATTGCGTTTGCGAAGCAACGCAACATTCCCGTCCGGTTCATGGACCTCCCGATGGAACTGCACTTCGCCCTCGACGAGGCCGAGCGGCAGAACCCGCAGGCAGCCTTGGCGTTTTTGGAAAAAATGACACCCGAAGAACGTGCCTTCCGGGCCGACCCGATGGGCCATCTCGCCCGACTGGCGGGCTACACGGACAGCGAGCGCTGGTGGGAGGCCCTATTCGAAAGCGCCGGGAACGGGGCGGAGATTTTCGCCGCCATTGCGAAGATGATGGCCGCCCTGCGGGAAGGCACCGAGGAAAGCGCCCGCACCCTGCAACGGGAGGCGTACATGCGCCAGACCATCCGGCAAGCACAGAAGGACGGCTTCCAAAACCTCGCCGTGGTGTGCGGGGCATGGCACGTGCCCGCCCTCGAAAACATCGAAAAGCAAAAGGCCAGCGCTGACGCCGCATTGCTGAAGGGCGTCAAAAAGATAAAGACCACCGCCACTTGGATTCCGTGGAGCTACGACCGGCTCACGTTCAGCAGTGGCTACGGGGCGGGCATCATCAGTCCGGCATGGTACGAGCTGATTTTTACCGAAGGAAAACACGCCGCCACGCACTGGATGGTGCGGGTGGCTATGTTGCTCCGCAAGGAAGACCTCGACGCCTCCTCGGCCCACGTCATCGAGGCGATAAGGCTGGCCGAGGTGCTGGCGACCATGCGGGGACTGGCGCTGCCGGGCATTGACGAACTGCGGGAGGCCGCCGTCACCACCATTTGCGAAGGCGATGCGGAGAAATTGCAACTGATTGAAAATAAGCTAATTACAGGGCAAAAAGTGGGCAGCGTACCCGACAATATCCCCGTCGTGCCGCTCCAGCGGGACATCGAGGGCTGGGTAAAAACCACTCACCTCAAAAAATATTGGGAAAGCCCCGACGAGGAGTGGCTCGGTGCCACCGCCGCTTCGCCACAGGGCGGCCTTGACCTGCGGGAAGAGTCGGGGCGGATGAAGAGCCAACTGCTGCACCGCCTCCACCTGCTCGACATCCCGTGGGGCCGCCTGATGGAACTGAACCGCCACCAGTCGGCGGGCGGCTTCAAGGAGTTTTGGAAAATGAAATGGTCGCCGGACTTCGCCATCCGCATCATCGAGAAGGGGGCCTGGGGGAATACCGTGGAGGAGGCCTGCACCCGTTTTTTGAAGAAAAAAACCGAGGAAACGACCACCCTGCCCGCCCTGACCACACTCGTGAAGCAGACGTTGAACGCCGATTTGCCAGCGGTTTTTGACCTGTTGCTCCGCAAATTGGAGAACCTCGCCGCCCTCGCCACCGACGTTTATCACTTGATGGAGGCGCTGCCGCCGCTGGCGCAAATCGTGCGCTATGGCAATACCCGTGGCACCGACGTGCAGGCTGTGGAGCAGGTGGTGAACCACCTCGTGCCCCGCATCTGCATCGGCCTGCCCGCCGCCGTGCCCAACCTCGACGAGGACGCCAGCCGGGAGGCCCACGAGCGCCTGATGGGCGTTCACCGTGCGCTCGGCCTGCTCAACGACCCCGCTTTTTCGCCCCGTGGTACGACTGCCTCGCCGCCATCGCCGACAACGGGCGGGTGAACGGCATCCTGACCGGGGCCTGCACCCGCATCCTTTTCGATAAGAAAATCCGCTCGGAAGCCGACACCGCCACTCGGATGAGTTACGCCCTCAGTCCCGCCACCCCGCCGCTCGAAGCGGCCCAATGGCTCGAAGGTTTCCTGCAAGGGAGTGGCCTGCTGCTGCTGCACAACAACGTCTTATGGAACCTCCTCGACGCCTGGGTGGACGGCCTCGCCTACGAGCCTACTTTCCGGGAAACGCTGCCGATGCTGCGGCGAACCTTCTCCCGCTTCCCTGCGCCAGAGCGGGAGCGAATGCTGGGGCTTGCGAAACAGGGGCAGGTGGTGGAACGGGTGATGGAAGTGGTTGATTATGAGGAGGAGGGCAGGGAGGGTGGGAGTGGTGAGGAGGTTGTTGATTGGGGAAGAGTTTGGAATTTAATATAACAGCATTTATTTCTGGCTCGGTGGACTGATTATATTCTCAAATAAAGACGGCTTCTTTTGTTTTAGGGCCAAAACTATACTGTCTGGCATTCCCATTGTCCCAACAAGTGAAGAAGCTACTTGCAATTGTTCAACTGTAATCCCTTTGGCTCCTTGGAAATTAGCAGTTCCAAGGTTTGCATCTGTAAATACTGCACCTGACAGGTTAGAATTAGTAAACCAAGTGCCAATAAAAGCTCCCGAAATGCTTCTCTTAAATCAGCTTGAGGTTACTAAGATTAGCTCTGAAATTCATTGTTCTTAAATTGACCCTTTTTAGAACAATCGCATTTAAATGTGCGCTTGTAACATAAATTATTAAGCACTAATCCCAAGTATTTCTTGCAGACTCTGTTTTTGTTAATGTCACTTTTGGCAAGAACAAGTAATAGACTACCTCTTTTTCAGGGCTTAGTGGTCAATCATTTGGTCTATCTTTGAATCAATAGCAATTGACTAGAGAAGAAATACGTCCGATAAGCTGTGAACTAAGTTTTCGCTTTGTGTTTTTTGGGTCATCCAATTCTTCATCTATTTCATCAAGAACATTTGCCAATAAAAAATTTAGAGAACTCCGGCGTGAAGCCTCCTCAAGTAAAATTTGTTTGTCAATTTTTTCATTCTGGTTTGTCAAAAGCTGATTTGATGAAACAAGAAAAGTGTCCTAACAACCCAAAAGCAGCTATAAGGTAACGTGAAAGGCAATACAAAGCGACTCAGGAAGATAATGACAAAACCCATCAACCGTTTTATCTCCTCCTGCTTACTAGCATCTATAACCTATAAGTGATTATAACTGATTTTGAAAAACAGTTGGATGACTTGCTGTAAGTCTTCAAGCTCTCCAAATACTACCTTTTCGGAACCAACGTCTATCAATTTTTCCGATAAATGTAAAACCCAATGCCCAACAAGATCTAACAACAAAGAAAACTCCCAAAAAGAAGGAAGGTTGCGGAAATCTTGATGCATTAGCATAATCACCAAAGTCAGCAAAGAGCCAATTTGAGCCAAGACCACATTTTGGTATTAATTTCTTTTAGGAAATCTGCTTTTCAAAGAACCTTTTTGATTCTTTGAATAACAAGTATACCTTTATTTTCCGCTTGATATTGTTATAAGCATCTTCTGGGTTAATCCACACGCCACATTCCCTCTTATCTGCAATACTCACGCCGCCATCGGCATCTTCACCTCCACCTCAAACGCCTTCAGCAGCTCGGCTAACTGTCGCAAGAAATCCCGTTTCAAGTACTCGAAATTTTCGATGGCATTGGTATCAGGCTCGTCGTTTTACCAGAAATGAACCAAATTTCAACAAACTCCTATCTTTGTAAAACGACTCAAATGAATTGGCAACCCTACATAACGTCCAATCCGAAAATCTGCCACGGGCAGGCTTGCATCAAGGGCACCCGCATCCCGGTCTCGGTCATTTTGGACAACCTGTCCGCCAATATATCGCCGGAGGAAATCCTGAAAAGCTATCCTACGCTCCAATCGGTGCATTTGCAGGTGGCGTTGGCCTATGCTGCCTCCCTTTCCAAAGAGTGAATCATCTAACAATTGGTCACAAAACTTCCAAAATGACAGCACCATCTTCGCTATACGAAATCAATCACCGAGCTATCACGGTACTCTGCCGTGAACTTGGCATAGCCAACACCTTGCGCTTCATCCGCCAATTCTCGACTGGACATGGAGAATATACCCAAGAAAGGGAGGCCATGCAAGAAGGAAAAACGCTGGGCAGTATCATGGAGGAAATAAAGCAGATGCGGGAAAGGAAGAAGCAGGGATGAACTGATTGGTTAGTGAGCCAACCCTACCCTCACCACCTCCAAATACTGCCCATCAAGATGCTCAAAATCCGCATCCGTAGTCAACAGCCTTGCATTGGTGACAGCAGCGGTAGCCGCAATCCACAGGTCGTTCTTGCCCATGTTGCGGGAAGAAGTGCCGAGGGGTTTGCCTTTTAATTTGCCTTGGCTAAAAGCATCAATTTCAGCGTATTTTTCAATGACATCTTCGGCGTTGATGTCGGCGATGACCAATTGATTCAGCAGTTCCTCCAATTGTTGTTGCTTTTTCTTGCCCCAGTTGTTGCGCAGCGCAATGGAACGGATTTCACCAACAGACACAACGGAGACTACGGGAATATTTCCTTGGGAAACTGGGGCAATATTTTGGTCAATCCATTGGCGAGTCGCATTGTCCCGAAGGTAGATGAGTAGGATATTGGTATCGAGTAGGTAGGTCATTTTCAAATAGCAGCAATCAGTTCCTCAATCGGCTCCTGTACGTCAATTTTGGCGATGAGCGCATCGAATTTTTTCCGGTCAACACCTTTGAAGCCTTGTTCTTTCACCAATTCTTCAATACTGAGGTGCTTCCGCATTGGTTTGGCGAGCTTTTGCAGAAGGGCATCGCCAGCGGTCAGGTTTTTGAATACCACTTCAAGGCGGGCGATTTGCGCTTCGTCTTTCAGGCTGGTGATTTGAGAAATCAACTTGTATTTTCTTGCTTCGAGTGTCATTGCTGATGGAGTTTGGCTACAAATCTAAGTAATTTTACTTTTGTTTCAAACCAAGTTTTAGGCCACCCACACAAGCTTACACCCCTCACGCCGCCATCGGCACCCTCACCTCCACCTCAAACGCTTTCAGCAACTCGGCCAACTGCCGGAGGAAGTCCCGTTTCAGGTACTCGAAATTTTCGATGGCATTGGCATCCGGCTCGTCGAACCCTTTGTGGTAGGCAATCATTTTGTTTGCCTTTTCGATTTGCTGGAGGGTCGTCGTTATTTCTTTGAGTTTGCTATTGGTGCGCATGGCAGAATTGGATAGGGAAACACTTATCGCATGGTAGGGTACGAGGTTGCCATTGTGGTCAAAGTTCATAGTATGCTTATCTATTGGCAACAAATTTATGAATCTCTTTGGATTAACTTGTGTTTAGGGAAAATGTGAGGCGGTAAGATTGGACTATTTTTGTACTTGTGATGATAAATTCCTGAAACGGGCCAAACGGCTGATAGACTTGACCATTGCGGTCGTTTCTCCAGTGGAATTGGTCACAAAACTTCCAAAATGACAGCAGCAAATTCGTTGTACGAAATCAATCATAGAGCCATCACGGTGCTCTGCCGTGAACTTGGCATCGCCAATACCTTGCGCTTTATCCGCCAGTTCTCGACTGGGCAGGGAGATTATACCCAAGAACGGGAAGCCCTTCACGAAGGGAAAACGATTGATAGCATCATGGCGGAAATCAGGCAGATGCGAAAAGAGAAGCGATAGCACCCCTCCCCTCCACCTCAAACGCCTTCAGCAGCCCCACCAACTGCCGGAGGAAGTCCCGTTCCAAGGTTTGCGAAGTGTTTGGGCAAAAAAGAACGCTTCGTTTTCAGATTTTAGCCCCAACTTCGCAGCCCCATTTGAATTTTTAACATCAAACAAAGGCAATTGAAAGACTTTACCGACTTATTGGGGCGCATCCTGTTATCGTTCATTTTCTTGTACGAGGCGTATGATTCCATCTTCTTTTTCCAACAAACCAAAGCAAAAATGGATTTTTACGGGCTGAAATGGCAGCCTGACTTCCTGCTCTATGGGGCCATCGTGATACTGGTGCTGGGAGGCTTGATGATACTGTCGGGCTATCGCTCCAGTTTGGGGGCTTTCCTGTTACTGCTGTATTGGGTGCCTGTTACCTTCATCGTCCACGATTTCTGGCATGTGCCCGATTCCTGTAAGATGAGCATCACTTGCCCCGAAATTGGCGTGGCGGGTGAGGAAGTTTACCGACGGATGCAAGGAATACTGTTCATGAAGAACCTCGCAGTCACGGGCGGCCTACTCATGGTAATGGTGAACGGCAGCGGCCGGTACAGCATCAAGCGGCTTTTCGCAACGACGAGGGTGGCGGGAACGTAGGCGATTACGGATTGCGGCGGTGAAAAATTATGCAGTTTCATGGATGTTTGGCATTTTTGTGACAAGCCTGGTTGCCAATTCAACGCTGCGCCCCGATTCACCATTCATCGTTTATCATCCATCGTCACTGCTTTGGAGGGTGTGGGAGGAGAGCGAAAAAATTCCATTTTTTCGCTCTCCTCCCACATTTTGGGTTGATTTTTGGGAAAAATTTTCAATTTTCCCCAAAAAACACACGCTGTTAAGTAGTTACCATCCATCATCAAAAAATGCAAGTCCTCAACGAACGGAAGATACGGCAGAAAATACGGCGGCTCGCCATCGAAATACTGGAACACAACCACGATGAGCCGGAACTGATACTAGCAGGCATCAACAACCGGGGCATGGCCTTTGCCAAGCTACTGGAGGCCGAATTGCAATCCATTTCCAAGCTGCCCCTCACGCTGACCCAGCTTCGGGTAAGCCCTGCCGACCCACTGTCCACTGAAGTGACCATCGGGATGCCAATCGAGGCGCTGCGGGGCAAGGCCGTCATCGTTGTGGATGATGTGGCAAACACGGGGCGCACCATCTTCTATGCCTGCAAGCCCCTGCTCGAAACCCTGCCAAAAAAAATTGAAGTGGCCGTAATTGTTGACCGCTCCCACAAATCCTTCCCCGTGAAAGTGGACTATTTCGGCATCTCTTTGGCCACTACCCTACTGGAGAACATTGACGTGCAAATCGGTGATAATCAGCCGCTTGGGGCATTTTTGAATTGAGTGGCGTGACGGAGGCCTTGCTGCGCAAAACTTCCGCCTCCCTTAAAAAATACAAAGACGATGGCAGTGCTACTGCCACCGTCTTTGTATTTTTTAAGGGCAAGTACCCTGGTTTTCACTGGGGCAATAGAAAGCTTAACTACCCATTTACCAAGGTGACAATATCCCTGAAACCAGTGAAATTTATCTTTCCAGCCCAGCATTTTGGGCAAAATCCTTCCATCGTCCTTAACTTTGGTATCGAATTTACTGCATCCCACCACTATTAGTGAAGTTGAATAAATAAGTCAGACCGATTGGGTTTGCAAATCTTTGTAAATCAATGCCTTGCAGATTCATTCCCGGCAAGCCGGGACAGGCTGTTCATCTTTTATTATTCATCGTTCACACAGGACATCCCTTTTACGGACATAGACCGGGCGATTGAAACATCCGCCTGCTAAATCCGTACATTCGAGCTAATGATGAAATAGGGTAACCGAAGCCCTGAACATGTTCAAAACAAGCAATTGAAAGCATCGGCAATGAAAAACAAAAGGTAAGCCATTGATTGTCAATCATTTTTGAAATCACGCCTTGCCCTTTGATTTAATCGAGCTGCTTTCGTCCCAAATCAGATTTAAAATTATGAAGAAATCATTCCTGTGCATGGCAACCGTGCTGTGCCTGCTACAAGCCAGCATCACCTTTGCGCAAACCGATGGCGTTTCCATGAACGGCATCTCGGCAAAAGTCCTTTTCATCGACTACAACCAGCTCAACGATTTTGGCGGGTTCAAGCCTACCAACGGTCTCGAACTGGCCTATTTGCGGAACGTCACCCAAAATATCGGTATTGGCATCCCCCTGAAAGTCGGCCTTGCCACCTTGGGCGGTTCCGATGAAAAAACGGTCATTGTCAGCCTGGACGCAACGGCACAGTACCAGTTTGGCAACTCGGAGAGCATCTTGCGGCCTTATATCTTCGGCGGCATAGGGATGGTTTTTGAACAATTTGAGGAAAACAACGCCCAATTGCCCGCTGGCCTTGGCCTCAATGTGCGGGCGGGTCAAAGCTCGTTCTTTACCTTGCAGGGCGAGTACCGCTATTCGTTCGATGAATTACGGGACAACCTCCAAATCGGCATCGGCTGGCACTTCAAGCTGAATCCACAGCCCCGCATGGACGGCCCGCTTGACACCGACGCCGATGGCCTGCCAGATGCACAGGACTATTGCCCCAACGAACCAGGAACCGCCCTTGCTGGCGGCTGCCCCGACACCGACGACGACGGCGTGCCCAATGGCGAGGACGATTGTCCGACCGTGAAAGGCCCCGCCGAAACCCGTGGCTGCCCGACCGCTGCCCCACCTACGCCAGCGACCGTTCAGCCGACGAACCCTGCCGTGGCCGACCGTGACGGCGACGGCATCAACGATAACCTCGACAAATGCCCCGACGTGCCAGGCACGATTGCGCTCAAAGGTTGCCCGCCAAGCACACCTGCCCAAACACAGCAGCCTGCCAATACAACGACCACGCCAACGACCTCACAGCCAACGCAGCCCGTTCAGCCAGTTGCCAGCGGCGTATTGGATACCGACAACGACGGCCTCGTTGACAACCGTGACCAATGCCCCGAAGTGGCTGGCCCCATCCAACTCCTCGGCTGCCCCGATACGGACAACGATGGTGTGATTGACAAGGAAGACCGTTGCCCAACGACGGCAGGCGTTGCCCTGCACGCTGGCTGCCCCGACACGGACAAGGATGGCATCGCCGACGACAACGACAACTGCCCCAACACGGCTGGTGTGGCTTCCGCCAATGGCTGCCCCGATGCCGACGGTGACGGAACCCCCGACAGCCGGGACAATTGCCCCAACGAAAAGGGCCTTTCTTCCAACAGCGGCTGCCCGGTCTATGACGCCGACAACGACGGCCTACCCGACAAGGACGATGCCTGCCCGAACCAGGCTGGCCCATCTGCCACCAAGGGTTGCCCCGACACGGACGGCGACGGCATTGCTGACCGCAACGACCTCTGCCCCACCGAGGCTGGCCCATCCGGCGCTTCTGGATGCCCCGACCAAGATGGCGACAACGTGCCTGACCAAACGGACAAATGCCCCGACATAAAAGGCACGAACCAAGGTTGCCCTGATATTGAGCGGGCGGACAAGGAGTTCCTGCTATCCGCTGCCAAAAATGTGCAGTTCGAGACGGGCAAGGCCACCCTCAAGGCGCAGTCATACGCCGTTCTGGAAAAAGTGGCCGAAATCATGGCCAAATACCCTCGCTACGACCTTAACATAGATGGCCATACCGACGATACAGGCGATGCTGGCGCAAACCGCAGCCTCTCCGAAGAGCGGGCTTCCTCCTGCTACCAGTACCTGCTGGCACGTGGCGTGGATGCCGCTCGCATGAACTACAAAGGCTACGGCGAGTCCAAGCCCGTTGCTTCGAACAGCACCTCCGAGGGCAAGGAGAAGAACCGGCGGGTGGAGTTTAATATGTATGTGCGGTAGGTGTAAGTTGGCAGTTCGACAGTTGGCAGTTGGCAGTTGGCAGTCAGTCAACAGTCTTTTAGTCGGCGGTCTGCTAAAATTCAAAAGGGGTAGCATTGCGAAAATGCTACCCTTTTTTTATAAGCAACTGATAATCAACTATATAGTTTCAACACTGCCTACAGCCGTCGAACCCCGCCAACTATTTGACGATAGTCACTCCCCCCTCCTTGAACACATTCACCACCCGTGAGCCACAGACGGCTACTTTGGCCTTCACGAACCAGACATGGACGTCAATCTGGCGGTCAGTTTCCCGGTAAATGCCATCCCATCCCAGTTCTGGGTCGAAAGTAGCAAACTGCTCGTCGCCCCAGCGGTCGAAGACCCGGAACTCGAAGGACAACAAGTCCACGTGCGGCGCCAAGAACACCCTGAAATCATCATTGATGCCGTCGCCATTCGGCGAAAAACTGTTGGGAACGTAGAGTAGGTCTTTTTCGTGGTAAATAGCCTCCCATTCCACTTTTATGTCACGTTCCAATACCTCGCAGCCATCGTCCACCTGCACCTTATAGACGCCCGCCTCGTTCACTTCAAGGCTGGGCTTGTGCGAGCCGTCGGGCCACGTCCAAACTACCTCGGAAGTATCCTCGGCTATAAGGGTGGGTGCTAGCGTGACCGAACCTTTCTCGCAATTGATGGTGGCATCCTCTGCCACCAAAGCCGAAGGGTTGGTCTGCGGCACCGTGGCAGCCAATTCAAGCTCGCAGCCATTCTTGTCTTGAACGGCTATCGAATGGCTGCCAGCAACAAGCCCCGTGAAATGCGTATCGCCCTTGAATGCTCCCCCATCCAAGGAAAAAAGGAAGGGTTCCTTGCCGCCCAAAATGGTCAGGTCAATACTTCCATCAGCCGTGTTCCAGCAGGTTTTTGTGGCATTCAACTCATAAGTGATGGCTGGCAGCGATAGCACTTCCACTACTACCACCGAGTCGCAGCCATTTGCGTCAGCAAAAACAAACTCCTTTGATGTGCCCGCCAAAATGCTAACACCGTTGTAAGGGATGCTTTCGCCGTTGCAGGCTTCCAAGGTCAGGTTGGTGGTTGTTGGGTTTGAAAGTTGTGTAAGCGTCGTCACCACTGAGTCGCAGCCGAACTGGTTGGTGAGCATAACCTGCACAGTACCAGTGTCTTGCGCCGTGCAGGAGAAAAGCTGGATGGTGGTAAAACTTGGCTGCAAAGCCGTCACCGTCCACGACCCACTGGCCGTGCAGCCGTTGGCATCGCTGGCCGTCACGCTATAAGTGCCGCCCTGCATCACGCTGATTTGAGGCGTCGTTTCGCCCGTGCTCCAAAGGTATTGCGGGTAATTGCCGGAGGCAACCAACACCGAAACATCGCCCTCGCAATGCGCCGAAGCGCCCAAAATCTGCACCGTCGGTGGCGTTGGCGGTGTGTAGTTTTCAACCGCCGTGCCTGTGCAGCCACTGGCGTCGCTCACAGTAACTTCATAGCTGCCTGCGGCAATGACCGTGATGCTCTGGGTGGTCGAGCCATTCGACCAAAGGTAGCTGGCGAAGCCCGTGCCCGCATCCAAACTGGCCGTGCCGTTGCAGTCTTCCAGCGTCTGTGTGATATCTGGTATTAGGCTGCTACCGACCATAAGCGTCAGGTCGTCGGAGGCTGTGCATCCGTTGGCGTCGGTCACGGTGACAATATAAATTCCTGATTGTGAGATGGTTATGCTCGGCGTGATAGCGCCGGTGTTCCAAGCGGTTTGGGCAAAAACGCCGCCCGTCACCACGAATTCCGTGCTGCCCCCGCAAATGGTGCCTGGCCCCGAAATGGCTGGCGTTGGCTGTGGGAAATTGCCAAAAACATGGCTGGCTGTGGCCATACAGCCGCCAGCATCCGTGGCGGTGACGCCATAAGTGCCTGGTTGTGAAACAGTTACTGAGCCTCCGGCTTGTCCATTCGACCAAAGGTAGCTGGCAAAACCCGGCGTTGCGCTCAGGCTCGCCGATTGCCCAACACAAGCCGCTGCATTTCCACCAATGACCACTTGCGGAGCAGTCGGGCCGCCCACCGTGGCGCTGGCCACATCGGAGCAGCCGCTGGCGTCGGTGACGGTGACCGAGTAGTTGCCTGCGGCAATGCCTGTGAGGTCTTCACTGTTCGCCCCGTTCGACCATAAATAGCTATAACCCCCTGATGGAAAGACAATTAGATTGACTTGACCATTGGCCGAAAGGCAGGATGTGCTGGCTATTGGCGTTGCAGAAAGACTGAAATTCGAGTTGAGATTGCCGATAACCACGGTGGTGGAAGCGGTACACCCATTTGCTGCGGTGCAAGTCACTGTGTAAGTGCCGGGGGCGATGTTTTGGAGGTCTTCCGTGGCCGTACCATTCGACCAAATGAAGCTGTTGCCATTGGCTGGCAACACGCTGAGGTCTATGCTGCCGTTGCTTTGACCACAAGATGCAGGCGTGGTTGTTTGTGAAACAACAGGTGCAAGACCACCGCCTCCCACCACATAATTCGCTGTGGTTGAGCAGGTTGCGCCCAGTGTGATGGTGATGGTGTAGCTGCCTGCGGCAATGTTTTGGAGGTCCTCTGTAGCCGAGCCGTTCGACCAAAGAAAACTGTAGTTGCCCGTCGGTGAAACGCTCAAATCAATGCTGCCATTGGCTGCCGTGCAGGACGAAACGGGCGTCACAATGCCACTGGCAGTGATGTTGGCAGGGCTGTCAAATACCACCGCACTGGCTGTTGCGGAGCAACCATTTGACGCACTGACCGTGACAGCGTAAGTACCGGGGAAAACGCCCGAAATATCTTCTGTGGTTGCCCCATTTGACCATGAGTAAGCATAAGTCCCTGTTGGTGAGGCGTTTAGGTTTACGCCGCCATTGGCAAATCCGCAGGAGGCAGCATCTGGTATTAGGCTTAGGCTCGGTGCGCCGGAGTTGTTCGGCACGGTATAGGTCGCCGTTGCGGAGCAATTGCCGCCCGCCGAGACCGTGACGGTGTAACTGCCTCCGGCAATGCCCGTGAGGTCTTCCGATGCCGCTCCATTCGACCATGAGAACGTGTAAGTCCCTGCTGGCGAAGAACTTAGGTCAATACCGCCGTTGCTGGTTGTGCAGGAGGTGTTCGGCGTTGCATTACCCGAAAGGGCGATGCTCACCGTGTTTTCCGCAACGGTGGCCGTGGTTGTTGCGGAGCAACCACTGGCAGCGGTGACGGTGACGATGTAATTGCCAGAGGCCACATTTTGCAAGTCTTCGGTAGCAGCTCCATTCGACCAAATGAAGCCGTAGCTGCCTATCGGCAAAACGCTAAGGTCAACGCCGCCGTTGGCCTGGCCGCAAGAAGCTGGGCTTGCGCTCTGCGAAAGCGAGGGTTGTGCCGTCTGGTTTTCCACGATGAAGGAGGCCGACCCTGTGCAAGCCCCGCCTTGTGAAACAGTGACGGTGTAGCTGCCTGCGGCAATGTTCTGGAGGTCTTCCGTAGTTGCTCCATTTGACCATAAAATATCATAACTACCTGATGGCGAGATAGTTAAATCAACACTGCCGTTTGGTGCTCCGCAATTGGTGACGGGCATTGCCGAGCCTGAGAGGCTGAAATTATTGCTGTTGTTAGGCACGTTGTAGGTGTCCGTTGCGGAGCAACCCGTGGCTGTAGCGGTGACGGTGACCATGAAATTGCCGGGCGGCAAGTTCGTCAAGTCCTCAGTGCTGGCCCCGTTCGACCAAGCGAAAGTATAGCTGCCCGCTGGCGCAACCGTCAGGTCTATGCCGCCTACGGGGTTTCCGCAAACGGCAGCCACCACATTGGCCGAGAGGCCGGGCAAATTGGTGGTCTCCACCACGATGAAGCTGGCCGTGGCCGAGCAGGCCCCACCTACCGACACCGTGACCGTGTAGTTGCCAGCGGCAAGCCCAACGATGTCCTCGGTGCCCTCGCCGTTTGACCAAGCGAAATCATAAACTCCTGCTGGCGAGGCGGTTATGTTCACAGCGCCATTGTTGGCCGTACAGGAAGTATTGGGGCTAGCCGTGCCCGTGATGGTCGGTACGGAGCTGTTGTCGGATACGGTGGCGCTGCCCGTGGTGCTGCACCCGGTGGTGGAGTTGGTGGCCGTGACGGAATAACTGCCAGCCGCCACGTTGGTCAGGTCTTCGGTAGCCTCGCCATTCGACCAAGCGAAGGTGTAGGCCCCCGGCGGCGTTAGTATGAGGTCAACTGCGCCATTGCTTTGACCACAAGTGGCCGCTGTGGGGTTGAGGTTTGCCGAAGGCGATGCAGTGTTGTTGGTTACCGTAAAACTGGCGCTCGCCGTGCAGCCGCCGCCATCGGTCACGGTGACGGTGTAGCTGCCTGCGGCAATGCCCGTGAGGTCTTCGGTCAGTGCGCCGTTCGACCAAACAAAACCATAACTACCTGCTGGTGAGGGCATTATGTCCACCTCACCATTGGGGTTGGTGCAGGAAGTGACCGGGATGGCCACCCCGCTGATGCTGATATTAGAGCCATTGGAAAGCACATCGGCGCTGGCCGTGGCCGTGCAGCCGCCCGCTGCCGTGGCGGTGACGGTGTAGGTGCCGGGGTTGCTGACGCTGATGGACGGCCCGCTGCCGCCATTGCTCCATTGGAAAGAAAGGAACTCGCCGGGATTGGTCACTTCCACGGTCGTGCTTTGGCCGGGGCAAATGGGCGCTGGCGAGTTGAGCAGGGGTGTGGCGCCGCCGGTTTGAACCTCGATGAAATCGGTGCCTGTGCAGCCCTCGGCGTTGGTCACGATGACGGAATAGGTGCCGGGGTCGGTGATGGAGAGCGTCGGGTCGGTGCTACCATCCGACCAGGTATAGGTGCTGAACGGGCCGCCGTTCACGTTCAGCGTGGCCGATTGGCCGGAGCAAAGCGTGGCGGGGCCGATGATTTGCGGGTTGGGTGCAGGTGCCGTGCCGATGGTGACGGTCACGGTGGCTTCCGCCGTGCAGTTGACGTTGGGGTGCGTCATGCTGACCGAATAGGTGCCGGAACTGGCCACTTCTATCATAAAACCCGTTTGCCCCGTTGACCAAGTGTAGGTCGTGCCGGGTATTTCGGCGGTGGTGGAGGCAATCAGCGTCAGGGTTTCGCCTTGGCAAGTGGGTATTTGCGAGTAATTGATGTCCACGTACCAGACATTGATTTTGATGTGCGCAGTAGCCAAAGCGGTACAGCCATCATCGTCCGTCACGACCAGCACGTAGGTTTGGCTGATGGGAGCTGGAACAGTAAAACTCGGCGTCGTCGCCCCATTGGACCAAGCGTAGGTGTAGGGGGCCGTGCCTCCAGTGACATTGGCCAAAATGGTAACGTCATCGCCCACGCAGACGACGCCGGGGCTGGGCACGCTGGAGGTGATATTAACGGTCATGTCGCAGGCTGCGCCAGCCAACACAAAGGTCGCCACAGAGGCGCAATCGCCCAACGACACGGTGACGGTGTAATTGCCAGCGGCGAGTCCAGTCAGGTCTTCGGTGGTTGCACCATTCGACCAAGCATAGTCATAAGCGCCTGATGGCGAAACGGTTAAGTCAATAGCACCATTATTTTGGTTATTGGATGGTTGGGTCAAATTGGCCGAAAGGGTGATGGCGATGACGGTGCTGCTGACCGTCGCACTGGCTGTTGCGGAACAGCCAGTAGCCGTAGAAGTGGCGGTGACGCTGTAGGTGCCTTCGGCAATATTCGTCAGGTCTTCGGTCGTGCTGCCGTTCGACCAGTCAAAGATGTAGCTGCCCGATGGCGATACGCTCAGGTCAATGCTACCAGTCGGTTGGCTGCAACTGGCGGGCGTGGCGTTGGCTGTTGCCACGGGTGGCGATGTGTTTTCTGCTACCGCAAAACTGCTGGTGGCCGTGCAGCCGCCCGGCTCGGTGACGGTAACGGAATAGCTGCCAGCACTGAGGCCGGCGAGGTCTTCCGTTGTCTCGCCATTCGACCAATCGAAATCATAACTACCTACTGGCGAGGTGGTTAGGTTGATTCCACCATTAGCGGAGCTGCACGAGGTATTGGCAGTTGTGCTGCCGTTGAGGTTGATGCTCGTACCGGACGAAGTGACGTCCACGCTACCCGTTGCGGAGCAACTGCCGCCCGCCGAAACGGTGACGGTGTAAGTGCCTGGTGTACTAACGGAGATGGACGGCCCGCTGGCACCGTTGCTCCAATCAAAATTGGTGAACGAGCTGGCGTTGGTCACTTCCAAGGTGATGCTTTGGCCAGCGCAGATGGGGGCTGGGAAGTTCAATTCAGGCGTGACGCCGCCGCCCAGTACCTCGAAGGTATCCTCGCCTTCGCAGCCTTGTGCATTGGTGACATAGACGGTGTAAATGCCGGGGTCGGTGATGGGGAGGGTCTCGGTATCTGAGGCATAAGTCGGTGCCCAAACATAGGTGGCAAAAGGCCCGCCCGTGGCGACGAGGGTTCCATTCTGGCCGGGGCAAAGCGAGGCCGTTCCCGTGATTTGGGGATTGGGTTGCGGAGCGGAAACGAAGGCATCCACCACTATCGTGCCCGTGACGGTACAGGGCATGTTGGGGTTGGTGACAGTGACGGAGTAGGTGCCGTTTGACTCGATGAAAATGACCTCGTCCGTTTCGCCAGTTGACCAAGTGTAGCTTGAGCTAGCCTCGTCTGGGAAAAGTTGGGCATCCAAATAAATGCTTTCGCCAGCGCAATGAACGCCGGGCTGCACGACGATGGACGCTGTCCATTCCCAATACTTCAAGTGTGCCCAATCACTGCCCGTGCAGCCGTTGTCGTCGGTGACGGAGACGGTGAAGATGGCTCCATAAGATGGAATCGTGATGGAAATGCTCGGCGTTGTTTGCCCATTTGACCAAGCGTAGGTGTAGGGTGGCGTGCCGCCAAATATATCGGCAGTGAGGGTCAACAAATCGCCGGGGCATAAGGTGGCGTATTGCGGCAGCGAAGTGGTGATGTCAACGCTGAAGACGCAATTAGCGGCAGTCAATGTAAATGAGGCAGTTGCCGTACAGGTAACCTCCCGCTGAAACGGTCACAACATAGGTGCCTGCTCCAAGCCCCGTCAAGTCTTCGGTATTCGCACCATTTGACCAATCATACGTGTAATTGCCAGCTGGCGAGGCAGTTACATCAATTGCACCGTTGTTCAAGCCATTGGATGGATGGGTCACGTTGCCCGAAACGGCGATGGTAGTTGTCGTATTTGCGACCGTTGCGTTGGCCGTTGCGGAGCAGCCTGTGACCGTGTTCGTGACGGTGACGGCGTAGCTTCCTGCGGCAATATTGGCGAGGTCTTCGGTGGTAGCACCGTTCGACCACTCGAAAGCATAGCTGCCGCTCGGCGATACGCTGAGGTCAATGCCGCCGTTGCTTTGCCCGCAGGAAGCTGGCGATGCAATGGCCGTTGCCGAAGGCAAAACGACGTTTTCCGCTACTGCAAAACTGGCTGAAGCGGTGCAGCCGCCGGGGTCGCTTACGGTCACGGTGTAGTTGCCTGCGGCAATGCCTGAAAGGTCTTCGGTGGTAGCACCATTTGACCAATCGAAATCATAACTTCCTGATGGTGAAACGGTTAGATTGATGCTTCCGTTTGGGGAGGAACACGAGGTAGAAGTGGTCGTACTACCAGCCAAGTTCATATTGGAGCTGCCTGATTGCACCACCACGCTTCCTGTGCCCGTGCAGCCGCCGGGGGCAGTGACCGTCACGGAGTAAGTGCCAGCTGTTGAAACCGAAATGCTCGGTGTCGTAGCTCCGGTGTTCCATTCAAAATCATTGAAAGAAGCAGAATTGGTGACTTGAATGGTGCCGGACTGGCCGTTGCAAAGGCTGCTTGGGGCGGTGAGCGTGGGCGTTACGGAACTGCCGGAGGTTACCACTACGGCATCTGTGCCCGTGCAGCCCCAATCGTTCGTGACCGTTACCGAATAGGTGCCAGCCGATGAAATGGAGATGCTGGAAGTGGTGGCACCCGTGCTCCATGCGAAGGAGTCGCCGGGGTTGCTGTTGACTGACAAGGTTCCGTTTTGCCCGGAACAAAGCTGCGTGGCACCAGTTATGTTCAGGTTGGGCGTGGGGAATATGGCCATCTGAACAAACTCGCTAACAGTACCCGAACAGCCACCGCCGGGACTGGTGGCCGTCAATGAATAGGTGCCAGAACTTGCAATATCAATAGAAGCGTTTGTTGAGCCTGTTGACCAAAGGAAAGTCGTACCTGCGGGGAAGTCTGGGTAGGCATTTATGGTCATGAAATCACCTTCGCACACGGTTTGCCCTACGTAGAACAAGTCCACCGTCCATACCGTAGCCTTTAGGTGAAATGAGTTTTCGGCCAAGCAGCCATTGTCGTCCGTTACGGCGAGCATTTCACTGCCGTTGACAGGCGGTGTAATGACGTTAGTGGGCGTAGTTGCGCCATTTGTCCACGCATAGGTGTAGGGAGGGGTGCCCCCCGTCACGTTGCTAATTAGCGTGATGTTTTGCCCGGCGCAAAGGTTGTGGGGAGGTGGCGGGTTGGAAGTAATGTCCACTGAAAACCCTTGGCATTGGGCGAGCAGCGTTTGGGCAGGGGTTAACCACAGGATAAAAGCAAGGCAGATGAAGGCTCCAATATTGGGGAACAATTCAACAAAGCCTTTTCTGTAATCGCCAAGGGAAGTAGGCAATTGATGGGGTCGGTAGTTGTAGGAAAAACGCATAAATTATACCTGCTTTCATGCAAGGTTTTGACATGAAATGGATTGGTGTATCGTTCCAAAGGTAGGCGTAGGTACATGGATTTTTTTGTCAAACTGGCTGAACGGGGAAAACAGTGCTTTGAACAGGTGTTGTTGTATGCAAGAATCGCTTGGGGCAGTCTCCCCAAATGATGCACTGATAAATTATCACATATCCTTGCCGTAAATTACCTTGCATGGTCAATCAAATCTTCCAATGAAACAGCTCACAGCCATTCTACCACTCTTGCTTTACTCTGCCATTGCGCTTGCGCAAAACCCAAAACCCCTGCCCCATATCCGGGTCAGCGCCAACCACCGAACCCTGGAGACCGTTGAAGGCAAGCCCTTCTTCTGGCTCGGCGACACGGCTTGGGAACTGTTCCACCGCCTCAACCGAGAGGAGGCTATCGAGTACCTCGATACCCGCCAAGCGCAAGGCTTCAACGTCATACAAGCGGTGGCATTGGCCGAGTTCGATGGGCTGCGCACGCCCAATGCCTACGGCGACCTGCCGCTCGTGGAACTCGACCCCACCCGCCTCGACATCACGCCCGGCAACGACCCCAAGGACGGGGCCGAATACGATTACTGGGACCATGTTGATTTCATCCTGAAAGCTGCCGCTGACCGGGGCCTTTACATTGGCCTGCTGCCAACTTGGGGCGACAAGGTGGCGCACCTTTGGGGCGATGGCCCCATCGTTTTCGATGAAAAAAACGCACGTGCCTACGGCAAAACCATTGCGGAGCGATATGCGGAAATGCCCAATGTACTTTGGATACTGGGTGGCGACCGACCCGCCGTGTATAAAGGCCGAAATGATGGGCTCGACTACGACGACCGACGCATTTGGCGGGCCATGGCCGAGGGCATCCAGTACGTTTATGGTGAAAAGGACGTGTTCATCACTTACCACCCCTGGGGCGGCGACAACTCCACCACGCAATACATCCACGACGAGCCTTGGCTCGACATGAACAGTTTCCAGAGCGGCCACGGCAGCCGGGAGGCCCGTGCCTGGGACTGGGTGGAGCGTGACCTGAAAATGACGCCAACCAAGCCCACCCTCGACATGGAACCCTGCTACGAAGACCACCCCGTGAACCCCTGGGACGGCAAATGGACCCGCAAAGAGCGGGGTTATTTCACCGCCTACGATGTGCGTGCGAGAATTTGGCGGGGCGTGCTGGCAGGGGGCTGCGGCGTCACCTATGGCCATCATTTCATTTGGCAGTTCTGCGACCCCGGCAATGAGCCGCCCATCAATAACGGGGATACCATCATCCATTGGCGGCAGGCGATGCGGGCCGAGGCGGCTGGGCAGTTGAAGTATTTGGCAAAGCTGATGGAGTACGTCCCCTTCGAAAAATGCAAAGCTGACAACAGCCTCATTATTTCGAATAATCCTACTGACTGGGACAAGCATATACAGGCAATGAGAGCCGAGGACGGCAGCTTTGCCGTTGTTTACCTTCCCGAAAACCAGCCAATCACCATTGATTTGAGCAAAATCACAGGGAATATTAAACGGGTGCAGTGGTACGACCCTCGCACAGGGTCAATAGTCGTGGTCAATCGAATGGGGAGCACGTTGACCCCGCCAAAAAATGGAAGGGATTGGGTGCTGGTGATTGAGGGGAAGAGCGGAAACCGCTAATCGGGCAACAGGAACAATTGGTAATTCGCTGGTGTAACCACCTCCATTTTATCCATAGCGTATGCCTTTGCGAAGGCTGATGGAAGCGAAGCTTTTTTAACGGCGCCGTACTTGAACTCGTAGGCATGCAATTGTCCATCGTAATCCTCTATATAATCAACCTCTTGCTGCCCCACGGTTCTCCAGAACCATTGGCTGCCATAAAAACCGTGAAACTTGTTGCGCTTCACCCGCTCGCTGACCGTATAGTTTTCCCAAATCGCCCCAGTGTCGTTGCGGAGTTCCAAAGGTCGGAAGTCGCCCAAAATAGCATTTCGGATGCAGTTGTCGTAGAAAAAAACCTTGCGGGTCTTTTTCAATTCCGTCCGAAGGTTGCGGCTAAACGCATGTAGCCGGAACACGATGAATGCTTTTTCCAACAAATCAATGTACCGCTGAACCGTCGAAATGTCGCTGCCAATGACCTCCGCCAGCCTGTTGTACGAAACCTCCGAGCCAGCTTGCAGGGCATTGATAGTTCAACCTCTTTACGCCTTCTTAATATCTCCCGTATTGGCAGCGGCGTTGATGATAACCTGGGCCTGTCCGTTGTTGCCGCTGCTGCTTGCGTTCCCAGTACTTTGTATGGTGATGATTTTCTTCAAAACATCGAACCAGAAAGGTGCACCGAGCGAGACTGCCAGCGCCGTGATGAACCAGCCTAGCAGCCTTCGCAGCCATAAAGCCGGGCCAACGAGAAAATCCTCCCGGCTCCAGCCCAAGCCAAGGATATTGGAGGCCGTGCGGAACTCTGGTGTGTTGACGAACTCCTGTACGCCCTTCTTTATTTCAGCGCCAGTGAGCGGCTCGGTGGGCGGGGTAGTCAAGTTGGGCACTGTTTCGTTTTCTGCGGCAAACGAGGTGGCCAAGGCGGAAAGTTTCTGGCGGTTGGCGGCATTGGTGGTTAGGTGCAAGTATATCTGGAAGCTGTCGGCGTTCAGCACGATAGCGATGCCAAGCCCCACGAAGAAGGTGACGAACTGCAAATGACGCTTGTACCAGCCACTCGATTGCGACATTATATCGTCAAACCAAGACTGCATCCGGCCTTTGAATGCCTCAACAGAGGTGTGGCCTTCTTCCTTGAACTGTTCCAGCACTTCCCTTAGCTGGCTGCCTTCCGGCACGCCTTGTATGATGTCGTCAACGGTTTTCACGGCCTTGTCCTTTGTTTTCAAAACATTGGTGAGGATGGAGGTAAAATTGGCCGAACTGAGATAGGCAGGTGCCTGCGACTTGCGCAGGATGGCCTTGTGCTGCATCATCTGCTTGAACAAGGGGTTTTTCATGAATTTTTCAAAAACGTCCTTCTTGTCGTCGAATTCAAGCAGGCGTTTCAATGCCTCTTCCATGTAGAAGCCCCGCCAGCCCCGCCATGCAGATACCAGTTCATTTAAGGTGGTGCCCAATAGGCTGAGGAGCATGAAGGTAAAAATCAGTCCGATGATGACTTCGAGCATTGCCATATTTGCAAGTGTTTTGAATGGTGAATGTTGCGGGAAAGGTAGGTAAATCCCAGGTGCATTTAACAGCAAGGGCATAAAAAAACCAGGTGCTCAGCCGTGGCAAGCCCTGATTTTAAAAGGAATTCATGTTGGTCTGTCAAACAAGACTATGTTGACAGCCCCTTGCACAGCTCAAGGCTCAGATGAGCCAAAGATAGCCGCCATCGTTGCTCTTCGTGGAATTTGATTCAATGACCTGATTGTCAACGGTCGGTTTGTCTAGAGTAGGTGGTGCTTTCTCTTTTTGTTTGTTTTTCATGAGTAGGGAGTATTTGATTCGATTAGATGGTTAATGATAAACTCGATATTTTCTTGAACACAATGCCTTCCCCTTTGGAAAGGGTGGAGCACGAAGCATTTGTCCAGCGTGGCCTTCACTTGTACGTCAAGCGCGACGACCTGCTTCACCCTCACGTTTCCGGTAACAAGTGGCGGAAGTTGAAGCACAACCTGTTAGAGGCCAGACGACTTGGCTGCACAACGCTCGCTACCTTCGGAGGGGCATACAGCAATCACCTTGCTGCTGTCGCCGCAGCTGGTCAAGCGTTTGGTTTTTCAACGTTAGGTGTTGTCAGTGGTGAGGAAAGCAGTGTGGGAAACCCAACTCTGGGCTTCGCTCTTCAATGTGGCATGGACTTGCGTTTCACAAGCAGGGCAAATATGAGAAACTTGTCCGAAAATGCGCTACTACAGCTACTGAATATTGACACAGAAAAGACATTTGTACTGCCGCAAGGTGGGGCAAATTGCTTGGCACTGAAAGGCTGCCGTGAAATTGTAGAGGAAACAAATGCCCAACTCGGCTATCTGCCCGATTATTTCATCACGGCCTGTGGCACTGGCGCTACCTTGGCGGGCATCACTTCGGCCTTGGATGGGAAGAGCGCAGCACTTGGCATCGCCGTTTTGAAGGGCGGTTTTTTACAAAAAGAAGTGGAAAAACTGTTGGCTACGTGCCCCCAATCCTTTGTCATTCCCGAAGGAAACCTAAATCAACAATCCGCAATCGTCATGGACGGCTATCACCACGGCGGCTATGCCAAATGGACACCGAAACTCATTGACTTTATCAACGCCTTCAAGCAACTAACGGGTATTCCACTCGACCCCATTTATACGGGTAAAATGTTCTATGCGGCACACGAACTGGCAGGTCAAGGCTACTTCCCTGAGGGGTCAAAATTGGTGCTGGTGCATACGGGCGGTTTGCAAGGTACTGCGGGGTTCAATGAGCGGTTTGGTAAACAGATTTTATAAAGATGAGTGATACGGAAAATTCCGTATCACTCATCTTATGTTATATTTCAAACATCTATAAACCGTAACTACTTAGGAGGGTGTGGGAGGGGAGAGAAAAAATTTCATTTTTTCTCCCCTTCCCACATTTTAGGGTGTTTTTTGGGAAAATTGAAAATTTTCCAAAAAAACACCCCCTCCTAAATAGTTACTATAAACCGCCAATTAAAGATGGCGCACAACGGCAATTGCGCTGATTACCATGCTTAAGAACCCAAGAAATTTTTTAAAAAATTACATACCCCATTTTTTGGAAGCACGTTGCAGTTCTTTGTGTTCCTTTTCAAATTGCTTAAGCATATTTTCCATGGCTTTTTTCTGCTGCTCCAATTCCTCCAATTGCCGCTCTTGCATTTTCTTGGAGTCTTTTATAGCTCGTTCCCTATTCGTCTCCATTGCGGCCCGCAGCTCATCAATTTTTTGTTGCTGCCGCTCAAGCATCAGCTTCTGGTTTTCATTGCCTTGTGCCATAATTTCATCCATTTGAGCGTACCATTGCTCAGATTTTGGCATATCCCTGAGATAATCCTCCATCCATTCGGAGCTGAAATCACCAGCATCAAGGCGCTCCCTCATTGCCTGCATTTCTGGTAAGGCCCAAAGCTTGTTTGGCCGTGGTGTTCTGAATTCAAAGACTTCAGGAGCAAGAGCCTCGCCTCGGAGGGCCTCCAGTTCGGCCATCGCTGCGGCATCGAACTTAGAGAACTCGGCCAAAGCAGGGAAATCAAAATGGAATGCGTCAGGTGGCGCCATCTCGCCATTCCAATAAAAACTATTGCCCGGCACGTCCTGCATGATGATGGTCTTGTCGCCCTTTTTTAGTCCCGTTATTTCTTGGCCATTGACGATAATGGTGCCTTTTTTGCCGTCCTTTACTATGATTTCAACGGGGTCGCTGCCGTCTTCCGTCTCGATGAGGAAGGTAGTGCCATTGCGGTCTTTCTGTGTGGTAATTTTTCGGGCGCCTGGTGCCGGAGGGGCCGCTGGGGCCGGGAATCCCTCGAACGAAGGTGGCGCTGGTGGGGCTGGCATTGCCGGAAATCCAGGGAATTCAGGTGCATCGGGTGGTTCCGGCATATTGGCTAAAATCTCCTGTACCTGCTCCTCGTACTCGCCGTAGCGGCTGGGCGGAATCACTTCGCCGTCCACTTCCAGAAATGAGATTTTGCCGTTTTCAACCCTGACTTCCACCTGCTCGTCGTTGGTGCTGATGTGGAAATGGGCATCCTGAACGCCATCGGGAATGGTATCCACCTCAGTGGGGTACTCCTCCATTTCATCATAAGGCGTGGAGGCTTCGGCAGGTTCAAAAATAGGCGTTTCACAAGAAACCACCTTAGTCAAAAAATTACCAAAAGGTGTGTTTGCTTGCACGGACAGCAGCACGACGGCCACGGTCAGCAGCAGGGTTGCCGAAAGTTTCTCCATAACGTTAGATTTATTTTGTGAAGGTTGCAGAATGCGTTTGATGCGGTGCAATAGCTGGTTTTTATTTTTTGAAAAACCCATGGCCAAGGCGGGAGTGGCCATTTGCAACTCTTGCAGGCTGACGAGTGCCTTGGCGTAGGCCAGCGAATTGCCACAGTAACGCACGGCAATGTCGTCGCAGCAGTTCTCCCGCTCGGTGCGTACATGGGCGGATACCCACCACACAGCGGGGTTGAAGTAGAAAATAGTTTCCACAATGGACTGGAGCAGATTGAGAAGATAGTCCTGACGTAGCACATGAGCTATTTCGTGGGCTAGTATGGCCTCCACTTGGGTTGGCGTCAGGTGGTTCACTGCTCCAACAGGCAATAGAATGACGGGCTTCATCCAGCCAAGCACCATGGGGGTTTGCGCCAAGGCTGATTCCAGCAGTTGCACTGGGCGAAGGATGTTCATCTCTGCACAAAGCACGGCCACGTACTCCTGCCACTCGCGCTGTAGCGGCGAGGTCATTCGGGTTCTAAGCTGCTGCACGTAAAGCAGCCCGCCCATCAGCTTCAGCATAAAAAATACAAACCCAATGCACCAAACACTAACGATTAGCGGCATGTGCTCGGTGAAATATTCGCTGAAAAAACTCGGGGTGTCTTCAATGAAATAGCGCCCCAGCAACTCACCATCATCGCTCCAAATCTCCCCAGCCAGTTCTGGTTCGGCTTGGCTTTTATTAAGGTAAAAAACAAACGTGCCGAGTGCCAATAGTAGGATGGAGCCAAGGGCTACGTTGCCTGCAGCATAGCGTTTTCGGGCGTCCGTCTTTTGCCACGCAAGCAAGTAGGCGGCCAGCAACAGCGCCACGGCGAAGGCTTGCCAGAGTGAGTGGAGTACGGTCCAGCCGAGGGCTTGGAGGATGTCGTTGGGCAATAGTTGGTGGATGAAATCCATGTTTCGTTGATTTTTAGATTAACCTTCGTTTTCCATTTTCTCGATGAGTGCCTTTATTTGGTCGAGTTCGTCCTTGCTGGCCTTGTGGTTGCCAAGGGCTTGCATCACCAGGTTCATAGCCGAGCCGCTGAACACGTTGTCCACGAAGGTGCCGAGTAGGTTGCGCTGCGTAACATCCCTTTCGATGGCCGCTTCGTAGATATGGCTGCGGGCGTCGGTGTTTCGCACGACCAGTCCTTTTTCGTGCATGATTTGCAGGAGCTTGAGGGTAGTGGTATAGCCCACGTCCTTTCGTTCGCCTAGCTGCTCGTTGACGAAACGGACGGAGCTGGGACCATTTTCCCAGAGTACCTGCAGGATTTCGAGTTCGGAATCGGTGGGTTTCGGAAGCATTTTATTGGTCATTTTTTTGAAACTATTTAGGTCAATGGAGAAAACCATATTACAAGGTATAGATTTCCACATTTTTATGCCCTCTTGATTTGAACAGATAGTGCTAACTATTCAAAGACAAGTAGAAAAAAATCCATATAAATCTCGATATTTCAGCGGCTGCTGTTTATTTCAGCTTTTAGTTTAGCCCCATATTTGTAGAGTTCATCAAAAATACCAAAATGGTATTTTATTAAATCCTCTTCACTAAGACTTGTATTCGTGAATAAAATTACCCCTACGTCTTTTGCAAGGTCTGAAAGCATTTCAGTTTTTACTCCTGGATCCGAACCTGCATGTCCAATCAAAGTTGCTCCTTGTTTGGTGGCCCAAAAAATACCAGCGTTTAGTTTGTTTAAATTTACATTTTCGGGCTTGTTAAATGCGGTAAATTGAAATTTTTGCATTTCATCAACTGACTCCCTCTTCAATATTCGCCTTCCATTATATATTCCTCCATTTAATAGAGCGATATAGAATCTGGACAATTCTTTAACCGATGTTCGCACCCCACCGTCAGGATAGGTTGCAACACTGTACAAAGGAATATTTTTAAGCGAATCTCCTTTATTATCATATAGCTTTGAGTGTTTTCCCCAATTGATTTCGGATAAAAACCAGCCTGTGTTTTTCATCTTCAATGGCTTGAAAATATTTTTTTTGCTATACTCATTTAATTGTTGACCCGTTACGATTTCGACAATATAGCCAGCTAGGCCTGCTGCAATATTTGAATACTCCCGGTATGCTCCTGGTTTTTTATCTAAAAAATTATCTCTTGTGTAATACTTGCCATCCGGTACAAAATAGTTTTTTAAAAACGCTCCTAAAGACTCTGGTGAGTCACCCCCATAACAATAGGTGCTGTCATAGAATGGGTAGCGGTCTACCAAACTGGATGTATGTGTGGATAGGTTTCTCAAAGTAATTTTCTCATTGGGAAAATAGGGGTTAATCACTTTGAATGGTAGGTATTTATTTATGTCTTCATCAAGCGATACTTTATTGTCTTCAATTGCAAGCATCAAACAGACCCCAGTAAAAGTCTTGCTGATAGAAGCAATATTCATGATTGTATTTGGCGTAAATGGGATTTTCATGTCTTTGTCAGCATATCCATATCCCTTCGTCCAAACCAATTTTTTATCCACGATAATCGCTGCCCCAATTCCAACTATTCCTGCCGCTTCCATCCTACTTTCAATGAAGGTATCAATAGAATTCATTGCATTCACAATTGTACCACTTGCTTGACAACTCACTTTCAGAGCACAGGCATTGGCCATCAAAAACAAGGCGATTGTCAGGAATGATTTCATTTTTTTAATGCTTACTGAAGCTTTTCAACAATTTTCATTATTGAAAAGAGGCAGTTTATGATAACATGGTCTAAATATACCTTTCAGCGCATCTTTTGGATTGTTGCGGAGCGCCTAGTGCCTACCTTACTTTCGATTCAATCAGAGGTTGGTTATTGTTAATCAACATGCACCTACCATCTCCGAAAGATTTCGTACTGCAATATTATACGAAGTTATTCGTAAGTCAAAATTTTTCTACGATTATTTTCGTAGAAAGTCGAAAAAACATTTCTGTGCCCACTGTTGTAAGGGGTTAGGCATTTTAACGACTATTTATGCATCACAGGTTACCCATTGGACAACCGTTCTGACACTGGCCTGTTCTATCTCGTACTAAATCTAAACCATGAAAATTTTATTAATTCCAGTCATTCTATGCGGCATAGTTTTCGGTTCTTGCGCACAGTCAAAGCAAAAACCAGACAAAACCGTTTCAAAAGTACCAACTGAAACCATGCAAAACAGCAATCTATCCACAGCGACGCTCGGCAATGGCTGCTTCTGGTGTACAGAGGCGATTTTTCAGCAATTGAAAGGTGTAGCGTCAGTGGCGTCTGGATACTCAGGCGGGCAGGTCAAGAACCCCAGCTACCGAGAGGTATGCGATGGAACGACCGGCCATGCGGAATGCCTACAAATCCAGTTCGACCCGTCAGTGATTTCCTATGAAAAATTGCTGGAGGTATTCTTTACCACGCACGACCCGACCACATTGAACCGCCAAGGTGCAGACGTGGGCACACAGTACCGTTCCGTCATTTTTTACCACGATGAGGCGCAAAAAGCCGTTGCGGAGCGGGTGAAAAAGGACTTTGCACCGACCATCTGGGATAACCCCATCGTGACGGAAATTACAGCTGCCGAAAAGTTCTACAAGGCCGAGAACTACCACCAAAACTATTTCAACGACAATCCCAGCCAAGGATACTGCCGCATTATCATCAATCCGAAGGTGCAGAAGTTCAGGGAGAAGTACGCTGACTTGTTGAAAGATTAATTTAAAAAACGCTATAAAATGCAAGCCAAAACAAAGGGAAATTGGAACAAGTTGACCGCCCAAGAGGAGTACGTTATTGCCAATAAAGGCACGGAATACCCCTTCACAGGGGAGTACGACAAGCATTTTGAAGGTGGCACCTACATATGCCGACGCTGTGAGGCCCCACTCTACCGCTCCGAGGACAAGTTCAACTCCGGCTGCGGTTGGCCAGCTTTCGATGATGAAATACCAGGTGCTGTAAGCCATGAGCCAGACGCAGACGGGCGAAGGGTGGAAATTCTTTGCGCCAATTGCGGCGGCCATCTTGGCCATGTGTTCAAGGGCGAGCGGCTAACAGCGAAAAACACCCGTCACTGTGTTAACTCGCTTTCCATGCGGTTCGTACCAGCTTAGGCTACCTATTTCACAGAAATGCTGAACAATGTAATGCCGTCTGCTTTTTATTGCTATCTTCGAGCCAGCACCAATTTGGGCTGCGTGAGAAAACAGATTTATTAACCAATTGTAACTGCTTAGGAGGGGGTGGGAGTAGAGAGAAAAAATTAATTTTTCTCTCTACTCCCACACTTTGTAGTTTTTGGGGAAAAATTTTCAATTTTTCCCCAAAACAAGCCTTTAAGTAATTACAACCAATTAAAACTTACGATATGGCAGTAATGAAAGTCATCGAAATCCTGTCCGAATCGGACAAAAGCTGGGAGGACGCCACCAGAATCGGCATTGAAAAAGCATCCAAATCGCTGAAGGGTATCCGCTCTGCTTGGGTGCAGGACCAAAGCGTCACCGTAAACGAAAAAGGCGAAGTGGACAAATACCGCGTGGGCCTCAAGCTTTCGTTTGAGGTGATGTAGCACTTCGGCCTAAGCAAAAGCCCCCACGAGACGGATGTTTCATGGGGGTTTTCTATTTTTACATCCTTGATTTTCAAAAAATTATGGAACAAAATCCAGTTGTGATGCCCAAGCCAGTTTCTGCTTCTCAGACGGTAATGACGGAATTGATGATTCCAGCCTACGCCAATTTTGGGGGCAAAATCCACGGCGGCATCCTACTTTCCCTGATGGACAAAGCGGCATACGCATGTGCCGCCAAACACGCTGGGGGGTATTGCGTCACGGTGTCTGTGGAAGGGGTCGAGTTCAAGGCACCCGTTGCCGTAGGCGAGCTTGTGTCCATCCATGCCTCAGTGAACTACGTGGGCCGGACTTCCTTGGTAATTGGTATGAGGGTGACCTCCGAAAACGTGGAGACAGGCATTGTGACGCATACCAACACTTCCTATTTCACGATGGTAGCCAAGGACAAGCGTGGGGAACCTACACCCGTGCCGCCTTTGCTTTTGCAAAATAAAGAAGATGCCCGCCGTTTTTTGGAAGCAATGAAACGCAAGGAGCTCAAGGCTCAGTTCAAGGATGAATTCAACAACGAAATAAGCCGCTACAAGGTTGATGCTGAGCTATACCTATTGGAGTCGGAGCGTTGTGTCGTTGGTTTCTAAACTCACATGAAATGATTTACGAATTCAATGGATATAGGCCAGTTGTGCATGAATCATCGTTCATTCACCCACAGGCAGTGGTTACGGGCAATGTTATTATTGGCAAACATGTTTACGTTGGGCCAGGAGCTGCCATACGGGGCGACTGGGGTGAAATCATCATCGAAGATGGTTGCAATGTACAGGAGAACTGCACCATCCACATGTTTCCCGGTGTAACGGTTCGGCTCTGCGAAGGAGCGCATATTGGGCATGGGGCGGTCATTCACGGGGCAACTGTAGGACGCAATTCACTGGTAGGCATGAACGCTGTGGTGATGGACAACGTGGAAATTGGTGAAGAGTGCATCATTGGCGCACTTTGCTTTGTCGCTGCCGATACGAAGTTTCCAAGGCGCAGTTTGGTGGTGGGCAATCCTGGGAAGATAATAAAGGAGGTGAGTGATAAAATGATTGGCTGGAAAACAAAAGGTACAGCGCTCTACCAGCAATTGCCAAAGGAACTGCACGAAACCTTAAAAGCTTGTGAGCCGCTTAGGGAAATACCGGCCAACAGGCCATCGCAAATGGCAGTTTTTAAGACATGGCGAGAATCAAAATAACTGAAAACAAAAATGGCATCGCTTGTTGCGATGCCATTTTTGTTAAGCGATTTTTCTTCAAATCAATATGACCAAAGGTCATGTTCAAAGTTGAAGATTTCTTGCTTGATTTTATCAGCCTCCAAGAGCAGGTCAATACCTGTAAGGTAGTCTTGGATACGGCGGTCACGCACGTTGGACTCCTTGAAGATATAGCTAGAGAAGAATCTCATCTCCATAAGGTCTTCCCAAGTGATGGGGCTGGCATCATTACCAGCATTAAAAACCTGCTCCCTTGACAAGATTTCACGAGCTTCTGGGTAATAGACCCAGAACATCGGCTTTTCGTAAAGGAAGTTGCCGTTTTCGTCATTCTTGTCGATCAGCGGTGCGATACCAAGAATGCGAACTTGGAGGGTTGATGTTTCTTCATCAAAGAACCAAATCTCTTTCATGCGGAAACGTTTTACATCTTCAGGGTTGATGTCGTTCCTAACAACCTGAATTTGCTCTTCGTAAGTTTCAGGGTCAAAAGTTATTACCGTATCAATGGTAGCACCCATAGAAGCCACCTCATCTGGCGTAAGCTTGGATGAGAACTTATCATCCTCAGTGCTATACACTGTGATTTCACCACCTGTGGCAGCATCCATCAAAATAGAAAAGAACGGACGCTCTGGGTAAGCAAAGGGCAGGTTCATTTTCTCGCGGATGTCAATAACCCTCCAAATACGCTTTTCCCAGAAAATATCAGCTTCACGGACATGGTCGTAGGGAAGCAGGCGTTTGTCTCCAGTAAGCCTTTTGCCGACAACATCATCCAATGGACGACCTTCATTGGGATCACTGGATTCTGTTAAAATATTTTCAGGTTGCTGGGCAAAGGTGGTATTGCACAGCGTAAGCATAAAAACCAAACTGAACAGTCTGAATGCAAACTTCATGTTTCTCAAAAGTTTTCAAAATGAAAAAATACTAACTACCGGGAATAGAACTTTCATGCCCCGGCAGTTAGTATCCAGTGTTCAAATTTTATTTAATCCTGAACACCAAAGAGTTGATTTTGCGCCCAGCGGCGTCACCGGGGCAACGGGCTTTTACGTTCTCGAAATAGAATGTGTCGCCTGGTTTTGCAGCATTAACTAAGTTGGAAGCCTTGCCACTAAAAGAACCTCCATTGTTTGGTGCTTCAGCAGGGTCTTCCCGCTTAGACACTTTTACAAGGTTGAAGCCTTGGATTTCGCAACGAGCTTCAAAATCGAAGTTTTCCAGCCAAGCAATAAGGCCTTTCTGCACTTTAAACTCACCGTTACCCATCTCCCCGTCAGCCTTGTTGCCCAATTTAGCGACAGGGTCAGGGATACGCTTTACACGGAAAGCCTTACTGGCATTCATATCCTTGGCGCTGACCGTGATTTTGCAATCGTCTGTGACGGATGTAACTTTCACTGTCCAAGTATTGCTACCTGTTTTTGAAAGCGAACCGCCACCTCCAGAAATGCCAATTTTCAGGTCGTTACTCGATACACCAGCTGCTGATACGGAAATTGGGTTTTCAACACCAATATAGAACACGTTCATTTTGTCTGCAGAAATCGCTACCGACTTCTGGCCTACCTCATAGGTGAAGGTTGAGCTGCCTTTCGATACCTCGCCAGTTAGCGGGTTGCGTACTTGGGCATCCAACTTAAGTGTCTTCTCGCCCAAGCCATCAGTACGAGCAGTGTACTTTGCTTTACCATCGTTGCCTACTGGAATCTTGCTACCATTAACGAAGATGCCAATATCTGCTGGATTGATTTGCGAGCTGTAAGTACCAACTGAAATTTCTGCTTCGAAAGGCTCTCCAGAAATCAGGTAGGATTTCTTGGCAGAAACGACAGGAAAGAATGCATCGAATTCAATCACACGTCCACCTGCAAGCTCGGCCATGCTGTTGACCAACGATGCTTCAGAACTTTTTGCGTCAGCTTGCATTTGACTGAGCAGGGGCAGTACGGCAGCAAGCGGCATCTGACGGAACTTGAATTCCTCCCAGCTTTTCTTTTTGCCTTTTTTCCAAGTCTCGTCATCAACCTTCAACGGAAGGTTGTTGGCAATATTCTGGATACGGTTGTCAATCTCTTCTTTTTTGAGACCGAAAACCTGACCATTATCGGTAAGCAGTTTGGTATAGGAATCAATCATTTTTTGTTTTACCTCCACCAATTTTGCTTTCAATTCAGCACCTTTTTTCTCGTCAACAAGAATGCGGGTAGTGATGTCCTTGTTCTTTTGACCCCTTGGCACCTTCTTGCCATAACTTTCTGTGTAGTCGCCTTCGTCAACTTTTTTGTTCATGTTGCCAGCTGCATCAAGCAGCAAATCACGCATTTGGTCAACATAGCTATCAAAATTGACTACTTCTGCACGGATTTCATCTACGGCTGGGCCAATCGCACGGTATTTTGCTTTCGAATCATCGTTCAAAAGATCTTTCAGCCCTTTTACAGTTTGGTCGAGTTGTGAGTTCACAGTAGCAGCACTTGCCTTATTGCCCTCGTCAAGGGTAATAAAGGCATTCATCACCTCTGCAGAAACATTCAATGCTAGCAGCGCCGTGAGTACCAAGTACATCAGGTTGATCATGAGCTGCCGCGGCTCCTTTGGAATGGACATTTGCTATTTTTTTTTCGTTAAACAATTTAGTTAATTCATCTGCCGCAATATGCCATTCAGATTACTGCTGCGGACGGAAGCTGGCAATTGCATTCAACATGCCACCATAGACACCATTCAGGCCAGATAGGTTCTTGTTCAGAACGCCAAGCTGGTCTTTATAAACCTTTGTGTCAGCAATGGAGTCGTTAAGGTCAGCCATGGCTTCGTTCAACTTTGTATAGAAATTGTTCATGGTTTTGAGCTGGTCGCTTGTCCCAGAAAAATCAACTTCTTGCAATGCTTTCAGTGAAGAAAGGCTTTTAGACATAGTTTGTAGCTCTGTCAACATACCACCTAATTGGTTCTCGATTACATCACCGTGCAGCGGAGTGCCCATGTCGATGTTGCTCTGTGGGCCAGCAGAAAGTGGTGTAAGGTTGGCATGGTAGTCATCAAGACCTGGATAAAGCTTGTGCCAATAGTAGTCCGGCTCTGGGCCAATAAGTCCCAAGAACAGGAATATTACTGCCTCAATGGACAGACCCAAGATAAGCATTTCGCTGGCATACGGCCAACTCTCTAGTTTGAACAAAGCACCCATCAATACAATGGCGGCACCAACACCAATCAAAAGGTTTTTGAAATACTTGAATCCTTTAGTTTTTACGAAACTCATTTTTACTCGTTTTAATTAGGTTAGCTAAATTCAGATTAAGCAAAGGATGTTTCCCTCGACAAATAATACCCAATCGCTAAAAGGTAACAGGCTATTTGAATGTGGGAGCAAAAAAGTTGTAGCCTTTTTTCGAACGGGAATCGTTTTGCGACGCGAAAATAAAAAAAAATGGATAGTAACTGTATTACTATCCATTCTGGATTTATTTTTTTTCAAATAATTAAAAGTCGTTGATTGAGCGGCCCAAGAAGGTTAGGGCACAACGGAATCCAACATACGATTTAGTTGTATCTTGGAACTCCCAGTGACGGTTGCCAGTCTGCAAGAACCAAGCAATATCTTTCCAAGAACCGCCACGTATGACCTTACGCTTGTATGCCTCTGGGTCATCATCTGTCGCATCAAAGCGGATGTCCGGGTTGAGGTCATGGATGAAGGAGTAGGCATTTTCGTAATACGCGGTTGAAGTCCACTCTGCTACGTTGCCCGACATGTTGTAGAGTCCGTAGTCATTTGGGAAATAGGCATCAGCCTTAACTGTGTATTGGCCACCGTCTTCAGGGTAATTACCACGACCAGGCTTGAAGTTGGCAAGGAGGCAACCTTTTGAGTTGCGGAGGTAATACCCGCCCCAAGGATACGGAGCGAGGTCATGGCCACCACGGGCAGCGTACTCCCACTCGTGTTCGGTCGGAAGGCGGAAGTCTTCGGAGTTGATGCCATCCTCACGCGCTGCTTGGAAGGTGTCCCAGAGCTTGGTGCGCCAGTAGCTAAAAGCTGTGGCCATGTGCCAATCCACGCCTACTACGGGATAGTCGTCAAATGCAGGATGCCAGAAATAGTTCCGAGTCATCGGCTCATTGTAGGAATAAGCAAAATCACGAATCCATACCATTGTGTCAGGGTAAACATTGATGGTTTTGCGCTTGATGAAGGTTGTCCTTGGCGATTTGCCCTTGTCATGGGCAGCAGCTTGCCAATCGTACCATTCGTACTCAAACTCCATTTTGCTCACATCCAACTCCTGACGACCAGCAAAACGGTCATCACCTTGGTAATAGAGATCTTGAAGAGTCTCGTCTTCCCAGTCAATTTCATATTCCCAGTCAATCCGCTCTTCCCCAGTTGCTTGATCAGTAATGAAGTGATTAAGGTAGGAGTGGGCGATGGAGTCCTTCACCCAATAGACGAACTGGCGATATTCGTTGTTGGTGATCTCCGTGTCGTCCATATAGAAGCCCTGAATAGAGATGGACTTTGGTCTTTGGACGAACGTGTTGGAGATGTCTTGGTCGCTAGGCCCGATGTGAAGGGTACCAGAAGGGATATACACCATCCCGTAAGGATTGATGCCTTTCCACTCAGGCCTGTCAATAACGCCGGTGAGTTGCCCTGATTCCTTGCTGCCACAAGATGAAATTAGCGCCGCCAAGGTCAACAGCGCAAACGAAGTCATTAATAGTTTTTTCATTTTAACACCCGAGTTTTCCTTCTTTAGTGAAAAAGAGACGTAAAAATAACGCTTTGCCTCTGAATTCAAAGAGTTGATTGAATTTTCTATCAACAAAGTGACAAAATTAACAATTTACGCCTGACAAGAACGACATATTTTTCTTGGTTAGTGTGGATTTACCTTTTTTAATTTACCAAATCCGGCTTTTCCGTGCGGAATGGGCCGAATGCGTGTGCTATTTTTTTCAGAGGGAACGTGGGTTGTAGATTACAGCTGGAGGGCGGCCTTTTCCTATCGGGGCACCGAGGTTATAGTTCAACAGCAATTCGTGGGATCCGCTGTTGACGGTGCTCAACGCCGAAAGGCCAATATCGTATGAATAGCCTATCGAAAGTTTTTCGCTCAACTTGAAGCCAGCCATCAATGCAACGGCATCAAAGCTGTTTTTGCTGTAACCCCTTAACGACCCTCCGGCAAAGATATTTTCATTGAACCTTGTTGTTAAGGAAAAATCGATTTGCGTTTGTTGCACGTCAGATTTCAATAAAAACGAAGGAAGAATTTCTATGCTACTGCCCAAATCGAGGTTGTAGCCCATATAAAGAAAGTAGGTTCTTGCCTGCTGAAACTCAGCACCAGATACTTTCATCTGATTCCCAAGCAAATTCATTGCCGAAACCCCTAACTCCAGCTTTTCCCGCTGATAGAAAACCCCCAGATGGGCAGTAGGAGCTACCCCAATACCTGTTCCAAGCGGAAGATTGTCATTGTGGGATACTACGTTCCCTTGATCGTCAATCTCTGTGCTGGGGGTGCGCAGTTTTGAGCCATCCAGTTGCCGCTGCACCAAACCACCCGAAGCACCAATCGAAAGCAGCGCATCTTTGCCAAATTGGAGTTGCCGGGCGTAGCTGGCATTGAAGGCAGTTTGTCGCCATGAGCCAATGGATTCATTCTCAACGGAAATCCCTGCACCGCCGCCAATGATGTACAGCGGCATGTGCGCATTGAAATGCTGGGAAACGGGCGCACCCGACAAACCCACCCATTGTGTCCTGTAAACCCCGGTCATGCTGAGCGAGTTGTCGAGGCCAGCGTAGGCTGGATTAAAAGCATATTTGTTAAGCCGGTAAAGGCTGTATTGTGCGGGCTGCTGGCCCAGCACAGGCATTGCCAACATCAGTAGCAAAAGCGTAACCGTAAATGTGATTTTCATAGACTTTCGTGAAATTTTAAATTCTACAAACCGCTCATTTACCCAAATTTCCCTTTAACTGCATTGCGTCATCTTTAGAGCTATTCAATAACTGTCATCCTGCCAATTAATTGCCTGAACGACTCAATTGAATTCACAGGTTGCTGGCAGGTGTAATTCTGACATAAATATACTAATGTGTCGTTCGAATCCCCTTTGCCGTTCAACAATGGGAATTGCGCATCTGCAGTCTCTGACATCATCAATACTTTTTGAGGCAAATATTCCGCATTGATTTCCGCAGTAAATTCATGGGCCCCGCTTCCAACCACCGCAACTTCAGCAGTACCAAAAACCTCGCCCATCAAGCAGCTTGCCCATTGGCTAAAGGAAGATGGATGCCGCACCGTTGCGTCCTTGATGGCCAACAACATATCGGAGGCATGTTGCAACCACTCCCATCGGTCGAGCAAAACTGCGCCCCTTCTCAAGTTCTGAGCCATCATGGCATTGCCCGAAGGAGTGGCCGAGTCGTACATGTCTTTTCTGCGAAGCAACACGTCCGCCTGCTTTGATGACGTAAAATAGAACATTTTATCATTTGGGTCAAGAAAATGCTCAAAAACAAATTCGATGTAGCGCCCAGCTTGCAAAACATAGTCATGCCTACCTGTGATTTCGGCCACATCAAGCAGTGCGGCAATCAAAAAAGCATAATCGTCGAGGAAGGCATCGTACTGCGCACGGCCATTTTTATAGGTATGGTACATGGAAACTCCATCGGGCTGCTTGAACTTCTCAAGCAAAAAATCGAGACTCCTCTTGGCTGCGTCACGATAAGCCTCCACGCCAAGTGCCATAAAAGCCTTGGCATGTGCCGAACACATCAGCGCATTCCAATCCAGTAGCAGCTTGTCGTCAAGGCTGGGCCAAACACGCTGGCTTCGAACTTTGAGCAATTTCTGACGGCTGTCTTCAAGTCGTTTCTTAAGTGTTTCTACCGGAAGGTCAACTTGCCTTGCAAATTCTTCAAAATCAAACTTCCTCCATATAATATTTTTTTTCTCCCAGTTACCAATTGGCGTCACGTCATAATATTTTGAAAATAGCTCGAATTCATCACCAAGTATATTTTCTACTTCTTCTTTTTCCCAGACATAAAACTTGCCTTCAATACCTTCCGAGTCAGCATCTTGAGCCGAGTAAAAGCCGCCTTCTGGGCCTGTCATTTCCCGCGCTACCCATGCCAGCGTCTCCCCGATGGTTTCAAGGTAAAGTTCCTTCTTTGTGACTTTATAGGCATCCGCCAATACACCTACCAACAGGGCATTGTCGTAAAGCATTTTCTCAAAATGCGGCACAAGCCATTTTGCATCAGTTGCGTAGCGGGCAAAGCCGCCGCCAAGCTGGTCATAAATGCCGCCCATCGCCATTTTATCCAAGGAGAACTGCACATGGCCAAGTGCCGATTCTTCACCAAAATAAAAATAATAGGCCAGTAGGAAATTGAGCGACATCGTGCCCGGAAACTTTGGCGCCCCGCCAAATCCTCCATTTGTCCCATCAAATTGCCGCTGAAGGTTTGTAAATATCTTTTTCAAGGTCTCCTGCGAAAAAGGTTGCTCATCCGTAACAACCCGAAGCTGGTTGCTGCCTGTGAAGGTCTTGCCCGAATCCCGGATAATGTCAGTCAGACGCTGGGCTTGGTCTTCTACTGTTTCCCGCTTGTTCTGATAGGCATGGGAGAGGTTCATCAGCACTTGTAGCCAAGAAGGGCGATTGTAGGCAGGCACTGGAGGATAATAAGTGCCAGCATAGAACGGCCTTCCATCCGGCAACAAAAAACAATTGAGCGGCCAGCCGCCGCCGCCCGTCATCACTTGGCAGGCCTCCATGTAAATCTGGTCAACATCGGGCCGCTCCTCCCTGTCCACTTTGATGCAGACGAAATGTTCGTTCATGAACTCGGCCACCTCGTGGTCCTCAAAGCTCTCCCGCTCCATCACATGGCACCAATGGCAGGTAGAATACCCAATACTGGCAAGGATGGGCTTGTCTTCCCGCTTTGCACGTTCAAAGGCCTCCGGTTTCCAAGCAAACCAGTCCACGGGGTTGTTGGCATGTTGAAGGAGGTAGGGCGAGGTTTCGTATTGAAGTCTATTCATCTGCTGCGCAATGGTTGAACCAAGAAAACGTGCAAAAACGGTTTCAGTTCTACACACTGTTTCTTGTTGTAACCTGTTTTTGCACCAAAACCAATGATTTCTGGCTAAGTTTGCAAGAAAATAGCTCACCGTGAAACTCATTTTTGGCCTCCAATTGGACAACGAATCACTGCCAAGGCCAGCGGCGGAAGCTGGTGTCCACTATGTGGGGCCAAACAAGCTGTTGGCTCTCTTCGAACTGTGGTTTGGCCTCGGTGGCCATCCCGACGATATTGAATACCTTCGGGTGGAGCAATTTAGGCAAGCCCTCTTCAGGCACCTGTCCGGGCACGAAGGGGCATTTTACCAAAAATCCTTCGAGACAGACCCCTTCACCACCGCAGCCGAGCTGCTTTCACGCCGGGATGAGCTGCTGCTCTCAGGTTGGGACTTCGTGAAAACATCGGAAACGCCCGCACGGCTTGCGTCCATCGCTGAAATCGAAGCACTTTTCCACGAAGCGGAAGAAGAGAGCGGACTTCAATTGGCTGCAGGTTATGCTGATCGTTTCCATGCCGTATTAGCTGCCATTGACGACGGGGTCCTTCCCATTGAGGATGCCTGGACCAACGAACCTGCACAACTCCTTCCACGCCATTTTCAACGCTTTTTTGAAAAAATAGGCAAAAGCCTGGGCAAGGAGGTACGCCAACTGCCGCTCCCCCACCCGCCGGAGGCACCCTCCACCGACCTGCAACAATTCCAGCTTCGGTTATTAAACAATGGGCAAACCCAGCCCGGCAAGGCTGGCCTGAAAAACGATGGCTCGTTGCTTCTGTTGCGGGCATCCGGCTCTAGCGAGGCAGCAGCTTGGATTGCACAATTGGCGAGGCTGAACTGGCCTGTTGAAAACGAGGTTTCGTCCAAACCATGCCTCCTTGTTGCGGAGCGGAGCCATTCGCTCGACATGGCACTGGTGCACGAAGGCCACCCAAGCCTTGGCCTCCAAAGCAGTTCACTGGCGAGGCCTACCTTGCAAATATTGAAACTAGTAACTGTTTTCCTTTGGGAACCTGTGAACCCCTACCAAATACTGGAGTTCGTATCGCTTTCCGTGAAGCCACTAGCCGACGAACTAGCCACGCTCATCGCCAACCAAGTGGCTGCTATGCCAGGGATTCAAGGCGAAGGATGGTATGCCATGATTAACCGGTATTTTGAGGAGCTCACCGAAAAAGAGCCGATGGCCATGGTGAGCGAGCAGCGGCGGCAGTACAATTTTTGGTTCGAGCGGCGCAGGTACGACATGGGGCGCAAGGCCCCGAAACAGGATGTGATGGCTATTTTTGATTACCTGCGTCAATGGGCCATGAGCGCTTTTGAGGAGGGCAACGGGCGCAACCAATCGCTGATAGTCCTCAGCGAGCAGGCCAAGCGAATTGCCCAACTGCTGAGCGCACTGCCAGAACAAGAGCTGGGCCACTTGGAGATGGAGCGCATCGTCCGCACGATTTACGAGCCGTCGCCTGTGGTATTTCAACCGAGGGAAGCCGGCAGCTTGCCATACGTACAGCACCCAGCAGCTTTCACTGGGGGCGTGGGAGAAGTCTGGTGGTGGAACTTCACCCAGCAAGACCAGCCGCATTTTTTTTCAAAATGGTCGAAAGCAGAGCGTGCTTGGTTGGCGCAAAACGGCATATTGCCCGACACGCCTACAAAGGAGAATGCCCGCCAACTTTGGCAGCAGAGCCGCCCCGTACTGGCCGCTACCGACCGCCTCGTGCTGGTGCTGCCCGATTCGGTGGACGGCACGGCCGTGAACCCGCACCCCTTGTTCGGCGACCTGCAAGCTGCTTGCAGCAACTTAGCGGCCATCACCCAGGAGGTCGGCGGCAGTGGCAACGCATTTGCGCAGCACTTCGAACTGCCACAATACGAGGCGGTGGAACTGCGCCAACTGGGAAAACCAGCAGCTTTTTTAAGGATAAAAAAACCAAGGAACATGCAGCGGGAGCGGGAGTCGCTGACCAGCTTGGAGACGCTGTTCTACTACCCTTACCAATGGTTTTTCAAGTATAAAATCCGGCTGAACAAATCGAGCATACTGAGCGTGGTACCCGACAACACACTCATGGGCAACCTCGCCCACCGGGTATTTGAAAAACTGCTGAGGGAGGAAATACACAGCATGGACAAGGCAGCGATAGAGGCCCGTGTAGAACAGGAATGCCGCCGCTTGATGGCAAGGGAAGGTGCCGTATTACTACTGTATGGACGTGAACCCGACCGGGTGGCATTCGTGAACAAGCTGAAGTTTGCAGCGTGGAGCCTCATCACCCACATCCGGGACAACGGCTGGCGGGTATTGGCCACGGAAAGGGAGCTTGACGGCAAGTTCCCCACGGCACAAGGCACAGATGTAAGGGGCATTGCCGATTTGATTTTGGAGCGCAGCAACCAGCATGGCACAAGCGACCTCGCTGTGGTGGATATCAAATGGCGGGGCAGCGGCTGGCGTGAATCGGCCATCCGAAGTCAAGGCTGCTGGCACCACCGAACGAATGGGCGCACACGGCCTATTTCATTGTCGAAAATGGCAAGATGCTTGCCCGAAACACAAGTGCATTTCAGCACATAACGCCCATTGCGCCAGCAGATGACCATCGGGAAGTAAACGAAAAGATACTATCCAGCATGACCGCCACCTGGCTTTGGCGCATGAAACAGTTAGAAAAAGGAATTGTTGAAGTGCGTTGCCGCCAGACCTTGCTGGAAATCGAAGATTTTTATTCCGAACAAGAAGGTGAAAACCAATTTGAACTATTGGAAATGAAAGGGGAAGATGCCAAGTACGATGATTATCGTGTGCTCATCAACTTAGTTGAATGAAAACGGGAGCCGAAGTCAATACCTTGGCTCCCGACGATATTTGGGATGGCGGCTCGAAGCCTTATTTATTTTTCGCACAATTTAGCACCTCACAAGAGTGGATGGAAATCAAACTTCCACAAAATAAGTTCTTGGAATTTAATTTTATTTTTTGTGACCAAATGGAGAATAAACGTCAGAATCACACAATTTCAATCTCGTCGACCGATTTTTATTCTGAAAGAACACAGACCATCAAATGCAAATCCTCCAAGTACTTTTGGTCGAAGACGACCGCTCTGCAGCATTGGACGTTGAAATGCTGCTCGATGAAATGGGCCTCAAACTCGCTTCCCTAAAAGACAATGCCGTGGACGCCCTTCAATATATCTACGATGAACAGCCCGACCTTATCATCCTGGATTTGGAGCTGAAAGGCGACAAATCAGGATTGGACATTGCCAACGAAATCAACCACCTGCGCATTCCCATCATCTTCACTACCTCCTTCAAGGACAAGACCACCTTCGAGCAGACAAAGTCCACCTATTCGTTTGGGTACCTTGTGAAGCCGTTCAACAAACTGAGCCTACAAAGCACCATCGAACAGGCCGTGAAAGTGCTCTTTCCTGAAGACGAGTTGGAAGGGCCGGGTGAAAACGAATTGACCATAATGCCGGATATGGTCTTGGTCAAGCACGTAAATATGCTATACCCTGTTCGGTATGACAATATCCTTTTCATCCAAGGAGAAGGGAATTATTGCTCCATCCACACCATCCAAAGGAAGTACCTGCTCAAGGCTCCCTTGAAAAAAATGCTGGAAGCGATGCCGCCTTCCGAATTCGCCCCTATCCACAAGAGCTTTATCGTCAGGCTTGACAAGGTTGAATCCATTGACGTGGGAAGTGGGAAATTAGTCGTAGGGAAGGAGACGTTGCCGTTGGGCCGCAATTTCAAGAATTCTTTCCTTAGCAGGTTCAACCAGTTGAAATAGCAGAATGATTACTTGCGGGTAATCGCAACCGGAAGGCAGTACCTCCTTCCGGTCGGTTCTTGGCTTCGATGCTGCCACCGTTGATTTCAGCAAGCTCTTTGCAGAGTGCCAACCCAAGGCCATTGCCTTTCTCTCCCTTGGTGCCAAGGTGCCCCCTGCCTGCCTTTAACCTGAAAATATCTGGCAGAACGTGCTGCGGAATACCTATGCCCGAGTCACATACCGCTATATTAATGCTACTGTCGTCGCCATTCACCACAAGCGTTATGGTACCGCCTTCATGGGTGAACTTGATGGCATTGTCCACCAAATTGCGGACGATGGTGGAAACTGCGTTGCGATCGGCAAACGCCATTAGGTCGTTGGCATTTGCCAGCGTGAGCTTGATTCCTTTTGCTTCGGCAATACTGCTGTACAACTCCACCACTTCTTCGACAACCATGGCAATGCGCAGCAGTTCAGGGTTATGCGGGAACTTGCCATCCTGCACAATGGACCATTTCAGCAGGTTGTCGAGCAAGTTGCGGACATTGGCCACGGAGTTTTCCACGGTCTCACCGAGTTCCTGAACCTCCTGAACCCGGCCTTGCCGCATAAGAAAAGCCACCTTTCGGGCCAAGCCCCCAAGCGTCACGAGCGGAGCACGCAGGTCGTGGGCGATGATGCCGAACAAGCGATCCTTGATATGATTGGTTGATTCCAGTTCCACGTTTTTACGGACAAGCTCCCTGCTGCGTTCGTCCACCAAAGCAGTCAGGCGGTCTTTCTCCCGTTGCAGCCACTTGGTGCGCCAGCGGATGAAAAGGAAGGTGAGGAGCACCAAACCCAAGATGCAGAGCAGGGCAAACTTCCAGGTCAAGTAAAATGGCTTGATGATATGGATGGGAATGGCGAGTTCGTTGCTCGACCAATTGCTGCCAGCCCCTTGCCCCCTAATCCGAAGCGTGAAATCACCATAAGGTAAAGCGTTGAATCTGATACTGCTTTCCGATTGATAGGTCCAGTCCTTGTCCAAACCTTCGAGCCTCCAAGCGTACAACTGCTTGCTGGCCCGATAGTCCAGCAGGGCAAACCCCAGGGTGAAGGACTTTTCGTCCGGCTGAATTTCAATGCATTTTTGGGGTGAAAACCCATCCATCCTGCTTTCAAGTTGGTTGCCATACAATACTTCACAATCGGTAACCATCAATGGGGCATCAAATCCTTTGGCGGTAATATCGGAAGGCTTGAATGCAGTGATGCCGTTCAGCCCCCCAAAATAAAAACTGCCATCAGCACCACGGTAATGCGAGCTGTTGTTGAACTCCTCATGCGTGATGCCATCCCGGGGCAGGTAATTAAAAACGATGCCCGTGCTTTTCTCAAAGCGCATCAGGCCGTAGTTGCTGGGCAGCCAGAGGTAGCCAAGGCCATCGTCGTAGGCGGCATAGATGGTATTGTTGGACAGCCCATTGGCAGTGCTGTATTGCTTGACGGTATTGTTCACAGAATTCCACCTTAGCAGCCCGCCCCCTCCGGTTGATAGCCAAAGTACACCATCTTTATCCTCGGCTATATGATAAATATAATTTACGGGAAACTGGTCGTAGCGTGCCACGAAGCCCTTTACCCGATCCATTTTGTAAAGTCCATTGCTGGTGGCCACCCAGCATCCGTCCTGGTTCGGCAGCATGTCCAGTATTTCGATGGTTTTTAGTTCCGAGAACTGGTTGAGTTGCCGATATGGTTCTATAAGCTGCGTTTTATCGTTGAAAAAAACCAGCCCCTGACGCCTGCTTCCAAAATAGATTATCCCGGTTTCGGGGTCTTCGAAAGGGCGCATCAACTCGCCGTTCGACAAGATATTGGAGTCTATCCCGTTTTCTTTAAATTGAAGGCTGGTGGGATTTAGTTGAAACGTTTGGGAAGAATGTGAACCCAGCCAAATCTGTCCATCGGATGCTTTTTTGACACCGTACCTGAAATCGTTGGCTATTTTAGTATGGGTACCAGCCTGGAGGTCAACCTTGAAGATGCCAGCATAGGAGCAGGCCAGTAGGCCGCCGCCGGGCAGCTCGGACATGCCCCGCATGCTGAAACCTATTTCAGGGTTTTGCATCAGTTTTATGAAATTGGAACGCTCCGTTGAAATGGCATAGACGCCTTCCTTGGCGCTGACCCAGGCTTGGCTTTGGTTGTCAAAAAAGATGTTCCGGGATTCAAACTTGCTCCAGTAACTGTCCTCCTTGCATTCATCGGCCTTCAATTCCCAGTTTTCGTCAAAAATGAGCAGCCTGTTCGGAAGTACAATCCAAGTGTTTCCTCCCTCGCCTTTGTTTATCCCAATCGGAGAAACACTGTCATCCACATCGCCCAAGGTGAAGGGCTTGCCGTTTTTGGTAAGCTTCACCAATTGTGGGGGAGCATTTTTGTGCATTTCCCAAAGCTGTATTTGGTGTTTTTTGGCAACAGGCGGCAAAATGGTAAGCAGGAGCAGGCTTGAATCCGTAAACTTCGCTAAAGCATTTACCCATATATTCGGATATTGACTTACAACCACCCCTTCCATATTGTATTCTAAAAGACCCAGGTCAGTGGCCACTAATAGGTTGCCCCAAGGCGTGGGGAGATGGATCCTGTATCCCCGGTCTTTTTGCCTGCCCAAGGCCGCGGGCTTGGAAAAATGAAACTTCCCGTCGTATCGAAAAAAAACATTACGGTCTATGGTGCCCCAGATATCTTTTTCCTTGCCAGTTTTCAACAAAACGACCCGCTTGCCTGCCAGCTCTGGGGCCATTTTTTCGATGGGCGTCACAACGCCCGTTACAGGGTCCAGGATGTCAACGTTATTGTAATTTCGGTCGTAGTTTATCCATATTTTGCCATTAATGTCTTTAAAAAGGTGTGCATTGACAAAGGGACGGAATTCCTTTTTCGACCCTTCCAATCCTTTGAATCGCCTGCCATCAAAACGGTTGACACCCGCTGAAGTGCCTATCCAAATAAAGCCTTGGTCGTCCTGTACCACGCTGTTGACGAAGCGGGAGGACAGGCCATCTTCTATGGAGAAATGCCGATAACCGAAGTTGTAACCCTGCGAAAAGGCACTGCTTGCCGTAAACAGCAGCAGATTAAAAATCCAGTATGGGATTAGCTGGCCTTGTCGCATAATATTGGTAAAATGTATGTGCATAAACCGCAAGGAACGGTCTTCCTAACAGAATTTTGGCAAAGCTATGGAATGATTTGAGACCGCCAAGAAGCCCCATTTGCGCAACTTCTTTAAATTTCATTAGAAATATTTTGGAACAACCTTAAATCTAATTAGGGTGTTTCCACCCCAATGACCGATTTTCGCCCGTCTTTAAACAAATCTTGATTGGAAAATTACCATCCCACCCCCGCCCACGGCATCTTCGCCGAAGTGATACTGCCGCTGGCGGTACCAAAGCCCTACACCTACGCAGTGCCGGAGGAGTTGGTGGCTGCCGTGCGCCCCGGCCTGCGGGTGGAGGTGGAGTTCGGCGGGGCAAAACGCTACGCTGGGCTGGTCAACCGTCTGCACCACGACACGCCGACGCACAAGTTCAAGAGCATCCTCTCCGTCATCGACGAGGTACCGGTTCTCAACGAGCGCAGCCTCCAGTTCTGGCAGTGGCTCGCCGAATACTACTGCTGCTCGCTCGGAGAGGTGATGGAGGCCGCACTGCCCGCCAACCTAAAACTTGCCAGCGAACGCCGGCTGGTGCTCAGCCCCCTTTATGATGGGGACTTCGTCGGCCTAACCGATAAGGAATACCTCATCACCGAGGCCCTCAGCATCCAAGAGACCATCACGATTGACGACGTGCGCAAGATTCTGAACCAAAAAACCATCTACCACATCATCAAAAGCCTTTTGGATAAAAAAGTGGTGTACCTCTTTGAGGAATTGGAGGAAAAATACGCCCCGAAGAAAGTCGCCTGCGTCCGCCTCGCCGAGCCTTACCACTCCGATTCCAAGCAGCTCGCTGGGGCATTCGACCTCGTGGCCAAGGCACAGCGCCAGACCGAAGCGCTCATGGCATTCATCCAGCTCGTCCGTGAAACAAAGCACAAGGACGCTGGCATCCTCCGCTCCGAACTGTACAAAAAGGCCAGCGTGGACTCCACCGTACTGAACTCGATGGCCAAAAAGGGCATCTTTCAGCTATATGAGCGAGAGGTCAGCCGCATCGGTGGGTATGAAGACGAGGTAACGGAGGCCGATGAACTTGCACCGCAACAAACGAGGGCTTTGCAGGAAATCCGCACCCATTTCACCGCCAGCCCCCTTGGGGAAGGTAAAGGCACCGTGCTGCTCCACGGCGTGACGGGCAGCGGCAAGACCCGTGTTTATCTCGAACTCATGCAGGAGGCACTCGCCCGTGGCGAACAGGTACTTTACCTGCTGCCGGAAGTGGCGCTTACCACACAGATAATCAGGCGGTTGCAAAAAACATTGGGTGATGCGGTGGTCGTGTATCACCACCGGATTACAAACAACGAGCGGGTGGAGGTCTGGCAAAAAGTTGGCAGGTCTGAAAAGAGTTCGACAGTTCGACAGTTGGCAGTGGGCAGTCAGTTAGACAGTCAACTAGTGGCAGCTGAAGCGGCCCCTGTGCACTGCCCCTCCCCCCAAGCTGCCAACTTGTATAGTAGGGGCAAGGTCAGGCCTGTTTCTACCTTATGAAAAACTGGGGCTGGTCATTGTGGACGAAGAGCACGATACTTCCTATAAGCAGAACGACCCTGCTCCTCGTTATAATGGTAGGGACGCCGCTATTTACTTGGCGCACCTGCACGGGGCAAAGGTGCTGCTCGGCACGGCTACACCTTCACTTGAAAGCTACCACAATGCCCGCAGCGGTAAGTATGGCCTCGTGGAAATGCCGGAGCGGTTCGGCGGCATCCAAATGCCCGAAATCGTGGTAGTGGACGCCCGGCAGGAACTGAAGGAGCGAAAGATGCAGAGCCATTTCACCAGCGTTTTATTGGAATCGCTGAAAGAGGCATTGGCCAAGGGCGAGCAGGCCATCTTGTTCCAAAACCGCCGAGGCTACTCGCCCACCCTTCGATGCAACACCTGCGGCTGGCACTCGGAATGCATCAATTGCGATGTGAGCCTGACCTACCACAAATGGCGCAACAACCTCCAGTGCCACTATTGCGGCTACCAGCAGGAACTGAACAAGACCTGCCCTGCCTGCGGCAGCCACGAGCTGAACCTACAGGGCTTCGGTACGGAAAAAATCGAGGACGAGTTGAAAATATACCTCCCCGATGCTAGTATTGGCCGCATGGACTATGACGCCGTGCGCACGAAGGACGCCCATGCCCGCATCATCAACGATTTTGAGGAGCGGCGGATGGAAGTACTCGTGGGCACCCAAATGGTGACCAAGGGCCTCGACTTCGAGAACGTAAGCGTGGTGGGCGTCATCAGTGCCGACCAACTGCTCCAGTTCCCCGATTTCCGCAGCGGCGAGCGGGGTTTTCAACTCATCACGCAGGTAGCAGGCCGGGCGGGCAGACGCGGAAAAAGGGGCAAGGTCATCGTGCAGGCCATGAACCCCGCACATCCAGTCATCCGAGAGGTGATTGACAGCGATTTCCAAGCCTTTTACGAACGTGAAATTATGGAGCGCAAGGCGTTCGAGTACCCACCGTTCACCCGTTTAATCAACATCACCCTAAAACATAAAAAGCCGGACGTGCTGAACAGAGGTGCAAAAATCTTCGCCCAAGTGCTAAGGGCGAAGCTCGGCAAACGGATGCTCGGCCCCACTGTACCGCCCGTGAGCAGGGTACGTGAATACTACCTGCTTGATATTATGATTAAAATGGAGCGCAACCCCGCCATTTGGAAGGCCACGAAAGAACTGGTTTGGGAGGCCACGAGGGTGATGCAGCAGGAGGAGGGATTCTCGACGGTGAGGGTGAACGTGGACGTGGATCCGGGGTGAGGTGAGTTGGCAGTTCGACAGTTAGCAGTTGGCAGTCAGTTCGATAGTTGATTAGTCCTTTAGTCAATGTGTGGCACTGGACTTTAAAGCTAACAGACTCGAAGACTGACTGCCAACTGCCTACTGACGAACTGCAAACTAAAAAACCCTTTGCCAATCGCTCGGCAAAGGGTTTTCAACAGAAAAACTCGTTATGGGTGTAGATTATTATCGCTTGCTGATTCGTTGGGTGGTCAGTATCTTCTTGTTGTTGTCAATGACTTGAATCAAGTACATGCCCACAGGGAGGTCGCTCACATCGTAGTGCTCGTCCTTTTCAATGTTCTGAAAAGTCTTCAGCTTCCGGCCCACGAGGTTGAAAATGGCGATGTCGCTCACGTTCTCATCCTTGTTGATGCTGATGAAATTTGTGGCAGGGTTCGGGTAAACAGAAACCTTGACCGCAGCACTGCCGCCTCCATCAGCGTTGCTTTGCCCAAAGAGGGCAAGGGAGGTGAAAGCAAAAAATGTTACGAGTATGAATTGTTTCATGCGATGTTTTGGACGATTTGGAAATAAGGCTGCAATTTAAGTGCAATTGTCAAGAGATTCAAGTGGGTAGGCCCTTGTTTAGAAAAAAATTAACAGTTCTGCACAATAAACCTCAATTGATGCCTCACGGACAACTTATTGTCAGCTACCCGTAAGACGAGTTTACTCCGCAAAAGGTTGGCAAGCTCCTCAAAAATTTACCCGCAAGCCGACCATCAGCGCCCTTGGCATGGCTGGCCGAAGCCCTGCCGGATGTCTTGACACCACCGCCTCATTGTCCAAGAGGTTCGTGATGCTGCCAAAAACTGCAGCTTTGGGGTGCAGTTGGTAGCTTGCACTGGCATCCAAGATGAAGTAGCCCGGCACTTTTTCTGCCGTTGCAATCTCGCCCTGCCCTGCCACGGTACGCAGGTCGCTCTGGTATTTCCCGCTCAGGTTAAAGTCGAATTTTTTATGGGTCAAACTGCCCATGATGGCCAATTGGTGCGGTGCCAGATAGGGCAGGCCATCGCCGTCGGCCACATCACCCCAACCCTCGAACTCGCTTTTGAAGTTGCTATGAAACGAGGCATCAGTAAAGGTATAGACCACCGAGAGCGGCAAGCTCCAGCCCTTCGCCGATGCTCCAATGGCATCCCAAGTCAATTGGAACTCCAGCCCTTGAGACACGGCGGCTCCACCATTGAACTGGTCGGTGGAACCCGTGCCACCGCCCGCTGCGAGGTCGGAGCCGAGCAGGTTTTTGTAGTCGTTGTAAAACAGCACTGCCGTGCCCGACAGCCTGCCATTGCGGTAACGGCTGCCCAGCTCATAGTTGATGCTCTCCTCCGGCTGGCTGCCTTCCTTGATGCCCGGTGGGGAAAAGCCCTTGTGAACCCCCGCAAAAACGTTCAAATCTTTGCTGAATTTATAGTCCACGCCAATACCCGGTATAAAGATGTCCACCTCCGTTTCCGTCACTACCAGTTCAGTGCCCAGTCGCTCAGGGTCGGCCTTGCCGTACTCTTCCCGCTTTAGTTGGATGCGCTCGTGCCGCAGGCCGGGTATCAGCGTCCAGTTGCCCCACTGTGTTTTCAGTTGGGCATGAGCGGCCAGGGCCTCGGCACCTTCGATGCGGTTGCTCTCCGTGCCGGGCTGCCCAAGGTTGGACATCAGCATGGTGCCCGAAGACATGGTGTACTCGTCCGTCCACTGGAAGCGGTCCATCTCATCGGTGTGGAGGCGAAGGCCAAGGTCGAGGTTGTGCCGGATGGACTTGGTATGGAAGCGCCAGTTCAGCACGGACTGCACGCCCTCCGAGCGGTAGCTGCGGTTGTTGGACTTCACGTAGAGCAGGCCACCTTCCGGGCTGGAAGCTCCATTGATGGTGGCAAATGCTTCTGGGTAGGCGGCAGGGTCGTTGAGCAGTGCGCCGATGGCTGGGGACTGGCCCGTGCTTTCCTTCACCTTGTCGAGGCGGTACCAAGTTCGTTCAAAGTCTTGCCGATAGGCAGTCGTCGTCAGGTCAAGGTTTTTTGAAAACTGTACGATATGGCGCACGGAGTATTGCTGGTGCTCCCAGTCCATGCGGTCTTTTTGCGAAGCAGCATAGCGACGGTAGGGGTTCTGGTCAAAATCGGCTTGCGTTAGACCGAGGTAGGTCTCGTCAGACACCTCGCTGGACTGGCCGACCTTGAAGCCGAGCGACTGGTAAACCTTGGCTTTCGGCCCGGTGTTCAGTTGGAACTTGAGGAGATAATCTTTTTTGTCAAAACCTGTCTCACCACCGCCATCCAAGTCTTTAAAGCCAGCTGATTTGTATTGAAACGTTTCAACGAGGTAGCCAAAATTGCGCTGTGAGTCGCCCACCGAGGCATGAACGTTGCGGTTGCCAAAGCTGCCACCGAGCAGGTTTAGCCTGCCCGAAAACTCGGTGGGGATGGGCGTTGAAATGAGGTTGATGGCACCGCCCGTGGTGAACGGCCCGAACCGCACTTGGCTGCTCCCTTTCAGCACTTCCAACGCCGACATGCGCCCGATGGTGGGAAAATAATAGGCTGCAGGTGCTGCATAAGGGGCAGGCGCCGCCAGTACCCCGTCTTCCATCACCGTTATCTTGGAGCTGCGCTCACCACCAGCGCCCCGCAGCCCGATATTTGGCCGCAGGCCATAGCCATCTTCCTCCCTGAAATTGATGCCGGGCACGGCCCGCAACGTTCGGTTGATGTCGGTATAGCTAAAGCGTTGCAATTCCTTTGGCGAGAGGTAAGTGGCAGAGCCAGGCAAATTGCGCAGCCCCCTCATGCCACCCGTTAGCGACACACTCTCGACGACGGCGGCAGGCAGGTTAAGCACGGCCTCTTCCATTTCAAACAACACCTCGACCGTCTGGTCGAACCGGGCCTCGACCGATTGCTGAACAGTGACAAAGCCCACGCAGGAGGCTACCACCAGATGGTTGCCAGGCTGGGGCAGTTCAAGTACAAACCTACCATCGGTAACCGTCACTACGCCCTTGCCTTGGACGGAAATCAGGATGCCGGACAAGGGTTCGCCCGTGCCTTGGAGCATCACATTGCCCTTGATGATATTGGCCTGTGAAAAGACATAAATCCCAAACAAGCAGCAAACTGCGGCCAATGAAATGCGGAGGGTATTGATGAAAATCATTTTTATTTAGATTTATTAAAAACAACAGGGCAAAGGTAGCCAGCACCCCCCGGCGGCTACAATACCGAATATCGTTTTGAGGCTAACTTATTATTTTGGGTAGAAACTACCTAATATTAGGTACAGGTAGCGAAAAACCACTAAAAACACTTACTACTCAGCAATGATTTTCGGCATTTTGATATTGAATACCCTATCTTTGCCGCCGTTTTTGCGCCCCTTGAATCAATTGGCTAATGGTTATTGGCCACTGGCTGTTGGCCAGAATCCAACAGCTTATGGCTAACAGCACAAAATTTTTCATCATTTTCAAAACGCAACTATGCCATACCTTTTCACTTCCGAAAGCGTATCGGAAGGACATCCCGACAAAGTAGCAGACCAAATCTCCGACGCCCTTGTTGACCACTTCCTCGCCTTCGACCCCAGCTCGAAAGTGGCTTGCGAGACCCTCGTGACCACGGGCCAAGTGGTGCTAGCTGGCGAGGTAAAGACCTCTACCTATCTCGACGTACAATCAATTGCTCGCAACGTCATCGGCAAGATAGGCTATACCAAGAGCGAGTACATGTTTGAGGCACACTCTTGCGGCGTGCTTTCTGCCATCCACGAGCAGTCGCCCGACATCAACCGGGGCGTGGAGCGCAAGAACCCAGAAGACCAAGGCGCCGGCGACCAAGGCATGATGTTCGGTTACGCCACCAACGAGACCGACAACTATATGCCGTTGGCCCTCGACCTTTCGCACAAAATCCTGCTTGAAATGGCGGACATACGCCGGGAAGGCAAGCGGATGAAATACCTCCGCCCCGATGCCAAGTCGCAGGTGACGATAGAATACTCTGACAAGAACCAACCCATCCGCATTGATACCATCGTAGTTTCGACGCAGCACGATGACTTTGCCGAGGAAACAGCCATGTTGGAGCAAATCAAGAAAGATGTCATCAACTATGTGATTCCACGGGTAAAGAAGAAGTGTTCGCAGAAGGTACAGCGCCTTTTCAAAGAAGGCATCACCTACCACGTGAACCCTACTGGCAAGTTCGTTATCGGTGGCCCGCACGGCGATACCGGCCTTACTGGCCGTAAAATCATCGTTGACACTTATGGTGGCAAAGGCGCACACGGTGGCGGTGCTTTCAGCGGCAAGGACCCTTCAAAGGTGGACCGCTCTGGGGCTTATGCAACCCGCCACATCGCCAAGAACCTCGTGGCTGCTGGCGTTTGCAGCGAGGTGCTGGTGCAGGTGAGCTACGCCATTGGCGTTGCGAAGCCAACCAACATCTATGTGAATACCTACGGTACAAGCAAAGTGAAGATGAAGGATGGCGAAATCGCCAATATCATAACCGATATTTTCGATATGCGCCCCTACGCCATAGAGAATCGCCTGAAACTGCGCAACCCGATTTACCAGGATTCGGCTGCCTACGGCCACATGGGCCGTACGCCGGAAGTGAAGAAGGTGACACTGACCAACGGCTCCGGCGAGACCGTGACCAAGGAGGTAGAGACCTTCACCTGGGAGAAGCTCGACTATGTAGATAAAGTGAAAAAAGCATTCGGCATCGCATAAAAATTGCCAAAAAATAGAAGGGCCGTGCTGGAAAACACCTGCACGGCCTTTTCTTTTGTCCAGCGGGAACGTTTTGCGAAGCAAAAGATTTATAACTTGCCAACTCAAATACGGCAGACGATGAACGGTTAACGGTGGACGGAAACACGCCCCCGTCAACCGTAGGCCGTCAACCGTCAACCGATAATTCATGGCCGACATACGCCAAAAGCAAGTAGCAGAAATGATTAAGCGGCACTTCAGCGTGCTGCTGCAACAGGAGGGCGGGTACATCTATGGCACGCAAGCTTTTGTTACCGTGACCAATGTCAAGATGACGCCTGACTTCAATATTGCCAAGATTTACCTGAGCATTTTCAATACTGAAAACAAACAGGAGGTCATCTTGGAAATGGAGCACCATTATACGAGGTTAAAACAGGCCTTGGCCGCCCGCATCGGTAAACAGATGCGCCGGATGCCAGAGCTGAAGTTCTTTATTGACGACACCCTCGATGAAATGCACCAAGTGGATACCCTCTTCCAGCGCCTCGAAGCCGACAACCAGATGGGACGGGGACGGGAGGAGGAAGAGTGAGTTGGCAGTTCGACAGTGGGCAGTGTGGCAGTCAGTTCGTCAGTTGATTAGTCCTTTAGTCAGTGTATGGCACTGAACTTTCATACTACAAACCTCAAGGACTGACTGCCCACTGTCGAACTGTCAAACTTGGAAAAGGTCTTCTATGAAAAACACAGTCTTTTTTTGCTTCGCAATGGGCATTTTAGCCCTGCTTGCTTCCTGCAAGCCAGAACCAGTGGGCGGTGAATTGGCCAATACTTATTGGACTTTGTCCGCAGCAAAACTGGATGGCAAAACCATCCAGTTCCCAAAAGCAGCAGACATCAACCTTGTTTTTTCCGAAGGGAAATTCTCTGGCAAAGCGCCCTGCAATAGTTATTTTGGCGAGTACAGCACCAAAGGCTCCGCTATCGAGCTTGGCGAAATTGGAGCGACCAAGCGGGCTTGCAGTGAATTGGAGCAGGAGAATGCACTTTTCACCCTACTTTCCAAGGCGACAAGCTACTCCATCAAAGGTGACAAGCTCGAAGTCTTCGGCCCAACCGGGCAGCTGAGTTTTTTCAAGATGAAAAAAGAAAAGGCAGAGGCCCTGCGCTATACACAAGGTGTGGGCAAGTTGGAGAAGCTGTTCCCCGAACTGGACGGCGGCGATGCACTTCACCTTTTCCCCCTCCTACGGGTGGACAACCCCGGCAACTATCCCTACCAAGGCACAGTGGTTGACACCAGTTTCTACCCGTATTTCAGTTCCGAAATCCGGGAAATATGGCAGGGCGGTGGCGGCGATGTGTTGGCTGTGGGCCAATATGGTGGCTTTTTCATCTGCCGGGTGCCTGGCCGCTATGTGTCCAGTGATATCGCCATTTTCAAGGTACAGGGTAGCGAGATGCAGCACATCGAAACCACTGCATGGGCCTGGTGCGACGAGGGCTGGTGCAACCAACAGGATGCCTGGCTCACCGACCACGACGGCGATGGCCGTACCGACATTATAAAGCATTATACCCTCACCGATGACCGTGGGAAAATCAAGGAAGAACGCTATACCCTGCTACTGCAAAATGAGGCCAACGAACTGCTGCCCGACCCTGCCGCCAATTTGGACAAGGGTAAATACAGGATGGCGAGGATTTGATGGGTTCCAGGTTTTTGGTTCAATGTTTCAGATTAGAGACTGACCAATTTCACACTTGCGCTTTCGATTGAAATTTGGACAGGGCTTTCAGCAGACACCCCCTGAAACCTTGAACCCTAAACCTGAAACCAATTTCTTCCTTAACTTTGCGTTCTCAAAACACTATGCCCGCTCGGTTGTTGGGCATTCAAAGCGCAAAGGCATGGAAAATCATCAGTCAAAATTGGTTGAAGCATACAATGAAAAGGGCGAGTTGATAAGCCCCATCTTGCCAGAAGACAAGAAGAACTACCTCATTGACATTGATGGCACAGTCTGCGACGACGTGCCCAACGAACAGCCCGAGCGCATGGCCACCGTGCCACCCTACCCCGACGCCCTCAAAATCTGCAACAAATGGTACGAGGATGGCCACATCATCACCTTCTTCACCTCCCGCACCGAGGAGCACCGGGAAGTGACCGTGGCCTGGTTGGAAAAGCATGGCTTCAAGTACCACAGCATCATCTTCGGAAAGCCCCGTGGCGGCAATTACCATTGGATTGACAACCACATCGTGCGGGCCACCCGCTTCAAGGGGAAGTTCACCGACCTAGTGGTGAAGAACCATGAAATCGAAGTGTTCCAATAATATTTAGCTACCCAACTATTTGGTTTTCAGCACTTTCAAAATATTCGACGCTCAAATATCACCCTCATAGTTTCTTCAACTTTCTTCTTTTGCACCGAAAAACGGTAATGGCCTATTTTTGCCCAGCAAGGGGCAATCATAGCATTTTCCCTAACCAAACAAAATCAGCGATGGATTCTGGTATCAAAAATCAAACGGAGCCTGTGGTAGGCAAGGCAGAAGAAAGCGACAAGCAATTTTTCAACGACCTGCGCAAACGGGAGTTCAGCCGCCTCGACCAACAGCGGCATATCTATCTCGATTATACGGGCGGCAACCTCTATGCCCAAAGCCTGATTGACAAGCATTTCGACTACCTGAGGAACGCTGTTTACGGAAACCCGCACTCCACGAACCCCACCTCCCAGCTTTCCACCCAGAACGTGACCGAGGCCCGTGAAAAAGTGCTGCGCTTCTTCGATGCACAGGACGACTATTTCTGCGTCTTCACCGCCAATGCCTCTGGTGCGCTGCAAATCGTGGGCGAGTGCTACCCGTTCTGCGAGGGTAGCCAGTTCGTGCTCACCGCCGACAACCACAACTCGGTGAACGGCATCCGGGAATACTGCCTGAGCAAAGGCGGGCACTATGCCTACTGCCCGCTGCACTACGACGACCTGACGATTGACGAAACCTCGCTCGATGAAATGTTGCGCCAGCACCCAGCCAGCAAGCACAAACTGCTCGCATTTCCGGCCCAATCGAACGTATCGGGCGTGAAGCACCCGTTGTCGTGGATTGCCAAGGCGCAGGCCCTCGGCTGGGACGTGCTGCTCGACGCCGCCGCCTACGTGCCCACCTCCCGCCTCGACCTCAAGCAGGTACAGCCGGACTTCGTTTCGGTCTCTTTCTATAAAATATTCGGCTACCCGACGGGCATCGGCTGCTTGCTGGTGCGCAAATCCAAGTTTGATTTGTTGAAAAAGCCGTGGTTTGCCGGGGGCACCGTGACGGCGGTCGCCGTGAACTACGGCGGCTACTTCCTCGCCGCCGACCACGAGCGCTTCGAGAACGGCACGGTGAACTACCTCGACATACCCGCTATCAGCCGTGGCCTCGATTTCATCGAAAACATTGGCATGGAGCGTATTAACCGACGGGTGAAGCACCTGACGCAGTTACTCATCGAGCGGATGTTGAGCTTGAAACACGACAACGGCCAGCCGCTCGTCCATATCTTCGGCCCGACGTGTACCGACGCCAAGGGCGGCACCATCATCTTCAACTTGACCGACGGTGAAGGCAATCCCTTCCCCTTCGAGGAGGTGGAGCAGCGGGCCAATGCCCAACTCATCTCCCTGCGCACGGGCTGCTTCTGCAACCCCGGCATTGATGAAATCAACAGTTGTGTCAGCACGGAGGAAATGGCCAAATACTTTAGCTCCCGCAAGACCGGGAACATGCACGACATGTTCGAGTTCCTTGGAAAAATGCGGGGCGCCATCCGCATCTCGGTGGGCATACCTACGACGGAGGGGGATATTGAAAGGTTTATCGGTTTTTTGGAGGGGTACAAAAACAAGGTGTCCTACCAAAACTAACAAAACCTGAGGAACCATTTGCCGTTCAACCCGATTTATCCCTCAACCCCTTACCTTTGCCCTCCGTTTTCATTATTATAGAACAGTCAGAATATGAGCGCAAAAAAAACAGTCCTATCCTGCATCCAGCCCACGGGGCACATGCACTACGGCAACTATTTCGGGGCCGTGAAGAACTGGGTGGACCTCCAGGAAAAATACACCTGCTATTACGGCGTGGTGGACTACCATGCCATTACGATGCCCTACGAACCTGCCAAACTGAGGGAAAATGTCTGGGACCTTGTCATCAACCTGTTGGCCGTTGGCATTGACCGGGAGAATCTGTTCATCCAATCGCTCGTGCCAGAGCACGTGGAACTCGGCTGGATCTTCAACTGCTTCGCCTCCTACGGGCAGGTAAGCCGCATGACCCAGTTCAAGGACAAAAGCGCCCAAAGCGAGGAGAAGGCCGAGGGCTTCATTTCCGTCGGACTGTTCGACTACCCAGTGCTGCAAGCCGCTGACATCCTCATCTACAAGGCAGACTATGTGCCTGTCGGCAAAGACCAGGAGCAGCACCTTGAGCTAAGCCGCAATATTGCGCAGCGCTTTAACAACCAAGTGGGCAAGGAGTACTTCGTACTGCCAGAGTCGCTCTACACGGAAACGCCGAGCATCAAGTCCACCGCAGACCCCGCCAAGAAGATGAGCAAGAGCGCCGGGGAGAAGCATTACATCAACGTGTTCGCTGAGGATGCCGTTTTGCGCAAGCAAATCAAAAGCGCCGTGACCGACACTGGCGATACCCCTGCCGGAACCATGAGCGCTGGCGTGGCCAACCTGTTTGAACTATTGAAGGCCTGCGGCAAGCTCGATGCCTACAATTCCCTCATGGACGATTACCATGCGGGCAATTTGAAATACGCCCCGCTCAAGGAAGTCGTCGCCGATGCCTTGGCCGATAAAAGCGCCATTTTCCGGGAAAACAAACGGGAACTGACCGCCAACAAAAAATTGGTGAAGGAGCAAATCAAAGATTCCTCCGCCAATATCCGCAAGCGGGCACAGGAGACCATCCGTGAAGTAAAGGACCTTTCAGGCCTGCTGAACGTGCGGTTTTAGTGACTCGTGATTGGTAATTGGTGATTCGTGATTCGCAGCTCCATGACCGTGACTGTCATTAATCACCCTATACCAGCCACCAAATTCTTACCTTCGCACCTCGAAGAAAAAAGCACTGGGTTTTGGCAAACTCCTGCCGTCATCCAGTATCCAGTAACCAGCATCCAAAATCATGTTAAACCTCATACTTTTTGGCCCTCCAGGTTCTGGCAAGGGCACACAGGCAGCGAATTTGGTGGAGAAATACCACCTCCTGCACATCAGCACGGGCGATATGTTCCGCTATGAAATCGGCAACAGCACTGAACTCGGCCAGCTTGCCAAAAGCTACATGGACCAAGGCCAACTCGTGCCTGACAGCGTGACTATCGCCATGCTCCGCAAACGGGTGGAAGACAACCCCGGCGTTGGTGGCATCATCTTCGACGGCTTCCCACGCACGGTGGCACAAGCCGAGGCGCTCGACGAACTGCTCACGGACATGGGCACCAGCATCAACGGCCTCGTTGCACTTGATGTGCCCGACGACGAAATCACCCAGCGCATCCTGCTGCGGGGCCAGACCTCCGGTCGATCCGACGACAACGACGAAGCCACCATCCGCAAGCGCATTGACGAGTACAACAACAAGACCACGCCCGTATTCGACCACTACGCCAAATCCGACAAGTCCATGAAAATCAATGGCTTGGGCAGCATCGAAGACATCTTCGGGCGGCTTTGCGAAGCGATAGACAACCTTTGAAAAAGTTGCGAGCTATGAGTTGCGAGTTACGAGTTGGGACTGCTTTTTCCCAAGTTGTATCACATCCATCATAACTCTGACCCAGTAATTTAATTTTTGAGCAAACAATTTGAGCCAAAGCTTCGGCCCAACTCGAAACTCGAAACTCGAAACTCAAAAAATGGCCGACCAAAACTTTGTTGACTACGTCAAAATCTGCTGCCGCTCTGGTAAGGGCGGGGCAGGCAGTGCGCACTTCCTGCGTGACCGCTTCAATTCCCGAGGCGGCCCTGATGGGGGCGATGGCGGGCGTGGTGGCCATATCATCCTGCGGGGCAACCGCAACACATGGACGCTGCTGCACCTCAAATACCGCAAGCACGTCATCGCTGGGGACGGCAAACCCGGGGCAGGCAGCACCAGCACCGGGGCCAGTGGCGAAGATGTCATCCTCGATGTACCGCTCGGCACGGTGGCAAAGGATGCCGATACAGGCGAGTTCATGTTTGAAATCACCGAGGACGACCAAAAAGTCGTGCTGACCTCCGGCGGCAGGGGCGGCCTCGGTAACGACCATTTCAAGACGCCAACCAACCAAGCTCCCGAATACGCTCAGCCCGGCGAACCTGGCCGAGAAGAATGGAAGATACTGGAACTGAAGGTGCTGGCCGATGTGGGCCTTGTTGGCTTCCCGAATGCAGGCAAATCAACGCTGGTTTCTGCGCTGTCAAGGGCCAAGCCTGAGATTGCAGACTACCCGTTCACCACCCTCGTACCCCAGCTTGGCATGGTGGAATACCGTGACCACCAGTCCTTCGTCATTGCCGATATACCGGGCATCATCGAAGGGGCGCACCGGGGCAAGGGGCTTGGGCTGCGTTTCCTGCGGCATATCGAACGCAACGCCACGCTGCTGTTCATGGTGCCTTGCACCACGGAGGACATCAAAAAGGAATACCGCATCCTGCTCAATGAAATCAAGCAGTTCAACCCAGAACTATTGGATAAGCCAAGGGTGCTCGCCATCACCAAATGCGACCTAATTGATGCTGATATCATCGAAATGCTGCGGCAAGAATCCATTCCCAAGGGGATACCCACCGTTTTCATCTCCGCCGTGGCAGAGCAAGGGCTTAGCGAGCTGAAGGACGTGCTTTGGCAAACGATGAATGAGCCGGATCGGCGTTTTTTCTATGCTTCTGATGAGGAGGAGTGATTAGAAGTTGGCAGTTCGACAGGTCTTGTCCAGACCCCTCGGTTGGGCAGTCTGTGCATGAGCTATTCGTTCATGTCAGTATTATCCTTCAATTTCCCAATTCAACAAATCGAACCACTCACTTCCCACAAAAAAAACCGGCACGTGCGCTGCACATGCCGGAGTGTCACCCATAGTGTGAGGGACATGGGAAAATAGTGTGTGGATGCCCAATCGGGCCGAAAAAAATAGTGGCTAATCATTAACATGGTATAATCATCCCGATTGACGATGCGACCTATGTACGAGGCCATAACGCTTCGGGCAATATCCTTGAGCCTGCCACCATGTTTGATGACCAGCAAGATTGATGCTTACCACGTAGAACTATCAGTTTTGGGAAACTGTCTTTAATGTTCGGGGAAATATAAGGATGGGTTTGTTCAAGCTGGCCGCAAAATGCTCGCTATTGCTGCCATATTATGCTTTTCAAATAGATGTTCAAAGGTAGGTTCAAATGCTTGATATGACCAAGCGTTTGGATTTGTTTTTTTTAAAATAGTTACCAACATCGAACGACGGCTACGAAATTTGATCCATCACATAAAATCACCAGCCATCCAATTGCGGAGCACTTCTGCCGCTACTTCCAACGACTCCCCAAAGGCGAAAATACCTTCTGGGTGGCTACGCATCACAAAGACTTTTTGCTGACGCAAATCGCTGTTTTTCAATAAGTTGACGATAGAATTGGCCATTTCGGGCGAGCCGTAGGTGGCACCTTCTGCGGTGGTCGGCACCCGGTCGAGCAGCCGCTCCCAATGTAGGGCATGGTGTACATGGATGACACCCTGCACCACTGGGCATTCCCGGTAGATGACGGCATGGCTCATGGCCTCGGAGGAAGCGAGCACGGGGCCACGGCAATGCACCGTGTTTTCATCCACAAAAAAATCGGTGACAAGGGTGAAATGCTCCGGCGAAAGATGGGGCAAATGCCCAGTGGCTGTCCCAGAAATGATGAACTGGTCGCCCTTAAACCGATGGCTGATATTGCCGAAGCCGATGCCATTTTCATAGACGCCTATCAGGTGCTGGCGGTGCATTTCGTCCCGCCAATGGCTCAGTTCGGACAGGGCAGTTGGAGGCAGAGGGTCTGTCTTTTCCCAAACTGCCTGAAACTTGACGTAACCTTCGTCAGGCGTGAACATTGAGGGCGGAGTTGATAAGGTTGATTAAGTTGATAAGGGTTGATGAGCGGTGGGAAATCAACCCTTATCAACTCCATAAACCCTATTGATTACCCACAAAACCGCCTTCTTGACAAAGATTAAATAAACAGGTGGTGGGGGCTGTTTTTTTCCCCGGGCTCGCAATTTTCCTCACACCCGGCCGTTTTTTTGAGGGAAGAGCCTGCTCCCCCCCCCCCCCCCCCCCCCCCCCCCCCCCCCCCCCCCCCCCCCCCCCCCCCCCCCCCCCCCCCCCCCCCCCCCCCCCCCCCCCCCCCCCCCCCCCCCCCCCCCCCCCCCCCCCCCCCCCCCCCCCCCCCCCTCTCTCCCCCCCCCCCCCCTTTTTTTCCCCCCTCCCCCCCCCTCCTCCCCCCCCCCCCCCCCCCCGGTGTTTTTGTTTTTTTTCTTTTTTTCGGCCCAAGATTTTTCTTCCTTCACCCTCTGTCCACGCCCGTTTGCTGTTTGGGACCGCCCCATAAACCCTTATCAACCAAGCGTTTAAAACTTAAATCCAAGCGTCATCAGAATCTGGCTTCGGGTGTCAAATTGGTTGACGTTCTGGGTAGGTTGTCCATTGAGGAGGTACGGTGCATATTGCTGTTCCCCGGTCGTTTGTTGCCGATAGGCAGCATCAAGAAAAACGGACTCGGAAAGCCAAGCCCCTGCGCCAAGGCTCAATACACCAGCTGCTTCGCCTCCTTCATAAGGCGATTGTGCGATGGTATAACCGCCCCGGAACCGGAACCTGTCCATTGCATATTCACCACCCAGCCGAATGTTCAGGCCTGACTTCAATTGGTCGGCAATTTGCTGGTTCAGTTCACCTTCGTATTCAATGTCGCCTTGGTTGGAGGTTTCGTTGAAATTGAAATTGGCGTTCAAGTAGTCCACATACTCCACCTCAGCTACAATGAAACCCTTTTTTTCAAAGACAAACCCAACGCTGCCGATGGCCCGCCAAGGAGTGCGTATGCGGTACTCAAAGTTGCCATCGGGCGAAACTGCAGAACCTGGTGTTGGTATGCCCCCGATGTTGTAACTATAGTCCAAGGAAGACGAAAAGCTGTCCTTCATGCCAAAGCCCGTTGGGGTATGGATGGCCACACCAACCCTGAACGTCTGATTCACCCGGTAAATCATGCCTAATTTGAAATTGATGCCAATGGCCGTAGTGTTGAGTTTTTCCTTGTAGGTGAGTTCGTTGAAAACTGGGTTGGTTGGGTCAACAACCGTCTCCACATAGGTCTTGTTCTCCTCAAAATTGACCAATGGCAAGCCCATCGTTGCACCAATCATAAATCGGTCTTTAAAATTTCCAGCGTAGGAAATCACCATCTCGTTGAGGGAACCCCTGCGTCGAATGTTTTGTGAGCGTTCGAGCAACTCACCAGGCAGAAAGTCGGTGGTGTAGGTAGTATTGTCGTTGGGGTCTGTGTTATAAATTGCGCCAGCAGCCACAGCAAGGCCACCTTCAATTTCCCCATAATCATTGTAAAAATCGGCATCAGCAGGGATGCCCTGTGCCAAGTTCGCCCAACGTTCCGTGATGGAGCCCGGTGTGATGCCCTCGTAATAAGCCCTCTGCGTGTAAGTGGCCAAGCGGTTAAAGCCGATGCCAAAGGCCGTGTTCGTCCAATTGGCGCTGAGGGGGCGGGAAGGGAACACCAAGCCCAAGTTGCTGAAGCCAAAATTGACTTTATTGGTAACGTTTGGCTCGGCCTGGTCTTCCAATTGGCTTTCGTTCTCGTTCCTGTTCAGCAAAGGCGTGAAAGTAAATTCAGAACGGCGGAAGGTCGCCAAGCCGGCAGGGTTGGTGCTCAAAACGGAGAAATCGGCACCCAAGGCGCCAATGCCGCCGCCAATGCCAACGGTACGTGCCGTGCCACCAGCCTCCAATTGCGAGTAGCGGACAGCATCCTGTAAAGTCTGACCATTGAGCAGTAAAGGGGTTATCAGGTAACCTAAGGTAATTGAAAAAATGAGGTATCGCATGGTTGCTTTTTTTCAGGTTAGGTGAATGATTAAAGGAGTGGCTTTGATTGTTTTTGGGCAACACAAAGACTACCCGCCAAAGGTAGGGAATAAAAAAGTGGGTGGAAGTATGCACATCCACCCACTTTTTTCAAGCAACTAAGTGCCAGCAGGGATTCCTAATTGGAATTAACCACGTCCCCTTTTGCTGCCACCGCCGCCACCTCCACTGCTACGGGGAGCAGATGGGGCTGAGCTACGACCGCTGTCCATACGGGGGGCAGGGTTGCTCCTTGGTGCACTTGGCGCACTGCTGCGGTTGTTGTCCATGCGAGGGGCAGGATTGCTCCTTGGCGCACTGTTGCGGTTGCTGTCCGAGCCACGGCTATTGTCGAAACGTGGGCGGCTTTCCTCCGTACGTGGAGCGCTGTTGCGATTGCTGCGGTTGTTGTCCATGTCCGTGCGTGGGCTGTTGCCACGGCTTGGTCGGGACTCCTCGGCGTTGCGATTGTACCTGCTGTCAGAAGACCTTGATGGGCGGTCTGCTTCTACTTCTTGACGACTGTTGCGCTCGTTGTAGTCCGGCCTTTCGTCCACCGACGGGCGGTTTCTGTCCGTAGCACGGCTTTCGTTCAGTTCACGGCGCAGTGCCTCTTTTTCCGACTCACGGGCATTGCCTTCGTTGGGCTTTGTGGCAGTCTGGCCTTGGATGACCTCTCCACCACGACGTCCATTGGTTGAGTTGCTGTTGGTTGTAGTGGTGCGGGGTGAGCCATCGCTGCCGTTCCTGCGGGAACCGGAGTAGCGGTTGTTATTGCTGTTGTTGAAATTGTTGTTGCTCACGTTGTTGTACGTGTAGCCATTCCCCCAACTTGGCGGACAGTAGTAGTTGCTGTAGGAGTTGCCACCGAAGCCACCACCATTCCAGCCATTGCCCCAGCCGTTGTTAAATCCATTGTTCCAACCATTGTTCCAGCCGTTACCGTAGTAGTTGTTCACTACATAAGTGTTGCCGCCCCAGCCGTTGTTCCAACGGTTCCAACCACCAGGATTACCCCAGCCGTTGCCAAAATAAAAGCTGTTGCCGCCCCAAGCATTCCAGCCGAAACCGTAGTTGAAGCGGTTCCAACGGCGCCATGGTGTGTAGCTGTCGTAGATGAGCATCGTTGTGGCAGGCGACCAAAATGGGTCGTAGTATGCCATGTCAACATACACCGGATCGAAGTAACTGAACCCGTAGTAAGGGCGGTGGAAACGACGGATACGAGAGGTGTAGTAGTAATCATAGTCATCGTACTCATCATAGTACTCGTACTCGTCATCGTCGTAGTCGTTGTTATCCCTGTCCCTGTCCCTCGTGGAGTTGTCAGAGGATGACGAATTGGACGAATAGTAGTAGTCGGAATCCTTGTCCGGGTTGTAGTACAGGTCATCGTACTGCGCCTGGCTGGTGTTTACCAAGCCGAGGACAAAGAATGCTACCAAGGCGAAGAACAACTTATTCTTTTTCATTTTTCAGATAATTTATTTGGTAAATACTTCGACGCGCTCTCTTGCGAGTTTGCAGTCACGAAATTATTAGCTTTGCAGCACTTTTTATGTTAAGGGGTCGCTAAAATTCAAAATTGGCCCTGTTAAAGTTTTTTGTAGTGCATACAATTAAAACGAACCAATTTTTAAAAGTCATTTAAGGAACTCTTAAAACGCTGGATTTTATGGTTAAAAAGGCCGTTTTGCGGCTTTTTTTTGTTAAAATTGGGCTGAAAGGGTTTCAGGTTTAAAGTTTCAGGTTTCACGAAGCAACAACTTGAAACCTCATGAAACCTGAAACCGTTGAAACCTGAAAGGAAAATTTATGGCAAAAGAAATCACATCGAGGGAAGAAAATTATTCCCAATGGTACATTGACATCGTTCAAAAAGCCAACCTCGCCGACAATTCGGCGGTGCGGGGCTGCATGGTCATCAAGCCCAACGGCTATGCCATTTGGGAAAACATGCAGGCGCAGCTCGACCGCATGTTCAAGGAAACTGGCCACGTCAACGCCTATTTCCCGCTTTTCATCCCAAAGAGCTTCCTCAGTCGGGAGGCCCAGCACGTCGAAGGCTTTGCCAAAGAGTGCGCCGTCATCACGCACCACCGCCTGATGAACGCCCCGGATGGCAGTGGCGTTGTCGTTGACCCATCGGCTAAGTTGGAGGAGGAACTCATCGTCCGCCCGACCTCCGAGACCATCATCTGGGACACCTACCGCACCTGGATCAACAGCTACCGTGACCTCCCGCTGCTCATCAACCAATGGGCAAACGTAGTTCGTTGGGAGATGCGCACCCGCCTCTTCCTTCGCACGGCGGAATTCCTTTGGCAAGAGGGCCACACCGCCCACGCCACCAAGGAAGAAGCTGTGGCCGAAACCCGCACCATGCTCGACGTTTATGCAACTTTTGCGGAGGAATGGATGGCCATGCCCGTCATAAAAGGCGTAAAAACCGCCAACGAGCGCTTCGCCGGCGCCGAGGACACCTATTGCATAGAGGCGCTGATGCAGGATGGCAAAGCACTGCAAGCAGGTACTTCGCATTTCTTGGGACAAAATTTTGCGAAAGCATTTGACGTGAAATTTTCCAACCGAGACAACCAGCAGGAGTACGTTTGGGCAACGTCGTGGGGCGTAAGCACTCGCCTCATCGGGGCGCTCATTATGACCCACTCTGACGACGATGGACTAGTTCTCCCACCCAAAATCGCCCCGACGCAGGTGGTCATCGTGCCGATACCAAAGCCAACGCCGGAGATTGACGAGGCCGCCAACAAGCTAATGAAGGAGCTGCGCTCAAAAGGCGTGCGGGTGAAATACGACACCGACGACCAGAAGCGCCCCGGCTTCAAGTTTGCGGAGCATGAGATGAACGGCATCCCCGTCCGCCTCGGCATCGGTGCCCGCGACCTCGCCGAGGGCAAGGTGGAAGTGGCCCGCCGTGACACGAAGGAAAAGGCCAACCACCCTGTGGAAGGCATCGCTGACTACATCATCGGCTTGCTTGACGAAATCCAACAGAACCTCTTCGACCGTGCCGCTGCCTACCGCACCGAGCACACGACCAAAGTGGACAATTTCGACGACTTCAAGTCCGTGCTGGAAGGCAAGGGCGGCTTCGTGAGCGCCCACTGGGACGGCACTTCGGAGACCGAAGAGAAAATCAAGGAATTGACCAAGGCGACCATCCGCTGTATTCCGCTGAATAATCCGCAAGAAGCGGGTAAATGTGTGCTCACAGGAAACCCATCGAAGGAAAGAGTGCTGTTCGCACGGGCTTACTAATGAAATTAGGGAATTGAGAAATTAGGAAATTGAGCGACGCCCTGAATTTCCTAATTTCCCAATTTCCCAATTTCCATTTTTCAATGGATACTTTTACCCAACTCGCCCTCGGTGCCGCCTGCGGCGAAGTAGTTTTAGGCAAAAAAGTCGGCAACCGGGCCATGGTCTGGGGTGCCTTCGGCGGCATCCTGCCCGATTTCGATGTGGCCGCCTCCTTTTTTACCGATGAAATAACGGCGCTGGCCTTCCACCGGGGCTTCATGCACAGCATCACCTTTGCCGTGCTGGCAGCGCTGGGACTGGGCTGGCTGGTAGAGTGGCTCTACCGCAGCGGCACTTACCGACGACGAGGCTACAAGCTATTCGTCATGGCCGCCGTCATGGTCTTTTACCTGCTGCTGATGGCGGGCATCCGCTGGGTGTTCCGGGATGCGGTGCAGACCTGGACGCACCTCGTCATCGCCGTTTTGATTGGCGGCGGGCTAGCCTTCTCCATTTGGAAAAAATACGTTTCGCAAGAACTCTTCCCCGTCGAAGCTACCCGCAGGAACTGGGTTTGGCTCTTTTTCGTCTCCATTTTCACCCACCCGATTCTGGACTGCTTCACGGTCTATGGTACGCAGCTTTTCCAACCTTTTAGCAACTACCGGGTGAGCTGGGACAATATCTCCGTAGCTGACCCGACCTACACTTTCCCGCTGGCACTGGGCTTTATCGTGGCCGCATTCATTGCAAGGGAAAAACGGGCGAGGCGCATCGCCAATTGGACGGGCATTGCACTGAGTTCGGCATACATGGCCTTCACGTTTTACCACAAGGCAGAGTTCGAGCGTATTTTCAAGGAATCACTGGCCAAAGAAGGCATCGAGTACACCCGCATGATGTCCGGGCCGACCATCCTGCACAATGCCCTCTGGCTTGGCGTGGCGGAGGGCGACACAGCCTACTACCACGGCTACTACACATTTTTTAGTGATGAAAAACGGGTGAAGCGCTTCAACGTAATCCCCAAAAACCACGAGAAGCTGGCGGCCTACGAGAACGACCCCACCTTGAAAACCCTGCGCTGGTTCTCCAAGGATTTCTACAATGTTATCGTGCGGAAAGATGGCCGCTTGCAGTACAACGATATGCGCTACGGCTCCTTCAAAGAGGGCTTCAAGGACGAGAACGACTATGTGTTCAAGTTCATTCTCGAAGAAAAGGACGGCAAGCTGGAGGCCACGCAGTCACGGGAGGGGCGGAAGATCAATGGGGAGGAGTTTGGGAAGTATTGGGATCGGGTGATGGGGAGGTAGCCTAACCCCACAACCCCACCGGATACACCCCCTTCCCCGTCATCTCCGCAAACGCCGCCTGCACCATCTCCTTGTCTTCCCGATAAGTAACGCCGTACCATTTCTCGTCGTTGGGCAGTACCTCGAAGCTGGCCGTACCGCTGTTGATGAGGTCGTTTGCGAAGCTGGAGATATAGAATTCAGCCTTCGGGTTTGCGGCGTTCGCTGCAACGAAGTCATTGAAACCGCCTTGCAGCAGCTCGAAAATATGCGGATGGAAGCCCCAGATATTCATCGAAACGAGAGCGGTGGCGTCGAGCGGGGTCTTGCCGTTTTCGCCGTTGTAAAAAATGCCGTCCGCTGTTTCTTCTATGCCCGTGCATTCGGTAACAGTGCGCAGGAGGTTGTTTTCGTCCATCGAACAGACGCCACGAGACACGGCCCCGTTTTCCGAAAGGGTATTTTTCAACACATAGCCCACCATCGCATAATTGGTTGGTTGGCAATGGTTGGAGAGGAAATCGGCCATTTTCTCAAAACCCGAATAGCCGTAGAAATCGTCGGCGTTGATGGCCACGAACGGCTCGTTTACCACGTCCTTCGCCACCAGCACGGCATGGCCCGTGCCCCAGGGCTTGGCCCGCTCCACTTGGCCTTCCACCGCTGGCACGAAGGTATCCGGGCCTTGGAAAGCGTATTCTACCTGCACCTTGCCCTCCCAGCGGCTGCCGATTTTATCCTTGAACTCTTGCTCGAAGTCCCGTCGTATGACGAACACCACCTTGCCGAAGCCCGCCTTGATGGCATCGTAAATCGAGTAATCCATGATGGCTTCGCCGGCTTGGCCGACCTCGTCGAGTTGTTTCAGGCCACCATAGCGGCTGCCCATTCCTGCGGCAAGTATGAGTAGTGTGGGTTTCATTTAAATTCGAAAATTAAAATTTTGACGTTTTGCCGCTTGGCGGCTCCGTAGTGATGGGTTTGAAACCCCTCGCTACGGAGCCGCCAAGCGGCAAAACGAGGCGCAAACATAGCAGTTTTTGCTGCTCTCTCCTTCTCACCCTCTCACTTTCTCACCCTCTCACTTTCTAAAATCTGTTCCGCATGCCGCTTCGACTCCACCGGGAAAATCACCCGTTCAATGACGCCCTTGCCGTTGATGAGGAAAGTGGTGCGCAGCAAGCCGTCATAAGCTTTGCCGAAGGTCACTTTTGGCCCCCAAACCCCATAAGCTTTTATGATTTTCAAGTCTTCGTCCATGAGCAGCGGGAAGGGCAAGCTGTGTTTTTTGATGAAACCTTGGTGCTTTTTGGCGCTGTCCGGGCTGACACCGAGGAGTTCGAAGCCCGCATTGCGCAGCACCTCATAACCATCCCGCAGGTTGCAGGCCTCCACTGTGCAAGTGGCTGTGCTATCGGCGGGGTAAAAGAACAACACAAGCTTTTTGCCCTTAAAATCGGAGAGGGAAACGGGGTTGCCCTGCTCGTCGGTCGTCTTGAACTTGGGGGCCTTGTCGCCCGGTTTTAGATTCGTCATCTTGTTGTGTTTGATGAGTTTGATTCGTTTGAGGGGTTTGATTGGCTGCGCAAAAAACAAGTTTTGCTGCAAATGATTTCAATGATTTTCAACGAAAAGTCTTAGTCCACTACCTTTGCCCCCAATCCCTGTCTGCCGAACAGGCAGGGTAAATCCAAAATTGTAAATCGAAAATGAAAATACTACTCCTCGGCGGCGGCGGCAGGGAACACGCCTTCGCTTGGAAGCTCAGCCAGAGCAAGCACTGCACCAAGCTCTACATTGCCCCCGGCAACCCTGGTACGGCGCAGCACGGCGAGAACGTGCCCATTGACCCCGAAAACAACGCTGCCGTAGCAGATTTTGTGGAAAAAAAAGGCATCGAAATGGTGGTGGTCGGGCCGGAGGCGCCGCTCGTGAACGGCGTCTGGAACTACTTGCGCCGCTACCCCAGCACCTCCCATGTGGCCGTCATCGGCCCCTCCATGCAGGGGGCTAAACTGGAGGGCAGCAAGGCATACGCCAAAAAGTTCATGAAGGATTTCAAAATACCGACCGCGGGTTATCGGGAGTTTTTCGCCACGAAAAGCACGCTGGCGCTCAATTTCCTTCGGAAAAAAGCCACCCTGCCCATCGTGCTCAAGGCCGATGGATTGGCCGCAGGCAAAGGTGTCGTCATCTGTCAGGAGCGGGACGAGGCCGTGGCGGAGATGGCGGAAATGCTTGACGGAAAGTTCGGCACCGCCAGCCGAAAGGTCGTTGTAGAGGAGTTCCTCAGCGGCATCGAGTTCAGCGTTTTTGTGCTGACGGACGGCGATTCGTACCAGATTTTGCCCGTGGCAAAGGACTACAAGCGCATCGGCGAGGGCGATACCGGGCCGAACACGGGCGGCATGGGGGCAGTCTCCCCCCCGCCCTTCGTGGACGAGGTGATGATGAAAAAAGTGGAGGAGCGCATCGTGAAACCGACCATCGCCGGCCTGAAAAAGCGGAACATCGAGTACCAAGGCTTTATTTTCATCGGGTTGATAAAAGTCGGCGACGAGCCATTCGTCATCGAGTACAACGTACGCATGGGCGACCCCGAAACCGAGGTAGTGCTGCCCCGCCTGAAAAACGACCTCATGGAGCTGTTCATGGCCGTGCGTGACCGCCGCCTCAGCGAGGTGAAAATCGAGGTGGACGACCGGGCAGCCACCACCATCATCCTCGCCAGCGGCGGCTACCCCGGCGACTATCCCAAGGGCAAGCCCATTACTGGGTTGGACAAAGTGGAGGGCAGCATCGCCTTCCATGCTGGCACAAAAGCTATTGATGGTCAATTGGTTACGAGCGGTGGAAGGGTAATGGCGGTGACTTCTTTGGGCAAAAACTTCCGGGAGGCGCTGGCGGTTTCCAATAAAAATGCGGCCTTGGTTGAGTTTGAAGGAAAGTATTTTAGGGGGGATATTGGGTTTGATTTATGACACACTTCCACGCCCACGGCAAACTCCTCCTCACCGCCGAATACTTCGTGCTGGATGGGGCGCTGGCGCTTGCGCTGCCCGTACGGCTGGGACAAGCCTTGGATTGCGGATTGCGGATTGCGGATTACGGATTGGGGGGACAGGAAACTCTCCACTGGCGTAGCTTAGACGAAAAAGGCGAGTGTTGGTTCGAAGCTAAATTTGCGCTTGAAAACTTCAACTTCTCCGAAGCCACCGACCCCGCCATTGCGGAGCGACTCCAAAAAATCCTGCAAGAAGCCCGAAAGCTGAACCCTGCGTTTTTGCACGGCCCCAACTGCCAACTGCCAACTGCCAACTGCCAACTCGAATTCCCCCGCCTCTGGGGACTCGGCACCAGCAGCACCCTTATTTACTTGGTGGCAAAATGGGCGGAAATTGACCCCTTCGAGTTGTCCACCCGCACCTTCGGCGGCTCTGGCTACGACATCGCCTGCGCTGGGGCGGATGGGCCGATTCTCTACCGATTGGAGAGCGGCAAGCCGCAATTTGAGCGCTGCGACTTCAATCCGCCGTTCCGCAACTCACTGTATTTCATTTATTTAGGAAAGAAACAAGACAGCCGGGAGGGGATAAAGAATTACCGGCAGACGGTGGACGGTGGACGGTGGACGGTGTTGCCGGAGCTAGTGGCAAAAGTTACAGTTTTGACGAGGCGGTTTTTGGCTGCGCAAACGCTGTCCGAGTTCGAGGGCCTGATTCGGGAGCAAGAAGCATTGGTGGCTGAGACAATTGGCTTGCCAAGGGCCAAGTCGCTGTTTTTCAACGACTTCTGGGGCGAGGTGAAGTCCCTCGGCGCATGGGGCGGCGACTTCGTGCTGGCCACCAGCGACCGCCCAGCGGAAGAAACCCGCCGTTATTTCAACGAAAAGGGCTTCGAGGTGTTCTTGCCTTACAACGACCTGATTTTATAGCGCACATGACCACTTGGCACAACGGAATCATCACGAAAATAGAGGATGCCTCGCCGACCACCCGCCGCTTTTGGCTGGAAGTAGAAGGCGTTGAACGCTTCGACTTCAAGGCCGGGCAGTTCATCACAATGGACTTGCCCATCGGCGAGCGGCGCAACCAGCGTTGGCGCAGCTACTCCATCGCCAGTGCGCCGCCCTTTGGTGAGGGTGTGACTTCGAGTCACGCCCTCGCTATTGCGCCGAACCAGTTGGAGCTTTGCATCGTCCACCTTGAAGGCGGCTTGGCGAGCGGCTATCTTTTCAACGAAGTCAATATCGGAACGAGCATCAAGTTCAAGGGGCCGGACGGCAGTTTTGTACTGCCAGAAACCATTGAAAACGAACTGGTGATGGTCTGCACGGGCACAGGGGTCGCCCCGTTCCGCAGCATGATTTGGGATATTTTCCATCGAAACATCCCGCACAAGGGCATCCACCTCATCTTCGGCACCCGCACAGCGGATGGGATTTTGTACCAAAAAGAATTTGAGGAATTGGCGGAAAAAATGCCCGGATTCCGCTACTCCGTGGCCCTGTCGAGGGAAGAGAAGGAAGGGCTCCACCACGGCTACGTACACGGCATTTACCAAAAGGAATATGCCGTAAAGCGCCCCGACAGAACCTTCTACCTCTGCGGCTGGACGAAGATGGTGGACGAGGCCGTGGCCAAGCTCATTGTGGAAATGGGCTACGAGCGGGGGCAGGTGAAGTATGAATTGTATGGGTAGTGAACTGGTTTGGTCATTTAGCGTTATTTTTGTCAAAAATTATAAACGATGAGGCTCACAATTGAAGTTGGGAATGCAGCAGAATTGGAAAAGATATTCCTTGTCCTAAAATCAATGGACATAGAGAATGTCAATGTCATTCCCTGGAAGCACAAGTAAAAAAACCGGCCACCTACCAAAGGTGATAAGCGACCCAAAAGTATTGGCGTGAAAACAACCCTCGTTCATTGGAGCAAATTCGTTCGACAGCTTGGGATAGAAATTGGGATATTAAAGCATGATTTTATGCGACACAAATATCTTTATCCGTGCATTTAACGAAATGCAGGACACAATTGACCAGTTGCAAATCATTGGTTTCAGAAATGCTTTCTTCCGTTGACTCCAGGCTGGGCAACAAAAGGTGCAAAAAATCTGAGGCAAGCGCCAACAAGAAAGCCATTGAATTAATTGAAAACTATAAGCTAAGCCACGGGTTAATGATTCCGGACGCTTTGATTGGAGCTACGGCTTTGACCTACGACTTTACCCTATTTACCCACAACCTCAAAGATTTCGAATACATGCCCTCGATTAAACTTTACAAACCACGATAATTGAAGAAAATATGAATACCGCCACCGCATCACCCGTCATGCTCTACACCGAGCAGACGCCCAACCCAGAATCCCTCAAATTCGTGACCAACCGAATGCTCTACCGGGGCACTGCCGACTTCCGGGAGGAGGGCCTCGCACGGGAATGGTCGCCGCTGGCCGCCATGCTGTTCGACCAGCCGTTCGTGAAGGGGGTTTACATCACCAACAACTTCGTGAGCATCACCAAGGAGTTCAACTATGAATGGGCTGACATCATGCTCAAGTTGAAGGACCTCATCAAAAAATACGTGGAGGACGGCGGCGAGGTCATCAAGGACGGCTTTGCGGATGCCATGCAAAAGCTAGATGCCGAGCGGGTTGGTCAACAGTTCAGCGGCGAGGACGGCGAACTGGCCCAGCGCATCAAAGACTTGATTGACACCTACGTGAAGCCCGCCGTGGAGATGGACGGCGGCAATATCGAGTTCCAGCGCTACGACAAGGGCACGGTCTATGTGCAGATGCAAGGCTCGTGCAGCGGCTGCCCATCCAGCACCGTGACGCTAAAATCCGGCATCGAAGGCATGCTCAAGCGAATGGTGCCGGAGGTGCAGGAGGTGGTGCAGGAGATGGGTTAAATTAGTTGGCCCCAAAGGGGTAAACAGTTCGACAGTTGGCCCCACAGGGCAAGCAGTGGGCAGTCAGCGACTACCCATGTAGCCAAAGGCGTTGTAGAATTGCAATAAAACAAAAAGGCAAAAGTGGGTCGCCCCGCTTTTGCCTTTTTGTTTTGGGATAAAACACCGATTATCGCCTAACTTTCCACCGCCTTTGCCGGGCAAGGCACACCCTAATTTTCATCGAGATGAATCAAGACGAATTCGCAAAGCAAATGGAAAAGGCGTTTAAAGACGCCCTGAAGCAGTCCGACAAAATCGTAGCGGACGCCAATAAAATCTACAAAAAAGCCGAAAAGGAGTTGGACGCCGCCGAGGAGATCCGACGCAAGGCCGAGCGGGAGGGCGAGCGCATGGCCGATGAATATTACGAGGGCAAACGCAATGAGTTCGCTGAGTTCTACCGCACGGAACTGCTGCGCAACCTTGCCCGCCACCACATCGAACTGGGCAAGACCAACCACGAAATCTCCCTATGGCTCCTCGTCGAACAGCGCTTTGTGCAGAACATCCGGGACGTGGTGGAGCGGGTGGAAAAATACCGCGGCGAGCAACCCAAGCGCACCCCGCTGGAGGGCAACCCAAGGGTCATCATCGGCGAAGACCGGGACGGCAGCTTTCTTTCCTTCGACAGCTTGGAGGGTAAGTTCGAGGCTTGGATTGAGTTCGGTGTCGGCAAGAGCATCCTCATCGGGGTGCCGCACCCCGAACATTGGGAGCAGAAAACGGGCATCCCCTTCGAGCGCCGGGAGCGGGTGCTGACCTACGCGGCCGAGTATGTTATTGATATGAAAATGGACGGGAAGGGGTCGTTCGTGGTAGGGGTGGATGTGGTGTCGGTGTTTTGGGAGGACTAAACGCCGAAATTCTCCTTTAAATAGTTTTGGAAGGTGTCGTAAAAATGCTTGAAGCTGGTGGAGTGGGTGGTGAGCCAGTGGAAGTCGATGTTTTGGGAGAGGGTTTCGACGATGGGGTTTGATACTTTATTAGTGGGCTTTTTACGCCCGTAAACTAGCGTTTTCAATTCCTTTCTTTCCATCGTTGCGTCAATATTGGGGGTTGTTTCAATGCTGCTATCACCTGTTTTTACCTTTATATACCATAGCCAATATTCGATAGCCTGAACCGGAATGAAAATAACGCCATTGTTTTCAAGCCCACTTGCTTCAAGCTCTTTTTGCATTTGGCCGTGTTTATCTGCGTGGTTGTCATCGTCAGAATCCAATCCAACCAAGCATAAATCAAGCTGAAAATACTTGATGCCGTTGCTTATAAATGTGATAAATTTCTCAAAAACATAATCGCCATTCTTAGCAGTAGCCATAGCTGTGAAGTCCGATTGATGCTGGAAATCAGCTACACCATCAAAGCCTAAATGGGATACAAGTTGCGGCAAAGCATTGCGCATGAATATTTTATTGGCCTCATCTTCGGCAAAAATGCCATAAATTATCGTCTTCATCTCGGTACGCCGCCTATTAGGCCCGCTGCCCAATGGTCTCCAAGGGAGCCGCTTAGGTCAAGTGGGGGTACATTATTTTTCTTTGATAATTCTATATCCTCTGCGATAATATCCGTCGCCAAGTTTTTCACCTGCGTCGTTTGGTCTTTTTTGTCGAACACGAAAATGCTCTCTGGTATATCCTTGAACTGGTCAATGACCACCGTGCTGTGTGTGGTGAGGATGACCTGTATGCCCTTGTCCTGCGCAATGGTGAAGAAATAGTCAATGATTTCCTTGATGCGGCGGGGATGGATGCCGTTCTCCGGCTCCTCTATCATCAGCAGCTTCGGCGGGTCGGGCTGGTGGATGATGGCAAGCAGGGCAAGGAAGTAAAGAGGTGTAGTCGGAGAGTTCGTCGGCCCAATAGATTTGATTGTTTTGTCTTTGACGCCAAGTTTTTTGAAAGTTCTTTCTCCATGTAGTTTCTTAAGTACATGGTCTTTTTCAAGTTCAACATTATCGAGACTAATTGATTTAAATTCTTTAATACAATCTCTCAAACCTTTGTTGATTGAACTCATTATCTCATCATGTTTATCTTTCATTGTATCAATGAAAGAAACAAGATTTGAACCGTCAGAATCTATTGAATTATCTTGAGGTCTAAGCGGATATGGTTCTTTAAGTTTGGATATATTTATTGAATAAATTTTAGGTTGCAAAAATGCTAAATAAATTTCATCAAAAAAATCATTGTCCCGAATGTACTCTTCAGCTTTTACAAATGTACTAAGTGGCGCTGGTAGCAAAAGTTCATAATTGGGTTGACTACTACTTCTGTAATAAACTATGAACGAACCTTTTTTGAACAAAGCTTTTTGAACAAAATCATGTGCAATAGCTTGATTAAAAATCTTGGCTAAGATGGATTTGAAAATAAAAGTCATAAAAAATTCTTCTCTAAATCAGGTATGTTATCCAAGTCTATTTCGTTTAATATTTTGCCTTTAAAACTTGGACTAATACGCCCCATAAATTGATTAAGCATTAGTATTCCATTGTCAGTATATTAGGCAAAAATTTCAAGTCTGTATAAGTCGGATTATCTGTGATGGTAAAAACAATTGGTTGTTTCTTGTCACTTTGAAATAATGGTACTTGACGCAAAAAAAAGAGGCTTGCTAAAGCATTTTGCTGGGGCGTAGCTCCTCGAAAAAATTCCCCAAAAACCTTAACGCCTTCATCAAATTCGTCTTCCCCGAGTTGTTCGGCCCGATGAGCAGGTTCACGTCCTGCAAGTCCAGCGTCACATCTTGCAAGCTGCGGAAATTCTGTATGCGAATCGTTTTTATCATTTCGACAAGGTTGATATTCAATGCTTTAGGTGGCAAAGATAGGTGCTTGGGTGAAATATTTTAGGGCAACTTACAAAACCAATCGGCATCAACCCAAGCGGGACACCAACTTCACAGCCCTAATCTTCGCCAGCCGCACGATATGTTCCAGCGTAAAGTACCGCTCCATCTCCTCCGACTCCGCTTTGGTAATCAAGCCATCTTTTTTCCGTTCAATCAACAGTTCCACCCGCTGTTGCATTTTCGTTGGGGCATAGTAGCTGAGTAATTTTTCCGGTGAAAGCCCAGCGATGAAATCAGCGAAGTCTTGGTAAATATCGGCTTGTTGCGCAACCATATCTTGATTTTTTTTTACAAAACTAATCGAAAACCTTGTTCCCACCAAGGCTTCCCACCCCCTATCTTTGCGCCCCCAAACCAAAGCCCCAAAATCCCGTATCACCTAACCACAACCGCTTGCCACTGGCTACGCCCTAACAAGTACCCAGTATCAAGCATCCAGCAACCAGCATCCAAAAATGGCAAAAGACTTTTTAGCAAAATTAAACCTCCACGAAAACAACGCCGGCACTAGCACCGGTCAGCAGTCGGAACTCAGCTACGAATACATCAAATCCTATAGCCCGGTGGACGGCCAGTTCATCGGCAGGGTGAGCCAGACCACCCGTGAGCAATACGAGGAGGTGATGGCCAAGGCGCAGGAGGCCTTCCTCGTTTGGCGGCAGATGCCAGCGCCCAAGCGGGGCGAAATCGTGCGGCAATATGGCGAGGAGCTGCGCAAATACAAGGAGCCGCTCGGCCAGCTCGTGAGCTACGAGATGGGCAAGAGCCTGCAAGAGGGCCTCGGCGAGGTGCAGGAAATGATTGACATCTGCGATTTTGCGGTCGGCCTCAGCCGACAGCTCTACGGCCTCACCATGCACTCCGAGCGCCCCAACCACCGCATGTACGAGCAGTGGCATGCACTTGGCGTGGTCGGCATCATCTCGGCGTTCAACTTTCCGGTGGCCGTTTGGTCATGGAACTCCATGCTGGCGCTCGTCTGCGGCGACGTCTGCATTTGGAAGCCATCAGAGAAAACGCCCCTTTGCGGCGTGGCCTGCCAGAATATTTTCCACAAGGTTTTGAAGGAAAACAACGTGCCCGAGGGCGTCGTCTGCCTCATCAACGGCGACTACAAAGTGGGCGAATGGATGACGCAGGACACCCGTGTGCCGCTCATCAGCGCCACGGGCAGCACCCGCATGGGCAAGATCGTGGGCCAAGCCGTGGCGGGCCGCCTCGGTCGCAGCCTCTTGGAATTGGGCGGCAACAACGCCATCATCGTCACCCCCAGCGCCGACCTCGACGTGGTGCTCATCGGTGCCCTCTTTGGGGCCGTGGGCACGGCGGGCCAGCGCTGCACCACCACCCGCAGGCTCATCGTACACGAGAGCCAGATGGAGGAGGTGAAAACGAAAATGGCCAAGGCTTATGGCCAGCTCCGCATCGGCGACCCGCTCGACCAGCACAACCATGTCGGCCCGCTGATTGACAAAGCCGCCGTGGCGGCTTACCTCAGCGCCATCGAACAGTGCAAGGCCCAGGGCGGCACCTTCATCGTGGAAGGCGGCGTGTTGGATGGCCCCGGCTACGAGAGCGGCTGCTACGTGAAGCCTTGCATTGCGGAAGCCAGCAACGACATGGCCATCGTGCAGCACGAGACCTTTGCGCCGATCCTTTACCTGTTGAAATACAAGGATTTGGACGAGGCCATCGCCATCCAGAATGGCGTTCCGCAAGGCTTGTCTTCAGCAATTATGACCAATGACCTGCGGGAGGCTGAGAAGTTCCTCAGCGTGGCGGGTTCGGACTGCGGCATTGCCAACGTGAACATCGGCACCAGCGGTGCAGAAATCGGCGGTGCTTTCGGTGGCGAGAAGGAAACGGGCGGTGGCCGGGAGTCCGGCTCCGATTCCTGGAAGGCGTACATGCGCCGCCAAACGAACACCATCAATTACAGCAAGACGGTGCCGCTGGCGCAGGGCATCAAGTTTGATTTTTGATGCTAGATACTGGTTTCTGGATACTGGATAGCCGGGGCGTGGTGGACATGCTCCGGCTATTTGCGTTTTATGGAGGGTTTAGAAGGTTTACAGGTAGTCGCAATTGAAATTGAAATTCGGGTTGAGCAATTTAGCAGTCGTCTCCGAGAGGAGGGGTTATCCAACCCCGGCGTTTCGGAACACCGGGGTTGGATAACCCCTCCTCTCGGAAACGACTGCTATCAACTTTAAATGCGTTCATCTATAATTGAGGTTTGGGAAGAGGTTTGGGAATGCCCAACTAAACCTTCTAAACCTGTTGAAGCCTATTTCCAATTATCTTTAGACTAATTCCGTATTGCACCATATCCTACTTGTGGTTTTGCGCTATTGCAAAACGATTGCTACCTTCCGGCGACAAAATCCGCAACAAAATGAGCGACGAAGAGCACCTTCCCGAATTCAGTGTCCGCCCCCGGTTCCAAGTGGAGTCGCCCATGTCGGCGGCAGAGGTCGTCCAGCGCATCAAGGATGGCTTGAAAGCCTGCAAAAAGGACTGCCAAGGCACGACCGCCGTCCGTTACGCCATCATCACCGTGCCGGAGCGGGAGCGGCATTTTTGGTCGCCGCACCTGACCATCACCATCGAAGACCATGAAGGAGGGGGCTGTCTCGTACGGGGGCTTTACTCGCCGGCCCCCATGGCCTGGACGATGTTCGTATTTTTCTACACTGTCATAGGCATGTCAGTGTTGGGGGCGCTGCTCTACGGGTTATCGTGCTACTCGTTGGACAAGCCTACCACGGCTTTTTGGTGGGCATTGGGGTTGGCCATTGCGCTGCTTTCCATTTACCTCGTTTCGTATTCTGGGCAAAAGGTGGGGCGCAAGCAGTTGGGGCAACTACACAAGTTCATTGAGGATTGCTTGGGGCAAGCAACGGCGTAACGGCAGGTAATATACATCTATAGTGTATGTCAAGCAGATTGCAATTGGCCATCAATCCTGTCTTTAAATTTGCCCGAAAAATCCAGCTATGAAAAAGAATTATCTACTCTCCATTTTTTTATTTTTAGCCACGAGTTCTTTCGCCCAGAGCTATCTGCCAATGGCCATCGAAAATGCCCATTGGATAGTTTATTCCCTCGGTGAAATCCTGCCAAACCACCATTTCTATACCGTCAAGGGCGATACGGCAATCAATGGCATCGCCTATAAAAAACTGTGGCGCCGGCCCATCCTCAATTTTGCCACGAGTGCGCAGCAGTTCCAGCCGCCGTTTCTATATGGCGACTCGATTGCACTGATAGGTGCCCTCCGAGACGACACACCGGCAAGGCGGGCCTATTGCATACCCTTTTTCTGGCCAATACACGAGAACGACACCTGTGATATTTTTACGGAGTGGCTCATCCACGACTATGACGTAGCAGTGGGCGATACGATTGAAAGTTGCCTACATTCTTCACAGTTCTTTCCGGTCGTTGCCCAATCCATTGACATCGAGAATCTTTGGGGTGCCAACCGTCGGGTGATTGAAAACGACGGGTTTGTGAGGCTGGTGGAGGGTGTTGGCACCGACATGGGCCCGTTTTGGGCAGTGTACGTTGCCCCGCATCCCGGCTCGCCCATCTTCCTCTACGACTATTGCGTGGGCGAAGAGGGCGAGTGCGGCCTTGATTTTGTCAGCATCACACGCCAGCCCTTGGCCGATTGGCGGATCAAGCTTTCGCCCAACCCCGTTGCCGATGTGCTGACCATCGAATTGCCCGAAGGGCGACAAGAAGATTTACAACTTTCCATCCTTGATTACTCGGGAAAAACAGTGCTTCAACAGCAATTCAACTACAATATCAAGTCCATGAAACTCAACATCGGCCACTTGGCCAACGGCGTTTACCTGCTCACCATCGGCAATGAAAAAGGCATGGCGGCCCGCCGTTTTGCGAAGCAATAAAAGCCAAATACTAACCTTTCATCCCAATTTTCTATTTTCGCCCTTTTCATGGCTTCATGGTCTCATGGCTGCATTGTTGGGGGCCATGCTCCATGTAACAATGAAGCCATTCAACAATGAAGCAATGAAGATAATCTGCATAGGCCGCAACTACGCCGACCACGCAAAGGAACTCAACAACCCGGTGCCAGTGGGCAAGCCCGTGGTGTTCATGAAGCCGCCGTCGGCGCTGCTGGTGAACGAGAAGCCGTTCTACTACCCCGATTTCACGAAAGACCTTCATTACGAGTGCGAGGTGGTGCTGAAAATATGCAAGAACGGAAAGGCCGTGCAGCCGGAGTTCGCCGACACGTACTATGAAGAGGTGGCCTTGGGCATTGACTTCACGGCCCGTGACGTGCAGGAGGAACTGAAGAAAAAAGGCCACCCCTGGGAGATCGCCAAGGGCTTCGACAACTCGGCGGTGCTAGGCAAGTTCATCCCCCTGCACCGGGTCAACAGTGGCGGCAATATCGAGTTCATGCTGCGCAAAAACGGCCATACCGTGCAGCACGGCAACACCCGTGACGTGCTGTTCTCCTTCAACCAAATCATCTGCTACGTCTCGCAGTACTTCAAGCTCTTGCAGGGCGACCTCATCTACACGGGCACACCCGCCGGGGTTGGCCCGGTACAGATTGGCGACCAGTTGGAAGGCTTCGTGAAAACGGTGGACGGGAAGGAGGAGCAGTTATTGAGTTGCGAAGTGAAATAAGTTGCGAGCCACGAGCTACGAGTTTCGAGTTGTGGGTGGATGGTGGCGAAAATGTCGCATTGGCCCCTTGGCAACTTAAAGCTTGAAACTCGAAGCTTTTTCCATAAACCATTATGAGCAGACGCCTGTCAAACATCCTCCTGTTCGTGCTTTCGGCGCTGCTGTTGGCGTACACCACCCTCCGTGCGCACCTGCTTTCCCTGACCCACGACGAGTGCGGCTCCTTCGCCATCTGGACGAGCTACGACATATTTAGCTGCCGCACCAACCCCGACTGCTGGGGCACTGCCAACCTGCACTGGCTCTACGTCCTGCTGATGAAACCGACCGTAGGCCTCTTCGGCGACTCGGAATTGGCCATCCGCCTCCCTGCCTTGTTCGGCCATGCCATTTATCTTTTGTTTTCCATCAAACTGGTAAACTGGATAGCCGACCAACTCCCCCATCCAGCATCCAGTATCCAGCATCCAGCATCCAGCATCCCCCATACCTCCATCCCTCACCTCTCATCCCTCATTCCTTTCCTCGGCTTCGTGCTGCTCAACTGCAACGCCTACCTCTTGGAGTTCCATTCGCTGGCGAGGGGCTACGGACTGGCCATGAGCATGATGATGGTGAGCCTTTACTACCTCGCCCGTTGGGTGGAGAGCGGAAGGCTGGGGCCACTGGTTGGCGCATTGGGTGGCGGTGCCTTGGCGGTGCTGAGCAATTTCACGCTGCTGGTCTATTTCGCCTGTCTGCTTGCAGTCATCGGCGGTGGCGTTGTTTGGGCTTTTTTGAAAAAAGACGAAAACAGGGCCGAGCGGGCGAAATGGGCACTTGGCGGGAGCGCCGCCTATTTGGCGGTACTGGCTTGGCTGCTGCACAACCCCATCCGCATCCTGCGGGAGCGGGGCGAGTTCGAGTGGGGGCGGGAGACGTTCCTGGAAACCTACAAATCGGTTGTGCACTGCAGCCTGTACGGCGGGCGATATTTGAAGATGTTCAACCTGGAGGTGTTCGGCGGGGCCATGTTCCTGCTTTTGCTGGCTGCGACTGGATATGCTGTCTATTTATTTTTCAAAGCAGAGCGCCGTCAACCGTCAACCGTCTGCCGTCCACCGCAGAAGATAATGGCCCGGTTTTATCTGACCGCTGTATCGCTACCGTTGATGGCGACGGTGGCCGCCATTGCGCAGCACCTGATTTTGGGCACCAAATACCAAGTGGACCGCACGGCCATTATGTTCATCCCGCTCTGTTCGCTGGTAGTTTTCCTGTTTTTGGCCAATTGGGTGGCGAAAAGCGGTAGCCGTTGGGCGGTCGGGCTGGCTGGGGTCATTGGCTTGTTCGTGCTGGGGCACCTGCTCAGGGTCGGGCAGTTGCAATACACCAGCGAGTGGGGATACGATGCCGAAACGAAAAACGTGATGGCCTATATGAACCAGAAGGTGCCGCCCGGCCAAAAAGTAAAATTCGGCGTCAACTGGCTTTACCACCCTTCGGCCACTTACTACCAGCAGCGGTTTGGTTATGATTTCACCGAGCCGCCCGTTTATTCCAAAGAGCTTTTTACAGATGGCCGCTACGATTATTACTATGTTCAACCAGACGATTTCCCAAAATTGGACTCGCTATATGTTGAGGAAAAACGCTTCTCATGGGTGGGAATCCTGCTGCGCAAAAACTAAAGTTTTGGCATTTTATCGCCAATTGCCCGATTTGGCACTGTTTTTCGGGAATAGGATTGCTGAAAAAAATCAAAAACGAACACTGTTGTAACATCGGCCTTGCTAATGGGCCAACATCGGAATTCCCGCTGCCACTCCCTCCCGGCTGTAATCTCCTTTATTCATCAACAATTTAGCCATTTGATTTTCAATTTTTTAGCGCAATAAGAAGCGGCATGAACGCAAACCGCCGCATGAATAGCCAACACTGTATTCCGTCCAAAATTTGTTATTGACAACCAACTCCCTTACTCATCACACACGTGAACGAGCATGATTTCCATTTCCCCCCTGTTGGACGAGGCTCGCAAAAACTATAGAAATGACCGGCAAATCTTTACTTGCTGCGTTGCTGTTCTCCTTTGCAACGCTTGCCAAACTCACCGCCCAGTGCGATTGCGTCACGACTGGCAATTGTCCTGTCCCCATTGTTGACAATGGTGTTTACACTGCTTTTATTGAGGTGGAGGTCAACGGCCCAAACGACCTTGCACAGAGTCCGCTACAACAAGTTTGCATGACGATAAGCCATAGTTATATCGGCGACCTGAGCGCCTCGCTCATTTCGCCCAGCGGGGTAGAGTATCTCATCATGTCCGACGCTGGCAACAATTATGGTGAATGTGGCACAAGTAACGACAATGCTGAAATTTGCATCACATTGGGTACCAACCACCCCTTGACGAACAACACAGAGTATGTCTGTAATCCGGCAGCCTGCTCGGTGGGCGTCTGTTGCCTCAACGGCAATTGGACAGTACCATGCGGCGGCGTCACAAGCCCCATCACGGGCGCCATTCAAGCGCCCAATTGCGACCTAAACGATTTCAACGTGCCTGGCCAACCCGCCAATGGTACTTGGAGATTAAAAATCCTTGATGTCTGCCCCGTGGATTCCGGCAACCTCGAAAACTTCAGCCTGACCTTTGCCGGGGGGCAAACGTGCTATGCCTGTGAAGCGGATGGTGGTTTTTTGGACACAATCAATGTGGTCTCCTGCCTGGGGGATTCCGACCTGGTGCTGGGCATATCGCCACACTATCCCAGCGGGCCGCTTTTTGGGACGGACTTCCTTATCTATGACTATATCTACCTGGTAACACAGGGCGGCATCGTCATTGCGCAGCAGAATAGCCCTGACTTGACCGGGTTTCCGGTTGGCAACTACCAGGTGTATGGCTTGTCCTATTTGACTTCGCATTCCGGCCAAGTGCCTTCGGTCGTGGGCATGAACATCAACGTCGTGACAGGTCTGCTGTCCTCTGCCACCGCACCTTTCTGCGCCGATGTTTCAGACAACAATGTACCGGTGACGATCCTACCACCTATCCCAGATACGAACCTAACAGAAACCATCTGCCAAGGTGATGTCTTCACTATTGACACATCTGATTTTGGTTCACCTGGTAACTATACGGTAGTCTTGAATTCGTTCAATGGTTGCGACAGTACCGTGCATCTGAACTTGACCGTTATGCAACCGGACACAGTTGACGTTGCAAGGGACGTCTGCACAGGCGGTTGCGTGACCATCGGTGGGCAATCATATTGCGCCCCTGGGCAACAATACATTCATTTGCAAAACTGGCAGGGCTGTGATAGCGTGGTGCACCTGACCTTCATCGTACATGCACCAACGGCAGCCATCACGCCGGCCACCCCGCCCGCCATCACCTGCACCAACAGCTCCGTGGCGCTTTCGGCTGCCACATCGGGGCCGGGCACGCTGACCTACGCTTGGTCTGGGCCAGCGGGCTTTGCGGGCAGCACACAAGCCAATATAACCGCCACTATACCAGGTATTTACACAGTCATCGTCAGCGACAACGCCGTGACGCCAGCTTGCACCGCCACAGCTTCGGTGACGGTGCTGAACAACGTCGTGCAGCCCGATTTGGTGTTAAATGGAACTGCACCGAGCATTTGTCAAGGACAGTCCATTAATTTAGGCACCATAACCGTACAAGACCAAAACAACACGGGCGGCGCAATCACCATTCATAATGGCTCGCCTGCCAATGCGGGCAACCAGTTGTCGAACTTGATTGTTTCGCCTTCGGCAACAACCACCTATTATATCAAATCCACGACAGCTACTTGCAGCGATGAATTGCCCGTCATCGTCACGGTGAATCCCGTGCCTACGGCAACATTTACAGCCACCCCATTGAGCTGCATCAACAACGACGTGACCGTCACCTACACGGGCAATGCAGGCGCTGGCGCAACTTATAACTGGGTCTTTGGGGGAGGAACGGTGGTGACTGGCACAGGTGCAGGGCCTTATCAAATTGACTACTCGACGCCGGGGCCAAAGACCATTGACATGACCGTTACCCAAAATGGTTGCACCGCTACCGTTTCAACGCAGAACATCCAAGTGGACGACGATTTGGATGCACCCGTCATCAACTGTGCTTCCACGCCTACAAGCATCACCTTCACTTGGGCCCCCGTGCCGAACAGCACCAGCTATTCGGTGACTTCCAACGTGGCGGGAACCCATGCATCGCCTACTTCGACTTCTTACCAAGTGACAGGGCTAACCCCCGGCGATTCAGTGACAATCACTGTGGTAGCCAATGGCACTACGGCTTGTGGCACCTCATCCACCACGCAAACCTGCACTGCGCAGAACTGTCCAGCGGGCTTGGCGGTGGTCGTTGGCCCCGACACAACCATCTGCCGGAACGGCAGCACCATGCCCTTCAACCTGCAAGCCACGGCTTCGGGCGGCACGGGCGGTGGCACCTTCAGCTACACTGGCCCCGGCATCACCAACGCAACGCTTGGCACCTTCAACCCCAGCCTTGCAAACTTGGGCGCCAATACCATCAACATAACTTACAACGAAAACGGCTGCACGGCCAGCACATCCAAGGTCATCCATGTTTTCACAACACCAACAGGCGGCCTCACAGCCACCTCTCCGATTTGCCGAGTGGGCCTGGGCTCTAACGTGACCTTCACGGGCCCATCAGCTGGCCTAAACTTTACTTGGGATTTTGGCGGCGGCTTTGGAGCGCCAGGTTTTGGCGCTGGGCCACAAAATGTAACTTGGGGAACAACTGGCACGAAGACCATCATCGTGACGGTGGACGACGGCAGTGGCTGTCAAGCAACCGCTTCAACCACAGTGGTAGTGGAGGAACCTTTGCCGCCATTCACGCCCACTTGTTCGTCAACGACCAACAGCGTAACTGTCAGTTGGCCAGTGGTGACTGGCGCAGTGGGCTATGACGTGGACGTGACAACGGGTCAAGTTGGTACGCAGCCTACATCAACATCTTACCAAGTGACGGGGCTTGCCCCCGGCGAGCAGGTAAGCTTCACGGTAACGGCCTTGGGCACCAATTCCTGTGGCAACCAAGTGGCGACCATTACCTGTACAGCACAGGACTGCCCGCCCATACCGCTCACTATTGACCCTGTGGACACCATCTGCCTCGATGCCATGACGCAGCCTGTTCAAGTGGTTGCACATTTGGGCAACGGCACCCCATCATCGAATCAAATAGAGTTCTTCGGACCCGGCGTCTCGACCAGTGGCCTGTTCAACCCACAACAAGCAGGCCCAGGGGCGCACACCATCACGGCCATATTCACCAATGGGCCTTGCAACACCAGCCGGGACATCGTCATCAACGTCTATGACAGCCCAACGGGCGATTTCACGGCCCCGGCCACCGTCTGCCAAGGCAGCCCGACAACAGTGGAATTGGAGGGCATCGCACAAGCGAACCTCACCTACACTTGGAACTTCGCAGGTGGCACGGCCACGCCCGGCACAGGTGCAGGGCCGCATACAGTCACTTGGAGCACGGTCGGCCAGAAATTCATTACCCTCACAGTAGAAAACCAGCAGGGTTGCATGTCACCAATCTATGCAAAAATGGTGACCGTGACCCCGCCCGTGGCTGCACCGCAGCCAACCTGTAGCAATGCAACAACAACTTCTATTGAGTTTACTTGGCCCAGCGTGCCCGGCGCTTCTGGCTACCTGTTTACAACAACCACCGGGCAAACGGCGACGCAAACCGGCCCCACGACTTGGCTGGTCTCAGGCCTCCAACCAGAGGAGCAGGTTTGCGCAACCGTGACTTCGCAGGCGGGTAGTACCTGTCCGGGAGCAACGACGCAGCTTTGCTGCAATGCACTGCCCTGCCCCAGCATCACGGTTGACGTGGCACCATTGGCAGATTATTGCCTTGGCAACTCAACACCTGAGCAGCTTCAAGTGATCGTGACCGGAAGCAATGGCACGGGAATGGGCAACTGGAGCGGCCCCGGCGTTTTGAACGGTTCCACGGGCACCTTCAATGCCTTGGCGGCTGGTTTTGGCCAACACACCATCACTTACACTTTTGTGGAGGAAAGCTGCACCTACACCGATTCCATCACAGTCGGTATTTACCAGCAGCCGACTTCTTCCTTCACTGCCGATGCGGGCATTTGCCTGTCGGAAAGTGCAACGGTCAGCTATGGCGGCCAATTTAGTCCGACCGCCACTTATACTTGGGATTTTGGCGGAGGTGTAGCAGTGCCTGGCACGGGGGCTGGCCCACATGAGGTCACTTGGCCAACGTCAGGACAAAAAAGCATCACGCTGAGCGTGACGGACGGCAGCTGCACTTCCTCGGCTTTTGCGCAGCAGGTACAAGTGGACGATCAGTTGGTAGCGCCAAGCATTGTTTGCTCCGCAACAACTGATGGCGTCGTTTTCACTTGGAACACCGTGCCCGGCGCAACGGGCTACACGCCGATTGGCATTGGTGGCATACAGATTTCGGACACTACCTTCGTCTTCACAGGACTGAACCCCGGTCAGCAAGTGAGCATGCAACTGACCGTGAACGGCAACACCACTTGCCCATTGCCGATGGTCCCAGCCGATTGCACAGCACTGCCCTGCCCACAATTGTCCGTGGCGATTGTGCCCGTGGCGCCTATCTGCCTCGTTGCAGGCACGCCAACAGTGACCTTGGTGGGCAACGTAAACGGCGTCGGCATTGCCACAGGTACCAAGATATGGAGCGGCCCCGGCATCGTGAACGCCACACAGGGCATCTTCGACCCCAATGTAGCTGGGGTAGGCCTGCATGCAATCACTTGTGTTTACCAACAGGTGAACTGTACCTTCGAAGCTAAATTGGTGATAGAGATAGTGGCCCAGCCAACGGCTGACGCTGGCCCCGACCGCCTGATCACTTGTTGGGAAAGCGACCAGCAGGTACAGCTTGGCGGCCCGCTCACCACTTCCAGCAACAATATCAGTCACCTATGGACGGCTGCCACCGGCTCCTTCCCCGGCGATGCGACGGCCCGCTATCCGACGGTAAGCACAGCGGGGCTTTACATCCTCACCGTGACCAACACGGCCCTTGGATGCTCGGATTCCGACGATGTACTGGTGATGTCCACACAGAGCGCACCGCAGCCGGAGGTAGGGCTTGAGCCTATCAACTGCGGCTACAACGGCAAGGACGCTAACATGACCATAACCAATGTGATGGGCGGCATGGAGCCTTACCTCTACTCCTTGAACGATGCACCGTTCGTTTCTGACAATGTTTTTGCCTTTTTGGAAGCGGGCGAATACGACCTGACGGTGATGGATGCGGAAGGCTGCACAGGGTCCACGAAATTCACGGTGACGGAAGCTGGAACGGTGGACGTTGACCTGACGACCAATATCGTTGGTCAGCCGATGGTGGCCTTTGGCGGGTCCATCTCGCTGACGGCCCTCACCAACCTACCAGAGAGCGAACTCGACTCCATCCAATGGACGAACGGCACCTACCTGAGCTGTACCGACTGCCTCGACCCTGTGGCCACGCCACTGGCACAGACGACCTTCGTGGTTACGCTGTTCAAGGGCAACTGCACGGCCAGCGACTCGCTGAACGTCTTCGTGGACATGGGCGAAGGTGGGATTTACGTTCCAACGGCTTTCTCACCCAATGGGGACAACTTGAACGACAAGTTTATGATCTATGCCGGGCCTACAGTCACGAGAATCAAGTCCTTCCTCGTCTTCGACCGCTGGGGCGAGAGGGTCTATGAGTACTCGGACTTCGACCCGACAGACCCCGCCCGTGGATGGGACGGCCTATTGGACGGCCAGCCGATGAACCCAGCCGTTTACATATGGTTCGCCGAGGTGGAGTTCGTGGACGGCTCGGTGCAGGTGCTGGAAGGGGATGTGACGCTGGTGCGGTAGGTGAACAGCACCATGAAAATGACTATTAGACTGATTTAAGATATCAGATTTAAGATTTTTTTGACCCCCCTTACCCAACTCAAAGGAATACAACAACTGGATATAGATGTGCCCGTAAAGGCTGGAGACAGCTTTTGCGGGCTTTTTTATTGGTGGGGATGTTAAAATTCTTGGCATTCTTGGAATCCCCCAAAACCAAGGCGATGCCTTCAGTTCATTTTGAACGGCGGCATCAACTTGAACTGTGGTATCTGCACCTCGAACTTGGCATTGTCGGTCAGCCTCACCATTTGGAAAGTGCCATACATCTTGCCGATGTCTGTCATGATGGGGCACCAAGAAGTGTACTGGTGGCTCTCGCCAGGTTCGAGCACCGGCTGCAGGCCCACGACGCCCTCTCCCTCCACTTCCCGCACTACGCCGTTGGATTCGACGATGTGCCAATGTCGACGCAACAGTTGAACGGCACCGGAGCTTTGGTTGTGGATGGTGATGCGGTAGGCAAACACATAGCGGTGTTGAATCGGGATGGATTCGTGCGGCAGATAGAATGGTTCTACGCTGATTCGGATGCCTTGTGTGGTCAGGGTTTCCATTTGTTAGTTGGCAGTTAGACAGTTGGCAGTTTGCAGTCAGGGCCGGGGTTAAGTTCAATATCGGAGCTAACCCAAAGAAAGCCAATCGCTAACAATATTTTCAGCTTGTCGAAGGGCGGTGGCGAGGTCGTCGTTCACCAGCACCTTGTCGAATTCGTCCTCAAAGCTAAGTTCAAAAGTTGCTTTTGTGATACGTTTTTTAAGGCTTTCTTCGCTTTCCGACTTCCTTCTTTTCAATCGCTCCACCAAGATGGCCTCCGATGGCGGTTTGATGAAGATGGTGAGGGTCTCGTCGGGGAAGGTCTTCTTCACATTGATGGCCCCCTTCACGTCTATATCGAACACCACTTGCTTGCCGTGCTGCCACAACCGCTCCACCTCGCTTTTAAGGGTTCCATAGAACTGGTTCTCATAGACTTCCTGCCATTCCAAAAAGGCATTTTCGGCTATCAGCTCCTTGAACCTTGGCACATTAATATAATAATAGTCCTTGCCTTCCTGCTCGTTGGCCCGCTTTCCACGGGTAGTGGCGGACACCGAGAAGGCAAGGCTGGGGAAGGTCTCCAATAGGTGGTGTACGATGGTGGTCTTGCCTGCACCAGATGGCGCTGTGACCACAATGAGTTTTCCCTTGCTCATACTGCGTTCGCTACTTGCTCCTTGATTTTTTCGAGGTCGTCCTTCATCTTGACCACGAGTTTTTGAATATCGGCAGAATACGCCTTGGCACCGAGGGTGTTGATTTCACGTCCCATTTCCTGGCTGATGAAACTGAGGGTGCGCCCCTTGGACATGACGTTGGTCGAAAGCTGCTCTAAGAAATAGTTGCAATGCTGCTCCAGACGCACCTTCTCCTCGGTGATGTCAATTTTTTCGAGGTAAAAAATGACCTCCTGCTCGAAGCGGTTCTCGTCAATATTCTCCTTGTTCATGAACTCCTCCAGGTTCTGGCGCATCCGGTTTTTCAACAAGATTATGCGCTCCTGCTCGAAGGGGTCAACGAGTTGCAGCGCACTGCTGATATTGCGCACCCTGAGCCGCAAGTCTTCCTCGATGACTGCCCCCTCCGCCTTGCGGAAGTTCTCGAAGTTTTCGAGGGCCTCTGCCAAGGTACGCTCCACTGTCTTCCATTCTTCTTCGTCCACCTCGCCTTCTTCTGTCATTATGACGTTGGGGATGCGCAGCACAGCCGCCATGAGGCCGTCCTTGGGCATGTCCATCTCATCTGCCAAGTTCGACAGTTCCTTGAAGTAGCGCTTGAACAGTGGTACGTTGAGGCCGAAACCCTCGTCGCCCTGCATGGACTTCACCTCAATGGACATGTCAATCTTACCCCGTTCGATGCGCTCGCTGATGAGCCGGCGCATCTGGTGCTCCTTGTCGCGGAAGTTGGAGGGTATCTTAACCCTCATATCGGTGAACTTGCTGTTCAGAGAGCGCACCTCGACGATGATGACCTTTGAGTCATACGTATTGGTGGCCCGCCCATAACCCGTCATTGAAAGCAACATACAGTAGTAGTATTAATGCAAGTTGCGAGGTTAACCAACTCACCCCTTTTTCCAGCGGCTCCGCAGAAAAAATTGGGCAAAAATGATTTTGTGGGCCACAGGGCTGTAAAATCACGCTTTGACGAAAAGGCTAAGGTACTCCGCAACTTGAGTTTAGTATAAGCGAGGAAGAATTACCAGCCACAATTTTGAATGGAAGGGCAGGCAGTCGGCAAAGATAGTCATACGAGGTTGAATAAATCGGGAGCAGTGCCAAAGTTTGGAGAAATACCGCTTTACAGCATGCCAGATCCAGTCGGGAGTTGTGTGTTAAACTTGGTGGCAAGACCCGCCCGATGAGCGTGGGCCAATATTTGCAGATTACCAAAACACATAACCCCTTGATAATTAGCGGAAAAAAAGCTGAAATTAAATTGAGTTTTGTTTCCGTAAATGAAAAAAAAGTCGAAATTTGCGACCTCGTTTCAAGAAACCATTGGTTTTTTTCATAACTCATTCTAAACCAGTTAAATAAGATGAGAAAAGCTGACTTAGTAACAGCCATTTCCGAAAAAACCGGCGTAGCAAAAGTTGATGTACTCGTAACCCTTGAAGAGTTCTTCAAGTCGGTTAAAAACTCATTGGCTGGTGGCGACAACGTCTATATCCGTGGCTTCGGAAGCTTCGTTATCAAAAGAAGGAAGAAGAAAATTGGACGCAACATCAAGCACAACGTCTCCATAGATATACCGGAACACTATATCCCTTCTTTCAAGCCGGCAAAAGTTTTTGTCGAGCATGTAAAAGGGAACGTGAGCCACCTACCGGACGACGAAGGTGAGGATTAACGTCTTGGCCTTGCGGCCAACGCTTGTCTTGAGTCAAAGCAAAAGCAGCATTGATGAATAAAGGTCAATGGATTCTAATTGCGGCAGCAACAGTGCTGTTTGTAATCCTATATTTTGGTTTTGACACAAAACCAAGCAAGCAAAAAGCGGTTGAAAAGCAAAGGGCCAGCCCTTTCACCAGCCCCGATATCAATTCGATGCTGGTGGATGCAAAGGGCGGGCTTCCAGCCCAAGCCGCTGCCTCGGTAGCAGCTTTGGAAGGCAGCCTTGAAAAAGCTTTGCAGGACTCGGCCAAGGTCGAAGCCTACAAAGCACTTTCGAGCCTTTGGTATCAATTGGAAAAACCAGGCATTGCAGGCTACTACGCTGAAAAAGTCGCCGAAATTGCCAGAACCGAGGAGGCGTGGTCCATTGCTGGCACCACGTATTCCATCTGCCTCCAACGGGAGCAGGAAGAAAAAATTAAGCGCTTTTGCACCGACCAAGCTGTTCAGGCTTTGGAAAAAGCGGCTTCGCTCACATCGGATAACATCCAGCATAAGGTCAACCTTGCGCTGGTTTATACCGAGAACCCGCCCAAGGACATGCCCATGAAGGGTATCCTTATGTTGCGGGACTTGAACGAGCAGAATCCTGATAACGTGCTGGTGCTGACCCAACTGGGCCGCTTGGCCATCAAGACCTCCCAGTTCGACCGGGCGGTGGAGCGGCTTTCGAAGGCCGTGGAACTGGAGCCGAGCAACAAATCAGCAACCTGCCTTTTGGCACAAGCCTACGAAGGGCTTGGTGATGCGGCAAAAGCGACCGATTTTAAATCAAAATGCGAGAAATTACCCGGCAACTGAGCCGTTGGCACTTTGGGAGTGCAACCAAATGACCCCTGCGAAACTCCCAATCCAATGATTCTTTAGCCACTATTTGTTCACTTTTTTAAGATATATCGACATGCCTTGTGGTAAAAAGCGTAAACGTCACAAAATTGCAACACACAAACGCAAAAAAAGACTGCGTAAGAACCGTCATAAGAAGAAGAACCGGTAGGTTTAGCTGAACCTTGTAAGCGGTTGGCAACTCCATTGCGGGCTGCCAACCGCCGTTCCGGTCTGTCGTACCGGGGATTTCCATAAGGTCAACACCGCAAACCCGTCCAAAAGGAGCAACCGAAAAGGCAATTTATCCCATAGCCGAAGGGCACTCTCGAAATTTAGAAGTTGGAAATTAGAAATTGTACACTGCTTTTCCCTGCAATTTCTCAATCTATCAAGTTCAAAGATTTTCAGCCCTGATTTCACCCAAAAAAGACGACCAAACCATTTTCGGTGCATTTCATCCGCATCATTTTACTTAGGCAAACATCATCGTCAAAGCGTTCTTGGTCAGTGAGAACCTGTAAAAGTGGATTTTCGATTTGGGGCTGGGAGGCATAAGCGGCATTGAATTGTTCCCCCATTTCTTGACACAAACTACATCTCAAGACACACCACTTTTTCAGCGCTTCAACAAGCTGGCCTGCCTTTCAATTTTGGCGTTGCTCTTTTCCTTTGGCCTTCTTTCCGACATTTGACCTTTTCCGAATTCATCGTGCGGCGGCGACGGGCGTGCATGCTTTGCTATTCCTGCACAACTCCCCTTTATAGCGGGAGTCAAAACTGAAAACCACCGTGGAAAAGGAATTAATCATCAATTCTACGCCCACCGAAGTTGAAATTGCGCTCTTGGAGGATGGCAAGCTCGTGGAGCTGCACCACCAAAAAACGAACAACAATTTCTCGGTCGGCGACATTTTCTTGGGCAAGATCATCAAGACCATGCCCAACCTCAACGCCGCTTTCGTGGACATTGGCCACAAAAAGGAGGCGTTCCTACATTATACCGACCTTGGCCCCAAACTCAAGTCGCTGCTCAAGTACACCAACAGCGTGATGTCGGGCAGCCAGACCACCCCCTCGCTCGACAATTTCAAGATTGAGCCAGAAATCATCAAGACGGGCAAGATGGACCAGGTTGTCGTGAAACGGCAGCCTATCCTCGTGCAAATCTTGAAGGAGCCCATCTCGACCAAAGGCCCCCGACTTAGCTGCGAGCTGACCATCCCTGGGCGGTTCTTGGTGCTCACGCCGTTCTCCGACGTGGTGGCCGTTTCCAAGAAAATCGCCAATGCGGAAGAGCGGAAACGCCTGAAGACCCTTATCGAAAGCGTCAAACCCAAGAACTTCGGCGTCATTGTGCGCACCGCCGCTGAGGGCAAGCGCATACAAGACCTACATGAGGAACTAGCCATGATGCAGAGCAAATGGGAGGACGTTTTCAACCAATTGCAAGGCGCCAAACCACCCGCAAAACTCCTCAGCGAGCTTGATAAGACGAGCAGTATCCTGCGTGACATCCTCAGCGATTCGTTCAACCGAATCGTTGTCAACGACAAGCAGCTTTACCAGAACATCCGCCACTTCCTCGGCAATATTGCCCCGGACAAGGTGGAAATCGCCCAGTTGCACAACAAGAACAAGCCGATTTTCGAGAACTTTGGCGTCACCCGCCAAATCAAGTCTTCCTTCGGCAAAACGGCCACGATGCCCAGCGGGGCTTATGTTGTCATTGAGTCCACAGAGGCCATGCACGTCATTGACGTGAATAGTGGCCACAAGATGACAGGCGCCAACCAAGAGGAGGCCGTGCTGAACGTGAACATCGAAGCAGCTGAGGAAATTGCACGGCAGCTGCGCCTGCGTGATATTGGTGGCCTCATCACCATTGACTTCATTGACATGCGCAACAACGAGCACAAAAAAGAGCTCTTCAAGGTGATGCGGGATGCGATGAAGAAAGACAGGGCGCAGCATACCATCCTGCCGTTGAGCAAGTTCGGCCTGATGCAGATTACCCGCCAGCGGGTGCGGCCAGAGGTGAAAATCAACACTTCCGAGCAATGCCCTGCCTGCCAAGGCACCGGTAAGGTGACGCCTCAGGTGCTCGTGACCGATCTGATAGAGCGTGACCTGAAATTCATACTCGAATCGGGGGCAAAAGGCAAACTGACGCTGAAGGCACACCCGTTTGTACATGCCTTCCTGAAAAAAGGCCTGCCCAATTCGCAAATGCGCTGGTACGGCAAGTACTACCGTTGGATTGGCTTGAAGCCCGACAACAGTTACCAAGTTTCGGAATATAAGTTCTTCAACGACACGGACGACGAGATAAGATTGAACTGAGTGGCGGAAATTTGAAATTGAGAAATTTGGAAATTACAAAATTGGGGTTCACCAATTTTGTGAAGATATCGGAGGGGCTTGTAATTACAGGCCCTTTCGCCGTTTTAGGGGCAGGTGCAATCACTGGCCCGGCAAGCGGCAAGAAGGCAGCAGATGAAAAAAAGCAGCATGATTGATAGCCAGTGCGGTATTTTCATGTTCTAAACCATTTTTCAGGAAGCACAAACTTAGTTAAATCGGTGAGATACCCGAAAAAAATACTCGTTGCACCGCTCGGTTGGGGGCTTGGTCATGCGACCCGTTGCGTGCCCATCATCCACGAGTTGCAGCGGCAAGGAGCCGAAGTGGTTCTGGCCTCTGATGGTCGGGCACTGACCCTGCTACGGCAGGAGTTCCCCGAACTCACCTGCCTCAAACTGCCGAGCTATGATGTGCAATACCGTAGCCGCAGCATGGTTCTGAGCATCGCTGCGCAATTGCCGAAAATACTCCAGGCCATCCGGCAGGAGCATTCGGCGCTGGGTAAAATAGTGGTGCAGCATGGCATTGACGCCGTCATCTCCGACAATCGCTTCGGCTGTTTTTCATCGAAAACACGGTGTATTTTCATCACCCACCAGTTGCACATTCCCGTTCCTAAGTGGATGAGGTGGTTCGTCAATACCGTCAATCACCACGCCATACATCGCTTCGACGCTTGTTGGGTGCCCGATGTGGCCACCGAGCCGAACCTTTCTGGGGCGCTCTCCCACCCTTCCCCTTCTTTGCTCCGCAACAAAATAACGTACATCGGCGCACTGACGAGGATGCGGCCCCCAACATCCCTTCCCGACTCAGCAGGACAAGCTATCTCCCGCTACGATGTCATCGCCGTGCTATCGGGGCCAGAACCGCAGCGCACGGAACTGGAAAAATTGACAGTGGAGCAGGCTGCCGCATTGCCAATCAAGCTGCTATTGGTGCAGGGCAAACCAGAACAAACAACCATAAACGCTGATTCTTACCCAAAAAACATCAAGGTCGTGCCGTCAATGACCGCTGAGGCGCTTAACCAGGCCATCTTTGAAAGCACCGTTTTCATTGGGCGCTCTGGCTACAGCACCGTGATGGACTTGGTTCGACTTGGCAAGGCCGCCCTGCTCATTCCTACACCGGGGCAAGCGGAACAGGAGTATTTAGCGATGAAACTGGCCGCTGAAAATGCCTTTTTTGCGCAGCAACAACATGAACTGAACTTAACGGTGGGCATTGCGGAAGCGAAAGAAAGAAATAGCCTGCGAGGTGTGTTCTTTGATGAAGGTGCCTTGAAAAATGCTGTGGCAGCTTTGTTGCAGGGTATCCCCAAGCCATTTGCTGCGTCCAATTTGGCGCATTGAATTGGCTGTAAATTTGCATCGCAAAACCATTGCATCGGGCAAATGATTTCCAACTAACTTTGCCAAAAATCTTCAAAAATGACTGATATACTCGAACTCGCCCCCCAACAACTTGACAAATTCGGCTACCTCGACGTGGACGTTGACCCCACCCTCGACCTCGTCGAAGAAATCAACAAACTGAAAAAGGAGAAGAATGCCATCATCTTGGCGCACTATTACCAAGAGCCTGATATCCAGGACATTGCGGACTATATCGGCGACAGCCTTGGTCTCTCGCAGGAGGCCGCCCGCACCGAAGCAGACATCATCGTGTTCGCTGGCGTACATTTCATGGCAGAGACGGCCAAGATGCTCAGCCCCATAAAGAAAGTCATGCTGCCCGACCTGAAGGCTGGCTGCTCCTCGCCGATGCTTGCCCAGCGCCGCTTTTCAAGGAGTTCAAAAAGAAATACCCCGACCATATCGTGGTAAGCTACGTGAACACCACGGCGGAGATGAAGACCCTGACCGACATCTGCTGCACCAGCACCAACGCCGTGCAAATCATTGAGAGCATCCCAAAAGACCAGCCCATCATCTTTGCGCCGGACATCAACCTTGGCCGCTATTTGGTGAAAAAAACGGGGCGTGACATGGTGCTCTGGAACGGTGCCTGCATGGTTCACGAGATTTTCTCCGCCGAGAAAATTGCGAAGCTGCAAATACGCCACCCAAATGCGCTGCTCATCGCACACCCCGAATGTGAGTCCATCGCTGAAAATGCAGATTATATCGGCTCGACCACGGGCTGTTGAAATTTACGATAAAGAGCGAGGCCACCGAGTTCATCGTAGCCACTGAGGCGGGCATCATCCACCAGATGGAGAAGGCCAGCCCGCAGAAGACCTTCATCCCGGCCCCGCCCGAGAACACCTGCGCCTGCAACGAATGCCCGCACATGAAGCGCAACACCCTGGAAAAACTGTATGTCTGCATGAAATACGAACTGCCAGAGGTCATCCTGCCGGATTGGGTCATCAGGGAAGGCGTGAAGAGCATTGATAGGATGCTGGAGATTTCGGCAAAGGCTGGGTTGTAAAAGTCTTGGGGAAAATCTAAAGAAAAAAGCAACTCAAACCTTTTCTGATGTAGCACTGGTCAATAAGCAGATGCCAAATGTCATCAGGCTTTCCAAACCACCACTCCTCATCCCTTTTTCTTCTTCGCCTTCGGCTCAACGATGGCAATCCCCAACACCTCCTCCATCCTGTCCACATAGTGGAAAGTGAGGCCAGTGATGAAATCTTGGTTGATTTCCTCCACATTCTTCTGGTTTTCCTTGCAGAGGACGATTTCCTTGATGCCCGCCCTTTTAGCGGCAAGGATTTTCTCCTTGATGCCGCCCACGGGTAGCACCTTGCCTCGCAGCGTGATTTCGCCCGTCATGGCAACAAAAGGCTTGACTGGCTTTTTGGTGAAAGCCGAGGTCAGGGCGGTGAGCATGGTGACGCCTGCCGATGGGCCGTCTTTTGGAATGGCACCTTCAGGTACGTGAATATGGATGTCGTGCTCCTCCAGTTCCTTTGGGTCAATGCCAAGTTGTTGGGTGTGCGCTTTGATATAGCTCATCGCAGTAGTGGCCGATTCCTTCATCACGGAGCCGAGGTTGCCGGTCATGGTGACGCCACCCTTGCCCTTGTGCAGGCTGGTTTCGATGAAAAGAATCTCTCCGCCAACACTCGTCCAAGCAAGGCCAATGGCCACGCCGTACGGCTGCTCTTCTTTGTAGAGGTCGTTGGAAAAACGGGGCGGGCCCAACATTTCCTTCAAGTCCTCTGGCTTTACATTCATATCATAGGCCTCCTCCATTGCCACTTTCTTGGCCACAAAACGCATCACGCCCGCTATCTGGCGGGAGAGGTTGCGCACGCCCGACTCACGGGTGTATTCTTGAATCAGCTTTGTCAACAACTGTTTGTTGAGGCTGATTTGGTTGGGCTTTAGGCCATGTTCTTTGCACTGCTCAGGTATCAGGTGCCGCTTTGAGATTTCGATTTTCTCCTCAATGGAATAACCATTGATGTAAATCATCTCCATCCTGTCCAACAAGGCGGGTTGAATGGTACTAGTCGAGTTGGCAGTGGCGATGAACATAACCTTGGAGAGGTCGTATTCCAGTTCTAGGTAGTTGTCGTAAAAAGTGGAGTTCTGCTCCGGGTCAAGCACTTCGAGCAGTGCCGAGGAGGGGTCGCCCCGGAAGCTTTGGCCTACCTTGTCTATTTCATCAAGGATAAAGACGGGGTTGCCACTGCCCGATTTTTTCAGCGATTGTATGATACGGCCAGGCATGGCACCGATATAGGTCTTGCGATGGCCCCGGATTTCGGCCTCATCGTGCAGGCCACCGAGCGACATGCGTATGAACTTGCGCTTGATGGCTGTCGCAATGCTCTTGCCCAAGGAGGTTTTGCCCACGCCCGGCGGGCCGACGAGGCACAGGATGGGCGCTTTCATGTCGCCTTTTAGTTTCAAAACAGCCAAGTGTTGGAGGATACGGTCTTTGACCTTTTCAAGGCCATAGTGATCTTTGTCCAAGACTTTTTGCACCCGTTTCAAGTCGAAATTGTCCTTCGTGAAATCCTCCCAAGGCAGCTCCAACAACACTTCTAAGTAGTTCATTTGGATGGCGTACTCGGCCACCTGCGGGTTCATGCGGCGCAGCTTGTTGATTTCTTTGTCGAAAGTATCACTGGCCGATTTTGGCCATTTCTTGTTGCGAGCCCGCTCTACCAACTGGCGAAGTTCTTCTTCCTGTGGGTTGCCGCCAAGCTCTTCTTGGATGGTCTTGAGTTGCTGGCTGAGGTAGTAGTCCCGCTGCTGCTTCTCGATGTCCACCCGCACCTTGCTTTCGATGCGGTCTTTCAGTTCGAGTAGCTGAAGCTCGGTGTCCATCTGTTCCAATAGGCTTTCTGCCTTTTTGGCGAGGTTGTTCTCTTCGAGAATGCCCTGCTTGGTTGCCAATTTCACGCCCAAGTTGGAGGCGATAAAATTGATGAGAAAGCTGGGATTGTTGATGTTTTTTATCATCACTACTGCCTCAGAAGGGATATGCGGCGATAGCTGTATGATTTGGCGGGCCTTGTCGGTGATGGACGCCATCAGCGCCTCAAACTCCAACTTGTTCTTTGGCACGGTATAGTTCAACTCTTCTACGGTACCCTGCATATAGGGCGTCTCAGATACCATCTTCGCCAAGCGGAAGCGGCGGCGGCCTTGAAGAATGGCAGTTGTAGTGCCGTCCGGCATCCGAATCAGCTTAATGATGCGAGCCAGTGTGCCAACGTCATACATTTCGTGCACACTGGGGTTCTCCACCTTACTGTCCCTTTGCGACAGCACCGCCACGATGCGGTGGTGGTCATATGCTTTCTGTACCGCCCGGATGCTCTTGTCACGGCCAACAGTAATGGGTATGACCACCCCAGGGAAGAGCACGGTGTTTTTCAGCGCCAGCACGGGCAGCACTTCGGGGTAGGGGTCTTTTATACTAAGTTCGTCCTCTTCCTCGATGGTAATCAGCGGCATAAATTCACCTTCCTCATCGAAGCCTTCGGGCGAGTATAATTCATCAATTAATGGCATAGTCTGGATTGGGAAATTGGAAATTGGAAATTAAGGGCCGGATAAATGTCTTGGCTTTTCCAATGGCCAACTTGTAATATGTGATTCAAGTCTGCAAAAATACGATGTTCCTGTTGTCAAACTGTCAGGTGTTAGGAACTTTTGCAGAATTAACAGGCTGTGCCAAGATTTATGCCATGCGGTCGCACGACATTTTCATTGCAAGTATTGGCAGGTAAAGCGATGTAGCTGCTGAAAGTATGGCAGTACAAGGCAGCTAGGCTCGGTCAATAGAGTAGGAGACAAAGATAAGTTTCGCTACCCATCTTTGTTGTCCTTTCACACCACCGTATGTACTTGCGTGTACGGCGGTTTCCTTAGCGTGGATTAGGATGAACAGCTTTGTAGTTTTCGGCAAGGCTGCAATAGCCCTGTCCAATAAACTACTGGTTGTTTTCTTCGGTGGTGCTTGGTGCTTTCTGTCGCTTTCCTTGCGCTGCATCGAATTTTCTTTTTATTTCCAAGAGCTTATTGGTTGGCCTAAAAGGCTTCCAATCAATAAAGATTTTGTTGCTTTTAATTTCACGCTCTATCAGCCGTATTGCAAAGAGTTCATCGACTGTCCATAGCTTTTTGAACCATTTGCTTTTTGTTGCCGCTAACGAAATCCATTCCTCAATCCAACTTCTATCAAACCAGGGGTCACCATTTTCAGAAATCCTTTCAATCAAACTGATAATCCTTGACCTTACTAACTCTTGCATTTCGTCATCCAACTCACCTTCACCTGCTATTACCTCAAGCCCTATTTGTTTGAAGGCTGTCGGCCAAGAGACATGTTTTTTGTAGGCATAGCGTTTTATCTGCCCATTCCAGCCATCTGTACTATACGGCACTGCTAGTTTTTCCTCAAGATGCTTTCTGATAAGCATCGTAAAGCCACAATTTTCATTAGAAGCACTTTCGAAGCCGAAAATGAATGAGGTAATCCCATTTTCGTCAACGAATAAAACGTACATAGATGTTCTAGTGATGAAGCGCAATAGGTTCAGCTTGTCCCTGTTCGCCAGCTTAGTGTTTAGCATTTGTTAAGGATTCGCTGCTGCAACGGGTTCGGCATTGTCGGCAGGTGGAGGCGGAGGCATGGCTGCCATTGGAGCGGGCGGCTCCGGCATCCGATTGAGCAGGGGCAGGGGCCGTTGGAGCGTCATCGCTTGCAGGCTTTCAAGGCTGCCGTTGAAAACGTTGAAGTCCACGTCGCCCTGAATACCAGGCAGGCGGCCTTGGCAGCCGTACTGCCAAAAATGCCAAGGGTGACCGTCGGCCAGTTCGGGTACGTTCCAGTCAGTGTAGCGGGCTACCCAAATGGGATACTCGGGCAGATGGCCAGCAAGGTAGCGGTTGTAGAATTTTTGGTTGGTGTAAACGATGGGCCTAATTTTCCAATGCTCGCCGACGATGCTGAGCCATGTCTTCACACCTGCTGAAATAATGTGGGAAGGCAGTTCGTCGGTCACTTCCACATCGAGCACGGGAGGCAGGTCTCCATGTTGAAGGTCAACACTAGCGATGAAGTGCCAAGCCTGCAATTCGGCAGAGATGCTGGGCCGGAAGAAGTGATAAGCGCCCCGCAGCAGGCCTACCGACCGCATGGCATCCCAGTTGTTGCAGAAAACGGAGTCTTGCATGGACTGGCCTTCGGTGGCCTTCACGAAGGCGAACTGCACGTTTTGCGAAGCAACGAGCGGCCAATCTACCTGACTTTGATAATGCGAAACGTCAATCCCATGAACGCCGAAGCCTTCCTTGCGCTCGGTGCGTTGGTCGCAACCGACAAAGAATACTATCGTTCCCAGCAGGAAGAAAAGTCGTTTCATGGCTTGACCCAAGTTGTGAAGGTGCTTTGCGGAGCAAAAATCGAATCCTTACCACACGCACAACACAAAACTGACAATTAAACGGAGATTTTTGAATAAGGCACTGCAAGAACGGTAAAAAAAATATTTGGCACAAGCACAAGTGTCAGTTTTATGCTTTGCATAACGTTGAAAAAAGGAAAAATGTCGGCGAGCATAGCTTTTCGGTAGTCGAAATGTACGGGCAATGGTTTATGCCAAATATGATTTGCTTTTGGCGGATAAAAAAAACATAGCGTAAATTCTGCCCCCTCCCTATCTTTCCCCCGAAAATTTCACGGATTGAAGGAATGAAGGATTGAAGGGGCTTTGTCCCCTCCTTCAATCCTTCATTCCTCCAATCCATCAATCCTTTACATAAGAATGAGCAACATCAACGGAAAATGGCAACAGGAGAACACCTACGATGCCATTGTGATCGGCAGCGGTATCAGTGGTGGCATCGCCGCCAAGGAACTGTCGGAAAAAGGGCTTAAGACCCTTGTACTGGAGCGTGGCCGCATGGTCAAGCACATCGAGGACTACCCGACCATGAACATGGCCCCTTGGGACCTCCCCAACCGTGGCCGGGTTTCGCAGGACGAAATTGACAAGCATTACCAAAAGCAGAACCGTACGGGTTACACGGTGCAACAGGGGCACAAGCACTGGTTCGTGAAAGACGATGAGCATCCCTACACTGAGGTTAAGCGCTTCGACTGGATGCGGGGCTACCACGTGGGCGGCCGCTCCATCATGTGGGGCCGCCAAAGCTATCGACACAGCGACCTCGACTTCCAAGCCAACGTCAAGGAGGGCATTGGCGTGGATTGGCCCATCCGTTATGCCGACATAGCGCCTGGTACGATTATATTGAGGAGTTCATTGGCGTCAGTGGCGCCAATGAAGGGTTGGCGCAACTGCCCGACGGCAAGTTCCAGCCCGCCATGGAAATGAACTGCCTCGAACAGGACATAAAGGCCAAGGTCGAGGCCAAGTTCAGCGACCGTAAAATCACGATGGGCCGCACGGCACACCTAACGCAGCCGACCGAGGCGCAAAAAAAACTGGGCCGTGGCAACTGCCAATACCGCAACCTTTGCATGAGGGGCTGCCCATTCGGCGGCTATTACAGCAGCAACGCCGGGGGACTCAAGGCAGCCGAAGCGACAGGCAACATGACCTTACGCCCGAACAGCATCGTCCACTCCATTATTTATGATGAAAAAACGGGCAAGGCCAAGGGCGTGAAAATCCTAGATGCCGAGACGAAAAAAGAAATGGAGTTTTACTCAAAAATCGTCTTCGTTTGCGCCAGCGCCTTCAACTCCACTTGGATTTTGATGAACTCGGTGAGCAGCCGCTTCCCGAACGGCATGGGCAACGACAGCGACCAACTGGGCCGCAATGTGATGGATCACCACTTCCAGACCGGTGCCAGCGGCAAATCCGACGATTTTGGTGATAAATACTATTCTGGTCGTCGAGCAAACGGCATCTATATCCCCCGCTTCCGCAATGTGAGCGCCGCCACCAAACGCACTGACTACTTGCGGGGATACGGTTACCAGGGCGGCGGCAGCCGCTCAGGCTGGCAGCGCCTCATCGCAGAGATGGGTTTTGGCAATGCCATGAAGGAGCAACTGCAAGAGCCTGGCCAATGGACGATAGGCATCAACGCCTTTGGTGAAATGCTGCCGCACCCAGACAACCGTATCACCTTGAATAAAGAGGTGCTGGACATGTACGGCATGCCTACCCTAACGATGGACGTGGAAATCAGGGAGAACGAAATCGCCATGCGCAAGGATATGCAGGCTAGCGCCGTGGAGATGCTCGAAGCCGCTGGCTTGAAGGATGTGCAGCCATTCGACCGTGGGTATGCACCCGGCCTCGGCATCCACGAAATGGGTACTGCCCGTATGGGCAATGACCCGAAGACCTCGGTACTGAACAAATGGAACCAAGTGCATGGCGCAGCCAACGTCTTCGTGACCGACGGTGCCTGCATGACCTCCGCCGCCTGCGTGAACCCGTCGCTGACCTATATGGCGCTGACGGCACGGGCGGCTGATTTTGCAGTAAAGGAGTTGAATAAAGGAAATCTGTAAAATTTGGTTGATAAAGTTGATGAGGTTGATAAGGGTTGATTAGCCCCTTTATCAACCTCATCAACCCTTATCAACCCTTATCAACCATAAAAAATGAACAGAAGAGACGCCATAAAAAATGCGACCCTGCTGCTGGGCGGGGTGCTGTCCGCAAGCGCCATTTCAGGCGTGATGGCTGGCTGCAAGGCCGAGCCAAAATTGAACTGGACGCCTAAGTTCTGCACTGCAGACGAGGCTAGCACATTGGAAGCACTCGTTGACCGCATCATCCCAAAGACAGACACGCCGGGTGCCAAGGATGCCGGGGTACACAATTTTATTGACCAATTGATGGCCGAGTTTTTTCAGGAAAAGGAAAGGGCCGACTTCAAAGCAGGTCTCGCAAAATTGGACACCGATGCTAAGGCCGCCAACAGCAAAGCTTTCGCTGCCCTGACACCGGAACAGCAGGACGCCCTGCTCACCAAGTACGATGCCGAAGCCTATGACAAGAACCGCAAGCCGGACGACCTGCCCCATTTCTTCCGCTCGGCGAAGGAACTGACGGTGTTGGGCTTCTGCACCTCGGAAGTGGGAGCTACGGAGTTCTTGAAATACGACCCGGTACCGGGGGCTTACCACGGCTGTATCCCATACAGCGAGGTGGGGGCGGCTTGGGCGACTTCTTGAGGATTAGTTAAAAAAAAATAACTTCTTGTAGTTGTGGCGGCTGTGCCGCCACAACTACAAGAAACTTCCTAAAGGTGGCTGTCAGCGGCGGCCAACTTTAGGAAGTTGTTATTTACGCTTACTAAATGGATGGTTGCCAAGCAATAAACTTTTATCGTTGTATTGCTGGATACCAGGCACGCTGCAATCCCACAATTTAACCATCCCAGTTCACATCTTGAACGTATAAGTATATTTCACCACCACCGCCCTGCTATCACTGAATGGCAATTGTGGCAGTTCCCGGCTTCGGTTGCCGTTTAGGATGTCGTTGAATACGATGGAGGTCGTTGCCCTCCGTGGGTTGAAGCGGAACCGTACATTTTCCACAAAAATTTGCCTGTCGCTGCTGTACTGCAAGAAGGCCGATAGGCTGACCTTGGTATTGAACAGGTACTCTGCTTTCAGCTTGCCGAGGTGAGCGACGTAGTGCTCCCCCCCTTGCATCGAAGTCGGCGGTATTGTACTGGTAAGGTGCCCTCGAATTTCAGGTGCGGTGACACCACCCAACGTGGCGTCAGCGAAGTGAGAACAGGCCCCATCGTAAAAAGCCACCTACGACGGTTTCCATAAAGACACCAATTTTTCCGAGCATCCGGCGTGGATAGGGAGCAGGCCGCCTTGCAAAAATCATAGCTGCCGACAGGCGCCGGGCATCGCCGAGGTCGAAGGCTTCGGGCACGTACTCGTGCGAGGGGGCGCAGGGGGAAATCACGAACCACCCCTTCTTGACACCGCGTTTCGACGCCCGCTTCAATGGCCGCCGACTCCACTTTTCCCGATACGAAATTGCGGGAGCGCAAATCCCTCAAGATAAGTGCGTAAGTTGAGCAGTTTTGGCCTGCTCGCCCATAATCCAGCCGTAGCTGAACGCTGCTTTGCCGCCGTCAAAGTTTTGCGAAGCTCAAAGCCCATGCCCGACATTCCAGTCCCTGCCCGCATGGGTGTAGGTGAAACTCGTAGGCAAAGCCGTCGAAGCGGCGCTTGCCAGTTCAGAATATGCGGGCGGGATCGAGGGAGAAGGGCTAGTTCGCCAGCCATCGCCATGGGACTGCGCCCATTTTGCAGCCAGGTAGTCGTCCTGCGTAGGCCCGAACCGTGGCGTCGAAGCCGTAGGTCGTGTTGAAGCTCCGTCAAAATCGGTGCGGTTGGTAGCCATGAAAACCGAGGTAGCTGTAGGGGTTGAACGCCTGCCGCCGCACCTCAGCACGGAAAAGTTTTCCGATTGAAGGCTATCGGCAGGCGCTGCAGTTTGCATGGTCAGGAAGCCGAGGTCGTGTCCTTCGATACGGCCCTGCACCCTCGCCCCCCCGTATATGCGCACGGGGTCGCCGTCGTTGATGCCGATTCGGCGGCTGTAAAAAAGGCGGTTGTCGTCTTCGAACTGAAAGTCGAAGATGCTGGCCCGTTCGAGGAAGAATTGCCGTTTTTCAGGAAAGAAAAGGTTGAAGCGGGTAAGGTTCACCTGTTGGTCGTCCACTTCCACTTGTGCGAAGTCGGTATTAGCCGTAAGGTCGAGCGTCAGGTTGCTCGTCAGGCTGTATTTCAGGTCGAGGCCCGCCTCGATTTTCGGGTCTGTATTGGTGCGGTAAGCCGTTTCGTCGCTGTTCAATAGGCTGGTCTGTTGCACGCCGCCCAGTGCGTAAGGCGTGAGGTAGAGCGGTTTTTTGATAGCTTCGCCGTTGTGTTCCTGAAAGCGCAGGCTGCTCCATGGTATGCGCATTTCGGCGCTCCAGCCATAAGGGGTTCGCTTCGTGGCAACATCCCAGTAGGTATTCCAGTCAATGCCGATGCTGGTCTCGAAATCCAGTGCATCGTTGGACACCGTGCCGTCCCAGCGCAGCCCGGTGGGTGTGGTGAAAAAGGCCAATCCGTTCTCATTGTCGTTGTAACTGTCTATGACGAAGCCGAAATAGTCGGTAGAGCCTTCGAGGGCATCCCGTTTATAGGTGGTGGCACGGTACAGCGAACTGTCGGAAAGGTACATCCTGCCTGCCATGTAGAGGTATTGGTCGTCGTAGGCGAGGAAGATGTCGCTGCGCTCGGTGGACGGTTGGCCGTACTGCGGTATTTGTTGTATGAAATGTATGGTCGGTACAGCGTCCCAAGCAGCTTCGTCCACATGCCCATCAAGGTTGACGGGTTCGGTCAGGTGCACGGCATTCAGCACGGGTCGGTCGGGGTTTTGGGCAATAACGGGTTCGGAGAGCGGGCAGTATGGCCAGTGGAGATGTTGGCGTAAATATCGTTTCAGCAGTGAGTAAGTTGGTCAGAAGGGCCCAGGTACGGGCCAAAGTTAAGTCGGGATTTCGAGTGAATGGTGGGGAGGGTCGCAGAAGTTCCGTAAGTTTGTCGGAAAAATGCTTCATGGCTTCATTGTTACATGGCTTCATTGTTACAAGGCCGCACGGTTATCGCATGCCCTGAAACCGTGAAACCATGAAACCGTGAACCAATGAGCTTCTCCCGTAAACTTTTCTATTCCCTCCCCCCCGCTTGGCGCTTCGCCGCCCGGCGGCTCTACTATTTGCCGCTCGACACTTGGGAGGCCCTATCGGGGCAGCGTGACGGCCTTATACCGCCCAAGGGCATGAGTTACACGGGCAGCGGAGACTTCCGGCGGTCGGGTGGGCCGTTGGTGCTTTCTAGCAGCTTTGTGGCTTGCAGCCACACCACCACGTGCTTGACATCGGCAGCGGCATTGGGCGCATTGCCATTCCGCTAACCCGGTTCTTGAACGAAAAGGGTCGCTACGAAGGGCTTCGACGTGGTGGAAAAAGGCGTGGATTGAGTGTAAGGGGCGCATCACGGCTAAGTTTCCCAATTTCCGCTTCCAGTATGTTTCCCTCGAAACGATCTCTACCGCTCCGACGGCGGCAGTGCCAGCAATTTCCGCTTCCCTTACGAGGATGCCAGTTTTGATTTTGCGGTAGCCAATTCCGTTTTCACCCACATGCTGCCCGATGAGGTGGACAACTACCTCGGCGAGCTTCGGCGGGTGTTGCGTCCCGGCGGCGTGGCCTACCTCACGTTTTTTGTTTTTGATGAAAAAACGGACTGGCCCACGGGCTTCGATTTTCCTTATGACTATGGCCACTACCGCCTCATGGACGATGTGGTGAAGAGTGCCAATGTGGCATTTGAGGAGGCTCACCTGCACAGCATGGTAACGAAGCATGGCCTAAAAATACGGGATCTCCATTATGGATTCTGGCGGGGGCTGTCCAAAGCAGAATGCCATGATTTTCAGGATATTGTAGTCGTGGAGCGATAGCGAATAACCTTGTTGAAGTGGTGCTGGCTCGTACTTGCAACCATTTGAGGCCGAAAATGCACCCACTGGGACATATAGCTGGTCTGTCATTCAATTGCAAAAAAGCATAACCTTAGCTTCGCAGAAAAACGCACCTTTGCCTCGCTTGAATTTTTCAACAAAACAGCTTTATGAAGTTACAGAATACCCTTAGCGCCGCCCTCGTGGCGTTTTTCACTTTGTTTGCCTTCGGCAAAATGGCCGCACAGTCCAATGTCGTCATCAATGAGGTAATGGCCTCCAACGTAGCCTATATCACCGACGAAAACGGAGAGTACGAGGACTGGATTGAACTCTACAACAACTCCGGCAGCAGCGTCAACCTCGGCGGTTGGTTCCTATCCGACAATCCCGACAACCTCGACAAATGGGAGTTTCCACCAATACTATTATCCCGGCGATGGGCTATTCATCATCTGGGCAGACGAGGACAGCAGCCAAGGGCCGCTCCATGCCAATTTCAAACTGAGCGCAATGGGCGAAGAACTCTTGCTCATCAACGCCAGCGGCTCCACCGCAGGATATCACCCTGGGCAGCAGCAGGCCGACAAAGGCTATGCCCGCTCCCCAAACGGCACCGGCCATTTCACCATCAAACCCCCCACCTTCAAGGCCAACAACGATACGGGCATCTCGGCGGTAGGGGAGGAAGAGCGGGAGGATTCGTTGACCATTTTCCCCAACCCCGCCAGCGGTAGTGAGGTCTTTTTGCGAAGCAATAAACAGGGAAAACAATTTGTTGAAGTATTTAACCAAGTAGGGCAAAAGGGTTTATTCGGCCATTTTCTCCAAAAAATGCAACAATGGAGGTTGGGCAATGGCCAGTCGGGCTATATTTGGTGAAAACGGAAGCTGGAAGGCAACTGCTGATTGTCCAATAGTGCCTACTCTCCCCAACAATCTCAACAATCAAACAATCCAACAATCGTCAGCATGTTTGACTTTCTGTACTTCAAGCCAACGCTGACAACCCGACCCTGATGTCGGTGGTCTATGCCATGCTGTTCGCCTTTCTGCTCTCGGTGTTGGTGGCCTTCACCTATGAAAAACGAGCCGTGACCTCTTCGTGCCCGGCAATTTCCTCCAGGCCATGATTCTTGGCTTCAATGGCTGCCGCCACGGTCATGCTGGCCATCGGCGATAGCTTGCAAGGGCCTCGGCATGATTGGGGCACTGGCCATCATCCACTTCCGCACCAACCTGCGTGACCCCCGCAACATCATCTTCATGTTCGCTTCGCTGGCCGTGGGCATCGCCTCCGGGGTACATGCCTACAATACAGCCTTCATGGGCACGGTGGCCTTCTGTATCGTGGCCTTCTTGCTACGCCTTACGCCGTTCTCCAATGCTGGGCATCACCCCATCAACGTGCTGCGCTTCCATTTGGATGCCGAGGACGGTATTGCTTCACAACAGGTGGAGCAGCTCTTCAAGCAATACTGCCGCCGCACCCAACACTGGCGCACCGACTACGTGACAAATGCCGAGGGCAAGGTGAAAACGGAGCATAACTACCGCATTATCTTTAAGGAAAAAGGCGGAACTGGACTTCCTGCGGGCGCTGCACGGACTGGCGGGTGTTTCAAAAATTGACCTTTCGACGAGGAGCGAGCCGGAGGCGCTGTGATTTTTGGGTTGATTGGGTTTAGTGTAGGTTGATAAGGGGTTGATGGCCAATGCGCATCAACCCTTATCCAACCCTATGCCGCGAGGCCCCCTCCTGCGCCCCCCCCCCCGGCCCCCCCCTGGCGGGGGGCTTCCCCGGTTGTCCGGGCGCCCCGGGGGGGGTCTCCCGGGCTGCGCCTCCCCTTCCCGGGCGGGGGTGGTTTCGGGGAAGTCCCCGAGGGGCCGCCCGCCCTTCCTTTTTGGGGGGTTGTTCCTGGTTTTGCCCCCCTTGCCCCCGTCCCGGGGGCCCCTCCCGGGGGGGCCCCCCCCCTTCTGCCCTCCCCTTCCAACCCCCCGCGCCCCTCTTTGTGGCCCTTGGTCTGCCGCCCTTTGGGGGGGGGCTTTGGCGTCCGTGTTCCCGTTTTGGGCCGGGCGGGGGGCGCCGTCGGCGTGCTTGCGGCCGTGCGCGGCGCGGGGGGTGCCGGCCGTCCCCCCGCCTCCCGGCCCCCCCCTCCCCCGTCCCCCCTTCGTGCCCCGTCCCCCCCGGGGTGCTTTGTCCCGCTCCCCCGGCGCCTTTCCTTTCCCCCGCGCCCCGCCCCTTTCCCTTCCTTCGGCCTTTTCTCCTTCCCCCTGTTTTGGCTTTGCCGCGCGGGGGGGCGGTCGTCCCCCCCGCCCGCCGGACGCCCCCCCGGGGGTGGGGGCCGGTGGGTGCTCCGCGGGGGGGGGCCCCGGCGGTCCCCCCGCGGGCCGCGCTCCCCCCCGTCCCCGCCCGGTCGTGCGCCCCCGCGGGCCCCCCGCCCGGTCCCCCCCCCCCCTCGGGCCCCGCGCGCCCCGTGTTTGGTTTTCCTTGTTTTCGCCCCCTCTCCCTCCCCCCCCCCCCCCCGGCCCTTTGGTCCCTTTTCCCTTCCTCCTTTCCTCTGTCTTTTTTCCTTCGTTCTCTTGTGTTCTGTCGCGCCCCGGTTGCTGTTTTCTCCTTCCGGGCCCCCCCCCCCCAGGTTTTTGTGTTTTTTTTTTTTTTTCGCCGTTTCTCTCCCCGGCCCTTTTTTTTTTGGGGCCCCTCCCCTTATCAACCCTTATCAACCCTTATCAACCCCTTTCAAAAACCCCACCGTCGCCTCCATGTCACCGCTCATAATCCTATCATCCTCCAAAGCAGGCACCAGTTTCCGATAATTGGCCAGGGCATTTTCCACCGCTTCTGACGACCGCAACGGCCTACGGAACTCCATCGCCTGCGCCGCTGTGAAGAACTCGATGGCCAGTACCCGCTCCACGTTCTTCACCACCCGCCAACACTTCGTGGCGGCATTGGCACCATGCTCGCATGGTCTTCTACCGTTGGAGGACACGATGCCGTCCACCGAGGCAGGAGTGCAAAGCTGCTTGGTCTGGCTGACGATGCTGGCCGCCGTGTACTGCGGAATCATAAAACCGCTGTTCACGCCGCCGTTTTTCGTGAGGAAATGCGGTAGGCCCGTTGCCGACTGATGAGCTGGTAGGTGCGCCGCTCGCTGATGCTGCCCAGTTCGGCCAAAGCGATGGCGAGGTAGTCGAGTGCCAAGGCCAACGGCTGCGCATGGAAATTGCCGCCGGATAGTATCTCGTCCTCATCGGGGAAGATGGTCAGGGTTGTCCGTCACGGAATTGATTTCGGTGAAAACACCCCCGCTCCACGTGGGCAATGGCGTCGTAGCTGGCCCCATGCCTGCGGGATGCACCTGAAGGCGTAGGGGTCTTGCACGGCGGTCTTCTCATGGGCGGCTATCTCGCTGTCTTTCAGTAGGTTGCGAATCGTTTCGGCAGTTTTCACCTGCCCTTCGTGCGGTCTGATTTTGTGCAAAAGCTCATTGAAAGGAGAGAGCCTGCAATCAAAGCCATCCAAGGAAACAGCGGCGGCGAGGTTGGCCAAATCGTACAGCCGCTTTGCCTCCAGCAGGCACCAAACGCTGTATGCTTGGCAGAACTGGGTGCCGTTCAGCAGCGCCAACCCCTCTTTGGAGTCGAGCACAATCGGCTCCCAGCCGTGCTGCTGCAAAACCTCGGCAGCGGGCAGTTTTTCGCCATCCACCCGCACCTCGCCCATGCCGATGAGCGGCAGGCTGAGGTGTGCCAGCGGCGCAAGGTCGCCACTTGCCCCCAACGAACCCTGCTGGTAAATAATGGGCAGCACGTCGTTGTTGAAAAAATCCACAAGCCGTTGTACAGTAATGAGTTGCACCCGAGGAGCCCTGCGAAAGCCCCTGTATTTTCAGCAAAAGCATGAGCCGCACCATCGGTGGGCACCTCATCGCCCATGCCGCAGGCGTGCGACATGACGAGGTTAAGTTGCAGTTGCTCAGTTCGTGGTGCTCGATGCGCACGTTGCAGAGCGAACCGAAGCCTGTGTTGATGCCGTAGAAAGTGCCGCTGGAGGGCAGCCAGTTTGTCGTCAAAGTAGCGGCGGCAATGCTCAATGCGGCGGGTGGCTTCGGGGGGAAAGGGCGTTTTGCTGCCCGAAGCGAGTATTTGGCTGACCTGTTCGCGGTCAGCGGGTCAGGGCTGATATGGTGCATAAAGTTCGGTGGACGGTGGACGGTGAACGGCTGGTCGGTTTAAGGCGTTGATTTCAACGCCTTGATTTCGCCAAGCTGTTATCGCCACGCATGTTTTTACTGATTTGGTCTTATTTCGATGGAAATTTGAGGCTGAACAATGCGGCATTCGCTGTGTTTTCACAAGTTTGCAAAGGGTAAAAACTGCTTCGCAAACGCCTTTAAAACATTTGCAAACTTGTTCTTAACTATAAAACTTTCGGAAAAGGCGACCCCCGTCGTTATCCTGCACGCGCTGTTCGGCACGCTGGACAATTGGCAGACCATCGCCCGGCAACTGGCCGAACCGAATACCGTTTTCATCATTGACCAGCGCAACCACGGCCGCTCGCCCCATGCCGATGTGCACGACTACCCCACGCTGGCCGAAGACCTGCGCCATTTCATGAAACCCATTGGATGTACGATGGAGCGCACATCATCGGCCACTCGATGGGCGCAAGACGGCCATGCAGTTCGCCCTTACCCATCCCGATATGGTGAAGAAACGGGTGGTCGTTGACATTGCGCCGAAGGCGTACCCCGGTGGCCACTTCGAGAGTTTTCGAAGCGTTGCAGGCAATGGACTTGAACAATATTGCTGATAGAAAGGGCGGCGGCCTTCCTTGTGGAGCGATCCAGATAGCTGGACGTGCGGCAGTTTTTGATGAAAAACCTGACGAGGAAAGCGGACGGCGGCTTTGAATTCAAGATGAACCTGCCTGTGCTCTGGAAGCACCTACCCCGATATTTTGGCAGCGGTAGAGGGCAAGGCTTTCGATGGTAGTCTTTGTTTATAAAGGGGAGGTCGCTCCGAAACATGTCACCTTGCCCGACGACGGGGCGCTGATAAAAAGCTGTTCCCAAATTCTGATATAAAACAGTGGAAGGCGCTGGGCACTGGGTTCATGCGGAGAAGCCAGCGGAGTTGTTAAGGGATGGTGGAAGGTTTTTTAAATCAACCTTAAAATAAAGTACCCCTGACAAGCACAGCACTACCCAATCCGGAGCCGTACCAATTTCAGCCTATTGATTCCAAAGCCTCCGTAACGGGGTCGAGGTGGGGCACAAATTTCTCAATGTTTCAATTTCTCGTTTGGCCACCGATACCTAAACCCCGGCTTCCACCACATCACCCGTTCTCCGACTTGTGGGCGGCTTCTTTAAAAAAATCCTCAAACTTTTCAAACAGCACATCCATCGCGTCTAGCGGGCTCACCAAAAGGAAACTTTGCTGTTTTTCGTTGGGGCTTCAGGCCAAAAAGTGCTGAGGAAACTGAGGAACTGCTTTTCGGGTAGCGCGACAAGCGGCGGAAATTGCCGATTTTTTCACGCAGCAGGGCGTCCGATTTGTCGGAGCCGGAAAGGTTCGTTGTAGAACTTTCAACTCGAAAAGGTCAATCACGTTGTCACGCCGATCGAGCAAGGTCAATTTGCTCACCGTGCTCGTTGGCCGTGCCGCTGCTGAGGTAAAAACCGGAAGCCTCGGCGTGGATGCTTAGCAATGCTCATCGCCTTTTGGATTTCCGGGACGTTCAAAAGGTTGGAAAAAAGTTTTCAAAAGTACAGCCGCTCCCAAGCCGTGAACTGCGGCGTTTGTCTGAAATGTTGCTAGGCGTCCTATCTTTGTTTTTCAGCGGCTGGATGAACTCGGAGTAAAACAGCGAGTACTCGTCCCGGTCAGGCGGAAAAAAAACGTCCTTTTGCGCTTGCGTCTTAGAGGCAAATATTCGGTGATGAAGCCCGAACTCGACAATTCTTCCAGTACTCTCGTCAGGCCACCGCCATCCGCCAGCGGTGTCCCGATGAGTTTTCCCGACGGGTCAATCCTTCCATTTTTGGGGCGAGGGCGGTACATGGCGATATGTTTTCCGGGATTTTTCCAAAAAGGGCCGGGTAAAGTTTTTTGAACTCGTCGGTGAGGCAGCCCTGTGCTCGAAAACAAATTTTCAATGTTTTGCAGGGCCTTTTTTTGCCGTCCTCCCCCACTTCTTTGAGATAGTGCGGATGCCGCCCATCGCCATATAGATTTGGAGGGTTTGGAGCGGTCGAGCGAGAAGTTTTACTTTTATGAGAAAAACGCTCGGTCTCGTGCAGGTCAAAGGGCTGGAGGTGGATGCGCTTGGTGGGTGCGGTTGTGCAGGCCGCCCTGGTGTGTACCACTTTTTGAATCATCCACGTGCGCCGAGCCGCAAAAACACTACGATGATGTTTTTTGACCGCCCAATGTTCAAAAATCCGGGACCTTCCAGAACTTCGCTTTTCCGGGAGGCGAGCAAGGGAAGTTCAACAAAAACAGGACTGTTTTCCTGAAAACCGGAAATTTTCAAAGCTGACAATCAGTTGTTGAAGGGCTTCGAGCCAATCGCCGGAGTAGTCGCCGGGGCGTGCGCCCGAAGGCTTCCCGGAGCCTGGAAGGTAAGGTTGAGAGCTGCCGGGTCAGCGTGGCGTGTTTTGCAGCCCCCGTGATTTCAGAAGCGGATTTTTTTCAGCGAAAACCGACCGTATCAGGAAGGTCTTGCCGACCCGCCGCCGATCGAGGATCGCCACCATTTTCCGATTCACCCGATTGCGCCGCCTTTTTGCAAAATGGCGGCATCCTTTTTCTCAGCCAATGAGTTTTGTTGGTTATTTTTAGACATATTTGTCTGAAACAATGCGAAAATAGGCATTTTCAACCAATATATGTTCTTTCTATTAAAAGAGGCGGATGCCTCTGGTGCGGCCCTATAATCTTGGTCAACAAGAACAACGGGAAGCGGCTTTTGCTTTTGTGGCCGTTAGCTTTGCGCTATTTGCTTTTTGACCAACAAAGCGGAAATTCAAATGGACAAAACCTAGGCTCCCAAAGTATAAGTGCCCATCATTGCCGCTATGTGCTTTAGGGGATGCCACCTCTTACCCCCTCCACCGGATACTTAAACCCCGACTTCAGCATCACCCGCTTCCCGTCTTGCCGGGACTTACGGGCGGCCTCGATGACCTCCAGCACGTGCAAAGCATGTTCGGCGGCGATGAGCGGTTCTTTCCCAGTCACCAAGCTCTCCGATACGACCGATGCGCCCTGCTCCCATACGTAGTGCCGGGGTCCGGGCACGGAAGCGCTCGCCTTGGGGCTTGTCCCAAGAGTTGGCGAGGTGGACGCCGAAGGGCGCCCAGTCGTAGCCGATAAGTGCCATATTGCCGTGGCTGCCCCAGAGCATGATGGTCGGGCGGTCTTGCCCATCGCCTTCGTGGCCGAAGGGGTCGAAATAGTTGAAGCCGCACTGCACGTGGGAGAGGGACGCCGTTGCCGTATTGGTGATGAGCATGGTGTTGTCCTCGGCTCCTACCCTTTATTTTGCCCTTGTTGTCCACGGTGCGCTCAGGTGACGATGGTGGTCATGCAGTCGGCCTTTGGCGGGCCCGAGCCAGCCCGGTTAGTGTGGCGATGTTATAGACGTTGCAGGTCGGGGAGGCTGCCACCGCCTTTTTCTAGAAAAATGCCGACCAGCCCGGCCCGGTATGGCCGTAGTGGGCATGAGCGGCAATTTTGGCCGGAGCTTGCCCTCGTTGATGGCCTTGGCCATGAAGGCAAACCCGGGGCTGTTGACCACGGCGGGGGCCCCAGAGTCGTAGCTTTTGAATGGCGAAATCGAGCAGCGCCCGGCCCTCCTTGTAGGTGTTGGCCATGGGCTTTTCGCTCCAGACGTGCTTGCCGGCAGTGAGGGCGATGCGGTTCAGGCGGCCATGCTCCTGCATGTCGGTGGTGTTCACGAGCAGGTCGAAGGGCGCGCCGGCCAGCATCTGGTCTATGTGTGGGTAGTGGTTGGCTACTTTGTACTTTTCGGCTTGGGCCTTTGCCCTTTCGGGAATGATGTCGCAGAGGCTGACCACTTCCACGTAGGGCGACTTGGTGAGGTGGGGCAGGTACATATTACTCACGCTGCCGCAGCCGATGAGGCCGACCCGCATTTTGCGGTCAGCAAAGTGAAGCCCTTCTGCTTTGGAGAGGATGGGGGCCAATATTGCGCCAGCACCGAGTGCGCCGAACGTCTTGAGGACTTGTTTGCGGGAGATTTTGCCGTTTGCCATAATGAATCGATGGACGGTGGGCGGCCTACGGTGGAAGGAGTCCCACGGTCAGCTTGACCAGCCAATTTTAGAAAACGATGAAAAACGGCGGAAATTAGGAAAGGAATATGCAGGTTTGAAATCTTGAGTGGATTATTTTTCAAACCCATAGTCCCGTTCTACCCTGCAGATGCGGGTTTTGTAGGCGGTGTACCAGTCGGTGCGGCCTTTTTGCTGCGCAATTTGGTGTTCAGCGACCTGTTTCCAGTTGCGGATGGCTTCGAGGCTGTCCCAATAAGAAATGGTGATGCTAAGCCCTTCCGCACCCCCCTCGACGCCGAGGTAGCCGGGCTGCTCGGCGGCCAGCGCTAACATGCGCAAAGCCGTTTCATGGTACCCAGCCTCTACATCTGTGCGGAGGCTTGAGAAAATGACGGCGTAGTAGGGGGGAGGTGGAGTGTCGGCGATCATTATTCGATTGCGGATTGCGGATTTGGGGAGGCTGCTGCTTCAACCGCTTGCTCATTGATTCCAAGCGGTTGAATTGGCTGTGCCCCATTCGATTGCGGAACTTGTCGGATTTGAGGAGACGCCAGTTTTGCTGTTCTTCCTTTCTTTTAGTGAATGATGAATAACAAGCGATGAATATTCTGACTCGGCTTTTCGGGAATGGATTTACAAAACGTTGATTTGTAAGGAGTTGGGATGGAATTTGATTTAATTTGTTTTTTCACTTTCATTGAATAGCAAGGAATAAACAAATTGACTGTTCCCCCAATCCGCAATCCCGAGGTGTCGGGACAAGTTCCGCAATGCGCAACCCTACATTCCCATTTTAGTCTTCACGAGCGGCTCGACATCGCCAGCGTCGGCGGCGAACAGCAGGGCGTTGAAGATACTGGTGTCGAAAATCATGGTATAGCCACCTTCCTTGCCTACCTCGTTGATGGCCTTCTCCAATTTTTCGAGGATGGGGCTGAGAAGCTCGTCCCGTTTATTGGCGACGATGGCGGCGATATTGTCCTCCATAGCGATAAGTTCTTTTTCCTTTGCCTCAAATTCTGCCTGTTTTTTTTGAGCTTCGACGGGAGGCACGTTGCCCTCCTGATAGGCTTTTGCGAAGACCATGTATTCTTCTTGCACTTTTTTGGCAAGTGCCTGGCCATTGGCCACCAGCGAGTCCTGCAATGCTTTTAGCTTGTCGTCAGCGACCTTGGTAGCCGGAATCTGGACGAGGATATTGCCCGTGTTGACGTGGCCATATTTTTGGGCCAACAGGTTGTTTGCGAAGAACGCAAAAACGAGCGCAGTCGAAATGATTTTGGAAATGCTTTTCATATTGTTGATGTTGTTTCGGAAACAAGGGCGCAAAATTAGCCTTTGGACCGCTGCTTTCCTAAGGTTTGGTCAGAAGTTTCGGTACGAACCTTGCTAAGGGTCGGCAGCAGTACACTAAATTTGAACACTTGATTGCTTTCCGTTCTATAGATGCGAATCAAAATCATTGTTCATAATTTTCTTGATTTTTGCGTTAAAATTTAGTTTTCATTGACATAAATCTAACCAAGGCTCTATTTTTTTGAATTATTTTCAATCATTTTCTTGTTGATTAGATATTTTCCAACGATAGAAGGTATTTTAAAGTTATTATTGAAATATTTTTAACAAAAATGAATTATTATTAATAAAATTGTAAAATTTAAAAATATTCTTTAAAAAATTTGCATCAAAAGACGAATTGTATTTAAATTTGCATCATCAAACAGCGACAAAAAAGATTGCCGCTCGAAGCCAACGGCCAAAAGCTAATTGCCAACGGCCAATTAAAATTGTGAGGTGATGAAATCAGGCAGCCATGCCCTCTTGTCTCGGGGGTGGGGGTAAACGGGATAAACGCAACATAGAGCCGGACCATCCGACCAGGGTTGACCACTATTCTTTGTGTTGCAGCTAACCGCCTCGTGGAGGTTCGAGTCCTCCCCTTACAGCAGCAAAAAGGCGTTGCGGAACAGTTCCGCAGCGCCTTTTTCAATTCCCGCCATGCCGCCGGGCAACCTTTCGGCGTTTTTGATGCACTTTCCATCGTGGTTTTCCAAACTATCAAACCTCAATATTTTGGTCTTAGGGACATTCGCTTGGGAAACGAGTCACGCAAGTGTTTGATTCTCAACCCAATTTCCAATTTTCAATTTCCAATTTCTACCTATCTTTGCACCCCTATGAAAAAAAGGCTCGTCCAATTGCTGCTTTTGCCTGTTTTTGCCCTGCTCGCAGTCGGCTGCAAATCGGAATTTGAAAAAATCCGGGGTAGTGGTAATTCTGAACTGATGTACGCAAAAGCGTTATCTTATTACGAACAGGGAGAGTACTTGCGTGCCCAAACGCTTTTTGAACTGATAATACCTGCTTACAGGGGCAAGCCTGAGTTGGAAAAGATTTACTTCACCTACGCCGATACCTTTTATAAGCTGGGCAAGTATATCATGGCCAACTACTATTTCAAGAACTTCGCCTCGACCTTCCCCAACAGCGCACAGCGGGAAGATGCGGATTTCATGGCGTCCTACGCCAACTACATGATGTCGCCAGGCTTCCGTTTGGAGCAGACCTATACCGACAAGGCCATCGAAGATTTCCAGCTTTTCGCCAATACCTATCCCAATAGCCCCAGGCTGAAGGAGGTGAACCGCCTGATTGACGAGATGCGCCTAAAACTGGAGCAAAAAGTGTTCGACGAAGGCTTGCTCTATTATAACATGCGGCAGTACCAAGCAGCCACCACGACCTTCGAGAACCTCTTGAAGGACTTCCCGGAAACCAGCAATGCCGAACAGGTGCGCTACCACATGGCCAAGGCTAACTACCTGCTCGCCGAAAACAGCGTAGTCGAAAAACAGGAGGAGCGCTTCAAGCGAACCGTCCAATATACCAGGGACTATCTTGATAAGTTCAAGGGCTCCGACAACTACAACGAAGTCAAATCATTTTACAATAACGCAGTCAAGCAATTAAAATCAATCACAAATGGCAGATATCAAGACCAAGGCACAGGGGCTAGACTCTAACGTGAAGGCTCGCAACATCACGGCTATGGTGGAACCAACGCAGAATATCTACGAGACGTTGGCCATCATCACCAAGCGTTCCAAGCAGTTGGCCATTGACCTCAAGCACGAGTTGCATAGCAAGCTCGAAGAGTTCGCCGTGAATACGGACACCATCGAGGAAATCACCGAGAACAAGGAGCAAATCGAAATCTCCAAGTTCTACGAGCGCCTTCCGAACCCCACACTCATCGCCACGGAGGAGTTCATCAAAGGTGAAATCCACCACCACTACAATACCAACCGCCGCAAGTAGTAGTGCCAGTCGGCAGTTCGTCAGTGGGCAGTTGGCAGCCGGGTACTGCTTCCACGGTACAGACTGCCAACTGCCACCGACGAGCTAAGATATGCACGGTAATAAAATCATACTCGCTGTCACGGGCAGCATCGCTGCCTATAAAGCCGCCCACTTGGTGCGGCTTTTGGTGAAAAATGGGGCCGAGGTACAAGTATTGATGACTCCCGCTGCCACCGAATTCATCACCCCGCTGACGCTTTCCACCTTGTCGAAGCGGCCCGTCTTCACCCAAGTCATTGCGGAGCACGAATGGAATAGCCATGTAGAGCTTGGCCTGTGGGCCGATGCCCTCATCGTTGCGCCAGCAACGGCCAACAGCCTCGCCAAGCTGGCCAATGGCATTTGCGACAGTATCGTGTCGGCGGTGTACCTGTCGGCCCGATGTCCGGTGTTCTTTGCCCCGGCCATGGACTTGGACATGTGGAAGCACCCCGCCACCCAAGCCAACGTGCAGCGCCTGAAAGGCTATGGTAACCACTTCCTGCCCGTGGGCTACGGTGAGCTGGCAAGTGGCCTCGTGGGCGAGGGGCGCATGGCGGAACCGGAGGAAATCGTGGCCTTTCTGGCCGATTTTTTTCAGCGACAACACGATTTCCAAGGCAAGAACGTGCTCGTGACCGCTGGCCCCACCTACGAGGCCATTGACCCGGTGCGCTTCATCGGCAACCGCTCCAGCGGCAAGATGGGCGTTGCCATTGCGGAGCAATTTGCCGAGCGTGGTGCCAGCGTGATCCTCTTGCTAGGCCCATCCAAGCTCGCTGCCGTGCACCCGAACATACAGGCGGTGCGAGTGGAGTCGGCACAGCAAATGTACGAGGCCGCCGTCCAGCATTTTGAAAAAGCCGACATCTCCGTGCTTTCGGCAGCGGTGGCCGACTACCGCCCAGCAGTCGTTGCGGAGCAAAAAATCAAGAAAAGGGGCGATAACATGACCATTGAACTGGAAAAGACGCCCGACATCGCCGCTTCTTTGGGCAAAATGAAACGCCCCGGCCAGTTCATCGTTGGATTTGCCTTGGAAACGAACGACGAGCTTCAGAACGCCAGCGAGAAATTGGCAAAGAAGAATTTCGATTTCATTGTGCTGAACTCCCTACAGGATGCCGGGGCTGGCTTCAATTTTGACACCAACAAGATTACCATCCTGCACCGAGACAATAAGCGCAAGGATTTTGAGTTAAAAACAAAGGCCGAAGTGGCGAAGGATATTGTGGACGAGGTGGCCGTTTTTATGGTTGATAAAGCGTTGATATGGGCTGATAAGGGGCGCACATTGATGGCCAAAATCAAGCGTCAACACAGGCGCAGGAGCTAAAGGTGAAGGTCACCATGAACACCCCTAAGCTACAGACTGCCGACCCTGCCGTGTTCCAGACGCTACGGCAAGCCATAGAGGAGTTCATGAACAACCAAAAATGGACGACCGACGTGTATGATGAGGAGGAGCGCATCCGGATGGATATCGTCTTCACCATTTCAGAGGAGCTTTCTTCGAACACCTTCAAGGCCGATGTGTCCTGCCAGAGCATTCGCCCGGTATATGCCAGCAACTATGAAACCCCTTTGTTCAAGCACCAAGACAAGGACGTGACGTTCACCTACGAACAGTTCCAGCCATTGGAGTACAGCCAAACTGCATACCTCAACAACCTAACTTCGATTTTGGCCTTTTATGCCTATATGGCCATCGGCCTCGATTATGATTCATTTTCGCCGCTGGGCGGCGAGCCGCATTTCCAAGCTGCTTGGGATTTGTTGAACCGCATACCGCCCAACGTCGCTGCAAGCGTGTCGGGCTGGCGCTCCACAGAGAACAACCGCAACCGCTACTGGTTGATTGAGAGCATGCTGTCGCCCAAGCTCCGGCCCTTCCGCCAAATGATATACGACTACCACCGCCAAGGGCTTGACACGATGCAGGAAGACCCCAACGTGGCCCGTGCTGTCATGACCCAATCCCTCGAAAGCCTGGAAGGCGTGAACCGAACGTATCCGAACTCCATGATCGTGCAGGTGTTCGCCAATACCAAATCGGACGAAATCATTGAGATTTACAAAGGGGGCGCCGTCACGGAGAAGAGCACCATTACCCGTGTCATGGAGCGCATTGACCCGACGAGGGCGTCGGAATATAGGCAGGGGATTGGGAAGTAGCGTTGGCAGTCGGCTTATCGCCCAGATGACGAGCGGTGGAAAAATAATGGCTAAGGTTAGTCGTCAAAAATCAAAAAACGCCATTTGGGGGATGTTCCCGAATGGCGTTTTTTTGTGCGCGCTACGCATACCATACAACTTGAGGGTTAAAGTCCCTAGTCAAAAGCAAGTGTGTTCATCGTGAGGTGGGACCCGAAGGAAATTGGCGACAAAACTGTGACCAAACGAAGAGAAACATGAAACAAGGCTTACACTGTGGGTTACCGGGCATTGGACTGCGAAGCCCGAAGATTGGACGTAGTAGTAGTAAATCATGTTGGTTACAGCGGATGTTGTATGAGTTTAACATACTGGACGAGCAAGCCGAGGCAATGACAAGCGAACCGACATAACAAAGCCCACGTCCAAAAGTCAGCCGAAGCCACAGTAATGAGGAAACCCCTGTAACGGGGGTGGAGCGAAGGGTCAAATCCTTAGAGGTGAGGAGTTTTTTTTGAGAAGTACAGTCAATAGAAAAGGGTAGAAAACAGTTGGACAGCCAGATGGACCCTGCGGGACAGATAGAATGGGCTGCGGGAAACGACCTGTATGCTGCGGGAGTCCCCGTATGGCATGAAAAGAGCGGAAAGGTAAACCCTGTGTGGCTATCTTCATGCGAAGAAAAATAAATAGGGTTTGAAAATCATGTAGATTTGTCAAAACTTAGTTTTCAAACCATCCATCAAAATGACAGCAACCGCAATTGCAGACAGCCCCATACACGAAATCATCCGGCTTGAACCGCTCGTGTTCAAAAGCCGCATGAGCAAGGAGCAGTTCAACAGATTTGTGCTACGGTACATCGACCTGAGGATTGAACGGGACAAACATGGCACCATCACAATACACCCCCCTGTGACTTTCGACTCCGCATACTATGAAGGCGAAGCATTTAGGATACTCGCCAACTGGTCAAAGACCAATTCCTACGGAAGGACCGTCAGCCCATCTGCTTCTTTCAACCTCCCTGATGGCTCGCAGCACAAGGCCAATGGTGCTTGGATTTCGATGGAAAAGATAAATGGGATGAGCGAGGAAGAGCGCCGCAGCATAGCTGAAGTGGTACCAGATTTCGTGCTCGAAGTGCTTTCAGAGACAGACAGCCTCGCCAAAGCAAAAAAGAAAATGAAGGAAGTTTGGATTGAAAACGGCGTAAGGCTTGCTTGGCTCATTGACCCCAAAAAAGAACGGGCATGGATATACAGGGCCAATGGAGAACATGAGGCCGTGGAAGGCTTCACGCAATCCCTTTCAGGCGAGGATGTGCTGCCGGGCTTTGTTTTCAACCTTTGGGAAATAAAAGGTTGAAAAGCCGAACAAAACACGGCGGCCTATTGATGATGCTGTTTAGCTCCTGACCCCGATTTCCCTTCCCAGTTTTTCCCTTCCCTTGAAAAAAATCCTCGTCATCCGCTTTTCCTCCATCGGCGACATCGTGCTGACGACGCCTGTCGTGCGCTGCCTCAAGCAGCAACTTGGCGTAGAACTGCACTACCTCACCAAGCGCCAGTACTTGCCGCTGCTCGAAGCAAACCCGCATATTGACCGGATATTTTCCATCGAAAAAAACGTGTCCGAAGTGCTGCCAGCATTGCGGAGCGAAGGCTATGACTGCGTGGTGGACCTGCACAAAAACCTGCGTACCCTTCAACTGCGGCTCGGCCTTTTTTTCAAACCCAAATGGCTGGCCTTCAATAAGCTGAACATCGAAAAATGGCTGTTGACCGCCCTAAAAATCAACCGTTTGCCCAATGTTCACCTCGTTGACCGCTACATGGGAGCAGTCGAACCATTGGGCGTAAAAAACGACGGACTGGGCTTGGATTTTTGGAGTCCGCAGTACCGCAATCCGCAATCTGCAATCCCCAATCCGCAATCCCCCTACATTACTTTCGCCATCGGTGCCCAATACCAAACCAAGCGCCTGCCAACTGCTAAAATCATTGAAATTTGCACGGCCATCGGCCAAACCATCGTTTTGCTGGGTGGCAAAGCGGAAGCTGGGGAAGGTGAGCAAATTGCAGCAAAATCAGGTGGCCATGTAACCAACCTTTGCGGCAAACTCACGTTGCAAGAATCGGCGGCTGTACTAAGGGGTGCAGCTTTGGTCATCACGCACGACACGGGCATGATGCACATAGCGGCAGCCTTCCAGAAGCGGATATTGTCTATATGGGGCAACACGATGCCTGCCCTTGGCATGTATCCCTATTTTGGCGAAGCCAACGCCGATAAAAATACCAGTTTTGAAGTGCCGGACTTGACGTGCAGGCCCTGCTCCAAAATTGGCCGCAAACTTGCCCAAAAGGGCATTTCCGTTGTATGAACGACCAAGATGTGAAGAAAATCACAAGGGCTGCAACCCTTTCCGATTTTTAGCACTGTCTTATCAACCATGCAACCATGAAACAGTGCGACCATGAAACCATGAAACTGTCACTCGCCGTGCAAAACGGCCATTAAATTAAAGATTAGCAAATGGATTAACGGCTAAGTTGCAGTGGCTTCTACCTCTGTTTGAAGAAGAAATTCTATCTTTCGGCCTTTCGGCACACGGCCCTCAAATCCGTACAAATTTTTATGAAAATGAGCTTTACAAAAACAATTTTACCCTTAATTGTCACGCTTGTCAGCTTTGGCCAGCTTTGGTCCCAAGACCTGCACAACACGCTGTTCTACATGAACCCCCTCCACATCAACCCTGCCTTCGCAGGGGCTTACGAGGGTACGTTCCGTATCGGCGGCATTTACCGCGACCAAGCCCGCACGGCCATCGGCAAGTCGGCCTACTCCACCCCCGCCCTCTATGGCGATGCCCCCATCCTGATGATTGGCAAGCGGCATTGGATTGGCGTGGGCATCCTGATTTTCAGGGACCAAGTGGGCGATGGCGAACTGAGGACGACGGCTGGGCAACTGACGGGTGCCTTCCACCTCTCCCTCGACAAAAAAAGCAAAAACGTGCTCACACTTGGCGTGCAATGGGGCAAAGTGAATAGGACCATTGGCAATTTGAAAGGCTTCAACCCGGCGACTTGGTTGCCCTCAATTTGTGCAAGACCCAACCGCCAGCAACGAAACAACCGACAATGTATTCTTGCAAGGCGGCGGCGGAGGAGGCGGTGGCAACCAAGGCAATTCCGAAAAGAAAAAAGACTTCTCGGACGTGAACATCGGCTTGTTGCTCAAATCGAAGGTGAACAAGACCACCGACTACAATATTGGGGTCTCTGCCCGGCATATTACCACGCCCGGCTCCGATTTCAACTTCAACGCCAGCGGCAAAGACTACGACCTGAACATGCGCCTCAACGTACATGCACAACTCAACACGGAACTGAGCAAGAAGGTGACGCTGACACCGGAGCTATATTACTCCAATATGGGGCCGGCCAACCAGGTGCAGGCCCATGCTTGGCTCGGCTACTGGCTCAAGCCGGAGAGCAATACCAAGGTGTTGGGCGGCCTCGGCTACCGGGTAGGCGACTCTGCCCAACTGCTGCTCGGCCTTGACTACAAGGACATCAAAGTGCAGCTTGGTTACGATTTCACGCTGTCGCAACTGTCCGACGTGAACAAGCGCCAGGGCGGTTTTGAAATCGCAGCCTCTTATCTCGGCAAGGTTTACAAGAAACCTAAGGTGAAACCCGTTATCCTTTGCCCGCACCTGTAGCCACCAAATTTATTTGGTAGGCTGTTTTGGTAGCGACACCCAAAAAATACTGACAGCATTCGTTTAGCCTGTCAAACAAGTTTGGCGGCTACAAAAAAGCATTCAAAAAAAATTATGAAAAATCATATCCTTATAGCAACGCTTCTGCTTTTTTGCGGCTTCGCCGCAATGGGTCAGCCGCTCAACCGCCCTACCTACGCCATGATGATAAACACGGCGGAGGAGCAGATGGAGAAAAAAGACTACTACCGGGCACTCGAATGGTACGAGAAAGCCTACGAGGAGTCAAAGGACATAGAACTCGTCATCAAAATAGCCGACCTGAGCTATATGCTCCGTGACTACAACAAGGCTGAGAAGTGGTACGCTCGTGCCCTCAAGCCCACCAAGAAGAACAAAAAGGTATCCGAATACGCCGAAAAGCGCTTCGAGTATGCCCGCTCCTTGAAGATGATGGAGAAGTACGACGAGGCCATCATTGAATTCAACAAATACTTGGAAACGGCCACTGACCCCGTTCGGAGGGAACTGACCGATTTGGAAAAAATCGGCTGTGAGTTTGCCAAAGTGACCAAGTCACAGGACGGCCTTAGCATCACGCACGGCGGCAAGGAAATCAACGGTAAAAACTCGGAGTACAGCCCCTTCCTCAGCGCCGACAACAAGGAGATTTATTTCGCTGCCTTGGTCGGCAACGACATCATCGAAGTAAACGACAAGCCCAAGGCCGAGGATGGCAAAGGCGGTGGTAAAGAAGGCGAGGGCGATGACAAGGTTAAGGTTGACCTCGGCCTGAAAAAAGATGACGAAGGTGGCGGCGAGCCATTCTCCAAGATTTACAAATCCTCCAAATCGGAAAAGGGTTGGGGAAAGCCCACTGCCCTCGATGAGAACGTGAACCGGGTTGATTTCTTCAACGTGAACAATTCCATCTCGCCCGATGGAAAACGCATGTTCTTCAATCGGGAACTCGTGGACGGCCACATCCTCAAAGAGGCAAAGATTTACATGAGCGAAGGCAAAGATGGAAGTTGGGCTGCCGGTAATGAGCTAAAGGGTGTGAACGGCAACTATATCGCCAAGTCGCCCTGCGTAGGCGAGCTTTTTGGAAGGGAAGTGCTTTTCTTTGTTTCTGACATGGAAGGCGGTCAAGGTGGCTTCGACATTTACTACGCTACCTATAAAGGTGCCGGACAATATGGCGACCCCGTGAACCTCGGCCCGAAAATCAATTCCATCGGCAACGAAGAAACGCCTTTTTACAGGGACGGAGTGCTCTATTTCAGTTCTGACGGGCATCCCGGCCTCGGCGGCTATGATATTTTCATGAGCACTTGGAACGGCACGATGTGGAGCAAGGTCAACAACATGGGCAAAGGCTACAACTCCAGCGTGGACGACCTCTATTTCATGCTCGACAAAGAGGGCTACACGGGCGTGCTTGCCAGCAACCGCCCCTCGGAAGGTAGCCGCAGCGTACACAGCAAGACCTGCTGCAACGATATCTACAACGTGATTTTGAAGAAAATCGAGGCAAACGTGGTGGCCACAGCCTTCGATGCCGAGACGAAGGAGCCGCTCACGGGCGTCACTTTCGAGTTCGTGGAAATGCAGGGAGGAACCCCAAAGGTGCTGGACACCAAGACCCTCGACAAGTACGAAAACATGATGGAGCTTGACCGCAACTACATGATCATCGCCTCCGCGGAAAACTACTCCAACGACACCGTCCGCCTCACCACGCTCGGCCTTTTCGATTCAAAAACCTATACCGAAAAGCTGAACCTAAAACCGGGCCGCATCACCAAGAAGATTGTGCGCAACGAGCCTTTCGTGCTGGAGAACATCCTATATGATTTCAACGACGACAAAATCCTTCTTCCGGCAGAGGGCGACCTTCAGGTGATTTACGACCTTATGAACAGGTACCCCGACATGGTCATCGAGCTATCTTCGCACACGGATGCAAGGGGCGGCGACGAGTTCAACAAAAACCTATCGCAGCGCCGTGCCGAATCTGCCCGCCGATGGCTGACGAACAAGGGCATACCTCGTACCCGCATAGAAGCGAAGGGCTATGGCGAAACCCAGCCCAAGACGGTGGATGCCAAAAGCAACGGCAAGTTCCCTTACCTGAAAGTGGGCGAAGTGCTGACGGAAGCATACATCAATGCCCTGCTGCCAGACAGCGTGAAGTTCGAGGCCGCGCACCAACTGAACCGCCGCACGGAGTTCAAAATCCTGTCCGGCCCGACGAGCATCACCATTGAGGAGGAGCAACTCATCCAAATTGGCAACCGCAAGGTGGATCCGAACGCACCGAAAGTTGACCCGAAAAAAGACCCGAAGCAGCAAGCACCCAACAACCGCCGTCAGCAGCCCAACCGCAACAACCGCAACGGTGGCAATTCGCCCGGTGGCGGTGACAGCGTTAAAACGGCTCCCTTCAAATTGCCAGCCGAAACAAAAAAAGACAGCATCATCATTGACAAATTGTCTTCGCTCTACGGCAAGAAAGAATTGAAGGGCTTGCCTGTTTTGAAATTCGACACCCGCGTACACGACATGGGTGCCCTCAAAAAAGGCGAGGTGCGGGAATATACCTTCTATTTCACCAACATGGGCGACACCGCCGCCGATATTGACCTCGTGAGCGTATGCGAATGCACCTCCTACGAACTTGGCCCCAGCCTCGTGAAGCCCGGCGAGAAAAGCTGGGTGAAGGTCATCTTTGACAGCAACAAAAAGGACGAGAGCGGCGACAGCGATGTGGATATTTTCTTGAAAAATATTGACCCTGAGTTCGATGCGCCTATCTTGGAAAGGGTGAAGTTCAAGTTTGAACTGGTGAAGTAAGCCAAACAATTCACGACCATGAAAAAGGCTTCGTCCTCAACGGACGAAGCCTTTTTTGTTTGGTTATTTGCCAATTTCTATGGTCGGTTAAGCCAAAATAGCGCGGAAGATGAAAAATAAGGCGCTTTGACAATTTTTGTGGAACCCCAAGCAGACAGTGTTCTAAAGTGAAACTATTGTTTCAACCCCTCCAAAAATTGTAAGGTATCATCAAGGCTTGGCAAGATGGTCGTATTCTCCAAATTGGCCGTATGCTGGGAGGCCATGAGGTAGCCCGTGAGCAGGAGCTGGCTGCCAGGCACGGCGGCACGTAGGTTGGCGAGGTATCGCTGGAGCGGCTCCCGGTTGAAGGTTTCGGAGAGCACTGTGAAGACGTAGTTGGGGCGGTGGATATCGCAGGCGTCCTTGAGGTCAACGAGGGCGAGGTTGGCCCCGAGGTTCACCACTTGGAAGCCCCGGCGCTTAATGAGCAGTTGCATAAAGAGGATGCTGAGTTCCTGCTGCTCGTCCTTAGGCAGGTAAAGCACGAACTTGGGGGCTTTGCGGTCGCTCACGAGCGGTTCCTTTTCGATGGCTGCAATGAGCTTGTTGCGAATGAGTTGCGTGATAAAGTTCTCTTGCACGGGCTTGATGGAACCCGTCAGCCAGAGCAGGCTCAATTTTTCCATGAAAGGATACACCACCTCCAACATGGCCCGCTCGAAGCCCAACTGCTCCACGTGGTTGTCGAAAATGCGGGAGAACTTGATTTCGTCCATCTCGATGACCGCCAGCGTGAGCACGTCCAACTGTGCATCCAACTCAAACTTAAAATTGGAAACCTGGCTCACCTGCTCCGCAAGGTCTTCCCTTGTCATTTCGGCGATTTTGGAAATGCGAAAACCGTGGCGGTTGAGCAGGGCCACATTGAGCAATTGTTGCAGGTCTTCATCCTCATAAAAACGGATATTGGTATCCGTACGCTTGGGCCGAAGTATGCCGTAGCGCTGCTCCCATATCCGTATCGTATGGCTCTTGATGCCGGATAGCTTTTCTAAATCACTGATAGAATAAATCGCCATTACTTGGAAGACAGGATGAGGATTTGAAGTTTGAGGATCAAAGGATTTTATTGGAACCGAAAGGCATGGAACCTTTAAATCCTTAGATACCCGTACATAAATCTGTTCTGTAACATAGCGTTTCAAAAAAGGTTTACGCACATGCAATCCAATTGACTTAAACCCATGCCAAAAAAGCAAAGAGCGGGGCCGAATGGTTAGGTTTTGGATTTTTGCCTACCTTGCCCTTCCTTTGGCAGGAGCGCCCCATGTTGCACATGGGCGCCTCCGATGAACGACAAAAGCACCCAATTGGTACAAAATTGACGATATGAAAATGACTGCTACCTTGTTCAAACACTCCCTTCAAAGAATTTCGCTCTCCATCCTACTCACCGCTTCGCTTGCTTATTTGGCCGTAGGCCAAACCTGCAATTTCACCATTCAGATGTATGATACCTTCGGCGATGGCTGGAATGACGGCGTGCTAACGGTGGTCTCAAACGGCAATACCACTACACATACCCTTATCGATGGCGACCAAGGCACATCTACCTTTCAGGTAACAGCAGGGCAACCCGTTACCCTTTCTTGGACACCTGGTTTTTTCCCTGGAGAACCTTATTTTGAGTTGCTCGACCCTGACGGCATCCCTATTTTTACCATTGACCCCACCATCCCGTCGGGGTTGCTGTTCAGCTTCACGGGCTTTTGCCCCAATTGCCCCAGCCTCAACCCCAATTCCATTACCATCGTCCAAAACCAGGTCACCGACTCATCCGCCTTCGTCAATTGGCCGAACCAGCCGGGCGTGGCGGAATACTGGATGGTGGAATTCGGCCCCGCAGGATTTCCGCTCGGAACGGGCATCAGCTTCCAAACGACTGCCTCGCAGGCCACACTGCAAGGGTTGAACCCTTGTGTGGATTACGATGTCTATATCTCCACCTTCTGTGGCGTTGACAGCCTGAGCAACCCCTCCGGCCCCAAGAATTTCACCACCAAATACACGCCCAACCCACCCGGCACGGCTACCTGCGAATACACTTTCAACCTTTTCGATGCGTTCGGCGACGGTTGGGACAATGGGGCGTTGGAAGTGAAGCACAATGGCGTGACCAGCATTTACACCCTACCAGATGGTTCTCAAGGAAGCTTCACCTTGACCGCTACCAGCAACGTGATCATTGGCGTCAGTTATTTGCCCAGCTTTTATCCCATCGAAGTATCCTACGAGGTCGTTGACCCGAACGGGGAGGTCATCTTCGCCGATGGCCCCAACCCCGCTGAGGGGCTGGTCTTTACAACGATTGCCTGCCCCTCCTGTGCCGAACCAAGGAATGCTTGGATGAGCGACGTGAACGCTACCAACGCTCGTCTTGCTTGGACACCCGCCATAGGCGCCATTGGTAACTACATCATCGAATACGGCCCAATGGCCTTCACACGTGGGAATGGCACGGTACTGACCGTTCCTTCTGGCCAGCTCTCCTATGTGCAGCTCCCGGGCCTCAGCGAGAATACCTGGTACAACGCTTACATCGTGCTTGACTGCGGTACGGAATTCAGCAAGCCCATCGGCCCGCTCGTGTTCAAGACGCTTTGGATGGACGACCTCGGCGTCAGCGGCATCACCATGCCCAATGCTGGGGATTGCAACCTGAGCGAAAACCAAGAGATTGAGGTGTTGCTCACCAATTACGGCCAAGCACCACAGACGCTGTTTGAGTTTTATTATGCCGTCAATGGGGTGCCCGCCTCTATCCCCACACCACAGGATGGCCTCTTCACAGGTGTGCTCGGCAACGACAGCACACAGGTCATCCAGTTTGAAACAACCTGGGACTTCTCCATACCGGGGATTTACCAAATACAGGCATGGACGGCGCTGAACGGGGACAACCAAATCAAGAACGACACCTTCACAACCACCATCGTGACGGCCTACCCAAAACCGTTGAAAGAGGATTTTGAGGATAGCTTGATACCAGAAACATGGATTTCTGATGGCCTCATCTATGGTCCATTTGCGCACAACAACCCAACGAGGGTTTGGGGCAGCAACCTTTATGCTGGCAATAACTACACAGCACTGACCACTTACCGGGTCGGGCCGATTGGGTTAGGGGACTCGCTAACTTTTGACTACCGTTTCGTAGCGTTTGATGACCCTGAAACAGGCATCCAACTTGGCGCAGGCGATAAATTGGAAGTACAGATTTCCGACGATTGCGAAGCAACCTGGGAGACCGTACTGACCATTGATCCATCGAACCACGTACCGGATAGCGCATTCGCTAGCAGGAAGGTCTTGCTCAGCCCCTACGCTGGCACTGCCATCAACATCCGTTTCCTCGGCACTTGGGGCAATGGCGACTATTGGCTCGACCTCGACAATATCAACATCAACGGCTGCCCAACACAACTTTACATCGTTGGCGATGTGCAGGGTACGCTTGACGGGGATTCCACAGGCATCATCAACCTCGCGTTGCCCTACGACCAGGGCTCGTTCACTTACGAATGGCAGGATGGCGCCGGCACGGCCATCTCCAACGAGCAAGATTTGAGCAGCTTGCCCCTTGGCACCTACACCGTGACCGTGACAAGTTCATTTGGCTGCACGGGTACGAAAGTGTTCAACATCGGCATTTTCGTGGCTACCGACGAGGGGGAGGGCGTGGAGCAAATCAGCCTTTATCCTAACCCGACCAGTGGCGAGGCTTTTGTGGAGGTCAAACTCATGAAAAACATGGACGTGGAGCTCCGCTTGTTCAGCATGAGCGGCCAACTGGTTTTTGCTTCGCAACAAGAAAACACAACCGGCTTCAACCAAATGCTCGACCTCAGCGGCCATGCCCCCGGCATGTACTTCCTGCAAATCATTGCCGACGGCAAGCCTTATCATGCCAAGTTGGTGGTGGCGAAGTAAGTTGGCAGTCAATTGCGGAGTACATTAGTCTGGCCGTCCAGTGACGTTCATTGACTCTCTGACTTATCAAACTGCGAACTGACTGCCAACTGCCGAACTGCCAACTCAACTCAACCTTTGGCTTTGCAATTTGTATTTACTGGGAAAATTATTTCACCAACACAACAGCAAGGACAGGAAAGGTAAAAACAGCAGGACATGGTACACCACCCCTATTTTTACTGCCCCGTTATGCTTTTTAGGTAAAAAATGAAAATCGGCATCGTTTGTTACCCCACATTTGGAGGCAGTGGCGTAGTGGCCACCGAATTGGGCATGGCCCTCGCCAAGCGGGGCCATGAGGTACATTTCATCACCTACCGACGCCCGGCCAGGCTCTCGGTTTTCCATGAAAATGTCTTTTACCATGAGGTAACAGGCGAGGATTACCCGCTCTTTGAATACCCGCCCTACGATACGGCGCTGGCCAGCAAGATGGTTGAGGTGGTCAAGTTTGAGAAACTGGATTTAATGCACGTCCATTATGCCATTCCACATGCAGCCGTGGCTTACATGGCCAAGAAAATCCTATTGCAGGATGGCCGCTACTTGCCCGTCATCACCACCCTGCACGGCACGGACATCACGCTCGTGGGCGACAACCCGGCCTTCAAACCCGTCGTTGAGTTTTCCATCAACAAATCGGATGGCGTGACGGCGGTCTCGGACTTTCTTCGGGACGAAACCTTGCGGAAATTCAATATTACCACTGAAATCAAAGTGATCCACAATTTTGTGGACTTCGAACGTTTCCGCAAAATAGACAAAGACCATTTCAAAAAGGCGATTGCCCCAAACGGCGAGCGCATCATGACACATACTTCCAACTTCCGAAAAGTGAAACGGGTGGAGGATGTTATTCGGGTGTTTGAAAAAGTTCACCGAGCGGTACCGAGCAAACTACTACTCATCGGCGACGGCCCAGAGCGTCGCCATATCGAAGACCTTTGCCGTCAAATCGGCCTTTGCGATGAAATCCGCTTCCTCGGCAAACAGGACGCCGTGGAGGAACTGCTCGCCATCTCCGACCTGTTCTTCATCCCTTCTCAAAGCGAGAGTTTTGGCCTAGCCGCACTGGAGGCTATGGCCTGCCAAGTGCCTGTCATCTCTTCCAATGCTGGCGGCTTGCCTGAAGTGAACATACACGGCAAGACCGGCTTCCTAAGCGACGTGGGCGACGTGGAAGCCATGGCCCAACACGCCATCACCATCCTCAGCGACGAACACGTACTCCAAACCTTCAGAAAGAACGCCCTCGAACAGGCGCAACGCTTCGACCTGTCGATGATATTACCACAATATGAATCTTATTACGAAGAGGTAATAGAACGGGCAGCCACAAAGGCAAAGGTGGATTGAAACGGTAGGCGTTGGCTTACAACCTCGCAATCACCGTCTTGTTTCCTTTCACCTTCTGCCCCATCTGCACCTCAATCTTGGCATCAAGCGGCAAGAAAAGGTCAACCCGTGAGCCGAACTTGATGAAGCCGAAGTCCTTGCCTTGGTGTACTTGGTCACCCTCATTCACGTAATGTACGATACGCTTGGCCATTGCGCCAGCGATTTGGCGGAGCAGTACTTCGTCCTCCCCGTTGTCAATCACGAGCGTAGTGCGCTCGTTCTCGGTGCTGGACTTTGGATGCCAAGCCACGAGGTACTTGCCGGGGTGGTAGCGGAAGTAGTTCACCGTACCACTGACTGGGTTGCGGTTCACGTGAACGTTGGTTGGAGACATGAAAATAGAGACTTGCAGGCGCTTGTCGTTAAAGTATTCTCCCTCGTGGGCCTCTTCGATGACGACGATTTTGCCGTCGGCAGGGGCATAAACGAGGTTGTCGTCGGCCACCATGATTTCACGGCGGGGGTTGCGGAAGAACTGGAGCACGAGCAAGAACAAAACAGCAGAGACGATGATAGAAACCTCGAAAAAATCAGGAAAAAATGACTTGACCAAGAGGTTGACAACGAGTAAAGCTGATGCAGTACCGATGAGAATCTTGTGTCCTTCTTTATGGATTTTCATTGCTTATTACTATGTTTTAAAGCGGAAGGACAAGGCTTCCGCCAAAAGGGTTGTAAGTATAGTCGCTAAACGGGATGCAAAAATAACGCAGTTTCTGTCTTTTTCTTTCAAATTCGATGCCCAGTCAAAATTCCGCCTTCCAATACGAATGCCCAACCGTTGGCAACACGCATTTTACAGCCAGTTTTCAACTCAAATGGCAGCATAAATGGCCGCTCCAGCAGTGCCGTCAGGTGAAATGACCAGAGCTGACCGTCTTTCACATACATCAATTGGTCGTCCATGACCTGAAACTCTGTCAAGCCCAACAATGGAATGGATTTCCTGTATTGCCCGAAAATGTCGAAGACCAACACCCCCACCGCCGGGTCGTTCACGAAAACGGTCTGTTCCCGCTCCAAAAGGAAGTTTGGGTGCAGCGACCGCCCAACGGATAGGCTCAGGTCACTGCCCTGTACCACTACCGTGCCATCGGCCTTTATTTTCTTCAATAAAAAACTGGCCTCGTCATAGACCCAAAGTGCCCCGTCGCTGGCCATGCCCACGGCATCTGCCCGTTGGAAGCCCATTTGCATCAGGTTATACTGGCCACTAATGTTCAAGGTGCGGTCGAGCGTGAGCACAGTCTGGTGCTGCGCAAAAAACAACAGCAAATGAAAAGGGTTCGTAGCGTCGAGCAAGGTGGCCTCCCCAAGCGTTCTGTTGGGGTATCGGAACTGCTCCTGGCCATCAGGCGTATATTTAACTACTTGATTGCTGGCGGTAACGGTGTAAACATTTCCGAGGTTGTCAGTGGTGAAGTTCTTTGTTTTTTCGGGAAAAACGAGGGTGGATTGGGCGAGGCAGTCATGGATTTTTCCGAAGGAAAGAAAAAGAAAAAGCAGCAAGCGGAAGTGGCCGAGCCAATGAGGTGACACCTCAAAATGGCGCTTCTGTGCGTGCAAACTTGCACAAGCCTTGCCGCCATTTTGAGGCGTCGCCTCATCGGCTGCACTTGGCAGACTACTTCCCAAAAACTTTTCCATTTTCATTTTCAAAAAAGCGGAGTTGAAGGTCTTGTCCATCGAAGACGCCGTACGACTGGAAAGAGACCCAATCACCCAGATTCACATAACGGCTGCGTCCATTTTTAAGTGTGTAGTCAATGGGCAGGTGGCGGTGGCCGAAGACGAAATAGTCCATGTCGGGCAATTGGTCGAGGTAATCGTTGCAAAAACCGACGAGCCGCTCCTTGGCCTCGCCGTTGAAGCTGGGGGCGCTGGGGTTGGCCTTTCGGCTGGTGCCGCTGAAAGTCGTCATCATCCAAAGGCCGCCGTTGGGGTGCAGCCGTTCGAACAGCCATTGGGCGGTACGGTTGGAGAAAACAGCCTTGATGAACTTGTAGCCGTGGTCGCCCTTGCCCAGCCCGTCGCCGTGGCCGATGAAGAATTTTTTCCTGAAAAATCCCTTGTGATAGGCTCCCGGTAGGTCGGAATGCCGAGTTCATCCTCGAAATAGCGGAATATCCACATATCGTGGTTGCCCGTGAAGAAGTAGATGGGTAGGCCCTGTTCCCTCAGGTCGGCGAGGCGGCCAAGGAGGCGCAGGTAGCCCTTGGGCACCACTTTTTATACTCAAACCAATAGTCGAACACGTCGCCGACGAGGTAGAGCGCCTCGGCGTCAGGGGCGATGCCGTCCAGCCAGCGAACGATGAGCCGTTCCCGTTCCCGGCTGGTCAGCTTGCCGTCGGTGCCGAGGTGGAAGTCGGAGGCGAAATATATCATTTCGGATTTCGGATTGCGGATTGCGATTGGTGCCCGCCCATCCCCTCCCCCCCCTTTGGAAAATGTGGGGGAAGCAACTCCAGAAAACAAAATGAAAGGTGATAGTTCCGACGCCCCCAATCCGAAATCCGCAATCCGAAATCCGCAATCAAGACATAACCGTTCCACAATGCTTGCAAGTCCGCAGTTCCTCATTGCCCATGAACTCGGCGATGGCGGCCTTGATTTGGGTGCCAATGTCCTTGAGCGGGAAGCCAGCCTCGTAGAGCTTGTTGTTGCAATTTTCGCAGAACCACATCAACTTGTCAATCTCGCCGGGATTGCGGTAGCGCTCGATGACGAGGCCCACCGTGTTAGCGGGGCGCTGCGGCGAGTGCGGGATACGGGGTGGCAGCAGGAACATCTCGCCTTCTTTGATGTGGATGGTCTCTGGTGTGCCATCCTCGTTGATGATTTTAACGGAGATGTCGCCTTGTAGTTGGTAAAAAAGCTCCTCGCCGTCTTCCCAGTGGTAGTCCTTGCGGCCGTTCGGGCCACCGACCATCATCACAATATAATCGTCGTTGTCGAGATAAATCTGCTTGTTGCCGACAGGCGGCTCAAGCAGGTGGCGGTTTTCCTCCGCCCACTTCATTACGTTAAAAGGTTTGGTTATGGCCATTACTGATTGCGGATTTGGGATTTCGGATTTCGGATTGGAACCCAAGCCGAAATTCAAAATCCTGCGTTTATTGACTTACTTTCGCCCGGTGTTTTCAACAAAAGGCGATGATTTTGCAAAGGGCAAATGAACGCATTTTTTTCAACCATAGAAAAGGTAAAGTCCATATTGTCGTCCGCCAGTTTACAGCGCCCCGAAAGTTCGGAACTTTCTGGGCGCTGCAAACTGGCGGACGACAACAGCTACCTAAACATAAAAATGAATTTAAACCTAACCGGACACAACGCCCTAGTGGGTGGCAGCAGCAAGGGCATCGGGCGGGCGGTGGCCGTGGAGTTGGCTTTGCTGGGTGCAAACGTGACACTCGTGGCCCGCAGTGCCGAGCGGCTTTCCGAGGCAATGCAGGGGCTGGATACCAACAAGGGCCAGCAGCACGATTTCCTTGTGGCTGATTTCTCCGATGCCGAAGACTTGCATAAAAAAGTGCACGGCCTCGTGAGCGGCAAGCCCATCCACATCCTCGTCAACAACACGGGCGGCCCTCCCGGCGGCCCTGCCAACATGGCGCAGGTCAGCGAGTTTTTGCAGGCATTCAACAACCACCTCGTCGGCAACCATACGCTGATGCAATTGGTTCTGCCTGGCATGAAGGAGGCTGGCTTTGGCCGCATCATCAATATCATCAGTACCTCGGTGAAGCAGCCCATCGAAGGACTTGGCGTGTCGAACACCATCCGGGGCGCTGTGGCCAACTGGGCAAAAACCTTGGCCTCGGAACTTGGCCCCTTCGGCATCACCGTAAATAATGTACTGCCCGGTGCCACGATGACGGGCCGTTTGGAAGAAATCGCCAACGCCAACGCTGCCAAATCGGGCAGCACGGCGGACGTCGTTTTCGAGCATTGGCAAAAGGAAATCCCGCTACGCCGCATCGCCGACCCCAGCGAGGTGGCCGCTGCCGTAGCGTTCTTGGCATCGCCAGCTGCCTCGTACATTTCTGGCATCAATTTGCCAGTGGACGGGGGGAGGACGAAATCATTGTAATTTCGGATTGCGGATTGCGGATTGCGGATTGGGTGTACTGCTATGCGTTAAAAAACGTGGAATTTAGCACAGCGCCAAATCCGAAATCCGAAATCCGAAATCCGCAATCTCTAAAGTTGAACCCAGAAGAATTCCGCTTATTCTACAACCAAACCATCCATCCAGAGCTGATGCGTTTGGACAAGCAGCGGCTGCGTATGTTGCGGCTAATTACCTTTTCTGCTACGCTGATGCTGGGCGTGGGGGTGCTGGTTTATGCGTTATCGGAGTTCTTGTTTGCGGCCTTGGCGAGCCTGCCGTTCATGGGCTATATCGCAATGGTGGTGGGGCGGATTAGGCGCTTCACCGATGACTTCAAGCCAAGAGTGGTTCGATTGGTGCTGGACTTCATAGACGATGGGCCGCTCTTCGGCGATTTGAGGTATGACGCAAAGCGAAAGATGCCCATCGAAAAATTCCTAAAAAGCCAATTGTTCATCACCCGGCCAGCCATTTACGAGGGTGAGGATTTCATCGAGGGCCGTATCGGCGATGTAGAGTTTGAGATGAGCGAACTGAAGGTGGAGGAATTTTCGAGGGTGCGGCAACGACTCGATTCGGTGTTCAGGGGCGTTTTCCTGCGAGCAAAATTCAAGTACCCCTTGAAAGGCTCCGTGCTGGTGTTGCCACGGGCAAAACTTCCTTACCTTTCAGAAACTTTGAAGGTTTTTGTACGCCATGGCGGGCAAGTCATGGACAATTATATCAAAAACCAAAAATTTAGAGAGACGTACATCACTTATGGCCACCGCAACACAAAAGTAACGGACTTGGTGACGGAAGAATTGATGGCCTTCCTTCTCAGCTACCGTAAGGACAAGGGCGAAGTTTGCCTATCCATCAATGGTGAAAACTGCTACATGGGCATCTGGAACCAAAAGGACATTTTGGAGCCAAACCTCCTTCAATCAAATGTGAGTTTTGAACTCGTGCGGGAGTTTTACGATGATATTTACATGGCGCTTTATGTCGTGCAAGCTTTGGACAGGGCACATTGATAATAAAACAGCCGCAAGAGAAAAATCCTTCTCCCCTACCCCTTTTTATCGCAAAATCACAGGTGTGTCCTAATCCTTATAATCCACCAAATCATTTTCCGAAATCACCAAGGGGATGCGCTCCCGGATAGCCTTCTGCCTGCTGCGGCTTAGCTGTATAAGGGGCTGCCCAAACTGGGCTTGAGCCGCTTCTTCCCAAAGCTCGTTATAAGCCCCTTTCAGTTCGTTGTAAACAGAAAGATAGGTCGTGTAATTGGTGCTGCGGTCGTTCTGCAGGGAAATTATGGCGTTGTTGGGGCTGATGGCGAGGTCGTTCCGTTGGGCGGGGTTCATGATAAACTCCTTGGCTTGCTGCCGCAATTTTTCCAAGGGGAACAATTCCCCTTCTATGAGCAACTGGTTGGTATAGTTGATTTTTACGCTGAAAACATTTCGGTTGTGAACTGGTGGCGGTGGCGAGGAGACATCGAACGGCGGCAAGCGGACGCCGATGCCTTTCTCTGTTTCGATGACAGTGGTAACAAGGAAGAAAACAAGCAGTAGGAAGGCAATGTCGGCCATAGAGCTGGCGTTCACCTCCGGCATTCCCCGGTGGTTGGTTGAAGAAGATTTCATAGCTGAATATTTGTGTATGTTGGTGCTTTGAGCGGAAGGCAGTTTTAGTGGTCAAAGGTTTGCAATTTGTTGATTTTCAAAAACTTGTGCAAATAACCACCTATCAACAGTTACCACTCACCACATTAGGATAGATGAATAAATCGTTAACCTTGGCGGCAGGTAATGTGATTTTTATCAAGCAATTTTTTCGTCTAACATTTTTTTTGATATTTGCGCCCCAATCAACCCCCAGTACCAGCAGGAAATAACGCCAATCAATGGACTCGATGCTTACCAAATATGCCCAATTGCTCGTCCGGTACTGCCTCAGTATCAAGGAGGGGGAAAGGCTGTTCGTCAGCACGACCACCCTAGCAGAACCGCTGGTACGGGAGGTCTGGCGGGAGGCGCTGCGGGCCGGGGCCATTGTAGAGGTGGACATGGCCTTTCGGGAAAAAGCCCGTATCCTTTACGCCGAGGGCAGCGATGCGCAGCTCCGGCACCTATCGCCCACCTACCGCCAAGCGATGGAGGAGTTCGACTGCTACTTGAATATCATGGCACCGTTCAACCTGCGGGAAGACCAAAGCGTGGACCCCAAACGGACGGCCATCCGGCGGGAGGCGACGAAGGATTTGAACAAAATCTATTTCGAGCGCACGGCTACCCGCTCCCTCAAGCGCAACCTTTGCCAGTACCCGACTTTAGCCAATGCACAGGAAGCGGGCATGTCGCTGGAAGAGTACGAGCAGTTCGTGTTCAACGCCTGCCGCCTCTACGAAGACGACCCTGCCGCCGCTTGGCTGGAGGTGCGCCGCTCGCAGCAGCACATTGTTGATTTTTTGAACCAAAAAGAGACCGTGCGCTACGTGGGCGACGGCATTGACATACAGTTCTCAACCATGGGCCGCACCTGGATAAACTCCGACGGCCAGACGAATATGCCCAGCGGGGAAGTATATACCTCACCCGTAGAGGACAGCGTGAACGGCATTATCCACTTCAACTACCCCATAGTGATAGCGGGCAGCTTGGTGGAGGGCGTGACACTTTGGGTGCAAAATGGCCGAGTGGAGAAGTGGGAAGCCAAGCAAGGCAAGGCGCTTTTGGACGATGCGTTCCAGAATGTGGCCGGGGCAAGGCATTTTGGCGAAGCGGCGATTGGAACAAATTACAAGATTGACCGTTTTACAAAAAACATCCTGTTCGACGAGAAAATCGGCGGGACGGTACACATGGCCATCGGGCAATCGTACCTACAGACGGGCGGCAAAAACCAGTCGTCCATCCACTGGGACATGATTGCGGACATGAAGAACGGTGGTCAGATTTTCGCCGATGGCGAAAAGGTTTACGAAGGGGGGAAGTTCCTTTTGTAAAATTTTGGCAGGAAAAACATGCAAAAAATCAGCCCAATAAATTTTGTAATACAAAAAAAGGCTTGCTTCTTTGCATTTTTCATAAATTTGGCCTTTGATTTAGAAAAACCAAACCATTTAAACTAATTCTAAAACCTTTTTCCCAAAACAACACTATCAAACGTGGATAACAACATTGCATTTCTGGAGCTAAAATATGGCAACATCTACGGAGGATTCCCCAACTTCTTTGTCATTGCCGAAGTCGCACTTCTTGTATTTGAAGGCCGTACTAAAAAAATCTTCCTCGACACTTGGGTCAACAATGCCGATGTGGACTATGTGAGCGTCTATTCCAAGACCAACGAATTGGGTCACACCATTGGGCGCAACAAGGTCGTCATCAATATGCGCACAGGCCGCACAAGGCCGTTCTTGGAGGAGTTCCATGTGGACAAGCGGGCGTTGCAGTTTTCCTTTAAGCAACTGCGCCCGGTACACAGCCGTGTGAAGAAGTTTATGTTCGACTCCATGCGCAAGTACAATATTGACACTATCCTCACTTTCGATGGCCGCCGTGACGTATTCCTCTGTGAGCGTGCCGGTGTGCGCTTTGGCCGCATCGAAATCGTTGACCTTCAGAAGGAACTCAACAAAGAAACAGATTACCTTTTCTCCCTGAATAAGCTTGCCGTCATCACAGGCTTCGACATGGACGGTTCCTACCTGCGCTCCAACAACTTGGAGTACTGGTTACACCCCATCGCCGCCAAGCAGCTTCACCCGAAGTCTGCAGCTTGGGATGCCGCCCGTCTGTTGATGATTCACAATGAGTTCTACGAGCACCGTGCCGACTTCCTCGTGCGGGCACAGAAACTGCTCGACAAGATTCAGACTTTGAAAGATGTGGAAGAATAAGCTTGGCTTGTCCTTCTTTCGCATAAAAACAAAGGGGCCGAACCAGTGTACACTGGTTCGGCCCCTTTGTTTTCGTTCGATTTTCGCCGCTTGGGTCGAGCTATATTCTTCCAAGGGTGTATCTCTATTTAACCCAAGTTGCGGATAGTAAAAAGCTACGAGTTGCAAGTCACGAGTTGCGAGTTTTAGGTGGGCAAACGATGGATTTGAACCACCTTGCTAGCAACTCGTAGCTTTTAACTCGCAACTTGAGTTATTTAGCATGCTGCTATCTCTCCGAAAGGGCGAACCCAACCCGTTTGATGGTACAGCGCTATCAGTTGGAATCGGAAGGCCACCCCCAGCCGCTTTTACCCCACGACCAGCCGAATCGCAGCGACAACTGGGCAAATGGCGACGAAACCTCCTTGTCGCTCGGCTCTGGTATGCTGGTGTTCGACACGAATCGGTAGCCGCCCTCGAAGCCGAGGCGGAACCACCGAAACACGTTCACCTCGAAGCCCGCTGAAGGCTGCACCACGAAAATGGTGTCGTCATAGCCGTCCTTGAACTTGAGCTTGCCGCTACCCATCAGGAAGCTGACCCTTGGATGGATGACCTTGTGGGGAAGGTAGGCGTAGCCGAGCAATAGGCCCTTGTAATCCATCTCGAATTGTCCGGTATAGTCTGTAGTCTCTTTGGTATTTATTCCGCCGAAGCCGATGGTCAGGGCCTTGTTGAACTCTGCCCCGAAGAAGCCGCCCGCCATGCCGTGGTTGTTGCCACCGAAGCTCATGCCGATATTGCTGCCGCCCCAGATACCGCTTAGGCGCAGCCCGGTTTTACCCATCAGGGTCTCGTCTTTTTGTGAATAGAGGCTGGAAGCCATCGCCAAGAAAGCCAAAAAGGCAAAGAATTGTTTTTTCATAACTGTCAGGTTTTGTTTCAGCGCACCAAGATACGGCAAGCGTAAGGAGGTAGGCAAGGATGGCTGTCACTACTTCGACCAAAGCCATGATTCTTGGGAAATAAGCACCTGTATGTGGCAATTTCACTGATTTTACAAGAATCTGACAAACCAAAATGGGGGGTACCTGTTTGAAAACTTGTCATTAGTGCACATCCGAGAATAACCCCTTCGCTTTAAGATTTATGATTTTAGTTGGTGAAAAATGTGTGGCTCCGGCAGGCTCTTTGCTTGACCGGGGCTTTTTTCATTTGAAAAGGTAACAATGGTTCATGAGGTTTCTCCAAAGGGTAAAATGGATCCAACCTAAACCACCCCTTTCTTACCATATTTTCGCAGGGTACGCAGGGCCAGCAATAGGCTCACCAAACAAAGGAACGCTCCCATGAGAAAAGGTGCTCCAGGGAACTGAACTGGGGCGGTTGCCCTGGTAAAATAAGCGAAAAGCCCTGTCATCAGTAGCGGCCCAATGATGGAGGTGATGGACATGAGACTGGTCAGTGAGCCTTGTAATTCGCCTTGCTCATTGGCGGGCACTTGGTTCGAGATGATGCCCTGCAAGGCTGGCCCTGCGAAGCCCCCCAGCGAGAAAGGCACCATGATGGCAAACATCATCCAGCCTTTCGTTGCGAAAGCATATAGTACAAAAGTGATGGAATACACGGCAAGGCCGAAGTAAAGGGAAGGTTTCGACCCAAAGCGTGGAAGCACCACCCTCGTAAGCCCTCCCTGTACGATGCCCGTCATCAAACCGACAAAAGCAAGGGAATAGCCCACCATTTTGGTGTCCCATCCGAATTTTTCGATGGTGATATAAGTCCAGGTGCTTTGGTTGGCGTGACCCGCAATGTAAATGGCCATGAGTGCACCAGCTAGGCTCAGCACCACGGGATAACGGCGGAGGTTGAGCAGCGAGCCGAGCGGGTTCGCCCGCCGCCAGTTGAAGGGGCGACGGTTTTCGGGGTTGAGCGATTCGGGCAGCACGAAATAGCCGTATAGCCAATTGAGCAGCGCCATGCCCGCAGCCACGAAGAAGGGTGCCCGCAGCCCGAAATATGCCGATACCCACCCGCCAATCAGTGGCCCAAAGATGAAGCCCACGCCGAAAGCTGCGCCGATTAGGCCGAAGTTCTGCGCCCGCTTTTCCGGTGGGCTTACGTCGGCTATATAAGCTGAGCAGGAGGTAAAAGAAGCGCCCGTGATGCCAGCGAGTATCCTCCCAACGAAGAACCACCAGATGTTCGGCGCAAAACCTGTGATGATGAAGTCAATGCCGAAGGCAAACAACGAGGCCAGGATGACAGGCCGCCGCCCAAATCGGTCGCTCAGCCCACCCACTATCGGCGAAAAAATAAACTGCATGGCCGCATAAGTGAACATCAGCACTCCGCCCCAACGGGCTGCGGTGGAGATGTCACCCCCCGTCATTTCTTCCAGCAGGCTGGGCATCACAGGGATGATTAGGCCAAAACCGATGACATCAAGCAGCAGGGTGACGAAGATAAAGCCGAGGGCAGGGGTACGGGACATGAGGAATGGGGGATTGCTGGTTAGGTAAATTCTATGAAGGTTACTGGGGTGGGCAAAAATATGCACGAAATACTCCTGTCTTGGGAATTATTTGCAGTCGAGAGGTGAATTACGCACACAACCACAACAGCCCAAACCGGAAAGGCAGGATTCTGTTTTCTTTGACGACAAGCCAAAACACCCTTGCATTTTCAGGGAATATTTCAACCATCAAGGCGTAGTTGTACCATTCTTTTTCACGTATTTTTCCAACCATTGGTCCATTTCCCAAGCCATGTGCATAATGCTTTCTTTGGCACGGTAGCCGTGGCTTTCGTGCGGGAGCATTACGAGTCTAACCGTTGCCCCATGCCCTTTCATAGCGCTGTACATGCGCTCGCTCTGGATGGGGAAAGTGCCGGAGTTGTTGTCCGCTTCGCCGTGAATGAGCAGTAGCGGCTCTTTGATTTCATCGGCATAATTGAACGGTGACATTTTGTTGTAAACATCTGGTGCTTCCCAAAGCGTGCGTTCCTCAGATTGGAATCCAAATGGCGTGAGTGTGCGGTTATAGGCACCGCTACGGGCAATTCCAGCAGCAAAAAGGTCGGTATGTGCAAGCAGGTTGCCAGTCATGAAAGCACCGTAACTGTGGCCCCCGACGCCAATTTTATTGCGGTCGGCAACGCCCATTTCTACGACGGTATTCACTGCTGCTTCTGCATTTGCCCGAAGTTGCTCCACGAAGGTTTCGTTCGGTTCTTTGTCGCCTTCTCCCACAATCGGCATGGCAACTTCATCGAAAACGGCATAGCCGTTTGCCACCCACAACAAAGGCGAATTTGCACTGACCCGGATGAACTCGTAGGGCGAGCTTGTCACTTGCCCTGCGGCATCGGCGCTCTTGAACTCCTGGGGGTATGCCCACATGAGCATGGGCAGTCTGCCGTCGCGGCTCTTGTCGTAGCCAGCAGGTAGGTAAAGCGTACCCGTTAGCTCAACCCCGTCGGAACGCTTGTACTTAATCAACTCTTTTTTTACCCCCTTCAGCGATGCGAAAGGGTTCGGGAAATTGGTTACTTGCGTCATCTTGCCTGTGTTCAGGTTGCGCAGGTAGAAATTGGGTTGCTCGTAGTTGGCTTCCCGACTGGTCAACACAATACCTTGTTTTTCGTCAATAATTGATATAGGCGTTTCATAGTACGGCGCTTCGGAACGCCACATGCGGGTTGCTTTTTTTGTGGCCAAATCGAATTTGTCCACGAAGGGCCTGTTGCCTTCCGGCGAAGCGCCTTCACCCGTCAATAAGAGCGATTTACCGCCATCAGCGGACAAAAGCACGCCCCTGCCGTACTGATTTGGCTTGAGTTCAAAGCTGCCTGGGTTGGTATAGCTATCTTCAGACGAGCGGTCAAAAATAACCGCTGGTTGTGCGGCTGGATTTGCTGGTTGCCAGCGGCGAGTGATTTCACGGCGGGTTTGCCACCACGACTCGTATGCCATTGCTAGGTTGTCATTGCCCCAGTTGATGCCATCGTAACGGAGACTAAAGCTGATGCCTTGCTTGGGTTCGCCAGTGAAGGGTGCTTCGAGGTAGAACATCTTGTCACGAACGGCAACTTCCCGTTTTGGGTCGCCACCGTCCTGTGCCTCCACCCAATACAATGAGGCAGGTGCATCGGAGCGCCAAGTAAAACTACGTGGGCCTTCCTGCACAGCATTGAATCCTTTTGGGATGTTCTCTGCGGCTGGCAGGTCGGCGACTTGGCGCACGGCATTGCCCTTCAGGTCGTAAATGGTAACTGTCTTTGGAAAACTACCTGCTGGCACGATATAAGAAAATGGCTTCTTCAAAGTTGTAACCAAAATGAATTTACCATCAGGCGAGGTACTCGCTCCGCTGAAAATGCCTGGGCTGCCGAAGGCTGTAACTTTACCCGTCGCAACGTCGAGGAGAATCAGTTGAGAGGTACTGTAATATTCAAAGAGCGCCTCATCGTATTTGTTTTTGAGCAAATCCTGGTAGGTACGCACAGGAGCCGATTTGCCTTCGTTGGCTTGCACGTTTGGCCCCGGTGGCACAAGCGGTTTTGGGGGCACCGCTCCCCGATTGGCGGGTACTTGCCTGTAAATCAAGGTTTTGCTATCGGAAAACCAACTGAAGGCAACTCCCATCGCATTGTTCACCACGGCATCCGAGAGTTTGCGGGCTTTGGCGCTTGCCACGTTTATTGCCCAAAGTTCGATGCCGTTGGAAAGGGTGTTGAGGAAAACCACCGTCAACCCGTCCGGCGACCAAGCTGCATTTTCAATTTTGGGGTTTTCTGGCAATCCGGTGACGGGCACCTCTTTGCCGTCTTGCAAATACCTGATTTTCAACCCCTTGGAATAGGAAGAGCGGCTGGGGCCATTGTTGCGGGGATTGATGCGCAGCCCTGCCAGTCGTAGTTCCTCTTGTGCAACTTCTTCGATGGAGGGCAGGCTTGGTCTATCGAGCAACAACATCTTGCTGGCATCGGGACTAATGGAAACACCGGGCGTTGGCGCAGCGTCAATCAGGTCGGCAATTGCCTTGGGCGGCATTTGGTAAGCAGTAGGTTCTTGTGGGGCAGCTCCAAAAAAGAGTACCGCCAAAATAACAGTGGTGATGGTGCGCATAGGAAATGCTTTTTTGTGAAAATTAGTATTGTCCGCTAAGTTGAGTATTTCTTCTTGAAAGGCAAACTTTCATCTTATGGGTGGCGAAATAACTGCTGGCATTTAGGGAATTTGTCCACTGATTTAACCTAACTCACATGCCTTTACCTCAACGTTTCCACCATCACCAAGTTCTTATGCTCAAATGTGCCGCTAAGTTGTTTGATTTTCTGGTGAAACTTCTTGTATTTCGGTGTCCGAATATCAGGGGTTTGCACCCTTGTGAGGACAATCCTGGCATTCAAAGTAAATCCACCGAGGTTTGCAGAAAGCCTGTCAATGCTCTTATCCACTTGGTCAATAGCGTGTAAGAGGTCGCTACCTTTCAGTTCAATGAAAAAGGCAGTTGAAGTATCGCATGAAATGAACAAATAGTCGCACTTGTTCTCCTCAACCGAAGTGGTTACACAACTGTCTATTTTTATTTTGCATACCTCCCTGCGTTGCGGATTGTTCAAAGTGTATTTGCTCTTCTTTTCCGAAGCATTGACGATAGGATTTCGGCTGCACTCCGTGCAACTTGGGTGATTATCCCGGAAATGTTGGCAACTCATTGCAGTTCGAGGTTAAGGATAGCGTCAAAATCTTGGTTGATGGACTGGGAAACAGTGTCTATTTCCTCTACACGGATAAGATGGGTTTCTTCGTCCATTAAATCAACTTTACTTCCTCCACTTAATCTGTAAGCACCGACTTTTTCGTGGTTTAGCCAGAGCATCTCAGGGATGATTTCGCTAACTTCTGGATGATGTTCCCCTACATTTCCGGCATATATCAGGTTATTGAATGCGGTGAGGATGTAGGGGCTGTGAGTAGTGATGAGGACTTGGCTTTTGTTTCCATTAAACCATAAAGCAATTAGTTCTACCAATGATTTTTGAGCTTTGGGATATAAGTGTGCTTCGGGTTCTTCAATGATGAGAAATACTTTTTCTTGGTTTAGGATGAGGATAAATAATTGGAGTAATATCCACAGTGCTTCTTGTTGGCCAGAGGACGCCAAGGAAATTTTGACAAAATCTTCTTCATTGAAATAAATTTTTTCTCCTTCCTCGTCCACTCTATATTCACCCTTTAGTATTTCCTTTATTTTTTGAATAGATAATTCTAAGACAGAATTATCTGGAATCCCATTTCCGCGTTGCTTTTTCTGTTCAACTATTTCTGATAAAGATTGGCCAAATGCAGGTTTTAAGTCATTTATTTTATCTCGAAATTTTCCATTAGCATATCCCCTGGCAAGCGTTCTGAAAGCGCAGACAATAAACTTCTTCCAGCTGGGATGTAAATGGCTTTTGCATCGTCACCAAAAAAAGCATCTATTATTTTTTCTATTGCATACCGCTTCTCGTTTTTTTCATTTTCCGCACTTGTTGATGGACTTGATAAAGCCCATTCTTTGCTAGTGTATTTTTTTCGATAAGCAATAATTTGTTGTTAAATATCATAGAACTTATCATATAATCTTTCTGAGCCAGTGGATGCAACCATTTCATAATAGGCATGGTAAAATCTCAATCTAAATTAATTTTTAGGGTTGACTAAATACCCCACTAACTCATCCTTCACCACCTTCTTAAAAAAATAAATCAACTTCGCCACCGTACTCTTCCCCGTTGCTTGTTCCCCGATGAACAGCGACAAATCCTTGATGTCCAAATCAAGTTCTCGAATAGGCCCGAAATTTCTGACAATCAATTTTTGCATCTTTCTCAGTTTTTACAAAGCAAATTTCGCAATTTTTACATCATTTGATAGCGCCTCACCCCACCGCACACTCCACCCCCAATCCCTTCACCGCCGCCACCAAATCATTGCTGACATTCACCTTCTTGGCCTTGCTCGTAAACGAAAGGCTCGTCTTGTTCTCATAATCCAGCAAAGTCATTTTCAGTTGCTGTTGGCCCTTGTGTTCTTTGCAAAGCGCTTCCAATTGGTCAATCAGCGTGGGGGTCAGGTCGGACACATTGATTTTCAGGGTGAGCGATTTGACGAGGTTCTTACCAGCATTTTCCAGTAGCGTCACTTCTTTTACTTTTAGACTGAACTCGTCGTCACGGCCCCAGCGGGCCTCATAATTGCCGGTGATGAACACGCAATTGCCCTGTTCGAAAAAGCCCTTGAACTTCATATAATCATCGCTGAAAAGGCTGAGTTCCAGCGTACCGTGGTAGTCCTGCAGCACGAAAGTGCCGTAGCCCGTGCCTTTCTGGCTCACCTTGTGGATGGACTTCACCACGATGCCCGCCACCTTCACGGGCTGGCCTTTCCGCTCTTCCAAATCTTCGAGAGTACAGGTGATGAAGTTCTCCATTTCCAAACGGTAGTCGTCCAAGGGATGGCCGCTGATGTAGATGCCCGTCACCTCTTTTTCCCGCTCCAGTTTTTCGATGAGGCTCCATTGATTGCACTTGGGCGGCTCCGGCTCGGCGATGTCCATGGCGGCACTGTCGTTGCCGAAGAGCGACATGGCGGCACTGGCCTGCCGCTCCTGCCAGGAACTGCCAAAATGCAACACTTGCTCAATGAAGCTGTCGTATTTCCCCGCCGTGGGCGGGGCAAAGAACTGCGCACGATGGCCCACGCCTTTTTCCTTGTCCTCAAAACAGTCGAAAGCGCCGCCCAGCACAAGGCTTTCCAGCACTTTTTTGTTGGCGGACTTGGTGTCCAGCCGTTTCACAAAATCATAAATGGACTTGAACGGCCCCCGCTTGACCCGCTCTTTCAAAATATCTTCCACAGGCCCCTCGCCCACGCCTTTGAGGGCGCTCATGCCGAAGCGGATTTGCCCGGCCTTGTTCGAGGTGAAATCGGAGACGGATTCGTTGATATCGGGGCCGAGCACGGGCACGTTCATGCGGTTGCATTCTTGCAGCAGCTTGGTGATGCCCGAAATATCGCTCTTGTTGTTGGAAAGCACCGCCGCCATGAACTCCGACGGATAATTGGCCTTCAAATATGCCGTTTGGAAACCTAGCAGGGCATAGCAGGTCGAGTGGCTTTTGTTGAAGGCGTAGCTGGCGAAGGCTTCCCAGTCCTTCCAGACCTTGTCGCAGATTTCCTTCGGGTGGCCGTTTTTCTCAGCGCCTTCGAGGAACTTGGGGTACATCTTGTCCAGTACCGCCTTCTGCTTTTTACCCATCGCCTTCCGCAACACGTCGGCCTCACCTTTTGTGAAATTGGCCAATTTTTGCGACAGCAACATCACCTGCTCCTGATAGACCGTGATGCCGTAGGTATCCTTCAGGTACTCCTCCATCGCTGGCAGGTCGTAATGGATGACCTGACGCCCATGTTTCCGAGCGATAAAATCGGGGATATACGCCAATGGGCCGGGCCGGTACAAGGCGTTCATGGCGATGAGGTCGTCGAAGGTCGTCGGTTTGAGGTCCTTCATGTACTTCTGCATTCCCGAACTTTCATACTGGAATATGGCGACCGTCTCGCCTTTCTGGAACAATTCGTAAGTCTTGGGGTCGTCGAGCGGGATGGCGTCTGGGTCAATCTTCACCCCGTGTACCAGTTCGATAATTTTGACGGCATCGTCAATAATGGTCAAGGTGCGCAGCCCCAAGAAGTCCATTTTCAACAAGCCCGCTGATTCCGCCACGCTGTTGTCGAATTGGCTGACGAGCAGTTCGCTGTCCTTGGCCACCGTCACGGGCACGTATTTCGTGATGTCGTCGGGCGTGATGATGACCCCGCAGGCGTGGATGCCCGTGTTCCGCACCGAGCCTTCGAGCTTGCGGGCCGTCTGAATCATGTCGCCGATTTGGTCGTGGGCGTTGGCTATCTCCCTGAATTTCAAGGCTTTGTCCACGTCGTCGGCAGAGTTGAACTTGTCACGCAGTTCGCCTTCTGGCGTTGCCAAAACGTCTTTGAGCGTCGTGCCGAGTTGCAGGGGGAAGCTCTTGGCCACCTTGTCCACCTCGCCGAGCGGCACGTTCATCACCCGGCCCACGTCCCGCAGGCTCGACTTGGCGGCCATCGTGCCGTAGGTCACGATTTGGGCGACCTGCATCCGGCCATATTTATTGACTACGTAATCAATGACCTTGTCACGGCCCCGGTCGTCGAAGTCAATATCAATATCGGGCATGCTCACCCGCTCTGGGTTCAGGAAGCGCTCAAACAGCAGGTCGTACTTGATGGGGTCCACATTGGTGATGCCCGTGCAGTAGGCCACCGCCGAACCCGCCGCCGAACCACGGCCCGGCCCCACGCTCACGCCCATTTTTCGGGCGGTGCTGGTGAAGTCCTGCACGATGAGGAAGTAGCCGGGATAGCCGGAGTTTTTGATGACGTTCAGCTCGAAGTTCAGGCGCTCCTCGGTGGCGGCGTCAATGCTGCCGTAGCGTTTTTGGGCACCTTCAAAGGTCAAATGGCGCAGGTAATCGTCCTGCGTATCGAAGCCAGCAGGCACAGGGAAGGCTGGCAGGAGCACGTCCCGAACGAGTTCGAGTGGCTCTATTTTATCGTAAATCTCTTGGGTATAGTCCACCGCCTGTGGCACGTCGTGGAAGAGGCGGTTCATTTCGTCCTGCGTTTTGAAATAAAAATCGGAGGACGGGAAGCGGAAGCGTTTCTGGTCGTCGAGGAGGCTGTTGGTGTTCACGCAGAGCAGGATGTCGTGCGGCATGGAGTCCTCCTCCTCGATGTAGTGGCTATCGTTGGTGCAGATGACCTTGAGGTCGTATTTTTTGGCGAAGCCGAGCAGCACTTGGTTCACGTCCTCTTGGCTGATGCCGAGGCCGTCAATATTGTCCAAGCCCCGGTGGCGTTGGAGTTCGATATAGTAGTCGTCTTTACCAAAAAGGTCGAGCCACCATTTGAGCATTTCCTCGGCCTTTTCAGCGCCGTGGTGGATGATGGTCTGTGGTATTTCCGCCCCGATACAGCAGCTGGAGGCGATGAGGCCCTCGCTGTATTGCGCCAGCAACTCCTTGTCAATGCGGGGGTATTTGCCATACAAGCCCTCGATGAAGCCGAGCGAACAGAGCTTCGATAGGTTCTCGTAGCCCGTGCGGTTCTTGGCCAATAGTAGCTGGTGGTGCCGCACGTCTTCTTCGTTTTTGCTGCGCAAAAACTGCTTCTTGTGCCTGTCCTTCACGAGGTAAAACTCGCAGCCGACGATGGGTTTCAGCCCCCGTTTATTGGCAGCATTCACAAACTCGAATGCCCCGAACATATTGCCGTGGTCGGTCAGCGCAACGGCTTTCTGGCCGTCCCGCACGGCCTTGTCCATCATCTTACCGATGTCGGAAGCGCCGTCGAGCAGGGAGTATTGGGTATGGCAATGGAGGTGGCAAAAGTTGGGCATTTTTCAAGGATTGAAGGAGAAAAGGATTGAAGGATTGAAGGATTGAATGGGGGACGGGCTTCAATCCTTCTCTCATTTAATCCTTCAATCCTTTCTATTGCGAAGGTAGAACATTTCGAGAGGGTAGGACGGTTTTGCCTTGCTACAAGTTTTCCACAAAATCGGTCATCGCAAATAGGATAGCCTCAAAAAGCGAGAGGCGTCGGCAGGTTCTTCTGCTGACGCCTCTCGTCCTTTCGATAAAGGCTGCCTCCACCCTACTTTATCACCAACATATCGTGCATGATGTTCAGCGTTTCGAGCAGGTAAACATCCTTTTTAACGCCTTTCAGCCACTCGTCGTTGCGGGCTTTCTTGCTCTCGTCGGCGTTGATGCTGGCCATGTCAACGGGGAGGTTCTGGATGCTGGTCAGCACGTCTTTGTCAAAGAGCTTGTCGTAGACATCGTCCTCCTGGTCCAGTTTTTTGTTCTCGGCCAAGTAGGCGTCTAGGTTCAGGTTGTGGTCGGTGTCGTCACGCAGTTCCTTCACCCGACGGGCTCGCCGGTCTATATTTTGGAACACTTCGTTTGACTTGATGCGGGCATCGGCCATTTGCTTGATTTGCGGCAGCGCAGCCAGTGAATAGACTTTCTGGCCGTAAGGCACGGGGTCTATCTGCGTCCATTCCATCGGGAAGTCCTCTTCCTTCTCACCTGTTTCCACGTAGAGCCAGTTGTCGGGCAGTACGATGTCGGGGACTACGCCCTTGAGCTGCGTGGAGCCGCCGTTCACCCGGAAAAACTTCTGCACGGTGAGCTTCACCTCACCGAGCGGCTTCACTTCGGGGTTGCCACGTACCACGGCATCGAGGTCGAAGAAGCGCTGCACCGTGCCCTTCCCGAAGGTGCTGTTGCTCGTGCCCACAATGACGGCACGGCCATAGTCCTGTAGGGCAGCGGCCAAGATTTCGGAAGCGGAGGCGCTGAACTGGTCAACCATGACGATGAGCGCACCCTTGTACTGCACGGATGGGTCGTCGTCGGTGAGTACCTCTGGGGTGCGGGAGCGGGATTTCACCTGCACGATGGGGCCTTCCTCCAAGAAGTAGCCGCCCATTTTCACAACGTCACGCAGCGAACCGCCGCCATTGCCACGCAGGTCGAGGATGATGCCCTGCACATTGGCCTGTTGCAGTTTTTCCAGTTCAACTTCGATGTCGTCGGCGCAGCGGCGACCGTCCTTATTCTGGAAATCGGCGTAGAACTTGGGAAGGCGGATATAGCCGATGCGCTCACCCTGCGGGGCGTCAATCAGCAGCGACTTGGCGAAGCCTTCTTCCAGGATGACCACATCACGCACCACGGTGATTTCTTCCGTGCCGCCACCCTCGGCCTTCTTGATGGCGAGCGTCACCTTGGTGTTCGGCTTGCCCCGGATGAGTTGCACCACGTCATTGATGACCATGCCCGTCAGGTCGGTCCATTCAGCTTGGCCTTCTTGTTTTACCTTTAAAATTTTGTCGTTTTCCTTCAAAATGCCCTGCTTCCAAACGGGGCCGCCCACGATGATTTCGCTCACCTTGGTGAACTCGCCGTCGGTCTGCAGCCGGGCACCGATTCCCTCCAAGCGGCCCGACATGCCGATGTCGAAGTTCTGCTTGTCCACCGGCTCGTAGTACTCGGTGTGGGGGTCGAAGATATTGGTGAAGGCATTGAGGTACATGCTGAGGAAGTCGTTGCGCTTGCGTTTTTCGAGGCGCTCGTACCAGTCGTCATAGACCTTCAGGGCGTCCTTACGGGCATCGGCTTCGAGTTCTTCGTAGGTTTTGTTTTTGAAATCTTCCTCGCCCTTCTCCTTTTTCTCCAATTTCTCGGTGAGGCGGGTCATGGTTTCCCATTTCATCTGCTTGCGCCAGTACTCCTTGAGTTGCTGGTCATTCTTGGCAAAAGGCTTCTTCTCGCCATCCAACTCAATGGTTTCGTCCTGCTTGAAGTCGAAGGGTTTTGCGAGCAGTTCCCGGTACCAGGCCTGCGTCTTGCGGATGCCGGCCTGCTGCAACTGCGTGGCGAGGTCGAGAAAGGCGAATGTGCCCTCGTTGGCCTCGTTGTCGAGCTTCGTTTTCCAAGCATCCAACTGCTTCACGTCGGCCTGCGTGAGCCAACGGCGACTGCCGTCAACACGCTCGATAAAAAGGCCATAGACCTTCTCGGAGAGGGCATCGTTGACCTCCAGCGGCTGGTAGTGGTAGTAGTTAAGCTCGGTAAGGATGGACTCCATGAGCGTCGCTTCCTTCTGCGCTGTGTTCACTGGGAAATAGAATGCCAAGAACAGGCCGGCAGCGGCAACAAGGGCGAGCAAGAGACCTTTGTTTTTCATGATCACTTCTTTTAAGCGGTTAACGAATGTTGTAGGTTGAGGATGGTCAATCATCATCTCGTAAGGTTGTTGAACAAAATTGGGCTTCAAAGTTAAGAGACTATGCCCAGAATCCCAATTCGGCCATCAAGATTACAATCTTAGCCCTTGAAATGTTTATGCCCCAAACGGGCAGGGGGAAGATTTTAACGGGGCTTTAACCACCGAACTTAGAGACGCTTTTTTTGGGAAATGATTGCATGGGGGTGTAAAAATCCCGGAGCGTCGGTGTATTTTTGGCCAAATAGCTTGCCAAAGGCAAGAAACTCGTTGAAATACAGATTGAATTCATAGTGGTTGTCTCCAACCAACACCAACGATGGCAAGGAAAATTAGTGGTGTATTGAGAAATTTACAAATCCAACCATCTTTCTTGTACATATTGCCAATCTGGGCTTATTTTGGCTGCCAATTGAGGCTGTGCCTCGGTCAATCATCCAGTATGCCCCGTCTTTTTTTGCACCTATTTTTCAGCTTGCTTGCGCTCTCCCTTGCCAAGGCGCAGGATGCTGAGCCATTGCCGCCACCGCCACTGCCCAGTGAATCCTACGTCAGCGAGCGAATCCAACGCCACGATTTCGACACCAAAAAATGGGAATCGCTGAAAAAGGGCATGGACTACTCCGGCCCCAAGCAGCAGAAAAAAAAGCAACCGAAAGAGCCCCTTGGATTGCAGGGCTTTGCGCCAGCTTTCAAGGTGTTAGCCATCGGGCTGGCCATTGGGTTGTTGGTGTTCTTGATTGTTAAACTGGGCAGCGGGAAAGACCTCTTCGGCCCGAAGGACAGGAAGTTGAAGCCCACCGTCAGCGAAGCGGAACTGGACAAAATAGAGGAGAACCTGCACGAGGCCGAGTTGGACGACCCCATCCGCCGGGCCATTGCCGCAGGCGACTACCCGCTGGCCGTTCGGCTTTACTACTTGGCCATGCTAAAGGAACTCTCGGTACGCAACCACATCCGCTGGAAGCGGGACAAAACCAACGGCGTCTATCTTCGGGAACTGGCTGGTTCGCCGCTGTTAGGCACGGTGCAGGAGGTGACGCTCATCTTTGAGCGGGTCTGGTACGGAAAAGTGGAACTGACGCCGAGCGATTTTGAACAACTGGAAACCAAACTGAAGGCCGCAGTTGCCACGGCAAGCACCTAAACCCTTCATTTGTCATTCCGGTAGGGAACCTAATCCTTCAATCCCTCATCCTTCAATCCTTAGTAGTGCCCATTAAAAAAGCTCCCATATTGAATGTTGCCGCTGCCACTATCTTGCTGTGGCTGCTGCATTGCCTGGGTGGCTGCAAAATGCCCCATAGTTGGCGGGAGCATTATGACCCCAAGAGCAAAGACCCCTATGGCACTTACTTGTTACATAACCTACTGAAAAGCTATTTCCCCAAGGACGAGCTTAAAATATTGAAGGACAGCCTCGGCAGTGGCCTTGATGCTGGCAATTTCGTCTATATCGGCAATGATTTTTGGCTCGATTCGGTGGCGACCCTCCAACTGTTGGACTTCGTTGCCGCAGGCAACAAAGCCTTCATCGCCACGCCCTACCTGCCCCATGCCCTGCTCGACTCGTTGAGCGGTTTTGAATGCGGCGAAATCTACCACCATGATGATGCGGAAGGGGATGATGAGGCGGCAGAAGATGAACAAGTCCAATACGATACACCGTCCTCCCTCTCCGATACGGTGGTGAACCTGAACTTTGAACACCCCGACTTGACCGACTCGGCGGGCTACGAATTCAAGTTCCTTTTCCTCCGGAACACCATGCCGCATACTTGGGCCTACTTTCCGGAAGAATACCTCTGCGACTCTCAAACAGTTTTCACAACCGTAGGCCTCCTTAGCAACAGCCAACCTTACTTCGTGCGGGCAAACTATGGCGATGGCGAGTTTTACCTGCACACGACGCCGCTGGCATTTACCAATCTGTATTTGGTGGAAAAACGGGGGCTGGACTATGCATCAAAGGCATTTTCGCACCTAAAGCCAGGCACCATCTACTGGGACGAGCGGGTCTTCAATCCGGACGGGGACGCCCCTCCGCAGCAGGAAAGCCCCTTGAAATACGTGCTTTCGCAACCACCGCTGGCTTGGGCATGGTACCTCATGCTGGGCATGGCACTGCTCTACCTCATCTTCCGGGCAAAGCGGCGACAGCGGGTCATACCGGTTTTGGAGAAAAACGCCAACACCTCATTGGAATTTATCGGCACCATCGGGCGGCTGTTTTTCATCAACAGCAATCACCGACAGCTCGCTGCCCAGAAGATGCGACTCTTCCTCATCTTTGTGCGGGAGCGCTACCACTTGCCCACTAAGGAACTGAACGAGCAGTTCGCCAAGGGCCTTGCCATCCGCTCGAACGTGCCAGAAGAGCATATCCACAAAATCCTCAACCTGCACCGCAATATCAGCAACTCCGGCTTCCTGTCCGAGGACACAATGGTTGATTTCCATCGGCTGATGGAGCGGTTTTATAGGGAGTGTAAATAGTTGGTTTGATGAGTTTGAGGGGTTTGAGGGGTTTGATTCGTGCGGGACACATCAAACAATTCAAACTCATCAAACCCCTCAAGCTTTCAGCTCATCAAATCTGCCTTTCTATTTCTTCCCAATATGGTTCACCACCCGCCGCACAGTCTTGCGGCGGATTTCCCGCTCCAACTCCCGGTTGATCTGCTTGAGAGAGTATTGGAATTTCAACTTCAGGCTGTCCTTTAAAATTTCCACAATTTTCAACTTATAGGATCCCGGCTCGATGTTATCGCTGTAGTCCTTCAGGCAATCAATGAGGTCGGCTTCGAGGTCTTCAATTTTTTCGTTCAGGGATGACAGTGCCAACTCGAACTCGATGTTCACTCGGCGAATGCCTTTTTTCGTGAAATTGATGATCTCACTGGTAAAAACCTTGTCGTTGGGGATGAAAATGATGTCGTCGTCGTCGTTGAGCAGGGAGATGCGGGAGATGGAGATGTCGGTGACCTTGCCTTTGTGCTCGCCGATTTTCACGTAATCGTCAATGGAGATTTCATCGGAAAAGCTGATGGCAATGCCGCTGATGATATTGGCGATATAGTCCTTGGTGATGATGGCAATTGCGGCTGCAACGATGGTCAGGCCCGTGAAGAGGCTTTTGATGTCAATGCCGAAAAAGCTGAGGATGGTGATGCTGAAAATGGCAGTTGTGAGCAGTATATAAAGGTTCTGGATGCCGAGGATGACGTTGTTGGGCTTTTCCTTGGGGATGTTGTTGCGCCTGCGATAGACCGATGTACCTACCACTGCCAACAGGTGCAGCCCCAATATGAGGATGCAAAAGCTGAGCAGGATGTTCAGCACGTTGAGGAACTTGACACGGTCGCTTTTCGTGAGGGAAAATATCCGCCTGCCCATGTTGTTCAGGGGTTCTTCCCATTCGTCGGAGCGCACCATGGCATATACCAAGCCAATTAAAAGCAACAGCTTTAATACAAATAGGAGGTATTTAATGACCTTGTCCCTGTTCATTATACTGTGGTTTTGCAACCACTGAGAGGTTTTCGGGAAAAATTGAAAATTTTCCTGAAAACCATTGATTTCAGGAGGGAGAGAAAAATTTCATTTTTTCTCTCCCTCCCGCAACCTCCTAAATAGTTATCATAATTCATTATTAAATCAGAGCCATTTCTTGTTTTTAAAATAAAAAATCAATGCAACGCTGATGGCTACCATAAAACCCCAGAGGTAGAAATAGCCATGCTGCCAATGCAGTTCCGGCATATTGTCGAAGTTCATGCCATAGACCCCCACCAAAAACGTGAGCGGCACGAAGATGGTGGTGGTGATGGTCATAATCTGCATCACGTTGTTCGTGCGGAGGCTGAGTTCGCTGAGGTAAAGCTCTTGGATGCCGTTGAGCATGTCCCGGTAGGTCTCCACGAGGTCGGCGATACGCAGCACATGGTCGTAGAGGTCACGCACGAAGAGGCCGGTGCTCTCCTCCACCGACGGGCACTCGCTGCGGGAGAACTTGCCGATGGCCTCCCGCAGCGGCATCACCGATTTTCGGAGCGCCAGCATCTGGAATTTCAGGTTGAGGATATCCTCTTTGACCTGCCTTGTGGGGCGCAGGGTGATTTCGGCCTCCAGTTCCTCCATCCTCACTTCGAACTTGTCGAGCACGTCGAAGTAGTTGTCCACGATGCCGTCAATCAAAGCATAGGCAAGGTAGTCGGGCCGACGGGTGCGGATACGCCCACTGCCCGTTTCCAGGCGCTCCCGCACTGCCTTGAAGGTGTCGTCCTCGTTTTCCTGGAAAGTGATGATGAAGTTTTCGCCGAAGTAGATGCCGATTTGTTCAGCGGTGAGTTCGTGGTTGAAACTGTCGTAGGAAAGCGCCTGTACCACGATGAACACCTCGTTGCCGTACTCCTCGAACTTCGGGCGCTGCTGGGTGTGCAGCACGTCTTCCAGCACGAGCGGGTGAATCTTGTACTGCTCGCCGATGCGCTCAATCAGTTTCACTTCGTGCAGGCCCATGATGTCGAACCAGTTCACCGAGTTGGGGTCAATCGCCAATGGCTCGTCCGCTGGAAACTTCTTGGCCTCAAACCCCTGCTGGTTGTAACGGATGCGCATGAGCACGGGCTGCTCCATGCGGCGCTCGCCGGTGAACTCCAAGGTGCCGGGCGGTGCGCCGGGGGCCTTTAACTTTTTCCTGAGTGGCTTTTTTGATTTCATATAAAAAAAACAGCGCCGCCAAATTACAATCTTGGCGGCGCTGTTTCATAAAAACAATGTAACTGCTTAGGGGAGCGTGGGAGGAGCGAGAAAAAATTTCATTTTTTCTCGCTCCTCCCGCATTTTGGGGTGTTTTTTGGGGAAAATTTTCTATTTTCCCCAAAAAACACCCCCTGCTAAGTAGTTACAAAACAGTTGATTATTTAGGCCATGAAGCCATGAAACCCATCACTTCTCCTTCGCCGTCACCCGCTTGTGGTTCTCGATGATTTCCGGCAACTGCTTCACACCCACTCGGTTGGCAATGATTTTCTTGTCCTTGTCGAGGATGAAGAGCTTGGGCAATGAGGTGCCGTAGTAGAGTTGCAGCGCCCTCGCCCGGCTGTAAGGGTCGGCAGTGATAATCCACGGCATTTTCTTTTCATGGATGTTCTTCACGGCATCTTCCAGTTCCGTATGGGTAGCGGAGGAAATGGAGAAAATCTCCACGCCCTTGCCTTTCCATTCTTCGTAAAACGGCATCAACTCCTCCGCCATGTGTTTGCAGTGGCCGCAGTTGGGTTTCCAGAGGAAGATGATAGTGTATTCCGCCTTCACATCATAGGGGCTGATGAGGTCGGTGGTGAACTTGTCCTGCACGGGGTCGTAGCGTTGCACCTTTACGTTCGGGGCCTTGTTTCCAACAAGCACATTGCTGTTCATATAGGCGTCATCGGTGATTTTCTTGAGGTTCTCCGGCGTCACCCAATCGGCGATGCCCGTCTTATAGTATTTGTCGGAAAGGTGGACGAACACGGCGTCGAGGCCCATGATTTCAGGTGTGTAGTATTTGTTCAAAAGGTAGGGCAGCAGGTACTTGAACAACTCCATATTGCCCCTTGATTTCTCCACCAGCCACTCGGCGGCGACCTTCACGCTGTCGGGGGATTGGAGGGTCAATTTATCGAGGAAGCGGTCCGCTTTTTCCTTTAAATAAGGTGTGTTCACCCAGATTTCATCCGAGAAATCGAAGCCATCCCAAAAATGTGAGCGGTAGTAGCGGAACTGGAAGGTGCTGTCAATCGTGCCATCTGCTTTCTTGGGCGGTTCCGGGATTTCAGCTTCCTGAAAAGCGGCAATCAGCTTGGCCGTGTAGGTGCCGGGGTTGTCCTTGATGAAATTGTTCTGGCGCTCCCGCACGGCCTTGCTGAGGTCGTCCACTTCCGCCTTGAGCTTGGCCTTTTTCTTTTCGTCCGTTTCGGCGGCGATTTGCTCCTGCAGCTTTTTCGACTCCTCCACCTTGCTCGACATGTAGCGCTGGTATTCTTGCAGCAGTTCGTTGTCCTTGGAGCCTTTTATTTTAGTACTTTGGCCGAACTCCGGCGCTTTCGTTGAAACAGAAAACCGCTGCTCGGCCTTCGTCACCACGAACTCGAAGAACTTGTTGTCGGGCGGCATGAGCACGAGATAAATGCCCGGTGGCAGTGCCTCCTGCCCCTCAAAGACGTACTTGCCATTGACGAGCGTGGTAGAGTCCTTTTTATAGACTTTGTCCGCCCGGCGGAAGCCGAGGTAGGTTTTTTCGCCTGAATAGTTGTCAATGGTCACATCAATCTTGTAGCCATTGCCTTGGGCGGATGCCGTTAAACCAAGCAAGACGAACTGTATCAATGCAAGAAAGCAGACGGAGTATTTCATGTTTTGGGAAAACTTATTGGGTAGTGGGTCAGCAGGTTTGAAAGTCGGGCGGCGACTTCAAATCTCCGCCCGACTTGGAATATGAACCGATTTGGCCCACCACTTTTTTTTTTGAATCAGCCCACAAAATTAAGGGGTTTACAGGTATGAGGCGATGGCTAGGTGGGGGATTAAGATATTGTTTGAAAAAATGGGTTCACAGCCACCGCCTCACCCTTTTCATATACCCCGCATACACCTCCCCATGCCCCCCCAACAAATAAGCCTCTTCCATCCGCACCTGTATTTGCAGCACCACCCAGGTCAGCGTAGCGGCGAGCAGCGTCAGCGCATTCGGCAGCACGAGGAACAGGCCGAGCATGGTGAGCAGCATGCCTACGAAAACGGGGTTGCGGGAGTAGCGGAACAGGCCGCCCTGCACCAGTTCTGTCTTGGCATTTTCATCGAAACCAACCCGCCACGAGCGGGCCATTTGCGACTGCGCAACTAGTACCAATAAGAGTGAAAAATGCAGTATTATCAACCCAGCCCATTGCGCCCAAGGGCGCACCAAAAACGCAGCGGGCAGTAGGTAATGCTCCCATTGCGGAGCAAAGGCATGGACGGCCAGCACCACAAACGCCAGCCCGAACAGCAGCTTAAACATGCGCCCGATGAAGCCCTGCGCCGAGTCATCCTTTGGCACCACAAACACTTCTTGGCCCGTGGCCCGCTTCATGCGCCAGCGGGGCAGCAGCATCGTGAGCACGACATAGGCGAAGAAAAACAGCAGTAGGTAGTATTTCATAAATAGCTACGAGTGGTGAGCTACGAGTTTCGAGTTGCCCATCAACACAGACCTTGAAAAGCTGAACTCAAACTTTCTCGCAACTGGCAACTGGCAACTCGAATCAATTAGTCTTTAATGGCTTTCACAAAAAACGCCGTCACCTCCTCCATCGTTGGCTGCTTGGCTGGCCTAACTACCCGGAAGCCAACGAAGGGAGAATCGGGGTTCCACCATTTGCTCTTGGGTATCTGAGGGTCACGGGCCTGCCATTTCGCTTCCGACTTCTTGCGGTACTCGCAGGTGCATTCCTCGGCGTTGCTATCATAAGAGCCACCCTTTACGGTGCGGGAATGGCGCTTGGTGGGTTCAATCCAAGGATTCACGGCAGGGTCGCCCTGGATGGAAGCCAAGTAGTTTTCATCGTAAAAATCGAGCGTCCATTCCGCCACGTTGCCGAGCATGTCGTAGAGGCCGAGTGCGTTGGGCTTTTTCTTGGCCAGTTCGTGGTATTTCTCGTAGCTGTTGTCATAAAACCATGCAACGTCATCTAAGGCATCCCCTGACTGCCCACTGACCACTGTCGAACTGTCGAACTTAAATCGGCAAGCGTACTCCCATTCTGCTTCGGTCGGCAAGCGGTAGAAGACGCCCGTCTTGGTATATAGCCAGAGGCAATAGCGCAGCGCTGCCTGTTGGGTCATGCTCACGACCGGAAAGCCCGATTTGCCCATTCCATAAGTATAGTCAATGTACTGCGGGGTGGGTCGGCTGATGGCATCGGCACTGTATGGCCGGGAAGGGTGCGTGGTGGCGTTGGAATCGTTTTCCTTGTGGTAAAACGTGATGAACTCGTCGTAGCCCACCTCGGTCACGCCCATCCAGAAGCTGTCCAATTGGATGGTTCGCTGCGAGCCTTCGCTGCCCATTTGGAAGCTGCCGCCGGGCACGAGCGCCATTTGGAAGCTGGCCTTCGTGCCGGGGATTTCCAGGGTAAGCAGGCTGGGATTTTGCGCAGCAATTTGATGGATGAAAAATACCGCCAAGGCACTGGCGGCAAGGATGTTGCGAAGCATTTTCATGGCAATGAATATCTGATTTTGCCCCAAAGTTATCAATTGGCGGGCAGACGGCAGGATGACTTTAAACAGCCGCCGATTTTGGGTAGCAGAGGTAGTATTTCCTAGAAACATTCGTCTGCAGGCCAAAATCCGTCACTTGCGAGATGGGCAGCACTGAGCCGTCCTTGTACAGGATTTTGATTTCGTCCTTGGCCGTGTTGTAGGCATGGTTCGTCTGGTCGCCGGACATGATGAGGTAGTCGAGGCTCCCCTTCGGGAAATAGGCAAACTTGGCCGCAACCCGCGCTTTCACCATGTCTAAGTAGTCTTGTTCAAAGGGCAGGTTTTTCAACTCGATTTTGAACAAACGGCGGTTCACGATGCTGTTGGCGAAGAAGGAAAGCAGCGGGTCGTCGTGGTCGCCAAAGCTTTTCAACGCCGTGGCGATGTCGTAGTCGTCCAAGCGGGCGAAGTGGCCGAGCATCTCCTCCCGATTGGCATCGAAGTCATCCAAGGAAATATTGCGATAAAGAAAAAAAGCGAGGCTTTTCGGTACGTCCAAGGCTACGCCCTGCATGGCAAGTTGCTTGGCCCGTTGCAGGGTTTTTATCAGCATTTGCTCGGCGGCCAGCACGGTCTTGTGCAGATAGACCTGCCAGTACATCAGCCGCCGGGCGATGAGGAATTTTTCGATGGAATAAATGCCCTTCTCTTCCACGGCCAGTTCGCCGTCGTGTACGGCCAGCATTTTGATGATGCGGTCGAAACCGATGACGCCCTCGGCCACGCCCGTAAAGTAGCTGTCCCGGTTGAGGTAGTCCATGCGGTCCATGTCGAGCTGGCCAGAGACAAGCTGGTGCAGGAACTGTTTCGGGTATTCATCCTTGAAGATGCGGATGGCGAGCGTCAGTTTCCCCTCGAATATTTCGTTCAACCGCTCCATGAAGCGCAGCGAAACCTCCTCGTGGTGAACGTTGATGAGCGTGTGCTCCAGCGTGTGCGAGAACGGCCCGTGCCCAATGTCGTGCAGCAGGATGGCGATGCTCACGGCCTCGCATTCTTCGTCCGTGATGTCCACGCCTTTGCTCCGCAACACCTCTATCGCCTCGCCCATCAGGTGCAGTGCCCCCAGCGCATGGTGGAAACGGGTGTGCAGTGCCCCCGGATAGACGTAGTGCGTCAGGCTCACCTGCTTGATGCGCCGCAACCGCTGGAAATAGGGGTGGTCCACCAAATCCATCAGGATGCCGTGCGGCAGGCTCGTGAAGCCATATACGGGGTCGTTGAAGATTTTTCGCTTGCTCATTTTAAAACGACGTTCCCCCAAAATTGAGGTATTCAGTTGTCATCATGCGGTCTTCCAAAGATTCGACACCAAAGGTCATGGCGTTTTGTTTTTGAAAATTACCCAAAAATAGGTGATTTCGGCGATAAAATAAGCTTGCATCACCCGTTATGCTTCTTGCTGAAACACTTCCTGAGAACCATTGCACGTACCTCGTTCAACCGCGCATGCAAATAGTATTGATTTGCGCTTCATCAAGCGGTTTGAGTAAGAACCTTCATTAAATTCAATGGGCGGTTTTATTTTGCCTTACGAATAATGCAAAAATTCGTTGTGAATTTGTTCCTTTGTGACATTACCTTTTCCGATTAAACAAACACGGCTAATAAGGAGCGCCAGCTCCAGTATCTTTTCATTTAAAACAAACTTTCTTTCTATGAAAAAGGATTTTTACGCTTTATCTTTCTTAATGCTCATGGCTATGTATGTGCGTGCCCAAGTAATTTGGGAAGAACATCCCGCCGGATACAGCGTGCCAGTAACTATATTCGACGTGGAAGTGGTGGACGAGACCAATATCTGGACAACGTCCTTTAAGGGTAACTTCGGCGGAAACGCTTGGTCAATGGAATCTTCCAATTTATTGTCGAAGTCCACGGATGGCGGGCAGACCTGGCAAGAAATTACCGTACCCGTGCCTAGTGGTGAATGGGGTGTCAGCCAAATACATGCGCTGGATGGGACCACGGCATGGGTTGCCATGCACACCTTTGGCGGAGAGGGCGATGTTTACAAAACCACGGATGGGGGGGCCACTTGGGCGAACTTGGATGCCACTACCAATTTTACCAATTTTGTCCATTTCTGGGATGATATGAAGGGCATTGCGGTTGGCGACTCCAAAGATGGCTACTTTGAAATTTACACCACTGGTGACGGCGGTGACAACTGGGAACGTGTGCCTCAGGCCAATGTTCCCGAATCGTCGCCGAATTGGGAATATGGCAACTTTGGAGCCTACGCCACCTTTGGGAGCCATATTTGGTTTGGCACCAGTTCTGGCAGAATCTTCCACTCTGCAGACTATGGCCAAAACTGGATGGCTGCCTACACGGCCATTAGTTTGACCTCCTATCCTGTCATTGAAGGCATTTCGATGCGGGATGAAATGCATGGTATAGCCCACTCTGCCGAGTACAACGCTGTGCCTTTCAAGGCTACCATGGTCCGCACTTTCGATGGAGGGATGACTTGGACGCCAATGACCTTGGCAGACAACGACTATTCCATTTTCGAAGCCAAGTATATACCTGGGTCGCCCTACCTACTGAAGACCAGCCGCTACAGCAATGGCGATGGGCCGTTCCTAACCTCTATCAGCATGGACGATGGCGAGAATTGGATGGAAATAGATGAGTTCAATACACCCATCATGCGCTTCGAGTTCCTACGGCAAGACTATGGTTGGGGTGGCAAATTCAAGAACGACAACTCGGATGCGAAGATGTACCGCTTCACTTGGGTATCAGGCATCCTCAGCCGCAAACCGTTGGATGCACAGGTGACGGTGTCACCCAACCCAACCGCCGGCCCTTTCCGTGTGGAGGTATTGGCACCTTCGGCAAGTGATTTTGGAATACTTGTCAATGACGCCAATGGAAGACTCTTAGAGCGGAAGGAAATTAATGGTACGACCCGAATAAGCCAGCAATTCGACCTTTCGGGCTATGCGGCGGGCACTTATTGGGTGACCGTTAGCAATCTTCATGGCAGCCAAACGGTGCAGGTTGTGAAGCAATAAGGCAATACTGCTTCTCTTAAAACAAACGCCCGGCAAGGTATTGACCTCGCCGGGCGTTTACATTTTTATAGCTGAACGCATTTGAAATGCGGCTATCTATAAAAGCTTAAACACTCAAAAAACCTGCTCAAACACCTCCATCAATCCCTCCGCATTCACCCTGCTCAACTGCATGGGTTGGATGGTATTGATGGCCGATTCATCCAGCAGCAAATCCACTCGGATGTAATTGTCCGTGAAGCCCGACATGCGGCCCGGATCGGTACTGTGCTCGAAGAGGACATACCTTGTTTCACCCATGTACTGCTCGTAGAAAAGCCGTTTCTTCTTTTCCGATAAAATGGTCAACATCTCGTTGCGCTGACGCCGCTCGCCCATGGGCACCACGCCCTCCATCTCGGCAGCGGGCGTGTTCGGACGCTCGGAGTAGGTGAACACGTGCAGGTACGATACATCCAGTTCGTTGAGGAATCGGTAGGTTTCGAGGAAGTCCTCGTGCGTCTCGCCGGGGAAGCCCACAATGACGTCAACGCCGATACAGCAGTGCGGCATGTGCTGCTTGATGAGCGCCACCCGTTCTGCGTAGAGTTCCCGGCGGTAGCGGCGGCGCATGGCGGTCAGTTGTTTGTTGTTGCCGCTTTGCAATGGGATGTGGAAATGCGGCATGAAGCGCTGGCTTGCCGCCACGAACTCAATGATTTCCTCATTGCAAAGGTTTGGCTCAATGCTCGAAATGCGGAAGCGCTCAATGCCTTCCACTTTGTCCAGCTCTTTTATGAGGTCAATGAAAAGCGCCTGTTTCTTGGGCTTCATCCCCTCAATGACCTCCGTGCCATTGCCGAAGTCGCCGATGTTGACGCCCGTGAGCACGACCTCCTTCACGCCCATTTCGGCAATCTTCCAGGCATTGGCCACCACGCTCTCCACGGTGTCGCTGCGGCTGGCGCCGCGGGCGAGGGGGATGGTGCAGAAGCTGCACTTGTAGTCGCAGCCGTCCTGCACCTTGAGGAAGGAGCGGGTGCGGTCGCCGAAGCTGAAGGCATGGGTGAAGGTGTTGGCCTCTTTCACTTCGCCCGCTTGCACCATTCCTTTGCCAGGCGCTTTGCTTAGATTGTCAACAAAATCGAGGATGCGGAACTTCTCGGAAGCGCCCAGTACGAGGTCCACGCCAGGTATCTCGGCGATTTCCTGCGGCTTTAGTTGCGCATAGCAGCCCACGACGACGACGTTGGCATTGGGTGATTTGCGCAGCGCCCGCCGTACGATTTGGCGGCATTTTTTATCCGCAAAATCCGTCACCGAACAAGTGTTGATGACGTAGATGTCGGCTCCGGCATCGAAGTCCACCTCCGAATAGCCCGCATCCTCGAATAGCCTGCCGATGCTGGAGGTCTCCGAGTAGTTTAGTTTGCAGCCGAGGGTATGGAATGCGACGGATTTTGGCGTAGCCATTTTTACAAATAAGAAGTTTTAGCTGAAATAAGGCGCAAAGTTACGATACAAGGGTGAATTGCCCCTAAAATCTAAGCTTCTCCCATTTTGGGCAACCTTTGTTGCATGTGCAAGCCTATCTTTGCCGGACATTCAAACCAAAAATAAACTGCCCGTGTTCTTCGGCCTTTTCAAGAAAAAACAGTCCGCTGTCGCCCTCGGTGACTTCTCTTTCCTTGGCGTTGACATGCACTCGCACCTCATCCCCAGCGTGGACGACGGTTCCAACTCTATCGAGACCAGCCTCGAAATGCTGCGGGGCTTTGTGGAACTGGGCTACCGCAAGGTCATCACCACACCGCATACCCGCCCCGACATGTTCCCCAACTCGCAGGAAGCACTGAAAGTTGGTTTTTTGCAATTAAAAGAGGGGTTGAAAACTGCCAACCTGCCCATCGAAGTGGAAATGGCTACAGAGTATTTCGTGGACTACGAGTTCCTGCAACAGCAGGACATCACCAACCTGCTCAGTTTTTCAGGCAAGCACCTCCTCATCGAGCTTTCGACCATGCAAGCCCCGCCAAACCTCTTCGAGACCATTTTCCAACTAAAAATAAAAGGCTACAATCTCATCCTCGCCCATCCAGAACGATATGGCTACTATTCCAGCGACTTTCAACAGTTTGAGAAATTGAAGGATTTTGGCTGCCAATTCCAAGTGAATCTGCTATCGCTCACCGGCCATTATGGTAAACCGCCCCGTGACCTGGCCATGAAGTTTCTAAAGCAAAACATGGTTGAGTACCTCGGCACGGACATGCACAGCGTGCAGCACCTGCAAGGCATAAAGGCCATTTTGTCAGACGCTAAGCTGATGCGGCTGATTCAGGAGTACGAGTTCAGGAATCAGCAGTTGTAGTTGGCAGTTAGACAGTGGGCAGTCAATTAGCTTTTTAGTCTATTCCCAAGTTAATCGGCACTGACTAAACAACTGGCGAACTGACTGCCCACTGCCCACTGTCTAACTGCCAACTGAAATTCCTACCTTTGCGCCCATGTCCAGAATTTTGGGAATTGACTATGGCACTAAGCGCACCGGCATAGCCGTTACAGACCCCCTGCAAATTATCGCATCGGGGCTGACAACCGTAGCCACCCACGAGTTGTTTGATTTCATCGAAAAATACTTGAAGGAAGAGGAGGTGGAGGCCTTCGTGGTGGGCGACCCGCTTTATCCCGATGGGAAACCAGCGCAACTTGCCCCGCACGTGAAGGGTTTTGTGAACAAACTGCGCAAGCTATACCCACACATACCGGTACACATGCAAGATGAAAGATACACCTCCGAGGCCGCCAAGCAGGTCATCCTGCAAAGCGGGGCAAACCGGAAAAAGCGCCAAGACAAGGCACTGGTTGACAAAGTCAGCGCCGCCCTGATTCTGGAAGATTACCTTAACAGGTAATTACTTAGTAGGGGTGTTTTTTGGGGAAAATTTTCAATTTTCCCCAAAAAACACCTAAAAATGTGGGAGGGGAGAGAAAAAATGAAATTTTTTCTCTCCCCTCCCACACCCTCCTAAGTAGTTACCTTAACAGTAAGTCTTAACGGCTTACGGTTGACGGCAGGCGGCAGACGGCAGACGGAACTCCGTCCACCGTGGGCAATCAACCGTAAGCCGTAACCCGTCCACCGTTTTTAACATGATATTGCCTGTTTACGCCTACGGCCAACCCATTCTTAAGAAAGTGGCCGATGAAATTACACCGGACTACCCGGAACTGAAGAAATTGATTGACGATATGTGGGAGACCATGTATGCCGCTGATGGCGTGGGCATTGCTGCGCCACAAGTGGGGCATAGCATCCGCCTGTTCTTGATTGATTCCCACCCGAAGGAAGACGACGAGAAAGAGGAAGAAAAAGAAAAGGAGCCGCTCAAGTACGTGCCGATAAAGCAGGTCTTCATCAACCCGCAAATGCTCGAAGAATCTGGCAAGTTTTGGAGCTTCGAGGAGGGTTGCCTCAGCATTCCCGACATCCGGGGCGACGTGGACAGGCAGGAAAACATCCGCATCCGTTACCTAGACGAAAATTTCGTGGCGCACGAAGGCCTATTCGATAGCCTGAATGCCCGTGTCATCCAGCACGAGTACGACCACCTAGAAGGCGTACTGTTCACCGAGCGGTTGAAGCCCCTCAAGAAGCAACTTATCAAGCGAAAGCTGGAAAAAATCCGCAACGGCGAATGCAAGGCAGAATACAAGTTGAAGTTTGCGGCGAAACGCTAAAGCTGAAATTGGGAAATTGAGAAATTAGGAAATTGCTCGTGACAGCAATCAACTTCATAATTTCCCAATTTCATAATTTCCAATCATGCAATCCTTCCGCACCGTCTTTCCTTCGATTCAAAGCCCCATCAAAATAGGCCATGCCGACTGGGTGCTTTGCATTGGCTCCTGCTTTGCGGAGCAAATGGGCGGGCGTTTGGAGCGGCTGAAGTTCCCCACGCTGGTCAACCCGTTTGGCATCGTTTTCAACCCGGCGAGCATTGGGCGGTCGTTGGAGCGGCTGATGAGCGGCGAGCCTTTTTCGGAAAACGACCTCGTGCAGCACCAAGGGCTTTGGCATAGCTGGGAGCACCACGGCAGGTTCTCGCAGCCCGATAAGGCAGCCGCTTTGTCGAACATAAACGATTCATTATCAACGGCAAGGGCTTTTCTCGAAAACACCACCCGCCTCGTGGTCACACTCGGTACGGCGCATGTTTTTACCTTGAAAAAAATGGGCGAGGTGGTGGCCAACTGCCATAAATTACCCGCAGCGGAGTTCGAGCGGCGGCGGCTGTCCGTGGAGGAAGTGGTTGCGGCGCTCTTGCCTGTTTTTGAAAAAATGAAGGCCCAATTGCCTAGCCTTGAAATCATCGCTACCGTCAGCCCCGTGCGACACCTCCGGGACGGCTTGATGGAAAACCAGCGCAGCAAGGCCACCTTGCTATTGGCCTTGGACGAAATCGGCCAGCGGTTGCCCTTCGTCCACTACTTCCCCGCCTACGAAATCCTGCTCGACGACCTGCGTGACTACCGCTTCTACGCCGAGGACATGGCACACCCTAGCCACCAAGCCACCGATTATATTTGGCAGTACTTCGAACAGGCGTTTTTCGATGAAAAAACAAGGGTGCTGAATGGCCGCATTGAGCGGGTGCTGTCGGCAATGGCGCATCGGCCTTTTCATCCGCAATCGGCTGAGCATCAGAATTTTATCAAAAAAGAATTGGATGCCTTGCGGCAATTGGCGGGGGAGTTTCCGGGGTTGGATTTTGAAGGAGAGATAAGAGGGCTAGAAGGTCAATCTCTTATTTGAAATTGATTTTAGTTGAACATGTTAGCAGTCACCCACGAGAGGAGGGGTTATCAAACCCCGGTGTTCCGGAACACCGGGGTTTGATAACCCCTCCTCTCGTGGGTGACTGCATTAAACTCCACTCAATTCAAAACATCAAAAATTAGGCAGCTACATCAAAATTTTGGCAGTAGAATCGCCTTTTTCACTAAAAAAGCCCCTTCAAATTCCAACCTAAAAAAGCTCATCCCACTCGCCACATCCGCTGGCCGCTGCCAAACGGCCTCCTGCCTGCCTTCGCCCATCCAGCCCAAGTCCACCTCGTCCAACTTGTTGCCGAAGGCACCAAAAACTGCCAAGCGCACACGACCCGCAGTAGGTAGGGTGAAGCGCAGCACGGCAAAGTCCTGCAAGGGGTTCGGCGAAATGGATTTCAGCGTAAACGATTGGTTGTCAGCACCTTGCTCCGTAGCGGCGGGGGTGCATTTTGTACCAAAATCGGCGCAATAGCAGCGCTCCGGCAGGGTGCAGTCGAGCACGAAGGGATTGGGTTTGCCGCTCTGGTACGGTGCGATGAGCCAGGTTCGGTTCCATTCCGGCTCGTTCACGGGGTCGAGGAGGTGCCAGGCGCAGAGGGTCTGGCGTTGCGAGTTAAAGAAGTTCTGGTTGGCGGCGTCGGCTTGGGCCTTGTACATGGTGTAGAAGTAGAACATGGCACGGGCCACGTTGCCTTTGTGGTCTTCCCGTGGCTCGAAAAAGCCGTCCTTTCGCTCGCTGTACAGGTTGATATTGGAGGAAGGCGTATTGGAAAGCTGCTGGCCGAGGTAGTACCAATCTTCGGTTTGGGCGTCTGGGATGTCGGCAAAGGGAAGGTTGCCCCGGTCACCGTTCACGTCCACCCGGGTCGGGTAGAGGTGGTGCATGTCGCCCTCGGCCTGGTTCATAGCGCCCAGGCTCTGTGGAAAGGTGTGCTCCGTGTTGAAGCCCTTGTCGAAGGCGTCCTGTGTGGGGTCTTGGGTGGGGTTGAGGTAAATTCGGTCGCCTGTATAGACGCAGGTGAGCGAGTCTTTGTAGCCATATATTTTTGAAAAAAGCGTATCCCTTGCAAATGCCTGTGTGAGCAGCACGGGAGCTTTGTAGTACTTCACGAGGCTGTCGAGCAGTTCCTGCCCACTGAGGCCGGTGAACACAGGCTGGTACTGTGCCAAGGCAATGGTTTTCAAGGAAATAAGCAGAACGAAAAGGGCGAAGGATTTGCGCATTGGGTGTGATTTGAGCGGTAAAAGTAAGGCAGGTTGGGTTGATAAGGGTTGATAAAAGTTGATAAGGTTGATGGCAGCCAACCTTTCTCCACAACAACTGTCTTATTTTAGCTGCATAAAACCGTAAGGATGGCCTTAAAAACTAATATTATTTTCTTCTCTATGGCTGTTTTGCTCTGCTCGCTGCCGCAATGCCTGCCAGCGCAAAACCTCGAACAGCCCGCCCGTTTCGCACAACTGCTCCAACGGGCGGGTGTGGAGTTCATGGAGCCATTGGATGCCGGGTACAAGGACTACGAGCCGCTCGAAAACCAGTACCTGAACTGCCAGTACGCCATTCGTTCCCGCAGCGAAAACCTTGAAATCCGCTACTACGTACTGCCTTGGAACGAGAAGGACTATATGGCCTCGGCACCGAATATTGCCACGTTCATAACACTGACCCAAGTGGCCACCAACGCCGACGATGCCATCATCTCCGCCTTGCGGCCCGATGACCAGTCGCTGCGCCGTGACTTCAACGCCGACTGGGGCATGACCTATATTTTTACGCCCAAGCCCGTCTTTGCCGACTCGCCCATCTGCAAAATGGTCGCACTCTGCAAGGAAGGCCAAGGCACCGTCTTCGTCTTTTTCCTCTTCGACGACCCCGGCAACGAGGCGATTGACAGGCGGGAAATGGCGGTGCGGTTTAGGTGAAGGCTACATGGCTTCATGGTTAAATTGTTCGATTGTTAATAGCTGACTATCGCCGAATTGTAGTGGTGGTTATTCGATTGACGACTGTTGATTACATGATTGTTGATTTTTGAAGTAATGGCCGATGCTGGTATGGTTGATGGCTGAAATCAGCCATCAAAAACTTTACTTCTCACATAATATCAACTATTTTCAATCATGTAGTCAACAATCGTCAATCGGAAAATAGGAGTATCGCCAGAATCTGTTACAATCAGGTCAATTGCATATCTGTTCAACCATTTTTCTTTTTCAAAATGACATCCAACCTATTCATAATCAGGGCCTTGCCTAGTTTTTGCTTTATCCTTTTTACTTTTTACTTCTCCCTTGTTGGTTGCTCCGCAAAAACGCCCGAAGCACCTACCACTACCCTGCCAGCCAGCACGGCATCGGCGGTGTCGGACTCCATTCCTTTTCCCGTTTTCATGAGCTATGGCGAGTTCGAGCCACTGCTGCACCAAGCCAACGATACGACCTACGTCGTCAACTTCTGGGCAACCTGGTGCAAGCCCTGCGTGGAGGAGCTACCTTTTTTTGAAAAACTAATTGAGGAGTCAAAGCAACAGCCCATCAAGGTGCTGCTTGTGAGCATGGACTTCCCCAAGGACTTCCTTCGGAAGCTCGTGCCATTCGTTGCGCAGCGCAACCTCCAGCGCAACGTCGTCGCCCTCGGCGACCTCGACTACGACACTTGGATTGGGAAGGTGAGTGAAAAATGGGACGGTGCTATCCCCTTTACCCTCGTTTACAAAGGCGACAAACGAGTGGAGAAATCGAGTGAGTTGGCCAGTTACGAAGAACTGAAAGCCCTGCTCGGCAACTTGTGACCTTGCACTAAATCACCATATATTTGCCTTTCTTTTCAAAAATTTATAGTGCTTTGACAATTTCTGTGGAAGTTCCCAAAATCAATATTATAGGTTGAAGAAAAAATTCTTCAAAATTTTTTCTTCAACCTATAATATTGATAGATAGGTGATTGAAAAATAAAAAAATTTCAATTTTTTATTTTTCAATCACCTATCTATCACTTCGATAATGCCCACAATATTTGTCAAAGAAAGAAACTTGTCAAACCAAGCCCGCCTTACCACGTAGAACCGATTTTTCAAACGGCTGACGGCCAACGGTGGACGATAGACGGAACTCCCCGTCCACCGTTGGCCGTCCACCGTCCACCGTCCACCGTATCAATATGAAAGTTCTCAAATTCGGAGGTTCCTCCGTTGGCACGCCGGAGCGCATCAAGGGCCTCATCAGCATCCTGAAAAAATATCACCACCGGGGCGACCAGTTCACCGTGGTGTTCTCTGCCTTCAGTGGCGTCACCGACAGCCTGCTAGACATGAGCCGCCGTGCTGCCGCTGGCGATGAAAGCTGGCGGGACGCTTTTGAAAAATTTGCGCAGCGCCACCAAGACGCCATTTTCTCCCTCGTGGGCGGCACGGACCGCCTGAACATTTCGGTGGAAATGGAGCGCAGCCACCAGTCGCTGGCCAATATGCTCAGTGGCGTTTTCCTCGTGCGGGAGGCATCGCCCCGAACGATGGACTATGTGGTGAGCTTCGGCGAGCGCAGTTCTTCGTTCATCATCGCTGCGGCCATGCGGCAGGCGGGCATCCCGGCCAGCTTCCTCGACGCCCGCAAGGTCATCAAGACCAACGATAACTTCGTCAATGCCAAGGTGGACTTTGCCGCCACCTACCCGCTCATTGCGAAGCACTACGCTGAAAACCCTGAGATCCAAGTAGTTACGGGCTTCATTGGCTCCACGGCGGATGGCCTAACGACAACCCTAGGCAGGGGTGGCTCTGACTACACCGCCGCCATCATCGCCGCTGGGCTGGATGCTGCGAGCATCGAAATCTGGACGGACGTGGACGGGGTGCTCACCGCCGACCCCCGCAAGGTGCGCAAGGCGTTCACCATCCCGAAAATGACCTACGCCGAGGCGATGGAAATGTCGCATTTCGGGGCCAAGGTGATTTATCCGCCGACGCTGCAACCGGCCCTGCAAAAGCGCATCCCGCTCTACATCAAGAACACGTTCAACCCCGATTTCGAGGGCACTTATATTTCGGAAAAAAGCAGCCAGAGCGAACATCCGGTCTCCGGCATTTCCTCGATAAACAAAGTGGCAATGCTCACGCTGCAAGGCGGCGGCATGTTCGGCGTGCCAGGCATTGCGGGGCGGTTGTTCGGCAGTTTGGCGAAGTCGGGCATCAGCGTGATTTTGATTACGCAGGGGTCGTCGGAGCATAGCATCACCTTTGCCATACCGCCAGAGGTGGCCGCAAAAGCGAAGCAGCAGGTGGAGGCCGAGTTCGAGTATGAAATCGAGAAAGGGCTGGTGGAACCGCTGAAAATCGAGGAAAACCTGAGCGTGATAGCGATTATCGGTGAAAACATGCGCTACCGTCCCGGCATATCAGGCCGCATGTTCCAGGCCCTCGGCAAGAACGGCGTGAACGTGGTGGCCATCGCCCAAGGCTCTTCGGAGCTGAACATCTCGGTGGTGGTCGCAGCCGCTGACGAGGCCAAGGCCATGAACGCCCTGCACGAGGCATTCTTCCTCTCCGACACGAAAGAACTGCACCTGTTCATGGTCGGCGTGGGCCTCATCGGCTCTACGCTCATCGAGCAAATCAGGGAGCAGGCTGCATTTTTGAAGGAAAAACGGGGCCTCGAACTGAAAATCGTCGGCCTGACGAACAGCAGGCAGATGCTCTTTGACGAGGACGGCATTGACCTCGCCAACTGGAAGGCGCTGCTTTCGGAAAAAGGCGAAAAACTCAGCCTCCCCCAGTTCGTGGAGCGCATGAAGGGGCTGAACCTGAGCAATTCCATCTTCGTGGACAACACGGCGAGTGCCGAATTGCCGCAGTTTTATGAGGAGATTTTGGGAAGCAGCATCAGCATTTCTACACCAAATAAACAGGCGACTAGCGGCCCTTACGAGCAGTACCAGCGCCTGAAGGCCGTGGCTACTCGCCGTGGCGTGCCGTTTTTGTATGAAACGAACGTGGGCGCCGGCCTGCCGGTCATTGGTACGTTGGAAGACCTCATCACGAGCGGCGACCGCATCCTGAAAATAGAAGGGGTGCTGTCCGGCACGATGTCATTCATCTTCAACAATTTCAAGCCGGGCGACCGCTTTAGCGCCATCGTGCGGGAGGCCAAACGCCTCGGCTACACCGAACCCGACCCCCGTGACGACCTCGGCGGTGCCGACGTGCGCCGCAAGCTGCTCATCCTCGCCCGTGAGGCGGGCCTTCCGCTGGAGGCTGCCGACGTTCGCATCGAGTCCATCCTGCCACAGGCCGCACAAGACGCCCCCAGCGTGGATGCCTTCTTCGAGGAACTGGAAAAAGCGGACGCCCATTTCGGAGCAAATGGCCGCCGACGCTGCCGCCGAAGGCAAGGCCCTGCGCATGATTGCCAGCCTCGACAAGGCCACCAACGAAGCGACCATCGGCTTGCGGGCGGTGGATGCCTCGCACCCGTTCTACTCGCTCTCCGGCTCCGACAATATGATTGTGTTCACCACCGAGCGGTACAAGGAGCGACCCCTCGTGGTGCGCGGCCCCGGCGCTGGCGCTGCGGTGACGGCGGCTGGGGTGTTTGCGGAGGTGGTGCGGATTGGGAGTTATTTGGGAAATTGAGGGGAGTACACATTATTTTTTTCGGTTCTTTATCATTGCTTCCAATGCTTCCATATCTGCCTTATCAGCATTGGCAGCATCTATTGATTTCCGCCGTGCATCAAACTGACCGTAAATTTCCCGCACCTTTTCTTCCATTTCCGCATGGCTGACAGTGCCAGTACCACTTAGAATTTGCCGCTCGTTGAAGGCCAAAATCCCATCCACATTCTCCCGCCAGAACGACATGGTGATATCCTGCCTGCTTTTTGCCCGCAGTTCTGCAGTTTCAAGGAAAATGACCACCAAGCGGTTGAGGGTGTCTATCTCGTCTGCTGTGAGGTAGTTCTTGGCGACGAAGATGTCTTGTTTCCGCACAATTGAACCCTTCCATGATGTCAGGGCCATGTTCGGCTTGCTGGAATCAGCACGGGAGAGGATGATTTCAGCAGCAGTCTTACCAGCAACTGCGAACAGCAGCTTGTTCTGCGTTTCAGCGAAGAACATTTGAGTGGCTTTATCGGTGGGGTCGTAGTCGCTGCTGAGGGCAAACAAGTCTCGTACTTTCTGATAGAAGCGCTTCTCCGAGGCTCGAATGTCCCGGATGCGTTCAAGCAGTTCATCAAAATAATCCGGCCTGCCGTCTGGGTTTTTCAACCGCTCATCGTCCATGACAAAGCCTTTCACCATGAACTCCTTCAGGTGCTGGTTGGCCCACACCCTGAACTGTGTGCCCCGCTTGCTCCTGACCCGGAACCCAATGGCCAGAATCATGTCGAGTGAGTAGAAAATCACCTTGTATTCCTTGCCATCAGAGGCAGTAGTTAAGTATTCCTTAATAACTGAATCCGCCGATAACTCATTGTCTTTCAGTATATTGGATATATGCATGCTGATGTTTGGAACGGAGGTGTCAAAAAGTTGCGCCAATTGGTTTTGGTTCATCCATACCTGCCCGTCCTTGGCCAGCAGCGATACGGCGGCCTTGCCGTCCACGGTGTTGTAGATGATGATATTGGGTGGGTTTTTGTCTTGCATTTTGCTTTTTCTTGTTTGCAGCGTATAAACGTATCCGTTCGGCTTTTGGGAAGAATAGCATTGCGTCACAATGTTCGAATTCCCAAACCCAAGCAGCCAGCATGACATCTTCCACTCCGAAAAGATGGGGGAATGCCGCAGGGTGGACGCCTCGCACCCGTTCTATTCGTTGAGTGGCAGCGACAACATGATAGTTTTTACAACAGAGAGGTACAAGGAGCGCCCCCTCGTGGTGCGTGGGCCTGGCGCTGGGCGGGGGTGACGGCGGCTGGGGTGTTTGCGGGGGTGGTGCGGATTGGGGGGTACCTGGGGGGTGAGTCGCCGATTTTGTTTAAATCGACAGGCTTGACATTGGCTATAGTTGTGACAGTAACAAATTCCACTTGACTAAAATTGTCAGTGTGCATTTGGTTAGCGATTGCTTCCTTGTCGTACAGCCGCGTTTAGTAAGCGGTTGATAAAGAAACGTTAGTTCGCTGTATTGCAACTATTTGTTCTAAAATCCGATACTACTTACACTACCAGCCCTCCCTGACTTACATTCCCATCCGCCTCAAATTGCTAAGCCATGTAATAAAAATTTATAATTCAAAAACTTGGTAACATGTGGATACATCAATAAACTGTCTTGTAAAATTCTTTTAAATATACTTTGTTGTTGTATTTAAAACTACTTCGAAAAAGTACGACGCCGCTCGTGTCCCTTAAATTAATTAAGGAAACAGCCTGATTGCCGATAACGACAGTATTTATGCTGTCAAGTGCGCGTTCCTGCGGCCCGTTTTCAGCGAAATAACCCGCTGTGGTATAAAACGTGACTTGCTGGTTGTTCAACCCTTCGAATGTTCCGAGATTGAGCCGTAGTAAACGCATTTCATTTCTTTTCAAAGTATCAGGTCCGTCAATAGAAATATCATAGGTTTGGGGCTCTAAGATGACAGATTGGGCAGGCGCATAAACTTGAACCAGTTTTTCAGCAAAATATTGAACATTTTTTATAAAAAAGCTGACCTTGAAAATAAATTCTCCTTGGACAGTATCCAGCTTAATCTGGGCTTTTGCCGAATTATTAACCAAGGTGGCCGTAAGAGTGTCTTGCTGGTTACCCCCTGCGAGGCTCAGAAACTTGCCTGCATTTGAATAAAAAACAACATTTGTCCCAATGTCGTTTTCAAATTCTTTAAAACTGATATCGACCAACACCGTCTTTTCTACAAAGAGCGAATCGTTGTTGTTAACACTGAAATCATAAACGGATTTCACATCAAACTCATCCGAGTCTCTAATGCAACCGAGAAAACAAAATAAAAGTATGCCGAGGATGGGTAGTGAGTATTTCATAATTTGTATTAGTTTATTTCGGCATTGGGGAAAATAACCTTGCCAAAATTCTTCAGAAATTTTTTGACATCTAAGTCTAGCGAGACCGAAATGAACGGAGAAGCCACCAGTTGGTTTTTGATATTCGGATTGTTGTTTTTATACTTGTACCAGACGGTTCCGGCAGATAGCCTTGAAAAATCGCTTATCCGCAAAGCACCACCGATTAGGAAATTCCCGTTGATGCCAGGCAGCAGGTTCTCCCTTTTACCATCTTTAAATTCGTCGGCAATAGTAATGCCCATCATAAGAGATATAGACTTAAAAAAGGGCTTATTTTTGTCAAAAATACTATACCGCGCCTGTCTATTTATTGGGTTAAGATTGAAATTCACACCGAAATAAGGCGCTATTGCGCTGGAATAGTTCGATCCCACGGAGAAACAATTAAGAGTAAGACCTAAATCGCCAGATATGTAGTATTCAGCTCGGGTGAGGAAATCAGCAGTAGTCGTTTGAGGTGATTCTGTACTCGTCAGACCTGTAAGCCGATTAATCTCGGTTTCAAATGCTTTTGACAATTCTTTCGCGATACTGTTATTCCAATCATTCAGATTGTTCAAGAGTTGGGCGGCAATGATGAATTGTTGTCTGATTTGCTCTAATTTTTTTATGGTTTCTTTTTTGACCCCGTGGTTGTAACTCAATTGCAGCAGGGCGTTAAAAAACAAAAGGTTGGAATCCAAATTTTTTAACTGGGCATCAAGGTCGGATAGCACATCGTTGGAGTAATTGATGGTATTGACCGGGAATTTTTTGAAATCTTCTAGACTAATTTCATATAGACCGTTGAAAATCGCATCTTCGAAGGAATAATTTATAAATAGTACATGATTTACGTTTAATGAGTCTTGTACCGCCCGGTCATGTAGGCGTACAGATCTGGTTAAAATCAGGTTCAAGCGGGTTGTATTTCTCTAAATCAAACTTTTTCAGGGTGTCTAGGAAATCTGTGTCCCCTAATACATTTTTCAGGTAAGAGGCATAATACCCGGGGCCCATCTGTTGGAATCTATTCATGGATGCAATGCGATCTTGAATCGCACCAATTTGAGCAGATATCTTGGATGACACTACGCTGAACCCAGGACTGAACAAATAATCCCAAATCAAGTCAGCAGATATGATAGGCGAATTTTGGAGATTGCCGTATTTAAAACCGAAATAGTCAGAAATCTGCTGTTGGAATCTAGGGAAATTATCAGAAAAATAGTAGAATATCACATCCCGGAGTAGGTTTTCATAAATCAGGAAATCGCTGGCCTGGATGTAATTTCTATAGTAGTTGGCTAATGCTGAATCCACCGGCGGTGTACCTGATATACCAAAACGGGAAATGATGTTGGGGAGTTGCGTGGCTATTATACTTGTCGGATTTGAACTGCCTTTCAGGCTTTGGAAGTCATTTTTTACGGCACTGATAAAATTGGTGTCCCTGACAAGTTGGTCAATCAATAGAGAATCCTGTGTGGTTTTGGGATGGGTATTGCTTTGCAAAAAAGCGCCAATCTGATTAATGAACCTTCCAGTTCTAAAATCATTAAACACCTGAATACTCAGGTATTTCAATTCGTTGACATCATATAAATACTGCTCGGCAAGGTCAAGAATGTGTACCCTGTCGATTGAATCGATATTGTATTGGATGCCGAAATCGAACTGATATTGTTTATCCGGCTTTAAAGGGTTGTCAATTAATAGATAGAATTTGTCGCCGCTTTCTTTGGTTTTCAGAATCTCCGGGGCTCGATTCCAATTATTGATAAATGTATCGACACATCCAATGCACCAGTATTTGGCTTCAATTCCGATAATCGATTTATTGACTTCCCCCGTAAAATAAAATGGAACATCAAAAGGTAAATATCGATTGTCAAGTAATATCTTGTTATATAAGTCAATTTTTACATCAGTGTAATGTTTATGACCAATGGGGTTAGGGTCAGCCGTTGTTTGGGTTTTTGATAGCGTATGGGTGAAGATAAAAAAGATAAAGGCAATAGTGATTCGCATAGCTAGGTATGTTTTGTTTAGATATTGAATAAGTCACATTTTAAAATTAGAAATGTGGCTGAGGTTTTATTTCCGAAAACCTTCGTTTTTTACTCCTCAACACTTTCGCAAAAGTTAGCCTGATTTTCTTTATCCGCATTCCTCCTCTCCCCCTCACCCTCCTTAGCAACACCGCCACCGTAAAATCCCCCATCCGTTCCGGGGTATTGGTGATGGTCTTGTGAGTGATCTTGCCGACTTTGCACACGTCCATTCAAGGCCTCCAAATGCCACATCAAACATGACCACCTCTCCTGCCAACGCCTCAAAGTAAACAGGCCATGCCGCCCGCTTCCAAATTTTGAAGGGCCTTTTTTGCGTTTATTACAGAAAATGGTAATTGATTTTTGATTCAACAAATTGTTTCCATAATTCTTCAACTGACTGATTGGGCAACGAAGTTGCATCATTCTACCATGAAAGCTGCTCCTTCGTTTTCAAAAAAGCAAAGTTGCGTAGCAAGGCACTTTTGCTGGCTGATGACTATAAGATTACCGATGCGACGATTTTAGTGAATTGAACAGGAATTGAAGAAACAGTTCATTGTCTGACCATCATTTTTCCACACAACTATTTTCTGTTAATCCTTCTATCCCGCAATTCCTCCCAAGCACCACGGATTTCAAGCACTTTGGTTCTTGAAAGGCCCAAGAACTGCTCTAGCACGATGCCATCAACATAGTCCAGTGCCTCGACTTCTTGGCCTGCCCTAAGGAGTGTATCCACACGGGAAAAGTCCAAAACAAGTTCATCGCTCCAAGGAATCAGCAGTTTTTCTGCTTCGTTTGGCTCCAGTTCCAAGACGCCGCCGCCATAGCTTCTACCAGCGACTTCTGCCCAAGCCAAGGTCAGTGAATTGAAGAAAACGCAGGACAGCGTAGTGATTGAAAGGCCGTTTTTCATCCGTACTCTGTGTACGGTATCGGTAGAGGTGGCACCTATGCCATTAACCACCATCAACGGATATTTATGGATTTGTCGGAAAAGAAACCCATCAGGGATGTAAATCGAGGGGACGTCAAACCAGCGTTTCCGAATGCTGCATTTATAGCCTTCGTTTACACCTTCCTTTTCACCGTGCGAGATATACTTTAATAGCGCCTGTGGTATTTCCTCGGTTTTCCTATTGTTGAAATTAAGCAAAAACGCTGGGTGGGTGCGGCGATAATGCTCATAATCTTGCTCATTGAATATCACGGACTTCAATGAGCTTGTCCTACCAACTATCGGGATAGCAAAATCTTGGGCCTGCAATGCTGCCACCCTTTTTTCATCAATCACAAAGAAACTATTCCGGCCAGTAACAAGGCCAACATCAACATCAGCAAGTTGCCCAAGTTTTACTAGCCTGGAGTCTTTGGCAACGTCTTCAAGTGTGTTGAACTTCTCGGCTGACATGAAAAGGGAAGTCCATTTCATGCCAGGGTGGGTGTGTTTCACGGGCAGGTGCCGCACCGCTTGTTCGAGGTCAATGGTTCGGATAAGTTCTTCCCCGTCTTCCACTTCAAGCGTGTGGATGTCAGAAATGAATCCCTTGTCAGAACGCTTGCCTTCTGCCAGCAACAAGACCACCTCTTGTTGAATATCTGGGAATACTAATTTCTTGAAGCCTATAAGCAGCACATGTTCAAAGGAGGAAACCAATTTGGTCCTGAGTTCTTCGGCATAATTAACCTGCATCAATTCTGCTGGCAAAACAAGTCCCATCCTGCCGCCATCGCCTAATAACTCTATGCCCAATTGGACAAAAGCTGCCCAAATATTGGCTAATTTGGTGGGCTTGTATCCTGCTTTTCTAAGGTGGGAAAAGGCAATTTCCCGGCTGTCGTTGTCAACGTGCTGAAACCTAATGAATGGAGGGTTGCCAAGCAGCACCTCGTAAGGTTGTTGTGTGCTTAATTCTGCAAAATGACCAAAAAAATCACCATGCCGCCAATCTATTTCACTACTTGAATAGATGCCTTGCACCCTGTTCTGGGCAGCAATAAGTTCATCCGCTTCCAGTTCAACAGCTGTGAGGTCAAAATCTTTTATCCGCAAACTGTTGAATTTTTCCAAAATGGGGGCAATAAAATTACCATCCCCGCAGCTTGGCTCAATCACCCGTTTTGTGTCACTACGAACCGCCCAATCAACGAGATACCTCGCTAATTTGCCCGGAGTGTAGTACCCACCCCTTAGTTTACGCTTGGTAGCAGGAAGTTTATTGGTCTCAAAAAACAAATCCATTGCGAGGTTTTTGATTAATTATCTTAGATTCCGCTTTCTTCGTCGTCCCCAGTTTCATCATGCGGCGGAAGCCCTTTGTAGCGACTAACGTATTGAGGGTAAAGTATTTCCGAAAACCGCTCTATACGCAACACAGAACCTTGTTCTGGTATTGAATTGCTGATAGTGCCATCAGTGGGATTCCAGACAACTAACGAAATAGCTTCTGCCAAGTGGGTCTGATTCAGCACATCCCTTCTTGAAGCCATCCTTTCCAAGGTCCTTACCAAGTCTGCTTGTTGCTTAGCGCCAAGTGCTGGAGTGGGGATGACGACCATAAAGGCGACTATCGCATAAGGGAACCGAGTATGCACAGTCGCTGCCTCAGTCGCCAACTCATTGACCATGTTTTGCCAGTTCTTTCCTACACTCTTTACATCATTCAATGTCTTGCTGTCAAACGCTATGCGTACACCATCGGGCCGATAGGCAACGTCAAAGTTTTGGGGGCGAACCCCACCAATTATCCTTGCCGGCCCCATTTCCACACAGTCCGCTTGAGACGGAATGAGCTTTTTGGGGGATCCGGCGACTATCGGGATATTTCCCAACATTTTAGCAAGTGATTCAGCAACTGCCCTGTCAATGAACGATGCAAAATTGACAGACTGCTGCCTGTCGAAGCAGTTTGGGTTCTTTGGTTTGCCCGTTTGAGGATTGACAGTCCCAAGCCAAAGCTCTCCCCAAGATTTCAGGTTTTCTTGGGGTACGGATATTTCGGGCATGTAATTGAGGATTGCGGCCATATTGCAGAGCAATTGTTTTTGAATGGCAATTTTGAAAAAAAAAGTTGGTTTTTCCAAATCGCAATCAACAATTGGTAGTCTTGAATGAAAAGGCTGGGGGGTTTGCGGAGGTGGTAAGGATTGGGGGGTATTTGGGAAATTGAGTTATTTCAAAATCCCCGCCCCAATCCCGCACGCCAAGCACCGTTTCGCATCGCAATAAACGTTTTTCAACTGCAAAAGCCCCTGTGTTTGGTACGCCGAGGGCGGCTCCACGCCCAGCCGCTGCCAGCCTTCGATGATGGCGTTGCGCTCCGGGGGCAGGGCTTCGAGCAGGTGCAGCGCCTTGTCCTTGTGGGCCTCCTCGCCCCGCATTTTTCCATAGAGGAACAGGAATGGCACGATGGTATTGATGGTCAAAAGCCGGATGGCCTCCTTGCCGAGCGATTTGTTTTTCTTGGGCGACTCGTTGCCGAAGGTATAGTGCGTGAGCCAGTAGCCGTCGAGTTTCACCTTGAAAAGCGACTCGATGCCAGCTTGGTCTTCTACCTCCAGGATGCGGCTGAACAGGTGCGCCGACTGTGCCGTGAGCCGGGCGAACTCCGCCAGCCGGATGGTCGGGAAATTGCCGGGGTGGAGCCGAAGGAACCGCCAATGCGCCGCTTCGAGGGGCGTCAGGTTGTATTTTTTCCGAAGGAAATCGTATTCTTTTTTGAGGGCAAGGGGGTAGTCCTCGTCGGTGGCATCGGGCAGTAGGCCGGACTGTCCGAAAAGCAGGGCTTCGAGTTGCAACGGGTTGTCCTTGTGGCGGGCGAGTATGCGCTGCGGCAGCGAGCGGGCCAGCATTTCAAAGGGTTCAGCGTTCACCTTCAGGCCAAAATTGCGGGCTAGGATTTGGTAGAACGTCTCTTCCCAATCGCCGTTATTGCGCTCCAATGCTTCCTTTATTACGGTGGTTTTTTGTTCCAAACGCTCCACCAGCATCCGGTCGAGCCAGAGGGTGCGGGTCATAGGGGGCACGGTATGGAAGAGGTTGTGGCAGGGAATCCAGTGTTCGTTGTGCAGCAGTTTTTCGTAAATGGCGGCGATGCCCGGCGGCACGAGGTTGCGCATTTCGAGGCAGGGGATGCGGGAGCCGTCGTTGCGCAGCACGGGCTGGTCTTCTTCCAGCACGACGTGCAGGATGACGTTGCCGTAGGCAGCGTCGGTTTGGTGGCCGTGGCGCAGCCATTCGCTGGCCGTGAGGTGCATCTCCACGTTGCCCGCCCAAGTGGTGCTGCCGATGCGCAGCCGGGCGTCGAGGAAGTCGGGGCCAGCATGGATATTGTGGCTGCCGGGGCTGAGGATTTCGAGCGGCTCGCCCTCGGTGGTGCGCAGCCCCGTCTGCTCGAAGCGGCGGGTGCGCCACAGGAAGTGTAGGAGGTCTTCTTTCATAGTAGTTTGCTTATTCGAAGGGGAAATTTACGGAGGAAAACGGTTATGTCCAATTTTTCCCATGAAACAATTTCTTCACCAACACCGCAAACCCCATCACCGTCCAGAACGAGAACATGGCATAGATAAGGCCCGGCTTCACGAGGTCTTCGTTGTGCAGCAGCACACTGCCCACCACGATGGCGAGGCTCACGTTTTCCAGGCCGACCTCGATGCCGATGGTCATGCTGTCCTGTGTCTTTATCCTAAATAACTTGGAGGCCAAAAAGCCAAAAAGCAGCGCCGTGGCATTGATGGCCAGCAGCACGGGCAGCAGGGTCATGAACTCCTCCCGGCTGATTTCCGTGCCGCCTTGCTCCTTGCTGGCAAAGAATTTTATCAAATAAACAATGGCCAATAGCACCACCGACACGTATTTCAGGATTTTCTCGGCGGTGATAGATGGTTTTTCAAAGCGCCAGCGCAGCCCCATGCCGAGCAACACGGGCAGTATCATCACGATGAAAATATTGGCGATGGTGTCCCAAACGGGCAACTCAACGATGACGTTGTCCCCGAAATAGTAATTATGGGCCCAGTTGGTGAAAATGGGCACCGTGACCACGGCGATAAAGCTGGCAATGGTGGTGAGGGCAATGGTGAGGGGCACGTTGCCTGAAAACCAATAAGTTATGAGGTTGGATGTGGTGCCGCCGGGGCAAATCAACAGGATGAAAATACCCAACTGAAAAGTGACGGAAAGCCCCAACAGATTGGCAATGGCCACCCCGATGAACGGAAAAACAATCATTTTCAGGAACAGCCCGATGATGGTAATGCGGGGGTTCTGAACGATGTACTGGAAGTCCTTGGTCGTCAGTGACAGGCCCACGCTCAACATAATCATCGCCAGCACGGCCTGCAGCAACGTCTCAACATGTATGAATCCTATCAATGTATTTGATTGAATGATTTTTTACTCGCCCCGATTGTTGGAAACAATTCAGAACATCGCTTATTTTCGCCCCAAGCCATTCCCATCGTAAGAATGCTCCCGTGAAACTCCAAAGGTAGAAAGGATTTCAAAAGTTGATGGCAACTGTTTAGGAAGGGTTGGGAGGGGAAAATTTTAACTTCTTCCCCTCCCAACTATTGTGCTGTTTTTTGGGATGAAAATTTTCTATTTTCATCCCAAAAAACAGCACCCGCTTAGCAGTTATTAGCGATGAACAAACGATGCGAACCCTTGTCAACAAAATATTCTCGAAATATTTGGAGCACCGCATGGAGGCCAACCGCCGCTTCATGGCCTCGCCGCACGAGGCCCAGCACCGGGTGTTGATGGAACTGGTGCAGGCCCATGCCGACACCGCCTGGGGCCAGATGCACAATTTCTCCGGCATCAACTCCCCCGCCGACTATGCCCGAAACGTGCCCGTGCAGACCTACCTCAGTTTGAAACCCTTCATCGAGCGCATGATGCGGGGCGAGACGGACGTGCTCTGTTCCGGCTTCGTGGAGTGGTTCGCCAAATCGAGCGGCACCACTGGGGCGGTAAGCAAATACCTGCCCGTGACCGAGGAAAGCCTGATGGACAACCATGTGAAGGGCGCCTGGGACACCCTTGCCTTCCTCTACGACAACAACCCGGAAAGCAATGTTTTTGCGCACAAGAACATCGTGATGGGCGGCACTTACTACCCCGACGAAGACTATCCCGCCGTCACCATCGGCGACATATCTGCCCTACTGTTGCGGCAGATGCCGCTCGTGGGCCGCTTGTTCTACGTGCCTGGGCCGGAGATTGCCACCATGCGCAACTGGGAGGAAAAAATCGGCGTTATGGCCGACATGCTGCAAGAAGAGGACATCTCGATGATAGGTGGCGTGCCCACCTGGACGAACATCTTCCTACAAAAAGTGCTCGACGTATCCGGCAAGTCCTGCATCTTCGACGTGTGGCCGAACCTCGAAACATACATCCACGGCGGCGTCAATTTCGAGCCGCACCGCAAGCAGTTCGAGCATTATTTTGGTTCCAAAAAATTCTGGTACCAAGAAATTTACAACGCTTCGGAGGGCTATTTCTCTATCCAAAACGACCTACAGGACAGCGCCATGCTGCTCATGCTCGACAGTGCTACCTACTTCGAGTTCTTGCCGAAATCGGAATGGGGCGCCGAAAACCCACAGGCCATCCCGCTGCAAGAAGTGGAACTCGGCACTGACTATGCCCTCGTTATCACCACCAAGGCCGGGCTTTGGCGCTATGTCATCGGCGACACGGTACAGTTCACGTCGTTGAATCCCTATAAGATAAAGGTCAGCGGGCGTACAAGTCTCTACGTGAACGCCTTCGGCGAAGATGTCATCATCTCCAACACCGACCGGGCCATCACGCTCACCTGCCAGGAACTGGATGCCATCATGAGCGACTACACAATGGCACCCGTCTATTTCGAGCAAGACAAAAAAGGTGGCCACGAGTGGATTGTGGAGTTTGAAAAAGCCCCGCCTTGCCTCGACACCTTTGCCGATCGCCTCGACGTGAACCTCCAGAAAGTGAACTCCAACTACGAGCAGAAGCGCTACAACTCCCTAGCCCTCGACCGCCTGCGGCTGCATACCGTGCCCAAGGGAACGTTCAGCGATTGGCTGAAAGCCAAGGGCAAATACGGCGGCCAGCACAAAGTGCCCCGCCTCTCGAACAACCGGAACTACGTAGAGGAAATTTTGGCGTTTACCCGCATTTATGCGTAGGAAAAACTGCTGAATATTTACAAAAAAATAAATAATGATCCTACCCGACGACAGCACCAATCAATTGATTATCAAGGAATTTGAGCTCTTATCGCCCGAATCGAATGCCCCATCTGAGGAGGAGCTTTTCCAACTGCTCTGCGACCGTATTTCATGGATGATAGAGCACAATATGGAGTACCTAATGAGCCTGCTCTACCGCAACGACGTGCTGGAGCATAAAATCCTCGAAGCCCTTTCACCCAGCAATCCCGACCCTGCCAATGTGGCCCTTGCCAAGCTCGTCATGGAACGCCAACGCCAACGCCTCGCCACCAAAAAACAGTACGGCAGCCAACGCTCCGAAGCTGTGGACGAGGATTTGAGGTGGTGACTCGTGATTCGTTTGCATCTTTTGGAGGGGTTTGGCTGCCCAAGTCACCGCCTTACTGCTAATCACGAATGATTGCTGCATAATGTCAAATCAAGGGCACTAAAATTGAAAAATTGGCAAGCCGTTGAACAATTCCGCTTGGCTTTTTGAAGATTACAGCATAGAATAGCATTTTTGTTGAAAAATTTGAAACGGCAAAGTGCCCTCGCCGCTCAGTTTTTTACTTTGTACTTTTTACATACCAACATGAACGGAATTGACAAAACCGATAAGCTCATACTTTCCATGCTGATGACCGATGCCGAGCAAGCCTACACGGACGTTGCGAAGAAAATCGGCTACGTCTCAGGCGGCACGGTGCATGTGCGCATGAAAAAACTGCGTGACATGGGCATCGTTCAGGGTGCCCACCTCATCATTGACCATGAGAAGCTGGGCTACGACATCTGCGCCTTCCTTGGCATTTACCTTGACAAAAGCTCGCTTTACGACGACGTTGCGGAGCAGCTAAAGAATATACCAGAAGTGGTGGAAGCCTACTATACCACGGGCCTTTATAGCATCTTCGCCAAGATCTACTGCCGTGACACCAACCACTTGCGGGACGTGCTGCACGACAAAATCCAGAAGATTTCAGGCATACAGCGCACTGAGACCTTCATCTCCCTCCAAGAGAGCATCAACCGGCCCGTAGAGATTTTGGACGAAGACGAAACAGCGTCTTGACAACGTTTTGTCCCTTAAAAATAAAGGTTGGCCTTATTTTGGCGCAGTCATTGAAGCAGTGGCGAGGTTTTTATATGAAAAAATCGCAACCGCCCACTCATAAAAGCTCCGCAGCGTGCGTTAAACGACCATGTTGATACATCTAAGACCTGCCAATTATTTTTTTTGGGCGCTCGCCATCACGGCCAGCCTTGCAGGTCTGTCGTTTTCCCCAACAGCTACGCCCCCCAAACCCTTTGTTATCCCTGCTGGAAACCCAATCCGCAATCCGCAATCCGCAAATCCGCAATCCTTCAATCCTTCCCCAGAAGGCGACTCCGTCAAGTACCGTGGCTACCGCCTCGAACTGAACAGTTTTGAAGTGCTCAAGCGAAATGATGATTGGGTGAAGCTCCGCTTCAACATCGTAAACTCAGGCCGGGTGGATGTGGATTTTTCCAAAAAAGGCACCGAGCATTGGGTGCAGTTCAACTTCGACCAAAGTATTTTCAGCAATAAATTGGGCGGCCTCCGCCCAAACATCCAGCAAGCCCTTTTTGAGGAGGGATTCAAGCTGGGCGTCGGCAAATCGGTACAGGGCAAGGAACTGAAGGTGTCAGTCATTATTGTCCAAAAGCAGGAAGCTTCAATACCTCCAGTTGCAGAAGGCTTTGAGACCAAGGCTGGCGAAAAGCCCAAAGTACCTGAGAACCAAAGTGCCGCTGTGTTCGTGGGAAAAGGTGGCGAGGAAGACCCTTCGCCTTCCTCCGCTGTTCCGCCAGGCATCTCCGAAAATTGCCCCGATATTTATTTCCAGCGCCTCCGCATCATCGAGCAAGACGACAAGACGGCCACCATTGAGTTCACCCTTGCCAACAAGGGGTTTGGGCCGTTCCAACTCTACAATAAAGGTAGCAAACAGACAGAGCGGGTACTCGTAAAATCATTCATCTCCGGGGTGCCGACACTTTCGAGAGGTGCCCTGCCCGCTGGCGAGCAAGCGCTAAAGCCAGACACCTCGCAATCGGGCGAACTACAGCCTGGCGACACCTTCACCACCCGCATCAAGGTGGACGTGCGCAAGAAGACCCGCTACATGAAAAGCCTCATCCTCTCCCTCGACTCTGACCAGTTTAAACTCGAATGCGACAAGACGAACAATACCGGGGCGGTGATTTTGGATTAATAATGCTCCGCAAAAGTTCAAGTCGGTAAGTTTCTCAAAATTCCATTCCCTACCTTTGGCAGGTATTTTTCATTAAAACAAACCTATATGAAACACCTGCTTGCCCTGCTCCCCTTCCTTTTTTTCGCTTGCGTAAAAAAGACCATCGTCACTTCCATGCCCAACGAACCAGCCCCCTTTGGCCCCGTGCCTATCAAGGCCCAACTCGACTGGCAGCGGCTGGAGTACAACGCCTTCGTGCATTTCAACATGAACACCTTCACGAACATCGAATGGGGCATGGGCAGCGAGTCGCCCACCACCTTCAACCCCACGGCGCTGGACTGCCGCCAATGGGCGAGGGTGTGCAAGGAGGCGGGCATGAAGGGCATCATCCTCACGGCCAAGCACCACGACGGCTTCTGCCTCTGGCCGAGCAAGTACACGGAGCACTCCGTGAAAAACTCGCCTTGGAAGAACGGCAAGGGCGACGTGGTGCGGGAGCTTTCCGACGCCTGCAAGGAGTACGGCCTCAAGTTCGGCGTCTATCTCTCGCCTTGGGACCGCAACCACCCGGCCTACGGGAAGCCGGAATACTTGACTTATTTCAGAAACCAGTTGCGGGAACTACTGACCAATTACGGCCCCATCTTCGAGGTCTGGTTCGATGGGGCAAACGGCGGTGATGGCTACTATGGCGGTGCCAATGAAAAAAGGGAAGTTGACCGCCAAAACTACTACGACTGGCCAACCACGCACAAACTGGTCTATGAGCTACAGCCCAATGCCATCATCTTCAGTGATGCAGGCCCAGGCTGCCGTTGGGTCGGCAACGAGGATGGCTACGCTGGCGAAACGAACTGGAGCGCCCTGCGCCTCAAGGAATTCTACCCCGGCTCGCCCAATTACAAGGAACTCACCAATGGCCATGCCGATGGGTATGCTTGGGTGCCCGCCGAGTGCGACGTGAGCATACGGCCAGGTTGGTACTACCACCCCGAGCAGGACGACAAAGTGAAGTCATTGGAACGCATGACCGATATTTACTACAACTCCGTGGGCCGCAACGGCCTGTTGCTGCTAAACCTGCCCGTGGACACCCGTGGCCTCGTGCATGAAAATGATGCTGCCCGCTTGATGGAGTTGAAAAAACTGCTGCAAAAAGACTTCGCCACCAATTTTGCCGCAGGCAAAAAAGCGACCGCAAACGATGAGCGGGGGAATGGGTTTGAGGCAAAGAATGCTTTGGACGGCAGTCCCGACACCTACTGGGCCACCAAGGACGACGTGAAAACGGCCAGCTTGGAAATTGATTTGGGAGGAAAGAAAAGTATCAGCCGCCTCGTGCTGCAAGAGCAAATCAAGCTGGGCCAACGGGTAACGTCGTTCAAAGCCTTTGCGCAGCAAAATGGCCAATGGGAACCCTTTGCCGAAGGCACCACGATAGGCTACAAACGCATCCTGCGCTTCGCAAAAACGGAGGCCGAAAAAGTAAAAATTGAATTTGAAGGAAGGGCGGTGCTGTGTATCAGCGAGGTAGGAGTGTATTGAGTTTTGAGTTACGAGTTTCGAGTTGATGGCGTTTCGCAGCTCCAACTCGAAACTCGTAACTCAAAACTTCTTGAATATCAACGACCCATTGTGCCCACCGAAGCCGAAGGTATTGCTGAGGATGGCCCGCACTTCCCGCTCCTGTGGCTGGTTGAAGGTCAGGTTGATGCGGGGGTCGAGTTCCGGGTCGTCGGTGAAGTGGTTGATGGTGGGCGGTATGAACTGGTGCTGGATGGCCAGAATTCCGGCGATGGCTTCAATGGCCCCGGCAGCGCCGAGCAGGTGGCCCGTCATGGACTTGGTGGAGCTGACGTTCAGCTTGAAAATATTGTCCCCGAACACTTTTTGGATAGCCCTCACCTCGGCCACGTCGCCAAGCGGGGTGGAGGTGCCGTGTACGTTGATATAGTCAATTTCGTCGGCGTTCATGTTTGCATCGGCGAGGGCCGCCTTCATCACGTTGGCAGCGCCAAGTCCCTCTGGGTGCGGTGCGGTGATGTGATAGGCATCGGCAGTTGCGCCAGCACCCACCAACTCGCAGATGATATTGGCGCCACGGCGCTTGGCGTGCTCCAGTTCTTCGAGCACGAGCATGCCGGCACCTTCGCCGAGCACAAAGCCGTCCCGGTCGAGGTCGAACGGGCGGGAAGCCGTAGCAGGGTCGTCGTTGCGGGTGGAAAGGGCCTTCATGGCACCGAAACCACCGACGGCCACTTTGATAATGGTCGCTTCAGCACCACCCGCTATTATCACATCATTTCGACCAAGACGGATGCTGTCGAAAGCAACCATTATGCCATGCGAGGACGATGCGCAGGCCGATACCGTGGAGTAGTTGATGCCACGGAAGCCGTATTTCATGGAGACATGCCCAGAGGCAATGTCAATGATCATCTTTGGGATGAGGAAGGGGTTGTAGCGGGGGATGCCGTTGCCGGTGATGAACTCTTCCACCTCTTTTTCCAGCGTGGCCATGCCGCCAATACCAGAAGAAATGATGACACCCACCCGATCGCAGTCGAGCTTTTCGGAGTCAAGGCCCGCATGGGCGATGGCCTCGTCGGCGGCGACCATCGCATAGATGGTAAAATTGTCGAGCTTGCGCACCTCTTTTTTGTCCAGGAACTCCTCGGGATTGAAGTTCTTAACCTCGCAGGCAAATTGCGTCTTGAAGTGCGTGGTGTCGAAGCGGGTGATTGGGCCAGCACCGCTGACGCCATTCCTCAAGCCTTCAAGATATTCCTGAGTGTTATTGCCAATGGGGGTCAATGCGCCGATACCAGTGATGACTACCCTTCTCATAAGTTAGTTTTAATTCAAGTTGCTGATAATTTCTGACTGTAAACAATGCAGCTTCCGTGCTGCATTTACCCGCAACTTGGGTTAGTTTTAGATGACTTGGCAGGCGGCAGAGGGGTAAACTAGGCAATAAAATCAACTGCCGAACCTACTGCGTGGGTGGTGAACAAAGGCAAGAAAAGCCAAAAACGCTCATAGTGCAGCGTTTTTGGCTTCAACTAATGAAATGATTCGGAATGGGCTTATTTCAAGCTCTTATCGATGTACTCGATTGCCTGTCCTACAGTTTGAATCTTTTCAGCTTGCTCATCGGGGATGGAGATGTCGAATTCCTTCTCCAATTCCATGATAAGTTCAACGGTATCGAGCGAGTCGGCACCGAGGTCATTGGTGAAGCTAGCCTCAGGGACTACTTCATTTTCTTCAACACCCAATTTTTCTACGATGAGTTTTTTAACACGGCTTGCAATGTCAGACATATCAAACGCTGTTTAAATTGTAAAATCTAATTGAAGTTAGGGCAACGGGCTTGGTTTATTGAGCATTAGACCATGCCCCGAACCTGTGTAGCCTAGCCCCTATCTCCAAAAAGGGTTTAAAAATTCGCTGCAAAGAAAGGCAAACCCGCCGACTTGGAAAAATAATTTTTGGCAGGTGAGAAATTCTTGGCGTTTTGATTTATCGGGAAAAAACGCCCGGAGGTTTGACAAGTTCAAACCACAATGTACTTTTGGCGGCCAAAGTAATTTGTCAAAAATACACTTAGTCCCAATCCGAAGTTTGTGCTTTGGAGCGAGGGCGGTTCATTTGAAATAAAAAAACAAGTGAATTAGGCAGTAAATCAGCATTTTTGCAACGTGGGAAGCGGATGCTTTAGTACATTAACCTATGATGAGCAAAGACAAGAATAGCACTAAAATAGTGGCCACCGTTGGCCCGGCCAGCAGCAACTACGAGATGCTGAAGAAACTGGCCATTGCAGGCGTTGACATTTTCCGCTTGAACTTTTCCCACGGGAAGCACGAGGCGCACAAAGAAGTCATCAACCATATCAGGCGGGTGAACGAGGAATTGGGCACCCATGTCGGCATCCTAGCCGACCTACAAGGCCCCAAACTCAGGGTAGGCATCATCAAGGACGAGCCGCTGATGTTGGCCCAAGGTGACGTCATCACTTTTGTGAACACACCCTGCGAAGGCACCAAGGAGGCCATCTACATGAGCTACCAAGACCTCGCCGAGGACGTGAACCCCGGTGAGACCATCCTAGTGGACGACGGAAAAATCCGCCTCAAAGTGCTCGAAACCAATAGGAAGGACACCGTAAAGCTCGAAGTGACCCACGGCGGCCCCATCCGCTCCAACAAGGGCGTGAACTTGCCAAACACCAAGGTCAAGCTCCCTGCCCTGACTGAAAAGGACATCCGTGACCTCGACTTCATCCTCACGCAGCCCGTCAATTGGATTGCGCTCTCCTTCGTGCGCAGCGCACAGGACCTAGACGAGCTTTGGCGGCGAATCTCGGCCAAGGGCCACCCCGCCAAGGTCATTTCAAAAATAGAAAAACCGGAGGCACTGGAAAATATTGATGAAATCATCAAAAACTCCAACGGCATCATGATAGCCCGTGGCGACCTCGGCATTGAGACGCCCATCGAAGGGCTGGCCATGACGCAGAAAAACATTATTGCCAAGTGCATCAAGCGCAGCAGGCCCGTCATCGTTGCTACGCAAATGATGGAGTCTATGATGGAAAACCCCACACCCACCCGCCCAGAGGTGACGGACGTGGCCAACGCCGTGCTCGACGGCTGTGACGCCATTATGTGCTCAGGCGAAACGGCCATGGGCAAGTTCCCCGTGGAAACCATCGAGACCATGGGCCGAATCATACGTGAAGTGGAAACCAACGACCTTTATCAAATGCGGTTCCCGGAACCTTCTCCCAACTCGTCCACCTTCCACAGCGACGTGGTCTGCTACAGTGCCGTGGACGTGGCCGAGCGCATCAACGCCAAGGTCATCATGGGCGTCACCGTGTCCGGCTACACGGCCTTCAAGGTCAGCAGCCGCAGGCCGAAACGCAAAATCTGCATCTTCTCCGGCCAGATACACATACTCGCCACCTTGAACCTCGTCTGGGGCGTGAAGGGCTACTACTACGACAAGTTCACCACCACCGACGAGACCATCGAAGACACGGTCAATATTCTAAAGGCCAGCGGGGAAGTGCAAGCGGGAGACGTGGTGGTCAACATCGGCTCCATGCCACTCGTGAAACGGCTTAGGACGAACATGCTGCGGGTGACGGTGGTGGAATAGTTTCGAGCTTCGAGTTGCCAGCTGGCAGCTACTCGAAACTCGTAACTCAAAACTCGAAACTTCTTCCATGCAAGTAAAAATCATCAACCAATCCTCCTTCCCGCTGCCGCAATACGAGACGACGGGCAGCGCCGGCCTCGACCTTCGGGCGAACATCGTGGAGCCAATCAGCCTCGGCTCCTTGGAACGCACACTCATACCCACTGGGCTTTTCATAGAACTGCCACACGGCTACGAGGCGCAGGTGCGCCCACGCAGCGGCCTTTCCATCAAAAAAGGGCTTACCCTTGTCAACTCGCCCGGCACCATTGACTCCGACTACCGGGGCGAAATCAAAATCATCCTCGTCAACCTTTCGAACCAGCCACAGACCGTGGAGCCTGGCGAGCGCATCGCCCAAATGGTCATTGCGAAGTACGAGCAAATCGAGTGGGCGGAAGTGGACGTGCTTTCGGAGACGGAACGGGGGGCTGGGGGATTTGGTAGTACTGGGGGGTAGATTAACTCACCATCAATCCTTTTCTTCCCGCTGCATTTACCCCATTTCCTACCTTTGCCCCCGTGAGCAATCTCGACCGCATCCTTGCCCTGTACCGTGACGACCAGCGCACCCAAAAATTGGTAACCGCGCTCCGTCAACCGTCAACCGTCAACCGTTCACCCGCCGCCGTTCAACTCAACGGCTTGGCCGGTGCGCAGGAAGCTTTTGTCCTCGCTGGAGCCTACCTCGCCGACCCACGACCGCAGTTGTTCATCGCCATTGACAAAGAGGAAGCCGCTTACCTGCAAAATGACCTGAGCGGCTTGTTGGAAAAAAAGCCCGTGCGCTTCTTCCCCGACTCGTTCAAGCGGCCCATGTACTTCGAGGAACTGAACACCACGAACGTGCTGGAACGCACCGAAGCCATCAACAAAATTTCGGCCGGCGCGGATCGCAATCCGCAATCCGCAATCCGCAATCCGCAATCATTGTGGTGACATATCCAGAGGCGTTGTTTGAAAAAGTCGTTGCGCCAGCAGAGCTCGAAAAGACCCGCATCGAAATACAGCCGGGACAGAAGCTGGACGTGGATTTCACCATCGAAATGCTCGTGACCTACGGCTTCAAGCGGGAAGACTTCGTCTATGAACCCGGCCAGTTCAGCATTCGGGGCGCCATCGTGGATATTTTCAGCTACGGAAACGACTACCCCTACCGCATCGAATTGTTCGACGAGGATGTGGAGAGCATTCGAACCTTCGACCCGCTCACCCAGCTTTCCGTGCAGAACATCGGGCGGGTGAGCATCGTGCCGAACATCAACACCAAGTTCAACCAATCGCAAAAGGTCTCGCTGCTCAATGTACTGGCGCCCAACACGGTCATTTGGATAAAAGACTGGAATGCCTTGGAGGAAAAGCTCCAACTCTGTTTTGAAAAAGCCGAAGAATTTGCGAAGACCCTCCCCCTGATGGACGAGAGCGAGCTGGGCGAAATCTTTCGAGACCGAGCGTTTATTCGCCCCCACGAGGTAATTGAGGATGTGCAAAAATTTGCTTTGGTTAACCTCGGCCCCCCTATTCAATCCTTCAATCCTTCAATCCTTCAATCCTATAATTCCAAAACCCAACCCTCTTTCAACAAAAACTTCCAGCTCCTCGGCAACAATTTGCGGAGCAATAGCGAAGAGCGCATCGAGAATTTCATTTTCACCGATAACCCCAGGCAAATAGAGCGTTTCCACGCCATTTTCGAGGACATGGCCGAGGCGGTGGGTAGCGTGAAATTCGAGCCGGTCATCAAGGCGATTCACGAAGGCTTCATTGACCTCGACCTGAAATTTGCCTGCTACACAGACCACCAGATTTTCCAAAGGCATCACCATTATAAGCTGCGGCAGGGCTTCACGGCGGACAAAGCGCTGAACGTCAAGCTCTTGCGGGAGCTGCAGCCCGGCGACTTTGTGGTGCATATTGACCACGGGGTGGGCAAGTATTCGGGCCTGGAGAAAATCACCGTCAACGGCCACACGCAGGAGTCGGTGCGCATTTTTTACAAAAACAACGATGTGCTCTACGTAGGCATCAACTCGTTGCACAAAATATCGAAATACACGGGCAAGGACGGCACCCCGCCCACGCTCAACAAGCTCGGCTCCGATACTTGGCAGACGATGAAGCGCAATGCCAAGAAGAAGGTCAAGGACATTGCGAAGGAGCTTATCAAACTCTATGCGCTGCGCAAAGCCTCGCCGGGCCATGCCTTCCCGCCCGACAACTACCTGCAAGCCGAACTCGAAGCCTCGTTCATCTACGAGGACACGCCCGACCAAGAGAAGGCGACCATTGATGTAAAGGAAGACATGGAAAAGCCCTACCCGATGGACCGCCTCATCTGTGGCGACGTGGGTTTTGGAAAAACGGAAGTGGCCATCCGGGCGGCGTTCAAGGCCGTGACCGATGGCAAACAGGTGGCCATCCTCGTGCCGACGACCATCCTCGCCTTGCAGCATTACAAGACTTTTAGTGATAGGCTTGCGCAATTCAAGCTCAATATAGAGTACGTCAACCGCTTCAAGTCAGCGAAGGAGAAAAAGGAGATTTTTGAAAACACAAAGGCGGGCAAGGTGGACATTCTCATTGGAACACACGCCCTGCTGAGTGCAGATTTGAAGTTCAAAGACCTCGGCCTGCTGGTCATTGATGAGGAGCAAAAATTCGGCGTGACGGCCAAGGAAAAGCTGCGCAACCTGAAGGTGAACGTGGACACGCTCACGCTGACGGCGACACCCATTCCCCGCACCCTGCAATTCTCGCTGATGGCCGCCCGTGACCTGAGCATCATCCGCACGCCACCGCCCAACCGCCAACCTATCCACACGGAAATCAGGGTGCTGCACGAAACCATTATCAAGGACGCCATTTACAAGGAGGTGCACCGGGGCGGACAGGTGTTTTTCGTCCACAATCGGGTGAAAACACTGGCCGACATGGCCGCCCTCATCAAGCGCCTTTGCCCCGATGTGGACGTGGCCACGGCGCACGGCCAGATGGAAAGCGACCATTTGGAGAGCACGCTGCTGGATTTTATTGACAAAAAATACGACGTGCTGGTCTGCACGAACATCATTGAAACGGGCCTCGACATCCCTAACGCCAACACGATGATCATCAACGCCGCCAACGAGTTTGGCCTCAGCGACCTGCACCAGTTGCGGGGGCGCATCGGCCGCTCGAACAAGAAGGCGTTCTGCTACCTATTTGCGCCGCCCATGTCCGTGCTCACGCACGATGCCCGGAAGCGCCTCAAGACCATCGAGGAGCACAACGACCTCGGCTCCGGCTTCGAGATTGCCATGCGTGACCTCGACATCCGGGGGGCGGGCAACCTGCTCGGCTCGGAGCAGAGCGGCTTCATCGCCGACATCGGCTACGAGACCTTCCAGCGCATCCTTGAAGAGGCCGTGCAGGAGCTGAAGGAGACGGATTTCAAGGATGTTTTCAAAGAAGATTTGGAGAAAAAAGGCGGCTTCGTGCGGGACGTGAACATTGACACGGACGTGGAGATGCACATCCCGACCGACTACGTGAGCAGCACCAGCGAGCGCCTGTTGCTCTATACGGCCATTGACGATATACAATCAGAGGCCGAATTGGAGATCTTCAGCGAAAACCTGCGTGACCGCTTCGGCCCCGTGCCGGAACCCGTTCAGGAGCTGTTCGACGGCCTCCGCCTCCGCTGGATGGCGAGGGAACTGGGCTTCGAGCGGGTCATCTTGAAAGACAGCAAGCTGCGCTGCTATTTCGTGGAGAACCCACAGTCGCCGTTTTACGACAGCAAGATGTTCCAACAGGTTTTTCAGCATATTTCAACGGAAGGGGAGAAGATGCAAATCACCTTGAAAAGGACGCCACGGAGCCTTGTGATGGCAAGGGATGGGGTGCGGACTTTGCAGGGGGCGAGGAAATTACTTGAAGGGGTGCGGGGGAAGGCGGGGGTGTAACCCTAATTTTTTTCGCAGTCTGTGCACGAATAATGGCGATACCCGAATGTGCGTTTTTCTTTGAAAGCTAATTTCTTGACTATTTCCCCATTTTGATACCTTGCTCTACCAATTCCCAATAGGTAAACCCGTTATCGGAGGGTGGCCTGGAAAAGAATATCCCAAGCCCGTGTTCTTGGTAAAGCGCAAATGGTTTTTGTCTCTTTGAATTCTAAAATCCTGTTCAATAAGTAGGTCAACGAAATTAGTTTAGATTTTTATTTTGATGCAATCAATTGAAATTCAAGCAATTGCCCAATCCCTGCCTGTCGGAAGACAGGGTAAGTCGTAAATCTAAAATCGTAAATCTACTTAATAATGGTATTCTCTTTACCAGCCTTAAAGGAATCTCCCACCATCGCTTCCCTTTTCTATCTTTGTAAAAAATCCAAGTCATGTGTTTCACTGGTTTGAACACATTTCCACGAACCCGAAAACGCCAAGCCAATTTTCACCAAACCAATTCGGTTATGCACTCTTTATTCAAAATCCATCTGCTAATTGCAGTACTCACCATTTTGGCCATTTCTTGTGACAAGGATGACAGAGATGCCTGTTGCCCGAAAGGGCCAGACAGTTTTGAAGTAGGCAATGGACGGGTCTATGTGCCCAATATCTTCACTCCAAACTTCGACGGCATCAACGACGTTTTCTTCCTTTATGGCGACAGCAACATCGTTGAATTCAAAGATTTTAGAATCACCAGTGGAAAAACTGGGGCACTTCTCTTTGCTGCTGATAGCTTTCAGCCCAATAATCCAGGAGTGGGGCTCCTGAGTATTTATTCAATGGAAAATTCAAATATTTTTTCACAGCCATCAGCACCGATGGCACTGAAAGGAAAATATCAGGTTGGGCCTGCTGCTATCTATACGATAGTGGCAATAACTGGAATTTGGATTGCAGCGATTGCAGGTTCTCTACCCAACACGATGGCTATGGTGGCAGGTGCACCGCTTGTCCGACATACGAAAATACCTGTAAATAAAATATTCAATATCAAAACCTTGCATCACCTCTTCCGTTTCCAATTCCTTGTTTCCCATTATAGATAGTCGCATTTAAAATTGATGCTTGGGTTGGACAATTCAGCAGGCCCTTTCGAGAGGAGGGGTTATCAAACCCCAGCGTTCCAGGACACCGGGGTTTGATAACCCCTCCTCTCGAAAGGGCCTGCTATCAACTTTAAATGCGTTCATCTATAACTATCTGGCATGGATGCTATAGGTAACAATTGAAGATTTTCACCCCAAAACAGCCTTTAGTAACGATTAAAAACAACTTCCTAAAATTGTTTTTTAATCGTTGCCAAATATGGGAGTAGCAGAGCGCAAATTCTATCTTTCCTCTCGCTCCTCCCTCCCTTTACTAAGCAGGTATATTTTTCCATCTATGAAATACGACGCATACGAACCCGTCATCGGCCTCGAGATACACCTGCAATTGGCCACGCAGAGCAAGGCGTTCTGTGCCGACGATGCCAGCTTTGGCGGCGAACCGAACACGCAAGTGAGCGCCATTTCGCTGGGGCACCCCGGTACGCTGCCACGCCTGAACAAAAAACAGGTGGAGTACGCCGTGCGGCTCGGCCTGGCGCTCGGCAGCCGCATCAACCTGCGCAATTGCTTCGACCGGAAGAACTATTTCTACACCGATTTGCCCAAGGGCTACCAGATCACGCAAGACCGCTTGCCCGTATGCGTTGGCGGCTCCTTGGAACTGCAAATGGAAGGTTATCGGAAAACCGTGCGCCTCCACCATATCCACATGGAGGAGGACGCCGGAAAGAGCATCCACGACCTCAGCCCCAGTCATTCGATGATTGACCTGAACCGGGCGGGCGTGCCCCTGCTCGAAATCGTGACAGAACCCGACCTGCACAGCGGCGAGGAGGTGGACGCCTTCATGACCGCCATGCGCCAATTGGCCCGCTACCTCGGCATCAGCGACGGCAATATGCAGGAAGGCTCCATGCGCTGCGACGTGAACGTTTCCGTCCGAAAAAAAGGCGACACAGGCTTCGGGGAACGCTGCGAAATCAAGAACATGAACTCGATGCGCTTTGCAAGGCAGGCCATTGAGTTTGAGGTGAAACGGCAGGTGGACTTGATTGAAAACAGCGAGGCCATCACACGCTCCACCCTCAACTTCAACCCGGCGACGGGCACCACCTCGCCCATGCGGGACAAGGAGAGCGCCCACGATTACCGCTACTTTCCCGACCCCGACCTGCCGCCCGTGGTGTTCACGCAGCAGTGGGTGGACGAGGTGCTGGCGCAATTGCCCGTTTTGCCGAAAGCGATGCACGATAAATTCGTCAACGAGTTCGGCCTATCGGAATACGATGCCAAGTTGCTGACGCAAGAGCGGGAGACGGCCCTGTTTTTTGAAAAAACGGCAAAAGTATGCGCTTCACAAGGTGTTTCGGGCAAGTCGGTGGCCAACCTATTTATCAATAAAATAAGTCCGTGGCTGTCGGAGGCCAATAGCGAGATTGTGGATTTCCCCGTGTCACCGGAGCGGCTGGCTGACTACCTCCAACTCATCGAGACGGGGCAAGTGAGCGCCTCCATCGCCAACCAGCGCATTTTCCCCGAACTGGTGAAGTCGCCCCATACGCCGCCACTGGAGCTGGCGCAAAAGCTGAACCTGCTGCAAAGCTCGGACTCGGATTTCCTCGAAAAAATCGTGGACGAGGTGCTAGCCGCCAACCCCGACAAAGTGGCGGAATACCGCAAGGGCAAGAAGGGGCTAATCGGCTTTTTCATGGGCGAGGTGATGCGGGCCTCGAAGGGCAAGGCCGAGCCAAAGGGAGCGAATGAGGTGGTGGTGAGGAAGTTGGTGGGGTGACAATAAAAAAAGGCGTATGACTCATTCAAGAGTCATACGCCTTTGCTACATTTTACGAGGTCGATAGCGGATTCGAACCGCTGTAGCAGCTTTTGCAGAGCTGTGCCTAACCACTCGGCCAACCGACCGTTTTCAAAGTTTCAGAAATTCTCTAACGCCTTGTGTGGCAGTAAGGTTTCATCACCTTTGTTTTTTGTCAAACTGATATTGCTTGACGGGCTTTCTTTTAAAGCGGACGCAAATGTAAGTACTTTTTTTAAACCAAAGCAACTAATGCGCAGTGCTATTTTTTTGGGAGGGTTGCTCAGGCTTGGTTTTCGTTAAGAAGTTTGGATACGGTAAAGTGAAAACTGGTGCCTTTTCCCATTTCGGACTTGTACCAAATATCGCCTTTGTGCAGCTTGGCTATTTTCTTGCAAATGGCAAGCCCCATGCCCGTGCCGGGTCGGTCGAGGTGGCTGATGCGCTGAAACGGGAGGAAAGCTTTTTGTTGGAAGCTCTCGTCGAGGCCGAGGCCATTGTCGGTGACGGTGAACTGCCAAAACCTGAGCTGCTCTTGCGCCGATAGTTCAATGACAGGTTGCTGGCCCCCCCTAAACTTGATGCCATTGCCCATCAGGTTTTGGAGCAGCTGCATAATACCTGTCCGATGGGCTTGTAGCGTGGGCAGCTCGGGAATGATGATTTGCGCTTGGCTTTCCTTGATTTCTGCCGCAAGGTTCTGCACCACGATCTGAGTTATCTCGTTGAAGTCCACTACTTCAATGTTGCCTTCCTTGCTCAACCCCGCATACTCCAGCAGGTCACGGATGATTTCGTTCATGTGGCTGGCCCCCTTCACGATATAATCAATGAACTCAATGGCATCATGATCCAATTGGCCGGTGTAGCGCCGCTTGAGCAGTCCGGCATAGCTTGCGATAGTGCGCAGGGGGCTTTTCAGGTCGTGTGAGGCGATGTAAGAGAACTGCTCCAGTTCTGCGTAGGATTTTTCGAGCATTTGGAGCTGCTGTGAGAGTTGGGCAGACTGCTCTTCCACGAGTTGCTTTTGGTGCTGTAGTTCTTTGTTGGTATTTTCTATTTCTTTTTGGCGGAGCTGCAGCTCTTCGATGGTCTGGTTGAGCAAGTTGATGATGATGGACTTGTCCTTTAGGGTGCGCTTGATCTGGAAGTCAATCCTTTGTACTTCCTTGTTGAACTTGGCCGCATAGTTTTGCAATTCAGCCTTCTCATCTTCCGTAATGGACAACGATAGGATAAACTTAAGGTAGTCATCATTGGTGTTTTGCATAGGTTGTTCGTTTTGTTTTGTTTAACTTTAGCAGCAACTATTTGCGCTCCTTTATGACGACCAGTGAGCAGGTCTCATTGTGAAACTCGCACACGCCGTTCTTGGTTGGGCCTATTTCGCCATAAGTGAAAAAGCCTATCATGGGTTTTTTCCAAAAATCATAAATGCCCTTCACCTCGTCCTCAATCATGGGGCCAAGTGCTGCGTGGCGTCCTTTACAGGAAAACAGCACGAGGGCATCGGCATCTTCGGCATATTGCTTCCAGTCACCAAACTCCCCTATCGTCTGGTCTATGACCTCGAAGCCTGGTGCGATGGAGAAGCGGAACTTGTCGCCGTTCCTGACCCCGCCGGCCAGCACCAAGGCCCCGTTTTCCTTTAGGCTCATCAAAGGGGACCGGAGCACAGCCGACCCGTCTTCCCGTATGATTTGAAGCGGGTACTGTGCGCTGATGTCGCTCACTTCATTGTCGCTGTTGTTATCGAAATAGCCAAAATATTTGACAAAGGCGTTAACCGCTGGCTCGTTGTTGATGGTATATACGATGTTGCCATCGGCGTGCGTAATGGTGTTCTCCATGCCCACGCCTTCCCACCCGCTGGTGGCAAGCCCTTTCAATTCCACTTTATCATTGTCGAAGGCGAGAATGGCGATGCCATTCGACGTAGCACCATGTCTCGTGAACGAAAAAGTCTGTGTGAGCTGGAGGTCATCGGCGGCTAGTCCACCGAAAATAGGGGCATCACCATTCAGCCCAGCTTTGAGGCCATAAACGATCTGCTCAGCATCTATCGTGACTCCGCCGGACATGGCCATGATGGACGGGTGCTCAAAGCGGGCAGTTGCCAATGCTCCTACCTTTTTGCAGGCGCTGAAAGGGTTGTCGCCTTCGTATTCTTCAGCATAAACCGAATAAAAATCCGGGCTGATTTCCATCAACAGCCCCGTGACGATGCCATCGAAAACACCATCGTTCACGATTTCCCCAGCCGTGGAAGCGCCAGCCACATCAATGCCAGCGCTGTCGAAAATGGCAGCTACTTTTTCAATATCAAAATTGACGGAACAGAACACTATGGCAAGGTTGGGCAAAAAGCCCTCCTCCTCGAGCAGACTGAGTTCTTGTGCTACGCCCTCAGCTGATTTTGCAGCAAATGTTTTGGCTCTCATGTACGTATTGTTGAAAGGTTATCGGCCACTCATACAAGGTTGTTAAGCGGGAAGGTTCTCTTTTGCACGAAGAGAAAAAGTTTTTAAGGCTGACCAAAGAGGGCTTGATTTATAAATTCTTGACAAAAATAGCTCCAAATCTATCTTATTAATGTTAATTGCCCTTTCTTCACCTGCGTCTTGCCATTTTCTTGTTTGAGCTGAATGGTGTAGGTATATACACCTTGCGCAAGGTTCCGACCGTCCTTCCGTCCGTCCCAGCCTTCATTGGGGTCATCGGTACGGAACACTTCCTGCCCGTAGCGGTCATAGACCTTTAGCTCATAACTGGAAATATCCCCGAGCACGATGAGCGGCCTGAACTCCGAATTGATGCCCTCCGGCACAAAGGCGTTGGGCACATAAATCCTTGCCGATTGTTCCACGCAGGCAGTGTTGGAAAGGCTTTCCCGTTGCAAGGTTGTACCCGTTTGTGATTCGATTTCAAACTTGGCAACTACATAGTAACAAGCCTGCGCATCATTGAGGTTGGTCGGGTCGTAGCTGTCGTCGTAAGCAAGGCTGGTCGGGCCTTGGGTGGTAATTTCAGCATCAGCCCCACCCGATACCTTGTGGATGGCATAGGCATTGACGTTGGCATTTTCGAAGTCGAAAGCTGTCCATCTCAGTTGGTTGATGTTACCGGTGATGGATTCCGCAGTGAGGTAGATGGTGCTACCGTAATTGCTCATCAGCACCGAGTCGCACACGTCACGAGTTTCTATTTTGAAAAAAATCCTGCCATCTGCCGCTCCACTGTTGGAATCAGTGTAGCTGTTGCTGGCCATGAGGGGTGGCGTTATGGCTTGTGTTGCAATAGGTTGATAGTCAGCATTTTGCCCACTGCTCAACACTTGGTACTGTGTCAGTTCGGCCAAGGGATCCCACTGCCAGGTAAGCACCGCCTCGTTTCTATCGTTGACGCTCACGTTTTCCAGCAACATGCCCAGCGGCGGTTGCACCACGTCCACCGTGAGGCAGATTTGATTAGACTTGGAGACGACGCCTGTCACCGCCTCCACGGCCCTCAACTCAAAGCAGTAGGTAGCCTCATCCTGTAGGTCTTCCACTTCAAAACTGGAAGCTGTTCCGCCAGCGTCAGCGACCATTACCAGTGCACCGCCATTGAGACTCAGCCACACTTGTTGCTCCGCAATGGGGTTGCCCCATGCCTCGTAGCGGTTCCATTTAAGCAGCACCGACTGGTTGCAGGGGATGGTCTCGCCCTCCAAGAAAATGCTCGTGTGCTTTGCATCGAAAATACTCGTATTGCCGCATGGGTCGAGAGCGTTCACAAAATAGGATACCGGCTCTGTAGTCGGGTCGGCATCTGGGTCGGTGAAAGCAAATCCATTGAAAACGGTGTCAACAGGCACCACGCCGATGCTGGTCTGTCGATAGATTACATAGCCATATACTTCAGGCGAAGGGCTTGGGTACCAACTGACCACTGTTTGCCCTCCTTCCACTGTTACTGATTCAATGGGCGAGACCTGCGGCGGGCGGTTGTCGAGGGTATCGGAAGGGATGGGCGTTTGGCCGGGGCAGTTGTGGTTGCTGAGGAGGTAAAAATACCACAGTTCACCGCTTGGGTTCACGAATGGATAGAAGTTCTGTGACTGGTTGGGGACGGTTGCCTGCAATACGAACGGCCCCGTTGGGCTTTGGCTGGCCCATATTTCATAGCTCACGAAAGGGCCGCAGCTGTTCACCGCTGGCGTCCAGTACAACGTATCACCACGAACGCATCGGAAATCTGGTGGCTGTACCTGTGCTGCCATTTTTACCGATAAAAACAGTCCAAAAGCGACCAGAACGAGTATCTTTTTCATGGAACAACTGATTGTAAAATGATTGGCGGTTTATTCATACGTCCCCACTGCCTACCTCCATAACTCACTTCCCTCCTTCCAGCAACTTCTGCTTGAATTTTTCCTCAAACTCCTTCATGCTGTACGTCGCTTTCAGTTGGTACTCAATGCGTCGTTCACCGCTGATGTCTTTTCGAAAATAAACGAGGCCCATGTTTTTGCCGTAAACCTCCATGCCGCCAAATTCCAGTTCGAGGTGTCCGACCTCCTCTTGGTCAACGAGTTCACGGGTGTTGAATTTTATGGCATCTAATTTTTTTCCTTGAAAACTGAAGGTCGTATCGCTGTCGTACTGGCGGTTGCGCACCAGGGTGATGCTCGAAGTATCGCCGAGGGGCCGCCAATGCAGTGAAGTGAGCAGCACGCTGCCGAGCGGTTTTGCCTTGAAGGGGAACACATTGGATGCCTCGATGTCCGCTCTAATCTGCTGGCTCTTGCCTTCGGCATCCGTCTCGTAAATGAGGAAATCAGCGAGCATCATGCCGTTGTCCACCCGTTCTTCCCGCACGAACTGGTCAGGGGCGAACGAGGGGCCGTAAGATGTGCCGAGCAGATAGCCTTTGCCGTCCTGTATCATGGATTTGTAGTACCAATAAACAGGTGGGTCATGCTCGTCGCCAAGCGGCTCGTACTCATATACCTTGCCGTCCTGCAAATCGCTCAATGGGTAGTAAAAGGCTTCGATGTCCTTTGAGCCATCGCTGGGTTTTGTTCCATTGCCACAGGCAGTGAAAAATATTGCCGTAGGCAGCCAAAAAATGAGGTATAGTTTCTTCATTTCGATTTTACCCTTTTGAGTTAAGACCACATGCCGACTATTAGACTTCTGGAACTGCATACTGACTGCAAACTGCCCACTGTCGAACCCGCCAAAGGCGGACAAGCTGCCAACTTCACTCCCCCGTCCCCGCCACCACTACTACGATTTCCCCTTTCACGTTTTTCTCCTTATAAAACGCCAATAGCTCGGCCAGCGTATCCGTACGCAGTTCTTCGTGGATTTTCGTCAATTCCCTTGCGACGCAGGCTTGTCGCCCGGGGCTACAAAACTCAGACAATTGCTCCAAACACTTGACGAGACGGTTTGGCGATTCGTACAGGATAAAGGTACAGGGCAAAGCGGCGAGGTATTTCAGGCGGGTCTGGCGTCCTTTTTTATGCGGCAAAAAGCCCTCGAAAAAAAACTTGTCGCAGGGCAGCCCACTGGCGGCAAGTGCTGGCACGAAAGCCGTTGGGCCGGGCAGGCACTCCACCCGCACGCCCTGCCGCACGCACTCCCGCACAAGCAGGAACCCGGGGTCGGATATGCCGGGCGTGCCCGCATCGGAGGCAAGTGCAAAAGTGGCGCCTGCCTTTAGCTGCTGCACGATATTGGCCGTGACGGAATGCTCATTGAAAGCATGGAAGGCCGAAACCGGGGTTTTTATCTCAAAATGGTCGAGCAGCCGCTTGGTCACACGGGTATCCTCCGCCCAAACCCTGTCCACCTCCTTCAGGATGCGGAGGGTGCGGAGGGTGATGTCCTCCAGGTTGCCGATGGGCGTGGGGATGAGGTACAGCATGGAAGAATTGGAGGGATAAAGGATTGAAGGATTGAAGGAAGCGGCCGTTTGCCCATTCAATCCTTCAATCCTTAATTCCTTAATTCTCGTGCAAAGTGAAGTGATAAGTCTCCATGATAAGGTTGGCGAGCAACTTCTTGCAGGCTTCGTCCACCTTGGCGGTGGCTTCGTCCTTGGAGGCTGCTTCTACTTCCATGCGGATGTGCTTGCCAATGCGCACGTCGTGTACGCCTGCAATGTGGAGGTTGCCCATGCTGTGCTGAACGGCCTTTCCCTGTGGGTCGAGCAGTTCCTTGTGGGGCATGATGTCTATTTCTGCTGTGAATTTCATGGTGGTGATGCTGGATGATGGATGCTGGATGCTGGATGCAGGTGCAATGTCCTGCTTTATCCAGTATCAAGAACCTAGTATAAAGTTAGTTAAACGTTCCTGCTAACTTTCAAATGGTTGAACAATGAAAACAACACGTGGCCGATAATGATGATCGGGAATGCAGCTTCCCTGAGCAAAACCAAGGCTACCACGGCAAAGGCGGCAAAGATAAAGCGAATCTCGTTGCCCTCCCAAGCGAGGTTTTTGAATTTAAGGCTGAACATGGGCAGACCTGCCACCATCAGCCAACAGAGCACGGGGATGTTCAGGTAAAGAAATATCGGGTTAGACACCAATTTGGCGAAGCCAAACGAGTCGAAATGATAGACAAGCAGCAGCCCAATGGCATAGATAGCGCAAGATGGCGTTGGCATACCGATGAAATTTTCCGTCTGGCGGGTGTCAATGTTGAAATTGGCGAGGCGGACGGCAGCAAACAGCGTGATGAGGAAGGCGGGCGAAGCGGCCAGCGTAAGTTCGATGGGCAGTACGTCGTTGCCAGCAAGCCCTTTCACCAAAAGCATGTACATGACGGCACCGGGTGCTACGCCAAACGACACCATGTCAGCAAGGGAGTCTAGTTGCTGACCAAGGGGCGACTTCACTTTGAGCATGCGGGCGCAGGTGCCGTCCAGGTAATCGGCCACGCCGCTGGCGATGCTAAACCAAAATGCCTGTACAAACTGCCCATATAGTACGCTTGCAATTGCGCAGCAACCAAAGAACAAGTTCAGCAAGGTGATAATATTCGGTATGTTTTTTTTCATGCCGTCATTTAGAAGCTGTTTGAACATGGTTCACCGAGCTGAAAAGTCGTGTTTCGAGCCAGGTGAACCAAATTCAGACAGCTTCTTAGGTTAAAGCCCAACCCTAAAGGTTGGCCAAGGCGTCATCATAGGGGGCAAAATTAATATTTTCATGGTTTCATGGCCGCATCGTTTAATGGTTATGTAACATCCCAGCCATCTTAACGCAATGGTAACGGACTTCTGCCACCGATGGCGTACTTTTGCAGGGCAAGGCTGCGTTCTCGCTCACAACGACTTCAACCATTTTCAACAATATTAACCCTCATCAACCCAATACAATCACCTGTCATGAAACAACGCTTGACCCATTGTATTTTGCTGGCTTTCTCCCTCGGTGCAACGACCCTGTTTGCCCAACCTGCCAACAATGAATGCGCTAACGCAACCAGCCTTACGAACCTCAGCAACTGGTGCTCGGCCAACGCAGCCTATTCCAATGTGGGGGCAACAGAGAGCAACGTCACACTGCCCGGCTGCTTCCCCAACAACCAGACCCACAACGACATCTGGTTTTCGTTCGTGGCCCAGGCCAACACGTTGAACATCAGGGTGATAGGTGCCACGGCTGGCAACATACCTCCCGGTGGCACCTTGGAAGACCCAGAGGTGGTCATTTATTCAGGCAATTGTACCGCACTCACCGAGGTTCAGTGCATATCGGACGCCTTCAACCTCAATGTGGCAGAGACCTTCGCTGGGCCGCTCACCATTGGGCAGACCTACTACCTGCGGGTGGCCGGCCGAAGCGCCAACACGGGCACCTTCAAGCTCTGCCTCAACAACTACAACGCCGTGCCTGAACTGAGCAGCGACTGCTCCTCTGCTGTCATCCTCTGTGACAAGTCCTCTTTCAGCGTGGAGCAGGCCATTGGCGAAGGCGGCGACCCCAATGAGGTGGACCCTTCAGCCTGCATCAACCAGGAAATCGCCAGTTCTTGGTACCGTTGGACCTGCAAAGAGTCGGGTACGTTCACGTTCACCATTACTCCCAACAACCCTGCCGATGATATTGACTTTGCGGTTTATGAACTGCCCGGCGGCATAGACGATTGCGACAACAAGGAACTCATCCGTTGCGAAGCAGCTGGTGAAAACGTGGGCGAAGATTTTGAGGATTGGCAAGAATGCTCAGGGGCAACGGGCCTCAGCCTGAATGAGTCCGACATCTCGAAGCGCCGGGCTGCGCTGTTGGTCAGAACAATTTCGTGGCGGCCATTGACATGGTGGCGGGCAAGAGCTATGCGCTTGTCATCAACAATTTCAGTGAATCGGGCAATGGCTTTTCGATTGATTTCGGCGGAACCAGTACCTTCCAAGGCCCAACTGCCGACTTCTCGCTGGCCCCAACGCTCGTTTGTGAAAGCACCCAAGTCACCTTCACCGATGCCTCCACTTCGATTGACGCCATTACCGATTGGCACTGGAACTTTGGCGTGGGCGCAAGCCCTGCCACTGCCAACGGCAAAGGGCCGCACACCGTCACCTACAACGTTCCCGGCACGGTGTCTGCAGCCCTCACCATCACCAACGAGGACGGCTGCCAAGTGACCAGCGTCGAGACAATCACTGTGCTACCCCTGCCTGAAGTGGATCCCACCTTGCTCTTGGATTATTGTGGCCCTTCGGCCAATACGGGAGCTGTCATTCTATCGCCGACTGGCGCCGGGCAGCCCTACGGCTATGACTGGACTGGCACCGGCGTTTTCACCACGGATACCTCTATTGTTGATTTGGTGGCTGGCGACTACGAAGTCACAGTTCAAACGGCGGACGGCTGTACCCAAACCTTTGACTTCGAGGTGGAAGAGGGGCTTAGCCTTGCGGCCAATGTTGACCCCGTTGACCCGCCTACCTGCAACGGCGACTCGGACGGCACCATTTCCATCACCATCCAAGTCTCCAACCCGCCTGTCACCTTCGACTTCGGCAACGGGCCGCAGTCCAGCAATACCCTCGGTGGCATCCCCGCAGGCACGTACAATGTACAGGTGGTGGACGGCCAAGGTTGCCCCGGCAATTTCATCATCGAGGTGGTGGACTTCCCGGTGCTGGAACCCAATATCAGCTCCATCAATATCAGTTGTTTTGGGGAAAGCAATGGTTCGGCAATGGTAGCCCCCGGCGGAGGGGCGGGCAATTATACTTATTTGTGGGGCAATGGGGCTACTACGCCCAACATCGAAAACCTTGTGGCTGGCAGCTACGAAGTTACCGTCACCGATGGCAACGGCTGCACGGCTGTTTCAACCACGACCATTATAGAACCACCCCTGCTCACCATGACCCTTGAAGCGGAGGATGTGATTTGCTTTGGCGATGAAACGGGCGTAATCAACGTTTCTGCGGCTGGCGGAACTACGCCTTATGAATACAGCTTGACTGGCACTGATTTCCAAGGGGAATCCTCTTTCACCAACCTTGCCGCAGGCACCTACGACGTTGTGGTATTGGACAGCAGGGGATGTACCATCACCTTACCCGCCACCATCAACCAGCCGCCGCCTATCATCGTAGAGGCCGGCAACGACCAGACCATTGACCTTGGCTATACAGCGGACATCAACGCCATCGTGACGCCCGCCAATCTCCCCGTGACGCTCACATGGACGCCTTCCGGCCAGCCCTTGCTCGATTGTGCGGACTGCCTCGGCCCAACGGCCTTCCCTTTCAATACGACCACTTTCTACCTAACGGCCACGGACGAAAATGGCTGCACGGGCGTTGATTCCGTGACCATCTTCGTCAACCTTGTGAGGCCCGTCTATTTCCCCAATGCCTTCTCGCCCAATGGCGACGGCATCAACGACTACTTCACGGGCTACGGCGGTAGGGCAGCCACGTCCATCAAGGCACTGAAAATCTTTGACCGCTGGGGCGACAATGTCTTCAACGGCACCGACATCAAGTTTGGCGATGAAACGATGGGCTGGGACGGCTTCTTCCGGGGCAAGTTGATGAACCCCGGCATCTTTGCCTACTTGGCGCAAGTGGAGTTTTTGGACGGGGTCGTCATCCTTTTTGAGGGGGATGTGATGATAGTGCGGTAGGCTCAGAGAAAAGGATTGTGTCGCCGCTCGTGCCCAATCGTGGTGGATGGCCCGTGGCCGGGGAACACCTTGACCTCATCACCCAAAGGCAACAGCTTGTCTTTTATGCTGGCAATGAGCGTGTCGTAGTCGCCACCAGGCAGGTCGGTGCGGCCAATGCCCTCCCGGAACAGCACATCCCCCGCAAGGAGCAGCCCACCTTCCCTGATATAAAAAGACAGGCTGGCCGGTGAGTGGCCGGGCGTCAAAATCGCTTCCATCTTGGTTTTGCCGAAGGCAATTACTTCCCCTTCTTCGATGAACCTGCCAGGTGCTGGCGAAAGCTCGCCCGATGGCATTCCGTAGAATTTCGCAATCTGCGGCACGGCCTCCAGCACGGGTAGCTCGCCCTTGTGTATCTCTAATTCCAGTTCCCAAGTACGGCTGACGAAAGCATTGCCGAAAACATGGTCTAAATGGCAATGGGTGTTGATGAGCCGAACGGGTTTTAGTTCATTGTCTTGGATGAACTTGTCCAATTCGATGCGCTCGTGCGCCTCGAAGCAGCCGGGGTCAATGATGGCGCATTCTTTCGTTTCATCGAAAACGATGTAGGTGTTCTCTTGAAAGGGGTTGAAGGTAAAAATGACGATGGTGGCTGGCATGGCGGATATTTTTTTTGCAAAAAAATGGGTTTTCATTGGATGGCGGGTAGGCAATGGCAAAAAAAACAGAAGGGCTTCCAACTCGTGCTGGAAGCCCTTCTGTTTGTATGTTGACGAAAATTATAACAGCCAGTGGCCACTTGTCTCAACGTATTTTTTACCGGGCTTAACCGGGGCGGGTTTCGGTTTTGCCTGTTTTTCCTTGAGCTTCGGCAACTGGATTTTGATATCCTTCAAAGGTGCAATGATTTTCTCCATCTTGTTTCCCCTCGCTTTCGGCGCTGCAACAGTGGCTGGTGGCGCTATCGCAACTTTCAGGGTGGGCGCATGGATGGATTCCAGTTTTGAGGCCGTTTGGATAGTCGGTATTTCGCTTGGCAAGGGGAGGTTATCCCTTTCGAAGACTTCCTCCACTACTACTTCCTTCGTTTTTGTATTGGCCACAGGAACAATTACCGGTGTGATGTTCAACTTTCCATCTTTCGGCAAGAAGTGGTGGAACTCGTTGGGGAACCAGATGGTAAGCTCTTGCCCTTTTTTGAGTTGATAGCTCGTCAGCTTGTTCCAAACCTTTAGGTTGTAGGGCGCTATGTTGAAAGTTTCGGCAAGCTCGCCTATTTTATCGCCCTCGGCCACCACGTAAGTTGACATGAAGTAAAGTTCCGCTGGCTTATAGTTGGAAGAGTCGGCAGGGACGGGCAGCACCTCGGGCATGTCCTTTTTGCGTGGGCTGTTCGGGTGGCGGGCCTCAAGGTACTCCACCAAGGCAGTAGAAGTGCGGCGTGGGACGACGACATCGTATCCCTCCGTGTTGTCCGGCACGAAATCTTTTTTAAAGGCAGGGTTCAAATCCTCAATGACGAAAACTGGCAAGCCCGTAACGGAAGCGATGGTCGCAAAATCAAGCTTGTCGTAAACTTTAATGGCTTCCGTCACTTGCATGTCAAGGCTGGGGTAATTGGGTTCAATACCATGCAGGTGGTAAAAATTGGCGATGTATGCAGCACCGAGGAAGGCGGGAACGAAGTTTTTCGTTTCCCTTGGCAGGTACTTGGAAATGGCCCAATAGTCGTTGCTCCTGGCCCGCTTCATAGCGTTGTTGATGGTACCGGGGCCACAGTTGTAAGATGCTAAGGCCAATTCCCAAGTGCCGAATCGCTGGAACTGCTTGGCAAGGTACTGCATGGCAGCCTCGGTGGCATTGTAGGGGCAAAGGCGCTCGTCCACCTCTTTGTCTATGGTCAGGCAGTAGTTCTTGCCCGTCTCGGACATGAACTGCCAAAGCCCTTTTGCGCCAGCAGGAGAAACTGCCTGTGGCACTAGGGAGGACTCCACGATGGAGAGGAATTTCAGGTCTTGCGGCAGGTCGTGCTCCTTCAGGTATTTTTCATAGATGGGGAAATAGACAGAAGCTCTTTCCATGATGCGCCTTGCGCTAGAGCCATTGTAGGCAAGGTGCTTTTTGATGAAACTCTCCACTTCTGAAGTGTAGCGGGGAGCAATCATGCAGTCCATCGTCTCAAAGCGAGACTTTATTTCATCTGCGTTAAAGCTGGTATTTGCGTTGGTTTGAAGAGCGGACAGGGTAAAAATGAAAAGCAATGCCTGTAAAAGGCGAAATCTAAAAGGTTCCATGTACTAATCTGGTTCGTTAACAAATCCCGGTTTCATGCAGCAGCGATATAGGCGTTTATGCTGAAAACTGTTGCTGAACCGGCTCCTCCGTAGTTTTCTTCTAGCTGTAAAACGAGGATATTTTGTTCGTATCGGTAAGCCGTTTATCAATTGTCCATAGACTGTGTGAGGATGCAAAAGTAGCCATAAGTTTTGGCTGTGCAAGCCCCACGCATTAAAAGTTTTCCACACCCCTTTGGGCGACCCTTTGTGAGGGGCAAAAAAAAGAACGATTTTTAGGTGAAAAACCAAATTAAAAACACCCTTTCAGGCGGTTTCCAAGTTGGCGGAAAAACCCAATAATTTGGCCTCCTCAAACCTACCCGCCATGAACTGCACACCGACCGGCAACCCGCATGGATGCTGGCCAATTGGCAAGGCAATGGCTGGCATACCGACCATGTTCGCCTGCACCGTGAAGATGTCCGCAAGGTACATCGCCACGGGGTCGTCGGCCATCTCCCCGATGTTCCATGCAGGGGTGGGTGAAGCGGGCATTAAAATAAAGTCAAAATTTTTCAAAATTTCTTCTGTGCGCTCCAAAATCAGCCTCCGAACCTGCTGCGCCTTTGCGTAATAGGCATCGTAATAGCCCGCACTTAATACGAAAGTGCCGAGCATGATACGGCGTTTTACCTCCGTCCCAAACCCCTCTGTTCTCGACTTTTTATAGACCTCGTGGATGTCCATCGCCCCTTGGGTACGGTGCCCGAAGCGGATACCATCATAACGGCTAAGGTTGCTCGAAGCCTCGGCGGTTGTCAGCACATAGTATGCCGGAATGATGAAATCGAGGTACTCGAACCCGACTGGCTCGACGGAATGCCCATCCGCCCGCAGTTTTTCGATGAAATCGAAAGTGAGTTTTTTCACCCCCTCATCCATGCCGGGGTGGTCGAGCGCCGTATCGAAATAGGCGATGCGGGCAGGTTTGTCAAAATTTGATTTGGAATAAGCCTCCACGGGCTGTTCGCTGCACGTTGCGTCGAACTCATCGGGGCCAGCCATCACTTCCAGCAAAAGCGCAGCGTCAGCAGCCGAGTTCGCCAAAATGCCAATCTGGTCGAAGCTGGAGGCGTAGGCCAGTAGCCCGTGCCTCGAAATCCGGCCATAAGTCGGCTTGAAGCCCACCACGCCGCAGAAGGCCGCTGGTTGCCGCACCGAGCCGCCCGTATCGCTGCCAATGGAGGCCCAGCAAGTGCCCGCCTGCACCGCCACCGCCGATGCGCCGCTGCTGCCGCCCGGCACCTTCGTCGGATCGGCGGCGTTGCGGGTGGGGCCGTAGCAGGAGGTCTCGTTGGTGCTGCCCATCGCAAATTCGTCGCAGTTCACCCGACCGATGAGGATGGCGTCCTCGGCCAGCAGCCGCTCCACCGCCGTTGCGCTGAACAGCGACTTGAAGCCCTTCAGTATCTTGGAACCCGCCGTGACCTCGTGGCCTGCGTAGCAAATCACGTCCTTCAATGAAATGACCGCCCCGAACAGCTTGCCGACCGAAGCTGGGTTTTGCTGGAATTTCTCATCCAGTTCCCTTGCCCGCTGGCGGGCTTCCGCTTCGTAAACTTCGATGTAAATATTGAGGTGGCGGGTCGCCTCAATGCGTTCGAGGTAGTGCTCGACGAGGGCAAGGCAGGTGGTTTGGCTTTGGGAAATGGCGGTGCGGGTATCTAAAAGGGAGTTGAGACGCTGCATTGATTAATTCTTGAATGGGAAATCGGCTGTTTAGCCCTTGGCATACTTGTAAATGGAGGCAACATCCAACTTAAGGTTGAACTTTTCCAGTTCAATCACATCCTCCATCTCTGTGTAATACCGGGTCGTCCAGCTACCGTCATCCAATTTTACATGAAGTTCTATCCAAACATCATCTTGCGAAATGATAAGGTAATACCGAAGGCTGGGAATCTTGAAGTACTCCTTGCGCTTCTTCACCCGGTCACGATAGCTCGAATCTTCGGATGCCACCTCAACTAGCATAATTGGTTGCTTGACGATGTACTCGTGTTCATTATCGGAAATAGGGGCAACCACCATGCCTGGGTAACGGTAAATCCCGTTTGGCAAGACCTCGGCTTTCACATCAAGGTAAAACGCTTCGTAACCTTGTTCCAAAAGATGGTCGTCCATCAATTTGACCAAGGTCTTGGAAATGCGGTTGGTCTTTTTTGCTTCTCCTGGCATAGGAATGAGTTTTCCATAGTAGTATTCATGCCGAACCTCGGCCTGTTTTTCAAACTCCAGCCATTCTTCCACCGAGAACTGGCGTTCGGTTATATCCAAAGTACCTATCGTCATTTCGAATCAAGTTTGAACAAAGATAAAGAAACCGGCCTAAACCACCGCCCCAAACTGCCCCAAAAACCTTACATCGTTCTCAAAAAACAGCCTGATGTCGTGGATATCATATAGCCGCATGGCCTGCCGCTCGATGCCCATGCCGAAAGCGTAGCCGCTGTATTTCGAGGAATCAATGCCACAGTTTTCGAGCACCTGCGGATCCACCATGCCGCAGCCGAGGATTTCGAGCCAGCCAGTGCCCTTGCTCAGTCGGTAGTTCTTTTCGTTGTCCATGCCAATCCACACGTCCATCTCGGCGCTCGGCTCGGTGAAGGGGAAGAAGCTGGGGCGCAACCTGATTTTCGGCGTTCCGAACATCTCCTGTGCGAAGTACATCAGCGTCTGCTTCAGGTCGGCGAAGCTCACGCCCTCGTCCACGTACAGGCCCTCGATCTGGTGGAACTGCGCATGGCTGCGGGCGCTGATGGTCTCGTTGCGATACACCCGCCCCGGTGCGATGATGCGGATGGGCGGCTTCTGCGAGGTCATCACTCTTGCCTGCACGGGGCTGGTGTGGGTGCGCAGCAGCATTTCCGTGCTGTTCAATAGGTAGAAAGTATCCTGCATGTCCCGTGCGGGGTGGTCTTCGGGCGTGTTCATGGCGGTGAAATTGTGCCAGTCGTCCTCGATGTCCGGCCCCTCGGCGATGGCAAAGCCCATGCGCTGGAAGATGCCCACGATTCGGTTCATCGTCGTGGCGATAGGGTGGCGGCTGCCCATAGGGAGCGGCTCACCGGGGCGGGTGAGGTCGAGCAGGTCGAAACTGGCGTCGTCGTTGGCCGATTCGAGGGCCTCTTGTAGCTCCGCAAATTTGCGCTCGGCGGCGTCCTTGGCCTCGTTCACGAGCTGGCCATATTCCTTTTTTTGCTCGTTCGGCACGTTGCGGATTTCGCCCATCAGCGGCTTAATGACATTCTTCGAGCCAAGGTACTGGATGCGAAACTGCTCCAGCTCTTCCTTCGTCTTCGGGCTGGCCGCTGCTATTTCTTCAATAATGCGTTTTACATTTGCGAATGAATCCATCTTGAATAAAGGATTGAAGGATTGAAGGCGAGAAGGATTGAATCGGGGATACTACCTTTCTCGCCAAGTCCAGTCAAAAATAAGGCGCAAAAGTAATGATTGGTTTATTCAAAAAATATAAAATACAAGGCAGCAGCCCAAGCTTCAATCCTTCAATCCTTCACGCCTTCAATCCTTAATCTTGCAAACCTTCCTCCAATCCTACAAGGCACAAGCCGTCACCTTCCTCTTCATCTGGTTGGTGAGCATGGTGCTGTCGGCGGAGTTCGTGCTGTCCGTTTCGATGATAGCACTGCTGCTGTTGGCCTTGTTCCAGTTGAAGATTGAAGGGCCGAGCGTCCGGCTGACGCTGCGGGACAGCTTGCGGGAAAACTTCAAAAACTACCGCAAATACCAGGCTTGGCTGGCCGTTTCCATCCCTTTTTTGCTTGTCTTGGTTTCGTGGATTTGGTCGAATGACTTGGGTTATACCCTGGAGCGGCTGCGTATCAAGCTGCCCTTCCTCGTACTGCCCTTCGCCTTCGCCTCCATGCCGCCGCTTCGCAAACGGGAGGTCTATACCATATTATACTTCCTGTTGGTCATCATGTCCATCATCAGTGCCTATGTACTGGTCAATTTCATCGCAAATTATGACACCGTGATGGCCGACCTCGGCCGTGGCGGCCATCTGCCTACCCCCAGCAACCATATCCGTTTCAGCCTCATGCTCGCCCTAGCCATCCTTGGCGGCGGGGCACTATGGGTTGATAATTTTAATTTGAAAAACAACGAAGGCAATACCGCCCCCCCCAATCCGCATTTTGTCATTCCCGTAAGGAACCTAATCCGCAATCCGCAATCCGCAATCCGCAATCCCCTAATCGCCGTCCTGACCCTCTTCCTCTTCGCCTTCATCCACGTCCTTTCCGTGCGAAGCGGTCTGGTGTCGCTGTACATCGCCTTGCTGGCGCTCGGCGCATGGTTTGTTTTGGTAAAAAAACGCTACCTGCTCGGCTTGGCGGGCATCGCTGGGGTGGTAGTTTTGCCAATTATCGCCTATTTCGCCGTTCCCAGCTTCAAGGCCAAGGTGGACTACGCCCGTTGGGACTACCTCCAGTTTCGTCAAGGCATCGGCTCGGACTACCCCGACTCGGAGCGATTCGCTTCCATGAAAGTTGGGCTGGACATTGGGCAGGACCACCTGCTGCTCGGCGTTGGTGCGGGTGATTTGAAACAAGAAGTGAATCGCCGCTACGAAACGGGCTTGGTCGGCAACTACAAACTCAAAATGCCCCATAACCAACTCGTGACCATTTTCGCTGGCACTGGGCTGGTCGGGCTGGCGGTGTTCATCGTAACCTTTTTCTTCCCGCTTTTTTATCGAAAAAACTGGCGAAACCCCCTCTTCTTGGCGTTGCACGCCGTCATTTTCTCCTCCTTTTTTGTGGAAAATACAATTGAGAACAATTTCGGAGTCTCGCTCTATCTTTTCTTCCTATTGGTCGGCTTGAATTTCCTATCAAATAGCAGCGAGTCACGAGCTACGAGTTTCGAGTAGGGTCTGCCTCAAGCACAAAACTGCCCCTCACATACCGCTGGTTACGAGCTACGAGTTACGAGTTACGATTAGGGACTGCTTCAAACTCGAAACTAGTAACTAGCAACTCGAAACTCTTTTATACCTCTTCCAACTCTTTCAACACCTTCTGCATCTTCTTCCGCTTTTCCTTTGCTTCCACGATGGTCGGTGGGGCAGCACGTTCGGCACAGTCCTTAATCGGGCAGCGCTCGCAGGTCGTGTTCACCTCCTTGCGGGAAATGGCGGGGTCGTCGAGGAATTTGACCTTGCGCCGCAATGCTCCATCCAAAAGGATGCCCACGGTGATGCTCACATTCTGGTCGGGGGAGGGGTAGGCGGGCCTTGCGATGGTGAAGCAGAGGTACTCGTCCTTGGAGTCGTGGTAGCGGCTGCGCTGTGCCCCGACCAGCGCCCCAGTGAACTTCCCGGCCTGCTGCATCTCGCTCAGGTCGCCGAGCAGCGAAACGGCGAGCCAGCGGCGGCAGTAGTGCTCATTGAGCGAGTTGCCGTGCGGTTGGTGGCGGCGGTTGAGGTGGAGTTCCTTGTCCATCTTGAACTGGCCCTTGGCCGGGGTCTGTATGAAACGGAGCAGGAACAGCTTGTCCAAGCCAAAAAATTGCGGCAGCACGTTGGTCATGCGCTGGAAGAGCATCTCCGGCGATGCCTGGTATTTGCGCAGCAAACCGAGGAAAAACTCGCCGTCCCAGCGGGGTTGCTGGAAAAACGCCTCCATGTCCTGGTTGAACGCCTCCCGGTTGAGCAGGAGCGCCGCCGAGAAATAGCCTGCCTTGAAATGGCTCAACACCTCTTCAAAAGATTTGACCCGCTGCAAGGCCGCCGTGTTGGCCCGCTCCTTCAATCCTAAGTAGTTGAAACCCAATTCTTTACCGAACTGAAATGCCTTCTGCATATCGTTCAGCTTGGCGTTGAGCAGCAGCTTTTTCGACTTGGGCACATATACCGAGCGGATGTCCGCCAGTTCGGGGTAAGGGGTCAGCCCGTTCTCGACGATGGTGTAGCCGTACCTTTTTTCAAGGATGCGGGCCAATGCCTCTACGGGCACGAGGCTGCCGATGGGCAGTTTGTTCCGCTCCGCAAAATCGGCGGCAGCTTGTTCTATTTCTTCGAAATAATTGTTGTTCAACTCCAAGTAGGAGCGCAGGGCACCGAAGTAGAAATTCTCCTCGGCAAGGGCGTAGTTGCGGGAAAGTTCCACCAGCGTGGAAATGAACGCCCCTACCTTCAGCGGCGCATTGGCGATGATTTCGACCACCTTGGCGAGGTCTATATCGAAGAGGTCGAGCGGCAGTTCGTTGAGGAAGTTGGAGCTGAGCAGTTCGGCAACGGGCGTCAGGTTTTTGCCGAGGTCGAGCGACGTGAGTTCCGCAGGCTCCACGCCGAGCGCATTGGCCAGCATCCCGATTTTGTCTTCCTTCGGAAATTTCTTGCCCTTCTCGATTTCGTTCAGGTACGAGATGGACATGCCGGTTTGCTTCGCAAAATCAGCGAAATTCAGGCCACGGGATTGTCGCAACTGCTTGATTTTCAAGCCAAATATGATGCGCTCGTTGGTTGACTTCTGGCTCATGCCCACAAAGGTAGGGGAAACGCTGCGAAAATTCGCTGTGAAGCGATGGGGTGAGATCACAACACGGATACTCAATTCCAAACACGCATAATCACCACCTGCCTACGCTTGCTAATACCTGCTCGCCTCCGCCCGATGGCTGCCCACATCTTGCTGCCCGAAACGGGAGAAGTTCCACCCTTCCGGTCAACTAAATCAATAACAGCAAAATGAAAAAGACCACTCAATTATCCAAGACTTGCATCGCATTCCTCCTCTTGTTTTTTGCCAAAGGCCTACTGGCCCAAGAAGCTGGCCCCGACCGTACGCTTTCACCTTATTTTATGGTAAAAAGCGAAGGAAAGGAACTTGACCAACTGCCCTTGAAATCAACTTCGGCGGCTGTGAACATCGCTGGGGTCATCGCCGACGTGACCATCACCCAAGTCTATAGGAACGACGGTGAGTGCCCCATCGAGGCCATCTACGTTTTTCCGGCCAGCAGCCGGGCTGCCATTTATGGGATGAAAATGAGGGTTGGAACCCGCACCATCACCGCCGAGATACAGGAACGGGAAAAGGCACGGCAGACCTATGAAACTGCAAAGAACAATGGCCAACGCACCTCGTTGCTGGAGCAGGAGCGCCCCAACGTCTTCCAGATGAACGTGGCCAACGTGCAGCCCGGCGACGAAATCCAGGTCGAGTTGAAATACACGGAACTGATTGTGCCGACCGAGGGCGAGTACGCATTCGTTTACCCCACCGTCGTAGGGCCGAGATACACGAACGGCTCGGAGTCGAATGCCAAGTTTGCCTCCATGCCCTACCTCCACGCCAAGGAGAAACCAACTAATAGCTTTGACCTAAAAGTTTGGCTATCGGCGGGCATGCCGCTGCAGGATGTGACCTGTACCAGCCACAAGATGCTGCTAAAATATGAGGGCACCAACACAGTACAGGTCAGCCTCGACCCCGTCGAGCGCCAAGGCGGCAACCGTGATTTCATCCTGAAATACCGCCTCGCTGGCGGGGAAATCGAGGATGGCCTTTTGCTCTATGAAATAGGCGGTGATAAATACTTCCTGTACATGGCCCAGCCCCCCAAGCGGGTTTCCGTGGACGAGATACCGCCGAGGGAATACATTTTCATCGTTGATGTTTCTGGCTCCATGCACGGGTTCCCACTAGAGGTTTCCAAGAAATTGATGCGTAACCTGCTGACGGGCCTGCGCCCCACTGACAAGTTCAACGTGATGCTTTTTGCGGGCACTTCCGCCTTATTTTCCGAGAAATCGGTAACGGCCACGGCGGCCAATATCGAACAGGGCATCGGCTTTATCGACAGCCAACAGGGCGGCGGCGGCACCGAACTTTTGCCCGCCTTGCAACGTGCACTAGACTTGGCAAGGGACGAAGAGGGCGTTTCCCGCTCCATGGTCGTGGTCACCGACGGTTTTATTGGTTTGGAAAAAGCGGCTTTCGACCTCATCCGCAACCATTTGGACGATGCGAACCTGTTTGCCTTTGGCATTGGAAGTTCGGTGAATAATCACCTGGTCGAAGGCTTGGCGCACGTTGGGCAGGGCGAACCCGCCATCATCACCAAACCGGAAGAGGCAGCCACTGCAGCCGAACGGTTCCGCAAGTACATCCAGTCGCCCGTGCTGACGAGGGTAAAGGCCAGCTTTGATGGCTTCGATGCCTATGACGTGGAGCCAGCCAGCATCCCCGATGTATTGGCCGAGCGGCCCGTCATCATTTTTGGCAAATACAAAGGTGAAGCGAAGGGCAAAATCACGCTGACGGGCCACAGTGGCAAGAAGAAATTCAAAACCAGCTTGGCCGTAAACAAAGCCAAGCCCGATGCCCGCAACACCGCCCTTCGTTACCTCTGGGCACGGGAGCGCATCCGCCTGCTCGACGACTACAACCGCCTCGAACCAAGCGATGAAAGGGTAAAGGAAGTCACCAACCTCGGCCTTAAATACACCCTGATGACGGCTTATACCTCCTTTGTTGCCGTTGACCGGGAAATCGTGGAAAATGCCAAGGGTAAGCTGAAGGAAGTGAAGCAACCCTTGCCAATGCCGGAAGGGGTTGAAGATAGCGCCATTGGGTTTTCACCCGCCATCGAGGGCATCGTGCTGAGGGGCGTTCAAAGTGGTGGTTTTGGTAAAAAAATGCTGCACGCTGTGCTGTTGGTGGTTGGGCTTGCGCTGGTGTTTTTTGGGGTGAAACGGTTGTGAGGAGTTCATCACAACGGGTTGCTACCGTTTCGCAAAAAACCAATGGAGAAGTTTTAGTGAGGGTGTGACTTTGAGTCACGCCCTCACTATGGCCACCAAAATCCTTCACATTCTTGAAAAATTGAAAATGAAGCGCTTCATCATCATTCCTTGGTTGTTCATCCTCACTGGCGTTGGCCTGCTAGGCTACGCACTGGCCGATGCTTTGGGGTGGGACACCGCTACCCTTGGTCACGCTGCCTCCGATTTTTTTACCCCAAAAAAACCAAAAATAGATGCCCCAGCCGATGAGCGCCCCAGCATCACCTTTATCCTTGGCGAGGACGAGGATAGCACCAATGCCTATTACGCCGAGGCCACGGTTTTCTACCAAAACGACCCAGCTGAGCGGACGGAGTTTGTCGTGACGGAATGCCATTCGTTGCTGGAAATGCGGGACTACCTGATGGCCCATCAAGCCAAGAGCGGTGTTCCCTGGGGGCAGGTGAACCTAGTGGCGCATGGCAATGAATGGAATGGCCTATCGGTGCCCGTACTGCCCGGTGGCAAGCGCACGACGGTTGCCGCATTAGCCGAGGCCGTGGACAAGAAGGCCTTGCTGCCCTTGCCCGACCGGGTGGCCGATGCCTGCACGGAATTCCATGTGGAGAGCTGCGGCATTGGTCGGGACACCCAACTGCTGCATGCCCTGCAACATGCGCTGGGCGCTGGCGGCGAGCTGCCGCAAATGGTTTCGTCGCCCTATTTCATCCTTTATTCTTCTTCAAAAAAGGCAGGGCAGGTGGTCAGTTGCCGCCGTGAACTGCTGGAGCCTTGGTATGCTTTTTATCCCAAGACCTACCGCCCCAAAAATGCCATGCTGGCCCAGCGGCTGCAAAAATCCTATCCCGATGCGCAATTGGACTGGCAAGCCGCCCTGGCCCGGACGGTTTCCAGTCAAAGCGCCGAACCTTACAGCCACGAGTTTGACTTGCCCATCGTCTGGGTAGTGGCCTACCCTGATGGACAGCCCCTCCCCGACCTCGAAAAATGGCGGGAGCAACGTACTTGGCTCACCCAACAACCCGAATTGCTCACAGCGCTGCGGGACTTGGGCTTGACGCTGGATGATTTCCAATGGACTTTTCTGAAAACCAGCCACCAGCTTGACGGCGGGACGGAAGTGCCCTCCATCCGTGCCATTGGCCTTTGTACGGTGCTGACGGTCTTGAGGCCCGTTTGAGGTTGGTCATTGGTCATTGAGGTCATTGGTCATTAGCAATGCCCCCAATGACCAAATATCTGTTTTGAAGAATTGAGCAGCCTGTCCATTCGTTTTGGGCAGGTTTTTTAAGGTGAAATCTTTTATAACGTAATTTTACGTCAAAAAACTTAAAAAATAGTTGCACAGCTAAATTTTTAGAAATACCTTTGTCGCAACGCATTAAAACATGGATAAAATGACACCATTGACGAAGGCAGAAGAGGAAGTAATGCACATCATTTGGCGGCTGGGGCGCTGCCTCGTGAGCGACGTAATGCCGCACTACGAGGCGCTGAAAGGAAAATCGGTGCCGCAAAGCTCCGTGTCGAGCATCGTGCGCATCTTAGAGGAAAAGGGCTTTGTGTCGCACAAGGCTTATGGACGCACCCACGAGTACTTCCCCATCATCACAAAAGAAGACTACACAAAGACAACCCTGAACCGCCTCGTGACCGACTATTTTGAAGGCTCGATGAGCAGTCTCGTGTCCTTCCTCGTGAAGGAGGAGAAATTAGACAAGGACGAGCTTTCGGAATTGCTGGATAAGTTGAAATAGCTAAGAGCCATGAGCTACAAGTTTTGAGTTGAGGCAGCCCCTTCTCGAAACTCGCAGCTCGCAACTCGCAACTCAGAACCGTCATGGCTTACCTACTCGAAGTTACCGCATCTTGGGCCGTTTTCTACGGCGTCTATCACCTGCTGCTGCGGGCGGAGACCTTCCACCGCTGGAATCGCTGGTACCTGCTCACGACGCTGCTGCTCGGCCTCGCCATCCCGACGCTGGACATTGATTTGGCGACGGCGGATGCAACGCCAAGCTACCTGTTGCAGCCCATCACAGTAGGTGTGCAGGAGCTGGAGGCGATTGTGGTCACTGCTTCGGAACGGAATCAAGGCGTTGATTTTCAAGCAGTTGCATGGTGCATCTATTGGCTTGGCGTCGTGGTGGCGATGCTGCGCTTTGGCTATGGCCTTTGGCAAATCAGGCGGCTGTACCGGGCGGGGGATATTGCTCCGCAACAGGGCTACGACCTCGTGACGACGAACGCCCCACACCTGCCCTTCTCGTTTTTCGACAACCTGTTTTGGAGCAAAAGCTTTGAGGTGACCGAAGAGGAGCGCCGCAGTATCACTCGGCATGAGGAGGCGCATATTTTCCAAAAACACAGCCACGATGTGGTGATGCTCGAACTGGTGGCGGCCTTCGCTTGGTGTGTCCCTTTAATTTATTTCTATAAAAAAGCCCTGAAAACAACCCACGAATACCTCGCCGACGCCCATGTGACGGCGGGTTTTGACAAGAAACAATACGGCCGTTTGTTGCTCAGGCAATCGCACCCCGGAATGCAGGTTGCCATTTCCAATTCACTTTTTTCTTCACAATTAAAAAAACGTATTGTCATGATGACTAAAACTGATTCGCCGCAGCGGGCCGGGTGGAAATACCTGGCCGTGCTGCCCGCACTGGCGGTGCTTTTGATGGCTTTTTCCATGAAAAACAGCCCACTGCCAGCACCGCTAGAAATCCTTGAAAACCAACCTGTTGAGCGTTTTGAAGAACCTGATTTTGTGTCTTCGGCAATGGCATTGACTGACACCGTGCCACCCGATGGGGGCGAGATTTTCAAAGTGGTCGAGGAGATGCCCCGCTTCCCCGGCTGCGAAGACGTAGCCGATGTAACCGAGCGCAAGAAATGCTCGGAGCAGCAGATGATGGAGTTCATTTTCAAGAACATCAAATACCCGGCTGAAGCAAAAGAAAAGGGCATTGAAGGCACGGCATACGTAAAGTTCGTCATTGAAAAAGACGGCTCAATCACGGGGGCCGAAATAGTCCGCAACTTGGAGAATGGTTGTGGTGAGGAATTGAAACGTTTGGTAGGCACTATGCCAAAATGGATTCCTGGCAAGCAGCGGGGCAGGGAGGTCAGGGTGCAGTTCGTGCTCCCTGTTAAGTTCAAACTAGAAGAGGAGGACAAGAAGGCATCAGTGGACAAGCCATTGACCATCAATGATTTGGACGAGATGCCCGTGATGCTCGGATGCGAGCAATTCACGGGTGATGAGCGAAAAAAATGCTCTGACATGAAGCTGATTGAAGCCGTTTTCGCCAACGTGAAATACCCCGCCGAGGCCCGGAAGAACGGTGTAGAGGGTACCGTCTTCGCCAAGTTCATCATCGAAAAGGACGGCAGCATCACCAAGCCCGAAATCATCCGGAGCGTGGGTAGCGGCTGCGACGAGGAGGTGCTGCGGGTCGTGGGCCTGATGCCGAAATGGTCGCCGGGCAAGAAGGACGGGCAGCCCGTGCCAGTGTCGTACACGTTGCCCGTGAAGTTCAAATTGGATGAAGGTGAAAAATCAGCAAAACCGAGCGAGGAAGTAGTCTTGGAGGCTTTTCCCAATCCTGCTGGCTCAGACGGCTTCGAAGTGCGCTTCAAGGCCCCGGCAGGCCGGGTATCCCTGCTTTTTTATGATGCTAACGCCATGAAAGAGGTGAACGAAAGGTTCTTTGACGTTGAAAAGGGGATATTTACCACGTATCAAATCCGCCCCGAATGGCTATTTGCCAACGGCAAGTCGGGCACGGCGGCTATCAGCCTGCGTGATGCAAACGGGAAGGTGCTGGCGACGACGAAGGTGATAGTGCAGTGATTTGTCCTTTTAAAGGTTCTGCGGCAGGATGGCCGCAGAACCTTTAATCAATCCCCTGACAACCAACGTTTTACCCATCCCCTTACGAAGTCATCCAAAAAACCCTTACATTTGCGGCCATTGCCTAACATTTACGGGGTTTTTTCGTAAAAACCAGGCATCTCCAACAAGACGCAAGTCCACCTTACATGGTCGCTGATATATTACTCACGATATTTTTGGTTTTCCTGAACGGGTTTTTCGTTGCCGCCGAATTTGCCATCGTCAAGGTTCGGATGTCACAGCTACAGGTACGCACCGGCTCCAGCTTCACCGCCAGCATCGCCGAGAGCGTGGTGGGTAACCTCGACGCCTACCTCGCCGCCACCCAATTAGGCATCACGATTGCCTCACTCGCCCTCGGATTCATTGGGGAGAGCGTGGTCTCCGACATCATCATCAACTCGATGCATGGGCTGGGCCTACAGGTGGACGAGGCAACAGCGCACCAATTTGCCCCATACATCGCCTTTGCCACCATCACCGTGCTGCACATCGTGTTCGGCGAACTGGCGCCAAAGTCCCTGGCCATCCGCCATCCCATCAACACGACGCTGGCCGTGGCAGTGCCGCTGCGGGTGTTCCGAACCATCTTCAAGCCGGTCATCTATGTTTTGAACGGCTTCGCTAACCTGGTTCTCCGCCTCATCGGCATCAAGCCTATCCAAGAGCACGAGGGCATCCACTCGGAGGAGGAACTGAAGCTCATCATCGCCGAAAGCGCCGAGGGCGGCGCCATTGATGACTCGGAGCGGGAACTCATCCAGAACGTCTTCGACTTCGACGACCGCATCATCTGGCAGATACTAAAGCCCCGCACCCAGATTGCCGCCATTGATATCAACGAACCCCTTGAGGAGAACATCGAGTATGCCATCACCGAGGGTTACTCCCGCTACCCCGTTTACGACGACACCATTGACCACATCATCGGCTTCGTGCATTCCAAGGACCTGCTGCTGCTCTCCCGCCACGGCGAGATTGGCAAAGGCATCAAGGAAATTATGCGCCCGGTACTCTATGTTTCCTCGAATAAAAAGGTCATCTCTGTGCTACGCCTCATGCAGAAGGAGCGGGCGCAATTGGCCATTGCCGTCAACGAGTTCGGCGGAACGGTGGGCCTCGTCACCCTGGAGGACATCATCGAGGAACTCGTCGGCGAAATACAGGACGAATACGACACCGAGCCGCTCATCGTGGAAAAATTAGACAACAACATCTTCAAGATACAGGCACAAAACCCGCTCGACGAGATCAACGAGTTTCTGCCAGAGCCGTTCCCAGAGAGCGAAGGCTACCACACCATGTCTGGCCTACTGCAACAAGTAGCGGAAGAAATACCCGAAGAAGGCGAAACCATCCGAATAGGTAACTACGATATCACCGTGGTGAAAATGTTCCAAGCCAGCCCAGAGATAGTGCAGGCAAAGTACCTCGGCACGATAACAGAAAGGGAAAACGAGGAGGGGTGATGTCTATATCATTTTGAAATAAGATAGAATATTTCAGATTTGCCAAAGCCCCGCAATCTGAAATTTATTTCGCCTATCTTATAGCTGAAATCACAACCTGTATGCTTGACGCTCACCCCACCCTGTCCATTTCACCGCAGGGGGAAAAACATGAAAAATCATAACTACTTAGCAGGGGGTGTTTTTTTGGTAAAAATTTTCAATTTTCACCAAAAAACACCCTAAAATGAAGGAGGAGAGAAAAAATGAAATTTTTTCTCTCCTCCCACACCCTAAGCAGTTACAAAAAATCATAAAAAACCTGCGTCTCTCAGCGTCAAAAAAACCAACATCACTTTTCCCCCTTTAACAGCCTAAGCCTAACTGAACCCTTATATCAAATCCACGGTATGCCCTCCGCAGCCCACATCCATTTCACTACCATCACCACCGAAGGCGACCTCCACCAGGTGCTTGCCCTGCAACAGGCCAACCTTTCCACACGGGTTTCCGCTGATGTGGCACAATCGCAGGGATTTGTCACCGTGCAGCACAATTTCGATTTGTTGAAGGCCATGAACGAGGCCATCCCACAGGTCATCGCCAAGGACGGCGACCAAGTGGTGGGCTATGCGCTCGTGATGCTGCCTTCGTTCCAAGACCTGATTCCAGTGCTGAAACCCATGTTCCTGATGTTTGAAAACATTGACTACAAGGGTAAAAAACTGGTTGACTACCAATACTATGTGATGGGCCAAGTCTGCGTGGCCGAGGGCTACCGTGGCATGGGCGTCTTCGATGGCCTCTACCGACAGCACAAGGAACTATACAGCCCACGGTTCGACTTCGTGGCCACCGAAATCGCCAGCCGCAACACCCGCTCCATCCGTGCCCACCAGCGGGTTGGGTTTCAGGCCATCCATACCTTTGAGGATGAGACCGACCATTGGAAGATAGTGGTGTGGGATTGGCAATGAAAGGTATTTCCACCACCCCCAGCTAAGTACTTCGTTGCTGTCATGCCAGCCACCAAACCTCAGCGCAAGCCCCTCAAAAAAGTCGAACCGCAGCCCCCCGCTCGCTTATCTTCGCAGAAAATCCCCCACCAGCACACGCTCCGAATGCCGCAGGTAATCGTTCCAAACCTGCAGGAAATATACGCCCGACGGCAGCCCCGATACGTCCACCGAGCCTTGCCCGTTTTGGAGGGTAGTGTCCCGCCAAGTGCGGCCGTTCACATCGTAGAGCACCGCCCGCACTGGCAGCCGCAACTCATCCATCACCTGCACTTCTATTGTTCCTTCGGAAACATTGCGGCGCAGCCGCAACCAATCACCTGCCGATACCAACTTGACTGAAACGGTCTTGAAAACCTCCCGGCTCCCGTCATTGCCGAGGGCAACGAGGCGGTAATAATGCAGGCCGCTCCGCAGGTTTTCATCCAGCAACTCATAGCGCACGGTGTGCGACTGGTTTTGCGCAGCAACCTGTCCTACTCCATCAAAATCATGGCCATTGGTGCTGTGCTCCACGATAAAAGCTTGATTGTCAGCCTCGTTGGCGGTCGTCCAACGGAGCAGCACCTTGCGCTCGGCAGCGATGGGGATGGCCTTGAAGTCCACCAACTCGGTAGCAAGGGTGATGGAGCCGGACACGAGGCCTTCTGCCAATAGGTTCAGGTAGCATTCCAAGTTGGTGTAGCCTGCCACGCCCGTCAGCGGCACGGAAAGTTGCGTACCGTTGTGGTCGGCCACGTTGGGGTCGAGGCCGTAGGCTGCGTAGAGGTTTTCCCAAGCATTGGGCATACCGTCGTTGTCGGTATCAGTCGGGGCAGCGGGCGGGGTGGTGAAGTCGAGCAGGAAGGCGTCGTGGTAATAGTCCTCACCGTCCACAGGCTGGGGGTCTATACTGTTGTTGTTGATGAACTTCATCAGTCGGCGGTTCATGCTGTCCCGGCCCATGCTGCTGTGGGCGTTGAAGGCACCGACATTTTCGAAGATATAGCCCTCCAAATTTCCAGTTGGTGTATAGGATATTCCAGGGTAGCCGAAACGGCTGGAGCGTAGGGTGGCCACGCCGTTGTCGGGGTTGGGGTTGTAGAGGTTGAAGTCGTTGCAGCAATAAAAAAGCTCGTAGTCCGAGTAGCTGGGGTAGAGGTTCATGGTGTTGCCATCGGCAAAAAGCTCGTTGCCGCTGTGGTCGAGCATGGGGTGATGGAACATGGCCCCGCCGTAGCTGGCCCTTGCCACGCAGCGGTTTCCGATGAAATTAGGCTCAATCAAAAAATCGTCCACCGGCTCGTAATAAACCTGAATGGGCATGTCCCAGAGCAGGTTGTTGGAGAACTCGAAGCGGAACGGGTGGGCGAGGCAGTCATTGTCGCCGGGGCTTTCGGCGCTTGGTTCGCAGGAGATTTCGGGCATGCGGCCCCCGATGCGGTTCCATATATTGTGATGGATGCTCACGTTGTCCTTCGGGTGGGCGGTGGTGGAGTAGTTCATCAACATACCACCGAGGTAGAAGTGACCGCCGAGCGTCTCTGCCAGTTGGCAATTGGAAATGGTGATGTTTGAGCTGCGGGAAAGCTGGATGCACTCGTCAATGGCATTGGCGAAGGAACAATGGTCAACGACAACGTTGCTCGCACCGTCGAGGCGGAGGGCATCGTCCATGACCCAGCCCGTGCCGGGGCGCACGTCCTCGGTGCTGGGGCGGGAGTTCAGGTGGCGGATGATGACATTTTGCGCCAGCCCGGAAGGCTCGTAATAATCGTCGAGGAGGATACCCCGTACCGTGATGCCGCCCGGCGAGGTCTGCCCAGCGATGTAGCAGTTGCCCCATTCGATTTCCGCTGCGCAATCAATGATGCCGCTGACCTTGAACAGGATGTACCTTGCCCCCGATTGGCTGAGGCCGTAGTTGAGGGAGCCGGGGCCGCTGCAATTGAGGTTGGTCACATAATAAACGGTGCCGCCCCGCCCGCCCGTGGTGGTCGTGGTGCCAAAGCCTTCCGCTCCGGGGAAAGCGGGGATTTGGCCGTTTGCGAAGCAAAAAATAAATAGACTGAAAGCCAGAATGGTGTACTTCATAAAACAGATTTTTTTGTGGACAAAACACGGCGGATGGGCTTTCAAGTACAGGGAATTTTGCGCCAAAAACTGGTAAAAAGGCGCAAAGGGAAGAGATTAGTTGATTATCAGTTTTCTAAAAAAGAAATTAGCCTTTGTATCTTTGTATTCAACATGGAATATGACTTCAAAATTCTAAATTTCGATGGCTGGCACGGTACTAGCGAAAAAAATGGGAATAGCATTTTGGCATCCAATTTTATGCCGAGTGAAGGTTCACACCATTGGCTTGGGGAAGGTGTGTATTTTTTCACCCAAGGGATAGGTAATCCGCTAGAACATGCTAAAAACTGGGTCGAGTCCGAAGCACACAAGACAGGATTCAAGGCTTTTTCAATAATTAAAGCAAGGACTTTGATTAAAGAGGAAGCACTTTTGGATTTGCGACAAGAAGCTGGTATCGAACTGTTTTTAGAGCACAAGCGTTTTGTTCTGGCTCGAATGCGTCAGAAAGGAAAAACATTTAAGTCCAAAGATGACAATTACACCGACGGTAAAGTGTTTGATAACATCAAGAACAAGGCTAATATAGAGGTTATAATTTCACCAATGCACATTCGGTTCGGACAAGACAGAATTGAAAAAATACACTCAATGATACCGAATTGTATGTTACTTTGCACCTCACACCCTGAAGACAACATTGAAAAGGAATCGTTAGAGCTTGTCAAAAGCTGGAACATTTGAAAATTTATCACAATGAACCTAGAAGCAATAAAGAAAAAACTACAAGTTTACTATGATAGTGTTACACCAGAACAGGTGGTGGCAGATTTCGAAGCAATGGGCGTAGAACTTGAAGACATTGACGAATCAATCCCAATGACTTTGGTGATAGGCAATGAAGAGTTAACTTCAGCAATGTACACGTACACCCATCTTAAATGGCTAGACGTAATCTTGGTTGCTACCGCTTTTGAAAAAAGCGAAATTGAGGATATCTCAATAGAAAACCTTTTAGCTAGCAACTATCAATATGCTATGGCCGCTTAGACTTAACTATGCAAATTCGACTTTTACATACTGAAGCGCCAAAGATTCATCTGGACAAAATGGGACCTGAATCCGAAAATCTTCCAGACGGCAGTGAGTCTTTTAATTTAGGTCTGAAAATTTTCGCTGACAAATCTCGTGAAGATGTTTTTGCTGTTTTGTTTAGAGTCAATCTTACTCATCAGCAAGATTTCACGTTGCAAATGGAATATTTGGCTTGGTTTGAAGCTTCAGACAAGGTCCTTCCCGACTTCATAGAATCACCGTTTGCTAAAATCAATGCACCAGCAATTGCATTTCCTTACCTTCGTAGCTTCGTCACCCTGCTCACCTTAAATGCGGGATTTACCCCTGTAATTTTGCCTACAGTAAACTTTCTTAAAATGGCAGAAGATAAAAAGGCAACGCGAAATAAGACTTTATAATTGTTCGTGGCTCTTACCTGACTGAAATTCCTTCGGCGACCTCCCAAAATACTTCTTGAACACCTTTGAAAAATACGCCGGGTCGGTGAAGCCGAGTGCCCACGCCACTTCCGACACATTCGATTTGCCTTCCCGCAGCATGGCCGCTGCCCGCTCCATTTTCAGCATGATGATAAAATGGTGGGGCGAGGTGTCGAGTTCTTCCCGAAAAGTGCGCTGCAATTGCCGGAGGCTCATATTGGCCGCCGAGGCAAGGTCTTCGGGGCGCATGTCGTCGTGCATCCGCTCCAGCACGAGCGCCCGCAAGCGGTCGAATAACCCGGCATTGGGCAGTTGGGGGCGCTCCGCAATGGGCTGCTCGATGGCCCAGTTCCCGGCGGGCGTCAGTTCCACTTCCGACTGGCGGGGCAGCTTGCGCAAGCGCCTAATGAGCAGGTATTGCCGCAAGGCGATGCCCAAGGCCAGCAACACGGCCACGGCCAGCAGCAGAAAACCCCATTTGCCCGAAAAGCGCCATGCCTTCGTCAGCGTGTCCGGCTCGCCCGATAACTTACAGACGCGCCAGCGGTTCGGAAAACCAAAAGTCGTGTCGCCCTGCCAGCTGGCGTAGCTGAACGGCACGATAACATCTTCTTCATCGTAGTCTTCCAGCCGCACTTGGGCATCCATGTCGTCAAGGCAGAAGTCAAGGCGGAAGGCCGTGCCCCGCTGCGCATGAACTCCTAAGGCCGCCCACGGTAGTGCAAATTCGAGCGTCCAGCCCTCGTCCACATCGTTTTCAACGTTAAGGCTGCCATGCAAAAGGGCCTTGAAATCGAAGGCGATGGTGGCCAACCCGGTGTCCTTGGGCGTCTGGTATTCTTCTTTGATGAAATTTTTATCGCCCTTGAAAATGGCATAATCGCCACCCACGTCCATGATGAACTGGTAGTCGTTCACGTCCATGTGCTCGTGGCTGTCATTGAGGGGGTCGAGGTAGATTTCGGCGGCGTCGCCGAGGTTAAGGGTAGGGTTGTTGGTGCCACTGCGCAATTTGACGAGCTGTCGGTCGCTGATTTCGGCGAGGCCGAAGAGGTGCTGCTCGTCCCAAGCGAGGCGCAGCGCCACCCGGTTGCTGTCGGCGGTGCGAGGGTTTTCTACGATGAAAATCAAAGGGGAAGTGCTCCAATCGTCAGACTGACCGTCAATGTGGATGTTTTGCGAAGCGAAAGAAATGGCCAGCGTGTCTTGCTGTCCTTGGGCAAGGACGGCAAGACACATTGCGAAGCAAAGCAAGGCCAAACGAGAGTACATGGAGTGGTTTTGTGGGGCAAAAATAGGGCACGGAAGTCATTGTAAAATTAGAACCTCACGCCAACAGACACATTCCCGCTCCTTCCATCCGATGGCCAGATGCCGGGGCCGGGATAGAACGACGGCCTTTTCGTAAAATATTGATTGTCAAGCACATTGTTCAGGCTCATGCGCAGGGTCACGTTGCTCGTGATGCGCCAAGTAGCATTCAGGTCAAGCAGGCCGTAGGCCGGCACCACGCCCACTGCACCCGTGGCGGATGGCTTCACCGTGTTCAGCGGGTCGGCGAAGCTCTCGGCAGTGTAGCTGTAGAGGGCGGTCAGGCTGGCGGTTTTATATTTCAAGGTGAAACCACTACGGGAAATCCACGCTGGGACGCTCTCCACGTTGTTGCCGCTGATGTCCACGTTGTCGCTGCCTACCCTGATGGCGGCATCCTCATATTGGGCGTCCATGTAGGCAGTCGAGTTGAAAATGCTCGCCCGCCAAGCGCCGCTCATTTTGAAATTGTATTCAGCAAAAAGCTCGACGCCCTGCGTCACCGAGTTGCCAATGTTCGTCCTGAAAACATAGAAGCTGCTGTCCTCCTGCACCGCTTGGTTGCCGAGGCGGTTGTTGTACTGCATCCTGAACACACCAATGTCCCAGCGGAAGCCGCCAGCAGCGCCTCGATAGCCTGCCTCAAAATTGTAGCCTTGGGCATCTTTGAGGTTTTTGTCCGATTTTTCGAGCAGCGAACCGGGGATGATGTCCTTGAAAATAACGGGGCGGTACGCCTGAGACCAACCTGCGTAAAGCGTTTGCAGTTCGCCCAGTTTGTACTCGGTGTTCACCCCAAACAATGGGAATTGGTGCTTGATGGTGTTCGGCACCTCGTCGTCGGGCAGGTAGCTGATATAGCCCGACATTTTCGACTCGCCCGACTCCAATCGCACACCAGGGCTGACGCTGAAGCGGTCGGTGATTTGGAAGAGATTTTCTACAAAAAAAGCAATGTTCTGCGTCTTGAAGTGCATGTCACGTCCCCATTTGCCATCCACCACGGTCAGGTCGAAATCGGTGCCAGTGGTGCCCTTGCCCTGCTGGCGGCGGTGCAGGTCGTTGTTGATGTACTGCACGCCGGCGGCCACAGTCCCGCCAATTTTGCCCAGATGATAATTGTGCAAAAAACGTAGCTCTGAGGTGTGGCTGTGGTAGTTGTCAATGTCCACTTGGCGGTTGGCGTAGTTGAGCGTGGTGGGGTCAATCACGTCTGCCGTGGTGGCTGGCTTGTCGAACAGGACGCTGCTGCGGCTGCCATACACGGCAGAGGTCGTCCATTTCAGGCGGGAGTTTTCGCCCAAGGCCCAGTCGAGACTGATGGAAGGCACATAAATATCGGGGCTGTAATAGTTGCGGCTGCGGGTGCTCTGGCGGGGGGTCTGCTGGAACATGCTGTCGGTGAGCTGCCCCGCCAGTTGAATCACATATTCAGAATGTGAAAACTCCGCCGTGAGGCTCAGGTTTTTGCTAGGCCGGTAGCGCAGCATGACCGATTGGCCGTTGAAGTCCGAGCGGCTGTCTTCCCGGTAGCCATCGGCACCCCGACGGCTGTAGTAGGCGTAGTATTCGAGCTTGCCCACCTTGCCACCGATGGCGTTGTAGGTGCTCAGCATCCCGAAGGAGCCGACGCTGTTGACCGTTTCCAGCCCGATGGAGCGGGTGGTGTCGGGTTGCTTTACCACATAGTTAATCAAGCCGCCGAACTGCTGGCCATATTGCAGCGCCCCCGTTCCCCGCACCATTTCGATGCGCTCGACGGCCTCCATCGGCAAGGTGAAGTGGCTGGCCGGGTAGCCGTAGAGGTCGGTGTTGGTGATGATGCCGTTCTTGCGGATATTGAACTCCCAGCCCCGGTGCGGGTCGAGGCCACGGGTAGAGATATTGACTTGGTTGCCCGTGCCGTCCATGTCGTAAACGAAGACGCCGGGCACTTTGGCGAAAATCTGGCGGGGGGATTTCTCGGCGATATTGGCGTCGGAGGCTTGGAGGTTGATGACCTCGTTCTTTTTGCCCGACCAGATGAAGCCATCCGCCGTTTTTGGCAAACGGGCGATGGTGCTGCGGCTTTCCGTAACCTCAACTTGATAGAGTTGGATTTGCTTCAGGGTATCGGTGGAATTTTGGGAAAAAAGGATGGTCGAAGTGAGCATTACCATGCTCCATGGGAAAAAGAGCTTTTTCATCTAGGGAAAAATTGAGGATTGCAGTCGGTCAAGGGTCGGAAATGGCCTCATTGGCTGCTGCAAAAGTACCAAGGACCATATAGGCGAGAAAGCAAGACAAATTAGAATTTACTTAATTCAAGGTATGCAATACGATGGCTGTTTGTCAGTGATTGCGTTTTTTCAACACCTCCCCCTTGACCTCCACCAGCGTGTCCAACTCATAACGGGCCTCATAAATCAACTGGCCTTCGGGCGACCATTTGCGCAGGTAGCCGTGCTTTTTGCCTTCTTCAAAGCCGAGCACCATTTGCGGTTTCCCATTTTCATAAAACGAAGAGTCGATTCCTTGCTTCACCCCGTTCTCGTTGAAGAACTGAACCTCTTTGATTTGCCCTTTCGGAAAATAAAACTCCGTCCGCCCGACCTGTTGGTCATTTTTGAAAAAGCGCTTGGAGCGCACCTTGCCATCGAGGTAATACTCCGTCATCATGCCTTCTTTTTTGCCGTTGAGTTCTGTATGGCGGCGTGAAATTTCGCCAGAGGCAAAATTTTGGAGCACTTCCACCGACTTGGGGGCCTCTTGTTTGCAGCCGAATGGAAGAAGGAATAAACAGATAGCACTTATAACCAGCTTTTTTTTCGCTATCATAAAACGGTTTTTGATATGAAAAGCAGGCTTGCCCGAACGGGGCAAGCCTGCGGAATACCTTAAATAATAATCCTACATGATAAGATTAATCTTTCCAGGGCAACTGGTTTACCCTGCGGCCAATGACAGTGCCGAAGCGAACGCCTTCGTCACAGTCCATGCGCCAGTGTACGCCAAGCAGTACCCTCGACCAAGCATTTTCCAAGGCCATTTCATAGAAACTGCCAAATGAGCGGGGCTTGCCCTCGAAGTCGGTGCGGTTCTCGTGGCAGCGGTCGGTCATGGCATAGGAATAGCCAAACACGCTTGCCAACGCCTCAGCGCCCGCTGCGCCCATGGTGGAGTGGCCGGATGGATAGGCTGGGAAAGAAGGGGTCACGCCCTCGTCGCCAGTGCTCGGGTTGTACAAATTGGGTTTATAGGACGGGTCAATTACTTTTTTGATATAGGTGTCGGGGCGCTCGATGTTGTAGTGGAACTTGGAATTCCAGCAGCCGACGGCAGCATCGTTGAGGGCCATTCCAACTTTGGCGTAGGTTTCCAAAGCAGTCTCAAGGCTTGATTTTTCTGCGTCAATCACTTGGTTGGCAATTGCAGTCCAGCGTGGGCCGGGGCTAAAGGTGACGTTGAGGAGGTCGTCGCTCCAGAATTCGCCAATCCACTCCGTATTGTAATCAAGTGCTGCGTTCTTGGTATAAACCTGCACGGCTTGGGAATAGTACTCAGAGTTAGGCTCTTCGCTGTATTCCATGAAATAGGTGGAAGGTGGCAGTGCGAGCTTCTCGTTGTTGGCCAGGGCGAAGGCACGGGCCTTGCCAAAATACGGGCCCATCGCCTTGCCGGGGCCAGGTAAGGTTGGTTCCCAATCGCCCGCACTATCGAAGTTGGCTTGCCAGTCGTACTCTTCGTTGGTCTCGAAGTTGCCGAATGGGTTCTTGTAGGCATTGTGGCCGTAGGGGTCGGTGGTTGCCCAGTCCCAGACTGCCTCGGCAACACTGATTCCATAGGATTTGGACTGCTCATAGACTTTTTGACCAGCCTCAGCTTGGTACTTGTCGTCGAGTTGGTCGGTCAGTGTGGTGATTTTTGCCTTCAGGTCAGCATTCACATCTGCAAAGAACTTGGGCATCATGTTGCCGTAAATCGCATTGACGACCGTCGGCCAGTGATACTCAAGTTTAGAATCTGCGTCGGGGATGTTCAAACCTGAGCCGGAGTAAAGGCTTTCCAGCGAATTGTAGTCTGGCATACCAGTGATACAAGCTTCGTAGGTAGCCAAGCCCATGTAGCCCAAAGCACGAGGGGCTGGGCCTGGGCGATAACCAGCAGCATAACGCTCAACTTCAAGGAACAAGTGATTCCATTCAAGAGGTGCTTCAGCGTCGAACTCAGCCACAAGTTTGGATTTCAGCTTATCGTCTTCATCCCGGTTACAGGAAACGACAAAAAGGGACATCAACAAAATGCCTCCCAAGGCGGGAAGGGTTGAAAACTTCAACTTCATAGGATTACAGAATTTTATTGGTTACAAAAAATGTGAAGAACTACCACATAGGGTTGAGCGCTGAGAGCATCATCATAGAGACAAGGTCATATATTTAGTCTTCATATCCGGTGCAAAACTAGAACCAACCCAAATGGAAGGGCTTAGAAAGTCCTTAAACGCAGATTAGATTTTAATTAGATTTTCTGTAAACAAGCTACATGCATTATTGGGGCAGCCATTTTTAAGCAGTAATATATAAGTTTTAATACTTTCATGCTTTTAAGAAAGCCAGTTAGGTGAATCAAAATAAGTAGCCAGTACTGAAAACCCTCAACCTGAAAATTGACATCCCCAATCTTATGTCCTTCATATTAGAATTATTCGGTTCCAGCACACTCGCTCACCTGAGCACGAGGTACCGGCTCAGACCGACGCAGTAAGGCATTCGATCTTCTTCCAGTGAATGGGTAGGATACATAGGTATGGTCCAATAGCGTCAAGTCCTCCCGCAACCAAATCCTTTTTAACTTAGCCCCTTCAAATTATGCAAACATTGAAAAAAACCTTCGCCCTGTTGCTCATCGCCCTTGCGTACATCGTGCTTTCCGCCGCCAGCTTTACCCGTCGGCCTGCGCAGCCCATGCCCGTCATTGCGGAGCAACTAGAAGAAACCGCCTGGGTGGACAGCACCTACGCCACCCTTAGCCCCGACGAGCGGCTCGGCCAACTATTCTGGCTCAGGGCGCACACCGATAAAGACGCTGCGTACGAAGCCACCGTGGAAGAACAGGTGAAAAAATACCACCCCGGCGGCCTCTGCTTCTTCAACCCCACGGCCAAGGGTACCCCCGAAAAACAGGTCGAACTCACCAACCGCTACCAGGCCCAGGCCACCAAGTTGCCCATGTTCATCACGATAGATGGCGAATGGGGACTGGGGATGCGGATGCGGGGCACGGCCATGAGCTTCCCCCGACAACTCATGCTCGGTGCCATTCAGGATAACACGCTCATTTACCGCATGGGCGAGCAAATTGCGAAACACTGCAAGCGGGTCGGCGTCAACTTCAACTTCGCCCCCGTGGCCGACGTGAACAACAACGCCGCCAATCCCGTCATCGGCTTCCGCAGCTTCGGCGAAGACCCCTACAACGTGGCCGCCAAAGCATACCAGTACATGGCAGGGATGCAGGACAACGGCGTATTGGCCTCCGCCAAGCACTTTCCCGGCCACGGCGACACTGGCACCGACAGCCACTACGACCTGCCCCTCATCAACCATGATCTGGCCCGACTCGACAGTGTGGAGCTTTTCCCCTTCAAAATCCTCATCCGGCAGGGCGTGGGCAGCATCATGGTTGCCCACTTGAACATTCCGGCGCTGGACAATACGCCTAATTTGGCCTCCTCGCTTTCGCCAAAAATCGTGACCGATTTACTGCGCAACCAACTGAACTACAAGGGTTTAATCCTCACCGACGGCCTCGAAATGCACGCCGTTACAAAGCATTTTGGCAAAGGCGAGGTAGAGGCCCGTGCCCTCGCCGCTGGCAACGACGTGCTGCTGCTACCCGCCGATTTGGAAGCATCTTGGCGCACCGTGAAGCAGTGGGTGGCCGATGGCCGGATACCCGCCGCCAACATTGAAGCCAGTGTGAAAAAAGTGCTGCTTTGGAAGCACCGCATGGGCATCCAGCAGTACCAGCCCGTGCCCCTCGAAGGCGTCCGTGCTGATGTGAACGACGCCGAAGCCTTGGCCGTAAAGCGGGAACTGATAGCGAATGCACTGACTTTGGCAAAAAATGATGACTCGTTTTTGCCAGTTGGCAGTTCGACAGTTGGCAGTGGGCAGTCAGTACCTGCAAAATTGGCGGCACTGGCCATTGGTACAAACAGCGGCAATGCGTTTCATAAAAGGCTATCTTCCTTCGGAAAAATAGAGACGTTCACCACTGGCAAGGACGTTTCCAACTCCTTGTTAACCAAGCTGAAAGACAAAGATGCCGTCATCGTCAGCCTGCACGACATGAGCCAGTTCGCCTCCAAGGGCTACGGCCTTACGCAGGACACAAAGGATTTTGTGGAGGCATTGCGCAAGCAGACAAGGGTCGTTCTGGTTCTGTTCGGCAACCCGTACTCAGCCAAGTTCTTTGAAAACGTGCCGAACCTGCTGGTCTGCTATGAGGAGGAGGACGAGGTGCAAGACCTCGCAGCGCAGGCGCTTTTTGGTGTGTTCCCCCTGCGGGGGAAATTGCCAGTGACTGCATCACCCGGCCTGCCCGCTGGTACTGGCATCACGACAACAACGGTGGAGCGGCTCGGCTACGGCGTACCCGAAGAAGTGGGCATGAGCAGCCACAAACTGGAAAAAGTGGACGAACTGATGGCCGAGGCCATTGCCGAAGGCGCTACCCCTGGCGGCGTGGTGCTCGTTGCCCGCAAGGGCAAAATCGTGTGGCGAAAAGCCTACGGCCACCACACCTACGACCCAAACGCCCGCCCCACCGAGCCGGACGACATCTGGGACTTGGCGAGCATAACGAAGATTGCGGCCAGCACCATATCGCTCATGCGCTTGCAGGAGGACGGCAAGTTCGACCCGAAAGACCCCGTGGAAAAGTACCTGCCCGAGTTCGCCAGCACGAACAAGAAAGGCATACCGCTCGTGGACATGATGACCCACCGGGGCCGCCTCATGCCTTGGATTAAGTTTTATGAAAAAACCATCACCCCGGCAGAGAAGCCTTCACCCAGTTTTTACCAAAGCAAACGAAGCGACGACTACCCGCTGCCTGTGGCGAAAGACCTTTGGCTGAAAGCGGGCTATGAAAAGCAGATTTGGCAGCAAATAATGGACAGCCCACTGGAGCAGACGAAGGAGTACAAGTACAGCGACCTCGGCTTTTATATCGCCAGCGAAATCATCAAGCGGCAGTCGGGGCAGCCTATAGAGGAGTTTGCGAAGCAAAATTTTTATGAGCCGCTCGGCCTTGGCACGATGGGCTATCGGCCCTACGAGCGCTTCCCCTTAGAGCGCATCCCGCCCACCGAGAACGACAACTACTTCCGTGACCGCCGCATACAGGGCTACGTGCACGACATGGGTGCTGCCATGCTCAACCAAGCCACCGGCCATGCCGGCCTTTTCAGCGATGCCGAAGATCTCGCCGTGCTGATGCAAATGCTGCTGAACAAAGGGAGCTACGGTGGCATGCAATACCTGAAGCCAGAGACCATCAACTACTACACGACCCGCTGCCAAGGCTGCACCCGCAGGGGTATCGGCTTCGATATGTTCCAAAAGAACACGAGCTACGAGAATAACCTGAGCAAATTGGCGAGCGATGGCACCTACGGCCACCTCGGCTTCACGGGCACGGCGGTCTGGGTGGACCCGGCACAGGAGTTGATTTATGTTTTCCTGTCAAACAGGACGTTTCCGAGCATGAAGAACAACAAGTTGGCGAAGCTGAATACGAGGGTGAAGGTGCAGGATGCGGTGTATGAGGCGATAGTGGATGGGAGGTAAAATGAAATTTTTCCCCTACCGTACCCTCTTATAAAGTTACAAATCTCAAAGATTTAGGAATTCTCGTACCTAACCGTCAACGCCATCCATTGGAGCGCATTGCCTACCTTTGCTGCTCCACATAACCCCAGCCGCACCGCTTTACCATGCTTGAATCCATTTTGCTCTACGGCTTTGTGGCCGCCACGGCGGTGCAACTGTTTTTCTGGATTTTCGTTTTTGGAAAACTGGCCCGCCACCCTGTCGAGGAATTTCCCCCTGCCTCAGAGGGCCATCCCAAGGATTCAGGACAAGACCTGCCATCCCGAGGTGTCGGGACAAGACCTGACGAGCTTCCAACTGTTTCCCTGATCATCTGCGCCCGCAACGAAGCCGACAACTTGAGCCGCCACCTTGACCGTATCCTAAACCAAACCTACCGTTCCCTTGAAATCATCCTAGTGCTCCATAAATCATCTGATAATTCTTTTAATATATTATCATCTTTGCAACGCAGATACAGTCACTTACACATAGTTGTTTGTGATGATGAAAGAGCAGGAAAAAAATTCGCCCTTGCAAAGGGAATCGAGCAAGCCAAACACCAAGTTCTTTTACTGACCGATGCCGACTGCGTGCCCGCCAGCCCCGACTGGGTTCGGGGAATGGTAGCAAGCATGCAAGACGACACGCAAATCGTACTGGGGGTAGCACCCTATGACGAAGCGCCAGGTCTCCTGAACATTTGGGTCAGGTTCGAGGCATGGTACACTGCATTGCAGTACCTGTCCCTCGCACTCGCCGGGCATCCCTATATGGGGGTCGGGCGGAACTTGGCCTACCGCAAGTCGCTTTACGAAGGTAGCGGTGGCTTCCGCAGCCACGAGCACTTGGCGAGCGGCGACGACGACCTTTTTGTGAATGCAACTGCCAAACGTGGCAAGGTCGAAATCCGGCTCCATCCGAAAACCTATGTTTATTCAACCCCAAAGACCACCTGGCGGGACTATTACCGCCAGAAAACGAGGCACTTCACGACCGGTTCTGAATATAAAATTAAGGATAAAATAATTCTTAATTTGCTCACTATGAGTCATTTACTACACTTTTTTTTGGGAGGCGCATTACTGATATTCAAAATTAGCATAATGTTTGCTCTATTGGGATATGCGGTGAGAATGGGTGTAGTAATAGTAGTAGGCAGCGTTATCTTGGGCAAAATGCAACACCGTTCGTTGCGGATTTGGCTCCCGGTTTTAGATGGCTTACTGGTACTTTACTATCTCGTGTTCGCACCGTTAGTTCTCATGAACAACGACAACACCCAGCGATGGAATTAACACTAGCGAAGCACCCAGTTAGCGCAACCACCACCACCACTGCGACAAGGCTTTCACCCAAGGCGTCCGAGGACTATCTACTCGTCATGGCAGCCATTGCGGGCGACCAGCAAGCCTACTCCACACTACTAGACCGTTACCGCCCAAGCGTCTATAACCACCTCTTCAAGATGGTGCGCAACCACGACGATGCGGAAGACCTGACCATCGAGGCGTTCGGCAAGGCTTTTAACAAGCTGACGACCTACGCCCCGCACTACGCCTTTTCCACGTGGCTGTTCAAGATTGCCGTCAACAACTGCATTGACCACATCCGCAAGAAGCGCATGCACTTCCTGAGCATTGACCAGCCGATGGAATCCAACGGCGACCGTGACTTCACTGGCACCATCCGCAACTATGCCCGCAACCCGGAAGAGGAAATCATCCGGCAGCAGCGCCTGCAAATGGTGCGCTCTGTGCTCGGCCAACTCAGCACCAAGTACCGCCTCATGATCGAGCTGCGCTACTACGAGGAACTGAGCTACGAGGAAATCGCCACCGAACTGGAAATCCCGCTCGGCACGGTGAAGGCGCAATTGTTCCGTGCCAAGGAAATGCTCTACACCCTCATGCAGAACCCCGGGGCAATGGCGTACCTGGAGTCGAACACGAGGGCGAATTGAAGTGGGCAGTTCGACAGTGGGCAGTCAGCCTGAAAGTCCGTTAGTCAAGCAGTCCAAAGCTCAACAATGACTAAAAGACTTATCAACTTCGAACTGACTGCCAACTGCCCACTGCCTAACTGTTTACCCCTTTTGGGCTAACTTTTTGAAAAAGGTATTGGAAAATTATGATGGAGAAAAAAGGCCTCGGCGCATGTCGGGGCCTTTTTCATTGAAACCAATTTTGCGAAGTCAACGTTTTTTTCAATTCATCAGCAGCTGCAACACATGGCGCAAGTTTTTGCTGTATTTTCGCCGCCCATTTGTAGCCGCCAAATTTATTTGGCAGGCTTGATAGAAAAACAGTCTGCCAAATAAATTTGGCGACTACATGAATCAAACTGAATATGAAAAGAACAGAAATCGCTGAAATATTGCGCCAACCACAGGTTGGCGCCGACGTAAAAGTCTCTGGCTGGGTGCGGTCCTTCCGCTCCAACCGCTTCATCGCACTATACGATGGCTCCTCGTTCAACACGCTGCAAGTCGTGGTGGATTTTGAGAAATTCGAGGAAGAGTTTTTGAAAAAAATCCAGTTCCACGCCTGCATCTCGGTCACGGGCAAGCTGGTCGAGTCGCAGGGCGCAGGCCAAGCCGTTGAGCTCATGGCCGACAGCATCGAACTGCTCGGCGAGTGCGTCCCCGACGACTACCACCTCCAGCCGAAGAACATGACGATGGAGTACCTGCGGGAGAAGGCGCATTTCCGTATGCGCACGCAGACCTTCAGCGCCGTGTTCCGCATCCGCCATGCCGTGGCTTATGCTGTTCACAAATATTTCAACGACCAGGGCTACTACTACATGCACACGCCCATCGTGACGGGCAGCGATGCCGAGGGCGCTGGGGAGATGTTCCGGGTGACGACGCTTGACTTCGACAACCCGCCCCGAACCGAGTCCGGCGAGGTGGATTTCAAGCAGGATTTCTTTGGAAAAAGCACAAATCTGACCGTTTCCGGCCAGTTGCAGGGCGAAATTGCGGCCTTAGCCTTGGGCAAGATTTACACCTTCGGGCCCACGTTCCGGGCCGAACAGTCGTTCACGACCCGCCACTTGGCCGAGTTCTGGATGATTGAACCAGAGGTTGCCTTCAACGACATCTTTGACAACATGGACCTGGCCGAGGATTTCGTGAAATTCCTCATCCGCCACATCCTTGACAACTACCCCGACGACCTCGCCTTCCTCGACAAGCGCATCAAGGACGAGGAAAAGAACATGAAGCAGGACGACCGCCGCCCGATGGGCCTCGTGGACATGCTCCGCTTCGTGGTGGACAACGACTTCGAGCGCATCACCTATACCGAGGCTGTGGACATCCTCCGCAACTCGAATACCTATAAAAAAGGCAAGTTCAAGTTCGACGTGCAGTGGGGCAAAGACCTCCAGAGCGAGCACGAACGCTACCTCGTCGAGAAGCATTTCCAAAAACCCGTCTTTGTACGGGACTACCCGAAGGCCATCAAGGCTTTTTATATGCGGGAAAACGACGGCACCGAACCCGGCAAGGAAACGGTCGCTGCGATGGACTGCCTGTTCCCTTACATCGGCGAGGTAATCGGCGGCTCGCAGCGAGAAGAGCGCCATGGCAAACTGTTGGAGCGCATCCACGCCCAAGGCATCCATGAAGAAGAACTGTGGTGGTACCTGGAGCTGCGCAAATTCGGTGGCTGCCCCCACGCCGGCTTCGGCCTCGGCTTCGAACGCATGGTGCAGTTCATCACCGGCATGGGCAATATCCGTGACGTGATTGCCTTCCCACGGGCGGCTGGGCAAGCGGAATTTTAAAGGATTAATTGAGGCGTTAGGGTGTTGTTTTTGATTTAAGATAGACGATATAAGACGTAAGATTTTAGATTTTATTGACGATTGCTCAATTGCTGATGTACGATTCTGGGCAAGTTAGCAGACCTCCAAAATCTTAAATCTAATATCGTCTATCTTAAATCTTAAATCAAAAGACACCAGTCCCTCCCATATAAGCACCCACTCATGTCCCAGCGTGTCCCTTTCCTCTACATCGCCGACAGCGACCTCGGTGGCCGTGGCGTCTTCACCGGGGAGACGCTGGAGGAGGGCGATTTGATTGAAATCTGCCCGGCCATCGTGTTGCCAGCGGAAGACCTGCCCGCCATCCACGGCACCCGGTTACATGACTATTATTTCCTTTGGGGAGAAGACCAAACGCAATGCGCCATCGCCCTCGGCAATGGTTCGCTTTTCAACCACTCCTACCAGCCCAATGCCCGCTACCTACTTGATTACGAGCATGATACGATAGATTTTTACTGCATCAAAACGATAAAACCGGGCGAAGAAATCACCGTGAACTATAATGGCGACCCTGAGAGCCAGGAGTTGGTTTGGTTTGACAAGGATGGGGAACGAGAAACATAGCTGTTAGGTAATAAGCTAATAAAAATCAGGTCGTCATGTTTGAATGGGTGAAAGCGTTTTTAAAAAGGATGAGCAGATTCAATGCAATTGCTTGGAATTCACCTGTGCGCCCAATCCGCAATCGTAAATCCGCAATCGTAAATCTACCAAAGCCCATCACTTCCCCACCCACTCCTGCGGATTCAGCCTCGTTTTTTCCTTCCAAATCTCAAAATGCACCTCCGAATTATTGGTCTTGGCGTCGGTGCTAACCTTGCCGAGGGCCTGCTTGATGCTGACCTTGTCGCCCTTTTTCACCGAGACCTCTTCCAAATTTGAATAGACAGTGTAATAACTGCCATGCTGCAGGATGACCATATAGTCAAAACCGGGGATGAACTGTGTGCCGACCACCGTGCCCTCAAACACAGAACGCACCTGCGCCCCCTTGTCGGTTTGTATGTCAATGCCATTGTTCACGATTTCGATGTTCGGAATGGTTGGATGGGGCTGCCGCCCGAAGTGCCCGGTGATGACGCCGTTCTTCACAGGCCAAGGCAATCGGCCCCGGTTGCCCTGGAACTCGCTGGAAACGCTTTCTATTTCCGGTGTGGCGGAGGGCTTCGTTGCCTTTCCAGCAGAGGCTGTTTCTGAATTATTTTTCGCTATGGATGCCGCTGCCCGTTCTTCCCGGCGAATGCGTTCCATTTCATCCCGAATGACCTTTTCGATAGCCTTGTTCAGCTTGTTGGCAGAAGCCTGTTTGCTTTCGAGGTCACGGGCAAGGCGGGCTTCGTCGCCCTTCAGTTCTTCCAACAGTTGGTTCTTGGCCTGCATTTCCATGCCGAGCATCCTCGACTGTCGCTGCTCGGTGGTGAGCAGTTTTTCCTTGTCCGCCTTGCGGTCTTCGAGCAATTTTATCTTGTCAACGAGCGTTTGCTGTGTTTCCATGATGAGCTTGGCCTGCCGCTGGCGGTAGCGCTCGTATTGCCGTAGGTATTGCCAGCGCCGGAAGGCATCGTTGAAGCTTTTTGCAGAAAGCAAAAACAACAGGTCGCTGTGCATGAGCTTTTGGCGGTAGGCGTGGCGGGCAATCTTGCCGTATTCCTCCTTCAGCCGCTCGGTGTCGTCGCTGAGGGCCACAACCACGGTCGCTGTGCGCTCGATATTGTCGAGCAGGAAGCTCATTTCCTCTTGGAGCGTCTCGACGAGTTGCTCCCGCTTGTGGATTTGCCGCTGCAAGGTCACGTAACGGGAAAGCGTTGCAGCCTTGTCCTCTTTGGTCTGCTTCAAGAGGCCGGATGTCTGCTCAATGTCCTTGAGCAGCTTTTTGCGTTTCTCTTCCAGTTCCTTTCTGGATTGCTGTGCAATGGCCGTGAATGCCAAAATAGCAGCGAACAAAAGAAGAAGTATTTTTCTCGAATGGGTCATCTGATATATAGTTCGATGTGTTTGAGGCGTTTGATGGGTTTGATTTGTAGCACCGCAAATCGAACAATCCAAACCCATCAAACCCTTCAAACTAATCAACTCGCTTGTACCCTTCCGGCACCTCGAACTTCATCTCCACAGGCCCAGTCGTCTCTATTTTTGAGAACTCCAACTGCACCTGCATCTTGCCGAGGTCGGGGCTGTTCAAATTAAAGTGCCGAAGATATGAAAATTGTTGTTTGTCTTCCAATTGGCGGTAATCCGACGAGGTTACGTCCATGCTGCGCTTGTTGCGGAAGTCGTCCACGAGGAAGCGGTGGAGCAGCATGTCGGGACTGTTGAGCCAGTATTTTGCGGTGAGGCTCTCGGTCTTTTGCGCCAAGGTATAGTGGGTGGAGTCCACGCCAGCCTCGGTGTCCTTGGAGAAAAAAACGGGGTTGCCGAGCAGCATGGCTTGCAAGCCTTGGAAGCCCACGGGCAGGCTGTACTCCTTTTGGGCATAGCTGAACGGCTTTGCAAGGTACTCGTTGGTAAGGCGGCTGATGACGAAGATGCTGTCCGGTGTGATGAGCACCCTCGCCCCTTCGATGCTGAATTTCTTGAAGTTCATCCAGATGGCGCTGTCCTTCCTCATGCGGATATTAGCGCTGAAGGTCTCCCCTGTGTACTCGTCGTTGTAGGAAATCTTCGCCTTGGCCGAGAACCACTCGGCATTCACCGAGTTTTCGAGGAGCTTTTTCATCAAAACGTTTTCGCCTTTGGGTTTCAGCGAAGTGCCTTGCACACGGCGCAGGCCCTTGCAAGAAGCAGAGGCGTAGGCCAACGTGAGCAACAATAGGAAATGAGGAATGTATTTCAAAGTCAGGTGATTTTTATTCAAAGACGCAAATTTAGGCCGTTTGGTTACGGAACATACAACAACGCAAAATTTGTCCAAAAAGTAGGGGCATAGGCATCCATAACGACAACTGCTCAATTACCTTTGCTGCGTTAAAAAATCAAAGGGCTGCCCAGCTTCCCGCCTCGGTTGGCCATCAAAACAAAACGTAGCTACTTGGCAGGCGTTGTTTTTTTGAAAAATTTTCGTAATTGCTTAGAAGGGTGTGGGAGGAGAGAGAAAAAATTTCATTTTTTCTCTCTCCTCCCACATTTTGGGGTGTTTTTTTGGAAAAATTTTCAATTTTCCCAAAAAAACACCCCCTGCTAAGTGGTTCCAAATTTTCAAAAAATCAAGAAAAGCACCCAAAAACTGCGAGAGTGTAAGGAGAAATGAAATTTTTCCTTCCACTCCCGTCCGTCCTAAGTAGTTGCAACAAAACAAACACTATGCTGTTCGGCATTGACCTCGGCCTATCCACGGCCCTAATAGCCCTCCTCATCATTACTATCCTAATAGTATGCATTTTTGAGTTCGTCAACGGCTTCCACGACACGGCCAACGCCGTGGCAACGGTCATCTACTCTGGTAGCTTAAAGCCCACCACTGCCGTTGTCTGGTCTGGTATCTGGAACTTCTTGGGAGTAATTACGAGCAGTTATTTCTTCGGCATGGCAGTGGCAGTAAAGATAGCCAACCTGCTGCCCGTGGAGGCGCTCATGGGGCAAGACCTCCATCACAGCATCGCAATGGTCATTTCTGTACTGGTGGCAGCGATAATTTGGAACGTCGGCACTTGGTATTTTGGCATCCCTTGCTCTAGTTCCCATACCCTGATAGGCTCCTTGCTGGGCGTTGGCATTGCGTTCAGCCTGATGCCAGAAAACGTGGAAAACGTCGGCGTAAACTGGAAGGAGGCCAGTAAGATTGGCCAGTCGCTGCTTATCTCGCCCGCTTTTGGCTTCAGTATGGCGGTCGTGTTGATGTTCATCCTGCGGCAAGTCATCAAGGATAAAAAAATATTCAAGGAGCCGGAGCCAGGCACCACACCGCCCAATTGGATACGTGGCATCCTCATCTTCACCTGCACCTTGGTCAGCTTTTTCCACGGCTCCAACGACGGACAAAAAGGCATCGGCCTGTTGCTCATCGCCCTTATGACCTTCATGCCGTTGAAGTTCGCCCTTTCTCCGGACTTCCAGCCTGCCACGGCCAATGCTTCCTTGACGAAAATATACGATGCCCTGCCTACCGATGTGGCCTTGCCCGAACTATCAAAGGCCAAGGAGACCATCGAAAAACTGCAGGCCGATATTGCCAAGCACGACCCCAAATCTGTTAAAGAACGCCTTTCGCTACGCAAGCGCTTCACCATTTTGAAGAAGAACATGGAGGCCCTACTGGCCGTGCCCTATGTCATTTCCAATGAAGAGAACCGGAAGGTCATCTCCCATGAAGTGAAGGATTTGGGCAAATACACTTCCTACGTGCCCACTTGGGCCATTGTCGTCATTTCGCTCTCCCTTGGCATCGGCACCATGATCGGCTGGAAGCGCATCGTTGTCACCATCGGCGAGAAGATTGGCAAGCGCCACATGACCTACGCCGAGGGTGCAACAGCCGAGTTGATTGCAGCGAGCACCATTGGCCTTGCTTCGCAATTTGGCCTCCCAGTGAGCACCACCCACGTACTTTCGTCAGGTGTTGCTGGCGCAATGGTGGCCTCAAAAGGCGTGAAAAACCTCCAAGGCGGAACCATCAAGAACATTGCCCTTGCTTGGCTTCTCACGTTGCCCGTGACGGTGATCCTGTCCGGACTTTTGTATTTCATCCTCAGGAAAATAATTTGACGAGCAACGCACAAACCACCGTCTATCACGTCATCGGCCTCATGTCGGGCAGCTCGCTCGATGGGTTGGACGTGGCCTATTGCCGTTTGAATACAGCATGGGAGGATGGCGTTTTTAGGATAAAAAACTGGGAATTGCTCCAAGCCGACACCCTGCCTTTCAGCACGGAATGGCAACATCGGCTGCGCCAATTGCCCTCGGCTACGGCTTTCGAGTTTTGCGAAGCAAATGCGGCTTTTGGTCATCACCTCGGCCAGTTGGTCAACCAGTTTTTTGATGAAAATAGGCTATCCGCATCGGATGTTGATCTTGTTGCCTCGCATGGCCACACCATCTTCCACGAGCCAAAGCGGGGCTTCACCACCCAAATCGGCGACGGGGCCGCACTTGCCACCGCCACAGGCTGTCGGGTCGCCTGCGACTTCCGTACCGCCGACGTAGCCCTCGGCGGCCAAGGCGCACCGCTTGCCCCCATGGCCGACAAACTGCTCTTCCCAGGCCACGATTTCTACCTCAACATCGGCGGCATCGCCAATATCACCTGCCATGTGGAGGGATCAAACCGCATCGTCGCATTCGATGTTTGCGGGGCAAACCAAGCCTTGAACGCCCTCGCCCAATTGACCGGACAGCCTTACGACAAGGATGGCCTCATGGCAGCCTCCGGGCAACCCGACCTCGTGCTTTTCGATGAAATAAACGGCCAGGCCTTTTTTGCGGAGCAATACCCCAAATCCCTCTCGAACCAATGGGTGCAGCAGCACCTAACCCAAACCTGCCTACAAGCCAAGTCGCCTATTCCCGATAGGCTGCACACAGTTTGCCAACATGTTGCGCTGCAATTGGAGCGGAGCATAGCGCAAGTGCTTGAAAAAGAAGGTTTTGCGAAGGAAAGCTACAGCCTTTTGGCCACAGGCGGTGGTGCGTTCAACGGCTACCTGATGCGCTGCATACAAGAGCGGCTGCCTCGTGTACAGGTAGTCATTCCTGAAGAAAACACCGTGAAATTCAAAGAAGCGCTCTTGATGGCATTGCTCGGTGCCATGCGCTTGGAAGCTGTGCCCAACTGTATCGCCAGCGTGACCGGGGCTAGGCGGGATGCCCTCGGCGGCGGGGTTTTTCAAGTTGTTTGAGGGGTTTGAAATTGTTTGATGCGTTTGAGTTGTACTGTGACAATTCAAACCTTTCAAACCCATCAAACAAATCAAACCATTACGCCTATCCCTGAAGGTACACCACAAATTTTTCCAGAAAATATTCCTCTTCAAAAAAATCGGAAACGGGGGTGGTCTCCACGTATTCGCCTTTGGGCAAGCTCTTTACTTCTTCTCGGATATTGCCGCCCTTGAGGGCAATCAGGCCATTGGGTATGGGGTGCGACTCCTTGGTCTTGAGCAGGCGGGGAATCGTCCAAAGGCGCAGTTGGTTCAGTTCGGCGACGGCCCTCGTCACCACGAAATCGTAGCGGGCATTCTTCAATTCCTCGGCCCTCACCTGTTGCGCCGTGGCGTTTTTAAGGCCCAATTGTTCGATAACATCCTGCACCACTTTTATCTTCTTCATCATGCTGTCAATGAGGTGGAAACGCACTGCTGGCATGAGGATGGCGAGCGGGATGCCAGGGAAGCCGCCGCCCGTACCCACGTCCACTATTTCAGCATCCGGCTTGAACTCCACCAGCTTCGCAATGGCCAGTGAGTGCAGTACGTGGTGCTCGTAGAGGTGGTCAATGTCCTTGCGGGAAATGAGGTTCACCTTGGCATTCCAGTCCCGGTAGATGCCGTCCAAGGCGGCGAACTGCTTTCGCTGCTCGTCGGTGAGATCTGGGAAGTATTTTTCGATGAGTTGCATAAAAGAGTGATGCTGGATGCTGGATACTGGATGCTGGATGCTGGTTAATGGTTAATGGGCGCTGGTTAATGGCAAAGCGTATCCAGTATCAACAGTATCCAGTATCAATAGTATCCAGTATCAAATTCTTTTTATCTCCGCCCCCAGCTCATTAAGCCTTTCGTCAATGCGCTCGTAGCCCCGGTCTATCTGGTGGATGTTGTTGATGACGCTTTTGCCCTTGGCCGATAGTGCAGCGATGAGCAATGCCACGCCCGCCCGGATGTCCGGCGAGGTCATTTCGATGCCCCGTAGCTGGAAGCGGCGGTTCAGGCCGATGACCGTGGCCCGGTGCGGGTCGCAGAGGATGATTTGGGCACCCATGTCAATCAGCTTGTCCACGAAGAAGAGGCGGCTCTCGAACATTTTCTGATGAATCAAAACGCTACCCTTCGCCTGCGTGGCCATCACGAGCACGATGCTCATCAAATCGGGGGTGAAGCCCGGCCACGGCGAGTCGTAAATGGTCATGATGGAGCCGTCAATAAAGGACTGTATCTCGATTTCTTCCTGGGCCGGGATGTGGATGTCGTCGCCTTGGATGTCCATTTTCACGCCCATCCGCTCAAAAACGGGAAGGATGTTCCCAAGCTCTTTCACAGCGCAGTCTTTGATGGTCAGCTCGGACTGCGTCATAGCCGCTAGGCCGATAAAGCTACCGATTTCAATCATGTCCGGCAAGCAGCGGTGCTCCGTGCCGCCGAGGGTTTTAACGCCTTCAATAGTGAGCAGGTTAGAGCCGATGCCACTGATTTTTGCGCCCATGCCATTCAGCATTTTGCAGAGCTGCTGCAAGTACGGTTCACAGGCGGCATTGTAAATCGTGGTAGTACCCTCGGCCATCACGGCGGCAAAGAGGACGTTGGCCGTGCCTGTCACCGATATTTCATCCATCAAAAGATAGGTGCCCCGCAGTTGCGGCGCTTCGATGAAGTACATCCGCTCGTCGGCGTCGTAGCGGAAGTCGGCACCTAGCTTTTGCAGGCCTAGGAAGTGGGTGTCGAGCCTGCGCCGTCCAATCTTGTCGCCGCCCGGCTGTGGTAGCAGCGCCTTCCCGAAGCGGCCCAATAGCGCCCCCATCAACATCACCGAACCACGGATACGCTTGGCGCTTTTGAGGAACTCCTTGTTTTCGTAAAAATTCACGTCCACCTCGTTCGCCTGAAAGCTGTACGTGTCTGTGGCGAGGCGCTCCACCTTCACGCCAAGGCCCCGCATCAGTTCAATCTGGCTGCGCACGTCGGCGATGTCGGGGATATTGGAAATGGTGACCTTCTCGCTGGTGAGCAGCGGGGCGCAGATGACTTGCAAGGCTTCGTTCTTTGCGCCCTTGGGCACGATGCTGCCACTCAACTGGCGGCCTCCGATTACTTCAAATGCGGTGCTTTGCATAAAAGATGCTTAATGCTGCCAACTGCCAACTGCCAACTGCCAACTGCCAACTGCCAACTGCCAACTGAATCAGCGGCGAAGATGGGAAGGTGTTGGCGTAAAACCAACTGAAAATATCAAACGATGAGTTCTTTCTGGCGGCGGAGGTAGTAGTCCACGTTTTCGGTCACTACGATGTCGAGGGGTAGATATTGTACTTTTTCGACCGTTGTTTTCAATAACAAGTGGTTGAAGAGGCAGGTGATGCCAAGGTAGCCCTGTTCCACGGGGTTTTGGTTGATGAGGAAGTCAATAGGTAGTGACATTTCTTAACTGATATTTGTGCTTAAAAACAAGCACTATGATAGTTGAACACCGCACCTGTGAAAAATGCCAGAGCAAGAACATTGTGAAGAACGGCAAGAACCGCTCTGGCACCCAGACCTACAAATGCAAAGATTGTGGCTGTTTCAGGGTGCTTGACAGCAAGCAGCCAAGCCGCACCGTTATTGCGAAGTAGGAAAACGGCTGCATGTGGTTCGTGCCCGGCTCCAACCACCTGCCCCTGCGCCCCTACGTACAAACGGGCAAGGGCGGCGCACTGCAATGCGAAGCCACTGAAAATGAAGCTGTTGCTGTGGAGCTCACTCCCGGTGGATGCACTTTCCACGATGGCCGAACCCGCACACTATTCCCGTGGAAATGCAACGGACGGCCACCGTCGAGCCTTTATCATCAACTTCCGTCCGAAGGCCATGATTGCCTACGAGCGGGAACGAGGATTCGACCACCTTGGGAAAAGGGAGGCTCGCCAGTGAATTTAATTGATTTAAGATAGCGAACTGTGCACTCGCAGCTTCAACTTTAATCACCACCCCCCATCAAAATACTGCTCCGACACGCTTACCTGCTTCTTTTTCTTCTTTTGCTTCTTCCGTTTTTTCTTCTCTTGCTTTGCAATGGGCGACTGCGAATAGACCCTTATCACGCTGCTGTTCCTTGCCCACAACTTGGTCTTCCGTTGCGGCAGCACCGGCAAACGCTCAATGGTGGTAGGTCCGCTGTTTTCTACGAAAACAGCTTGCGGATAGCAGAGGGCGTCCTTCAGCGCATCGGCCAGTGGGGTGCGCTCGATGACGCCCCGCTCCAAGCGGCTCTCCACGCAGTCCCCGGTGATGTCCCAGACGATGGCCCCGGCCAGCCCGTGGTCGAGGATGTACTGCGCCTTGCTTGCCACCGACCGCTCGTCGTCGAAGCTGACGAAGGTGTTCGTGCTTTTGCTCCGTAAAAAAGGCGCTTGCGCAAGGCTGTCCCAATGGTAGTAAAACTGGTCTTGCTTCGCCAGTATATTATAGAAAGTAGGCGAACCCTCGTCTTCCTTGAACGTGCGGGCGTCCACGGCCTTTTCCGAGCCGACGTGCAGGCCAGCGGGGCCACGGGTCTTCATCGCTCGGCCATAGAACGGTACGCCGATGCATATTTTGTGGGCGGGCACCCCATAGTCCATCAATCGGTGGATAGTGCTGTGCGTGTCATAGCCATTGATGCCCTTGGCGGGCGGGTAGAGCGGCGAGTTGTGGTTCGTCACAGAGAAGTCCCGACCGTAGAAATCGTAGGTCATCATGTTCACGAAGTCGAGGAGCGGCTCCACCCGCTCCCAGTCAATATCGGCCATGCGCTCCGGCGAGCAGCCGAAAGCCGCCGTGATGTAGAGCTGTTTGCCTTCGGTCAATTGCACCTCGTTGAACGTGTCCCGTATTTCTTGCAGCAGCAGCGTGAAATAATGGCGGTCGTTGAGGGAGCCGCCCTGTGCCCGGTAGCCGGGGTACTCCCAGTCAATGTCGATGCCGTCCACGCCGTAGTTGCGCACCATCTCGGCGCAGGACTCGGCGAAGCGGCGGCGTTTTTCCGGGTGCGCTGCAATGGGCGAGAAATGCTGCGACAGCGTCCAGCCGCCGATGCTGATGAAAACCTTGACGCCATGCTCGTGCGCCTTTTCGACGAGGGAAGGGGTAGATGGCCCGCCCTCTAGCAATAGCTTGTCCACCCTAGGGTCGAAGGGCTTTACCGAGCCGTCGGGCTTTGGTTCGAAGAAGGCGTAGTTGAGGGCCGTGTATTTGGAATAGTCAATGGTGGCAGGGTTCACGAGTTGCTGGCGGTCGTAGAACTTCCAACTGGGGTAGTAGCCGATGACTTCCCGGCAGGGTTGGGTTTGGCAGTTGGCAGTTGGCAGTTGGCAGTTGGCAGCCAGCAGTAGTCCGATTGCCGAAGGCAGTAATTTGCAAAGACCAGTGAACTTGCAGTTGGCAGTTGGCAGTTGGCGGTTAGCAGCCAGCAGCAGGTTAATTGCCGAAGGCAGTAATTTGCAAAGAACAACAGTCCAACCGTTTATGGAAATCATGGAAAAATCTTGTAGGCGTTTTCAGCGAGCAATTTTGGGTTGAGATCGTCTTCCAAATCCATGCCGCCTGTCTGTGCTTTGGCAAGATTGATGCAAAAGCTATCATTTATCCTCCTCGCCAACAGCATCCAATATTTCTTTTTTCAATTTCGCACTTAACCAAAACCCGGCCTTCTCTTGCAACTCTTCGAGGATAGATTTCAACGAATCAAACATCCCCAAATCCTTTGCCTTGACAAGTACGCCGAGCAAGCCAATGGTTTTCAGCCCCAATTCTTTGGCTTTTTTGGCGCCTGCCCTCTCATCAATAAGCAAAAGGTCTGCATTGGTTTCTTGCGACAATACAATTGCCTCGCTCTCCCCTGCGTCCAAATTCATCCTCAGCAACAGAACTTGTTGACTATTAACTGGCTTTTTGACTACCATCCAGACTAATTTATCGATTTCTTGGATGTCGTACCCAAATGATTTTAGCTTCATCAGCTCATCGTAAACAGCTTGCGGTAGAATAATCTGCTGGTAAATTTCTTGAAGCAAATCAAGCCTTCCAATGACAAACAGGTTGGAAATGGGAGAAGTATCGCTTATGACAATCATGCAAGGCTACGCAGTGTTTTCAGGTCTTCTCGAAAATCCTCCACATCGTAGTGGATGGAAATTTTGCGCTTGGCAAGTTCTTTCTGAAAAATCAACTGAGGTACACCAATAAACTCACTGGCCTGACCAAGCGTGAATATTTCTTCTTGGAAAAGGGCAATGGCAATTTGCAGCCGAACAGCATTTTCGGTTACTTTGGCTTGGCGCAGTATGGCATCTGGTATCTCGATTAGCATGACGCTGATTTTTTTTACAAATATAGGGTTTAGCTAGGAGAAACTTGTGGTTGCATCTTTACAACCACCGTATCGCCATATCCAAAATCCACATTTTTAGCTTGTCATACGGTGCCCGCAGCAGTTCGCTCGGCCCCCAGAAGTCCTGGCGATAGACGGCACGGGCGTTGGTGAACTCCTGAAAACCGTACCAACCATGCGATTTGCCGACGCCGCTGTTGTTCACGCCGCCGAAGGGCAGGTCGTGGTTGTAGAAATGCAGTTGGCAATGGTTCACGCAGGAGTTGCCAGCACGGGTCTCGGCCAGCACCCGGCGCTGGGTTTCCCGATTTTTTGAAAAAATGCTGAGCGTCAGCGGGCGCTCCCCGGCATTGACGAAGGCGATGGCCTCATCCAAGCTGCGGTAGGGCAGCACAGGCAGCAGCGGCCCGAATATTTCCTCTTGCATCACCAGCGAGTCGGGAGCAGGATGGGTCAAAATGGTCGGTTCGATATAGTTCTCGGCGGCGTTGGTACGGCCCCCGGCCACGATTTTTGCACCGCTTTGCAGCGCATCCTCCAAGTAATTTTTTACCCTCGCAAAATGCCGGGCGTTCACCATGCGAGGGTAGGAATCGGATTTGGAGGCATCCTCGCCATAGCCCTCCACGAGGCGTTGTTTCATTAAATCCAATAGCTCGGCTTGCACTTTCTCCTGCACCAAAATATAGTCTGGGGCTATGCAGATTTGGCCGCAGTTGGCGAATTTTCCCCGAATGATGCGGGTGGCCGTGGTGGCCAGGTCAGCGGTCTCGTCCACGATGGTGGGGGACTTGCCGCCCAGTTCCAGCGTGACTGAAGCGAGGTTTTCGGCGGCAGCCTTCATTACCTGCTTGCCAATGCTCGGCGCTCCCGTGAAGAAGATGTGGTTGAACGGCAGTTCCAGCAGTGCTTTCGAGGCTTCCACGTTGCCCTCCACGACGGCCACTTCGTTTTCCTCGAACACCTCCTGCACGATTTTCCGAATCACCGCCGACGAGTGCGGCGTCATTTCCGAGGGCTTGATGATGGCCGTGTTGCCTGCGGCAATGGCCGAGACGAGCGGCAGAAAGCTGAGGTTGAACGGGAAATTCCAAGGAGAAATGATGAGACAGACGCCTTTCGGTTCGTACTGCACCCACGAACTGCCACCGAGGAAGGCCAGCGGAGTGGGCACTCGTTGCGGCTGCATCCAGCGGCGAAGCTGGGAGCGGGTATGCCGGATGGCCCCGGTGATGGGCAGGACCTCCACGGCGTCCACCTCGAAGGGCGGCTTGCGGTAGTCGGCGAACATGGCGTCCCGCATGGCTTGACGGTTGCGCAGCACGGCGTCCAACAGGCGGTTCAGCTTGGCGATGCGCTCACGGGCCGTGGACTTTGCTACGGTTGGCGCATTGCGAAGCTGGAGGTCAAATAGGCGATTAATGGTAGTTGTTATGGGCTTGTCTTCGAGTATGGTATTTTCCATTTGTTAGATTGATTCACCTTGAAAACCTTGGATGTTTTCCAAGTTTTTGAAGTCATTAATAAATTCCTGAGCGTTAGGAAAATTTGGGTCAAGTTCCAAACATTTCCTCAATGCATCAATCGCTTTTTCAAAGTCGCCTAAACGGGCATAAGTAGTGCCGAGATTAAAATAAACTTCGTCTATATCACCTTCTTTGTCAAGGGCTTGGTTTAGAACATCGATTGCTGCGCTAAACTCACTTTTTTGAGCAAGCAATGTCCCCAAGAAAACATAAGAATTGGTGAAAGGCGTACCGACTTCTAAACTTTTAGCATATTCTGAAATAGCCTCCTCCATTCTGCCTTGGTCTTCAAACAACCTTCCTTTTGTATTGTGGTATTTGAACCGATGCTCCATCGGTATTTCATCAAATTCAATCCTTCCAAAGACTTCTTCCGATTTTATGAAATTGCCGCACATCCTTAAGCTATCGGCAAGTTGGAATAAATTGAAGGCAGTGGGATTCTCTTCCACAGCCTTTTCCCAAGCAAAAGCACTTGAAAACGGCCAGTCGTTGTCATAAAACTCTTTTGCAAGCCTTTTCCATTCCATCTACTGTGTATTTGATGTTGTGGGTTGATAAAAAATGAAATTAACGAACCCTGATAGTCTGTAGTTTCGTTTTTTTTTTTTTTCCCGCCACCCCCAATCCGCAATCCGCAATCCCAAATCCGGAATCACTTCACTGCCTCCACCTTGTACCCTTCTTTGCGCAACAACGAAACCACCCCTTGGTCGCCCGCCAAGTGCCCGGCGCCGACGGCGAAGAAAGTGGGCTGTTTCACCATCATCTCGCCCATGACGGGAATCCAGTTGCGGTTGCGCTGGTTGAGCAGCAGGTCTTCGTAGCCGCCGATGCCACTGTCCTCTTCGCCCATCATGGACACCATGCCCACGATGTCCTGCTCCTTGTAGAGCTTCACCATTTCGGCGAACTGGCCATCTGCCTCGCTGCTGTCGCCGCCGGACATTTTGATGGATTCGACGAGCATCTTCGCCTGGTCTTCGTAGGGGATGCTGTCGAACATGCTCATCTGGTACTCAGCGGTTTCGAGGCCGCCCATTTTGGCCTTGTTCTGCTGCGCAATGTCCATGATTTTCATTTCGTAAGAAACCATGTCGCCGTTGCCACCGAGGCCGCTGCTGAGGTCGCTCATGTCCATGTCGGCCATGACGGAGAGGAACATCGGCTTCATGCGCTCGAAGAGGAAGATGGGCATGCCCTGCTTGTCGAAATGGGCTTTCACGAGTTCGTAGTCCGCTGGGCTGAGGAGGTCTTTCAGTGTTTTACCCCCTGCCATGAACGACTTCATCATCAGGCCGATCTGCGATGAGATGTCCATCATGTCCTCCATGTTGATTTCGAAGGTGACGAGCTTGGCCCTGTCAATGGCCGATCGGGTGCTGTCGGTGAGGAAAAAATCTTCCTTGCCAATCATATGGATGGTGCCGTAGAGGTACGAGGCCGTGGCCAGCCCCTTGCCGCTGATGCGCCAGAGCAGGGCGTTTTCTTCCTTGGTGGGGGCGGTGGTGGAGGTAGTTGGGGTGGTCGCTGGTTGCGCCAGCAATTGGCCGAAGGCCACAAAAAGCACAAATAACAAACTGATGATTTGCTTCATTTTTTTGAAAAAGATTTTGGAACAAATGTAGTTTAAAACAGCCGCCCGTGTTGGGTGCAGCCGAACTTACGACGGTTTTATGCCTCAAGGACACGTCACCAACGCATTTAACGCAAGGTTTAACATTTATTTTATGAAAACGGTTGACGGGAGACGGTTGACGGCTGACGGTGGAAAACTGTGAGGGAAAATGCCGCAAATGCCGAACTTGGCCGCAAAACAGGATTTATGATGAAATACTTTGCATTCAGCCTGCTCGTTCTGCTGCTCAACTGCGGCTTGTCAAGCACCGAAAACCCAATAGAAAAGGTTAAGCCGACCATTGCCGAGGCCATTGATACTGGCGGCCAAAGCAGTGCCCCCCCAATCCGCAATCCCCAATCCGCAATCCGCAATCTTATCCCCGACGGCTGGACGGAAATCACCGCCCTCGACCCGACCATCCAGCTGGATTTGCGGTACGCTACCGCCAACAATTTTGTGAAGGAAAAAATGTACGACTGCGGGCGCTGCTTCTACCGCACGGCTGTTGCGAAAGCGCTCGTGAATGCCCACAAGACCTTGCAAAAACAGGGCTATGGCGGCCTGAAAATGTACGACTGCTACCGTCCCCGCCCCATCCAGTGGAAGCTTTGGAAAAAAGTGCCCGACCCCCGCTACGTGGCCGACCCCCGCAAAGGCTCCATGCACAACCGGGGCATGGCTGCCGACCTGACCATCGTGGACAAAAACGGCAAGGAACTCGACATGGGCACCGACTTCGATTTTTTTGGCGAGGAGGCTTACCATGCCTACGCCAAGCTGCCCAAACAGGTGCTCGCCAATCGCCAACTGCTGCTAAAAACGATGGCCGATGTGGGCATGAAGCACACGACGACGGAGTGGTGGCACTACTCGTATCGGAAAGGTAAGTTTGAATTAGCGGATTGGGTGTGGGACTGTGATTAGGGCCAAGCCCCGATGACTACCTTTTTGGAAACCGAGGTCTGGCCATCCGTTGCTTGCAACCAATAAGTACCCTTCTGCAGGTGCCCGACGGTAATTTCCACGGAGGCGACAGCGATTGGCCAGCGCTTTTCAAGGACTAAAATCCCATTTGCGGCGCAAAGTTGTAGCTGCATGATTGGCCGCCTGCAGGCGATGTTCAGAACTGCGGCGGTGGGGTTGGGATATACGCTTAAATCTGCCTTTATGTCAGGTAAATCCCCAACAGTATTGGTATTGCAGACTGTTTCGATGATATAAATCCCCGTGTCGCAGGTGATTTGGGTAGCATGGGCGCAGGCCACGATGAAGGTGTCCAAACCCACATAATTCAGTGCGGCTTGGTAGAAAAGGGAGTCAATGAAATTGAAGGTGAACACAGTGGCTTCGCCGTGGACGGCTGGCTGAATTACCGTCGCTGGGTTCCAGGTTGGGTAGCCTACTCGCCCCAATTGCAGCACCGTGCCACAAGTGACAGTATGGTATTCTGTAAAACTGCCCGCCCGAAGTTGGCAGAGGCAAGCGGCACTAAGCAGTAAGATGACGACATGCTTTTTCATGTTCCTTGATTTTGATAAACAAAGCTGTAAAGCATGACAGGCTGAAAAGCCATCGAAGTTGGTTTGTAACTACTTAGCAGGGGTGTTTTTTGGGGAAAAATTTTCAATTTTTCCCCAAAAAACACCCCAAAATGTGGGAGGAGAGAGAAAAAATTTCATTTTTTCTCTTTCTTCCAACACCCTCCTAAGCAGTTACGTTGGTTTATATGTTTTTGATTTTTGTCATAAAGCGGCCTAATTGCCCACTACCAATTTTAAGGTGGCCGCACTTCCCCGTTCGGCCACCACCTGCATGAAATAAAGGCCAGTGGGCAGGTTGCTGGGCGTGAAGGGGTCCCAGTTTTTGCGCCAGCCAAAATGCCAACTGGGCGAGCTGAGGTTCGGCGGGATATTGTCTCGCCAACCGACCAGGCCATCGTCGTGGGCCAGCAGGATGCCCTCGGCCGGGCTGATGCCGACGATGGGCCTGCTGCCCGCCAGCGATTGCCTGGCCTCGCCGCCGCCGCCGTGCAGCCAGACCGTGAGCGGGAAGGCTTGCGTGGTGTCAAGGCCAGTGGGGGCACTCACCATAAACAGGCTGGGCATCCCGTTCTTCGCCGCATTGGCCATGATGGGGAAATCGGCGGCCCTCCCAGTGGTTCTGCCGGCCATCGGCCCACATCATGTAGGCTTGACAAGTGAAATTTGGGGCAAACGGCGAAGGGAAGGTCGCTTGAAGGTGACACGCTACGGGGTCGGCCACGGGGTTGTACTGGAACGGCACGGCAGCGGCGGTGATGTTCTGCCCGGTGGTCACGGCAGTTTCGCCTTCGGCAACGACAGCGAGGAACAGCGTCCCGCTTTGGTGTGGCGTCGCCACAAACAGGCCCTCGTTCTGCGCCAGTTGGTAGCGGCCTCCCTGCCCATCGGGGATGCGGAAGGTGGCCAAGGTATCCACTTGCTGTTTCAGCGCTGCGGGCAGGTACTCTTGGCGGAATATGCGCCCCAACGGCAGGGCATCGGCGGTGTTGTTGAAGGCGGTTTGCTTCGCAAAAACGGCATAGGTCTGCGGCAGCGGTAGCTCAACTTTCCAAACGACCCAAACCTGCCCATCGGCGTACCAGGCACGCACGTTGGTTTGGGCATTTGCGAAGCAAATAGAAAGGAAGAACGAGAGGAAGAGGATAGTTTTTTTCATTGGCTTTGTTTTGTTAAAAGCAACAAAGACTTTTTGGAACGGCCAAGGTTTAATGGCTATTTTTTAAGCTAATAGCAATGCTCATACTCCACGATTGCCCTGAAGTGAGAATGGTTTTATGGAGAGGACCAGTGGATAGCCGCCAAGCGATTTCTCATCACCCTCTCTATATGCATTTGTTTGCTAACGTCAACTCAATCCACCACCACTTTCTCAGCAGCAAACAGCCATTTGTCCATGCTGAAGATGTAGCGATCTTCAAAATAGACGAGGCCGTAAAACGCCGATGAAACCGGGCTGGCAACAGTGGGATAAGTGATTTCTTTTGCTTTTTTGAAATCCTTTGGCATCACGCTGAAAATCTTGCCGGGCACTTCCTGTGTGAACAGCATGGTGTCCGCTACCACTACATGGCGCATGTCGGTGCCGATGTTCACCCGCTCCCATGTCAGCCCGTTGTCAATGCTCTTGTCGAGATCGAATTCGAAGGTGCCGGTCATGTAGAGGTCGCCTTGGTAGGTGAAGCAGTCTTCCTTCCAGGCCGGGCGCACCTTCGTGGCGGTGCCAGCGGGCGTGATGCGCCAGGCGCCTTGCTGCGAGGTCAGGTAAAAATTGCCATTGAGGAACTTGACAGCCTTGATGACGCCGTCGGCATTGGCGCTGAGGTCGGGCAAGTCAATGCGCTTGATCATTTTTATGGACTCAAAGGCATTGAATTGGAAGTTCTGTCGTACCTCGAACAGGTAGAGCGAATAGGTGCGGGCGGGCAACAACTTGGCGGGCATCAGGAACAGGTTGCCATCACTGCTGAATGCCCCGACGGGTACGTTGAACGATTCGATTTCGAGCGAGTTGCCAGCGGCCACGGACAAAGTGTCAACCAATAAATTAAGCACCTGCGTGGCATTTCGGGCAAGGTGGAACTCCACCACCTGACGGCCTTGGGCATTGGTGGTGAGGCGTGCCAATGTGTTTTCCGAAAGGGCTGGCAGACTGTTGGACTTGGACGGCAGCAGGAAAGGGCGACGCTCCACTACTTCCAGGTTGGTGTTGAGGCGGGCAAAGGAGCTTTCAGAGACTATGTACAGCTCAAATGGCGTGGCCAACAGCCCTTGGACGTAGGGTTCCATGCGGAAATCTATGGAATCCCATTGGATACCGCCATCGGGGGCTTCGTCGTTTTTCCAAAAAGGAGTGGTCTGGCAAGCAGCGAACAGGATGGCGAACAATAGCGCCGCCGGGAAGAATTTTGAGTTCATGGCGTTTGTTTTTTTATGCTGGGAAATGGAGAATTCTGACCAGGAGGGATGGCAAAGTTAGCTTTTTTTGAAAAAAATGGAGCCTGCCGCAACCAATTTGCCCAAAAATCTACCTCTAAAGCGATTTTTCTGTTCAGGCCCGGTGCCCGGTCTGTTACTTTATCGGATAAATGTATTAACAAGGCTTCATCAAAGCCAATGAAAACTTGCACGATTTTAGCTGTAAGTGCACATCTTCCATGAACATCTCAAAAGGGCGCCTGTTGCAGTTATTTGGTTTTGATTTTTACTTGTTTGCAACGCAAGATTTTTATTTTTGCGAGTAAAACCAACCGACCTCCCCACGCTTTTGATTTCCTTTCGTCCCGTTTGTTCAATTCGGGATTTTCGATAAAACTGCTCAGTACTTGTTCCACAAAAAAAAATTCCAGATGGGTTGCAAATTGTTGATAGTCAATTATTTACAATCCAAAGCAAAAACGTCTCAAGGCGACAGTTAGCTATTCCATCACTCAATTAATAAATCAGTATCACACCATGATTAGGTTCTTTACAACGCTGATAATGTCGCTTGCAGTGACATTTATTTTTGCGCAAAAGCCTGTTTTTCAAGGGCACCCACACCAGGATAATGGGCTTACCAGTGTTTTGTCGGATAAACTGCAAAACTGGGAAGTCTATCAAGTGGATGCCAAGGCGCTTGACAAGTTCGTCAAGGCAGCAGGCGACAACTCGGCTTTCGTGTTCGAAATGGGCGACCACCAATGGGACATTGCCCTCGAAAAAAGGGATATCCGCAGTGCTAACTTCGTGCTGAGCGTCCTGACCGACAAAGGGGTCGAACGCTCCAACGACAATGGAGGGACAATGACCTACCGAGGCCAATTGCCCGGCCAAGATGGCTGGAAGGTGGCCCTGACCCTGAACGAACAGTTCATCTATGGCTATTTCAACGAAGGAGAGGAAACTTATTTTATCGAGCCGCTTTGGTATTTTGTACCGGGCCAGCCGAAGGACCTCTACATTGTGTATGCCGCTTCTGCGGCAAAACCAGATGATACCCACAAATGTGGCTCGGAAGCCATGCACGAGAAAATGCATGAACTGAAGGATGAAGACCGTAAAGGCCAAGGCCATGAAAAGATGATGACCTGCTATGCTGTTTCCTTAGCGCAGGCAGCTGACCTTTCCATGTTCAATTTTCATGGTGGTGTGGCTGGTGTCCAAGCCTACCTGACAGGTTTAATGAACGACGTGCAGACCAACTACGACACAGAATTTGCGCCCAACGAAATTCAGTTCATAATTGTGGAACAGTTCATTGTATCGCCACCAGCAACCGACCCCTGGCCAACCGGGGCTAACGGTGCAGGGCTGTTGGACGCTTTCACAAATTGGGGCCCAAGCGGGTTCTTTTCCAGCCATGACATTGGGCAGCTCGTCACCAAGCGACCAACGAGCGGTGGCACTGCGGGTATAGCTTGGGTGGATGCCGTTTGCAGTTCGGTTAGGTATAATGTCGTGTGGGAGTGGTCATCGAACGGTGACCTGATGCGGGTAACGGCCGCTCACGAGCTTGGCCACAACTTCGGGGCTAACCATGACTCACAAAGCGGCCTCATCATGTCGCCTGTGGTGAGCAACACAAATGCCTGGTCAACGACTTCCATCAACGTCATCAATGGTAATTTGCCGGGTTTCAGTTGCCTGGGGCAATGTGGCAGTTCTCAGCCCCCAACGGCTGCCTTCTCGGCAAGCCCAACCACAGGCTGCACCCCACTGACGGTACAATACACAGACCTGTCCACCAATACTCCCAACACTTGGAGCTGGACCTTCCCAGGCGGTACACCAAGCAGCTCGTCGCTGCAAGACCCCGTAGTCGTTTACAACAACCCCGGCATTTTCAGTGCGACCTTGACGGTCGGCAACAACGTGGGGTCAAATACCTTGACGCAAAACAACCTCATCAATGTACAAGCTACGCCACAGGCGAACTACACCACCACGGAGGTTGGCCCACTGTCCATTTTGTTCACCAATACATCGCTATATGGCGCGAGCTATCAGTGGAATTTTGGCGATGGAAACACCAGCACCTTGTTCAGCCCAACCCATACCTACGCCGTTGATGGTTTTTATGACGTGACCCTGATGGTCACGAACAATTGCGGTACAGAAACCATTGTCACCACCATATCCGTTTTTACGGCACCGTTGGCTAATTTTACGGCCTCGCCAACTTCGGGATGCCCAACGCTCGTCGTGAACTTCCAAGAACAATGCTCCCCGAACACCCTTAACTGGACATGGAGCTTCCCCGGCGGCACACCAGCCACCTCTACGGCACGCAACCCAACCATCACATACACTTCACCGGGTACTTACAGTGTTACGCTGACGGCGTCCAACCCGGCTGGCAATGCTATAGAAGTGCGCACCAATTATATCGTGGTAGGTACTACGCCCACCGCCAACTTCACTTCTGCGGTGAATGGCCCTACCGTTACCTTCACCAATACCACCTCCAACCCAGCGGGCAGCGGCAGTGTGCAGTACCAATGGGATTTCGGCGATGGCAACTCAAGCACTTCGGTGAACCCAACGCATACCTATGCGGCGGGTGGCACGTACACCGTGACGCTCACGGCTACCAATACTTGCGGCAGCAATGTCAAGACACAGCAAGTGACCATCCTGCTGCCTCCAGTGGCCAGCTTCACAGGTACGCCCACTGCTGGTTGTACGCCAATGACGGTACAGTTCACGAGCACCTCGCAGGGCGCAACGACCTATAGCTGGTCGTTCCCCGGTGGTACGCCTTCTACTTCCACCGCGCAGAACCCATCTGTTGTTTACAACACGGTGGGCAGTTACAACGTGTCGCTAACCGTGACCAATGCAGCTGGCAACAACTCGGCCACGCAGACCAACTACATCACTACGAACACAACGGCCACGGCGGGCTACACCAGCGCAGTGAATGGCAGCACGGCCAGCTTCACCAATACCTCCACGAATGCCACCAGCTATTCCTGGAACTTTGGCGACGGCAGTGCCCCCAGCACGGAAACCAACCCATCGCATACCTATAATGCCAATGGCACCTACACGGTCGTACTGAGCGCAACCAATACCTGCGGCACCGTGACTTCTTCGCAAACGGTTACGATAGTGACGCCTCCAACCGCAGCTTTCAATGCCACACCTACCAGCGGTTGTGCCCCATTGACGGTCCAGTTCAACAACCAGTCGTCCAGCAACGCCACTTCATGGTCATGGTCGTTCCCCGGTGGCACGCCTTCGGCTTCAACGGCGCAGAACCCGACAGTTATTTACAACACGCCGGGCAGCTACAGTGTGTCACTAACCGCTACCAACTCGGCTGGCAGCAACACGGCCACGCAGACCAACTATATCACCGTGAACACCACGGCCACAGCAGGCTATACCAGCAGCGTGAATGGCAATACGGTCAATTTCACCAATACTTCCACGAACGCTACGAGTTATTCCTGGAACTTTGGCGATGGCAGTTCAGCCAGCACGCAGGTCAACCCATCACACACTTATATGGCCGACGGCACTTATACGGTGGTGCTTAGCGCCATCAACGCTTGCGGGACCGTGACAACCTCCCAGACGGTTACGATTGTCACCACGCCCACGGCAGCTTTCACGGCTACGCCAACAAGCGGCTGCGGCCCCTTGACGGTTCAGTTCACCAACCAGTCGTCGAGCAATGCCACTTCATGGTCGTGGTCGTTCCCCGGCGGTACGCCCTCTACTTCCACGGCACAGAACCCGACCGTCGTTTACAACACGTCGGGCAGCTACAACGTAATACTAACGGTCAGCAACTCGGCTGGCAGCAACACGGCTACGCAGACCAATTATATAAATGTGCAAGCTGGCCCTTCGGCAGGCTATACTTTTGCCGCAAGCGGCAATACGACCAATTTCACCAATACTTCCACGAACGCCACCAGCTATTCCTGGAACTTTGGTGATGGCAGCCCGGCTAGCACGCTGGCCAATCCATCGCACACCTATTCTGCAGAAGGTACCTATACCGTCGTACTGACGGCAACTGGCCCTTGTGGCACCAACACTTCATCACAGCAGGTAATCATCAGTTCGTTGCCTGTGGCTGCCTTCACGGCCAGCCCAACCACTGGCTGTGCCCCGCTGACGGTGCAATTCCAAGACCAGTCCTCTTCCAGTGTGACGGCTTGGAGTTGGTCATTCCCCGGCGGTACGCCAAGCACTTCCACGGCCGAGAACCCAACGGTTGTTTACAACACACCGGGCAGCTACAACGTCTCCTTGACCGTGACCAACGCCTTGGGCCAGAACACCGCCACGCAGGCCAACTACATCGTAGTGGGCGCTGCCGCAACGGCCAGCTTCACCAACGCCACCAACCTGCTCACGGCCAATTTCACCAATACCTCCACGAACGCCAATAGCTATTCCTGGAATTTTGGCGACGGCAGCCCGGCTAGCACGATGGCCAATCCATCGCATACCTATGCTATGGATGGTACCTACACGGTGGTGCTGACGGCTACCAATGCTTGTGGTGCTGTTACATCTTCGCAAACAGTGACTGTTGCCACCATGCCAACGGCTGGCTTCACGGCCAATGTGACCGCAGGTTGCGCACCGCTATCGGTGCAGTTCACGAACCAGTCGTCGCCAAATGCCACCAGCTACGCATGGAGCTTCCCCGGCGGCACACCTTCTTCGTCCACGGCACAGCACCCAACGGTGGTTTACAATACTGCTGGCACCTACTCCGTGACACTAACGGTCAGCAACGCAGCAGGCCAAGCCACTGCTTCGCAAATGAACTATATCATGGTGAACGCAGCCCCGGTGGCCGGTTTCACAGGCTCGGTGGTTGGCGGCAATACGGTGAACTTCAACAACACCACTACCAACGCTACCAGCTACTCTTGGAACTTTGGCGATGGCAGCCCGGCCAGCACGGAGGCCAATCCTATGCATACTTATGCCACCGACGGGGTCTATACGGTTACGCTGATGGCCGCCAATGCTTGCGGCACTACCACGACCAATGGTCAGTTCACCATCGTGACGCCACCTACGGCCAGCTTTGCTGCTTCTCCTACTTCAGGCTGTGCCCCACTGCAAGTGACCTACACCAACCAGTCATCGGCCAATGCCACCAGCTTCGCTTGGTCGTTCCCTGGCGGCACACCGGCCACCTCCACCGACCAAAACCCAGTGGTCACCTACAATGCTGGCGGCACTTACTCCGCCACACTGACGGTATCCAATGCCGCTGGCAACAGCAGCTTCAGCTTGACGGATGTAGTGACGGTCAACGTAGCACCATCGGCCAGCTTCACGTCCAACTCACTTGGTGGCCAAGTCGCCTTTACGAATACGAGCAGCAATGCCGACGAGGTCAAATGGGATTTCGGCGATGGCAGCCCGACCAGCTCGGAAGAGAACCCAGTGCATACCTACACGGCTGACGGCACCTATACCGTTACGCTGACAGCGTCCAACGAATGTGGCGAAACCGTGACCACGAGCACTGTCGTTGTATCGGTTTCTGGTGCGCCGGTCGCTTTCTTCACGGCTGAGAACAACTTGGGCTGTGCCCCATTGATGGTGACGTTCAGCAACGAGTCGCAGTTTGCCGAATCGTTCCTTTGGACGTTCCAAGGCGGCACTCCGGCTACCTCCACCCAAGAGAACCCAACAGTCGTTTTCAGTACCCCCGGCACTTTTGATGTTTCATTGACGGTGACCAATTCTGCTGGTTCCAATACGTACAATGCACCGGATTTCGTCGTGGTGAACACCGTCCCGACGCCGACATTTACCAGCACTACCAACTTTAATGTGGTGACGTTCACCAACACCAGCAGCAATGCGACCAGTTATTCCTGGGACTTCGGCGACGGCAGCCCGGCCAGCACCGAGGCCAGCCCAGTGCATACTTATACGGTAGGTGGTCAGTATGAAGTGACCCTCACGGCTACCAACGACTGCGGGTTCAACTCCATTTCTACTACGGTCACGGCTGGCAACAACAGTACATGGGACATCCCCGGCATCAGCCGCTTCGAGGTGTTCCCTAACCCGAACGACGGCCATTTCTCCTTGTTGATGGAGGGTGCTCCGCAAACGGAGGCTTTGCAAATCAGCTTTACCAACGTGCTTGGCCAAGTGCTTTCCACCGAAAAGGCCGATTTCCGCACTGGCCGTCTCACGAGGGAGTTCTCGTATAGCGACCTCACCGCAGGTGTTTATATCCTTCAGGTGAAATCGGGCGAAAAGGCCATGTTCAAGAAATTAGTGATTGAGTGAAATAATTAACGCTTTTTCCGTAAAGCAGGGGCTATCACCAGCAGGTGGTAGCCTCTTTTTTTGGGCTAACAAGTGGAAATGGTACTTTTGCTGCTGCCAAATTTTACATTACCCTTTTTCCTTTAAAAATGAAATACTTGCCCTTCCTACTCATAGCCTTGTTTTTTGCCTGTAAAAACGAGCAAAAAGCACCTGACACTGCCATTGCGGAAGCACCCGAACTGCCTGCTGGCTTTTCGGAGTTTTACCAGCAGTTCCATAGCGATAGCCTATACCAGGTCGAGCATATTGTTTTTCCATTGGAGGGCCTGCCGAACAATGCCGACAGTGCCACCGTTGTCGACAAAACCTTCCGCTGGATGCCCGAAAACTGGCGGATGCAAAAGCAGTTCGACTTTCAGGTGAGCGAGTACAGTCGTGAGATTGTTCCATTGACCGAAAGCATCGTTATGGAACGTATCCTGCACAAGTCCGGCCAATTCGGCATGGTGCGGCGCTTTGCCATCGTTGGCGGGGAGTGGCATTTGATTTATTATGCTGGGGTGAACCGCTTGGCGCAGTAGTGCTAAACCGCTTTTAAAAGTACCATCTTGCTATCCAGATACATTTATATACCTTTTGTCATCGCAGCAGTAGTCTTCCTGCTCACCACCGCTGTTACGAAGAATTACGACTACGCCATCTACGCCGTGCCGTGCGTGGTGGGCTTGGCGGTTGTCTATATCCTAAGCCCGCAAATTGACTGGTGGTGGTACCAAAAGCACCCGCCTGCACTGCCAGGGATGGTTCGCCACCTCATCAACACCAATTCGGCTTTTTACCAAAATTTGCCGGCAGCGGAAAAGACCCGGTTCCGCAACCGCATGGCCATGTACATGGAGGCCAACGAATTCATGGGGCAGGGCATGGAGGCCGTCCCGCCCGATGTGAAGGGCATCGTAGCTGCCTCGGCTGTACAGCTCACATTCGGCCACGAGGATTACCTGCTGAACCCCTTCGAGCACATCGTCATCTATCCGCATCGGTTCCCCTCGCCGCAGTTCCCCAGCCAGATGCATACCTGCGAGCATTTTGAAGAAGACGGCGTCATCCTGTTTTCGGCGGAGCAATTGATGCCGGGCTTCCTGGAGCCGCAGCGTTACCTAAACACGGGGCTGTATGAATTTGCAAGGGTGTTCATGAGAAAGTACCCAGCGGTGAGTTTCCCGCAAATAACGGAGGAGCAATGGCCCGCTTTGGAAGCGATTAGCAATTTCCCGAAGGACAAGACCATTCAGTACATCGGCCTAAGGGAGATAGACTTGACCGCCTTGGCCGTGGTGTATTTTTTTGATTTTGAGGGAAAGTTTAAAGAAATCTTGCCCCATGAATTTAGGGTGATAAAAGACGCATTAAAGGTTTAGTCACAATACTCATAGGTTTTAACTTCAAAGGTGTCATCCCCTGGGATACTTTCGGTCTTCAATCGGTTGAACTCATCGTAAGTATAGGTTATCCAATTAGGGTCTTTAATTAACCTGCCCTCCGAGTCATAGGTATATTCGCTCGTTGCAGTTTCGGTAATACCGCCGCCATAGAATACGTTTCGTTTAATTAATAGCCCATTTTCATACTCATAAGTATAGCCATAGCTCAGGCTGCCATCGGTTTGATGATGCGTTTCTTTGATTTTCTTTCCTTGGGTATTGTATTCATTTTCTATAGAATAATGGATATTGTATTGCCCAAGCCAGCAATCAACAAAGGTTTCTTTGGTGAGCAGTGAGCCACTGTATTCAAATAGTCTTTCATGGCAAGTTGCGTTCCCACTTGTATTATCACGAATCAGGTTGCCCGTCGCGTCGTATTCATAAGTAGAGGTCGCTTGGTAGCTCCCATTTTTTTCAGTCATATTAATCCTCTTGCCACCTTCGTATTGGTAGGTTTTGGTGTTTAGCGCCCTGCCGTCTTCATCAATTTGTTCTTCCTTGATGATGTTGTCGTTTTCATCGTAGGTGAACTTGGTAATTAAAGTCCCATTGTACATGCCTTCTGTGGTAGAAGTTATGGAACATACCAGACTTGACTGCTTCGCAGGCTTTGATTCCTCTTTTGAGCAGGCATTGATGAGCAATGAAAAAGCAAGGACGGAGAGAAGTAGAGATTTAGTTTTCATAAAGCGAACGTATTAATTGGTAAATGAAATACATTGATGAATGCGTATATTTCATTACAGATAGACATGCCAAACCAAGAATTGGTTGGTAACCTTCAATAAAAAAGATGCTCAACCCGGCATCTGCGCATGAAAATCTGCACCTATGCGACGTGCATAATCGTCCAATAATTCCAGCACCCGCTCCCTTCTGTCCGACACGACGATGAAGCCGATGTGGTGGACCTTGTCGAGCCGCCAAACGATTTCAGGGTCGTTGAAGGCCGAGGTGTCAGGGTGGCGATGGCGGCTGAGCGAGTTGATGATGCCGCCGTACAGTTTTTTTGCCTTCGGCAATTTATAAGCGTTGCCGTTGGCAACCGACGATTCAATCCTTGCCCATTCGCCCCAAAGGTTGATACCCGTGGCAGCTTCCACCATCTCGGCGATGTGCGCCCCGCCTACCCTTGAGGCGGTTTCAAGGAAATATAGCTCACCGTCCTCATGGCATTTGATGAACTCCGAATGCGAGGCGCTGTACCGCATCCCGAAGGCTCGCAGCACATCGGTTTCAATGTTTTTTAGTGCTTTTTCGTCCTCACCGCCATGATGGCAAATGACGGAGCGGAAGATGCCCCCACCATGCGCCACATCCCAAGGAGTGCTCAGGTACTGTGCAAAACTGGTGAAAATGGCCTTCGAGTCGAGGTTGAGCGTATCCACGTGGAAAATATCGCCAGGGCGGAACTGCTCGGCGAGGTAGAAATGCCGCTTCTCTCCCAAACTATGCAATACTTGCCAAAGCTCGTCGGCAGAATGTACCTTGCTGATGCCCTTTGCCGCCGCCTCGAATCGGGGCTTCACCATATAAGGCGGTGCCACTCGCTGGGTGAACTGGTTTACTTCTTCATCATTGAATAGCGACGTGAACGCTGGCACTCGGATGCCCGCCTCTGCAGCCTTCAGTCGCATGGCGAGTTTGTCCCGAAAGTGCCTGGCGGTGGTCTGCCCCATGCCCGGCAGCCGGAAATGCTCCCGCAGTTCGGCTACTTCTTCCACATCAAAGTCGTCGAGTGCCACGATGCGGTCCACCTTGTTCGAGCGCATGAAATAGGCCAGCCCAGCGATGAAATGCTCCATGTTCCAACGACCATGCTCTACCTCGTCCATGAAGAAGATGTCGTCAATCACGTCACGGGGCCAAGGCTCATGTTCGGTTTCTTTGGCAGTCACGAGAAAGACCTTGTTGCCCTCCGCCTTGCAATAGCGGAGGAAGTCAATGCCTTTGAATTCGCAGGATACGCAGAGGAAGGTTAACGGTTGACGGTTGACGATAGACGATGGACGGTGTGGCACAGTTCGTAGTTAAAATGGTTTAAGAAATGAAATTATCACCCAAGGAATAAAAAGCAAAGGATTGTAGCCACCTTTTGTTTGAATCAATTTTTTTAAGGAGGCTCGAATTCGTTCAGCTTGGTTTTCAAGTTCCTCAAAGGTGTTCTTATCAATATAGCCGATTCGCAATGCGATATGTAGTTGTGTGATTACTTCCGCCGCAGAACCTTTGGCTATGTTAAAAAAATGCACTGCTTCTCTGTTGGAACCTCTTTCATCACCCTCAGCAATGTTTGAGGCTATAGAAACAGATGCTCCTTGTATTTGGTCTTTCAACCCATAATCCTTACTGAATATGGGGTCTTTTGTTTTTACATATATCTTTTCTGCAAGGTCAATAGCATCTTGCCGGACCCTCAATTCTTTGAAATTCCCCATAGTCTTAAGTATGTTTAATGTCAATCAATACCGTCCACCCTCCCCCGTCCACCGTCCACGTCCCCCGTCCACCGTCCACCGTCCACCGTCCCCCGTTAAGCGCCAATACGGCTGCCGCTCGGAATCACGGCGTTCTTTTTAATCACGACGATACCATCCACAATGACGTAGGTATCCGTCTCGTGGTCGGCGAGCTTGCCGGGGTTGCCCCTGATAACCACATTGTCGCCGATACGCACGTTCTTGTCCACGATAGCATATTCAATGATGCAATGCTTTCCTATCCCCATGGGAGTTTCTTCCCTTTCGACCAGTTCTTCGAGGCGTTGGAAATAGTCGTTGCCCATAATGATGCAATGCGAGATGACGGAGTACGCCCCCAATCGGGAGCGGATGCCCACCACTGTGCGCTCTACCCGCTCAGCATGCACAATACAGCCCTCGGCTACCAGCGCATGGCGGAACACCGTGCCGAAGAACTTGCTCGGCGGCAACATGCGGGGCCGGGTATAAACCATTTTCTTGTTATCATGCAGGTTGAATTCCGGGATGTCGTCCGTCAGGGCGATATTGGCCTCAAAGAACGAGCCGATGGTTCCGATGTCGGTCCAGTAGCCGTTGTATTCGTAGCTGGCCACCCTGTAGCCATCGGTAATGGCGGCTGGGATGATTTCTTTCCCGAAGTCCACAGCGTCGCTGTGTTCATCAAAGAGTTTGTTGATGCCTTCTTTGCTGAAAATATAGATGCCCATCGAGGCGAGGTAATGCTTGCCTTGGCGCTTGTTGGCTTCTGAAACTTCGCTTGTCCATTCGGGCAATACATCGGTCTTGGGCTTTTCCACAAATGACTCGATCATGCCCTCGGCGTTCACTTTCATGATGCCAAACCCAGTGGCTTCCTTCGCCACCACGGGGATGGTGGCAATGGTGAGGTCAGCGCCTTTGTCCACGTGCTCACGGGCCATCTTCTCGAAGTCCATCTGGTAGAGCTGGTCGCCAGAAAGAATGAGGATATAGTCGTAATCCTGGTTGATAAGGTGGCGCATGGACTGCCGCACGGCATCGGCGGTGCCCTGGAACCACTTGTCGCTGCCCCTGCGCTGCTCAGCAGCTAGGATGTCCACGAAGCCGGGGGCAAAATGGTCGAAGTGGTAGGTGTTCTTAATGTGCTGGTTGAGCGATGCCGAGTTGAACTGCGTGAGCACGAACATCCTGCGGACGCCGGAGTTGAGGCAGTTCGAAATCGGGATGTCAATCAAGCGGTACTTGCCGCCAATGGGCACTGCAGGCTTAGAGCGCTGCTCGGTGAGCGGGTAGAGCCTTGAGCCGACGCCACCGCCGAGGATGAGGCTAATCATTTTGATGACCATAATGGGTAGGGAAGTTTTATGGGTTGATAAGGGTTGATAAAGGTTGATAAAAGTTGATAGCTTCAATATCAACCTTTATCAACCTTTATCAACCCTTATCAACTCCAGACAAGGCAATGATAGCCATTTTTTCAAAAAAAAGTCTTTTTTCATTAAAAGTCCTATTTTTAACCCGAAAGCAAGCCAAGTGATGAACGACATAGCCAACCAAATCAGGGATAAAATTGCCGATGGTGACCTGGAGGTATCCCTCGACCTCGCCATCAACTTCCTTGCAGGGCGTGACCCCGTCCTGCACAGCGAGTGCATACAGCACAAGGGCCGCCTCAACGAGCGGAGCCGTGACTACCGCCTCCAAATCATCAGCGCCGAGGCGATGGGCATGACCCGTGCGCAGGTGCGCCATGCATTGCTCGATGCGGTCTTGCCACGCATTGCCGTGCTGGAAAAAGGCCCGCAACCCGGCTTTGCTCCGCCAGTTGAACCATTGCGACAGCAGCCACCACAGACCGTGACGCTGAATTTTGCTCCGCAACAGCCCAGCCCTCAGCCAGCCTCGGCTGCCAGTGCAGGTAACGGCGCTTTGGCCGACCATGCCGCTGCCCGTCTGCTAGTTGAAGAATTTATTAAATTGCTCGCCACCTACGAGGTGGAGAACGCCGCATGGCGGGCCGGTCCGTTCCTGCACCGCAGCCTCCTACAGGGCGAGATGATGCAGCCACAGTTCAAGCAGAATAATTTTTATAGTGCCCACCAGCGCTTTCGCAGCTATAAAATACCCGTGAACTTCCTCAAGGCGCAGAACACCAACCGGACGACCATCGGCGGCTTGCGAGACAGGGACGAGGGGGAGGAGTTCGTTTACACCCTCGAAAAAACGGTGGACAACGGCGGCATGCCCGGCACGGTGCGGGTGTTTTTTCCAAAGGGTGGGGGAGCGCCGAAGATTACGCTGGTGAGTTTTTGATAAATTGCTATGACAAAAAAAGAACTTTACGACTCGATGCTCAACGTCTGCCACCGTAGGCCGGAGCGGTCGTTTTTTTGGAAGGGCAAGCAATTTCCGGTTTGCGCCCGGTGTACGGGCACGGCGCTGGGATTCCTTAGCTTACCCCTGTTTGCTTTGAAAATCTTGCAACTCAATTTTCTTTGGATATTTTTGCTCATGTTGCCGTGTTGGGTGGATGGTGCCACACAGTTCTATGGATGGCGGGAAAGCAACAATTGGCTACGGCTCGGTACGGGCTTGCTGCTTGGTATTGCCCAGATGGGGCTGGTAGCCCTTTTTGGGGATTGGCTCATGAGCGTAACTGGATTCATCAACTTTTTTTCATAACAACTCAAAATCGAGAAACCTATGTTTTGTCCAAAATGTGGTTCCCAAAACAGCGCCACGGCAGGCTTTTGCGTCAGTTGTGGAGCACCCCTCAACCCAGCCTCCAATCCGGCTGGCAACACCTTTGGCACACCGCCTCCACCACCCCCAGCGGGCGGCCCTGGCCCTGGCAATGACCCCGGTGCAGATACGGTGATGAAAATCGTCTCGTTCTGTTTTCCCATCGTGGGCATCATCTTGTACTTTGTCTGGAAGCAGGAAAAGCCCAAGTCGGCCAGCGACGTGTGCAAGTTCGCAGCGATCGGCTTTGGCGTAGGCGTCGTGCTCTACATCCTGATGATGGCCCTCGGCCTCATGGCGGGCGCTGCGGGCGGGTATTGAATTTGTCATTTCAAGAAGTTTAACAAACGTAGCCCCCGGCAAGCAAAGCGGGGGCTGCGATTTTACTCCTTCCAAATGAACCTTACCAAAATCAACGGCCTCAACCCAGAGGAGTACCTCCACCCCTTCGACAAGAAGGCGCTCCATGCCCTGCAAAACACCAAGGGGCTGGACACCCTTGTGAAAAAACTCTACGAGTGGGGCTTGGAGACCTACCTCAAGCAGCAGTTCCTCGGCAGCAGCCTGAAGCTCACCCAGAGCAACTTCCCCGATGTGTATGACATCTTCGAGACAGCCTGCGACCTCCTCGATTTCAAGCAGCGCCCCACGCTCTACGTAATGCGGGAGGGCTATTTCGACTGCGTGTCGTGCGGGGTGGAGAACACCATCATCGTCATCGGGACGGATGCGCTGGAGAAGTTCACAGAGGCGGAACTGCTTTTCACTTTTGGCCGTGAAATCGGGCATATCCAATGCCGCCACGTGCTCTATTCCGAAATCGGGCAGGTGATGCCCGTACTGATGGACGCCCTCTCCAGTGCCACTCTGGGTTTGGGTGGCTTGCTGTCAGCGGGCATTCAATTCGCCCTCATCGAATGGCTGCAATGTGCCCAATACACCGCCGACCGGGCAGGTATCTTGGCCTGCCAAGACGTGACCGTGGCCTGCACCGCCCTCATCAAGTCGGCGGGGCTGCCCGCCAAGTACGACCCCACGCTGGTACTGGACGACTTCAAGACGCAGGCCATCGAGTTCCAAGGCGTCAACAAGAACATGATCCTCAAGTTTGCCAAGTACGCCACCCAAAACAAGGGTTGGGAAATCGCCCGTGCCAACCAGTTTTTCCAATGGACAGAGTCGGGCGAGTACCGCAATGTGCTGGAACGGAAAACGGCCTACGCCCCGCTGCCGCCCGGTGCGGTCAATTTCTGCTCGAACTGCGGCGCAAGGCTGGCGCCGGGCGGGATGTTCTGCACGAATTGTGGGACGAAGGTGGGAGGATGAGTGTCACTCCTAAAATTTCACCCCAAGATACAGTCGAGGCTCAGCAGGAAATAGTTCGGCCACTTACTGTCCTTTGCTGAATGGTTTGGAAAATTGCGGCCTTTTTACAAAAGATGGATATTCTGATTTGCTAGCTTATTTTTGTGTCAATTCATCTTTTTTTTATCATTTAATGAACAGTTATGACACGTTTCCTATCGTTTTTGTTGGTGTTTGCTTGTGTAATGGACACGGCAACTGCCACCAGTATTTCAACTACCAGAGATTCAATGCCCACCCCCGTGAAAACCCGCATTGGCTTCGACCTTGGTTGGGAGTCGCCCTATAGTGCGGGGATGCAACTGTCCATGACCATTAAAGAGGTGATTGACCTCAATGCTGGGGTGGGGCTTGGCCTGAGCGGCTTCAAGGCAGGAATGGGTGTCCGTGTTTACCCCATGCCACAAAACAATTGGTCACCAATGGTGGGGGCTTATCTTTTTGCCACGAGCGGCCTTGGGGAGGTGACGCTTACCTCGAACAACGACGAGGCTTTATACAGAATTCCTTCGGCCAGGGCTTATGCTATCCAATTGGGCCTTCGGGCTAAGGTGGACGATGATTATTTCATAATCTGTGCAGGCCATTCTTGGGCATACAAAGGTGGTAATTCGGTTTACTTAGACGGTTCCACCAGCGATACCATCGAAAAACTAGCTGATATCATGGGCGTGGGAGGCTTCTCGTTCAACCTCAGCTACTTGATACGGCTCGGTAGGGGATGATTTTCAATCCACCTTCTTCCACTTAAAGTCCAGCGTCGCAAACCCGCCCCCATCGAAATGCTCGATTTCCAATTTGTGATGCCCACCGAGCCTCACCCGCACCTCGTCCGTGGCGGGTTCGTGTACGTTCCAACGGTCAATCAATAACTTCCCATCAAGGTATAGCCGAGCGCCATCGTCGCTGGTGAGTTCGATGGCATACTCGCCCGGCTCCATGTCGAACTCGGCCTCGGCGAAGGTGGCGAACTTGTCCTCTGCCACGCCCTCAGCGGGCTTGCCCCACCAAGCGAACCAAAGGTCGTCGGTGGTTTTCGTTGCCTTCGGCAATGCGTTTTTCAGCTTTTTGAACTCGGCGTAATGGGTGAGCGGGTCTGTGGCCTCGTCGTAGTTGTGCCAGCGCACCTGCCAGTCCAGCTTCTTCTCGAAGCGACGGAAGCTGAAGCGGTAGGGCACATCGGCGGGATGGTAGTTGCCGAACTGGTCGGTGAAGGCAGGGCCAGTGTATTCGAATTCGAGGAGTAGGTCGGTGGCGTTGGGGAGTTTTTCTCCCGAATACGAAAATCCTGGGCCTTTTGCATCTGAAAAGCCCTTATAGTTTATTATTCTAAAAATTCCTCCTTTTGGCCCATAAGTTCGGACGGTAATAATTGAATCATTGGTGAATTTATCCAGCAAAAATACTGCTGGGTATTGGTGATTATAAGGCCCCCATTCATTCATTAATATGCTTAAGCGATTTCTAAGTATTTCTTCCTTAAGTGCAGCATTCATGCCATCAGGCATTTTTTCAGCCTTATGCGCTGCTTCATCGAATAATATTGGTTCAAGCATTTTTTCTTTAATAATTGGATTTAATGCTTTAAATACTTCTGCATCATACCAGCCCTTATCGCCAATCACCAGATTATCTGCAAAATGAAAATTTTCATTGGGTTTTTCCACTACCAATAGTTTTTCAAACTTTTTAAATTGGTTGCCGTTATTGACTGTTATTTTATGAGAAGCGCTGATTTTCAATGGATTTCGAACTTCTCTGAAATGATTTTGGCTAATTTGGCAATCCCTGCTTCGAGTGTCACGCTTGTTAGCATAACCCCAGTCAGAGGGCTGGCTCACCCTTGACCAAAGTTGAATCCCGACAGTATCCCAATCTAATCCATTACCAATGATTTGATTATCTTGTCCATGTTCAATAGCTATGCCAGTGCGGCAATTGATTATTGAATTACTTATTATTTTGGACTCAAAACAATAGCCTCCCCAAATGCCATAAGTGCAGCCATCAATATAATTACCGATTATTTTATTCCTACTAAACGTCACCTCTACCCCATTCGTCGGAGCATAGGAGAAATCGTTTTTGTACAGCAGGTTATCATTGCACCCTCCTTCCCCCGTGTCCATCGTCGTCTGCCCCGCCCAAAGGAAAAACCCGTCGCCGGAGTGCGTGGCGGAGTTGTGGGCAAATACGTTCTCATTGCATTGCTCATACACGAGGATACCCGCTGAGTCCTGTCCCCGCTGGTAGAAGTGGTGTGAATAGCCCCGCACGTTGAAGTCAAGGCGGTTGTGCATCACCCGGTTGCGGCTGCTGCGGTACATGCCGAGGCCAAGGCCGGAGTTGAAGTGGAAGCTGTTGTTGTAGAAAAGGCCGTCGTTGCAGCCCGTCAGCAGCAAGCCGTTCATCCCTTGCGTCACGGTGCAGCCCCGCACAAGGGCGTGCGGGCAGTTTTTTAGGTAAATGCCTGCCCCGTATCGCAACCATTCGTCCTTGTCGTTTTGGTGAAAGGATAGCCAGTCGCTGAAGTCCTCCCGCTCCCAGATGCTGCGGAGGCGGGGCCGCCAGTTGTAGCTCAGGTCGCAGTCGAGGAGGCGGAGGCTGTCCACGCCCTCAGCGAAGATGGCCACCTGAAGCCCCGCAGCCTGGCGTTTTTCAAGGTGATGTTCCGCCCCTTGATGACGAGGCCCCTGCCGCTGAACTGGTCGGGCCAGGATTTTCCACGACCGCCATTGATGACCGCCCCATTGAAATCCACCGTGATGCCGTCGCCCTCGATGCGCAGGGCAGGCGCCAGGCTATCGGCTGCGGCGAGCCAGAAGGTGTCCTGTTTCAAAATGACGGATTTTGTGATGGTCATGCCTTGCGTGGGCACGAGGTTTTGCTGGGCGAGGCCCGTCAAGGCCATTGCGAAGCAGGAAAAAAGGAAAAGGGCGAGTTTTTTCATGGTGCTGAATTTGGATGGAAAGATAGGATTGCAGGTGTAATTGTCCGTTTCAAAAGAAAAATCTCCGTCCTTTGCGCAGCAAAAAAGCAAATCCACCATGCTGAAACAAATCACCAGCCCCCAAAACCCCTTCATCAAAAACATCGCTGTGCTCGGTGCCAAGGCCCGTGACCGCCGGGAGCAGGGCCTGTTCGTGGCCGAGGGGCTGCGGGAGGTGGAACTGGCCTTGCGCAGCGGCTACGAGGCGGAGGCCGTGCTGTTCGAGGAGGCCGTGACGCCGCTGCGGACAGTGGAGGATTTGTTGAAAATGCCGCTTCGCAACCCCGTGAACTTATCGCGGTGAATGCGATGGTCTTTGAAAAAATCGCCTACCGAACGGGCGTGCCCAACGTGGTGGCCGTTTTCAAGATGAAAAACAACGGCCTCGCCGACCTGCGCCTTTCCGACAATCCGCTCCTACTCATCATTGAGAGCGTGGAGAAGCCCGGCAACCTAGGCGCCATGCTCCGCACTGCCGATGCTGCCGGGGTGGACGCCGTGCTGGTCTGCGACCCTCACACCGACATCTTCAACCCAAATGCCATCAGGGCCAGCCTCGGCGCTATTTTCACCGTGCCCGTCGTGGCATGTTCATCAGAAGAGGCAGTTGCTTTTTTGCGCAGCAACCAAGTAAAAATAATGGCCACCTGGCTCGAAGCGGCCAAGCCGCTCTACTCTGCCGACCTGCGCCAGCCGCTCGCCTTCGTGCTCGGAACGGAAGCCACTGGCATCTCCCCTTATTGGGTCGAGCAGAGCGACGAGCGCCTCATCATCCCCATGACCGGGCAGGTGGATTCGCTGAACGTGTCGGCCTCTGCGGCCATCGTACTGTTCGAAGCCATGAGGCAAAGAGGAAAGAAGGTATGAGGTATGGAGGTGTGGCCCCTCATACCTCTACACCTCCATACCTCTTCTATTCCCTTTCGCAAATCATCTACACTTTTATACGGCTGGTATATGTGATTTCCAAAATCGGATTTAGTAGGTGATATTCGTAGCTGTAAATTAATTTTTCTGTATTTCTTAGCGAATGAATGTAAATGGAGGACGCTGAAAGCAGTGTCCTCCATTTTTTTTTTGAACCTATCCGGCATCCCGCCATTTCATAGTTTTGCAGACTTCATCAGGTGCATTGCACACGGGTTACCGTCAGCCGTCCACCGTCAGCCATCCACCGTAAAACATGTTTACCGGCATCATCGAAGCCTTCGGGCGAGTACAATCCATCGAAAAAGAGGGGAGCAACGTCCACTTCACCGTGTCATCGTCCATTTCATCGGCACTGAAGATTGACCAGAGCGTGGCGCACAATGGCGTCTGCCTGACGGTCGTGGCGCTATCGGATGGGGCTTATCGGGTCACGGCCATTGACGAAACCTTGCAGCGGAGCAACCTCGGCCATTTGCAGGTGGGAAGCCTCGTGAACCTGGAGCGGGCCATGCTGTCCAATGCCCGCTTGGACGGGCACTTCGTGCAGGGGCACGTGGACGTTAAGGGCATTTGCACCGAGGTGCAAACGCTAGATGGAAGCTGGGTCTTCAGCTTCGAGTACCCGTTCCAGCCGGAGTACCTGCTCGTTGACAAAGGCTCCATCAGCGTGAACGGCGTGAGCCTGACGGTGGTGAAGCCGGGCATTACTGAAAACGGAAAAGGCCACTTCTCAGTGGCCATCATTCCCTTTACGTTTGAGCATACCAATTTCGGACAACTGAAAGCAGGCGATTCGGTCAACCTCGAATTTGACGTGATTGGAAAGTACGTGGCAAGGCACTTGGCGCTCTACCAAGTGGGAGAGCAGGTTTGAGTTACTGATTCTCCTTGTTCGATTTCGTGCTAGGCACTGAAGGCTCATTAGTAGTTTGACCTGCTTCGTTCATATCTGCGTCCTCCATCATTTCGCCATCCTCCATCATGTCTTCGGGGGCCATGCCGGGAGCGGCGCTGGCGTCTTCCATCATTGCCACGATGTCTGGGCAGACTTTGCGGAGCTCATCCATTGCTTTGTTTTCTTCAGCCTCGCCTTTTATGACGCCGTGCTTCTTCTCCAATTCGGCGATGCAGGCCTGGCCATCCGCATCAATTTTTTCACCTTGCGTCACCATGGCCATCACAGAGTCTTGGTTGCCACTCTCAAAGACGGTGGTCAGTTTTTTTTGAAAATCGGCCATTGGGCGCATGCACTTGCACAGGTCTTCAGCGAATGCCTCGTATTTGTTGGCTGTCATCGTTTTTTGATACTTAATAAAATACCAAATGCCGACAGCAACCAAAAGTATAATAAGCCACCACCTTAAAAGCCAACCACCATTTGGAAATGTAGAGTTCACTTTTTTATAGGTTGAAAGAGTCTCTTCTGCTGGCTCTAGTTCTAGTTCTAGTTGTGGTTGTGGTTGTGGTTGTGGTTGTGGTTGTGGTTCTGGTTCTGGTCCTGGTTCTGGTTGTGGTTCTGGTTCTGGTTGTGGCTCTGGTTCTTTTGTAATTTCTTGATAATCGAATTTTTCTATAAACACTAACATGTCAACGCGAAGTCGATTAATACTTAGTGTCTCTTCGTTATAGGAAATAATATGGTTAATTTTATCTGAATTAATTTTCTTAAACGAGCAAAATTGATAACAACCGACAACAATTCTTTGTTAGCCTTGGCTGATTTCAGCTGATTTTGTAGCTCGGCAATGGCTTCATAATTCTTACCTTTTGATAACCATAGTTCGATTTGCGCCTTATTTTCTAGTTTCATCTTATTTTGTCTTTGGCTCAATTATGATTTCAAGTTGCTCTTAAGAGGCTCGTCATGGCGTGGCAATCGTTCTCGGCTAAGCCTAACTCCTTGGCAATCTGGGAGTTAAAAAGATTGAGTCTCAGAATGTACAAACAACTACCCAAATCTTCAAGGACTGGTGGTGACTTTGGAAAATGGTGTTCGTTAAGTCGTCAAAGTATTTTTGATAACCCTTGCCTTGCACTGATAGCGAAGCCTATGCCCTGTATTATAATGGTGACCGTGGTGATTGCGGGGCTTGTATTGGCAGTGGGGCAGAACACCCATTAGACTAGCGCAGTCCCCAGGTTGTCTTATAACACAGGTGGTCATCTACTATGTCTTGAATCCTATAGAATAAGTTGTGGTGTCATCCTACAAAGGTAGACACCAACTTGTAATCATAATTGAACCTTTCCCAATTTCAATTCCCCTTATCCTCTTCTTTACCAGACTTTGTGGCGGGAATGGCCTCTTCGGAGCACCTGCGCCCTCTGGCATTTCGGCGTCCTCCATCATTTCGCTATCCTCTATCATGTCTTCGGGGTCATGACGGGAGCGGCGCTGGCTTCCTCTATCATTTCCAAGATGTCGGGGCAGACTTTGCGGAGCGCTTCCTTTATTTTGTTTTCTTCTGCCTCGCCTACTGTGACGCCGTGCTTTTTCTCCCATGCGGCATAGCATGCCTGACCATCCTCGTCAATTTTTTGGCTTTGCGTCACCATGGCCATCACCGAGTCCTGGCTGCCGCTTTCGAAAACGGCGGTCAATTCCTTTTGAAAATCGGCCATAGGACGCATGCAGGTGCAAAGGTCTTCCGCAAATGCCTCATATTTGTCTTTTTTGGGGGAGCAGCCCGCTGCCAGCACAGCCGCCGCAACGAACAGCTTGATTGTATTTTTCATAAAAAGTTGAGTTTAAAAATTTCGCAAAGTTGGACAAACAATTCTAAGGCCAAAGGAAAAAGTAGAATGGCTAAAGTTTTTGCACCGCTTTCAGCAGCATACCCATAATTTTGGCCATCCTCATTCGCATGAACCAGTATCCAGTAACCATTATCCACCGTATCCAACGTCATGAATTACCCGCACCTTTTCTCCCCCCTCGACCTCGGTTTCACCACCCTACCAAACAGGGTGTTGATGGGTAGCATGCACACAGGCTTGGAGGAGACCAAAAATGGCTTCGAGCGAATGGCTACCTACTTCGCAGAGCGGGCAAGGGGTGGAGTGGGCCTTATCGTTACCGGCGGCATCGCCCCCAACCGACAAGGCTGGGTAGCGCCATTTGCGGCTCGCATGGCCAACGGTTCGCATGTTGCGGAGCACCAGCAAGTGACCAAGGCCGTGCATGCCGAGGGCGGCAAAATCTGCATGCAAATCTTGCACGCTGGCCGTTATGGCTACCACCCGTTGGCGGTGGCGCCTTCGGCAATTCAGTCGCCCATCAGCCCGTTCAAACCTTGGGCACTCACGGGATGGGGCGTTCGGCGCACCATCTCGGATTTTGTTCGCTGCGCAAAACTGGCGCAGGACGCTGGCTACGACGGCGTGGAAATCATGGGCAGCGAGGGCTACCTCATCAACGAATTCATTGTCTCCAAAACCAACAAACGCACCGACGAATGGGGCGGCAGTTTTGAAAATCGTATCCGTTTTCCATTGGAAATCGTGCGGCAAGTGCGGCAGGCCGTCGGCCCGAATTTCATCATCATCTATCGCCTCTCTATGCTCGACCTCGTGGACGATGGCAGCACATGGGAGGAGGTGGAACTCCTTGCGCAGCAGATAGAAAAGGCCGGCGCCACCATCATCAACACGGGCATCGGCTGGCACGAGGCACGCGTGCCGACCATCGCCACGATGGTGCCTCGGGCTGGCTTTGCCTGGGTGACCAAGCGGCTGATGGGCAAGGTGGGCATCCCGCTCATCACCACCAACCGTATCAACATGCCCGAAGTGGCCGAGCAGGTGCTGGCCGAGGGCTGCGCCGACATGGTGAGCATGGCCCGCCCCTTCCTCGCTGACCCCGATTTCATGAAAAAAGCCAAGGAAGGCCGCCGGGACGAAATCAACACCTGCATCGCCTGCAACCAGGCCTGCCTCGACCATACGTTCAGTCGAAAAACCGCTTCCTGCCTCGTGAACCCAAGGGCCTGCCACGAAACGCTGCTGCCCGTTTTGCGGAGCAACGCCAAAAAGAAAATCGCCGTGGTGGGGGCTGGGCCCGCTGGACTCGCCGCCGCCACGACCGCCGCCGGGCGGGGCCACGAAGTACACCTATTTGAGGCTGGCCCTGAAATCGGCGGGCAGTTCAACCTCGCCAAGCGGATACCCGGCAAGGAGGAGTTTTACGAGACGCTCCGTTATTTTGCAAAGCAATTGGAAGTAACGGGCGTGAAGTTGCATTTGAACACCCACGCCAGTATGGAATCGCTTGAAAACCAAGGCTTTGTGGAGGTCGTCATTGCATCGGGTGTGACTGGCCGCAAGGCGGGCATAGAAGGAGAAAACCATCCCAAAGTGCTTAGTTATTCGGATTGTTTGCTCCGCAAAAAGACAGTTGGGAAGTCCGTCGCCATCATCGGCGCAGGCGGCATTGGGTTCGATGTAGCGGAATTTTTGGCTCATCACTTGACCGAGGCACCCCTTCAATCCTTCAATCCTTCAATCCTTCAATCCTTCCAAGCAGAATGGGGCGTTGACCCGACCTATGCCCATCGGGGCGCCATCGCCAAGCCACACCCCGAACCGCCCGCCCGTGAAATCTGGCTGCTGAAACGCTCGGAAGGCAAGCACGGCGCTGGCCTCGGGAAAACGACCGGTTGGATACACCGGGCCAGTTTGAAGATGAAAAACGTGAAAATGCTGGCCAAGGTGGAGTATGTGAAAGTGGACGATGCCGGGCTGCACATCCTGCACGAGGGCAAGCCCAAGCTGCTGCCCGTGGACAATGTGGTGATTTGCGCCGGGCAGAACTCCGTACGGGACTTGTACGATGCGCTAGTGGCCAAGGGCATGGCCGTCACCCTCATCGGTGGGGCGAAATTAGCGGCGGAAGTGGACGCCAAGCGGGCGATTGAAGAGGGGGTAAAATGGGGGCTGGGAGTTTGATTCTCAAATCCTTTTGCACCATCGGTTGTTACCTCGCAAGAAGTATAGCTTACGATTTGCTTTTGAAAGGCAATATGCCCCACAATCGTAAATCCGCAATCGTAAATCCACAATCATAAACATCCATGTCCACCATACTCATTGCCGGAGGCACCGGCCTCGTTGGAAAGCACCTCAGCCAAATGCTCCAATCTGCGGGCCACACCGTGCTTCACCTCAGCCGCAAGCAGGATTTGAAGGCAAAATACCCTGCTTATGCCTGGGATTTGACGAAAAAGACCATTGACCAAGCCGCTGTTGACCGGGCCGATTTTATCATCAACCTCGCTGGGGCGGGTATCGCTGACGAGCGATGGACGCCGGAGCGCAAGCAACTCATCATCAGCAGCCGGGTGGACAGCACCCTGCTGCTCAAGGCCGCCATCGAGCGCCGCCCGACACCGCCGAAGGCGTTCATCTCTGCCTCCGCCATTGGTTTTTACGGCAGTCGGGGCGACCAACTGCTCACCGAGACCGACCCTGCTGGCGCGAATAGTTTCCTCGCAGAATCGGTATCGAAATGGGAGCAGGCCATTGATGAAATCGCAAAAACGGGCCTCCGAACGGTGGTCATTCGCATCGGCGTGGTGTTCTCGACGCAGGGCGGGGCGCTGGAGAAAATGCTCATCCCATTCAAGTTTTTCAATGCCACTTACTTCGGTAACGGCCAGCAGTGGATGTCATGGATTCATATTGACGACATCTGCCGGATTTTCATGGAAGCCATTGAAAATGAGCGTTTTAGTGGCATTTACAACGGTGTCGCACCGCACCCGTTCCGAAACAAAGACCTCGTTTGCGAATTGAAAAAAGCCATCGGTAGGCCCGCCATCATGCTCCCTGCTCCTGAGATTATCCTGCGGGTCGCCATGGGTGAAATGGCCGACGTGGTCTTCGACAGCGCCCGTGTTTCTTCCAAAAAGCTGGAAGCAGCGGGCTTCCGCTCCAACTTTCCCGATTTGCTGCCTGCCTTGAAGGATTTGTTACGGAGAAAAATCTGACCTTTGCGTTAAATCGGTTGACGGTTGACGATAGACGGTTGACGGGGAGTACCGTTAGCCGTCCACCGTCTATCGTACACCGTCTATCGTAAAATGTTCCGATTCGAGCATCCTACCTACCTCTACGCTTTAGCCCTGCTGCCGCTGCTGGCGGTGGTATTTTGGTTGTTTTGGCGCTGGCGCAAAAAGGCGATAGGCCGTTTTGCGGAGAGCCACCTCGCCCCGCTGCTGATGCCAGGGGCGAGCCGCTGGAAGCACCAGTTGAAGTTCGGCTTGCTGTTGCTTGCAACGGCCTTCCTCATCCTTGGAGCGGCCAACCCACAGTGGGGCAGCAAGCGGGAGAAAGTGAAGCGCAAGAGCGTGGACGTGCTCATCGCCCTCGATATATCCAACAGCATGTACGCCCAGGACATTGCCCCCAGCCGCCTGGAGCGGGCGAAGAAGTTTGGGGAGAACCTCGTGGAAAAACTAAAAGGTGAGCGGGTTGGGCTGGTGTTCTTTGCCGGGAGCGCCTACCTGCAAATGCCCGTCACCACGGACTATGCCGCCGCCGAAATTTTCCTGCGGAGCGCAAGCCCTGAACTGGCTGCCTCACAGGGCACGGCCATCGGCGAGGCCATAGCTGTTGCCCGGAGGGCGTTCCAAACCGAAGAAAACAAGTCGCACAAGGCGCTCGTGGTCATCACCGATGGCGAAGACCATGACGGCGAGGCCGTTTCGCAAGCGGAAAGTGCCAAGGAAGAGGGCATCATCCAGTTCACGGTGGGCGTGGGCACGGCGGAGGGGAGTTTCATCCCCATGAGCATTGGCGGGCGGGAAGACTACAAGCGGGATGAGAGCGGCCAGCCCGTGCGCAGCAAGCTAAACGAACCCATGCTCGCCGACCTTGCCCAGAAGGGCGGCGGCACCTATTTTCATATCAGCCAAGGCGATGTTGCCGTGGCGGAGGCACTTCAAGGCCGCATTGATCAAATGGAAAAACAAGAATTGGAGGTACGGGCTTTTTCGTCGTACAACAGCTATTTCCAATGGTTTGTGTTCATCGGATTGGCGCTGCTGGCCGTGGAGTGGCTGGTGTCGTGGCGTCGGCACAGGTTGGAGGAGCGGGATATTTTCGGATAAAAAGTTATTGCTGTATCAACTCGACCTTGCCATTCCCTTTCCTGACTATAAAGGATTGTATTTATAAGCGCTTGAGCGGGAATCCTAACCAACAAACAAGGTGTAGGGGTGAAGCGGTAATGGCTACAAATATTTCGGGACGCTGCCCCTTGGCGGCGGGGGTGGAACGGTAATGGCTACAAATATTCCGAGGCGCTGCCCCTTTTCGGGCGAAAAAAGTAGCCGCCTTTTGTTCATCACCATAAACCGTTAAGTAATTCGTTGAAAATTAGTTGATACTTAGGAAAGTGAGAAATCAAAGATTCAAGCAAGTAAATTATAACACATTAGTTTGATTATCACCCACTTGTCCTAATTTCTTAATTTCAATTAATTTCCAAATTCTACTTATAGCCAGCCATTTTCAAATATTTTTTGAATCGGCAAGGTTCGCCTTGATGCTTTTTTTATAAAGCGAATAAATCAACCCACTTACCATCAATGAAGCAATGCCTACAAGCAATAGGATGATGAGCAGCGCATTGTTCGTATAGAGCTGTAACAAGAAGCCGAGTACGATGAAGAACACGTTGACGCCAACGAGCACGCCGGTTGCCTGCATGTGGCTAAGGCCCGTGTCGAGCAGCAGGTGGTGGATATGGGTGCGGTCGGGGTGCAGCGGGTGCTTGCCTTTTAGAATACGGGTAGTGAAAACCCGCAACGTATCGAACAGTGGAAGGATGAGGATGCCAATGGCCACGCCCGGTGCCGCATTGATTTTGAACGGGTGCAGGTCTTCCAACTGGCTGTTGTACTCGATGAAATTGATGGCCAATATGGAGCAGATAAGCCCCAATAGCAGCGCCCCCGTGTCGCCCATGAAGATGCGGGCGGGAGAGTAGTTGTACTTGAGGAAAGCCGCCGTTGCGCCAGCAGCGGAGAGTGCCATGATGGCGAAATCATAACGTTTTATCAGCAAAAACCAAATGCCGATGGTGCCCGTGATCAGGATGGTGAGGCTGCCCGAAAGCCCGTTGATGCCGTCCATCAGGTTGATGGCGTTGATGATGACGATGATGGTGAATATGGTGAGCATTGCGCTCCAGACGGGCGCAATCTCTTCGATGCCCATAATGCCATGCAGGCCCGTGATGCGCACATCGGCCTTGAAGAAGAGGATGCCTGCCGCCAGGATTTCCACCAAGAGTTTCTTGGAAGGGGAAATCTCTGTGATGTCGTCCTTCACCCCAATGAGGAAGATGAGGATGAAAGCACAGAGTACGTATTGTATGTCGCCGCCGTACTCCGTGAACGGTGTCCAAAGCATGATGCTAAAAATAGCTCCAGCGAAGATGGCCACGCCGCCAAGCCTTGGTGTTGGCTCGAAGTGGCTACGGCGCTCGTTGGGTTCGTCGTACAGGTGCTTTGCAATGGCGACCCGGATGATGGGCGGAATGACGAAGTACGTCAGCGTGAAGGCCGTGATGAAGCTGATGATGACATCGTAGTCGTACATTCGTAACGGGTTGTAAGTGAATTGAGCAATCGGGGGCAAAGATAACTTGCGGAACTTACATATTTATGGGAAGGCACTGTAATGGTTTGCATGTTTCTGGTTTCAGGTTTCACGGTTTCAGGTTTCACGGTTTCACGGAGGTTTCTTGTTCAATTGGAAATGACCATCATTTTTAGGATGGGCGCTGTCGCAAGTCAACATAGACAAAATTGATTTTAGCAGGTACCTCCGTGAGACCAGAAACCTCACGAACCGCCTGCCTGCATTCCGTGCCAAAAATCAAGCGGGTGAACTGTCAGCAATTGTTATTTTTGCGAGCCTAAAAGCGACACATGCAGTTCCATCAATGGATTTAAAGTCAAAAATCAATTTGGAGAAATTGCCCCGGCACATAGCCGTCATCATGGATGGCAACGGCCGCTGGGCGAAGGAACACGGGATGCCCCGTGTGTTCGGCCACCGCAATGGCGTGAAGGCCGTGCGGGAGACCACGGAAGCCTGCACCGAGCTAGGCGTGAAATACCTGACGCTCTACGCTTTCTCCACCGAGAACTGGAACCGCCCCGAGGCCGAGGTCAGCGCCCTGATGACGCTGCTCGTGGAGACGATCAAGAAAGAAATCAAGACACTGAACGAGAACGGCGTGCGCCTGCAAGCCATCGGCGACCTGAGCCGCCTGCCCGAAAAAAGCCGAAAGACCCTCCTCCAGGCCATGGAGGACACGAAGCAAAACCCCCGCATGACCCTCGTGCTGGCCTTGAACTACAGCGCCAAATGGGAAATCGTAGAAGCGGCCCGCAAATTGGCGAAGGCCGCCAAGTCGGGCGAAATCGAGCCAGCCGACATTGACGACGAAGCCTTCTCCAACGCACTTTCCACTGCTGGCATACCCGACCCCGAACTGCTCATCCGCACCAGCGGCGAGAACCGCATCAGTAATTTCCTCCTCTGGCAAATCGCCTACGCCGAGCTTTACTTCACCCCCACCCTTTGGCCCGACTTCCGCCGGGAGCACCTCTACCAGGCCATCCTCGATTTCCAGAACAGGGAGCGGAGGTTTGGGAAGACGAGCGAGCAACTGGTGTGAGTTGGCAGTTCGGCAAACTGTCTCGAAGTCATTTAGCCTTAAAGCTTGACGATTTCCTAGCAGCTACTAATCGACTAATGAATGCCCACTGTAAACTATCGAACTGTTTACTCCTTTAGGGCCAACTCTCCATACAACCCCCGCCCCTCCAAAGCACACCTTTACCTATCGCAACCGACTATTTTCGGCCATGCCTACATGAGTTTGGCCAAAGCTGCGTTTCTTTGCAATCCTTTTTGAAAAGATAGACCCTTTGCATGAAATATTTCTTAACAGGATTTTTACCACTTCTATTCGCTTTCGCCCTGTCGGGCAATGCCGCTGCACAGACCGACACGCTGCCCCCCGTGCTTGATTATTCCAAGCCTAGGGACTACGAAATCGGCGGCATCCGGGTCACCGGCGCCACGTTCAGCGACCCCGGGGCCATCATCTCCATCGCAGGCTTCCGGGTGGGCGACCGCATACGGGTGCCTGGCGGCGAGATACCACGGGCCGTGAAGGCCCTGTACAAGCTCAGCCTTTTCACCGATGTGCAGATTTACAAGGAAAAGACCATCGGCGATGTGATTTTCCTCGAAATCGTCGTGGTGGAACGGCCACGCCTCACCACCCACTCGTACAAGGGCGTCAAGAAAGGCACCCACGACGACCTGAACGAGGAGGTGAACAAATACCTCATAAAAGGCGGCATCGTCACCGACGCCATCAAGGCCAGTTCGGCTTTTGGCATCCAAAAATACTTTATCGACAAAGGTTTTTACGATGTAAAGGCAACTGTGAGCGAATTCCCCGACACCACCCGCATCAACTCCGTCAAGCTTGTTTTTGACATTGACCGGGGCACGAAGGTCAAGATTGACGACATCACCTTCTCCGGCAACGAGAACGTGAAGGCCCGCAAGCTGCGTGGCCTGATGAAGGAGACCCGCCGCAAGCGACGCATCTTCTCTGGCTCCAAGCTCATCCGCCCCGACTACGAGGCCGACAAGCAAAAAATCATAGCGTACTATAACAAAGTGGGCTTCCGTGACGCCCGCATCATGGGCGACAGCACCTGGCGGGCCACCGAAAAGGACGGCTCCAAGGGCAACCTCCTCATTCATATAGACTTGGAGGAAGGCAGCCGCTACTATTTCCGCAACATCATCTGGAAGGGCAATTCCATCTATGCCGCCAAGGACCTCGACAACGTACTGGGCATCAAAAAAGGCGATGTTTATAATGCCGAACTGCTCGAAACCCGCCTCCGCTTCAGCCAGGATGGCCGTGACGTGAGTTCGCTCTATATGGACAACGGCTACCTCTTTTTCAACGTTGACCCCATCGAAGTGGCCGTAGCGAGCGATTCCATTGACCTGGAACTGCGCATTTTTGAAGGACCGCAGGCGACCATTGACAAGGTCATCATCAAGGGCAACGACCGTACGCACGAGCACGTGGTGAGGCGGGAATTGTTCACCGTGCCGGGCGAGAAGTTCAGTCGCTCGGACATCATCCGCTCACAGCGTCAAATCATCAACCTGGGCTATTTCAACCCGGAAAATCTAGGCATCGAACCACCCGTGAACCCGCAGCGGGGCACCGTGGACATTGTTTATACCTTGGAAGAAAAGCCTTCCGATCAGTTGGAGCTTTCGGCAGGCTGGGGCGGTCGCCGCAACGGCGTCATCGGCACCCTTGGCGTTGCCTTCAACAACTTCTCGGCCCGCAATATTTTCAAGAAAGATACCTGGAGCCCATTGCCGCAAGGCGATGGCCAACGCCTCTCCTTGCGTGCGCAGACCAACGGACGCTACTTTCAGTCGTACAATGTCTCCTTCACGGAACCTTGGCTGGGCGGTAAAAAGCCCAATTCGCTCACGGTGGCGGGCTTCGTATCCATCCTGTCCAACGGCCAGAACCGCAACAGCGAATTCTATGGCAAGCTGACCAATGGCGGCGTGACCATCAGCCTCGGCACCCGCTTGAAGAAACCGGACGACAATTTCATCTCGTCCACCTCGCTCAACCTACAGGTCATCAAGCTGCAGAACTACATCTTCAGCCAGCGTGGCCTCTTCCGCACCGACGACGGGGAGGGGGTTTCAGAGGGCACCTTCCGCAACTTCAGCGTCACGCAGACCATCGCCCGCACCACCATCAACAACCCAATTTTCCCGCAGGAAGGCTCCAGGGTGCAGGTGTCCTTGCAGTTCACACCGCCTTACTCTTTGTTCAACAAAAAAGAATACGCCGATTTGCCCACAGAGCAACGCTTCAAGTTCTTGGAGTACCACAAATGGAAGGTAAACGCCGAATGGTACCAGACCCTGGTGGGCAAGTTGGTGATAAAGGCGGATGCCAAGTTCGGTTTCCTTGGTGCTTACAACAAGGAGATAGGCGTATCGCCATTTGAGCGCTTCCAGCTTGGCGGCGACGGCCTCAACAACCAGCAGTTTGGCTTCTTCACAGGAACGGAAATCATCAGTTCGAGGGGCTACAAGCAGAGCGATTATGAAAACAACCGCTTCAAGGGCAGCAATACGGACATGAACGCAACGCCGCTGTACCAAAAGATAACATTGGAGTTGCGCTATCCGCTGTCGCTGAACCCAAGCTCCACTATCTATGCCCACGTGTTCGCACAGGGCAGCAACTCATGGCGCAGGGCGAGGGACTACAACCCCTTCGACATGAAACGCTCGGTGGGCGCCGGTCTCCGGGTCTTCCTGCCGATGTTCGGTGTGCTTGGCTTTGATTATGGCCTTGGATTCGACAAAGCCAACCCATCTGGAAAAATTTCAAGCCTTGGCACCTTCAACATCGTGCTCGGCTTTGAGCCGGAGTAAAGTAGTTTGGGAACCTATTCCCCCTATTGTCAACTCGTCGGGAAATGAATTTCCCGAACAAAAAAAACTGGCCGGGAAGTCACTTCCCGGCCAGTCGTTTTTAGGTTAAAACCAGGTGCGCTGGATCAGCCGATTTCAATCACCCTCGCTGGTTGCGGCTTGGCTTCCGGCTTCTTTTCGATGATGACGTGCAGTACGCCGTTCTCGTAGCTGGCCTTGATGTTATTGGCATCAACCGACTCGGGCAGGTGGAAGCTGCGCTTGAACTCAAGGTAGCTGAACTCCCTGCGGGTGTAGTGTTCTTCTTTGTTCTCTTCGCTGGCCTCCGCTTTTTTGGAAGCCGAGATGGTGAGCAACTCCTTGTCCACCTTTACTTCAAAATCCCCCTTGCCGAGGCCGGGGGCAGCCACTTCGAGGCGATAGGCGTCCTTGTTTTCCAATACGTTCACGGCAGGGCTTTTCTGCACATGGCCATTGCGGAAGGAAACAGGGAAGTCATTGTTGAAGAACTCATTGAACATGCTTTCAATGGTTGGAACGGTGGCGGTTTTCTTGCCATTGGTCGGAACGAAACTGATAAGGTTCATATTCTTTTTGGATTTGAAAAGTTTAGGTAGTGCAACGAGATTAGTTTAGCTTTCGATTTCCCACAAAGTCTTGAATGCCAAGGCTTTGCGCCAACTCGAAACTCGAAACTCATAACTCGAAACTACTTTGGATGAAATGGGCTTGAGCAAATGGGTTTGTTCATTTCCTCAAAACCCGTTGACAATCCTCGCTTTTCAAACTGCGTTCCAACCGATTTTTGTTGCTAAAATGACATAAAGCAGCAAAAAACACCTGCCATAATGGCAATGTGTATGGATTGTTGCTGACATAATGGCAAAAGTGGATTTATGCCTTTACTGCTTTACGGATGGCAATGCCAGTTTCCGTTTCAATGGCCACGAAATAAACCCCTTTTGGCCAAAGGCGGGTATCAATGGTGCTGATAGCTTCCCCTTGCCAGGTGTTGCGCCCCATTGCATCGAAGATGCGAAACCACCTTGCCTTGCCACCACCAAGTTGTTCCAAGCTCAAAAAATCGTCGAAGGGATTGGGGAAAACCTTTACCTCCACTGTTTCTGCTGCCGGCCCACTTGTTGCGGAAGGCAAATCCAGTCTGTGCCGACTGAAGAACACCCAGATTTCCCGGCTCGCATTGAAGTCTTGGCAGGTGGGGCCGAAAAACACCGTTGGGAAGGCGCCCGGCCAAGTATGGCCGCCATTCTGGACCGTGATGAGGATGACCTCGGCGAGGTCGGTGCAGGCATAATAGGATTCAAAGCTGGCCGTGCACTGGTCGTTTGTGGCAATATCGGGGATGTTGCCATTGTTGCCGGGCTGGAGGCAGCCATTCTTGTTCGCCCAAAAGCTGAAGACATCTGGTACGGCGGCATTGCCCATGGCACCGTTGTAATCCACCACGGGGTCGGCGTCGCCGTGGATGGCCATGACTGGGATGGGTCGCTGGGGTGTGCACCCGTCGATCATGGCCGAGGTCATACTGCCCGTCACCGAGGCGATTGCGGCTATGCGTTCGCCCATTTCACAGGCCAGCCGATAGCTGAAGAAACCGCCGTTGGACATGCCGCAGCTATAGACCCGCTCCAAGTCTATGTTGTGCTCCGCATGGAATTTGTCAATCAGCGCAGCGATGAAGCCCACGTCGTCGGCGGTGCTGCCCCCAGCTACGCCGATATTCCAAGCACTGCCCACGCTATTTGGGTAGCAGATGATGAAGCCAGCCGTGTCCGCCACGGCGTTCATGCCGGCGTAAAGTTCCTGTTGCTGGGCATTGGAAGTAAAGCCGTGCAGGTTGAAAACGAGCGGTGGCGGCGTTCCCTGTGGCAGGTTGGCAGGCACATACAGTCGGTAGTTCCGCTCGATGCCGTCGTGCTGGACACTACCCGTGATGGTTTGGGCGATGGCCGTCATTGCGGAGCAACAAAAGACCAGCATTGCAAAGAATTGTTTCATGGCAAATCATTTTTAAAAAAGACAAGATAGCCCAAGCAATTCAAACCCATCAAACAATTTCAAACCCATCAAACGCTTGCGCTAACTTTGGGCGAAAATAGTCAATAACCCGCATGGATTTACCTGCTGCTCCGCAACGCACCCTTCGCCAATTGCCGCCCCGCCCGCTTGACTGGTACACGCAGGCCGTGCTGCTGTTCGGGGGCTATATGAGTCAGGTGGGGTGGGCGTTGCTCGCACTTGGTTCGGTTTTCTTCTGGACCCTGGCCGTGCGTTCGGAGGCCGTGGAGTGGTTTCGGGGCAGCACCGCCAACTGGCAGGACAAGGAGGGCGTCATCCTCGAAGCTGACTCAACGGGCACGGTGGAGGATGGGCAGCGCATCTGGCGCTACCTGCACTCGGTGGCGCCCGGCGATGGCTACCGCTACAAGGGCGTGAGCTATTCTGTGTGCAAAAAATTTGATGCCGGACAGCTCGCCTATATCCGCTTCGATGCCGACGACCCCCGCAACAATTTTGCTGTGGGCCTGCGTCGCAGCGAGCATCGTTGGCAAGTAAACCTGCTGCTGCTCATTCCGCTGCTCGGCCTGCTGTTGGTAGCCTACCCCTTGCGCCGCAACCTGAAAGTGCTCCGCCTGCTCAAAATCGGCGACTTCACTAGGGGCAGACTCATTTCCAAGAACCCAACGGGGGAGGCGGTGCGCCTCGGCGCAAAGGTGCTGCCCGTGTTCCGCTTCGAGTTCCGCTTCGAGCACAACGGGACGGTCTATCACGCCACCTGCCACACCCACCACCCTGCCCTCGTGGAGGACGAGGACTCGGAGAGCATCCTTTTCGACCGCTATAAGCCGAGTTTCAATTTGGTCTATGACGCTGTGCCGCATTTGCCCAAGATTACGCCAGCGGGCCGATTGGCCCCTGTACCTGCGGAAAAGGCATGGGTGCTGTTTGCGCCAGGGTTTGTGGTGGGGGTGAATTTGGTGTATTTGGTGGGATTGTGGTTTTGAGCTGCGAGCTGTGCATGGGGCAAGGCACTGGTCGCTCGAAACTCCCAGTTCGCCCCCCCATTGCAGTCATTCCACCAACTTGTTCCGAAACGCATACCGCACCAACCCCGCCAGTGGATAAGATTGGCAAGGAGTTTAGGCCCTATTTTGATGCCTTCGTGGAAGAAATGAACGCAAGGGCACCTGATTCGACGATTGATTTCTCTAGGTTCCTTATCCGTTTTGCAGAACCTGGTGAACTGGATTCAACCTTATATGGTACTTGTTCCCGGCGCGGAGGGGATACCATCCTAATTTCCAGAAAGGATTGGGAGGATGCCGATAGCGTTACCGGGTGGCCGACATTTTTCATGAATTGGGTCATTGTGCACTTTCTAGGTTTCATAAGGACCAAATGTTGAGGTATTACAACTGCGAAAGCTTGATGAGCACGAATATCGGAGGCTTTAATTGCGGAGCAGACAATTCATCACCCATGTGGCGGGAATACTACCTGCAAGAATTGTTTGAACTTGAAAACAAACCAGCTTGGCTTTACAATGACACGGCTTATTTTGTCCAGCCTAGTCCGGAGGTTTTTTATGAATCCCAAGACCTGTTATCTTCCGCAACTGGCTTGGAAAACGAGGCATTTCAGGTGGAATTGTTTTTTGATAGCATGACGACCACGCAGATTCAATTGGGTGATTTCAGGATGGAGTTCAAATACAATGGGTGGCTCCATCCTTATGGAAATGGCAATACCAAAATCTACTACAAGGACAGAATGTTCATTCGATACCTATATCTCCATGGTATTGACTGGCGTGAAGGCACCCCTCTGAAAATCACCTTCCGCTTCATGAAGGACCAAGTATTTATCTACGTCAATAGGATGCTCATCCACAATCGAGAAGCGCCAACTTATGATGGCATAAACATCCAAGTGTTGGAGGGCGGTGAGTTTTTCGACAGAGTTGAAGTTTCAAAGATATTGTGAAAGGGGATAGGACATGGGTTGATACCTTAACGCTATTAGTTGCCCATCACCGCCTCCGCTCAAAAAAATTCAACAACGCCGTCACATAATTATCGTCCGTACGGATGCTCACATAGTCCGTGCCGCTGCGGGCGAAGGTGGTCTTGAAATACTGGAAATTCTCCTTGAACCAAAGGGCGTACTTGGCCCTAAGCTGAGGCGAGGAAGTGTCTAGCCAAGCCAACTCGCCCGACTCGGCGTCCTTGGCATGGAGGAGGCCGACATTGGGCAGGTCCTGCTCCTTGGGGTCGTAGAGGTGAACGCCGATGAGGTCGTGTCGGCGGCTGGCGATGCGCAGCGGGGCCTCGTAGCCACGGGTCATAAAGTCGGACAACACGAAGCCGATGCAGCGCTTTTTGATGACGTTGTTGAAATAGCGGAGCGCCTGCGCCAAGTCGGTGCCGTGGCTGTTGGGCTGAAAATCAATCAATTCCCGTATAATGCGCAGGATGTGCGAGCGGCCTTTTTTCGGGGGGATGAACTTCTCGATATGGTCGCTGAACAGGATGACGCCCACCTTGTCGTTGTTCTGGATGGCACTGAACGACAGCACCGCCGAGATCTCGGTGATGATGCCCTGCTTCAATTGGTTCACCGTGCCAAAATAGGCGCTCTGGCTCACGTCAATCAGCAGCATTACGGTCAGTTCCCGTTCTTCCTCGAAGATTTTGACGTAAGGCGTGTTGGTGCGGGCGGTCACGTTCCAGTCAATGCTGCGCACGTCGTCGCCATACTGGTAGCTCCGCACCTCGCTGAACGACATGCCCCGCCCCTTGAAGGCCGAGTGGTACTCGCCAGAGAACATCTGCTTGCTCAAGCCCTTCGTCTTGATTTCAATCTTGCGTACCTTCTGGAGGAGTTCGTTGGTATCCATTTTTAACGGTGGACGGGCTACGGTTGACGGTTGATGGAATTCAGTGGCTGGTTTCAATGGGACGCAAATCTAAGGTTACGGCTCCCTTTTTCATGGCATTTCGCAATAAATCATTGTAAACCAGTGAAATACCTGTTTCGTTTTTCACAATTTGGGTAATGCTCACGGTCTGTACCCTACCCTCTCGGTTCATGATGAAGCCGTTCCAAGCGTCGCCCTTTCCGCCTGTTTGATGGAAATCGAGGATAGCCGCCGGACTGAAATCCTGCCGGCCCACGAGCCAATCACGGAACCATTGCTGCCGCATCTCGCCCACCTCGTCGGGATAAAGCGTGGCAGATGACCAAAGATAATATCCCTGTGGGTCGAGCTTTTTCACATGCGTTTGCTGCTCGTCCCAGCGTAGTTGCCAAGGCTGCCCGTCATCCACGATGAGGAAGGTGAACGGTTCCATGCCCTTGAAATCGTATTGCCCGAAGAAATCCTCCGCCGTTGCGAAGCGGAAAAAATCGAGCACCATTGTGCCCCGGCTGCGCTTGTACGGCGGTTGATGCTTGTGTTTCACAAATGCGCCATTCAATAGGCAGACCACCCGGTTCGAGTCCGAAGCGGCAATCCAAGTGCCACCGGCACCTGTGTCACGTGGGAACACGAGCCTTGTGCTTTCAATCACTTCATAGTCAAGCGATTGCGGCGAGCGGGCAGCATTCTCGTCCCGGTTGCTGGTGAGCACGAAATGGCCGCCGGGCTGTGGTATGTAGGTGACGGTACACATTTTTATAGGTGGCAGTTCGACAGCTTTTAATCAAAGTGGTTCTGTTTTAAAATTATTGAACAACATCACGCCCCGCTCGTGAAAATACTTGATTTCATCAGGCCGGAAGAGGTGGTTGTCTTGGTAAAAAATCAAGAAAAAACCGACACTTTCCAGGCACCAATCCCTTTCGACGGTAAAAAACCGAATGACCTCGTCTTGGTTCATCGTGCGGCGCACACGGGCCTCATCGTCGCCTTGCAGCAGGTAGTTTTCGGAAAACTTGGGGTGCTCCTCAAAGTCAATGTCCTGCTCCAAGCCGAGCCAAGTGCCGAGGCGGTGGAAGAAATGCTCCGGCTTCATCAGCATCTCCGGCATGGCCAAGCGCTTGGAGTTGATGAACATCACCGTTTGCCGATAGGTATGCGACGACTTGCCCGTGCTGATGGTGTATTTATAGTCAAAAATATGGAAACGGTCTTCCATGAGCGGGCTGGTATGGGTCATCAGGTTGGTGATTTCCTTCCTACCGCCCTTTTGCATGAGGTGGAAGTCGCGCAACAGCCCTATCATGCCGTACTCATCGTTCTGAGAATACTCCATGCCCAGTTCGCCAGCCGAGTGGCGTAGCTGCTCGGCACGGTCGTTGTCGTTGAAATTGAACATCGTTGCTTATTGGTTGACAATCAGCAACTTGCCACTGGCTATGGCCCGGTTGTTTTCATCGAAAACTTGGTAGAAATACGTGCCACTGCCCATGCCGTCCAATTGGATGGTGGTTGCTGTGCTGGTCAGGTTGCTCCGCAATGCCACCTGCCCACGGGCGTCCATCAGCCGCAGCGAATAATCGCCAGAAGTTCCGTTTTTAAAGGAAAAAACGGCTTGCCCATTGGCTGGATTCGGTGAAACAAGTACCTGCAAACCATTTTCCAGCACTTCCGAGTTGCCGCTGATAACGCCATTGTCCTTGTAAGTGACGGTCTCCACCACCAAGCCATCGCTGCCTGTGTTCACTTCGGCGATAATTTCCTTTTCGGCATTGCTGAAGAACAAATAGGTAATGGTCGTATCGGAGCCTAACCCCTCACCAAAGCCTCCAGTGGGGATGAGGTCGGTGATGTCCTGCCAACCAAATAAAGTATGGATGTCCAACCGGGTATCGCGGTATTCGGTGCGCTTTTCCCGAATCACGTCGTAGGTACCACCAGGGATGGTTAGCGAGCCGTAGGCATCCACCAAGTCGAGCCTTGTGGCAGTACCCCGGATTCGGATGGAGTCGGCCAATCCGGCGATTGGCCCAAGGCTATCAGCCAAAGGGCCGAGGTCTGCCAAAGAAAAGGCAATACCAAGGCTCGAAGCCGATTGGTTTAAGCTCAGGAAGCTCAGCGGTGCCCGGCGCTCCGCCACCGGTGGGTCGAAGCGGAAGGTGGTGGGGATGGGCAATCCACCCGTAGGGTCAACCCCAAAAAAGCCAAGGTTTTCAAAACTGGTGGCCAAGACGCTGTAATAGGTTTCGTTTTGGCCGTCTTCACTGACCGTGACGACACTGGCCGTCGGGAATTCGGCGGCGGCACTGCCCTCGGCTGCTGCCCGGAACACGGTTTCGGACTTGACCGTGGGAGCAAGTCCGGTGAAATCCCAAGTCGTCGGCCCGCCCGCAGGCGTGATAACCACGCCATCTGGATTGAGGTCGGTGGCATACTTAAGCGTATCGCCCGCTGCGGGGAAGGTGGCATTGGTGACAGTGATTTGGGCCTGAAGGCCAAGCGCAGTCAAGAGCGCAAAAAATGTACTTATTTTTTTCATTTTCAAAGATTTAGATTGCATTTTGGGCTTTCTATGGTGGTGTGAAATTGACGTGATTTGGTTGCAATAGCCCCGCAGTTTTTCAAGTAAAGCTAAAAGCAAATCAAAATTAGGATGAAAAATCGGTGATTGGACAAAATTTTCATGCAGGCGGAGAAATCAACCTGCCTTGCGCTGCTCCACTACCTCACTCAGCTTGAAGTAGAGGATGACGAACGAGGTGCCGAGCGTGATGGTATTTGCCAAAATAATGGGCATGTCGTCCTTCAAAATTCCGTACACCAGCCAACTGACCGTGCCTAGGAACACCATCGTGAACATGCTCAGCGAGAGGTCGCCCGTGCGGCGGGTGCGCCAAGTCTTGACGGCTTGCGGCACGTAAGCGCCCGTGGTGAGGAATGCGGCAACAAGGCCGATGATGGTGGTTGAATCCATTATTTAAACAGTGCTTTTGGCGGGCAATGTTACGGCGTTTTGATTTGATATGGGACGAGGCATGAGTAAAGTGTACAAGATTGGGTGAGCTATTTTTTCTTGTATAACACTTAAAAAATCAGTGCATAGCAGTGCTACGGACTTATTTTTTAAGCGATTTAGAAAGAAAAAGAGCCGGCCAAGATGTACATTTTATCGGTGTCTCGTCCCTAAATCTTCGAGACTTTTCAAATCTCTTCCTTACCTTTCGCAAAAGTTTTCATCAAAACACTCGAATTATGGACTTGCTTTATACCCTCATCATCGGCGCAGCCTCCGGCTGGCTGGCTGGCTTGCTGTTCAAAGGCGGCGGATTTGGTTTGCTCGGCAATATCGTTATCGGCATCGTGGGCAGCTTTATTGGCTTTTGGCTGTTCGGCAAGCTGGGCATCTCGCTCGGCAGCGGCGTCATCAGCACCATTCTTACCTCAGCGGCGGGCGCCATCGTGCTGCTCTTCGTGGCGGGGTTTTTCAGGGGCAATAAGTGAAAAGAGTTACAAGTTGTGAGTTGCGAGTCGTGCCAATGCAAATGCCCAAGAATGGTTGACAAGCGCTGAGTTTTTGAACCAGTGCTGGGACTTGCTCGTGGCTCGCAACTCACGACTCGCAACTTGATTTTAACTGAATGAGGATAGCCGTCAATACCCGCTTTCTGCTAAAAAACAGGCTGGAAGGCATTGGCCTTTACACCCATGAAGTGGTCAGGCGGCTCGTGGAGCAGCACCCTGAGCATGAGTTCATTTTTCTGTTCGACCGCCCTTACGATCCCAGTTTTGTTTTTGGTAAAAACGTGAAACCGGTCGCACTCTTCCCCCCGGCTCGGCATCCGCTGCTGTTCGTTTGGTGGTTCGAGTGGTCGGTCAGGCGGGCATTGCGGCAGTACAGGGCAGATGTTTTCCTTTCGCCTGACAATTTTCTTTGCCTCAGCACCTCGGTGAAAACGGTGCTCGTCACGCACGACATCGCCCATGTGCATTTCCCAGGGCAGGTGCCGCTTGTCCACCGCCTCTACTATCGTTTTTTTGCAAAAAAATTCAACCAGCGGGCCGACCGAATAGTGGCCGTTAGCGAATATACCAAGGCAGACCTTGTGCGCCAGTACGGCATTGCGCCGGCGAAAATCAGCGTATCGGGCAATGGCTGCCGGGGTATTTTCCGCCCATTGCAAATCATTGAAAAACAAGCGGTTAGGGAAAAATTTGCCGAAAGAAAACCCTACCTCTACTACATCGGCGCCGTGCATCCCCGCAAGAACGTCCATCGCCTTATCGCCGCTTTTGACCAGTTTAAAAATGAAACCGGCTTGCCGCACCTGCTGCTCATCGCTGGCCGGTTCGCTTGGCAGGCTGGCGAGGTGAAATCGGCCTACGAAGCTGCCCGCCACCGTGCCGACATCCGCTTTTTGGGCTATATTTCCGATGAGGTTGCTGCGCAACTGATGGGAGCAGCCGAGGCCCTGGCCTATGTTTCCCTGTTCGAGGGCTTCGGGGTGCCCGTGCTGGAGGCCATGTACGCCGAGGTGCCGATTGTAACGTCCAACGTATCTTCGCTGCCGGAAGTGGCCGGGAACGCCGCCCTGCTCGCCGACCCGACAAGCGTGGACGAAATCGCCGCCGCCATGCGCCGAATCGCTGAGGACGAGCATCTTAGGAATAAGCTCGTCGCCAATGGCCGTTTGCAACGCATGAAGTTCAACTGGCAGCGGGCGGCGGATGTTGTTTACGAGATGCTAGATGCTGTTGATACTGGATACTAGCAGTTTCGGCTAACCCCCAGCACCTAGAATCCAGAATCAAGTATCGAGTATCAAGAATCGAGTATTATGGGACTATTCACAGGTTTTTTCAAGCCAACCAAGCCAGTGGGTTTTGAGTACAGGCCCCGGTTTTACGACGAAAAAAAAGAGGAAAAAATGGAGCGTCACAAGGCGGCCGAGGGATTGGCGGGCGACGACCCAGAGGCGATGAAGGCCCGCATCCAGCGCAACCTTAAACGGCAAAGCAAGGGCCTCGGTGCTAAAAACTTCCGCCAGCAACAAGTGGCCAAGTCGAACATGCGACTATTGCTCATCATCGCCGTGCTGATTGCCGTCCTCTTTCTGGCAATTGAAGTATATTTGCCCCGATTCGCACATTTGTTTGAATAGTGAGGATTTGAAGATTTGAGGATGCGAGGATTTGATTGAGGCTCAATCAAATCCTCGCATCCTCAAATCCCCGAATCCTTGGAAAACCTGCACATGGCTGACATCATTCAGCTTCTTCCAGAGTCTATTGCCAACCAGATTGCCGCCGGGGAGGTCGTGCAGCGGCCCGCTTCTGTTGTGAAGGAGTTGATGGAAAATGCCATTGATGCAGGCGCGAAAAGCATCAAGCTCATCGTAAAAGATGCGGGGAAGGCGCTCATCCAAGTGATTGACGACGGCGTCGGCATGTCGGAGACCGATGCCCGCATGTGCTTCGAACGGCACGCTACTTCCAAGATTCGGGAAGCGAAGGATCTTTTTGCCATTCGCACGATGGGCTTCCGGGGAGAGGCGATGGCCTCCATCGCCGCCGTGGCGCAGGTGGAGATGCGCACCCGTCAACACAACCAGGAACTGGGCACCCGCATTGCCATCGAGGCATCGAAGACCACGGTGCAAGAGCCTTGCCAAGGCTCGCCTGGCACGAATATCTCGGTCAAGAACCTGTTTTTCAATGTGCCTGCCCGACGCAACTTCCTTAAATCGAACCCCATCGAAATGCGGCATATCCTCGACGAGTTCCAGCGCATCGCCCTGGCCAACGAGGACGTTTTCTTTTCGCTGCACAACAATGGCACGGAGGTTTTCCACCTGCCTCCCGGCAATTTGCGGCAGCGCATCGTGGGCATTTTTGGCAATAATTTCAACCCAAAGCTGGTGCCCGTCAAGGAGGAAACAGACGTGATGACCGTGGGTGGCTTCATCGGAAAACCAGAATTTGCAAGGAAAACAAGGGGCGAGCAACTGTTCTTTGTCAATGACCGCTTCATCAAGAGCGGCTATTTGCACCATGCCGTGATGACGGCCTACGAGGAGCTTTTGCCGAAGGAAACCTTCCCATTCTACGTGATTTTCCTTGAAATGGACCCCAGCCGCATTGACATCAACGTACACCCGACCAAGCAGGAAATCAAGTTCGACGACGAGCGCCTCGTTTACAACTACCTACGGGTGGCCGTCCGCCATGCCCTCGGTACCCACAGCATCATGCCAGAGCTGGATTTTGATGCAGAGACGAGCTTCTCCGTTACGAAAAACTTCGGGCTGCCGTTCAATGTGGCCCCACAGTCCGATTTTGAAGAGGAGATGTCGCAGTCCCGAGGTCAGACCATCAGCAGTCGCTTCTCCGAGGAGACCCCAAGAACAGCAGCCACGGGCACCCCTTTAGCACCTGGGGGGTATTCAAGGGAGAAATCCAATCTCCAGAATTGGCAGCAACTTTACGCTGGCATCGAAGAGATGGAGGAGACGCCAAAAGCTGGCACGGCGGGCAATCCTTCGCTTGAAATGGATTTTGATGGCGAAGAAGGCGAATCCATCACGGTCTCCAGCAACTGGGCCAACGCCGGGGAATTGGACGATACGAACACCTCATTTTCAAAAAACCAAAAAGCCCCCTACCAAATCCAGTCAACGTACATCGTCAGCCATATCAAGTCGGGCTTCCTGCTCATTGACCAACAGGCAGCGCACGAGCGCATCCTTTACGAGCGTTACCTTGATGCCCTGAACGACCGCCAAGTCTTCACACAGAAGCAACTTTTCCCCAAAACCTTCAGCCTGCCCACCGCCGATGCCGCCATTTTTGGCGACATTATGTACATTATCAACCAGTTGGGCTTTGATATACAAGAATTTGGTAAGGACACCTTCATCATCCACGGCGTGCCCGCCGATTTGCCCAGCGGCCAAAATGAGGTGAAAATCATTGAAACGCTGCTGGAACAGTACAAGCGAAATATCGAACTCAGCCTCGACCTGACCGAAAACCTCGCCCGCAGCATGGCCCGTAGTGCCGCCACCAAGCGGGGCACCCCGCTCACCGTCCCCGAAATGCAGGTACTCATCGACCAGCTTTTTGCTTGCGCAATGCCCTTCAAAAGCCCATCGGGGCGCAACTGCTTCCTTACGTTTAAATTGGATGAATTGGAGGCGATGTTTGAGGAAGGATAAATAGGGTAGTCTTATGTTTCTTGATTTCAGATATAAGATAGACGATTTCAGATTTCAGATTTTGGGAGGCCGGGCAAAATCCAAAATGTTCGGATTTATTGGAAAATCGCCATTCTGCCTTCAAAAAATCGCCAATTGAATCTAAAATCTTACCTCGTCTATCTTAAATCTTAAATCAAATCACACCATTTTTTAGCAATATTTACCGTTGATGATTTGTCGTAAGGGCTACCTACCCACCACCAACCGCTTCACCACTACCGTATCGTTGACAATGACCCGCACCAAGTAAACGCCACCTGCTGCGTCGGGCAGGTTCAGTTCAAAGCTTTGCTTCGCAACGACCGTAGCATGGCGCTCGGCAGTGACCCGATTGCCAGCAAGGTCGAATACCTGGTAGCTCACTTGGGTTGCTTGGCCCATGTCAAAAATAAGGAAGGTGCGCCCTGAACTTGGGTTCGGTGCGAGTGTAACCAGGCGCTCCAACTCGGTCTCTTTAGTGCCAACCCCTCCAGGCAGGATGATGTCAAGCTCGGCAGTACAGCCCATTTCATCCGTCACCTCTAATTGATAGCCGCCCATAAAGAAATCGGTGGGATCCTCTTCTTCTGAAACGAGTTGGCCATTGTTGAACCAGTTGTAGGTGTAGCCACCAGTGCCCCCTGATACTGTAACGTAGATAGCACCGGGGATGTCACTTGATGGTTGGATTTCATCCACTACTATGACAATCGCTGGTGGCTGTGTCAACTGCACCGTTTGCACGGCCACGCAGCCTGTTGCGTCCGTAACGCTTACCTGATAAGTGCCTGCGGCAAGGCCCATGGCCGTTTCGGTCTGCTGTTGGGCAGGGTCGTCCCATTGGAAGGAATAGGGCGCAGTGCCGCCTTCGGCAGTTGCCGTGGCCGTACCATCATTGCCGCCGTTGCACAAAGGCATGGTAAAGGAGGTATTGGCCGTGAAGCTGCTGATGACCGTCACGGTGAACGAGCAGGTGGCCGAGTTGCCATTGCCGTCATCGGCAGACCAAACAACTGTCGAGGTACCGCTGGGGAACGCCGTACCGCTTGCAGGGCCGCTGACCAAGGATAGGGTAGCGTTGCCGCAATTGTCGGAGGCATTGGGGGAGGCATAGTTCACAGTGGGGGCACAGGAGCCATTGTCAACCGTTTGGTTCGGTGGGCAGAAGATGGTGGGCGCAGTTTCATCCAATACCGTTACGACAGCCGTTGCGGTGGCCGTATTGCCAGCGGCATCCGTCACCGTAAGTGTCACAGGGTTTTCGCCGACACTGGAGCATCCAAAAGCAGTGGCATCCAATTGGCGCAGTACGATGCCACAGTTGTCGGTGCTGCCGTTGTCAATTTGCTGTGGGGTGATGGCCACAGGCCCGCTGGACGGAAGCGTCAGCGTAATGTCCATGGCCTTGGCCACCGGTGCTTCCGTGTCGGGCAGCGCGTTCAGCGTCACTTCGAGGGTAGTGGTACAATCATTTTCATCGCTCACCACCACCGAGTAGGTACCTGCTCCCAGCCCCGTAACGGTTGGCGTGGATGCCCCATTCGACCAGACATAGTCGTAATTGGGAGTGCCGCCACTGGCTGCCACCGTTATCGAACCGTCGTTGCTGTTGGCACACGCAAGGTCGTTTTGTGCCGTTGCGCTGGCTTCCAAGGCGGTGGGTTGTGTGATGACGACGGTTTGGCTACCTGCGCAACCATCTGCGCCCGATACACTCACGGTGTAAGTACCTGCGCTGAGGTTGCCAATGGAGCTGCCCGTACTGCCATTTGACCAATTATAATTGACAGGTGCAGCGAAGCCCGAAGCAGTTACTTGCGCACTGCCATCGTTGCCGCCAGCACAACTTACGTTTTCAATGGCGATGTTCACTGCCTGGCCAGCACAGCCAAAAGCCGCAACCGTTGCGCAGCCCGTGAAGGTGCAGCTGGCGGCATCCGTTACGGTCACGCAATAGGTGCCGGGAGCCAAACCCGTTACGCTCGGCGTAGTGGCGTTATGGTTCCAAAGATAGGTGTAAGGTGATAAACCGCCGGACATTGCTACGGCTGCGGTACCGTCGTTGGCGTTCACAGCGGTTTCGTTGGAAGCGGTAATGTTGCCCACCAAAACAGGCGGTTGGGAAATCACCACTTGAATCGTAGAAACGCAGCCATTGGCATCTGTGGCAGAGGCAGTGTAGCTGCCTGCGGCAAGGTTGTCCTGCGTGGCACCCGTGCCACCGTTCGACCAATTGTAGGTGAAATCGCCTGTGCCGCCTGTGGCCGCAATCGAGGCCTCGCCATTGTTGCCACCGTTGCAAGATACGTTAAACACCTGCGAGCTTAGGCTGATGGCCGATGGCGATGTGAGCGTCACGTTGCCTGTCACTACACAGCCGTTTCCGTCTGACATGGAAACGGTGTAGCTCCCTGCTGCCAGACCGCTGATAGTGCTGGTGGTTGCGCCATTCGACCAAACATAGCTGTATGGCTGGTCGCCGCCATTGGGCGTTGCCACGGCTGTGCCGTTGGTGCCACCATTGCAGCTTGGGTTGGTGGAGGCCATGCTCACTGTCACGCCGCCGCAGCTAAAGCTCGCCACGGTGACGGTTTGCGTTGCAATGCAGTTGTTGGCATCGGTGACGGAAACCGCGTAATTGCCGGGGGCAAGGTTCGAGATGCTTTGCGTGGTGGCATTATTGCTCCATGCGTAGGTGTAGTTGGGTATCCCGCCGCTCGGGTTGGCGGTGGCCGTGCCGTTGTTGCCGCCAACGGAGGTCTCGCCAGTAGCCGAGGCATTGGACACCAAGGCTGCTGGCTGCGTGATGGTCGCGCTGGAAGAGGCCGTGCAGTTGTCGGCATCCGTGATGATGACGGTATAGGTGCCTGCGGCAACGCCCGTGATTTGGGCCGTAGTGGCGTTGTTCGACCAAGCATAGGTATATGGCGATTTGCCGCCGCTGCCCGCCGCTGTGGCGCTGCCCGTGTTGGCCCCATTGCAGAGCACATTTTGCGAAGCAGGAATGGCGGCAACGAGTGCGGGTGTCTGCGTGACGGCAGCCGTGTCGGTCTTGGTGCAGCCATTACTGGTATTGGTGACGAGGATGATATAGCTGCCAGCGGCGTTCACCGTAGGCGTAGGAGTCGAACCGCCCGACACGATACCGGGGCCGCTCCATAGGTAATTAAAGTTGCCGCCCTGCGAGGAGCCGGAGCCATCCAACACAACGGATGTGTTGTTGCAGTTCAGCGCCTTGTCGGCGCCGGCACTGGCCGTGGGCTGGGTGGCGTTGCTGGTGACGGTTACGCTGGACGAGGCCGTGCAGCCGTTTGCAGCATTGGTGACCGTAAGGATGTAAATGGCTGCTACACTGACCACGGGCGTCAGCGTCGTTGCACCGCTGACGATATTGCCATTGGTGGTCGTCCAGAGGTAACTGAAATTGTTGCCTGTGGAAGAGGCCGTGCCGTTGAGCGTCACCTGCGAGGTGGTGCAGGTGAGCGGGGAGGCGCTGCCCGCATTTGCCACTGGCGGCGTTGTGTTGCTGGTCACGCTGGCGCAATCGGTGGCCGAGCAGCCGTTGGCAGCATTGGTGACGGTGAGGCAATAAGTGCCCACTGCATTTACGGTTACGATTGGCGTAGTGGCTCCGCTGACGATATTGCCGTTGGAGGTCGTCCAGAGGTAGGTGAAGTTGGCTCCAGAAGACGAACCACTCCCGTTCAATTGGGTTTGCGTTGCCGAACAGGTGAGTACACCATCGGCACCAGCAGCCGAGGTCGGCGGTGCAATGCTGCTGCCCACCACGGTGAAGTCGCTGTTGTTGCAGCCGTTGTTGTTGTTCGTGACAGTGAGGGTATAGGTGCCAGCTTCATTGACTACAGGCGTCAGTGTGGTGGCTCCGCTGACGATATTGCCATCGGTCGTCGTCCAAAGGTATTGGATACCACTGCCCGTTGCGGAGCCATTACCGTTCAAAGTGGCTGTAGGTGTGCCACAAGTGATGGTAGCCGTCGGGCCTGCCTCCGCAGCTGGCAGAACCGTATTGGCCGTGATATTGACACTGGAAGTTGCTTGGCAACTATTGCCATCGGTCACGCTCACTACATAGCTTCCCGGATTGTTGAAAGTCGCCGTTGGTCCAGATTGACCGTTCGACCAATTGTAGGTATGGGCACCTGTACCGCCATTGGCGTTGACCGTGGCCAAGCCTACTGGGTTTGCGCAAGTAATGTTCTCTTGTTCGACCAAAGACAAGGTAAGTGCCGGCGGCTGGGAGATGTTCACGGAGCCTGTGCCGTTCCCGCCCGAACTATTGGTTACAGTGACAGTGTAGTTACCGGCAGTGAGGTTGTTGATGGTGGCCCCGGTCATGCCATTTGACCAAGTATAGGTATATGGTGGGCCGCCACCGCCAGTGCCCGAAGCAGTTGCAGAGCCTGTATTGCCACCAAAACAATTGACATCGTCGCCTGTGACGATGACCGTGATGGCACCACCGCCCATTAGGGTGGTGGTAGCCGTGGAGGTTACAATACAGTCACCGCTTGTGCCGCCATTGTTGTCGGCGAAATTGGCGCAGACATACATGGTGATAGCGCCATTGGAAGTTGCAGGGGCGGTCCAATCAGCGGTGAAAGTGATGATGTCGTTGGTGAAAGTTACAGCGGGCGAGTGCTCGAAATAATACTTGCCGCCAGTGAATGTAACCGTAGAAGAAGGGCCTGGGCTATCTAGAACCCCAGCGTTGCTGTTGTTCGATTGCTGCGCAACCAATTGAAATCCCCCCAATTCACGAGAAGAGGAACTGCGCTCAAGGGTGACTGTAATCGGGTAAACATTGCCCGGTGTGACCGAAGAAGGAAGGCCGCTGATGGATACCGTGCCAAGGCCCGTGGGGCCAGAGTGGCAACTGCCACCTGCACAGGTGCTGCCCGATGGCGGGGCACCCGTGCGTCCATCTGGTGGGTTGCCGGAGTTGGACAACTGGAGGACGGCCAACAGCGTGGTGACAAACAGAAAATAAACAGTGTTGAGCTTTCTTTTCATACTGGATGTGGTTAGTGTGACCCATTGACCTTGCAAACAAAAGCAGGGAATGCAGTTGCATGGCAAAGGCTGTTAAGACAATTATGGAAACTGTTTTTAATTGATGAAACGATGGAGCAATGGTCTTTTCGGTAGGGTTAAAATGAGCGCATCGGCAATTTTCATTGCGAATAGCAAAAATCTTAAAAAATAGTTGTCGGTACATCTTTTGGCCAAAAAAAGCTAGCAGGCGACATTTGCCTATTGGTTCCCTCCGACTTCTTACCTTTGCGGCATGTCTCATTTGGGGTGCCTTTTTTGAATCGGTGGACGGCATACGGTTGACGCTGGACGGAGATTAGCATTGGAGGTTATTAGTTTAGCGCTAACCGAAAAGCCGTTTACCATCAACCGTATGCCGTCCACCGATTCAAAAGGCTGAGATTATACCCATCGAACCTGCCCGGGTAATGCCAGGTAGGGAAATGAAGCCAGGTTCTGCATTTGCGGCAGCACTTCATTTTGATAGGTAACCCATCGTGTGCCAAGCGGGAACGCTTGGAGGTTTTTCACTTTCAAAATTGCACGATGAAAAAGTTACTTTTTGCAGGCATGGCCCTGCTGCTTTCCAACCTCGTTTTTTCACAAAAAATCAGTGGAACCATCAAAGACCCTACGGGCGAGCCGCTTGCCGGGGCAAGTGTGTGGCTGCTCGAAACCCGTGAGGGAACCGTAGCCGATGAAACCGGGGCCTTTGCGCTCTACCTCGACAAATCCGGCAGCTACACCATGCGGGCCAGTTTTGTGGGGTACGATGAACAGACGCTGGCGGTCGCCACTTCCACTGCACAACCATTGAACATCATCCTACAGCCCGCCGAAAACCTGCTGCATGAACTCACCGTCACAGCCGTGCGGGCTGGCGAAAAAGCCCCATTCACCTACACCAACATCAAATCGGAAGACCTACAGGCCCGAAACCTCGGCCAAGACGTGCCCTACCTGCTCGACGCCACGCCCTCCGTCGTGGTCACGAGCGACGCCGGGGCGGGCATCGGCTACACGGGCATCCGCGTACGGGGCACCGACGCCAGCCGCATCAACGTGACCATCAACGGCGTGCCGCTCAACGACGCCGAGTCGCAGGGCGTTTTCTGGGTGGACTTGCCCGACGTGGCCGCCTCCACCGAGAGCATCCAGATACAGCGGGGCGTGGGCACCTCGACCAATGGCGGCGGGGCCTTCGGCGCTTCCATCAACCTGAGCACCGATGGGCTGGAGTTGAAACCCTACGGCGAGTTCACGGGCACGATCGGCTCCTTCAACACGGGCAAGGCCAGCATCCGGCTCGGCACGGGGCTGTTTGGAAAGAAGGCCCAAACGGAAAAAACGGGCTTCTCCCTCGACGCACGGGGCAGCCTCATCGGCTCGGACGGGTATATTGACCGGGCCAGTTCCGACCTGAAATCGGCCTATTTTTCACCTGCTTATGTTGGGAAAAACTTCACGCTGCGGGGCGTGGTGCTGCACGGCCACGAGGTCACTTACCAAGCTTGGTATGGGGTGCCGGCGCAGTATATTGATGTAGATTCGTTGCGGACGTACAACCCGGCGGGGACAGAGAAGCGGGGAATCCCCTATGACAATCAAGTTGACAATTACAGGCAGACTCATGCGCAACTGATTTATAACCAAGAACTTAACAGGAATTGGAGCTTCAACCTGACGGGGCATTATACGAGAGGGATTGGGTTTTATGAGGAATTTAAATCAGACCAACTCTTGCCAATTTACAAAGTAAATCACCCAGATGATTTGATTCGTTTATTTGAACTCATTAGAAAAAGATGGCTTGACAATCATTTCTTCGGTGCTGTCGGGGCGGCTACCTACCAAAGCGGCCAACGCCTCCAATTGATTTTAGGCGGTGGAGTTAATAGGTACTTGGGCGACCACTACGGCACTTTGGCATCGGTAAATGGCGATTTTGAGGTGCCAAGAGGCCATCGTTATTATGAAAATGTTGGGGATAAAAAAGACCTAAACGCTTTTTGTAAACTCCAATATGGTTTTACCAATGAGCTTCATGGTTTTATGGACTTGCAGTTGCGTCGTGTTAACTACCGGATTGAGGACGCAGACTATGATTTTGTGGAAGGGACAACTTATTTCACCACCAATGCCGACTACCTTTTCTTCAACCCCAAAGCAGGCCTTTTCTATGAAATGAGCAAAACCTCCTCCCTCTACGCCTCCTTTGCCGTGGGCCAAAAAGAACCGGGCCGAAACGATTTCGTGGATGCGCCTGAAGGCCAATTGCCCAAGCCGGAGCGCCTCTACAATTCCGAACTGGGCATCAAGTATAATACTCCCGAACTCGCCTTTGGCCTAAACCTCTATCACATGCTGTACCGTGACCAGCTTGTGCTCACGGGCAATATCAACGACACTGGGGCGCCCATCCGCACCAACGTGCCGGACAGCTACCGGGCGGGCATGGAGCTAAACGTGAAAGCACCGATTGGTCAGCATTTCATGGCCGATGGCAACGCCACGTTTAGCAAAAACAAAATCAAAAACTTCACGGAATACATTGACAACTGGGACACGGGCGTACAGGCCATCATCGAACAGGGCACGACAGACATCGCCTTTTCGCCCAACGCCGTGGCCTTCGGCAGGCTCACTTGGGCTGCCTCGCAAAGCTTCGCAATGGACGGGCAGGGTTTCTCCATCGCCTTGGCCGCCAAGCACGTCGGCAAACAGTTCATGGACAATACCTCCAACGAGAACACCGTGCTGGATGCCTACACGACCCTCGAAGCGCAGGTTCGCTACACGCTGCGCCCCAGTTTTTGCAAGGAACTCAGTTTCAACCTCTTGTTGCAAAACCTGCTGGATGCCCGCTACTCCTCCAACGCTTGGACGTACCGCTACCAGTATTCGAACGACAACTCAGCGGATGACCCCTACACCCGCAGCGAGGGTGGTGGCTTCTACAACATGACGGGCTATTTCCCACAGGCTGGCCGAAACTTCCTGCTGGCCATTACGGTGAAGTTTTGATATTTGATGTTGAATACTGGATGCTGTTGTTACTGGATTTTACAGCACTCACATCCAGCATCTAGCATCCAGTAACTAGCATCCAGCATCAAATTATGCAACCAAAATCAAGCCTCCTCGCCCAGCTCGAACAACATCAAACCACCTATGCCGAAGAAGCAGCCTTCCGGCAGCAGGTCATTGATTTTTTGCACCGCAACGACGCCTTTTGGCAGCGCACCACGCTCGAAGGCCACATCACTGGCTCGGCTTGGGTACTCAGTCCTGACAGGGGCAGCGCCCTGCTCATCCACCATAAAAAGCTCAACCGATGGATGCAGCCCGGCGGCCATGTGGATGAGACAGACGAAACCGTGGCCCATACCGCCCTGCGGGAACTTCGGGAGGAGACTGGCATGAAGGATGCCCGCCTCCTGCGCCCCTACCTTTTCGATGTGGACGTACACGAAATACCCGCCCGTGGCCACGAACCCACGCACCTGCACCTCGACCTGCGCTACCTCTTCCAAGCTGGCTCGATGGAACTTGCCGCCGATTTTTCCGAAGTGAACAATATCCAATGGGTGCCGCTGACAAGCCTTGTTGCCGAAGGCACAGAACAGTCTATCCGGAGGATGGCTTTGAAAATTGGGAAATTGAGAAATTAGAAATTGAGAAATTGCAGCCTCTTCTACTTCGCAAATAAAAATTCTAGCTATGCGCCAGTTGTTTATTTCGAGCGTTTTGTCATTTTGCCTCATAATGGCTTGCAGCTTTGTTCATACCCCCCGTGTACTCAGCTACAATATCCGCCTCGACACCACTGCCGATGGGGTGAACCAATGGGGCAAACGCAAGGAACGAGTGGCCGATTTGCTCCGCAAACAGGCCCCCAGCATCTTTGGCGTACAGGAAGCACTGCACAACCAAATGCTTGATTTGCAGGCGCTTATGCCCGATTACGCATGGTACGGCGCTGGGCGGGATGACGGCAAGACAAAGGGGGAGTACTCCGGCATTTTTTACCATAAAAAATACCTCGTCGCACAGGATAGCGGCACTTTTTGGCTCTCCGAAACCCCCACCGTTCCCGGCAGCAAAAGCTGGGACGCTGCCATCACCAGGGTTTGTTCTTGGGTGAAATTGCGGATAAAAGATTCCCATCAACGGAGTTTCTTTGTATTCAATACCCACTTCGACCATATCGGCGATAAGGCGAGGCTCGAAAGCATGAAACTCATTGCCAATAAAGTGAAGGAAATCGCAACCAACTACGACTATGTGCTCATGGGCGATTTCAACTGCGAACCCACTTCCCCACCCTACGCAGTGGCGCAGGACAAATCGCTGTGGAACCTGACCGACGCATGGGCCGCCGACCCCGCCAACGCTGACGCCAAGCCCTGTACCTTCACGGGGTTCAAGGTGGAAGGGGCCGAGTGCAGGCGCATTGACTATATTTTTCTCAGCCCATTTTTCAAAGTAAAAAGCTGTCGCATCCTCAACGAAAACGATGGCACCTACTACCCCAGCGACCATCTGCCCGTCGTGGCGGATTTGATTTTTTAACGGCGGACGGCGGACGGCGGACGGTGGACGGCGGACGGCGGACGGCGGACGACGGCGGACGGTGGACGGTGGACGGCGGACGGCGGACGGTGGACGGTGGACGGCGGACGGCGGACGGTTTTCATCCACGGATAAACGGCTGTGGTCGGTAAATCGGGTTGGTTTTATCGGCTTACTCAACCAGTCGTGCTATTTTTGCGTTATCAGCCCCGTAACTTAGTTGGCAATTGGCAACTCGATCATTGGCAGCCACCCTTTGGCATCCAGTTTCTAATACCCAGCATCCAGTATCCAGCATTATGTTAGAAGTCCATCAACTCACCAAGACCTACAACTCCGGCAACAAGTCCCTCACCGTCCTCGACGATGTGAGCTTTACCATAGAAGCAGGGCAGACCTTCGCCATCGTCGGCCCATCGGGCAGCGGCAAGACGACCCTGCTCGGCCTCTGCGCTGGCCTCGACCGCAGCAGCACTGGCTCGGTGGTGCTCAACGGCATCCGCCTCGACGACCTCGACGAGGACGAACGGGCAGCCGTGCGCAGCCAGCATGTGGGCTTTGTGTTCCAAAATTTCCAGCTCATACCCACCCTCACCGCCCTCGAAAACGTGATGGTGCCGATGGAGCTGCAAGGCCAGAAAGGCGCCTCGAAAAAAGCGATGGAACTGCTCGGAAGGGTGGGCCTCGCCGACCGCCACGACCACTACCCGGCGCAGCTTTCCGGCGGCGAGCAGCAGCGGGTGGCACTGGCACGGGCCTTTTCCAACAGCCCAAAAATCCTCTTCGCCGACGAGCCGACGGGCAACCTCGACCCCGAAACCCACGACGTGGTTGAAAAGCTGCTTTTCGACCTGAACCGGGAAGCCGGCACGACCCTCGTCCTCGTGACCCACGACCTCGAACTGGCGGCAAAGACGCAGCGGGTGCTGAAGCTGAAGGGGGGGAAGGTGGTGAATTGAGGAGTTTGCAGTTCGACAGTTGACAGTTGCAGTCAGTTCGCAGTTGATTAGTCAGTGCCAAGGTAAATGGCAAGAGACTTATGAACTTTAAGACTCAAAGACTGACTGCCAACTGCCAACTGTCGAACTGCAAACTGACAAAAATTCCCTTAATTTTGCGGTGCTTTTGGCGCAATTGCGCCAATTCATGCTCTTTTTATAACGTGTTTTTGAGCGTCAACGAAATTGGCACACAAATGACCATTGACGCCGAGAACCATTGACTATAAAAATCACATCCATGAAATCCTTGGCAATTGTTTTTTCGGCAGCCCTGCTTTCTCTTTTCAGCCTCGCCTTCGTCCCTACCAACAAGGGCGAAGTCAGCCTCACCTGCAACGTGAACGCTTGCGAGAAAGTGGACTCCATCTACCTCTTCGAGTTCAACGGCATCAGCTTCAAGCCCGTGAAAGCTGCCAAGACGACCGACTGGACGACCTACAAGTTCAACATGCCCGCCACCACGCCCCGCTTCTATTATGTGGGCTTGGATGCACAAAACATGAAGCCCGTCATACTCGGCACGGAGAACAACCTGACGCTGAACGGCTCCTGCATGGCCTTTCAAGGTGCCCAGTTGCCCGACTCCGACCTCAACCGCAACTACGAAGTGGTAAAAAACACGCTGAACGGGCACAAAAACGAGTTCAGCCAATTGCTGCAACAAATGCAGGCCGCCGACCGCCAGAACAACGTGGAGATGACCAACAGCGTCATTATGAAGCTGGCCGACCTCGACAAGCGCCGCCTCAGCTACCTCGATTCCTTGAAAAAAGCAAGCCCCTACCTTGGCAAAGTGGCTGCCATCAACACTTACGCCAGCTACCAGATACACGGCAGCGGCGACATCACCGAATTGGAGTATTTTGCTACGCAATATTTCAAATTCGTGGACTGGAAGGACGTCGACTATGCCTACATGCCCTGGGTGTTCGAGCAGATAAAAAGCTGGACACAGACGCTTTCGAGCATTGGCTTTCCGGAACCTGTGCAGCGTGATTTCATGGATAGATTGCTGGCGCAGATTCCTGCCGACAGCCGTTCCTACCTGCTTGCCATGGGCGGCATCATCAACGGCCTCCAAGCCGCCAAAAGCCCATTACTCGGCACTTACGCCAAGCGTTACGTGGAAAAGTACCAAAAAACGGAACCCGAAGCCGCTGCTCAGGTCGCACAACTGCTGAAAATGTCTGCCAGCTTCGTCAGTGGCGGGGAGGCACCCGACTTCACCATGAACGACCGGGACGGCAAGCCCGTGAAGCTCTCCGATTTTCGTGGCAAGGTGATGCTCGTTGACTTCTGGGCAAGCTGGTGCGGCCCCTGCCGCCGGGAGAACCCCCATGTGGTCGAACTCTACCATAAATACCACTCCAAAGGCTTCGACGTACTCGGCGTCAGCCTCGACAAGACCCGTGAGCCTTGGCTCGCCGCCATCGAAAAGGACGGCCTCACCTGGCACCACGTTTCCGACCTGAAGGGATGGAGCAATTCCGCTGCGCAACTCTACGGCGTCTCCTCCATCCCCGCTACGGTACTGGTGGACAAGGACGGGAAAATCATTGCAAGGAACCTGAGGGGGGAGCAGTTGACTGCTAAGTTGAGGGAAGTGCTGGGGGAGTAAGGTGTGAAACGCTCGGCCTGTTTGCAAGGAGAATACGTAGCCTAAGTGTAGCCGGAAAAAAATTCACGTCTATTTTATGCTGAAAAATTCCAAATTCTCGTGGATTTTTCAAACCTTCGCACTGCTGCTACGCAGTGAATGATTCGCCGGATTAACAAACGCTGAACAAACAATATATGAAGCCCTCCACTATCGTCTTAATGCTCTTGATTTTTTCATGGATGGTATTATTTCTAATTTTTAAAGCTGCTAACCAAGGTTCGGATTTAGATGATGTATCACAATCTGGCTATTCTTTTTCTGGCTATAGCAGTTCAGGCAATATTTACCAAACCAAAAGCATTTGGGGCAATGGAGTTTTCCAAAAATCCGACCCTTGGAGGTCAATTTCTATCGATTCTCGACATACTAATTCCTACTATAATTTCAGTTATCTGGGGCAAAAGCAGAGCAACTTGTGGTCAAATAACCCTTGGCGCTGGCAAACAAGTTACAATGTTCTGCAGCAGTAATCGATTAGTTCTTGGTGAATTAGCGGACTTACCTTTATTTTCTATTGTGGTTATTGATGAGAAGGGCGCATACCCTAACACAAAAGATTGATGTCCAAAACATTAGCCTTGACTTGGGGGCTGCTAAACTTATGGTTAGTCCTTACCTATCTTCTCACCGTTCTTCGCTACTTGTTGGCTTGGCGTAAGCTACCTGATTATAATCCGCTAATAAGTGGTGCGTATTGTCCAAAAACAAAGCTGTCCATCATAGTGCCCGCCCGCAATGAGGCGACGAAACTGGCTCTCTGCCTAACCTCCATTTCTCAGCAAGATTTTCCAACGCATTTATTCGAAGTACTGGTAATAGACGACGCCTCCGAAGACGCCACTGCCGCCATAGCAGCAAGTTTTGCTGCACAACACGAAAATTTCAAGCTATTGAGCATGGGCACGAGCACGAGTGGCCAATCGGGACGGGCTGCTTTTGGCAAAAAAGCAGCCATTGAAAGAGGCATTGCCGAAGCCAGCGGGGAGCTTATCGTCTGCACCGATGCCGATTGCCAAGTGCCGATGGATTGGCTGCTACACCTCGCCGCATTTTATGAGGGAAAACAGGCCAAGTTCATCGCAGCGCCCGTCAATTTCCACGAGGAGGGCAATTGGCTCCAGCGCTTCCAGTCGCTCGATTTTCTGGGGATGATGGGCGTCACGGGGGCCGGCTTTCAAACGGGCACGGGGCTGTTGTGCAATGGGGCAAATCTTGCCTACCCAAAAGCCGTGTTCGAGGAGGTCGGCGGCTTCGAGGGCATTGATGGGTTGGCCAGTGGCGACGACATGCTGCTACTCCACAAAGTGGCCAAACGCTACCCTGACCAAGTTTTTTTCCTGAAAAACAAGTCCGCCACCGTGCTCACCGAGGCGCAGCCCGACCTACGCAGCTTTCTGTCTCAGCGGCTGCGTTGGGCTACAAAATCAAAGAGCTACGAAGACTGGCGGGTAACGCTGCGGCTCGTCGTGGTCTTCCTGCTTTGCTGGGCAATCCTGTTGAATGGGGTGCTGGCCATCTGGTTTGGCTGGCCGCTGGCGCTGCTGGCCGCTGGCTTGCTACTTGCAAAATTGGTGGTGGATTATTGCTTCCTTGGCGAGATGTGCCGTTACTTCGGGCGATCGGATTTGATGCGGGGTTATTGGCGGTCGCAATTGGGGCATGTGGCCTATATCCTCGTGGTGGGCACTTGGGCAAATATTGCGAAGCAATATGTATGGAAGGGGCGGCGGGTGAGGTAGGAGGATTTACGATTGCGGATTTACGATTTACGATTGGTGTAGCATTTAACGTCAACCCATCGTTTTATAACGTTAACTTAACGTGAGACCTAGATTAGAAAACAGGCTTTCTTAGCGTAAAACAGGGGTTGTCGTTCTGGATTGTGCCTTGAAACGATGCGGGTTATCAATTAATTATAAGAGCCTAAATCCAAACCTGACGTTAACTTAAAGCTAAACTCATCGTCCACCTTCAATCATCACCCACTGCCAAGCCACCCGCCCGGCACTGGTTTTCACCCTTAAAAAAAATAGGCCTGACATTCCGGGGCCAATTTCCAATTCGACCATTTGGCTGTTCAGGCCATTGCGGAGCTGCTGCTGCCTACCATTGGCATCCACTAATTCCAACGCTGCAATAGATTCATTTTGCGAAGCAATGGAAACGCTCAAATGACTGGCCGCCGGATTGGGGAAAACATGTATAACTGGATGGAGCGCTGCTGCCTCTTCTGTGTCGGTTGGTGGTTGGTTGGTGGCACCGGGCGTAGGCTGTACGGGTTGGAACTCGCCTGTGCCATTTGGCAAGCGGCCAATGGCTTGGTCAGGCTGCACCTCGCCAAAGGCGTAGCGGTCGCAGAGCGAGAAGTCGTCGCCGTTCTTGCGGTAAAGGGCCAGGTACTCGCCCTCGGCGGACAGTTTGAAATTGGTGTGCATCTGACCCTGGGTCTCGTCGCTGTCCGCCCAGAAAACCCGGTAGCTGTCCGGCACCATGAGGCTGTCCGGCAAGCGCCACTTGCCCGGCACGGCTTCGTTGTCGGTGAGGTAAAAACTCTTGATGGAAAAGGGCCAGGGGCCGGTGTGGTACAGCTCCACCCAATCCTCGAACTCGCCCGCCGCATCGGGGTAGTAACTGTTGTTGCTGGCCATGAACTCGTTGAGCACGAGCGGCCTTGCGGCCTCCCCGACGTAGATGACCCGCCAGCCACAGGTGGGCATTCGGCTTGTTTTCCCGGCGTTGTCGGTCGCTTCCACATAGTATTCCAGCAAGCCCGCTTGCCCGGCAAGGTCGAGGCTGAAGCCATAGAGGTCATCGTTGGCGGAGCCATCGCCGTTAAGTCCGTCGTCGAGGAGGTCGAGGCAGGTCTGCGCTTGGCCGTCCCAGCGGTAGCAAACCTGGAGGGTCGCCACTTGCTGGTCGTCCGTTGCGGTAGCAGTAAAAGGTATGCTGGTTGCCGAAGGCAAATAGCCATGACGGGCCCGGTGCAGTATGGGCGCAATATCCACGGATTGCAACTGCTGGAGGGCGCTGGAGCGGCGGCCTTGGATATAGGGCCTCAGGCCAACTGGGGTCTGGGTAAAAGGCAATTCTGTCAGCCAGCCGTCCTCGAAATCGTCGAGGTCGAAGCCATAATCGAGCGGATAATAGGGGTCGGACTGAATTGCCGGGGTGATGAGCGCCTTCAGGTCGTCCAAGTACGGATAAAGGGACTCGGTCTTGAAAACGGTTTGCAGGTAATCCTTCATGTAATAGCTGAAACGCTGTTTGTAAGCTGGTACTGCCAAAATGCGCTGGTACAATGGCCGAGGCTCGTTGCTGGGCAACCAGTTGTAGATGTTCTTGGTGACCCAATCCTGTCCCAGCCAGTCAATGCCGAGGGTATTGTCGAGGTCGTAGGGGATGTACTCAAACTTGTCGGTAGTGGGGTTGTGGTAGAGGTAAAAATTGTTCTTGTTGTAGGCATAGCCGTCCCAATTGCCGTCGAGGATGTCAAAGGCGAGGGTTTTCAGGTAGGCATCCACGTTGAAGACTTTTTCCAGTTCGCAGGGGAGGTCTGCGATGGGCGTATTGTTGAGCACTGCGATGAAATGGGCGAGGTCGGAATAGTCGTCGAGGGCGGCATTGGTGACCAGTTCGTATGCACGGCGGCCGCCGAATACTTCCTTGTAAAGGTTTGGGTTGTTGCCCTTGAAAACAAGGTCGGCGGGCCAAAGGCATTTGTAGAGGTTACCCTCGTCGCTGCCAAAGCGCAGCTTGACAAACTGTTCATCCACATGCTCCACATTCGTGTAAAGGCCGTAATAGCTGCCGTTGACGTATAGCTTGACGTGGTTGGCACGGGAGCCGATGACGCCCATGGAGCGCATCAGGTCGCAACTGATTTTGGAGCGTGCCGAGGTGGGGTCGTTGTGGTTGCCATTTAGGTTGAGTTTTTCCAGTCCAAGCCATTTCCGGCCTTGTTCGTAGGTGTTGAACGATACCCGAAAGGATTTTTTGTTGGCCCAAATGGAGGTATTCCCCTTGATTTTTACGCCGATGTTTTCAACGGTATCCTTGATTTGCCCGTTGTCGAAAACAAACCTTGCGTGCCAATGGTACTCGCTGCCGGGCACGAGCATCTGGGCCAGCGAGTCGGAGGGCATGATGATGTCCACACGGGGAAGCACGTCGTCCAGAAATACGGGCGGCAGGTCAGGGAAGGGTGTTTGGGCCGGCAGCAAAAAGGGGAAGAGCAGTAAAAAAAGGCAAAGACAATTTTTCATGGTGCAAATATTGGGCGACAAGTTAGGCCCTAATATGCCAACCCTATCAATGGCTTTCCAAGGAATGACATTTGGCACACAAAATTAGCCGTCAACTTTCCTTCATAGAATGCTCCGCTATGTAACAACCAACTCTTCTTCATTCTGCAACTCGATTCGCAACTTCAAATCTGCGTTCATAGCTTTAAAGAGTTTGAGAATCGTTCCCAATGAAAAATTATTGGTATTGCTTTCAATCTTGGAAATTTGCGCTTTTTGCACACCGATTAACTGTCCAAGTTCCTCTTGTGTCAGGTTGCGCTTTTTCCTTGTTTCACGGATGAGGTCGCCTATGAGGTCGAGCTGAAGCTCAACCTCATAGGCATCCCTGCGAGAGGTGCCGACCGTGCCGATGAACTCATCCTTGACTTGGTCAAAACTGTATATTTTCAATTTTTGATTGGATTGCTTTTTCATGTTTCATCGAAGTATTGTTGACGGAGTCGCTCCGCCTTTTCGATTTCTTTTTCGGGCATTTTCTGGGGTTTCTTCACGATACCATGTGTGGCAACGACGAGCGTATCTTGCTTGTCCCTTTTGTCCCAAAATGCAAGGAGGCGATACTGGTTGTTCTTATATTTGGTTCTGAACTCCCATATTTCATCCATCAGCTTTTTGAAAAGCGCTGGGTCGTTTATGACACTTGCTTTGTCAATATTGTAGATGATTTTTTCACGGGTTTGTCGTCGAGCGCATTCAAGAATTCATAGGCTTCTTCGAGAAAAAGGATAGAAAATTTCTTCATCGTTGTGATAATGTCCCCTCCCCTTTGCTAATAAACCCTGTGTGTGCATACTAACTGCGTTGTATGGTTGTATGAACTTCTTTTAAAGTTCAGCGCAAAGATAAGAAAAGTTTCCAAAAAAGGAAACTATTTATAAAGTCAAGTCACCATCAAAATTGGGCTTTTATGAAAAAAAGCCTTACCCCAAGTTCTTCATCACTTTCACAAAAGGCTGCACGTACACCCGCTGCCCCGTCGCCTTGTAAAAAGCATTCGCCACCGCCCCGCCCGCAGGTGGCAAGGTCGGCTCGCCGAGGCCGGTAGGGTCGATATTACTTTTCACGAAATGCACCTCCACGGCAGGCTGTTCGCCCATCCTTATCAGCCGGAACTTATCGAAATTATCCTGCTGCGGCTTGCCTTTTTCTAACGTGAAATCGCCATACATGGCATGGCCGATGCCGTCAATCACGCCACCCTCGCACTGGTTGATGGCCGCCACGGGGTTGATGACGATGCCGCAGTCCACGGCGCAAACCACCCGCTTCACCACGGGCTTGCGGCCCTCCATTTTAACCTCGGCCACTTCGGCCACGTAGGAGTTATGGCAGAAATAGGCGCTGAACCCCTGATGAATACCAACAGGCGCTTTTCCCCAATTTGATTTTTCCGACGCCAGTTTCATTACACTGATGCTCCGCTCTGCATCGTACTCGAACTTGCCGACGGGGTTTGTCCTTGCCCGCTCGAACAGCTCAATGCGGAACTGTACGGGGTCTTTCCCCAATGCCTCGGCTATTTCATCGAAAAAGCTCTGCTCAGCGCTGGCAAGGAAGTTGGTCACGGGTGCTCGCCAAGGCCCCGTCGTCACCTTGCTCGGCATATCGTGCGACTCCATTAGACAGTGTTCGATGGCCCCGACGGGGAAGAAGTTTTCCCGAACCACGTTTCCAGCGTTCAGGCCCGCCCCGGTCAGGTGGTAGCCTACGAGTTGCCCACCCTTGATGGCCGCCCGGAACTTGTACATGCAGGCCGGGCGATAGATGCCCGCTGTCATGTCGTCTTCACGGGTGTAAACGTGTTGTACAGGTGCTTTCGCTAGGCTCGAAATCTCGGCTGCCTCCAGCACGAAGTCCCCCCGCAAGCGCCGCCCGAAGCCGCCGCCCATACGGGTCAGGCCAATGGAGACGGTGTTTTCGTCCCTTTTCAGTAGGTCGGCCACCTCCTTGCGGAAGCGTTCTGGTGCCTGCGCCGGGCCGGAAAGCTCCACTTTGTCTGCCGTCACGTTGGCGAAGAAATTGCCCGGCTCCATTGGGTTATGCGGCAAGTACGGCGCTTCGAAAACCCGTTCGATGACTTTGTCCGCCGTCGCAAAAGCTGCCTTCACGTCGCCATCGTTGCGCTTGGGCTGAGCGGCTGCTTCGTCGAGTTTTTGGCGCATGGCCTCGTACTGCGTAGCAGTGCTCTCAAGTGTGCCTTCGTCTTCCCAGACGGCTTGCAGTGCTTTTTTGCCCTTGATGGCCGCCCAGGTAGAGATAGCCACCACGGCAATTTTGTTGTCGTTGCCGAATTTGAAAACGTCCTTCACGCCGTTCACCGCACGGGCCGCCTTGTCGTCGTAGGACTTGAGTTTTTGACCGAAGGCAGGTGGCCGCAAGGCCGTTGAATAGAGCATGCCCGGCACCTTCTGGTCAAGGCCAAACACGGGCTTGCCAGTTAGGATTGCCTCCATGTCCACATTGCCCTGGCTCGTTCCGATAAGCGTGAATTCCGAAGGGTCTTTCAGCTTCACGGCTTCCGGTGCGGGCGGCGTAAGTTTTGCGGCTGCCGCCGCAAGGCTGCCGAAACTGGCCCTGCGGTCGCTGGGGCTGTGTTTCACAAAGCTGCCCGAAGCCTCGCATTCGGAGGCGGGCACGCCCCATTGTTGCGCAGCAGCCTCGACGAGCAGGTGCTTGGCCGTAGCACCCGCATTGCGCAGCGTCGCCCAGGTCTGCCGGATGGACTGGCTGCCGCCGGCCACCTGCCGCTTGAACACGGCGGTGTTGAGCGGGGCCTGTTCGACCACCACATCCTTCCAGTTGGCGCAAAGTTCCTCCGCCACAATCATTGGCATGGAGGTCTTCACGTTCTGCCCCACCTCTGGGTTGGGCGACAGGATGGTGATGACGCTGCCCTTACCCGTGGCATCGGGCGCTATTTTCAGGTAGCCATTCAGCTCGATGAAATCGGTGATGATGCCAGCGCCTTCGGCCTCGCCATAAGGCTTCAGCCATGAAAAGCCTAGCATCATGCCTCCGCCGACGGTGGCGGTGATTTTGAGGAATTGGCGGCGATTATGTTGGAGTTCGGTTGTCATTTTTGAGAAATTTTGAAAGTTAACCATGTGGCTCTTTGTGTTTTTGTGCCTCCGTGTTGAAAAAAATTAATCACGGATGCACAAAGGCACGTAGGCTTCACAGAACGGAGCGTCACATCTTCCCAGCCGCAGTTTTGATGGCCGCCTTGATATAGTTGTAGGTGCCACAACGGCAAATATTGGCATACATCGCCGCATCTATTTCCTCGTCGTCGGGGTTGGGCGTGGTAGCGAGCAGGGCTGCGGCGCTCATGATTTGGCCGGCCTGGCAATAGCCGCACTGCGGCACATCGTGCTCCCGCCAAGCCTGTTGGAGCGGGTGGCTGGCATCGGGCGAGAGGCCCTCAATGGTGGTGATGGCTGCCTCGCCCACGTCCGCCACGGTCATGGAGCAGGAGCGCATGGCGTTTCCGTTGTAGTGGATGGTGCAGGTGCCGCACTCGCCAATGCCACAGCCGTATTTTGTGCCGTAAAGGCCGAGGTTGTCACGCAGCACCCACAGCAGCGGGGTGTCGGGGTCAGCTTCGACCTTGTGCTTTTTGCCGTTGACGGTGATATTGTATTTTGCCATGATGTTGTGGTGTTTGGTGACGGGTGATTATACTTAAAATCGCCAGGTTTTGTCCATTTGAAATTGCTGTTGGCCTTTGGCTGTTGGCCAAAAGCAAATGGCCAACAGCTAACAGCCAGAAGTATAGTTAGCCCCAGTGGATTGAGTATTGATATGGCCTTCGGAAGTATGAGGCGGAAAATTAGCGTTTTTTACGGAAATCACTGCTTTTTTGAGCCAATCCACCGCCGTTTTTCCCAATCCTTTTTGGCTTTTCTGTCTTGCAATAGCAGTGCCGTGCCTTTTCAAAATCCTCGGAGCGGATTTCAAGTTCGGTGAACCGCTGTGACAACTCGGTGTAGGTCAACGCATAGCGTCGGATGGCTGCGAAGGCCCGCACAATGCCGATGTTCACCTCGATGGCTCCCTCGCTATTGAGCACAAAGGATAGCATGGCGACACCCTATTCGATAAAGGCAAAAAGGAGGCATCTTGTGCCGCCTCGTTTTGAAGTATTTGAGGTGCAAAATTTGCACCTCAAACTTTCCCATTCTTTTTTAAGTCCTCTGGGAAACGTTCAGGGTTGCTCCTGACCGCCAGTTTGTAGGTATATTGTCTCCGTCTCATACCTACTAGCAAGGTCGAAGTCGAGCATCACTTTTTGCCCCCTTATTTCCTGAATTTTCTGCTGGATGGGTTGCAGTTCCATTTTTCCCATCGTTTTAGTGACAATGGTTCGTGAAGAATTTTGAGTTTGTTCTTTGAAAGTAACTGATTGGGAAAGTGGGGGAGAGAGAAAAAATTTCATTCTTTCTCTCTCCCCCACATTTTGGGGTGTTTTTTGGGGAAAAATTTTCAATTTTTCCCCAAAAAACACCCCCTGCTAAGTAGTTACCTTTGAAATAAAAAAAGCGTGTACGTTTGGGTATTCGACCACCTAACACATACACGCTTTGACAGGAACACGAGATTCCCTGAGTGCAATGATTGGCGATTTGCCCGTTACGGGCGCTATTCGCCGCCGGATTACTGGTTCAATGCTCCCACTATGGCTGATGCTCCCCCGCCGGGCCAACTTCAAGCAGATGGCCATCTGGGGAGGCCGCAACGAGGGCACCTACCACAACTGGCTCAGCAAAGAGCTGTGCCTTTTTCGGAAGCTTTGGGGATTGACTCAACCGAAACAAAAAACAACCCCAAAATCAAAGAACTTCTATTCGCAACGGGTTACGTCGCTTTGGTTGCGTAACTCTTCACGAACCATTGTTATACCAAAAACAATCAAAACAGCATGACGAACAAACTCAACCTCCTCATTATCAGCATCTTACTACTCCTCTGTGCACCCGTTTTTTCCCAGAAAAATACGAGCCTACCTGGGCCAGCCTCGACGCCCGCCCCGTGCCGGACTGGTTTATGGACGCCAAGTTCGGCATCTTCATCCACTGGGGGCCGTACTCGGTGCCAGCTTGGGCACCCGTGGGCACCTACTCCGAGTGGTACCAGTATTGGCTGCAGAACCGCACCTGCTGGGGCAACAACATCACCGACCCGGAGGTCATTTTCAAGTACCACAACCAAAACTACGGGCGGCATTACAGCTACTACCAGTTCGGCCAAGACTTCCGGGCGGAGCTGTTCAACCCCGACGAATGGGCTAAGCTCTTCGAGGATGCCGGGGCAAAGTACATCGTGCTGACCTCTAAGCACCACGACGGTTTCTGCCTCTGGCCCAGCGCCGAGGCCAATAAAACCTGGGGCTTCCCGTGGAACGCCGTGGACTGCGGCCCCAAGCGTGACCTCATCGGCGACCTGCAAAAAGCGGTGAAAAAAACCGACGTGAAGTTCGGCCTCTACTACTCCCTCTACGAGTGGTTCAACCCGCTCTGGCTCTCCGACCGTGACAAGTTCGTTGCGGAGCACACGCTGCCGCAACTAAAAGACCTCGTGAACCGCTACCAGCCCGACATCGTCTGGCCGGACGGCGACTGGGATGCCAGCGACACCACTTGGCGCAGCCGGGAGTTCCTCACTTGGCTCTTCAACGAGAGCGCCGTGAAGAACAACGTGGCCGTGAACGACCGCTGGGGCAAGGGCATCCGCCACCACCACGGCGGCTACTTCAGCCCGGAGTACGAGAGCGCCGCCGACCGCCAACGCTACTGGGAGGAGTGCCGGGGCATGGGCTTCAGCTTTGGCTACAACAAGCAAGAGGACGCCACGGAATACTCCTCCGTGCAGACCCTCGTGCTCACCCTCGCCGACATCGTGGCGCACGGCGGCAACCTCCTGCTCGACATCGGGCCGGACGGCAGCGGCAAGATTCCCGCCATCATGCAGGACCGTCTGCTGGGCATCGGTGCTTGGTTGAAAACGAACGGCGAGGCCATTTACGAAACGGAAAAATGGCGAACGCCCGTGCAGTGGTCAGCAGGGCAGCAGATGACCGCCGAACAGTTCAAGGAAAAATACAAGCAGAAAGCCTATATCAGCGCTGATTTTATCCTAAAACAGACCGTAAGTCCGGAGCCGGGCATGGCCGTGAAGGAAGTGTTTTTCACGAAAAAAGGCGATGCGCTTTACGCCATCACGCCCGTTTTGCCGAAGGGTAAATTATTGCTGAAAAACGTGACGGCTGCCAAGGGCGCTCAGGTGACTTTGCTTGGCTACAACGGCAAGCCACTCGTTTGGGCGCAGCAGGGGAAGGACTTGGTGGTGACCATGCCGACGATTGGGTTGGGGGAAATGAAGGAGCAGGTAGCGTATTCGTTTAAGGTGTCGGGGGTGAAAAATTGATTTGATACCTGCTTAGCAGAAGGCGTTTTTTTGGGAAAAAACTTCAATTCCCTCCAAAAAAAAGAAGTTGGAGGAGAGCGAAAAAATGAAGTTTTTCGCTCTCCTCCCACACCCTCCAAAGTAGTTACGAACATAGATTTTGATTTGGCATGAAATAAGCCCCTCAACAGCGATGCCGTGCCTTTAAAAATCAATGCAGGTGGCGCTGGCATTGGGTTACCTTTGCAATGACACCCGACTAACTCAATCGTTATGACCAAAAACGAATTTTTCGATAAGATAGCCCAACAGCTTCAATATCAAGGCTTTACCATTGTGAGCAAGGACGAAGACCGCCCTTGGGGTGGCTTTTTCGTCATAGACGAATCGCAGGCGCTACGTTTCATCGAAACTTATTTCCCTGGTGTGCCACTTGCCGATTTTGAGGGGTTTGAAAAACTTAGCCCAAAGTTCCTGCTGGTAGGTCCAGGGCATCGGCTTTCGTGGCAGTACCACCACCGCCGCTCCGAGATTTGGCGGTTGATAGAGGGCGTTGCTGGCGTGGCCACCAGTCCCACCGATGAGCAGAGGGCGCTCAAACCCCTTGGACTTGGTGAAATCGTGCGCCTTGAATGCGGCGAGCGGCACCGGCTCATCGGCCTCGACGGCTGGGGCGCATTGGCCGAAATATGGCAGCACACCGACCCCAACTGCCCTTCCGACGAAGACGATATTGTGAGGGTTCAAGATGATTACGGCAGGTAAGGGGAGTTTGGATTTACGATTTCCCCTGTCTGCCGACAGGCAGGAATTTCGGATTTACGATTTGCCAAAAGCCCATACCAGAAACTCTGGCAGCACTTGTCCCCAGGTGCTGGGGTGATGGATGCCGTCCTTAACTTCCCGGTAGTGCAGGTCATGCTTGTGGTGGTAACCCTTGGCTTTGAGCATTTCCATGAGGTCAAGGGTATCGTCAATGGCGTCTATGACACCGTTGCCGTTGCGGTCGTCGGTTTCGTCCATGGTGCCGGTCTGGAACCAGAACTTTAGACCGGGGCGGTGGTCGCCGCAATAGACAATTTCGTGCATGATGCGGCCGCCGTCGGGGTCTTCTTCCCAAAAATCGCAATGCCGCCACCAGAAGCTGCCGGAGAAAACGCCCGCCTTGCCGAAAAGCCGGTGGTTGTTCCAAACAATGTCCATCGCCGAGAGGCCACCGAGTGAGAAGCCCGCAAAGGCAGTGTGCTCCGGCGATTTCAGGATGGGGTATGTCTTTTTTACGTGTGGATAAAGCTCTTTGATGATAAAATTGGTGTAGAGGTGTGCCTTGCTGCCCCGGCTGCGGTAGTCGGGGCGGTTGGCGGTGCCGTACTCTTGCAGCCGCTCACCCGCATGGATGGCCACCACGATGAGCGAAGGGATTTTTTGCGCAGCATACAGACGGGTCAGCGTCTCGGCAAGGCGCACGGACTCCATGTCCTGCCCATCGTTGAAAAACAGCACGGGGAATCGCCCTGAACCGCTGGCATCGTAGTCGGGCGGCAGGAAAATATCAATGCTGAAACGGGTGGTGAGATAGGCTGAGTGGAAGTTGCGGAGCCTATGAACGTGCAGCGAGTGACGTTGCTCTTTGTGGAACTCAAACCTTTGGTGCCCCATAGCCAAGATGTCGAACTGCCCCATTTCTTTTGTGTCGCTATTGAAAGTCAGTGGTTTTGCGCTTGTTTTTAGGAATTCGACTTAGCTTTGTCGCTCCATTCTACCATTACGTTTTCCTTAGAACAGCGCCACAAAGCAAATCCATTCAAGGCAAATTTAGCAAAATCATTTTTTGGGCTTGCTCAAAAATCAACCCATAATCTTCTACACCATTTAAAAACACCTGTAAATGAAGAAAATAGGCATACTATTCGGCAAGGAGCGGACTTTTCCGCAAGCATTCGTGGAGCGCATAAACTCAAAGCATGTGGAGGGCATCACGGCTGAGTTCGTAAAAGTGGAGGAGCTTGCGCAAAACAGCCCCAGCGGCTATGCTGTCATTGTTGACCGCATTTCGCAGGACGTGCCGTTCTACCGGGCCTACCTGAAGAACGCCGCCGCCACTGGCACGGCCGTCATCAATAACCCGTTCTGGTGGAGCGCCGACGAGAAGTTCTTCAACAACGTGCTGGCAGAGCAGGTCGGTGTGCCTGTGCCCAAGACCGTGCTGCTGCCCAGCAAGGACCACCCCGACGACACTTCCTCTGAGAGCTTCTCCAACCTCAAGTTCCCAATGGAATGGGAGGCCATGCTCGACTACCTTGGCGGTTTCCCTGCATTCATGAAGCCTCACGCTGGCGGCGGCTGGAAGAGCGTTTATCCGGTGGACAACTGGAACGAGGTCTTCAAAGCCTACCATGAGACCGGGCAATTGGTCATGCTGTTCCAAAAAGCCGTGAAGTTCGACAGCTACTTCCGTTGCTATTGCATCGGTCGCAAGTACGTCCGCATCATGGACTATGAGCCACGCAACCCGCATCACTTGCGTTACGTTGCCGACCACGGTGCGTCCAAAGAACTGCTGGCCACCATTGAAGACTATGTGCTGCGCCTCTGCAATGGCCTCGGCTACGACTTCAACACGGTGGAGTTCGGCGTAGAAAACGGTGTGCCCGTCGCCATTGACTTCTGCAACCCTGCACCTGACGCCGACGTGAACTCGGTTGGCAAGGAGAACTTCGAGTGGGTGGTGGAGAACATGGCCAATTATGCAATTGAGCGGGCACAGGCGCACGAGGAAGGCAAGATGAACCTGACTTGGGGGACTTTCATCCAACAGTCGGTACAGGGGCTGCCGCTAACGCCGCCAAAAGCTGCTGCAAAGAAGAAAAAGTAAAATGGTTTGATTGTTGGAATTGTTGTATTGCCATATTGTTGAATTGCTCAGGGGTTGATGGAAGGCGGAACAATAATATAGTGATACAACAATTCAACAATTCAACAATCAATTGAATGGAAAGCAAACTGAAATTAGCCATCTTGGACATGTACGAAGGTACCCGCAACCTCGGCATGACGAATATTCAGGACATCGTGAGGATGTTCCGCACCGACCTCGACTATGAGGTGTTCGACGTGCGCAGCGCCGTTAGGGTACCCGACCTCAGCCACGACATCTACATCTTCTCAGGTGGCCCTGGCAACCCGCTCGTGGGCGACGAATCTTGGCTCAAGCCTTTCCACGACCTGATTGACGAACTTTGGCATTATAACCGGGAGGAAGAAGGCTCCAAGAAATACGTCTTTTTCATCTGCCACTCATTCCAAATGGCCTGCCACCATTTCGGCCTCGGCGAAATCAACCGTCGCAGGAAGAAATCGTTCGGCACCTTCCCCGTACACAAGACCGTGGCAGGGGAGCGGGAATGGCTTTTCAGCCTACTCAACGAGCCGTTCTGGGTAGCAGATTTTAGGGAATACCAAGTGGTGCAGCCCAACCTCAAGCGCATGCGGGAAATTGGTGCACAATTGCTTTGTGTTGAAAAAGACCGCCCACATGTTGACATGGAACGGGCCATGATGGCCGTCCGCTTCTCGCCGGAGATGATTGGCACCCAGTTCCACCCAGAGGCCGACCCCAAGGGGATGCGGGAATATTTTGGGGAACCAGAGCGCATGGCCGCCATCCTCGAAGAATACGGCCAAGAGAAATACGACAATATGGTGAGCCACCTGAACGACCCTAATAAGATTCACCGTACGCACGGGACCATCCTGCCACTGTTCTTGAAGGATGCGATAAGGGGGGTAAGGGAGAGCATGATGGAAATGGCATGATTTGACCAATTTCGAAGACTATGATTCAACACATCCGCACCGCCTACAACGCTGCCTTCACCGAGGAGAAATATCAGGCATTCCTGAACGAAATCTACCTGGAAACCAACCACAAAGTGCCGTTCCACATCGCCGAGACGCCGGTCTTTGTGCCAAAGGCGCTTTCCCAGCAACTCTTTCAAGCCTGCGAAGAGCTGGTGGACACGCTCGTGCGGCCCGATTTCAAGGCGCTTTCGCAAGAGACCATCCTGCCGGGCCAGGAGGTGCCGGGCGAGACGGCGCACTCGACTTTCCTCGTCATTGACTTCGGCATTTGCCAAGATGCCGACGGCCATATTTCACCGCAGCTGATCGAGATACAGGGCTTCCCGTCACTGTTTTTCTACCAAGACCTCTGCGCAAGGGCCTACCGCAAGCATTTCGACATTCCAGAAAACCTGCAGCACCTCTTCGGCGGCCTGACGAGCGATACCTACCGGGAACGCATGCGACGCATCATCGTTGGCAACTCGAAGCCGGAGAATGTGGTGCTGCTCGAAGTGGAGCCGCACAAACAGAACACGCAGGTGGATTTCTGGGCCACACAGCAGGCGCTCGGCATCGCCGTGAAGTGCCTCTCCGACCTGAAGGTCGAAGGGCGTGATGTTTATTATTTGGATGAAAACGGGCGGAAGGTGGCCGTGGAGCGCATATACAACCGGGTTATTTTTGATGAGCTGCAAAAGCGCACCGACCTGAAGCGGGAGTTCTTTTTTGAGAACGAGTACAATATTCAATGGGTAGGCCACCCGCACTGGTTCGCCCGAATCAGCAAGCACACGCTGCCGTTGTTCGACAGCCAGTTTGTGCCAAAATCCACCTACCTGAGCGACCTTGATGGCATACCAGCCGACCTCGACAGCTATGTCTTGAAACCGCTCTATTCTTTCTCTGGGCAAGGCGTTGTCATCCACCCCAAAGCTTCGGACATTGAGGCTATACCGGAAGCAGCACGCAAGCATTTCATTCTTCAAAAAAAGGTTAGCTATGCCCCTGTCATAGAAACGCTTGACGACCCTGCCAAGGTTGAAATCCGCATGATGATGGTTTGGGAAGACGGCGCACCAAGGCCAGAAGTCATCACGAACCTTGTTCGCCTGAGCAAGGGTGAAATGGTGGGTGTACGCTACAACATGGGCCGGACTTGGGTCGGCGGCGGTGTTGGGTTCTTTGAGATTTAGATGGAAAAATGGTTGAATGTTAAAAATAAGTACCGCTCGTAGGCACAGGCGCCCTAATTCCAATTCAAACAAAAAGCCCCGATGCACTGCACCGGGGCTTTCAAACAAACATACTATGAGAAAACAACTAGAAGAATTCTTGTATAGGATTTTTCATAATAACACTTTTGTTCATTCTTTGTTCGATTTCTGAAGATATTTTTCCAAGGCCATCGTCATGGAAGGGGTTTCCGGCTCTGGTGCTTTGATGTTGGGGTAAAGCCCTCGATCTAGCACTGCCTTCAAAGCCGTAGGGCCAAAGACTGCTATGCGGGTGGCTTTTTGCTCGAAATCGGGGAAGTTTTCGTAAAGCGCCTCGATTTCCAGCGGGCTAAAGAAGGCAATTATATCGTAATAAATGTCCTTCAAGTGGCTAAGGTCACTGCTGACAACATTGTACATGATAGCCTCTTGGTAGTTGAGGCCATACTCTTCCAATATTGAGGTGATTTGCTTGGCGCCGAGGTTGGAGCAGGGCAGCAGGAATTTTTCCTTCTCTTTGTGCTTCATGAAATACGATTTGAGGTCTTGAAGGCTGCGCTCACCAGCAAACACTTTGCGTTTCCGATAGACGATGAACTTTTGCAAGTAGTTGGCAACGGCATCCGTCATGCAGAAGTACTTCGTTTCCTGCGACATCTTTATACGCATTTCTTCGCACAAGGTAAAGAAGTGGTCAATCGAGTTCTTGCTGATGAAAATAATGCAAGAGAACTCATCGGGCCTGATGCGCTGTTTGCGAAAGTCCTTGGCGGTAAGCACCTCAACTTGTATGAACGGTATCCAATCTATCTGGAGGCCATATTTCTTTTCAAGTTCGTAGTAAGGAGAACGTTCAGGTTTCGGTTGCGACACAAGTATCGTCTTCACCTTGTTGTAGGTCTCCACGTATGTTTTACCATTTACAACGTCCATTCGAGCTTTAGAATTTTGGTTGTTTCAATTTTCAAGAAATCAGTTGATGCCCTGAGACATTGCTACTTTGTAGATAACTAGCAAGGGAGCAAATTCAACGGCGCAAAGATACAATAAAAAGTGAAATTTACTGCCGGCCATAAAGCGGTTGCCAATAAACAGGCCGCGCAGGGCAAGGAAGACGTAAACAAGACCAAGCAGCCCTATCGCTCCCCAAATAACAAAGCTGGTCATGGTGGGTGGGGCATATGCGATGACGAGAACGACCGGCACCAAGAACAAGCCCAGTATGATGTTGAATATCACGATGGTGAACTGGTAAGAATCAACCTCCTTGCCCACCGGAAAGACAAAGCCTATCAACCAAAGCACAAAATGTTTGGATATAAAAAAACCAGCAATTGAGCCCATGCAAATCAACAATGCGTAAAGGTTGGAGGAGGAAATACTGAGGCCAAAATGCCGTGCCACCAAGAAGGCGAAAAGGCCGCCATTGATGAAATAAAGCAGGTACAGAATCGAATACGCAACCGCCAAGCCGGAGCTCTGCTCACGTTGCAATTGGTGCATCATGTTATCCCGTGTAAACGCTCGCCATATTTTCTGAATCAGTATCCTGAAAATGGTGACGATTAGGGTCAGGATGATGAACATGGACAAGATAGCCACAAACAGGAACCGATTGTATTCCGTCTCTTTTTCTTTGGCTGTTTTCAGTTTTGGCTTCTTTACTTTTGGCACATAAAAACCTGGGCCAGTAGTGGTTGGCTTGTCCGTGGCTGCCTGCACGACAATGTCAAAAGGGTTGGTGGAAACTGGAACTGCGTCCAAGCTATCCGCAGGAGTTTCGGGCAGCCTTGGCTGTAGCTCAAACGGGTTGTTGCCACCCTGTCCAAAGGCCAGATTGGCGGTGATGAGCAGCAGAACCGCTACCCTTAACAACAGATTATTTATATAGGTGGTATTTGCCATGAAATCTTTGATGGCGCAAAATTAAACGTTCAATCGGCCTTTTGTTAAAATCTTTACACAGATTCGACTTTTATATTCGTTTGGGATGGGCAAAAAAAAACCCTGTCAAGCTACTTGACAGGGACAAAACAAAAAACAAACACTATGAACAAACACTAATCTTTTGGCGAACATTTGAGGTATCAAAGGGTGAAAAAAGTCCCCCGATTTGGCCGGGGGCTACATAAAAAACAAAAACTATGAACAAACACTCACCCTATATTTTTCAAGAATCAAAAGCTGTGGATGTAAACGGAGCTTCCAATTCGTGGTTTCGTCTTAGATTAAATTTTTTGAAATATTTTTCGGAGCTTCAACACTATTTGCATCGAAAGAACCATAATTTATTCTTTTTTAAATTTGTCAAGAAGTGTGCCAATTCACCGATTTGAGCAAGGAGATTTAAATGCAGAATTCGAAAAAAGGGGTAGAATTTCTTTTCGATGGTACAAATCACAGGATTTATTGGATTTGGATTTGACTGAAAGAACAAGAACTGTGACGCCGATTTTATACCACAAATAATCTTGCGCAATGTTTTGACACCTACAATTGCCCTGTGCTTGCTTCATTTCAATAGCGCCCCCCTTGAGGTGCTGTGACAAATTGACACTTGTATTTTCGCCCCATACTAAGGCGTAACAGGTTTATTTTCCAGAACTGATGGCTGTATAAGCCCTATTGAAAAAACAATTGTCTTTTTTGGCACGTTTGTAATGACTTGAGCATAGATTTGAACATTGCAACCTTCACCAAACTTCTTATTGCCATGAAGAAAATATTCTTTTTCCTTGCCTTGTCTGCCATAATCGGTGGTTTCGTCATAATGCCAAAGCTGAAAAGCGGCGAGAAACTTGGGGACTCCCCAAAAGGCCTTGACATTGGCCAGATTGCCCCAGATTTCAAGCTGAAAAACGTAGATGGCCGGCTTGTCGCCTTAGCCGATATGAAAGATGCCAATGGCAATGCACCCAAGGGCTATATCGTCACCTTTACCTGCAATACTTGCCCTTACGCAATCATGTACGAAGACCGCTTGATTGACCTGCACAACAAGTTTGCCCCAAAGGGCTGGCACGTGGTGGCCATCCAACCCAACGATACGGAGTTGAAGCCTGGGGACAGCTACGAGGACATGAAGGTGCGGGCAAAGGAAAAAAACTTCCCCTTTGTTTACCTGATTGACGAAGGGCAGAAAGTATATCCGCAGTATGGCGCCACCAAGACGCCGCATGTGTTCCTGTTGGATAACACTCGGAAAGTACGTTACATAGGTGCCATTGACAACAACGCACAAGAGGCTGAAGCCGCTACCCGCCACTATGTCGCAGAGGCCATTCAGGCTATTGAGTCAGGCAAGGAGCCCGATCCTGCCACGACCAAGGCAATTGGTTGTGGCATCAAGGCAAAATAGCATTACCAAACCTGTGCATTGCTTGCATAATTTCACAAACCGAACCAAGACGATAATTCCATCGCCATGTATTTCGACCGTACAAAAAGAAGGATTGTGGCCAGCACAGTGTTCCGAACCATGCGGAACCTGCGGGACACAGGTGCTGTATTGCTTGTACGGGGGCCGGAACTGAAAAAAGCCACTGCTTCAAGGCTTCGGAGGGCATCGAGAATGCCCCGCATGATGCTTTGGGCCTTCATGATGGAGGGTATCGAGACCAAGAACATGGTGCGTACCTTTGTGAAGCAGGGCAAGGGCCAATTGTTGCTTTCCAAAGAGTCGGCACCTCCAACGGAGGAGGAAATTAGGGAAGCGATGGAGCAACTGAAGGATTTGCCCAAATTCCTTCCTTTCTTTGTGTTCATCGCCATGCCAATCCCCGGTGTCACGGAAAGCTATGTCCTCTTGGCGGTTTCCATTGAAAATGGTTGGGGAACGGTTCAGCCTGTTGCCGAGCCATTTCAAGAACATTTTTCAAAAAATAAACAAGACGACCCACCACCAAGGGAAGTATCCGATGGCGAAGGTGAATGACCGCATTTCAACTAAAGTCAATCAAAAGCGCATGAAAAAACTTATCTATTCCATTTTGGCCATGGCCACATTCACACTTGTCGCTTGCGGCTCCGACCATCAGCACAAGAACAGTGCAAGTGGCAGCGAGGCAAAAGCACATGGCACCACCAAGGAGTACACCTCCGCCTATGTTTGCCCCATGCATTGCGAAGGCAGCGGTAGCGACCAGCCAGGCAAGTGTCCTGTCTGTGAAATGGACTATGTTGCGCTCAGTGAGCACCTCAATGACGGTCACAATCACTGAGCCATCGCGTTTCATATAAAATCACAAGCCTTTCAAGGCTGGAGATGGGCGACATCTTCAGCCTCATCCATTATCCATTTTAAAAAACGAAGGAACGCTACTCAGGAGGGTGTTGCGGTAGGGGGAATTTTCAGTTTTCCTCCTAAATACCCCCTGTTAAGTAGTTATAAACGAATAAGTATGATAAAAGCCCTGTTCATAGCCGTTTTGCTGCTACCGGCCCTTTGCTTTGCCCAATCAAAAAAGCAATTGGAGATACAAGCCGTTGAACAGCAGCGGTTCAAGGCAATGACCACCAAGGACACGGCGCTCCTGCGGAAAATACTGTCGGAGAACCTGACTTACCTGCATTCCAACGGACTGTTTGAAAACAAGGAGGAGCATATCGCCAATATCGGCACTGGAAAGCTAGCCTATCGAACGATGGAACCTTCCGAGGTGCAGGTACGCATACATGGCAAGTCGGCCATCGTAAACGGCATTGTACATGTAACGGGCAACTTGGGCGAGAAAGCTTTTGACCTGCGGCTACGCTACACGGATGTTTACTTCAAACAAAAAGGCAACTGGCAGTTGGAGGCATGGCAGTCCCTGAAGTTGGAGGATAAAAAATGACTGCCATTTGCGGAAGGTCTCAAACATTTATCACCCCGGATTTTTCAAGGTACTACAATAAAAAATTGCGAACGGGGCGTTTTCTGAGGAAACCCACCCGTTCGCAAGCATAAACAACAGCGGCGGCGGCATCTTCGATGCCGCCGCCGCTGTTGTTTATGCTTGCACCCTGAAAAATTCGGGTTACAACTTGATTCCTAAGAATTGTCAATCTGCTGCTTATCGCTTCCAAGGCAAGCTGTTCACCCGGCGGCCACAGAGGTAGCCGAGGTCAACGCCGACTTCGCAGTCCATGCGCCAGTGTACGCCCAGCGGAATACGGCTCAGTGCGTTTTCTTCCGACATTTCATAGAAATTGTTGAAGAAACGCGGCGTGCCGTTGAACTCCGTGCGACCCTCGTGCGAGCGGTCGGTCATGCCGTAATGGTTGCCGAATACATCGGTGAGCACCTCGGCACCAGCGCCGCCCATGGTCGAGTGGCCAGATGGGTAGGCGGGGAATGAAGGCGTCATACCCGTATCGCCTGTGAGGGGATTCACGAGCGTAGGCTCCCAGCTTGGGTCAATGATGCGTTGGATATAGCTCTCTGGGCGCTCGTAGTTATAAGCATACTTAGAATGCCAGCAAGCCACGGCAGCGTCGTTGAGGGCAAGGCCCATTTTAGCATAACAGAAGAGGGCCGTTTCGAGGCTAACGCCATCTTTTTCGATGACTTGGTTGGCAATGGCAATCCAACGTGGGCCTGGGCTGAAGGTCAGGTTCACGAGGTCGTCGCTCCAGTAGAACGCAATCCACTGGCCATCTTCCCAGTTGTCATCCTTAATAGCATTTTTTACCTCCAAAGCCTGCGCATAAAGCGCTGACTGAGTGTCTTCACTGTAAGGCAGTGGTGCCTTGCAGAGCTTGTCGGCAGGCAGGATGGCGAAGGAGCGGGCATTGCCCCAATTGCTGAACATCGGTTTGCCAGGGCCAGGGGTAGTGGGCACCCAATCGCCCGGACTGTCATAATGGGCTTGCCAATCGTAGTCGCCGAATGGGTCAAGGTAGGCATCGTGACCAACGGCATCGGTCTTCGACCATTCCCAAACGGCCTCGGCCACTTGGATGCCATGCGCCTTGGAACGCTCATATACCTTGCTGTCCGTGTCGGCCTCGTACTGGCTTTGCAGGTTGCTTTCTAAATCGCTCATGCGGGTGTACATGTCCGAAGGCGGGTTCGGGAAGAACTTATGCATCAAAGTTGCGTAAGTGTAGTGTGCCACGGTCGGCCAATGGTACTCAGCGTTCTTGTCCACGTCAGGGATGCTGAGACCTGGGTACAGGCTGCGCATAGAGTTGTAATCTGGCATGCCGGATATGCAAGCTTCATAGGCAGCAAGGCCCATGTAAGCTAAGGCACGTGGTGCAGGTCCTGGGCGATAGCCAGCCATGTAGCGCTCCACGTCCAAGAACATTTGGTTCCATTTCAGGGCAGCTTCCGAATCGAAATCGGCTACTTGGTAATTGTTTTGTTCGTTGTCCTTCACACAGGAGCTTAAAAGGAAGGACACCATGAAGAAGCCGCAAAGCACGGCCAAGGTGTTTCTCAAAAACGTCATAGGATTATAATTTAAGGTTTCGAAAATGATTGTACTATGCCAATTAGAAAGTGCAGCAAACAGGGCAAGCGAAGGTGAGCGCGAAATGCGTTGCAAATCTATCGCCACTTCTGGTTATTAGGGCTATTTTTGGGGCATATTTATATTAGATTCTACTTAAAATTGGAATTTGGGTAGAAAACGGATTCAATTAAACGGAGATTTGAGTCCAAGTTATGACAATGAAAGTACTCATTATAGAAGACGAGGTCAAGACTGTCCAATCCTTGAAAAAAGGCTTGGAAGAACACCAAATGGAAGTGGAATTTGCCTATGACGGGCAAACGGGCAAGCAATTGGCCGAGTCCGGTAGTTTCGATGTAATCGTCTCGGACGTTGTTATGCCAAAGATGAACGGCTTCGAGTTGGTCAAGCAGCTCCGCACCACGGGAGTGGAAACGCCTATCTTGCTATTGACGGCGATGGGCGCTACCGACGATAAGGTGACCGGCTTCGAAGCCGGGGCAGACGATTACCTCGTGAAGCCGTTCGAATTCAAGGAGCTGCTCATGCGCATACGGGCGCTGGCACGAAGGGGAAAAGAAGGCATCCCGCAAAGGACCATCCTCTACTTCTCCGACCTTGAACTGAACCTTGATGCCAAGACCTGCACCCGCAGCGGCAAAAAAATAGAGCTAACACCAAAAGAATTCGCACTTACCGAGTACCTTATCCGAAACCAAGGCCGGGTGGTTTCCAAAACCGAAATCGCCGAAAAGGTCTGGGACATCAACTTCGACACCGGAACCAACGTCATTGAGGTCTATGTCAGCTACTTGCGCAACAAACTCGACCGACCGTTTGACAAAAAGCTCATCCACACCATGTTCGGCCTCGGCTATGTGCTGAAGGAGGAGGATTGACAGTGGGCAGTTTGACAGTGGGCAGTGGGCAGTCAGTCTTGGAGTCCTACAGTCAAAAAGTCTCTTGCCGTTCAATTCGGCACTGACTAAACAACTGCCACCTGACTGCCCACTGTCGAACTGCCAACTGTCACTACTGGACACTGAATAAAAGATGCAAATCAGAACCCGCCTAACGATACAGTTCATGCTCATCGTGGCAAGCATCATGCTGGTGGCGATGTTCTATATCTATTTCCAGTTCAAACAGCACCTACAGAACGAGTTTTACGGCAACCTGCGCTCCAAGGCAAACCTCACGGTGGGCGTTGTGGTGGGCAGGTTGGAACGGGAAGAACTAGCCGAAGTGCCAAGCCCTGGCAATGCGGCCTCTTTCACGGCCTTTACCGAGAACATCTCCATCTTCGACGCCCTTGGTCGCAGGGTTTACACCTTCAACCCCTCTGCAACAAATATTGCGCAAGCAACCCTTGAAGAAATCAACAAAATGGGGGAATGCCGCTTCCCGCATGGTGAATACAATGCTTTTGGCACCCGCTTCAGGGCGCCTTCCGGCAAGGTATATACAGTGATCGCAGAAGCTGTTTTCAATCCGACGGAATTGGAAAACCTCGCTCGTATATTGATTGTGGTTTTCTTTGCCTTCTGCGGCTTGGTGGCCATTGGCGGATGGTTCTTTGCAGGGCAAGCGCTCTCGCCCGTGAGCAATATCATGAACCAAGTGGACGCCATCTTGCCGAGCGACATGAGCCGCCGCCTCGATACCTCCAAGAACCACGACGAACTAGCCCGACTCGTCGTCACTTTTAACCGCCTGTTGGACAGGCTGCAAGCAGCCTTCAATGCCCAGAAGCTCTTCCTTTCCAATATCTCGCACGAACTGAAGAACCCACTGACGGTCATCATTTCGCAAATAGAAATAATACTCCAAAAGGAACGCCCAGCCGCTGAGTACCGCCAGACCCTTCAATCCGTGCTGGACGACGCCCGTGAACTGAACCTCGTATCCGACAAACTGATGCAATTGGCCAAAATCAATGCATCGGGCGAAGAGGTGGACTTCGAGCGGATAAGGATTGACGAGGCTGTCTGGCAAGCTAAGTCGGCGTTGCTGAAAGCGCACGCCGACTATAAAATCAATTTTGAAATCGTGAACTTGCCTGCCGATGAGGAGAAACTCTACGTGCGGGCAAACGACCAGTTGCTGCGTACCGCCCTGACCAACCTTATGGACAATGGCTGCAAGTACAGCCCTGACAAAAAAGTGAGGGTACGACTCTCGTTTTCATCGGAAGGTAACTCCATCATCGAAATACAAGACCAAGGTCCCGGCATCCCCGACGACGAGGTGGCGTTGGTGTTTGAACCATTCTACCGAAGCTCCAAGACCGACAAGGTAAAGGGTAGTGGCGTTGGCTTATCGCTGGTGGATAGCATCATGAAGTTGCACCGCATCAACCTCAAGGTTTCGGGCAGACAACCCTCTGGCACGGTATTCAGGCTGGAGTTCCCACAGGTTGATTTGGGTTTAAAAAATTGAAAATGAACATTTTATCCCATAAAAAAACAGTTATTGTTGCATTGGGTGTAGCCGCTTTGCTCGGGTTGATAGCTTGGCTGGGCTTTTTCAAGGGGGGCAACCATTCGGGGAAACAATCACCTGCTGTGACATTGATACTCGAATGGCATAGGCACGCACTTGACGCAGAACGGTATTCAGAAGGCTATCGCCCACCAGTGGCAGCCAGGGTATATGCCTATATAGGATTGGCAGCGTGGGAAGCAGCACAGCCCGTGATGGGCAGCGGATTGCAGTCGCTCGCCTCAAGGTACCCGGCCTTGAAGTTACCAAAGCCAGACCCTGATATCCACTACCATTTGCCGACCGTACTGAACGCATGTTACAGCAATATACTGAAAAAAATGTTCATAGCCGCCCCCAGGAACATTGAAGAAGAACGCAAGGAATTGGAGCGGAAATGGGCTGTAGCCGCATTGAGGGAGGTGGACTCAACGGTGTTCGCCGCTTCCGCTGAATTTGGGGAAAAAGTGGCCATGGCGGTATATGATTGGTCGGCCACAGACGCTATTGGCCACCAGGCGAACCTTCACCTTTACGACAAGAACTACGTTTTGCCGACTGGCGCCCCATTTTGGCAGCCCTGCGAAGACTTCCCGATGCCCGCAATGCTCCCACATTGGGGCGAGAGCAGGACGTTCATCGTTAAAACGGAGGACCACTTGGCTGCCCCGCTGCCGCCGTTTTCGATGGAACCGGCATCGCCCTATTATGTGCAGGCGCTCGAAGTCTATACCATGAACTCGCCGTTATCGCCTGATAACCAGTGGATTGCAGAGTTCTGGAGCGATGATTTCCCCGGACTGACCTATTCCTCTACGGGCAGGTGGATTTCTATTTGCAACCAAGTGGTCGAGCAAGAAAATCCAAGCGTGGAGAAGGTGCTCGAAACCTACCTTCGGGTCGGGCTTGCACTTTCAGATGCTGCTGTGGCTTGCTGGCACTCCAAATACCACTATAACCTGTTGCGGCCAGAAACCTACATCCGGCAAACCATACAGTCCGATTGGAGGCCCATTGTACATACGCCATCGTTCCCCGCCTACCCTTCCGGACATGCCATGTTTTCGGCAGCCGCAGCCGAGGTGCTCACGCAATTGTATGGAAAAAGATACGAACTGACCGACCGTAGCCATGAAGGGCGCACTGAGTTCAAGGGTACGCCCCGGCATTTTCATTCCTTCTATGAAATGGCTTTTGAGAATGCCTCCTCCCGAATAGCATTGGGCGTCCACTATCGGATGGACTGCGAGGAAGGCACCCGGCTCGGCCTAAATATCGGCAAGGAGGTTGCCGCAATGCCCATCGCAAAACTGGAACAATGAGAATTTTCAAAAATGGGATATGGCTACCCTTCTTCGTGTTAGCCTTGGAAATTGTTGCGCAGAACCCTGTTGATAGCCTTGTTTACAAATCCTATCCAGGTGCAGATGCCAGTATCATCGCAACTGCAGCAGGTATGAACGCCCTCGCTTTCATTTCCATCAAAAACCTACAGCCAAGAACGCCATCAGATCTCGTCGGCCTTGCTCCTGGCCCGCTCTTCGGGTGGGACGAGCAGGCTATTTCCAACCAATCCGGCTTTGCCAAAACTGCCAGCAACTATCTCATGCTCGGTTCGGCGGTGTTGCCCTTGGCCATGTTCGCCGACAAGGGCATACGCTCAGAGGCTCGCACCGTATTCATCATGGGGGCGCAGGCCGGGTTGATCGCTCATGGCCTGACGCTTGGCACCAAGCGTTTGGTGCTCCGCAACAGGCCATACGTGTTCAACCCCGACGTGCCCATTTCCGAAAAATTGGCGAACGAGTCGAGGTTCTCTTTTTTCTCTGGCCACACCTCCATGACAGCCACTATCACGTTTTTCACCGCCAAGGTCTGGTCTGACTTCCATCCCGACAGCCGCTGGAAACCCGTCGTATGGTCGGCGGCGGCGGCACTGCCCGCCCTTACAGGGTACTTGCGCCACCGGGCAGGGCGGCATTATTTTACGGATGTGGCCGCAGGGTATGGTGTAGGGGCATTGGTGGGGTATTTTGTGCCGCACCTACACCGTAGGGAACGTAGGGAAGGCCGCCGCCATATTTCGGTCAATCCATCTTTTGACGGCGCTATGTCATTGGTGTTCCACTGCCCGTTGGCCAACAGTGCTACCAAATATGCGCATTGAATCATATTTGCTGAAAAACCAAAGTGATGGCTCTATATTTGCCCCATCCATTTACCAATCCATACAATGTCCGATACAAACCTTAAGGTCCGACTCATTCTTTACAACAAGGGAAGCATCCTGCTTCTAAGACAAAAGAAAAGCCTTGGTGGCAACTACACCCTTGTGGGGGGCAATATAGAAGCAACGGAGTACGCCTTGGAAGCCCTCATCCGGGAGTCGGAAGAGGAAGCGGGGATTAAGCTCCAACCAGAAGACCTCCAATTGGTGCATGTGCTCCACAAGCGCACGAAGAGCAAGGGGCACCGCATCACCCTTTATTTTAAGGCCACAAAATGGAACGGGGAAATCAAAACGGGCGAACCCAACAAGTTCAAGGACGTAGTCTGGTTCTCATTGGACAACCTGCCCGCCAACCTCTCCGAAACCGTGCGCCACGTACTGCAGGAATACCGGGACGGGGTGATGTATTCGGAGTTCAAAAGCTGACCGTGCCTTGCGGCTATCCATGAAAAGGGGGCAAGCGAAGTTTTTGTTCGGCAAAAACTTCGCTTGCCCCCTTTTCATGGATAGCCGATTGGATGTCAAAATTACTTTCCGCTCGCCAATTCCAGCCTTTCCATCAACCTTGACGATACCCGTAAAAAGTCCATCTCGGTGATGATGCCTACAAGTTCGTTATCCTTGTCATGTACCACGGGCAGGCAGCCGATTTTGTTGTCCCGCATGATCTTGAGCGCATCCATGATAGAAGTCTTTGGTGTGACCGTGAAGGGCTTGGTCACCATGACACCTTCCACAGTGGAAATATTGGACTTATCTATCAGTTTATTATTCTGTGAATAGAAGCGCAACAAAAGGCGAGAAGTGACCAAGCCAACCAACCTTCCTTTGGAATCCTCGACGGGCATATAGCGTATCTTGCGCCAGTTCATCAGTTCTGCCACAAAATCAATCAAGTCTTCTTTTTGCACGGTGATAAGGTCGGTGGTCATAAACTCCTCGACCCGTAGGCGGCTGGGCACGTATTCTTCCAATTCGGAAGGTTCTGGCAACGGCCAAGTATGCACTGGCATTTCTTTTTCCTGGTTTTTGACGATGCAGGCCGTCACGACGGCAGTAGCCTCGTCGGTGGTGATGGAATCTTTCAGTTTGGTGAAGGCCCTGAGCTGCCAGCGGGCACCTGTCATGTGTGCCTTTGCCCGCTCCTTGATGACGCCAAGGTAGCGGTCTATATCGCTGCTGTCCACGTTCTTGGATTTCAGGCCTTCTTCGGCCAATGGCACCAACTCATTGAGGATCAAATCGGTAGCCGAATATTTCTTGTCGTTGAACCAGTTGAACTTGGTGTCAATGCCAAACTGGGCGGCTTTCATGAAATTGTCCCGAACATCTTCCCAAGAGAGCTTGGCCGTCACATCAGGGCAGTGGCGCCGCATGCCCACCATTGCACCGAGCCAAAGGGCAGCGTTGGCTACCTCGTCAATGATGGTTGGCCCGGCAGGCAGCACCCTCGCCTCGATGCGCAAGTGCGGCTGGCCGTTGTCGCTGATGCCGTAGCAGGGGCGGTTCCAACGGTAAACCGTGGAGTTGTGTACTTGTAGCGCTTTCAGCTTGGGCGTTTTATTCTTTAGAACCTGTTCTATGGAGTTCTCCACTTCATCGGCGGTCATGAGCACCCGGAAGCGTGCGATGTCCTCCTTGTAGATTTCAAGGATGGAGCCATGCAGCCAGCCGTTGCCGAAATTGACCCTTGGGCTGCGCTCTCGGAGGTGGTCGTGCGAGGTGCGGGTGTCGAGCGACTGCTGGAAGAGCGCAATGCGGGTTTCGTGCCAAAGGCGTTTGCCGAACACCATTGGCGAGTTGGCAGCTATGGCGATGGTAGGCCCGGTTAGCATTTGCGCTATGTTGTAAAGGCAGACAAAATCCTTTGGTTCCACCTGCAAATGCACTTGAAAACTGGTATTGCATGCCTCCAACAGCGGCGACTCGTGCTTCACGTGCAGTTCGTCAATACCATTGAGGTTCAGCTCGAAGTTGCTTCCGATAAGCTGCCCCTTTAGCGCCTTCATCAGGGCCATGTACCGGGGCTTTTCCGTCAAGTTTTCGAGGTCGAGGTCGGTCTTACGCAAGGTAGGCAGGATGCCCGTCAAGCAGATATTGGCCCCAAAATCGTTTTTGAGCACCTTTCGGATAGCGGCAATATTGAGAAGGTTTTCGTCTTCCATCGTGCGGAAGCAGTTGCCCGTGAACTCGACGGGCGTCATGTTTGTCTCCAGGTTGAACTGCGCCAATTCTGTGTCAAGCCAAGGGCAATCTTTCATGGCTTCTACGACCTTCATGTTGATTTTAGCTGGCTTGAAGGTCTTGTTGTCCACGATACACATCTCTTGCTCAGCTCCGATTCGGGTGATGCCCGACTCGAACCAGTTGTGGTCAATCATGTACTCCAGCGCCTGAAGATCGTTCAGCAGGTTGCGGATAAAAGTCTGAAGTTCGTTCTTGTCCTTTGCTATTGATACTTTTGCTTCGCCCATTGGGTGTAACTGTTTGAGGGTTCTGTTAGAAAAGATTAGTTTACATCGAACGACCCCTTATGTTTCATTCAGCCGTTCCTGCCAGCAAAAGAATCATAATTGTCTTAATTAGTCAAACATGTACGCAGATAAAATTTTTCTACCCCCATTTTACGTTTCATGGAATAAACCATTTTCGATGAAAAGAACAGCCTTATTATTCCTTGTACCATTCACTTTTTTCTCCTGTAAAAAAGAAACCGAGCCACCGCTGACGCGCATCAAGGCTGTCAATATGCAGTTCTCCATTGACCCCGGCATCAATCCCTCGCTTACCTATTACATCCCTATCAACGACGTTCAAATAAATGCGCTGGCCCAATTGGATGCAGCAGGCATTGACACCGCCAACATCAAGAGCATACAGCCCAACCGAGCCATTCTCAGGGTTCTCTTCGGCAATGGCGACCTTGATTTCATTGATGCCATATCCATTCGGCTTTGCCCGCCAGCGGAGAACTCCGAGAACTGCGGCCGGGAAGCCTTCTACCGTGACCCTACCCCCTTCAACATCGGCCAAGAACTCGACCTCGGCCCCACTGCCGTCAACGACATCCGTGACATGGTGCTCCAAAAAAACATCAACGTGCAGGTGAAACTGGAGCGGCTGCGTGACATCCCAACCACCGCCTTCGATGTGCTGGTGGAAATGGAGTTTGATGTGCGGTAAGGGGTGAATCGTGATTCGTGAACCGTGACTCGTGATTCGGGTGGGATGGATTCCACGAAATAAATGTTGGGCTCTTATTTGTGTTGTTAGGCAAGATTTTAGGCTTTCAGAATCACCAAGAGACTGTTTCCCCCACATCACGAGTCACGAATCACCAATCACGAATCACGCTTCAAGAATGACGTTTGGAAAACCCGTTGCACTGACTTACTTTTGCCGCCGTTCAACCGAAATCTTTCATCAAAAAAATACCGTCATGTCCGACCATATCGAAAATGAAGGCAAAAAAGGCCGCACCGTGATGTGGCTCCTCATTTACTTCATACTTTTCATCGTCCTGATGATTTACCTTTACAAGTACAATAACAGGCTGGAGTTTAATTGAGTTGGCCCCAAAGGGGTAAACAGTTCGACAGTTGGCAGTGGGCAGTCAGTTCGACAGTCTTTTAGCCAACTGCTAGCCTAAACGACGAGAGGTGGTATCCTTGAAAAAGATACCACCTCTCGCTGTTTAATGCTGTGGCAAAGACTAAACCACTGCTGACTGACTGCCAACTGCCAACTGTCGAACTGCCAACTTCTACTCCTCGCTGGTAAACCTAAACTCCACCGCCGGGTGCGCCTCCTGCGCCATCTTCAGCGCCCAAGCACTTTCGGCCAGGAAAACCAACTGGCCATCCTTGTCCTTGGCCAAGTCCTTGTTGCGGCGGCTGCGGAACTCTTGAAATGCCTTTTCGTCGTCGCACCTAATCCAGCAGGCTTTGTGAAGGTTCACGGGTTCGTAGCTGCAAGACGCCCCGTACTCGTGCTGCAAACGGTACTGAATCACCTCGAATTGCAGCGCACCCACCGTGCCGATGATTTTCCTCCCGTTTATTTCCTTGGTAAATAGCTGTGCAACGCCTTCGTCCATGAGCTGGTCGAGGCCCTTGGCGAGTTGCTTCGATTTGAGGGGGTCGGCGTTTTCCACATACCTGAACTGCTCCGGCGAGAAGTGCGGGATGCCCTTGAAGTGCAGCACCTCTCCGTCGGTGAGGGTGTCGCCGATTTTGAAGTTGCCACTATCATAGAGGCCCACCACGTCGCCGGGGTAGGCATCGTCAATCACCTCTTTTTTGGAGGCCATGAAGCTCGTCGGGTTTGCGAAGCGCATCTGGCGGGCGTTGCGCACGTGCAAGTAGTTGGTGTTGCGCTCGAATTTGCCGGAGCAAATCCGCAGGAACGCAATGCGGTCACGGTGCCGTGGGTCAATATTTGCGTGGATTTTGAAGACAAAGCCACTGAATTTTTCTTCATCCGGCTGCACGAGGCGCTCTTCCGTCTCCCGTGGCAGCGGTGTCGGGGCGATGTCGGTGAAGCAGTCCAACATTTCCCGCACCCCGAAGTTGTTGACGGCGGAGCCGAAAAAAACGGGCGACAGCTCGCCCCGCTGGTAGGCTTCCTGGTCGAAAGCGGGATAGACCTCCCGCACCATGTGTACCTCTCGTCCGCAGGGTGTTGGCTGCCCGCTCGCCGATGTGTTTTTCGAGCGTGGGGTCGGCGAGGTCGTTGATTTCGATGATGTCTTCTTCCTCTTGCTTGCCGTGCGGTCGGAAGAGCACGAGGTTCTTTTCGTACATGCTGTAAACGCCCTTGAAAGTGCCACCCTGGCCCACTGGCCAACTCAGGGGGCAAACCCGCAGCCCCAGCTTTTGCTCCACCTCATCCAGCAAGTCAATAGGGTCTTTGCCCTCCCGGTCGAGTTTGTTGATGAAGACGATGATGGGCGTCGAGCGCATCCGGCAGACGTTGACGAGCTTTTCGGTCTGGGTCTCCACGCCCTTTGCCACGTCAATGACCACGATGGCGCTGTCCACGGCGGTGAGGGTGCGGTAGGTGTCCTCGGCGAAGTCTTGGTGACCGGGGGTGTCCAAGATATTGATTTTCAGGTCTTTGTACTCAAAGGCCATGACCGAGGTGGCCACGGAGATACCCCGCTGCTTCTCGATTTCCATGAAGTCGGAGACGGTGGTCTTCTTGATTTTATTGGACTTGACGGCCCCGGCAGTCTGGATGGCCCCGCCAAAAAGCAGCAGCTTCTCGGTGAGGGTGGTCTTTCCGGCATCGGGGTGGGAGATGATGCCGAAGGTCTTGCGCCGTGCGATTTCTTGTTTTAAGCTCATGTTGTTGTATTTCGGGGCGCAAAGGTAGGATTTAGTTTGGGAGGTAGGAATGGGCGCAATGGCCAGTTGCAAACTGGCTCCAACTAGTTATTTTTTCCAATTAGGTTTTATCACTACTTCTCCTTTTTTTGCTATTTGTGCTCTAAGCTTAGTGGCGAGGCTATCAGGAAGGCCTTCGATTAGATAAATAGATCTGCAAGTCCTGAGCATTTCCTCCGTTAATCCGGTAGCTCCAGTAATATCAGCCCTACTGAGGTTGGCTCCGGGAAAAACTCCGACTTCTTCTTTGGCCCTGAAATCGTAATTAGCACTGAGGTCGGCCCCAGTGAGATTTGCTTCTTCGAGGTTGGCTCCACTGAGGTTGGCTCCACCGAGGTCGGCTCCACGGAGGTTGGCTTCGATGAGGTTGGCTCCACCGAGGTAGGCTTCGAAGGTTGGCTCCACGGAGGTTGGCTTCGATGAGGTTGGCTCCACCGAGGAAGGCTTCGATGAGGTTGGCTCCACTGAGGTCGGCTTCGATGAGGTCGGCTGCGGCAAGATAAGCTCTACTAAGGTCGGCTCCATTGAGTTTGATTCTCCTGAGATACGCTGTATCAAGAATAGCACCTTTTAAGTAAGCCTCGTCAAAAATCGACTGTTGATAAATTTTGTCCAAAGTCAATGTGTCAAGGTCGCTGTTTATTAAAGCAAGCAAAAGGTTGCCCCGTTCTGGGCTTAGTGGCTTGGGAATCATAGTATCACCATCCATAAACCGATAAGGCTGGAAGGATTGGCTAAGAGAAGCGATGCGGCCAATGAGTTCGGTGCTGAGGCGGCGAGGCTTTCCGGTCTTTTCAGCAGCTTTGAGTTCTTCATCCATCTTATCGAGCACGTTGGCCATCAGGAAGTTGAGAGAACTGCGGCGAGAGGCTTCCTCCAAATTGATTTGGGTATCTATTTTCTCGTTTTGCTTTTGGAGCAACTGGTTTTGATTATAAAGCAATATCGTTCCCATCAATCCAGCGATGGCGGCGAAAGTGGTCATCAAAAAACGAAGTCCAGTATTTCTAAGTCGAGAAAAAACGAAATAATAAAGGACTTTGGGAAGGTCGGCTTGGATGTTTGCCTTGATTTTTGGGTCAGCGTTGACGAGGATGGCATCGGAAAGGGCGACGGAAATATCGGTGGTTTTGGATTGGAGGTCGCCGACGAGGGTTTCTACATCCACGTCCTGCTTGGTGTAGCGCTTGATATAATAGTTGATGAGGTTAGGCAGTACGACAATGAGCAGGATAAGGACAACGGTAAGCGTGAGGCCGATGGTGATGAGCGTAGGCGTGATGCTGGCCATTAGCTCGGCGGCATGGGTAGCGGCAAAGTAGCCGACGATGGCCCCGAAGGCGATGCCGAGGAACGTCCATTGCAACTTGGACATGTAATAGCCGGGCTTTTTGCTGGTTGGTGCTGGCTGCGGCGGTTGTTCGGGCTGGGGAGTGGTTTGATTTTCCATGGTCGTTTTGTTTGGGCGAAAGTTAGCATTGGTTTGTGATTTGTCAAGATTTTACAGCGCTTGCAAAAGAAATTTCACCGAAACAAATAATTTCTCCCCACCTCCCCCAAAACTCCCCATTAACTTGAGGTTACCTCCCAACTTGGTTAGCCTATTCCAAGTTTCTTCTTTAACTCCGTTATCTCTTCATTGAGCTTTTTTATTTCTTCTTCCTGTTCTTTCTCTTTGCATCGGGTGTTGGTGCTGGGGCTGTCTTTGAATCGTCATCGCGGGAAAGTACATAGCCAGCGATGGTGCCCAACAGTGCCGCAAGTACTTCGCTGTTTAACAAGCCGTTTCCTATTACCGCCAAAACGCATACTCCGGGGAAAATCAATATCAGCCCAATGAGCTTGATGGATTGGTATCCTATCCTTTGTTTATGGGCTTCAAGATGCTTAAAAAACTTATAGAACAAGTAAAGCATCAAGGCAAAGGACAGTATCAAAAAGCCCCACTTGATATAGTATGAATCTGCATCCGCCATGCCCTTGGGTGTGTCTGCTTTCCCTGGTTCACTGTTTGGTTTAGCCTGCTGCGGCGTTGTGGGCTGCCCAGGGTTTGATACCACAGGTGTTGGTTGCGCTACATTTTCTTTTTTGGGGGTGTCAACGGTTTCAGAAGGGTTGACTTGAGCATTTAGGCCAATGGAAAAGAAAAGGAATAGGCCAAGGATTGTTAGTTGCTTTTTCATTTGAATGCTGTTAATTGAAAGCTGTTGCCAGTTTTAATCAACTTTTGCAGCTTTGGAATTAATGGATAAAAGGTTCCGATTTGGTTCTCATAAGCATGCAAACTTTTGAGAACTGTCAAGGCAAAGCTACCTCGCCACCCCATCCCTATCAATTACCATTTTCTGCCATTCCCTCGCAAAACAAATAATTTCTCCTCACCTCCCCAAAACCTTTCCCTTCGTCAAAAATCCCCATTTTTTCACCATTTTGCAACACTCTGTTTTAAATAAACCCATCCATGTTAATCTTTAATCGGCGACTGGGGCTTCGAGGTGAACTTCAACACAACTGGCGGAGGCAGCACACCGGCCACGCCGCCCGCTGGCTAGCCCAAAGCATTTTTCAATAAAAAAACCGGATAGCACGACGACCATCCGGCTTTTTTTCACCCTTTTCGGGTAGGCAACATCTCACCAACCCTTCCTATCTTTATCCCCCGTCTTTAACAACAAAAAAAATCATGAAATCAAAACCGCTACTCCTCACGCTCCTGCTGGCCATCGGCTTCAGCTTTCCGAACTGCCATCGTGGCGATGATGGCTTTGATTGTAACTGCAGCCCATTTGAAGGGGATTATTTCGATGTGAAGGGCATCTTGGAAATTGTGAACTACAAAGAAAGGGGCACCTGCTGTGCTGATGCTCTGAAGGAAAACGATACTGTCAGGTTTTCAGACTACGATTTCCTGAGCATCAAATTTGATGTGGACTACCATTCCAGCAACCTTCTCCGGCGGCGTACTTGGGATTTTTCGTTGATAAACGAGGCGCTGGCCTGTAGTTGCCTTACCAGTGGCTGGCTCGGTTCCAAAGAAGAGCAACTGGATTCCATCAGCATCATTACCCTCAACGATTTTGATGCCGAGCACCTGGCCAACCAATCCATCAATGACCTCATGCAGACCTACCTGGACGAAAAAAGGGTCAGCGTCAATGAATTTTCAGCACAAAACATGTCCCCCCTACAATATGAATCGCTCACTGCGTACCTGATGAAGGCACCTGCCCTCAACAAGGAGTTTAAAATAAAAGTACAACTCTACCTCTCCACAGGCGAGACCTACGAGGCGGAGACCGTTCCGATTTTTATTGAGCAATAAGGGGCTTAAATCTTCCCATTCTCCCTCAACCACTCCACCGTCTCCGCTATCGCCACCTTTATCGGCGTCTGCGGCAGCCCCAGCTCTTTCCGGGCCTTTTCGGGCGTATAAAAATTCTCGTCAATCGAAATGCGGCACATGCGGTAGCTGATTTTGGGCGCCTTGCCCGTGAGCCGCGCAATGGTCGTGGCAACCACGCCGAATGCCAGCACCACGAAGCCGGGGATGGCCCGCTTGGGCGGCGGCACGTTCAGCACTTCGGCGATGAGGTTGAAGATTTCCCGGTAGTTTAGGTTCTGGTTGCCGAGCAGATAGCAAGCGCCGGGCTTGGCCCTTTCCAGCGCATTGGCGATGCCGACGCAGACATCCTTCACGGCCACGTAGTTGCGGCCACCGGGGGTGTAGCCCGCCAGTTTTCCATGCAGGATATTATCAATCATCAAGTTGGCCCCCGTCCTTGTCGCAAATGGGCCGAACATGAACGTGGGGTTCACGATGGCAGCGGGCAGTCCTTGCTCTTTTACCATTTTCAGCACGAGGTCTTGCGCCTCCCGCTTGGTGTCCATGTAGCCGAGGCCGTAGTGGCCGGAGCTATAGGGCCGTGTCTCGTCGCCTGGGCTTTGGCGGTTGCCGTAGCCATAGCTGTTGGCCGTGCCCACGAAGACGATGCGCCGCACGCCGAGTTCCAGCGCCAGTTCCATGACGTGGCGGGTGCCGTCCACGTTCACTTTCCGTTGGATGCCGGAGTGGTAGGGCCAAACGCCGAGGTGCGCCGCCGAATGCACCAGCCCCTCGCAGCCCTGCATGGCCGCCCGGATGCTGTCGGGGTCGAGCAGGTCGCCATAGCAGAAGGCGATGGGCAGCCCTTCGAGGGTGACGGGGTTGAGTCCTTTTTGTATGAATGCGACGACCTCGTGGTTGCGCTTGAGTAGTTCCCGGACAAGGTTGCTGCCAACGAAGCCATCGGCGCCAGTGACGAGTATTTTCATTTATGAAGGATTGAAGGATTGAGGGGGTGAAGGATTGAAGGTTGGGCAATGGGCTGTCTTCAATCCTTCATGCCTTCAATCCTTGACCAGCGGCAAAGGTACATTTTGGAATAAATAAAAAAAGACCCGTGGCGCAGCTTGGCCACAGGTCTTTTCTTGCCCCTACGGGGAATCGTAAAAACTCGGATGTAAGAATGCTCAGTTTCGTCCGGGCATACCGCCTTGGCGGGCTTCCCTGCGCTTTTTGATTTCTTCGAGCAGGGCGACCTTGAAGTCCCGATCAATGCGCTGGAGCAGGGCCACCTTGCGCACGGGCAGCACCTCCATGAAGCGGTGCACATAGTCACGGCGCAGTTTCACCAGTTGCTCCTCCATCTCGATATGCTGCATGATGGCGGCTTCCACCTCTTTGTCGGACAGGAGTTCGAGCTTTTTGTCCTCCAGGTCGAACTTGTCCTTGAGGCCGTCCCGCTCGTTCTCGAACTGGTTGTACAGGGGCCAGAACGCCTTTGACTCGTCGGGCGTCAGTTGCAGTTTTTCGGTGAAAAAGGCAATCTTGAACGCCTCCATCTTCTCCTGTCGCTTCTCGCCACGAGGGCCGGGCTGTGCCATCACGGCCATTGCGAAGGCGAACAAAAATAGAATTGCGATGCTTATTTTTTTCATTGCTTTAAATTTTGTAGCCGCCAAATTTATTTGGCAGGCAAGGGTTAGGTTCAGTAAAATATGCCTACCAAATAAATTTGGCGGCTACAATGGTTCACAAAAGCTCCTCCAAGTCCTCCACCTCAATCTCGTCAATCACTTCGTCAATGTATTCTTCCATTTCCTCCACTTCGGGCTTTGGGGCCGCCGTTTTCGGAAGGGAGGGTTTCGTTTTCGATTGCAGATTTACTTCAGGCAACTCTTGGCCAGCGGTTTCCAGCACGAGGTCGTGGTCAAAATCGCCGATATTGTCTGAGACGTATGCGAACAGTTCCTCGTCACTGATGTCCTGCAAGCGAACGGCGGCCATGGGTTGGTTTGCTTCTGAAACACCTTCATTCAGGAACCAAATGCCCGCAACTACCAAGGCCAACACAGCGGCAAAAGCCAATGCGTACCGAGGCTGGAGCCAGCTTGCCACGATTTGCTCCACCCACGCCAACCAGTTTGGCTGTCGCACGGGTTGGGGCACAGGCTCCTTCGCCTTGCGCAAGACCTCGTCGGGCAGGTGCTGGAAGTAGTGCTTAGGCCTGTAGCCTGGCCTTGCACCAAAGGGGCTTGCTGTTCCTTCATTTTTTTGAGGAACGGTAGGTCGTCCAACTCGTCCCTCAGTTCTTTATCGTTCATGCTATTCATTTCATTCCAGGGCTGTGCCCCAATCGTAAATCGTAAATCGTCAGTCGTATATCGTCAGTCGCAATTCACCAAATACCCTTCCACCTTCTTCGCCGCATGGTGAAACGACGCCTTCAGTGCCCCTTCCGAAGTGCCGAGCAGTTGCGACATTTCGGCGTAGCTCATTTCATCGAAATAGCGCAGGTTGAACACCTGCCGCTGCTTGTCGGGCAGCGTTTCGATGGCAGCCAAGAGTTTCAACTGTGCCTCGTCGCCGTCGAAGTGTTCGTCGGCCCGCAGGCGGTTGGCCAAGGGGCTTTCGCCTGCGTCGAGCGGGGAAGCGGCGGTCTGCTTCCGTTTATTCAAGAACGTGATGGCCTCGTTCGTCGCTATGCGGTAGAGCCATGTGAAGAGCTTCGACTTGCCCTCGAAGCTGTGGTGGCTCCGATAGACCTTCACGAGGCAGTTTTGCAGCACGTCGTTGGCATCTTCGTGGTCAAGCACCATGCGGCGGATTTGCCAATAGAGCCGCTCCTGGTACTGCTCCAACAACAGCCGGAAACCACGGTCGGCCTGACTGCCACCCTCCCGCAGCAGCGAAAGAATCTTCTCGTCCACGATTTCGCTGTTTGGCACCATCGAGTCTCACGTGAGGGTTTGGTGGATAGACTTCTGCTAGGAGGCAAAGTTTAAAAAGGTTACAATAATTTTATTGTTGTACCTCAAAAAGCCTTCTCGCACAATTTTTGAATTAAACCCAAGTCAATGGTTCGTGAGGTTTCAGGTTTAAGGTTTAAGGTTCCAGGGAAGTGCCTGCTGAAATCAATTTTGCGTATGTTAATTTGCGATAGCACCAATTCTAAAAATCATAGTCAATTCCAATTGAGCACGAAACCTCCGTGAAACTTGAAACCTGAAACCTTCACGAACCATTTCAAGTGTAACCGCTCAAGATGCTGTAGTAGAGGTTGTTTTGGTGAAAATTTTTCGATTTTTCCCTAAAACTACTCTTGCTACGTTATTATACCCAAGTTAGCCTGCATGGAAAAGTTGAATCTGGTTTATGCATTATCGCTTTTGCCGCCATCCTCACTACTTTTGCCATGTTATGCATCCCCCTGAGTCCTTAAAACTGACAGTCATGAGAATTCTACCGTTCAAAAACTTGCTCCGCAAAATAGCCCTTACCTGTCTTGCCCTTGCTGCCATGAGCGCCACGGCTTCTTTACTGGCGCAAAATAAGACCATTGAAAAGGCCAACGAAATGTTCAAGTACAACCAGTTCTCCGACGCAGGCGAACTGTACCGCCAAGCCTTACAGGAAATGGAGAACGAAGGCAAGCTGGGCCGCAACGCTACTGTGCTCAGGAGCAAGCTCGCCTATTGCTACCGCATGAACAACAAAATGGACATGGCCGAGACCTTGTACGCAGAAGTGGTGAAGGACGAAACCGCCAAGGACGAAAACCTTTACTACTACGGCGAAGCACTGATGAGCAATGGCAAGTACGAGGAGGCACGAAAGTGGTTCACCGACTACCAAAAACTGAACCCCGACGACGAAAAGGCGGGCCTCATGCTGCGGGCCTGCGACTATGCGCCGCTCATCCAACCATATTTCCAGTACATTGATATCCAGGAGTTTCCGTTCAACTCCGAAGCCGACGACAACGCCCCTGTTGCTAGCCGCAAGGGGCTGATTTTCTCCTCTGACCGGAAGCAGGGCCTTAGGCTTATGAAGGAAAAATCGGGCTGGACAGGGCGTGATTACCTCAACCTTTATATCAGCGAGAAAAAATCGGACGGCAGTTTTGCGGAGCCAATCCAATACTCCTCCAAGCTGAGCGAGGTGAACAAAAACACGGGCAATGCATCCATCACCGCCGACGGCACCGAGATTTTCTTCACCCGAAACGACAATGTGCTGAACAAGCAGAACACTTACAGCCTTCAGCTTTTTTCCGCTAAATCGGGCGAAACGGAGCGCTGGAAGGACGTGGAAAAACTGCCCTTCTGCTCTTCCAACCACAACTTCATGCACCCAGCCATCTCGCCAGATGGCAAAACGCTCTTCTTTGCCAGCAACCGTGCGGGTGGCTTCGGGGGCACCGACCTTTGGGTATCGGAACGCTCGAACGGCGAATGGGGCAAGCCCGAAAACCTCGGCCCCGCCGTGAACACCACCGCCAACGAGGGTTTTCCCTTTGTGGCCTTGGACGGGAAATTGTATTTCTGCTCCAAGGGGCACCCCGGCTTCGGCGGCTTCGACATATTTGTGACCTACAAGGACGAAAACGGCGCATGGCAGTCTGCCACGAACCTCGGCAAACCCATCAACAGCCCGCTCGATGATATTTCGATTTACCTTTCCAACGACCAACGGAGCGGCTATTTCACCAGCAGCCGAAGCGGTGGCGACGACGATATTTATATGCTCAAAGTACTGGACAAAGCGCCCGAACTGCCTGCGGTACAGGAGCCTATCGTGGAAACGAAGCCCGTTGCGGTGCCGCCTGTTTTGAAAGAAGAACCAGCACCCATTGCTGATGAAAGACAAGCGTTGGTGCAGCCCACCCCACCAGCACCAGCAAAGCAGGAAATGCCCTCCGCTGCACCGCCAAAGGAGGAGGTTGCAGTGACTTTGACAGTTGGTAAGCCGGAAGAAGAACCCAAAGTGGTCACGGCTGCGCCAGTAAAGCCGTTGGAGAAGGCGCCAGTAGCACCGGAAACCACCCCAATCACGATACAAAAGCCCAAGGAGCCAGCGCCTGTTTTGCCTCCGGCAACTACCAAGGCAGTGCCCGTTGAAGAGGTTGTGGTCAAAAAGCCTGTTCAAGACCCTTTTGCGCCAGTTGAACCTATCAAACCAACTACATCAAACGGCAATCCTGAGCAGACATACCTTACCGAACTTGGCGCTTTCGGCGATTTTTCAAGAAAATTGAGCAACAACAGCCTGAGCGTGGGCGAACGCTTCCGGCTCGATAAGGCAACTTTCGACGTAGGCGTTTGGCAGTTGACGCCCCGCATCATCAGTCCATTGAACCAGTTGGTGGCATTATTGAAGACTTACCCTTCTTTACAGGTCGAAATCAGCACCCATACTGAGGCGCTTGGCGTGGACGAGTACAATCTCCGCATCTCCGAAAGCCGGGCCAGCAGCATCCTCGACTACCTGCTCACGGAAGGCATTGCCCAGCAGCGAATACTGACCAAGGGCTGCGGCGAAACCATGCCGCTCAACCACTGTCGCAACGGTGATACTTGCAGCATGGACGAACACATGGTCAACCACCGTATAGAGGTGAAGGTTTTGGCACTGGATGGGAAGTGGTAAGCATTGGCACCAGTTTAAGCGCGTAGCGTGGAAGGAATTTTGGATGCCGCTCAATTTGCGTCTGGCCGACTACCTTTGCGACCTAACATTTTAAACAACTTGCCATTAATGTCCATCCATCTTGCCCGAAGCTTGCCCTTTCCCTTGCTTTGCCTATTGCTGACAGCCTGCAACAACGACCTCATCTTCGACGAAAGCAAGGACATTCCCAATGCCACATGGAGCTATGATGCACCAGTGGGTTTTGATTTCGAGGTACAGGACACTACCAAAGCCTACCAAGTGCTGCTCGAAGTGGCCCATGCTGGGGACTTTGGTTACCAGAACTGCTACGTTCAAATTACCACACGCTTCCCCAATGGCGAGGAGAAAAAACAAACTGTCAGCCTCGAACTGGCGGCTCAATCGGGTATTTGGAACGGCGAGTGCAGTGGCAACGAATGCACCATCGAAATCCTCTTACAAGCCAAAGCCAAGTTCAAGGCACCGGGCAAGCACAGCATCATCGTGGAACAGTTCATGCGGGTGAACCCCCTGCCGGGCATTGAGGCTATTGGTTTGATAATCAAGCAGTTGAAGTAAATTTTTGATGAGTTTGATGGGTTTTAGTAGTTTGATTTGTGCGACAATTCAAACCCATCAAACCCATCAAACCCATCAAACGATGATTAATTTCTTCTCTATCAACGGCGAACTGGTACCCAAGGAGCAAGCCGCCCTCGGCGTCACCGACCTTGCCATCCAGCGGGGCTATGGCCTCTTCGATTATTTTGTGGTGAAAAAAGGGCAACCCATCTTCTTCGATGACTATCTCGACCGAGTGGAGCAGTCTGCAAAGTGGCTGCGGCTGGAACTCCCGGTGACAAGGGAGGAAATTCGGCAGCAGGTCATGCAACTCATTCGGGCCAACGGGAAGCAAGAGGCGGGCATCAAAATCATTCTCACAGGCGGCTATTCTGAGGATGGCTATTCGCCGGAACGCTGCAACCTCGTCATCTTGGAAATGCCGCCACCGAGCTATCCAGCCAGCAAATTTGAAAACGGTGTAAAACTCATGCTTTACGAGTACCATCGCACCTTCCCCAGCGCCAAGACCATCAACTACCTCGTGGGCATTTACCTGCTGCCGCAACAAAGGGCTGCTAATGCCGAGGACGTGCTTTTTCACTTCGAAGGCCATATCTATGAAACGACCCGTGCAAATTTTTTCATCGTCACCAAGGACAACACCATCGTAACGGCCGGCGAGGGCATTCTACACGGCGTCACCCGCAAGCACTTGCTCAGGGTAGCCCGCCACCATTATGCCGTGGAAGAGCGCCGACCCTCATTGGAGGAGCTGTGCACAGCCAAAGAGGCATTCATCAGTAGCAGCACCCGCCTGCTTATGCCCGTGGTACAGGTGGACGACGTGATAATTGGCGATGGCCAGCCCGGCGCCATCACCCGCCATTTGTTCGAATTGATGAAGGAGGAAGTGGAACGGTACCTCGAAGGTTGAATCGTAAACCGGAGCCCCAGTTCAGGTGGGCAGATTGACACCGGAACTGGGATTCCGGCGCACTAAAGTATCGTCAAGTCAATGAACCCCAATTGTTCCGGATGGTCTGTCGTAAAGTGCAAGCCCCGGCTCTCCTTGCGCATGGACGCCGAGCGGGTGATGAGATAGGCCATGGTTATCAAATTGCGAAGCTCGCAAAGTTGGGGAGAGATGGTGGTTTTGTGGTAGAGATCTTCCGTTTCCTTGTAGAGTATATAAAGTCGGTCGGTAGCTCTTTTAAGGCGCTCGTTGGAGCGCACGATGCCCACGTAATAGCTCATCACGTCCTTGAGTTCCTTGGTGCTTTGCGTGATGAGTATCAATTCTTTGGGGTCGGTAGTGCCTTGAGCATTCCAGTCTGGTATGCTGGCAGTAGGCAGGTGTGTAGCGTCAATTTTCCCCTTTATATCCATATAAATGCGGTGGGCAAAGACCATCGCTTCCAGCAACGAGTTGGAGGCAAGGCGGTTGGCGCCGTGGAGGCCCGTGCAAGTGCACTCCCCTGCGGCGTAGAGGCGGTTGATGCTCGTATGGCCCATTTCGTCGGTCATGATGCCACCGCACATGTAGTGGCAGGCGGGCGTCACGGGTATCATGTCCTTCATGGGGTCAATGCCGATGCTCAGGCATTTTTCATAAATGGTGGGGAAATGCGCCACGAAGCCCTCCTTATCAAGGTGGCGGCAATCGAGGCACATGTACTCGGCACCTTGGATTTTCATCTCCCGGTCTATGGCCCTCGCCACGATGTCACGGGGAGCGAGGCTGCCCCGCTCGTCGTATTTTTTCATGAACTCCTCGCCCTGTGGCGTCTTTAGGATGCCGCCGAAGCCCCGTACTGCCTCCGATACGAGGAAAGCCGGGTTGTCGCCCGCTGGGTTGTAGAGGGCGGTTGGGTGGAACTGCACAAACTCCATGTTCTGGATGCGACCTTTGGCCCGATAGACCATCGCCATGCCATCGCCGGTGGCAATGATGGGGTTGGTGGTATTGCGATATACCTGTCCCGCGCCACCTGTGGCCAGTACGGTCATTCGGGCGAGGAAGGTCTCAATTTCGCCGGTCTCTTTGTTGAGCGCATAAGCACCATAACACTCGATGCCGGGCGTCACCCTTGTTACGGTATGGCCCAAATGGTGCTGCGTGATGATGTCGATGGCAAAAAAATGTTCCAACACCGTGATGTTCGGCATGAGGTCGGCCTGTTCGCTGAGGGTTCGCTGCATCTCCCAGCCCGTAAGGTCTTTGTAGTGCAGGATGCGGTTTTCGCTGTGGCCGCCCTCTTTGGCAAGGTCATAGGCTTCGCCTTTTTTTTTGTCGAAACGGGCACCCCAATCAATGATTTCCTGAACCCGGTCGGGGCCTTCCCTCACTACGATTTCCACGATTTTTTTATCGCAAAGCCCATCCCCAGCAATGAGCGTATCCTCGATATGTTTTTGGTAGCTATCCGTCTTGAAGTCCCAAACGGCAGCCACGCCGCCCTGTGCATAGCGGGTATTGCTCTCGGTTTCGTTGGTCTTGGTGAGCACGGTGATTTTCAGGTCGGGGCGCTCCTGCGCAATTTTGAGGGCGAAGGTCAGTCCGGCGATGCCGGAGCCGAGGACGAGTAAGTCGCTTTGAATCATGATGAAACGGTGGAAGTTGGGCGGCTTTCGATAGACGGAGCCACCCCATTAGCTCAATTTGCTTTGTTAGGAGCAACAAAGGTAAGCAGGTAATGTTGCGAAGCAGCAGAACAACGACAAAAAAGGGCTGGTGAAGCACCAACCCTTTTCACTTTTTCTTAGAAGCTATGTCGGCAGCCCCTCCAGTTTTTTCTTGTTTACAATCCGAATGGCTCCATCCTTGATGTCAATATACCCGTCCTCCTTGAACTCGGTAAGGGTGCGAATGACGCTTTCCTTGGCCGTACCGACGATATGGGCAAGGTCTTCCCGCAGGATTTGAATATCGTCCTTGCCCTCTTTGGAGTAGCGGTCGTGAAGCAACAGCACGGCTTCGGCCACCCGCTTGCGCACGGAGTTATAGGCCAATTGCAGGAGTTGCACTTCCTTTTCAGCCACGTTGTCTGCCAACATCTTGATGAGGCGGCTGGCCACGTCGCGGTTGGCATGAAGCAGCTTCAAGAAGTCTTCCTTTGGGATGAGGTTGGCCGTGGTGTCCTCCAACGCAGAAGCGGAGAAGCTGTAAGGCTCGCCTTTGATGAGGGCTGTGTAGCCGATGAACTCGCCTGCGTTGCGGATGTTGATGATGTACTCCTTGCCAATGTCATTGGTCTTGTAAATCTTGACTTGGCCTTTGCTAATGAAATAAAGGTAGCGGGGTGTATCGCCCTCTTCAAAAAGATTGTCCCGCTTCTTGTAGTCCTTGCTGCGTTTGTCAACCGAGAGCTTTTTCAGTTCTTCAAAGCCTTTTGCCTCATTGATGAAACTGGAGAGGCCCTCTTCCGTCCGGTTGAATTTTTTGAGCCGCTCGCTTTTCTTGAGGCGGGTTTCCACGACAGAGAGCAGTTCATCTTTATAAAACGGCTTGGTCACATAGTCGTCGGCACCGAGATTCATGCCCCGGCGGAAGTCTTCTTTCTCCGTTTTGGCGGTGAGGAAAACAAACGGAATATCTGAGGTGTCGGGGCGATGTGCAAGGATGTTGAGCACACCGAAGCCGTCAAGTTTTGGCATCATCACATCGCAGAGGATGAGGTCGGGGTGCTCCTTCGTGGCAAGTTCGACGCCCACGGTGCCATCTTCGGCAGCCAGCACATGGTATCCAGATATTTCGAGTATTTCCTGAAGGTTTTCCCTCACTTCGAGGTTGTCTTCAATGACGAGGATTTTTTTCATGGTAGTTGATTTTAACGATTGACGGTTAACAGTGGTCGGTGGTTCGTCCACTGTCACTCATGGCTCAACGGGATGCTCACCTTGAACACAGTTCCTTTTCCGTGCTTGCTCTCGAACGAGATGGAACCATTCATTAAGGTTAGGTAACGCTTCACGATGTTCAGCCCAAGGCCAGTGCCTTGGATGTTTTCGACATTGTGCGCCCGGAAGAACCGTTCGAACAGGTGCGGCTGGTCTTCTTCAGGTATTCCGATGCCATGGTCTTCGACTTCGAGGTACAATAAGTTGTCCTGTACCTTGATGCGGCAATGTATGGACATACCTGCATCAGAGTATTTGCTGGCATTGGACATCAGGTTGTAGATGATGTTTTTGAGGATTTTTTTATCCAAAAAAACTTCTTCGTCACAATGGTCATGTTCAAGAATGATGTGCTGTCCCTGCTTCAGCAACCCATGTACCTCCTCCTCGGTTTCTGCACAAAACTCTGTAAGTCGGAAATATACAGCTTGCGCCTGTACCTTGTTCTCTTCCAGCTTGCTAAGCGAAAGAAAATCGTTCAAAATGGCTGTTAAGGTAGAAACAGCGCTCTTGATGCGTTTCAAATGCTTACTACGCTTCTCTTGGTGTTCTTCACCTCCAGTGTAGGATTCGGCAAGGTCGGCGGAAGAAAGCACGGTGCTGAGCGGAGTGCGGAACTCGTGAGAGGCCATGCTCACAAACCGTGATTTCAATTCATTGAGGTGCTTCTCTTTTTCAAGTGCCTTGAGCAGTTCAACTTCTTTCTTTCGAAGCGCATCCTCTGCGGCCCGGCGCTCTTCGGCTTCTTGTTGCAGTTCTTGGTTAAGGCTTAACAGCCGGTTGACGGCATCTGAAAGTTCCTCTGTACGTTGCGCCACTTTTTGTTCCAAGCGGTCGTTCTGCCGTTCCAAGTCTTCGTTAAGCTTACGTATTTCTTCTTGTGCCAGGTTCATGGCGGTCAGGTCGTGGATGATACCCGTGAACACTCGGCGACCATTTATAACGGTCTCGCTAACAGCGAGGCGCAAGGGGAACGTTGTCCCACCTTTTCTACACCCGGTTACCTCACGTCCAATACCAATGATTCGACGTTGCCCTGTCTCCATATATCTTCTAATGTAGGAATTGTGGTTTTCCTGATCGGGGGTTGTCATCAACATGGATATGTTGTTGCCCAACACCTCATGTGCCTGGTACCCAAAAAGATTTTCGGCAGCTGGGTTCATGCTTTCAACGATGCCCCGTTCGTTGATGGTGAAAATGGCGTCAATGGCCGTAATGAAGATTGCCTTCAAATAGGCCGCCATCTCCTCCGAACTGTTGAATTTTGGCAACTGATTCTTCAATGCTGGGTATTTATCTTGCAAATACTGTTGAAATTACAGCAGTACCGCCCATTTATCTTCGCTAAACAACTGCAAAGTACCTAAGCCCTCCCAACTGACAAAATGCATTTAATCACGAAAATAGGGTGACAAAAGTCATCGCCCACCGTCCCTGCCCGACGCAACTTTGCCCCGAAAGATTACCTATCACAGCAAAACAAATCCAAAATGACCTACCTGTTTTAGCCATGGCGGTTTGTGGAGCACAAAAGAATGAAAAATGAACGTAATTGCACCAATCTCCACCATTATGTCATCCAAGTTGTTGACAGTTGCACCTGACGACAGCTTGATGGAGGTCAAAGCAATCTTTGACCAGCACAAGATACACCACATTCCAGTTGTTCGGTACAAGCACATCGAGGGCATCATCAGCAAGACCGACTTCCTGCATTTCCTCCACGGCTTCAAAGGCAACGAAATGGACAAGTTCATTGATGAAACTCGGCTTCGTTCCTGGAGAGCAGAGGAGATCATGACCAAGGGCCTTGCCAAGGTAGAAAGCACCGACCCAATCCGTACAGCGCTTGAAGTGTTCCTAGTCAACCGTTTTCACGCTATACCCGTGGTGGACAACAACGAACTCGTGGGCATTGTGACCACATTCGACATTATCAGTGCTATTGAAAGCGAACCGATACCACTTGAAAATTATAAGAAAGCACAACAGATGCACTAAATCATCCGCTTAAGGCATGACCACAATTCAAATCCTTGGCATCGAGGGGAGTGCCCAGACCCGCCAACTCCGCTCCAATGTACTCGAGGCGCTTGCCGCTTTGGGTATCAGGGCTGCCGTGGAAAATGTATCAGAAATGGAGCGGCTGATGAAATACCGTATCAACGGCATTCCAGCATTGGTAGTGGACGGCACGGTGGTGCTTCAAAAACTCGTTCCGCCCTCAGAAGATTTGAAGATTTTGCTTAACGCCTTCGTTGAAGGGGCTTTCAAACAATTTGCCATGAAAAACATCATCGTTCCCACCGACTTCTCGCCTGCCGCAAAGGGGGCGTTTCAGTTCGCACTCGACCTCGCCGAACTGCAAGGCGGCAAGGTGAAGGTTGTGCATATTTACCACCCCGAATTCGACCCAGACAGCAACTGGCTTAACAACAGCTTCTTGGACGGCGTAGGCAATGCCAAAGAGCGGCTTGACGCCTTTGTGAAAGAAGAGCTCAACTACGCCGCCGCTGGTGGCGTGGCCATAGACGTAAAAGTGGAACAAGAGGTCATCACGGGGTTTGCCGTTGACGAAATCCTCCAAATTTCGCAACGAAAAGAAGTTGACCTAATCGTAATGGGAAGCACGGGGGAGAAGGGGTTCCTAGAGAAGATGTTCGGCAGCGTGTCCACCAACGTCACGCAGCGGGCCGAGTGCCCCGTGATGCTCGTGCCGCACGGCGTGCAGTTCCGTGGGTTCCGCCACATCATGTACGCTAGCAACTACGAGGCCGCAGAGCGTCCCACCCTGCATAGGATTGTGGATGTGGCCAATGCCTTTCATGCCGACATCCACTTTGTACACGTGGCCGAGGAAGGGGATACAAGGAGCTACCAGGAAATTGAAAACCGGCTCTTCAACGTGCTCTTCAACGGTGAGGATCCCTCATTCGCTTTCAGCCTTACCAAGGTCGAAGGTCACTCCGTTGTGGACGGCTTGAACGACTACGCCATCAAGCACAATATTGACCTCGTGGTGATGGTCTGCCCGCACCGCAACTTCTGGGAACAACTCTTCCACAAGAGCGTGACCAAGTCAATGGCACTCAACACCAAGCTGCCGATATTGGTGCTGCACGGTTAGAGGTATGAGGTATGGAGGTATGGAGGTATGAGGTATTTGGAGGCGCTACTTCTTGGCAAGGTTGCTTTTTTTTTGTCAGGATGATGGAGGTGATGATTTTGTCCAATTCCAGTGCATCCACATAGATGGACTCAAATTCGGCCTCGGCGAGGTAGGAGGTTGCGTAGAGCAATTCCAGCCAATATTGGCTTTCGTTGCATTCCTTGAGGCTGACGCCCAATTTATGGACAAAATCAGGCCCGCTTTCACCCCGGTAGGCTTCCCGGATATTTAAGCCGACCGAAGTGCCCGCATCCTGCAATTGGCCGCTCATCGAATATTCTTTCTTCTCTTTATTCAAGTATTGCCTCAGTTTTACGACCCTAACCGCAAAGGCAAAACTCTTCGCCTTCACCACTTTTCCGCTTTCGGAATTAGCGGCTTTATTACCTAAATACTTGACCCTCAGCTGCTTGATTTTGTCGCTGAAATTGTCCCCCATGGCATTGCCTTTTATCAAAATTGAAAAAAATCATTTCCCTCAAACAGCACCCCTCCATACCTCATACCTCAATACCTCATACCTCTCACGCCCCAATCGTCCCCAGTTCTATCCCATCCGAGTAAGCGATGTGCACATTGTTTTCGTAGAAAGCTGTCTTGACGGCCTTGTGTACCTCAAAAATTCCATCCCAGTAGTCGTCCGGCTTCACGTATGGGCGCACCGCCACCAAGATGTTGTGGCTGTCGAATCGCTCGATACCCACCTCAGGGGCAGGTTTTTTTAGCACAATCGGCACCGTATCCAAGGTATTTAGCAGCACTTCTTTTATCCTTGGAAAACTCTCCATATAAGGCATGGTCACGTTCAGCTCAATGCGGACGGCACCTTTGGCGCTGAAATTGGTGATGGTTCCGTCTATGACCTTTCCATTTGGTACGATTTGCGTCTTGAGGCCCGGCGTCACGAGGATGGTGTTGAAGATGTGGATGTCCTCCACCTTGCCGAACTTGCCGGCCAACTCCACGATGTCGCCCATTTTATAAGGTTTGAACACCATGATGAGTATGCCTGCGGCAAAATTGCTGAGGCTGCCTTGCAAGGCAAAGCCCACGGCAAAGCCCGCCGCCGCCAGTATGCCGACGATGCTCGTCGTCTCGATGCCAATGATGCTCGCCGCCGCCAGTAGCACGATGACCTTCATGGCTGCTCCCGCAAAAGACACAAGAAAAGGCGCCACTTCCTTGCTGAACTTGGCCCGTTCGAGGGAGAGGGCGAAGAGGTTGGCCAGCTTTTTTGCCAACCAAAAACCAGCGATGAGGAGGAGGATGGCCCCGGCCAGTTTCGGGGCGAAGGTGATGGCAAAGTCTATGACCTTGTCATAGTAGCCTTGGATTTGTTGTTCGTTCATGCGTTTTCTAAATTAGTAAGGCTCCTGCCATGCAATGGCAAGAGCCTTCAGATAATTCGTTTATGCGAAAAAACTTAAAACATCACGCCCAAGTGCAGGATGATGGCATTCATCGTCGCCTTGGATTCGGCATTATTATAGTCCTTGGTCACATCGGTGAAAATCCGCTGGTAGTTGACGCCTGCTACCAATGATGTGGACTCGTTCACGCTGTATTCAACACCACCACCAACACCCCAAGAGAGGGCAAGTGGGGTCACCTCTTTCTTGATGTCCTTCACGTCCTCGTTGATGCTCTGGTATTGAATCTGCCCTTTTGCTTGGGACTTGAAGCCCAAGGTGATGATGGGCAGCTCGGCGTAATAGCGCAGGAACCCGATTTCATCGGTGCGCACCTTTAGGCCAAATGGAATCTCTACGTACTGTATCTTATAACGAAGGTCGGTATTGGCAGGGAATGGGTAAATGACACCATTGGGTATTTTTGACTTCTGCCAAACGTCTGAAAAGCTCTTGTGCAACAATTGCCCCCCTTGGTTGAAGCCGAAACCGAGGCCGATGGTGAAGGCATAGTTATCCCGAAAAAATATCTCGCCCCGTGCGCCTAATTTCAGGCCGAGGTTCGTACCGTTGTTGCCGATTTCGTCGTCATCGGTAGTCATCCAAGAGAAAGTTGGGCTGACCTGAAAACCCAGCCGCAGGTCATTGTCTTGGGCAAATGCTGCACTCATGGCAAGTGCAAAAAAGGCGGTGATTGCAACAATTTTTTTCATCTAACTTTGTTTTTTAAGATTGCTTGATTGTTAAATTGCTTGATTGTTTTTGGGACGTGCCTAACAATCCAACAATCAAACAATTCAACAATTTAAGATTGCTTGATTGTTAAATTGCTTGATTGTTTTTGGGACGTGCCTAACAATCCAACAATCAAACAATTCAACAATCACTCTATATGAACGTCAGAACCAGTCTATTTCTTCTATTCGCACTGCTGCTTTGTGTAACTGCCTGCGAATGCGGCAAAGGTAAAGATATTCCAGATGTTTCGGGAATACCCGTGGAGGTCAAGTTGCATCGCTTCGACCAAGGGCTTTTCGACCTCGACTCGAACAACATGGCTGCCAGCCTTGAAAAGCTGGAGGCCGACTATCCCGATTTTGCCCCCGTCTTCTTCGACCAAGTGCTAGGCTCCACCGACTCGACCATTGCCCCGGAGGGGCACTTGAAATATGTGCGGGGCTTCGTCACGCACCCTGCCGTGCGAAAGCTGTACGATACCTGCCAGGTTGTTTATCCCGACATGAAATGGTTGGAAAAAGATTTCAAACAGGCGTTCCAGTTCTTCAAACACCACTTTCCCACGCAGCCGCTATCGGGCGAGGTGGTCACCTACCTGTCGGAATACACGGTGGGTGGCTTTTTGTATGGTGAGAACGCCATCGGCGTTGGCCTCGATTTTTACCTTGGCGAGAATTATCCCTACCTGACCTACAACCCCTCCAACCCCAATTTTTCGGCGTACCTGACCCGCACTTTCAACCGTGACCATATCGTGGCAAAGTCGATGCGGATGCTCGTACAGGACCTGATGGGCCCGGCCAAGGGCAGCCGCATGATTGACTATATGATTCACAATGGCAAAGAGTTGTACGTGCTTGACCAACTGCTACCCTACGCCCCTGACAGTGTGAAGTTCGAGTTCTCACAGCCGCAAGTGGAATGGTGCGAAGAGAACGAAGCGAATATCTGGGCCTATTTTTTCTCGGAAAACTTGCTTTATTCTACTGATTTCGGCACCTTCCGCAAGTTTGTGGAGCATAGCCCGAACTCGCCCGGCATGCCCACGGAAGCACCTGGCCGCACCGCCAACTGGCTAGGCCTGCAAATCGTGAAAGCGTTCATGAAGAAGAACCCAACAACTTCGCTGGAGCAGTTGATGGCACTGACGGATGCGCAAATGATAATGGACAAGTCGAAGTATAAGCCGGAGCGGTAATTTCACAAAACCACCTCTTCCAACTCATCATCACTCAACCCGCCCAACCACGTTTCCCCATCCGTAGCCGTCAGTTCGGCCAGTTCCTTTTTCCATTGGAACATGTCGTCTATCCGCTCCTCTAGGCTGTACTTGGTGATGAGTCGCCAAGTCATGATGTCGGGCGAAAGCAAGGAACGGCTGGCATGGGCTTCGAGCAGGGGGTTCCACCAGGTATCGAAATGAATGAGGTGGCTGGCTGTTGTAAAGTTGAGGTCGGAGCCACCCATGCGCAATGAGACGATGATGGTGTCGGCCTCTGTTTTTGCCTGAAAGGCATCCACCATTTGTTCCCTTACGAGGCGGTTGGTGCTGCCGAGCAATAGCATGGGGTCTTTGCGAAACTCGTCCTTCAGGTAGCGCACAAGCAGTTCAGCCGTTTCCTGGTACTGCGTCAGAATCACCACTTTTTCCTTGTTCTCGTAAATATTGTCGAGCAAGGCAAAAAGCAGCTCCACCTTGCCGGAAAGCTCTGGCACGGTGGCTCCTTTTTTCAGGTATTGGTAGGGGTGGTTGCAGACCTGCTTGAGGGCTGTCGCCAATTTCACTACAATGTTCTGGCGCCGCTGCGGCTCCTTTTCGGCCATGATGGCATTCAGTCCCTGCTTCGCAATGTTTTCGTAAAGGGCGGCCTGTTCAGGTATCATGGTAGCGTACTGTCGGTGCTCCACCTTTTTGGGCATATCGGCCAGATCGAGCTTATCGGTCTTGCGGCGGCGCAGCACGAACGGGGCTGAAATCTTGCGCAGGTGTACGGCCCGGCGCTGCTCGTGCTCCCGCCGGATGGGGTGCACGAAGCGGTCGGTGAACTCCCGCCAAGTACCGAGGTAGCCGGGGTTTGCGAAATCCATCAGGCTCCAAAGCGACGCAAGGCTGCTCTCCACTTCTGAACTGCAAACGGCAATGCGCACTTCTATGTCCAACGACTTAGCCATTTTTGTGAGACCCGCATGAGGGTTCTTGATGCGCTGCGCCTCGTCCAGCACGATGCAGTACCAGTTCATTTCACGAAGCAAATCGACGTCACTGCGGAGGTCATTATAGGAGGCCAGCACCAGGTCAGCCTCTATGGAAGGTGCTTCACCACGGTACATCTCCACCTTTATTTTGCCCGCATACTTTTCAAGCTGCGTCAGCCAGTTGGCATGGAAAGCCTGTGGCACTATCAAGAGCGCCTTGTGGGTTTTTAGCAATCCCTCTTCTCTGAACTTGGAGATGGCTGCAATGACCGGTAGGGTTTTCCCCAGGCCCAAATCATCAGCCAATACGCTGCCGTAGCCAAGGCGGGCATTTTTCAGCAACCAGTCAAAGGCGATAAGTTGGTGCAGATAGGGGTCAACGGTGAGGCCACGGGGCAGGTTGGTCTTGATGGGCTGTGTATATTCCCGCAGCACCGTTGCCGCATCCAAAGAGACGGTGACGGCCATGCCCATATACTCTTCAGCCAACAACGCTTGCAACAGCTCGTTGCCAACAGGCTTGGGAGGCTCTTCCAGTTTGTCGAAGAGACGCATCAATTCGTCCTCGTCGAGCAGCACGTATTTGTCGTGCCATTTAACGAGGCCGTCTTCGTTCCGCACCAGTTTTTCGAACTCCTTGACGGTCATCATCTCATTGCCCATCTGCACTTGCCACTCGAAGCCAATGGCCTCTTCTATGGGGACGTGTCCCGTCGTTTTTCGGCTAAGGCGCTTGGCCAGCAGCGCCGCCTTTGGAGTTACCGCTGTTTCCATGCCTTGCGGCAATATTGTCTTGATGCCAAAAACAGCTACTACGGGTTGGTTTTGCACCATGAATTCAAGAAAGCGGGTAGGGTTGTAATTGGGCACGTACTTGCCGTCGGTGGCAAGGATTTTCGTGGTGGGCGGGAAGATGTCGGCTAGGGGAGCTATGTCCTTCACCACGTCGTCCTTCACGTGCTCAAAGCGCTTTTGCTGCAAAAACTGGCTAAACGTCACGGGGGGCACGAGCGGGGCCGAGCGCTGCTCCACCAGCAGTTCAATGGAGTATTCGCCATCGAGGTCTTCCACCCGCAACACGGGGGCAAAGTCCTTTCTTGGCGGGTAAAAAGGCTGGAGCCATCGCTGGAGCACCTGCGCATCTTCTTCATTTTCGATGGCTTGCACGGCGTCAATGGGTTGGCCGTGCAGCATTTTCACCACCAAATGAGGGTCGGGGTTCACGCTCTCCCGCACACAGTCGCTGATGAACAGCGAGCAAAGCGTGTTCAAAGTCTCGGCAGGCGAGAAGATGAAGGGAATACCGTTCTTTTCTACGGTGAGCAAGCTAGGTGGCAGCGATTCCGCCAGTTTATCGAAGGCCAAACGTACCTCTTCCACCGCCATCAGCGGCATCCAGCGAATGCGGTAAACGCCTTGGCCGCAGGCCAACAACTGGGGCAGAATGGCCCCTTTCTCGGCAAGGTTCAGCGAAAAGGACATCGTATCCAACATGGCCGCAACGGTAGGGTGCGTATCGCCCGGCGCTTCGAGATCATATTCTAGCAGCAAGTGCAGCAACTCATCGGCATGGGCCTTGGCGGGCTTGTTCTTTTCGTCCAGTACGTGCAGCTTTTTAGGGAAGAGCTGAGGGTCTAGCACCAATTGCAACTTATCGCCCGCCACGATGCTGCCCGTAATGTCGGCAGGTGGATAGTCGCCCTTTAGGAACATTTCCGCCGCTGCCGATGCGCTCTCGTAGCACTCAATCACAGCTTCCATCAGGTCTATTTCTTTGAAAACAGGTTGTGGCTTGAATAGGCGCATCAAGTGGACACCCACCTCTGGCAGTAGGGTGAAATCTATATCAGGTGCTACTGAAATGGCTTTTTTCGGCTTGGGCTCGTCGTCGTCCTCGTCTTGTACAGCGGACGGAGGCAGGGGCTGCAGCAGGTTGTTGATGGTAGTCACCTGCTCCGATTTTTTCTCCGAAAGCTGGTTGTAGAAGTCGTTCAACTCCTTTATCAGGTGCATCTCGTGCATCTCGAAGATCAGGAACTGGTTCTTGTCCATCTCTTCCGTTATCTCATAGATGACGGCAGAGATATGCTCGCAAGGCCCGCCCGATTCGGGGCAGGAGCAATGGAGCGAGAAATCCCTCCAAGATTCTGGGAAAATCTTAATGCGTTCGATTTCAGCGATTTTCAGCAGTTCCTGCGGAAGATCCCTACGACTTATTTTATCCAATAAGGATGGCTGTTGGAAGATGGCTTCCAATAATCGCCTTTTTTCATCCGTGGTGAAAAGTGGCACACTGATACCAACACGGAATGGTACCGGCTTGTCACCTTGTACCTTCGCATTGATTTGATTACCCTTAAATTCTATCGAACGAACCTTGCCTGTGATGGCAAGTGCCTTTCCTCGTGGTAGGCGGTTGCTATAATCAATCAGGGAAAGAGAATGTAGCCACTGCTGCCCCCACCACGTCACACCATATTTTTTTGCCATAGTTGTTCTAAAAAAGTGGCTATCCTACGGGTTGGCCGCAAATGTAATGCGCTTTGGATAAAACCAAAGGGAATCTTTATAGTTTGATAGATATACGAATTTTTACGGAGGGAATTGGTAGTAAGAACCTATTTTCGCCCCGCTATCGTGGCTAATTAAACAGCTATGCCCCAAGGCAATCTGCCAAACAGCCATGCGAACCTGTTTAATCATCTCTTACAAACATGAAAAAGTTACTCATTTTCAGCCTGCTCGCAGTTTTCGCTTTTGCTTGCAGCCAATCCGAGGGCGAAAAAACCGCCAGCGAACCCACCGCCGAGGTGAAAAAAGTGGACGGCGAAAAAATCTATAAAACCTACTGCGTCACCTGCCACGGCCTCTATGGCGACATGGGTGCTAGCGGTGCCTTCAACCTGAAAACTTCGGCGCTGCCCGTGGAAGAGCGCATCAAGGTCATCACCAATGGCCGCAATGCCATGACGCCGTTCAAAGACCTGCTCACGGAAGACAAAATCAAGGCGGTAGCAGAATATACCATGACGCTAAAACAGTAGCACGATGTTGTAAAAACACGGCATATTTTTTTTATGCCAAAATTCTAAACCACAAATTCATACCACATGGCAAAAAGAAGTTTTTTCTCGTCCTCAGGCAATCCTTTCATGCGGGAGGAAGCCTTTCAAAACAATTCAAATAACCCGCTCGACAGTAATTTTATTGAAGCCGAAGCCAATCGCATGACCGTCAGCGGGGCCGTCAACAAGACTTTCATCCTGTTTGGGCTAATGCTGTTGACCTCGGTGGCCAGCTATGTTTATGCCAACCCATTGTTCATGATAGTTGGTGCAATCGGCGGCCTAATCGCCGTGCTGATTGCCAGCTTCAAGCCGCACACCTCGGCAACGGTGGCACCCATCTACGCACTGCTCGAAGGGTTGTTCGTTGGCTCGGTGTCTGCCTATTATGGTGGCCTTTATGGTGGCATCGTCTTTAATGCGATTTCCCTCACCCTAGGCATCCTGTTCGCCATGCTTTTTATCTATAAAACGGGCATCATCAAGGTGACGGACAAGCTGCGCACAGGGGTCATAATGGCAACGGCGGGCATCGCCTTGGTCTATTTGCTGAACATCATCCTCGGTTTGTTTGGCATCAATATGCCCTACCTCCACCAAGGCGGTGCCATCGGCATCGGTATCAGCGTCGTCATCATTGGCGTGGCAGCCTTCAACCTGCTGCTCGACTTCGACAATTTCGACAAAGGCGAACGCTATGGTGCTCCAGCTTATATGGAGTGGTACCTCGGCATGGGCCTGCTGATAACACTGGTATGGCTTTACATCGAACTGCTTAGGTTATTGTCCATTTTGAGCAGTAGGGATTAATTCGGCCATTATACTAGAGGTGTAAAAAAACGGCGGCGGCATCCTAATGGTGTCGCCGCCGTTTTTTTATACCTACCCCAGCCTTTTGCGCAGCAACGATAAAATTCACCCACCTGCACTTTGGTTTTCCAGATTTTGACGGATATTTGATGCTTCGGATTCAAACAAAACAAAAACAATCGATGGCTGGCTGGAATGTTTTGAAACCATGATCCTTTCCCCATTCCCCATCCATTAACAACCATGAGAAAACCCAATGCTCGTAAAGACCTACGCCAGCGCTGTCCATGGCGTTGATGCACAAACCATCACCGTAGAAGTAAATGCAGGCGGGCAGCCCCCTACCACTGGCCCTTGGTACTTCCTCGTCGGCCTACCCGACAACGTTGTGAAGGAAGGCTTCCAGCGCATCGAGTCCGCCATGAAGAGCAGCAAGTACCAAATGCTGCGCATGAAAATGGTGGTCAACCTCGCCCCTGCCGACATCCGAAAAGAAGGCTCTTCTTATGACCTACCCATTGCCGTAGGCATATTGGCCGCCCAAGAGCAAATCAACAACTCGGAATTGGACAAGTACATCATGATGGGCGAGCTGTCGCTTGATGGTAGCCTACGGCCCATCAAAGGGGCGCTTCCCATCGCCATACAGGCACGGGCGGAGAAGTTCAAGGGCATCATCCTGCCAAAGCAAAATGCAAGGGAAGCCGCCATTGTAAACAACCTTGAAGTCTATGGCGTGAACAACCTGCTCGAAGCCGTGGATTTTCTCAATGGCCGAAAAACGCTCGAACCCACTGTAGTGGATACCCGTGAAGAGTTCGCCCTAAACCAGGAAGTGTTCAATGTGGATTTTTCTGATGTAAAGGGTCAGGACAACGTAAAGCGGGCACTCGAAATCGCTGCCGCTGGTGGCCACAATGCCATTCTCATCGGGCCGCCGGGCGCTGGAAAGACCATGCTTGCCCGAAGGATGCCGACCATCTTGCCACAGTTGACACTGATAGAGGCATTGGAAACCACCAAGATTCACTCCGTGGCCGGGGTGCTTCCACCAGAATCGTCTTTGATTTCCAACCGCCCCTTCCGCTCGCCGCACCATACCATTAGCGATGTGGCATTGGTAGGCGGTGGCTCCATTCCGATGCCGGGCGAGATTTCGCTGGCGCACAATGGCGTTCTGTTTCTGGATGAATTGCCGGAGTTCAAGCGGTCGGTGCTGGAAGTGATGCGCCAGCCCATGGAGGAGCGCCGGGTGACGATTTCGAGGGCAAAAGTGAGCATTGACTACCCGGCCAATTTCATGCTCGTGGCCAGCATGAACCCCTGCCCCTGCGGTTACTACAACCACCCGACGAAGGACTGCGTATGCGGCCCCGCAGTGGTGAAGCGCTACCTGAGCAAAATCAGTGGCCCTTTGCTTGACCGCATTGACCTACATGTGGAGGTGACACCCGTTTCTTATGAAGAGCTATCCAAATACGATGCACCTGCCCGTACCAGCAAGGAGATTGCCGAGGGCGTGGTGAATGCCCGCCAGATTCAGGCCGAGCGTTTCAAGGAATATAAAGGTGTGTTTTGCAATGCACAGATGCCCAGCCGCCTTGTGCGGGAGGTCTGCCAACTGAACCAAGCTGGTACGGCACTACTGAAGAAGGCAATGGAAGTCCAGAAACTATCGGCCCGTGCCTACGACCGCATCCTGAAAGTGGCCCGCACCAGTGCCGATTTGGTGGCAAGCCCCGATATTAAAATCGAGCATATTGCCGAGGCAATCCAATACCGGAGCCTTGACAAGGAGGGTTGGGCAGGGTGAGTCAAGTCAGGCGACGATTTCGAGGTCGCCGCCTGGCTTAGCCTGCTCACTGAAGCCCCGAACTGATGAGGAATGTCGTTGCGAAAGCAACAATGGCGTACAGCTCTGGGAACACGGCCAACACCATCGTTCTACCAAAAACATCATAGCCAGCGCCAATACCAGCAATCCCGTTGGCACAGACCCGACCCTGCTGGATGGCCGAAATGAGGCAAACCAGCCCCAGAATGAAGCCCGCCGCCAAGATTGCCATGCCCTGCAACACGGTCATGTTTTCCGTTATCACACCACTGCTGTTGACGATGAAAAATCCGGCGAAGCCGTACAGACCCTGTGTGCCCGGCAAGGCACTCAGGAGCATGTAGTTGCCGAAGGCAGTGTCGTTTTTCTTCAATGCGCCGATAGTGGCATTGCCGCCAATCGAAACGCCGATGGCACTGCCAACACCTGAGAGGCCGACCATTAGGCCGAGGCCGACATAGGCTAGAATTAATGCGGTTGTCATGTTGAAAGGTTTAGTTTTGAATGTTTTCTGGTTTTGGGGTTCTAGGGTTTTCGGGTTAGGGTTCCTTCCCAAGGGGATAAATCGGGGGTGACAAAGGTTTTCGAGTTTTGTAGAGTAAGTTAAAATTGTTGCTCGTAAGTGTGCAACTACCTGATTTTCAACAGCCTGTGCGAACTATTCACGAATCACGAATAACGAATCACCAATCACCTCCATCAGGTTCGTTTTTCAAATGGCTTGTAAGCTTTGCCACCTCCAGCGAAACCTGCGTTTTTATAAAACTCCACAAAGGTCAAGCGCAACGGGTGTACGAAAGAACCAAGGCAAGCTATGAGCAGGTTGGCCGCATGGCCTACCACCAGCAGCAGCACAAACAGCACGGGGCCGATGTAGGGGACGCCCAGCATCCGCAGGGATACGTCATTGATGACAAATCCGAGGATGGCACCCGAAATACCCAAGGCAAAGAGCCGGATATAGCTCAACAAGTCGCCAAAAAAGCCAGTGATGCCGTACAGTTCCCACAAGCCCTTGCCCAGCCGCCCGAGGAGACTAGCGTCGGGGTCGTTGAACAGCATGATGACGCCCACGCCCAACCACGCCGTCCATGTGGAGAACGGACTGGCCATTTTCAGCACAGCGATATCAACGATACTGAGCAGGATGATGACCCAGCCGATGGGTTTCAGCGCATATTTTGCCCCAAACTGCTTGGTATTGTTGACGGCCTGTAGGCCAAGGCCAAACAGGATTTGTACCATGCCGAGCACAAGGGCGAAATTGAAGGCTTGGTTGCTGTTGAGCATAAACTTCCGTAGCGAGCCGAGCCAAGCGAATTGGTCTTCCAACAGGTTCAGCCCGAAGAAAGTACCCGTCACTGTGCCAAAGATGATGGTGGCAAGGCCGAGCCATTGCACTAAGGTCACGACGGAACGGATTTCCGGTTTTGCCCGCCGCTTGTACAGCGTAGCACCCAGCAGCAGCACCACGCCATAGCCCGCATCGCCGAGGCAAAAACCGAAGAACATCATAAAGAATGGCGCAAAAAACGGCGTCAGGTCTAGCTCGGCATAGGACGGCAAGGCGAATAGCTTACCGATGGGTTCAAATAGACTAGCGTAGCGATTATTCTGGAGCAAAACGGGGGGCTCGTCCTTTGGGCTTGGCTTTTCTGCGTGGCACACAATGTCCATTTTTTCGCAAAAAGCCATCAACTCCGCCTCCTTCGTTTCTGGCACGAAGCCTTCCAACAGCATGATTTTTTCATCGGCTTCGAGGGCGGTGTAGCCTTGGACTTCGGCCAATTCCTTGGCTTCTTCTATCTCCCGCAGCGATTTCTCCAAAGCTGGAAAATGCCGGGCAGCATGGAGGTTAAGTTGGCCGTTGATGGCTTCGATGGCCTCCTCCAATGCCGTCCTTTTCTCCAAAAGCTCAGGAAGTGAATAGGCCGGGTCAGGCAGTTTTTCGGCACTTATTTCCACAGGTTCGCCCTTCCGGGCAAACACGATGAAATAGCAGTCTGGCGGGTCTTTCTTGATGATTTCGAGGGTGTACTGCTCCTGCCATTCTGGCTTGAATTTCTTCTCCGGACAAACAAGGAAGTGCAGGTCGAGGCCAGCTTCCTGCTCCAATCGTGCCACCGAGGCTGGCGAAAAATCGCCCCAAGGCTCCATCTGCCCTATCTCCTTGTTCAAGGTGGCCAACTCACGGCGGGTGCGTTCCAATTCCTCGTTCAGGTCAAGCACCGACCGAACCACGGCAAGGCCATCCAATTCGTTGCTAATTGCTACTTCTTCGGCCTTCACTTTTCGGCGCTTTAGCTGCGTCCTGATTTCGCTCACCTCCTTGTGCATCAGCTTCATGCGCCCCGCCTCCTGCGTTGGGTCAGTGCTGCGGGGCTGCACGTGCAATACACCCACTTCCCGCACCCCTGCCAGGAAGTCCCCATAGTCCAGATGGTGGACGAGGAAGGCATATTTTTTCATCGGTACTACCATTGCGCCGCTTGGGTTTGTTGTTGCCGGTTTTTCAGGATTTTCTGCGCCGATTTGGCTAGGTTCTCTTCGTCTTCCATGAAGCGTTTTATCTTCAAAATGGCCGATTCGTATGCGGGGATTTGGTTCTTTTCATATAGGTTCACCTTTTGCGTGGCCTTCTTGCGGGCCTTTTCCAATAGATGCATCCGGCGAATGGCCACCTGCTTTTCGATGCCGGTACGGGCGAGTTTTTTCAAAACTTCAATCCCATCCATGAACCAATGCGGCTGATTGAAAAAACTGAACTCTTTCACTTCAAATTCCACTTCCTGCAGCAAGGGGGTGCTCACACCCGCTATCTTCTTCGCCCCCATTTTCACTCCGCAAACGCTCACCAGCGACGGGTCGAACTCCGCCCAAAGCCTTGCCATCGTTTCATACTCCGCAATGAATCCGTGCTGCTCCGTCTCCAACTGCCGGATTTCTTGCCGGGCCTTCTTCACCTCCGTGCGCAGCGCAGCCTCCTTGTTTTTCAACACTGGTAGCGCCCGCTGGCGGGTCTTCAGTTGCTTGTTCAGCTCCTGAAGCGAGGTTTTGTTGTATTGAAATTTGATGGCCATAACAGAGTAGTGAGAGAGTGAGAGAGGTGAGAGAGTGAGAGGGGCTGAGGCTTTTCTCACCCTCTCACCACTCTCACCCTCTCTCACCCTCTATTTCCAGTATTTCTCCACAAACTCCTTCTTCACCGCTACCTCGGCAGGGGAGAAATGCTTGGCGAACAGGCCCCAGGCCGTGTCGAGCATCTCCGTAGTGCCGATGTTCACGTCAATGGCGAGGAGTTTATCGGAATAAGCTTTTGCAAAATCCAGTGTCCGTTTGTCGTATTCCGTCAGGTCGAAGCCGTTCTCCAACTTGGTGCGGGCGTTGGCGGCGTCGGCATAGAGGCGGATGGCGGCGTTCATCACCTGTGGGTGGTCTTCCCGGGTCTTTTTGCCGATGACCAACTGCTTGAGGCGTGACAAGCTGCGGAACGGATCAATGATGACCTTGCCGATTTCCGTGTCACGGCGCAGGAAGAGCTGCCCCTCGGTGATATAGCCCGTGTTGTCGGGTATGGCATGGGTGATGTCGCCGCCGGAAAGCGTCGTCACGGCGATGATGGTGATGGAGCCGCCGTCGGCAAACTGCACGGCCTTTTCATAGAGCCTCGCCAAGTCGCTGTAGAGCGAGCCGGGCATACTGTCCTTCGACGGGATTTGGTCCATCCTGTTCGACACGATACTGAGAGCGTCGGCGTAGAGGGTCATGTCGGTCAGCAGCACGAGTACTTTTTCCTTTTTGTCAACGGCGAAGTACTCGGCGGCGGTAAGGGCCATGTCTGGCACCAGTAGGCGCTCCACGGGCGGGTCTTCCGTCGTGTTCACAAAGCTGATGATGCGGTGCAATGCTCCGGCATTTTCAAAAATATCCTTGAAAAACAAATAGTCGTCGTTGGTAAGACCCATGCCACCGAGGATGATTTTATCGGCCTCGGCCCGCAGGGCCACCATTGCCATTACTTGGTTGTACGGCTGATCGGGGTCGGCGAAGAAGGGGATTTTTTGCCCAGTTACCAAAGAGTTGTTCAGGTCAATGCCAGCGATGCCCGTGGCGATGAGTTCCGAGGGTTGCTTGCGCCGCACGGGGTTCACCGATGGCCCGCCGATGTCCCGTTCCTCGCCCTCGATTTTTGAGCCGCCGTCAATTGGGTCGCCATAGGCGTTGAAGAAACGCCCGGCCAGTTCGTCGCCCACTTTGAGGGTCGGCGGTTTGCCTGCAAAGACGACCTCGGCATTCGTACGGATACCCTCCGTGCCGGAAAACACTTGCAGGGTCACGTCGTCGCCGACGATTTTCACCACCTGCGCTGGGCGGCCGTCCACAAGTGCCAGTTCTTCGTAGCCCACGTCCGTTGCTTTCAAGGTACAGGTGGCCTTGGTGATTTGACCAATCTTGGTATAAATGCGCTGAAGGGCCTTTGTTTCCATGATAAACTGTTGTTCTTTTGCTTATGGGGTTTATTTTTTGATTTAAGATATAAGATATGCGATTTAAGATTTTAGATTTGATGGCCGAGCCTTTTTTCAAAAGGCGTTCGGTAATATTAAATCAACAATCTTAATTCGTCAATTCTCCAATAAATCTTAAATCTTAAGTCTAAAATCTTAAATCTTAAATCAAATTAAATCATCACCTCAACCCACTGCCGTCCGCTCCGAAATCATCTCTCTCAACTCCTTGCGGTAGTTTTGAAAGGCTTCCGATGCAAAGGGCGAGTAGTTCATTTGGCGCAGCTTGTCAATGAGTTTTTTATAAAAAGGCTGCACGTCTTCAAAGCCATCGAAATGCAGCGGAGTATCAATGATTTCGAGCAGCAAGTCCACCATGTAGCGCTGGCGCTGGAGCGGGGTACGGGCGTCAATGGCGTCGAAGGCATCCTGCTGGAGCAGCACAGCATCCACGATTTCCGATTTCCAGAAAGTGAGGTGGTAGTCCACCGATACGCTGTCGTCGCCAAGGATATTGATTTGCTCGGCGGCCTCCTTGCCCCGTATCATGATGTTCTTGAGCCTGTTCACATGCCCTGTCCATTCAGGGGAAATGGTTTCAGCCAAGGTCTTTTGCAGCTCTGGGTATTCGAGGTATTTCGAGTAGCTGTCAATCGGGTCAATGGCCGGGTAGCGCTTGCTGTCGGCCCGCTGCTGCGAGAGGGCATAGAAGCAGCGGGTCGCCTTTTTGGTCGCCTCGGTCACGGGTTCCTTCAGGTTGCCACCCGCTGGCGAGACCGTGCCGATGAAGGTGATGGAACCGGTCTGCCCGTTGTTCAAATACACAATGCCCGCACGAGCGTAGAAATTGGAAACAATGGCGGGCAAGTCCATCGGGAAGGCATCGGGGCCGGGGAGTTCCTCCATCCGGTTCGACATTTCCCGGAGAGCCTGCGCCCAGCGGCTGGTCGAGTCGGCGAGCATGAGTACCTTATGGCCCATCGAGCGGTAGTACTCTGCAATGGTCATAGCCGAGTAAACGGACGCTTCCCTTGCAGCCACGGGCATGTTAGAGGTATTGGCAATAATGGTCGTGCGCTCCATGAGCTTGCGGCCCGTCCAGGGGTCATCGAGTTCGGGGAACTCGGTGAAAAGCTCCACCACCTCGTTCGCCCGTTCGCCACAGGCGGCCATGATGACGATGTCGGCTTCGGCCTGCTTCGAAATGGCCTGCTGCATCACCGTCTTGCCGCTGCCGAACGGGCCGGGTATGAAGCCCGTACCACCTTCCACGATGGGGTTCAGGGTGTCAATGACCCTGACACCCGTTTCCAGCAACTTGAAGGGACGGGGCTTATTGCGGTACGCTTTTATTGCTTTTTTCACTGGCCAACGCTGCGTCATCGTCACGGCGATTTGTTCACCGTTTTTATCCAAAATGGTGGCGATGGTCTCATTGGCGGCATATTGCCCTGCTTCTGTAACAGACTTCACGGTGAACTGCCCTTCCAATTTGAAAGGTACCATGATGCGGTGAGCAATGCCGTTTTCGTCCACCTCGCCGAGCCAGTCACCAGCAACGACGGCATCGCCGGGCTTTGCCAAGGGCTTGAAATCCCATTTCTTTTTGGCATCAAGCGTTTCGGTGTACTCGCCCCGTTTCAGGAAGATGCCTGTCATGGTATCGAGGTCGTTGAGCAGGCCGTCGTAGTTGTGGGAGAGCAGGCCAGGGCCGAGCGAAACTTCGAGCATGTGCCCGCTGAACTCGACCAATGAGCCGGGCCGAAGCCCCTCGTGCTCTCGAACACCTGCACGTAGGCCAGCCCGCCTGATGCTTTGATGACCTCGGCCATCAGCCGAACGCCGTTGTGGACGATGTAGCAAATCTCGTTTTGGGCAAATGGCCCTTCTACCTGCACGATGACGAGGTTGGCAATGATGCCGGAGACTTTGCCTGTGGTTACATTTTCGGTTGCGATGCTCATATTTCCTATGGCTTCGAGCGGTGACACCTTTTTTGAAAGGTATCGCCTCGTTTCATTTTTTCACACACTGAACTCCTTCGGGAATTCAAGGCTATGTTCCATGGACTCGATTTTTTGCTTGAAAATGACCCTGCCCTTCGCCGGGTCGAGCATAGCCCAACGCTCGTAGCTGATGAGCTTGAGCAGGAAGCCTAAAATCTTGTCTATGGTGAAATAGTTAAAAGTAATGAGGTCTTCGAGGTAGTCCCATTTGAGGTGGGCAATATCCCGCTCCTGCTCCACGATGTCGGGTTGCTCCTCAATTTTCAGCAGCCGCTCGATGTATGGGTACTCGTTGGAGAGGCCAAAATCACGGGCGTGGCTCTTGTCGATGGCGGCTGTCACATCGTTGCGCCCGACGAGTTGACCGCCGAGCGAAAGGCCGTGCCTACGGGCACTCATGGCCGTGAGCAGGTTCTTTACATCCCGGTCGAAGGTGAACCACTCGTGCAGGAAGCCTTCGGTTTTCGACAGCAGGTACTCATAATAGAGCTTTGCCAATTGGTTTTCCCAACTCATGGTGCTCACAATGGGGGCTGATTCCCGATAGGCATTTGCGAAGGCCAGCAAATAGCTTGGCAGGCCAGCACCTTGGTCGTTCAAACCCTGGGTCATTTGCTCCTCGGAGAAATTGCCCATGGTGTCCCAGGGTTCTTCTCTTTTCTGGAGCAGGTTGAGCAGGTTGAGGTTGTCGAAGCGGAGAAAGAGCAGCCCTACCAACCTGAAATCGTTGGGGTGCAGGTGCTCCCGCAACTCCTCCTTGAAGTCGGCGACCTTGAGGTTGACCTTTCCTTGGTCAATCACGATGTCGGGCAAGCCGGCGACGAGGTAGTGATATTCCCGTTTCGTTTTCATTTGTCGCCGAATAAAAGCTCCACTGTTTTGGGCCGAAGGTAATCTTTGAAGAGGTTGTCAAAGTCATTTTCCGAAAAGGACACCACATAGCTGCCATCGGCGGGGCCGATTCGGAAGCCATTGCCCAGCCGCTTGCTGAACTGTAGTTCCAGCCCTTTGTCCAAAAGCGACCGGACGGAGGAGGTCAGGTAGTTGTCAACCTGCGATTGGGCATTTTCGGGCAGAATGAGCGATAGGTCGGTTTGGCTATGGCCGTTCTGGCTCCAGTTGCGCACGGCGATTTCAATGATTTCCTTCATGAAATCTTGGTCGCTGACGGCTTGGGCGAGCGGTGTGCTGCTAGATTTGAAAGTAATGGCATTCGCAACCTCTTGCCTAAGTGCGCTAATGGCCTGCCTTGCTGCGAGCTGGATTTCGGAATGGACGTTTTCCCGGAGTTCTTCCGATGCACGCTTGGCCTGCTCGCTGATCTGGTACGCCTTGCCTTGGGCTTCCTTGACCAAAGCCGCTGCCTTTTCATGGGCTTCGGCCAGTATCTTGGCTGCCTCCTCGTTGGCTTTTACGACTCCTTCTTCATAAATCTTTTGTGTGAGCAACTGGACTTTGTTTTCCATGGCTGTTGGTTGATGCTTTGGCTGTTTTTTCAGCGGGTAAAGGTATCCAACCGCACAAACTGGTGGACAAGATTTTTGTCACCGGATTGACTGATTTATTTCAAACAAAATCAAGGAGGGTAAACAGGATTAGTTGGTCTGCCTAACTCGGCTTTTTCGAGGCTGTTTTATTAAAATAAGGATAGCTGAAAACCACCACCAAAATGAGCGCAACACCCCCATAAAAACCCGGGGAAAGCTCTTTTTCTTCGCCGAGGATGAGCCAAGCGAGGAAGATGCCATAAACGGGTTCGAGGTTCACGGTGAGGTTGGAGGCAAAAGCGGTGAGGTGCTTCATTGCCCGAAGGGCGAGCACCCAAGTCAGGGTGGTACAGAGCAACGAAAGTATTAGGAGTAACAAGAAGTCTTTTGCCGAAGGCAACAAAGCGGCATCAGGTTCGGCATGGAAGAAGAAAGGCAGTACGGCGCTGAGAAACAGCCATGCGCTCGACATTTCTATAAAAGTGATGGGCAGCGGCTCGGCATTGTCAATCCATTTCTTGTTCAAGGTGCTGAAAATGGCAGCCAGCAGGCTGGACAACAAACCAACCGCAATGCCGAGGTGCATCTTTACGTCCACATTTTGGACGATGAGCGCCATGCCCGGTATGATGAGCGCCCCCAACAGCAATTCCCGCCAGTTCATTTTTTTGCGGAGCAAAAACGGCTCGATGAGTGAGGTGAAGAAGGCACAGGTGGCCATGCAAACGAGGGTGATACTGGCATTGGAGAGCTTGATGGCACCGTAGAAGGCGAGCCAATGCAGGGCTGTCAACACGCCCACGATGGCATACTGGCCGATGTTGCGGCGGGTCATACTGCGGAAGGTCAGCCCATTGCGGAGCAAGAACAAAACGCTGATACTGGTGATGAGCACCCGCCACCATACCAGCGCCAGCGCCGATAATTGTATCAGGTCGCCGAGGATGGCCGTGAAGCCCCAAAGGAACACGGCGAGGTGGAGTTCGAGGTAGGCTCTGGTCTGGGACACTCGATTGCGGATTATTCGATTGCGGATTTCGGATGGCGGATTGTCACCGACATGCCGTTGTCCATTTTCACGGATTTTTGCGGAGGCGCAAAAGAACAAAAAAAGAAAACGATTGTTGGTGGTGTCTGTTGCGTCAGAGACCTTTGCAGCTTTAGGACTGCCTTGGCTTGCGCAAGTTTTCACCATTAAAAATGCTCAAATGGCACTCAAGGCAGGGGACAATGCGCCCGATTTCAAACTTTACAACACGGAAAAAGCCGAAGTTTCGCTGGGCGACTATGCTGGCAGGAACCTCGTCATCTTGTTTTTCCCACAATCCTTCACGGGCGTTTGCACCAAGGAACTGTGCAACACCCGGGACGACATCGCCTTTTACCAGAACGTAGGCGCCGATGTGGTGGCCGTGTCGGTGGACTCCATCTTCACGCTTGGAAAATTCAAAGAGGAACAAAAACTGAACTTCCCATTGTTGTCGGACTTCAACAAGGAAATGTCAACAGCCTACGATTCCATCTACCATGATTGGATTTTGGGCATGAAGGGCGTCAGCAAGCGCTCGGCCTTTGTGGTGGATAAAAATGGAATAATTCGTTACACAGAAGTTTTGGAAAGTGCGGGGGATTTGCCGAACTTTGACGCCGTAAAAGCGACACTTCAAGAAATTGGAAATTGAGAAATCGGGAAATCTTCGATTTCCTGATTTCAAAGTTTCAAAATTTCCACATCAGCCATGCCATACAACCCATTTTTTGAGGAAGACATAGACGTACTCATCGAAGAGGAAGTGACCGACGACACCGGAACGGGGGAGTTGTCACAACTGATTGTCTATAATGACGAGCACAACACGTTCGAATGGGTCATCCAATGCTTCGAGGAGGTTTTGAAGCATAGCAACGAACAGGCCGAACAATTGTCCGTCATCATACACACCAAGGGCAAGGCGACCGTGAAAACGGCGCCGCTCAAAGAGCTTCGCCCAAAGAAAGATGCTTTGGTGGACCGTGGCCTTTCGGCGGTCATAGAGGATTGATTTCAGGTAACTTGATTTTGTGCGGGGCTTCCAATCATTAGTTTGCCCTCACCCAATCACTGATATTTTCATGTTTGCATCCCAACGGGCAAAGAACGCAGTTTTCTTTGCCCGTTTTTCATACCACCACTTCATTGCCTAACCATGCCAATCTACTGGCTGAACGACGACAAGCACCAATTCCCGCCTGCCGACCATGCATCGGAGGAAGGGGTGCTTGCTGTGGGCGGCGATCTTTCGACAGAGCGGTTGCTGACTGCCTACGCACTGGGCATTTTCCCTTGGTTCAATGAAGGCGACCCAATTACCTGGTGGTCGCCCGACCCACGCATGGTGCTTTTCCCCTCCGAATTGAAAGTCTCGAAAAGCATGAGGCCTTATTTCAGCCAAGGCAAGTACACGCTCAGCGTTGACAAGGATTTCGAGGGGGTGATGCGCAACTGCCAACAACCACGAGGCATGCACGGCGGCACTTGGATTACCGAAGACATGGTGGAAGCCTATGTGCGCTTGCACGAGCTGGGCTATGCCCATTCCGTTGAGGTGTGGCAGGGCGACGATATGGTGGGCGGGCTGTATGGGGTGGCAATGGGGAAATGCTTTTTTGGCGAGAGCATGTTCACCCGACTGAGCAATGCCTCGAAGTTTGGCTTTATATACATGGTGAAAATGCTGGAGGCGCTTGGCTTCTGGCTGATTGATTGCCAACAAGCCACTTCCCACTTAGGCAGCCTCGGTGCCAGGCCCATCCACAGGGCCGATTTTCTGAAGATAATGGAGCGGAATCGGACGCAGGAAACGCTCCGTGGCCATTGGGGAGCCTTGTCTGATGCCCTCATGCCGATGGTAAAGCCATTTTTTAATACCGAAACACCTTTTTTATCCAGAAAAAAATTAAATTCTGTTATTTGAAAACAGGTCGGAATACCTACCTTTGCACCGCTTTTCAAAAAAGAGGGTCGAAAGGCCGCAAAATATGATTCCGATGCATCGCTATATACTTAGTTTTATTTTCCTCCTTTGCTTCTCCGTTTTTGCATATTCTCAAGACCAGCACGAACCACAGCGTGGCGAGCAACCTGCCAGTGAGCAACCAACTCATGTAGAGCCGGGTCAACCCGGTGCCATTGACGGAGGTGCAGAGCATGATGGCGATACACACGGCCAAGAAGCTGGCCACGGCGACAGCCACGATGCAGGCTGCGGCCCACAAGAAGCGCACGAATTCAACCCCGGCGGCACAGCCTTCCACCATATCGCCGACCAGAACATCTACAGCATCGGACCTTGGAGCCTGCCACTCCGCTGCATCCTCTACGCACCTGAGCATGGCTGGTCATGCTTCTCCTCTTCAAAATTCCACGCAGATGCACACGGCAATGGCCATGAAGCCATAGATAAATATGTGTTGGTGGACGGCATGGTGCACCGCATCAACGACCCAAGCTTCCCGGATGGCGAGGTGGAAGTCGGGCACCATCCCTACTGGCAAAAAGTGAAGCAGGAAAATGGCAAGGAAAAAGACGTGCCGTTCATCTGCTACCAATCCAAACTCTACCCCGCCGAAGCCCGAAGCACTGCTGATGGTGGCCTTTTCGGCGGTGGCATCACGTCATTCTACGATTTCTCGTTGACGAAGAATGTCGTTTCCATGTTGCTCATCTTGGCACTGCTCTCCTGGGCGTTCCTTTCAGTTGCCAAGTCATATAAAAACCGTGACGGCCAAGCACCGAAAGGTTTGCAAGGTTTCATAGAGCCAATATTCATCTTCATTCAGGACGAAGTAGCAAAGCCATTCCTTGGGCACAAATGGGAGAAGTACTTGCCGTTCCTCATGGCGCTGTTCTTTTTCATCTTGGGCCTGAACCTGTTCGGGCAAATACCCTTCCTCGGCGGCTCGAACGTGACGGGCAACCTCGGCGTGACGATGGTTTTGGCGCTTATCACCTTCCTCGTGGTTAACCTTAGCGGCAACAAGCACTACTGGGAGCACATCCTCTGGATGCCCGGCGTTCCGGCTTGGGTAAAGACCATTTTGACCCCAGTTGAAATCCTTGGCGTGTTCATCAAGCCAATGACCTTGATGCTCCGTCTTTTCGCCAACATCACCGCTGGCCACATGGTAATGGTGATATTCGTCGGCCTCATCTTCGTGTTCAGCAAGAGCGGCGAGAACGTGGGCGCTGGCTACGGCACTGCCGTAGGCTCCACCATTCTCACCCTGTTCATGATGAGCATCGAGTTGTTGGTGGCCTTCATCCAAGCATTCGTGTTCACCATCCTGACTGCCTCGTACATCGGTGCGGCCACGGAGGAGGCGCACCATTAAGGTTTTTGGTTTCAAGTTCCAGGGAATGCCTGCTTGAAACCCTCTGAAACCTGAAACCCGACCCCTCTGAAACCTGAAACCTGATTTTCTTAACCTTTTAAATATTTCGAACTATGGGTGGTTCAATCGCCGCTATCGGAATGGGTCTCGCAGTAATCGGTGCTGGTATCGGCATCGGCCAAATCGGTGGCAAAGCAATGGAAGCCATTGCACGCCAACCGGAGGCAGTAGGTGACATCCGTGCAAACATGATTTTGACTGCGGCCCTCGTTGAGGGTGCTGCACTCATCGCCATCGTGGTTGCATTCCTTGTTGCCTAATTTACAGCGACCTACAGAAAAAGGCAGCCTTCGGTGACGGTTGGTCGCTGGGCTGATTTTAAGTCAGGCAGTAAAAATAAGGCCAATTTCCAAAGTCAGTTTCATTGTAAGAAATAACAAATCATCATGATTTTCCTTATAGATTTCACACCTATCAAGCCGGATTTCGGCCTCATTTTCTGGACAACCGTCATCTTCCTCATTTTCTGGTTGATGATTGGCAAGTTCGCCTTCCGCCCCATCGCCCAAGCCTTGAAAAAGCGAGAATCAGACATTCAAGGCTCATTGGACGAGGCCAAGCGGGTGCGCCAAGAAATGGCCAACCTCAAATCTGAGAACGAAGCCCTGCTGGTTCAAGCCCGTGAGGAGCGTGCCCAGATTTTGAAGGAAGCCAAGGACGCTGGCACCAAAATCGTGGAAGAAGCCAAGAACAAGGCCAAGGAAGAAGCCCAAAAAATCGTGGCTTCTGCCAAGGAACAAATAGAAAACCAGAAAATGGCAGCCATCACCGACCTGAAGAACCAGGTGGGCGCCTTCTCTCTCGAAATTGCCGAGAAGGTTATCCGCAAGGAGCTCCGTGGCAACACCGAGCAAGAAGCTTTCGTGAACGATTTGGTGAAGGAAATTAAGCTCAATTAAAAATGATGAATGATGAATGATGAATGGTGAATGCCCTCTTGGCTCCCACCATTCATCATTCCACCATTCATCATTCATCATTATAAAAAGATGAGTGCTCAAAGAATAGCATCGAGGTACGCCAAGTCGCTAATTGACCTTGCGAAGGAGCAGGGCAAGCTCGAACGGGTGTTGGAAGACGTGCAGTCTTTCCGGCAGGTGGCCAAGAACCGGGACTTTTTGCTCATGTTGAAAAGCCCCGTCGTGAAGGCCGACACCAAAGAGCGGGTATTCAATCAGCTTTTTGCAGGCAAATACGACGAGATGACCATGGCGTTCCTGCGCATTTTGCTCCGCAAAGGCAGGGAGGCACAACTGGCCGAAATCGCTGACGAGTTCAGTTTGCAGTACAAGGTCATCAAACACATCACGACCGTGAAACTTGTAACGGCAGCGCCCCTGAGCGATGAGGCGGTGAAGGCTATCCATGCAAAATTGTTGGCCAGTAGCAATACCGACCAGAACGTGGAGCTTACGACCAAAGTTGACCCCGACATCATTGGCGGCTTTGTCATCGAATTTGGCGACAGGCTCTACGACGCCAGCGTGGTGCACAAGCTGGAGCAAATGAAAAAGAACTTCAAAGGCAACCTTTATATCTCGCAAATAATGGCTTAAACGGCTTACGGTTGACGGCCAACGGTTGACGGTATGATTCCGTCCACCGTCCATCGTCCACCGTCCACCAAAATTTTATAAAAATGATTGACGTAAAACCTGACGAAATATCAGCGATACTCAAGCAGCAACTCAGCGGCTTCAACTCCGCCACCGAATTGGAAGAAGTAGGTTCAGTGCTTCAAGTAGGTGACGGTATCGCCCGTGTCTATGGCCTGAACAAAGCACAAGCTGGTGAACTCGTTGAGTTTGAAACCGGCGTACAGGCTGTGGTACTCAACCTCGAAGAGGATAACGTGGGCGTGGTACTCATGGGTTCCGGCGACCATATCCGGGAAGGCTCTACCGTGCGCCGTACGGGCCGCATCGCCTCTATCGAGGTAGGTGAGGAGTTCGTGGGCAGGGTAGTGAACCCACTTGGCCAACCGATTGACGGCAGAGGGCCCATCGGTGGCAAAAAGTACGAAATGCCATTGGAGCGCAAAGCGCCTGGTGTTATCTTCCGCCAGCCAGTGAACGAGCCGCTGCAAACGGGCATCAAGGCCATTGACTCGATGATTCCGATTGGCCGTGGCCAGCGGGAGTTGATCATCGGCGACCGCCAAACAGGCAAAACGGCCATCGCCATTGACACCATCATCAACCAGAAAGAATTCTATGACAGGGGCGAACCTGTTTTCTGCATCTATGTTGCCTCCGGCCAAAAGTCTTCTACGGTAGCAAACGTGGCAAAAACGTTGGCTGATGCTGGTGCAATGGCCTACACAGTCATCGTGTCCGCTTCGGCTTCCGACCCTGCTCCGCTGATTTTCTATGCTCCCTACGCAGGTGCTTGCATCGGCGAGTATTTCCGTGACACGGGTCGCCCAGCGCTTATCATCTACGATGACCTCTCCAAACAGGCCGTTGCCTACCGTGAGGTATCGCTGCTGCTCCGTCGTCCACCGGGCCGTGAGGCTTACCCAGGTGACATCTTTTACCTGCACAGCCGCCTTTTGGAGCGTGCCGCTAAGGTCATCAACAACGACGCCATTGCGCAGACCATGAACGACCTCCCGCCGAGCCTCAAGAACGCAGGCATCGTGAGGGGCGGTGGTTCGCTGACGGCTTTGCCTATCATCGAGACGCAGGCTGGTGACGTATCGGCGTACATCCCGACGAACGTTATCTCCATCACCGATGGTCAGATATTCCTCGAAACCAACCTGTTCAACTCAGGTATCCGCCCCGCCATCAACGTGGGTATCTCGGTGAGCCGGGTAGGTGGTTCGGCGCAGATTAAATCCATGAAGAAGGTGTCCGGTACACTGAAGATTGACCAAGCGCAGTACCGTGAGTTGGAGGCTTTCTCCAAGTTCGGTTCTGACCTTGACGCCTCCACCGTAGCCGTACTCGAGAAGGGCAAGCGCAACGTGGAAATCCTGAAGCAGCCGCAGTACTCCCCGGTATCGGTTGAGAAACAGGTGGCCATGATTTACCTCGGCACCAAGGGCTTGGTGAAGGAGGTTCCGGTCGCCAAGATGAAGGAGTTCGAAGAAATTTTCCTCCTCAAATTGGAGCAACTTCACCCGGCCGTATTGGAAGATTTCCGCAAAGGCGGACTTAGCAATGATTCGCTGGCTATAGTGGAAAAACTGGCTGGCGAACTGGTGCAGCAGTATAAGAAGTAATGATGAATCTTTTGAATGATAAATGATGAATGATGAATGATGGGCAATGGCCGATTCATTCATCATTCCACCATTCATCATTCATCATTAGGATAAAATGGCAAACCTAAAAGCAGTACGGGAGCGGATCACTTCCGTTCAAAATACACAGCAGATTACCAAGGCCATGAAAATGGTGTCGGCTGCCAAATTGCGCAGGGCGCAGCAGGCCATCCAACAGATGCGCCCGTTTGCTGAAAAGCAGAACGAAATGCTGCGCAACATCCTATCGAATCTCGGTGGGCAGGCCAGCACTTCCTTTGGTGTCGAAAGACCGATAAAGAAGGCATGCATGGTGGTAGTGACCTCCAATCGGGGGCTCTGCGGTGCCTTCAATACCAACGTCACCAAATCTGCTATTATCACCATCGAGGAAAAATATGCCGAGGTGCTGGGTGAAGGCCATCTCACCATCATCCCCATCGGCAAGAAAGGGTACGATGTGCTTCGCAAACGCTACCCGAAAGCCACTTTCATACGCGACTATGTGGAGCTGTTCAGCGACCTCAGCTTCGATCATGTGGCACAGGTTTCCCAGCGGTTGATGGATGATTTTGAAGCAGGTGGTTTCGACCATATCTCTGTGTCCTTTGGCCGCTTCCGCAATGCCGCCACCCAGTTCCCTGAGACGGAGCAGTGGCTGCCTGTACCCAAAATGGAGGCTGCCGAGGGTGGCCCAAAGGCCGACTATGTGTTCGAACCGGACATGGAAGGGTTGTTGAAAGTGCTCGTTCCGAGCATTCTCCAAACTACTTTCCAGAAGTACCTCCTCGACACGCATGCCTCCGAGCACGGTGCTCGTATGACGGCTATGGATAAGGCAACGGAAAACGCTAACGAGATGTTGAAAGACTTGAAACTGATGTACAACAAGGCCCGCCAAGAGGCCATCACCGGCGAAATCCTCGAAATCGTGGGGGGAGCAGCGGCTTTGGAGAGTGCTTAATTGATGCTTCTCAAAATTCAAAAGGGCTTGTTTGCTGTCGCAAACAAGCCCTTTTGTTTTAATCCAACCCCTGCCTAATTCCCTTTTCCACCGCAGGTACGCCCCTTACCATCCATTGCGGCATGGGTTTGTCCATCAAAAAATAATCGAAGAACTGGCTCATGCGCAGTTGGAAGTCTTTGCGGTTTTGCAGCTTGACGGGCCAATGTGGCTCTTCGTTGTAGTTCAGCATCCAAGCGGGCTTGCCAAGGCGACGCAGGGCTGTGAAATATTCGATACCTTGGTACCAAGGTACATGGCCGTCGGCGTCATTGTGCATGATGAGCACAGGTGTGTTCACTTTATCCATTGAAAATAGTGGCGAGTTTTCCATGTAGCGCATCGGATATTCCCAGATAGTGCCACCGATGCGGCTCTGGGTGTGCTCGTATTGGAACATCCGGCTGAGGCCCGTCTGCCAGCGGATGCCGCCATAGGCCGAGAACATGTTCACCACGGGGGCACCGCTTTCGGCGCATTTGAAGATATTGGTTTTGGTCAGCAAATAGGCCACCTGATAGCCACCCCAGCTATGCCCCTGTACGCCGATGCGGCCTTTGTCCACAAACCCTTTTTCAGTCAAGGAAGTAACCCCGGAAACCACGGCGTTCAAACAGCTTTCGCCAGGGTAGCCCGTTCGATAGACGATGTCGGGATTGAAAACGAGGTAGCCCCGGCTGGCATAGTACGAGTAGTTGATGCTGCTGCGCAAGGGGTAAGGTGCCCGGTATTGGTGCAGTTCATCGCTGCTGCGCTCGTAGAAATTGACAATCATTGGGTACTGCTTCGTGGGGTCGAAGTTGGCGGGCTTCACCAACAGCCCTTGCAAACGCTGGCCGTCCAATGAGGTCCACTCATAAGGCTCGATGCTTCCCCATTTGTAGTCCGACTGCTGGGGATTGGCATTGCTCACCTTTTTTGGCTTTTGAAGCGTGAAATCGCTGTACAGCAAATCGGGGAAGGTCTGGAAGTTTTCCTTGGTAAAAAGCAGTTTGTCTGCATCCTTGGCCTTCTGCGGTAAAGTGGAATAAGCATAAGCCTCGCTCACCAATTGAATCGGCTGTCCTGCGCCGAGCATCAGCAGTGCATAGCCCTCTGCCTTCGTTTTTTCATCGAAAACATGCAGTAACAAGCGCTGACCCGGCTCTACGTAGCGTTCTTCGGGGTCGAGGCGCTGGAAGCGGTAAACAGTGCGGTTAGCCCGGCCATTGGTCAGGTTGATGGGCTGGGCCTGTCCGTTCGGGTCCAACTGCCAAATATCGTATCGGTCATACACCAATAGGCTGGAGCAAACCCCGTTTGTATCGGCAACCCAACTGGCGAAGCCATAGCTGGAAGGGTAATCAGGGACATCGTTCAATTCATCGAAGAAAGGCGTCGGGCGGTTATTGGTCAATCGGCGCAATTCGCTAGTTTTCAACGAGTATGCAAACCAAGCGCTATCCACTTCATTGTACCAAAAAGCAAAACTGCCGTCAGGTGAGAGCCGTGGGTTGCCCCGAAGGGCCTTGGTGATGATCTTGCGGCTGCCAGTGGTTTCGTCCACGAGCCAAACGTCCTTTCTCCCCTCCCCTTCCCATGAAATCTGCTTCAGATAGGGCTGCTCATTCAAGCCGAGGGCCACGCCACCCTTACGGTCGGGTGCATAGGCCATTTCTGGCAAATCGGTGTAGGCCAGTGGCACGAACTTGTCCTGGGCAATGTGCCAAACCACCTCATAAGACCGTTTGCGCTCCTGCTCAACGAGGGTCTTCTGGTTGGTGTGCAGTCGCCCGTCGGTATAAGTCCAGACCTCGACGTTCACGATTTCGTCATCCAGCAAGGTGGTGTCCTGCAAAATGGGCGGCGGAGCAACGCCGAAATAGAGTTTCGAACCATCCTTGCTGAAAACAGGCGCTGCGTTCTCGCTTACCCGCCACGCCTTGGGCAGGTATTTGGCCGTGGAGTCGGCAATGATTTTGGCCTTCTCCATGCCCTCTTCCCAGTAGCAGAGGCCGAATGGAGGCACCTGCGCCTTGGTGGTGTCTAGGTTGGACAAAAAAGTCAATTGCGTTCCTTTTTCATTGAAAATCAACTGCTTATAATCGCCTTTTTGTTGCCACAAGGGGCGCAATTGCCGCAAGGCACAATTGAAAAGATAGACTCCTTCGAGCAGCGACGAATCGGGCATACCACTGGTATTGAGTAGGATGCGCCCACCAGCCTTGGCCAGTTTGTAATCCCGTACGAAATGGATGGTGTCCGTCCGTTGCGAAGCCAACTGGAACAGCACGAGCTTAGAGCCGTTGTCCTTGCCCTCTTTCTTTTCTTTTTTCTTCTTTGTCTTTCCTTTCGGTAAATCGGGCTTCTCCGTTTTGGTAGAATCCTGTTTGACTGCCATCGTGTCCGCTTTTTCCTCCTTCGACTTGAACGGCTCCAATTGGTAAGCCAGCCAGCCGTCCCATTCTTCGGGCATAGCGAAGGATTTCACGTCTGGGATTTTCTTCAAGCTGCCGGAGCCGAGGTGCAGTATGCCGAGCGAATCCTTGGCAAGGTCTTCCTTCTTCACCTTGCGGCGTCGTTGGGCCTTCAGGGTATCTTCCAAGGGCTTTATTTTGAACGCAAGGAACTGATTGTCAGCGGAAAACGCAGGGCTGTCTCCCCGTTGGTAGGTACGGGTTGTGCCTTTCATGGCATCCCAGACGAGCAGGCGGCCATCGCCCTCCTCCGCCTTGAGGGTATAGGCCACCCAACTGCCGTCGTTGGAGATTTTGGCCGATTGCACTTGGTTCCAGCGCACGAGGTCGTCGGGTTCAAGTTGCTTTTTTGTAGAAACGGGGGTCGTTGGGGCTTGTATGGGTGCTTGGGCCAACAGGTTGGCCCAAGAAAACAGCAAGAAAAAAAGACTTAGCTTTAAAGGCATACTTCAAATGATTGGATGAGGCGTGAAGATAGAAATAGCAGCCGTGTAACTTTTATTGCTTTCCAAATTATTGCTTAAAACTGATCATGAAAAATATTGCTTTCCTACTACTCTTGCCATTGTTTGCCATCGCACAAGATGGCAATTTGGTGCTGAACCCTGGCTTCGAAAAACTGCTATCTAACGCCCCATTACAGCCATGTTCCTATATCCAAAACGGCGAATCGTTCGATAAATCGCTGGCAAACTGGACAACCGACCATTCGATGACCCCTGACTTAATTGATTGGAAATCAGATCAGTATGGCGAATGCTTCTTCCCAAAACCACATGGTGGCGACCGTGCGGTGGGCATCATCACCTACCACCCCCGAAACGATACAGGCCGCAACTCCGACTTCCATGAAATCATTCAAGGCCAACTCCGAATGCCACTCACCTATGGCAAAAAGTACCGCGTTGAAATGTATGTGAATTTATCAGAAGCAACGGCCTTGCACCATTTGCAGAGCATCTATGGCGAAAAACGAGACATACGCCCTACGGCGGCGGGGAATCTGGGCGTTTTTTTTGCTTACGACAAAAACCACTATTTGGAGCGGGACGACAAGCCGCAGTTCGTGGTAAAGGAACCGATCATAACGGCCAAGGATGAATGGAAGCTCATCAGTGGCACCTTCACCGCCGACCGGGAATACATGTATTTTTTCATCGGTAACTTTTTCAAGGACGAAGTAACGCAGACCATGCTCAAGAACCCTTCACAAATAGACAGTTTCAACCTTCGGCAAAACAATGGTGTGGACAAAATAAAGCGGGTAGCCTATTACCTCATTGACGACATCCGCATCGTGCCAGCCGATGCACTCCCACCGCCGGATATTTCAACTTCCCTGAAAACAAAAAAATCTTACACCTTCCGAAACGTGAATTTTGAAACCGGCAAGTGGGACTTACTGCCGCCCGCCCTGCCAGAATTAGAAAACCTCGCCGCTTTTTTGAAGGAAAACCCAAAAGTAAAGGTCGAAATAGGCGGCCATACCGACGACGTAGGTAATGACGCCGACAATCAATCGCTTTCGCAAAACCGGGCCGAGACCGTAGCCAACTACCTGATTTCCAAAGGGATAGCCAATATTCGAATCACCTACAAAGGCTATGGGGAAAGCCAACCGATCGCTCCCAATACCGCTGCTGCTGGCCGCTTGCAGAACCGCAGGGTGGAGTGCAAGGTGCTGTGAGTTTATTTATGAAAATCGGGGCCTCTACCGCTCCTATCATCCGGGAAAAGGCAACCCAACCTTTTCATACCATCTGTCGTAATTTGGATAGAGGCATGAAATTGGTGCTTGTCTTTGTATTTTTGTAGCCAACCTATTGTATTAAATAGTTGTTGGTGAATTATAAACCTAAGTTGCGGAACACCTTGAAACTTTTTTATAAAATTGTTTTTGCGGGCCGGAGGCTCACAAAAATAATTTTACCTCCTTTTTCCGCCGGCTTCGCTGCTGAAAATAGGGGCTGAATGTGCAATCGTAAATAGCGCTAATAAAATCCTTGAAATGAAATTGTTCCGGTTTGGATGCCTAGCCCTTCTGCTGACAGGACTGTTTGGGTGCCAGAAATATGATGAATTCGAAAAGGCAGACTTTGAGTCGGACGGTGCCGAGTTTGCCATCCCTTTGCTAAAGTCCCGGGTCTCCATCCAGGAACTGCTAGAAAATTTTGATGCTTACAGCCATGTTGAGGTGGATTCGGAAGGTCTCATCCACTTTATCTACGAAGACGAAGTGTTCACCCAAAACGCTGATGAGTTTTTCCAAAGAATATATTCGACGCTCCCGCCCATCATTCCGCTTGATACTTCTTATTTCACCCTTGACTTTGATACCCTAAGCGACGAGATTATGATTGATTTGGCCCGCTATAAAAGTGGCGTAGTCAATGCACTCATCTATTCAGAATACGAAGGCCTGATTAACTTCTCCATGACCATCCATGAGGCTACCAAGAACGGTCAGCCGTTGGCCATTCAAATGCAGGTCATGTCACCCATCGGGGTAATTTTTGAAGGAGCGCCCCTCCCTCAAGGCGACGTTAGTTTTGCTGTGCCAGTAGAAGGGTATGAGCTTAGGCCAATTAATGGCAAAGTGCATATCGAATATGCCGCCCTCACAGAATCAGGCGACACCTTGCCACTTGAACCCAACCACGTTGCCCTCGAAAATGTAAATATCCAGTTTTCCTATTTTGAAGGCTATTTCGGTAAAACCACGTTTGAGGGCAAGCGGGACAGCGTTGACATCAATTTCTTCAAGGAATGGGAACAGAGCAACGTTCATTTTGAAAACCCTATTATCAAACTCGATATCCAAAACTCTTTCGGAATCCCTACCCGCTCCGACATCAAGGAGTTCGATGCGTTAACCACCAACGGCCCCAGCATCCCGCTCGAAAGCGATTTCATAAATAACGGTGGGATTGACTTTGCCTACCCTACGCTGGCTGAAGTCGGACAGTCAAAAAGCACGGTACTGACGCTGAATGCCGACAACTCCAATGTTACGGATTTGCTCAGCGCAAAACCCATCGGCATTGACTACCAAGTTGATGCCATTGCCAATCCTAGCGACAACCCCAACGCCCGGGGATTCATTACGGACTCCAGTTTTTATACTGTCAGCATGATGTTTGACATCCCCCTACATGGCCGAGCCAGCGGCTTCGACGCCGTGGATTCGTTCGATGTTGATTTCAGCGACTACGATGTGCTCAAGGAAGTGGAATTCAAGTTGGTTTCCGACAACAATATGCCGATTGGCATTGCCACACAAGGCTATTTCTTGGATTCAACCGGGGTCGTGCTCGATTCGCTGTTCGACTCCATTGGCTACCCCATCGAAGCGGCCCCCGTTGGTGCTGATGGCATCGTCACTGGCAAGCAAACCACCACCACTTTCGTCACCTTCGACGCCGCCCGCTTTGATGGCATCCGGAAAGCTACGAAGCTAGAAGTACATGCGTTGCTATCCACTACCAACAGTGGCCAGACCAACGTCAAAGTCTTTTCCAACCAAGATGTTGAGATAAGAATGGGGATGAAAGTGAAGGTTTAGGGCTTCAGGGTTTGATGCTCGAATCCTCAAATCCTTGCATCTTCGCACCTTCAAATCTTCCCCTCCCACATTTTGGGGTGTTTTTTGGGTGAAAATTTTCAATTTTCACCCAAAAAACATCCCATGTCAAGTAGTTGCAAACCTTTCATCCTCATGCAATCTGCCTACATCGTTGATGCCATTCGCACCCCCGTTGCCAATTTCCAAGGAAGCCTTTCCCCAATCCGGGCCGATGATTTGGCCGCACACGCCATTGCGGCGCTCGTGGCCCGCCACCCAGGCATCCCAACGGATGCTTACGCCGATGTGATTTTTGGCTGCGCCAATCAAGCGGGCGAGGACAATCGCAACGTTGCCCGCATGGCCGCCTTGCTGGCTGGGCTGCCCGTAAGCGTGCCGGGCGAGACCGTCAACCGGCTTTGCGCAAGCGGCATGGCTGCTGTGGTGCAAGCCAGCCGGGCCATCCGCTGCGGCGAGGGAGACCTGTTCATCGCCGGCGGCGTGGAGCACATGACCCGTGGCCCTTGGGTGATTTCCAAAACCTCGCAAGCCTTCGGTCGGGATGCCGAGATGCACGACAGCAGCTTCGGCTGGCGCTTCATCAACCCTCGCATGAAGGCGCTCTATGGCGTGGACGGCATGGGCAACACCGCCGAAAACCTTGCGGAGCAACATAAAATAAGCCGGGAAGACCAAGATGCTTTTGCGCTGCGTTCACAGCAAAAAGCATACAAGGCGCAAGCCAACGGAAGGCTGGCCGAAGAGATAAGCCCCGTGCCAATTCCCCAGCGAAAGGGCGACCCCATCCTGTTTTCTGAAGATGAGTTCATCAAACCAAGCACCACACTGGAAGTACTGGCAAAACTGCGCCCCGCTTTCAAAAAACTGGAAGAGGGCGGCACGGTGACGGCCGGCAACGCCTCCGGCCTGAACGATGGTGCTGCCGCAATGCTTGTGGCCTCCGAAGCAGCCATAAAGCAATTTAGCCTAAAGCCCCTCGCCCGCATCGTGAGCACGGGCGTGGCGGGCGTAGCGCCTCGCATCATGGGCATTGGTCCCGTGCCGGCCAGCCAGTTGGCGCTCGACCGGGCAGGCCTCACCCTTGCCGACATGGACATTATTGAACTGAACGAAGCCTTTGCGGCACAGGCCCTCGCCTGCACCCGCACCTGGGGCATCCCCGACGACGACCCACGGCTGAACCCCAACGGCGGGGCCATTGCCATCGGGCACCCGCTCGGCATGTCGGGCACCCGCCTGTTGCAGACTGCCGCCATTGAATTGCAAAGGCAGGGAAAACACTACGCCCTGGCAACGATGTGCATAGGCGTGGGGCAGGGATATGCGGTGGTACTGGAGCGGGTTTGAGTGGCAGGCACCGATAGGCGGGACTGATAAAGGTTCAGCGATTTTATTTTTTGCTGAGGCAAAAAATCAAATCGCTGAACCTAAAAAATTTCTTTGACTGCTGGCGGCTCCGCCGCCAGCAGTCAAAGAAATTTTTTAGTTGGAAGCTGCGGCATATTTAACTGGTTACACGTTCCACCAATACGTCAGCTTCACCACCAGCGCCCGGTTCTTGGCGGCGCTGAAATCCGAGAAATAATTATTGGTATAAACCACGAACAGGTCGGAGGCCGGGCTGTAGCGCCATTGCAGCCGCAAGTTGAGGTTCACGTTCTCCGTCTGGCTATTGTACTGTACGAAATTGGTAAGGTAGAGTTTGTTCGTCACCGTCACGTCGAGTCGAGGGCCGATGAGCCAGATGTCTCGGCTGGAGTTTTTGAGCGGCTCCGGCAAGCGGTCATCGGATTGGAATTCAATCCGGTTAAGCTGTGCCGCCAAGTTAACGGCCACGAAGGGCTGGAAACGGTAGCCCATTTCGCCGCCCAAACGCAACCTCGTGCCATCGGCCAAGTAGCCGCCATAGCGCCCACTGAAGGCCCAAGTGAAGCGGCTCTGCGGCTTGGAGTTGATGTCAGCCCCGAAGCTGTTCCACTCATGTACCGTGCCCCGTGCCAATGTGTCGGTGGGGTTCACGGGGTTCACGGGGTCAAACGGGCGCTGGAGTTCCCAGTAGTTATAGGCCGTCCAGAAAGTCGCCTCGGTGCGGTTGAGTAAGGTAAACTTGTAAAACAGCACAGGCTCGCTTTCGATGTAGCGCATGTTCTCATCATAAATATATTCCACCTTCACCCGTGGCCCGTGGCTCAGCAGCCAACTTGATTTTGGGAAAAACAGCCGCTCGCCCGTCATCAATGCCCGGTTATAGCCGTTGCGGGGCACGAAGCCGGTTTCTGCCCGGAAGTTTTTCCCCACGTTTTCAAACTGCCCATTGAATGCCCAATGTTTGGCCGTGTAGGCTAGGTTGCCAGCCAAGATGGCGTTGCCGTCGCTCACCCCAGGGCTGATTGATTTCAGGTAGAGCGCCTTCCCCGTCCAAAGATTATTTTGCGAAGCAAGGTTGTACTCCAAGCCAAGGTTGCGGTTGTATTCCCGTATGGCGTCAGTGTCCGTCACTTTATCGTAGTCGAACGTGTGCTTGTTCACGAGAATACCGGAGATGAACGAGCGGGCCGCCACCCTTCGCTGCACCGATAGTACGCTGAAATTTTGTTCTGGGGTGAAAAGGCTATCGGCATCGGTGAAACTGCCAGCCTGCATCGTCATGGCGCCGATCCGCCATCCTTTGTTGGGCTTGCCGCTCAGCCTTGCGCCATATTTGATGGGGGCTTGCAGCCCAATGCGGCGGGAGAAAAAAGGCCTGATGGACGAGTAGCCGAAATTGCCGAAGATGTCTGCATTTTCGAGGAAAAACTGCCGCCGCTCCGGGAAGAACAGCTCGAAGCGGTCGAGGTTGGTCTGCTGCACGTCCACCTCCACTTGCGAGAAATCGGGGTTCACCGTCAGGTCGAGGCTGAGGGAGGAAGTGAGCGAAACCTTGGCATCCACACCGACTTCCTTGCGGTATTGGGCGTCACCGTCGTTTTCAATGTCCTTGCTCACGCCGCCGAGCGCATACGGTATCACGGACACGTTGGGCCCAAGGGCGGGCGGGGCTTCGTCCCACACGAGCACGCCCGTATAGGCGAGCGAGGCCGTTGGGAATTGCCGGGGCACGGGTGCCCAGGCCGATTTTTCAGTGGTTTTCAGGTCGTTCCGGCTGAAATTGATGCCCCACTGTTTGATGCCCTGCTTGTAACGGAGCGTTTTGAAAGGTATGGCGATTTCGAGCACCCAACGGTCGTCCGAGGCCTTCACCGCCGACCACCAACGGCTCTCCCAACTCAAGTCGGCTTTGCCGCCCTCGAACAGGATGCCGTCCCAAGGCGCACCCTCCGCATTGGCGCCGAAGGTGAAGCCGTTGGTCTGGTCATCGAAGGGGTCGAGGAAAAAGATGAAATTGTCGTTCTTCACGAAGTTCCAGTCCCGCCGCAACGATTCGACCATCCAAGGCCCATTGGCCAGGTCGTGGTTCACGGCCAGCAGATAGACGAACTGGTCGTCGTAGAGCATCCGCACCTCGGTGCGCACGGCTGCCCGGCCTGTGTCCATTGGCAAAACTTGGTAAAACTCATCGGCCAATTCCGCCTGCTGCCATGCGGCGTCGTTGCCGTCTCCATCCACCATGATGGCCGTGGCAGCACGGTGGATGTGGTATTCGATGGCGGCGTTTTTCTTTTGGGAAAAGGCAGTGGTGCTGATGGTGAGCAGCAGGAGTGGGAGGATGGATTTGAAATTAGTCGGCACTTTTTTTGGGGGTGAAGGTAGGTTGAAAATTTTTCAATGCCTAAAATGCCTTGTCCCCGTCATCACCATCCGCATCCCATTGGCATCGCAATAGTCCACGCTGTCTTGGTCCTTGATAGAGCCGCCGGGGTGTATGACGGCGTCAATGCCTTCGCCGTGAGCGATTTCCACGCAGTCGGGGAAGGGGAAAAAGGCATCGCTGGCCATGACGGCGCCTTTCAGGTCGAAACCAAAGGACTTGGCCTTGTGGATGGCTTGGCGAAGGGCGTCCACCCGGTTGGGTTGGCCGCAGCCCATGCCGATGAGCTGGCGGTCTTTCACGAGGGCGATGCCGTTGGACTTGAGATGCTTCACGCAGGTGCTGGCGAAGAGCAGGTCACCTATTTCGCTTTCCGTGGCGGCGATTTTCGTGACCTGTTTCAGGTCGGCGGGTGTCTCGCCCTTTAAGTCGGTATCCTGTTCCACTACGCCGTTCAGCAGGCTGCGGAAGGAACGGGACTGCACGTAAAAATCCTTGATTTTCAGTAAGATGCGATTCTTTTTTGAGGACAGGTGCGCCAATGCTTCGGCATCGAAGCCCGGCGCAATCAGCACTTCATAGAACAGTTGGTCAATCTCTTGGGCCGTTGCCAAGTCCACTGTGCGGTTGCAAACGAAAATGCCGCCGAAGGCGCTCACATTGTCGCAAGCGAGGGCGGCTTTCCATGCCTCTACGAGCGTCGGGCGGGAGGCCACGCCGCAGGCATTGGTGTGTTTAAGAATGGCAAGCGTCGGGGCACTGTCCCGGAACTCCCGCATGAGTTGCACGGCGGCATCCACGTCCACGAGGTTGTTGTAGCTGAGCGTCTTTCCGTTCAACACCTCAAACATCTCCTCCAAGTTTCCATAGAAAACGCCCGACTGGTGCGGGTTTTCGCCGTAGCGCAGCACCTCGCCCTGGTGGATGCTGTGCTTGAACGACAGCTCGCTGCTGCCCCGGTTGAAGTAGTTGAAAATGGCCGTGTCGTAGTGGCTGGACACTTTGAAGCCCCGGCGGGCGAGTTCCCGGCGGTCTTCGAGGTCGGTGCAGCCGTCTTTTTGCTGCAAGCAATCCAAGATGAAGGCGTACTCGTCCTTCGAGGGCACGATGGCCACGTCGCCGAAGTTCTTGGAAGCCGCCCGGATAAGGGAGATGCCGCCGATGTCTATTTTTTCGATGATTTCGGCCTCGTCCTGTGTCTTGGCCACGGTCTCCTCAAAGGGGTAGAGGTCAACAATCACAAGGTCAAGCTCTGGGATATCATACTTCCGCAACTGCGCCTGGTGCGCCTCTTCCCGGATGGCGAGTATGCCGCCGAACACGTTGGGGTGCAGCGTCTTCACCCGCCCGTCGAGGATAGAGGGGTAGCCCGTCAAGCCTTCCACGGATTTAACAGGAACGCCAAGATTCTCAATAAACGACTGCGTACCACCCGTGGAGTAGATGGTGACATTGTGCTTGTGCAGCTCATGGATGATGGGTTCGAGGCCGTCCTTGTAGAACACAGAAATGAGTGCGGAAGTGATTTTTTTCGTTTTCAAAGTACGATTTCAAGTTTTACCAAAGCCCGAAAGCCTGATTTTTAAAAAATTATGGTTCTCTCAATAGGGCGGCAAAGGTAACGGGTTCGGACAGCTTGCCAAAGTGAAAATCAACAAGTTATTAGGCGAGAATTGATGCCAGTTGAGTATTAGAAACCTGATTTATGGACTTATATGGTTGGTAGAAAGGTTTTGCATCCATTTACTTTGTGACCATGAAAGCAATTGATTTGAATACTGACAATTGCAACGCCTAAATCTCTAGACAGAAACGAAAACACGCTCCACCTTTTTTCCTTCTTGTTTTTGACTCCAGATACTAAGCTGTGAAAACTTTGGGACTATTTCATACAGGATTTCGACGGCCCGCTGGATACGCTCCCAGCGGGCTGTTTTTTTAACACCATCCATTAATTGGCGCTTGCCCTTTACAGTACCCCCAACTTCCCGAGTTCTTCCCGCAACTTTTCAGGCGATATAAAATGGATGGATTGGATGCCCAAGCCCCTGCCCGCCAGCACGTTCCGGTGGTTGTCGTCAATAAAGATGGCCTTTTCTGGAGCTACCTCGTAGCGGTCGAGCAGGATTTGGTAGAACTCTGGGAAGGGTTTCCGGGTCATTTCCACGCCGCTCACCACAATCCCATCGAACCATTGAAGGAAACCGAACTTATCCAAGGCCACGGGGAATGTCTCTGCCGACCAATTAGTGAGGGCATAGATGCGGTACTTGTCGGCAGCCTTCAGTTCCCTGAAAATATCCACCGTGCCCTGTATGGACCCGCCGAGCATTTCCTCCCAGCGGCCATAGTAGGCTTTGATTTCGTCCTGCCATTCGGGGTGCTCGTCCAGCAACAGGTCGGTAGCGGCTTGGAGGGAGCGGCCAGCATCCTGCTCCTCGTTCCAGTGCGGGGTGCAGATGTTGTCGTAGAAGTATTTTTTGCGATCGGGGTTGTTTGCAAAGATGGCGTCGAACACGTAGTCCGGGTTCCAATCAATGAGGACGCCGCCAAGGTCGAAGATGATAGTATCCATTTATGCAGGAATGAGGGAATAGGGATGAGGAATTAACGTGAAGTTTTGAGGCGCAAAGGTAGGTCAAAACAGCTTGCAATTTGACCTCAAACCATTTTTTCCAGCGTGTTGAGGTTGCGCATGGTGGTGCAGCTTTTGTATTTGGGTTTCGCCAATAATTTGGAAAATGGGGTGTCCAAGGTATTGCCGACTTTTACTTTCCAATAGACTACCCCATCGCCGATTTTGACGAGGTCAATATTAGCGTCTAAACCCTCGCAGGCATTCGCAATCTCGTTTAATGTCGTATTATTTTCAACAAATAAAACATAGGCATGATGCGCCTCATCCCTTTCAAATGGATATACTGACATCACTGAACTTAAAATGCTATATTCATACAACAGCACATACGCATCATAATTAAAATTGGTTGAAAGCCCCTGTTGCAGCAATGGTATCAGCTCGTTTGCTTTTTTGTTGGAATTAAAAACCACGTTGCCTGTTTGCAAATATGTCTTCACCTCCTGGCAGCCCATATTTTCGAATGCGGCTTTTAAATCTGTCATTTTAATGCGGATATTGCCGACGTTAATTCCTCGTAAAAATGCGATATATTTTGTCATGACTTAAATTTTAATTTCGAACAAACTCAAGGTAATGCCATTGTAATGCTTAGGAAGGCCCACTTGTTCAGGGGTTATAATTTCCAAGAATTTAAAACCGCAAGATTGGTAGTAGTCAATCAATTTTTGGTTGTCGCCCCAGGTATCCATGCGCACAAAGCTCAGGCCTTGGGATTTTGCATACTCCTTGGCCCACTCGGTGATAACGGGCACAAATCTGCGACCACGAAACTCGGGGTTGGTCACAATTCGATGGATATAGATGGCATCGCCTTGGTCTTTTTCTTTCCAAATGGACTTATCCTCGAAAGTAATGGCAAAAATACAAGCAACTTGCCCTTCCACCATGATTTTCCATTGGCGGTTCTCGGCAATTTCACGTTCCACCAGCCCAGTGTCGAAGCCTTTCCAGTGCTTGTTGAATACCTGTTTTTGAAATTCAATGGCCGCATCGTACAGCCCAAAGATGAGGCCGATGTCGGCAGGTGTGCTGGTGGTGATTTCCATGCCGCAAAAATGAGAAATTCCTTGGGCTATTTTTCACGAAAGACCAGTCCCTTTGCCTTCATTTCTTCCATCAGCCTGCCCAGTGCATTAGGCCCCATGCCATGCAGCTGGGCAATTTCAGCCTCGCTGTGCTGCGCAAATTGCGCAAGCGATTTAATGCCAAAATTTTCCAGTGCACGACGAGCGGGAGCGGCCAATTTTGGCAAGTCGCCGGGTGATTTCTTTGCCGCTTCGCAAATGGGGCAGGTAGGGCAATTGCTACTTTTTATAAAGCGATGCCCGCTACTGCAAGTTCTACTATTTTTTGAAAGCGTAGCCATGAACCACATCTCATTTTGATTCAGTATAATGCTTGAAATTGTCCAAAATCGCCTGCCAGCCCTGCTTTTGCAATTCCGCAGGGTTCTCTGATTCCGCTTCGAAGCTCTCTAGCACGTGCGTCTTGCCATCCACTTCCGTGAAATGTACCTGCACCTTTCGGTCGTCCTCTAAGGTATATGCAATCAGTTGATTTTCAACGACTTCATCGTAGATGCCGCCAAAATCGAACCCAAAACTGCCATCCTTGGCTTCCATACGGGAGCTGAACGAGCCACCCGTGCGAAGGTCGTTTTCGGCACGGGGCGTGTGCCAATCGGGCGAGGCGTTGTTCCACTGCATGATGTCATCCGGTGTCGTCCAGACTTTCCATACCTTGCCTACCGGGGCATCTACGATTGCCTCCACGACGATGACCGACTTGGCACCTTCGTCGGCGGCGGCTTGGCGCATGGCTTCAATGTCCAGTTTTTTCATCTGCATCATGGCGCCCATCGCACGCTGCACACGGGCAGGGTCGGGGTCGGCGAAGAGCTGGAACATTTCCACGGGCACGATTTGCCAAGACACCCCGAACCTGTCCACCAGCCAGCCACACTGGCTTTCCCTGCCTCCATCGGCGAGGAGCCTTTCCCAAAAAGCATCCACTTCGGCCTGGCCCTCGCAATTGACGACCAGCGACACGGCCTCGTTAAAAGTATAGTCAGCGCCCTGTGGGTCGTCCATGGCCACGAAGTTTTGGCCAAAAAGGTTGAAATTGGCGTACATCACCGTGCCCTCCGGGCCTGGGCCTTCGGGGCCATAGGGGATGTTCACGTTGACGGCCGAGTCGGGGAATGTTTTTATGTAAAAATCAAGCGCCTCGTTGGCCTTGTACTGCTGCGCCCCGGTGAACAGGAACGAAGGCGTGAACATCGGCCCCATGTCGTCCGCATTGCGGATGGAGACCTGCCAAGTGAGGCCGTATTTGTCCTGCACCCAGCCGTACCAAGCGCTCCAATCTTGCTTTTCGAGGGGTATGAGCGCCGTGCCGCCTTCCGACAGTTTTTCCCAGATGGCATCCACCTCGGCCACGGTTTCCAGCAGTACGAAGATGGAAATGGAGGGGTTGAACTTGAAAATTGGGCCACCGTTCAAGGCGGTAAATTTTTGCCCGTTGAGCGTGAAACCAACGGTCACCGCCTGTTCACCTTGTCGGAAAACGCCGTCCACTTTCGAATTGGGGAAAATGGACGTGTAGAAATTGGCCGCCTCCTCGGCTTGGCCATCGTACCAAAAGAAAGGAGTTATTTTTTGCATGGTTGTTTTATTTTTAAATGTGAATGGCCTTCGCTTTTGCAAAAAGGTTGGGCCGAGGATATTCATCGATATTTAAAGTGTATGTTGATTCGGCTGCAAAAACCGTAACCTTACAGAAACTTTGCGACCATGCTCGACAACAATTCAATTGAGGACAGTCTTTGGAATGTGCCTTCGCTGCCTTTGCTGCTCGACCGCATCCACCACCGTTTGGACGATGAGCGGCTCAAGCGGTCCGAGTTCCGTTCTTGGCTCACCGAGGATACCAAAGCTGAGTTTATCAATGGCAGTGTACTCATGCATTCGCCAGCCGCAGACGACCACAACGAGGCTTCAGGGCAACTTTATCGTGCTAGCCTTTATGCTGACATCAACAATCTCGGCAAAGTCCGTGTCGAGAAAGCACTTGTCGGCATGACCCGCAACGACTACGAACCCGACATTGCCTTCTGGCGCAAGGAGGTCGCCGACCGATTCGAGCCAGCCATGAACGTTTACCCAGTGCCCGACCTCATCGTAGAGGTACTTTCTCCGGCAAAGAAAACGTCAAACGGAACACAGAAACCAAATATGAGGACTACGCCGCCCACGGGGTGCGTGAATACTGGATTGTTGACCCCAAGAAACAAACGGTGGAACAGTACCTGCTTTCAGAAACCGCCGCCGAAAAGTATGAACTGCATAAAAGGCCATTTTGACCGATAATATCGAAAGCAAAGTGCTAGCGGGGCCATTCCCGTCAGGGCCATCTTCAATGCCGAGGCGAACGCTGAGGCAATCCAACAGCTGGTCAAAAAGGGCAAGGCCTAAGCCACCTTCTCGTCGCAATTGAACATCCACTGCACCCCGAACTTGTCGGTGCAACTGCCGTAGTAGGCGCCCCAAAACATATCCTGTAATTCCATTTCCACCTTGCCGTCAGCAGATAATTCATCGAAAAGCCGCTTGGTCTCCAATTTTGTATCAGGCGATAGGCAGATGTAGTTGTTGTTGCCAAAAACCACGTTGAAACCCATGCTCTCCACCGCATCGGTGCCCATGAGGTGATGTACCCCACCGAGGATTGGCAGCATCACATGCATCACGAGGTTTTGGTCGGCCTCGCTCAGCGGTGGGGCGCCGGGATTGGGTGGTGCCCCGCCAACGCGCATGATTTCGCCGACAAACTCGCTCTGGAAAACGGTTTTGTAGAAATTGAATGCCTCCTCCGTGTTGCCGGGGAAGTTGAGGTAAGTGCTTACGCTTGCCATGAGTATCAATGATGAATGAAAAATGATGAATGCTTGTCCCGATTTGTCGGGAATGAATCAGGCTTCGGCCAGTTCCTTCACCTTCGCCAAGGCTTTTGGGAAGGTTTCTTGGAAATAGCTGGCATACTCGCCAACCGTGTCCAACTCCACATTTAGTTCGGTACCGCCGTCCGCCGATTGGCGAAGGAAGTATTTTTCAAAAGCCCCCGTCCAGCCTTTCGAGAAATCTTCGACACCGTTTTGTACTTCGCCGAGGTGCTCGAAAATCATGGTATCATTCAGTACGAGCTTCGCAATACGGCTCGTCATGCCGCTGCTGGCGTCAGGCCCAAGGAACAAGATTTTACTGCCCTCCTGCCAGTCGCTCATGGCATGGGAGCCTTCGTGGAAGACCGCTGTCCAAGCCCGGTAGCTGGCATCGTCCCAGAGCACTTGCCAGACCCGCTCCTGTGGGGCGTTGATGTTGGTGGTGAAAATGAGTTTTTCCATACTGAATTAAGATTTTGGGTAATCGTAGTTGACCATCCACTGCACGCCGAACTGGTCGGCGCACATGCCGAAGTAGGCGCCCCAGAAGGTGTCCGCAATGGGCATTGTCGCGTTGCCGCCCTCCGAAAGCCCGCTGAAAATGCGGTCGGCCTCCTCCTTGCTGTCCGTGTTGACGGAAATGTTGAACAGGTTGCCTTGTATGCCGTTTGGGAATTCGGGCGGGCAATCGCTGCCCATCAGCACATTGCCCGATGAGCCAATCGGCAGTGCTACGTGCAAGATTTTATTAACCTCGCTAGCGGGCATTGGTTCTTCACTGGAAGGCATGTCGCCAAAGCGGGAGAACATCTGGAACTCGCCGCCAAACACGGATTTGTAAAGGTTGAAGGCTGCTTCGCAATTGCCGTTGAAGTTGAGATAAGGATTGATGGATGCCATGTCGGATGATTTAAGTTGGTGAAAAAATATGTTTCAGAATGATTGCCCAAAGGTAGTTGCAGAATTTTAATTACAAACATTTTGTTTATTATTTTTTACTTTTTGCGAGGCTTTCCCTTAGCCGGAACTTCACAATGCGCGCTATCAAATCCAGCGGCATGGGCTCATCGAGTGGGAATTGCACGGAGCCTTTGCCCTGCTTGAACTTGGAAAGCTCCTCGGCGAATTCGGCATGCCCCGTCGGTGTGGCGTAGAAGCCAATATGCCTTGCATAGCCTGCAAAATAGACCAACGGTTTCCCGTTCAGCTTGTAGGCGGGCATGGCGTAGGCGATGCACTCCACGGCATCGGGTGCTGCGGCCTTGATGGCGGCCCGCACCTGCTGCAAGACTGCTTGCGTCTCCGCCGGAAACCCAGCGATATATTCTTCAACGTTGTTGGCTTTTTCCATTGTTCTTTCAGATTAGCTATTAGACTTGAGACAATAGACTTTAGATAGTGCAGTACCTCATCTCAAGTCTATTGTCTTCTATCTAAAGTCTATTGTCTTCTATCTAAAGTCTATTGTCTTCTATCTAAAGTCTATTAGTTTTACCAAGCACCGTACGTCGTCGTCCTCATAGATTTCGAGGCAATAGCCCTGTGGGTCAATGCGTGCGTCGGCGAGCATTCTTTGAAAGCATTCGCCGATGGCCGGGATGTGTTTCATGAAGTCACTTACGGTCTCGCAAATGTAGTCGCCCTTTTTTATTGTGAATTTTTCTAAAGCGTATTTTTCTGCCTCAGCTTCGTGCAGCTCTCCTGCGGCGGCCAAATAGCGAGTTTTGCCCCGCTCCATCCAAGAAATGCCATAGTACCCCCGCTGTGTTGAATACGGCACGATGCCGTGCAATTTTTCATGGGCAGCCCCGACCCCATTTGGGAAAGACGCTGCTTCAATGTACATGACTGACTTCTCGTTTTCTATGGTAGTTGTTTCCATTTTTTGTTTTAAAAATTTGATGACGCAAAGTTGATTTCTTTTAAAAAGTCGCCAAAAGGGGTATTACGACAAAGCAAGGGGGAATTGCGACAAAACTTTTTGTTTATAATTTGTTGCCAATTTCAAAACCAATTCTACCTTTGTCAGGAAAGTTTTCTTGACCATTTTTTAAAAAAAATAGAAACAATGACCGTTACCGAATTCCAAGAACTAGCCCTCGCCTTCCCTGGCACCGAGGCCGCACCGCACTTCGACCGTACGGCCTTCAAAGTGGTAAAGCGGCGCATCTTCGCTTCGCTGCACGAGCCAAGCGAGTCTGCCAATATCTGCCTGACACCAGTTGAGCAAGCCGAGTTCTGCGAGGTAGGCGGCCCTGGCGTTTTCCCCATCCCCAACAAATGGGGCCAACAGGGCTGGACGACTTTTGAACTGAAAGACGTAGCGGAGGAAGTGGTGCAGGCGGCGCTGGAGGCGGCGTACGAGGCGGTGATGGCGGGGAAGGGTAAACGGTAAGATTTACAAACCATTATTACCATAAAAAACTGCGCCTATGAAAGAGACTACAAACACCAACAGCGTCAAAGGAGCGGCTTATGACCAACTCGTCGCTGACGCCAAGGCAAGGGTGCAAACAGGGCAACTGGCCGCTTGGCGGGCCGTCAACAAGGAACTGATTGGCCTTTACTGGGACTTGGGCAAGCTGATTGTCGAACGGCAGCAGCAGCAAGGCTGGGGCAACTCGGTGGTGGAAATGCTGGCGAAGGATTTGCAGCAAGCGTTTCCAAGGATGGGCGGGTTTTCCAAAACTAATCTATGGAGGATTAGGGCTTTTTACCAAACTTATGGTCAAAAGCAAATTCTCCCACCGCCGGTGGGAGAATTTCAACTTGAACCAAAAAGCATAGAAATGCCACCAGCAGTGGCAGAAATTGGTTGGTCACATAACTACGTCATTATCGAAAAATGCAAAGACCCTAACGAGCGCCTTTTCTACATCCATCAAACCAGACGCTGCGGCTGGACGAAGAACGTGTTAATCCACCAAATCGAAAACCAAACCTTTGAGAAAACGGTCATCAGTCAGCAAAATTTCGAGGAAACCCTGCCCGAAAGCCTGAAATCACAGGCTATTTTGGCAGTGAAGGACGATTATGCCTTTGGCTTCCTCGAACTCGGCGACCAGCATTCGGAGTACCAACTCGAACAGGCCATCCTTCAGAACATCCGGCAGTTTTTGGTGGAAATGGGCGGTGATTTCTGTTTTATCGCCAACCAATATCCACTCGAACTAAGCGGCAAGGACTATCGGGTTGACCTCCTGCTTTACCATCGTGGTTTACAGGCATTGGTTGCCATTGACCTAAAAATCAACGAGTTCGAGCCGGAGCACACGGGCAAGATGAGCTTCTACCTCTCCCTGCTCGACGACCGCACCAAAAAGCCGCACGAGAATCCCAGCATCGGCATCATCATTTGCAAAAGCAAGGATTTCACTACGGTGGAATTTGCCCTAAAAGACCTCAACAAGCCCATTGGCGTAGCCACCTACAGCATCACGACAACACTGCCCAAGGAACTGAGCGCATTCTTTCCTTCCTCGGATGAACTTGTCCGTAGGGTGGAAGCAGTGATTGACGCTGTCTCAAAAAAGAAATAAGTTTGACAAATGAAAAACATCTCCATCCTCGTACCCGAATCCTCCGTCATGCAGGCCATCTGTGACCCTCAGTACCTCTTTTCGGCGGTGAACAACTTCCTACAAGCGGCGGGAAAGCCTGCACTTTTTGACGTGAAACTGGTAGGCGCTACCCATGAAGTAAAGCTCGCCAATGGTCACTATTCCGTCCATGTTGACCAGTTGCTGGGTGAGGTGGAGCGCACCGACCTCATCTTCATCCCCGCCCTGTTCGGCGACATGGCGGAGGCGTTGCAGCGCAATAAAAGCCTCGTGCCGTGGATTGCGGAGCAATACGAGAATGGTGCGGAGGTCGCCTCGCTCTGCGTCGGGGCCTTCCTGTTGGCCGACACTGGGCTGTTGAACGGCAAAAAATGCTCGACGCACTGGCTTTTTAGCAACGAGTTTCGCCGCATGTTCCCCCAAGTGGAGTTGGTGGACGGGCGCATCGTGACCGAAGAGGGCCGCCTATACTCCAGCGGCGGCGCCAACTCGTATTGGAACTTGCTTTTGCACCTCGTCGAAAAATATACCGACCGGGCCACGGCCATCCTCGCCGCCAAGTTCTTTGCCATTGACATCGGGCGGAGCAGCCAGTCAGCATTCGCCATTTTTCAAGGACAAAAAACCCATGCCGATGCTGAAATCCGGCAGGTGCAGCAGCATATCGAGGAGCATTTTGCGGAAAAATTCACGATTGATGAACTGGCCGAGATGGTGGCGATGGGCCGCCGCAGCTTCGAGCGACGCTTCAAAGCGGCCACCAACAACACCGTCATCGAGTACATCCAGCGGGTGAAGGTGGAGGCGGCCAAACGTAGCCTCGAATCGGGCAGAAAAAATGTGAACGAAGTTATGTTCGACGTGGGCTATGGCGATGCGAAAGCATTTAGGGATGTGTTTAAAAAGGTGACAGGACTGACGCCTGTAGCGTACCGAGAAAGGTATGGCAAAATGGTAGCCGCCTGATTTGCATGGTCAATCGTACTCAATAGCGTTTCAATGCCCACGCGAAAGGACGCATTAGTTTTTCCGCAAAATTGCTGTCAGCCAATAAATGGCGCATGAATTTTTGAATCCATTTCAAAGCAATTAATTTGTCGAGCACAGGGATCAACCCCGTTACTGTCGTAAAAACCCGACCCAGCATAATTTCGCGACCCATTGTTTTTTTTATTTCTCTATCATATTGCCTTAAAAAATCGGCAGTGGTATTTTCATTTAATAAACTTTGGACGGCAATTTCTGCGGCGAACCTTCCCTGCGTCATGGCATGGCCGACTCCATATCCCGTCACGGGATTAATGGATGATGCAGTGTCCCCAACCAATAAAAAACCATCGCCTGAAAATTGTGGCCATGCGGATGGAAGCATAATGCTTGTACCTTTAATTGAGCCTTCGATGGTGGCGCATTTAAATCGTTGCTTTAATTCTGGATGCTGTTCAATTATTTCAGGCAATAAGGCACGTATATTATGTTGACTTTTTTGCGCCTTTAATTTATTGATGCCAATTTCCACATTTGTCAAGCCATTCCCAACAGGGCAAAGACAACAACAAATTGGAACAGGCTTTTTTACGAAAAAAATCTCGACCGTTGGCGTTGTTTCGGTGGTGGCGATATTTCGATAATAACCCCTGACAAATAAAAACTCGTCCTTGGGCCGGTGCTTCGGTATTCGAAGCTTTGTTGTTAAAGGCGAGTTTGCCCCTACTGCCCATATCAATAGTTTGCATGTTAGGCGTTCACCTTTTTCTGTTTGCAGTTCCCAACCATTGGGGATACGGTTCAGTTCCTTTAGAGCTGTGCCTTCAAGGAAATTGATTGATTCCGACTTCTTTACTTCTTGGATTAAAAAATTGTCGAAATCTATGCGCCTTACCAACAATCGAGGTGTGGCAGTAGAAGGAAAGTCAACCTCCACCCGTTCCGAGTTGCTGTTCACGAGCGTATATCTACGGTTTTCAAGCACTAAGCCATCTAGCTTTTTGAGCAAATCGGGGTCTAGCCGCTTCAACGTATGTATCACATATCCATCAAGTGACTCACCGCATATCTTGTCACGGGGAAAAACCGCACGGTCAATTAGCGTGCAGGATACGCCATGTTTGCTCAAAAACAGCGCCGTAGTGCTCCCTGCCGGTCCTGCTCCTACAATGCAGATGTCAGTATTTTTCGTCATGCAGCGCAAATTTCATAAATTGAAAGCAAACATGCCCGAAAAATAAGAAGCCATTGGTCAGTAATCGTCATTGGATATTGGCACAATCACTTGAAATACAAGTTGTTGCAAATATTTCAAGCGTCGAATAATCAATAGTTTGTGAAGGTTTCAGAGCCTTTCCCTAAAACGCTGATACATATAGGATGCCCCCAGCAGCAATAGCCCCAAAGCAAGGAACAAACCCGTCCGGCTGAGGATGGGCAGGTTCACCAAGTCAAAGAAGAAAATTTTCACCAAGGTAATAGCAAACAGCGCCATTCCCGCAATCCGCAAAGTCTGCGTTTTTTGCTTAAAGCCAAGGCCGATGAGCAGAAACGAGTACAAGCCCCAAAGTATGCTGAACCCCTCCCGGTACGGCAGCGGGCTATTGGGTTTGCCCATTATCAAAAGCATGACCGTGACCAACTCGCTGCTCAATATTACCAGCAAAAGCAAGTGGAACAGCAACGGCACCTGAGGGCGAAAAGGTTTGATGTCCTCCATGTTCTGAAGGAATTTGTGGATGTGGAAGTACAAATAACCGAGCGCCCCGAAACACAGGAACCTTATCAAGATGAACCAAGCTGTTGAATTTGCTTTGTCTGTGATAAAAATGCGGCGCAGTTCGTCCATCGCCACCAAATGCGTGGCGAGGAAAAGCAGGATGCCCAACAGTCCGGCCCACACCACAAAACCATTCAGTAGTTCGGACTTCCAGCGCTGGGAATTGACCTCAGCAGCCAGCGCCAACGCCCCGAAAGTATAGACGAACAGGCTCAGGTTCCTAAAAATCTGCACCGACCCTATTTGCCCAAGCATACCCGATGGATGCGATGCCTCCAATTCAAAAGCATGGTAAATTTCATGGAAGAAGATAAGGTAAAGCATTGCCGCTGGCAAACACCTAAGCAAGATGTCCAAAAAAGGAACCTCCTTGCGCAACTGAGCTTCATTGCGAAGCGGAAGTTTCTGATGAAGGAAATGCAGTCCAAACATACCTCCCAGCAACAATAGATTGGTCAAGAAAGCCAAGTTAAAAAGCGGTGATAAGCTAATTTGTGGCTCAGAAGAATAATAGGTGTCCCGCCAATAATTCGCCAGCACCAGGCCAACTATGAACAAGAGCAAATACGCCATCACCTCAAACACACTGCTTTGAATTTTCCTGGCAACAAAAACCAGTACCAATACTTCTGCCATCCAAAGCAATAAAATGGCCTCGTATTCAAATTCAATCGGGATGGAAATGGTGATAAAGAACGCCCCAATAGCTGCGAAAATGACAAAAGGCTGCTTGTCCTCAAATCTATGTTGCACGGCATAGGCCGCCAAGAAATGGGGAATGGCGCAAAGCAGGGTGGCCAATCCGGCATAACCGCCCTCAAAACGCTCCTTGGTGAGCGTCATAATTATCCCATAAAAAATAAGCGCTTGGATAGTCAATATAGCATAAGCGCCAGCTTGGAGGGGTGTTTGTCGCCGCCAATGCCAAGCGAGGATGGCCCCATAAAACAGTACAATATTCATTATGGCGAATATCCATGTAGTGAGCGAACTGCTCAGCTTGCTATATTGGGAAAATAGCGACACAATAAATATGAGCCAAGTGAGCATGCAGGCCGTATAAATCATGGCATGCCAGTCCCTACGGGCTGACAAGGCCAGTATGCCCACGTTAATAAAGGTGACATAACTAAAGAACAGGGTAAAATTCTCCGACCCGGTATTGACCAAAAACGGCACGGCATACGCCCCAACCAAGCCCAATAAACCAATGATTTGGTGCTCATATTTGCTAGCTACAATAATGGTAGCTGCCGTCAAAAAGCCCATCGACCAAAAGGCCAGCACTAACCCAATAACAGGCGGTTGGAAAAACGTACTGCCGATATAGGAAGTGAAATAAAGCGTTGCCATGCCGCCACTGAACAGCACGGCGCTATATGCCTCAAATTTTTTCCGAAGGAAGAAAGCAGTGCCGACCAATGCCAAACCAGCCACATAACCCGAAAATACCCGAACCACAGGTGGGAACAGCCCACGGTCAATCGCATATTTCACAAACAAGCCCAAGCCCAACAACAGCACGGCGATGCCGATTTTGTTGACAAGGTTGCCGCCGACATATTGCTCCCAGTCGAAGCGCGTTTCGGGCTTTTCTGATGAAACTGGAGCTACCGGTTCGACAAGTGGAGCTGGTGGGGTTATAGGCAAATTTTGAACGGGTGGCGGAACGGGCACGTTGGACAGTTCTTCCCCGCCCATCGTGCGTTGGAAACTGTAAAGCTCCGCTTTCAATCGAAGGATTTCCCCGTGAAGCAAGCCCTGTTTTTGCAAAAGGGTATCCATTTGTCCCTGAAGGCGGTCTAGTTGTTCCTTGTCAGTCATCGAGCGGCCGGTTTTGTGTAGAGCGAATGTAAGCAAGGATTTTTATTTGCTGGCGAAAAAAACCGCTTAATCAAACAGGCTTCTGCCTTTATGAAACGCTTTGCCTCATCCAAAAAACCTTGCCTTCAAGTCCGGCGTCGGCAGCCAGCAGGCTTCTTTTTTTCCAAACCAACGATAGCGGTTGCGGGCAATCCAGTCATAAACCGCATTGCGGAGCGGCCTCGGCACGAGGCGAAACACGGTCAGCAGCGGCCAGGCCCGGCCCAATTTCCCAACAATTTGAAGCGGCACGTCGGAGCGGGTGTAGGCACGGCCAGCGTCCACCAGCACGACGGTGTTGAGTTCGTGGGTGGGCAATTGGTGCTGCCGCAACAGCGCTTGCCCAGCCTCCGATTGCAGGGAGGCAAAACGGAAGACAGCCTCGGGATCGTGCTCAATGACCCATTGCACAGAGCTGTTGCAGAGATTGCAGACACCGTCGAAAAGGAGAATTGGATGCTGGGTACTGGATGCTGGATGCTGGGAATTGAATTGCATATAATGTTTGTTGTCAGGGTTTTAGAAATTCGTTTACGGCGATGATGGCATTTGTCAGGCGTTCTTCGCCGATGCCCCAGACTTGGCTGAACGAAAGATTTTGCTCCCGCAACTCCTTGCGGTAACGCTCCAACAGCAAGTCCCGATCTTCGGGGTTTTCCCGCTGCGGGTCAGGTGCCCAGGGCAGGTCGGGGAGGCAGAGGAGGTAGTGGTCGGGGAGCCGCTGCGAGCGCCATTGCTCGATTTTCCCATCGCAAATACCGAAGCGCACCAGCGACCAGACCTTCACCACCTCCAAGCTGGTGTCGAAGAAAACCAAGCCATTTGAGGCTTTTAAGGTCATTTCATCCTCTATGGTCATTTGCCCACGGGCAATTTCAAGCAGGTCGGCGGCGGCGTATGGCCGCCCCAAACTTTCAAGGTACTGCCTCGAAAACTCAGGCACCCAGACCGTGCTGAAATGCGCCGCCAACTGCTCGGCGAGCGTCGTCTTGCCGGAGGATTCCGGGCCTGTCAGCACGATTTTTTTCATGAATATGGTTGCCTGTTTTGCGGCAAATTTAAAACAGCGAAAGTACGATTGGGTTGCGGAGCAACGATTACTAAACTTCCAAAAGTTTAGTAATCGTGACACAGCCAATTCCAAAAAAAATGTGGTGCTTTGTCCTTGCGAAGCAAAGCCGCTTTGCAGCGCATAACTTCCCGTCACCATGCATTTTTTCACCGGAACGCTGACTACCCTGTCCTTCCTCGTGCTTTGCGCCGCCATCGCACTCAACGGGCTTGTGGCCGCCGTGTTCCTGCTTCGCAAAAATGCCAACAAACGGGCCGACTTTGTCTTTGCAGCACTAGTTTTTGTCTATGCACTCACGGCGCTGCACCATGTTTTTATTTTGAAGGGTGTCTTTGAAGCCAGCCCGTCGCTTACGGCACTGCCACTTTACTTCACCTTGTCATTTGGGGTGCTGTTGTTTTATTCGGTAAAATTAAGACTGTTTCCAAAATACAAATTCGTGGGTTCCGATGTTAAACATGCTGTGCTGCCCTTCGGGCAATTCGCCTATTTCTTAGGGGCTTTTCTGCTGACTGATGGGTTGTTGGTGCGCCGATTTTATTCGCCGTTTTACGGTGGCCTGGAGATGGCCCTGTACATTTTCACTTTCTATGCCTACCAGTTTGCCGCCTACCGCTACATCCGTTTTCAGGTTTCATCGCTGCGCAAACGGCAGGAAGGCGGCCAGCCGTTGTACGAGACCCTGGTGCTGCGCCGGATGCTGCGGGTCATGCTGCTGCTGTTTTGGGCGAACAGCGCCTATATCGTCACCGATTTTGTGATGTATGAGGTGCTGAAACTTAACATGCACGACTTCCGGGGCTTCACCCGCTTCGGCGACCTCTCTTTTGCAGCAATGGCGGGCTGGGCTGGCCTCACAGGGGTGCAGTTGTTGATGAAACCGCCGTACATGAACGTGTCCACTTTCTTTTTTTTCTGGGTAAAAAAGGCGGTGTTTTTCTGGAAAAAATCAAGCCTTGCCGACCTTTGAGTATGTCCGGTGCCGCCACCATGCGGCCAAACTCAGCACCGTCAGGCCAGCTGCCGTCCAGTACACCCATTCAGGAACGGGCACTGGGTCGCCAGCAGCATAAGAGTGCAGCCCTGAGAGGTAGTAGTTCACCCCGAAATAGGTCATCATCACCGAGGCCCAGCCGAAGAGGGTGGACACATTGAACGCATAAACGCCCCGAAAGCCGGGGATGAAGCGCATGTGCAAGATGAATGCATAGACGAGAATTGTGACCAAGGCCCAGGTTTCCTTGGCGTCCCACCCCCAGTAGCGCCCCCAAGACTCGTTGGCCCACACGCCGCCGAGGTAGGTGCCCACGCTTACCATCACCAGCCCGCCGATGAGCGTCATCTCGCTCGTATAGGTCAGCTCTTTTATGATGCGATAGACGTTCTCGCTGTTCCGCTTGTTTGCCACAATCATGAACACGAGATTCAGCACCCCGATGATGGCACCCAGCGCAAGGAAGCCATAGCTGCCCGCCTCCAAGGAAACGTGGATGGTGAGCCAATAAGATTTCAAAACGGGAACGAGCGGCGTGATTTCGGGGTCAAGGTAGCTCATGCCCGCCACCATGAGTATGACGGCTGCCAGCACGGTCGTAGCGGCGAGGCTGCCAAAAGAGTTTCGCCCAAATATTAGGCCCGCCAAAGTGGTCGTCCAACCAATATAAATCATGGACTCATACCCATTGCTCCACGGTGCACGGCCAGCCACATACCAGCGGAGGCCGAGTCCAACTGTATGCATTATAAAGCCAAATATTAATAAAGCGACGGCGATATTGCTCGGTGTTCTCAGGTTTAAACCTGGTTTAAAAATCCCTGTAAACAATAATCCCAAAAACAATAGCGACAATATGCCATAAAACCCGCTCAAACGCCCGAAGGCATTGAGTTTATTGAGCAATAACTCCGCTTTAATCTTGCCTTCCGATGGCAATATATCACCACCGTTGCGGCGCTGATATTTTGCCAACTCATTAATTACTTTATCCGCCATGTTCCAATCATTGTTCAATATGCCCATTTTTAATGCAGGGATATATGCGGGATAAAACATCTCAATGATACTGCCTTTAAATGCGGGATTTTCGAGCATGGTGGGGTCGTCGGGCACGGCGCTCTGCCAAGTGTGTGTGGAGTCGCCTGGCACAGGGAACACCTTCAAGAACCTGCCCGAAAACACCATGCTGGCGATGTTGATTTTCTCGTCCAATTTCACCACTTCTTTTTCAAAAACACCCCGATCTCGCTGCGGCGTGTTGTAGGCTTGGCGAACCGCTTCACGGAGCTTGTATTCTCCTTTTTCATTGAAAAAATCGGCGTAGGTGGCCAAGGCTTCGTTCACGCCAAGTATGTTGCGAACCTCCTCGTGATGGCCGAGTTTGATGAGGGGTATATGGTACCACTCCTGCGGGTTGTAGGCCATGCCCAGCACGATTTGCTCAGAGCTGAGGCCAAAAAGGCTCTCTTTGCGGGCCAGCTTGCGCATCACCTCGTTACAGAAGGTGTTCATCGGCTTGAAGCGGCCTTGGTAGTCCTGCATCAACAACCTCCCGAAGGTATCGGCGTGGCCTTTGTCAATGATGCTGGCTGGGGCGTTTTCGGCTTTCGCCAACGTTGCGAAGCAAAGGAAAAAGCCCACCAGCAAAGTGGCCAAGTCTGTCGGCAACTTGAAGTTGCCGCCAGACTTTGTTTCTTCAGTCTTGGCTCTCATGTTCTTCAGATTTTGTGTAAGCTGCGCAAAACGGGTGTTTTTCCCAAAAAACAGCATCACCATTCCCAGCGTGAGCAGCGCATAGCCGATGTAAGAAATAATGGTGCCCGGTGCGTCATAGTTCACGCTAAGGTAGGTCCCCCCCTCGTCGGGGTCGTAGCTGGACTGGAAAAAGCGGTAGCCGCTGTGGTCGAGGATGTTGTTCATGTAGATTCGCTGGTTGCGGTTGATGTTCTTTCGGGGGTCAATCAGCGTTACCTCGCTGGCATAGCTGCTGGCATTGTCGGTGCCGGGGTAGCGCTCCAAGATGAAGTCGTTGAGGCGGATGCTGAACGGCAGTCCGACCCGTTTGGCACCGTAAGCCACGGCCACGCTGGCATTGGCGAAGTCTGCGACCCGTGGGGTGCCCTCCACACCTTGGCTACCCGTGACGAAAACCTTTCGCTGCTCATCGCCCACCGTCAAAATCATCTCAACGCCACCAGTGCTGTTGCTGGCCATCTTGCGGTCAGTGGAGGTGACCTCGGCACGGGCATGGGGGCTGTACGCACCGAACACAAAGCTGTGCTGCCCATCCGAGTACATGCTGCGGAGCCGGAGCGGGTGCCATTGCCCGGCGGGCAACGAGTCCTGCGTCTGGGTGGCCATCACCATTTGGCTGAACGGCACATCGGCAAGGAAATAGAGGCTGTCGTTGCGAAGCTGGATATTGAAAGCGCCCAGCATTTCGGGGTTGCCGAAATTGAAGTTCGTGCCATAGATATTCGATTTGTCCCCTTGCTGGACCAGGTACTCTTCCCGGCCCTGCCTCCCGGCGATGACGACTTTCAGCGTGGGCAGGCCCTTATCGTCGTCCACCATTGTCTCGGCGGGGTTGGGCATGAAGCGGGTGACCTGTGCCCTCAGTTTTTGGTCGCCCATCAGATAGGACTTGTCAAGTTCGTTGTTGCCCAAGGAGGCGAACAGCACCGGCTCGTGGAAGGTGTAGTTGCGGCCATCGATTTTCACCTGGTAGTTCAAATACGTCTCACGGCTGAGGAACGTGTTGGAAGCGCTGCCCTCCCGGATGCCCATCATGCCTTCGTAGCCAAAGTACCTCGTGACCCCAGCCCCGATGAGGATGATGACCATGGCGGCATGGAAGATGAGCAGCGACCATTTTTTCATTTGCACCATGCGGAAGCGGATGATGTTGGCAATCAGGCAGACGCCAAATAGCACGAGCAGCACCTCAAACCAGCGGGCAGTGAAAATGACTTTTTGGGCAGCACTCGTGCCGAAGTCGTTCTCGACGAAAGTCGCCACGCCGATGGCAACAGCGAAGAGTATCATGTACAGCCCTGCGGCAGAGGTGGAGAACATTCTATCGAACAGCTTTTTTAGCAAATTCATTATTATTAGGTGTTGATAGCGCAAGTTGAAGATAGGTCCAAAGTTCCGAGTTATGAGCCACGAGTTGCGAGTTGTTTATCGAATAAAGAACTCACATTGTAGGATTCGAGCTTCCTTGCAACTGGCAACTCACAACTCATAAGTTTGTGAATTGATTGTAAGTAGCCGCATTTGAATTTGAAATTCGGGTTGAGCGATTTGGCAGCCGCCTTCGAGAGGCGGGGCTATCCAACCCCGCAATTCTGGAACTGCGGGGTTGGATAGCCCCGCCTCTCGAAGGCGACTGCCATTATTTTTAAATGCGTTCATCTACAATGGGCGCAAAGTTAACAGCTTCCTTGGCAGCACATTGCCTAACGAACTGAACTCAGCGGTAAAAATTGCTCGTTCGGCAGGCTTTAGCCAAATAGACAGTCCAGACTGAGTGCAGCGTCAACTGCTTTTCAAAATTTTGTTTTCCTATACAAAGGAGTTACCTTTGCCCGGAATTTTACGGAGGTAATAAATTTGCCACACGACGAAAGGAATCTATCGTTGCAAATCCTTAAAAATCAAGTTCTTAAAAATTATTTTATTTCAATTGATAAACACTTGGGAAAATGCGCCGTACAAGTGGCGGCATTAATTGTCTCATCGTTTTTTCACGAAAAATTTTAAAGTTCAAAGCACATGGCTCTGATAGGAAAAATTCGGCAGCAAAAATGGTTGTTGGTAGGCACACTGGCAGCGGCACTGGCCCTGTTCATCGGCATGTTGATGTTCGACAACCCTAATCAAAACTTTTTCGGTGGCAGCCAGACTACGGTCGGCGAAATCGAAGGCGAGAAAGTGGATTACCGGGAGTTCTCCGGCACCCATGAAATGCTCTATTCCAACGGTGGCGGTGACGGCTACAGCGATAGGGCCTATCTCTGGAACTTCTATGTTGACAACGCCATCGTCAAAAAAGAAGCTGAGAAAATCGGCGTAGGCGTCAGCAAGGCAGAGTTGATAGAACTCCAGTTCGGACAGGACGAGAGCAAGCTCAGCCCGGTCATTGCCAGCCGCTACCGCAACCAAAGCACCCAGCAGCTCGATCGCCAACAGCTCGACCAGTTGAAGGACCTCATCACCAACAACAAGATTGACCAGATGATAAAGGACAACCAGCTGGTGCCCGACTTCAAGTACCGCTGGGCGCACCAAGAGAAGGAAGTCATCAAAGACCGCCTCCAAAAGAAAATCACCAGCATGGTGGAAAAAGGCATGTACACGCCCACCTGGATGGCCGAGGTCATTGACCTTGAGCAGACTCAGAGCGTGGACATGATGTACGTGCAGGTGCCTTTCGATGAAATCGAAACAAAATCCGTCACCCTCTCCGACGACGACTACAAAGCCTATTTCAACGAGAACAAGGCATCGTTCAAGCAGGACGAAGAGACCCGCAAGGTGGAGTACGTGTCCCTGGAGGTGAAAGCCACTGCCAAGGACTCTACCGACATCCGCCAAAGCGTGGCCGACCTTGTCCCCGGCTTCAAATCTGCCGAGAACGATACCATTTTTGTCGAAAACAACCTAGGCTCGATGGACGGCGCCTATGTAAAGAAGGACGCCCTCAGCCCTGTCATCGCCGACTCCGTGTTCGGGATGCCAGTAGGTGCGGTGTATGGCCCTTACCTGGATGGCAATGCCTACAAGGCCGTGAAAATGCTCGGCCGCATGTCGGTGCCCGATTCGGTGAAAGCCCGCCACATCCTCCGCCCAGCCACCGACCAAGCCTCCCTTGCCGCTGCGCAAAAAACCATTGACAGCCTCAAACTGCTCATAGAATCGGGCGCTGGGCGCTTCGACTCACTTGCCGTCAAGTTCAGCTCCGACGGTTCTGCCAGCAAGGGCGGTGACCTCGGCACCTTCGGCCCTGGCCGCATGGTGAAAGAATTCAACGAGGTCTGCTTTTACAAGGCCGAAATCGGCAAGGTCTATTCCGTGGTAACACAGTTCGGCGTACACCTTATTGAGGTGAACCAACGCTATGGCGGCAGCAGTGGCGTAAGCGTAGCTTATATCTCCAAAGACATCGTGCCGAGCCAAGCCACGCAAAATGCCGTGAAGGATGTTGCCACCGAAATCCAAGAGCAGAGCAAAGACTTGGAATCGCTGCGCAAAGCTGCCACCGCCAAGGGCTTCACGATGGAAGTAACTTCCCCATTGAAGGTGAACGACTACACCATCGGTGCGCTGCCAGTTGGCCAAGCCAGCCGTGACATGGTGCGTTGGGCATTTGGCAACGACCAAAATGCTGGCGACGTGGACAAAGGCGATGTTTCACCAAACATATACAGTTTCCAGAACCCGAACGAGTTCTATGTGAACAAGTACGTGGTGGCTGGCCTCAAGAGCGTCATCCCGGCAGGCACCCCGTCTTGGCAAGATGTGAAAGAGGAAATCGAGCCAATGGTCATCAACCGCAAAAAGGCCGAACTCGTGAAGCAGCAAACGCAAGGCAAAGACCTCGCTTCCATCGCCGCGCAATATTCCGTTCAGGTGGACACCGCCGCAGCCATCACTTTTGGATCGGCATTCCTGCCCAAAGCTGGCAACGTTGAGCCTAAAGTGGTTGCCACTGCCTTCAAGATTGACTTGAACAAAGTGAGCGAGCCAATCGTCGGCAATACAGGTATCTTCGTCATCATGCCTACCAACAGGACAGCAGGTGCCGCTACGGGCAATGTCGCTCAGATTCGCCAGCAAAGCCAAGTAGGCTCAAGGGGTATGGTCAGGAACCAGTTGATCCAAACCCTGCGGGGCAAGGCCGACATAGAGGACAACCGTTCGAGGTTCTTCTAAAAATGATGGATGATGAATGGCGGAATGATGAATCTGCCAACAAAAAAGGGCTTCCAGTTTTGGAAGCCCTTTTTTGTTTGATGCAACCGTTGGCCGTTAGCCGTTAGCCGTCTTCTCAACAGCAGTGTTGATGACCTCACAGGCAAACCTGATTTCCTCCTCGGAAATGGTCAGTGGCGGGGCGATGCGCAGGCTCTGGTCGTTGAACAAGAACCAATCGGTGATGACGCCATTTGCCACGCAATCAAGGATGATGCTCCGCAAAACAGGAAATTCGCCCACTTCTACAGCCATCAACAAACCAGCGCTGCGAACTTCTTTTATGGCGGGATGAACGAGCAGTTGCCGGAACAGCGCCTCGTTTTCCTTTGCTTTTTCCCATAGTTTGTTTTCCGAAATAAAACGCAAGGTGGCCAATGCCGCCGCACAGCAAACCGGATGCCCGCCAAAAGTGGTGATATGCCCCAGCGGTGGCTCATGGCCCAGCACCTCCATCACCTCCCTTGCCGCTACAAAAGCCCCGATAGGCATACCACCGCCCATCCCTTTGGCCAGCAGCATCACATCGGGCACCACGCCGTATTGCTCAAAAGCCCAAAGGCTGCCCGTGCGGCCATAGCCTGCCTGAATTTCATCGAAAATGAGCAAGGCGCCCACCTCCGTGCAGCGTTTTCGCAGTTTTTTCAGATAATCATTTTGGGGCCAACGGACGCCCGCTTCGGCCTGCACCGTTTCTGCGATTACGCAGGCGGTGGCCGTGGTGATGCGTTCCAAATCTTCTTCGCAATTGAAGTTTATGTGCCGGATGCCCGGCAACAACGGGTGGTACGCTTGCGTGAAAGTCGTCGGCCACATGAGGCTGGCGGCTCCTTGGGTGCTGCCGTGGTAGGCTTCCCGACAGGCGACGATTTCAGCCCGGCCCGTGAAACGCTTGGCGAGTTTCATCGCCCCTTCGGTGGCCTCGCTGCCGGAGTTGGTGAAATAAACCGAATCAAGCGGATCGGGCAGCAGGCTGGCCAGCAGTGTGGCCAGTTCCACTTGCGGTGACAGCACGTACTCACCATAAACGAGGGTGTGCATGTAGCGCTCGGCCTGTGCTTTCACCGCCTCCACCACCGTCGGGTGCCCATGCCCCAGTACGCTCACGCTGATGCCAGCGATGAGGTCAAGGTACCGTTTCCCAGTACGGTCATAGAGGAAGGAGCCTTCGGCCCGTTCAATTTCGAGCAGCATGGGGATGTCGCTGGTCTGTGCTACGTGCTGGAGGAACTGTTGTCGAAGGGTGGACATTGAGGGAAATTGAGAAATTGGGAATTTGGGAAATTAGCAAATTGGGATTGCAGGAAATTTGGAGCAGCGAGGATAATTGGTGTTGGTTTGGAATTATCGTTTCCCAAAATCTTAAAATTTTCCCAAAAATACGGCTCAAAAATTGAACGGGCATGGGGGAAATTCTTAGAAAATTTCATCTATCCTGCATAATCCATCTTTGTTTGGGCTTCGTACATCCGTTGCGAAAGCAAAACAACGGTAGCTTTGCGCCGGATTTTACGTCAAAAGAACTTTTCAGGCACTGACAAGTTTTTTTCTGGATGCTAAAAAACGGCAGTTTGTCGTTCTATCAGGCCTTTTTGACCAACAATATCCAACAAGGGGCAGTGGTGGACTGAATTTTACCGAAAAACTAAATCAGCGATGACCATGCCTCACACCCAACTTGAAGAATCAGTAATTATGGACTTTAAATTTCTAAACAGGCAACATTTCATTAGCCTTGCCTTCCTCTTTTTATCCTTTGGCGTTTTCGCCCAGAAAATGACCACGGTCAAGGGCAAGATAGTGGATGCAGGCACCAAGGAGCCAATACCTTTTGCCACCATAGCCTTCATGAATTTGACGCCACCTGTGGGCACCACGAGCGAGATGGACGGAAGTTTTTTGCTCGAGTACCAATGGGCGTCACCCACTCAAATAGAGGTGGCGAGTGTTGGCTATGAAACGCAGGTGCTGCAAGTGGTGCCCGGCACGAAGCAGACCTTGGACATCCAGTTGAAATCCTCTACTTTTCAATTGAACGAGGTGGTGGTAAAGGAAAAAAAGCGGCGCTATAAACGGGATCCTGAAAACCCGGCCATTATATTGATGCGTGCCGTCATTGAAAACAAAGAGAAAAACCGCATCGAAGCCTCCTCATTTTACGAAGTGGACAAGTACGAGAAAGTCCAGTTCGACCTCAACAATTTCGACCCAGAGAAACTGCGCAACCGCAAGGCCATGAAGCCTTTCAGGATTGTGCTTGACCACGTTGACACGTCCGCCTTAAATGGCAAGCCCTACCTGCCCTTCTTCATCCAAGAATCTTCTTCCAAAGTTTATTACAGGAAAGACCCCGCAGACCGAAAAGAGCACCGGGAAGGCATGAAGGTCACCGGCATGAAAGAATACGTGGACGACAAGGACCTAAACGACATGCTCCAAGTGCTTTACCAGAGCGTGAACATCTACCAGAACGACATCAAACTGCTCGACTTGTCATTCATGAGCCCTTTGAGCACCTCGGCAATTGGGTATTACCGATTTTATATCATTGACAGCACTGGAAACCTTAGGGTTAATGGCATCCCCGTAACAAAGGTCTCCTTCCTTCCAGAAAACGACCAGAACATCGCCTTCAAGGGCGACCTATGGATTACCCGTGATTCGACCTTTGCCGTGGTAAAAGCCGATTTTGGCATCTCCAAGAACATCAACGTTAACTTCGTGCAGAAGCTGAGCCTCCAACAGGAGTTTGCGAAGCAGCCCAACGGCGTGTGGGCTCGCACAAAGGACTTGGTGGCGGTTGACTTTTCCGTCCTGAAAAAAGGCACAGGCATGTATGGAACCCGCACGGCCATGTACCGTGACTTCGTCTTCGACAAGCCGATGCCGGACGATTACTATGCTGGCACGCAAAAGGTCATTGAAGATCCCAACCTCTACAAGCGGGACGAAGCCTTCTGGGAAGGTGCCCGCCATGTGACGCTCACTAAGAAAGAAGCAGGCGTTTATCAAATGATAGATACCCTTCAAAAACTGCCGAGCTTCAAGCGCACAATGACGACCTTGGGGCTGCTGACCACAGGCTACAAGGCGTTCGGCCCAGTGGACATCGGCCCTATTGCCAACTTCTACAGCTTTAACCCCGTGGAAGGCAACCGTGTCAAACTAGGTGGCGAGACGAACCTAAAGTTCAACAAAAAAATCAGTTTTGGTGGCTATGGAGCCTATGGTTTTAAAGACCAAGAATTCAAATACGCAGCTTATGGCGTCTATTCGTTCCGAGAAGACTTCAAGCAGAACCCCAAGCATTATATCCGGGCATTCGTCCAGAAGGACGTAAACCTCGTAGGTCAAATCCTGGTGCTCAACAGTCCCGACAACTTCTTCCTCTCTTTCCAGCGGGGCACCCGTGATCGCATGTTGATGAACAACAAAGCGCAGTTGGAGTACAACGTGGAGACAAAGAGTCACGTGACGTACAACATCACCTATACCAATAACAGGATCAGGCCCATCGGCTCTACGCTGCTGAGCTACACTGACCCAGAGCTCGGCCCCTCCACCTTGAAGGAATTCACCACCAGTGAGGCAGCACTGACACTACGCTTTGCCCCGAACGAACAGTACATACAAGGCCGTACTTACCGTTCGCAACTCTACAACAAGCACCCGATTTTCACTTTGCGACTGGTGGCTGGCATGAAGGACGTCCTTGGAGGCGATTATGCCTATCAAAGTGCCTCACTGAATATCGTGAAGCGCTTCTACTTGTCCTTCCTTGGCGTTACCCGAATGGACTTCGAGGCGGGCAAGGTCTGGGGCGATGGCATTCCCAACTTCCTGCTGAACATGCCGAAGGCCAACCAGAGCTACTTCTACCGCACCAACTCCTTCAACTTGATGAACTACCAAGAGTTCGTGAGCGACGAGTACGCACTAATTCTCCTTGAGCATAACTTCAACGGTTGGATACTGAACAAAATACCGCTGCTGCGCAAGCTAAAGCTGCGGGAGTCTGTTACATTCAAGGCCATTTACGGCCAGCTTTCTGACCGCAACGACCCCGACAAGAACCCTGAATACATCCAGTTCCAAAGTGATGAAAATGGCAATCGGGTGAACTATACGCTGGAAGGCAAGCCTTACATCGAAACGGGTTTTGGTATCGGAAATATCCTACGGGTACTCCGTGTGGACGCCGTGTGGCGCTTGAAGCACCCCACCGACAAGCTTCATTCAGGAGACGAAATTCCATCCATGTTCGGGAAACAAGGCTTCAGCCTACTGTTCCGCTTCAAGTTGGAATTCTAATTTTGAAAGTAACTACCTAGCAGGGGGTGTTTTTTGGGAAAATTTTCAATTTTCCCAAAAAACACCCCAAAATGTGGGAGGAGAGAGAAAAAATTTCATTTTTTCTCTCTCCTCCCACCCCCTCCTAAGTAGTTACTTTTGAAAAGCTTTTTGGTGCAGCGTTTTAACAAGATTGCACATTAGGTGTTTCAAAATTTGAAACCATGCAATCTCCTTATTTTTGCCCTCGGCAAATCGGCACGAAGGAACCTTCGTCTTTTTTGCCAAGTGCGACAAAGCCCTAATACAACGCTATGAGTGCGAACATTCTGAAAAAATACGGCCAGCCCCTCGTTTACCGGGTCATCAACCCGCTGATTGAGCAATTGGTAAGGTGGAAGGTACACCCGAACACCATCACCACCATCGGGCTTGTCATCAACACGTTTGCCACCATCATTTTCATCTATGGTGGCAAGTACGGCGAGCGCACCGACCACTCCTATATCGGTTGGGCGGGTGTGGTAATTCTCTTCGCTGGCCTGTTCGACATGATTGACGGGCGGCTCGCTAGGGTAGGCAAGATGGACTCGACCTTCGGGGCGCTGTACGACTCGGTGCTCGACCGCTATAGCGAGATGATCATGTTCCTTGGCATCTGCTGGTACTTGGTGGCACAGAGCTATTTCCTTAGCTCGCTGTTTGCCTTCATCGCCCTCATCGGCTCGGTAATGGTGAGCTACATCCGGGCGAGGGCAGAGGGCCTCGGTGCCAATCTCGCTGACGTGGGCATGATGCAGCGCCCAGAGCGCATCATCATCATCGGCGTATCGGCCATCGCATGTGGCGTGTACTCGTCACTGGGAGGTAGTGAGGTGAAGGTGACCGTAGATTGGTTGCCTATTCCATTGTTCGAGACCATCACCATCTTCACCTTCCCCATTATGGTGCTGGCTGTCCTGACGAATATAACCGCCATCAACCGTTTGTTGCACAGCAAGAAAGAACTGGAAAAATAGATGATTATTCGTGATCGGTGATTCGTGACTCGTGATTCGAGCGTGGCATGTGAGCCAAATCACGAATCACCATTCACGAGTCACGAAAAGAATTGATGTACAAATACCTTATAGCCTTTTTTTTAACTGCTTTCGCAATGGCTTTGCCTGCATTCTCGCAGGGCACATCGAAAACAGGCCCCATGTCATTGGCCAGCCACCCGGCTGATTACCCTGCCCCTCCCAAATCATCCAATTCTTTGTTTTTCATCCAAAGGAACAAGAACAAGCACACCATTGTCTATGACGCCAAGCTGAAAAACGGCCAATTGGATGCCTCCAACCCCATTGACAACTACTGGCTACGCTACTACTCCACGGGGACGGTGCGCAAGGAATTGGGCTGGGCCGAAAAGAAATTCGCATACGGCTACCACAGCAAGAAGGACGGGACGGGCAAGGGCTGCAGCATAACCCTAACCGCCTACGATAAGCGCAAGATCAGCCTCAAGTTGGACGAAAAAGGCCAACCCATCGCCACCATGACCATCAATGGCAAAACCTGCCGCCTCAACTATATCTGGGTATTTGCCGATGACAGCGGTACCTGGCCAAAGGTCTTCCACATTGACCTGCACGGCACCGAGCTTGCCTCCGGCAAAAAGCAAACAGAGCGCATCAACAACGATTGAAAAACGGCGTTCGGTAGTCGGGGGCAGCTCTCCTGTTTATTTTAATTGCTGCACAACAATTTTAAAGGGTGTAAATCTGAACCAGCTTCCTACTTTTGCCATATCACGGCTCTTTTCCTTTTCACATTTCCTTTTTCACTTGATTTATGGCAACACCCTACGCCGATGTTTTGGCGCACACGGAGCAATACCTGACGGATTTTTTTCATAAAAAAATCGGGGCAGAGTACGTCTTTCACGACTTCCAGCACACCAAGGGCGTACTAGAAGCCGTCACTGAAATAGGGGTCGGGCACAACCTCGAAGAGCGGGAACTCAGCCTGCTGAAGTTATCCGCTTGGTTCCACGACAGTGGTTACGACCAAGGCCCAGAAAGGCACGAGGAGCGCAGTTGCCGCTATGCCGTCAACTTCCTTTCCAGCTTCGACCTGCCCGACCAAGACCTCGACGTGATTACCCGCTGCATCATGGCCACTCAGTTGCCCAACAAACCCAAGGACTTGTTGGAAGAAATCATCTGCGACGCAGACCTGAGCCACCTTGGCAAGCAAACCTACTGGGACAGAACGGGCCGACTACGACAAGAGGTGTTGCTCACACGAGGCAAGATGCCCACTGAGCAAGAATGGGTGCACCTGGAGATTGATTTCTTGAGCAACCACCGCTATTTCACAGCAGTGGCCGAGGAGCTTTACAACGGTCGAAAGCTCAAGCATATCAAGCAGTTGCGCAAGCAGCAACTCCGCCTGGACCCCGCTGGCGTGGCTTCTGTGGACGACCTTGCCCGCAAAGACAAAAAGCAGAAAAAGGACAAAGATCAATTGGGAAAGGGAAGCCCGGTTCGCTCACTGCTTTTCGATGCCGATATCGGACGGGGCGTGGAGACGATGTACAGAACCAGCTATCGTACACACATTAACCTGAGCGCTATGGCCGACAGCAAAGCGAACATCATGTTGAGCATCAATGCCATCGTTATATCGGTAGCAGCTCCGCAGTTGTTTACACGCTTCGAGCAATATCCGGAAATTGTGGTGCCTAGCATGTTGATGCTCTTGGTCTGTGTGGCGGCAATGGTGCTGGCCATCCTTAGCACCCGCCCAAAGATTACGGAAGGAAAGTTCACACGGGAAGACATCGAAAATCGAAAGGCCAACCTGCTGTTCTTCGGTAACTATTACAATATGCGGCTGGATGATTTCCATTGGGGCATGATGGAAATGATAAAGGACAAGGATTTCCTTTATACTTCCATGACGAAAGACCTTTATTTCCTTGGCGTCGTTTTGGCCAAGAAGTACAAGTACCTCAGCTATTGCTACACAGTTTTCATGTACGGTATCATTGGGGCTTTGGTGGCGTTTGCCATCGCTTTTTTGGTGTAAAAAAAGAGCCTCCGGGCGGAGGGCTGCCGGAGGCTCAGTGTTTGAAACCATCGTTTGGCTTCTATGCTATGGCCTGTCGGCCACAACAATTCGCTTAGAAATAGGCTGTTGGCCTTTTTCGGAAATCCAAAGCAGGTACTGGCCAGAGGCCATGTTGTTTAGTTGCAATTCAATAGGCTCGCCGCTGCCTCCCACTTCCCATTCTTGAACTGCCCTTCCATTAATGTCGAACAGACGGATGGTCGTTTCATCGTTGCCACCTGCACTGAACTCCAAGTACAGCCTGTCAGAAGCAGGGTTCGGGAACACTTGGACGTCGGAGGCGGTCTTCTCAGCCGTTTCGGCCATTTCCAAATCATTGCCATTGCGGTTGGAAACTTGCGTGTTGCCATCCACATTGTTCAAGTTGCAACCGATGGCCCATTCGATGGCGGCATCGAACAGTTTCTTGCCATTTTCTGTCAGCAAAGTCGGAGTATCGTCGTTGAGGAACAAAGACACCCTGCGTGCTGGTGCAATGAAGCCGCCCTGCATGGCTGCGTTTTTGTCGTAACCAAGCACACCCCACCAAGAAGATTGACCAGCAACTGATGCTGCCTTGATGGCGGCAGCATTGTTGGTAGCCCCCCACCGAATCCAATTGCCCGCAGTGAGTACCCGCACCGTGCCGCTCAGGCCAGCCGACAACGGGTGGCTTGCGTTATTGATGACCAAGCTGCTATAAGTGTTGTTCTCGCCGTAATCCGTTTGGGCGGTAGCGCCTGTCATCTTCAAGTCATCAAGGATATAACTTTCCCAAGTAACAATAGGCACGGTCACGTTGGTAAACTTCGACGTTACATCAGCAGAGTTGATGGTCGTACTGATGACAACGAGGCCTTTGCCGGTGGCGTCAGCAGAAGCAGCAGCCGTGGCGCTCTTCACGGTCACGTTGAGGCCAAGTGCCTGCAACCTATTCTTAACCCATGTATCCCCTGAATTCAGGTTCGTACTGCCCACCACAAAGAGCACATCGGGGTCGCAGACGCTACTGCCACCGCCTGTTGCGGTAGCACAGAAATCATCCACGTAGAGACAGCCACCAGCATCCTTCCAGAACGAGAAGCCAACATGGGCAGCGTTGATGGGTGCCACCGCCTGAACTAGGTAGAGGCTCCAACTCGTTGCCGTAATCCCCCTGCTAGCATCCTGTCCTATCACGTTCCAGTTTGCATCGTAGAAAGTAATACTGGCACCAGCCCAGCTGGGTGAGCCTGATATTTTGGCCCTCAGTTGTAAGCTATAGGTCGCACCTGGGATAGCCGTCGTCTGATTGCCAGCGCCACCACCAACCGTTGAGGTGCAGACTTGTGCGGCCCTAGTGCCAGCGAAAACATCAGTGGTAGTTATGGTGGCTCGATTAACCCAGTCCCAATTGGTGAAGCTGCTCTCGAAGCCGGGGTTCAAGCTGCCCAAGACATTATTCGAGCAAGCGGGGAAACCAACAGTGCTGGTGAGGCAGAACTCATCGGCGTAGAGGCAGCCGTTGGTGTTTTTGGAAGCCCAAGCCTCCATATATGCTGCCGCATAAGGTGCGGTAGCCGTCACGGTGTACTGTGTATAGGTGGTAGCTGTCACGGCAGCAGATGGTACAGAAAGCTCTACCCAGTTCTTATCGTAAAAACGCAAGCCAACGGAACCTGTAGCGCCAATGATTTTAGCGTTCACCTTCAAAGTGTAACCAACACCAGACAGAGCTGGCATATACTGCGACACGCCGCCAGAGGAGTTGCAGATTTGCAGCGACCTCGTGCCTGCGTTTGGCGAAGAAGTAGTTGTGCTTGCGTTCTGTGTCCAAGTCCAACCATCGGTTCCACCACTTTCAAAACCTGCATTTACAAGCATATTGCCCGTGCAAGCGTTGCAATTGTTTACCGTTACCGTTATGCTCTTCGTGGCAGTACAACCACTGGCATCTGTCATCGTCACCGTGTAAGTTCCTGCTTGAGCGCTAGTGATGCTGTTGGAAACCAAAGCATCGCCACCCGGATGATTCGGAGCCGTAAAGCTGTTCGGGCCAGACCATTGGTAGTTTGCAAGGCCGTTTGGATTTACGGAAAGTATGAGTTTGTCACCTGTGCAGACAGTAATGCCACAATTGCTAAGCGTTTGCCAACCCGCATCGTCCACATTTGCTTCGCAAACCGCACCAGTCACCGTGCAGGGTGGCGCTAGAATCGTCACCGTGGAAGTACAGGTCGAAGACAGGCCCAATGAGTTCGTTACTGTCAGCGTCACCGTGTAAGTGCCCGGAGCACTAAAGCTGGTTGGCGACACATTGTAGCTTGTAATCGTTGCTCCGCAACCAGCGGTAGAGCCATTGTTCACGTCAGTGCCGGCAATCTGAACAGACTGGCCAGCCGCCGTCAGTTGACGGGTAATGCTCTGGCAACTAGCAGTCGGCATATTGCTGTTGATGGTTACCCTCAAGGTATTGGAGTAAACAAAGGCCGTGCAGTTGCTGCGCCTTGCACCCCTACGGAACCAAGTGGTTTGGGTCAAACTACCTTGGTCGTAAGTGGTACCCGTTGCACCAGAAATGACCACCCATGAGTTTGGGTTGGAGGCGGGGTCGCTTGTCGTCCTCTCCCAGATATAGCTCAAAGTACCTGTGCCGCCGCTTGCAGCCGCAGTACTGGTAAAGGCCACTGGATTGCCACTGGCACAAAACGTTTGGTCCCCAGCAATAGTACCAGCACTGGTCACATTGTCGCAGGTCGGGCATGCAATGATTGGGGAAAGGCGTGAAAGTGGAATCTGAACCTTGGAGGTACTGCCGGGAGCCTTCCATAGGATGCCCCAGTGATCACCTCCGCCGCCTTCTTTCTGCAACAGTTCAACATAGTAGTCTTGGCCAGCCGTCAGGGTGATGGCCGTCGAGGTCTGGCTGGGATACTTGGTCAATTCCCCAACATTCGTCCAGCCGGACACATTGGCCACCATCACCTTGTTGGCCGGTTGGCTGGTGGTGCTGAGGAACAATTGCGTCTCGTCGTCGCCATAAACGTAGAAGGTGTAAGACCCCGTCGTCGAAGGCGTGATGAAACCCCTTACCCTCGTGCCGTAGTTGTCGGCGATATTGGCTGGGCCAACCGAAGAAGCGTTCAGCGAAGTGCTGCTCGGCGAGTTCGGGTAAGCGGCATTGCTGGTCAAGTTCGACACGGAGGTGCCCGTAATATTGTTCCAAACCTGACGGGTCAGGCCCGTGCCAGCCGCACCCTTGCAAACCGTTTCGGTTCCACCTGCCGTCACCACGATATTGAAGCAGCAGGACTGTGTAGTGAAGCAGCCGTCCGTTGCAGAGAAACAAACCTGCGTCGTACCGATGGGGAAGGTGCTGCCGCTCGGCGTACCGAAAGTCTGAGCATAGGTAATGGAACCTGTCGTGCAGTTGGTAGTTGCCGTCGGGTTCGGGAAGGTCACCGCAACGCCCGTTGCACCAGTAGGAGCCGATGCATTGATTGTGGCAGGGCAAGTGATGGCCAGTGTAGAAGCCGTGGAGTTCACCACCACATTGAAGCAGCAGTTGGCAGTTGCACCGCAACCATTGGTGGCAGTGTGGCAAACCTGCGTAGTGCCAATCGGGAAGGTAGCGCCACTAGCCAAACCGCTCGTGCGGTTCAGGGTGACGGTTCCCGTGGCACAATTGGTGGAAGTTGTCGGCGTCGAGTAAGTAGCTACTGCACCCGTGGCACCAGGCACTGCACTCACAGTCACGTTGGCAGGGCAGGTGATGCCAATGGCCGAGTTTACGGTCACGTTGAAGCAGCAGTTCTGCGTATTGCCGCAGCCGTCAGTAGCCGAGTAGCATACTTGACTGGTGCCGACCGGGAAGGTGCTGCCGCTGGCCAGGCCGCTCGTCCTTGTGACGGTGACGGAGCCAACGGTACAAGTAGAAGTAGCCGTAGCTGCCGTGTAAGTCACCACCGTGCCGTTGGAGCCAAGCGATGAATTCATAGTAATATTGGCAGGGCAGGTGATGGCCAAGGCGCTGTTGTTAGCACCTATGAGGCACCATTCGTCGGTGGTCAAAGTGCCAGCATTGGCGCATTTCTCAGCGCTGATGGTCACTTGGGTTGTACCGACCGGAGCAACCCCTGTCAAGGTATAAACCGTGAAATTGGTTGTCGTCACGCTGGCTTGTACCGCTGTACCGAGCACTGTGCCAGCTGCGTTTTTGAAGCGCATAAACATTGTGCCGCAGTGGCTCGTGTTGCTAATCCTGGAAGAAGCCCTGAAGGTATAGGTGGAACCCGCTACGGCTGGCCTCGTAATTTCCAGCTTGCCAGTGGCACCCGTTAGTGCTACCGCAAAATTGCCAGTGGCACCTGGGCTTGTCACGCTAGCACTGGTTCCCGTGTAGCCCGTCAATCCATTTTCAAAACAGCTATTGGTCAAGGTGTTGTCCGTGCAGGATGCCGTGCAGGCGATGGCCGCCGTTGTGAACTTGGTGGTGGCCGTTGCTGCGCAACCTGTGGCACTACCCGCTGCGTTTTTCGGAACGACATAAAAATAATAGTCCGTACTGCCCAGCAGGTTCGTCACCGTCGTGGCATTGCTGGTCACGTTGGTAGCAACCGTTGCCGTTGGCGGGTTGCTGGTGCCAAAGTAAACATCGTAGCTGGCTGCGCCCGGCGCCGAGGCCCAAGCCAAAGAAACCGAACCCGGTGTCACGTTCGTGGCATCAGCGATGGGCAGAGAGTTGGTGGTACAAGTCGGTGCGGCGAACACCGTGACATTGAATTGGCAAGTCGCTGCATTCCCTTTCAAATCCAGTGCAGAATAAACCACGGTTGTGGTGCCCGTGGGGAAGCTTGCGCCCGGCAGGTAGCTGGACGTGAAGGCGGCAAGGCCGCAATTGTCGGTAACAGTCGGGGCAGTCCAAGTGGCGACAGCTGTGCCACCTACTCCGGCTGGTAGGCTGATGCTGGCAGGGCAACCCGTTATTACTGGGTTCACATTGTCAACGGAGCAGGCATTTTGAACCGTCACCGTGAAGCTGCAAGTACTGGTATTGCCTTTTTTATCCGAAAACTGATAAGCCACCTGTGTGGTGCCGAGCGGGAAGGTGCTGCCCGGTGCGTAGTTGTTGTTTAAGGTGATAGGCGTGCAAGCATCGGTTGCCGTTGGGGCCGTCCAAGTGGCAGTGGCAGAAGTGCCGTTGGTCAGCAAGCTGATATTGCTGGGGCAACCGCTGATGCTTGGGCCAGCCGCATCGCCTGGGCACGGGTCGATGCCGACGGTGATGGTGAAGCTACAAGAAGCAGTATTCTCGGCTGCATCGGCAGCGCTGTAAGTCACGGTCGTAGTACCAACTGGGAAAACAGAACCCGGTGCATGCGAAGCCGTGAAGCTCACGATGCCGCAGTTGTCGCCAGCGCCCGGAGCGTTCCAGAATGCCACGGCACCGTTGATGGCCGTGTTGGTTGGCAAGAAGATGTTGCTGGGGCAACCGCTGAAGGTCGGCTTTTGTGTGTCGTTCGTGCAAGGGTTTTGCGCAGTAATCGTCACCGTAAAGCTGCAAGTGCTGCTGTTGTTGTTGCCGTCTTTGGCGGTGTAGGTCACGGTCGTGGTGCCTACGGGGAAGGCTGTACCAGGGATGTGGGTACTGGTCAGGTTGATGGGCTTGCAGTTGTCGTTCGGTGTTGGTACGCTCCAGGCAACAGGCGTCAGGTTGGCCAGCCTTGGCGTACTGATATTGGCTGGGCAGCCCGTGAAGGTTGGCCCGGCTGTGTCGCCCGTGCAGTTGCTGCCAGCGGGCGTCTGGCGCACATCAATACGGAACTGGCACTGGTTGGGATTACCAGCGGCATCGGTGAAAGTGTAGGAAACGCCAGTGATGCCAATTGGGAAGCTGGCACCGGGTGTGTGGGTTGAGGTAACATTGACGGTGGAAGAGCAGTTGTCGGTGGCCGTTGGTGCCGTCCAAGTGGCAGTGGCCGTACTGTTTGGCGTGAAAATGATTTGGTCTTTCGGGCAGCCGCTGATTTGCGGCTCCAGCAGGTCAACGGGCGTCACCTGTGCCACGCAGGTAAGGCTGTCACCCAAGCGGGTGCGCACCACGAGGTTTAAGTTTAGTACTGTACCGACATTGGTGCAATTGAAAACAGGTCGGTCAATGCCATTGGCGAGGTAGATGATATTGGCACAGCTATCGAAGTTCTCGAAGGAAACAAGCGAGCCTGCATATACCTTCACATCGCCATCAATATTGGCCCCAAAGGTGCCGTTCTTGCAAACAGCTGGCGCTGCCGAAGTAGGCGCCGTGTGCGTATAACCACCCTGGTTGTTGATGGCATTGCCCGAAAGGGTACCCCTTTGGAACAAAAGACCATGCTGCTCCAGGTTGCCGCCCGTATTGTTGATGCTGCCCGTGTTGCTGACGGAGGAGCATTCGTCCACGAGGGTCTTGTCGGTGTTAACCAAGGTGCCCGCATTGAGCAGGTTGCCCGCTTGAAGGAAGAAAAGCTCGTTGTTGGTCAGCGTCCCTCCAGCAGCATTGGTGATGTCGCCGGGATTGAACAGGAAGGCGTTGTTGGTGAAGCTGCCCTCATTGCGGGTACGCACCGTATTGACAAACTTGCCGTTGTTGACTAGCACACCGGTTGTTTTGTTGTTGAAATCCTGCACCACGTTCACCGTGCCGCCCACGGCGTTGGTGAAGTTGGCAAAATTTGACCAAACAGAGCCACCGTTCACGTTCAGCGTACCGCTGTTGGTGAAGGTGCCGTCGTTGGTTGCAACGTCGTTGGTACTGATGGTGCCGCTGTTGTTGAAGGTGGAATTATTATCAATCAGTGAGCCACCAAAGCTGAGGATAGTTCCGCTGTTGGTATAAGTCCCGTTGTTTTCGATGGTGCCAAAACTGTTGATGCTGGCTTGGTTGGTAAAGCTGCCCGCATTGCTGATGCGGGAACCGAAGCCCATGCCAAGTGTGCCGCCCGCACGGTTGAAGAAGCTGCCGCCCGTGCGGTTATCAATTAGGTTGTTGTTGTTGAAAGTATTGAAATTGTTCGTCTCGCCCTTGTTGACGAGGGTGTTTCCGTTGGTAAATGTACCGTAGTTCTGCAAGAAGCCGCTGTTTTCCAAAGTGCCGCCGTTGTTCAGTTGGGCGCTGGCGTTGATGGTGAGCACCGTTCCTGTGGCCACGTTCAGTGTTACGTTGTTGGCGAAGCTGCCGTTCACGGTCATCAGGCCAGAAGCGTTCACCGTACCGTTGTTGGTGAAGCTGCCATCCACCTGCAAGCTGGCCGAAGCACCTGTAATGGCCAACACCGAACCGAAGTCGTTGGTGAAGGAACTGCCAGTGCTCACCGTGAGCGACTTGGTATTGAGCACTTGGTTGTTGTTGAAACTACCTTGTGTCTGCACCGTGCCGTTCAGGGCGTCAATCGTGCCGTTGTTGGTGAAACTGCCCCGGTTGGTCAGTGTGGAGGACACCGTGAGCGGACCGCTGTTGGTAAAGCTGGCCCCGGTCTCGTTGGTGAAATTAGCCCCGGTCACCAAGGTCATCGTACCAAAGTTCTGCACGGTGGCGTTGTTGGTGAGGCTGCTCCCAGCGTTGAAAACAAAGGAGGCGGAGTTGGCAATCGAGCCGCCCGCAGCCACGGTCACAGGGGCCGTGGCCGTGATATTGCCGAATGCCGTGATGCCGAAGTCCACGGTGAGCGGACTGCCAACGAGCACCGTCACGCCGCCCCCGACGAGGGCGTTGTTCCCGGCGGCGGGAAGACCGTTGTTCCAGTTCGCAGCCGTGAACCAGTCCCCGTTGTCGGGGCCGATGTACTGCGTCTGGGCTTGTATGTGGGCCACCCCGATTAGGAGCAGGCACAAGCACGACAAAAAATGCTGAATGCGCATAGTGTTTGTTTTGGTTAACAATTTGTAAGTATTTGTGCGGACGCATGAAACCCTAGACCTACAGCAAGTGAAGGATATTTTTCAGCGCCTGAATTGCCAAAAAAAGTTGTGAAAAAGACCGAAATGAGACCTGAAAACGGTTCGCAGTGAGTGAGGAAAGCCTGTGGCAGGGAGGGACTGCCGGGTTGTCTTGTTAGTAAAATATGGAGACCTAGTTGTACATGCCGGAAAGTGTGGAGGGGGAGATGGTAACGTAAGTTCTAATAAACTCCGGCTTGTTCAGAAAGTGCAAATTTAGTGTTCTGATGCTGCCAATTCAAAATTATTTCAAAGATAAATATGGAAATTATGTTTAAAATTATTGAAAATCAGTAGTTTATATTTAATCAGAGTCCCTTTCGCAACCAAATCCTGCTTTCTTCCAGCGGCTCCCTTGCCTCGTAGCCTGTGATTTGAAAACCATTTTTCAGCGCAAAGACGAGCATGGCCTCGTGTCGGTTTCGGGTCTTGAAGTTGATGCAGCTATAGCCTTGTTCCCTTGCCCAAACCTCCTGCGCCTCCGCCAATGCCTTGGCTATCCCGTTGCGGCGGTATTGCAGCAGCACCCCACCCAGCCATGAGTAGAACTCACCTCCCTGCTCGTTACCCAGCTGGCTCGCCATCTACATAAGCTGCTAAGGAAAGATGGGGCTTACCTGCCAAGCGTTCAGTAATGGCCTCGGCAGAATAGGGGTCGCTGAGCTCTGTGAGGGATGCTATGAGGGGGATAGGTGCTGCGAAATCTAAGTGCATTGCAAAATCTCACTTCAATAACCTGCTTACCGTCTGCTGAAAAACCGAATTGAACACCACCCCACGGTGGCCTTCGTCCAGCCTTACCAATTTGAACAGCTCGGGGTTGATGGCCTGCAATTTTTCGGAACAACGGAACGGGATGACCTCGTCGAAACTGCCATGGAAGAGGGTAACGGGAAAGTTTATCTTTCTCAAAAAATCATTGTTGCGCAACGGGTATTTCAGTAAAAAATCGGGCAGGAAGGCCGCTTTTTCATCCTTCAAATCCACGACACTGGTATAGGGCGCAAGTAGGATAAGCTGTTGCGGCTTGTTTTGCGAAGCAACATAACTGGCCATGCCCGACCCGATGGAGTAGCCCACCACCACAATGCGGTCTTCAGGGTAGTGTTTTTTCAAAAAATCATACGCGGCTTGTACATCACTGAAAAGCTGCTCCTCCGATTCAATCTGGCCATCGCTCTTGCCGAAGCCCCGGTAGTCGGGCATGAAGATGTCGTAGCCGTTGCCGGCCATGGACTGGGCTTGGTGGTAGCAGCGGCGGTTGCTGCCCCGATTGCCGTGAAGGTAGAGGATGGCGCCCCTCGAAGTAGGCTCTTTCATCCAAAGGCAGTTGATTGAGACGCCCTCCTCCACGGAGATTTCGACTTCATCGCCTTCGCTAAAGGCATAGTCCTCCGACAGCTTGTCGGGATGGAAAATGATGCGCTCCTGCGCAAAGTACAGCAGCCCGCACACCAGCGCATAAACGCAAAACAGGGCGATGCCCAACTTTTTTAACCACTTCATAATCAAGCATTTCAGGGCGCAAATATCGCTGAATCCCACGCTAAAGTGTAGGCATTTTCAATAGTAAACCACGAACGCCACCCGGCGGTTTTGTGGGTATCCCTTCTTGGAATTCCCTTTCACCAAGGGTCGGGAACTGCCGTACCCTTTTGAGGTCAACCGCTCTTGGCCAATGCCCTGTTGCGTCAAATAGTCGGCTACTACCTTGGCCCGCTCCTCCGAGAGGGTTTGGTTCATCGCCATATCGCCGATGATGTCGGTATGCCCCTCTACCTTTAGTTTATAACTGGAGTTGCGCTGCAAAAACTGGGCAAAGATGTCCAGTTCAGGCTTTGATTTATCCAGGATGATGGCTTTTCCCTGCACGAAAAGGACATTCTTGGGAATGTATTTTTCAAGCGTGTCCTTGGGCAGGTCAACAAGTTTTTCCGGCTGCACCAAAGCCGTTCCTGTTTTTGGCGGGTCGGCTTTGGGCTTTGGCTCAGGATTCGTGGGCTTTGGCTTTGCTTGCGCAGCGGGCTGTTGAGCAGCCTTGGCAGCTGGGGCCGTGGGCTTGGGTTGCTCCTTGAAAAATTGGGGGGCCACCACTGCTGGCTTGTCCGCATTGGGCAGTTGCCAAATCAGCGTCACTTCCCCTTCTATGAGGGCATTGAAATACTCCACCTTCAGGTCGTAGGCCGTACCAGCCTTCATTTTCACCTGCCCCGTGGATTGCCCATTGTCATTGAGCTGCCAGTTGTCAATCACCTGCACGCCGCCGACCCATACCCTGATGCCGTCGTCCACCCTTGCTGAGAAGGTATAGGTTCCGGTCTCTGGTGCAGTGATGCGACCCGTCCAGCGGATGGAGCAGAAATGGGGGTCGAGGCCGGGCACCGGTGGCATGTCGTTCCAAGTTTTGTCGATATTGGCCTCAGTGCGGGTCGTCACCTTCTCCTCAAAATTGGTTCCATTGAAGTATTCGGCCTTCAAGGTGGATTGCTGCGCAAGAAGGGGGCACAATGCGATTAGGTTCATCGCTAATAAAACTAATGGCTTCATAAGCAGAATTGTTGGTGGCGAGGTTGCCCGTTTTACCAAATGTTTGCTTCCAAAAATAAGGTATGTCGAAAAATCAATGCTTGGGTTTTCGACAAGATGGTGTTGCCAGGTGATAAAATACCCTGCACCCACCTGTTTTATGAATGAACGCACTTAAATTGATAGCAGTCTCTTTTGTCCCAATTGGAGTATAGGAGCTGGGTATTATCAATTTCAAGTACGACTACTCATAATGCTGCTGCAAACAAAACAATAGCCACCCAAACTTGATAGTAGGAATTTGTCTTTCATTCGGACAAATAGCCCTTTCTGATGATAAAAATCATCACCTCGTGCTGATTTTCCAATGAGCCAGTGCTTCATAAAAAAAGCGTTATTTACGATAGCGTAATCGCTACTATTTATTTATCAAAAACAAGCAAAATGGCACGTCTGATTGTTCCTACCGACTACTCCAGCACTGCCGAAAAGGCGCTGGACCAGGCTTTGTTGTTGGCAAAAAAGCACAACGACGAAGTTGAACTGCTCCACATCGTGATTGTGCCACCTTCGGGCGAGTCTCCCAAAATTTGGGAATACATCACTGGCGAGGAGAAGCAGGAAAAGGCAAAACTGGAAGGATTGGCGCAGGCACGTATCAAAGCATTGAAATTGCCCGAAACCACCAGATGGCGGGCAAAGGTTGTGTACGCCGACCGTTTTTTGCCGAGCCTAATTGGAAGGTTTGAAAAGACGAAGGCCAAACTTGTGGTAATGGGCACAACAGGCGTTGGTGGCCTTGCCAATAAAATCTTCGGCAGCAATACGGCCAACTTGATTGAAAAGGCCGAAGTGCCCGTGCTGGCCATACCACCCAGTTGGGACCCAACCGACCTCCAGAAACTGGAGTTCTGCATTGCTCCCGATCAGGTGGATGAACTCAAATCGAACATCAAGCGATGGGCCAATTGGTTCGGGGTCGAGCCGCAGGTGGTTCATTTCGCCAATGTGGCCAATGCGGGCACTGGCAAGGACAAGGACAAAAGCCCCTTCCAAGTCAAGGCCGTGCTGACCGTGCCGGAAGAACCGCTCTACCAAGACCTCGTGGAATACAGCACTGGCCTAAAGAACACGGCGCTTTGCATGTTCGTGCATGAACGGCTGACGGTCTTCGAGCGGATATTCAATAAAAGCATAACGGGCTTGGTGGCTGGCCATGTGCAGATACCCATGCTGGCATTGCCATTGAAGGAGGACTGATGGCATGAGGGCGTTGAACGGGATTAATTGGGCAAGGGCATCCTATTTCAACTCCCCCCCTCCAATCCCTCAGTTCACCCAATCTCATATTCCTGCCCCAATACAGGAATGTCAATATTATGGAAGCCTTTTTCCACAAGGAAGGACTTCAAGCTCTCTTGGCGGTCTATTTCGCCATGTACTAGGAACATCTGCTTCAGTGTGCCTTGCTGGTTTTGTACGAAATCGGCGATTTCGCCCCGGTCGGCGTGGGCGGAGAAGGAGTCCATGATTTCCACATCGCAGCGCACCATTAGCTCTTCCCCAAATAACTTTATGTGGTTGTCGCCATTGCGCAAGCGGCCAGCGGGCGTCTCTGGCGAGGCATAGCCAACAATCAGCACCGTATTGCGGCGATGCTCTACACCATTAAATAGGTGGTGCTTTACCCGGCCGGCATTGGCCATGCCGGAGGCACTGATGATGATACAAGGGGCTTCGGAAGCATTCAGGCGTTTGGAGTCCTCTACCTCTTTGATATACTTCAATCGGCCAAAGCCAAAGGGGTTTGGGTCTTTTAATATATAGGTGCTCAAATCCGAGTCGTAGCACTCAGGGTGCGAGCCGTAAAGTAGGGTGGCGTTCACGGCCAGCGGGCTGTCCACATAAACGGGTATATCGGGCAGTTGTCCGGCGTTTTCCAGTTGGTCTAGGATATAAACTATCTCCTGCGTACGGCCCACCCCAAAGGCTGGGATGATGAGTTTGCCGTGTTTTTTCAGGCAGGTATCGGTGATGATATGCAAAAAGCGGCCGATTTCCTGTGGTGCAGCTTCGTGGAACTTATCGCCGTAGGTGCTTTCGCAAATGAGGTAGTCCATTTCTTCCATGGGTTGCGGGTCGCGCAGGATGGGTCTGTTCGGCCTGCCGATATCGCCCGTGAAGCCGAATTTTACTTCCTTTCCATTTTCTTGAATGGTCAGCGCCACGCTCGCACTGCCGAGGATGTGCCCAGCGTCACGGTACTCCACCTCCAAACCTTCCCTGATTTTGAATTTCTTTCCATAACCATGGGAGCGGAACTGCTGCATCGTGGCCTTCACGTCTTCCTCCGTGTAGAGCAGCTCCCGCTCATCATGCACATGCTTTCGGCGCTTGTTGAAATATTCGGCGTCCCGCTCTTGAATCAAGGCACTGTCGAGCAGCATAATTGCGCAAAGACTTCGGGTGGCATGGGTGCTGTAAATGGGGCCTTTGAAGCCGTCCCGCACCAGCTTGGGCAGGCGCCCGCTGTGGTCAATATGCGCATGCGAGAGAACCACACAGTCCAACTTGCTGGGGTCGAACAACCATTTTTCATTGAAGTCCTTCATGCTGTGGGAGTTGCCTTGGTACATGCCACAGTCGAGCAGGATGGTAAAGCCGTCGGCGAGGGTGAGTAGGTGAGCGCTCCCGGTCACTTCGCGAGCCGCTCCGCAGATTTTTAGTTTCATCTCAAAGTTGTTCAGTTGCGAGTTTTGAGTTTCGAGCTTCGAGGGGGTTGACTCAAAGTTCGTTGGTTATCGGCGGAAAGGTACGAAATGGCTTGCTATAAACTGGCATTTGCCTTACCATTCAAAACTGCTGGAGCACTTCTTCGATTTTTCCCTTCGGGAAATGCTTTACGGTGGTCGTGTCCAAATGGTAGAAAGCCACAGTGAGTGCCTGGCCAAGTGCCACCTTATTATTAAGGAGTGCTGCCACATCGGCTACTGTTTCTGGCGTCGCCGCTTCCAGCCTTATTTGGTCACCTTCATAGAGGTAGTGCGCATGCAGGTAGGTGCTCCTTAGAACTTCATAGCGGTTTGGGGCCGTTCTGACGAAACGGGACAAATCGCTGAGGTCAACTTCGCTGAGGTCATTTAGGAGTTTTATCATCTCGCCATCCCGAAAAAGGACGCCCCAGCGGAAGGAGGGAAGCGCGATGTCAAGGGGGATTTCGGATTTCGGATTTCGGATTTCGGATTGGGGGGGCAGATAGGCGGCGGCGATAGTTGGGTCAATGATGGAGTTTTCTGTGTCCCAATCTTCGAGGTCGCCCATGTTGTAGCACATCAACATGCCCCGGTCAACGGGCGGAACGCCTGCTTTGTCAGGGTATTTGAATTGGTGCAAACGAATGGTGGCTGAAATGCTAGATGCTGGATGCTGGGTGCTGGATGCCTGATGTTGCCGGAAACTATTGATAAGTGCAAAATACTTCTCCCGAGTCAGCGCTGTCCAGTCGCAATCGAATTGGATTTCATTGGGTGGGCTTTCGACCAATGAGGCTATTTTTTTAGAGATGAGGTAGGCCAGGGTGTCCACCTGCTGCATGGGCAGGTTGAGCAGGGTGCGGTTGGTGATGAAAACACAGGGCACGATTTCAATCCCACTGAGTAGGGTAGTGTCCATTTCGATGGCTGCGAGGGGCACAGGCTGGACGGCGGCTTCATCCCAATCAACATCAAAGAACTTGACATAAAGTTTCTTCACGCCAAGCGCGTCGAGGTAGTTGCGTTCGGCGGGAGCCAGTTGCAGTTTTGTTTGCCAATGGTAAAAAGCAGGTATGACTTCCCGGCGGGTGTCAATGGAGTTGCAGGCCGCCATTGCGCAGCAAAAAAAACACAAGAAAAAACCAAATTTACTTACAGAAAAAACTGTTTCGCACATATTTCGACAAGCATGAAAAGACAAAGTTCTGAAAATGAAGGTTCTCTGGGTTTGAGGTTTGTCCAAAAAAGCTGTGGAAAAAAACTGATTTTTTCACCAAATAAAATTGGTTAGCAGAATCCATTTGTTTATCTTTGGCAGCTTTTTGAAAATACGGGGCTTTTCGAGCGGAATTTATAGCTGAAAAACAGCCCAACAGAACGAAATTGGATTTTTTGAAAAATCTTTTTGAAAACCCTTCTTTCAGAATCAAACTTTTCACTACTTTTAACCACCAAGAAAAATCCAACCCCCAAGCCTCTTCGGTCAATCTTTTTTTTTACAAGACAATAAAATTAAACACACAGCGGAATGATGTTAGTAGCAGAAGAAAAACCCGGTGTCATCGCGACAGACGTAGTTAGTGAAGCCCTCCACCAATACTTTGGATTCGAACATTTCAAAGGCAACCAAAAAGCAATCGTTCAGAGCGTCCTTGATGGCAAGGACACCTTCGTCATCATGCCCACGGGCGGCGGCAAGTCCCTATGCTACCAGCTCCCCGCCCTGATGATGGAAGGCACGGCCCTCATCATCTCTCCCCTCATCGCCTTGATGAAGAACCAGGTGGACAGCATCCGGGGCTACAGCGACGAAGACGAGGTGGCGCACTTCCTCAACTCTTCCCTCACCAGGGTTCAGATGAAGGAGGTGAAGCAGGACATTACCGATGGCAAGACCAAGTTGTTATACGTCGCACCCGAAACACTCACCAAGGAAGAGAACATCGAGTTCTTCCAAAATGTGAACATCAGCTTCGTGGCTGTTGACGAGGCGCACTGTATCTCCGAATGGGGCCACGATTTCCGCCCGGAGTACCGCCGCATCAGGGCCATGATCGATGCCATTAACAAGGAAATCCCCATCATCGCCCTCACCGCCACCGCCACACCAAAGGTTCAATCCGACATCTTGAAGAACCTCAATATGCGGGAAACGAACACTTTCATGTCTTCCTTTAACCGGGGAAACCTGTTTTACGAAGTGCGCCCCAAGGGCAAGAAAGAAGCCACGATGAAGCAAATCGTGCAAATCATTAAGACCATGCCGGGCCAGTCGGGCATCATCTATGTGCAGGCTCGGAAGAGCACGGAAGAAATTGCGCAGGTGCTGAACGTGAACGGCATCAAGGCCGCACCCTACCACGCTGGCCTCGACGCCAAGACCCGCTCTGGCACACAGGATGCCTTCTTAATGGAAGACATTGACGTGATTGTGGCCACCATCGCCTTCGGTATGGGCATTGACAAGCCGGACGTACGCTTCGTCATCCACTTCAATATGCCGAAGAGCATCGAGAACTACTACCAAGAGACGGGCCGGGGTGGTCGTGACGGCCTCGAAGGCCGTTGCATCTCGTTCTTCAGCTACAAGGACATGGCCAAACTGGAGAAGTTCCTCCGGGATAAACCTGTTGCGGAGCGTGAAATGAGCGCTCAACTCATGCAGGAGGTAATGGCCTACGTGGAGACGACTGGCTGCCGCCGCCGCTTCCTGCTGTTCTACTTCGGCGAGGAGTTTGAAGACCACCAGTGCGGTGGCATGTGCGACAACTGCCGCTACCCGAAAGAAAAAGTGGAAGTACAGACCGAAATGCAGCAAGCACTCATGGGCATTCAAGCCCTGGAGGAAAATTATAAAATCAAGACCATCATTGACTTCATCATAGGCAACGAGACGAAGGAGATGAAGGACTACAAGTTCAACAAAAAGCCGCTGTTCGGTGTGGGAAAGGAACGGGACGAACTGTTCTGGAACTCCGTTTTCCGCCATGCGCTCATCAACGAGTTCATCCGCAAGGACATCGAAACTTATGGCGTGCTCAAGCTGACCGACTTCGGCAAGGAGTTCATTGATGACCCCTTCGAAGTGAAAATCCCGCTCAACCACGACTATAACAGCAACGAAGTGGACCTCGACGATGAGATGGGTAAGGCTGCCGCCCTCGACGAGACGCTGGTGAAGATGCTCAAAGAACTGCGCCGAGAAGTGGCGAAGAAGAAAGGCGTACCCCCATTCGTCATCTTCCAAGACCCCTCACTGGAGGACATGGCCACCCAGTACCCCATCTCGATGGAGGACATGGCCAAGATTCAGGGCGTGAGCATCGGCAAGGCACAACGTTACGCTAAGCCCTTCCTCGACCTCATCGCCAAGTACGTGGAGGACAACGAAATCGATCGCCCGTCGGACACGGTCATCAAGCAGGTAGCCAACAAGTCGAAGGTGAAGGTAGCCATTATACAGGCCGTGGATCGCAAGATGCCCCTGTCGGACATCGCCCGCCAGAACGACCTGAAAATGGACGAACTCATGGAGGAGATGGACGCCATCGTTTGCTCTGGCACCAAGCTAAACATTGATTACTACCTCGAAGACACGATGGACGAAACAGTGGTAGAGGAAATCTACGACTACTTTATGGCTGCCGACACCGACGACCCCAAAAAGGCTTATTTCGACTTAAAGGACGACGAGTGTACCTTCGACGAGATACAGTTGGTGAGGATTAAGTTCTTGTCTGAACTAGCTAACTAATCCCGCCAGCAATTCCATCAAAACGGGTATGCGGCTCGGCTGCAGCCGAGCCGCATACCCGTTTTTTTATTTGGTGCAAATGAAAATCCTCATTATCAATGGCCCAAACCTCAACCTCCTAGGCAAGCGGGAACCACATATCTATGGCAAGCGCTCGTTCGAAGAGTATTTCGAGACCTTGCAGCAGGAGTTCCCTGGCGTGGTGCTGCACTACTTCCAGAGCAACCACGAGGGCGAGCTACTCGATAAAATACATGAAGCGGGCTTCTCCTATCAGGGCATCATCTTCAACCCTGGGGCCTATGCGCATACGTCCTATGCCCTTGCCGACGCCATCGTCGCTATCGAAGCGCCCGTGATTGAGGTTCATATTTCCAACACTTTTTCAAGGGAAGAATTCCGGCACAAGTCGCTGACCGCCCCCAATTGCGTGGGGTGTATCATCGGGCTTGGGCTAAAGGGGTACGACTTGGCTGTGGAGTATTTTATGTCGTGATTTCAACTGAAAGGCTTATTTTGCATTAAAAAAGCGAAGCAATGACAGCAAATCTTGAAACGGAATTGATGGATGCGGAAACAATGATGACGCCTGTGGTACATATTGTCATGCCCAAAAGAATGTCAGAGAAAGCGTTTTTTGAGGTTTGCATCGCCAATCCTGACCTGCGGATTGAACGGGTGCGGGACGGAAATATAACAGCCATGTCGCCAGCCAGTCTTATCTCAAGTCTCCAAGAGGGGGGCATTGGAGTCTGCCGGCAACTTGAGGTTACCGACAGACTCGGGAATATGTCATTTCCCTTCCATCAACAACGCCTCCAGCATTGCAAGTCGGGCTTCCATGGCCTCCATTTTGCCTGCCTGCTGCGCAATGATGGTCTGCTGCTCCTGAGCGGTGACCCCTTTGGGGCGTGAGCTAGCAATTTTGTCGAGTTGCGTTTTATTAGCCTTTAGCTCCACTTTCAAGGCAGCGTTGTCTCTCCTCAGGTTCTCAATTTCCGCTTGTTGTTCCTGCATTCCTTTAATCAAGACTGGTATCAAGTCCGAGTAATAAATGCCCAACCTATTTGCAGGCACCTGTTTTAGCTCACCCGTTTTTTCATCCCTTTTGGTTTCGTGGTCAACCACGACTTCGGGGATGATTTCCTGAACCTCCTGTGCCAATAACCCAAGCTTGGTGTCCTGTATTTTATGGTCTTTCCAAGTGAACGACACGGGTCGAAGTTTCATGATTTGTTCCAAGCCGTACTTCAGCCCCAATATGTTTGATTTGTCCCTTGCATCAGAGGTGTTGATAGTACCATTTGCTGCATAAACAGAGGCCCAACGCCTGCCCGAAGCGCCGCAATTGTCGCTACCATCAACAGCTGATGAAAAAGAGCCATCGCATATCACTTCGTAAGCTCCGCCATCGCTAATGGATTCCACTGAACCAAAATAGAGGGTTGACCCCAAGCGGATATTGCCACCCACAGTCAATTTTTCAATGGGGTCGGTGCCGATGCCCACGTTGCCTGAGGGGCGCCAAATATTACCGCTACCCAGTAGCGGCGACCACGTGCCATAATCGGAGAGGTCAACAGAGCCGCCGCCATTGGAAAGGTACAAGGTGTGAGCCCATATGGAGAGGGTCTGTATTTCGTTGAAACTGGAATTGTCGTTATCGCCCGTGTTCGTGATGGTGTTGTTGCCGTTGATGCTGATCCCGTCGCCAGCAGTGTAGGTGGGCAGGTTCACCGAGCCGCCGCCGTCGCTAAGGCTGAGCGTCGTTCCGCTGAGGGAGAGGGACTGTAGTTCGTTGAAGCTGGAGTTGTCGTCATCGCCCGTGTTTGAAATGAAATTACCGTTGATGTTGATGCCAGGCCCTGCGAAGTAGCCGGGGTCCGTTGGCAGTATCACGGAATTGCCGTTTGAGATGGTCAGCTCATTGCCGTTGATGCTGAGGCTCTGAAGCTCGTTGGTGGCCGAGTTGTCCGTGGCACTGATGGCATTGCCGTTGATGCTGATGCCCTGCCCGGCGGTGTACTGAGTGCCGTTGTCGCTGGCGGGCGTCCAGGAGGAGCCGTTCCACTTGAGGACCTGCCCGTTGGCGGCACCGTTTTGGCCAATGGTGACGGGGCTGCCCGCCGAGCCGTTGCCGCTGAGCGGTGCTTGCGTCACGGTGGCACCCCCGCCACCTCCGCCGCCCACGTTGTCGTCCTGTGGCAACCACTGCGAGCCGTTCCACTTGAGCACTTGGCCGTTGGCGGCACCAGTAGTAGTCACGTCGTTCAGGTCGTTGATGCCTTGGGGTACCACGCCAGCAGCCATGTCTGAGGCCTGGATGGAGCCGTTTGCAATCTTGTCGGAATTGACGGAATTGGCGGCAAGCTGCGGCATGGGATAGAAGCCTGTCAGGCCCCCTCCCGCCGGGGTGCTGGTGGTGATGTCGTCGGTGGCGACGGGGTCGCCTGTGTTGCTGATGGTGTTGTTGACGATGCTGATGCCAGGCCCGGAAACGTAGGTGCCGCCGCCAGCGGGCAGGTTGACACTGCCGCCGCCATTGCTTAGGCTCAACTGACCAGTTGCGGGGTCGTAGGCGAGGGTCTGCATCGTCCTTTCGGCCACCTTTGCGTATGGCACGGCCTGCAGTTCGGAGGGGGAGAAGTCGTAGTTGTTGCCGTTGGCGTTTATGGCCACCTTGAGAAAAAGGCCGCCGCTGCCCCAACTGATGTTGGAGAACGGGATGGAAGGGCTGGAACCCTTGCCCACCACGAGGCTGAACATGCCGAGCTGGTCGGTGGTGATGGTGTGCGTCTCGGAGTAGAGGCTGGTTCCCACGTCGTTCAGGATGCTGACAGTGGCCGTGCCTGAGGTGTTCCCGATGGCCACATAGCTGCTGTTGCGCAGCACGGCCTGATAATTGAAGCCGATCGTCTGTGCGTAAATGGCAGCTGTGGATAGCGCAAAGCATACCCATGTTAAGACAAGTCTAATTGCTTTCATGATGCTAATTTTTTTTGAGCCAAGCGCTTACGGTCTTGGCGGGTTTGAAAAGTTTTGAACTGTTGTTTTATGTTAGTTTTCTGGGCGATGTCAGGGGCATTTTGATTTCACGATTTTGACGGTGGCATGGTTGCCGTCAGGGTCGGAAAGCCGAAGCAGGTAGATGCCGCTGGGCAAGTGCTGGACTTCCAAGGCGTTTTTGGCGGAGGCAAGCAAGGGCATGGATGCCAACAGTTGCCTGCCATGTAGGTCCCAGACTGCCGCCATCAAGGGGCCGTTCTGCGTAGGAGCCTCGTACTCCACGTACACTACCTGCGAAGCGGGGTTTGGATAGACCGAAAGCTGCCAGTTGGCCAGTACATCGGTGCTGCCCACGATGTCGAGCACGCCATTGTGGAAGCCCTGCCCAAAACTGACGCCGGAAGCCGTGAGGGTTTGCACAGCGACTTCCCCCACTGTGTAGCTGAGGCTTGCCCCATTGGCGGTGACCGTACTGCCAGCAGAGGCAAGCACTTCTGGCTTGAGGTAAGCTTGTTGTGCCGTGGCAGTGATGCAGACAAGCAATAAAAGGATGAAAAATGGTTGTCGTTTTTTCATGATGAAAAGGTTATAGTTGATTGAAATGCACCCAAGGCTGCTGCTTTATGCCAATGCATGAGCTACCCTTCGACAGGCCGTATGGGTCACCCTATTTTTACCTGAATCTTGCTGGCATTACAAGGGGATAATGGTGTTAATATTTGCTCCTATTCGATATTGAAATCCCATTTCCTGTCCTCCTTGCCCTCCAATATGAGGCTGAAGTCGGTAATGGCATCGCTCAGTTCGAACTTTATCTCCCCCTCTCCATAGCTCTTGGAGTCAATTAGGACGGATAAAAAATTGGTCGGAGCAAGCGGTCCCCGCAGTTCGTCAGCCACCAGCCTGAACTTGTCATTGCTTAAAATGGTGTTGATGATTCCCTTGAAATCCAGTCCGATTTTCAGTGTGACCAGGCACCGCCCGCCACCAATGCTTTCCACCTTGCCCTTGATGACCGAGTACACTCGCTCGTATTGTTCATCGCCCGGTGAAAACGTGAGTGGTTCGGCTGCCGAAATGTTCAGGCTGCGGGCCTTGCCAGGTTTCCCGCCGGTAGCGGCCAGTGTGGTGGTAGATTTGCTCGGGTCTGATTGTTTGTCAACGCCCGCATCGGCCGGGTTCAGCAGCGGCAAAAGCTGAAAAACCAGCAGATAAACCAGCAAAGCTGCTCCGGCTATGGATGCAGCAAGCATACCGGATCTTATCGCTTTGGAAGTAAATGGCGGGTTATTCTCACTACTAATTGCAGGTGAGGAAGGCACCGAAAAAGACATATCAATCAGTTCCAACAAACCCTTGCGCAACCGGGCAGCCTCCAGGTTGGCTTGGTCGTACGAAATCGTGCCGGAGCGCTGCCGAGACTGCAAGTCCTTCCATTGGCTTTCAAGCAACACCTGTTCGCCTGAGTTGCGCTGTCTGCTTTTCAACTGCTCGAAGAGGCTGTCCATCTCATTGTCGGTGAGAAGTTGGATAAGGTCTTGTTTATTCATTGATAGCTCTTTTTACAGCTCACGCCGTCAAGATTTAGTATGTTTGGTAAGGGTTGATTGTCAACTTAATAAACCCTCATCAACTATTTATCAAACATCCTCCCCATGACCAAAACTTGGTGACTCGCAGCATAATTCCACCTCCACACCTTATACCTACGAAAGCACTCTACTCCTTGGCAATACGCTTTATGGTTAATTGACCACCATTGAGCAACTCCAAAAAATAAACGCCACTGGCCAAGTTGCTGAGGTCTATATGAAACTCCGTGAGTTCTTTTACTGCCAATGGCCTTCACGTAGAGACAGAACTTTTATTGCTTGTTTTAATATGCTTTTGATACTACAAAAATCCCCCACCTTACTTACTCCAACAATGGCATGTTTGCGGGGATTTTCATCCAATTCCAACCCGAAATACCCCCGCAAACATGCCATACCGATTACTTGCGAAAGCGGCTACTTTTGCCGGGATATAGCATATAGTTTTCGCTGCTACTGCTCGCATTAACGAACTGCCAAACCATCCCGAAACCCGCCACTAGAAGCGCATTTCAACCGCTACTCGATGCAGGATGGCCTGCCGGACAAAGCCAGCTGGAAACCCACAGCATCTGGTTTTACTGGTTCTTCACTACCTTCACTTGCCTCAATCCTGCCTCACCATATAATTGTAAGTAGTAAATTCCTGCCGCCCAGCTTTCGGTGAAGATATTCAATTGGTTCAAGCCTTCGACAAGTTCCACATCCTGGTACATCAGCCGCTGGCCAGTCATGGCCCGAACTTCGAGCGTAGCACTACCATTGGTTTTACTTTCAAATTGTAACGTTACGCTTTCGCCAAAAGGATTAGGGAAGGCGACCAGTTCGGCCTTCTGTTGAGCTATTTCCACCAACTCATTCTCAGCGTTTTCACGGTCGTCTGAGGCTTCATCCCCACCAATGTTGAGCGTGGGCAAGGTGGTGAAACTGCCCATGTAGTAAGGCGTTCCCCAGGTCGTGCCGCAGCGGGTGGTCACCTGCCATTCGTAAGTGGTGAACGCTGTCAGGCCCGTGACGGTACGGGAAGTTGTAGTGCCTTCCCACGAGCTCCAACCCAGAGCGCCTAGTGCACGCCATTGCACCCGGTAGCGGGTAGAATTTGGCACGTAGCGGTATTGGAAAGTAGCACCAGTTGAACTAATGCTGCGTACTTGGCCAGCAGCGCTTTGGCCACATGGGGCATTGGCGATGGGCATGGTGAAAAGCAAACTGGAGCTGTACGCCGTGTAAGTGCCTGCCCCACCCGCTGGGTTGACGCAGCGCACCCGTGCTTGGTACTCGTAGGTGGTGCCTGCCGCCAGGCCAGTTGCTGATTTGAATGGAACGGTGGCGGAGACGGTCGTCCATGTGTTGGTGCCCTGAGCACGGTAGCGGTAGCCGTACAAATTGACGCCCGACTGAGGTTCTTGACCAAGCATGGCGGCGGTAGCGCCTGAAGGGATGGCCCATATGTTGGTGGGCACAGCGCAGCCTGTCACGAGGTTGACAGTATAGTCCGAAACGTCGCCCCTGCCATACATTATATCGCAGTTGTGGTTCACAACATAGTCCTGTTGGATGGTAATGCGCATCCGGGTAGGGCCGGGCGTCACGTTGATTGGGACATTGATGACACCCGTGCGGGGAGAGGCTGGGCTGGCTTCTTCCGTCACCACCCGCTCACCGTCGTCGTTGAAATCGTTGTCACGGTTGTAGTCAATAAAAATCGTGAGCGAGGGGTTGTCGGGTTGGTATAGGTAAATCGAATGTGCCACAGAGTAGTCCGTTGCTTCCCCGATGGTCAGGTTGGTGCTTTGGGCGGTAAAATCCCGGTAGCCCATGACCGGGTCCAGCATTGGTGTGTAGTTGGCAATGGTGCCGATTTCCACGTTGGTGATGCGCTCCCAAGAGGACACACCGTGGCTCAGGCAGTAGTCGTCAATGTAAATGGCGTAGTCTTCCACCTCGCCGTCAAACTGTATATCGCAAGGGCCTTGTAAAATCCCTTCTGCCATGACCACCCGCATCCGGGTCCAGCCTTTGATGGCGGCGGCGGGCAATGCAAAACCGACATTTAGTCTATCTCCAGTGGCAACGGGAATCTCCACGACCATCTCGCTTTCATCATAAAAATCGCCGTCTTGGTTGGCGTCAATGAATACGCGCCAGCCCACTGCATCGTTGTTATTCACACCACCGGGGTACAAGCTGATGTAATTGTCCACGGCAGTGGTCACCCTACCTTGGTAGTCTGGGAACAACGTGTAAGCCTGTGCATTTTGGCCAGTCTGGCGCACGTAGTCGTTGACGGCGATCTTATTAATCCAGTTCAAATCGTTGTAAAAAGGGTTGGCTCGACAGTAAGGGTCAATATACACGGTGTAGTCCTCTATTTCGCCCATCACTTTTGGCCCACAGGCGTCGCTGGCTACCAGCCACAACATTTGTATGCGCATACGAGCGGGGCCGTTCAAGGCATCGGATGGGATGTTGATGGTCGCAATCTGCCAATTAGGAGAGCCGGGCAGGTCAGCGGCCAACTCGCCGGGGTCATTGAAATCGTGGTCGTGGTTGTAATCAATGAACACGCGCCAAGTAACGTCAGCAGTATTGTTTGCAAAAGCAGGGTACAGCCGTATCTCATGGGTCAGTGTGCGGTCGAGTATGAATTGTTGTGCACTGAAATCGCCGTAGCCGTTGGGGTCTTGGCCGCTTGAATTGCCTGTGGCGGGGTCCAGCAGTACGCTTTCTATCCACAGTTGGGAGTTGTTGGCGCTGGTGGGGCAGTAGTCGCCGACCCAGACCTTGAGGTCATAGACAGCGCCCACAAAACCGCCGCAAGCGTCCTCTCCATTTACGATGCCCATCGTGACGCGGAAGCGGGTCCAGCCGGTGAAACTGCCCGAAGGCATGGTGAAGGTGCCACTTTGGGCCACATCGGGGGTGTTGGCAAGATTGAGTACCATTTCACCAGGGTCGTTGAAACTGTAGTTGTGGTCGAGGTCGGCGTAGATGCGCCAGCCGATGCTATATTGCGGGTCACTTGGGTAGGTATGGTGAGGGGTTAGCGTAAATGTATTTTCACCATTGCGCACCGCATAAAAAAACTGGCTGAAGTTGTTGCCATAATTTGCTTCATTGCTGTACACGCTATTCCCATTCATTACAATTGATTGCATTTTATACCCCATGCCCCCATCGGGCCAGGCAATGCAATAATCGTCAATGATGGCCTTGTAATCCTCCGTTTCACCGTAGTAGCCATCACCGCAGGGGTTGCTGGAAACGTCCCTCGACATTTTCACCCGCATACGGCATTCCTGATGGGTAAACCCATTGGAAGCAGGCAGTGTAACAGTGCCACTAACAGGCTGCGTGGACGGCCCAGCGGACATGCGCAACTCCGAAGCCTGAAATTGCTGGTCGTTGTTTTCGTCCAACCATACACTCCAGTTTTCACTCGAACCTCCGCCAGCGAAGCCGGGCGTGAGGGTGAGCGAAGCGGGAAATGACCTTTTGAAGGGGAAAATACTTGAAGAGCTGTAGTCCGAATAGCCCTCTCCATTGCCAGATGTGTAGGCAATTCCGCTCCCAGGCATCGAGACGCCCGCAATAAATTCTTCATCGGAATTGCCATTCGTCCAGCAGTACCCGTCCACGCTGGTGGTCACGGTCAGCGTAAAATTGCCCACCGCACCGAGGTAACCTTCCACGACCACGAAATATTCGCCCGCCGGAACGGTGGCCGTGGTGGCCGTCACATCGCCGTGGGCGAGGCAACTGTTTTCGCTGCAGGCGTCGAGGATGAACACGTCGAGGTCGGCGCCAAGGCCGCTCAGGGTAGCGGTGATGGTTTGCGCTTCGTCAATGATGAGGCGGTACACCCGCTCTGGGCCACTCTCGTTCCAGCCGATGCAACTGTAAAAACTGGCACTCACGTTGCCGCCGCTGTTGCTGGCCGTCACCGGGCCGCCGGGGTAAAAAGGGGCATTGTAGCAATCAAGGTGTACCGTGCCGAGGCAAGCGGCAGCGTTCACTTCGCTACGGATTTTATTGCCGGGCAGCGGGCCGAAGCCTTCCTCCAAGTTCATGCCGGCAGCCACCAAATGACAGTAAGACATGATAGTGCCGCCATTGGTCGGGGTTGGGCCATTGCTGCAAGGACCATCTTCATTTGGGAAGGGACCTAAATTGATTGGAGGTGTTGTAGGCCCACAGTTGTCAATCGGGCCGCCGGGCCAGCCGCACCAGTGGGTATGACGGCTGCCAAGATTGTGGCCCATTTCGTGGGTAACGCAGTTGGATTCCCAAGAATAGGTTGGAAAAAATCGAGGGCACCCAGTTCGCCACTGTAGGCAGACCGGTATTTGATGTTGGGAAAACAAAGTACATCTACCGAAGCCAACCCACCATCGGTATCATCATTGGATAAAAGATGTGCCAGGTCACCATTAAAAGACCCCATTAGCCCCAGGCGATCCCGAAAATCAGCCAATGCCTGTGTGGTGGTCTCACTATTGTAAGGGTCCGGTCCTACCCACACAAACACCTCGCTAATTTGGGTGATAACATCTTCCCGGTCGTACAACAAGGCCGTGACATTGAAAAGAGCCGCCACATAGTTGGTTACTGGGGCGACATTGAACACCGAACCGCCCAGCGCTATGCACAGAGAGTAATCCACCTCCACATACACCCTGACGAGTTTATTATTCAGCACCATTTTTTCGGCCTGCGGCAACACCTCGAAGATGGCAGGCACCTCGTCGTCATCCACCCCACACTGCCATGCGCTGGCCTGCAGCCGGTCTTTTTCCTTGTAAAAAACATAGCGATTATCGGCAATCTTCCGGTCGCCAACGCGGCCCAGCGTCATGTTGCCATCTTCTTCCGTGGCCATCACGGCCACGATTTCATCCTGAAAAATGCTAACGGCGGCAATGGAATGTTCCCGGTCTTTACCGGCCACGTAGCCCCGGTAGTGTAGGCCTGGCTGATAGGCGGGCGAAGTGCCAGCGGAGGTTTTCAATACAAAATCGCTGGTGAACGGGTCGGCCCGCTCCAGCTCCAGTGCCATGCCGCCCGGCAGTTCCAGGCGCAGCAGCCGTGGTTTTTGGGACATGATGGGCTCCAGCGCCGATGGCTGTAGTTGGAACCAGTCGGCTTTGCTGACGTGCTTTTTAGCAGCCGCCACTGGTTGGATGCGGCTAAAAGGGGCCAGCTTCACCTGTTCGGCAGCTTTGTCAAATGATGATTGCTTTGCGTTCCCCGTAGGCACTGTTTGTGCTATGGCGTTGGTTGCCAGCAAAGTGCAGATGAACAAGGCGATGATGGTTAGCTTTTTCATTTGAAATAGATTTTAATGCGTTCAGAAAAAATGCTTTTCATCCTTTTATTGCAACCAATTCGCCGTAGGTAAGTAGCAGATTGGATTTTTTGAAAAAAAACAGCCCCATCGGATATGACACCCGATGGGGCTTCGATTAACGTATTGAAAATCAACCACTTGCTCACTCCACCAAAACAAACCCTGCCCACAGGAATGGGCTTTTGTACTTCTCTTTCATCGCCTTTTGCGCAGCACGAAATGCATCTGGAATGGTCATTTTATCCTCCAGCCAGAGACTGTAAAAACTCGTCATCAGCTCCTGCGTCTGGAAGTCGGGCACCTGCCACAGGGACATGATGAGGTATTTTGCACCTGCGATTTTGAAGGCCCGTTGGAGTCCATAAACCCCTTCGTTGCCCTGTATATCACCCAACCCCGTCTCGCAGGCGGAAAGAACGACCAGCTCGGTGTTCGAAAGGTTCATCTGGCTAATTTCGTAGGCCGTCAGGATCCCGTCCTCCTGGTCGGGGCGGAAAGGTTTGCCCGTTTGCCAAGCGTAGTTGCCACCCGCCAGCACCAGCCCAGCACGTATCATCGAGTGCTCGGAAATCTTGAAAACCGGCTCGCCACCGTCCGCCGTCTGCCGTCCACCGTCTGTCGTTTTCGGGTCTGGGAAAAAGAACCCGTGCGTGGCCAAGTGCAATACCCACGGTGACGGTCCGCTTGCCCCGATGGCCTTAAACGACTCCTCCGTGCCGTCATAGCCCTTGCGAACCAAGGGGTGCAGCCCAGCATCGGTGAGGATTTCCTCGGTGGTGCTCACTTCCACACCCGTCCAACGGAGGTGGCTCCATTTGCCCCCACGAAGGGTCGAGTCCGCATTGGCGAAGTCCAGCCCTCGGCGGGTGGCCAACAGCTCGTTGCCCAAACTTGAAATGGCCGAGGCGATGGCCGTGCTGTCCATTTCGTATTGGATGCCGCCGTATAGTAGGGCTTCTGTGCCCTTGGCTGCCGACTGCCGATTGCCGACCGCCAGCTGCCTCGTGCTGCCCAATTCGACGAGCTGGTATCGGTCGGCGAGGGTTGTTTCCGCTGCCTCACCCCGCAGCATTGGGGGCATGGGTACTGCGCCCATATTCAATCGGTGCAAAAGGCCGCTTGGCGAAAAATAAACTGTATTTACTTCGCTCAAATCCTGCTCCAATGGCCTCCACAACAGTTCGTACAACGATTTTTTTGCATCGTCAAAGGTGTACAGGCCATTCACGAAGTCGGGCTTAGGCTTGCTGTTTGGCTCAAGGAAAGCATTGAGCTGTTTTTCTTCGAAGAGGGTGATGAACTTGGGCGCTTTTGCACCGGGTAGCAGCACTAGCGCAGCGTACATCGTGCTATCGGTCGGCTTTGGGTTGATGAATTTAAAGTGGACAAACTCAATGGCGGCTTCACCGGGTTGCAGATTTTGCCGCACCTCCTGCCAGGTCACCTGCCGGAGAGCTTCGCCAAATCCTGACACGCTGCGGGTCAGGTCTTTTTCGAGCGTGTTGGCTTTTTCTTCCAGTTCTTCCACGTTTTTTCGCTCCGCAATGGGCTTGGCGTACTCGGCGGCTAGGCGGCGCTGGTAGGATTTGAGTTGGTTGTATTGTTCGGTGGTGGCGGGGTCTGAAAGGGCAATTTTGCTGACTTGCGAAACAGCGTTCAGGAGGAAGCCTTTGTGAAAGAGGGTGTTGTCGAAGCAGGTGGCGGACAGGTCGGGTTGTAACTGGGCGAAGGAAAAGACCCGGCGCTGGCCCGTTTCAAATTTGCGGGTAAATGCGGTCAATTCCTGTTCTGAAAGGTGGCGGGAGGCTTTAATCAATAAGTTTTTTTGGGCCATATTGGCTTCCGAAATATAGGTTCTGGCAGCACTTAAATTACCTAAAGACCAATAAAATGCAACCAGCGCATCCAAGCTTGCTATATAGCTAGGGTGTTGGCTGCCAAGCACGGCTTCTCGTATATTTTTTGCCTCCAGGAAAAGCGGCTCGGCTTTACCGTGGTCTCCGACAGCCAAATAAAAACTTGCCAAATCGTTGAGGCTACGGGCATAATCAGGATGGGTTTTCCCAAGTGCTTTCTCTCGGATGTTTTTAGCTTCCAGCAATATGGTTTCTGCATCCTCATTTTTACCAATTTGGGCATAGTAATTCCCAAGTTCATGGAGATAAAAGGCATAATCAGGGTGCGATTTACCCAAGGCTTCAGCTTGCACGGCCACCGCTTCCAATAAGTAGGGCTTTGCCTTTTCGTAATCATTTAATTCTTTGTATAAGCTTGCCAAATTATTCAGGCTGAGCGCAAAATCAGGGTGAGTTTTGCCAAGTGTCTTTCCCCTAATAGCCAAAGATTCAAGATACAACGGTGCTGCTTTTTCATAATTGCCTAACCTGTGATACAATGAAGCCAAGTTGTTTAAGCTCGCAGCGTAAAGCGGGTGTTCTTTTCCCATCTTCTTTTCTCGAATGGCTACAGCTTCCAAATAAAGCGGTTCCGCTTTTTCGTAATTGCCCATATCGGAATACAATGCCGCCAAATTATTTATTGTTGTCGAATAATATGCGTCTCCCTTGCTCTTCCCTTTTTCCTGAATTGCCTTCACCTTAAGGTAGAGTGGTTCCGCTTTTTCGTATTTGCCCATCTTCCAATACAACACTGCAAGGTTTAAAATACTTCCTACATAGTCAGCGTCCGTTTTACCCAGCCTTTTTTCCTGCAAGGCATTTGCTTCAAGGTAATACTGTTCGGCATTTTCGTATTTGCCAGTGGCCATGTATAAAACCCCAAGCATGTTCAAGCTTGCTGCATAGTCGGCATGCTCACTGCCCAATTTTTTTTTTCGAATATCTTTAGCCTCAAGTAGCAAGGGTTCTGCTTTTTCATACTGCCCCTTTTGATAGTATAATATCCCCAACCAATGAAGACTATAAATATAGTTAGCATCTTCTTTGCCAACTATTCTTTCGAATATTGACAACGCTTCAAGAGATGGTGATTCGGCTTCTGAATACTTCCCCATCCAATAATATAAAAGTCCAATGCTCTGCATGGTTTTCGCATAGTCCAAATGGTTTTTTCCCAATACTTTTTCACGAATAACCCTGGCCTCAAAATACCATTTTTCTGCCTCTGTATAATCGTCTTTGAAATACAATACCCTGCCATGATTATAACATGCACTCGCATATCCAGCCGACTCATGTCCCCATTTTTCCAATGCAAGCGCTTCGACGGCTGCATTGACCTCCAGCGCCTTGGCAAAATCCCCCTTTTCCGTAAGCCCGCGGGAAACCTGCACCAAGCTGTCCACCGTCTTCAGCGCAACGGAATCAACAAACTGCCCGGACAGCATAAACGGGCAACACAACAGTATGATTAAGATGGCTTTATTCATTGGTCATTTTTTCAGATAAAAGTAGCCACTATATTATTCCACCAACACAAACCCCGCCCACAAAAACGGACTTTTGTACTTATTCCGCATGGCTTTCTGTGCAGCACGAAAAGCATCCGGGATGGGCATTTCATCCTCCAGCCACAGGCTATAAAAGTTCGTCATCAGCTCCTGCGTCTGGAAGTCGGGCACCTGCCACAGCGACATGATGAGGTATTTTGCACCTGCGATTTTGAAGGCCCGTTGCAACCCATACACCCCTTCGTTGCCCTGTATATCACCCAACCCCGTCTCACAGGCGGAGAGCACCACCAGTTCGGTGTTCGAGAGGTTCATCTGGCTGATTTCGTAGGCCGTCAGGATGCCGTCCTCCCGGTCGGGGCGGTAGGGCTTGCCCGTTTGCCAAGCGTAGTTGCCACCTGCCAGCACCAGCCCAGACCGAATCATCGGGTGGTCGGAAATCTTGAAAACCGGCTCGCCACCGTCCGCCGTCTGCCGTCCACGGTCTGTCGTTTTCGGGTCTGGGAAAAAGAAACCGTGCGTAGCCAGGTGCAGCACCCGAGGCGACGGACCGTTGGTGCCAATGGCTTTGAACGATTCTTCCGTGCCTTCGTAGCCCTTCCGCACCGTGGGGCGCAGGTCAGCCTCAGCGAATATTTCCTCAGTGGAACTGACCTCTACGTCCGTCCAGCGGAGGTAGTTCCATTTGCCTCCACGAAGAGTCGAGTCCGCATTGGCGAAGTCCAGCCCTCGGCGGGTGGCCAACAGCTCGTTGCCCAAACTTGAAATGGCCGAGGCGATGGCCATGCTGTCCATTTCGTATAATAACCCACCATAGAGCATTGCATCGTTTCCAGTAGATTTTGTACTTGACGGAACGACAAGCTGCCGGGTACTGCCCAGTTCGATAAGGCGGTAGCGATCGGCAAGGGTTTCACCAGGCTCTTCCCCCCTCAGCATGGGCGGCATGGCAATGACACCAAGGTTCAATCGGTGCAGGAGGCCGGATGGTGAAAAATAAACGGTTTGTGCCTCGGAAAGCGCCTGTTCCAATGGCTGCCAAAGCAGGTCGTACAGCAAGTTTTTCGCATCTCCAATGGTGTACAGGCCGTCCACAAAGTCCGGCTTGGATTTGCCTTTTGGTTGCAAAAGCCCGTCCAGTTGTTTTTCCTCAAAAAGCGGAATAAAGGCGGGTTCCTTTGCCCCCGGCAACAGCACGAGCGCAGCGTACATCGTGCTATCGGTCGGCTTTGGGTCAACGAATTTGTAGTGGACAAACTCGACGGCGGCTTCGCCGGGCATCAGTTTTTGCTGCACCTCCTGCCAGGTCACTTGCCGCATCGCCTCGCCAAAGCCCGCCACGCTGCGGGTCAGGTCTTTTTCGAGCGTGTTGGCTTTTTCTTCCAATTCTTCCACGTTTTTCCGCTCCGCAATGGGCTTGGCATATTCGGTGGCGAGGCGGCGGTGGTAGGATTTTAGCTGGTTGTATTGTTCGGTGGTGGCGAGGTTGGATTGTGCTATTTTATTTATTTGCGAAACAGCATTTAATAGAAAGCCTTTGTGAAAAAGGGTGTTGTCGTAACAGGTGGCAATTAGGCTGGGATGGATTTGAGCAAAGGATAAGTCGCGGTCTCTTCTGCCCTTAAAATTGCTGATGAAAGCCGCCAAGCCTTTTTCAGAAGAATAATTGCTCAAGTCGGCAAGCATGCCTTTTTCAATGTTTAAGCCTTCTCTGATATTCTCGGCTGCTTTATCAAATCGGTTAGAAGCCCAGTACATTAATGCCAATTGATCTAAGCATTCTTCATAAAAGAGGTTGTTTTTTCCCAACGACTTTTCAAGGATGTTTTTTGAAGCAAGAAACAAATCCTCAGCTTGTGCATATTTTCCGGTTTCGCTGTACAATTTACCCAAATACATTAGACTCCAAGTATAAAAAGGGTGTTCTTTGCCCAAAGCTTCTTCCATAACATCCCGTGCTTTTTTGAGAAGCACTTCGGCTTTGTCATAATTCTTTAAATCTACATATACCCCACCTAAATTTAAGCGCAATTTGAATAAGTCACGTCGGGCTTTTCCTGTGTTTGTTCATACACCGCTATGGCTTGTATGAGCAATGGCTCCGCCTTTCCGTTTTCGCCGATAAAATGGTATAAGTTTGCGAGGCTGTTAAGGCTTTTTGCATACCGGGGGTTCAACTTTCCAAAAATTGATTCCCGGATGGACAGTGCTTCTAAAAAAAAATGCTCTGCCTTTTTGTATTCACCAATTGCCTTATAAAGACCGCCTAAATTATTAACATACTGCGCATAAGAAGCGTTGTTTTTCCCTTCAACTTGTTCCATAATGGATATGGCTTCAATGTATCGTGGTTCGGCTTTTTCATAGTCGCCCATTGCACTGTTCAACTGTGCGAGGTTGTGCAAACTTATGGCAAAATCAAAATTCAATTTCCCAGAATTTTCAATTGCACAATCATTTGATTCAATATAATACTTTTCAGCTTTTTCAAAATTCATCATGTGGTAATACAATATCCCTAAGTCATTCAATACTGTACAGTAGTCAGAGTGCATATTTTTTAGCACCTTTCCACGGACATCTTTGCATTCAAGCAACATTTTTTCTGCAATATCATAATTGCCCATATCATCATAAAGATAACCTAAATAGTATAGGGAATTAGCATAGTATTGATTTGACTTACCCAACTGCTTCTCGCGAATGGTTTTGCCTTTTAACAACCACCCTTCTGCTTCTGAATGCTTTCCATTCAAAAGCAATATCACGCCGTGGTTGTTGCAAGCATTGGCAAATCCAACTGATTCTTCCCCCCATTTTTTTAAAGCGATCGTTTCTGCCACCTCATTTGTCTCCATAGCTTTGCCAAATTCCCGCAGCTTGGTCAGCTCACGGGAGACCTGAATCAAGCTGTCCACCGTCTTTAGTGCAACGGAGTCAACCACTTGCGCAAACAACCAAATCGGCGAACAAAACAGTGCTATCAAAACAGTGCTTTTCATCGGTAAATATTTTAGGATGAGGTAATGACAATCCTTTTACTCTAAAAACCGTACAGCCGTTTTGCCCTGCCGCTGGTACGAATGCTTGGGGTCAGCGGCAATTTTCCTGAAAACAACCAGCGCATCTTCCCGTTTGCCCGACAGCAGCAGGCACTGGCCCCGGTACCATTCCAGCAGTTGCTGGGTAGGCAGGGGTTGCTCGCCCACGGCATCGAAGTACCGTATCGCCTCCGTGCCCTCGCCCATGTACATCAGGCAAAAGCCCTTCATCATGCGCAGCGTGTCGTTGTCGGGAAGTTTGCGCTCCAGCCGTTGCAGCTTGCCGTAGGCTTTTTCGTATTCCCGGCCCATCAGCAGGGCGTCGGCCTCTTCAAAAGCCCCGTCCAATTTAAAGCCGGCAGGCGGGTATTGGGCGTACCAAACCTGGTCAAGCAGTTTTTTCAGTTCATAGGCTTCCACGTCCTCGCCTCGCAGGTTGGGGAAGTCGGCTGGGGGAGGCAACTGGTCGAGGTTTGGCTTTGCCTCGGCAATGGGCTGTTGTATCGGCTCCGTTGTCTTTTTTTCGGGCAAAACAGGTGCAATCTCCTCTTCATCAGTAGGTTGCAATGGTTCGGAAGTGGGTGCCGCTTCTTGGTTGGGCCACTGGGTAGCGGGCGGCGTGGGCGGCAGCGGCTCCTTTTTCACCCAAACAAAAACAGCCAGGCCAAACAGCCCGGCGATTGCGCAGCCCACCAAAATCCGCCGCCAGTTTCGGTGGCGCTCCCACTCCCTGCGGGCGGTGCTTGCTTGCGCCACCTTTGCTTCCAACCTCAGTTGGCGCAGCCCTTCCCGCACCCGCAGCTCGGCTTGCAGGGCAGGGTCGGTAGCTATTTTTTGCTCAAAGCGGCGGCGCCCCTCGGCGTCCATTTTACCGCTTAGATATTGGTCGAAGTCTTCCATTGTTGGGCCAATTGTACAAGTTTCTTCATGCAATCACTGCGTTTCATTTTAAGGCTATCTGGGGTCGAGTATTTCGTAAGTCGTTGATTTACAACCTCTTCGTCACTGTATCCGTCAATATGGTACAGCCGGATGACGTCATTGCAAGGCTGCCCCAGTTGGTCAAGCAGCAGGCGGACGGTATCGGCGGCATCCTGTCGGCGCAGCAGGTCAACATGGTCGGGGTCGGCGGTTTCTGGGAGGTTTTCGAGGGGCTGCATGGCCTTTTTCGCCGAGCGGGTCGCCATAAGTGCCTGCCGCTTGGCGATTTCGATGAAATAGGTCAGCGGCGAATACCCTTGGAACTGGTAGGCCCCGCACTCGATTTTTTGGAGGAAAACAAGCGTCGCCGAGTTCAGTATCTCGTCGGCTTTTTCGTCCGGTAACCCATGCCCCGCCACTGCTTTTTTCACCGACGGCAATGCCTTGGCTTGCAGGCACAGGATGGCCGCAGTTTCCAGTTTGCGCAAGCCCTCAAACAGCCGCTCGTTCGAGTCGAACTGCTTGCAGGGATTGCCCGACGTGAACCAATCTAAAATGCGCATCAGGTTGTTGACAGTGGTTTATTGCCACATGCCAGACAAATGTAAGTGCGAGAGCGAGATTTAATTTTAAAAATTTGAAAAGAAGCATCCGAGCTATATTAGGGTACTTTATGCTTCGCAACCGCAGCGCATTTGGCCAAATGCTGCATCTTTGCCCAAACAATGATAACCGTATGCAAATACTCACCGGTGCCGCAGGCTTCATCGGCTCCTGCCTCCTCCGAAGGCTCAACGACGAGGGCCTGACCGAAATCCTGCTGGTGGACGACTTCTCCCGCCCCGGCAACAACCGCAACCTCGAAGGCAAGCAGTTCCTACGGAAAATGGAAAGGCGGGATTTCCTGCCTTGGTTCCAAGCCCATGCCAGCGAGGTCAGCCATGTGTTCCACCTCGGTGCCCGCACGGACACGACGGAGCATAACGTGCTCATTTTCAACGAATTAAACCTAAACTACTCGGAGTCCATCTGGCAGATTTGCGCAGCAAACAACATCCCGCTCGTGTATGCCAGCAGCGCCGCCACCTACGGCGCAGGCGAGCATGGCTACGACGATAGCCATGAAGTTGTATCCGAATTAAAGCCGCTCAACCCCTACGGCGTCAGCAAAAACGACTTCGACAAGTGGGTGTTGGAACAAGTCGCATTACCCATGCCCCCCAATCCGCAATCCGCAATCCAAAATCCGCAATCGAAATGGTTTGGCCTCAAGTTCTTCAACGTCTATGGCCCCAACGAATACCACAAGGGCCGCATGGCAAGCGTCGTTTTACAGACCGTAAAACAGATACGGGAAACGGGCAACATGAAGCTCTTCCGCTCGCACCGCCCTGACTACCCCGACGGCGGTCAGCTCCGGGACTTCATCTATGTGAAGGACGTGGTGGAGGTCTGCTATTTTTTTTACCAAACCAAAACTGCGCCCAGCGGGCTGTACAACGTGGGCACGGGTAAGGCCCGCTCCTTCTGGGATCTCGCCACCAACACTTTCCGGGCGCTCGACTTAAAACCCAATATTAGTTTCGTGGACACCCCCGCCGATATTCGGGACACCTACCAGTATTTTACCGAAGCCAAAATGGACAAACTGCGGGCGGCTGGCTACACAAGGCCATTTCATAGCTTGGAGGAAGGCGTGAAGGACTACGTGCAGCAGTACCTCGCTAATCTAAATATTTGGTAAAAAGCCTTAATTTGCTATACTTTTCAAGCAAATATTTGCCAAAATCGGGTTTTGTAATACCTTCGCAGCCTGTTTGATAAGGCCTGTTTTTTGAAGCAAAACGCTGGTTTTTGGCCATGAGGGCAGCCTTGCTTATATCCGTTCAATATTTTTAAATCAAAACCAACAAGATTATGGGTCAAAGTTTAACATTGATCATTCCTGTGCTGGGTGCACTTGGTTTGGTTTACACTTTTTGGAAATCCTCGTGGGTAGCCAAGCAGGACGCTGGCACCGACCAGATGAAGGGCATCGCAAAAGCCATTGAAGAAGGCGCTATGGCCTTCCTTCGGGCCGAGTACAAAGTGCTAATCATCTTCGTGATCGCTGTGGCCATCCTACTCGGCATTAGCGGCAATACTGAGAACTCGTCGCCACTCGTAGGCTTGTCCTTCATCATTGGCGCATTCTGCTCGGCACTTGCTGGCTACATCGGTATGAAAGTAGCCACCAAGGCCAACGTGCGTACCACTGCCGCCGCCCGTACCAGCCTCGGCAAGGCCCTCGAAGTGGCCTTCGCAGGTGGCTCCGTGATGGGCATGGGTGTGGTTGGCCTCGGCGTTTTGGGCCTCGGCACGTTGTTCCTCGCCTACTCCAACATGGGCTGGGACATCAACAAAGTCATCACGGTCATCACAGGCTTCTCCTTTGGTGCTTCGTCCATTGCTCTCTTCGCAAGGGTGGGCGGCGGTATCTACACCAAGGCTGCCGACGTGGGCGCTGACCTCGTGGGCAAGGTAGAAGCTGGCATACCCGAAGACCACCCGCTGAACCCCGCTACCATCGCCGACAACGTGGGCGACAACGTGGGCGACGTGGCTGGTATGGGTGCCGACCTTTTCGAGAGCTACGTGGGCGCCATCGTCGGTACAATGGTACTTGGCGCAGCGTTTATCGGCATGGGCGGCTTCGAAACCACCAATGAGTTCGGGGGCCTCAACGCCGTTCTGCTTCCGCTGGTGCTTTCTGGCGTAGGCGTTTTGACCTCCATCCTCGGCACTTTCTTCGTGTCGGTGAAAGAAGGTGGCGACCCACAAAAAGCACTCAACCGTGGGGAGTTCCTTTCTTCGGCTATCATGCTCATAGCAACCTTTGTCATCGTTAAATGGATGCTTCCCGCCACTTGGAGCTTTGACGGTCATGACTACAACTCGATGGGCGTGTTCTGGGCAGTGCTCTTTGGCCTCTTGGGTGGCTTGGGTATCGGCCTCATTACCGAGCATTATACAGGCACGGGCACAGGGCCAGTGAAAAGCATCGTGCAGCAGTCGAGCACAGGTGCGGCGACCAACATCATTGCTGGCCTTGGCGTGGGCATGCAGTCAACTGCTATACCGATTTTGATTTTGGCGGTCGCAATCATCGGCTCCTACGCATTCGCTGGCCTCTATGGTATAGCCATCGCAGCGGTAGGTATGTTGTCGAACACTGGCATCCAATTGGCCGTTGACGCCTACGGCCCGATTTCCGACAATGCTGGCGGTATCGCCGAAATGAGCCACCAACCAAAGGAAGTGCGCCAACGCACCGATAAATTGGATGCCGTGGGCAATACCACTGCCGCCATCGGCAAGGGCTTCGCCATTGGTTCTGCTGCCCTCACGGCGTTGGCACTTTTTGCTGCCTTCGTGACGGCTTACAATATGTCGCACCCAGAGGAAAAACTGACGGGTATTGACGTGACGAACCCATTCGTGACCGCTGCCCTCTTCGTGGGCGGTATGCTACCGTTCCTGTTCTCAGCCCTTTCGATGAACGCCGTGGGCCGTGCCGCCATGGACATGATCAACGAGGTTCGCCGCCAGTTCAAGGACATTCCTGCCCTGAAGGCTGCACTCGAAGTAATGAAACGCAACGATGGCAAGGATGAAAAAGACTGGAGCGCCGCCGACCAAAAGACTTTCAACGATGCCGAAGGCAAGGCAGAATACGGCAAGTGCGTGGAGATTTCTACCAAGGCTGCCATCCGTGAAATGGTGCAGCCGGGCCTTTTGGCAGTGGTGGTGCCTGTACTGGTAGGTCTTGTTCCAGGCTGGATTGGCCTTGGCAGTATGATTGGTGCACAGATGCTCGGTGGCCTCCTCGCAGGTGTGACGGTCACAGGCGTGCTCATGGCCATCTTCCAGTCCAACGCTGGTGGCGCTTGGGACAATGCCAAGAAGATGTTTGAAGAGGGCGTAGAAATCAACGGCAAAATGTACTACAAAGGCTCCGACCCGCACAAGGCAGCCGTTGTGGGCGATACGGTTGGCGATCCGTTCAAGGATACTTCCGGCCCGTCGCTCAACATCCTTTTGAAATTGATGTCGGTGGTGGCACTCGTGATTGCGCCGCTGCTTTAATTTGAGAAGAAACTACACAAAACAAAAACAGACACTAAACATACGCTCAAGTATGCAAAGCCCCGGTAGCGAGACGCTGCCGGGGCTTTTTTTTCTTCCTCCTTTGGTTTTCCCAAAATGATTCCCGAACATTGATTCCAAAATAACAGCTGGGTACCGAGGAACGGTTTCATGCTAAACCGACCTCCGTAAGCCGACTGCCGTCAACCGTTTTCAAAAAAAATACACCATGTCAAAATCAAAACATTTTTCAGCGACCAATCCCAGCCGCCGGGACTTCGTGAAAAACTCGGCGCTGGCTGCTGGCGGCGCATTGTTACTGCCCAATTTCCTCGCTGCCAAAGCACATATTGACGGTGACGACACCATCAAAGTAGCACTCGTTGGCTGCGGGGGCCGAGGCACGGGCGCTGCGCTCCAGGCCCTGCTCACCAAGCAAAACGTGAAGCTCGTGGCCATGGCCGACGCCTTCCGTGACAACCTCGACGAAGCCTACAAGGTCATCACCTCCGACGACATCATGGACTGGACCGGGGCCGAGGGCAACGTGAAAAGCCGGGTGGTTGTACCAGAAGAACACAAGTTCACGGGATTCGATGCCTACAAAAAAGCCATTGCACTGGCCGATGTCGTGATTTTGACCACGCCGCCGGGCTTTCGCCCCATGCACTTCGAGGAGTGCGTGAAGCAGGGCAAGCACGTTTTCATGGAAAAGCCCGTGGCCGTGGATGCACCGGGCATCCGCAAGGTGCTGGAGGCTGCCGAAATTGCGAAGCAAAAAAAGCTGAATGTCATCGTGGGTTTGCAGCGCCACTACCAGACGGTTTATCGCCGCTGGGTAGAAATGATTCAGGCAGGTGCCATTGGAGAAGTGGTCACTTCCCATGTGTATTGGAACAATGACGGCGTGTGGGTACGTGGCCGGGAGGAGTTTTCCAAAAAAGCAGGCCGCCCGCTCACCGAGATGGAGTACCAAATGCGCAACTGGTATTATTTCAACTGGCTCTGCGGCGACCATATCTGCGAGCAGCACATCCACAACCTCGATGTGAGCAATTGGGTAAAGAACAGTTATCCCGTGCGGGCGCATGGCATGGGCGGCAGGCAGGTTCGGGTCGGTAAGGACTTCGGTGAGATTTTCGACCACCACTGTGTGGAGTACGAATACGAGGACGGCAGCCGCATGTTCAGCCAATGCCGCCACCAGCCAGGCACCATGAGCCGGGTGACCGAAGTGTTCCAAGGCACCAACGGCTCGGCCCCCCAACCAGGCGTGCTGCTCACCCGCAGCGGCCATGAGCTGTTCAAGCACGACAGCCGCAAAGACCCGAACCCCTATCAGGTGGAGCACGATGAACTTTTCGAGGCCATCGCAAACGGCCAGTACCGCTATGCCGATGCCGAGAACGGGGCCAAGGCCACGATGACCAGCATCCTTGGCCGCATGGCCACCTACTCCGGGCAAGTAGTGGAGTGGAAAGATGCGATGGCGAGCAACCTCAGCCTGATGCCGAAGCAATTCGACTGGAAGGCCGCACCGCCCGTGCTGCCAGGGGCCGATGGCATGTATGCTTGTGCGGTGCCGGGGGTGACGAAGGTGCTGTAATGACTGTTTTTTCGTGGCACCTATAAGAATATGTTAAAAAGGGCTGTTGGTTTTGCGAAGCCAGCAGCCCTTCTTTTTTTTGCAAAAAAACAATGATTATGAAAATGCGCTTTTTAAAACTCCTACCTTTTTTATCCCTCTTCGCTTCACATTATTTGTTGTCTCAAAACGGCGTTATTAAGTTGGAGAACCCCTCGTTTGAGGGAGTTCCCGGCGAAGGCACGATGGGTGGCAAATTACCCGATGGCTGGTTCGATTGTGGTTTCCCCAGCGAGTCGCCGCCCGACGTGCACCCAAAACAGGGCAATAGCGCTTTTCAAGTGACGCAGTTGCCCTCGCATGGCAAGACTTACCTCGGCCTTGTCACAAGGGGCAGTGATACTTGGGAAATGGTTAGCCAGCGGCTTGACGGCTCGCTCCAAGCTGGCATGACCTATAGTTTTAGTATTGACTTGTGCCATTCTACCACGATGATAAGTGCAAGTCGTACTTCAAATTTACCTGTCAAGTACGTTACGCCCATCACATTGCGCATTTGGGCGGGGGGCGAGAATTGTAGTAGAACCGAGTTACTCGCTGTTAGCCCTTTAATAACCAATGATAAGTGGGAAAAGTATGATTTCAAGTTTACACCAACAGCTGATTATGGGTACATCGTTTTAGAGGCATTTTACAAACCCAATACTCCATCCCCATACAACGGTAACCTGCTAATGGACAATGCGTCCGATATTATTAAGCAGTGACCGCTTTTCTTTGCAAAACATCAACTCAAATTGAATGCGCTACTTTAGCTTCCTAACCGTTTTTCTTTTTTTAAGTCAGTTTTTGCTGGCGCAAAATGGCGTGATTACGTTGCAAAACCCCTCGTTTGAGGGAGCGCCCAACGTGGGTGGCACTATCAAAGGAAATGGTTTGCCAGAAGGCTGGTTTAATTGTGGCTTTCAAGGAGAGTCGCCGCCTGATGTCTATCCAGTGCCAGATGGAGGGCCATTTCAAATCTCAGTAAAGTACCCTTCCGATGGCAAGACCTTTATCGGCCTCGTAACAAGGGACATGGATACTTGGGAGTCGTTCGGCCAACAACTTACATCCCCACTACTTGCTGGGGTGGTTTATCGGTTCAGTATTGACCTGTGCCGCTCCGCAAGCTATGCCAGCCCCAGTAGGCGTAGCAATGAAATAGTTAACTATACCACCCCCGTCACCCTTCGTATTTGGGGCGGTAATGCCCAGTATAATAAAAGAGAACTCTTGGCCACAAGTCCACTTGTTGGCAACGTGGATTGGAAAAGGTTCGAACTTGAACTCAAACCCACTACCGACCACGACTTTATCGTTTTAGAAGCTTTTTATAAAACGCCCACTCCGTTTCCCTATAACGGCAACCTTATGCTGGACAATGCCTCGGACATCGTGCCACTCAGTGCTGAAGAATTGGCGGTGAGGGCTGCCGAGAATCCATTGGGAGAAAGTTCTTCAACAGAACAAACCTCCATAAAAATCGAAAAAGCAGATGCTCCAAAAGAGACCATCCAAGTTTCCCCTAAACCGAAATTGACGGAAAATGTCCGCCACGAGTTCTCCCGTTCCCTCATGGGCACCGATTTTCGCATTATTGCCTACCACGCCGATAGCGTGAAACTGAAGGAGGCTGTCGAAAAAGCCTACAACCGGGTAGCCCTGCTGGAGAAAGTGTTCAGTGACTACGACGAGAACAGCGAGGTGAGTTGGCTGTCAAAAGATGGCAAGGAAAGCGAGGTGAGCGATGAACTTTGGGATGTGCTGCAATACGCACTGGAAGTGTCCCGTCGCTCCGAGGGGGCATTTGATGTGAGCGTTGGGGCATTGTCGAAGGTTTGGCGCAAAGCCATACGGCAGAAAGAATTCCCTTCTAATGGTGAATTGAACCGTGCCGCAGCTACAATTGGCTATGATTATGTGAAAATGAAGGAAGGCAAACGCAATGGTAAGCGCACCATCAAGCTCGAAAAACCGGGCATGCAGCTTGATTTCGGCGGCATTGCCGCGGGCTACGCTGTGGATGAGGCAATGGCTTGGCTCAGGGAGTACGGCATAACGACCGCCCTCGTGGACGGAGGTGGCGACATCCTCCTCGGCGATGCGCCTCCCGGTGGAAAAGGTTGGGAAATCGAAGTACCCGACAAGCTGGTGAACGGCGAACTGGCATTCAAGAAAACCTACCTCGCCAATACCGCCATCACTACCTCCGGCGATACCTACCGCTACCTTGAACACGAGGGTAAACGTTATTCACATATCATTGACCCACGGACAGGGCTTGGCCTAACGAACAGAAGGGTAGTCACTGTCACCGCCCCTACTTGCATTGCTGCCGATGCTTGGGCAACAGCCGCTAGTGTGGGTATTTCAAAGCTATTGACCGTGGATTTGAAAACCGAGAAAATCATTATAAAAGTGCTGGAGGAAAAATAGTTGGGGGATTCAATGGGAAGACGGCGGGAAGATTCAAAATACGTTTACCAAGTAGCGTAAACGCCGAAGGCCCGGCGGGATGATCCCGTCGGGCCTTCGAGCAGAAGAAAAAAAAAGTTGGCGGCGACCTACTCTCCCGGCCTTTAGGGCAAGTACCATCGGCGCAGAGGGGCTTAACTGCTCTGTTCGGAATGGGAAGAGGTGATCCCCCTCGCTAAAGCCACCAACATATCTTTAGTGGCGCACCGCTGCGCAGTGCTCCACGACAAGGCGGGGATCGGATCGGAACTTTCGGAAGGGCCGGCGCTTTCGCCGACGCCGGGCCGTGCGGCAATATAATGCCGTGCACGCCTGTCAGAGTTGTCTTTTTTAAAAAAAACGGAAGCTGTCGGGCAATTAGTACCGCTCGGCTCAAACACATTGCTGCGCTTCCACCTGCGGCCTATCAACGTGGTAGTCTCCCACGGCCCTCCGGCATTGCTGCCTGGAACGTTCATCTTGGAGCCGGCTTCGCACTTAGATGCTTTCAGCGCTTATCCGTTCCGGACATAGCTACCCGGCGCTGCACCTGGCGGCACAACCGGTACACAAGCGGTCCGTCCATCTCGGTCCTCTCGTACTAGAGATCGCCCTCCTCAACGTTCCTGCGCCCACCACAGATAGGGACCGAACTGTCTTACGACGTTCTGAACCCAGCTCGCGTGCCACTTTAATGGGCGAACAGCCCAACCCTTGGGACCTTCTCCAGCCCCAGGATGTGACGAGCCGACATCGAGGTGCCAAACCTCCCCGTCGATGTGAGCTCTTGGGGAGATCAGCCTGTTATCCCCGGAGTACCTTTTATCCTTTGAGCGATGGCCCTTCCATGCGGAACCACCGGATCACTTGAGCCTGCTTTCGCACCTGATCGAGCCGTCGCTCTCCCAGTCGAGCACCCTTATACTCATGCGCTCTGCGCACCGTTACCAACGGTGCTGAGGGCATTTTGCGAGCCTCCGTTACACTTTGGGAGGCGACCACCCCAGTCAAACTACCCACCATGCAATGTCCCCCCAACAAGGGGTTAGGACCTAAGTACAGGAAGGGTGGTATTTCAACGTCGGCTCCACAGGGACTGGCGTCCCCACTTCACAGCCTCCCACCTATCCTACACATCCTGTACCCAAGCCCAATGCAAAGCTATAGTAAAGGTTCACGGGGTCTTTCCGTCCCGTGGCGGGTAATCGGTATCTTCACCGATACTGCAATTTCACCGAGCTCGTGGCCGAGGACAGTGTCCAGATCGTTACACCATTCGTGCAGGTCGGAACTTACCCGACAAGGAATTTCGCTACCTTAGGACCGTTATAGTTACGGCCGCCGTTTACTGGGGCTTCAGTCAAGAGCTTCGCCTTGCGGCTGACCCCCTTCCTTAACCTTCCAGCACCGGGCAGGTGTCAGGCCCTATACCTCTTCTTGCGAATTTGCAGAGCCCTGTGTTTTTGCTAAACAGTCGCCTGGACCTCTTTGCTGCGCCCCGACCGAAATCGGGGGACCCTTCTCCCTAAGTTACGGGTCGAATTTGCCTAGTTCCTTAGCCACGAATCACTCGAGCGCCTTAGGATGCTCTCCTCGACTACCTGTGTCGGTTTGCGGTACGGACCGCTGCGGCCTGAAGCTTAGGGGCTTTTCCAGGAAGTCAACTTGGGGGCATTGTCGCTTCGGCCCGGGGGCTTCCGCGTACTTTCGTGTCTCAGCTCAAGGGGCGGATTTGCCTGCCCCTCTCACAGCCTACGCACTTCAACGAACTATTCCGTCAGTTCGCAGCCCTTACGTCCCTTCGTCACCCCATCGCAGCCACAGCGGGTGCCGGAATGTTGACCTTTGCCATCGGCATCGCCCTTCGGCTTATCCTTAGGTCCCGACTGACCCTGTTCTGATTACCGTTGAACAAGGAAACCTTAGTCTTGCGGCGTGCGGGTTTTCCACCCGCATTATCGTTACTCATACCTACATCTGCTTTTGCGGCCGCTCCAGCACAGCTCACGCTGCACCTTCGGCGCTGCCGCAATGCTCCCCTACCAATCTTTCGATTCCACGGCTTCGGCGGCGGGCTTGATGCCCGATTATTTTCCGCGCAGGGACGCTCGACTAGTGAGCTGTTACGCACTCTTTGAATGAATGGCTGCTTCCAAGCCAACATCCTAGCTGTCAGTGCATCCCCACCTCGTTTTTTCAACTTAGCCCGCACTTGGGGGCCTTGGCCGGTGGTCTGGGTTGTTCCCCTCTCGGCCCTGGACCTTCTCACCCAGGGCCTCACTGCCGCTGCTGTGTACGGGCATTCGGAGTTCGTCAGGGGTTGGTAGGCGGTGAGGCCCCCTAGCCCTATCGGTAGCTCTACCTCCCGCACACACTCCGCGACGCTGTACCTAAATACATTTCGGGGAGTACGAGCTATCTCCGAGTTTGATTAGCCTTTCACCCCTACCCACAGGTCATCCGAAGATTTTTCAACATCAACCGGTTCGGCCCTCCATCCCGAGACTATCGGGACTTCAGCCTGCCCATGGGTAGATCACTCGGTTTCGCGTCTGCTCCCGCCAACTAAGCGCCCTGTTAAGACTCGCTTTCGCTGCGCATGCGCCCCTGAAGGGCTTATGCTCGCTGGCGGGATGCAACTCGTAGGTTCATTATGCAAAAGGCACGTGGTCACCCCAGAAGGGCTCCCACCGCTTGTAGGCGCATGGTTTCAGGCTCTTTTCACTCCGCTTCTTGCGGTTCTTTTCACCTTTCCTTCACAGTACTTGTTCGCTATCGGTCTCCCAACTCGTATTTAGCCTTACCGGATGGTGCCGGCAGCTTCAGGCAGGGTTTCTCCGGCCCCGCCCTACTCAGGGTTCCCGCCATCTTGGCAAACTTGCGTGTACGGGGCTGTCACCCGCTGCGGCCGCGTTTTCCAAACACGTTCCACTTGACTTGCCAAGAATTATGCAGGCCCTACAACCCCAGGGGGCATGCCCCCTGGTTTGGGCTGTTCCGCTTTCGCTCGCCACTACTCACGGAATCACGATTGTTTTCTCTTCCTCCGGGTACTTAGATGTTTCAGTTCCCCGGGTCGTTCCCCTTGCGGGTTTCCCGTCTTCAACGGGAAGGGTTTCCCCATTCGGACACCTGCGGATATATCGGTCGTTTGCACCTCCCCGCAGCTTTTCGCAGCTTACCGCGTCCTTCGTCATCGTTGGGAGCCAAGGCATCCCCCATGCGCCCTTACTTCGCTTCCTTCTTCTCTTGCGCCCACCATTCTGCGGGGCACTCCTCCGGCCATCCCGGCGCCGGCCTTCCTACTTTCTTGTTCCTTTTCCTTTCCCGTCCTGTCAATGAACTTTTCCCCGGGCTGAACCGCAACCGCCAACGGTGCGCAATAAAGTGGAGCCCACCCAAAAGCGCACCGGGACAATGCGACCCGGTCTGTTGCCACCGCCGGGATCGAACCGGCATCGCCCGTGCCCGGCTTCCGCCGGCCACGCTGTGGCTTTCTCTCAACAACGCCCCCGCCCCTTCGGACAGCGGCACAAAACCCGTGGAGAATAAGGGATTCGAACCCTTGACCCCTAGCTTGCAAAGCTAGTGCTCTAGCCAGCTGAGCTAATCCCCCGGCTATTAGGTAGTCCCGGGCAGATTTGAACTGCCGACCTCTACATTATCAGTGTAGCGCTCTAACCAACTGAGCTACGAGACTATCAGTTAGGCACATTGGGCTTGGGACAATGTTCCCTTGCAGTGCGTCTGATTGTCGCCGCTCAGGGGCTATAATGCCTCAC
>JADKBS010000001.1:0-202500 GCA_016714985.1 Saprospiraceae bacterium | reverse complement strand
TTATCTGAGCTGTAGTTACTGGTAATAAAGTCCATGTCGCCGTCGCCATCAATGTCCCCAATGTCAACAGCCAATGGGAACTGGCAGTTGGGCGGCGCATAATGCGTCGGTTGGCCAAGCCCACCCTGTCCATCACCAAACAGTACGGCTGTCTTATTGCTGTTGGAATTGGCGGAAACGAGGTCGGGGTTGCCATCCCCATTTAAGTCGGCTGCGCCAATCATCCACGGACGGCCCTGCACGGCCACCTGGCTCGAAAGCGTGAATCCCCCTGTGCCATCGCCGAGCAGCACCCCACATAACTGGCTGTTGAAGGCTGCATAGTAAATGTCCAGTATGCCATCGTGATTGGCGTCAACCAAGGCGCAGGCTGTTTCGTCTTGGTTGGGCAGGTTCATGGTGCTGGCTGTGAAGGTGCCGTCGCCGTCGTTCAGGAAGATAGTGATATTACCAGCCAAGCGGTTGGTGGTCAGCATATCGTCCCAGCCATCGCCGTTGAAGTCACCGACTACGACGCCCCGCACGCCATTAGAAGTGTAATAGGTATCCATGTTGGTGAAATTCCCCTGACCATCCCCCCATTAGCACACGCACCTCAGAGTCCCAAGCGGTCGTCACCACGAGGTCAATCTCGCCGTCGTTGTTGAAGTCGGCACCCTCGCTGGGGCTGGGGGTACTGTCGTCGCCAGTATCGTACACCTCGAAACTTGGGTAGTGCCCCGTGCCGTCATTAAGTAGGATGCGCAGGTCGTCAGAACTTTCGTTGACGGCCACAAGGTCAGAGTAGCCGTCGTTGTTCATGTCACCAGCGTAGGCACCATAGGTTTGGAGGTAGTCCTCGCCCGGCAACCGCAATTCGATGGTGGCTTCCAGCGGCTGGTCGAGGAAGCCGGGACCTGCTTTTATCACAAATGGCCATGCATAGGGCTTTGACAGTGATTCGCCGTTTGCGGAGGCGATGCTTTTTGAAAGCTGCACCCAGACCATTTCCCCTGCAAAAAAAGGCTCGTCGGGCTGGAAACTGACGGTCAAGTCGTTTTCCAAAAAAGCAAACTGGCCCTTGGCCGGCCCCGACCAACGGCCAAAGACCCGGAAGCTGGCCGAACTTACGGTCTGGGGGTTGATGGCCTGGTCGAATGTCACTGTGATGGCCGAACCCGCGCTCACTGTTTGCCCAGTTGGGGCGGTGGTGGCGACTTGGAGCGATTGGCCTTGCACAATATATATATGGTAAAGCAAAAAGAGGGCACTTAGCAGTAGGTTGAGTTTTTTCATAAAATCGTTTTGATAAAAGGAGACGAAACATAGGGAGAAATTGCGGAGTGCAATAAAGGAAGGTTGCAAAAGGTCGGCGAGGCGGCTATAAACTTAACACTGGCAGGCATGACGCTGGCAGGGTTTCGAACCCTGCCAGCGTTGAGCATTGGGGCATTAAACCGCTCCCAGTTTCCAATCGAATGGCCTGTTCTTCAGGTCGGCCAGTTTCTCCTTGAACTTGTGGTCTATCAGTTCTTTTTGGAGCACGATGCGTGACTGTGTCAAATGGCGGCTCGTCTCGGTCTCGTACTGCATTTTATTGTTCACCTCGTTGGCGAGCAGCACGGTTCTTTCTTTGTTGGCCATTTCAAACACATGCTCGTGCTCGTTCAGTAGGTAGTCGTAGGGGCTGCGGTGCGAGATGAGCTTGACCATGATGGGCGCCGTTTCGATGGCGATGAACAACAGCATGATGAAAATGCTGGCAAAGTGAATGGCCTTGCTCCCTTCCGACAGCCTCGAAAGTGCTTCCATGCGGGAAGCCATGCCATCGTAGCTGGTGCGGGCAAGCCCAGCAATTTCAGCAGCCACGGTCGAGTCCAATACGGAGATGGACTTTTCCTTATCCTTCATAATAGGTATGGCGACGGCAACGAGGCTATCCAACTCAGCCTGCGCCTTGTCGGCCTCGGCTTTTTTGGCCCGATAAATGGGGCCGAGGTTCCGCTTGCCAGAGCCGCCCGTACCATCTGCTTCTTGGACGGCCATGCGGGTGAGGGTGTCCCGTGCCGCGGTTTTTTCGGCGATTTCGGTTTTTAGCTGCGCAATGGCTTGGCGCTGCTCGTCCAACTGGACTTGGTAGCGGGCCTTCAGTTGGTCTTCCTGTTTTTTGAAAACCTCCTGCTCCATCGTCACGAGTTCGGCCTTGATTTCTTTCTCAAAAATCCTCAGTTCCAATGGCTTGGAAATGACCAAGGCCAACAGCACGGCCAGCACGAGCCGGGGCGCTGCCACGAGGGCATCCCGCCACCATTTGCCGTTGCTCTTCATGCTCATCACAATGTAGCGGTCGAGGTTAAAAATCATCAGTCCCCAAACGAGGCCAAATACTCCGGCCATCAGATAGCTATCGAAAACCGTGAAAAGCGCATACCCTGACGAGAAAAACGCCAGCACTCCTGTAAAGAACACCGTGGCACCGATGCCCATGTACTTGTTCACGTCGGAAGGACAGCGCTCTAACATGGTCGTGTCAACGCCAGAACAGAACAGGAAGAATTTTTTCATTTTGTCCATGACTCAAAAATTATCTAGTGACTGAAGGGAGAAATTGGGAAATTGAGAAATTAGGGCAGGCAGAACGTTGCACTTCCCACAATTTCGTAACTTCTAATTTCTCAATTTCTCCACACAAGGCGGAATAACTTCAAAGCACCGCCGATTATTTGAGTCGCAGGATTTTATTCGATGAAAATAGAGGCATGGCGGACGGGCAGCGGCCAGTGTCGGCAGGAAGGGCGAAAAGAACGACGAAAATTTTCGTAGAAAGTGTTACTCCACCACTTTCAGAATGGTGCGAAAGGCGAAATATTTTCCCTCGTATCGCTCGGTCAACTTAGCTTGCAGCGCAGGGGATTCCTCCTCTTGGTAGCGGCGTAGGGCTTCTATATTGTTGCAGGTATATTGAATGGCATAGGTGATGCCCTCTTCGTCGGAAGGTGGTTCGAGCAGGCGCAGCATGGTGCTCTTGGTGAAAAAGCCCGTGGCCATCACTTCGGGGATATGCACGTTGCGCATCCAGTCCACCCAATCTCCATGGATGCTGCGGTCTATTTTTACGGTGACGTTGTAGATTATCATCTTGAAATGATTTGTTTGATGGATTTGGGGTGCTTGATGAGTTTGAGGTGCAAGGGGGACAAATCGAACCCATCGAACAATTCAAACTCATCAAACTAAATACGAGCTACCACACATTTTCCAAATCCTTCGCCTCGTAGCTGTGGTTGCGTTCCGTCCAGTAGCTGCCCGTTTTCTTCTTCAATTGCAGGCTGTCTTTTTTTCCAAAAACCCTTGATAGCAAGGCAATCGGGAACAAAAACACGAAGAAAACCACCGACAGCATCACCTTCGACATGACCCAGCCCATGCCCTCGGCCAGCTTGTACCAAGCCCAGTCCACCCACTTCGCAATGGACGGAACGAACGCCCCTACTACGCCCAAAGCTATCGCTGCATAAATCAGCGCCTTCGCCGGGTGCAACAGGTAGATGACCAAGAGGCCGGTGGCAATGACGAGACAGGTTTCGGTTTGTCTGTTTTTCATGAATAGAGGGTGAGAGGGTGAGAGGGTGAGAGGGTGAGAGGGTGAGAGGGTGAGAGGGTGAGCGTTTATGTCTCGCTCCTCTCACATCTCTCACTTTCTCACGCTCTCACTCCTCTAAAATAAGGTATAAATAAAAGGCGCTACCGCACTGCCCCCGCCGAATACCAGCAAGATGCCGAGCAGCAACAGCACAATGATGACGGGCAAGAGCCAGAATTTTTTTCGCTCCCGCATGAAGTTCCAAAGGTCTTTGAAAAAATCCATTTTATAGAAGTTTCGGGTTACGAGCTGCGAGTGGCGAGTTGAAGCAGCCCTTGCTCGCAACTCGAAACTCACAGCTCGCAACTATTTTCAGTCCAACACAAACTCCTCCTGCCAGTTGTCCGTCTTCGTCCATTCGGGCTGGTCGGTCTTGGCAAAAAGATAATCGCCCACCAAGAGGTAGTCCATCTCGGTGCGCATGAAGCAGCGGTAGGCATCGTCGGGGGTGCATACGATTGGCTCGCCCCGCACGTTGAAGCTCGTGTTCACGATGACGGGGCAGCCCGTCCGCTCCTTGAATTTTTCAATCAGCAAATGGTAGCGGGGGTTTGTCTCCCGATGCACCGTTTGCACCCGGGCCGAGAAGTCCACGTGCGTAATCGCCTGTAAATCAGAACGTTTTACGTAGAGTCGTTCCATCATCGGCAGGTCGAGGTAGTTGGCGGGCACATGGGCTTTTCGTCGCTCCGCAATATCGGCCACCAGCAGCATGTACGGCGATGGGGCATCAAGTTCAAAAAATTGCGCAGCATCCTCGGCCAGCACTGATGGCGCAAAGGGCCGGAAGCTCTCCCGGTACTTGATTTTCAGGTTCAGCTTGCGCTGCATCTCCTCGTTGCGGGCATCGCCGATGATGCTGCGGGCACCCAACGCCCTTGGGCCAAACTCCATGCGCCCCTGCACCCAACCGATGACGTTGCCTTCGGCAATCAGCGCCGCCACCCGCTCGGCCATTTTTTCAAAATTATCAAACTTCGTAAAAACGGCCTTGTACTTGCGGGCCACCTGCTCCACATCGAGCCACGAGAACTCCGGGCCGAGGTACGAGCCGTGCATGGCATCGAAGTCACTGGCCAGTTTCCTATCTTTTTTGAAATACAAGTGGTGCGCCGCCAGTGCCGCACCCAGCGCCCCGCCCGCATCGCCAGCGGCGGGCTGGATGAATATTTTTTCAAAAATTTTGCTACGCAACAACTTGCCATTCGCTACGCAATTGAGCGCCACGCCGCCCGCCATGCAGAGGTACTTGGCCCCGGTCAGGCGCTTGGCTTCTTTTGCCATCAAAATCACCACTTCCTCCGTCACCTGCTGGATAGCCAAGGCAAGGTCGCAATGGTGCTGCTCCAATGGCTGCTCCGGTTTGCGGGTTGCGAAGCCAAAGAGCTTTTGCCACGCATCATCACGCACCATACGCAGGCCCGTTGCGTAGCTGAAGTATTGCTGGTTGAGCCAAAGCGAGCCATCTGGCCGGATGTCCACCAACTCCGTTTCGATAATTTTTTTGAAACGGGCAGTCTCGGGGGCGTTTGGCCTGCCGTAGGGTGCGAGACCCATCAGCTTGTACTCGCCGGAGTTCACCCGGAAGCCGAGGAAGTAGGTGAACGCCGAGTACAGCAGCCCCAACGAGTGCGGGAAGTGCAGTTCCCGCTTGATTTCCATACTCGCCCCCTTGCCATGGCAGATGCTGGCCGTGGCCCATTCACCCACCCCATCAATGGTCAGGATGGCCGCTTCCTCGAAATTGCTGGGGTAAAACGCACTGGCCGCATGGCTCAGGTGGTGCTCTGGGAAGAGCAGTTTCAGCTTGCGGCTGTCGTAGTCGCCGACCTTGGCAAGTTCCTCTCGAATGACTTTTTTTAGGAACATCTTTTCCTTCAACCAAACGGGAATGGCCTTTATGAACGACGCCAAGCCTTGCGGAGCAAAGCCATAATAGGTATCGAGCAGGCGCTCGAATTTGAGCAGCGGCTTGTCGTAGAAGACCACGGCGTCCAGTTCGTCAATCGAAAAACCAGCTTGTTCGAGGCAGAACCGGGCGGCATTGGTGGGGAAGCCGGGGTCGTGCTTTTTGCGGGTAAAACGCTCTTCTTGTGCAGCGGCTATCACCTCGCCATCGTGTAGGATGGCGGCAGCGGAATCGTGGTAAAAGGCCGAAATACCAAGGATTTTCATGTTTGTTCTTTTAGTGCAGCGCAGTTTGGGCTTTTAGCCAGCATGTTAAAAAACTGCCTCTGCCACTTGCCGGATGGTATCGGCGTCGCCCATCGTGTAGTAGTGCAGGCAAGGCACTCCTGCGGCTTTCAGTTCTTTGGATTGGGCGATGAGCCACTCCACGCCAAGTTCCTGCCTTGCCTTCGGGGTGGTCGCTTTTTGAATTTCGTCCACCAGCACGTCGGGCAGGTCAATGTAGAAATGGCGGGGTATGGAGCTGAGTTGGTGCAGTTTGGTCAGCGGCTTCAGGCCCGGCACGATGGGCACATCGATACCCGCCTTGCGGCACTCCTCCACGAAACTGAAATAGTATTTGTTCTCGAAAAACATCTGCGTGACGATGTAGTCGGCCCCGGCATCCACCTTGGCCTTGGCAAAGGCAAGGTCGCTGGCAAGGTTCGGCGCCTCGAAGTGCTTTTCGGGATAGCCGGCCACACCAATGCAGAAGTCCGTTTTGAGGCCGTCCTTGATATTGTCGTCGAGGTACTTGCCGTTGTTCATGGCCTCTATCTGCTTCACAAGATCAAGGGCGTATTCGTGGCCGTTGGGATCTGGCACGAACCTGCCATCGAAACTGGCGGCATCGCCCCGAAGGGCCAGTACATTGTTGATATTCAGAAAATTAAGGTCAATAAGGGCGTTCTCTGTCTCTTCCTTCGTGAAGCCGCCGCAAATGAGGTGCGGCACAGCGTCCACCCCATAGCGGTGCATGATGGCGGCACAGATGCCCACCGTGCCGGGCCGCTTGCGGATGGCTTTTTTCGTAATAACCGCTCGGCATTTTCTTATAGATGAAATCCTCCCGGTGGTAGGTCACGTCAATGAATGGCGGCTTGAATTCCATCAACGGGTCGAGCGTATCGAAAATGGCCTTCATGCTGCCGCCCTTCAGCGGTGGCAACACTTCAAACGAGATAAGGGTCTGACCCTTGGCGTTCTCAAAATATTCGGTGACTTTCATAATGAACGGTGGACGGTGGACGGTCAACGGTGGACGGTGAACCACGCATCTTTCTATCTGCCACCCATTTGTGTTGAATCTATTTGAAAAACGGCTTTAAAAAGTAAGGGGCCGCAAAATTACGACCTTAATCCGCAATCTCGCAATCCGTAATCCGCAATCCTAAAACCCTCTCATCAGATAGGTTCTGTCGTTGATGATCATTGAACTGACGGTGTGGTCACCGTTGAGGTACAGCACGATTTTCTCTTTCTTGTCGTTGATGAACTCCCACTGGAAGCGCTCCTCTTGCTCGCCAGCCTGGGCATCCTCCTTGTCTGAAATGCGCTTTACGGGATATTTCCAGGTCTTGTCCTCTCGCTGACCATCTTCCATTTGGACAATGGAGCGCTCCACGACAAAGTACTCTTTGATGATTTTCACCTTCTTCTCCGGGCCAGCAGCCGCGCTATCAACTGGCGTTGCGGCAGCAACAACGGCCAATGAATCAGCAGCAGGGGCAGCAGCCTCGTCTTTTTTCTTTTTCTTTACTTCCTTCTCTACGATGGTGGTCTCCACCACAAAACTGATAGTGGTGCTGTCCTTCATTCGGAGGCGCTCCTGCACCCGGTCTGCGTTGTGCTTGCGCAGGAAGGGGTGGAACGACTTGCCCCAGATGGAATCGGGATGCATGATGGCCAGTTCGCCCCGGTCGGTGAAATAGGCTTTCTCTTGCTCTTTTACTTGGCCGGGAATGGCAGGCAGGTAGAAAATGGTCTCCTTATCGGTGGGTGCCCGTTTGAAAATCAGCGTTTCCACCATGCCATATTTATTCACGATAACCTTCAGGTGGCCCTGCAAACGGGCATCACGGGCGTTCATCAAGGTAAGTTTGAAGCCGTACTCTTCTGGCTGCATGTTGTTCACATTGTAAACACCTTCGATGCCTTCGCCCTTCACATAAAGGTGGCTCTGGGTGATGCCAAAGCTGTACTCGCCGGGGTCGAGGTCTTCTTGGCGCTCGTTCGGCACCTCCTTCACGGCAGGCTTGAAATCGTAGCCAATCAATTCGTCCGGCGTGTAGAAGCGGCGATCGGAAATGTAACTGTGTTGCGCCAGCGCCCAAGTAGCCAGTAGCGAAAAAATAAGCAAGAAGTTCTTTTTCATGTTCAAACGGTGGACGGTGGACGGTGGACGGCTTGCCATCCCTCATTCCTCATCCCTATTTATAGGCGGGGTATGGGAGCATACCTACATCCCTCATACCTTCATAACTATTCAAACCCAGTAACGGTGGCCCCATTCAAGCTCACCACTTCACCAGCCTCTTTTCCAAAAAACAGGCCGAGAAAGCCCCTCGTGCCAGCCTCTGTTTCGATACTGGCCCAAGGTCGGCCGCAAAGGTCTGACAAATGCGCCCCATCCAATACCAGTTTGGCGTCTTTTTCCACCCTTATTTTTTTGCCTTCGGCAATTCGCACCTCGCCCCGTAGGGTCAAGGTGGTACCGCTGCGCACGGTCACATCGTTGCGCAGCAGCCGAAAATCCCAAACTTCGTCACGCTTCACTTCTATTGCTTCAAAGGCAGACGGAACCGCCAATGGCGTCGCCCAGATGCCCCGTCCATGCGTACCTGCCACCAACCTGCCCCGACAATAGTTCACTTCCAAATCCTTTACAAGGCAGACGGGGAGGCCAGCATTATAGGGCTGCCATTCCGAGTCGGGGTTGGTGGCGTCGAAGTTCACCCAAACGCCCACATCGGTGCCAGCGTACAGCACGGCATCGGTGCCTGCTTGTGCCAGCAATGAATTGATGGGGTATGCGGGCAATCCCCGGCTCAGGTTGCTCCAGGTTTCGCCGCCGTCGGGGGAGAAAAGCACCTTGTACCGGTTGATGTAGCTGAGGAAGCTGACCCATACCCGGCGGGCGTCCTCGGGGTCGCATTTCACCTCCTGCACGGGGGCGCCCCCTCGTTTATAAATGACGGCATCGCCCATTTTCTCACCGAGCGGCTCCCAAGTAGCAAGCGAGTCAAGGTGGGCATTGGTGCAGCGGTAGAGCTGCTCGCCAAGGGCATAAATCGTGCGGCCATCGCTGCTGACCGTCATGGCAGTGACCTTCCAAGGATCTTTTTTGGGCAGGTTGATGTCGCCAATTTGCAGCCAATCCTTCGAGCTGTAGGGAAGGCGATGCACCTTGGTCGTGCCAGCATAGAGGCTGCCGTTTTCATGGAAAATCATGGGGTGGTAATAGCTGTCGCCGTTGGCCACCATGCCTTTGTTCCATTGTTTCCAGGTTTCGCCGCCATCGGCACTTTTATAGATGACGGGCGGCCCCAAAGCCCATGAGATGCTGAATATATTGGCTGGATTGTAGGGGTCAACGGCGCAGTCCGTGCCATCGCCGCCGAGGTTGGGCTTAGTGGAGTTGCCGTCCGGCCGGATGAGCATCGTGCCGAGATCCTGCGTGCCGCCGGGCATCACCGAGTAGTCTTCTGCTACCGCAATGCCGTAGAACTGCATGTTGTTAAAGCCCCGGCCCGACACGTCACGCCACTGCCATTTTTTTCCATCGAAAATTGCCCGGTACAGGCCGCCGTCGTTGGCAGAGTAGATGATATCGCCGCCCTGCCCATCGCTCACCACGCAAAGCTCTCGGTGGTCGAGGTGGACGTTGCCAGCAGTGATTTGTTTACTCGTGGCCTTGCCAAGCGAGTCTATTTTCACTTCGTGAACGTACAGTCCGCCCACATAAAGCCTGTTGTCGTCGTTCGGTGAAATGGCGAAAACGTGCTTTTCATAGCTGCTGCCGAGGTTTTTTTTCAGCACCAATTGCCAACTGGCACCACTGTCCAAGGAGCGCAGTATGAACACATTGCGCTGCGCCGAAATACCAAGGTAAAGCAGGTTTGGGTTGCGCTGCGAAGTGGCCATGTCAATGCGCATGACCGCCTCCGTGACGCCCACCGAGCTGTCAATGACAGTTTCTTGCCAGGTTTCCCCGCCGTCGTTTGACCTAAAAAAATGACCCGCATCGGCGGTGAGGTAAAGCTGGTGCGGGCTGCCCGGCTTGTGGGCAATGGCTCCGAACGCAGGCTCCCAGCCAGCGGGGCAGGGGTAGGGATTTGTTTTTTTCAACGAAAAACTGTCGCCACCATCGTCGGAGCGGTAATAGTCCTTGCCGCATAGCACATGGATGGTATCGGGGTTTTCGGGGTGAATGAGGAGGTCGTGCACCACCTCGGCCATGCTGCCCGGCGGCTCGAAACGGAGGCCCGTTTGCGCCCAAGTTCGCCCGCTGTCCGTGGTTTTGATCAGGCCGATGCCATAGCTGCGGCGCATGTCGAGCGGGTAGCGGATGCCCGTGCCCACGTAGATGGTATTGGAATCGAAGGGGTCGAAGGCGAAGGAACGGACGCCTAGCACGGGCAGTCGGGTGCTGTCGGTGAGGTTCTCCCAAATGGGCAGGCTGTCGAGCACATTGCGGGTGCGGAACAGGCCGCCCGATGGCGTGGCAGCGTATAGCACGGCAGGGTTTGTTGCTTTTTTATCAAAAAAGCCGACCCGTACCTGTGCCCCCGTGCCCGTATTGCCCCAGCTTGTGCCCTTGGTGGGCGTTGGCGGCTCGTGCGGGCCTATGTATTCCCATGCAGCGCCGTTGCCGACAGGTATGGGTTGTACTTGCGCATTGAATTTAAAAGGTAATGTTACCAGAAGAAGCGCCAAAACGAAGCGCCCAAGGGAGGTTGGTGTCATTGTCAGTTTTTCAACAAAGCTAACGAAAGCATCAAAAACACGGGGTAAGTAGAAATTGGAAATCAATTGAAATTTAGAAATCAGGACAAGTGGTTGATAATCAAACTAGTGTGTCACAATTTTTCAATTTCTTAATATCAACTAATTTCTACGAAGTCCTTAAAAGTGGAAATGCCTGTGAATGTATGAAAATTTGGGGCCGGCAAAAAACTTGATGAGATGGTTGCCTACTGAGTTAAGTGGCGTTACTTCAAAGCCTTGTCCTAAAAATTTAATGCTCATATTTGCGATGGTGATATAGGTTTTCACAAATGTAGGAATTGCTTCGATTCAAGATTGAAGTTAGGAACGAGGCATTAGAAATACTGTACCTTTCCCCGCCAAGCCCGCACACTAAAGTGGTGCGGCCACAAATTGCCGATGCAAACGCCCTTCTTTCGCCTACTTTCCCACCTCCGCAACTACAAGCCCTTGCTTGTGGGCAATATCCTGTGCAACCTGCTCATGGTCGTGTTCTCGGTAGTGAGCATCCCGGCCATCATCCCGTTCCTGAACATCCTGCTTGACCAACAGCCGCTGGTGACGGAGGTGCCGGACAGTTTCACCTTGGACAATGCAAAGGAGCACGTCAATTTCTACCTAAGCCAAATCATCGCTGAAAAAGGCAAGCGGACGGCCCTCGCTTACGCCCTTGGGCTGATTTTAGTGCTGTATTTTTTCAAAAACATTTTCCGCTACCTCTCGCAGTTCTTCCTTTCGCCCGTGCGCAACGGCGTGGTACGGGACATCCGCCAGGGGCTTTACGACAAAATGCTGGCACTGCCATTAGCCTATTTTTCGGAGGAAAGAAAAGGCGACCTGCTAGCCCGCATGTCCGTGGACGTACAGGAGGTGGAGTCCAGCATCCTCAATGTGCTGGAGAGCATCATCCGGGAGCCGATGCTCATCATCGGGGCCTTCGGGTTCATGGTCTATGTGAGTCCAAGCATGACGCTGTTCGTGCTGGTGCTGCTGGCCTTCACGGGGTTGGTCATCGGGCGGGTGGGCAAGTTGCTCAAGCGGCAGTCGAGGCTGGTGCAGGAGCGGCTGGGCGGGCTGCTATCCATGATGGAGGAGGGCATCGGCGGGCTGCGCATCATCAAGGGCTTCAACGCCGAGCCATTCCAATCTGCCCATTTCAGAAAGGAAAACAACGAGTACCGACGGCTGCTGGTGCGGCTGCTTTGGCGGCGTGACCTCTCGTCGCCGCTCACCGAGTTCCTTGGCGTGGCCACGGTGGCCGTGCTCATCTGGTACGGGTACAGCGAAGTTGACAAGGGACTGCTCACGGTGCCCACTTTCTTCGCTTTGCTGCTTGCGTTTTTCAGCATGATTGAGCCATCGAAAAAGTTCGCAGCCGCCTTTTACAACGTGCAAAAAGGCATGGCCGCCATGGAGCGCATTGACGCCATCCAGCAGGCCGATTTGCGGATTTTGGAAAAACCGAACGCTGAACCTATCGCCAGTTTTGAGGAAAAAATCGAGCTGTGCAAGGTCGGCTTCGCTTACGCAAACAGCAACCGCAGCGCCGTTGAGGACATTGATTTGACCATTGCAAAGGGAAAAATCGTAAGCGCTCGTCGGGCCGTCCGGCGCTGGCAAGAGTACACTCGCCGACCTGCTGCCCCGCTTCTATGATGTGACTTCGGGCGAGATTTTATTGGATGGAACCAATATCAAGGACTACTGCCTTCGGGACCTCCGCCGCCTGATGGGCATCGTGACGCAGGAGCCGGTGCTGTTCAACGACAGTATTTTCAACAATATCGCCTTCGGGATGACGGGCGTGACGCAAGCCGCCGTGGAGCAAGCCGCCCGCATTGCCCATGCCCACGATTTCATCATGGAGACGCCCGACGGCTACCAGACCAATATCGGCGACCGTGGCGTGAAGCTCAGTGGAGGGCAGCGGCAGCGCCTCACCCTTGCCCGTGCCGTGCTAGCCAACCCGCCCATCCTCATCCTCGACGAAGCCACCTCCGCCCTCGACTCCGAGTCGGAGCGGCTGGTGCAGGATGCGCTGGATGTTTTGATGAAAAACCGCACCAGCATCGTCATCGCCCACCGCCTGAGCACCGTCCAGCACGCTGACGAAATTGTGGTGATGAAGGACGGGCGCATCATCGAGCGAGGCTCACATGACCAACTCATGGAACGGGGCGGGGAATATGGGAAATTGGTGGAGTTGCAGTCGTTTTGAGTCCTGGACAAGCGTATCCAAGACTCGAAACTCAAAACTGGCAACCTGGGGTTTTCATTCGCTCCGCAACGACTCCACCGGCTTCGCCAACGCCGCCCTCACGCTCTGAAAACTCACCGTCACGAAGGCCACTGCCAACGCCGCCAATCCCACCAGCACAAACAACGACCAATGCACATCAGTGCGGTAGGCGAAACTGTCGAGCCAATGGTCCATGAAGAGCCATGCAAGCGGAGCAGCGATGAAAAAGGCGACCAGTACGGGCTTCAAAAAGTCCTTGGCCATGAGGCCGACCAACCCATTCACGGTGGCACCCAGCACCTTGCGTATCCCGATTTCCTTGGTGCGCCGCTCGGCGGCGAAGGCAGCTAAGCCGAAAAGGCCAAGGCAGGCGATGAAAATGGCCATGCTCGAAAACAGCAGCACCACCTTGGCGAGCGTATGCTCATTACGATAGAGGGTATTTAGGTGGTCGTCAACAAAGGTGAAGTCGAAGGCCGAAGCGGGCATGTGCTTTTTGAAGCCATCTTGTAATTGGGTCATGGTGAGGCGCAAGTCGCCCGTGCTCAGTTTGACGAGCAGGTTGGGCCTGCTCTCCGAGTTGCCGTTGTGGAAGGCATACGCTCCAATAGCCTGGTGAAGGCTCTCATGGTGGAAGTCCTCCACCACGCCCACGACGGTGCTGGGCCCCATGTAAAACAAGTCAGGCAGTGGCTTGCCGATGGCATCTTCCGGCGTCCAACCCATGTATTTGATGGCCGTTTCGTTCAAAATCACCTCGGTCGTGGTGTCCTTCGGGTCTTTGAGCGGCACGGTCTTTCCGGCCAACAGCTTTAGGCCGAGCACCTTCTCGAAGTCTGGCGTTACCCGGTTGGTGGTCAGTTGGATGGACTGGTTTTCGGTAGCGCCGGGCTTGTTCAGGTTTCGGCCACTGCCGCTCTTGCCGGGGTAGGTCTGCGCTCGGCACAGCGACTGCACGGCGGCGAGGTTGCGGTACTCGTTCATCAGCCCGTCAATTTGCTCAGGCTTGGTGGCCGCAGAAGTATTAATGGACACCACCTGCGCTGGCTCAAAACCGAGTTTTTTATCCGAAATAAAGCTCAACTGGCGGTAAAGCACCAAAGTGCCCACCATCAGCCCGATGCAGACCACGAACTGTCCCACCACGAGACCCTGCCGGAAGCGCCTGTGCCCCGACAGCTTGCCGCCTGCACCGCTTGTCTGCATGATTTCCTTTGGTGAAAAACGGGAGAGAAAAAACGCTGGGTAAAGCCCCGCCCCAAAGGTCACAGCGGCCCAAAGCATCGGCAAGCCCCATGCCCAACCACCCTCCAACAGGGCGGAGAGCTGCAGCCCCTTGTCCGTCAGTTGGTTCAGAAATGGCAATGAAAACAGGGTGAGCAACAGCCCAAGGCCCATTGCGATGGCCACCACCAGTCCGGTTTCGGTGAAAAAACGCTTCATCATCATGCCCGTGCTGGCCCCCAGCGTCTTGTTGATGCCCACTTCCCGGAAGCGCTGTTGCGAGCGGGCGGTGGCCATGTTCACATAGTTGAAACAAGCGAGCAGCAGCACGGCCAATGACAGGTAGCCGAGCATCACTACTTGCTGGTAGTCGCCAAGTCGGCTGGTGTGGTTGCTGTCCACGTCGGTGGCCCTAAGGTGGATGTCGGTCAGCGGCTGGAGGTACATCGAAAACCACCGCTGGTCGGCCTCCGTCGCCTTTTCATAAATCGCATTGGCCTGTTTTTCAACGGCTTGCGGGTCGGTGCCCTCGGCCAGCACGAGGTAGGTCTCGTAGCTGGCATTGCTCCAATACAGGTTGTTGTTGGCCCACTCCACGGAGTAGAACGAGCCAATGATATTGGCGTCGAAGGTGGAATTGGCGGGCAGGTCAGCAAAGACGCCCGTCACTTCGAGGGTGTCCGCATTGTCCACGGTGATGGTCTTGCCGACGGGGTCGTTGTCCTTGAAGATTTTGCGGGCAGTGGTTTCGCTCAAGATGACCGTCTGTGGCCGGGTGAGGGCCGTACGTGGGTCGCCTGCCAGCAAGGGGATGTCGAACACGGAGAACAGGCTGGAGTCGGCCCAATACAGGTTCGTCTCGGTCAGGCGTTGCTCTTCGTAGTTGACGAAGGCCGTTTTGCCAAAATCGTGCTTCAGGATGCGTACCTGCGCCTCCACCTCCTTCAAGCCCTCCTTCAAGGCAGGCCCGGTGATATTGGGGGCGGTGGCCATTTTTTGCTCCTCGTCGTCCCATTTGGCCAGCAGGTTCACCCGGTAAGTGCGGTCGGCATTGGCGTTTTGGCGGTCAAAAGAAAGCTCGTTCTTCACGTACAGCGCCAAGGTGAGCGAAACGGCCAAGCCGATGGCCAAGCCAAAGAGGTTGAGCCCCGTGAAGAACCGTTGGTTCCACAGACTGCGAAGGGCGATTTTGATGTTGTTTTGGAACATGGCTTTGATTTTTTTGCTTTTTGATTTTTGCTTTTGGCTGTTGGCTGCCATGAGGGAAGCCAACAGCCAACTGCAAAATGCCAATCGCCGAATTTTACTCGCTCCGCAACGTCTCAGCAGGCTCCACCCTCGCCAGCTTCACCGACTGCCAAGCCACAGCAATGGCAGCCACGGCGAACACCAGCAAATTGGACAGTAGGTAGGGCCACGCGCCCAACGATACCTTGCCCGTGAAGTCCTCCGCCATTTTGATGAAGAACTGGAAGCCACCGAAGCAAAGCCCCGTGGCGATGACGCTGGCCACCAGCAGTAGGGCGATGAAGCTGCGGTTGGCCCTGAGTATGATTTGTTGTGCCGAGGCGCCCAGCACCTTGCGGATGCCCGACTCTTTTAACCTTGCTGCATAGTTTTGCGAAGCAAGCCCAAACAAGCCCATGCAGGCAATGAGCAGTGCCAGCCCAGCGATGTACCGGAAGGCCGTCGAGAGGTTGTCGTAAGCTTGGTACTCCGCCTCGAACACCTCGGCCTGGTGGAAGGCCAAGTAGGGTACGGTCGTGCCGAGCTTGCCCCAAGCCGCTTTCATGGAGGCTTCCACCTTCGGCAGCGTCCTGGGTTCGCAGCGCAGCACGAGGTAGGCGAGGTCTGATTCCGGGGCGAGGAAGAAGGCCACGGAGCGTTGTGCTGCAGTGCCAGCGATGTTGAAATCGCTCATGACACCCACCACGTTGTAGTTTTTGCCTTCCAAATAAACTTGCTGACCGAGCGGAGACTTGATTTCGTTTTCTTTCAAAAAAGCCTGGTTCACCACAATGGAAAGCTCGTCCTCGCTGCGGCGCTGGGCATCGAAGAAGCGGCCCTGCGTCAACCCCAAGCCCATCGCCTCGAAATAGCCAAGGCCCACTTGGTAGCGCACCATTCTTTCATCCTTTCCGGCCACCTTTGCATCCACCATGTCCATGCCCTCGCCGATATGGCTGACAGCGCTGCCGATATGCTTCACGTTGGGGTTTTGCAGGGCTTCGTTCCGCAATTTATCGAACTGCCCCGGCTCGTCGAGGCGCACCACGAGGGTCTGCTCCGGCTGGTAGCCCCAGGGCAAATCCTTCCAATAGCTGGCCATGCTCGTGACCAGCACGCCGAGCATGACGGCGCTGAACGCCAGCACGAATTGTAGGCAGAGGAATACCTTCGTCAGTTTGCTTTTTGTGCTGAAATCGGACTTGCCCTTGAAGATGGAGACCGTCTCAAAAGAGCTGATGTAGAGCGCCGGGTAAGCCCCCGACACGATGCCCGTGAAGGCCAGCAGCCCCAGCAAAAACAGCCAAATACCAGCACCAGATTGGAGGTCGAGCGTGATTTTTTCAGCGAAAGTGGCGTTGAAAAAAGGCACCAGCGCCACTTTGGTCAACACCAGCCCACCCACCATCGCTATGAGGCAGAGCAGTAGGTTTTCGCTCATGAACTGCCCGACGAGTTCCCATTTGCGGCCACCCACCACCTTGCGTACCCCGATTTCCTTCAGCCGCTTGGAGGCTTGGCCAAGGGCGATGTTGATGTAGTTGAAACAGGACAAGGCGAACATGAGCAAGGCAATGCCACCAAATGCAACGTAGGCCAGCGGATGCAGTGCCTCGATGGGTCGACGGATGACCTCGTATGCCTTAAGGCGGGGGTTTTTCAGGTTGTCGAGCAAAAAGGATTTTACTTGCAAATCAGGATTGGCGGCGTTTTGCTGCGCAACAAAGGCGGCCATGCCCTTTTCCAAAATTGCCACCTCGGCACCGGGCTTCAGCTGCACGAAGGTGGCCCTCGTCATGGCGGCCCAATCGTTTTGCTTCGCAAAGCCGAAGCTCGGCAACTGGTCGTAGCCAGCCAGCAGCGAGAACTTCAGGCCCGTGTTGTCGGGGAATTTCTTCGCCACGCCGCCGATGGTCAGCACTTTCTTTTCGAGGAGGCCACTGCTCACGGTCAGCGTCTTGCCCATCGGGTTCTCATTAGGGAAAAGCCGCTCCGCCGCCCCGTGGCTGATGATGACCGTGTTCGGTTGGGTCAGTGCAGCAGGGCTGCCATGCTCCAACGGAAAGGTGAACATATCGAGATAGCCATTGTCCACGAACGACACCAATTCATTCAGCACATCGTCGCCGGAATAGACCTTGACCCATTCGTTCTCGACCCGCACGGCCCGCTCCACTTGCGGGAACCGCTCCGCCAGCGCAGGCCCAAGCGGCACGGGCGAATCGCCCCACACCTCGGTCACGCCCTCGTTCTCCACGGTGTATTCGGCCATGTAGATATGGGCGGCGTTCGCATGAAAATTGTCCGCCGTCATCAGGTTCCGAAGGAACAGATAAACAGCGATGCTGGCACCAATGGCGATGCTCAAGCCGACGATGTTGATGACCGAGACGACCTTGTTGGCAAGGAGGTTTCGGTAGGCGAGTTTGAGATAGGTTTGGAACATGAAGGGATTGTTAGATTGTTGAATTGTTGAATTGTTGGATTGTTGGATTGTTTCCGCTTTGTGGTTACTCGCTACGCAACGAATCAGCAGGGTTTGCCAGCGCCGCTTTCAAGCTTTGAAAACTGATGGCCACGAACATGACCATAATTGCCAAAAGCCCGGCCAAGAGGAACACAAACCATTGTATATCAATGCGATAAGCGAAATTTTCTAACCATTTTTTCATCAAAAGGAAGGCAAAAGGCGATACAACGACCAAGGACAAAATGACCAATGCCAAAAAGTCCTTCGACAACATGCCGAAGATGCCCGCCGTGGTGGCACCGAGGACTTTTCGGATGCCGATTTCCTTGGTGCGGCGCTGGGCTGCGAAATGCGCCAAGCTGAACATCCCAAGCCCACAGATGACCAGTGCAAGGCCCGCCGCCGCACCGATGACCGCCTGAATGCGCTGCTCCCTTACGTAATCCATCGCCACGTATTCGTCCAAAAAGCGCCATTCCAGCGAGGCGTTGGGAATGGAGGCCTTGTAGATTTTCTCAAAGGTCTCGACGGCTTTTTGCCGCTCGGCAGGATTGATTTTCAGGTAAATACCTCCTTCGTGCCACGGCTGCTGCCAAATGGCCAATGGCTTGATGGCCTTGTGCAGGGACTCATAATGAAAGTCCTTTATCACGCCCACAATCAGGTAGGGCGGCTGTTTCTCTTCGGCATTGGCTTCCATCTGAACAGAAGCGCCAATCGGGTCTTTGAGACCGGCGGCCTTCACAAAGGCTTCGTTGACCAGCACCTCACGGCTCGTTGGGGATGAAAAGCTGCGGCCAGCAAGGAGCGGAATACCGAGCACCTCCACGAAATTTTCATCACCACGCTGGTAGGCCGCTTTAAATACTTTGCCATTTACGCCTGTCTCTGTGCCTTGCTCCCAAGTGTTGAAATCACCTCCGAAGGCTATTTTTCCAAAAAAATCGTGTTGCGCGACCTCGTTCTTCAGGCGGGTTTTGATGGACGCATAGTCAACGTCGCCATTGATATTGGAACGTATCACCAGCTCAGGGGCATAGCCCAAGTCCTTTTTCTCGATGAATTGCAGTTGCCTCCAAAAAACCGTGGCAGCAATCACCAAAAATATGGCGAGCGAGAACTGAACAACGACCAGCACTTTTCCCAGAAACGACTGCGCTTGTGGGCGGTTCCTGCTCGAAAGCGTTTCCACAGGGCGGAAATTAGAAATCAAATAAGCTGGATAAGTTGCTGACAACGAAACGATTGCAAAAAAAACAAGCATCAAGCTCGCCGCTGACCGCAGGTCAATGCCCACGTTCATTTTTCGCCCAACGATGGTCTCGAACTGGGGCAAAACTGCGAACGCCACGACCGCTGCGAGGCCAAAAGCCACTGCACAAACGAGCGACGATTCGCCCAAGAACTGCCGAAAAATCGCCCAGCGGCTGCCGCCATTCAACTTACGGACAGCCACTTCTTTCACCCTCGAAAGCGATGCCGCAAGCGTGATATTGATGAAATTGATGGCAGCCATCCCAAAAACGAAAAGGGCAACCAACAGGAACAGGTTGGAGTAAATCGCTTTTGACTCGCCGACCGTACCGCCCTCGTGCCAGCCGTTGCCGCCGAGGTAGGCGTTCAGGTGGATGTCGGTAATCGGTTGTAGGCCAAACTGCACTTGCGGGTCATAGTCCATTTTTGAAAGTTCGGGAGCGGCTTTTTCCGCAAAGACCCGGTCGAAATTGGCCGAAACCGCCGTCAAATCGGCTTTTTCATCCAATAAAACATAAGTACCAAGATAGCCACCGACCCAGGTATCATCCAAAAACGAGATTTGCAAATAGCGCATCGGCATCAGGATGTCGAACTGGATGGAGGAGTTGGAGGGCGGGTTTTTGGCCACTCCCGCTATCATCATTGGTTTGTCGCCGATTTTCTCCGCTGAGGGGCTGGTGTCTTGGTACAAAAAACGGCCAACCACATCGGTCGTTCCAAACAGTGCCAAGGCCGTCTTTTCTGTTAGCACGCAAGAGTTGATTTCACTCAGGACAGTGGCCGGATTGCCCGAAAGGAGCGGGAAATCGAATATTTCAAAAAAAGGCTCATCGGCAAAAAGCTGCTGGAGGTTCAAGGTCTTTTCACCTACCCGAACATCGCCCCGCACATCGCCGCCCAACAAGCGCACCCATTCCTCGACCTCTGGCGCAGCGGCTGCGAACGGGGCTGCATGTGCCTGCCGGGTGCCTCCACCTTTTTGGTTCGGCGCATCGGCGCTTTCTTTCATGGACATGGTAATCCTAAAAAGCTGGTCTTTTTTTGCGTGAAAATTGTCAAACCCACGCTCGTCGAGCCAGAAAACAACGGCCAAGAGGAGGCACGCCGCACCAAGCGCCAGCCCAACAAGATTGATGGTCGAGATACCAAGATGCTTGGTGAAATTGCGCCAAGCGATTTTTAGATAAGCTGCTATCATGGTCTATGTACACATTTTTTTATTCGCTCCGCAATGACTTCACCCCGTTTTGACGGGATTTCGTCACTCATTTTTGAGTGACTCAACGGGGTTCGCCAGCGCCGCCTTTATGCTTTGAAAACCGACCGCAGCAAAAGCAACCAACAAAGCCGCAAAACCTGCCATCAAAAAGACGCCAAAGGAGATTTCGATGCGGAAGGCGAAGTTGGCAAGCCATTTATCCATCAACCAATAGGCCAATGGGAAGGCGATGGCCAATGACACTATGACCAATTTCAGGAAGTCCTTGGCGAGCAACCCGGTCAGCCCGGTCACGCTGGCACCCAGCACCTTGCGCACCCCGATTTCCTTGGTGCGGCGGGCGGCGGTGTGCATGCTCAAGCCGAACAAGCCCAAACAGGCGATGAACACTGCCAATAGGCCAAAACCCTTGCAGGTATTGGAGAAACGGTTTTCATTTTCATAGAAACTGGCGACGCTTTCATCAAAAAACTGGCCTGCAAACACCTGCTCTGGATAAACCTCGTCGAACACCCGTTGGATGGAAGCCGTAGTTGCCGCCAGGTTGTCGGGTTTGATTTTGACACCTGCCATGTAAAAAGCACGCTTGAACGGCGCTATCATCAAAGGCTCCAAAGGCTGGTGGATGGAATGTGTGTGGAAGTCGGCCACCACGCCCACGACCTTGATGGGCTTCGGGCCGCCCAGCCGGATGTTTTGCCCAATGGCAGCACCCATATCGGCTATGCCCAGTTTTTTCAACAAATATTCGTTCACCACACATTCCTTAATGGTGTCGCTCGGTTCAAACCATCTTCCAGCGACCATGCGCAGCCCGTAGGTTTTTTGATAATTGGCATCCGCAAGTTTTATGGGCAGGCCAAATGGCGCATCCTCACCGCCTGCCGGAAAAGCAAAATTGGTAGTGGACATATTGGCAGAGGTTGGTGAGTCGCTGCTAAAGCTCACGGCTTCCACGCTGTTCAGTTGGTGGAGTTTGTTGCGCAGCGTTTCTAACTTTGAAAGGCTGGTGCTGTCGGGATTGAGGCTGAAAGTATAGACCAAACCCTTTTCGTAGCCCATGTCCTTGTGCTTGATAAAGTCCATTTGCCCCAAGCTGACCAAGGTTCCAACTATCAATCCGGCTGCAATCGTGAATTGAAGCACCACCAGCCCTTCTCGTACCAAGCTGTGTCCACGGGCTATGCCTTGACCCTTGGGCGCCCCTGCGGAATGGCTTTTCAAGGCTCCTGCCGGGCTGAACCCAGCCAGCACCAGCGATGGGTAAGCCCCAGCCAGCAGGGTGATGGCGACGGCCAAAACCGCCAACATGGCAAAGGTCGAAGGCTCGGTGAGGAACGGCGTTGATGGCGGCACATCCGAGATGTTTCGGAGCAATGGGAGGGAAATCGCTGCCAGCACCACGCCCAAAACAACGGCCACGAGGGTGGTCACGCCCGTTTCCAGCAGGAACTGCCGAATCAACTGCCCCCGGCTCACGCCAAGCGTTTTGCGGACGCCGATTTCCTTTGCCCGCTGCGATGCCTGTGCCGTGGACAGGTTGACGAAATTGAAACAGGCCATTGCCAGCACCAACAGTCCGATAAAGGAAATCAGCTTGAGATTGTCCTTTGAGGCCGTCCGGTAAGCAGGGTTCGAGAGGGATTCATTGTAATGCAGGTCGGAGAGTTTTTGGAGTTGGTGGACATGCTTTTCCTTGCTCTGCGGGTTGTCGGCGGCGTATTCTTTTTGGCCCAAAGTGGCCAAAACAGCATTGGCATCATCAAACTGATTGGGGTCTTTCAAAAGGCCGTAGGCTTGGAAATTGGAGGCGCATTGCCCCCAAGCATCGTTGTTGAAAGCCAAAAAGGCATCCTTGTTTGCCAGCAGCGTAGCATAGGAAACCAAGGCCAGTACGGGAAAATCCGTATTGTCTGGAAAATCTGACAAGACGCCACGAACCGTCATTTGCACTTGGTTGTCCATGACCAAGTGTTGGTTCATGGCCGACTCCCAGTTACCAAAGCATTTCTCCGCCATTTTTTGGGTCAGGACGATGGTGCCAACATCGCTCAAGGCAGTCAGCGGGTCGCCAGCCAGCCATTCAGGTTCGAATATTTCCACAAACGCAGGGTCCACGAACATGGCCAGTTCGTCGCCTTCCATGTTGAATTTCTTCAAAGGCGCACCGCCATTCGGGTTGGGCACTGCCAAGGACGGCCATATCTCGGTCGCCCGGCTGAATGCTTCCAACTGCGGCACGGATTGCTGAATGGCTGGTCCGGCAGGGCCTGGCACGCAGGTTGTCCAACCTTCGCCGTTCGGGCCAGTGTCGTGCCGCACGATGCGCACGATGCGCTCGTAGTTGGCGAAGCTCTTGTTGAACGCCAATTCAAAATGAACGATGCGGTAAATGAGCATCACTGCCGCAATGCCCACCGCCAGTCCAACGATGTTGATGCCCGAAAAGACCTTGTTTCGGGCCATGGAACGGAAGATGAATTTTAGTTGATTGGACATGATTAGATTGTTGGATTGTTGGATTGTTGGGATTGTTTGGGCAACCGCAAGGGTTGCCCCTACTCGCTCCGCAACGACTTCACCGGGTTCGCCAGCGCCGCCCTCATGCTTTGCAGGCTTATCAATACCAAGGTGGCAATGCTTAAGCCAGCGATAGCTACCACGTAATGAGTGGCTGTTGGCTCCGTGCGGGAGGCATATTGCGCCAGCCAACTATTGGTTAAATACCAAGCAATTGGGCTGGCGATGATGCCTGCCACCAGCAAAAGCACAGCGAATTCTTTCAAGAAAAGACCGATGATGCCAGTCGTGGAAGCGCCGAGCACTTTGCGTACCCCCACCTCCTTCGACCTGCGCTGGATGTTCAATGACACAAGCCCCAGCACACCGAGCATCGATATGATAAGGGAAAGCCATGCCGCCACGGTGGCCGATTGCTTTAGCTGGAACTCGGTGCTGTAAATTTTGCGCAAGGTTTCGTCCATGAAACTGTACTCAAAGGCGCTGCCGGGCAGTAGTTCTGACCATTTTTGGGAAATGGCTGCGATGGTGGCCTCAGTTGCGTTTGGTTGGATTTTGAAGGACAAAAAGCGGTAAATCGGGTTGCCATCCACCGAGAACAAAACCATGGGCTGAACCTGCGACTGCATGGAGCCGAACTGGAAGTCTTTTACCACGCCCTTGATGGTGAAAACGGTTGGGTCACGGGGAATCCTCACATGCTGTCCAATGGCGGCTTCTGGGCTTGCAAAACCGAGGCTGGCCACAGCTTTTTCGTTCAGGACGACCTTGCCAGAGTCTTGCCCACCCGCTTCGAAAAATTTGCCCGACAACAACGGAATCTGGTACGTTTCCAAGTAGTTCTCATCTGTCACCATTGCTTGGCTGGCTATTGCTGTGGTCGAGTCTGCCGACTGCTGGTACAGCATGGGCTGGCCGCCGTTGTTGCCGTTTGGGATTTCATAGGAAATGCTCGCCCGCTCCACTTGGGGCATTGCTTCAAACTGGTCACGTACCGTTCGCATCTTCCTGACGCCTGCTGGCGTCCAATCACGGGGCGCTTGTGCCGTGAGCACGAATTCCTTTTGGTAGCCAAGTGATTTCCCGAAAAAATGGTTGACTTGATGGCTCACCACCGACAGCGAGATGAGCACGAGCATCGCAATGCAGAACTGAAAACCGACCAAGCCCCGGCGAAGCAAGATATTGCTGGCAGCGGTCTTGAATTTGCCGCCCAATGCGTCAACCGTTTTCATGGATGACAACACCATTGCAGGATAAACGCCTGATAGTGAACCGATCAAGGCAATTACGGCAATCGGCACGGCAGCGAAGGCGATGTGGAAATCAAGGATGTCCGGCAAGTTTTTTCCAACCAAACTGCTGAAAAACGGGCTTGCCATAGGGTACAGCGCAAGCGAAACGGTGGTCGCTGCCAAAACCAATAGGAACGATTCTGTCATAAATTGCAGGACAAGCTGCTTTTTTTGGCCACCCAAGCTTTTGCGGACGCCAATTTCCCGAATACGTGTTCCCGCATTGCCAATCGTCAGGTTCACGAAATTGACAATGGCCATGATTAGGATGAAAAAACCGATAGCCGCCAAGGCCAGCAGCATTTTTTTCACCAAGCCATCGTTTCTCTGGAGGTAATATTCGGTCAGGGCAATGGGGCGCACGGTCAGGTTTCCCACCAAAAATGGGTCGCCACGGCGCTCCATTAACAACTGCACTGCTTTTTCGAGGTCAGCGGCTGATTTGCCTAGCTGCAACTCGACATAGCTGGCCAGGATGATGTTTTGCCAATTATCAAAACTGGTCCTTCCAAACCACTCGTAGGTGCTCTTTGGCACAAAAAGGCCATTCGGGTCGCCGTCGAGCAGTTGGGTGACGCTGTTCTGCGGCAAGTCCTCCAGCACACCCGTTACCTGAAACTCCCGTCTTCCTCCATCGAAGTTTTGTACCGTGAGCGACTCACCCACCACCGAGGTTTTTCCGAAAAACTTACGTGCCTTTTCAGCGGTGATGACGATGGAAAAAGGAGCGTTCATTGCATGGTTTTCATCGCCGTGCAGCAGCTTGAACCCGAACATCCCCAGCAAGGTGCTGTCGCCGAGTTGAATCCCTTCCCTAAAATGGTTGTTCCCAATGGAAACGCCCGAAGTGATGCCATCCCAACGGTAGTAGTTGGCCACAATATCAGGGAAATCAGCCCTCAACTGCGCCGTCAACGGTGCTATGCACGTGATTTCAGGACCGATGTTCGGGTCTTTCCAAATGCTTGTCAAAATATACTGCCTATCTGCATTGCGCAGCTTTTGGTTGACCTGTAGCTCTCCCCAAACATGGGCACCGATGAGCAGGCAAAACAAGATACCAGCCGTCAACCCAATCAAGTTCACCGATGCGTGAAACTTGTTTTTGACGATGTTCCGCCAAGCGATTATGACATAATTCTTGAACATTGGGCTAATTGTCTTTTTGAACATTATTCGCTCCGCAATGAATTCATCCTGACCTTCAGTACGGGATTTTGAGCCTACTCACTTCGTAGGCTCTTCACCGGGTTCGCCAGCGCCGCCTTCACGCTCTGGAAACTCACCGTCAAAAACGCTACCGCCACCGCCGCCAACCCCGCCAGTGCAAACACCGACCAATGAATATCAATGCGGTAAGCGAAGTCTTGCAGCCATTTGTTCATGAAGAAATAGGCCAAGGGCGAGGCAATGACCAATGCAATGACGACCAGGGACAAGAACTCTTTTGTAAGCAAGCCAACGATGCTTGCCATGCTTGCCCCAAGCACTTTTCGCACACCAATCTCTTTCACCCGGCGCTGGGCGGTGAACATAGCAAGCCCGAAAAGGCCCAGGCAGGAAATCAGCACAGCCATCAAGGTGAAATACCCGACGACCGTCGCAAGCCTGTTCTCGGCCTTGTAGTTTTTTTGAAAATCCTCGTCCAAAAAGCTGTACTCAAAAGGCTCGTTTGGGTTGAGGGCTTGCCAGGCAACCTCAATGCTTCCCAATACTTTTGCGATATCGGCAGCCTTCGCATGGGCAATCAGGTAGTTGTAGTTTGTCCCTTGGTTGAGTTCGAATCCAAACGGCGAAATCGGGGTTTTTAAATCCTCAAAATGGAAGTCCTTGACGACGCCCACCACCGTATAATCGAAACGCTGGCCCTCCCTTTCGGTATAGATTTTCTTGCCGATCGCCTCCGCTGGGGTTGCAAAGCCTATGGAACGGACGGCGGTCTCGTTCAGCACCATGGAACTGCTGTCAGCAAACTGCTCGGCGAATATCCTGCCCGCCACGGGCTTGATGCCCAAGGTGGGCAAGTAGGTCAGGTCAACACGGTTGGTGTAGGTATGCTTGGCATCGTTCATGGTTTGGCCGTCCCGGTAGAAATTGGCGTCTTCGGGGTTGAAAATGCCCGGATAATAGGCCGATGCCCCAACCGATTGTACTTCTTTGGTACTGGCCAGCATGTTTTTAAAAGCGGAATAGCTGCCCTTGGCAGTTTCGCTTCGCAATGGAATGACGATTTGCTGGTCTTTGGCAAAGCCCAAATCAGTGGAGCGCAGAAAATCCATTTGCTTGTATATCACCACGGAGGCGGCTATCAACACGACTGCAATGATGAACTGAAAAACCACCAAGCCTTTTCGCAGGAAAACAGCCGACAAGGTATTCTCTAACCGACCTTTTAATACTTTAATCGGGTTAAAAGAAGATAAATAAAAAGCCGGATAGCTGCCCGCCAATAAACCAGTCAATATGCTCAACAATAAAAAGCTGGCGAGTAAATAACCATATTGGGGCAAGGAAAATGAGAAGGTTTTTTCAGAAACATTTTCAAAGACAGGCAATATCATCCGAACGAATAATATGGCAAAGACAAAGGCCACGCTCGTCATCAACAACGACTCGCTCAAATACTGGTAAACCAGGCCATTTCGCTGCGCTCCCAATACTTTTCTGATGCCCACCTCGCCCGTCCTCGTGGAGGAGCGGGCTGTCGAGAGGTTCATGAAATTGATACAAGCAATTAAAAGAATAAACAGCGCAATGGATATTAGTACATACAAGTAGGACATATTGCCACTGGCTGTCACATTATAGTCCATACCCGATTTAAGGTGAATATCTTTTACGGGCAATAAAAATTGTTTTTTACCAAAACCTGCTGCCTTCAAGTCTTTGCCCATGTATTTATCAACAAATGCAGGGAATTTGGCTTCCATTTGCTGTGGAGTTGCACCTTCTTCTAATTGGATATAGGTATAAAAAAGGTTATTGCCCGACATGCTGGTTTGTGAATTGATATACTCCTCCAAGCCGCCACCAATATATGACATAAAAAATCGGGCATCAATATGCGAAGGCATAGTACTGGGCTTAAAAACGCCAGTCACCAAATAATCCCCATCGCCGTTCGTATTGCTCTCCACATGAATGACCTTGTTCAGCGCTGGCTCTACTCCGAATATTTTCTGGGCAATTTCTGCTGACAGCACGATGGACTTTGGGTTGCGCAGTGCATTTCCCTTATCGCCCTCGATGAAATCATAATTAAAAAAGCTAAAAAACGAGGTATCGGCCAAGTATCCATGGGTTTCATAAAAGGTTTCGGGGCCATTTTCGCCCTCGCACCTGAACAAGGTCTTGTCGTCCACGAAGAGGCCCGCCAACCTAGCCGTGTTCACCACCTCCGGGAATTCATCCCGCACGGCTTTTGCCAAGGCACCAGGCGTATTTGGCACTTTTTGTTCGCCATCCTCCCGTACGAAAACAGTTCCGACTTGGTACAACTGCTCGATGTTTTTGTGGTGCAAGTCATAGCTTAACTCATGGTAAATATACAGGCATATCAACATGCAGGACGCCAGCCCAGCCGATAGGCCAAAGACGTTGATGAAGGAAAACACCTTGTGCTTCTTCAGATTGCGCCAAGCGATTTTCAGATGGTTCTGGAACATGGCTTGAATTGCTTGAAGGTTGAATTGTTGGATTGCTGGGATTTTTTGGATTTTTTGGGGCAACCGCAAGGGTTGCCCCTACTCGCTTCGCAATGATTTCACGGGATTCGCCAGCGCCGCTTTTATGCTCTGGAAACTCACCGTCAGGAACGCCACCACCAAGGCCACTAACCCAGCTATTGCAAACACCGACCAACCCATTTCAATGCGGAAGGCATAGTTTTCGAGCCATTTTTTCAAGAAATAAAAGGACAGCGGCACGGCCATCACGAAGCCAACCAGCACGAGCAGCAGGAACTCCCGGTTCAGCAAGCCGATTACGGAGGCCATCGAAGCGCCGAGCACCTTTCGGATGCCAATTTCCTTGGTGCGCCGCACGGCCATGAACGTCGCCAACCCGAACAAGCCCAGGCAGGAAATGAAGATGGCAATGACTGTGGCAAGGTTGATAAACTTGGCCAAGGTGAGGTCGGCTTGGTAAATGTCCGCCAGCATTTCATCGTAGAACTTTGGTTCAAACGGCTCGCCGGGATAGGCCACCTGCCACGCTGCCTCCATCTTTTTCAGCACGGGCTGCCAATCGGCTGGACGGGTGCTGGCCAGTCGCACGTTCAGTGTACCGACATCAGCGGGGTTATGTACGAGCGAAATGGGCTGAAACCCTTCGTTAAAACTTGCAGAGTGGAAGTCGGCCACCACGCCCATGATTTGCCGTTGTTCATTGGGCAGGCCCTCGCCCTGTATTTCCTCGATGAACTGGCCCACTGCGGCCTGTGGGCTTTCAAAACCAAAGGACTTGACGGCAGTCTCGTTCAAGACATAGCGGTTGGAGGAGTCGGCATTGGTGAGGAACCGACCTGCGACCAGTTTGAGTTGGTACAGGCTCGGTAGGGTTTCGTCCACGTTTTTATGGTAAAGCTCCACGTCGTGCTTGGTGCCACTTTCGCCCAAACGGGTATAAGTACTGCTCGAAAAATTGTTGGTCAACGGCGCATCGCCCAATGCAACTTGTTGTATTTCAGGCACTTGGCGAAGCGTTTCGGTCAAAATATTGAGCTTGCCTTTCATAGAGGCATCCCGCCCGGCGCCCATAGGCTCCTCCATCGTCAGCACAGCCTGACGGTCGAAGCCGAGGTCGCTGTGGCGCATGAAATTGAGCTGCTTGCCCACCACCAGCGCCCCGATGATGAACACCTGTGCGATGAAAAACTGGAACACAATCAGCCCACGGCGCAGGTTGCCGCTGGCGGTGCGGCCTTGGCTTTGCCCCGCAAAATCGCCCCGGAGCAGCGAAACGGCCTGGGAACGGGACGCCAGCCAACCGGGGTAAAGCCCTGCGAAAAGACTGACCAACACGACCAAACCTGCCAGGAACGCCGTTGTCCGCCGCCAATCGGCATATTTCAGTACGTCTTCCGGCAGGTCGTTTTTGAAAAAATCGAAGGCAACATGCGTGACACTGACGGCCAGCAAAGCAGCTAAACTGCAAACAACCACCGTATCCACCAAGAAGCTGCCGACGATGCCTTTGCGTTGGCCGCCGAGCGTTTTCCGGATGCCGATTTCACGGGCACGGGTAGGTATCTGCGCCGTGCTCAGGTTCACGTAGTTGATGGAGGCCAACAACAGCAGGAACAGCGCCACGGCACCCAGCACCCGCAGCACCTTGGGGTTTGCGGAGCGGATATGGCTGCCGAACTGGTCGGCAAAATGCACCTTGCCCAGCGGCTGCAGCTCGTGCCTGCGGCTAATTCCATGTTCACTGAGTTGCGCCCCTCCTTTTTCTTTCGAAACCTTGTTGATGGACTGTTCGATGGCGGCAATGTTGGCCCCATTGCGGAGCACGACCCAAAGTTGCTCGTTGGAGCTGACGCCGCCCCAGCGGTCGCCCTGTGGCTTGCCGATGGTCATCAATTCCTTTTCGATGAAACTGGACGGAGTATCGGAATCCGCTACTACTCCCACCACTTTTGCGTTTACAGTATCCCTGAAACCGATGTATTTTACGGTTTTGCCCAACACTTCTTCTGGTGTGTGCCTTGGAAAATATTGCTCCGCACGGCTACGTGCCAGCACCACCTCGTCGGGCTGGGTGAGCGCCTTGGCCGCCGAGCCAGCCAGCCATTTGCAGGGCACCATGCCGAAATAATCGGGTGTAGTCTTGGCAATTTCACGCACATTCTTGAAGCCGCTTTTTGCGCCCTCCGGCATCACCAGCAAGGCAAAGGAGGAGTGTACCGGCACTGCTTTTTCAACGCCAGCCACATCGTCCGCCACATCCCATAGCGGCTGTGGGCAGCCAGAATTGGTGCCTTCTTGGTTGTCAACGCCCTTGAAATAGGAGACCACCCGATGGATGTTCCCGCTATTTGGAATAGCCTTGTCGAAGCTGTTCTCAAAGTCCACGTACTGCCAAATCACCAAAGCGGCACTGATACCGATGGTCAGCCCAGCCACGTGCAGGGCAGTGAATAGGCGGTTGCGCCAAAGGTTGCGCAAGGTCATTTTTAGGTGGTGTGTTAGCATGGCTTTTATAGAAATTGGGAAATTGGGAAATTTGGTGGTGAACAAAATTTCCCAATTTCCATGTTTTACTCGCTCCGCAATGACTTCACCGGGTTCGCCAGCGCCGCCTTCACGCTTTGGAAACTGACCGTCAAAAACGCTACGCCCACCGCCACCACGCCCGCCAAAACAAACACCGTCCATTGAATATCAATGCGATAGGCGAAGTCTTGCAGCCATTTATCCATGAAAAAATAGGCCAGTGGAGAAGCGATGGCGAATGCGATGGCCACCAGTTTCAGGAAGTCTATTGACAACAGGCCAACGACCGAGCCGATGGATGCGCCGAGCACTTTCCGTACGCCGATTTCCTTGGTGCGCTGGCTGATGATGAACGCCGACAAGGCCAGTAAACCAAGGCAAGCGATGAAAATAGAGAGCAGGGTGGCCAAAAGCAGGGCCTTGCCCAAGCGGTTTTCGGTATCGTAAAGTTGGGCAAAATGCTCGTCCATGAACCGGTACTCAAAGCTGCGGTCCTTGATATGGCTTGACCAAATTGCTTGTGCTTTCTCCAGTACGGCGGGCAAATTGGCTGTTTCGACTTTCAACGACAGGATGGACGAGACCTCCGAGGCTTGCATGCAAATCGGCTCGATGGCGTGGCGAAGGTCGTTGTGGTGGATGTCCTTGATGACGCCGACGATGCGGCCAGGCGTTCCTTCACCTGCGGTTGCCCGCATGATTTCCTTGCCGATGGGGTCTTCCTTCCAGCCCATTTTTTTTACAAACGCCTCATTTACAACGTATTCCAATTCGGTTTTGGCAGCTTCAGGTGTTGGCGCTCGGCCAGCCACCAGCTGCATTTCATACAGGTCGAAATAATTGTAATCGGCCCGGATGATGCTCATCGGGTGGTTTTCCCAAGCACGGGTTTCGGGGTTGCGCACCATCAGCCCGTTTTGGCCGCCCATGGTGCCGAGGGAATTGTCGCTGCTGCTGACCGCCGCCACGCCGGGCAGGGCGGCCAGTTCTTTTTTCATCGCTGGCGAGCGCATCCAATTATTGGGGCCGAGGTTCAGTTCGATGACCTGCGCATATTTGAAACCGAGGTCTTTGTTTTTCAAAAAACGCAGCTGTTGGTAGCAGACCAGTGAGCCGATAATCAATATCCCGGAAAGGACGAACTGGACGACCACCAATCTTTGAACGAATGGCCGTTTGACGGAAACTGCTGTTTTTGCTCCTTGAAACGCCTGCAAGGCGGAGTGCCGGGCCGCCTGCATGGCCGGGTAAATGCCTGCCGATAGGCCGAGGAAAAGCACCAAGCCGCCAAATCCGGCAAGGATAACGGGTGGGTAACTGTGCGCCAGTTCCCTACCCAGCAGTTCAAAAAACGGCTCGCCTAACAGCTTCGTCCAGAGCAGGGCAAAGCCGCCAGCCAGCACGGCCATCAGCATGGCTTCTCCCATGAACTGTGCGAAAACATCGCCGCCAGATGCGCCCAGCGACTTCCTGACGCCCACTTCTTGGCCCCGTTTCATGGCCAGCACGGTGGATAGGTTGGCGAAATTGATGCTGCTGATAACGAGGATGAACAAGGCCACCAAGCCCAGCACGCCCAAGTATTTTTTATCCGATTTGAGGTAATTGTTGGGGTCTGCCGAAAGATGCGACGACGCCAAGTGGATGTCCGAAAATGGCTGCAAGGAAAGGCCAACCATGTCAGAACCGGGCATTTCCTTTTTCAAGCTTTCAGGAAAACTTGCCTCTAACTTGGCCGCCTGTTTTACCGAAGGGTGAAGCCGGAAATAAGTGTTGGCCACCACGCCATGCCAGCGGTTTCCCTCGCTCATGGCATCGAATTGCCGAGGGTCGAGTGGCGTCAGTGCATCGAACTGCAAATGGCTGTTGGCGGGCAAATGGTCGAACACGCCGCTGACGAGGTAGTAAACCGTGGTGTCCACGCCCGTGTACTGCGCAAAACTGTATTCCACGGTTTTACCGATGGGGTTTTCCGTGCCAAACAGCGCTTCGCTGACCGGGCGGGTCAGGAGGATGTTTTCCGGGCGGGCAAAAGCGCTGGACCGGTCGCCGTGCAGCAACGGATAATTGAAAAACGAAAAGAAGGTCGAGTCCGTCGCAATGCTTTTCCCAATAGTGGTTTCCCGCCGGTCGGTGCGGCAAAGAAATTCCTCGTTTTCGGTGACGATGCGCAAGTACTGCTCAATGTCCCCGCAGTTGCGCTGCAAATAAGGCCCCATCATCGCCGAAGACAAAGCCCAAGTACTTTCCGGCGAATTCGGGTACTTGAAAGTGGTGAGCAAACGGTAGGTACTCGCCTTGTTGGGGTTCTCTCCGTCAAAACTGTATTCAAAATGCAGGTACAAGCCCAGCATGAAACAAACCGCCAAACTGATGCTCAAACCAAATATGTTGATGGCAGAAAAATTGGCGTTTTTCCAGAGGTTCCGCCAGATTAATTTCAGGTTGTTATGGTTCATACGTTTAGCGTTTTTGAATATCATTTTGATATTCGGTTTTGATAAATTCGTTTCACAATAAATCAGTCTCACCGCTTACTGATATTCGCATTTAAAATAAAAGGTAGTCACCCTTGAGAGGCGGGGTTATCGAACCCCGCAGTTCCGGAACTGCGGGGTTCGATAACCCCGCCTCTCAAAAAATACTGCGAATTCAAACACCCCGTTCATTAATTTCAAATGCGACTGCATATAATCAAGGTTAATCACTCATTTTTAAGCGACTTCACCGGATTTGCCAGCGCCGCTTTCACGCTCTGAAAACTGACCGTCAAAAACGCCACGCCCACCGCTACCACGCCCGCCAAAGCGAACACTGTCCATTGAATATCAATGCGGTAGGCGAAATCCTGTAACCATTTTTCCATGAAATACCAGGCCAGTGGCGAGGCAATGACCAATGACAGAATGACCAATGCCACAAAATCCTTGGACAACATGCTGACAATGCCAGAGGTCGTGGCGCCCAGCACCTTGCGGATGCCAATTTCCTTGCGGCGCTGCTCAGTGACGAAGCTCGCCAGCCCGAAAAGCCCCAGGCAGGCGACCAAAATCGCCAGCATGGCAAAGCCGATAAATACCCGCCCTTGCCGTTGTTCGGCCTCGTACAGATTGCCGAAAGCCTCATTGAGGAACTGGTATTCAAAAGGATAATTGGGCAGGAATTTTTTCCAAGTACTTTCCAAAACTGTCAGTCCCGCTTGAGTTTGCTGGCCGTCCAGCTTCACTGAAATAGTCCTGTAGTCGGTGCTATCTGTTGGGAAATACATAATCATCGGCTGGATGCCCTGGTGCAGCGACTCGAAATTGAAATCGGTTAGCACCCCCGCCACGGTGCCATCCATGCCGCCGTAGGTAATTGCTTGGCCGACTGCCTCGGTTGGGGATTTCCAGCCGATTTTCCGCACTGCCGTTTCGTTGAGGAGGAAAGACCGAGGGCTTTCGACGCTGGGGCTTTCTTCCAGGTTTTTCCCTGCCACCAAACCCAAATCATAAAGCGGCACAAAATTTTTGTCCAAGCGCACCATTTTCAGGTCCACATTGGCAGGTGCCAGCTCGGTGTTGCTCGAACCGATTTTTGCAGCGCCAAAACTGTCCAGCAGCCTTCCCGATGGCACCCTCGAACTACGGGCCATGCTTTTCACCGAAGGGTTGGCCAAGATTTCATTGCGGAAGCCTTCAAAAGCAGGCGCCAATTCATTGTAAAAATTCAGCGTCACCACTTGCTCTTTGTTCAGCCCCAGCTTTTTGTCCTGCATGAAATTCAGTTGCCGGAACACGACCACGGTAGCAATGATGAGCGCCGTTGAAACGGCAAATTGGCCAACCACCAGCACCTTGCGAAACATGCCTCCCTTCCCGATTTCGGCAGTGCTGGCCTTCAATGTTTTCAACGGCGTAAGGCTGGAGAGGAAAAGCGCCGGATAAGCGCCTGCCACCATGCCTGTGAGAATGGCCAAGCCTGTTGTGGCGGCGATCAGCAGCGCGAGGTGGCCCGGCTCGACGGCGAGTTGCTGGCCGAGTAGCTTGTTGACCATTGGCAAAGCCAAAAAAGCCAAACCAAGCGCCAGCACAGTGGCCATCAGCGACATCAGCACCGATTCCGTCAGGAACTGTCGGCTGAGTTCGCCCCGAATTGCCCCAACGACCTTGCGCACCCCGATTTCCTTGGCACGGGTGGCCGAGCGGGCAGTGCTGAGGTTCATGTAGTTGATACAGGCAATCAGCAGTACGAAAAGGGCGATGATGCAGAAAATCCAAACCCGTTTGATGTCACCATTTTCTTCGAGTTCCGAGTCGAGGTGGCTGTGCAAATGGATGTCGGTCAACGGGGTCAGGTCGAGGCTGGTCGCCTTTGACGGTTGTGTGCCGTCGCTGAACTGACCGTCCATGTGTTTATCAATGAATGCTGGGAATTTGGCCTCCAACTGTGCCGCAACAAAGTTTTTTGGCAGCAGCAAAAACGTGGAAAACGAGTTGTTTGACCAGTTCGTGCGCAGTTGTTCCTCTCCGTAAACCGTCGGGTTGTTCATGGTGGAAAACGAGACGAGCATGTTTGGGTGAAAATGGGAATTGTAGGGAAAATCCTTGTAAACGCCCGTCACCTTCAGTTCCAAGTTGTCGCTGGTCTTCAAGATTTGGTTGAGCGGCTGGCCGTTTGGGAAATACTTCTGGGCCGTGGTTTCGTCCAATAGGATAGAGAACGGTTCGTTCAGCGCCGTGGCTGGGCTTCCCTGTGTCACTGGAATGTCGAAGATTTTGAAAATCTCCGGCTCCGCCATGAACAGGTTATCTTCGGTGTAAAACTGGTCATTGTGCCGAAAAACACCGCCGCTGTTGTATATCCGAACACAAGCCTCCACCTCCGGGAAATCGTTTTTCAACAATGGCCCAAACGGCGGTGCGACATGCCCCAGGTGCAAGTTCACCCCACCATCCTTGCTGTAAAAAGCCCGGTTCACCCGCCAGATGCGGTCGGCATTGGCATGGTAGCGGTCGAAACTCAGCTCGTTGGCGATGTAAAGGCCAATCAGCAGGCAACTCGTCAGGCCAACCGTCAGGCCAAAAAGGTTGATGGCACTGATGCTTTTGTGCTTTAGCAAATTGCGCAGGGCGATTTTTAGATAGTTTTGGAACATGACAATTCAATTGTTTTTACTCGCTTCGCAACGACTTCACCGGGTTCGCCAATGCCGCTTTTATGCTTTGGAAACTGACCGTCAAAAACGCTATCGCAACGGCCACCAACCCTGCCAGTGCAAACACCGACCATTGAATATCAATGCGGAAGGCAAAGTCTTGCAGCCATTTCTTCATGCCGAAATAGGCCAGCGGCGTGGCGATGGCCAAGGACACGATGACCAAAGCGAGAAACTCCCTCGACAGTAGCCCGACGATGCCGGAGACGCTTGCGCCCAGCACTTTCCGCACGCCGATTTCTTTGGTTCGCTGCTGTGCAGCAAACGTTGCCAAGCCCCACAGCCCAAGGCAGGAGATGAGCATGGCCAGCCCAGCGAAGATTTGGAACAAGCTGAATAGGCGCTCCTCCGCTTTGTAGTATTCATCTATTTTTTGGTCAATGAAATGGTAGTCGTAAATGCCTTTCGGGAACGTTTTTTTCCATACCGACTCAATGGCGGCAAGGGTTTTCGGCACATCGCCCCCTGCCTCGATTTTGATGCCGACCTTTTCGCACCACGGCAGGTACTGGGTGATGAGCGTGGGCTTGACGGTTTCGTGGAGCGAGTTGGCGTTGAAGTCTGCCACCACCCCAACGACCTCGGGCTGGTAGCCATTCATGCCAATCACGAACCGCTGGCCCAGTGCCGCCTCCGGCGAAGCAAAGCCGAGTGCCTTTACCAAAGCCTCGTTCACCACGGTTCTTGGGTAGCGCTGGCCTTCTGGCAGGCTTTGTGAAATGGCGCTGGTGTCGGCAGCGACCGGGAAGCGGCCTGACAGTAACTTGAAGCCGTACATTTTGTAATAATGCTCGTCGGTCCAGATGCAGGTCACCTCCTGTCGGTTTGGGTCTTTTGTATAGTCTTTCAGGCTCATCACGGTGCCCCAATGTCCCTCACCGCTGGGCGGGCTGCTGGAAAACGCATATTCCTTTACCTGCGGGATTTTGGCAAGCTCGGCAGCAAACACCGACTTCGCATCGCCGCCAATGGCGTTATTCCCGGCAAAGTCGCCGCTGCCATTCGGGATTGATACCATCACGATATTGTCTTTTTCAAAACCCAAGTTTTTGCTCCGTAAATAATTCATTTGCTGCCCGATGAGCAGCAGGGCGATGAGCAAACCCACCGATATGCTGAACTGTGCCACGACCAATGTTTTGCGAAGCAAGGAAGAACGCTTGTCGCCAGCCGAGGAACCTGTTTTGAGGGAATCAACGGGGTTGAACCTTGCAATCGCAAATGCCGGGTGCAGCCCCGCCAGCAGGCCAGTGAGCACGATGCCCAGTAGCAGCGCCGACAGCAGGCCCGGCGACTGCAAAAGCCCAAAGCTGATTTGTTTGTTAACCAATTGGTTGAGCCAAGGAAGGCTGGCCTGCGTGGCCGCCACCGCCAGCACCCCGGAAAACAAGGCCAACAGCCAGGACTCCCCCAAAAACTGCCCAATCAACTGACCCTTTCCTGCGCCGACCGTCTTGCGCACCCCGACTTCCTTGGCACGGTTGAGCGCCTGCGCCGTGGACAGGTTTACGAAGTTGATGCAAGCCAGCGCCAGTACCATCAGCCCGATGATGCCGAAAAACCAGAGCCAAGTGGTGTTCACCGCTTGTACCCACTCACCGCCGCCAGAATAGCTTGCGTTGAAGTGTATGTCGGAAAGCGGCTGCAATTCGAGGTCGGAACGCACTTCCTTTGGCTGCCGGTCGTCGTTGTTCGTCGTCCGGTCGTAAATGGCTTTCAGGCGGGAGTCGAGGGTCTTGGGGTCAAGCCCTTCGGGCAGCACTACGAAGGTAGAGCCGCCGGACACCGAGCCGAAATGCGTGAGGTTCGTTTGCACGTATTTCTCCGAAGGCGAAAGGGAAAGCAGCATGGAGGCTGGCAAATGCGTATTGCCCGGAAAGTCCCGGATGACCCCTCCGACGGTGATGTCGAAATCGTTGTTGTACTTAAAAGTCTTGGCCAGTGCTGGTTCTGAGCCGAAAAACTTCTTGGCCGTCGCCTCGGTGAGCAATGCCGTGTAGGGCTGCCGCAATGCCTCGTGCGCATTGCCCTCCAGCACCTCCACGTCGAATATTTCGAGGAAGTCCGGGTCGGTCATCATCACATGGTTTTGCTTGAAGCGCCTTTGCGGGTTTATTTCTATGATGGAATTCTGAGGGTGGTGAATGTTCGTCACATTCTCGAACTCCGGGAAGTCGGTGCGCAGGGCATCTGCCATGGGGAAGGGCGTGGAGAAATGCGGGCTTTTTTTCCCAAAATCCGTCCAGACGGTATTGACCCGATAGGTCCGGTCGGCCTTGGCGTACCACGAATCGTAGCTCAGTTCGTGCCGCAGGTACAGGCCTATGAGCAGGCAGGTGGTCATGCCCAGCGTAAGGCCCAACACGTGCAGGCTGGTGGTCGTTTTTTGCCGGGCTAGGCGGCGCAGGGCGATTTTTAAGTTGTTGATTAACATGGCATTCAATTGAAAATTGACAATGGAAAATTGAGCAGCGACGGGCATTTTCAATTTTCCATTTTCAATTGTTTTATTCGCTCCGCAATGACTTCACCGGGTTCGCCAGTGCCGCCTTTATGCTTTGGAAACTCACCGTCAAAAACGCCACACCCACCGCTGCCATGCCCGCCAAGGCGAACACCGTCCATTGAATATCAATGCGATAGGCGAAATCTTGCAGCCATTTGTCCATGAAATACCAAGCCAGCGGCGCCGCAATGACCAATGACAAAATAACCAATGTCACGAAGTCCTTCGACAACAAGCCCACCAAGGACGGCACGGAAGCCCCCAGCACCTTGCGCACCCCGATTTCCTTCACCCGCTGCTGCGTGCTGAACACGGCAAGGCCGAAAAGTCCCAAACAGGAGATGAACACGGCCAGGCCCGCCAGCAGCTTGAACAGGGCAGCGTTTTTATCCTCGGTCTTGTACATTTGGTTGAAGGCGTCATCGAGGAAACGGTATTCGAAGGGCATGTTCGGGTAGCGGGCCTCCCAAGCCTTCTCGGCAGCAGCGATGGCCTCGGAAGCCTTGCCAGCCGTGGTTTTCACATACACTGTGCTATTGCTTGGGGGGTAAACTTGCAGCACCAACGGCGCTATCTTGCTCCGCAAACTGAGGTAGTGGAAGTCCTTCACGATGCCCACTACCTGCCCGTCCTTGCCTTGGAAACTGAATTTTTGGCCCACCACGGGTTCGGGTATTTTCATGAAACGGACGGCTGCCTCGTTCAGCACCACGTTTTGCATGTCCGCCTCGTTATCGGGCTGAAACCAGCGACCGTCGGCCATTTTCAACTGCATCAGCTCCGAAAAACTGGCGTCCACGGAGGCTTGATAGACCACCGGCTCGAAATCGTCCGGCTTGCCCTCGTAGTCAATCGAGCCGCTGTGGGTGCTGTTCATGTTCACAACCGACATATTGGACGCCGCCGTAGCCACCACGCTCGGCACGGTGGTCAGTGACTGCTGGATGGCCTTGACGGCGTCCTGTCGGGTCTTACTATATGGCACGTTAAACTCAAAAACTTGGGACCGGTCGTAGCCGAGGTCCTTGTGGCGGATGTACTCCTGCTGCTGGTAGATGACGATGGCCCCGATGATCAGGCCCGTGGTGATGGCGAACTGCGCCACCACGAGGCCCTTGCGGAAGGCCGTGTTCTTCATTTTCAAAAAATTCTGCCCACGGAGGAACTGCCCCGGCGAGAAGTCGGTCAGGAACAGCGCCGGATACACGCCCGACAGCAGCAGCGTGGTGCCAAGGGTGCCGCCCGCCACCATCCAAAGCATGGGATTGGTGAGGCCGAGGTCGAAGTTTTGCTCCGCAAACTCATTGAAATACGGCAACGCCAACTGCACGAAACCAATGGCCAAGGCGAGCGAAACCAGCGCCGTTATTAAGTTTTCGGAAAACAACAGCTTGAAAATCTGCTGCCCGCCCGCCCCGATGATTTTGCGGACGCCGACCTCCTTCGTCCTCATGCCCGCCTGCGCCGTGGTCAGGCTTACGTAGTTCACGCAGGCGAGGAACAGGATGACCAAGCCGATGATGCCCACCACGTTGGCGGATTTTTGGCTGCCCGTGAGCATGGCCAGGTGTGCCCTCGTTTCATCAAAATGCACCTCCGAAAGCGGCTGCGCCAGGATGGAAACATTGTCGTCTTCCGCTTCTTTGTACTTGCGGGTGAGCGTCGTGAGTTTTTCGTTGACGGCTGCGAGGTCGCTGCCGGGGCGCAGTTGCACCAAGGTGAGGAAGTTGAAATTGTTCCAACTCTCTGCATCCTGCCGACGCTGTTCATTGGAGAGCAAAAAACTGAGCGGCAGCAGCATTTCTTGGTCGAAACTGGAATTGGCGGGGCGGTTTTCCACCACGGCCTGCACCGTAAAATCCAGCGTATCAAGCCGGAAGGACTCGCCCACCACGTCCGCTTTTCCAAATATCTTTTCCGCCAATTTTTGGGTCAAGATGGCGCTGTGCAGGTTCTGCTGGAAGCCCTCTGCCGTGCCATCGAGGAACTGGTAGCTGAACATCTCGAACCAATTGCCGTCCACGAAACCGTATTTTTCACAGCGCATTTTTTGCCCCTTGCGCTCCAGGTTCACCACGGGCCACATATTGGCCGTCATGGTAGTGGCATTCATGGCTTCGGGTACTTCTTCCTGCACAACTTTCACCAGCGGCAGCGGTGTGGTGGCCCAATGCCAAACCTCGTCGGCACTCACCCGCAGGTCGGTGTTCAGGCGGTAAGTTTGCTCCGCAACGGGGTGGTACTGGTCGAAGCCGTACTCGTTCTCCACCCAAAGAAAAGCAAGGATGGCGGCGGCCATGCCAAGGCTCAAACCGGCCACGTTGATGGCCGTGAAACTGCGGCGGCGCAGTAGGTTGCGGTAGGCGATTTTTAGGTTGTTTGTGAACATGATAATTCAATTGAAAATTGAGCTGGCAACGGCATTATCCATTATCCATTAATTACTACTCGCTTCGCAACGACTTCACCGGGTTCGCTAGTGCTGCCTTCACGCTCTGGTAGCTCACCGTCGCAAATGCCACCACCAAGGCCAGTACGCCCGTCAGCACGAAGACCCACCAGTGTATTTTTGTATGGAATTCAAAATCCTGGAGCCACTTGTCCATCAGCCAGTAGGCCAGCGGCGAGGCAATGACCAATGACAAAACGACCAGCGTCAGGAAGTCCTTCGAGAGCAGGCCGATGATGCCCGTCGTGCTTGCGCCGAGTACCTTCCGCACCCCGATTTCCTTCACCCGTTGCGAAGCAGCATGAGTAGCCAGACCGAAGAGGCCAAGGCAGGAAATGAACACGGCCAGCAGTCCAAAACCTTTGCAGGTGGCAGCCAATCGGCGGTCGTCTTCGTAAAATTTGGCGATTTCTTCATCCAAAAATTGGCCCTCGAAAACCTGTTCAGGCATCACTTCATCGAAGGCTGCTTGAATGGCGGCGAGGGTGCTCGGCAGGTTGTCGGGGCGGATTTTCACGCCAGCCTGCCACAAAAACTTTTTGTCGTTGGTGAGCGTGAGGGGCATGTGCTCATGGCGGAGGGAGTGTGTATGGAAGTCGTCGGTCACGCCGACGATGCGCAGTTCACGGCTGCCCCACAGGTGGAAAACCTGGTCAACGGCCTCATTCGGGTCGTTCAGCCCTAGCTTTTTCAGCATGGTTTTGTTGATGATGGCCTCCCGCATGGTGTCAGAGGCGGCGAGCCACCGACCCGCCAGCATCTTGATGCTGTAGGTGGCTTGGTAGTTTTCATCGGCAAATTTCAGGGTGGTGGCAAACGGCTCGGTCTCTGGCCTGTTTGCGAAGCGAAAATCCGAACTCCAGGTATTGGTCGAGGAGGGTTGGTCGCTGCTGAAGCTGACGGACTCAACCGTCGGCACCTTCGCCAAGGTCTGCCTTAGCGCAGACTGGCGCAGCATGCTCAGGCTGTCGGAACCGAAGCCGAAAGTGTAAACGAGGTCTTTCTTGAAACCCAAATCCTGCGAGCGGATGTAGTCGAGTTGGAGGATGGTGATGATGGCCCCGATGATGAGGCACTGGGCAATGACGAACTGCAACACGACCAATGATTTGCGCAAGCCCGCACCGCCGGTCAGGCTTTTTTCGGCGTTGCTCCGCAAGGCTTTCACGGGTTGGAAACCCGCCAGCGTCAGCGACGGGTAGAGTCCTGCCAGCGCCGTCACGACCACCCCTGTCAACGCCAAAAAAGCCCAAACGGTAGGGTTGGAAAGGAAGGGCAGCGACCTCGGCACTTCTGAAACAAAGCTCAAAAGTGGAGAGGCAAGGTTCGCAATCCCGACGCCCAAGAGCAGCGAAATGGCCACAATGACGCCCGTTTCGCTCATAAATTGGCCAATGAGCTGGCCCCGACCGCTGCCAAGTGTTTTGCGGACACCCACCTCCTTCGCCCGCAGGGAAGCCTGCGCCGTAGCGAGGTTGATGAAGTTGAAACAGGCCAGCGCAAGTATCAGCAAGCCAATGGCGGAGAGCAGTTTAAGCCTGCTTTTCGGGACGATATGCGTGCCGGAATTATTGAAATTTTCGTTGAAATGGAGTTCCGATATGGGCTGCAAATAATGCGTTTTCATGCGCTGCCCCGTCTTTTTGCTCACATATTCTTTTTCGCCTACTCGCCTCACGGCGGCGTCAGCGGCTGCCAATTGGGTGGGGTCAGAAAGCTGCGCATATACTTGGTTGTTGGAGCTGCAACTGTCCCAATCATTGTCGCCTAGGTAGAAATAATCCTCCTTGCCTTTAAGGGTGGAATACGAAATGACAAAGGGGAAATTGAAGTCGCAGTTCACTGGCATTTCCTCGAAAACGCCTTTCACCGTCACGGGGTAAATATTGTCAATCAGCAAGGTCTTGCCGACGGCATCCTCCCATTTACCAAAGAATTTAGTGGCCCAATCACGGGTCAGTACGATGGTGTTCGGCTCGGCAAGGGAGGCGGCAGCATCGCCGCTAACCCATTGAAAATCAAGCATTTCACAAAAATCTGGGTCAGCAAAAAAGGCCGTTACATCATTGGTCGTGTTAAATTTTTTCAAGGGTGTACCGCCGCCGGGGTTTGGCACGGTGAGGGAGTTCCAGGTTTCTTTCACCCGGCTTTTTTTGTCAAATTGTGTAATGTTCGTCCTTAACACTTCACCAGCTGGCACGGGTATGCAGACGGAATAACCTTGCCCGGTTCCATCGTCAACGCTCTCCCCAACCACCCGCACCAGGCTGTCATAGTTTTTAAAGTTTTTATTAAAACTCAACTCATAGCTCACCACCCGATATATGAGCAGCACGGCGGCGATACCTACCGTTAGGCCAAGGATATTGATGCCGGAAAATACCTTGTTTTTCAGCATGGAACGGAAGATGAACTTGAATTGCATGATTTGACTTTTAAGTTGATAATGAATAATGGATGGATATGGAATTGCTATTTTGCCAATTTCCCAGTATTCATGCGGATTTTCAGGCTTTGGAACATGAGGGTCAACAATATGGCAGCCAATATTTTGATGCCGAATTGGGCATATATTGGTGCCATATTAGCTTCGCAATAGGAAGGGAAATTGGCTGTCCATGCACTCATGGAGCAAGTGCTGAATTGGGTCGTATAGTTTGAAATAATTGTCCACATGGTTTACTGAATTTTGTAGGCTTCCTTTTTGAAAATAATGCTTGATGTGTGCAAGTTCCCGGTGATTTTCGAGCGGAGGGGTTATCAAACCCCGACGTACAAGAACATCGGGGTTTGATAACCCCTCCGCTCGAAAATGACTGCTAAAAAGTACATCCCATCCATTGTCCGATATTAGGCGGTGCCCCCTTCATCCCTCATCTCCTCATCCCTTCTTACAAACCCATCCTCCAATTGGATGATCCTCGTGCCATACGTAGCGAATTTCTCGTTGTGCGTCACCTGGATAATCGTCATGCCCTCATCGTGTAACTCTTTTAAAAGGCTCATAATCATTTCGCCCTGCGAAGTATGCAAATTGCCCGTCGGCTCATCAGCCAGCAATAGTTTCGGCTTGCCGATGATGGCCCTTGCGATGCCCACCAACTGCTGTTGCCCGCCCGAAAGCTGCGACGGAAAAAGGTCTTTTTTCCCCACGATATTGAAACGGTCGAGGATATCGGCCACGAGGCTTTGACGGTCAGATTTGCTCACTCCTTTGTACAGCAGCGGCATTTCGATGTTTTCATACACCGTCAGTTCATCAATCAAATGATAGGCTTGAAACACGAAGCCAATGCTGTGCTTGTGCAGTTCCGTGCGGCGTTTTTCATTGAACGTATGCACAGGTTCGTCATGGAAAAAATATTCGCCATTATCCGGTTTATCCAACATGCCGATGATGTTCATCAGCGTGGACTTACCCGAACCGGACGGCCCCATAATCGTGAGGAATTCGCCTTTATTCACATTAAATGTGATATTGCGAAGCACCCAAGTTTTATTGGAGCCGGTGTTGTAATGGCGCTCTATGTTATTGAGCTTAATCATATTATTGAGTTTAATTGGGTTGATAAGGGTTGATAACAGTTGATAATGGTTGATGATTGGCGGGCAATATCAACCGCTACAAACCCTTATCAACTATTATCGACCATTTCATAAATATCGCTTCACCACGTTCTCGGTCACCACTTTCCCATCCAACATCCGGATGATGCGGTTGCCGAACTCAGCGCAATACTGCGAGTGTGTCACCATCAAAATCGTGGTGCCGGAGGCGTTCAGGTCGGCCAAGATTTTCATCACTTCGTCGCCATTGGCGGAGTCGAGGTTACCCGTTGGCTCGTCGGCGAGGATGAGCTTGGGCTTGTTCACCACGGCACGGGCCACGGCCACCCGCTGCTGCTGACCGCCCGAAAGTTGCTGCGGGAAGTGGTTCTTCCGGTGCATGATGTTCATGCCTTCGAGCAGTTCCTCCACCCGTTTTTTGCGCTCACCGGCTGGCACTTTGGTGTAGAGCATGGGCAGTTCCACGTTCTCATACACCGTCAGTTCGTCAATGAGGTTGAAGCTCTGGAACACGAAGCCGAGGTTGTTTTTGCGCACATCGGCCCGCTTGCGCTCGCTGAGCTTGCCCACTTCTTGCTCGTTGAAGAAGTACTCGCCCGCCGAAGGGTTGTCAATCATGCCGAGCACGTTCATCAGCGTGGATTTGCCGCAGCCGGACGGCCCCATCACGGACACGAATTCGCCTGCTTTGATCTCTATATCCACGCTGTTTAATGCCGTGGTCTCCACCTCATCGGTGCGGTAAACTTTGGATAGTTGGACTGTCTTTATCATTGATTTTGATTGTTATTATTGTTGAATTGTTGGATTGTTATTATTGTTGGATTGTTAAATTGTCATGGTTCACGTTATACGGGCAACAATTCAACAATCAAACAATTCAACAATCATTTCAAAACCAGCACATCCTTATCCCCATAATTATCATAACTATTGGTGATAACCTTGTCGCCGGGTTTTAATCCTTCCAAAACTTCGTAATAATTGGGGTTTTGCCGGCCAAGCCGCACGGTTTGTTTAATGCCATTGCCCGTGCTTGGGTCAACGATATAGACCCAATTGCCGCCCGTGGACTGGTAAAAACCGCCCCTTGCCAATAAAATGGCCTCTTCTTCAGCGCTCAGTTCCAATTTAACGGTGACGGACTGGCCACGCTTGATATTCTTTGGTAATTCGCCAATAAATACCATATCCGCTTCAAAAGAGCCGTTGGATACTTGCGGGTATATCTTCGATATTTTAAGCGTATAGTTTTCACCCGCCAAAGTGAATGTTCCCTGTTGCTCCACGGCAATGCGGGAGATATAAAACTCGTCAATGCGCACCCGGATTTTAAAGGCGGAGAGGTCGTCAATCTGGCCGATGTTCTCGCTTCGGGCCACGCTCTCGCCCAGTTCCTTGGTCAGGCCGGAAAGCTGCCCGGAAATCGGGGCCTTCACGATGAGCTGGTCGAGGCTCTGCTTGGTGATGCCTAGGTTGCGCTGCATCAAATCCAAAGAGGAGGTCATTTGCTGCTGTTGAAGGACTTGGTAGGCAGAGTCCTTTTTCAGCGTAGCTTTCAACATCTTGCGGCGGGCGGCGAGGTAAATGGCCTCGTCTTCCATCTCCTCCAATTCCACTGCCGAAATCACGTTGGTCTTGAACAGTTCCCGGTTGCGTTTTAGCCGTTTTTCCGTCGTATTTATCAGGTTGTCAACCTGTAAGGCTTGCTCCTTCATGCTCAGGCTTTGTTGCTCCATCAGCAGCGAGGTATTGCGTATCTGGTTGATTTGCGAGATGATGTTCGCCTCTTGGTTCAGGTAATTGACCATCAAATCGGGGTTGGAGAGCCGCAGGATTTGCTGCCCTTTTTCCACGATGGCGCCGTCCTCCACGAATTTCTCCTCCACCTTGCCACCCTCGATGGCATCCATGCGCACGGTGCGCAGCGGCAGCACCACGCCCGTCACGGGGATGAACTCCTGGAACTTGTTCTTCTCCACCGTGGCCACCGTCAGGCGATCGGTGTTCACGTTCAGCTTGCTCACGCCCGCATTCTTGTAAAAGCTGCGGCCCACAAAGCCCAAGCCCAACACCACCGCAGCGATGATGCCGATGCGCAGTGGTGTCCAAGTCTTTTTCTCGATTTTCTTATCCATGATAATCTTTGGTGGTGATGGTTTTTCACCATGCCAAGTATGGGTTCAATGGGCATGCCAAGAAAATTAAGTGATTGAAAATCAAGTGTTTGAAAATAGGAATAAAAATTTTTGGCTGAAAAGTGTTCGTTTTCGGACAGTGGGGTGTTCGGATTGGGACGGTGTGAGTGGTGGATTCATTCGCCCAGCGCCTTTTGCAATTCCGCCAATTCCTTGTCCCGCCTATGATACCCCGTCTCCTCGATGAGCCGTGCCGCCTCCGCTACGTGCGGGCGGGCATCCGCTGGGCGGGCTTGTGCGAGGCGCAGCCTTGCTGTTTCGAGGTGGTAATCGGTGAGGTGGAGGCGCATGCCCGACGGCTCGGCGATGTCGAGGACTTCTTCGAGGTCTTCTTCGGCGGCTTGCCAGTTGCGGTGGTGGCGGTGGTAGGTGGCGCGGGCGAGGAGGGCTTTTGGAAGATAATCAAGCCTCCCACCTTTCTTTAAGATTGAAATTGATTCATCAAGGTGTTCTAAAGTCCGTTTTAAAATTTCGTCAGAATATAAATTCAGGGAAAAGCAATGAAGTATTCTTCCAAAAATTAAAGAATTAATAGCTGTATCTAGAAAGCTGTGATAGTTCCTTGTCCAATCGCTAGTTAGTTTTACCCTATTTGCAACTTCATTAAATTGTTCTAAGTCTATCAATAAATCGGAATATCTATAACCCCTTATTGAGTACAGATAATTGTATTCTGGTTCAGATGATTTTTGATTTAATTCAGCTTTGAAGAATAATTTTTTTGCTTTTTTGAGTTTTCCAAGTTGGTGAACAATATGTGCATAATTTGCTAGGGAGTCAATTACGCTATCCATAGAATTAGTCTTTTCTGCAAATTCAACACTTGTTATAGCAAATTTGGCAGCAGTTTTTAAGTCGCCTGATTCCAATAGTGATTCGCTTAAAAGATGAGAAATTTTACATGCCTCTAACAAATTATTTTGCTCTAAATGGATTTTCAAACTTTTTTTCAAGGTACTTACTGACTCCGGCAACTTTGCAATTGATTTATAATTATATCCTGCCCAACCTAAAATTATAGCATTATTTATTTCAGTTAATTCTTTAGAAATTACACTCCATGTTGATAAATAAAAGTATGAAAGTGTTGATAAATTCAATCCAAATGCTCCTAAAAATTTTTCAGAATAGGCTTTACCGTTTCTATTAATTCTTTTCCAATATACCTCATTTATCGCTTCTTGATGCAACCCTGCTCCACACCCATGCCTCACCGCCAAAAACAACGGCTCCATCTCCTCCAACGTATCCGGCAAATACTTCCCGTATAGTTTCTCCGGCAGCGCCTTGTAATATTCGTACAACGCCCCATGTGCCGCCTTCCATTGCTCCGACTGCTCCTTTTGAAACAACTCCTCAAATGTTCCCTTATCAATGGATGGCAATCTACCTCCTCTGGGTCATGACGGCTTTCCTCGAAAATTAAGTGGTGGCGACGCAATACAGCCAGCGCATCGGATAGGTTCAGCGAGGGATCGGCTACGGCGATGACTTCTTTAGAAATGGGACGGTCAAATAAACCCAACAATTGCAAGACCCGGGCAGCTTCGGTTTTTCCATTTTCAATTAGCCAGCGCTCAAATGCTGCTATCACCCGCCGGGGATGCTTGCCCTTCTCCACGGAAATTTCCGGTAAGTCAGGAATGAGCTTAGCATCTTCGATTTTGTGTCCCGGCTGCGCATACAACGCACTCAGCAGGTTTATCGCAAGGGCATGGTTTCCAAAGGAAGATACTGTTGCTTCAAGTGCTTCATCACTGCCCCGCACCCCAGCGAAGCGAAGTATATGCTTGCCTGCTTCCGAGGACAAATGTTCAAGATTTTCTTGCTGGATATGGGCCGCTTGACGCTCCAAGCCAGCAAGTGGCAGACGACTGGTAATAATGCAAAGCCCGCCATTGTTTCGCCGGGCAAGTTCACGTACCAACAAAAAGGGCTGGGTCTTGGATTTTGCCCGTATCCACCACCACCTTCTTGGAGGGGTTCAGTCCATCGAGAATGAGCAGACAGCGGTGTTCGGCGACTAGGCGGGCAGGCGTTTGCCTTTTTCCCAAGGGGGTGGGGTGTCGGTCGTAGTGAGGTGTCACTCGAAGTGCTGCACCTCACTTGCCGCCTGCTCCTCAAACCATTTCAAGGCGGCATTGATGAACTGGTCGGCGGGTGACCCGTTCGCCCGTGCCTTGGCTGCAAAATGAAGTGGCGAATACCCGTTCAGCACTGCGATAATTGTCCTTGCACATATCGTCCAGCCATCGGTTGATAAGCGCCGACTTGCCCTGCCCGCCCTGTGCCGTAAAGCAGATGACATGGCAGTTGGAGTCTTCTAAGCTTTGTCCAGCAAGGCCAATTCGGTTTGCCTGCCAAACAACAGGCCGGGGATGCCGCCATTGGAAGGCTAGTGATATCTACCAACGGCATCCAGCGGCGGATAAGTTATGGGAGCTTCAACCGCTTTCGTGCAAAAGAAACGCAGCCTTCGCCAAGCGGCAGTGCTGCTTGCTGTGTTAGTAAAATCGTACGCTTCCCTCAGTTTTTCAGGAACTTGCACATCGCCCAGTTTGAAGGGCAACAGTTTGTCGGCCACGAGTTCAGGGCGCTCCAAGCTTATAAAGCCATCTACCAATCGGCGTTCGTCTTCTGATAGGTTTTGGGAATAAACAACGATGGTATTGCGGCAAGTCTTGACTTTTTCCTTCCAATTGGGGAAGTCGTCTGTACTATAAACCCGGAAATCAGTATGGTATTTCCACCCGATTTCATCCAGTCTTGGCAGTAGTTCCCGTTCCACCCAAGTTTGGTCAGAGCGGTTGGCGTAGATGAACACTTGGTCGTATAGTTCACTGGTGTTCCTTTGATTTCCCTGCCTTACTTCCTTGAGTATTTCCAGCAAAAGCTGGTAAACTTCGGTTTCGCCCGCTGTGCGGTTTTCGTTTACTGCTTTGCGATAATGGGTCAAGAAGAAAAACACCTCTTGAGCCGGATTGAAATCGGCAAGCCGCTGTTCGAGCGTAAACCATCGGGTCAGTTCGCCGAATTGTTTTTCAAAATTACCCTCGTCAACTTCACCATACCAATAATCATGGATAATGCGGATGACGTTTTCCCTCCCATAAAATTGAAGTAGTTCCTTCGGTTTCCCCGCCTCTCCCAATGCGACGATTGCCTCGGCATAGCGGTCGAGGAAGTCGCTTTCGTTGTCCGTGAATTTGTACTTGTTTTTCCAAATTTTCCAGTCAATTCGGTTGCCAGCCTGTCCGGCAACGAAGGTGCCTGCCTTGTCAATCAAGGAGCCAATGATTTCTACGGCGATGCCTTCCAAAAATGCTGACATATAGAGTGGTTGAATGGAGGGGCAAGATAGGGCAATGATTTGAGAAATCCCAGGTAGAACTGATTGTCTTGACAAGGATGAAAGAAGCCCTACCCACAAATATCAACGTCAAAATCGTCCCCCTCCCCACTTCGCTCACCACCTGAATATCCCCCTGGTGCTGCCGCATAATCTGCCGGGCGAGGCTCAGGCCAATGCCCGAACCCGTGGGCTTGGTGGTGAAAAACGGCACGAAAATCTGCTCCAAATTCTCTTCGGGGATGCCCTGCCCGTTATCGGAAATGCGGATGAGCGTGCGCAGTTGTTCGTCCCGGTCGGCGACGATGAGCACCTTGCCGTCGGGATTGTCCTGCACGGCTTCGAGGGCGTTTTTGATGAGGTTGATCAGCACCTGTTCGAGCAGGGTGGGGTCGCCCGTGATTTGCATATTGGGCCGGAAAAACTGGAGGTCGAGCTGCACCCGCTTAGGTACTTCATGCTTGAAAAGCGTTAGAATCTGGTTCAAGAACGGCTCCAAGGCGATATGCTGCAACTGCACTTGCGGGATTTTCGTCAGTTTGCGGTAGTTCTCCGTGAAGGTCAGCAGGCCCGTGCTGCGCTTTTGGATGACCTCCATCGCTTGCGCAATATCGTCCATATTGTCGGGGTCGGCGCTTTTCAGCATATCCGCTGCCGACTGGCTCAGGCTGGCGATGGGCGTCACCGAGTTCATGATTTCGTGCGACAATATGCTGATGAGTTTATGGTAGGATTTAATCTCCTCGCTGGATAATTCGCCCGATAAATTAAAAAACGTATATAGCTTTATTTCGTCCTCTTTATTCTTTAAGGCAAAATGGCGTATGGCCACCTGCACCACTTCGTCGTTTATCACCACTTTTTGCACGATTCGCTCGCCAACGGGCAGTGTTTCCAGCACTTCGTATAATGCCGAGTCAAGTTGTTTAAAAGCATTTAAATCGGGAAAATAAGATTTATGGAAGATGGTTTTTAATGCCCGATTGGCCAATAAAACCTTGCCCGATTTATCCAAGCAAAATATGCCTGTATCCACGTTTTCCAACACAAGGTGCATGAGCTGCCGGTCGGCCTCGTTCTGCGAGCGTAGGTCACGGAATTTATCGCTGATGGCATTAAATTCTGAGAATAACTTGGAATGTGGTTCGCCTTCCGCTGTTTTTGGATACGTTCGAATAAAATCATCGTAGCGTATGCTCATCAAAAAATCGGCTATCTGCTGATTTACGCCATAAATAATGCGGAATAAATGGATGATTAATCCAATTATCACCAAGCCGCCCAATACTACCCACGGCATGTTCCGCTCCGTTCGGAAATAGAGCAGCATCACCGCCAACATCAGCAGGAAAATCAGCGAGATGAGGAAGATGACCCTTGCCCGGAAGCTGTTGAGTGCTTTCATAGTCCGAATTTTTCAAGCCTGCGATACAGCGCCGCCCTCGTCAGCCCCAAAGACTCCGCCGCCTTGCTGATATTGCCTTGGTGCAGTTCCACGGCTTTCTGCACCAGCGTCCGTTCGATTTCCTCCAAGTTCATATTGTCGGGCGGGAAAACGACCTTGCCGCCACTACCCGGCTGCAAACTGAAGTCTTCGGGTTGCAAATTGGCCGACTCTGTCAGAATCACCGCCCGCTCCACGGCGTGGCGAAGCTCCCGCACATTGCCCGGCCAAGCGTATTTTTCCAATTTTTCCAGCGTCTCCCGATCGAAGTCCATGCGGGGCTTGCCGTATTTTTTCACGTAGGTGCTGAGGTAGTGCTTCGCAATGAGCCGGATGTCGCCATAGCGTTCCCGCAGCGGTGGCATGCCGATTTCAATGGTGTTGATGCGGTAGAGGAGGTCTTGCCGGAAGGTCTTTTCTGCCACCATTTTTTGGAGGTCGAAATTGGTGGCGCAGATGAGCCGGAAGTCCACCGGGATTTCCTTCGTGGAGCCGACCCGCACGATTTTCCGGGTTTGAAGCGCCGTCAGCAATTTGGATTGCAGGCCCAGGCTCAGGTTGCCGATTTCATCCAAAAAAAGCGTACCGCCGTTGGCCGCCTCGAACTTGCCCACATGGTCTTCCTTCGCATCGGTGAAGGCCCCCTTCGCATGGCCGAACAGCTCGCTCTCGAACAGGCTCTCGGAAATTGTGCCCAAGTCCACCTGCACGAAGGGTTTGTCCAGTCTCGCCGATTTTCGCCATAACTCCTTGGCTGCCAGTTCTTTACCCGTTCCGTTCTCGCCCGTGATGAGCACATTGGCATCCGTCGCCGCCACTTTGTCAATCGTCTTAAACACCTCCCGCATCGCCGATGATTCCCCCAAAAAATCGCTCTGACTGTGGACTGCCGACTGTGGACCCGCCCCGGCGGGCAAGCTGCCGACTGTGGACTGCCGACTCCCAACCGCCGCTTTCACCACCTCCAGCAACTTATCGTTCCGCCACGGTTTTTCGATAAAATCGCTCGCCCCAATTTTCATGGCGCTCACCACGATTTCCACCTCACCGTGCGCCGTGATGATGATGACCTGTGTCTTTGGGCGCAGCTCCTTTATTTTGGCGAGCCATTCCAAGCCCACCTTTCCCGTCGAGTCGTTTTTGTTGAAATTGAGGTCGAGCAGCACTGCATCCGGCTCGTACTGTTGCAACAGGCGAGGCAGGTGCTGCGGATTTTGCTCCGCAAACACCCTTGAAAACACTGGCTTCAGCAGCATTTTCAAAGAAAACAGGATGTCCTCCTCATCGTCAAGAATGAGAATAGTGCCGTTTTGCTTCATTTCGATTGCAAGAATACGATTTGTAAAACTAAGCCAGTAGTTCAATTGGCAAAGACACAAAAAATCGAAAAAGGCTTATCGGCACCACAATTTCCTTTCGTGACACGAGCTAAAGCGACTGACGAAGTAATCTTCAATTTCCCAATTTCTTAATTTTCTAATCTCCCAATTTCACTCCTCCACTGCCACGCCAGCCCCCTGTGCCGACACGTAGTACGCCCCCTTTAGCACGATTTTCGCCCCTTCGGCCAATGCCTCGCTGGGCGTCACCGACACGTAGCCGCCCGCTTCGCCGCCTTTTAGCACCTTTATTTTTTTGAAAAAACTGCCATCGGCACCTTCTTTTTCAAGGATAAAAATAAAATCCTCCTCGCCTTCCCGCACCACCGCCGCATCGGGCAGGGCATTGCCTTCACCACCGCCCATCGTGGCGATTTTTGCCTCCAGGAACGCTCCGTTCACGAAGTTTTGTTGCTTCGCAATGCCAGCATCCAGCCGGGCATGTGCCCGTATCGCCCGCTTTGCCGGGTCGAGTACTTTGTCCATGCTGTAAACCGTGGCAGGGTAGGTTTTCGACGCCTCTGCGGGGAAGGAGAGGCTCACCCGCTGCCCGTTTTTCACTTTCAAAATGTCTTTTTCAAAAATCCAGAGGTCGGCATGGAGCTGGCTCAAATCGGTCACCTCGCAGACCACCGTGCCGGGCTGCACGGCAGCGCCCACGTTGGTTTTCACGCCCGTCACGATGCCGCTCACCGGGGCCACGAGCACCAATTGCGTACTCAGGTTTTGCGCCGTCAGCTTGTCGGGGTTGATTTGGTACTGGCGCAATTTGGCGGCCAACACGGCGGCGGTCGTCTCGGCAGCCCGCAGGTCGGTTTCCGCTTTTTGGAAGTTCTTGGAAGCCGTGGCGTCAGCCTCTTTGAGCGCCTTGTAGCGGTCGTATTCGTTTTTGAGGAAAACGCCAGCTGGCCCTTGTTTTCGAGGAACTGCTGCTGCAAGTCCAGCAAGTCCGGCTTGCGCACGGTAGCCAGCACCTGCCCCTTGTTCACCGTGGCGTTCATGCTCGCCCTGATATCGGTGATGATGCCATCGGAGAAGGCCGTGACCTGCGCCACATGCTCGTTGTGGACGACCAATTCGGCATTCACCCGCAGCTCGTCGGCGATGTTTTTTTGTTCAAAACCGCCGAATTCCAGCCCCGCCTGCTTCGCCTGGTCGGGCGTCAGGTGGATGAGGTCGCCACTGGCATGGACGACTTCCGCTTCGGGTTTTTCGGTGGCAGTGGGTTCGTTTTTGCCGCAGGAAATGGCGGCGAGGAGGAGGAGGAAAAAAGATATTTTTCATTGTAATTAATTGATTGTCTTTTGATTTCGGATTTCGGATTTCGGATTTCGGATTGGAGGCCTAGCTTAATTGGGAAAAACTAGAAGTTAGAATCATCCCACGGTCTCCAATCCGAAATCCGCATTCCGAAATCCGAAATGGTTATTGTCCAGTCAGCGCCTCCAACTCAATTATCGTCTGGTTCAGCCCCAACAAGTTCTCCAAATGCTGCATTTCGATGCCCGCTGCCTGCTCCATCAACTGCACGAAATCGGCAAAACTCGTCTCACCCTGCGAGTAGTTCAGGCTGCCCGTGCGCTGTAGTTCTGCGGCAAGTTGCCTGCCCTGGACACTGTAGTATTCCAGCATGATTTGGTATTTCTCCTGCTCGTGCAGTAGGTGCCCCAATTCGTTTTGTTGCGCCAGCAGCGCACTTCGAAACTCGGCGTTTACTGCCGCAATGCCCACCTCCGCCGCCTCCGACTGCGCCCGCAGCGACTTTTTGAACAGTGGCAGGTTCAGCCCCAATTGCCAGCCGGGATAGACGTCGCCATTGCCCAAAATTTGCCCATACACGCCCGCCGAATAGGTCGGGGAGTACCTCGCCTGCGTCGCCTCCTGCTCCGAGCGGGCCACTTGGACAGCGGCCTGACCGTACTTGGCCATCGCCGAATTGCGCAGCAACGACGTGTCGGCAATAGAAAAACCGCCCTCGTGCAGCGGCTCAACGATGGGCTGCACAGGTTCGCCCAGCCCCAGTATTTGCCCCAAAACGATGCGGTCGAACTCGATTTCGTGCTGCACCGTGCGGGCTTCGAGGCGGATTTGCGCCGCCTTGTCCTGCGCCGCCAGTTTCTCGGAGAGCGAGACTTCGCCTGCCCGATGGCGCACGTCGGCGGCACGGGCCACCCGCTGCCAGACGCTGTCGAGGCGGTGGTTGAGCGCTGCCTTGCCATCAAGGTAGCTGAGGTGGTGGTAGATTTCCGCACCTGTTTCACGATTTCCTGCTTGGTCATGCCCTGCCGTGCCTCGGCCTGCGCTTGGCGGCTGGCATGGAGGTCGCTATTGGCACGGGTCATTTTTCCCGAAGGAAAACTTTGCGCCACGCCAAAGGTCGAAGTGCCGAGGATGCCGAGGTCAGGGTCGGCGGTCACGTTGTGGAAGAGCTGCGAAGGCTCCCAGGTCGGCCCGGCGTTTTTGAGCACCTCCTGCTGCCGGATTTGGTGGCTGGTGGCCGCCATCGCCGGGTGGTTTTTGAGGGCAAGGTCAATGGCTTGCTGCTCGGTGAGGGAGACTTGTGCGGACAATCCAAAGCCACAGCCAACCAAGCCCACGAGCAGCATGTTTTGATAAAAAAACTTAGTTTTGTATTTCATAAATAGCTGCATTTGCAGTGATTTTTAAAATTTGTCGCATGAAAAGCATCACCATTCCAGAAAGCGAATACCTGCGATTAGTGCAGACCGTCCAAGAACTAAAGACTGAACTTGAAGCCTTGAAAGCTCGGCTTTTGCCGTCCGAAAAACGGCGCAGTCCCGATAATAGAAGACCTTCGTCGCCAATTTCACGTTTGAAGGGCGTCATTACTTTGCCACCCGATTTCAACCATAAAGACTTCCTTGGCGAGGAACTTTTGGCAGCCTATCTTTCCAAATGAAGAACCTTTTCCTAGACACCAATATCCTGCTGGATTTCCTCGCTCAAAGACATCCGTTTTTCACGGATGCTGAAAAGATTTTCGAATTGGCCGACAAGGGCGATGTCTCACTTTTTGGCTCGTCACTTTCGTTCAGCACTATTTTCTATGTGCTTCGCAAACTGCAAACCCAAGCGCAGCTCTTTCAGACCCTCACAGACCTCACGCAATCCATGACGATTACTGGTGTTGATGAAAAGGTAGTCGTTGAGGCACTTGCCTCCGATTTCAAGGATTTGGAAGATGCCATTCAATATTTCAGCGCAGCTTCCTTCGGCGGCGTTGATGCTATTGTAACTCGTAATCCAAAGGATTTTCCGAACCCCCAAATTCCGGTTTTTACACCCTCCGAAATTCTCGACTTGCTTCAAAAAAGCTGACCTCGTTTGGTCAAGCTTCATTGTTTTTCCTCCTAAAAAACATCGCATACAACACCGGCAGCACCACCAACGTCAGCAGCGTGGAAGTCACCAAGCCACCAATCACCACCGTCGCCAAGGGCCGCTGCACCTCTGCCCCCGCCCCACTCGAAATGGCCATCGGGAGAAAGCCCAGCGACGCCACCGCCGCCGTCATCAGCACGGGGCGCAGGCGCACCAGCGCACCACGGATGATGCGCTCATGCACGTTGTTCACGCCCTCCGCTTCCAACTGTTTGAAATAGGAAATGAGCACGATGCCGTTGAGCACCGCCACACCGAACAGGGCGATGAAACCTACGCCTGCCGAGATGGAAAATGGCATGTCACGCAGCAGCAGCGCAAACACGCCACCGACCGCCGACATGGGGATGGCCGTGAAGATTAACGTGCTCTCTTTCAACGAGTTAAAGGTGAAATACAGCAAGCCGAAGATGAGCAAAAGCGCCACTGGTACGGCGATGCTGAGGCGAGCCTTCGCCGCTTTCAGGTTCTCGAATTGCCCACCGAACGTGTAGTAGTAGCCACTCGGCAGTTTCAGTTTTTCACTCAAAACCGCTTGCACATCGGCAATGGCGCTCTCCACGTCCCGGCCCCGCACGTTGGCGCTCACCACGATGCGGCGGCGGCCATCGTCCCGGCTGATTTGCGCAGCACCGGGGCGGTAGTTCACATCGGCTACCTCGCTGAGCGGGATGAGCTGCCCAGTCGGGGTAGCGATGGGCAGTTGGCGCACGTCCTCGATGTCGGCACGATGGTCGGCGGCGAGGCGCACCACGAGGTCGAAGCGTCGCTCGTCCTCGAAAATGGCGCCGGCAGCCGTGCCAGCAAAGGCGGTGCGCAGTGCCTCGTTCACGTCCTTCACGTGCAGCCCATAGCGGGCGATTTTGTTGTAGTCGTAGCGGGCGACGATTTGCGGCAAACCCTCGATTTGCTCTACTTTCAGGTCGTTCAGGCCCGCCACATTTTTTATAATGGCCTCCACCCGATGCCCCGCACGGGCGAGGCTGTCGAGGTTATCGCCGAAGATTTTCACGGCGATGTCGGAGCGCACCCCGGTCATCATTTCATCGAAACGCATCTTGATGGGCTGCGTGAACTCGAAGGCCATTCCAGGTACGTCATAGACCTTCGCCTCAATCATTTCCACCAATTCTTCCTTCGTCTCCGCCCGTTTCCACTGTTCTTTTGGCTTCAATAAAATGACGTTGTCGGCGGTCTCCGGTGCCATCGGGTCGGTCGGGATTTCGGCGCTGCCGATTTTCGAGATGACCTGCTCGACCTCGTCCGGGAAATTCTCCATGATGATTTTTTGCGCCAAGCGATGACTCTCCAGTGTTTGCGTCAGCGAGGTGCCAGGCTTGCAGAAGCCGTGCATCATGATGTCGCCCTCGTCGAGGGTGGGGATGAACTCGCCGCCCATTCGGGAGAAAAGCCAGATGCTGAGGACGAAAACGGCGAGAGTGATGCCCAGCACCAGTTTGCGCCATTGCAAGGCAAAATTGAGTGCGGGCAAATACAGGTTTTGAAAAAAGATAATGATGCGGTCGGCGAAGGTCTTTTCCGCCTTGAGTTTTTTACTCAAAAAAGCGGCACTGACGGCTGGCACGTAGGTCAGCGAGAGCAGCAGCGCCCCGATGAGCGCAAAGCTGACGGTCTGCGCCATCGGCTTGAACATCTTGCCCTCCACGCCCGTGAGCGAGAGGATGGGCAGGTAAACAATGAGGATGATGATGACCCCGAAGACGCTGGAACGCATGATTTTAGAGGACGAGTGCCTGACGGCTTCGTCCATCTCCGATGGACTTAGGGTTAACACAGAGGGTCGGAGGGCACTTAGGGACACAGAGTTTTTTTCGTCTTCAATCCCCTCTCTGTGTTCCTCTGTGCCCTCTGACCCTCCGTGTTTAAAAACTTTGCTCTGTAGGAAATGCAGCGTCGCCTCGACGATAATCACCGCCCCATCCACAATCAACCCGAAGTCAATCGCACCGAGCGACATGAGGTTGGCACTGACGCCCGTGAGTTGCATCATGCCCAGCGCAAAGAGCATGGACAGCGGGATGACCGAGGCAATGATGAGGCCCGCCCGGAAATTGCCGACCAGCAGCACAAGGATGAAAATGACGATGAGCGCCCCTTCGATGAGGTTCTTCTGGACGGTGGCGATGGTGCGGTCCACGAGTTTTTCCCGGTCCAAAAACGTGGTGATGGTGATGCCCTCCGGCAACGAAGACTGGATTTGCGCCACCCGCTCCTTCACCCGTTGGATGACGTTGGCGGCGTTCTCGCCCTTGAGCATCATCACGATGCCGAGCACGATTTCGCCCTCGCCGTTGTGGCTCACGGCGCCGTAGCGGGGAGCATGACCGATTTTAACCTCCCCAATATCGCCAATCTTAACTGGCGTTCCATCCTCGGACTTCACCACTATTTGCTTGATGTCTTCGATGGACTTAGCCAAACCCTCACTGCGGATGAAATAGGCGTTGGCGTTCTTTTCGATATAAGCGCCGCCCGTGTTCTCGTTTGCATTTTCGAGCGCAGCGAACACCTCGCCGATGCCGATGCCAAAGGCTTTGAGGCGGGCGGGCGTCACGGCCACTTCGTACTGCTTTAGGTAGCCGCCAAAGCTGTTGATTTCGACAACGCCGGGGATGCCCATGAGTTGGCGCTTCACAATCCAGTCTTGGATGCTGCGCAATTCGGTGGGAGAGTAGCGGTCTTCGTAGCCGGGTTTTGGCTCGATGCGGTAGTGCAGGATTTCGCCCAAACCCGTGGAGATGGGCGCTAGCTCCGGCGTACCGAAGCCAGCGGGGATTTGCTCCTCCGCCATTTTCAGCTTCTCGTTGATGAGCTGCCGGATGAGGTATTTGTCGATATCCTCGTCGAAAACGACCGTCACCACGCTCAACCCAAAGCGGCTGATACTCCGCAATTCGAGCACGCCGGGGATGCTCCGCACGGCGCTTTCGATGGGGTAGGTAATGAACTGCTCCACCTCTGGTGTAGCCAAGGTGGGGCAAACCGTGAGCACTTGCGCTTGGTTGTTGGTAATGTCGGGAATGGCGTCAATGGGCAGCCGGGTGAAGGCGAAGATGCCCCAAACGGCCAAGGCCAAGGTGCCGAGGGCGACGATGGTTTTGTTTTTTATGGAGAAAGAAATAATGGAATCTAGCATGAGATGATTTACGGATTTCGATTGCGAATTACGATTGGGGGCGGTAGTATGCGAGCAAAGGAGGGATTTTTTAAAAAGATGAATCGGATAATGAGCTGACGTTCAACACTTTGAAATTAAGCTCAAAATGACAATCAATGCGGCAACCCCAGTCGGCAATCCGGTAAATCGTCATTCGTAAATCGTAAATTACACCTTGGGCGGCTGCCAGATGTCTTGTGGAAGGGAAAAATCGTAGGATTGGTCTTGGAAAACGGGACGGCTGGCCTCACCGATGGTGGGCTGGCCCACAGGGAAGTCCTGTAGATTTTGAAAAGCTATCAAGGTTGGTGCGTGGAGATGGTCGCAATGCGCTTTGCCAGGCAGCTTGGAGTGATCGTGGTCGGTTTCGTGCTGCGCAAAGTCCTCTCCATAGTGCATTTTCCAGAACTGGAAAAAAGGGATGCCGGGCGTTTCGGCTTGGTGCTCCTTGAAGTGTTCGAGCAAGTCGGGTAGTTTCGCCAATTCCTCTTTGGCCTGTACAGGCACGAGGGCGCCGAACAGGAACAAAACAAGGAGGAATTTGGCGAATGCGTTTTTCATTGCGGGGCAAAGATAGAAATTAATTATGAATGATAAATGGTGAATAGCCTGTCCCGATTTTTCGGGAATGAATCCCACAAAACGCAGACTATCAGCGCTTTGTGGGAAGCTTATGTTTTAATCTAATTCCGCAGAATGGAGATTAAATCTGCGATTTTCTATCAATTATTTGGTGCCCCATCCTCTATCCAAATACGTATAACGTCGAGTTCGCACTGCGGCAGTTTATTGCTCCCAGCGGGGTAAGGCATTGCCTTGTAGCCAGCTTCGTGGTTGACACTGCCCCAGAGCTGGCCGTTGTCCACTTGAGCTTTTACAAAGTCGTAGCTGTTTAGCTTGATGCCACCACTGGGGTTGTTGTTGCCGTGGCAACCAATGCATTTCAAGTCGAGCAAGGGTTTTACCGCGGCGCTGAACGTCACATTGGTCGTGTCGCAGCCGCCATCGCAGGTCAGGTCTTGGGCACCTTGCTGTATCCATTTGAGAATCAGCGCTTTCTGAGCGGCGGTGAGGGCAGATGCAGGTGCAGGCGGCATCCTATCTTCGGGGTCGCTGTCATTCAGCACCTTATAGATTTTACTGTCAGCAGGGTCGTTTAGCTTGATTTTGCCGGTCGCCAACACGTTGGCATAGTTGGTCAAAATCACGCCCTCTTCGTGCGACTGCACGTCGTGACAGCCTGATTGGGCGCAGTTGGAGGCTAAAATGGGCAACACTTGCGCCTCGAAATAGACCGAATCGGGATCGCAGGGGTGCGTGACGACGACGGGTGTCGTGTCCCCTGTTGTATCAATGGGGTCGGGCAATTCGCCCACAAAAACGGGCTCCCGCTTGCAGGAGGAATAGAGCGTGATGAAGAGCAAAGCTCCCATCACCACAAGGGCAAAAAACGGCTGTATTTTCTTCATGTTTAAACGTTTTTCTTGATTTGGAATACCCTCGACAAGTTGAAACCGAAGCGGATTTGCCCCTTGGCCCAATTGCCATTGGTGTCCGCTAGGTAGGCCCGCTCGTTCATGCCGATGGCGTTGGAGAAATGCAGCTGGAACACGTGGCCGCCCGTTTCAATGTCCACTCCGATTGAAAGTGGGTTGCGGGTGGCATTGTCGGGAAAGCGGTTAAACACATAGCCGTAATCCCAGACGATGGCCAAACGCTGGGTCAACTTATAGCGCCCACCAATGGCCAATGCGTACAAGTCGTTGGAAATCAACTTATTGTCAACGATGTTCCTGTGTACGAGCGTCGGTGTCAGTTGGAGCGTGAAATGCTCATTGAACTTTCGCCCAATGATAAGCTCGTGGTAGTAGCCCAATCGGCGGGAGAAAGTAGCCTCCACCTCTGGGTTGCCGACGGGGTCTTTCAGTCCATTCATGGTGACGCCGCTCACCCAGAGCAGCGAGATGGGCATGTTGCGCTTGCCCGTTGACTGCCAAAGGATGCGGTATTTCACAAAGCCGTCCAGTTCCTTTTTGTTGGTGCTGCGCCCAAGACCGAGCATCAGGTTCGGCGTCACGCCATAGTCGAAGGCCATGCGCATGCTGGCTTGGTCGAGGCCGAAGAATTCATAGTAGCCTCGACTGACATCGCCGAAGCGGTGCAGGATGCGGAAATCGAGGGTGCCTTCGTGCAGCATTTCCATGCTGTGCCCGTTGATGACACGGGGACTTTTGAAGGCATTGGTGGCGTAGTCGGTGGTCTCATCGCCACCCAGCAGGTCGAGCAGACTCGGCTCGTCTTGGGCTTGGATGGAAGTTGCTGCAAGGCAAAACATTGCGAAGGCAACCCATTGATATATAAGCTTTTGCATGAATTTCATTTTTTAAGGATTAGTCGTTTTTTGCGCCCAGCGCAATCCACTTCTCGATTTTGGTTATCTGGCAGCTTGACAATTTGTTGGCGGACTGTGGCATAGCCGAGTAGCCCGACGCATGATTGACGGAGCCAACCAGCGTGCCATCGTTGACCGTTTTCTGGATGCCGTCATAGTTGCCGAGGTCAACGTTGCCAAGCGGGGCACTGCCGCCGTGGCAACCGTTGCAATAGTTCTCAAAAATTGGAATAACCGAACCTGAAAGGGTGATGTTGGTGGTGTCGCAACCGCTTTGGCAGTTGGTAGTATTTTGGGCACCACCCTCTATCCAAAGGGCGATGGTGGTGATTTGCTCATCGGAAAGGCGGTCGTAGGGCGAGGGGGGCATGGCTTCCTCCCCCGAAGGTTTTGGTGATAACCTTATAGGCTTCGCTCTGCTTGTAATTGCCGGGCTCTATGCCTTTTAGGATGCCTTCGTAAGTGCTAAAATCATAGCCAGACTCTCGGCTGGTGGAATTGTGGCAACCGCTTTGGGTGCAGTTGGATTGGAAAATGGGCAGCACTTCTTGCTCAAAGCAGACGTCGTTGACGTCTTGGATATACTCACGGGTACAGGCACTTGCAAGTAGCAACACCGAAAGGGCTACTCCGATTTTCCATAAATTGTTGGATTGTGGAAACATCATAAGATTGGTTTTATGCCGCCCGCAATGCGTTTGGCGCTTTTTGGATAATCTCTTAAACAGGGGCGAAACCGTATGAGTTAGGCACAAATAAGGTTATGCAAAAGAAGGTGTTGGTTTGACACTTTGTGGCGTTTCAAAGCCATTAATGCGCTGAACGGGGATAATTAGGGTCGGAAATAGACAAATTCCCTTTCCACTTTCATAAAAGCTATAAATGATTGTAGCTGCTTAGTAGGGTGTGGGAGGAGAGAAAAAATTCCATTTTTTCTCTCCTCCCATATTTTGGGGTGTTCTTTGCTATGCTGTTCATCCGAGGCCACCGCTTGCGGCATATCAATCATCGTCACCGCCTTTTCGTTCATTTTTGGGGTTATTGTATTCACCCTCGTTGCCGTTCCTCCTCATGTCATGTTCGTTCCCGCTTTGGTGGCAAGCGACGCAGTTATTTAAGTTCGAGATGCCTTCTTCGCTGTGTTCCGCCCTGATATTGCTGACCGTATGCTCATGGCAGCCATAGCAAGTATATGCTTCAAAATTGCCGTTTAAATGGCAAGTATTGCATTTGGCGTTGTGGTCTCCATCCAATACGAAATAGGTGGAATGGTCAAAAGAAGACGGACTCCACCGCTCGGTGTCATGGCATTTAATACAATTATCTTTAATTGTGCTGTGAAACGAATCATCTGGGTTATTGTGGCAACTAGTGCATTTTTCCCTTTCATTTTTGCTATCATGGCATGGTCGAATGGCCCAGTCAATTTCCATTCATTGGTAGTATGGCATTTATTACAGGATGCAGACAATTGCTCATGCAATTTGTCTGCTGGTTTTTGATGGCATTTAATGCAATCGTTTATCACCGTTTTTGCAATCAGTGTATGTTCAAAATTGGTTAAGGATAAATCTGGGTTAATGCCATTATGGTCAGTATGGCAAGAAGTGCAGGTTTGGTCTAACAGTTGTTCGTGGAACACGACTTTCTCCGCTTGAGCTATTTTCGTATCCAATCCTATTTCTGATACTTTATGACAGGCTATGCACTTGTCATTTTCAATGCCGCTAAATGGCGTATGGCACGAATAGCATTTATTGCCTAAATCTTGATGCCCCTGTGAAAGTTCACCCGGATTGAGCATAACGTGAGGGTATTTAGCTGCCAATAAAACAATGACAACTATTAAACCGAATATGATTAGCTTTTTCATTTCGTGAACATGATTACGGAAGCAATATGTATCAATGAAAGCAGCGCCAATAGCAATGAAATCGGCAGGTGAACCACCCGCCATTTCTTCATGGCATCAACCATAATGGCATCAAAAAACAACTGCTTATCCGCTGCTTCTTTGTCGCTACCCGAATCCATTAAGGCTTTTCGGTTGGCGTTCAATGATTCATTTGCGCTTTTTAAAAGGTATTTTCCAACCAACCCACTTGCCACATTAATCAAGAGCATAAGAATGGCGAGCCACGGAAGCAGTGCATTAAAATGTATACCCGCATGGACTATTATCATGATAGAGCCTGCCCATGCCATGTATTCGTGTGCCTGCAATAGTTGTTTGGGCGAACCAGTTTGTATCAATTTCCGCTTCCGCAACGAATAAGTAAAGGATAATAAAATAACGAACGTGCCCAAATATCCAAGATAACGGCCTACGAAAACCCAATGGAAATAATGGAGTAAATAATCAATACCGACCGCAATCAGTATCATCAGCACAAACCAGTTGACAAATGGCAGTACATGTTTTATTAGCAGTGATTGTTTCATAATTCAAGAATTAATTGTTGAAACGTAATTGCTTAGGAGGGTGTGGGAGGAGAGCGAAAAAATTTCATTTTTTCGCTCTCCTCCCACATTTTGGGGTATTTTTTTGGGAAAAATTGAAAATTTTTCCCAAAAAAATACCCCCTGCTAAGTAGTTACGTTGAAACAAAAAGAACAAGTGGCGACAATATAATTGCCGCCACTTGTTATCGAATCAGTCATCATCCTGCTCCCCTGCTTTGCTGCCCGACTCGGTGCCATTTGCTTCAACAGCACCCGCTGCGGCCACACCTGACCTGATTTCACTATGGCGAATCTGCCCACCCAAGTAGCCCGTGCGGGCCATGGCACCAAAAGTGGCCAAACTGAGCACCGTAGCCACCAGCACCAGCGGCTTGGAGAGCCGCTCCTTGCCCCAGCCCGCTATCAGCGTCACGAGCGATAGCATGCCGAGCGCTTCCATGAGCCAAATGGCTATCGTTGCTGCCTCCTCGTGCTCTTCAATGAGCGACTCGGAAACACTGGCGATGCCTTCCACGCTCTCCTCGGCTGGCTCGCCGGTGAGGAACACGGGAATTGCGATAGCGGCCATAAATGCCCAAGTCCAGAGGGCAGTTTTCTTTACTTGTTCGGATGACGTGAGGTAGCCGTAGGCCATCACGCCCACACCCAGTAGTGACCCGATGATGGGGAAGTGGTTGAGCAGGAGATGCAGATGTGTTGCGTCCATGATTAAATATTTTTTGCTGAAAATCAGCAGGTTACGAATAGCCTTACGGCGGGTTTATTTTGAAAAGGGGGCTTTTCCACGGTGTTCTTTCGAACATCCATAAAATCAGCCCCACAGGTAGAATTTCAGATTTTACACCTTGTCAATCTTCGTAAAGCGGTCAGACTTGGTCATGGAGATGTTGCAGCGCTTGGGTGCGGTGCCATCGTAGGTATTGCCACAAGTTTGGCAGACGTAATAGACGGAAGCCAAGCTGTCCACTTTTTTTGCCTCCAAAGCAGCCAGTGCTTTTTCGTACAATGGTTTGTGGCGTTGCTCGGTCTTGTAGGCGTAGTTCAGGCTGATGAGCGCCAATTTGCCATCGGCTGCCTGCGCATTTTTGATGAAATCCGGGTACATCGTCGAGATTTCATAGCCTTCGCCAGCGATGGCGTCCTTCAGGTTTTCGGCAGTCGTTTTTACGGTGAATTCTGGCTTGAAACTCGAAACTGTTGTGCCCAGCTCTTCCAGTACGGCTTGGTGGTTGTTGGCATGGATGTTCTCAGAAGCAGAGGTGGCTTTGAAGAGCATGGCAATCTGTGGATAACCCTCCTCCTGCGCCTTTTTTGAATAGGCCGCATATTTGGCGCTGGCGGTGGTTTCACCTTTGAAAGCATCGGCCAGGTTGGTTATCATGATAGACTTTGCATCGGTAGTGGCCGTGGCATTTGTGCCAGCTTCTTCATTCATTTTGCCTTCTTCCATTTCATCCTCTTCTTTTTCGTTCACTGCCAAGGCCGTTCCTTCGGCTGGTTGTTGCATGGTGGTTTCCTGTTGGGGGTTCTCCTGCTGGTTGGGATTGCTGCAAGCGGGCAACAATGCCCAAATACCTACTGCCAGAAGCATTGTGATGATGGTTTGAGATTTCATTTTTTCTATTTTTCAAGTTAAAAACCCCGCTGCTGCGCAATGGACGCAGCTACTGGATTTGATAGGACAAAGGTGGCCTAGGCCGATTTAAAGCAATCTTCGGGTTTTCTTAAAATTGGCTAAAAATGAAAGACAGTGGACGGTGGACGGGAGACGGGAGACGGGAGACGGTGGACGGGAGACGGTGGACGGTGGACGGGGGACGGTGGACGGGAGACGGTGGACGGTGGACGGGAGACGGGAGACGGTGGACGGTGGACGGGGACGGGAGACGGTGGACGGGAGACGGTGGACGGTGGACGGGAGACGGAGGACGGTGGAAGGGAGACGGTGGACGGTGGAAGGGAGACGGGAGACGGTGGACGGTGGAGCCTATTTAAAGTGCAGCGTAAACGCCGTACCGCTGCCTTCTTTGCTTTTCACGGAGATTTCAATCTGTTCCAAGCTGGCAATTTTTTGAACAATGGAAAGGCCAAGGCCGCTCCCCGGCACCTGCGAGCTGCGGGAGGCGTCGGCCCGGTAAAGGCGGTCGAAAAGGCGGGGCAAATGCTCGGCGGGGATGCCCGGCCCGTCGTCGGCGATAGTAAGCGAACGGGTGGATTCCTCCCAAGTGCAACGGATGCTGCCGTTGTCGGAGCCGTATTTAATAGCATTGCCGAGGAGGTTGTTGAGAAGAATTTCGAGGAAAGTGCGGTCGGCCAACACTTCGGCATCTGGCGGGATTTCGAGGTGCAAATCCATTTTCCTGGCTTCCAGTGCCTGTTTGTTCTTTGTTTTTTTTGCCTCCAAAATGGCAGCGATACGCACCGGCCCTTTTTCCAAAGGAACTGCCCCCGATTCCAGCCGTGCCAGTTGGAGCAGATGGTCGAGGAGGAGGTGCATCTTGTCCACCTCTTTGATTACCTGCCCTATTTTTTCTTCGTAATACACTGATTCTCTGGGCTTTCTGACCAAAACCTCCAAAGTGCCACGGATGGCGGTGAGCGGCGTCCGCAGCTCGTGCGAGGCATCGGAGGTGAACTGCTTTTCCCGATTGAAGCTGTTTTCGATACGCTGCAACAGGTCGTTTATGGCCTTCGCCAATTGCTGCACCTCGTCGTCGTTTTGGGGCAATGGAAGGCGGGTATTGATATTGGCGTCGCTGATATTGGCGGTGCCTTGGATGAGCTGCTGCACCGGGGCGATGCTCTTTGCGGCAGCAAACGAAACGGCGAGGTACAGCGCCAGCAGCGTCAGCGGGAATGCTAGGAAAAGCGTGGTGCGCAGATTTTTCAGCACCACCGTGGACTCTGCACGGGAAATGCCAATGGACAACTGGCCCAGCACCCGCCCCGCTTGGTTTTTAACGGGGAACTGCCCCAGCCGCACCAACTGCGCTTTCAGTTTTGTATTGAAAAAATGGGGATGCTCCAAATTGGGGTCGAACCCGAACCTATCAATAGTGAGATTGGAAGAATGGAAGAGCAGCTTGCCTTGGGCGTCCACCAATTGCAGGAAGGTCGGGTTCACCTCCTCTTGCAGGTGCTCGTTTTCCTGCCACTCCGTCATTTTTGTGATGACGATGGAATCGCCCACGAAGCCCAGGCTTCTGAAAACCTCGGCTTGCTCGGCCCGCAGGTCACCGTCCAAGTGGCTGAATGCCGTGCGGAAAACCACCTCATAAACCGCCAAGAACACTAAGCTCGTGATGGCAGCTGCTGCCAAGAGGTTGAACAATGCGATGCGCTCTTTGAACCTGAGTTTCATGCGTCGTCGTGTACCCGGTAGCCCACGCCCCGGATGGTTTGTAGGAAGGAGGGCTGTCCGGGGTCGTCCAGTTTTTTCCGAAGAAAATTGATGTAAACGTCAATCACGGAGGTGTCCCGGTCGAAGTTCACATCCCAGATTTTCTCGATGATGCGGGTTCGTCGGCAGATTTTGCCCTTGTTGCGCAGCAGGTATTCGAGCAGCGCAAACTCTTTTTGCGTCAGCTCCACGGGCTGGCCGTTCTTGGTCACTTGGTAGGTCTCCACGTTCATTTCGATATTGCCTGCGCTGAAAGTGTTTTGCTCGCCAGCCGTGTTGCGGAGCAATACCCTGATGCGGGCCAGTAGTTCGTCGAAGGCGAAGGGCTTGCGCAGGTAATCGTTGGCACCCGTTTCCAAACCGAATACTACGTCATCCACACTGTCCTTGGCAGTGAGAAATATGATGGGCAACTGCTGGTTTTCCTTGCGCACCTGCCTGCAAATTTCGATACCGCTCATTCCCGGCAGCATCCAGTCGAGGAGTAGGATGTCGTATTCGTCGAGGTTGTCGAGGGCAAGGCGCAGTCCGTCTTTGCCGTTGTAGGCCACATCCACGGCGAAGCCCTCTTCCGAGAGGCCCTCTTGGATGAAATTTGCGATGGACACTTCGTCTTCTACGAGCAGTAATCTCATGTTTTTTATGATAAATGGGCCTTCGCAATGTCGCCCATGGTTGTTCTCAGTTTTCCGGTTCCGGCGTCAGCGAAATTTCCAGTTCAACGCCAGCGCCGTGTTTGTAAACCAGTTCGCCGCCATAAAAGCCCGTGCGGGCAATGGAGGCAATGACGATGGCAAACAGCACGACGGAGGCGGCATACCCCCATTTTGGCTTGAAACTGGTCACATCTATCATTATCCGAAAAGCCGCTGCGACAACGCTGAGCACCATCGTGAGCAAGGCCGCATCTTCATGTACTTCAATCGCTTTGCCCAAGCTGGAGCCATCGTCCATACCATCTCCGGCAGCGTTGCCAGTGAGGTAGGCGGCCACGGCACCGAGCGCCAGCACCAACAAATATAGGCCTGCGGTTTTGAAAAACGGCTTTTTTGTCGTCAAGTAAAGCAGGTCGGAAAGAAATCCGGCCAAGAGCAAGGCGATGGGGAAATGCACGATCATGGCGTGCAGGTGTGTTGCGGTTAGCATGACTGTTTTTTTTGTGCAAAACTGCATGCGACTGCATTCGTTTCAGCTTAATTGAATCTTAAAAGTAGCTTAAACGCTACAAAAAGGTTTGCCCCAAGAAAGAGGTAATTTGGCGTTACCAACGAGCCTTCGCCCTCACTTAAACGACTGTTCACTTACCAACAGGTTCTCCCCTTTTTCATAAACGAAATTGGAGCGGCCCACGATGAGGGGGTCGAGCTTGCCAATCGTCTTCAGGTTTTTCTTTGTGTAGGGTATTTTTTGTAAAACGTAGCGCATGGCGTTCAGCCTTGCCCGTTTCTTGCAGTTCGATTTGACGACAATCCACGGTGAATCGGAGGTGTCGGTGTAGAAGAACATCTTCTCCTTGGCATCGGTGTACTCGTCCCATTTATCCAAAGATGCCCGGTCAATGGGCGAGAGCTTCCATTGCTTGAGCGGGTGCGTTTCCCGGTCCTTGAAACGCCGCTTTTGCTCATCCCGGCTCACCGAAAACCAAAACTTGACGAGGGTAATGCCAGTGCGCACCAAGTTCCGCTCGAACTCCGGTACCTGACGCATGAACTCGTTGTACTCCTCTTTGGTACAGAAGCCCATCACGTTCTCCACACCTGCCCGGTTGTACCAAGAGCGGTCGAAGAGCACGATTTCGCCGAAGGTGGGCAGGTGCTTCACGTAGCGCTGGAAGTACCATTGGCCTTTTTCTTCATCCGTCGGTTTTTCGAGCGCCACCACCCGGGCGCCACGGGGGTTCAGGTGCTCCATCATCCGTTTGATGGTGCCGCCCTTACCGGCTGCGTCCCGCCCTTCAAAGAGGATGATGACCCGGCTGCCCGTTTTCTTCGTCCAGGCCTGGAGTTTCAGGAGTTCTACTTGGAGGTCGTATTTCTGGGCCTCGTAGTTCTTGCGGGACATCAGGTTCTTGTACGGATAGCCGCCGTTGCGCCAGTCCTTTGAAAGCTCCTCGTCGGGGTGGATTTTGTACCCCTTGCCGTCCTTCCCGCTTTCTTCGAGCAGGATTTGCAGCATGAGCTTCCGCTCCCCCTCTGGGAAATTGCTCAGGTAATTCTCCGCCACCGCCCGTTTGTCCTCCTTGGCGTGCTCAAGTTTGTCATTCAAGGCAATGGCCTCGTGGTTGATTTTTTTCCTGATTTTGCGGTTCACCGTGAGTGCCTTCGCTTCTGCGAGCGTTTCGCCACCCACCACGTCGCCATTGTTCATTGGCTTAGTGGCGGTGTCCTTCAACGCTGCCGTTTCACTGACGAGTATTCTCTTTTTTGCCATTGCGCTTGGTTTGAAAATGAAATAAAGTTTCAAAGTTGGCGCAGCCACAAAAACGCAAGGATGACTTTTGTCAGTGGATGTGATGATGATTGACATCTACTGCCTGCCCAACCATTGGCCCCGCCGCATCATTGAATCAGCATCAACACCGCATCCTCCGTCCCCATCACCTTGTGGGTGGTTTTGGCGGGTATGCGCACGAAGTCGAGGCTTTTTGCCAACACCTCCCGGCGGTCGGCCTCCTCGTAAACGGCTTCGCCCGAAAGCAGCACCAGCAAGGCGTTCGTCATGCTTTCATGCTCCCGCAATGCCTCGCCTTTTTTGATTTGGAGCAGGGTGGCCACGCCTTTGTCCCGCAATAGGTTCTTGGTTTGCACCGCTTTTTCGGTGGCTTCGGCTAGTTCGAGTAGGTTCATGTTGGATGATTTTATTCGGTTACGATTAGTTTCAAAGTGGCTGCCTCACCTGGTGTTTTCAGGCTGACGTAGTAGGCATTGCCTGCCTGCAGTTTCGTCGTCTTGCTGCGGTAGGTGTTCTCCCCGATTTCCAGGTCGGTCAGTTTTCCTTTTTCCAAAACGGCCCCGCTTGCGTCGGTCAGCGTCCATTGGACGGGCGTTATTTCCCGCAAGTTGAATTTCACCCAAAACTCACCGTTCGTCGGATTCGGGAACACCCGCAGGTGCAGGCTACTGCGACTTTGTGCGTTGACTTGGTGGGTGGCCGTGGCGGCATTTTTCACCAAAGACACTTTGTAAACTTGGCTGCTCGCCGTGCTTTCCGTACCCGTGTTTATCCAAAAAACATTGGGGGCCGAACTGGCGATGCCGCCGTAGATATAGCCCACGAAGGTCGTGTCATTGGGCAGTTCGTCCAGCTTAAGCACACCGTTGGGGAACAACGGCAGCCCCTCGTTGGGGATGAACTCCGAGCTGGCACCCAGCAAATCGGGCATTTCCACGGGCAGTTTGTACTCCGTCATGATGCCGCTGGCGTCCCTCGTCACCCGTGCGATGGTGCGCACGAAGGGCACATTGTTGTCCTGCACGAGCACGCCGAGGCTGTCGTAAAACTGGGCGATGCCGCCAAAAAACACGGTGTGCATCTCGTTTTTCGAAGCTGAATAAAGTGGCAAAAATGCGCAGTGGTAATGGTTGTAATACTGCGAGAAATCGTTGTTCACCGAGTAGCCGCTGCTGTCCACGTTCACGCAGTTGAGGTAGGGCAAGTCCACCGTTTTTTGAAAAACGCCGGAGAAGGCCGTCAGTCCTTCTTGCCCATTGGGCATGATTTGCGGAGCAACGTTGTAGTCACGGCGGTGCAGGTTGTCGGCATCCACGATGGCGGGCAGGTGCGTGACGGTCAGCGTCGTGCCATCGTCCACCAGCTTGAACTTTCGGATGGCATCGGTATAGGTTTGCGTAAAGCTGGGGCCATTCATCGGGTTGTAGCGCCCGTCGAAGCGCTGGCCGCCCACGAGGTAATAAATGTCGTAAACCTTGTTCAAATGGCCGCCCGTCACGGCGAACTGCCCGTCCGTTATTTGCCTGAAAAAACTGGCAATCGGTGCCCCAACGATGATAGCTTCCATGACGCCCGGCACGTTGACGGCAGTCAGCTTGTCGTAGGTCACGTGGTCGCCAGCGGTGGCACTATAGCCGTAGCCGCCGATGAGGTAGAGTAGGTCGCCGTCTTGTGCGAACTCCATGTTCGTGGAACTCAACTGCTCCCGCAGCGGCACGGGCAGCGAGGTCATTGGGGCCGTCCATTTTTGCTTCGCAACGGGGTCAATCACCATGAGCAAAGTGTTGTGCCCCGCCACATCGAAACTAGCCCAAGGCTGTCGGCGGTGCAGCCCGTCGAGCCGTCCGCCAATGATGAGCCATTTGCCCTCGTGCTGCGCAAAGGCATAGGACTGTATCCCGCCAACGTTGGGGATGTTCAACGGTTCGAGGTGGATGCTGAACGGGGCATTTTGCGCAGCCAAATAAAAGGGATCCGCCCATACAAGGCAATAAAAGCCAGTATTTTAAAAAGTATTTTCATAAAAATTTCTGCTTTGTTAATTGACTTTTGAGGCTATAAAAAACAAAAATGGTGGTGCTGCTTCGCAATAACTGTAACCATTATCACAAGAAGAAGGGGGCTGATAAAGATCAGCCCCTTTTACACCATCAGTCATCGCCTTGCTCCTCTCCTTCTACCTCGCCACCTGTTTCAGCGCCGTTTGCTTCGGCACCACCGTTGGCGGCCATACCGCCACGAATCTCCGAGTGGCGAATCTGCCCGCCGAGGTAGCCCGTGCGGGCCATTGCTGCGAAAGTGGCCAAACTGAGCACCGTAGCCATCAGCACCAGCGGCCTTGAAAGCCGCTCCTTGCACCAGCCCGCTAAAAGCGTTACGAGCGATAATAGGCTGAGTGCCTCTATGAGCCAAATGGCCACGGTAGCAGCTTCTTCATGTTCCTCCATCAGCACCTCAGATACCCCTGCAAGCCCCTCCACCAACTCCTCGGCTGGTTCGCCCGTTAGGAATACAGGGATAGCGATAGCAGCCATTGCAGCCCAAGTCCAAAGGGCGGTTTTCTTAACTTGTTCAGATGACGTGAGGTAGCCATAGGCCATCACGCCCACGCCCAACAGCGACCCAATGATAGGGAAGTGGTTGACAACAGGTGCAAATGCGTTGCGTCCATTGTTGTATAGGTTGAATTGGTGAACTTGTTGTTTGTTCTCAAGGGAAATTGGGTTAGCCAACCTAGCAGGTTCAGTCAATGTTTTTGAAAATAATGTTGGATGAAAACAGGAAAAGCTCAACAGCTAAAGTTTTGTTAAGACAATGCTCGGAGGGCAGCAGGCCTATTGTGCACGCTATATTAATGGCGCTCATTCGTCAATTTTGGTCAATGCGTCCTTATAAATGTCCTTCAACCGTATCGTGTCCCCGTTTTCATTGACCACCTGGAGGTCGTACCTGACCACCACCCTCGTCCCCAATGGGGCATAATAATAAATACGCCAAGCATCGGCTTCCTTGGTGCCAATACAGCCATTGGAGTATGCTTTTCCAAGCGATTTTGGATTGGAAGTCGGGTGTATCATTTGCCCAGTGCGCCGCCCGTTCAATTCAGGTTCTATCCAAGGTATAAGCGGCATTCGGGTCTTTTTGTGGTCGTCCCGCTCGGTGATGTTGAACAGCCGCCCATCCACGGGGTCGCGGAAGAATGGGTCTTTGGAGTGCCGGATGATAGAGCCCTTGCCTGTCTTTGTGCGCAGGTCAGTTACCCGATCGGTGGCCAGCAGGTAGCGCTTGCGGTTCTGCCCAACCCGCACTGGAAGGGTGTAGATGGTGTCGCCGTTTTCAACAATGCGCAGTTTGAACTCTGGGATGTTGATGTCCAGCACGGTGCTGTCCATGCGGGCCTGCAAAGCCAAGGCATCGGTTTCATTTGGGATGAAAAGTGTGTCGCCCTCTTGCATGACCACCAACGGGCGGTTGTCGTAGTTGAAAATGCCCTTCTCCTTTAATCGGTAATAATCCGTGTTTTCAAGGCTGTCAATGACCCAGGGGTTCGCCCGCACGAGCAGGTGCTCCGACATCTTGTAGGGCACGAGCGTATCGTAGTGCGCCGCCAGTGTGTCGAGGAAGTAGAACAGGCAGCCGATGGTGACATCGTAAGTGAGCACGAAGGCGGCGAAAGGCGGCGGTGGAGGCGGTGGAAGGGCGTCTTGAACGGCCTCCATTGTTCTTTCCGTTTCAACATTAACGAGTGTTCCGGCCTTGTTCCGACAACATAAAAACCCTATTGCCGCAAGGCAAATCATCAAAAAAACAAGGCCGTTTCGAGGTGCATGTTTCATAAACTTTGGATAAGCCCACCTTACTACACCGCCGCCGCCGCCAGCCAGCTTTTATTTCTCGGCACTCATCGTTGGCGGCTCCAGCAATTGGAAAAACTGGTCGAGCTTGGGCAGTGTGACGATTTCCGTTCGGCGATTCAGGCTTTTGCCCTGGTCGGTTTCATTAAAAAATTGTAACTGCTTAGGAGGGTGTGGGAGGAGAGAGAAAAAATTTCATTTTTTCTCTCTCCTCCCATATTTTGGGGTGCTTTTTGGGGAAAAATTTTCAATTTTCCCCCAAAAAGCACCCCCTGCTAAGCAGTTACAAAAAATTAGCTTTTTCATGGCCTTGATTTTAAAGGTTAATGCGCTTTACTGGGCGGTTGTAGCCGCCCAGCAAAAGCAGGAGTTTCACTTGCATTATTTCACGACCACAAACCGCTTGCCCACTGCCCTTCTTTCGGGCTGTACAACAAGCAGGTAGTAACTGCCGTCCCGCAGGTTCGTCACGTCTATACGGTACGGGAATTGGGCGTCGGGGTCGGTTTTATGTGACCAAACCACTCGCCCATAAGCATCATTGATACGCAATTCCAACTCAGTTTTCGGTACTTCGGCCAGTTGCACGAAAACCTCGGTACTGGCTGGGTTCGGGAAGACGGTATAGTCCAACGGCCTGTTGTAAGAGACGACCCGCACGGGGCTGTACACCTCGTCGCCGTTTTCCAGCAGTATCAGCATCCGGTAAAAATTGAAGCCATCGTTGGGCCGCTCATCCCGTACTTGCACCACTTGGGCGTTGTCGGCTTTCGCTTTGCCTTCGGCAGATTCCAGTAGTTCATAAACCTGTCCGTCCACCGATTTTTCCATTTCGATTTGTACCACTGGCTCCGCAAAATGATAGACCCCGTAGAGGCTCACCCAGGTTTTTTCGGGTACGGCCTCAAAGGAGATTTTAGCGGCCCGGTTGTCCAAATCGTCGCCCGTCAGCGAGTTCACGATATTTACCGTGTAGTCCTCCACTTCGCCAAAAGGCAGGGTCTCGCAAGCGGATGCATAGCTGCCCCGTTTCATCGAAACCCGCATTCGGGTGCTGCCGGACAGCGCACTTGTCGGTATGTTGATGCTGCCCGAAACGCTGGCGTTTGACGTGCCTGCGGCAGGTGCCGAAAGCACCCGCTGCTGTACCACCTCGTCGGGGGTGGAGAAGACGCCGTCGTGGTTGAAGTCAATCCAGACCCGCCAGTATTCGTCCCAAGTGAAGTAGCTGTAGCCAGTCGTTAGCGTCACCGTGTAGCTCTGGCCTTTTTGCAGGTTGGTGCTCAGGGCGGTGAAGTCGCTGTAGGTGCTCTTGCCGGAGGTGTTGTCGAGGGAGTTAAGTTTCACCTTCGAAATCCAGTCCTCCCAAGGGAAGTTGCTTTTGCTTTCGCAATACTGACCGATGGCCGGACAATTGAGTACGACGTTGGTTATGCAACTTGAAATATTTGGGTCGAAAACGTTCACATAGGCAGCATTGTCGGTGCCTTTGTAAAAACTGGCGGTTTTTGGTTCGCCGTATAGCCCCGTCACATAAACAGGGCCGCCCGGTGTGCCAACGACAGCGACCCAACCTTGCCCTCCAGCGTTCTGAGCAGTAACCAAAAGCGTTGCGATAGCATAATTGCCGTTGCAGGAAATATTGCTGACTTGCACCGAAATCGCGCAGCTCCCTCCGCCAGAACCAATGCTCACGGCATAATCCTCCACCTCCCCAAAGGGAAGCGTTTCACAAGGCGTTGCGTAAGCGCCCCGTTTCATCGAAACCCGCATCCGAGTATCACCCGTCATGGCAGAGGCAGGAATACTGATATTGCCCATCAGGGTAGCAGTCGCCGTGCCATTGGCGGGTTTTGTTTTTATTCCTTCAAAAACAGTTTCCCCGGCATCTGCAAAGTCGCCGTCGTGGTTGAGGTCAACCCATGCCCGCCAGTATTCGTCGAAGGTGAAATAGCTGAAGCCGGTTGTCAATTCGATGGGTGTCGAGCCTGAGGTCAGGCTGGTTGAAATGCTGGTAAAATCGCTGTACGCGCTCTTGCCGGAGGCATTGTTGATGGTGCCGAGTTTCACCTTCGCTATCCAATCTTCCCAAGGGAAGTTGGAGGTGCTGGCGCAGTAAGTGCCCGGTGTGCCACCTGTGATTTGTAGCGGTATGGCGCTCGATACGTTATTGTCCGTCGAGAGTTCAACACAGCCTCCGGGCTGGTTAACGCCAATTTTTACAAAAAGGAAATAGCTCCCCTGGACGACGTCTGGTGGCAAGGGGAACGAAAAATTGGCGGTGGCGATGCCGTTCAGGTAAAGCGGCCCGTTGCTGAAGTTGGAGAAAGGCACTCCGGCCCATCCCACCAAATTATCTGTCAGGCTAAACTGCGCATCCGTGGACAGATAGACGTCGAGTGCCAATTCACCTGGGAGTTCGGTAATCGGGAAGCCGGCCAGGTTGCGCACCGTCGCCGAAAAGTTGAGATTGCCGCCCAGCGGCAGGGTGGCGGGCACACCGTTGACAGCGCTCACGGTGAAATCGGGTGCACCGACCGTGATGGGCACGACTTTTACGTTGTCCAATTCGTTCGTTTCGGGCACGGCCAGTTGGGCGTCTGCAAAAACAAGGAGGTTGTACCTGCCCAATGTGGCAGCAGCGGGCAGTGGCTCATTTAAGAATGAAAAACTCACCGTGCCGTTAGGGGCCAAGCCCGAGTAGTTGTAGGTTTTCCAAACCAGGTCGCCAGTACTGGGCTGGTCGTCTTTCGAAAGCAGCACTTTCACCTCGAACGGCCCGGCGTTGCCGGTCCCGGTATTTAGCATCAGGGCTTCGAAATAGTTGAAATTGCCGCCCGGCTGCACAATGCAGCCCCCGCCGGGGCCGGGCATCGCTTCGTAATAAGGTATGGCCAAATTGGCCAGGTTGATCGGGCCGCCGCCTAAGTTGACGGTGTAATCCTCCACCTCGCCAAAAGGCAATGTTTCGCAGGGCGTTGCGTAAGCACCCCGTTTCATCGAAACCCGCATCCTCGTTGCGCCAGTCATGGCGGTAGCAGGGATGTTGAGGTTGCCAGTCAGCGTGGAAGTGGCTGTGCCGTTGGCAGGTTTTGCCTTAATGCCTTCGAAGACTGTCTCCCCGGCATCGGCAAAGTCGCCGTCATGGTTTAGGTCAATCCATACCCGCCAGTATTCGTCCCAAGTAAAATAACTGAAGCCGGTGGTCAACTCGATGGGAGTGGAACCTGTGTTCAGGTTGGTACTCAGGCTCGTAAAATCGCTGTACTTGCTCTTCCCAGAGACGTTGACAATAGTTCCTACTTTCACTTTGGCAATCCAGTCTTCCCAAGGGAAATTGGAAGTGCTGGCGCAATAGGTCGCAGGGCCGCCGCCCGTGAGGGTCATGTCGTAAAAATGGAACGGCTCGTTGAGGAAGAGGAACGGCACGCCGCCCCAGTCGTCGAAGTTATTGCCGACGCCATCCGACAGCAAAATGGCGTGCAGTTCGATGCCGATGATGTCGCCCTGCACGAAATCAGTTGTGGAAACGATGGGTGCGCTCGCTGGGGTATAAGTATAGCCGAACCCAGGGCCGAGGCTGAGCGGAATGCGCACTTCCGTAGTGTAAACGCCGCCGCTATTGGTCGTTGAAACCTGTGAGCCAGCAAGGGCTGCATTCTTGAAGATGACTTGAGCCGCATCGGAACGGATGACGAAAACAGCCGTTTCATAATAGCTGTCGCCCCAAGTATCATCGTTGTAGCCAGCGCCGTAGCTCCCTCCTGTGAAGCGCTTGTCGGAGGAGAAAAGCCCGTCTTCGCCGCTGCCATCCATACTGAGGTAGTATTTCAATTCCTTGTTGCTTTGGAAGGCGAAGTAGAGGTAGTTGTCGTCCCAGGTGGTAAATGTGCTGAGGGCAGCGCCGGGTATCTTCGTGTGCCTTGGGCCAGTGGCCATGTGCTTCCATCCCTCGGCAGGGTTCATCGTGCCGTTGATGGTCACGGTGCCCGTCGTTTTTTGGCAGGAAGTCGTGAAATCGGAAATCGGATAGGGGTCAGCGCCATCAAGAAGGCCATCGCCGTCGGTGTCGGCTACGAGGGGGTTAGAGCCAGAGAAATTGCCTGCGTGGAACTCCTTGAGGTCGTTCAGGCCGTCGGCGTCAGCGTCGGCGAGGTTTGGGTTTGAACCAAAATCGGCTTCGTCGTAGGGAAGCCGTTCGTCGCTATTGGCCAGACCGTCGCCGTCTGTATCGAGCGCCTCGAAATAGCCGCCCCAAGGCTCGGCATAGTTGAGGTGGTACGGGTAGATACGCAGGATTTCGGCCATGTTATCGAACCCAGGGCCGCAGTCGAACTTGTCAATGCCAGATGGCAGGGGGAACGCATCGAAAGGGTGATTGACGAGCATCCAATCGCCATAGCCGCTACCTCCGGCTATCATAAAGTCGAGGGAGTGGCCAAACTCGTGGGTGAACAGCCAAGCGTCGCCCTTGGTGTAGTGGTCGGTGGGGTCAAACCAGCCATAATGCGCCATCGAAGGGGCCGTTTGCCCTAGGATATAGCCGTTGCTGCACCAGCACAAGGTTTTATTTGAGATCAAAAAAATGGCGTCATACTGGTTGTCGAGGATGCCCCGGTTGCGGAAGTCAGTGTCCATGGTGCCGAAGTCGGCAACGCCCTCCGAGTTGAGCAACGGGTCGCCGGGGATGTCCCAAAAATGGAACTTGAGGTTGAGCTTGCCGAAGGAGTTCCTGAAATAAAACTGCCTGGCAAACTCCAAGCCCTGCCGCACCTCCTGCGGTTCGTTTGGCCCAAGGCCACCCATAAAAATGGGCACAATAATGTCAAGGCTCGATATCTTCTGGTAATTGTTGTTGTTCGTTGAAACAGTGATTTGGTTCGAAAGAGCACTCTCGTTACCTGCACCATCGAACGCCGAGACCTTGTAATAATAAGTGGTGGAAGCGCTAAGCCCGTAGTCGGTATAGTCGGAGTATGCCCCAATGCGCCTTGCCGGGGCACCAAAGTTGTTGCTCACGGTGGAGCGGTAGATGTTGTAGCCCACTGGCTGGAAAGCCGTGTAGCCATCCCATTTCAAATGCACCGTAGTGCGGTAGCCTGTGCCTGACAGCCCCGTTGGGGCTTGCCCGAAGGCAAAGCAGGAAACAAGCAGCAGAACATAAAGTGGAAACCTTTGCTTGTTCATAGCGGTAAAATTTAAGGTAAACTAAAGAGCAAAGGTTGCTAAAAACAAAGCGTTGGCAGACTGACCTACATCAAGCGGCGGGATGAATTTAATCAGGCAATCTCCTTCAACAATTCGGCGGCCAATTTCATGAAGTCACGCTCCGTCACCAGCCCCGCCAGCTTGTTGCCATGCACCACGGGCAGGCAGCCGAGGTGGGTGGACTTGAGCAGTTCGATGGCTTCGCTGGTCTTTGTTTGCGGCGAGGCAGTGGTCAGGTTCCGATCCATGATGTCCCGAATGGGGGTCGTGTTGCCGTCCACATGCACGTTGCTGTAATACAGCATCACGAGCCGACAAGTAACCATCCCGGTCAGTTCCCCTTCGCTGTTCTCTACTGGTATGTGCCGAATATTGCGCCAGTACATCAAGTTGGCGGCGAGCTGTATGGGGTCGTCCTCGGTGACCGTGAAGAGGTCGGTCTTCATGATTTGTTCGATGGTCCAGTAGCGATTCTTCCAGGACCCAGCCTCTGCCTTGGTCGGCAAGTCCCAGGTATGTACCGGCTGCCCTTCCTGCTGTCGCCTCGACATACCCGCAGTGACGGCCACCAATGCCTCCTCGGTGTCCACTTCCTTGCTCAGTTGGTTGAATCCGTCCAAAGCCCATTGCGACCCCGTCTTGCCCGTTTTCACCCGCTCTTCGATGATGCCGAGCAGCCGGTCAATATCGGGTTGGTCAATCGCCGCCTTGGCAAGCCCCTCCCTCGCAATCGGCAACAACTCCTTGAGAATCAATTCGTCTGACCGAATTTGCTTTTCGCTGCCTGCCCAATAGAAATTGGAACCCAAGCCGAGCCTCGCTGCATAGAGGAAGTTGCGCTTTGCATCGTCAAACTCCATGCGCTGGTCAATACGGGCGTACTCCGGCGGCATCCCCTTCATCATACCCAACCAGAAGGCGGCATTGGCCACCTCGTCAATGATGGTCGGCCCAGCGGGCAATATCCTGTTCTCGATGCGCAAGTGCGGCTTCCCGTCCGTGATGCCATAGCAGGCCCGGTTCCAATTATAGACCGTACCATTGTGGACGCAAAGGTGGTAGAGCTTCGGCACGCCGCCTGCTTCGAGCACGGCTTTGGCATCCTCATGGCGGGTAGAAGCGAAGATGGGGCGGTGTCGGGTGGCGTTTTCCCGGTAGAGGTCCAGCACGGAGTCCTTCACCCAGCGGGTGCCAAAATCAACCCTCGGTGCCCGCTCCCGGTATTTGTCCTTCGAGCTGCGCACATCCGTTGACTGCTGGAACAGGGCGATGCGGGTCTCCCGCCAAAGCCGTTTGCCCAAGAACAAAGGGGAATTGGTGGCGCAGGCCATAAGTGGTGCGGTCACCGCCAGCGACCAGTTGTACGCTGCCGCAAAATCATCCGGAGCCAGTTGGTAATGAACTTGGAAACTGGTGTTGCTGCTCTCATAAAACGAGTTTTCGGTTCGGTCAATCCATTCGTCCTTGCCAGCAATCCTGAACTCGAAATGCTCGCCCCGCATGGCATGAAGGGCATCTATCAGGTAGCGGTACCGGGGCAGTGGCGTAATGTTCTTCAGGTCGAGGTCGCTCTGGTGGAGCGTTGGCAAGATGCCGACCAACAAAAGGTGAGCTTCTAGGAGGTTCGCTTTTTTTTCGCCCTTCACCAGCAGCCGCCAAAGGCTCCGCTCCAATTGCGACAGGCAGTTGCCCTCGAAGACGATGGGGTCGAGGTTCACCTCCATGTTGAACTGTGCGAACTCCGTGGTGAAGCGGTCATCGTTGATTTCCTCCAATAGCTGCATCAACACAGGGGCGGGCTTCCAGTCCAGGCCCACGAGGGAGATTTCCTGCTCGGCCCCGATGCGTTGCACATCTGTTTCAAACATGCCCCGTTCGAGCATCGCCTCCAAGGTTTGGAGGTCTTCTAAAAGATGGGCGGTCGCCTGAAGGCGTTGCTGCTTTTCTTTGATAATAGCGACTTTTTCAGCTCCCATTGTGGTGGGGGATTACCCCAAATGACCAAGCCGTGGCAAGGGGACAATAGTTTCTAATCTTGTATTACCAATGTCTTGAGCATTCGAGAAGTGGGAATGATAATTCGCACCAAAAATGGGTGCAATCGCCAGCAATGCAACTGACTAACGGCAAGTGAAAAAGGTGAGTTTTGTCAACCAATCAAGCGTATTTCTCCAAAACGCCTTTCAATTGCGGGCCAGAAATCATGCCCACGTGGCGCCAAGCTTCTTTGCCTTTTTTGAATAAAACAAAAGTCGGTACGCCTTGAATGCCCATGCTGCCCGCAAAGGCTTCGTTGCGGTCAATGTCCACTTTTACAATGGTGGCGTTATTGCCGATTTGTTTTTTCACGTCCTCGAGCACCGGGGCCATCATGCGGCAGGGGCCGCACCAAGAAGCGGTGAAGTCAATCAATACGGGCTTTTCACCTGCGAGCAATTCCTTGAAACTTACTTTGTTTTCCATATCGAAACAATTTGATCAGTGAGTCAATGTAGTTCATACTTGGGTTGTTAGTTAAAAAAGAGCGCCATTTAGGCGCTCTGACAATTTATTTAATCACCCGAAATATGAATCTTGTCAATTTCTTTCTGTACTACAAAACAACACCTTTAATGCCGTGCGGTTGGTGACAATGCTCACTCAAAGGCATGATGATGCGCATGTAGGGGAGCAAAGGCAAAACAAAAAGGGCTTTACATCTTGAAGATGTAAAGCCCTTTTTGTTCGAAACAGGAATTGTCACTTTGTCGCCATCACGATATACTGGTAATCCAGCGCACAATCATCCGATTGAATCTTCGAGAACCCCGCAGCCTCCAACTCGTTCTCCACCTCGTACAGTTCCATGCGCACATTGGCCGTAGGGTATTTGATGGGCATCCGTTTCTTCTTGAAGTCCACGACAACAATTTGACCACCAGTTGGCAACACATTGAGCAGGTTCTTCAAATACGCCACCCGGTCTTGGATGTATATATAGGTGTTCACCACCAGTACAATGTCGGCCTCGTTGGGCTTCAGCTTCGGGTCACTTGGCATGCCAAGGCGAGTCTCAAAGCGTTGCTGGTACTCCGGTTTCAACTCCACTTTTTTGATACTGTCCATAAAATGGATGAAACGGGGGTCAATGTCCACAGCAATGACCCTTTTGGCCTGTTGCGCCAACCTGCGGGAAAAGAACCCAGACCCTGCACCGATGTCGGCTACGGTCTTTTTGCTTAGGTCGCCCAGTTTGCCGATGACCACCTCTGGTTTTTGCCACACGTCACGGCCTGGCGGGTCGTACTGTTTGAGGAGGTTTTGGAGGCTGGCACTATCACCAGGGACTGAACCAGGCTCTTGGGCCGTGGTGTCGGGCTTTGGAGCCTTGGTGTTTTGCTCCGCAATGGGGTCGTCGTTGCTGCAGCCAAGCAGCAGGAGCGAGAAAACCCAAAGCAATTGTGTGAGTTGGATATTGATTTTCATTTTGAAAAAAGCGGTGAAACTTGTTCACCAAAACAGACAGGCGAAGATAAGCGGGCTTCTGACAATTGTCCGATGGTTTCGATTCAAAATCCAACAAGCCCATTTTGCGGAGCAAAACGATGGGCCGATGAAAATCGTTCACGAAATATTTATTGACAAAACAGCAAGATTACCAAATGATTAAACTTATCTTTGCACCGATTTTGAAAACACTCCGAACAAAACACTGATTGGGGTTGTTTCAGACCTGATTTTTTAACCGTTTAAAAAGTTTGGACGGTATTTGAAGGTGAAGAAGAAAAGAGAGCCTATGGGCGTCTCTTTATTGCGAGTAATTTGGCTGTCAAGAGATTGATATTCAGCGTGTTAGTCCGCCTCCACACTCGCCCATCGCCAGCCTACTGCGAGTATGCCGGGACTAGTTAGCCTTCACGCACGTCTGAATTTTCGGGTACAAAGTTGAGTTCCATTTTCATGGCAAATGGCCATCTCGGCCAGTTTATGCCTTGCTTTGTTTGCTTCGCAATGGGCTTTTCGCCCCTTGTCCAGTAAGCTACGAATGCAAAATTGGAAACCACAAGCCCGTATTTAAACATCAATCTTTTTTTCAAAAATGGATTCCATCCAAACGTTTGCGGAGCTCGGCCTAAGTGCCGATATCCTAAGTGGCCTTACCAAAAAAGGCTTTGTAAGCCCCACGCCCATCCAGGCACAGACCATCCCCTTGCTGCTCAACGGCGAGCGTGACATCATCGGCCAAGCGCAGACTGGTACGGGCAAGACCGCCGCTTTCGGCCTCCCCATCATAGAGCGCATCACGCCCGGCCTGCGCAAGGTACAGGCCATCGTGCTCGCCCCGACCCGTGAGCTGGCCAACCAAGTCTGCGAAGAACTCGACAGCCTCAAGGGCAACCGCAACATCACCATCCTGCCCGTTTATGGCGGCCAAGGCATGGCCACCCAACTAAAGGCCCTCAAACAGGGCGTTGACATCGTGGTGGCGACCCCTGGCCGGGCAATTGACCACTTGGAGCGCAAGACCCTGAAGCTGAACGACGTGAAGTTCGTCGTGCTAGACGAAGCCGACGAGATGCTCAACATGGGCTTTGTCGAAGACATCGAACACATCCTCACGCACGTGCCAGAGCAGCGCCGGATGCTGCTCTTCTCGGCCACTATGCCCGGCCCCATCCTCAAGCTTGCCCAGAAGTTCATGGGGGATTTCGACGAGGTGAAAGTTGCTACGAAGCAGCAATCGGCGACCACGGTTGAACAGGTTTTCTACGAAATCTATGAAAAGGACAAGCTGCGTGCACTGCACCGCCTCATCGAGACAGAGCCGGAATTTTACGCACTGGTGTTCTGCCGCACCCGTGTCGGTGCCGACCGCCTCGCTGGCAAGCTAAGCGATATCGGCTTCGATGTGGAGGCGCTGCATGGCGACGTGACGCAGGTGCAACGGGAGCGCATACTCGCCAAATTCAAGGGCGGCCATGCGACCATCCTCGTGGCCACTGACGTAGCGGCCCGTGGCATTGACATCAACAACCTCTCGCACGTTATTAACTTCGACATGCCGGACAGCCCAGAGGCTTACGTACACCGCATCGGCCGCACGGGCCGTGCTGGCAAGACGGGCAAGGCCATCAGCTTCGTAGCACCAGGCGAATGGCGCAAACTGCAGCTCGTACAGCAGGTGACCAAGGCCGATGTAAAACGGGGACGCCTGCCCTGGGGTGAAGAGGTGATTGAACTGAAGCGCAACTCCATGAAAGAGCGGGTATTCGCTGCCGCCGAAGGCGAGACGCTACAAGAATTCTACGACCTCGCTGCCGACATCCTGAACTCTGGCAAGCCTAAGCAATTGCTTGCCTCGCTGTTGCAACTGCACTTTGGTGGACACCTCAACGCCAATGCCTATCCTGAAATCAGGGAGCCAGAGCGCCAGGGCGGCTTCAAAAGCAGGCACAGCTTGGAGCGCCACGGTGGCCCAAGGCCTGCAGCAGGGGCGGGCCGCTCAGAGAAAGGCGGTTATTATGACCACCGGGAAAGGCCCTCGTCCAATGGGAAGTTCAGCAGCAAGCCGTTTTTTAAGAAGAAGAAATTTGCTTAAGTGAACGATGAGTTATAAATGATGGATGATGAATGGGCAAAACATTGATTAGCAATGAATTGCAATTCAATCTGGCCTGATTTATCTTTCCTTTGTAACTATTTAGGAGGGTGTGGGAGGAGAGAGAAAAAATGAAATTTTTTCTCTCTCCTCCCACATTGAGGGTGTTTTTTGGGGAAAAATTTTCAATTTTTCCCCAAAAAACACCCTCTGCTAAGTAGTTACTTTCCTTTTTCACTAAAGCTAAGTGGAAGTAAAAAGCACAAAGGCAAAAGTGGGTTCAAACCCGCTTTTGCCTTTTTCATTTCCGATAAAACCCATAAACCTTGCCGGGCGTACCGTCCCCGCCCTCGTTGGCGATAAAGAGCACACCTTCCGCATCGAAGCAGATACCTTCGGGCTGGGCGTGGGTGCTCTTCTTTAGGCGTTCTACATGCTGGATTTTACCTGCGGCGTCGAGCATGAGCAGGGTGTTGCCACGGGCGGAGGTGACATAGATTTCACCTGTTTTCGGGTGGATGGCAATGCCAGATGGGCTGAATTTGATTTCCGTGCGTTCGGCGGAGATGATGCGCTCCATTTTCTCCTCCGCCTCGAACTCGCCGCTGTTCTGTATGAAATCCGTCAAATCGGGCAGGGTGAGCAGGTAGGCCGGGGTATTGGAAACGGTATTGGTGGCAAGGTCGAAAGCATAAATGGCCTTGTTGAGGGGAGTGCCAAGGCTGTCCAAGCCCTTGCCCTTACAGCCGAGCAGGAGGCGGTTCCTGGCGGGGTCGTAGGCGAGGCCCTCCACGTCGTTGTCGCTGGTGAGGAACGATTTATACTTCACCACTTCGCGATTGGGGTGCTGGTAGCTCTTGATTTGGTAAAGCGTGCCGCTGCTTTTGATGGCCCAAGCGTCGTTGCCCACGATTTCTACGCCTTCAAAATCGCCGGACTCCTTGAATGCAATCCTTGATTTACAGGCTCCTGTATTTTTATCCAACAAGAAGATAATGCCCGCCTCATCGTTGATGGCTGCCAAAAGGTTGGGGTCACCGTTGCTATCCGTAGCGATGCTGAGTCCAGATATCTCCTTGATTTCTTCCGGCAGTTCAAACGCCACATCCGGCTCATTCAAGTGGTAGGGGAACGGCGGATGGTTGGGCTTGAAGGGGTTTTTCAGCCAATCGAAAAATGAAAACCAACTGGAAAAAAGGCCGAGCAGGACGAGTTGTGGCATGTGGATTTGATTGTTTGATTGTTGGAATTGCTGGATTGTTGGGGTGGCGTTCAGCAATTCGTTTTTGCAAAGTTACGAGAAAGGGGCGGAGGTGGTTGCCGAGTCATCAACGAAGGACGTGGTCGTTCGATTGCCGTTTAGCTGGCCTTGGGGCAAAAAAAGAGTCGCACCCACCGGGTGCGACTGCCATAAACAAATTATAATCTCATGAAATAAACGAAAATCTTTGGGCGCTTTGGGGAAGCATTCGGTTTGCCTTTTTTCTCTCAACCACAAAAAACTTTCGGAAGTTTACATCAAGAGGTGGAAAATTGCATCACCGCACATTTCCTAACAGTTTTTAACAAATGAAAAACAAAACTGGCATTGCCAAAACGGAAATCACGAGGGTAACAGGGCGGGTGGCCTCCCCATTAAATGACTATTTGGTGGTGGAAGAGCCGCTTGAAATCCGGCTGGGCTTTTCCAAAAACGGTGCCCGCCATCAAAAGCCCATCTCCGTGACGATGCGCACCCCCGGCCACGACGAGGAACTGGCGCTTGGCTTCCTTTTTACCGAAGGCATCATCAAAAGCAATGAACAGATAAGTGCATTCAGCCGACCAACTGTGCGCTGGAAGGAAGCAAGGGAAAACGTGCTGCTGGTTGAACTCCACGACGATGTGGTGGTGGACTTGGGGCGCTTGGAGCGGAATTTTTACACCAGTTCCTCCTGTGGCGTGTGCGGCAAGGCCAGTATTGAAGCCGTGCGGGTGCAGGGGCAATGGGAACACCACGAACCATTGCCGCTGCTGCAAGCCGATGTGCTGCACACCCTGCCCAGCGCTTTGGCGCAAGAGCAGTCCATCTTCGATTGTACAGGCGGATTGCACGGCGCTGCCCTTTTTGATGCCAACGGGCAGTTGCTGCTTTCCCGTGAGGACGTGGGCCGCCACAATGCCCTCGACAAGCTCATCGGCATTGCGATGCAACAAAACCTATTGCCGCTCAACAACAAAATCGTGCTGGTGAGCGGTCGGGCGGGTTTCGAACTGGTGCAGAAGTCGGCGCTGGCAGGCGTCGCCGTACTGGCCGCCGTTGGTGCTCCCACGAGCCTCTCGGTGGCATTGGCCGACGAAGCAGGCATGACACTGGTCGGCTTCCTGCGCAACGGCCAGTTCAATGTCTATACCTACCCTGAGCGGATAATGCTGCACTGATTCATTGCTGCATGGCTTCATTATTGCATGGCTTCATTGTTGAATTGTTTCATTGTTGCAGCCCACACGCCCTTAGTAGGGTGCGCTGCACCACAGTGAGCGTTCATGGCTTCGCGAGTTCATCCCCACACCTGCCATTAAAAGGTGCAGCGCACCGTAAGATTTGCGGGGACTGGAGAGGTGGCTGAATATGCGATTTGCCTCGTTCTTATTATAAATTACTGAAAATCAATTAATTATAGGCTCTATTTCCAATACAAAGGGGAATCGCCTCTGCGCCCTCCGAAAATCGTTTTGCCTTTTGATACTCTTTGAAAAAGGCGATATTTGCAGGATGAAATACCCGCTACTGAGTAGCGGCAATTGCACCAAAATTGGGGTAATAGGCGCTATTGGGTAGCGGGTATAAGTAAGTTGGCAACAACATAAAACAGCAACAATGAACAAAACTTTTTACCACTATAGGAATCGGAATTCCATGCAAGTCAGAATAATAATTTTTGGAATTATAATTTCAGCACTCTTGACTTCTTGCAATATGCAAAATTATCAGGCCAAACAGAAAGAAAACCTTGAACAAAAAGCCAATCCAATTTCCGACCCGGACGTGTTCATTGGAAAACATAAGGCAAAAGCAATGGTTTTAGGTGTATTCCATTTTCACAATCCCGGATTGGATAGTTATAAGCCTAAATACGCTTTCAACATACTTGAAAGAAAAAGACAAGAAGAATTGGAAATACTTTTAAAGCAAATTGCCGAATATAAACCAACTAAAATCCTAGTGGAATGGGACAGAATTAAAGACGATAGTATTGCTAATGAACGTTATCTAAAATATCTCAATGGAACTTTTAGCATAGATGATAAAAGTAATGAAGTGTATCAACTTGGTTTCAAACTTGCAAAAAAATTGGGACACAAAAAGATATACTGCTCGGATGCTTCTGCTGAATGGTTTGGAGTGGAACTAGACTGGGACAACTATGACGTAGAGGCTTATTTAAAATCAAAAGGGCAATATGAAAAAAGTACTCGTTATGATTTTCAATCGTTTTACGAATTGAGTGACTCATTAAAAACTGTACAAACACTAACTGAACATTTAGCTATGCTCAACAGCCCTAAAAACAGGCTAAAAGACCATCAGGCATATTTAACTGACTTGATATTAGAAGGAGCAGGAGATAATTATTTAGGCGCAGATGGTGTGGCAAAATGGTATAGAAGGAACTTGAGAATTTTTGCCAACGCCTACGATTTCACGGATTTTGACAGAGAAGAAAGATTGTTGCTTATCTATGGTTCAGGCCACGTTTGGCAGTTAAGGCAATTTTTTATGGACTCTCCGGATTTTGAATATATTGAACCGATTGAATACCTGATAAAATGAATACTGTTGCCAACAGCAGCTACCCAAAAGTGGCAGTTCAGTGGTTCTTGCAGCAATTGCACCTGTAGCCATCGAACCAGGTGTTCCTCTTCACCGTGTAACGCCCATCGCAGCCATTGGGCACTTAAGGCCAATTGGGATGGAGCCAGTTGAGAAGGTAGGAAGTAGCAGACGTCTTCGTTCATCAGCCCATCAAATGAGCGCATTCGCTGCCCAACCCTGCGTCAGGAAACCCCTTTGTTGGACGACACGGCTGCATGTTTGTATTTAACCGTGCGCCGTTTGCGGAATTCGCTTATTTTTGCCGTCCTTTTGAATCAAACTAATTTCATCATCATTTAAAATCTTACCAAACATGGGAAGAGGAGATAAAAGAACGACCAAGGGCAAAATCTGGCGCGGCTCGCACGGCAAGACCCGCAACAAGAAGACGAACAGCGCAGCGCAGCCCAAGAAATTGGAAGTTAAGAAAAACGGTTGATGGCAAAGGATTGGTTGTTGGCAGCCCGTTTTGCGGAGCATCCAACAACCAATTGCCATCGCTGGCAAGCATTGGCACATGAAAATCAGGATGTCAGGCAGTTCCATCCGGTTGCGCTTGTCGCAGTCGGAGGTCACGAAGTTCTTCGAGCACGGGGAGGTGAGTGAAGTTGTGCACTTTGGCACCGGCGTTCCACTGACTTATACCTTGAAACGTGACGCCGTCACTGAAATCCAAACCAGTTTTCAGCAAAACCAAATTACGGTGCTCGTGCCCGCCGACCTCGGCAATACTTGGGCGGCTTCCGAGCAAGAAATTGGCCTTGAGCACATCAGCCGCTTTGCTACCGACGGAGACGGTGGCTCGCTCCGCATCCTTGTCGAAAAGGACTTCAAATGCCTCGCCAACCGGCCGGGCGAAGACGAGAGCGATAATTTTCCGAACCCGAATTTGAGCTGCTGAGGCAAATTCCTACCGCATTACCACGATTTTCCTTCCGAACATTTTTTTGCCATCGGCAATCCGCAGGAAATAAATCCCTTTTGCGACCTGCGAAACATCCAACTCAATCGTGTCGGTTCTGTACCACACTTTGTACCCTACTACCTCGGCGCCGTGTGCATTGTGGAGCGAGGCGTACGTTTTGCCCCGTTCCAACCCCGTGTAGTCTATCCTGATGTAATCGTCGGCAGGATTAGGGCTTACTGTTGGTGCAAAAAGTAGATTAGGGTTTTGGCAGTCAACACCTTCTGTGTATTCAAAAGTGGTTCGGATATTACTGTTCCAAAGCTCGACATGGGGCAGACCGTCACAATAGTTCAAGTAAATGCTTTCCTGACCGTAAGACAGTGTTGAAATCAAGTCATAATAGTTCGTGTTCTTGCGAACTAAAAAACCTTGGTCGTCATACATATACTCATAGCCCACAGAATCGCTGCGAAACAGCTCCCAGCCTGTGTCGCTGGCATTGTAAATTGAAGTGGTAGCGATTTGACCGTCTGGATGGTAAGTGTATTGCACCACTGAATATGGCCGATCGGCATCGCTGTACGTTACGGAAGTGAGTTGCCTAGCTGGGTTATATTGGTAAACCACGGCGCTATCAAGGCGGTAATAATTCTGGGAAAATATATCCCAGAACCCTTGGTTTTCAACGGTATTGTTGCCGTTGGCATCAAACTCATAACTGACATAGTACCATTCCGAACAAACAAGAGAGTTGCCCATACTGTCACACCTCATGCCCACGACGCTATCACGCCGACAGTCTGCCCCTGAATAGTAGATTGATTTATTGGCAGCGTCCATTTCGCCATTCTCCATGAATATGCGTTGCAACTCCGTAGCGGTACATCCATCCTGTCCAATCTCGTAAACTGTTTCAGAATAAAGGTAGGCATCATTAGCCGTTTGGCGCTTGTAGTATTGAGTGGCCTTCAAGAGATTGCCTTGCTCGTCATATTCCCTTAAATGGGCACCAGCCTTATACCAACCACCATCAAAATTATATCGGATATTGCTGGTTTCTTGGCCATGCTTGTTGTATGCATAATCATTGTAGCTGATAAGGATCCAGCCGCTACCAGGTTCAAGGCGTTCGTTGGTCAGACGCTTGACTTTGGGCTGCGCCATTGCCCAAAAGGGCAACAAAAGCAAGAAACTGAAGAAGGGTATGCGTTTCATGTAGAAGAGAGTTTTGGGGTGGGTTCGTGGCTTATCAAAATCACGAACCCGCCCATTTAATATTCTAAATCGTAACTGCTTAGGAGGGTGTGGGAGGAGAGAGAAAAAATTCATTTTTTCTCTCTCCTCCCACATTTTGGGGTGTTTTTTGGGGAAAAATTGAAAATTTTCCCCCAAAAAACACCCCCTGCTAAGTAGTTACTCTAAATCAAAGTTTAACCACCCTGATGGCGCTGCTGGTTTGGCCATCCGCCACCACCCTTGCCAAGTAAACCCCATTGCTGGCCAACTCACTACCGATTTCCACCCTGCCGGAAGCAGCCTCAATGCGAAGCGTCTTCACCACCTCGCCCAGCACATTGGTGATGACAAGGTTGGCAGCTTCAAATGGTTTTTCCAGTTCATAGCCAACCCAGCATTCTCCACTGAATGGGTTCGGGGCAGCCACCAGTTTACCGAGTCCGTTCATGGTATCCATCGTGCCATTTGCCACCACGACCACGGTTTGCGTGAGCATTTCCAAGCCGCATTCATTGGTGACGGTCAGTGTGACTTGATAGCTCCCCGGTGCAGCATATTCGTGGGTCGGGCTTTCGATGTCAACTTGCGTAATGCCATCACCGAAGTCCCAAGCGTATGTATTGCCATTCGTGGAGGTATTGCTAAAATTGACAACCAAATCGTTCACAGTAAAGCCAAATCCAGCCGTGGGGACATCCAACACCGTGACCAAGTTTTGAAACTGGTGGGCATCAATGCCGCCGGGGCCGGTCACGGTCAGTTCCACGTTGTAAACACCGGGGCTGCCATAGGTCACAATCGGGTTTTCTTCGACAGAGGTGGAAGGATTGCCACCGGGGAACGACCATGACCAGTTAGTGACCATGCCCGTTGACTGGTCGAAGAACTCTACTATAACAGGGGCACAATCGCCGCTGGCAACGCCGCCGAAATCGGCATTGGGGGCAGGTACATCTATCGTTACACCATTAGCGTAGGTGTTGGAGCCACCTCCGTTCGTTGCCGTCAGAACAACCGTGTAGGTTCCGTCTTCGGCATAATAGTGTTCGTCGTTTGTCGCAGTGCCTGTATTGCCATCGCCAAAATCCCAAGTATAGCTGGTAGCACCTGTGGAGTTGTTGGTCAACGTGACGCCGAGGCCATTCACGACCACCGTAAAGCTGGACACTGGCGCAGCGCCCAAGCTAATGGCGGAAGTCATGGCCGCCTCGCTCGTGCCAGCCGAGTTGGTGACGGTCAGCGACACGTCATAAGTGCCCGCTGCGTTGTAAACAACCACCGGATTCTGCTCCGTGCTGGTGGATGGCGTACCGCCGGGGAACGACCAAAGCCAAGCCGTCGGCTCGCCAGCAGATTGGTCGCTGAATTGCACCTGCAATGGGGCGCAATCGCCCATGAAATCGAGGTCGAATGCCGCCGTTGGCGCAATGGCGGCGATGACAATATCAGCTGTTTGGCTGACGGTGCCGCAGCCATTCGTTGCATTTAGAACAACCTGATAGGCGCCAGGCCCAGGGAAGGTATGGGTCGGGTTTAAATCCGTGCTCGTTGCGCCGGAACCATCGTTAAATGCCCATGCGTAGCTAAGCGCATTATTGGTATTATTATTAAAAACGACGGTTGTTCCATTAATGGAATAATCGAAATTAATGGAGGGCACATTATTTACCGTAATTAAATCAGATTGACCGACATCATTGCTGCCCCACGCATTTCCAACGATAAGCGAGGCACTATAAATGCCGGCATTATTATAGGTTACCACAGGGTTTTGGATAGTAGAAGTGGCTGGGTTGCCGCCGGGGAACGACCACTCCCAACTGGTTATTTGCCCAACGGATATATCCGTATATGCCACCGCCAGCGGGGCACAGCCCGATGTTATATTCGCATTAAATCCGGCTATGGGCAAATAATCGGGTATGATGATTAAATTGGAAATAGTGGAGGTGCCACAAGCATTATTTACTATTAAACCCACATTATAAATGCCGGGGGCAGAATAGGTATGAGAAGGGTTTTGCGCTTGGCTGGTTTGCCCGTCGCCGAAGTTCCAGGCATAGGTGACACCGCTGCCCGTTGAGCTGTTGGTGAACTGAACCGATGGGCCATTGGGACTTGCGCTGAACCCGGCAACGGGACTTCCGCCGATGGTGATGAGGCCCGGCATCATGGCCTCGCTGCCGCCCGCTGCATTGGTCACCGTCAGCCCTACATCGTAATTGCCTGCTTGTTGATAGGTCACTGTGGGGTTCTGCTCCGTTGAAAAGGCCGGGTTGCCACCGGGGAACGACCACTCCCAACTGGTAGGGGCGTTCGTGCTTTGGTCGGTGAAGCTAACGGTGAGCGGTGCACACCCCGTCGTGACGTCCGCCCCGAAAATTGCCGAAGGCACAAAAGGGCCAATCTGTACCACCTGTGTGAACACGTCGGTGCCACAGTCGCCGTTCACGGTCAGCCTGACGATATAATTGCCCTGTTGCGCATAGGTGTGTGGCGGCGGGTTGGGTTCCGTGCTGGTCTCCCCGTCGCCGAAGAGCCAGACAAGCGAGTTGTAATTGGTGGAGTTATTTGCAAAGCTGACCGTAAGGCTGTCCACGCTAGTAGTGAAGCTGGCGTTCTGCACTGGCGCAACGGTAACAAGGTCCGTGTTGGAAAGGTTGTAGGTATTGCCACCCTCGGTCGTCACCGTCAGGCTCACGCTGTGGGTGCCGGGGCTAAACTGCACTGTGGGGTTCTGCTCAGTACTGGTGGCTGGGTCGCCGCCCTCGAAGATCCAGGCCCATGCTGCCCCTACGCCGGAGTTTTCGCTGAAACTGACCGAAAGCGGCTCGCAGCCCGTGGTGGGCGTTGTGTAGGTAAAGGCCGGGAAGGGGTTGATGGTCAGTGGCTCCAGGGCCACGTCGAGGATGGTGAGCACGCCGTTGGTGAGGGTAGCCTGCACGGTCTTGGGGAAATAACCCGTGGCGGTGACCGTCACATTGAAAACGCCGGGAATGGCCTGCCCCGTCTTGTAGTTGCCCTGTAGGTTGGAAGTGGCCTCGTTGGCCTGTGTGCTGGCGATGCTCACACTGGCTCCCGACACGTTGGCCCCGGTGATGGCGTTCGTCACCTTGCCCTCCAACCAGCAGGCCCGCACATAGTTTATGTCATAGACCAACAAGCCATGCGTCATGTCAGAAGCGATGCAAATTCCAGAAGGAAAATACGGATAGACGCCCCATACACCGGCGAAGCCCGCCGTTTGCGAAACAAAAGAATCGAAATAGCCGACCTCAATCAAGTTCTCCGGCCTTGAGCCGTCAATGACGATGGTGCCTTCAGTGTAGTAGGCCGTCAGCACCCAGTCGTTCCAGACGTGGACGTTGTGCGGGATATTGCCGTTGGCAATACCGGGCAGGTGCCGGAAGCGGTCAAGCTCCACGATATTGTTCAAATCGGAGATGTCATAAGCAGCCACCGGGGCAAACTGCTTTTCGTCGGTGGTGAAAATCACGTCGCCCGCATCGTTCAGCCAAGTGTTGTGGGTGAAGTTGAAAGGTGTCTGCTGGGTAGCCAACAGTATAGGGTTCTGCTTGTTGCTGATGTCATAGACCTTGAAGTTGCCCGCATAAATATCGGAAGTGTAAAGGATGTTGTTGCGGGCATAGCTGTCGTGGCAATAGATGGGCGGCAGCTTGCCAACATAGACCGGGTTGCCGTTGTCGGCACTCACGTCAATGATGAGCGGGCCGCCGGAGTTGATGCTGGCACCGTTGAGGTAGAGGTAGCCGAACTCGTCCACGGTGATGGAGTGGATCTTGTTCAGCACCCCGACGCCGGGGATGTTGGGCGCCCAGTTGGTGGAGGTGACGTTGTTCGGGTCGGTCATGTTGATAACCTGCAAGCCACCACCAGCCTCGGTCACCGAGTAGATGTAGTGGCCATAGGACTTCACCTCCCGCCAAGAGGAGTTGGAGTTGATGGCGTCGGGCTTGAAGGCAATCTCGACGACGTTGTTGGGGTCGGTGAGGTCAACGATGGAAACGCCCGTGCGGGTGCCCACGGCGGCATATTCGGTGCCGTCCTCTGGGTCAATGTACCCCCACAAGCTGCTCGTGCCCTGCGGATAGGCGATTTGGTCGGTGAGGCTCATGTTCAATTGGGCGCTGGCCAACAAGGATGCAAAGGCCATCAGGACGGAAAGTACAGTTTTCTTCATGCTGGAAAATGGTTGGATGTTAGTGAGTGAAGTCCGGTAGGTTTTGTCTTTTGAGGGGATAAATTTAGGGGAAAAATGGGAGAGTGGTGAAAAAATAGGGGGTGTTGGTAAGTTTGGGGACACTGGGATGGTGGTTGGGTTCTCAGCCTTTTGAGAGAAGGGGTGGTGTACAAAATTGTATATATACGGTTTTGTCTATGACAGGAGGGGAGCGTCCACAAAGTCAGGCGATGCCCATGGAAAAGGGATGCCTACCGCTGACCAAATATAAACGGGTAGTTAATGCTTTTGTGTTGAAAGATTTAGCAGATAAAAATGTGTACACATTTGTTTTAATTGCTGGATTTTTTGACATTTGTAAAAATTTTCGGCAATGCTTGATAGGAACTTGAAATATCTTAGGAGCCAACATAAGATGTCGCAAGCAGAACTTGCCGAAAAGATTGGCGTTAGTCGGCCAACTGTTGGAGAATATGAAAACGGCAAATCCGACCCACCAGCAAGTGTTTTGAAAAAACTGGCCGAGTTGTTCCAAAAAAGCTTGGATGAATTGATTTTTGAGGATATTGGAGCGCCGCTTTTCCCGAAGGACAAAAAAGTGGCACCAGCCCTTATCAGCAACGGCGTGAGGGTACTAGCTGTCACAAACCAAGAAAATGGTCGTGAAAATGTCGAGTTCGTCCCTTACAAAGCTTTTGCTGGCTATGCAACGAGCTACTCAGACCCAACATTTGTATCTGAGCTTTACCATTTCCATTTGCCAAAGCACGAACATGGCACTTACAGGGCTTTTGAAATAAAGGGCGACTCTATGCCGCCTGTTGACGATGGGTTCATCGTGGTTGGAAAGTACGTGGAAGATTGGCGAGACTTGAAATCTGGGAAACTGTACGTCTTTATCCTGAAGGAACAGGGCATCGTGTTCAAACGGGCGTTGAGAGAAGCCAGACCTGGAAGGTTGATGCTTCATTCCGACAACCCGGCTTACGAGCCTTTCCCGATTGATGCCTCTGAAATAGGCGAGGCTTGGGAAATGGTGTCGTACGTCGCTTTCCCAAAAGACTCAACCAGCTACGACAACTTGATATTTGACAGGTTATTTGCCATTGAACAAAAAATAGAGGCTATCACTTCTGCTAAACCCCGCAAGGGCAATTGATTATGGGCGCTGTCAGCAATCATTTAGATTATCTCCACACCGTTGAGGTGTTTGGTGATGCATTGCCACCCTCGGCAATCAAGCAGCACCATATCCGGGAGGTACGAAAGTGGAAGGAATATGGCGGAGTCGTTGTGGATGAAGCTTATTTTTCTGGCGAATACCCCTGTGTTTATATCAAATGGGTCAAAGGTGGTCAACAACCCAATGTCAATGAGATTCTTGCGGCGCATAAAAAAATCTGGAACCAAGGCAAGGTCAGTTTTTTTATTGTGGAGAGCGATACCGAGTTCAGGGTCATCAACTGTTCAGATGAGCCATTCGCCCCATCTCAACGAAACAAAAGCATTGATGACCTGACCTTGCTCAAAGGCCGACTTGACGATGCCAAAAAAATGCAAGAGCTAAAGGAGGTCTTTGGCAAAATCTCCATCGAGTCCTGTCAATTCTGGGAACATAAGAAGTACGCTACAAAAATCAAATCGGATAGGCGGGTTGAAAAAGTGCTCGTTGATAACCTTAATTCAACCCGTAGAGAATTAAAAAAGGAACTGCCATCCAGCATTATCCACAACCTGCTGTTGCGTTCATTGTTTGTGCTATACCTCGAAGATAGGGGGGCTACCGAACCTGAATTCTACGCCGGATACCTACCGGGGGCCAAATCGTATTTTGACATTCTGGAGAACAAGGATGCTACCTATCGCTTGTTCGAGAAACTGGATGCTTCATTCAATGGCAACCTAAGTCCTGTTACGGATGCAGAAAAAGAGGCTGTCATCGAAGTCCACCTGCAAAAAATAAAAGAGTGCTTTTGGTCAAAAATAGAGGAACACGGTCAATTGAAGCTCTTCGATTGGCGGATGTTTGATTTCAGCGTCATTCCCATCCAACTCATTAGTGAGATTTACGAGGACTTCCTTCGAGACGAGAAAGGTGAGGCCGAACAGTCAGCAAAAGGTGCGTTTTACACACCCCATCCATTGGCAGAGTTCATCATGAACGAGGTGCTGCCTTATCCATCAGAAGGCGATACCCGATTCAACTATAAAATCCTCGACCCGACCTGCGGTTCAGGGATTTTCCTCGTTGAAAGTCTCAATCGCCTGCTCGACCGCTGGGAAGCTGCGCACGAGGGTACAGGTGTGAAGTTGACGTTCGATAAAATCGAGGAAATCGTCTGTAACAATATTTTCGGAATTGAAATTCAGCCGGAAGCTATCAAAGTAGCAGCGTTCAGCATTTACCTCTCCATGCTCGACCGTCTTGACCCTAAAACGCTTTGGAAGAACAAGCAGTTTCCTCCCTTGATTTTCGACCCTGCGAAGAAGGATGGGAAGAAGCAGGGGAAAAATTTGTTCAGAATGGACGGTATCGAGCGTGGCCCGTTTGAGGAAATCAAGTACGATTTCGTGGTTGGCAATCCACCATTTGGAACGAAGGAGTTAGAGGAAAACGTCAAAAACTACGTTCAAACACTTGGCTATGCCACAGAAACGGTACTTGCATTTTTACACCGGGCAACGGTTCTATGCCCAGAAGGGAAAATCGCATTGATAGCGACAAGCAAAATTCTGTTCAACAACAAAAGCACCTACCAAAACTTCCGGCAGTTTTTTTTCAACGAACTGGATGTGGAAAAAATCTACAACTTCTCCATCCTTCGCAAAGTGTCGATGGAAGAAGGTAAAAAATATATTCCCAATGCCTCTGTGCCCATAGGGGTGTTTTTTTATTCAAAAAACAAGCCTGCGAAGCCTCGAAAAAAACTCCTGTACTGTGCCCCCAAAACTGCCATAAAAAACCAATTGATTGATGGCATTGCCATTGATCCTACTGATATAAAGTATCTTCCTATGGAAGAGTGCCAGAAGCCAGATACCAAGATATGGAAGGTGGCGATGTATGGGACGGAGCGGGATTTTGATATGATTAATGATATTAACGTAAGTCAAACAATAAAAGAATACACTTCTAAACAAGGGTGGCAACAAGGGCTTGGCTTTAGGAAATATTCTTTGAAATACAAACCAGTTCCAAATGAAGAAATAAAAAAATTAAAGTATCTTGACGCAAAGAAAGTTGACCGTTATCATACTTTAGAAGAGCAGGCTGTTCCTATTGAAATCAGTGTATTTAAAAGAATCGGAAGCAAAGATGCTTACCAAAAGCCTCATTTAGTTATAAAAGAGGGTCAACAAGACAACAGGTTTTGTGCTTCATTTTTAGATTTTAATTGCTGTTATACAGACACAGTTTATGGTATCCACTCAACCGATGAATATAATTTAAAGCTACTTACTGCGTATCTCAATTCAAGATTTGCTTCCTATTTAATGTTTCTGACTGCTGTTGATTTAGGTATTGAAAGAAACCGCTTAAAACCCAACGAAATCCTAAGCCTCCCCGCCCTCTGCTTCGACCTGCCAGCAGCATCAAAAAACGCCATTGTAGGCTATATGGATGAAATCATCCAAATCAAAAAAGATGGCTTCTTCGGCATTGAGCAGCAATTGGCGGAATTGGAAGACAAAATTGAAAGCGCCCTGCTTGCGGGCCTCAACCTAAGCGACACGGAAAAAGTATTGATTGAAGACCTATTGCGCTTCAGTTTGGGTGCTTTTCAAGATAAGGACAAATCGGATGCTTACCAGCCTTGCAACATCACTGAGTTGAAGCAGTATGGTAAATACTTGTGCAATACTATCAATGAGTTCTTGGAGGACACGCCCAACTTGTCGGCTTGGGCTTCTGTGTTTGAACTGACCCATCGTTCCCCGCTAAACATTGTTGCGCTTCGGCTCAACAAGCAGCATCAAGCGAACGAGATTGAAACCCTGCCAGGAGCCGCTATGCAGGCTGCTTTGAAAGACATCGAAGAATACACCTATCGCAAGCACTCAGAGAGTATATATTACCGAAAATTCATCCGTTATTATTCAGGTGATACCATCTATATCGTAAAGCCCAACGAAAAACGCTGCTGGTCACGCTCCATGGGATTGAACGACGCCGATGAGATTGTCGCCGAAATCCTAAAAAACGCCAATGGAAGATAAACTGAACCCAAACATTGTAACTGATTTCCAATCGGCATTTCATGGCTGGTGCTACCGTGCTGTGATTGAGGGCTATCGGGAGATGGTGAAGGATATTGCGGCAGGTTTTTCAGAATGGGAGGAGGAAAGCCTAACCGCAAGGTTAAGAAATGAGATGTTGAAATCTCCAATCGTAAAGGCCAAGAAGATTGACATTGTGCGGGAATTTTATCTTGATGATGCGTTAATTTTGGAAGGTAAAAAAGCTGCTAAATCTGCCAGAAGAATAGATTTCAGGTTTTGCTCAAAATGGACTTTCGAGGAAGAATTCGAATATTATGCAGAAGCTAAAAACCTTTATCAAACTGGCAAACGGGCAAGCCAATCCAAAAATTATTATATCACCGACGGTATTGAACGTTTTATTGGCGGTTTTTATCCACAGGGTTTTATGCTGGGATATGTGCTGCGAGGCGAAATCGAGGAAACTGTAATAGGCATCAATCATATCATCATCGAAAAGAAGAAGATATCACCAAGAATAGGGCATATCACTTCAAAATCAAACTTGTACGCCCATCCATATTGCTACTCCTCGTCAAATACTTTAGTGGATGGGATTTTGGAATTGAGGCATATTTTTTTGAAGTTTTGAACTATTGTTCACTAGTGCTGGCCTTATTTGCCAATCCTCTAATCCACATTTAACACTTGGCATCAATCAAATTCTATTAATTTCCAATTGGATATGCACAGCGAAAAGGCACTATTTCTAAGACCTCGCTCTACCGTCCTAACCTCAAGCATTTTCAACAAACCCCGCCTCGCTGCAATTTTGGGATTTCAAAGTTGATGTTGTCTTATTGCATTCCGTCAAGAACCCAGTCAGCCCCCTCTCCCCAACCATATTTCCAACCCCACCCCACCCACCATTCATACCCCATTCAACCCTTTTCGTAGAAAAATGTTAGTGAAGGTCTTAGGGGCAAATACCTTTGCCCTCCATCTTTCGTTTGGAAAATGGCAAGCCAAAATGCCATTTTCCGAATTTCTATCAACACCGACTATATGTTCAGACATTTTTTACTGCTATCACTCGCTTTGCTCTTGGCGGGCCAAGCCTTCTCCAACAAGCCAAAATCACATCAGCGCGTCGTGAAGGACGACGACAACGGCGAGACCTCATCGGCGCTACCATTTACGAAGTGAAAAGCGGCAATGGCGCCCCACCAACGAGTACGGAGCTCATTCGCTCACCATTCCCGCCAGCAATGACTCGCTAGTGCTTGAGTACAGCTACGTGGGCTTCCAGTCGAGGACGTTCCGCATCCTGCCGAACAAGAACTTGTCCCTCAACGTGCGCCTTGGTACGGGCATCGAGCTGCAGGAGGTGGTCGTCAAGGCCAACTCCTTTCAAGAGAGCATCCGCTCCACGGAAATGAGCGTGGAGGAAATCTCAACCAAGGAGGTGAAGATAATCCCCGCCCTGCTCGGCGAATCCGACATCTTGAAGGTCATCCAGTTAAAACCGGGCATACCCTCTGGTTCGGAGGGAAGCACTGGCCTCTTCGTGCGGGGCGGTGCCGCCGACCAGAACCTCATCGTGCTGGACGAGGCGCTCGTTTACAACGCCAACCACCTTTTCGGCTTTTTCAGCACCTTCAACACCGATGCGGTGAAAGACCTCAAAGCTCATAAGGGCGGCTTCCCGGCGCAGTACGGCGGGCGGCTCTCTCGGTGATTGACGTGCGGATGAAGGAGGGCAACAACCAGCGGTTTGAGGGGCGGGCGGCATTGGGTTCATCAGCAGCCGCCTGACACTGGAGGGCCTATCCAGAAGGAAAAATCGTCGTTCATCGTGAGCGGGCGGCGCACCTATGCCGACCTGATTACCCGGCAGTTCAACAAAGCCAACGAGGACGACCCCGACTACAACCCCATCCCCGACTATTATTTCTACGACCTGAATACGAAGGTGAATTTCGACCTCGGCGAAAAAGACCGCCTCTACTTCAGCGGCTATTTCGGGCGTGACGTGTTTGGCTTCGAGGGTGATTTTTTCAACTTTAATTTCAATTGGGGAAACAAAACGGGAACGGCCCGCTGGAACCACGTTTTCTCGCCAAAACTCTTTCACAACCTGACCCTTACGTATTCCGACTACGATTATAATATCGAAACAAAAGTCACGGGCTTCTCCCTTCAAGGTCGGCTCCGATGTGCGGGACGCCAACCTCAAGTCCGACTTCTACTACAGCCTCAGCGACCAGCACATCCTCCGCTTCGGCGGCAACGTTACCCACCACGACTTCGGGGTGGGCCGCCTAAAGGCAGGTACCGACGACGGCGAGATCAACTTCTCCGGAGGCAACGATTTCAATGCTTGGTCAATGGCCACTTACTTTGGCGACGAGATGAGCTTCGGCTCGCATTGGAAACTGAACGCTGGGGTGCGCCTCTCCGGTTTTTACAACGAAAAATTCTATGTGGGTATCGAGCCACGGGCGGCAGCAGTTTACAACGTGAACCAGGGCCTCTCCTTCAAGGGCAGCTACGCCCGCATGTACCAGTACCAGCACCTCGTGAGCACCAGCGGCATCTCGCTCCCGACCGACATCTGGTATCCCAGCACAGCGCTTATCAAGCCGCAGCGCAGCGACCAAGTGGCCATCGGCGTGGAGAAGCTCCTGGGCAAGCAGTACCTCATCACCAACGAATACTACGTGAAATGGCTCCGCAACCAAGTGGACTTCGTGGACGGGGCACAGCTCTTCGCCAACGACTTCCTGGAGCAGGAGTTCGCCATCGGGCGGGCTATGGCTACGGCACGGAACTGGGCATCGAGAAACAGGAGGGCGACCTTCGGGGCTGGATTGGCTACACGCTGGCCTTGGTGAAAAGGGGCAAGTTCGAGCCAGTGAACGATACTAAGGTCTTTGCGGGAGGCGGCAACTATTTCTTCCCCCGCTATGACCGTCGCCACGACTTCTCGCTGGTGCTGATGTACGACCTTGGCAAGCGGTGGACTTTCGGCGGCACGGTGATTTACGGCAGCGGCGACCGCACTTGGCTGCCCGTGGGCCGCTTCGCCTTCCAAGACGTCTATGGCGCTGATTTCCAGCCGATTACCCCCGTCTATGGCGAACGGAACGCCTTCCGCCTGCCTTACTTTTTCCGCTCCGACTTGAGCATCACCTACAAGATGTTCCCGAAATGGGGCGAGAGCGACCTGAACCTCAGCTTCTTCAACCTGACGAATCGCCGCAACGCCTTCTTCCTCTACATCGAGCCGCAGTACGCCGAGGACGTTGACCCGCTCGAAGACCCGTTGGCCATCCCAGAGGGGCTGGCAGCGAAGCAGGTCTCGTTGTTCCCGATTATCGGGTCGCTGACGTGGAATTTTAGGTTTTAACCTTTGTTGATAAAGTTGATGAGGATTTATAAAAAGTTGATAAACAACTGCTTAACATCAAAATGACAATGAAATCATTTTTCAATTCAAACATATCAAATGGGGGAAACAGGGTATTGCTCCCAGTTTTCACCCTTCTCATTTTTACTTTTTTCTTCACTGCCTGCGGCAATTTGGAGAAAGAAATAAACCTTGACCTACCGGAGTACCAACCACAGTACGTGGTGGAGTGCTACATAGAGGCGGGCCAGCCGTTCACGCTGTTGCTCACCCGCAGCAGTGCCTATTTCGACCCGTTCCCGACCGACCCGCTGGAGTACGTGGAGAACATCCTTGTGGACAGCGCCGAGGTGGTCATTACCCACAACGGTACGGAGTACAAGCTGGACAATACGCCGTTCCTCAACCCATTCACTTTCAAGGTGGCCAACTACCACAATTCCCAGTTGGTGCCGACGGATTTCGACAATGATTTCTCGTTGAAAATTACCTTGCCGAACGGCCAGACCATCACCTCGTCCACCCGCCTGCTGCCCGTCGTGCCCATTGACAGCATAGTGGTCGAGTTCGATGACGAGCAGGACACGCTCGCCCGCTGCCTGACCTATATCACCGACAATCCCGCCACGGTGAACTTCTATCGCCGGATGATTCACCAGAACTCCCTCCTCGACTCCATCCCCGACCAAGACTTCACCACCAACGACGACTATGTGGACGACAAGGTTATCGTCTTTGGCACTGGCTACGATTTCAAGGAGGGCGACACCATCTACAACACGATGTTCCACATCGAGCGTGCTTATTTCGATTTTTGGAACAGCACCTTCAACGCCATCAGTTCCAACGGCAACCCCTTTGGTCAGCCGAGCAGCATCATCTCCAATGTACAGGGCAGCGATGGCAGGGCTATTGGCATCTTTACGGGACTAAGTTATGATAGGGTGATGACGGTGGTGGAGAAATGAAAAAGCTGAGCTGTGCAATGAAAAAGCCCTTTTTGAACTGAAAGTTCAAAAAGGGCTTTTTCATTGCACAGACTAATGGCACATCGGCATATCCCCATTTTTGCCCAAAAGAAAAAGTCGCCGGGCACATGGAAGTTCAGCCCACGGAAGATGAACAGCACCGCAAAAAAGACGAGGAAGAACGGGTAAGCCTTGCGCAGCGCCGTGCGGAACCGGATGCCCGCAAAATTGCCTGCCAAGCCCGTGGCCAGCATCAGCGGTAAGGTGCCCAAACCGAAAAGCGCCATATACGCCATGCCAGACCCGATACCGCCCGTGCTGAGGGCGCCCACCACGGCCATGTAAACGAGGCCGCAAGGCAGCAGACCATTTAGGAGGCCAATGAAAAAGGAAGTGTTCACGCCGCTGCCTTTCAGCAAGCGGCCAAGGTTGGATTTCAGTCGAAAAACAAGCTGGTTCAATCCAGGCAGGCGCAGCAAGTTAGTCTCCACATTGATGGAAAACAGGGCGATAACCAGCAGCATCACGCCCAAACCAATGGACATATATTGCTGAAAACCAGCCAAATGCAACCCACGACCAGCTACACCGATGATGGCTCCAAAGAAGCTATAAGTCAAGGTCCGGCCCAAGTTGTAGAGCAAGGCATTGCCAATCAATGCTGACCTACCATTGCCTTGGTTGGGCAATGCACAGGCAATCGGGCCGCACATGCCGACGCAGTGCAGGCTGCCGAAAAGTCCGATGGTGAAGGCGGTCCAGAGGTACATCTTGATTGCGGATTTAGGATTGCGGATTGCGGATTGGAGCATCGTCCAGCTTCATCTTTCCCATAATGGTGGTGCTGGCGAGGCCGAAGCCCACAATCGTCAAGCTGCTCAAGGGCATTAGGATAGCGGCCACCACGGGCGACAGCTCGCCACGAACGGCGAACCATAGGCCCACCACATTGTATAGGGCGGCCAGCAGCCAAGCGGCATAGACGAGGTGGATGCCTTTTTTCGCAAATTCAAGGTATTGGGGCAGTTCGCCGAATTGTTTGGCGTCCAACACAGCATCGCAGGCTGGGGTGAAGTTGTTCACGTCCTCGGCCACCACGATGCCCACATCGGCTTGGCGGAGCGCCCCAGCATCGTTGAGGCCGTCGCCGAGCATGAGCACGATTTCACCTTCGGACTGCTTCGATTTAATGAAATTGAGCTTGTCGTGCGGGGTTTGGTTGAAATGGATGCTGGATGCTGGATATTGGATGCTAGAAGATGCGGTGGCAAACCGGGGCAGTAGGTATTCCTTCTCCCGCTCATTGTCGCCGGAGAGGAGGAAGGTTTTCGTCCAATTTTTGAAATAATCCACCACGGGCCAAGCGGCGCTGCGATAGTGGTTGCGGAGCGCCCAGCCGCCTTTCGTCACGCCGTTTATTTCGACGAAAACGGTGGCGGTGGCAGACCAGTTTTCCGAAAGTTTGAAACTTTCGGAAAGCTGGCCGCTGGCAAGGAACGATGCGGAACCGATCCGCAGGTGGTTGTCAGCTATTGCCCCCTCGATTCCCTCCCCTGTATGTTCTTGAAAATCAACTACTTGCGCTCTTTTTCCGCCTTCGGCAATCATGCGACTCAGCGGGTGTGACGATTGGGCGGCCAGTGCTTTTGCCCATGCCAATTCCGTTTCAGAAAGCGGTTCGCCAACGTATTCCAAGCCACTCCCCCCTGCCTCGGTCAGTGTACCCGTTTTATCGAAAACCACTGCCGTCACATTGCGGAGCGCCTCCACCACGTTCGTGTTCTTGAGGTAAAACCCACGACGGCCAAGGGTGCGCACCACATTGCCGAGGGTGAACGGGATGTTGAGCGCAGCGGCGCACGGGCAGGCCACAATGAGCACCGCAGTGAAGGCGTTGAAGGCGATTCTGACATCCTTCGGCAACCAGTAAGCCAGCGTCAGGAACGAGATAAGCAGGATGATGATGGTAAAATAGCGGCTCACGGAATTGGCCAAGCGGCTGGTGCCCATGAGTTTATCCGTGTGAAAAGCATCCTCGTTCCAAAGGCGGGTGAGGTAGCTCTGGCTGGGTTTTTTGGTGAGCAGCAGCTCAATGGCGTCGCCGAGGTGGCGGGCACCGGCATAGATTTTTGCGCCAGCGTGGTGCTCGGTCGGTTCGGCCTCGCCCGTCACGAAGCTGTAGTCGAGTTTCGCAAGACCCTGCTTCAGGATGCCGTCCGCCGGCACGATTTCGCCGTTTCGAACAAGGATGCGGTCGCCGGGTTCGAGTTTGTTCACCGGTACACTTTCTGGTTGCCGTTCACCTGACTGCCCACTGCCAACTGTCGAACTGCCAACTGGAATCCGGGTCGCCGCAACGGGAAAGTACGACTTATAATCCTTATCGAAAGAAATGCGGTGGTAGGTAATCTGCTGGAACCATTTGCCGATGAGCAGGAAAAACACCAGTCCGCCAAGGCTGTCCATATAGCCCGCCCCGGTGTCGGTGACGATTTCGAAGAGGCTGCGGAAGTAGAGCACCACGATGCCGAGGGCCAGCGGAACGTCAATGCTTAGTTGCTTGGTGCGCAGCGTGGCCCAAGCGGAAGAGATGTAGTCCCGACCGCTATAAAAAGCCACGGGCGTTGCCAAAATCACATTGAGCCAACCGAACCATTTGCGGAATGCTACCTCGGACTCCTCTAGCCCCAGGTATTCTGGGAAACTGAGGAGCATGATATTGCCGAAGGCAAACCCCGCCACGCCCAGCTGGTAGATTAGCCGACGGCTGACGGGCTTGCGGGCCGTGCCTTCCAGCGTGCCGAGGTTGAGGTCGGGCGGGTAGCCGATACTATCGAGCAGTTCGGCGACTTTGCGCAGCGAAGTAGTGGCATTGTCGAAAGTGACCGAGGCTTCCCGTTTGAGGAAATTGACCTTGGAGCCAACAATAGCGGGCGAAATGCGGTGCAGGTTTTCGAGCAGCCAGATGCAGGAGGCACAGTGGATTTGCGGCAGGTGCAGGGTCAGCTTAGTGATTTTATCGTTGCTGAACTCCACGACCTTGGCAGCGGCCTCGGGGTCGTCGAGCCAAGCGTACTGCGCCTGCTTGCGGCCTTTCAGGCTGAGTCCCGCATTCCTGTCAATGTTATAAAACTGGGTGAGGTCGCTGCCGTGGAGGATTTCATAAACGGTTTTGCAGCCCTCGCAGCAGAAGCTTTGCTCGGCGAAAAGGATGCGCTCCTCCCGGCACTCGTCGCCGCAATGGGCGCAAGTAGTCTTGGCCAAAGCGGCTGGCCTTAGTTCTTCAATGTTGGCGGAGATGGTCATTTCTTGCTTGGTTGATAAGCCTGGTCGGCAGACAGGGTTTATCAGGTTGATAAAGGTTGATGGAGAGCGGTAATTTGACCAAGCAAATGTCAAGCGTTTAGGTACGTTCAAGGGTGAGAAAAATCACCGCCTCCGATGAGGAATATTACCTAGAGAAAAGCCTATTTCACTAAAAAAAACAATGCCTTGGCATCGCAAGAGGGGATACCAAGGCACTATCTTTTTCCAAAGATACTTACAGAATAACCACCTGTTCCTTGTAGAACTCCTTACCGCCTCCCTGCCAGTCCACCTTCACTGTCCAGCGGCCGGGGCTGAGTTTGTCAGTGGGCACAAGCTGGAGTCCGTTGGAGTCCGGCGCAACTTTCAAGGTAAAATCCTTCGACTTGTCGCTGGCCCTGTAAAACAGGATTTCGCCGCTTGGCTGCTGTGCTTCTTTGAGCGGAAAAATGAACTGCACGCCATCGGCTACTTTACCGATTGCCAAATCAGCGGCCAGTGCTTGGCTGTTGGCCATCTTATCGTACTGCTGCTGGTAGGCGAGGTCTTTTGCATAGTAGTCGTCCGTCACGAGCGAGTTGTCGTAGGTCTTCGATTTGATGACGAAGCCGACCATCGTGGCGGCGAAGAGGATGTAGAAAATGGCAATGGATGTGCCCCAGTTGAGTTTCATTTTTGAAGGATTGGAGGATTGAAGGATTGGAGGATTGAAGGAAGTCAGGGCTGCGAACCCATTCAATCCTTCAATCCTTCACGCATTCAATCCTTATTTTATCGGTCCTAGGAAGTTCGTTTTCGCTACATCCACGACCTTCCCGTTGGACAATACTTCGATTTCAAGCTCCGTTTTCCGGCTTTGCAATGCGTCTGCAGGCATTTCCACGAAAAAAACCCCCTTCAACATGCCCTGCTTGGGGGAGGTATGGGTGTGATCGCCCACTAGGTTGAGCTTACCGCCTGGGTTCTTGAGCCGCAGCTCGATGTTCGTGATGTCCTGCGCCGTCTTGTTGATGACCTCGTAGTTGTAGAGGTTCGTGTAGCCGCCTTCCACCTTTTGGAAAAGCTGGCCAGTGGTGCGCAGTATGATCGTTTCTACCTCCGAACGGGTTGCAAAAAGAAACACCTGCAAAGCAATGAGCGCCACGAGTACGCCCGTATAGGCCCAAACACGGGTGGTAAAAATCTTGCGCTTGTAATCCGGCTGGCGGCTGGCCTTGATGCCCGTTTCGCTGTCGTAGCGGATAAGGCCTTTCGGGCGGTTCACCTTTACCATCACTTCATCACAAGCATCCATGCAGGCAGTGCAGTTGACGCATTCCAATTGTGTACCGTTGCGGATGTCGATGCCTGTCGGGCAAACATGTACGCAGAGCTTGCAGTCCACACAGTCGCCCTTTTGAGTTGGTAGTTCGCCAGTTTGCAGCTTGTACGCCGGGGCGGGTTTCCAGTCGGGAGCTGCTAAATTGGCACTGACTGCTGGGCTAGCGGACTGTCGAACTGACTGCCCACTGCCCACTGTCGAACTACCAACTGAAGACTGCTTACTAATCTTCCCCCTCGGCTCGCCCCGCACATAATCATAATGCACCACGATACTGTCTGGCACGAGCATCACCCCTTGCAAGCGGCCATAGGGACAAACCACAAGGCAGACCTGCTCCCGCATATAGGTGAACACAAAGAAGAAGACACCAGAGAAAATCAACATGGCGATGAACCCGCCAGTATGCTGGCCGATGGGTTCCGTGATGATTTTCTTGACTTCGTCAACACCGATGACATACGACAGGAAGGTGTTTGCAATCAACACAGCGATGACATAGAAAATGGCATATTTCAGTGCCCGCTTACCAATTTTCTCGCCCGTCCATGACGCTGCTGCCAGCTTGCGCTGCTGGCTGGCATCACCATCAATCCAGTACTCTATTTTTCGGAAGACCATCTCCATGAAAATGGTCTGTGGGCAGACCCAGCCACAGAAGATGCGCCCGAACACCACCGTAAACAACACGATGAAGACCATCAGCGTCACCATTGCCAAGGCAAAAAGATGCAGGTCTTGTGGCGTGAACACGATGCTGAACAGGATGAACTTGCGCTCCAAGATATTGAACAGCAACAGTGGCTCGCCATTCACCTTGACGAACGGCATCCCGAACAACACCGCAAGCAATGCGAAGGTGACCCAAGTGCGGGCATTGTAGTACCACCCACTCGGCTTTTTCGGGTGAATCCAGACCCGCTTGCCGCTCTTGTCCACGGTGGCGATACTGTCCCTGTACTCCTCAGTGTCTTGGTATAATTCGTCTATGATGTTCATTGCAAATGAATTTCTTGGCTTAGTGAGGATGGCAATTTTTACGTTAATCTGACATTGCCCATCCTCTTTTACGCGGCGACGCTACAACGCCACAATCCCTATTTTCGATAGAAACCTCGTGGCATTTGTAGCGTCGCTGGATGAAGTTTCTTTCACTCAAAATTCAAAAGAAACCCCTTCAGGAACTGTGGCCAAAGTCACATAAGCCTTTGGCCAAGTTATTTTACTTATTAGTGGCAGGAGCCAGAGCGGTGCTGTCGGCAGCTGGGGCTTGAGCAGCGGAAGTTGCTGTGCTGTCGGTTGCCGGTGCAGCGCCGCTTTTTGATGGGTCATATAGCGTACCCTGCGGTGCCTTACCATTCGGAGGATTGGTGCCCTTCAGCGTAAGAATAAAGCTCGCCACCCGGAGCATGTCGCTTGGCCTGAGTTGGTCGGCCCACGATATCATGCCTTTTTCAGGTACCCCATTCTTAATAGTCTTGTAAAGGTCGCTGATGGCACCGCCATGTATCCAATAATCATCGGTCATGTTCGGGCCTATGCCACCCTCTCCAAGCTTGCCATGGCAGGCTACACAGGTCGTTTCAAAAATGGACTTGCCGAGCGCCAGTTCCTGCTGGTCAGTCAAGGCAGCCAAGTTGTTCTCATCCACATTATCAGCTTGCGTAGCAACGTAGGCGCTCACCTCTGCCTTGGCCACTTCCATTTCCGTGTCATATTCTTCTTTTGAAGATGGCCCGATGTCGCTCAAATGGAAGGCAAAGAGGTAGATGACCGAGAAGATAATGGTGCCATAGAACATGCCCAACCACCAAGGCGGCATCTTGTTATCGAGTTCCCTGATGCCATCGTAGTCGTGGCCGAGGTCAATATCAGCCTCATGGCCCACGGGCACTGCCTGCGTCATGGACTTCATGAGGCGATCCCACCAGCTTTGTTCAGGCTGGCGATAGGCCTCCACCACTTCCTCGATGCCCTTTTCACGAAGCATTTGGATTTCCTGCATCTTCACTACGGAAGAAAACAGGCGGGTGATAGCGAGTAGTGCCCCGATGATGACCACACCCGCCACCAACAGCGTAAGGTTGCCGATGGTGTTGGGCCAAAAGTCTTGGTTGAGGGGTGCGGCAGCAGTGGCATCTTGAGCCCAAGTTGCCAACGGTAGCAATGATGTTGCGGCCAGCAAGATTGGCCGTAGGCATATATTTTTCATAAACGTTGGTTTTAAATTGTAGCCACCAATTTCCGTTGGTAGGCAGTTTTGAATTTGTTCGCCAAATAAATTAGGCGGCTATTAATCATCCAGCGGCAGCCGGGAAACCTTGTCCACGTAGTCTTTTTTCCTCGTGAGCACCCAAGCAGAGCCGATGACGAAAATGGAGAAGAACAGCACTAGTGCCGTCGTGGCCATCCAGTTGATGTCCCCTGCACCTTGAAGTATGTATTTGAACATTGCCTTATTTTTAATGATGAATGATAAATGATGAACGATGAATCAGGTGAATGATGAATGGTGGGGATTCTAATCGTTCCACCATTCATCATTTTCATTCATCATTTATCATTCGTAGCCAGCGTAATATCCACGCCCAGCCTTTGCAGGTAGGCGATGAGCGCCACGATTTCCTTTTTCTCGACGCCCGGTTGGTCAACGCCCTCTTCTTTCAGTCGCTTCGCAATGGCGGCTGCCTGCTTGGCGAGGTCTTCGTTGGCGATTTCCTCGTAGCCAGCATCGTAGGGCGTGCCCAGTTTGCGCAGCGCACCGATTTTGGCGGCCGTGGTTGAAATGTCAAGGTCATCCTCGGCCATCCACGGGTAAGCGGGCATGATGGAACCAGGCGAGATGCTCGTCGGGTCAATCATGTGGTTGTAGTGCCAGCTATCTGATTTTTTCAGTTTGCCGGTGCCTTCCCTAGCGAGGTCTGGCCCGGTGCGCTTGCTGCCCCAGAGGAACGGACGGTCGTAGATGTACTCGCCGCTCTTGGAGTACTCGCCGTAGCGCTCCGTCTCGAAGCGGAAGGGGCGAATCATCTGCGAGTGGCACCCTACGCAGCCTTCCCTCACGTAGAGGTCACGGCCCTGAAGTTCGAGCGGGGTGTAGGGCTTCACGCTGGCAATTTTCGGAACGTTGTCGTCAATCCACCACATGGGGAACAACTCGACCATACCACCGATGAGCACGAGCACAAGGCTGCCTACCAACATCTGCATTGGACGGCGCTCAATCCAACTGTGCCAGTGTTTTTTGACGCCAGTCTCGACATGGTGCTGCGGGAATGAAGGTGCTTCCGCAAATTCGTTGTCCACGCAGTTGGCGCCAGCCGTGGTCTTCATCAAGTTGAACACGCCTATAATAACCCCCGTCAGGTAAATCGCTCCACCAAGTGCCCGGATGGCATACATTGGTATTATCTGCGTCACCGTTTCGAGAAAGTTCGGATAGACGAGGAAGCCGTCCGGTGTGAAGTCCCTCCACATTAGGAACTGCGTCACACCGCCCCAATACAATGGAATTGCATAGAAGATGATGCCCAGTGTGCTCAACCAGAAGTGGATATTGGCCAAGTTGCTGGAGTAGAGTTTTGTGTTGAAAATCCTTGGCAACAACCAGTAAAGCACACCGAAGGTGAGCATACCGTTCCAGCCGAGGGCACCTACGTGTACGTGGGCGATGGTCCAGTCGGTGTAGTGCGTCACGGCGTTGAAGGACTTGATGGACATCATCGGGCCTTCAAAAGTGGACATACCGTAGGCGGTCACGGCCACCACCATGAACTTCAGGATGGGGTCTTGGCGTACCCGGTCCCAAGCGCCACGCAGCGTGAGCAGACCGTTAATCATACCACCCCAAGATGGGGCGATGAGCATCAGTGAGAATACCATGCCCAGCGACTGCGCCCAATCGGGCAGCGAGGTATAGAGCAAGTGGTGAGGGCCAGCCCAGATGTAGATGAAAATGAGCGCCCAGAAGTGTACGATGGACAAGCGGTAACTGTACACGGGGCGGTTGGCTGCCTTCGGCATGAAGTAGTACATCAGGCCGAGGTAGGGCGTGGTGAGGAAGAACGCCACAGCGTTGTGGCCATACCACCACTGCACCAATGCCTCCTGAACGCCAGCGAAGATGCCGTAGCTGTGCAGGCCGCTTGTCGGTAGCTCCAAGTTGCGCACGATGTGCAGCAATGCAACCGTAATCCAAGTGGCGATGTAAAACCAGACCGCCACATAGAGGTGCTCTTCCCGCCGCTTGAGGATGGTACCAAACATATTGATGCCGAAAATGACCCATACCAAGGTAATGGCAATGTCAATCGGCCAAGTCAGCTCGGCGTACTCGCCGCTGGTGGTGAAGCCAAAGGGCAGGGTAAGTGCCGCACTGACGATGATGAGCTGCCACCCCCAGAAGTGCAGGTTGCTCAGCAGGTCGCTGAACATCCGAGCCTTCATCAGGCGCTGGAGAGAGTAATAAACGCCCATGAAAATACCATTGCCCACAAAGGCAAAGATGACGGCATTGGTGTGCAAGGGCCGCAAACGGCTAAAGGTCAGCCAGGGCGTATCGAGGTTGAGACTGGGGAATACCAGCTCCAGCGCTATCCAAAGCCCGACCAACATTCCTACAATGCCCCATAGCATGGTGGCATAGGCGAATTTTTTGACAATTTTGTTGTCGTAATGAAATTGTTCTACTTGTGTCATAATTGATTCGTCGTTGTCAATGAAAGTCTAACCCCTGTATCGGGGTCATTTATGGTTGGTTGATTATCAGCTTTTTGTGAAGGGATGGAGTCCTCTAAGGGAAGTCCCGCCATCTTGTCGTCCAGCAGGATGCGTACGGACGGTGTGTAGTCATCCTCGTATTGCCCCGTTCGTACCGCCCAGAAGAAGGCTGCCAAAAAGCCAAGTGCAAGCAACAGGCTGGCGGCAATGAGGAAGAATATGATTTTCATGTGAGATGTATTTTTTCGAAATCAATCATTGAATGGGCGCTATTGGCAATAAAAATCCTCTTGCAAGGGCCTCATGCTCAATCATTTCTGAAATCGGGTGCAAGGTAGATGGGGTGAAAAAGCTGCCAAGTGAGGTTTATCAATGTGCTTAGTGACTTTTATCATAGGCGGGAAGGGAGGTGGGGCCACATCTTTGCCTCGATTAAACAGGGTTTTTTGGTCACATAGGTTAGTTTTCGAAAACCCGTCCCTTCAATGAGTTGAAGCGGCGGGTTTCCTTTTTTCTGGTACCGATTGGTCAAAAGTCAGCTTGAAGGAGTGACGTAGGTCAGCATATCGGGCTGAACTGCAACGTAGTTTTGCCAGACCATTTTACACAGCTGTTTACCATAAAAATCGCCAGTCCATGAGAATCGCCAACCATCGCCCGTTGAAGGAGCTAAAAGCGGAGTTCCGTTCTGAATTCCCATATTTGGATATCTATTTTTTCAAAAAGGGAGCTTCTCTCCCCGTGAGTGAACTGTTCGAGCCGGAGGTCAAGGTTGGGGATGTACGGGATGACGGCCTCACGGGCGAGTTAAGGTTGAACGGCAACCTTTCCGCTACGGCCATTGAGCAAACGATGTCCGATATTTTTGGCCTGAGCATGAGAATTGGCTATGACAAGGAATTCCGCCACCGTTTCATACCCAGCAACAAGCCATTGAACGAATTGAACTACCGCTCCATGCACCTAATGGAGGAGGTGGTTATTGTTTGATGGATTCATAATTGCATTGTTGTATTGTTGCACACGTAACGGCAAACACGAAAACCATGAAACCGTATGGCCGTGAAACCGTGAAGCCATGAAACAATGTAGCCATGAATCAATGAATCAATAAAACCATGAAAAAAATACTCTTCCCCACCGACTTTTCCACTGCCGCCGCTAATGCCTTTAGATATGCGGTAGAATTGGCCAAGGCCATGGAGGCTCAGGTTGACGTAGTCAACGTCTATAACCTCCCCGTCATTGACGCCACCAACCTGCCCGCTGGCTATGTGGAGCAGATGTTGGAGGAAAAAAATGCCCTGGTCAAGGGCAAGCTGGAGGCCTTTATAGCGGAGCATGGGGACGCTCCCATCGGCAAGGTCACGCCGATTTACGGTGTCTTCATCCCGGAAGAAATCCGGGACATCGTGCGTGGTGGCAGCTACGACCTCGTGGTGATGGGCACCCGTGGCGAGCACAGTGCCATGGAAAAAGCCATCGGGAGCATCACCACCTTTACCATGATGAACGCTGGATGCCCTGTGCTGGCAGTGCCCGAAGGCGCCGCTTGGCAAGATATTGACTATATCGCCTTCGCCACGGACTTCCTACCGCACGAGCAACAGGCCGTAACCCACCTCATGGAGTTTGCCCAGAAAGTGGAGGCAGAAGTCTATTTCGTGCATGTGGAAACGAAGCCGAACCTCGGCTCCATGCAGGATTACGTCACCCTTACCAACTACCCCTATAAGTTCACCGACTTTGCCATCGTGAACAGCCCCACCGTTCAGGAGGGCATTGATGATTTCATCAAGGAAAAACACATAGACCTGCTGGCACTTTATATCCCAAAGCGAAGGTTATGGGAGCGGCTGTTCCATAGCAGCTTCACGAAGAAAATGGCCTTCCATGCAAAGACGCCACTGTTGGTATTTCATGAGTAAATTTGGATGGCTTGCCTAAGGCAAAGTGGCGCTCCCTGCAAGTCAGCAGGAAGCGCCACTTTGTTTTACCGGTATGGTTGATTTCAAAACATCCTTTCCAGCACCGCCCCAACCCAATACGCCAGCACTGCCGCTCCTACCCCCAAGCCAAAAGTTTCCGCCGCTCCCCGCCAAAGCGGCTGCTCCCCGACATAACTTTTCATCAAGCCTACTCCCAAAAATGCCATTCCCGTTAGCATACTCGACACGACAAAAAGGTTATAGGAAAAGCCTACCAAAAAGTCCATCAGGTAAACAACCATTGGCACCAAGCCTACGGTAATAAATGAAACAAATGTGACAACTGCCTTGGACAGTGGCGAGCGGTCGCCTGGTGTCATGTTCAGTTCGTCCCGCATCATGGTGTCCACCCATACGTCGCGGTCGCTGGTGATGGCTTTTACGACCAAATCCAGCGCCTTGCCCTTCAAGCCTTTTTTAATGAAAATCTGACGCACCTCCTCCCTCCCCTCTTCGGGGTTATGATCCACTTCGAGGTATTCCAATCGCCGGTATTTATCGTAGTTGTGGCGCTCGGAGCGGTTGGCGAGGTAGCTCCCAACGCTCATGGAAAAGCCATCGGCGATGAGGTTGGCGAAGCCGAGGATGATGACCACCGAACTGTCAAGCCCAGCCCCGGCAGCACCCGCTACCACAGCGAAGGTGGTCACGATGCCGTCCATGCCGCCGTAAACGAATTCGGGAAGGTAGTCTTGGCTTTTCATTTTTAGAGGGTGAGAGGGGTGAGAAGGTGAGAGGGGTGAGAGCGTGAGAAAGGGGGCCGTGGCTCTCTCTCACGCTCTCACCCCTCTCACCCTCTCACCCTCTCTTATTGTAAAAGGGCCGGTTCCATGAAGGCGAAGTTCAGCAGGTCGAAAGTAGTGACGATGCCCACCAGCCGCTTGTCCCTGTCCACGACGGGGATGGCGTGAAAGAGGTTCTCCCGGAAATAACCTGCGGCTACATCCACCGTGTCGTCGGGGTTGAGGCTGGCCACTTGCGTGGTCATTACTTCCGAGGCGAGCAGCGAGCGCAGGATGGCCTTGTTGTATTCTTCGCTTTTGGCGGTCTTGAACATGGTGAAGCCATGCAATACCTTGAGGTAGTCCGACTTTGAGATGATGCCTACTACATGGCCTATTTGGTCGATGACGGGCACATGGTGGATGTTGTGCATCCTGAATATTTCATCAATCCGCTGCATGGTGTCGTCTGGGTGGACGAAGAACACCTCGCTGGTCATGATATTGGCGATGGTGGTGGTTCTGTCAAACATGGCAGTTTTTTTAGCTGTGGGTTATGAGTTTCGAGTTTCGAGTTGGGCTTGGCCCTGCTCGAAACTCGTGACTCGTGGCTCGGAAGTTGATATTTACTGCTCTTCAAACTCCTCGATTCCTACCTCTTCTCCCAACGGCGATGCAAAGCAATGGGACAGCAAGTCGTGCGAAGTGACAATGCCAACCAACTGGCCATCCTCAACGATGGGCAACGCATGGAACTTATTGGCAAGGAAGATGTCAGCAGCCAAGCCAATGGTATCATCGGGTCCGAGCTGTAGCGGGTACTTCGTCATGATGTCCGCTGCGCAGAGGTGCTGGAAATGTGCCTTGGTATTGGCCAGCTTGGTTGATTCGATGGACAGCACATAGGCTACCTTGTAAAAGTCCTCCCTGCTGATAATGCCGATAAGCTCGCCATGGGAGCCTGTCACGGGCAGGTGGTGGAAGCTGTGCTTCGCAAACATCTCACGCAAGCTGCTCAGACTCACCTCTGATTGCACTGTGACCGGATTGGTGGTCATAATCTCCTGTACGGTGATATTCGGGTTCATACACTTAGGTTTAGTAGTTGTTTAGGAGGTTTGGCGAAGTTTAGAAGGTTTAGTTATTATCATAGCCCTAACCCTTCTAAACTTCGCTAAGCCACCTAAACCAATTTTCAGGAAAAAAAACCGGAAGCCACCTTGCGGCCGGCCTCCGGGATACACCTCTCACATTGAAGAATGAGCTTTTAAGCCGAGGTCAAGAAACCTTGACCGATTTAGCCGGTTCTTCTTTCTCAACTTTTATCTTAGGTACGTTCAGTTTCAAAATGCCGTCCATGTAGGTTGCCTTGATATCGTCAGCTTTGACGTTTTCCGGCAACCAGAAGGAGCGGGTGAAAGCCTGATAGTTGAACTCCTTGCGGGTATAGTTCTCCTCTTTTTGCTCCTTCTCTGCTTTGGTCTCGGCACTGATGACCAAGCAGCCGTCTTTTACCTCAACCTTGAAGTCTTCTTTCTTCATGCCTGGCGCGGCCACTTCGAGGCCGAAGGCATTCTTTGTTTCGACGACGTTGACGGAGGGGGTCGTCATTTCCAAAGCAGGCAACCACCTTTTGTCAAAGAAGTCGTCGTCCTTGAAGAAGTTTGCTGCCCATTTTGGCATGTCAAGGGCGGGAAACACTTCGTTCCGATTTCTCCAATTAACAAGTGACATAACAAACCTCCTTTTATAATTAAGGGGCTTGGAGCAGGGCAATACCGCCAACGCTCAGGTCATGGGCTTTCGGGATTTATTTTCATGGGTTTCTCAAAGTGCTATACCCAATCGTGGCCTTATTGCAGTGACCCAAACCCAGTTTCATAATCTCATCTGATTACACTGGCAAAGGTAACCAAGAGACTTCCCGAGGGAAATGACATCTGTCACCCCTGCCAAATGCAGTTTATCAATCAACCTCAATTTTATGTACCCGTTTGTACTCCTTTCCCTTGTCGTCAAGGAAGCTGATGTGCAATACACCATTCTCACATTTGGCCTCCATCTCGTCGGTGGACACTTCCTTCGAGAGCTTGAAATTGCGCTCAAAAGCATCAAAAGCAAATTCCTCCATGACGTATTCCACCCCCGTTTCTTCCACGCGTTGTGGCTTGCGGCCCCTCACCGTTAGCACGTCACCCTTGATGCTCACCTCAAGGTCATCCTTGGTAAAGCCGGGCACCAGCACGTCGAGCACCAGCTTTTTCTCGTGCTTTGCAATGTTGGCGAGTGGTGTATGGTGGTGCCTTGGGAAATCGAACGAACCATGACCCATAAAATGATCGTGGTCAATCAATGGCCTGTAGCCCTCGCCCATCCAGTCGAATGCGCGGTTCCTAATATTTGGTCTCCAGTTCATTAGTGAAAGGTTTTGTGCCTCCGGCGGCTGCTGGCTACCCTTTTTCTGGACAGCTACCAGGTATGCCGGACGGCGGTTTTGATGATACTAAATTCACCTCATTTCATGTGCCGGATGTTGTTTTCCGTCAGTAGCTATGGATGATTTTTATCACAAAAAAATAATAGCCCCCGCGTTTCACCGCCTTTGCATCGGCTACATCCATAACCCAGCGCCTCAGTTATCTTCGAAAAAACGCTTCACAAAAGCTACCTGCTGGTTTTTCGTCATTTTATCGGTGGTGAGCACGGCCCGTAAGCCAGACTTGAAGCCGTGGGGGTGTTCCTTAATGAAACTTGACAGATGGTTTTTCGCCTCACCAGGCCCGAATAGGATGACCTCGTCGGCATCGCCCATTTTTCCAAGGACTTCCTCGAAGTAGTCCCGCTCCTCGTTGTGTTGGCGATTGACAATCGTTTTTTCAGAGACCCCGGCAAATGTGCCGCCCTGCCGCCCGCCCCCGTGGACGCCGCCCTTGACATGGCCCCGTTGATGCCCACTCTCCATCTTTCGGTAACCGGCTGCCTCTCCATCTACCAATTCGATGAAATGGGCCGCTTTGGAGTCAAGCCAAATTCCAGTTTGCTTTTTCATGACTTCACTATTTTGATGAACAACAAATCTACCCTCGCCACTCGTGGCAGCCAATGAGCAGGGTTATCGGGGCAAGTTGATTTTCATCAAAAAGAAATAGCACTTAGGTTACGGCATGTCAAGCATTGTCAAAGAAAACAAGGAATATTGCGCCCCAATTCGGCCAAGCTGCCAAGGAAAACCACAATTTAAACTAATTTTAACCCCTTGCCCTTGTTGCGAAACGACTAAAACGCCGTCTTATACGTTTAGGGAACTGAATCAAAAAAAGAAGAACATGCGAAATTACTTGATGATACTGCTGTTGGCCCTTGTTGGGACAACGACCGCATTTGCCCAAAAATCCAAGCCAGCCCCCGTGAAGGCCCAGCAAGAGACCTCCGACCCGGCAGCCAAGGCTGTTTTGGAGAAGATGCGCAAGAAATACGAGGCTTACAGCACCTTGGAGGCCGACTTCACGCTCGATATCGAAGTGCCGCAACAGCCCAAGCAGACCCAGAAAGGCAATTTGGTGCAACAGGGCGATAAGTACCGCCTAAAGTTCAACGACCGCACGATGGTTTCCGATGGGAAATCGGTGTGGCTGCACGTTCCCAAGAACAAGGAGGTACAAATCAATGGCGTGGAAGACGACGAGGGCGAGGGCGGCATCTCCTCCCCCCGCAGGATCTCCCTAAAGGCTTATGCCTGGAAGGACTACGTCTATGCCATCACCAACGAGTACAGCGAGGGCGGCAAGCTGCTCCAGCAAATTGAGTTCAAGCCGACGACCAAAGGCTCCGACTACTCCAAGGTGCGCCTGACGCTCGACAAAAAGACACTTGAAATCATCAGCATCAAATCCTTCGGAAAGGATGGTTCCCGCTACAACCTCACCGTGAACAAGCTCACCCCGAACAAGGCCGTGGCTGCAAGCACCTTCACTTTCGCCAAGAGCGAGTGCCCGGGGTGCAAGTTTGAAGACCTTAGGGTTGACTGACAACCCCTTTCATTTCCCAAAAACAAAAAAATGCGCACGGGTGGTTTTTGACCTCCGTGCGCATTTTTTTTATTCAAAAACCAATCAAACTGCTCGACTTGGCCGTATTTTGTAAAAAATACACGTAACTTATTTAGGAGGGCTGGAGGAGGAGAAAAATTTCTTTTTCTCCTCCTGCAATACACTTCAACTTGAAAGATAAAATCAAACAACTTGCCGCCAAGTACCACCCTGACATCGTGGCCATCCGCCGACACCTGCACAGCCACCCGGAGCTTTCGTTCCAGGAGGTGGAGACCGGAAAGTACATCGCCCAAAAGCTAGCAGAGCACGGCATCCGGCACGAACACGGCTGGGGCGAGAACGGGGTGGTGGCCTATATCGAGGGCAACAACCCAGCGAGCAAGACCATCGCCCTGCGGGCCGATATTGATGCATTGCCCATCACCGAGGCCAACGACGTGTCGTATAAGTCTCAAAATCAAGGAGTTATGCACGCTTGCGGGCATGATGTGCATTCGGCGTCGCTGCTGGGTGTGGCCCGCATCCTGCACGAATTGCGGAGCGAAATAGAAGGAACGGTCAAGCTGATTTTCCAGCCAGCAGAGGAGCGGTTGCCCGGCGGCGCCTCCATCCTCATTGCGGAGGGCGTACTTGAAAACCCCGCCCCCGCCCACATCATCGGGCAGCACGTACTGCCCGCCCTCGAAACGGGTAAGGTCGGCTTCCGGCCCGGCATGTTCATGGCCAGTGCCGACGAGCTGTACGTGACCGTGCGGGGCAAGGGCGGCCACGGGGCTGTGCCCCACGATGCCGTTGACCCGGTGCTCATCACGTCCCATCTTGTGGTTGCGCTGCAACAAATCGTCAGTAGGAACTGCAACCCCATCGTACCATCGGTGCTCACTTTCGGCAAAATCAACTCGACAGGCGGCTCCACCAACGTCATCCCCAACGAAGTGAAAATGGAGGGCACCTTCCGCACGATGGACGAGGACTGGCGGGCCAAGGCGCATGTTATGATGAAGAAAATGGCCGAGACCCTGGCCGAAAGCATGGGCGGAAGTTGCGATTTCCACATCATGAAGGGCTATCCGTTCCTGAAAAACGACGAAGAACTCACCTTGCGCAGCCGCCAGCACGCCGTGGAGTATTTGGGTGAGGAAAACGTCGTTGACCTGCCCATGCGCATGACGGCGGAGGACTTCGCCTATTACTCACAAGTGATTCCGGCCTGCTTTTACCGCCTCGGCACGGGCAACGTGGCCCGTGGCATCACCTCGCCCATCCATACGGATACCTTCAACGTGGACGAGGACAGCCTGCTGGTGGGCATGGGGCTGATGAGTTGGTTGGCGGTGCGGGAGTTGGAAGGTGGGGAGGGACGAGGGTTGAGGGATGAGGGTTTCAAAATTAAAAAACTGTAGAGAAGTGTTGGCTTTAAGCTACAAAAACACACAACCCTTGCCGCCAGCAAGCCTGCTGGCGACAAGGGTGTGTTTTCCGCATTCGTGGAAAGTGTTGAAGTGGAAAGCCTGCCAAGCCGAAGCTGCTGGCAAATGGTTTCCGAGACCAAGTACAGACCCAAATTGGGTGAACCAATGACGATGAAAGCCCGAAGGAAGTAGGTAAATCGTGGGATGCCAGCGTCATTTTCACCGGTTTTTGGGATGCCGTGAAAATGACGGTAGTAAGTTCGTCGTGTGTGCGGTGAAAGCCGCTAGGATAAACAGGGTTTACAGTCGAGTTTGGATACCGTCAGGCATGCAGTTTCTCCAGTCCCTTGTTCTCCAGCCGCTTCTCTGCCAGCCAGTTTGTGAGGGTAATGACACCACCACCAAGTAGGAATGCTCCGAGCGCAAATTGAAAGATAATCATAGCCTAAAACCGTTTTTGAGATGAGAAATAGTATCTAAAAGCTGGGAAGGCCGATAAGGGAAGGACTTACGAAAGGAAAGGACAACCCCATGCAACCCTCCCGATGCAGATAACCTGCATCAGCGGATTCTTACATTCAGTGTACAAATGTTGCATGGGACAATTTAAGTATCAGTAAATTTCGAATTTGGATGGGCGCAATCTTTAAGTAAGAAAAAATCAACTTGTGTAAAATACTGTGATTGCACCGAATAAACTACAAATACCAATAAATCAATTACCTTGCCAAAAGACTAATATAAAGAAAGAAAAATATTACGATAACACTTTGAACATGCCTTGGGCCTTGAGAAGGCTCTCTTCGTACTCGCTTTGAGGCTCCGAGTCGAAGACAATGGCACCGCCTGCCTGGAAGCTCAGGTAACGGTCGGCTGCGTTGTAAAGGATGCTTCTGATGACCACATTGAAGTCAAAATCGCCCTGCGGGGTGAAATAGCCAACCGCCCCGGAATACAGTCCCCGCTTCGTCTGTTCGTAATGTTCTATCAGCTCCATGCTGCGCACCTTGGGCGCCCCGGTCATGGATCCCATCGGGAAGGCTCGGCGGATGGCATCCACCGGATGTACCTCAGGCAGCAGCTCGCCGCTCACCGTTGAAATCATTTGGAACACCTGCTCGAACTGGTAAACGCCGAACAGCTCGTCCACCTGCACACTGCCAGCCCGGCAGGAGCGGGCGAGGTCATTGCGCACGAGGTCCACAATCATCACATTTTCGGAGCGGTCTTTCTGGCTTTGGTACAGTTGCTGGCGCAATGCGGCATCCTGTTCGACGGTCTGCCCCCGGCGGCGGGTGCCTTTGATGGGCTGGGAAATGAGCCTTGCGCCCGCTTTTTTCAAAAACCGCTCGGGGCTGGCGCAAAGCAGGTAATGGTCGTTGAGGCGGTAATAGGCCGAAAAGGGGGCTTTGCCAAGACCGTTCAGTTTTTGGAAAATGGCTGGGGCATCCAGCAGGCAGTCCTCCGCATAAAATTCTTGGCAGAAGTTCATCTCGTAAATATCCCCCCGAAGGATGTGCTGGCGGATGGCTTGGACGGTTTCGAGGTAGTCAGCCTTCGGAATTCGATTGCGGATTGCGGATTGCAGATTGCGGATTGGGCCAGTCCGTTCTGTCAGTGGTAAACTGCTAATTTTTTCATGTAGCATCTTCGGCAAATCGCCGAGGCTGTGAATGGTGACGCTTTGTGGAGCGATTTCAAAGACTACTTCTGGTTGGAAAAAATGAAGGGTAGGGAAGCCGATGCCATCGTGGTTTTTTGAGGAAAGGCGGGGTTCTACATCGTTTTTTAGGTCATAGGTCAGGTAGCCGAAGAGCCAGTCTTGGTGGGCGTCCACGTATTTTTTAAGGGCGTCAAAGGCCCCGGTTTCGGTTTTTTGCAGCCATTGCGAAGCAACGCCAACTGCCAATAGGCAATCATGCTCGCTGCCCACGACGCCTTGGTAACCGTTGCTGTCCAAGCAGCAAGCCACCTCGAATTGACCCGCCCAGCGGAAAGCCCGTTGTTTGAAATCGTGGCCAAGTGGTAGGGGAAATGTTTCGGAAAGCCTCGTCATTTTAAGAAGTTTCGAGTTTTGAGTTGCGAGCCCCGGGCGGCCCTTTCGATCTGGTAGCTCATTACTCGGAAACCCAAGTCGTTTTCTTTGAAACAGGTGAGCGCTTGCCGGGCAGTTCGGGCAGGTCGTGGTAGCCCATGTAGAACAGGCCAAGGCAACGCTCCCCTTCGCCCAAGTTGAGGAATTCGTTGGCCACGAGGGCGGCCTTGGGGGTGCTCCAATAGCTGCCAATGCCGTGGGCGGTACAGGTTAGCCACATGTTCTGCACGGCGCAGGCCACGGCGGCCAGTTCCTCCCACTCCGGTACGCTGCCCGTTGGGTCACGCTGCATGCAGATGGCGACGACGCAGGCCGACCGCACGGGGTTTTCCTTTGTCTTTTTATGCTTCGCTTCCGAAAACTCATCTGGTGGCGTGTTGTTACTGTAAAAGTCGCCAAGGTAATCGCCCAACCGTTGAAGCGAAGCACCAGTAAATACCTTGAAACGCCAAGGCTCGGTTAGGCGGTGGGTGGGTGCCCAGTTGGCATTTTCGAGCACCTCCTCGATAATGGGCCGTGGTATCGGCTTGTCGTTGTAGGTTTTCGGGAAAATTGACCGCCTTTTGCGAATCAGTTCGGAAACGAGTTCGGGAGTAATGGGCATTTTTGGTAATTTTGACGCTTTGAGATATTAGACATAAGACGATAGACATTAGATGGGGCAGTAGTTTGCTGGAAATCTACTGTCTATTGTCTATCATCTACTGTCTATTGTCTATCATAGTGTCTAATGACGCCGCAAAGATAGTTTGCTATGATTTCAAAATTCAGGATGAAGATTGACCTGCTGGGGCAGGCGGTTTTGATAGTGGCCATTATATTGTTGGCCTGCTTCGCAACAGGTATGCGCAGCACCAATACCATGCTTGTGGTGCTGGGCATTTGGCAAATGGCGAGCGCCATCCACCTTGTATATGTATATAGCCATATCAAGCGGCTGAACTACGTGAAGACCGCCATCGTGCTGGCCGTGAGCCTCCCATTGTGGTTGCGCTTCGTGGGCGAACTGGCCTACTTCCCCGTGGCCGGCGTGGTCATCTGGTACTTCTGGCAGACCATCACCGATACCATCAAAGTCTATAACCGACCCCGGTCCTTCTGGGACCTTTAAAAGTGAGGGTTCGAGCATTTGACATGTCTTCGCTCAAATCCTCGCATCTTCAAATCCTCGCAAAGCATGATTTTCCCTATTGGCGATGACCAAGTAAAAGGCGGCCACTTCCCTTTTTTCAGCTACGCTTCTATCGTGCTGAACATCGCCTGTTTTCTTTACAAGGTAAGTCTGAATCCTGAGCAGCAAGATGCTTTCGACCTATATTTCGGGGCTATCCCTGCCGAAATTACCAGCGGGCAAGACCTGTTCACGCTCTTCACGAGCATGTTCATGCACGGGGACTGGTGGCACCTCATCGGAAATATGCTCTTCCTTTGGGTCTTTGCGGACAATATCGAGGCTACCGTGGGAAGCTTCAAATTCGGTCTCTTCTACTTCCTCGGCGGGCTGGTAGCGGTGTTTTCGCACATATACTTCAATATGCACAGCGAGATGCCGATGGTGGGGGCCAGCGGGGCCATATCGGCGGTAATGGGAGCCTATTTGGTCATGCACCCAACTTCCCGCATCAAAATGCTGTTCCTGGTTTTCCCTTTCCGCATCACGGCCTGGATATTCCTGGGACTTTGGATTGTGCAGCAATGGACGTACGGCACCTCCTCCATCGCCAGTGAAACGGGCGGCGGCGGTGTAGCTTGGTGGGCACATATCGGCGGCTTTGCTTTTGGCCTGTTGGCAGGGTTTTACTTTCGGACGAGCGGGCATTTGGAGGGCATCGAACTGGAAGGAGAAACCACCCAGCAGCAATCCCCGTAAACCCCACCTGCCATTGTGCTCATCTGGGCAAACCGCACATGCATCTATTTTTTAAAAGCAAATCAGAAAAATGGGTAGAAAATTGCAGCCGAAAGAGTTGGAAAGCATCATCAACGTTTTGCCAAAAAAGGAACAAATCATCCTGAAGGCACAAGACCTCAGCGCCGAATGGCTGGAGGAAAAAATTGCCTACTTCAAAAAACTGATACAGCGGGACCTCTGGTTTGGGGGAGTTTGGTTTGTGGCCTACACGGCAGCCTTGTTTTTGACCAAGTTCAGCCAAATAACCGTCTATATTTTTTTGTTTGGAATGGCCTATTTCATCTACACCATTTTCAAGACAGGCTCATTCGGCCTCAACAAAAACCGGGTGAAAGTGTATGAAGAACTGTTGAAAGCCATCAAGTAATTATTGCGATGAAAAATCCTTTTGAAAAATACGCAAGCCGGTTCTCCGAATTCGGCCTACTCGAAAAAATCCGCCTTTATGCCAAGCAGGCAGGCTTGAAGGCAGTCTATAGCGTGCTCCTCCTCTACTACGCCTACCGCCGCAGTGACACGCCCATTTGGGCAAAGCGCATCATCATCGGCGTACTGGGCTATTTCATCTCGCCCATTGACGCCCTGCCCGACCTCACCCCCATCCTTGGCTACACCGACGACCTCGGCGTGCTCAGTTTTGGTCTCGTGACCATCGCCGCTTACGTAAACGATGAGGTGCGCATCACCGCCCGCAAGAAGCTGCGGGACTGGTTCGGGGAGTTCAACGTGGAAGACCTGCAAGAGGTGGACAAACAGCTATGAGCCTCAAGCAGCGCCTCCTTGACCATTGCCAGCACTACGCTCAACAGCGGCTGGACACCGTGACCCAAGCCTTGGAAGCCGCCCGCCAAGCCGCCAACGAGGAAGGCAAGAGCAGCGTGGGCGACAAGTATGAAACGGGTCGTGCCATGATGCAGTTGGAACAGGAAAAACTCGGTGTACAATTGGCCGAGGCACAGCAACTTCAATTGGTCTTGGATCGCATTTACTTGGAAAAATACACACCCTCCATTGCCGAAGGCAGCCTGGCCATCACCAATCAAGGGAGCTATTTCATCGCCATCAGTGCGGGCAAGTTGGAGTTGGACGGCAAGCTGTACTACCTCGTTTCGTTGGCATCCCCCATTGGCGAGGCGCTGTCTGGTCGCTTGGCCGGGGCTACCTTGCCCTTCCGAGGGGGGCATATTGCGGTACTTGAGGTGCTGTGAATTGGGGGTTATTTCTCCATCGTTGCAAACTTGGTTTATCTGGCATCTTTTCACTTTCCTGCCAATCCATTTGGCCATCCAAAATTCAACAAGTAGCTTTCCGCTCGGAATCGCAAAACGAAAACGATTTGGCAGCAGCCTATCCTTTCAATCATTGCTGTAGGCACTGCTCAAAATCACCAACCATCTATTTATCAAATGCCATCATCAACAAAATCCAACCTTGTTCCTATCATCATCCTAGGCGTCCTGTTCTTCGTGTTTGGGTTCGTCACCTGGCTCAATGGTACGCTCATTCCATACCTCAAAATCGCTTGTGAGCTGAACAATTTCCAAGCACTGCTGGTAGCCTTTGCGTTTTACATCGCCTATTTCGTCACGGCCCTGCCGTCCTCGCGGGTTTTGAGCAAGACGGGTTTCAAAAAAGGCATCATGCTCGGCTTGCTGGTCATGGCAGTCGGGGCCTTGGTGTTCATCCCTGCTGCGCAATCCAGGACCTATGCCATGTTCTTGACCGGGCTTTTCATCATTGGCACGGGCCTGTCCCTCCTGCAAACGGCAGTGAATCCCTACATCACCATCGTAGGGCCCATCGAGAGCGCAGCGCAACGCATCAGCATCATGGGCATCTGCAACAAGGCAGCAGGCGTGATTGCCCCCATCATACTTGGTGCAGTCGTTCTTTCCGATGCCGATTCCCTCACCCAAGAGCTCCTCACCATGGACGCTGCACAGAAGGCGGTCCGCTTGGACGAGCTGGCACTCCGGGTAGTCACGCCTTATACGCTTATGGCACTCGTGCTGGTCGGCCTTGCACTGATGGTCCGCTTTTCTCCCCTCCCCGAAATTGAGCAGGAGCAGGATGAAGACCCCTCGCACCCCATCGCTGCAAGCGAGAAGACAAGTGTTTTTCAATACCCGAACTTGGTGCTGGGTGTGATCTCGCTCTTCTTTTACGTAGGGTTGGAGGTTGTATCAGGTGACACCATCGGCACCTACGGGCAGTCGCAGGGCATACCATTATCTGAAGCAAAGAGTTTCACCGCTTACACTTTGAGTGCGATGGTCGTTGGTTATATTATTGGCATCATCGCCATACCCCGGTTCATCACACAGGCCAAGGCGCTCACCTATTCGGCCATTGTTGGCATAGTGTTAAGCCTATTGGTGGTATTCACGAGCGGTTACACCTCCGTGCTTTTTATTGCCTTGCTCGGTTTAGCAAACGCCTTGGTATGGCCGGCCATGTGGCCGTTGGCCATTCATGGCTTGGGCAAGTTCACCAAGACGGGTTCTGCCCTGCTCATCATGGCCATTGCAGGCGGTGCGCTCATGCCCTTGGTCTATGGCGGCTTGGCTGATATCGAGAGCATCGGCCCCAAGCAGGCTTATTGGATATTGATTCCCAGCTATCTCTTCATCCTTTACTATGCCTTGAAGGGACATAAGAAGACGGCTTGGTAAAGCATAAACTGCTCTTGCAGCAGGGGCGCAACTGGCGGTTTTTCAAGGAAACTACCAGTTGCGCCCATAGACAATAAATTCGGGGGATGGGCAAAAAGAGCCTCCCCGAAAAGGCTAAACAGCATGATGAGCCACCCCGCTTAACCCCACGTAAGCTGGGTTTCAATAGGCTTCACGTTAATTTTAGAATTTCGGGTACCTGCTAAGGAGGGTGGGGAGGAGAGAGAAAAAATTCCATTTTTTCTCTCTCCTCCCATATTTTGGGGTGTTTTTTGGAGCGCCAGATTTTGTCCATTTGAATTGGCTGTTGGCTAAAAGCTAACGGCCAGAAGTATAAGCAGTTATAATTTCGGTAACAATACAGACATACGAAACTGGGTTTGCAGGTTCGTTTGAGCATGACCCAGCCCTGACATGGCTGGCCATTTTTCTCAACCACAACCAAATCCATTTCGCCATGTTTCCGAAAAAAATCATCCTGCTGCCACTCGCCATCGCCTTTACGGTATCCATCTCTTTGCAATGCAGCGCCCAAAAAAGGCTCCGGGACTTCAACCTTTTTACCATTGAAGACGACAAGGCCATTGGCATGCAAGTGAGCCAAGAGATTGAGCGCAGTCCCGCCAAGTTTCCCATCCTGCCAGAAAAGGGCAACGAAGAAGCCTATAAATACCTACGTAGCCTGATGAACAAGCTGCTCCAATCCGGCAAGGTGGCCCATGCCAAGGACTTTGCCTGGCAGGTGAAAATCATCAAGGACGATAAGACGCTGAACGCATTTGCCGTGCCTGGCGGTTACCTCTATGTCTATACCGGCCTCATCAAGTTCCTCGACTCGGAAGACCAATTGGCCGGGGTGATGGGCCATGAAATCGCACATGCCGCACTTCGCCATTCCACGAAGCAAATGACCAAACTTTATGGCCTCGATGCCGTCCGGCAATTGGTGACGGGACGGAAGGACGCCAAAATGGTGGAACAAATGGCGTTGAGCCTCGCCTCCCTGAAGTTCAGCCGAAAGCACGAAGCGGAGGCGGATGAGCATTCCGTGCATTACCTTTGTGGCAGCAACCTCAATGCGGCTGGTGCTGCCGGATTTTTCAAAAAAATAAAGGGCAAAGAAGGCACGCCGCCTGCGTTCCTCAGCACTCACCCCGACCCCGGCAACCGGGTAAAGGCCATAGAGTACAAGGCACAGGAACTGAACTGCCGAGGCGACGACACGAACAAGGCCGCCTACGACAAAATCAAAAAGTTGTTGAAGTGATTCGTGACTTGTGATTGGTAGAAGCATTAAATGGAGTCCATCTACGAATCACCAGTCACGAATCACCAATCACCAGTACCTCCCCACCAACCGCATTATTGCAAAGCGATGAAACCAATCAAACCTTCCTACAAAAAGGGCTTTTTAAGAGTGCCCCGTTCCGTGTTGAGCAACCGCTTGGCAGTGTCGCTGATTTTTGGGGAATTCGTGGTGGGCACGGTTGGCTATATGTGGTTGGAAGGCTACAACTTCAGGGAGGCATTCTTCATGACCACCATCACCATCGCAACCGTGGGCTACGGAGCGGTAAAATCGTTAAGCCCAGCGGGTGAGTGGTTTTCGTCATTTTTGATTTTAATGAATATCGGCATCTTTGCCTATGCCTTGGCAGTGTTTTCCTATTACGTCATCAATGGCGAAATTTTCAGAAAAATGCACCTTATGTCCATCAACAAAAAAATAGATGCCCTGCGTGACCACGTCATCATCTGCGGCTATGGGCGCTATGGAAGGGAGATTTCGCAGAATTTCCTGCACCATCGGACTCCCTTCGTGGTGGTGGAGAGCAACACGGCGGTCATTGAGGAAATTCAGCGGAGCGACGAACAGGTGCTCTACATCGGAGACGATGCAACGCACGACGAGACCCTGCTACGAGCCGGCATCACCCGTGCAAAGGCGCTCATAACAGCCCTTCCCGACGACTCCGAAAACGTGTTTATCGTGCTCACGGCTCGTCAATTGAATCCAACCCTTAACATCATCAGTCGGGCAACGGAGGCTAAATCGCAACGGAAGCTGCGGTTAGCTGGTGCCAACCACGTCATCATGCCCGAGCAAATCGGCGGCTTTTACATGGCCACACTGGTAAGCAAGCCTGGGGCTACGGAGTTTTTCTCCTACATCACCCGTGAGTCGGAGTCGGATATTGAGTTCGAGGAAATACACTACCGCAACATGCCCGCCACCTGCCGGGGCAAGACCATCCAAGACCTTCATATCAGGCGGGAGACTGGGGCTAACATCATCGGCTTTAAACATGCCGATGGCAGTTATGTGGTAAACCCTGGGCCAGAAACAGTGCTCTCGGAAGATTCCAGCTTCATCTTGCTCGGTACGAAAGAGCAGTTGGATGCCTTGCAACGCTACCTTGCCAGCCTGTCGTAACAGTCGGCACGGTTTTAATCGCAAATCGCAACCGAAAGGTAACTGCTTAGGAGGGCCTGGGAGGAGAGAAAAAATGAAATTTTTTCTCTCCTCCCAGATTTTGGGGTGTTTTTTTGGGAAAGTTTTCAATTTTCCCAAAAAAACACCCCCTGCTAATTAATTGCACTGAAAGTATTATCAGCAGTTCAATATCAAAAAATAGCCATGCACAAGCCAGCAAAGGACAAGAATTTCATCAAGCAACCTTGGTACGAGGGTGGCCCAAAGGCCATGAAAAAGTTTGTTGCGGAGCAACTGCGCTACCCTGCCGAAGCGCTTGCGGAAAAGGTGGAGGGCACGGTCAGCGTCCGCTTTGACATTGACCACAAAGGCGATGTGATGGATGCCAAAATCATCGGCCACGGGCTTGGACACGGCTGCGACGAAGAGGCCATCCGATTAGTGAAGTCCATGAAATTCCAAGTGGATGTGCCAAGGGGCCTACGGGTCATCCACCACAAGACGATTCAGATACATTTTAAGCTGCCAAATGCCCAAGCCCCTGCCCAAGTACAACTCAATTACGTGACAAAGGAGGAAGCGCCCGCCACTTCTGAACAACAGCCAAGTACTGGAAGCTATTCCTACTCGATTAGCTTAGGGTGATCGAAAAAGGGGATGGGGTGAAAAATGAATTTTTTTCACCCCATCCCCTTTTTAGTGACGAGTAAATAATAAGTTCCAACTTGGTTTTGAACTTCTTAACCGATGCTTGAACAATAAGGCATTGCCCTTCGAGAGGCCGGGTTTGATAACCCGGCCTCTCGAAGGGCCTATGCTTGGCCCTAAGTGCCTTGCAACTTGATAAGTTATTATTTCCCCGTTGCTTACTATCTATGCGCATGAAAAAGGACTCCACTGTGTCGGCGGGTATGAAGAAGGCTGGTTGACCACCCAGCTTTCGTCCAAGATGAAAGGCTTCACGATACGGTCGGGCTTATGGGCGCATACCAGATTTCCACCGAGGAGTGGTCAGTAGCGGGCACGGGCGTGGGCGAGTAGTGCATGTTCACGTGTGCAATGAAGGTAGCCCGCTCGGCCACCTGTTTGTAGTTGAGCAGCGGAAATGGCGCACCACCATTGGGTCGGTGGCACTGGATGCAGTTCTTGTTGACAATGGCCTGCACCTGACCATAATAGGTAGTTGGGGCTTGCGCCCCAACGTTTTTTAAGAAAAAAACTATCGCAATGGTGGCTACCAGCGCATGACAGCGGACAATGGCAACCAGGTCGGTGGATAGTTTCCTCACGGCAGGTCAGTTCAATTTATAGCTCACAAATGCCACTTGTTTGCTATCAGGTGACCATGACGGCACATTGAAGCTGCCCTGTCCGCCGAAGAACACATCGGTCAAGTCTTTGACATCGCCTTTTTGCAGGTTCATCAGCCGCAGCTTGACGTTCCGGCCAAAGGGGTGCTGCCCCTTTTGGTCTTCCTGGTAGCTAATGAAAGCCAGCCATTTGCCATCGGGCGAAGGGTGCGGGAACCAATTGTCGTACTCGTCGTGGGTGAGTTGTCTTTGGTTGCTCCCATCGGCATTCATTCGCCAGACGTGCATCCGGCCAGTCCGGTGAGCGTTGAAATAAATGTACTTGCCATCGGGCGAGTATTCGGGGCCGTCATCGAGGCCAGGGGCATCGGTCAGGCGCTTTTCAAAACCACCTTGGATGGAAATGGCATAAACTTCCCACTCGCCGTTGCGCGCTGCACAATAGACGAGTGTCTGACCATCGGGGGAAATGCCATGCCAATACGATGGATAGTTCTCGGTGACGAGAATGGGCCTGCCTCCCGTTGCTGGCAACTTGAAGATGCGGGAGTTGGGGCCATCGGTGCCCACCCGCTCGTCGTTGTGGCTGATAATCAACGTATTGCCATCGAAACTATAGCCGTGATCGTTGTTACAGGCTTTGGCGAATCCAGTATGTACCTTGCTCAGGCGGGGCTTGTCAAGCGGTAGTTTGTAGAGCCTGCCTGCCTTGTTAACCAAGAGCGACTTGCCGCTCCTCGACCAGTTGGGGGCTTCGAGGTGGGCATCCTGTGGCGCTATGTCTGTCAGCACGACAGTTCGCTGGCCACTGTCAATGTCCACTGTTTCGACCGTGGCGGTCACGGTTGCACTCGTTTGTGCTGCCGCAACAAGGCCAGATACGACGGCCAGCAGGGATAGTGCTAGTGCTTTCATTGCGGAGCATCAACTGCGTCGTAAACCACCACCTTGTTCCAGAGGTGCTTGTAGTTCTCGACAAATGCGACATGGATAGGGTCAACCTGGTAGGCATCCTGTGCAGCCCTGTCCTTCAAGGTGTTCAGCCAAGAAATGGAATAGCTGCCGTCAATCACGTCACGGCTCGTGCCAGCTGGTATGCCGATATGCCACGATTTGATGTGCTTTATTTTGGTGAGGGTCTTCAGCCCCTCAACGAGCTTGTCACGGTCGGCGGTGTTGCCCGGGTTTTTCAACCAGAAATAGACTTGATGTACGAAAATGCCTTTCATGCCTTTAGGTTTTGATTCCACCGTTCCAGCAGCAGCCAATGGTAGTGTGGCAGCAGCAGCGGCGGCAGTCTTTACGAAGTTGCGGCGAGTTGTTTTTTCCATGAAAATAATGATGTTTTTTGACAATTTCTTTGGAATGAAGAACCCAAATAAATTGAGAAATGAAAAATAAAAACTAACTGCTTAGGAGGGTGTGGGAGGAGAAAATTTTCAATTTCCCCCTAAAACACCCCTTGCCAAGTAGTTGCGATTTTGGTAAAAAAGGATCAGTAAAATGACCCGGTCAAAGTTAAGGAACCATCGGATAATAAAGCATACATCTTGGCGTAAAACGAAAGCGGCGGAGGCATATCCGATGCCGCCGCCGCTATTATTTGTGGATTTTCGCAAGGATTTGTTTTTCAAACCTTTACAAACTTCTCAACGGCTATCACTACCCCATTTTCATCCAAGATTTTAACGAAATAAATGCCCGCTTGAAGCGCCGAAACGTCCAGTGTTTGGGCCAGCAAACCGCCAACTACCTGTGCGAAGGCCTTTTTCACCAACCTCCCTGCAACATCGTGCATGGTCAATTTGTCAGCAATTTTGCCTGTTGGGAGCATCGCCTGAACCGTTAGGTGGGTGGACGCTGGGTTAGGGTACAGCGCCATGTCCATTTGGTTTTTTTTGTCCAAGTCAAACACCCCTGTGGCTACGGGCAGGCTGCCTGCAGCAAATGCATAGTCACCCATCAATAGGGTGTCAATGCGGATGAAGCCATTGCCGTCATTGGCGGTGAGTGCGAATTTTTTATAATAAGGATATTGCCCCCAAGCCACGCCGGGCCTTGGCCGCCAAACGAGCGTGAGGCTATCCTCTGGCAAGTTGGTGAGGTCGTGGTCGAGGTCGGTATCGCTGGCCCCCCGGTAGTTCAGCGTGACCTTGGCCTTGAAGCCTGCCGGGATTACACCCCCAATCCGCCAGTAATGGTTGGTGGAAAGTTGGATGCCGCTGGGGTCGGGATCGGCAGCCCCCAGGTAGTGGACGCAACTGATAAGGGCCGAATCACCCACTGGCATCGCAGTTACCTGCAAATTGCTCAGTTCGCAGTTGTCCAAACTGACATTCCCCGTGGAGTTGACCACTTTCCGGTCTTGGAACTGGGCGAGGTTAAGTAGGTTGTTGTCGTTCAACACCTGCCAAACAGGTTGGAAGGGCACTTGAACGACCGCCTCCGTGAACTCACCGGTGGTCATAAAACGCTCGGTGTGAGGCTGCCAGTTTTCATCGAAAAATGTGACCTCCATGGGTGCATTCGTATGAAAATGCGGGTTGTGATGGAGCTTTTGCTGCACGTACAGCCTTGCCTCGTAGCCATTGTCCGCAGGGGCATATTGTACGGAGTCCAATTCATAGACCGCATAACCGGGGGCAAAAATCCAGTCATCAAAGAACGAGGTCATATCCACGCCCGTATTGGCCGTAAGTTGGTCACGGAACAGTTCGGCGTCCACGGACTGGTACTCATAAGTATCCAAAATAGAGGTCATGCCTCGTTGGAAGAGCGAGTCGCCGAGGTAGCCGCGGAGGTTGTGCATGATGGCTGCGCCTTTTTGGTAGGTGTGCGTGCCATAGGTGTTTTCATAAGGAAGGCCGGAGAGGGGCAGGTAGCCGCCATCATCCAGGTGGGCATTTTTGACAACAAAGTAGTTGTTGTCCTTTACTACCTGCTTGAAATACTCCTTGCCAAAGGTGAACTCCTGAAACAAATGCGAGCTGTACTCTGCATTCCCCTCTTTAATCCACATATTGGACGGGCAGCTAAGGGTAGTGATGTTTCCCCACCAATGATGCCCAAGTTCATGGGCCATGAGGCGGTTCATTCCATAGTTGGCACCTCCGTCAATGCTGTAATCGGGGTAGGCGATGAGTGTGGAATGCTCCATTGCGCCAGCGGAAGTGAGTACGTAGCCCACTTGTCCCCAACGGTAAGGGCCAAACCATGCCTCCAAGACATCAATTGCTTCTGGCAGGTACTGGAACGAGGTCTTCATCTGGGTGGTGTCGCCCGGCTTGCCCACGAGCAGGGTTGGGTAAGTGCCATAAATGCCCGTGTGCTCGCCATGCAAGGTGGCGTAGTTGCTGGTGGCGGTACAAACGAGGTAAGTAGGCAAAGGCAAGCTCATTCGGTAGCTCCTTTTGACGGTACTGCCGCCGAGGTTGGTTTCGCCAAGGAACTCGCCCACCGCAAACCCTCTCCGGCCATCGCTGCTAATGACATCAATGTCGTAGGTGGCACGCTCCACGAAATTGTCGAAGCAAGGATGCCAACTGCGGCCAAAATTGTAGGGGTTCGACGAAAGGCCAATGCCAAGGTTGTAAGCGTATCCACCTTCGAATACAAAACCTCCGAAACCGCTTGGATCATCGGTGGGATGGCCGTGGTAATAAACGGTCAACTCCGATGTTTCGCCGATGTTGACGGGAGAAGGGAGGTGCAGGTTGAGCAGCGTGTCGTTGTAATCAAACATAAGTGGCTGGCCGTTCTGCATGACCGAATCAACGGTCAGTTCCAGCAGGTCGAGCGGGAGGAATTCGATTCCATCTTGTTTGGCCTTGAAGGTTATCCTGCAAGCAGCACTGATGGTTTGCCCAGCAAAATCCCTTACATCCAGCGTTACGGCATAGTTCAAGATATCAATGCTGTCACTTCGGGCATTGCTGCCACATGCCTCACGTTCGTCGCCCCAATCGGCTGGGTCGAGCCGCATGTGGTAATATCCGCAGCCGTTGTGTTGGTGCCCCTTTATTTCGGGCTGCGCCCAAATGGCAGTGGGAAGCATTGCAAGCGATAGAATAATCAGGTGTCTCATTGACTTCATGGTAATTTTTGTTTTAGCGAACGGCCAAGTTAGGCCAAGCCCATGAAGTGGCAAACAGTTTCCCGCTTTTTCAATGTCGGAGCACGGACGCAGTAGGCAAAAAACGGGCTGCCAGGCGGCAGCCCGTTGACCGAATCAATTATTTTTTGTCAAAAAAACTTTCCTTATTGCGGCAGCAGCACCTTGTCAATCACATAGACCATGCCGTTGGAGGCTTTCACGGCACCCAACACGTTGGCATCGTTTATCATGATTTTGCCATCGGCAGATTTTTTGATGGTGGTCTTGCCGCCATTGGCCATGCCGAGCGTCATGCCGTCGGAGAGCATCATTTCCGAAAGCGAGGAAGTGGTCACGTGGTACTTCAGCACTTTTGTTAAATCTGGCTTTTTCTCTGGTTTTAGCAAGCCCTCCACCGTGCCCGGGGGGAGTGCATCGAAGGCGGCGTTGGTAGGAGCGAAGACGGTGAACGGGCCTACATTGGCCATTGCATCCACGAGGTCAGCAGCTTTCAGAGCTGCCACAAGCGTGGTGTGGTCAGCCGAACCTACGGCCACTTTTACCACATTGGGTTCGGAGTTTTCGTCAACAACGCTGGCTTGGCCGCCACCAGTTGGTGCTGGCTGCTCTGTCGTAGCCGCTGCCGTGGAGCCCCCTTCGTCCTTTGCCGATGATTGGCAGGACATCATAAAGACAACGACGGTAAAGGCAATCAAATGGAAGACTTGTTTTTTCATGTTTGAAGCATTTAAATCAGGATAAAAAGAATTTCGGACAATTTTATCCCGTATTTATTGCTCCAATAGTGACTTTGCGCATTTTGGTAGCGTGACTTTTGTCACACCCTATTTTTTCAGGTTTTGATGTAAAAAAAACAAGGCCCGCCATTGTAGGCGAGCCTTATTTAGGATTTCTATAAAACTGGTTGTTTTTTCTTGAAAAACCAGCCTACACGGCTTTGTCCTTTTCCAGCAACTGAAATCCGTTGCCGTGAATGTTCACGATTTCGAGGTTGTCGTCCTCGGCAAGGTACTTGCGCAACTTGGTCACGAACACGTCCATCGAGCGGGCGGTAAAGTAGTTGTCCTCTCCCCAGATTTTGGTGAGCGCCTCGCTGCGGGTCAGCACGTCATTGATTTTGAGGGCGAACATCTTGAGCAGGGAAGCCTCCTTTGGTGAGAGCTTGTGCTGTGGCTCGTTCACGCCGCCCTTGTCGTAGGTGAGGATGCGCAGCGGGTAATTGAAGTGGTATTTCCCGATAAAATATTCCCGTGCCTCTTCCTTTGGCTCCTCCTTCGGCTTGGTGCGCTTGAGGATGGCCCCGATGCGGAACAACAGTTCCTCGGAGTTGAACGGCTTGGTGATATAATCATCGGCCCCGATTTTGAAGCCTTGCAGCACGTCCTCTTTGAGCGTCTTGGCAGTGAGGAAGATGATGGGCACGTCTGCGTTTTTCTCCCTGATTTCCCGCCCGACCGTGAAGCCATCCTTGCGGGGCATCATCACATCGAGGATGCAGAGGTCGAAATTGCCCCGGTTGTAGGCTTCCATGCCCTTGATGCCGTCGTTGGCAAGGGTCACGTCGTAGTCGTTCATTTCAAGGTAGGAGCGCAATACGTCCCCGAAATTTTGGTCGTCCTCGACTAAAAGGATATTTCCACGTGTAGCAGACATCTTTTATAATTGGGTTTTGAATTGTTTTTGATTAAAAAATCTCGATTTCCGTGCTATCGTTCACTTCAAATTCAAGCTGCTGGTCGCAATCGAGTTTGATGATTTCCTTGGTTTTCACAAAAACGACTTTGCCATTGAGGGCCATTCTGAACTCAATAGGGCCTTCCTTGGGGTACTCGTCGCTTTTTCCTTCGTAGCAAGTGGCCTCGAAAGCGCCCGATTGCCCCGGCAAAAGCCCTCCTGCGATGTAGCGCCCTTCCCAAACCACGTCCCGCAGTTCCACGTTTGGCAGGCGGTTGGTGACAGTCAGGCTGAGTTCCGTGTCTTCACAACCTGTCGAAAACACTGCCAAACAAGCAATGGGCAGCAAAGAAAGCAGTTTCATATCGCTATGTTGAACTTCCCGACGAAAACGCTCCGCTCCTTCGGTTCGATGCTGAGCAGTTGTGTGTCCGAGGGCTTGATAGTGCGTGCTTCGTTGACTATGTTATTGATTTTCAGTTCGTTGAGCTTAAAAAAATAATCACCTGGCAACAAGAAGCCCCGTAAAAAATTGGCAGCCTCGCCCGCTGTTTGCAAATCGCTCGATGCTGCGTTATAGTTCAAGGTCAAGTGGTGGGTGTACGGCTCGCTCTGCACGTAGAACCCGTTCACCTGCGAGACCCCGACTGCATTGGGGTCAACAGGGCCAGTTTTTTCATCAAAAACGCCCCAATCCTCTCCATTGATGCCCACGGCAATGTCGTAAATCGAGTCGAGCAGCACGTAGCGGATTTCCTGCGTGGCAGGGTCAATGGTCGTGATTTCAACATCTATCAGCACTTCCTCAAAATCGGATTCATTGTCGGTGTCCACCGTGGCTTGGGAGATGGGGGTGGTGTAGTCGTCGGCTGAACAGCCGATGATTGCAATAGAAAAAAAAAGGATATACAATCGATTCATCAAGAAGCCATTTATCCATTGGCATTATAAGAACCTGGAAAGAAAAGAATGAAACTGCTCCCCTTCCCCAACTCACTCTTAACCTCCACCCGCCCTTTGTGGGCGTCCATCATGGCCTTCACGTAGCTGAGGCCGAGGCCAAAGCCCTTCACGTCGTGGAGGTTGCCGGTATGTACCCGGTAGAATTTTTCAAAAATGAGCTTTTTCGCCTCCTTGCTGAGGCCAATGCCCTTGTCGCTGACTATAACTTCGACCCCGTCGTTCACATTGCGTGTAGCAACGGAAATTTCAGGGTTTTCGGGCGAATACTTGTTGGCGTTGTCCAATAAGTTGTTGACAATGTTGGAGATATGCGTCATGTCGCCCTGCACGACAGGCTGTGTGGCCTGTAGGTCGGTGCTCACCGAGCCCTCCCGTTTTTCCACCTGTAGGCCGATGTAGCCGACTGCTTGTGTGATAACGTCGTGGAGGTTCACATCGCTTAGCTTCAGCTCAAAATCCTGTCGGTCAATCTGTGCCATTTGCAGCACCTTCTCCACTTGGTTGTTCATCCGCTTGTTCTCCTGCCGGATGATGTCAATGAACCGCCGGATTTTGTCGGGGTTGTTCACCACCATCGGGCTGGCGATGCTGTCGGAGGCCAAGGAGATGGTAGCAATGGGCGTTTTGAACTCGTGGGTCATGTTGTTGATGAAGTCGTTTTTCATCTCCGACACTTTTTTCTGCTTGAAAATTACGGAAATCGTGTAGGCAAAGCAGAAAAGGATGATGCCCGTAAAAAGGATGGAGCCGATGAGGTTCTTGAGCACGGAGCTCCAGAGGAAGCTATCCTTGTTCGGAAAGTAAACCATCAGCAGGCCCGGCACTTCAACATCCCGTTGGAAAAGGCTGACCTTGTATTCACTGTTGTTGAGGTTGTTGAAGCCTTCCAAGGTAGGCTTGGAGCGATTGTCCTCCATGGTATAGTGGCCATCGGCGATGACGAAGCTCTTTTTGCGGTTGTCGAAAATACCATAGCGGAAGGGGATTTTGATGCCATTGTCCTGAAATTCTTGCAGCAGGAAGCTGGCAAGCTCCTCCAATTTGATGCGCTCGGTGAGCGATGCCAGGTTCATGCCCTCCGTAAGGTTCACGAACTGGGTAAGCATCTTGGCACGTTCAGACCGGCAATTGGAGCAGTTGCAGTTGTTGTTGGCCAACATGATTTCAATCAACTGCTGTTTGGTAAGGTGTGCGTGCGCCTGCTCTACCTCTCCTTCCCCAATCTTGAGCATCAATCCCCCCGTCTCTATTCGCTGGCGCACTTCGGCCTGGTAAAAATCCTGGGCAAAGCCGTTGTCCACGTGTTTGAACGCCTCCATGTCTTCCTGCTCCTCCAGCTTTTCCGCCACTCGTTTCAAGGAAGCCTGCACGTGGTTGTCGAACTGCTTCTCGTTGGCCTGCAGCGAGTCGGCCACCCATTTCGCTTGCATGGCGGCGATGCCGATGAGCGATGCCGTCATCAGCCCTATGATTATCCAGATTATTTTTTTGTTCATTTTTATAAAAAAGGCAGGACAGTGGCAATTTTGCTTGTAGCCCTAATTTCTAATATCCCATTTTCCATTTCTTCCCGCACTGCAAACATGACAAAAATAACAATGGTAGGTGGCAATCCGCTGCTTTAACTTAGATTTAACGCCAAAGTTGCCAAAGGCCGTAGCGTTTCTTTTGGCTCCGCCAACGTTACGTGCCTTTGGAATGGAGACAATAGATTTTAGACAAAAGAGGAAAATGGGTTCTCTATTATCTTAAGTCTTTTGCCTAATGTCTGTCGTCTGAAACCGCATGAACCACTACACTTGGACATACGTCGGCGACGCCGGCAGGAACTACCGGGTGGGCCTGATGTACAGCCCAAGGGCGGGGCACCTGCTCATTTATATCGGCTCCAAGATTGTGCAAGTGGACTTCAAGGTGTTCGAGTCGAAGGAATATACTTTTTTCATCGAAGAGGAACTGGTGCACATCAAGCTCGAACGGCGGGGCGACGAGATGTTCTTTTTCTTCAACATTGACAAAGAGGCCGATACGCCCCGCAACCGGGTTCGCCATGCGATTGAGCACAAGCACTTCATCCACTTGCTCATCTTTCTTGGGGTGATGGGGCTTGTGGTGACGGGCGTGGTACTTTTGGGGCGCAATGCCAAAAAAAGCGAGACGGAGCGCATCGAAGCGGTGTTGGCCAAGGGCAGCCAAGAAACCGTAGGTCGGGTCACGATAAAAAAAATTGATGCCAACCGCTCGGAGATTTCCTACCAGTTCGTCGCAGGAACGCAGACCATCACCAGCCAGTCGCTGCTGCAATCCGAGCCGCTCATCCTCTTGGTGAACCCCATGCCCTTGGAACCGGGCGACGAATTTAACGTGCGGTATTCGCCAAAAAAGCCGCACATCAACCAGATGCTGTTCAGCGAACCAACGCCCCAGCAAGTTGAAGTGTACAAACTTCGTGCAATTGCGAAGCACGCTAAACTGAACTCCAACGCACCGCCCGGCATGACCGAATGCTTCGTAGTAGTGGCATTCGAGCACGACAGCCTACGGGCCTTGGCCGATATTTATTTTCAAGACATGAAGCCCGGCTATAACCTCGAACACAACCTTGAAACCTACGCAAAACTCATCGCCAACAAAGGGTTCTTGTTAAAAATGGAGGAAAAATGCGGCCATTTGATTAAGGCTGATTAAGTTTTAAGGGTTGATAATCCAAAATGCACCCTTATTTTTTTTGACTATTTTTGCCCTCCCATAATTCAACCCTTCTTGCATTCAATCCTTCAATACTTGGAAAGACTCGCCCAACATATCGAAGCCCTCGTGTTCGCAGCGGACACGCCGCTTTCGCCCGACGACATCCAGCTTTGCCTCAATGAAACGTTCGAGACAGAGTTCAGTGTCGAGGACATCGCCACTGCCATCGAACAGGTGAAGGCCCGCTACGCTTCCGACGACTTTGCCATCGAACTGGTACAGATAGCTGGCGGCCTCCAGTTCATGACCAAGGGCGCCTACCATGCCGCCGTCGGCACTTGGCTCAAGCAGACCACCAAGAAGCGCCTATCGCAGGCCGCCATCGAAACACTGTCCGTCATCGCCTACAAACAGCCCGTCTCCAAGACCGAAATCGAGCAGATACGGGGCGTCAGCAGCGACTACTCCCTACAAAAACTGTTGGAAAAAGAACTCATCTCCATCGCTGGCCGAAGCGACGGCCCCGGTAGGCCGCTGCTCTACGGCACGAGCATCAAGTTCATGGACTACTTCGGCCTGAAAGACCTCAACGACCTGCCCAAGCCCAAGGATTTCAAAGACCCCGACCAAGAAATCGGGGAGCGGGCACCCATTGAAGAATCGGTGCCGAGCAGCGTGGAGGAAACGGGGACGCAGCAGGGGCACTAGGAGTAGGTTACTCCAATTGGAAATGCGCAGCACATCATTGATTTGAATAGCAATTTCTAGTAGTTTTGTAAAAAAGAAAAGACATGACCGCACGAATAATGCTAGAGTTTGATGAAATGCCAGAAGCAGAAGAACTTGCAATGGTTGTTTCGCTTGCGAAGAAAATCAATGCGAAAGTGATAGGGCTTTCCGGTCAAAATCAATCCCCTATTAGCGCCCCTATCCAGCTTGGATTTGAGAAATTCCCCTTAGACCTTGATGCTTTCGCTGTTTCTCCGGCACAAATAGATGCACTTTCTTCGACCTTCAAGGATGAGCTTTCAGCTGAAGAACTTTGTGCGATGTTGACCTCTTGAAACGAGAAACACAAACTATCCTTTTTATAAATGAACTTCCTTTGGGACACAAACCTACTACTGCACCGTATTCGCCGTTCAACGAGGTTTGACGAAGCCAATAAAACTTATCAATTCCAAGATATTGGCAACCAAGTTTTCCTTTCTGTCATCAATATTGGTGAAATAGAATCCATCGCCTACCAGCTAAATTGGGGGCAGGCCAAATGGAACGAATTAAGCCTTTGCATACAAGGTGTTTCATTATTGGGCATTTATGAAGAAGTTATTCACGCCTATGCTAAAATTGATGCGTATAGCCAAGGCAAACTCGCAGGTCAACCCCTTCCATCTGGTTTAAGCGCAAGAAACATGGGCAAAAACGACCTTTGGCTCGCCGCCACGGCCCATGTGGGTAATTTTGCCTTTGTCACAACTGACCATGATTTCGACCACCTGAATGGTACCTTTTTGCATTTACTAAAGGTTTGAAGGATTCCAACAACCACGGCAACAAAGCAGTAATTTGAAATCATTCGCAAACACCCAGATTGCAAATAATTGTAAATCAGCGAATTGTAACAATGACTAATGACATTGGTGGCCAATGACCACTTCTTAATACTTTTGCCTTCGAAGTAAATAAAACCAAAATCATGGCACAGGAAAAAAAAGCAGTCATCGTCGGCGCCGGATTGGTCGGCGCATTGTGGTCGGTGTTTTTGGCCAAAAGAGGCTACCAAGTTGATGTCTATGAGCGCCGTCCCGACTTCCGGCAGGCAGGCTACGTGGGTGGCCGCTCCATCAACCTCGCCCTGAGCGAGCGGGGATGGAAGGCCGTCGAAATCGCTGGCATCCGGGAGAAAATCGAAAAAGTGGCCATCCCCATGCCGGGTCGCATGATGCACGGCACCGACCGTTCGCTTGCCTTCCAAGCCTACGGCCACGATGGCCAAGCCATCTACTCCGTCAGCCGTGGCGGCCTCAATATCGAGCTGGTGAACATCGCCGACGAGTTCCCGCAAGTGCGTTTCCACTTCAACCAAGCCTGCCTCGGGGTTGACCTCGAAAACAATACGGCCCGCTTTCAGGACATCCGAACAAGCGTAGAATATAGTATCGAAAGCGACTTGATTTTTGGGACGGACGGTGCCTTCTCGCCCGTTCGCCAAAGCCTGCAAAAACTGCCCCGCTTCAACTACTCGCAGCAGTATATTGACTATGGCTACAAAGAGCTTTGCATCCCACCCAACGAAAATGGCTCGCACCGAATGGACACTGGGGCACTGCACATCTGGCCCCGGGGCAATTTCATGCTAATCGCCCTGCCCAACGTGGACGGCAGCTTCACTTGCACGCTGTTCATGCCATTTGAAGGAGAAGCGTCTTTTGAGAACTTAAAATCAGATGAACAGGTGACGGCTTTCTTCGAAAAATACTTCCCCGATACCATCCCGCTCATGCCCACCTTGCTTGGTGACTTTCAGGAGAACCCTACTTCTGCTTTGGTCACTGTGCGCTGCAATCCGTGGCACTACCGCCACAAAACCCTGCTGCTTGGCGATGCCTGCCATGCCATCGTGCCCTTCTTCGGGCAGGGCATGAACTGCGGCTTCGAGGACTGTACCATCCTCGACTCGCTGATGGACAAGTACGAGGAGCATTGGCCCAGCATCATCGAGGAGTTCAACGCCAACCGCCCAGAGGACGCCAACGCTATTGCAGACCTCGCCCTACTCAATTTCATCGAGATGCGGGACAAGGTGGCCGACCCCAAGTTCTTACTTTGGAAAAAGGTCGAAAAGCACTTGTCGGAGAAGTTCCCCACCGAGTTCCAGTCCGTTTACTCAATGGTGAGTTTCAGCCATGTGCCCTATAGCCAAGCACTGGCAGCCGTTGGACAGCAAGAGGACTTGTTCCACAGAATGCTGAAAATCAGCGATTTGGAAAGCAACTGGACAGGGCCCGAAGTGGAGCGGGTGTTTAGGGAATGGTTGGTACAGCAGGGATGAGGAATGAGGGATGAAAACGCCGTGGTTGCTGCAATAGGCTCAACCCTAAGGTGAAAGGTGATGCCTCAAAATATCTTTTCAAGACATCTCCCTCGGCTGATTTTACTTCCCAAAAAGCCCTTCCAGCCCCGGCGGCATCATCTGCGTGATGAGCTTCTGCGCCTCGGCCTGTTCCTTTACCATGGCCTTTTCGAGGGCATTATTCACGGCGGCGAGCACGAGGTCCTGCACCTGCTCCACGTCGTTCCAATCGAGCTTGGTTTTGTCAATTTGAACATCGAGGATTTCCCGATTGGCGTTGGCTGTGACGGTGACAGCCCCATTGCCCGCTTCAGCAGTGACACTAATGGTCGCCAGCTTTTTGCGCATTTCCGCTTGTTGTTGTTCAACGTTTCCGAATAGGTCTCCGAACATGGCTTTATTTAATGATGAATGAAAAATGATGAATGATGAATGGGGCAAAAATAGGCACTCTGATTTTAGCGGCCCTTGTTAATCGTCCATCGTCAACCGTAAGCCGTCCACCGTCAATAAAAAACGACCCAAGTGGCGAAGTCGTCCGTGAAATCCTCGAAGCGGTGCTCCACGCCTGCGGGCACAAAAATGAGGTCGCCTGCGGCAAATGGGCGGCGTTCTCCGTTGTTGAAGAACGTGCCAGTGCCACTGATGACGACGTAGATTTCATCTTGGTCGTGCGGCTTTTGCAGGTCAACCCGCTTTGGTTGATAGACTTCCACGTACATTTTCCCGTGCTCCAGCAAGGTGGCGAAAGACTTTCCGTCCGGGTGCGCTCTTAGTATGGACATTGCCTCCTCCGTACCGATTTTCCATCGGTCAGACATGCTGGGTGGTGTTATTTGCTCCGCAAAAACCTGGTTCAGGTGGTGCTCCAAATGCGCCAAATAATCCTCAATTAGGAAGCCTAACGTGGCTTGCGTCCCATCGGGCAGCACGATGAGCTGTGGTAGTTTTTCAGTTGGCATTTGTTTCAAAACTGCCAATATTTGTGCGTTCATACTGGCCCAAAGCGTAGCGATCTGTCCAGTCGGCTGCTCCTGCCAGTTGTTCAGTGCCACCAGCGCCTCTTGCTGATAACGAGCAATTTGTAGCGGTTCCTCAGTTTGCAGGGCAAGGCAGAACCGCTGCCAATTGTGCAGCGCCGAATCGCAGAGGTGGCCGAGTATCTCCCGCTTCGACCATTTGCCGGGGGCAGGCCGATGGATCATTTCGGCTGGAGTATAGGCTTGTAACTGTCGGGGCACTTCGTTGATGAGGTGCTGGAGTCGGGTGGTGATGTGGTGCATGGATTTAGTTTACTGCAAAATTAAATGGACTATACATTCCTAAGCCATGCTCGCTCCTAAATAATCGTTGTGGCCGCAAGCTGACTGCCTATCGCCAACAACGATTACCTTTGCCCCGAAACAAACACCCTTGGGCTTTTGCCTATGAAATTATCCGTCGTCATCACCGTCTATAACGAAGAAGAGAACATCCGGCCACTGTTCGACCAGTTGGTGGCTGCCCTGAAGGGCATTGACCACGAAATCCTCTACGTGGACGATGGCTCCCGTGACGGCACTTTGGCGGAGCTTAAAAAAATCAAGTACGACCGCCTGCGCTTCATTGAGTTCCGAAAGAACTACGGCCAGAGCATGGCCCTCATGGCGGGCATTGACCACGCCGATGGCCAGTTCATCGCCACCATGGACGGCGACCTGCAAAACGACCCCGCCGACCTGCCCGCCATGCTGAAACTGGCCGAGGAAGGCGACTGGGACATGGTAGCCGGCATTCGGGCCAAGCGGCAGGACGGCATGTTGCTCCGTAAAATACCCAGCCTAATCGCCAACTGGATTATCCGCAACTCCACCGACGTACACCTTAAGGACTATGGCTGCGCCCTCAAGGTCTTCCGCAGCGACATCGCCAAAGACCTCGGCCTCTACGGCGAACTGCACCGCTTCATCCCCGTGCTGGCCAGGCTGGAGGGTGCCCGCATCACGCAGATGGACGTGCGGCACCACGCCCGCCGCTTTGGCAAGTCGAAGTACGGTCTAGGCCGCACCTTCAAGGTCATCAGCGACCTGCTGCTCATGCTTTTCCTCAAAAAATACATGCAGCGCCCCATGCACCTCTTCGGCAACGTAGGGGTCGGCCTCTTCGCCATCGGTGCGGCCATCAACCTGTACCTCGGCGTCTATAAGCTCATGGGCCACGACATCTGGGGCAAGCCGCTGCTCATTCTGGGCCTCATGCTCGTCATTGCGGGCATACAACTCATCACCATCGGTATCGTCGTAGAAATTCAGATGCGCACCTATTATGAGTCACAGCAGAAACGCCCCTACAAGGTGCGGCGTGAGTACAGGGGATGAGGGATTTACGATTGCGGATTGGGGGTGCAAGGATAATATCAACCGTTATCAGCCCAAAATTTAATTCGCATCCACTACATCCCCCGACCCGCTGATATGCGTGTTCACCGTCGGGTGGCCCTTATAGAAAACATCGCCGCTGCCGCTGATGCGCACGTCTAAGATTTCTAGCACCTTCACCTCCGCATCGCCACTTCCGCTGATTTCGATGTCAGCTTTTTCCACAGGCATGTTGAACGCCTTCAGGTCGCCGCTGCCGCTGATGTCGAACTCAAGGCGCTCAGCCTCGCCCTCCATCTCCATTTGGCCACTACCGCTGATTTTGCCGTCCACCTCCTCGGCGTAAAACCCGATGCAGATGCCGCCACTGCCGCTCACCCGCAGCACGATGTCCTGCACGGTGAAGAAATTATCGCCCCGTATGTCGCCTGAACCTGACACGGCGAGGTACTCGACCGCTGGCATGGTAATGTAGATTTCGAGGTCGTAGTCCTTCATGCAGTCGTCGAATTCAATGTTCCAGGTGTCGTCCTGCACGTCGAGTTCGAGTTCGTCAATGACGTTGTCCTCGCCCACAGCCACCACTTCGAACACATCGCCTTGGGTGATGAAGACTTTTGCTTCGCAACTGAGTTTCACACCTGTGAAATCAGGCACGTTCAGCACCCGCTCCACGGTCGGGCCTTCGCCTCGGTCGCAGCCGTCGAACCAGTCGTCGTCGGGGTCGCAGGAGGGCATGGTAATAATGGTGGTTGCGATGAGCATCCAATAAAAAACTGATTTTTTCATGGCTTGAGAATTTGAATTTGATTTACACGGTCGCGAGGAGGATGGAGGCACGGATTGGACGGATTTGGCGGGTTATTACGGATTTTTATCCGTGTGAAATCTATCTAACCCGTCCAATCCGTGTGACCATCCTCCCCGCGGCCACTCCGTTTTATCCCATCAAAACTCCACCCGGTAATTGAACACCGGGAAGAACCCCGTCTGGGTATAAGTTTCAATGGATTTGGTTTCGTTGTCGTAATACTCGCTGTACACGTTCTGGCGGCCCGTCACGTTCTGAATGTCCAACAGGATGGTGTGCGTTAGGCGCTGACGGTTGATTTTGTAGCTAAGGCCGATGTCGAAGCGCCAGTAGTCGCCCGCCTTCACACCAAAGGGCTTGTCTTCTTGCCGCACCTCTTGGCCCTGTTCGATAGAAGCTGGGAGGTCAATCGGCGTGTAGCGGTTGCCGCCGGAGAGCAGCGCCTTACCATTGATGCCGAGGATGTTCTTCTTGTTCTTGCCGACTTTAAACTCCTTGCCGCCGAGGGCATGCAGGGTGTAACGCCCATCGAAACGGGTGGAGTACTCCTTGCCGTTCACGGGCGTGTAAAGCGAGCGGTAGGCCGACCCCGTGAGCATGAAGTAGTAGCTGCGGGTGAAGAATTTCTCCAGCGTGAGGTCAACGCCATAGTTGCGGCCCTTGCCGGCGTTGCCGGTTTGCTCCGCAAAAATCAACTCCCAGATGTCGGCGTAGTTGACGAAGGAATTCGTGCTGCCGGGCACGGTCTCCACGGGCACGTCGAAGAGGTGCTGGTAGTAAACTTCGGCTTTCATGCGCATGTCCTGGCCAAGGCGCTGGTCGTAGCCGAGCACAGCGTGCATGGACTTCGTGAGGCCGAGGTTGGGGTTGGCGCTGCGGGGCGTTCCGTCGAGGAGTTTGCCATCCAAAACATAAGCGGCGAGGTGTTCCCTTTTACTGTGCAAACCCACGGCGGCGCTGAACGAGCGGCGGTCGTTTACCTTGAAATCCAGTGCCACCCTTGGCTCGATGGCCATTTTTTGGTTTAACAAAAACAGGGAATAGTGCAGTCCCGTGTTCAGCGTCCAGCGGTCGTCGAAGCGGTGCTTCCATTGGCCGAAGGCCTGCAAAAAGCCGCCCTCGCCGTGGTTGTCGAAGAGGCGGATGACCTCGTCGCCCTTGTCTTCCAGGAAATTGTCGTCGTCGTCATACACGAACTTGAACTTCGAGTAGCTGTATATCGCCCCGGCCCGCAGGGTGTTCTGGGCGTTGAACTTGTGGTTGTAAGTCGTGCTGAGACGGGCCGTGTAGTTGCGGGTGTCGTAGCCGCCATCGTCGTGCTTCTTGTAGCCGTCTTCGGGGTCGAGCCAGTACTGGTCGCCGCCATCGGTCTCCCGGCTGACCATTGCCACGGTGCGCAGGTAGCTCTTGCCAGAGAGCAGCAGGCGGTGCGATAGGCCGACGGTGGCTGTGCTGGCCGACTCCTTGAAGCCCCATTCACCAAGCTCGCCTGTCCAAGTAGTGCTGTCCTTTTTCGGATAAAACTGCACGCTGTTTTGCCCGGCCAAGCCAAACAGCGCAAAAGTGCCCGCCCGCTCGGTCGGCATGTTCAGTTTGAAGGAAACGTCGCTGTACTTGGGCGTCACGTCCCCCGCTATTTTGATGCCCACGGCGTCGAGTATTCCTAATGTTGCGTAGCGGTAATTTATCAAATAAGAGCCTTTGCCGCCCTTGCGGAATGGGCCTTCCGCTGCGCCCTCCAATCCGAGCGCACCCAGCATCAGGGCGTATTCCCGCTTTTCGTTGTTGCCGTTGCGCATGTTCAGGTCGAAGACGCCAGAGAGCGCATTGCCGAACTCGGAAGGGAAGGCCCCCGTGTAAAAATCGGAATTGGACAAGGTGCTGCTGCTCAACATGCTGATGCCCCCGCCGCTGCCGCCCATCGCGCCGAAGTGGTTGGGGTTCGGGATTTCGACACCCTCCAAGCGCCAAAGAATGCCGCTCGGCGAGTTGCCCCGCACCACGATTTCGTTGCTCAGGTCATCGGAGGAGCCAACGGCCACGCCAGCGTAGTTGGTGGCCATGCGGGCAGGGTCGTAGAAGCTGCCAGCGTAGCGGCTCGTCTCCTCCACGCTGAAGGAACGGGCGCTCACCGTGGCCATCTCGTTCAGCGCCTCGGCTTTGTCGTGCTTCGCAACGACCGTGGCCACTTCGAGCTGCACGGCGCTCTCGACGAGTTCGAGGTTGAGCACGAGTTCCTTCCCGGCGGTCACAAGGATGTTGGGCATGGTGAGCGGCTCGTAGCCGAGGTAGCTCACTTGCAGCGTGTGCCGCCCTACGGGTATTTTTCCGAGTTTAAAATTGCCATCTAGGTCGGTCACGTCGCCCACGAGCGGGTCAGCGTTGAACAGTACGACTTCTGCGCCAATGAGCGGGGCCTTGGTTTCCCGGTCGGTCACATTGCCCCGGATGGTTTGTAGGATTTCTTGCGCTTGCAGGCATGACACAGCCAGCAAGCAGCCGAGCACGAGCACGGCAACAGTTAGGTTTTTCATAAAAATTGGAATGTTTTAAAGGTGGTTGAAGCGCTGTGGAAACCCTGTTCTGTGTGGGGCGGACAGCTCTGTTAGAGCTTGAAGCTCTGTCCACCCCCACACAGAACAGGGTTTCTCACGCAAATAATTGTTTTGTTGCTTCGCAAAAATGGGGGCATAGCTCCGCCCAATGCCATCGCATATTCATGTAGAAATGCAGGCTACGAGGCTTTAGCTATCGCATAAACAGTGGAAAATCAATGACTTGCAGATTTCAGCAGCCACTCCAATCCCGAGGTGTCGGGACAAGTTCCGAAATCCGCAATCGTAAATCCGCAATCGCCTCAGTCGTCCCAGCGGTCGTGGTTACGCCCAAAGGCACCGATACGGAAAGTGAGCGAGGCGGTCATGGTCTGAAAATCTTTGGTGTCGAAAGATGGATTTTCAGCCAAACCGGTCATAAAACGGTAGCCCACTGCCCCACCGATGCGTAGCCAGCGGAATACGTTGACTTCGATGCCTGCTTCTGGTGTGAGGGCAAAGAAGGTATCCTCGTAATCAGGGTCGCTGTTGTTGTCAAATTCGATGTCCACGGCGCCCCAGCCTGCCTTCACGCTGCTGAAAAAGTGGACGACCTCGTGTTGCGGAGCAACATAACCGAGCCAAAAGCCGCCGTGGCCCATGTCCAAGCGGTCGAAATCTTCGTTGACGATGCGGTCGTAGTCCACCGTGCCGAGGCCATAGCCGCCGATGAAGAAGTCGCCCGCCACGAGACCGATGCCACCGCCAGATGCCGTGGTAAGGTCGTGTTTGAAATTGCTGAACTCCGTAATTGGGCTGACGAAGAAGCCCACCCGGCGGCTGCGGCTGAACAGGGTTTCGTCGTTGTTGCCGCCGTTCCAGCGTTGGGCGAAAATATGCGAAGCGAAACAAGCGAAAAGCACTATGAAGATTAATTTTTTCATTGTTGATAAGGTTTTGATTTTGAAATGGTTTAGATGGTTTTGTGGGTTTAGGAGGTTTAGACAGGGGAACTTTTGGACAAAAAAACAGCTCGCTACGCAGGTAGCAGGTTGGTTTTTTGCCAAAAAATTGATTACAGGATTTTTTAATCAGGGAACGGAATTTACGATTGAGCAGCCACCCAATAGTAAATCGTCAGTCGTAAATCGTAACTCAATCACGGTCCCAGTCATCGTCCCCAAACCCTCCGAAGCGCAGGGTAAGTGTGCCACCGAAGCTGGAGAGGTCGTCGTTTTTGAAGCCGCCAACGCCATCGAAGCCGTTCACCCAGCGGTAAGAGGCCGTGGCTGCTATGCGGAAGAAGGAGAAGACGTTCAACTCCAGGCCCAGTTCCGGCGTGGTGACGAAGATGCTGCTGCGGTCGGAGTCGAGTTCTTTGTCGTCGAAATCGTCAAGGCGGTAGTTGGCCTTGCCCCAGCCGAGCTTTACGGAGGCGTAAGGGTGAACGACTCGGTGCTGCAACGGCGTGTAGCCAATCCAAAAGCCGCCGTGCTTGAACTTGAGCGACTCGTTGCCGAGGGCGTTGTCCAAGTTGAAAGTGGCCGTGCCCATGCCATAACCGCCGAGGTAGAAGTCGTTGAGCACAAGGGCGCCGCCGCCGCCGCTCACCACTTCCACGTCTTTGTTGAGGTTGGTATATTCAATGATGGGCGCTCCCCAGCCGCCGATGCGGTCCACGTCACTGAATATGGTTTCGTCCTTTTGGGCAAAAATGGCTGTTGTTGAAAGCAAAAAACAGAAAACGATTGCGTTTTTCATTGTTGAAATTGTTTCATGGCTTCATTGTTTCATGGTCGCATTGTTTCATGGCTGCTCGCATAGGCGGCAACAATGAAACAATAAAGCAATAGAACAATGAATCCGTTTAAAACCTAAAACCAGCATTCACGCCCACCCAAGCCTTTAGGTTGGTGTCGGCGCTGAGGTCTTCGTTTATCAAAGCGTAGGGCACCACTGGCGACTGGATGATACCTGTCTCGGCATTGCGGAGCTGCGAAATCATCACATTGGCCGTAGGGCCGAGGAAGAAGCCGATGCTTTTGCCAAGCTGGTGGTTCCAAAGCCAACGGAATTGGCCGATGCTGTTCAACGTGTTCGTCCATGGCTCGCTCTCGTTGATGTGCATTGCCATCAGTTCCCAGTTCAAGCTGCTCCTTTGAGACAACCTTGTGACCTTGCCGATGCCATAGCCGATACCCCAAATATAAGAGCCATCGCCCGGTGGAACCCTAACTCCTATATGAAAGATGTTGTAAAATCGGTTTGCCCCTAGTTTGAGTTGAAAATTTCCGTGCAAAATTTCACTTCCGTAAATTTCGAATTTGTTGTAGCCCCGTTTCACGATGTTTATGAGTGCAATTGGCACCCCACTCACCGTGTCGGATATATTGATGAGGCCAATTTGGAGGCCCCGCATATTGCCTTTTGCCCTGTTCAAAGTGCCAAACTGCCCAAACTGCACGTCGTCGGCCCTGTTGAACAGACCACTTATTTGAATCTTGGTATTGCCGCCGCTGGAGTTGAACACGCCTGCTGCCTGCCATTTCGAGCTGCCCCTTGTTCGGTTGAAGGCGCCAGCAGCCTGAAACTTCGAGTTGCCGCCCGTTTTGTTGAATAGGCCGGAGGCTTGCAATGCTCTCGTGTCGCCACCCGCCACATTGAAAAGGCCGGAAGCCTGTATCCCGGTCATGTCGCCCCGCACCATGTTGGCGAAGCCAGCCGCTTGGGCAGCCTCGGCCTTGTTGGCAAAATTGACGACGCCCGCCGCCTGAAAGCCTTTCGTGCTACCACCTGCATAGTTAAAGATGCCGCCGAACTGCGTTCCAGTCATGTTGCGATCCACTTTGTTGCCAAGGCCAGCAGCCTGAAAGCCCGTCATATCGGTCTTTACCATGTTCAGTCCACCTCCGATTTCCATACCGTTCACCGCACCGTTCACGCCCCAAATGACATTGAGCGAGAGGTTGTTGCTCACGTCGTCGCTCTGTCGGGTATTGGTGCCGATGAACGGCAAAACCGATACCTGCGCCACCCTTTTTTCGGCAGATGGGCGGCGGCCCCAACTGTCGGCGTCGTAGCGCCATTTCTCAAAATTCAGGAGGGTTTGGTCAAATGGGTGGGTACTCACTTCATCACGGGTGATGGGTTGTACATTGGGCGTTTCTAGGGTCAAAACAGTGTCACGCCCGCTGGGCGGAACCATCGTTGCCGCTTCGGGTTGCGGCCCATTATTGACTAATACGGTAGGGTGCTCAGACTTTGCTTCGGGGTCAGGTGCCTTTTTCTTGGGTGTAGGTTGCCTGACGCCAACGTCCTTGATGGTGGGCTTGGACGGGTCGCTGCGCAGCACGATGTGATTCCCGACGAGCATATAGCCAATGGTCACCTCCTCGAACAACCTGTCGAGCGCTGTGGCAAGTGGCAGGTCAACAACCTTGGCGCTGATGCGCTGGCGCACATTTACTTGCTCCGTACTGTAGGAAAACGGGATTTGGTAGCGTTGTGTGAGGTCGTTGAGCGCCTCCTTGATGCGGGTGTTGCTATATTCAAAAGTGACTTTTTTGGTAAGAATGCCACTCTGCGCCAATAAGCCATTGGCGAGCAAAACAAGTAGGTAGATGGTTTGGCTTTTCCTCATATTTTCAGTTGGCCGTCACAGTCGGCAACTTGCCAACTGTTTTCACTGACACCCTTTTCCACTGAGCACATAGCGCCCATCCGTTTTGGAGAATTCAAAGCCGACGGTGGTACCGATTACCATTAGTATGTCCTCCAAATTGGCTTGTTCGAAGGCAGTAGTTGTTGTATAGTTGCATTCGAGCAGTGCAGGGTTTTCGACTTTTATTACAACGCCGAAATAGCGCTCCAACGCTGCAATGACGTACAATAATTTTTCATCGTCAAAGGCCAGCTTCTGCGTTTTCCAGGCGTCGGCGTTCTCCTGCTCAATCGTCGCAAGCTCAACTTTTTCTTCTTTTTTATTGTAAACGCCCGTTTGGCCGGGGGCCAATGGTGCGATGGACTGCTTGGCTTTCTTGGCGGTCAAAGCCACCTTGCCAGTCTTCACCGTTACTTCCACTTCTTCTTCGCCTTCGTAGGCCCTCACGTTGAAGGAAGTGCCCAGCACCGTAACCGTGGCATCGCCCGTGGTAATTTCAAACGGCCTGTCCACGATGCGCTCAACGTCGAAGAATGCCTCGCCCTGCAAGTTAACCTGTCGCTGTACGAAGTTGGCGTCGAAGGCCAATCGGGAATTTTCGTTGAGCCAAACTTGGCTGCTGTCGGGCAGCGTGACGGCTTTGCGTTCGTTGTCAAGCGTCCGTATTTCAACCAATTGTAGTTGCTGCGCAACGGGTGCCCGGTTCATCCACCAAAGCCCTGCGCCAATGGACAGCAAAACTGCGGCGGCCACGCTCCAGCGGCGGGCAATTTTCGACAGCGGCACGATTTTACCCGCCGGGCGCTCCACTATTTCAGGGCCAGTGGCAGGTGTGGCGGCATCTATTTTGGCCCAGGCAGCACCCATGTCCGACTCAAAGGGGCTGGCGGTGGCATGCTCGGTCATTGCCCAAGCCTGCGTCCACTCCTCGAAGGTGGACTGGTTGTCGGTGCTGGCGTCCGACCAGGCAAACAGATCCTGCTCCTCGGCAGGGTTCGCCTGCCCGGCAAGGTACTTGGCCGCAAGGGCTGAATATTTTTCGCTATGGTTCAAGTAAAACTGTTTCTAAAATAAGGCGATGCTGGCAACTTGGGCTTACCCCTATCTGCAAGGCAGGTTTTTTGAAAAAATTAGCTTTCCGGTCAAAAAAAGCCGATGAAACTTAGACTTTGCCAAGGTTTGGCGACCCAATTGCGGAGCAAAAGTAAAACGTCTGCTGACCAAAATCACCTTGTCTTTGGTTTATTCGGCTAATTTTGCGCCTTCAAATTCCGGTTAGCGACAAACCTTCGCCAATTTACTTGTAGAAACACTGCACATGAATCCCAGTTTATTGCCCAAGATAGAAGTCATCAGCAATGCCGTAAAGCCGCCGCCCGTTGGCCGCCGCCGCCGCATCGCCGTGCTATTGCCGCACAATTACCACAATACCGACAAGCGTTACCCCGTCCTTTACCTGCAAGACGGCCAAAACCTGTTGGAGCACCGCTCTCCTTTCGGCAACTGGCATGTTGACCAGCGACTTGCCCGCATGGCCGAGCATGGTTTAGGCGACCTCATCGTGGTGGCCATAGACCATGCCGAGGAAGACCGCATCCGGGAGTTTTCGCCGCCAGAGGTGACGAAGTTCGGCCCCAGCCTCGGCAAGCAGTATGCCCACTATATGGCAGAGGAACTGAAACCCTACGTGGACGCCAATTTCCGCACCTTGCCCGACCGCCAGCACACAGGCATCGGCGGCAGCAGCATGGGCGGGCTTATCAGTGTTTACAGCGGTTTTATTTTCCCGGAGGCCTTCGGCAAAATGATGATTTTCTCGCCTTCGCTTTGGCTTTCGCCAAAGATTTATTTCCACGCCATCAATTTTTTCAACCCGTTTCAGACAAAAATATACCTTTACGCAGGCGGTAACGAAGGGGCCAACATGGTGCCCAACGTGCAGCGCCTGAAGGCTGCGCTCCAGCGCAAAGGCTTGGACGGCAGCAAGATTGAATTCAATGTCTCCATTGACCCGAACGGGGAACACAACGAGTCCAAATGGGGCGAGGAGTTCCCGAAGGCGGTGGAGTGGCTTTTTTTCAAGAATTGAAGGATTGAATGAAAGAAGGATTGAAGGCTGGGCCGCGTCCTTCAATCCTTCAATCCTCCAATCCTTCAATCCTTTCTATGAAAATCCTCCACATCAGCATGGAATGCTACCCAGCGGCCAAGTATGGCGGGCTGGGCGACGTTGTCGGCGCACTGCCGATCTACCTCAACAAGGCAGGCGTCAGCACTGCCGTCATCATGCCAAAATTTGCCACAAAATGGCTCATGCAGCAACGCTACCGGGAGGTGTTCCAAGGGCATGTGCGGCTGCACAACGAGCATGTCTGGTTTTCCATCGAAGAAGTTCAAAACGAAGGGCTGGGCTTCCCGCTATATGTGGCCAATATCCCCGGCAAGTTCGACCGGCCCGGCGTTTATGGTGACCCCAGCGGTGGCTGGTACGGCGACGAGGTGGAGCGCTACCTCTGCTTCCAGCAGGCCGTGCTGAAATGGGTGGCCGACATGCGCTGGAAGCCGCAAATCCTTCATTGCCACGACCACCACACGGGCCTCATCCCGTTCATGGTGAAATATTGCCCGGAGTTTCATTCGCTCCGCAATATGCCCACCGTCTTCACCATCCACAACGGCGAGTACAATGGGGCTTTCAGTTGGAACAACGCCCACCTGCTTCCCTATTTCCAGGCCGATGCCCGTTGGCTGCTTGAATGGGGTAGCACTATCTGCCCACTGGCTTCTGCACTCAAGTGCTGCTGGCGCTTTACGACCGTTTCCCCCGGCTACCTGGAAGAACTGAAATACAATGCCGCTGGCCTCGAACCGCTCATCAACAGCGAGATGCCAAAGGCGTGGGGCATCATCAACGGTATTGATGCGGCACTTTGGGACCCCGCCACCGACAAGTACATCGCCCATAAATTAGTGAAGGGCAAGATGGAGGAGTTCAAACAGCGGAACAAGGAAAAACTGCATGACCGCTTCCGCATCATACCCGACCTGCCCATCATCACTTTTATCGGGCGATTGGTGCGGGAAAAAGGGGCAGACCTCATACCCGATACCATCCGGCGGGTGGTGGGCAGTGGCGTCAGGGCTGGCTTCATCGTGCTGGGCACGGGCGAGCCTGATTTGATGCAGGCCTTCGCCGACATGAAGCACCAACTGCCCGGCTTTTACGATGCCTCCTTGGAATACAACGAGGGCTTGGCGCACCAGCTCTATGCAGGCTCCGATTTTTTGATCATGCCCTCCCGTGTGGAGCCTTGCGGCCTGAACCAAATGTATGCTTGCCGCTACGGGGCCATCCCCATCGTGCGCAGCGTGGGTGGCCTGAAGGACACCATCATTGACATCGGCGACCACGGCGGGCGGGGCATCCGCTTCAACCAGTTCTCGGTGGAAGACGCCGCCATGGCCATCTTCCGGGCTGTGAAGGTTTACAACAACCCCGAAGTGCTCACCAGCCTGCGGGAGCGCATCATGGCCGTGGATTTCTCGTGGGAACGCTCTGCGAAGGACTATATGCGATTATATGAGGAATTGAGTTGAAACACTCGGCCTGCCATTGATTTTTTTCAAGGCCGTTAATGACTCAAATCAGCCCAATGAAGCGCAAAGTGGCCTCAATTTGTCCCAAAGATTTGAGACATGGGCAAGCCGCTAATTCCTATCGCATTCCCGAACCCCGTGCCACCAGCCGATGGCACCACCATCCTCGCCGCCGACATAGGGGGCACCAAGACCGACATGGCCATTTTTGAAATAAAAGACGGTGCTCCGTTTTTAACCAGAGAGTTTCGATACGCCTCTCGTGATTGGCCATCGTTGGTGGATATTGTGAGGGATTTCACGAAGTCCCTATCGCTACCGCAACGGTTGTGCATCTCCTTCGCTGGCCCTATCAAGAGCGGCAAGGCGCATGGCACAAACCTCCATTGGGACATTGACGCTGCGGCCATCGGTAAGGAGCTTGGCATCGAAAAGACGATGATTATCAACGACTTGGAGGCGAATTGCTATGGGCTGGCAGCCCTTACGGCAGATGATTTGAGAAGCATCTATCCCGGCAAGAACGACGAACCGGGCAATGCTGCCGTCATATCGCCCGGCACTGGGCTGGGCGAGGGAGGCCTGTTCTGGGATGGGCGGGCCTACCATCCGTTTGCCACGGAGGGTGGTCATGCGCACTTCGCTGCCCGCAATGAACTGGACTGGGAACTTTTCCGCTATTTGCAGCGCAAATACGGCCATGTGAGCTGGGAGCGGGTGGTTTCTGGGCCGGGCATCTGCATGATTTTTAGTTTTTTACGAGATGAAAAGGGCTGGGCAATGCCCGAAATCCTGCGGGAGGAATTCAAAGCACACGACACTGCCGCTGCCATCAGCATAGCCGCCACGGAGGGCTGCTCGGCCTGTGCAGAGGCGCTGCGGAGATTCATCCAATACTTGGCCGAGGAGGCCGCCAACCTCGCCTTGAAACTGAAGGCCACAGGTGGCATCTATATCGGCGGCGGAATAATCCCGAAGATTTGGAACGAGGAGTACCAAGCCATTTTCAACGAGTTTTTCTTTGAAGTAGGCCGATTGCACCCGCTGGTGGAGGAAGTACCTGTCCACTTGATTTTGAACCAAAAAACGGCACTGTGGGGCGCTGGATATTACGGTGCGTTCGGGCGTTGATGGATTTCGACGCCCCTATCAACCCCATCAACTTTCATCAACCCTTATCAACCCCAATTGCCCTCGCCAAAATCCCGTAATCTTGCCCCATAAATCCACCTATGGCGGCCAAGGACAATCACCTGTTTTTTATAGAAAACCTGCTCGAATGGCATGAGGCAAATCCCCGCCCATTGCCATGGAAGGGCGAACGGAACCCCTACCTCATCTGGCTTTCCGAAATCATTCTGCAACAAACGAGGGTGGAGCAAGGACTTCCTTATTTCGAGCGTTTCAAGGCCGCCTACCCGACCGTCAGCGACCTCGCCAATGCCCCCGAAGACGAGGTAATGAAGCTGTGGGAGGGTCTAGGCTACTACTCCCGTGCCCGCAACCTCCATGCTACGGCCAAGCATATTGCGTACAACCTAAACGGCGTTTTTCCCAGCACTTATGAAGACATTCGCTCCCTTAAGGGCGTCGGCGACTACACAGCGGCGGCCATTGCCTCTTTTGCCTACGACCTGCCCCATGCCGTGGTGGACGGCAACGTTTATCGGGTGCTCTCCCGATTATTCGGCATCGAAACGCCGATAGACACGACGGAAGGAAAGAAGCAGTTTGCAGTGCTTGCGCAGCAACTGATTGAGATTGCAGATTGCGGATTGCGGATTGCGGATTTACCCCTGACCCCTAAAAGGGGAAGTGCGGAGCAGCATTCGATTGCGGATTGCGGATTGCGGATTGCGGAATCGCACGACGCCCCCAATCCGAAATCCGAAATCCGAAATCCGAAATACAACCAGGCCATCATGGACTTCGGTGCCACCCAATGCACCCCGGCTGCGCCGAAATGCCCAAGTTGCCCTATGCGGGAGCGGTGCGTGGCGTTCTTGGGTAAAAAAACGGGGTTGCTCCCTATCAAGTCCAAAAAGCTGGAGCGGCGGCAGCGTTTTTTCAACTATTTGATTTTCAACCGATTGAATGAAGTCTTCGTAAAAAAACGCAGCGAGAAGGATATTTGGCAAAACCTCTACGATTTTCCGCTCATCGAGACGGACAGCTTGCAGGTCGAGCACCATTTTTTGACCAAGGACACGACCTGCCAAGCTTGGCTGGGCGAGGCAGATTGGTCGTTGCGGCGGGTATCGCCGCCGCATCGGCAAGAGTTGACGCACCAGCGAATCGTAGCCACATTTTGGGAATTGGAGGTGGGGCATGGTTTTTTGCCGAAACAAGCGTCTTGGCTAACAGTGGAGCGGGAAAAACTCCAAAATTTAGCTTTTCCAAAGGTCATAGATTTGTACATAAACCAAAAGTTTCTACCTTTAGAACTCTTTTAATAAACATACAACCTCCGGCGTTAGACGGGGGGTATGAGCAAACTTAACCTAAACAAACAGTCCCCTATGTTAAATCGAGTCACACTCATTGGGCGCCTTGGGAAAGACCCCGAGGTTCGAAGACTGGAAACTGGCGCAGCAGTCGCCAAATTTACAATGGCCACCTCCGAAAGCTACAAGGACAAGGACGGCAACAAAGTTGACACCACCGAATGGCACAACGTTGTCATTTGGCGGACGCAGGCCGAAATTGCCGAAAAGTACCTTAAAAAGGGAATGCTTGTCTATGTGGAGGGCAAGCTCACCTACCGTGAGTACACAGACAAAGACAACGTGAAGAAATATTTCACGGAAATAGTGGCCAACAATTTCCAAATGTTGGAGCGCCGTGAAGGTGGTGGGGCAGGCTCCTTCCCATCTGCTTCCGATGAACCTGCATTTTCCAACAGGAGCGGTTCTGGCTCATCTGTGCCAGAACCCGCTGGCGTCATGGGCGATGTGGGCGAGCCACCAGTTACCGACGACCTGCCTTTTTAAAGTTGGCAGTTAGACCCCTTACAGGGTGACAAAAAGCAGTGGGCAGTCAGTGGCTGCTCCAATTGCAATGACTGTAAAATAACTGAAACAACGAGCCGTTTTTCACTTATGAAAACGGCTCGTTTTAGTTTTATAAACCTTCCAAAATGCGTTTTTTAGCAATCTTCCTGCTTGCCATACTCATCGCCTCGTGCGAAGACCCCATCCTCACCCCCAAGCCACGGGCCTACCCCAAAGTAGTTTATCCCGAAAAAGCCTACCAGCCGTTCACGGAGGGTTATTGCGGCTTCACCTTCGAATATCCCAAATACGCCGTCGTCCAGCGTGACACCACTTTTTTCGATGAAAAACCAGCGCACCCCTGCTGGTTCAATATCGTGGTGGAGGATTACGCTTGCCGCCTTCATTGCAGCTATGCGCCCATCACCAAGGCCAAGCCCGCCGACAAGCTGACGACCGATGCCTTCAAGATGACCGATTGGCACAACAAAAAAGCGACCTATATCCAAGAGACGCCGCTGCTCAACGAGGCGCACAACGTCAAGGGCATGATGTTCACCGTGGAGGGCCCCGTTGCTTCACAACTCCAGTTCTTCCTGACCGACACGGCGGAACAAAAGCACTTCTTCCGGGGGGCGCTGTACTTCTACACGGAAGCCAATACGGACAGCCTCGCCCCGGTCTATGATTTCATGCGGAAGGATGTGGAAAGGATGATTGAGACGTTTGAGTGGAGGTGAGCTAACCCACATAAAACCGCAAGGCCTCCTCAATAATCACCTCCACTCGCAAACCTGGTCAATACTCGGCTCTCCAATGGCAGGCAACAGTGTGAAATTGATGTCCTCCCATATCTTTCTTGTCCTTTTTCATAATATCAAAAACAGTGGCAAACCCTCCTCGGCCAGTGACCAATCCGGATAGAAGTGTTTCACGAATTCCGCAATCCCGAGGTGTCGGGACAAGTTCCGAATTCCCCAATTGTAGCTGTTAGAAGCCCCGCTGGTGTCCTTCCTTCTTGACGGACGGGACGGGATTTTCCATTTCCTCATCCTGCTTATTGGCGACCCTAAATTCTACCCTTCGGTTCACCATTGAACTGCTAAAGGTTGGCACGAGGGTGGCGTCTTCGCCATTGTAACGCAGCAAAAAGCGGCTTCGGGGCAGACCATGCACGTTCACAAAATGGTCAACGACGGCAAAGGCCCGCTGGTAGGAAAGTGTTAGGTTGTGCTGGTTAGAGGCAGTTTTGTCGGCGAAGCCCGTAACGACGAGCCTTACCCTCGAATTGGCCTTTAGCACCTTGGCAATGCTGGCAAGGTTGCCCAATTCCACCTCCCGAATGGCATAGCTATCCACATCGAAATGGACGTTGGGCAAGAACCACTCCGTGATGCCAAACACATCGGTGTCCATTTCCATTAGGTTTTCCACCTCGTCCCTGACGATGTCCCGGATTTCGTCTTCAGTAGGTGGTGCCGGGTGGTTTTTATGGATGAAAGGCTCGTCGTCGAGGAAATTGGACAGACCGTCGCCATCGCTGTCAAGCGGCATGCCACGGGTGTCCACGGCGACGCCTCGGGGGGTGGTATTGTCAGCATCCAATAGGTCAATGACGCCATCACCATCCGAGTCGGTAGGGTCGAAGGTGGGGCGCTGCTTCAGTTCTGTCACGTCTTGGATGAGCTGGTGCATAGGCGTTACCCAATACAGCGGCTCCGTTTTTTTCTTGGGGTTGCCAAGGTTGAGATTAAGGCGGAGCGAGCCGTAACCTATCACATCGTTTTCGTCACGGTTCACCCCGTCGAGCAGGTCGGCGTCCCTTCCAAAAAAGGTGAGCGCCTTGACCTCCATGCCCAAATTGAGCTTATCCGACAGGCGGAGTGCAACGCCAAAGCCGCCGTCAACATGGGTCTGAATGGTCGGGCTTACCGATTTCAAATCGGGTATGATGGCATTGATGGCGTCCACCTCAAAACGATTGATTCCACCTCCTAAGAATAGGTAGGCATTGATACGGCGGCGGGGCAGCTCGCTCCAGGTTAGGCTGTTGATGGAGGCCAGCAATTGCAGTGAGCCCGTTTGGAGCTTGGTCTTGGAGTTGCCATTGAGGTCGTCTTTCTGGTTTAGGCTGCCAACAAAACCTTCTACCCTCGCCGAAAGCAGGTGGTCAATGGCCTTGCGCAAGTGGAACCCCGCACCGAGGCCAGGTTGCGGTTGCACATCCCCGAATGCCATGGCTGTGCCCGTACCAATGCCAAGTTCCCACATATCCGCTCGGTGGGGAGGAACAAAGGATGGGAGCGGGCTGCCTTCTTGTGCCATTGCGAAGCAAGGTAACAAAGCAGCAAGCAACAAGTAATCGATTTTGAAAAGTCGGTTTTTCATGCTAATTTTTAGCTGAGCAACGGCAATGAAACGCCCGTATCCATCGGTACTCCGATTGTGGCACTAAAGTTAGAATGCCTTTTACAAATAAAGTAACAGTTCAGGCATTATACATGCTTTTGACCTTCAAAGCATATATTGGGTTATTCAAAGATTTGTATCAATTAGCCTGTTCGCGCTGTTGGTGATTCCGGCATGAAAAATCATTGGTAGTGGGTCAAATGGGTGAGTCGGCGAGGCGTCGTGAGGGCGTGACTTCGAGCCACAGCCTCACTTTCAACCGCTGGCCTACTACCAAACCATCAAGCAATCTCCATTTTCATCAGTTTGTTCAAGGCAATCTCCAGGGCTGAGGCTGCAATATTGGTGGGCATCGGGTTGAAATTGCGCACCTTCTCCAATGCCCGGCGGATGGTGTCGGACACATCGCTGAAAATGGCCTCGTCCGTCACCGGGGCGTCGGGCTGCATCAGGTAGGCGAACACACGGGCCATGCCGCAGTTGGCGATGAAATCGGGGATAAGGCTGAGTTGCTGGTCGGCGAAGAGCGCCGTCGGGCCGAAGAAGACGCCATCGTCCACGAAGGGCACGTTGGCACCACAGGCGATGACCTCCATGCCGTTGTCGAGCATATCGTCCACCTGCTGGCGACTGACCAGCTTGCTGGCAGCACCGGGTATGAAAATCTCTGCGCCTATTGACCATATCTGGCGGTTAGTCTCTTCAAACGGCAACAGCCCCTCAGCCTGTAGCTTGTTGCCTTTTTTCCGAAGGAAAAGCGCTTTTATTTCCTCCAGCCCCATGCCGTCAGGTCGGATAATGCCGCCCTCCCGGTCAACGATGCCCACGATTTTAACGCCTTCGTTGGCCAAGTAGCAGGCAGCCGCCGAAGCCACATTGCCCCAGCCTTGTATAATGGCCCGCTTGCCCTGCAGGTCGCTGCCCCGGAACAAGTCGTAGAAGTGCCGAACCGACTCCGCCACGCCATATCCCGTAATCATGTCGGCTACCGCAAATTTTTCGGGGGCATCGGGTACGTAACGTCCATCCTCCACGGTCTTTGAGCAGCCGTGGCGCAGTTGTCCAAGGATCTTGATTTTCTGGCCGTCGGTGGTGTCCCTGAAATGGCCATTCACGATGCCCTCCTGCGGGTGCCAAAGACCGAGTGCTTCGGTGATGGGGATGACGTCCTTGAGCTCGTCCACGTTCAGGTCGCCGCCTGTGCCGTAGTAGTTTTTGAGCAGGGGGAAGGCGGCCTTGTACCAACGCCGCAGCACGTCATTGCGGCGGGGGTCGTTGGGGTCGAAGTCAATGCCGGACTTGGCCCCGCCGATATCGGGGCCAGCGACCGAGAACTTTATTTCCATCGTCTTCGCCAATGAGACGACCTCTTCCTTGGTGAGGCCCTTCCTCATGCGGGTGCCGCCTCCCGCCGCCCCATTGCGCAGCGAGTTGATGACCACCCAGCCGCGGGCCGAGGTCTCGGCGTCGTTCCATTCAAACACGATTTCTGGGGCTTTGTCCTTGTATTGTTGCAGGAGTTCGAGCATACGGATGTGGAAATTGGTTAACGCAAGTTGCAGAACACCTAAGCCATCTTCAGAAGTGATTTAGCGAGCCAGAGGTTCGCTAAATCACTTCTTGCCCCCTTTTCGGGACAAGTGGGTTATCCGTAACTTGTATTGGTTAGGAATAAATCGGGTGCGAAATTACGGCGAACGAATTAAAAGGCAGTGAGGAAAATCATGCCCGTTGCGAAGCGGTTTCAAGCACACAAAAGCGCTGCCCCGAACACGCCCGCACTGTCACCCAGTTTGGGTTTCAGGAACAAAGTCTCGCATTTACCGCTGTTGAAAATATATTTTTTCACCGCCTCCACGCCCCTGTCGTATATCAAATCAATATTGCCCACGCCGCCGCCGATGACCACCACTTCGGGGTCTATGATGTTGATGACGTTGGCTACCGCTTTGCCGAAGAAATGGACGAGGCGCTCCATCGTCGCCGTGGCGGCTTCATCGTTGCCTTGGTGGTAGCGCTCCACGATTTCGGGCAAGGTTAGGTGGCGACCTGTTTTTTCATTGTAAAAACGGGTAAGCGCTGGGCCGGAAAGCACCTGCTCCACGCAGCCGGAGCAGCCGCAGTAGCAGGCGTAAGCACTGGCGTCAAGGAAGTTGTGGCCCCATTCCCCGCCGATGCCGTGGCGGCCGTGCAGCACCTTGCCGTGTACCACCACGCCGCTGCCCGTGCCTGTGCCCATGATGATACCCCAGACCACTTCGGCGTTCGGTGCGGCCTCGTGGCCAGCGCCCCATTTGGCCTCGGCCAAGGCGAAGCAGTTGGCGTCGTTGGCCAAGGTACAGGGCACACCGAGCAGGGCCTCCAAGTCAGCCTTAAGCGGCTTGCCGTTCAGGCAAACGGTGTTGGAGTTCTTCAGCGTCTGCGTGGTGGGGTCGAGGGTGCCGGGCGTGCCGAAGCCGAGCCGCTCGGGCCGAAAGCCCAGTTCTTCGGCAATCATGTCCACCAGTTTTTTTATTTGATGCAAAATATGCTCGTAGCCGCCTTCCTGCTCGGTAGGCAGCCGCTTACGGCTCAGGATGTTCCTGTTTTTGATGCTTTCCATTACGGCGCACTCGATTTTGGTGCCGCCAACGTCTATGCCCCAAATGGGTTTCATGCGTTGAGGAGTTATGAGTTAGGTTCCCTTGCGGGAATGAGAATGAGTTGCGGGTAAATGTACCAAGTTTCAACGACTCATTAAAACTGCCTGACCATACAGGTTAAATGCAAGAAAGCACTGTTAGCTATTTTTGAGCACCTCTCGGCGTCATGTCAGTTTCTGAACAAAACTAACGAAAGCATCAAACACACGGAAAAAGTAGTTGGCACGAAGGAGTAAATGCCTATTTTGGCCCAAAACAGCCACCTATGATGCCACTCTTCCAGCAAATTATCACCGATGTCGTTCAACGACAACTCAAGAAATCGCACCCCGGCACCATTCCGCCCAAGCTTTTGGAACAGGAAAGCAGGAGCCTTCGGGTGGATGTCTTCGGCTTCGCAAAGGACGTACTGCTCATTTGCCTCGGCGTGGCATCGGCTTCCTTTGGACTTCGGGGATTTCTGCTGCCCAATAAGTTCATTGACGGCGGCGTGACGGGCATCTCCCTTTTGACAGAAGTGGTGACAGGTGCGCCACTCTCTATCTTATTGGTACTTATCAACCTGCCATTTCTGCTCATGGCCATCAAAACCATTAGCCGGAACTTTGCGCTCAAAAGTGTAGTAGCGATTGTACTATTGGCGATGGTGGTGCATTTTGTGGAATTTCCGACAGTTACCGAGGACAAGCTGCTCATCGCTGTGTTTGGTGGGTTCTTTCTTGGCATGGGCATCGGCCTGTCCATTCGGGGCGGGGCAGTGATTGACGGCACGGAGGTCATGGCCATTTACATCAGTCGCCACACCAGCCTGACCGTGGGCGACGTCATCTTGATTTTCAACATCATCATCTTTTCTTTCGGTGCCTATATTCTATCGGTGGAAACGGCGCTCTACGCCATCCTCACCTACTTGGCCGCCTCCAAAACCATTGACTTTGTTATCGAGGGCATCGAAGAGTATGTTGGCGTCACCATCATTTCCTCCTTTAGCGAGGAGGTACGCCTGGCCATCATCGAGAAAATGGGCAGGGGTGTCACCATTTACGACGGCAAGCGTGGCTTCGGCAAACGTGGCGAGCAGTTGAACCCAACAGACATCGTGTTCACGGTCATCACCCGCCTGGAGCTTTCCAAGCTGAAAAAAGAGGTGGAAAAAATTGACCCCGATGCTTTTATCGTCTTTGGGGAGGTGAAGGATACGAAGGGGGGGATGATTAAGAAGCGGCCTTTGAAGAAGTAGGGTCGAACGCACCAAATCCTAACCATTTCTTATCCCACTTCATGGCATACAATCAACGAGGCAAACTCATAGCAGTTCTATGCTCGTGGGTTGGAGGGCTTTGGGGTGGGAAGGATATCCAGCCCATTGGCGAGTTGATTTAATGGCGAAATTAGGGAATTGGAGCAGTGGGGGGAGATTTTTGTCAGTGAGGGATTAACTCGACTATTTTCTCAGTCAAACACAAACTGGGAGAAGACATAGCCTATGGCAGCCCCCAAGAAATTGGCCACAATAGCCACTATGAACATGGCCTTTGGAAACTTATTCCTTTTTGCAGTTTTATCTTTTCTGGAAAGCAGGTACCCGATGCCGGTAGCCAAGGTGAAAAATACCAAGCCTGCAATGGTGATGAATTCAAACTGTAAGGCCCAGGATACCAATAAGAGTGATAGAAGCCCCAAGGCAACGAGCCGTAAGCTTTTATCCTTGGCTTTTTCTTCTTGGGCCTTGCGCTTGAGCAAATGCCTGATGATGGCTCGCTTTTCGAGTTTGGCGTATGCTGGGTAATCGAGGGCTTGTGCGGTGTAACTCGCAATAGAATTTGATTGGTCTGGCCCACTCATTGAAAAACCATTGAGGTGGAGGCAGCAGCATAGGAGCGTAGTCAGAAAATATTTCATGGTCGCACGTTTGGGTGTCTAATAAAATCCAAAATCTTTTCGCTGCATTTGGTGGGGATTTGTCATAGGTACTCAATGTGCCTCCAACCAATTCCTCCCCATCCTTGCAAAATTGGCACATTCTGGTTTGGTGTTGCCGTAGTCATCAGGGAGCATTCAGCGTGCCTCGTATATCACCCAGTATTTTCTCAAAGAAAGACCCATCGGCATAGTGCGAATGGCTGCGCAATAGCGCCTTCACCTTTTCAACAGTTTCAGTAAAAAGCGCCAATTCACCCTCCGAAATCCGATTCTTCCTTTCCTCGGTGCTTTGGCTGGAGCGAAAGACAGACAACGCCACGAACTGTTCCATGAACGCCATCCAGTTGTGACCACGCACAAACCAGCATGTGTTTTCTGGCGTTGCCCCTAAATCGGAAAGCTGTTTTTCCCATGTTTCGCTGTTTAGGTTTTTTAGCTTCGGCTGAATTTCACTGACCTGTGCCGCTATGCGCTGCCTCACCTTTTCAAGCCAATCCTCAACTGGCATTTCTGCCATCCAGTCGAAAGGAGGGCAAACCGCTGAACCACATTTTTTCAAGCCAAAAACGCCGTCATTTTCTTTTTCTGAAACAACCGACAGAAGGAACAACGGATGGATTATCCTTGAATATTCCTTCATAAAACCTTCAAAATCAAACGCTTCATCGGCCTTGCCGCCAGCGGCGAGGTAAATGGCCCACAGTGCAGCCGGATTGCAAAAGAAGTTTTCTATCGAAAAAGCATAGGTGTGGAAGATGTACGGCGTGCTCAAAAAGGCCTTCGATTGAAGTAGGTAATCATAGTCGGCGTCCACACAAAGCAGGAGTTCATTATCGGCAAAGCTCCTAAATTCCAATACATTGGACTTACCCGTGGAGCCAACTGTCGGGTAGTTCGATTCGGCAAAAATCCTGATTTTATGCTGCGGCACAGCGGTTTTGAAGGCAGCCTCCCAAAAAGGTTTGTCTTCTTCGCCCTCCACCCGCACGGCAGCATCAAGGCGAAGGAAAAACACCTCGTCCTTTAGCCGTCTCACTTCGTCTTTAATGGAAAAGCCTTTCATTGGGCGACTTCTAAGGCTTGTTTAGTAGGATGTAATATGTCCTCAATCCAAAACACTTTTGGCTTGTGCCCATCCGTGAAGATGCTCGGCGAATGCGTGACGATGATGAGCTGGCAGTTAGGGTTCAAGGTGCGGAGGATGTTTATCAATTCATACTGCCAGTCCAAGTGCAGCGATGATTCGGGTTCGTCGAGGAGGAGGACGCTGGGTTTTTCGTCTTGGGTGAGTACGGTGAGCAGCATAATGAGCAATTGCTTTTCACCAGATGAAAGATAATATGGCGAAATAGGTTTTCCATCAATTATAAATGAAATCCTATTTTGGTTCTCATCCACTAATTTGCCAGTTTCCTCAAATAGCTCATTTAGTTTTTCTATAAAAAATGTTCGCTTTGCAAATGCCTGCTCTATACTTTTTTCTTTGCGTAGCGCCTTTTGCGATTGGTTTAATTGATAGTCAACATATTTATTAATTAGGTTTTCCAGTTCTTTATCCAGCGTAGTTATTATACCCGGTTTATTCTCTTTTTCAAATTCATCCCTTGAAAGCAATGGAGTATCAAAGGTTTTTACGGCATAATAATCTAATGGAAATTGGCCTCGAATGATATATTTTCTACCATCTAATAATCCTGTTGCCTTTAATCCCTTGTTAAAATAAGCTGTCATTTTTTTATTGAAACGATTGGCTGGGATATCGTTAAACTCATTTACATCGCCTTTCGAAAACCTCGCCAATATGGAGGTTAAATACAAAATCGTCGTCTTCCCCGTCCCATTCTTCCCAATCAGCACATTCACGTCCGGGTTCAACTTCCAGTCCACGTCGAACCGGCCCCATAGCCCTTCGATTTCGATGCGCTCTATATAAGTGGCAATGCCTGTATTTTCCATTGAACGAGTTTTAAACTTTTGATTGTCAAAATATTGAGACAAAGCTAACAAGTTTCGGGCAGGATTACTAAATCTCGAAGGTTTAGCAATTCTACTCTCGCCATTTCTCAATGAACAAATAATCACCTTCATTTGGAACTTGATAGACAGTTCTTGGCGCATCTCCAGGTGCTAAAAGCCACCATGAGTACGGATTTTCCTTGTCATCACTTACCAGAATTTCAGTATCCAATCTTTGACTGATTTCTGCTGCAAATGAAATTTCATTCTTGAATTCTGGTAGTATGTTTTTATTCTCTTTGAAATAAAGTGACATCCTTACTCTGAAATCACCATCAGAATATTGGCATATTTCATAGTGCAGTTTGGCGGCAGGTTCAAGCCCTATTTTGGCAACATCGCAAGCTCCGACGCCAAATTGCTTGGCTACAGTTTCAATCAAAACTGCCTCATCATTCAATTCTTTGAAGTACAATTCGTACATAAATTCAAAAGCTGGTTAGTCAATGCGCCTCCAACCAATTCACCCCCACCCCCATCTCCACCAAAATCGGCACCTTCAAGTTCGGTATCGCCGTAGTCATCAGCTCATGGATGATGGGCTTCACCGTCTCCAGTTCGCCTTTTGGCACATCGAACACGAGTTCGTCATGCACCTGCAAAATCATCTTGGTGTCCAGCTTTTTGTCCAATAGAGCTTGGTGGATATTAATCATGGCCACCTTGATAAGGTCGGCGGCGGTGCCCTGTATGGGCGTGTTGATGGCCACCCGCTCGGCGTTGCTGCGGGCAAGGGAGTTGCGGCTGTCGATGTCACGCAGGTAGCGGCGGCGACCGAGCAGGGTCTTCACGTAGCCGTGCTCACGGGCACTTTCCACGGTGTCGTCCATGTAGCGTTTCAGGCCGTTGTACTGCTGAAAATAGGTGTCTATCAGTTCCTTGGCCTCGCCCCGTTTGATGCCGAGCTGCTGCGACACGTTCGTTGCGCCAGCACCATAGATAATGGAGAAGTTCACGGTCTTGGCGTTGCGGCGCATGTCGCTCGTCACCTCGTCGTAGGGCACACCATAGACCCGTGCCGCCGTGGCCCGGTGGATGTCCTGGTTCAGGCGGAACGCCTCAATCATGGCCTCGTCGCCGCTGATTTCGGCGATGATGCGCAGCTCGATTTGCGAGTAGTCGGCGCTCAGCAGCAGGTGGTCGGCGTCTCGTGGGATGAACGCTTCCCGCACCTTGCGTCCCTCCGGCGTCTTGATGGGGATGTTCTGGAGGTTGGGGTTGTTGGAGGCGAGGCGGCCCGTGGCGGCCAGCGCCTGGTTGAACGAAGTATGCACCCGGCCTGTGCGGGGGTGAACCTGCAAGGGCAGCGCATCCACGTAGGTGGACTTGAGTTTGGACAGTCCCCGGTGCTTCAAAATCTCCGCCACGAAGGGGTGCTCCACCGCCATTTCCGTCAGGATGGCCTCGTCGGTGGAGTAGGCGCCAGTCTTTGTTTTTTGCCAGCGGTAAGGCATTTTCATGCGGTCGAACAGCACCTCGCCAATCTGCTTGGGCGAGGCGATATTGAACTGCATCCCGGCCATTTCATAAATCTTAAGTTCAAGGTCGGCGATGCTTTTCTCCAATTCCTTCGAGTAGGCCCGCAGCACGTCGCCGTCGATTCGGATGCCCTCGTACTCCATGTCCACGATGACCTTAATCAGCGGGCGCTCCATCGTGTCGTAGAGGTTTTGCAGGCCCTCTTCTTCCTTTAGTTTTGGCCGGAAATAATGCCCCAATTGCAGCGTCACGTCGGCATCCTCGGCGGCGTACTCGGCCACCCGCTCCACCCGGATGTCCCGCATGCTGAGTTGTTTCGCCCCTTTCCCAATCAACGATTCGATGGGGATGGGCGAATATTTCAGGTAGGTTTCGGCGAGGTAGTCCATGCCGTGGCGCAGTTCCGGCTCTAGCAGGTAGTGCGCAATCATGGTGTCGAACCAGTAGCCCCTCACCTCCACGCCGTAGTTTTTGAAGACCACGGCGTCGTATTTGATATTCTGTCCGACCTTTTCAATTGCCTCATTTTCAAGCACTTGCCGAAACTCTTCAACGATGGCCTGTGCCCCTTCCCGGTCGGCGGGCACGGGCACGTACCATGCTTCCTGGGGCGTCACAGCGAAGGACATGCCCACCAGTTCGGCCAGCATTTGGTCAATGCTCGTGGTCTCGGTATCGAACGAGATGCTTTTGGCTTTGGATAAAATGGCGACGAGTTCCGCCCGCTTCTCCGACGTATCGGCGAGGTGGTAGGTATGCGGGGTGTTCTCGGCGTTTTTGTCCGCCATCGAATGCGAGGGGATGGGCGGGGCGGCGCTCTGACGAGGCGCAGCAGCGGCTTCGGCTTCACCAAAAAGATTGCCCTGCGAACCAGCGGCGGGCGCTTTCGGGGCGGCCCTGGGAGCCGAGTTTGGCGTACCGTCGCCACCGAGTATTTGCACCGCCAAAGTCCTGAATTCCAGTTCTTTGAATATCTCCGTCAACTCCTCCCGGTCGAATGGGTCAAGGTTGAAATCTTCTTCGTGAAACTCGATGGGGGCTTCGATATCAATGCGGGCGAGCTTTTTGGAAAGCCTTGCTTGCTCCGCAAAATCCCGCAGCTTCTCCTGGTTTTTGCCCTTCACCTTGTCCACGTTTTCGAGCAGGTTTTCCACCGAACCGAATTCTTTGAGCAGGGTCGCCGCCGTTTTCGGGCCGATGCCGGGCACGCCGGGGATATTGTCCACGGCATCGCCTTGCAGGCCGAGGATGTCCACCACTTGGTCCACGTGTTCAATGTCCCAATTGGCGCAAACCTCTTTTTCGCCCCAAATCTCCACCTCGCCACCTGCCTTGCCGGGCTTGTACATAAAGATGTTTGGGCTGACGAGCTGGCCATAGTCCTTGTCCGGCGTCACCATATATACTTGATAACCAGCCTTTTCTGCTTTCTTCGCAATGGTACCGATGACGTCGTCCGCCTCGTAGCGCTCCAGGGTGAGTATGGGGATTTTCCATGCCTTTAGGATTTTCATGATCCATGGCAACCCGAAGGTGATGCCCTCCGGCTGTGCATCCCGATTGGCTTTGTATTCTGGGAACCAATCGTCCCGGAAAGTACCGCCGGGCAGGTCGAAGCTGACGGCGAGGTGCGTCGGCTTCTGGTTGTTGATGAGGTCGGTCAGCGTACGCACGAAGCCCGTGATGGCGCTCGTGTCCCAGCCCTTGGAATTGATGAGCGGTCGGGTGATGAAGGCGTAGTGCGCCCGGTAAACGAGGGCATGGCCGTCGAGGAGGAAAAGGCGTTTGTCGTTGTTTGTCATGGCGGGTGATGGTTAGTTTTAGGGCGGAAAGATAGCTGTTTGGAAAGGTATCGCACCTTCCTATCTAGTTTTTTGGTGATGATTTGAGACGATTCTTTTTTATTTAGCGCTGATTACTTCGGCACCTTAATATCATACACCTTCTTCTTCGTGTTCGTCAACCGATTATCCTTCAACCAGGGGTTGAACAGTTTCAGCATCCGGTAGCTGGTGCCGAACTGCTTGGCAAACTCGCCAAGGTTGGCGATGGAAGAGTCCACGGTCACGAGGGCGTAGTTGTCCAGGGGCGGGTATAGTTGCTCCGATTTCATATCGAATCCATAGAGCTCGGGGTGTTCCATCACATGCTTGATGGCCACGAGGCGAAAGATATAGCGGTTGGTCTCTTCGCTGAGATTGAGGTCGTAGAAGCTGTTCATTTTTTGGCTTTCCATTTCGTTGCGCAGCCCGGCTGGCCCCATGTTGTAGGCCGCTGCCACGAGCGACCATGTACCGAATTTCTCCTTGTACCGCTTCAAGTACTGGCAGGCCGCACGGGTGGATTTTTCGAAATGCAGGCGCTCGTCCACCTCTTTCGTCACCTCTAGGCCATAGTCGCCCGCCGTGCCCTCCATGAACTGCCAAATGCCCTTTGCGCCAGCACTCGAAGTAGCGTTCCGAAGGTCGCTCTCTGCCACGGCTAAGTACTTGAAGTCGTCAGGGAGACCGTTTTCCTTCAAAATCTTCTCCATGACGGGGAAGTATCGGGCGCTGTTCTTCAGGTTCAAAATGGTGTGCGAGTGGCGGTAGGAATTGACAATCAGTTCCCGCTCCAGCCGCTCCCGCACGTCGAAGTTCTCCACGGGGATGCGCTCCCCGGCAAACCAAAACTCGTCCGATGGCTTGATGTGCGGAATGTGGATGAACTCACCGCCGAAGGCAGTGGACGTCGTTGGTTTGTAGGAAGTGAAAATGGCCACCGTTGCGAAAGCGGCGATGGCGATTAGGTAGTATTTCATGGATTCAAAACTGGTTTCGAGTTTCGAGTTGCCAGTTCCGAGTTGGGCAGGGCCTACTCGAAACTCGTAGCTCGAAACTCGTAGCTTTCACTGTTTTTTCTTGTAAATGGGCACGGTGGAACACGGCTCGCCGAACATGATGCTTTGGGCATGAGGCCGCAGCTTTCGGGTCAGTTCGACGTAGGCGGAGGGCGGAACCGGATGGTCACTACAGCCCTTCACGACGATACGCTGCCCGGCGTATTGCGAAGCATCCACCTCATCGAGGGCTTTTTGGAAAATATGCTTGTAGAACTCGTTGGGCGTTCCTTGGAAAATATCACTGGCATAAGGCTCGGCATAAACCGTCACGAGCATGTACGCCCATGTGGGAATGATGGCGTCGGCGGAGCAGAACACGGCAAGGTTCTTCCCTTCGTACTGCGTCCAGTCGTGAATGGCAAGGGCTTCCCGGAAGTCTTTTTCCTTTAGGATCAGGCCCATGAACAGGTAGTCCTTCAGGTCAAAACTGGCCATAGCTTCCTTCGGAAAAAATTCCTCCAACTTGAGCGTCACCAGTCCGCTGTTGGCCACCCGATTTACCAATGGTTGTGCTGTATCTTGCATGATTTGTTGCTGAGATTGATGAAGTTAATCGTGGTTGATAAGGGTTTATGAAGGTTGATGATGCCGCTGATTATCAACCTTTATCAACCCTTATCAACCCTTATCAACCCCCAAGAAACACCCTCAAAGCCCAGTTTGTTACCGCAAATTACGGAAGAAATTCCGTCCTTGCAGGGCGGCTTCGTTGCTGCGCAAAGAAAAAACTTGTTTTTGTTGGACAGTTCGGGAACTTTTCGCCGACAGCTTGCTGTTTCAACCCGCACGGCCACGCCCTTATTTTGGCAAAGGGTAGGGCTTGGGGCTTTCCCAACCACGGGGAGCACCAACTGAAAACAAGTACGTCATGCTACTAATGACCAACAAAGCCACTTTATTCGAGCGCATTTTCGAGGACGAGTTCATGCCTCATTCCGATGCGCTTTACAACTTTGCTTACCACTTGACGGGTAACGAGGATGACGCCAACGACCTGTTTCAGGAGGCGCTGATGAAGGCTTGGCGCTTCGTGGACAAGTACGAGGCTGGTACCAATGCCAAGGCTTGGCTGTTCACCATTGCCAAAAACGCCTTCATCAACGAGTACCGCCGGAAGGTGAAATCGCCGAACCGGGTCGAGTTGCAGGACTACGTCGTCTATCAGGACAAGCAGGACACGCCGCTCACCAGCGGCATGGAGATGCGGGAGGAAATGTTCCAGTACCTCATCGGAGACGAGGTCACGTTGGCCATCAACCAATTGCCGGTGGACTTCCGGACGGTCATCCTGCTAAGCGACGTGGAGGATTTCAAGTACGACGAAATCGCTTCCATCTTGGACATTCCGATTGGAACTGTGCGGTCGAGGCTGCACCGTGCCCGGAACCTACTCAAGGAGCAGCTGAAATCGTACGCCGAACAACTCGGCTACCAAGATAAAAGAGGATAACAACAATGGGCTGGATGGCCAAGAAGGGTTATGCACCTTGGCCGTTCAGCCTTTTTTTCTTTGACAATCAACCTTAATTTCTTTTTGGATTGCGGCCTAGGCCGCAATCCAAAAAGAAAAATTTTCGAGGTGGCCCGGCAAAGTCGGGCCACCTCGAAAACAACTTTTTAAAAGCCATTTCCGAACCAGCCATTATTGGCGATTTTGTACTGACAATCAACTGATTAGAACAATGACTAACATAATTTTAAACGACAACTTGCCCACACCCACTTGGCCGACCGATGGCCCCGTGACGGGCGTATGCGTCGGGCGAGGTTGTGCCGTCAGTTGGTGTTTGGGCAGAACCGTCGAATGGGCTACAAATTCATTTTGCGATGAAAACTTATCAAAACGGTCAGGATTTTGTCACCCGTCTCAACCTTCTCCTCGATAACGAACTCACACCAGACGCCGAGCGTGCAATGCTTGAAGAAATAAACAAGAATCCCGAATACCGTGAAATGTTAGCCAAAGAGCAAAGTTTCCGTGAGTTTGTCCGCAGCCGTGTTCATCGCAAAACTGTCTCGCCTTCCTTATCCTTTCCATCAAGGAGAAAATCCACTCCACTTCCAACGGTCGAAGTATGTGACCGAGTAAGATTCAGCCTCGCAGTCTCAGTACTATCAAATCCAGCATGAAAGGACTACCTACGTCCCGCCTGCCAACTGCCAACTGTCGAACTGCCAACTGAATCACCATCCCTTTCCAGCCAATTTATTCCTGAAAGTCTCTACGCACTTGCGGTCCTGCAAGGTGACGTAGGCGGTCTTGCCGTCGGGGCCACCGAAGGCGATATTGCTCGTTTTTTTGCCCTTGAGCGGTATCTCCCGCAGCAACTTGCCTTGCGGTGAAAGCACAGCCACCGTGCCCTTTCCGTAACGGGTGACGTAGAGGTTGCCTTTTTTGTCGCATTTCATGCCGTCCATGCCGTGGTCGTCGAATTTGTGGAAGAGCCGCTTGTTGCTCAGCTCGCCCGTGAGCGAAACATCAAAAGCCCAGACATTTAGTTGGGCAGACTCGTTGACGTACAAAGTCTGGTCGTCGGGGCTAAGTTCGATGCCGTTGGTAGTGCCCATGTTGCCTGCAGCGAGGGTCGCCTTACCATCGGGCATGATGCGCCAAACTTGGCCGGTGCCATCCGCCCATTTTGGGTCGCTGGCGAAGACGATGCCGCCTGTCGTGAGGCAGAGGTCGTTGGGCTGGTTGAAGCGGTCGTCGTGGCAGAAGACCGAGACCTTTTTTGTGGAAGGATTGATTTTCAGTACGTTATGACCCGTGAAGTCGGCCAAGAGCATATCGCCTTGACTGTCAAAACGGATAGCGTTTGCTGTGCTCCCCGCAGGCAGTTCCACAAAAACGGACGCTTTTCCATCTGGTGTGATGATGCCCACCGTGCCGTCTTTTTGGTAATTGACGACGTAGAGATTGCCTGCCTTGTCCACATTGGGGCCTTCGCAGTTGGAGCTAAAGGAACCTTCGGGGGTGAGGTCGGTGGGGGAGAAATGGCGGGGGGTTGAGCAGGCAGCAATTGCCAGTAAAAACAGAAGTGAAGTCAACTTTGTCATTGGCTCGTTTTTGGTACAAATCAAGGGCTAATTCTGATGAAATCGGCGAAATTCTTTCAAGAACTTACGAAATCCCCTTCAATCCCTCCTCATACGTCTCCCTTACGGATAGCAACTCGCCGCTGTCAGACCCCTACGAGTACAACTACGTTTCGGCCAAGGAACTGCTGTCGGAGCAGGCATGGAGCGCCTTCCCGAACCCCGCCAGCCAATGGGCTCAGGTGGACGGCGATTTCGACGTGGCCGATTTCAGCCTTGAATTGCGGACGACCGCAGGCAGCCTCGTTTTGTGGCAGCAAAACCAAAAAACGATGGATGTTTCGGCGTTGCCAAGTGACTTTTACTTGCTACATTTACACACAAATAATGGTGTCGGTGTTAGAAAGTTGATAGTCTCAAAGTAAGCTGGAATCAATCACCGACCATCCCCCTTGCCACGGCTTCTCAATCGGGGTGAACGAAAGAAGGCCGGGCGTAAGGCAATTCAATTTTCCGTCCATGAAACAATTCATTACCTTACTATTCACGGTCATGGCGCTTACCTCGGAAGCCCAGTCGTTTTACGACCTCTACGAAATCCAGGAAATCAAAATCTATTTCTCCCAACCGGATTGGGACTACCAGATGGACACCGCTAAGGCGGGTACTGAGGGCTATACTCTCGCCGATTCGGTGGTGGTAAACGGCGAGACCTTTGTCAATTGCGGCGTGAAGTACAAAGGCAACAGTTCCTATGACGCCAACCGCGCCAAGAACCCGCTCCATATTGAATTGGACTACGAAGAAGACACTGATTATCACGGTTTTACCGACATCAAACTCGGCAATGGCTGGAGCGACAACTCCATGATTCGGGAGCCGTTGTCTTATGCAATTTTGCGGCAGTACATGGCGGCGCCCCTTAGCAATTTTGCGAAAATCTATATCAACGACGACTATTACGGCCTGATGAACAACAGCGAAAACATTGATAAGCGCTTCGTGCTCGACCGTTTTTTTACTTCAAAATATGGCTTTTTTAAATGCAATCCCGGCTCGAGCCTTCATTACCTCGGTAGCACTCCCAGCATCTATGCAGGGAAATATGAACTTAAATCGGACACAGGTTGGTATGAACTGATTCAGCTTTGCGATACGCTGAACAACCACTTTGACGCCTTTGAACAAATAGCCGACGTGGACAGGTTCATCTGGATGCTGGCCTTCAACAACGTGATGGTTAACCTCGACAGCTACTCCGGATCGTTCCGGCAGAACTACTACCTCTACCGAGACCACAACGGCCAGTGGCTGCCCATCGTCTGGGACCTGAACATGGCGATGGGCGGCTTCAGCATCGCTGGCGGCAATACGGGTGCCATTGCGGTAGCAAATATGCCGACAATGAGCCACACCCTGCACAAATCGGAGGCTGGCTGGCCACTGATTTACAAACTGCTGAACAACCCGTTTTACAGCAAAATGTACTTTGCGCACCTGCGCACTATCAACAACGAGAACTTCGCCAATGGGCAGTACAAGGCACTCGCCAATGAACTGCATGACCTCGTGGATGCCGAAGTGCAAAACGACCCCAACCATCTTTCCACTTATGACAATTTCTCATTGTCCTTGACGACCAACACTAGTACCGGCAGCGGTGGCACCTCGCCTGGCATCTTTCCGCTGATGGACGCAAGGGCAAGCTACCTGAGCAATGTGCTGTCGGCAGCACCGCCCGTCATAACGAATGTGGGCGTGGAAGGGGCTTCCGCCTACGGCGAAACGGCCCATGTCGTAGCCACCGTGTCGAACCTCAATGGGGCCTATCTGAGCTACCGTTATCAAAAGGCGGGCAAGTTCGTTCGGGCGGCCATGTCGGACGATGGGCAGCACGGCGACGGCGCTGCCAACGACGGGGTTTTTGGGGCTGACCTGCCGCTGCTGTCGTTGGATGTGCAGTATTTCATTTATGCTGAAAACAGCAACACGGGCGCATTTTCGCCAGAAAGGGCGGCTTATGAGTTTTACAGTTTCACCCCCGCCATTGCCATTGCGGAGCAAGGCGATATTGCCATCAACGAACTGACCGCTAACAACGAGGAGGGCATCGAAAACGAGCGGGGCAAGGTGCGCGACTGGGTAGAAGTTTACAATAAAACCAACGAACCGCTGGGGCTTTCCGGGCTTTACCTCGCAGAAGAGGAGGCGGAATTGGCCAAGTGGCAGTTCCCTGCCACGGCTTTCATCGAACCGCATGGCCACCTGCTCATCTGGGCGGATGACCTCGACGAGGAACTGGTAGAGCACCACACCAATTTCGACCTGAGCAGCCTGGGCGGCTCGCTCTACCTGAGCGACGGGGCGACCGTTTTCGATGAAACCAATTTTGCGGAGCAAGGAGAAAACATCGCATGGGGCCGCTGCCCCGACGGCGGCGGCGATTTTGCGGAAACCACTGAACGGACGCCCCGTGCTGCCAACGTCTGCGTGAGCGCAGCTGGAGAGGCTTTGGGCATGCCCAACGTTCAAATCGTGCCCAATCCGGCTTCAGACGTGCTTTATTTATGGGCTGAGCGAAGCATCATTTCGGCAGAAATGTACGCTTCGGATGGGTGCCTCTGCCTGAAAACCTCACAGCCAAGCAGCCTCGAAATCGCTGGGCTGACTTCGGGCACCTACTGGCTGAAATTGATTTTTGAGGACGGCCAGTTTACGGTCAAGCAATTGATAAAAGTTTAAGATTGGTAAACCCCACCGCTTATGAGGTTCTCAATGCGCATGATTTGCCTATTGGCAGCCCTGCCCGCAGTGCTACAGGCACAGCCAACCCGGCCACCATGATGCCGCTTTGTGCCAATGCCTGTGTGGTGTGCGACATTAACGGGTTCACGGGCATCAATAACTCGGGAACCACAGGTGAGGTGCCTCCAGGGTTTTGCACCACCACCGCACACAACTCGCAGTGGATAGCGTTCCAGGCGGCCAGCACAAGTTTGACCTTGTACTTCAGCGTCTTCAATTGCCAGAGCGGCGGCGTTGGGAGCCAAACGGGACTTGAGGTCGGAATTTACTACAGCCTTGATTGCGAAACTTTTCAATTGGTGTCGAACTGCGACGGCGACTTCCCGCCGAACACGACGTAGAACTTCACGAACACGGTTCCGCTCATCATCGGGCAATATTATTATCTCGTGATGGACGGCAACGCAGCCGATGTCTGCCAATACACCATCCATGTCGTGAGCGTGAGCACGGAGGTGCCCATCGTGACGATGCCGAGCACATTTTCAGGCCAGCAAAATGTTTGCCTTGGCACAGCGCAAACCTATTCCATCGCACCGCTCGTCGGTGCCACTTTTTTGAGTGGATTGTGAACGACCAGACCGTTTCCACCAGCAATTCCATGAATTACAGTTTCCCAGCACCGGGCGATTACGAGGTACGCGTCAGCGCTGGCAACGTTTGTTTTCAAGCCGACCCGCTCTGCCAAACGGTGCATGTTGCCCAATTGCAATCCTATTTCGCTGCGCAAATCTGTCAAGGCGAAACCTTAGCTTTCGGCGGAAACAGCTGCTCGGCCAGCGGAAATTGCACCGCCATTTTCATCACTTAGGGCGGTTGCGACAGCACCGTGACGCTGGATTTGCAGGTATTGTCAACACTGACAGGCAGCTGCTCGGTGCAAATCTGCCAAGGGGAGAGTTTCGTTTTCGGCGGAAACAGCTACTCGGCCAGCGGAAACTACACCGCCATCTTCACCGCACAGAACGGTTGTGACAGCACGTTAACGCTCAATTTGCAGGTGCTGCTAAATATCTTCAGCTTTTTTGAATATGCAAAATGCAACGAGACACGGTCTTTTTCGAAGGAACGGCCTATACTGATTTTGGGCTTCACGAGGTTATTTGGCAGAAAGGGAATGGTTGCGACAGCACGGTTCAAATCCTCACCAGTGAAGCGGACGAAACCACCTGCAAACCCACCTTCTTCAATGCATACGTGCCGAATGCCTTCTCGCCCAATTTCGATGGCATCAACGACTTTTTCATGGGCAACTCGCAGGAAGTCAGCTTCAACGAACTGTTCATCTTCGAACGCTGGGTGGGAACTCGTCCACTATGTTTTTGGGGAGAGCCCCAAATGGGACGGCAGCTTCCGGGGCTAAGAGTGCGACCCCGCCTTTTTTATCTACATCCTCAACGGTCAGTATTCCAACGGCAAAAAATAAGCCTTCACGACGATGTCACCTTGGTGCGGTGACTCCACGGCTTGCCCCAAAACCAATCTTTCGTTCCATTGTTAGGGGTGGGTCGGACGATGATAACCGTCGCCGATTAAAAATCTTTCCCGATGTTTGCAACAATGGACCATCTAGAACAAAAAAAGGAACAGCCCGCTGACGACCCTACCGCCGCAGCCCGCAAGCGTGACCATATTGACATGGCCTTCCGCTCGCAGGTGCTGCACGCCGAGGTGGATGGACGGTTCCACTACGAGCCGTTGTTGTCAGCGCACCCGCAGCCGGGCAGCCTGCAGCCGTTTCCTTTTTTGGGTAAAACGCTGCGCACGCCGCTCTGGGTCAGCAGCATGACCGGCGGCACGGACTGGGCGCATACTATCAACCACAACCTCGCACGGGCCTGCGCCGAGTTCGGCATGGGCATGGGCCTCGGCTCCTGCCGTTCCCTTCTCTTCTCCGACGATACGCTGGAGGACTTTGCCGTGCGTCACCTCATCGGCGACGAACTGCCGCTCTACGCCAACCTCGGTGTGGCGCAATTGGAGCAACTCATTGACAAACAGGAACTTGGACGGGTCACGACCCTCCTCGAAAAACTCCAGGCCGACGGCCTTATCATCCACGTGAACCCGCTGCAAGAATGGATGCAGCCGGAGGGCGACCGTTTCCAGCGCTCCCCGTTGGAGACGATTTTGACCCTGTTGGAAAAACTGCCCGACGTGCCGCTCATCGTCAAGGAAGTGGGACAGGGCATGGGGCCGGCCAGCCTTCGGGCGCTGCTGCAACTGCCGCTGCAAGCCGTGGATTTCGCCGCTGCCGGGGGCACCAATTTTGCGAAGCTCGAACTATTGCGGAGCGAAGAAGCAAAGGCAAATACCTACGGCCAACTGGCGCAAGTGGGCCACACTGCCGCCGAAATGGTGCAGTTCACAAACCAAATCGCCGCCGAACTGGGCGACCAAATGCGCTGTCGGCAAATCATCATCTCCGGCGGCATCGGCGGCTTTTTGGATGGGTTTTATTTGATGAAAAAACTGCAAGTACCGAGCGTTTACGGGCAGGCTTCCGGCTTTTTGAAACATGCACGAGGGAGTTATGAGGAGCTGCGAGAGTATGTGGCGGCGCAAGTGCGGGGGTTGGAATTGGCGGAGGCGTTTTTAATTCAGAAATGAAAAGACGTTTAAAATTACAGCTTTACTTTATGAAAATAATGTTCATAGTACCAGTTTTGATTTTAACGATACTTAGTTGTTCAGGCAAAGTAAGTCCATCTAATCAATTACTCATGAAAGAAGAATCCATAAACGAGACGGATACTTCTTTTGGGCACATCGCCCATTTTCCAATAATAAAGGATACCACACAATTCATCTCAGACTTGCGTAAATTTTTAAACTTAGAAATCCATGAAAGCCCAATTCAAAGAGATAGTGAACAAATTACGGCATATAAGAAGACAAGAATATTTGGCTCTGAAAGGGATTATTTTATCATAGAGTATGACTGGAAAGAGGGGCCAATGGCAGGATTTCCTTGGAAATATCAAGTTTTGTTGACAGCAGATGGCAAACCCTTAAAAGTGTTTTCTGGGCAACGTTTTGAATTGCTGGAAGTATTTAAAGGTGAAAATCCATTTCTTTTAATCACCATAGTGAGTTCAAGAGGGAACGGCGGGCATGAGCTTTATGGAATCAAAAACGATTCTTTTGAAAATATCTATGAAGGTTATTTTGATTATGAACTTAAAACTTATGATGACCACCAGGATAACATGATTTACGAACCAAACGAATTGATTATAACATTAAAAGATGACAATCAAGATGGGCATAACGACATTCTTTTTAATGGTAATGTTTTATACATCATGGGACTAACAGATAAGGGTATCTGGTATGAAAGTGAGGTGATTAATGGAAAGGAAATAATTTATTCAATTGATAATCCTTTCAAAAGAATTCCTGTCGAATTTATTTTCCTTTTCGATAAGCAAACAGGGCACTTTAAAAGCAAGGAAAATTATGTTGAAAATACGGCTTAAACGAATGAGAGGCAACCTATTCCAAAACCAATCCAAAGACCAAAGCTAATATGACTTCAAAATGAGCAACAAAACGATCTCCGGCTTCTCCAAACTCCCGAAACCCGACAAGGTGAAATGGGTGGCGGAGCAATTCTTCCAGAACCCCGCCGCCGCCACGCAGGAACTCATGCGCTGGTGGAACCCCGACGAGGAACAGCAGCGGCTGCTCGACGGCTTCAGCGAGAACACCCTCAGCAACTTCCCCATGCCGTTTGGCATTGCACCTAATTTTATGATAAACGGCAAGGTGTATGCCGTGCCAATGGTCATCGAGGAAAGCTCGGTGGTGGCCGCTGCCAGCAGTGCGGCCAAGTACTGGCTCGACCGAGGCGGCTTTCATGCTAAGGTATTGGGAACCAAGAAGTTGGGGCAAGTGCACTTCTCTTGGAACGGCGATGTGCGCAAGCTGGAAAGCGTGTTCGAGGAACTGAAAACCGAACTGCTGCAAGACGCTGCGCCCATCACCGCCAACATGGAAAAACGGGGCGGCGGCGTCACGGGCATCGAACTCTTGGACTTCACGGTGCAGGAACCCCGCTACTACCAGCTCAAGGTCAGCTTCGAGACCTGCGACAGCATGGGCGCCAATTTCATCAACTCGGTGCTGGAGTGCTTCGCAAAAACGCTCGACCGTTTCATTGCCACGCACCCGGTCTTCGACGACGGGGAGCGGGATGTGAGCATCATCATGTCCATCCTCAGCAACTACACGCCGGAGTGCCTCGTGCGGGCTTGGGTCGAGTGTCCCGTGGACAAGCTCGGCCCTTTCAATAATGGCCTTTCCGCTGCCGAATTGGCCGAGAAATTCCGCAAGGCCGTGCGCATCGCCTACCTTGACCCGCACCGGGCCACCACGCATAACAAGGGCATCTTCAACGGCGTGGACGCCGTGGTGCTGGCCACCGCCAACGACTTCAGGGCCGTGGAGGCGGGCTGCCACACTTATGCGGCCCGTGACGGCCATTACCGCAGCCTTAGCCATTGCACCATCGAAAATGGCATCTTCCGCTTCTGGCTGGATTTGCCGTTGGCGCTCGGCACGGTGGGCGGCCTGACGAAGCTACACCCCATTGCAAAGCTTTCGCTCGAAATGCTGGGCAACCCCTCGGCGGAAGAACTGATGATGATAATTGCCAGCACGGGATTGGCCCAGAACTTCGCCGCCGTGCGCTCGCTCGTGACCACGGGCATACAGGCCGGGCACATGAAGATGCACTTGGCGAACATCCTGAACCACCTCGGCGCAAATGCCGACGAGGCAGCGGAGGCCATGAAGTATTTTGATGGTAAGGCCGTGTCGTTTTCGGCGGTGAGGGAGTATTTGGAGGGGGTAAAAAGTGTTTTTAACATTGATAAACGCAATGGTCAAAATCCGACCTCCAGCTTTAGTGAGCTAAGGAAAATACTAAAATTAAAATACGGGGAAAAAATAATCAATGACTTATTAGGCGATGGGTGGGTTATAGATTTAAAACGAATTAAGAAAAGAGAAGATGTTCATGATGAAAGTTCTGCAATCAGAAATAGAAATGCTAAAGAAACAGTTGATGAACAAATGCTTGAGTTTATTAAAAAGGGGGTTTTAACTGAAGAAGATTTTCGAAAGTTTGAATATTGGGGATTTGACTTTTCTGGCTGGATTGGAAATCTCGATTTTGGAAAAATTGACTTCTTAATCATTGGCAAGGAACCACACCTTGAAAATATATTTTATCAAACTGCTTATCATTTAGGTTCTTATAGCCACCTAAGTGACGAAAAGACAATTGAATACCACTTTAACCATAAAAGACATTCAATCTGGAAGAAATTTGTTCGACTATTTGGAGAAGGAGAAGATGAGAATGCGGCAATGAAAATCCTGTCAAAAATTTATATAGCTGATATTTGTCACTTTGTACCCCAAAATATTGGCAATGATGAAGATATAAAATTAAGAATCCCTAATTGGGAGCAAATTCGTGATAACGCAGCACAATTATTCTTGAAAAAGGAAATAGAATTAATTAGCCCTAAAATAATAATTACTCAGGGAGTTGCATCATTTGAGCTTATTGCAAGGCTTCTTAACATTGAAACGAGAATTCTTGCTGTTGTCAAGAATGGAAGCAGAGATGAGAAGATACGGTATGGCGAAAGTGGAAACTTAAAATTGATTGGAATGCCACCAATCGGTTCAAGAAGGTTTGATTCATTTTGGGAAAAGTCGTTACTAAAGGTTAGGGAAATACTAAAACAACATGGGATAATTTAATGCCCATAAGCGATTTGATTATTTGAGTACTTCAATTGCCGTTTATGCTTGAAAGCAAAACAATTCGTCAATAACTCTTCACCAAAATCCCATGATGATGCTCCGTATGATACGCATTCCACATCAAAATCTCCCGCAGCGTCATGCGGCCCATGAGCGGGTGGGGCACCAACAATTTATCCAACTGCGCATCCGACCACCCGGCCATTTTTCGGTTCAGTTTTTTGTTCAAAGCCGATAGTTCTGCTATGAGCGCCTCCTTTCCTTCGGGCGGCGTGGCGGGCATGTTCTGCGAAAAAGGCGATACTACAACCCCATTGACGGCAGCCAATTTCTCATGGTAGCGGGCCACGATGGTGTCGTAATCCCTCGACGGGCGGTTGGCCTTGCCGAACTTCCAGCGCAGCACAAAGCCCGGCAACGAAAGCGCCCGCACGAGCGGCTTCGTGCTTTGAATCAGGTGGACGATGTGTTGCCCAGCCGTCCATTTGCCCGTAGGGCCGAGCGCCCACTTATCGGCAGGGTGCGTTTTCAGCCATTGGGCCATGTTGTTGAATTTCTCGTCGAGCAGGGCGGGGATTTTTGTTTTTTCCATGATAACACCGTAAAATGGCAAAGCCATTTAACATTCAAAAAAAACATATTTCGGGTTGGGGAAAATTTTCAATTTTCCCCAACCCGAAATATGGTGATAGAATGGGGAGGAATAAAAATTTTCAATTTTTATTCCTCCCCATTCTATCATCATAGTGTCAACTTCTTAATCCTCACCATCGGTCCAGGGCACGACTGTTCGTGGCAGTTCATGCAGGTGGCCACCATTGCCGAGTACTTGTCCTGAGCCTCGGCGGGCGGGGCATCACGCAGGGCCTTCATCGCCTCGACATAAGAAGCGGCGAAATGCGGATATTCCTTACCCTGCATCTTCGTCGGATCGGTGGCCTTGGCGGTCATTATCTTCTCGAAATCCACTTGGATGTCCACGGGTTGCCCGTTCTTGATTTGCTCCCGAACCCGCTCCCCATCCTCGAACATCTGCCGCATGAGGATGGCCAACTCACTGTCGCCGTTGGGGTTCAGCGGCTTGCCGCTTTCGGTCTTGCAGGCTTGCCAAAGGAGGATGGCAAGTAGGGGGAATAATGCGATTAGTTTTTTCATGTAATAGTGATTCGTAAATTGTGATTCGTGATTGGTGATTCGTGGCTCGCCGAATCACGAGTCACGAATCACCAATCACGATTTACTTCTCCACCCGGTTTCCATTGAACAAAATAAAACGGCTCGCCTTCCGCTTCACCCGGTCGTCCACTTTGTCCTTCCGCTTCACGTAGTACCAATCCGACTGCGCCCGCTCTGGGGTCAGCGTGAGGGTTAGGTAGCCGTGTCGGTTCAGGTCCACAAAGCGGAGGTGTGGGTTGTTTTTCTTCTTTTTGAAGCGGCGCTTAGCCTCCACGATGATGAACTTGGGAGCCACGTCGTCAAAATTGAACGAGGTGACGCTTGGTGTCACAAACTCGGCGCCCACGACGCCTTTGCCCGTTTTCCGGTTGTAAACGGCGGGGTCGGCGGGGTTTCTTGTCAGTTCGAAGGCCCAGGAGGTGTGTACGTCCCCGGTCACAACGACGATGTTTTTAAGGCCGTTTTTTTCAACAAAATCAAAAATATGCTGCCGCTCCGCCGGGTAGCCGTCCCAGCGGTCCATGCGCACGGATGGCCTGCGGTCAAACACCTTGCTGTCGTTCAATTGGCTGAAAACCACTTGGTTCCCGATGATCTTCCAGCGTGCCTTGGAGGCGGCCATTCCGTTCAGCAACCAATCCGTCTGCTTCGAGCCGAGCATGTGGCGGTCGGGCGAGTTCAGGGCCGGGTCATTGGGGCCTTTAGCCTGTTGGCTGCGGCCTTCGAGGCGGCCATCGAGCATCCAAAGCTCGGCCAAGCCGCCGAAGCTGAAACTGCGGACAATGCTTCGCTCCTTGTTCTCCCGAATCGGCATCCACTCGAAATAGGCCTGCTTCGCCGCTGCCTTCCGAGCCTCCCAATCGCCGATGGCCCGACCGTCGGAAGAGCCGCCAGCAGTCACGTTGTTCGCTATCTCGTGGTCGTCCCAAATAACGATGAACGGGTGGCGGCGGTGCGCTTCCCGTAGCTGTGGGTCGAGGCGGTACTGGCCGTAGCGGGTGCGGTAATCCTTCAGTTCCGTGCAGAGCTTATCGGGGATGTGCTCCCGCACCCGGTTCCGCATCATCTTGCGGGGGCCGCCCCGCCACACGCCGTATTCGTAGATATAATCGCCGAGGTGCAGCACGGCGTCGAGGTCGTTGCGTTTAGCAATGTCGCCGAAGGCGTTGAAAAACCCGTTCTGGTAATCGGCGCAGGAGATCACGGCCAGTCGCAGCAGTTCCGAATTTTGCGAAGCAGTTTTGGTGCGCCCGATGGGCGAATACCTGTCACCGTGCTTGAAGCGATAGAAGTAGGTCGTGCCAGCATCGAGGTTGCGAACGTCCACCTTCACCGTATAGGCCGAGGTGCCGTAGGTGAACTCCTCGCCTGTCTGCACGAGGTTTTGGAAAAGCGAGTCGGCGGCCATTTCCCAAAGGACCTTCTCCGGCAGGTTGCTTTCGATGAAGAGCTTCGTCCAGATGACCACCGCATCGGGCAAGGGGTCGCCGCTGGCCACACCGAACTCGAAGGGTGCCAACTCTGGTGCCCCAAGGTTGCGCAGCTCCGGGAAAAACCAGGATTGTGCCTCGGCTTTTGAGAAAAATAACAGGAAAAAGGCGGTCAGCCGCAATGAGGTCATGGCGTTGATTTTTGGCAAAGGTAAAAGGAAGATTTACGATTTGTCCCATTGGGATTGGGCGACTCCTGGAATTTCAAAGAAGTGTGTGAAAAAGCTGCAATAATGCCAACCACTTCTGGCTGTTTCCTCGTTTTCATTTTAAAAACCTTGATTACCTTGCACCCTTCATAATTTAAACCACTTTCTCGATGAAAAAAGCACTGACTCTTTGCCTCTTTATTGCCCTACTGCCATTCGTCCTTTTTGCGCAAAGCAGCAAAAAGAAAATCGGAGCAAGCGTACATGCAGCCACTATGTTCAACTACTACTCGGCGCTGAAACCCTACAAGTTCATCAGCGAGCGGTACAGTCAGGATAAAGGCCTTATTCTTCAATTCATTACAAAGAACTCCGGCACTTTCTACGTCAAGGAAGGCGACTCCATACTGATACAGCGGGAACTTAGCAGCAACATGCCGAGTCAGCTATTCGGCATCGGGACGAGCATACAGGTGAAGCGCGCCGACGGCCTTTTCCATGAAATATCGCTGACGAAGCTGGGCCTCAGCAAGTCTTCGAGCATCTTAACTTATTCCGCCCTCGACACGCTTGGCGAGGAAATTCGGTATATGGAAGGCTTTGACGAGAAGATGTTCTCCTTCGGGATGCGCTACGAACTTGGCAAATACTTCGGCAACAACAAAGACGCCAAACTCCGCTTCGGCATCAGTGGTGGCATAGAGCCGTCGTACTACCGTTACAAGCGCACACCCCGAACCAGCCAGGAATTCCCGCTGGAGACCAGCCTCATCACAATTGACCTTGCGCTGATACCAACGCTCTCGGCCACGCTCTCCAAAAAACTATCGCTTGACTTCAAGTTCATCCCGAACTTCCTCACCGCCGACTTCGGCACCATGAAGGAGCTGAACCCCTCCCTTCCTAAGAGGCTGCAAGACCAAGGCGGCTTGCGCGACTACAAAAGCCCCGACATGACCTGGGCCTTTAGTATACTGCTGCGCTATACGGTGAAGGAGGCGAAAAAGAAAAGGGGGGAGGATTGATAATTGAGGTATTGTACTTACCCCAATTGGGTTCCCATGCTTCGCAATGGTCAGAACCGCTTCAGTTCCACGCGCTTGTTTTTGCTGAATTTATTTTCCCTGAAACAAAATTCGCCGTTTTTCAACCGGGTGATGGTGGCTTGGTCGAACGAATAGTCAACGCCGTTCAAGCTATCATCAAAACGTATTTCCAAACTAACATAGGTAGCGGCTTGTTCGCCGGGAGTCTCGTACTCGTCGTCCATATCCCAAGTACCTGAAGCCAATACCTTCATGGCGTCCTTGTCGAGGACGTTCACAGAGCCATCCGATAAGAATTCGAGCAAAGTTGCCTCGTAGTCATCGGTGATGGTTTGGTTGTCGAACAGCTTCAAGGATTTGACTTCCGAAAACTCCCAAGTGCCAAGTACCCGCTCCTCGTACTTATCTTTTTGGGTTTCTATTTCGCAAGAAGCAAGGAAAAGCATCATGATTGCAAGGCGAGTAAATAGTTTGAAAGAAGTGATAGATTTCATGACTTTGGATTTAGGTTAAGGACTGCTCAAATTTAATTCGGCGTCAAAGCTAAATCAAGGCTAGTGTCATGTTTTAATGCTATTTTAACCCCAGTTCCCCCTCAAAAAACGCCCTCACCTCCCCCCAGTTCTCCGCCCGCGGAAACCGCTCCTCGTCCACGTTGTGCGAAGCAGTAAAAAGCAGCCCCTTCCCCTTGAAATGCTCCAAGTTCCAGGCATGGTCGTCAATCATATAGTCGGCTTGGATGATGCGCTTGTCGCCGCATAGCACGAGCCGCTGCCAGCCGATGAAGGGGAAGTGGCGGTCGAGCCAGTCCAGCTTGTCAATCAGCGAGTTGCGGAACTCGGTGGCGGCGGTCACTGCGTACACATCGAAGTGCTCGGTGAGCCATTTCACCACTTCCTGGCTGCCTTCCATCACGGGCAGGTCGGCGAAGAAGCCGGGTTCTTGCAAATAGCCCCGGATATGGGCGGCGTTGGGCAGTTGGTAAATCTTCTTGCCCCACCAGACCTCCCTCGGTGGGCGCTCGCCAAAGTCCCGTTCGTAAAGGTCGAGGAACTTGGGCGTCACATCGGCGATGACCTCGTCCATGTCGAGGGCGATGCGCTTTTTCCCAACCGGGTTTTCGTTCATGAATTCTTCCAATGGTGTCTTAAACATCAGTTCAGTTATTTCAAATTAAAAATGAGCGCCTTGCAGCCGCCCCAATCCGCAATCGTAAATCCGCAATCCCCTCACCCTCCATTCACTTGGTTCATCGCCAGCGACAGCCCAATCGTCCCGAACGCCTTCACGCCCTCGGCGGCCCGCCGCAGGATGTCGGGCAGCACCTCCTGCTCTTTTTTGTCCCACTCGCCCAGCACGTAGTTCACTTGCTGGCCCTTGTGGAACTCGTCGCCGATGCCGATACGCAGCCGGACGTAGTTGTTGCCGCCGGTCATTTGGTCAATGCTTTTCAGGCCGTTGTGGCCGCCGTCAGAGCCATTGCCCCGCAGCCGCATTTTCCCGAAGGGAAGGTTCAAGTCGTCCAAAACGACGAGCAAGTTCTCCTTTGGGATATTGTGCTTTTGGAGCCAGTAGCGCACGGCCTTGCCGCTCAGGTTCATGTAGGTACTGGGCTTCAGCAGGATGAAGGTGCGGCCCTTGTGCTTGAACTCCGCAAGGTCGCCCAAGGAGTCGTTCTTGAATTTGACTTCAAACTCCTTGGCCAGCACGTCCACCACTTCGAAACCTACGTTGTGGCGGGTATTGTCGTAGTCGGCGCCCATGTTCCCGAGGCCGGCGATGAGGTATTTCATGTTAAACGATGGACGGTGGACGGCCTACGGTGGACGGGAAGTCCCTCGTGTTCGGGCCACGCTCAAACAAGCCGCAAAAGTACATTGCCTTTGAACTTTTTACGACGTACTTTGCAAGCACGTTTTTTGCTTACAAACAAATCGATCACCTCGAACAATTCAAACCCTTCAAACTAGCCGCAGCGATGCGCAAGAAACTGACCGACGTCCTATACTCCTTCCCGTTCCAGTTGGTGGTGCTGCATTTGCGCAGCAACCTGCTACTGCTTGGCGTGTGGTTGCTGCTGGTAATGATGGTTACAGGTGCCTTCGGCAATGGTTTTGGGCTGCGTCTCCTCTTCCTTTCGCCGGAGTACCTCGGCGAGGTGGGCTTCATGAGCTTTTTCTACGTGGGCATGGGCTTTGGCGGGCTGGTGATGAGCTGGAACCTGACCACTTACCTGCTCAACGCTTACCGCTTTTCATTTTTGGCCTCGCTCGGCAGCCCGTTCGCCAAGTTCGTGCTGAACAACTCGGTGCTGCCCATCGCTTTCATGGTGCTGTTTTTTATATGCCAAATCCGGTTTGGGCTGTGGCACGAGTTGCGCCCCTTAGGCGAGGTACTGTGGGACAGTGTGGGCTTCCTCACTGGCTTCGCAACGCTGGTTTTCTGTGTGGCATTGTACTTCTATTTCACAAACAAAGATATCACCAGTTTCTCCAAAAAAGAACACAAGCACCCCGAAAACTACCGCTTCATCAAGGACATCCGCTTGAACCGCAACCAGTGGCGGGTGGACACCTACCTCTCCTCCAACCTTCGCCCCCGCATCGTGCGCAGCGTGGCGCACTACGACAAGGGGCTGTTGGCAAAGGTCTTCCATCAAAACCACCTCAATGCCCTGACGGTGCAATTGTTCACGCTCATCCTGCTCGTGCTGCTCGGTGCCCTGATGGACCGACCTGCCTTCCGTTTGCCGACAGGCGCTAGTATTTTCCTACTCAGTAGCACGGTCGTCGCAGTCACGGGAGCTGTTTCGTTTTGGCTTGGCACTTGGCGGATTCCGGGCTTGGTGGCGTTGCTCTTGCTCGTCAATTTCATCACCCGCTTCGATTTTTTCCATCATAAAAACAAGGCCTACGGGCTGAACTATGAGACCGCCACCAGCCCTTACCACCCCGATAGCCTGCAAGCTACCTGTACCTTGGAGGGCGTAGAGGCCGACAAAGCCGCCACCCTCGCCATCCTTGAAAAATGGAAGCAAAAAGCCGCAGGGCCGAACGGCGAAAAGCCTAAAATGGTCTTCTTCTGCGTGAGCGGTGGCGGCCTGAAGGCGGCCACTTGGGCGATGGAAGTGCTCCAACAAGCCGACAGCCTGACCAACGGCGGCTTCATGGAGCATACCGTACTGATTTCCGGCGCATCGGGCGGCATGATGGGCACGTCTTACTTCCGGGAATTGGTGCTGCGCAAACAGCAGGGCGAGCCGATTGACCTCTATCACAGGCAGCACGTTGCCGATATTTCAAAGGACCTGCTCAACCCAATTTCCTTTGCCATCGTCACCAACGACGTTTTCCTGCCCTGGGCCAGCTTCGAGCAGGGCGGACAGCGTTACAAAAAAGACCGGGGTTATATTTTTGAGAAAACCTTCAATGAAAACACCCATTTTCGCCTTGATAAGGCCATTGGCGACTATGCCCAGCCGGAGCGGGAAGCACAGATTCCGATGGTGTTCATCACGCCGAGCATCATCAACGACGGGCGGCGAATGGTCATCTCTTCACAGCCCGTTCGCTACATGATGATGGAGCCGTCAGGCGTGTTGCAGCCCGGCTCGTTACGGGTGGACGCCGTTGATTTTCGCCATTTATGTGCGCCGCAAAACGCCGACAGCCTGCGCTTCACCACGGCCCTGCGCATGAACGCCACCTACCCCTATGTGCTGCCGAATGTTAACCTACCCACCGACCCGCCCATCCAAGTGCTCGACGCCGGGTTCCGAGACAATTTCGGGCTGAAATCGGCCACCCGTTTCATCCACGTCTTCAAGGATTGGATTCGGAAAAACACCAGCGGCGTGGTGGTGGTCGTGGTGCGTTCCTTTGAGGGCCAGCGGGAAATCGAATCGGATGCCAACCGGGGCATCCTCGAAACCGTGCTGAACCCGCTTGAAATCGCCTTCAAGGTGATGAGCCTCCAGGACTACGAGCACGACAACAGCCTCGGCTTCCTGCACGACCTGCTCGGCCCCGGCCAGCTCGAAATCGTGCGCCTCACCTACCACCCCAGCGACGAATTGAAGGAGTCGCCCATCAGTTTTTACATCACCAACCGGGAGCGGGCGGATATTAGGAGGGCGATGGGGGCGAAGGAGACGAGGCGGGGGTTGGAAAGGTTGAAATTACTGTTGCAATAAAATCACACAATTTTCATGGATACTAAGCGAATTGTAGAAATAAGCAAACGATATTATTTGATGCCGTTTATATTGTCGCAGGTAATCCTTTTAATTGGAATAATCGCAGCTGCTGTCAAAGGCACTGCAAAAGGTGTTGGGTTGTTTTATTTTTGGTTAATCTTCACTTTAATCTTCCTTTTTTTTATTGGTGGATTATATCATTTAATTGGAGAATATTGGAATCCCAAAAGGTCAAGAAAAATGCTGCGACACGAGCATTTGAGGCGTTTTTTAATGTACAGTTTTAAATATCAAGATGAAATACCAGGCTATGAAGCTGTGTATAGAAATTTTCATGCTGTAATATCCGCGCATGCCACCGCAGAAGCGCCCGAAGGCATCATGGTGGGATGCCTCGTATCTGTGTCCGAAGCAGAATTCGACGCCGTATTTGATTATGTTGATAAGGCAGGTTTTGAACTGCACGGCGCTGGAGATTCCACAGCTTGGATTGTTGATGGAATAGAGCGAAAGCCATTTAAGGGAATGCCTTCGTTTGATGAAATAAAAAAGAAACTGGACGACTTAATCTTTGCATTGGAGCGCCAACAATTGAAACCGGCAACACCGATGCTGATATCTGTCATCAAAACACCGCCCCCACCTGCGCCCTCCCCACATGCACCAGCCTCGCATCCCCCGTCTTGCGCCCCTCGTAGGTGATGCCCATGCGGATGTTCTTCCCCACCTGCCTATCCAGCGTAATGTTCCAGATGAAGTTCTTGCCGTTTTGCAGCCCCTGCAAGAAAGCGAAGCCCACGGGTGAATTGGCCTGCCCCGTGAAGTCAATTTTCACGAAGGAAAACTCCGAGCGCAGACTGGTGGTAGCGCTTTGGTTGAAGGTGGCCTCCCATTTCAGGTCGTTGGTGCGAGCGCTCTCACCGAGGGTGTCGAGGCGGTTTTCGGCCAGCTTGTAGCGCCAAGTGATGCCTGTTCGGAAGTTGTTGGAGGGCTGCCAAGTCAGCTGCGGCTGCGTTTCCCACGATTCTATTTTGTAGCGCTTGCTGGCAAACTGCTCCGAGCCTTGCTCATCCACGCCAAGGCTCAGTTCCGCTTGGAAGCTGATGGATTTCGATACGTTCCAGCGGGTTTTCACGAACCGCTCCTGCTGCCTACGGCTCTCAAAGCCTTGTGTTTGTACCAGCTTATTCTGGTTGTCGGACATGCCGAGCTGCACGTCGTATTGAGGGTCGGCTCGGTTGAAGAACAACGTGTTATAGACCGATGAGCGGGTGCTGACCAAGGCTGTGTCTGCCACGTTGAGTTCAAAGGGGTTCCAGGGGTTTACCCCATTCAATTGCCGCACCTTGCGGTTGATTTGCAAACTACTTTGAGTAGAAAATTTGCTCAAAAACTTCTTCACCCCCTTTGCATTGAACCACACGGCCTTCGGCTCCAAGCGCAGGCTCTGGTTGAAGGTCACGTTGTTCGTGCGGATGAAATCATCGGTGAAGGAGGTCACCCGCACGGCATTGGCCACATCCTGAAACGGGGCGATTTCCACCTCGTCGTACTGCACCTTGCCGTCGGCGTTGCGGTCGGTCCAGAGGTGGGTGCCCTCGCCCGGTTGCACTTGTAGGTAGGTGAACTCTACCCGCCGCTCCTGCCCGCTGCCAATTTCGTAGCTGGTATTGCTCTGCACCACCCCTTTCAGCAGGTTGAGCATATAGTCGAGGCGGCCAAGGTAGGTGTCGGAGGGGTCGAGGTTGGTCAGCGTCGTGTCCTCGATGGCGAGGCGGCGCCAGGTGAAATTCCAGCCGAGCGTCGAGTTGCGGCTCTGCTGCCAGTTGCCATTCAGGTTCAGTTCATCGGCCTTGGTGCTGGTGCTGAACTGCTCGCCGTTGGGTGCATAGTCAATTCGGCGCAGGTAGCTCGTTTTGAAGTTAAAGCGCTCATTTTCAGGCGTTTCCATGAAAAATTTCACCACATCGTAGTAAAAACTCGCCCGGTTCAGCGTGTCCGGAGCGCCCGTTTGTTGTTGCTTCGCAAAGCGGCTGTTCCGCTCCCGCTCTCCATAGATGCCAGCCCGCCAGAAGACCGTACCCGTGCTGTCCCGAAAGAGTGGCAGCGTCAGATTAGCCTTTGGCCGGAAGAACTCGCTGCGCTCTGCCGTGCTGGTGGTGGTCAAAAAATCGCCCTGTGCCCACACATCCCAGCCGTTTTTCAAGTAGGCATATTTTGCAAAATGCTTCAGGCCCGTGTACAGCGTGTCCCTCAAGAAGCCACCGAAATTGTATTGCAAGCTGCCCGACTTTGCCGTCCGCAACGTTGCCCCACCGTTGAACAGGTGCTCGTCGGTCGGTCGGCGCACGATAGCCACGTCGTTCACGCCTTGGTTCACGTTCCAGTCACGGGTGAACTCAGCGGGTCGGTATGGGTTCAGTTCCTTGAAGCGCTGTTGGGCGAATTCGTAGTTGGCCTCCAGTTCGATTGCGGATTTGGGATTGGGGATTGCGGATTGGGGGGGCGAGCCACCTTGACTGCCATCCCGAAGCGGCGGGACAAGACCTGCCGACTGCCGACTTCCTACTTCAAAAACCCGTTTTGCCCCCACCGTTCCTGCCAGCCCCACATTGTCCCCATCGTTTAGGTCCGAAAGGCGGTTTTGGTCAAAATTGCTTAGGGCGACCTCTGCCCGCAGCTTGGTTTTTCCATCGGGCGTCCACTCGCCGCCCGCAGTATAGAGCTGCTGCCGATTAGGGGCAACGAGCCGCCGCACGGGTTCATGGTCGCCCTGTGGCAGCCCAGTCATAGGGTCAGGGGCCACCCAGCGATAGACCCGGCCATTGGCGGGAGTCTCGGTGTCCAGCACGTAGTTGCCATTGCCGGAGCCGACCTGCGAGAAGCCCGCCGCATATTTCGCCAATTGTTGTTTTGTGCTGAAAATCAACACGTTAGCATAGGTCGTTCCATTCACCACTGTGTCACGCAACTCATACAAAACCCGGAAGGCGCTGAACTCCTCCACGGTGTCAATGGCGCTCACGACGGCGTTCAGGCTGCTGTCGCCCGCATTGTTGAGCACTTCCAATTCCAGCTGCGAGAAGTCGTCGTCAATGGGTTGGCGGCCATCCTGCTCGGAGTAGGTATGGAGGTAAAGGCGGTAGTTTTTGCCTTGCCAGTCGTTGTTGAGGGCGTAGAGCGAGCGCTGGTAGTCCTGCGTATTGTAGTCGAACTCGACTACAATACGGCTGTCCTTCGTGACAAGCCGGCGATTGGTGAAGGTGACGTGCCCGGCGTTGTAGTCAATCACATAGTCGGCGTCGAGGCCACGGGTTTGCAGCTTGCCGTCCATAAAGACCTTCTCCGTGCCACTCAGCACGATGATGAAGCGCTCGCCCTCCGCCCCTTCCAATCTGTACGGCCCTTGGTTGCCCTCCTGTGCGGTGATGGTGTTTCGGGCGAACTTGCCACGGGCGATGGCGGCAGAGGCCCTAGTTTCAAACAATTTCGGATTTCGGATTTCGGAACTTGTCCCGACACCTCGGGATTGCGGATTGGCGCCCGCTGTCCGTCCACCGTCCACCGTCCATCGTTTCGAAAAAGTGGCGCCCTGCAATTTTTTGAAATAATTCATGAAATACCCATTCGGGCGGGCTAGTTCGTAGTCGCCGGCTATGAGCTTGGTTTGTTGCTTCGCAACTTGGATGAAAATCTTGTCGAACTCCCGCAACTGCTGTGTATTGCCCTCAGGTTGCAGCGGGATGTTGTTGTCGGTGATGGCGGCAAGGATTTCAAGGTCGCCGAGGGTTCCGCCCATTTGCAGGTTGAACTGGGAGTTCAGTACGAGATTTTGGTTATTACCGAAGGAAAGGCCACGGGTATAGTTGCCGTTGTAGTCGAGGCCCCGTTGTGGCAGCAGGGGGCGCTGCTCGTCGGCGTAGGGGTCGTAGGCGTAGCCGATGAGTTGGTCGCCGGGCTTCGCTAGCACAGAAGTGTCGAGGCGGGAGAGCGGGGAGGTGAGGTTGAAGGGTAGAACCCGATATTGGATTTTGACGATTGACGATTTACGATTTACGATTGAGGAGTCGAAGGCGATTTGGTTGTTTTTTAGGGTGAAAAACTGGGGGCTGATGGACTGGTTAGTAGCGGCGTTCCTGACTTCCACGGAACTGGGGATGACGGTCAACGTATCGAGCAACTGCGGCACGGAGAGCATGGGCAAGGTCTTGCTGCGCAGGTTCGAGAGTTGCGCAGCAGCCAATGAGGGCAAAAGGGCCAGCAGTAAGACTTGTAAGGCTTTGCTCATTCGGGCATTGGTCCGGTTTGGCTATCAAACGCAAATAACTGGGTTTTATGGCCTGACAAATCTTTCCAATCGCTAACGCTAAAACTTAAAGGTCAAGCCATTCTGCCAAGCGTAGTTCGCAATAGGCGCATCAATGGGCAGTGCCTTGTCGGTTTGCAGGGAGAAATCAGTGAAAAAGCTGAGTTTTTTGCCTAATGGGGTATCCAGCCGGCACTCTGTGGCGAATCGGTGGTTGGCCCAGTAAGTGATTTTTGGTTGAAAATAGGTGGTGCTGATGAGCGTAACGCCCGGCCAAGGCCGAAAAGTGAAGGAAAGATAACCGCTCAGCCGGTGCCAATTGCGGTCGTCGGTGGCGTCGGTGAACTGGTTTTGTTCGTAAAGATAAGCTGCGCCCATATAGACCCTGCTCTTGCCTGATTTGCTCTTGTAAAACCTATACCGCAGACCTCCACCCACCAGCGCACGCAATTCGACGAAAAGCAACCGGTTGAACTGCGCTTGGGTGAACACTTCTAAAGAGAGCGGGTCGGTCAACTTGCGGTTGTAGCGCAGGTGCGCAAACCCAGCATTGTTGAAGTCCTTGCCGCCAGCCCGCAGGAAGCGGGCATCCAACAGCAAGAGCAAAAGGCTTTTGCCCAATTTGTGCTCCACTTGGCCATTGGCGTTGAGCTGGAGCACTTCGTCCTGTACCTTGACGAGGTTGGCACCAAGCCGCAGGTGGCCATACCAATGTACCGAGTCGTTGGTCCCCGTGATGCGCTGCTCTTCAATGTTGACGATTTGGCCAGCGAGCATCCAAGGAGTTGCGGCGAGCAAAAAGGCTATGAAGTACTTCATTTGAGAATGGCCGAAATACAAAACGCCTTGCAGGCCAACGGCTTGCAAGGCGTTTTTGAAAAGACAGCTTTGAAATTAATTCGCAACTGGTGCCACCCGCAAGTACTTGCGCTCCTTGATGCGAGCCTTCGCACCGATAGCACCACGCAGGTAGTACAACCTTGAGCGGCGTACCTTACCACGCTTCAGCACTTCTACCTCGGCAATGGCTGGGGAAGTGAACGGGAAAATACGCTCCACGCCAACGCCGCTGGAAATCTTGCGGACGGTGAAAGTTTTCGTAGCTCCAGTTCCTTTTATCTGGATGACGTTGCCCTTAAAGATCTGGATACGCTCCTTGTTGCCCTCGATGATACGATAGCTAACAGCGATAGCATCGCCGGAACGAAACTTAGGGAAGTCTATTTTCTTAGCAAGTTGCTCGTGAACGTATTGGATGGCGTCCATTTTTCTACTATTTAAATTTGTAGTAATTTCAAAAGAGTCGCAAAAGTAAGAGTTTTTTCCACAAAGAAAAGGTTTTAGTGAAAAAAATATCTGAACCTAAAAGGTTTGGCATCAGCTTAGCCTGCTTGAGTTTGGGCTATGAGTTACTAGTTGGCAAGTGACAAATTCGACCTATGGCCAAGATCGGCTCAAAACTCGAAACTCAGAACTGGCAACTCGTAGCTCCATTTCCTCCTATACCGCACTAACGTCGCATACCCCCGGTAGCTGAACGGCTTGCCCCTCGGCTCCGTGAAGCTCACGACACAGACATAAACCCCATTTAAGGCGTGTTTGCCGTTGTTGCCCACCCTTCCGTTCCAAGGCTCGTCCACTTTGTTGGTCTCAAAAATTTTTTGGCCATGCCGATCCCAGATGGACAGGCTGAAGTCGGTGATGCCCCTTGTGATGCCTGTGCCCACGAAAATATCGTTCGTAGTATCCTCATTGGGTGTGAACGCATTGGGCAGGTAGTAGGTCACCTTTGGCGCCACGTCAATGAATTGCACGAGCGTGTCCAAGCATTTTTGCGGATGCACCACGACGAGCCTTACCTCGTGCAAGCCCGTATCGGCGAAGGTGTAAGCAAAATCGGGTTGTTGCGCCACCAATTGGCCATCCACGTGCCACTCCCAGAAGACGGCGTTTTGGCTTTCTTCCGTGAAATTGACGGTAGGCTCCAAGTTGCTGGGGATGCTGGGGTCATAGCTAAACCCAGCGACGGGCGGCTCCAAAATCTGCACCAGTTCTTTAAACAAGGTATCGGTATAACACCCGATGGGCGAAGTGATTTCAAGTCGAACGTCGTAGGTGCCCGTTTCTAGGTAAGTGTGCGTGGGGCTGATGTCGGCACCCTGCCCTCCATCGCCAAAATTCCATTTTATGTCATAACTGCCATCCAAAGGGCTTGACTTGTTGTTGAAGAAAACGGTGGCGGGCGCACAACTAATCGTGTCATTCGGCTTCACGAATATGACACCCGGCACGGGCTGATAAACAATGCTTCGGTGGTGTCGTCCTTGCAGCCATGCTCGTCCCAGACTTCCAGCCTCACCAAATTGATTCCCGCATCCTCGTAAACATGGACGGGGTTCCGCTGTACAGAGTCCACCACGCCCGGCTCCAGTTGCCAAGCCCAGCCAGCTATCTGCCCATCGCCCAAGATGGCCGATTTGTCCAAGAAATTGACAGGACCGGCCACGCAGGTATCGTATTCGTAGCCGAAATCAGCCAATATTTCAGGGTATATCTCTATGAAGATTTTGGCCGTGTCGTTGCATTGTGAGCCGGGATTGACGATGAGCCGCCCTTCATAGCTGCCTGGTTCGGGAAAGTTGACCGTCACGTCGTCTTGGTTGAAGCTGGTGGTATTGCCATTGATGAAAAACTCCCAGCGCAGGGAATCAAGCGGGGTATTGTTGATGCTTTGGTTGATAAAGGGCAACACGAGTCGGTTGCAGCTTTTCACGAAATAGTCATCGCCCAGCACGGTCATGCTGGGGGTAATGAAATCCGCTTCCACCAGCGCATCGCAGGCGAGTACGTTGAACTGAAAATCCCTCAGTACCACCGAAAGCAACTGGCCGTTGCGGTACTCTTTGACACAGACCGCAACCGAGAATTGTCCCAAAGTATTGGGGGTGCCCTTGAGTAGGCCAGTCTGCGGGTGGATGGATAGTTGAGGGTTTCCACCCATGGGGTTGAAGGGGCTGTAGGGCGGGTTCACGAAACTGGCCTCAGCGTAGGGAGGTGGGCAGGCGGGGTTGGGAGTGATGCCGTCACAAGCTGTAGCTTCGCCGTTGCCATTCAGGCCGCCCAGGCCGCCGCCCAGCAATGGGGAACAGAACTCATATATCAACTGGTCGCCCTCTGCGTCGAAAGCACTGTGGTCGTAAATCAAAGGCTCGTTTGCGCAGAGAACGATGGGCGGAAAAGTGTTATAGACTGGGCTGTTATTGCAAAGTGATTGCGAAGCAGCCGTCAGTTCTATGGTAAACGTAGCCCCTACCTCGCCCGGGGTTTCAATATTGGCAACGGTATTGTTGCGGCAGCAACGCTGGTAGCTGATATGGTAGCTGGACGTGGATGGCCAATCCGAAAAAAATAGTCAAAGGTATAAATGCCTTCTTCGACGCAAACATTGGGTGGCACCTCAACGCAGGGGTTCGACTCGGTCGGATCAATTGCAACGGGGGGTTCAACGTCCCGGTAAACGGTCTCTATAAGCGAGTAACTGCCATCCAGGTTTTCCTTGTAAATCGAAAAAGGGGCACCTATGTCAAAATCTGCCCCAGAGGAAGCAGTCCCGGTACATTTTTAGGGTGAAGCGGTAATTGCCACCGCCCAAGCATTCATAGGTAAAGGCTCCACCGATGATATGTCTGGCACATACTGGCTCAACGAAAAACAGGGTCAAGGCCAGCAGATAAAGGTATTTCATCTTGAAAGGGTTGTTTTCGTTTTTCGAAAAATAGGCGAGTGGGCCAATTATCCCCAAATGTATGCAACCCCATCATTTAATCAGCGTGGCATACCCTCGAAGTTCTTTTTTTTCGCCACGAGGCCCTGTGTAGGTCACTACCACGACATAAACCCCTTGTGCAGAAAGCTCGCCGATGTTGTTCTTTCGCCCATTCCATGCCTCGCTGGGGTCGTTGGTCTCGAAGAGCAGTTCGCCATAGCGGTTCCAAATACGAAAGTTGAAATCGGTGGCACCCTCCAACAGCCCGCTGCCCCGGAAGCCGTCATTGGAACCATCGCCATTGGGCGTAAAGGCATTTGGCAAGAAATAGCGGACTTCCGGTATCACGTCCAACAGCTTTTGAATGGTATCGGTACAGCCGCTTTCATGGAACACCACCAACTGAACTACCTGCAAGCCCGTGTCGGGGAAGGTGTGCGAAGGGTTTTGTTCGATGGAAATTCCGGAAACGCCAAACGTCCAGCGCCATTTTACAGCATCAGTGGACTGGTCGGTGAACTGGGCGGTGGGTTGCAGGTTGCTGAGTTGTGGGGGCGTATAGCTAAAGTCGGCTACCGGACTGGGTAGTATGGTAATTGGTATATTGTTCCAACTGGTATCGGTCTGGCAGCCGAGCGGCGATATGACTTCGAGCGACACGGTGTAAGTCCCAATATTTTCATAAACATAGGTTGGGCTGATTTCACCGCTGGTGCCGCCGTCGCCAAAATCCAAGTTCAGGGTATAGCTTTCGTCAATCGGTACGGAAAGGTTGTCGAAGGTAATGCTGGCTGGGACGCAGCCGATGTACTCACTTGGGGCAACCATCAAAACTTCCGGGATGGGGTAATAAGGCAGTGGCTCGATACCAAACCTGTGCAGTTGTTGGTATCCCTGACTACAGGTTGCACATTGAAATTACCGGGTATCAGGTAGGTATGAAATGGGTTGGGCTCCTGCGATTGCTTGTTGTCGCCGAAATCCCAATCCCAGGAGACGATGCTGCCCGGCCCTGCCCCCGCCACCGTCAGGTCGGTAAAGCTGACCGGTCCGGCATTGCAGGTATCATAGACAAACTCAAAGGCGGGATCAATGCCAGGGTAAACGTTCACCTCAATATAGGCAGTGTCAGCGCATTGGGCGGCGTTGGGGTTCAACAAGAGCCTGCCGTAATAAGTGCCGAGGCCGGGGAAATTGACCGTTGGGTTCCAATCGTTGAAGATCTCCGTAGTGCCATTGATATCGAACTCCCATCGGAACTCACTGATGAACTGCTGCTGCCTGCTCTCATTGTTGAACAACACTGCGTTTTCGCCGCAGGCGTCCACCACATAATATTGCTGGCCAGCGAGCACGACCGTGTCGGTCTCTTCGATGTCGGCCAGCACGGTTGGGTCGCACGAGGCTACGTTGAACTGGAAATCCCGAAGGGTGCGGCTTAGCAAAACGCCATTGCGGAATTCGCTCACGCATACCCCCACTACGTACTGCCCCTGGGCAAATGGCACCCCTGTCATGAAACCTGTGTTGGAGTCAATGAAAAGCGGCGGGGAGGCCAACAAGGGGTTGCCGAAACTATATACCTACCCGAAGTTCACCGGGTCGAAAGGGGGGCATATCGGGGTTAGGGGCCACGCCATTCGGAGCACTGAAATTAAGTTCGTCATTGCCGCCGCCATTCAGGGAAGTGCAAAGTTCATAGACCAAAACATCGCCATCGGGATCCGTGGCAGCATGGTTGAAGTCAATCGGCTCATTGGTACAAATGGCAATCGGGGGGAAGAGGTCGAAGGTCGGGCTGCTGTTGCAGAGTTCCTGGGCCTTTGCCGTCAATTCTATGTAATAAGTGGCACCGGTAGCGCCGGGGTCGTTGAGGTTGGTGATGGAGCCATTGCGGCAGCAGCGCTGATAGACGATATGGTAACTTTCGTTGGAAACGGGCAGGTCAAGGTCGAAGATATAAACGCCTTCCTGCACGCAGA